>NZ_CP037867.1:0-3257500 GCF_004353865.1 Hydrogenophaga pseudoflava
ATGATCGAGGGCCATTCCCCCCTTTCTGCTGCCAGCGACGCCTCGTCGCTCTGGCTGTCCTGCGTCGACCGTCTCGCCCAGGAAATCCCCGAGCAGCAGTTCAACACCTGGATCCGTCCGCTCTCGGCCACGGTCGCGCCCGACGGGTCGCGCGTCACCGTGGCGGTCGCCAACCGCTTCAAGATGGACTGGATCCGGGCGCAGTACGCGGCCCGGATCACCGCCTTGCTGGAGGGCATCCAGGGTGCTCCCGTGGTACTGGAGTTAGCGCTTGCTCCTCGCGAAGCCACCATCCGAAGCACTCCATCGTCGCGCACCGTGCAGGAACAGGTGCTGGCCGAGCTGCCCGATGTGGCGCCCGCCGAGCCCACCGCAGCCACCGGACCGCGCAGCCGCCTGAACCCGGCGCTGACCTTCGCCACGCTGGTTGAAGGCTCGGCCAACCGCATGGCGCGCGCCGCCGCGATGCACGTGGCCGGCAGCCTGGGTCAGCTCTACAACCCGCTGTTCATCTATGGCGGCGTCGGTCTGGGCAAGACCCACCTGGTGCACGCCATCGGCAACCAGTTGCTGGCCGACAAGCCGCAGGCCAAGGTTCTGTACATCCACGCCGAGCAGTTCGTCTCGGATGTGGTCAAGTCCTACCAGCGCAAGACGTTTGACGAGTTCAAGGAGCGGTACCACTCGCTCGATCTGCTGCTGATCGACGACGTGCAGTTCTTCGCCAACAAGGAACGCACGCAGGAAGAGTTCTTCAACGCGTTCGAGGCGCTGCTGGCCCGCAAGAGCCACATCGTGCTGACCAGCGACACCTATCCCAAGGGTCTGGCCGACATCCACGAGCGTCTGGTTTCGCGTTTCGATTCCGGCCTGACGGTGGCCATCGAGCCGCCCGAGCTGGAAATGCGCGTGGCGATCCTGATCAACAAGGCCGCGGCCGAGAATGCCGTGATGCCCGAGGAGGTCGCCTTCTTCGTCGCCAAGAACGTGCGCTCGAACGTGCGCGAACTCGAAGGCGCGCTGCGCAAGATCCTGGCTTACAGCCGCTTCAACCAGAAAGAGATATCGATCCAGCTGGCTCGCGATGCACTCAAGGACCTGCTGTCGATCCAGAACCGCCAGATCTCGGTCGAGAACATCCAGAAGACGGTGGCCGACTACTACAAGATCAAGGTCGCAGACATGTACAGCAAGAAGCGCCCGGCCAGCATCGCCCGGCCGCGCCAGATCGCGATGTTCCTGGCCAAGGAGCTGACCCAGAAAAGCCTGCCCGAGATCGGCGAGCTGTTCGGCGGCCGGGACCACACGACAGTGCTGCACGCAGTGCGCAAGATCGCGGCCGAGCGCCAGACCAACACGGAGCTGAACCAGCAGCTGCACGTGCTGGAGCAGACCCTGAAAGGCTGACCGGGGGCACCCGGAGCGGTCTGTAAAAACAGGTGAAAATAGCTACGTTTTGGGTTTCGAGGGGGCTGAGAGGCATGCCCGAGGAGAGCGCCGCGACAGAGCGCCAGTCAACCAGTGACGAAAGAGTCTGACATGATCGTTTTGAAGTCTTCCCAGGCCCAGGTGCTGGCCGCGCTGCAGTCGGTCGCCGGCATCGTCGAGCGGCGTCACACGCTGCCCATCCTGGCCAACGTGCTGCTGCGCAAGACCGGAGGCCAGGTGCAGCTGACCACCAGCGACCTGGAAATCCAGATCCGCACCACGGCCGAACTGGGCGGCGACGACGGCAGCTTCGCCACCACGATCGGCGCGCGCAAGCTGATCGACATCCTGCGCACCATGCCGGCCGACCAGGCTGTGAGCCTGGAGCACACCGGTGGCAAGACCATTCTCAAGGGCGGCAAGAGCCGCTTCACCCTGCAGAGCATGCCGCCCGAGGACTTCCCACTGGTGCAGGAGTCGGCCAGCTTCGGCCCCGTGTTCTCGGTGCCGCAAAAGACGCTCAAGAGCCTGCTGGGCCAGGTGTCGTTTGCGATGGCGGTGCACGACATCCGCTACTACCTCAACGGCATCCTGTTCGTGGCCGAGGGTACGAAGCTCTCGCTGGTCGCCACCGATGGCCACCGCCTCGCGTTTGCCAGTGCCGAGCTGGACGTGGAAGTGCCCAAGCAGGAAGTGATCCTGCCGCGCAAGACCGTGCTGGAACTGCAGCGCCTGCTGTCCGACAAGGAAGGCGCGATCGAGATGCAGTTCGCCGCCAACCAGGCCAAGTTCAGCTTCGACGGCATGGAGTTCGTCACCAAGCTGGTAGAGGGCAAGTTCCCCGACTACAACCGCGTCATTCCGAAGAACCACAAGAACATCGTCACGCTGGGCCGCCAGCCGCTGCTGGCCAGCCTGCAACGCACCGCCATCATGACGAGCGAGAAGTTCAAGGGCGTGCGCCTGAACGTCGAGCCGGGCACGCTGCGCGTGGCGTCCAGCAACGCCGAACAGGAAGAGGCGGTCGACGAGCTCGACATCGACTACGGCGGCGACGCCATCGAAATCGGCTTCAACGTCACCTACCTGATCGATGCGCTGCAGAACATGGGCCAGGAAATGGTCCGCATCGAACTGCAGGACGGCAACAGCTCCGCGCTGATCACCAACCCCGAAGACAACGCGTTCAAGTACGTGGTCATGCCCATGCGGATCTGATCCGCAACACCCGCAGCCACCTTGCATGCCAACCCGCTGATCAGCGGGTTTGGCGTTTCTAGAAGTCAGAGAAATTCACCATGTCCGAAGCCAACAAGCCCGCCGATTCCGGAAAAGACGCCGTTCACACCGGTGAAGCAGGCGCCGACAGCTCCAATTTCCAGCCCAAGATCGACGCGAACCAGGCCGGCGCCAGTGAAGGCTATGGCGAGGGGGCGATCCAGATCCTGGAAGGCCTGGAGGCCGTTCGCAAGCGCCCGGGCATGTACATCGGCGACACGTCCGACGGCACCGGCCTGCACCACCTCGTCTTCGAAGTGGTGGACAACTCCATCGACGAAGCCCTGGCCGGCCACTGCGACGACATCGTCGTCACCATCCACACCGACAACTCGATCAGCGTGACCGACAACGGCCGCGGCATCCCGACCGGTGTGAAGATGGACGACAAGCACGAGCCCAGGCGCTCGGCCGCCGAAATCGCGCTGACCGAGCTGCACGCGGGCGGCAAGTTCAACCAGAACAGCTACAAGGTCTCGGGCGGCCTGCACGGCGTGGGCGTGTCCTGCGTGAACGCACTGTCGGTGTGGCTGCGCCTGACGGTGCGCCGCGAAGGCCAGGTCCACCAGATCGAGTTCGCGCGCGGTTTCGTGCAGAACCGCATCGTCGAGATGCGCGACGGCGTCGAGGTCTCGCCGATGAAGGTGATCGGCGCGACCGAGAAGCGCGGCACCGAGGTGCACTTCCTGCCCGACACCGAGATCTTCAAAGAGAACAACGACTTCCACTACGACATCCTGGCCAAGCGCCTGCGCGAACTCTCGTTCCTGAACAACGGCGTGCGCATCCGCCTGAAGGACGAGCGCAGCGGCAAGGAAGACGACTTTTCCGGTGCCGGCGGCGTCAAGGGCTTTGTGGAGTTCATCAACAAGGGCAAGCAGGTCCTGCACCCCAACTGCTTCCACGCCATCGGCGACCGCCAGAGCGACCAGGGCACCAACATCGGTGTCGAGGTGGCCATGCAGTGGAACAGCGGCTACAACGAGCAGGTGCTCTGCTTCACCAACAACATCCCGCAGCGCGACGGCGGCACCCACCTGACCGGCCTGCGCGCCGCGATGACGCGCGTCATCAACAAGTACATCGAAGAGAACGACCTGGCCAAAAAGGCCAAGGTGGAAGTGACCGGCGACGACATGCGCGAAGGCCTGTGCTGCGTGCTGTCGGTCAAGGTGCCCGAACCCAAGTTCTCCAGCCAGACCAAGGACAAGCTGGTGTCCAGCGAAGTGCGCGGCCCGGTGGAAGACGTGGTGGCCCGACTGCTGACCGACTACCTGCAGGAAAAGCCCAACGACGCCAAGATCATCTGCGGCAAGATCGTCGAGGCCGCCAAGGCCCGCGAAGCCGCGCGCAAGGCGCGCGAGATGACGCGCCGCAAGGGCGTGCTCGACGGCATGGGCCTGCCCGGCAAGCTGGCCGACTGCCAGGAGAAAGACCCCGCCCTGTGCGAGATCTACATCGTCGAGGGCGACTCCGCTGGCGGCTCGGCCAAGCAGGGCCGAGACCGCAAATTCCAGGCGATCCTGCCGCTGCGCGGCAAGATCCTGAACGTGGAAAAGGCGCGCTACGAGAAGCTGCTGAGCTCCAACGAAATCCTGACCCTCATCACCGCGCTGGGCACCGGCATCGGCAAGGCCGGCGGCGAGGGGTCGGGCGGGGAAGGCAAGGACGACTTCGACGTCGCCAAGCTGCGCTACCACCGCATCATCATCATGACCGACGCCGACGTCGATGGCGCCCACATCCGCACCCTGCTGCTGACCTTCTTCTACCGCCAGATGCCCGAACTGGTCGAGCGCGGCCACATCTACATCGCGCAGCCGCCGCTGTACAAGGTGAAGAACGGCAAGGAAGAGCTGTACCTGAAGGATGCGCCCGCGCTGGACCAGTACCTGCTGCGCATCGCCCTGAACGGCGCCAAGGTGCAGACCGGTGGCGCCGCCAACACCGTGCTCGAGGGCGACACCCTGGCCGAACTGGCGCGCAAGCACCAGGCGGCCGAGCGCGTGATCGAGCGCCTCTCCAACTTCATGGACGCCGAAGCGCTGCGCGCGATTGCCGACGGCGTGAGCGTCAAGCTCGACACCGTGGAAGAGGCCGAAGCCAGCGCCGTCGCCATGCAGGCCAAGCTGGCCGAGCTGAGCACCACAGGCGTGCCGCCCGAAGTGGCCGGCGAATTCGATGCGCGCAGCGACAAACCCATCCTGCGCATCAGCCGCCGCCACCACGGCAACGTCAAGAGCAGCATCCTCACGCAGGACTTCGTGCACGGCGCCGACTACGCCGCCCTGGCCACCGCGGCCGACACCTTCCGCGGCCTGCTGGGCGAAGGCGCCAAGGCGCAGCGCGGCGAAGGCGACAAGCAGAAGGAAGAAAAGGTCGGCGACTTCCGCCAGGCCATGCAGTGGCTCATCAGCGAAGCCGAACGCACCACCAGCCGCCAGCGCTACAAAGGCCTGGGCGAAATGAACCCCGAGCAGCTGTGGGAAACCACCATGGACCCGCAGGTGCGCCGCCTGCTGCGCGTGCAGATCGACGACGCGATCGAAGCCGACCGCGTGTTCACCATGTTGATGGGGGATGAGGTGGAGCCGCGGCGGGATTTCATCGAAACCAACGCGCTCAGAGCCGGCAACATTGACGTTTAATGTCAGTTGCAACTTGCATTCAGGTCTTCAAATGACAAAAATGCAAGCCATGACTGACAAAATACGGCTTCCCGACGAGTTGGGTGCCCAGTTGCGCTTGCGGCGCGAGGCCTTGGGATTGAGCAAGTCAGAGCTGGCCGCCAAGGCCGGCAAGGTGCGCGAAGTCGTCTATCGGCTGGAGGCTGGTGAGGACACCACAGTCTCCTCCTTGCTGGCGGTCATGGCTGCCCTTGGCCTGTCGTTGAGGCTTGAAAATGCCGGCCTGCCGTCGGCCGCCGAGGTCGCCCGCCGCTTCCAGATGGACGACGAAGACGCGCCAGAGGGCGGGAGCTCCGGCCATGACCCAGCTGCCTGAAAAGTTGCGTCAACTGCAGGTCGCCATTGGCGACCACGCGCAGGCGGGTCAGTTGCTCAAGGGCTCCACCTACGAATTCCGCTACCTCGACGCTGACCCGTCGCAGCTGTCGGTGGCCTTGCTCATGCCCGCCAGCGAACGCCTGACCTGGCAAGACGGCGACCTGTTCCCGCCCATGGACCAGAACCTGCCCGAGGGCGATCTGTTCATGAAGATCCGGCAGCTGTTTCCCAAGCAGCCCATGACGCCCATGCACCTGCTGGCGCTGGTGGGCCGCAATGGCATCGGCCGGCTCGGCTACAGCCTGCCCGACACGCCCGAGCCAGCAACGCCGAGGACGCTGAGCAAAGCCGAACTGCTGCAGACCCGCTACACGCCCGAGCTGTTCAACGATCTCATGGCAGCCTACCTCAGCACCGGCGCCGGCATTGCCGGCATGCAACCCAAGATCATGGTGCCCGACCGGCCCACGGTGCCCATTCCCTCTCTCATCGTCAAAGCCGCCAGCCCCGCCTATCCGGGCCTTGCCGCCAACGAATACCTGTGCCTGAGCGCCGCCCGCCGCGCCGGCATCGAGACGCCGGGCTTCGATCTTTCGCACGACGGGCAGATGCTGATCCTGGACCGCTTCGACCTGGTTCACCACACCGACGGACACATCGAACGTCTGGGCTTCGAAGACATCGCGGCGCTGGCCGGTCTGAGGGTGCGAGATGTGCTGTCGGACCGCAAATACCAGGGCAGCTACCAGCGCGTGGCCGAGCTGCTGCGCCAGCTGCAGCTGCCGGCCCGCGAACTGCACCGCTTCTTCGAGCAGGTGGCCCTGTCCGTGATGGTCCGCAACGGCGACGCCCACCTCAAGAACTTCGGCGTTCTTTACCGCTCCGCCACCGACATCCGCCTCGCCCCGCTGTTCGACGTGGTCACCACCGCCATCTACACCTACACCCAGTACCCCGGCGGGCCAGAGCTGACCGACCGCACGCTGGCCCTGAAGCTGTTCGCCGGCAGGCACCACAGCAAGGCCTACCCCACACGCGACGAACTCATCGACTTCGGGCGCCGCATCTGCGGCGTGAGCCAGCCCGCGCAGACGTTGCAGCGCATTGCCGAGGCGATGCGCGCGACGCTGGAGGAGGCGCGGGGCGATCAGCGGGTGCCGGCGGAGTTGCTGGGGAAGTTGGGGCAGGTGTGGGAAGAAGGGTTCGGGTATGGTCAGTGAACTGCCGCTCCTCAAGGAGCGTCCTCAGCTGAGGGTGCTCCTACCGTCGGCATGATCTGCAACCCAGTAACGCCATGACCAGCCAAGATTGGAACCGCCTCGAAGTTGAAGCCATCGTCGCTGATTACTTGAAAATGCTCAGCCTTGAACTGGCGGGACAGGCGTTCAGCAAGACAGCCCATCGCAGAGCGCTTCAACAAAAGCTCCAGGGGCGCACTGACGGTTCCATTGAGTTCAAACACTGCAACATCAGTGCAGTGATGAGGGATCTCGGATTCCCCACTGTTCGAGGGTATCAACCGCGGTCCAACTACCAGAGCTTGTTGCGCGAAGTCGTTGAAGCGCAAGTCACTCGCCAGACCTCACTCGATTCACTGGCGCTCGCCGCTGTCGAGCAACCGGCTGTAAGCCCGGAGCTGATCGATTTCTCCAAAGTGGTCGCCAATGCACCCAAGCGTCAGCACGTCGCAACGGACGCCGCGCCCTACAGAGACTACGCACCCGTTAAACGTGACTACATCGCCCGAGAGGCCCGCAACACCAGCCTTGGAATTGCCGGAGAAGAGTTTGTGGTTCGTTTCGAGCACTGGCGATTGAATCAGCTCGGCATGACCACGCTGGCAGACCGCGTCGAGCATGTCTCACAAACCAAAGGTGATGGTCTTGGCTACGACGTGCTGTCGTTCGACGCCAGTGGAAGGGAGCGCTTCATCGAGGTGAAGACGACCGCCTTTGGCAAAGAGACGCCCTTCTTTGTGACCCGAAACGAACTGGACTTTTCAAAAGACGCCAAAGACCACTTCGTCCTTTGCCGCCTGTTCGAGTTTCGCCAGGCACCACGTTTGTTTGCCCTCAATGGAGCACTCGATCAGCACTGCGCGCTGGACCCTGTGACCTACCGAGCGAGCTTCGCGTAACTACGCGAGACGCCCTTGCGCAAGGGCTGAACTCAGTCGGCGGCGCCGGTCAACCGCACCTGGTTGGGCTGCTTCTCCGGCTTCAGCTCAAAACTCTGCGGAAACCGTTTGAAGAGGCGCGCACTGGAGGCGCTCTTGCTCAGCAGCTTCTTGTCGTGCAACGCCTTGGCCGCATCCGATATCGGAATCCACTCACCGGTCTTCAGCTTGGGGATGGCCTCCAGCACCATGTCCTTGGTGACCCGGTCAGCGGGTGTGACGGATGCAGCGGTTGCGGCTTTCGCGGCCACCTTTTTGATGGTGGGCGCCTTCTTGGCAGGCGCCTTCTTGGCGGTAGGTGCTGGAGCGGCGGCCTTCTTGGCCGGGGGCGGCGCCTTGGGGGTCGCGGTCGCGTGGGCGGCAGCGGTTCGGCCCACGTAGATCACGCCGTCATAGGCCTTCAGTGCTTCGGGTGCCATCTTGCGGTATTCGGACACGCAAAGAACCTTGATGCCCCGCTCGCGCAAACGCACGACCAGGGGCACGAAGTCCGCGTCGCCCGAACCGACCACCACGGTGTGCGGAGCCGGTGTCTGACAGGCCAGCTCCATGGCGTCCACGGCGAGCGCCATGTCGGTGGTGTTCTTGGTGAGGTAGACGTTCAGGAACGGGCGAATGGCCCAGTCACGCAACGGTTCGGCCAGGCCCTTGAGGTTCTCCGCGCTGCCGTAGGCTCGCCGGACGGCGATGGGGCCTTCGGTGGCTTCGATAGAGTTGATGGCTTCGTTCACCCAGGCGGGCGAACTCAGGTTGTCGGCATCGATCAGGAAAACGATCACGGTAGGCTCTCCCAAGGGCGGGTGTCCATCTTATGCGGGAGCAACGCCTACGCCGTCTCCCGCTGCTCCAACCCGGTCAGCGCCCCCCACGCTCCCGTCCCGCCGATTGCGCACACGGCCGGTGATGCGCAGGTGGTGGGTAACGACGGCTTCGGCATTCATGGGGTTTCGGGCAGCGGCAGCGCCGACGCGGGCAGGCCGAACACCTTGTCGAACGCCCAGTTGAAGACGAAGGTGTAGAGCAGGAAGAACATGGCCAGCCCGATCTCCAGCACCAGCGCGTGCTCCAGGCTGATGCCGAGCCACCAGGCGAACAGCGGCACCAGCAGCACCAGAAAGCCCAGCTCGAAACCGACGGCGTGCGCCACACGGCGCCCGACGCTGCGGCCGCGCACGCTCTGGCGCGACTCCCAGCGCTCGAACAGGGTGTTGTAGACCAGGTTCCACACCACGGCGATCACCGCCGAGACCACCGCGACCACACCGGCGCGCTCCAGGCTGGCGCCGGAACCGGCGGCCAGACCGGTGCTGCTGATGGCGATGGCGAACAGTTCGTAGAGCGTGACGTAGACGATTTTTCGGCGGGCGCCTTGCATGGGAATGGGAGGTGTGGGGTTACTGGAGCCGCGGGGGCGCGGCTATGCTCCCCCGATTGTGATGTCTGGGCTGGAGCGCGCGATGCTGGATGTGGTCTGTCTGTGTGCCGAGTGGTGCAGTGCCTGCCGGGCCTGGCGGCCCGACTGGGACGTGGTCATCGCGCGCCACCCGGAGCACCGCTGGCAGTGGCTGGACATCGAGGACGAGCCGGACCTGATGGACGAGGTGGGGCTGGACATCGAGACCTTCCCCACAGTGCTGATCGCCCGCGGTGGCCAGGCCCTGTTCCTCAGTGCGATCCCGCCGCAGCCGGCGTTTCTGGACCACCTGCTGGCCCACCTGGGCGCCAAAGATGCCGCCCCGCAGAGCGTGGCGCCCGAGGCGGTGGCGCTGGCGCAGCGCCTGGCCGCGCGCCACCGCGCCTGAACACCATTCCTTTCACCGAAGCACCGGAGCACCGGAGCCGGGCGTCGATACACTGCGCGGCGTCGGCTTCAGGCGGTCAGCCCGAGGAAGCTGTCGAGGATGTGGAAGTGGTCGTCGTGGAAGCGGTCTTCCATCGCCGCGAGGTCGGCGATGGGCACCCACTGCGCCGAGCGCGCGTCGTCGCTGCCCTGCACCTCGGGCAGCGGACGCTGGCCCAGGTCGAAGTGGTGGGCGTGGGTGATGACGCGGCCGCGCGCGCTGCGGTCGGGGTGGTCGAACACGCGCACGCCCTTGAGCGCGTGCGCGATGTCGGCCGGCAGCAGGTGCAGGCCGGTCTCTTCGTGCAGTTCGCGCAGGGCCGACTGGTAGACCGTCTCGCGCGGCTCCAGAAAGCCGCCGGGCAGGGCGAACAGGCCCTGGCCGGGCGCACGGTCGCGCACGATCAGCAGCACGTGGCCGGCGCACTGGATCAGCGCGTCGACCGTGACGAACACCGGCGGGTAGGGCGCGCTGGCCCACAAGGCCTTCTCGGCGCGCAGGCTGGCCCACTCCGTCCCCAGTTCGCGGTAGCAAGGCAGCTGGGCCCAGGCGCGCAGGAAGTCGATAGTTGAAGGCGGCACCTGGCTGACCAGGGCCGCGAGCGCGGGCTCCAGCGGGTGTCCGGCGGCGCCGAACAGCGCGTCGCGCACGGCGCTCGAATGCAGCGCGCCCTGCGAGCCCACGTCGTCCAGCAGCCAGCCGGGAAAGTCGTCGAGGTAGGTGCTGGTCGCGTCCTTGTGGTGGCCCACCAGCACGGTCTGGCCCGGCGGCAGGGTGCCCAGCTGCGCCTGCACGCCTTCGCGCACCGCCTGCACCCAGCGCTGGCCGTCGTAGTGGTCGCGCACCGGCAGAAAGCCCACACGCGCCGCCTCGTCGGCGCTCAGTGCCAGGCGGATCATCTCGACGCGCTCGGCCCAGGTGAAGGGGTTCTTGGGGCTGCGCGCCTGGAAGGCGGAACCGATGACGACCACCACGCGCGGTGCAAGCGCGAGGGCGCGGCGGATCACGGCGAGCTGCCCCAGGTGCAGGCCCTGGAAGCGGCCGATGCAGACGGCGGCGGCGAAGGTCGGGGTAGTGGCGTTCATGGTGATCAGAAGTGTTGGGCGGCGATGGGCATCTGGCGGCCGGAGCCGAAGGCACGGGCGCGCACACGGATGACGGGCGGGGCCTGGCGGCGCTTGTATTCACTGCGCGCGACCATGCGGCGCACACGGTCCACCAGCGCCGGGCCCTCGGGCTGCTGCAGCAGACGGGCCACGAAGGTCTCGACCTCGACACGCTCCTCGCGCGCCAGACCGTGGCCTTCGATCAGGTGCTTGAGCACTTCGTCGAGCACCTCGTAGGGTGGCAGGCTGTCGGTGTCCTTCTGGTCGGGCGCGAGTTCGGCCGAGGGGGGCTTCTCGATGATGGCCTGCGGAATGATCTCGCGGCCGGCGGCGTCGTTCAGGTGGCGCGCGAGCGCGAACACCTCGGTCTTGTAGAGGTCGCCGATCAGGCCCAGGCCGCCGTTGGTGTCGCCGTAGAGCGTGCAGTAGCCGACCGACATCTCCGACTTGTTGCCGGTGGTCAGCAGCAGGTGGCCCCAGGTGTTGGAGTACTCCATGAGGACGGTGCCGCGGATGCGGGCCTGCAGGTTCTCCAGCGCCAGGCCTTGCAGCGGCGCGCCGAAAGCTGCCTCGAAGCCGGTGCGGTAGCCCTGCACCAGATCGGCGATGGGGTGGCGGTGCAGGCGCACGCCCAGGCCGTCGCACAGTGCCTGCGAGTCGTCCACCGAGCCCGCCGACGAGAACACCGAGGGCATGGTGATGGCCGTCACACGGTCTGGCCCGAAGGCTTCGGCCGCGAGCGCGATGGTGATGGCCGAGTCGATGCCGCCGGAGGAGCCGATCACTGCCTGTGTGAAGC
Source organism: Hydrogenophaga pseudoflava (assembly GCF_004353865.1). Classification (NCBI taxonomy): domain Bacteria; kingdom Pseudomonadati; phylum Pseudomonadota; class Betaproteobacteria; order Burkholderiales; family Comamonadaceae; genus Hydrogenophaga; species Hydrogenophaga pseudoflava. Next base: position 11,634 of record NZ_CP037867.1, read on the forward strand.
CGCAGCGGCGCGCGTAGTCGCGCAGGCCGAGCACGATGTGCTCGCGGTAGAAGGCCAGAGTGGACAAGCCCTCGGCGGGCACGGCAGGCAGTGCGCCACCCCGCGCGTCGCGGAAGCCGCTGGCCTCGAAGCGCAGCGTGGTGACGTCCTCGGCAAAGCGCTGCGCCTCGAACACCACGCCGGCTTTCGGCTCCACCGCGAAGGAGGCGCCGTCGTAGACCAGCTGGTCGTGGCCGCCAACCTGGTTGACATAGAGGATGGGCAGGCCGTGGCGGCGGCTGGCGGCCGCGAAGATCTGGTGGCGCTGTTCGCGCTTGCCGATGTGGGACGGGCTGGCGTTGATGGACACCACCAGGTCGGGCGCGGCGTCGCGCAGCCGCTCGAACGGGTTGACCGTGTAGCCGCTGCCGCCGTCGTTCCAGCCGTCTTCGCAAATCAGGAAGCCAACCTGCGCAGTGCCGATGCGCAGCACCTTGGCCACGTCGGGGCCGGGCTCGAAGTGGCGGCGCTCGCTGAAGACGTTGTAAGTGGGCAGCAGCTGCTTGGCGTATTCGAGCAGCACTTCGCCCGCACGCACCACACGCAGCACGTTGCGCAGCGGCTTGCCCGGCCCTTGGTGGGCCGCCGGCATGCCGATCACCCAGTGCAGCGCGGGCATCTGGCGCGAGGCCAGCAGCAGCGCCTCGAAGCCTGCGTCCACGCGGGCCATGAAGTGCGGTTCGTCGAGCAGGTCGCCCGGGTAGTAGCCGGTAAGCGAGAGTTCGGAGAAGACCACCAGCTCAGCGCCCTCGTCGCGCGCACGCTGCGCGGCCGCCACCATCTTGCGCACGTTGCCGTCCATGTCACCCACAGTGACGTTGAGCTGGGCCAGGGTGATGGTGATCATGTGGCCTCCGCAGGCACGTTGAACACCTGGCGCAGGTAGGCCAGGAAGGTGGCGTCGTCGCACAGGGTCTTGCCGGGCGAGTCCGACAGCTTGGCCACCGGCTGGCCATTGGCGCTGGTGAGCTTCATGACGATGTTGAGCGTCTGCAATCCGACGTCGTTGGACAGATGGGTGCCGATGCCGAAGCCCAGCTGCGTGCGGTCGCCCAGCGCGCGGTAGAGGGCGATGGCCTTGTCCACGGTCAGACCGTCGGAGAACACCAGGCGCTTGGTGTGCGGGTCGATGCGCAGCTTGGCGTAGTGGGCCAGGGCCTTTTCGGCCCAGACCAGCGGGTCGCCCGAGTCGTGGCGCAGACCGTCGAACAGCTTGGCGAAATAGAGGTCGAAGTCGGCCAGGAAAGCGTCCATGCCGACCACGTCGGTCAGCGCGATGCCGAGGTCGCCGCGGTACTCCTGCACCCAGTCCTCCAGCGCGGCCTTCTGCGAATCGCGCAGGCGCACGCCCAGCGCCTGGTAGGTCTGCAGGTACTCGTGCGCCATGGTGCCGATGGGCACCAGACCGAGGTCGCACGCCAGCCGCACATTGGAGGTGCCCTTGAACACCTGGGGCAGGCGCGCGCTGAAGGCCTGCACCACCTCGCGCTGCCAGGGCCGCGAGAAGCGGCGGCGCACGCCGAAGTCGAACAGCTCGAAGGGGTGGCGCAGGGCGGGCTGCTGCACGAAGGCCTCGATGGTGGCGATCTTGGCCTCCAGCCGGCGGCGACCCTCGGCCTCGGCCGAGGCGCGGTCGAAGCGGCGGAAGTACAGCTCGTTGACGATGGCCAGCACGAAGATCTCGAAGGCCATGACGTGCACCTGCGGCCCCTTCGCCACGATGCGCAGCTGGTCGCCCTCGGCGAAGGCCTGGATGAAGCCGCGCTGGAAACGGAAGATGCGCAGGAAGTCGACGAAGTCGCTCTTGATGTAGCGCAGGCCGCCGAGGTAGCGCAGCTCGTCCTCGGTGAACGAGAGGGCGCACAGCGCGTCCAGTTCGGCGTTGACCTCGTCCAGCAGTTCGGTCAGCGGGTAGGCCGACTGGTTGCGGCAGACAAAGCGGTACTCCGCCTGCGTCTGCGGATGCCGGTGCAGCATGGTCTGCCACATCGTGAACTTGTAGAGGTCGGTGTCCAGCAGGCTGGTGATGACGGGTTCCATGGCGGCTCCGGGTTCAGGCGCTGGCCTGAAGAAGGGGAAGGACCTCGGCGCAGGTGGCCAGGCGCGCGCCCTGGCGCTGCAGATCCGACAGGAAAGCGGCGGCCTGTGCCTCGAACCCGCTGACCGGGCTCATCGCGTCGGTCAGCAGCACCAGCTTGTCGAGCCGGCGCGAGGGCAGGTGCTGCGCCAGGTGTTCGACCGTGGCCTTGACGCAGTGGCTGCTGGCCTCGCCCGCGATGACGATGCGCTCGGCCTCGTCCAGTCTGGCGATCAGCGCGGTGTTGAGCTGCGTGTCCTCGTCGGCCGCATCGGGCACCTCGGCCTGCAGGGCGCTGTAGTGCTCGGTCCAGGGGTTGCTGCCCTTGGTGACCTTCTGCACCACGCCCAGGCGCCGGTCTTCCCAGCGGTTGTAGGCGGCCTTGACGGCGGGGTGCACGTTGTGGCCCCAGCTGCCGATCTCGCAGTGCACGGGCCAGACCATCAGCGTGTAGCGGCCGGCCTGCTCCAGCGCGTCGAGGTAGGCGAGCGTGCGGGGCAGGGCGCTCGCATCGCGCGGCCGGTACTCGCCTGCGCGGACCTGGGCCGCGGTGATGGCGGTGAACGGCGCCACGGCCGCGCCTTCGCCGGTCTGCCAGAAGGTGGGGTGGGCGATGTCGTAGCGCTGGTGCGAATCGAGGGTGACGACGATGCGGTGAATGCCACCACCCCCGGCGTCGATCAGCGCGGCCAGGCGCAGCATGTCGGCGTGGGCGCCGCTGACCGGCAGCGCAGGTGCGGCGGGGGTCTGGCGCAGCGGGTCCACGGCGCGCCATTCCTCGGGCAGGTCACAGAAGTCGTTCTGCGGGTCGATGACCAACAAAGTGGTGCAGCTGCTCATGGTGTCCTCCTGGGTCGATGGTAGGTGAGGGCGCGCCTTTCCCCGGGCGCTGAGCCCTGCCCGGCGGTTTGTCGACGTGCTCCAGGGCGCCTCGCCGCAAGCCTGCGCGGGTGATCGGCGGCGGCAGAATGAGCCATTTTTAAAACCAGTAAAAATAAAAAACTGGCTTTTTATTTACATAAGGCATATGATTCGCCGGTGAGCGGGGTTCGCTGGCATGCGCCAACCGAAGCCCCAAGGCTGGCAGCCCCTGTGCCGCACAGCCCGTCTCCCTGCCCGGCGGCCTTGCGGCTCCTGCGGCATCTGTCCTCGCGGCATCCTTTGAAGCCGCTTCTCTCTGCGCCACCGGGGCTGTGTCCCGACCACGGCGCCACTCTCTGAAAGGCTCGCCATGAGCACCAAACTGTACGTGGGCAACCTGCCCTACTCCGCCGACGACCATTCGTTGCGCACCAACTTTGCCGAGTTCGGCGACGTGGCCTCGGCCAAGGTCATGATGGACCGCGACAGCGGCCGCTCCAAGGGCTTCGGCTTTGTGGAAATGGGCTCGTCCGAGCAGGCCGAAGCCGCCATCAAAGGCCTGAACGGCCTGTCCGTCGGTGGCCGCAACATCGTCGTCAACGTGTCGCGCCCGAAAGAGTCGACCGGCGGTGGCTACGGCGACCGTGGCGGACGCGGCGGCTACTGAGCCCCCACGCTCCTCGCAAAGAAGCCGGCCCACTGGGCCGGTTTTTTTTCGTCGATCGTTGGCCGATGGCTTCAGGCCTGAACCGCGCGGTCCAGCGCCTGGTCGATGTCCCAGAGGATGTCGTCGATGTGCTCCAGGCCGACCGAGATGCGCACCATGTCCGGCGGCACGCCGGCCGCCAGTTGCTGGGCTTCGTCGAGCTGGCGGTGGGTGGTGCTGGCGGGGTGGCTGATGAGGGTGCGCGTGTCGCCGATGTTGACCAGGTGGCTCATGAACTGCGCGCTCTCGATGAACTTCACGCCCTGGGCCAGACCGCCCTTCACACCAAACGCGAGCAGGCCAGAGGCGCCGCGCATCTGCCGCTTCATCAGCTCGTGCTGCGGGTGGTCGGGCAGGCCGGGGTAGTTGACCCAGCCCACGCGCGGGTCGTCCTTGAGGTACTGCGCGACGGCCAGCGCGTTGGCGCAGTGGCGTTCCATGCGCAGCGGCAGGGTTTCGACGCCCTGCAGGATCTGCCAGGCGCTGGTGGGCGCGAGCGCCGCGCCGAACACGCGCAGGCCTTCCATGCGGCAGCGCATGGTGAAGCCGAAGTTGCCGAAGGTCTCGTAGAACCTGACACCGTGGTAACCCGGCGAGGGCTCGGTCATGCCGGGGAACTTGCCGTTGTCCCACGGGAAGGTACCGCTCTCGACCACCACGCCGCCCAGCGTGCTGCCATGGCCCGCGAGGTACTTGGTGGCGCTGTGCACCACGATGTCGGCGCCAAATTTGATCGGGTTGCAGAGGAAGGGGCTGGGCACGGTGTTGTCCACCACCAGCGGCAGGCCGTGGGCGTGCGCCACGGCCGCGATGGCGGTGATGTCGAGCACCACCATGCTGGGGTTGCCCAGGGTCTCTGCGAACAGGGCACGGGTGTTGGGGCGGATGGCGGCGGCGAAGGCCTCGGGGTCGGTAGCGTCGACGAAGCTGGTCTCGATGCCGAACTTCTTGAGGTTGACGGCCAGCATGGTCACGCTGCCGCCGTACAGCGCGCCGGCCGCGACCACGTGGTCACCCGCCTGCAGCAGCGTGGTCAGCGCCAGCGCCTCGGCCGCCATGCCGCTGGCCGTGGCCACCGCCGCGCGCCCGCCTTCGAGCGCGGCGACGCGCTCTTCCAGCGCCGCCACCGTGGGGTTGGACAGGCGCGAGTAGACGTTGCCGAAGGTCTGCAGGTTGAACAGGCTGGCCGCGTGGTCGGCGCTGTCGAACACGAAGCTGGTGGTCTGGTAGATCGGCAGGGCGCGCGCGCCGGTGGCGGCGTCGGGGATCTGGCCGGCGTGGATGGCCAGCGTCTCGGGCTGGAAGTTGCGGTCGGCCATGTTTCAGACCTGCTTCGGCCGGTGGGCCGAGATGACCTTGGTGTTCACGCCGGCCCAGTTCAGGCCACCGAAGAGGCGCGCGTGTTCGATCTTCACGCAGCGGTCCCAGACCGAGTCGAGCCCGCCCTCGGTCGCGATGCGGTCGGCCTCCTCGCTCATCAGGCCCAGCTGCTGCCACAGCGTTTTTGCGCCGATGGCGACCGCGCTCCTCGCAATCGCCGGGATCTCCTCGACCTTGCGGAACACGTCCACCATGTCGACCGGGAAGGGGATGTCCTCCAGCCGCGCATAACTCTTCTCGCCCAGGATCTCGGGGTAGCGCGGGTTCACCGGCACGATGCGGTAGCCGCGCTCCTGCATGTACTTGGCGGCGAAGTAGCTGGGGCGGTGCCATTCGGCCGAGAGGCCGACCACGGCGATGGTGCGGTCGCGCGCGAGGATGCCGCGCAGGGTGGGGATGTCGTCTTGCATGGCCCGACACAATACCGCCATGGCGAGCGAACGCAAGGCACTGCCTGTCATCGACACGACCCGCTGCACCGGCTGCGGCTGGTGCGTGGCGGTGTGCCCGCCGCACGTGCTCTCGCTGGCGGTGGTGCCGGGCTGGCAGAAGAAGAGCACGCTGCACGACGAGGCCGGCTGCACCGGCTGCGCGAAGTGCGCGGTGCGCTGCCCGTTCGAAGCGATCGCCATGCAGCGCCTGGGCGGCGGTCCCTTGGACGAGGGATGAAGCCCCCGCGCGAGCGTCCTACAGTGGCCCTCCGGCTTCCTAGGGGAAGCGTTTCACATCGGAGGTTCCATGGACATCACCGACATGATCCGCGCCGTCCAGGGCGCGCTGGGCATCGAGACCGACGGCCGTGCCGGACCACAGACCTGGGGCGCCATCTACGCCGCCCTGGTCAAGCCGACGATCAACCGCAAGCCGCCCGAACAGGCCCTCTCCGCGGTGGACCCGCGCAGCGAAACCGCCATCGCCACCCTGCTGCCGGAAGCCCGGCCCATGGCGCGCGCGCTGGTGCAGAAGGCGGCCGCCAGCGGCATCCAGATCAAGGTGATCAGCGGCACCCGCAGCTTCGAGGAACAGGACGCGCTGTTTGCCAAGGGACGCACCGCACCGGGCCCCAAGGTCACCAACGCGCGCGGCGGCTTCTCCAACCACAACTTCGGCATCGCCTTCGACATCGGCGTCTTCAGCGGCAACAGGTACCTGCCGGAGTCGCCCAAGTACAAGGCGGTCGGCGTGCTGGGCATGGAGCTGGGGCTGGAGTGGGGCGGCAACTGGACCACCATCGTCGACCAGCCCCACTTCCAGCTGCGCCCGGCCTGGGCGCAGGACCTCCCGGAACGCGAGATGCTGGCGAGCCTGCGCGAGCGGCTCGCCAACGGGCAACCGGTGTTCGCCTGAGCGACACCGGCCGCCGGCTCAGGCCGGCATGGGCACGATGAAGGCCGGCCCCGACTGCTGGCCGGTCTGCCCGGGCACCGGCTGGCCCAGGTTGTTGTAGCCCGTCACCGTGAAGCTGTAGGTGAACGGCCCGCCACCGGCCGACGGCGGCTGCACCAGCACCACGGTCTTCTCTTCGAGCTGGCTGGGCGTGAACAGCACGCTGGCGAAGTCGGGCTCGTCGCCCGGCCCGCGCAGGTCCACCTTCAGCGCGATCAGCGCACCCAGCGTGGCCTGGGGCAGGCGCACCCGGATGCGCTGCGTGACGCCGACGCCGTCCATGATCACCGCCACGTTGCCGTCGGCCGCCACCTGGCCGGACTCGAACACCGAACCGTCGCCGCGCACCACCGTGGTCTCGTAGGTGAAGGGCGGTGGCTCGGGCACCAGGGTGGGGATGCGCAGCGAGCGGCGGTCGAGCCGGGTCTCGTCGTAGATCTCCTGGAACTCGCGCCGGTAGCCCGAGGACGGCTCCTGGTAGCGGATGTCGACCACCGCCTCCATCAGGTTGGTCTGGTCCAGCAGCGGAATGAGGCGGATGTTGAGCTCGCCCTCGAAGGGCTCGTTGATGATCACCGCCGGGTCGGCCGTGGTGACCCAGTCTTCCTGCACGCGCAGGTTGCCCGACTTGAGGAAGTAGCGCGCCCGGTAGCGGAAGCTGCGGGTGGCGTTGTTGGCCAGGCGCAGGCGCCAGTGCTTGGTGGCCTCGCCGGGCTTGAGCAGCAGGGTCTTCTCGACGCGGAAGGCGTTGGACGGGTCGTCGTAGACCAGCTCGACCTCGACCTGCGTGATCTCGCCGCTGTCCATGTCGCCCAGCGACACCTCGACGTCCATCAGCTCCACGTGGTCGAGCGGCGCGATCACCAGCTGGCGCGCGCGCTCCACCACCCAGCCGGTGGAGACCTGCGTGTTGGCCGCCGTCCAGTCGCTGTTGGGCGTGAAGGTGATGTCCAGCTTGTAGCGGTAGCTCAGGTCGCGCCGGTCATTGAGGAAGGTGGTGAAAGTGCGCGGATCGGTCTTGCCGGGCACGAACAGGAAGCCGTCGACGTGCTGGGCGTCCTCGTTGGGCGGGCGCTCGCCGGGGTACTCCAGGTTCACCGCCACGCTGGCGATGCCGGCCTGCGCGAGGTCGGTGCCCATCGACACCGTGGCGATCAGGCGCTGGAAGAAGCTGTCGTCCAGGCTCACGCTGCGGATGCGGTCGGCCAGGTTGAAGCCCGCCACCACGGTGCCGAACATGCCCTGCGGTGCGGCCGTGCGCGCCTCGGCCGACTGCATGGAATAGTCGAAGGTGCGCACCTGCAGTTCGTCCTGGTGCACGAACTTGAGCGAGAAGGCCACCTGGAACGGCGAGATCGAGCTGTTGCCCGCCGGCCCCGCCGCGCCCCCGCTGCCGGCGTTGGCGGCCGCCGCGCTGCGGTTGACGGTGCTGGTGGACGGCACGCCCTCGGACGGCCCGTGCACGGCGGGCGCGGTGGTGGGCGTGGCGGTGGACGGCGCGCCCATGGGCGGCGCCAGGGCGGTGCCGGTCTGTGGCCCGGTCAGGCCGCCGAACAGCGACTGCAGCTGGCCCAGCATGCCCAGGTTGCCCGACTGGCGTGTCATGAAGCTCGGTGGTTCCAGCGCCGATTCGAAGAAGTCCTCCAGCAGCTTGGTCTGGAACCACTGCCAGGCGTCGTCGGCCTTCTTGCGCAGGTCCTCGTCGTCGGTGAAGTTCATCACCTCGATCTGCACCGAGCCGTTGTCGCGCAGCTTCTGGAAAGCCACGCCGATGTCGGCCGCCAGGCTGACCATGCCGATGGAGCCGCGGGCGCCGAGTTCGGCCTCCAGGGTCTCGTAGACGCGCTTGTACTCGGCGCGGATCTTGATGCGGAACGAGGGGCGCAGGCCCAGGAACTCCAGGTTGTAGATCACCCCCACCGGGCTGATGCCGGTGCGCAGGCCGGCCTCCATCAGGGTGGCGGCCTCGCGGTCGAGCATCATGGCGAAGGTGGCGCGGTTGAAGCCGAACAGCGAAGGCTGGGTGGCGCCGTACACCTCCTCGTAGAGCTTGAGGCCGCGCGCCGCGGTGGGCGATGGCGCCGGTGCGCCCGCGGGCGGGTCCTCGGCGGCGTCCTTGACCACCGACAGCCTCACGCTGCCCTTGCGGAACTGGATCGGCACCAGCTTGACGTCGCCGTCGGCGAAGCGGCCGAGCTCGCCCTTGATGCTGCCCAGCGTGCGGTCGTCGACGCCGAGGTCGACGGTGAAGGCCATGAAGCCGCCGCCCAGCGACTGGCCGCCCGCGTCGGGGTCGAAGTCGGGGTTGTCGGTGATGTCGCGCCGGTACTTGAGGAACAGGAACTCGGGCACGCCGTCGTTGAGGGCGAGCCGGGGCCGCTCGGGCACGTAATAGAACAGGTTGGTGTCTTCGTGATCGCGGTAGATCATCAGGCCACGGATGGGGCCGATCGGTGCGTCGAGATACAGCATGTCAGGCTCCTTGGTGGTCAGGCGGGGTGGTGGAACCAGCGGATCCAGTCGCCCAGGTCGTTGTCGCCCATGGACTCCAGCGCCTGGGCCGGGTCTTCGTAGCGACGGGGCGGGGCGGCCGCGCCGCCATTGGGTGCGGCGCCGGCGGGTGGTGAACTGCCTGCGTACTGCGGGTTCTTGAAGAACACCCGGCCCGACTCGCCGCGCAGCGCCACCACCGCATGCAGACCGGTGTGGGCCGCGTCGCTGGGCGGCGCGCCCCAGTGCACCACCAGCAGCATCGGGTCGCGCGCCTGCTGGATGCGCTGCACGAAGTCGTTGCGCAAGGCATCGGTGGGCTGCGGCGCCTGCTGCGTCGAGTGAGCACGCCCCAGCAGCCCGCTGAGCGCCCGCTGCAGCTGGGCCGCCGTCACGCCGCGCCGCATGGTTTCCTGGAACACCGTGTTCACGCCGTTGGGCGCATCGGGCGGCGCCGAGGGGTCGTACTCGGGCCAGGCGCTGCCCCGCGCATAGCGCAGCACCGCCGACTGGAACCCGAGTTCGGCGTTGGTGCGCACGAAGAAGGGCAGCGACGCGGCGCCGGCGTAGCGCGCCACCTGATACACACCGGGCGGCACCTCGACCGGGTCGCCGTTGGCCAGCGTGGCCCTGGCGTCCCGGCCGAGCAGGCCACGCAGCAGGCGCACGTATTCCGAGGCGTTGGTGTTGATCAGCAGCGTCTGCACGCTGGTGGGCCCGCAGGTGCTGGCCGTGCCCTGGTTGGTCTGGCCGTTGGGGTCCATGATTTCGGTCAGCGCGTCGTCGACCAGCTGTTCGGCAGCGGTGACACCGGCGATGTCGGGGTGCGGATCGATCTGCAGCAGCGCCAGCAGGTGGTCCACCAGCAGCTCGCGGTCCTTGAGGTCCGGCTGCTTGAGGATGGACATCTCCAGGTTGGCGGCGTTGCGAAAGCGCGTGTCCAGCAGGGTCGGCAGCTTCTGCCGCGCGCCCGGCCCGGCGAACAGCCACAGCATCAGGATCTTGCCGCGCGTGGCGGTCTCGATCTCGTTGGTGAAGAAGCGGTGGCTGAACACCCCTGCCAGCGACTGGCGGTCGGGCGAGTCGTCCGGCAGGTTGTTCCACAACCATTGCAGGAAGGCCCCCCAGGGCACCGGCATGGCGTCGACCGCGGCCTGGTCCGGGGCCACCTGGGAAGCGGCCGAGAGGCGGGTCTGGATGATGGCCAGCCGCTGCGCCATCGGGTCGTTCTGGAAGCTGGCGTCTGGCGGCCAGATCAGCACCGAGGCCGCGCCGGTGGGGTTCAGGCGCACGCGGTAGTAGAGGTTGGGCGACATGGTGGACTGGCCCGCCCGCGCCTTGCGCAACTCCTCGCGGTAGCCGTCCCACAGGGCCTGGGGCATCTGCCAGCGCGCCCGGTTGCCGGCCAGCCGGATCACCTGCACCGGCAGCTGGATGGTCTGGTTGCCGCCCGCGGCCTTGGTGATGGTGACGTCCAGCGCCTGGCCGGTGTTGTAGTAGCGCAGCGGCACATAGCCGGTGCTGGGCGCGAGCAGGGCCTGCGGGTCCCAGGCCAGCTCGATCACCGCCTCGCCGTTCTCGTTGGCGCTGATCTCGAAGGTCGGCGGCGTGTCGGCCTCGGTCCAGTTGTAGAGCATGGTGCGGATGCGCACCCAGTTGCGGCTGGCAAAGGCCGGGTAGTTGTAGGCCACGGCGGCCTCGATATCGAGCTTGCCGTGGCCCCAGTTGTTGTTGGGCACCGCGCTGCCGGTGCCGGTCTGCGCGTCCTTGCGCGCCGTGGCCTGCAGGCCCAGGCGGATCTGCTCCTGGCGCAGGGTCGGGTTCTTCTCCAGGATCAGGGCTACGGTGCCCGCAACCATGGGCGTGGACATGCTGGTGCCGGCCATGAGCTGGTAGGTGCCGCTGGCGTCGGTGGTGCCGGGGCTGCTCTCGTCGACCGACATCGCCGACATGACGAACTCGCCCGGCGCGCTCAGGTCGGGCTTGATACGCCCGTCGCGCGTGGGCCCGCGGCTGGAGAAGTCCGACAACGTGCCCTTGTTGCCGCCGGCATCCGCGCCGGCGCCGGTCTTGGTGCGGTAGCAGCCCACCGCGATGGCCTCGCGCGCACTGGCCGGGATGGCCACCGACTTGCTGACCGTGTCGGGGCTGCCGGTCCAGACCGGGTTGCCGTCCACCGGGCGCTCGATCCAGGCGTCGAACGGCACGGCGGTGGTGCCGGCGTTGGTCAGCGTGATGCGCCAGGTGCCGCTGGCGATGGACGCCGCCGTGCCCCGGGTCAGCCGGATCAGGATCTCGTTGTCGTGGTTCTGCACGCTGTCGATGCGCGAATCGATCGCCACCACATTGCCCCCGGCCAGGGTGTGGACCAGCGTGGTCGGCGCCGCGGCGCTGGCCGGCGGCACCACCACCGGCGTGGCCACGCCCGCCGGGTTGGTCAGGGTGACCGACAGCCGCTGGTTGCCGGGGTACCAGAGGTCGATGGTGTCGTCCACCACGTCGCCCGCCGGCACGCTGAAGGTCTGCACCAGGTTGCCCGAGGCCGGCACACTGCCGCTGACGGCGATGGCGTTGTCGGCCTGGTTGCCCGACGAACAGACATAGGCCCGGCCGGGGAAACCCAGCTCGCGGTTGATCGCCTGCTCCAGCAGGGTCGTGCCGTCGTGGGGGCCGACGTTCATGCTCTGGCTCTGGTTGACCACCACCGGCCGGTTCAGGGCGGCCGCCACGCTGTAGATGTAGTGCAGGGCGTCGACCGTGCGCACCGAGTTGGCCAGCTGCAGCGTGCCGTCGCTGCCCCGGCTGTCGTTGCGCACCATGATGATGTCGGCCTCGGGCGCGACCCCGGCGAAGGTGCCGGCCGCGCGGCCGTTGCCCGCCGCGATGCCCGCCACGTGGGTGCCGTGGGCACCCCGGTCGCGGTGGCGCACCACGCTGTGGGGGTTGGCGTTGCCCAGGGCGCTGTTGATCTGGGTGTCGGTGTACTCGACGCCGTAGCTGTAGCCGGCCGGCGCCGCCTCGCCCGCCGCCGGCACGAGGAACTGGTCCCAGATGCGCAGGATGCGCGTGCTGCCGTCGGCCCTGCGGAAGCTGGCGTGGGTGTAGTCGATGCCCGAATCGATCAGGCCCACGATCACGTTGCGCCCCCGGTAGGCGGTGGGCGGCGTGCCGATGCCGGGACTGCGCGTGTTGCCCAGGTGGGCGTCGGCCGTGGCGATGTCGAGCATGGGATGCATCAGGCGCGCGCCCTCGATGCGGACCACACCTTCAAGGACCGCGAGGGCGTCGATGGCCGACACCGCGATGTCGCCCGTCAGCACGTCGTCGGTCCGGCTGGCGATCTGCAGGCCGGCCGTCACGAGCGGGCCGGTCTCGCCGTTGAACTGCACCAGCACCGACACGCGCTGGCCGTCGGCCGAGAAGCCGTAGCGGTCCAGCAGGTCGGCCGGCAGCTGGTTGCCGGCCTTCAGCCGGAGGTTGAGATTCAGGGAGGCGTCGATCTTGCTCATGATGGTGTTCTCCAGAGATCGAAGGGAGGGCGGGTGCGCCGGCCGTCAGGGGTTTGGCCGGACGCCGTCGGCGGGTGGCCCGCCGTCCGTGTCCGGTGCCAGCGGCGCGGCGGCCGACAGCGCGCGGACCGATGGCAGGCGCGCCAGCTCGGCCAGCGCCCGCAGCGGCAGCCGCAAGGTCTGCAGGTCGGTGGGCGCGGGGCCCGCCGCGGCCGTGGGCGGGCGGTTCCAGACACCGCCGAGCCGGGCCACCTGATCCAGGTCGGCCGCGGTGGGCGTGGACGCCCATTGCAGGAGCACGTCGACCACCGGGTTGTCCTGCGGCGCCAGCAGGCGGATCTGCAGGCTGGTCGGTGCGTCGATCTTGTTCAGGTAGGAGGTGTCGTCGTTGTCCATGGGGCGCTCCGGTGGTCAGTGAAGCGGCGGCGCGTGGCCGCCGTGGTGGAGGGTCTGCTTGGGGCCGCGCAGCACGAAGTGCACCGTCTCCAGCGAACCGTCGGGGTGCAGGCTGATTTCAAGGGCCGCGCCGATCACCTGCGACGGCGGGTCCGGCAGGTCCGGTGCCAGCAGCTTGTAGAGCGCCTGGGCGAAGCAGCCGTCGCCCCCCAGGCTGTGCACCGCCTCGGTCAGCCGGTCGCACTTGTCCCGCGTCTCCGGCACCAGCGCCCACAGGCTGCTGGCCACCCGCAGCGCGGGCTGGTCGCCACCGGGACCGCGCAGGCCCAGGCTCCAGGGCCGGCTGCGCGGCGGCAGGGGGCGGCCCAGCAGGGTCGCCCAGACATCGGCCACCGTCGACCAGGCCCTCGACAGGCCCAGCAGGCGCAGCGCATCGGCCGCGTCGGCCTGGCGCGGCAGGTGGTAGGAAAACCAGGGCTCGGTCTTGTGGTCGGCGTCGATGCGGTAGAGGGTCGCCAGCGCGCCCACGCGCTGGTGCAGGCCCTGCTGCGGACGCTCCCAGCCCCATTCCTGCGGCTGCCAGCCGGGGGCACCGATCACCACCTGGCCCACCTCCTGGCCGTCCAGCCAGTGGGTCCAGCGCTGCGCACCCGGGGCGGACGGGCGCCGGGTCCAGAGGTTGAGTCGGCGCGCGCCCGGCGCCTGCACCGACACCAGCGCGCCGCTGCCGGCCTCGATGCAGGTGCGGAAAGACAGGTCGGTCGCCAGCGCGTCGCCCTCGACCCGGGGCACGAAGGCGCGCGGCCCGAGTCCGGCCAGCAGGCCCGCGTGCTGCATCCATGAGGGTGTGGTCTGCATGATTCAGCCCCTGGGTGGAACGGTCGAGAGCATGAGGAAGCGGTCGCGCGTCGAGCGCCGGCCGGAGCTCTTTTCAAAGCCGGTGTTGAGCACGTAGGTCAGCTCGTAGGTGTAGTCGCGCAGGGACGCGTCCTGCAGCTTGACGCGCCAGGGCGCGCCGATGCCGGGTTGCACGAAGGACTGCTGGTCCTCCTCGTGCACGTTGTTGGCGTCGTCGTCGTAGCGCAGGGTCAGCACGATGCGCTCGACGCCGTTGACTGACAGCGGCGGCCCCACCAGCTCGGGCTGCACCTCCATCAGCTTGACGAAGGTCTCGCCCACGGTGAGCGTGCTCTTGTCCTCCTGCTGGAAGCCGGTGGACGTGACGTTGCCGTCGACGTCGATGATGGTCTGGCCATACTCGTAGCGGCGCTTGGCCGGATCGACCACCGGGATCTCCCACACCTGGGCGGTGTGGATGTTGCTGGTGTCGAACACGACGGACTCGCTGGCGGCGACGCCGTTGGCCGGGTCGCTGTAGCGCAGGTCGACGATCAGGTTGAGGATGCGCGTGCGGTCGCCCGCCACGACGATGCGCACCTTGGGGCGCGGCGGCATCGGGTCGCGGATGATCACCAGGTCGCTGGACGTGCGCTGCCAGCCTTCCTCCACCGTGCCGCCACCGGCCTTGAGGTAGCTCAGCCGGTAGTCGATGCCCGGGTCCGCCGCCTTGTCGGTGCGCAGCGCCATGCGGAAGCTGCTGTCGCCCTTGTGCAGCAGCTTGGAGTCCTCGTGGGTCCACGCCCCGGTGCTGTGCCGCAGGTGCACGAACACGCCGGAGTAGCGGTCCCATGGGAAGCTGGTGTCGACCTGCACCTCCAGCGCCAGCCGCCGGTACAGCTCGTCGGGCGAGATCACCAGCAGCTGCGAGTCGTGCGGGCGCCAGCCGCTGCTCACGCTGTGGGTCGGGCCGGGCAGGGCCGAGGGCTTGAAGAAGACGCTGTAGCGGTAGAAGTACTGGTGCCCGATGTCCGGGTTGTACCAGGAAGAGCGTTTGACACGGTCCTCGGGCGAGTCGAACAGGAAGGACCATTCGGCGTCCGGGTCGGCCAGCGGATCGAACTGGTCGGGCGCGCGGTACTGCACGTCCAGCGCCACACTGTGGATGGCGTCGCCGGCGTAGTCGGCGTTGACCAGCGCGTCGAAGCTGGTGGTGTTCCAGAGCGCGTCGTTGCCGTCCACCACGGTCACCACGTCCTCCTTCGTCAGGCCGAAGTCCTCGAAGAACAGGCTGATGTGCGCCTGCGGGGCGATCTTGCGCGAGACCGCCTTGTTGACCGTGTAGTCGACCTGGATCGAACGCAGCTCCTCGGTGCTCACCTCGCGCCGGCTGTAGCCCGCGCTGGGCCAGAGGTGGACGATGTTGCGGACCTGGCGCGCGGTGCTGAGCACGGTGCTCACGGTCTGGTCGTCGGGTGTGGCCTCGTTGGGGTTGGGCACCGGCTCGAAGAACTTCTCCAGCACCAGCTCGGTCAGGTCCTTGCGCACCTGGTTGAACTCCTCCTCCACCACCGCCGCTTCTTCGCCTTCAAGCTCCAGCGAGGCCGTGATGTTGATGATTTTTTTTTCCTCCAGCCGCTCGACGATGTCGTCCAGGTCGACCGTGACGAACACGAGGTCGAGGCCGAAGTGCTCCTGGATGAAGTGGTAGGCCTGTTCCCAGTCGGCCTGCACGTCGACGCGGTAGGCGGTCTGCATGCCCACGAACTCCAGGTTGTAGACCACGCCCGCCGGCATGAAGCCCTCGAAGGCCCCGTAGAGCAGCTTGGTGGCCTTTCGGCTGAGCATGGCGCTGAAGATGGCCCGGTTGTCACCGTACAACGAGGGCACGCCGCTGGACTTGAGGAAGGGCACCCAGCGCTGCTGGGCATCGACCGGGTCGGCCGGCGGTGGCGGCGGGTTCGGGTTGGTGGGGTCCACCGGCTTGGGCAGCTCGGTGGTGCGGTCCAGAAAGGTCAGCTGCACGGTGCCGCCCTTGTAGGGCAGGGGCGCCAGCCGCGGCGTGTCGGCCAGGTCCATCTCGCGCTTGATGAAGCGCTCGGCCTTGCGCACTGCCTCGCTGTCCCAGGCCAGGTCGGTGTCGAACACCAGGAAGCCCGCCACGTCGTCCTCGGCGGCCGTGCCGTCGGGGTTGCGCTCGATCTCGTCCTGGGCTTCCTTGAGGATGATGAAGCGGATCGCGGGGCGGCCCTGCTCGTCCACCGAGAGCTTGGGCCGGTTGGGGAAGTAATAGAACTGCAGAGGGTCGTGAAAGTCACTCATGACCGTCATCCCCTCGACCTGGAAATAGGGTGGGCCGAACGAGAGCATGGTGTTCTCCTGTCAGGGGTCAGGGCTGGGGCGCCAGCTCGGGCACGAACCTGGGCAGCGGAAAGTGCTTCTTGTCCGTGCGCACCGGCGTCTGCGGGAAGGCCGTGCCGTCCTTGTTGAAGTAGGTGATCTGCAGCTCGTACCCGGTCGGCGAATCCGCCCGCACGGGGATGCGGAACACCTGGTCGACCGGCTCGGTGAACAGGAAGGAATCGTTGAAGCGGATCTGGTTGGCCGCGTCCTCGTAGCGCACGCTCACCTCCACCACCGGCGTGTCGATGAAGCTGACGAAGCGCGGCAGCAGCGTGACCTTGATCTCGGGCGTGAGCAGCCGGGGCAGCACCACCTCGGTCCGGTCGTCCACCACCTCGGGCTCCTTCACGGTGCGGCCGTCGGCGGTGTGGAAGGTGACCTGGTAGCGGTACTGGCGCGGGCTGTTGTCGGCGATCGGCACGCGCCACTCCTCGATCTTGTCGCCCTTGACGAAGGTGAAGGTCTCCACCTTCTGGATGCTGTTGGCCGCGTCGGCGTAGCGCATCGTGGTCTCCACCACCGGGCTGGTGTCGAAATCCACCACGTTGGGCAGCAGCTTGACCACCAGCTGCGGCACGGTGCGCACCACGATGGGCAGGGCCTGGTCGCCGTCCATCCGGGTCCACTCCCCCTCGCGCAGGTCACCGTTCTGGAAGGTGGTCAGCACCTTGTATTCGAACTGGCGCACCTGGCTGTTGCGCAGCACCACCGACCAGGTCTTGAACTCGTTGATGGCCTTGAGCGAGAAGGCCTCGTCGGCGCGGTAGTTGTTGGCCGCGTCCTCGTAGCGCAGGCTCACCACCGACTGCACCACGCCGGCCCAGTCGCCCGTGGGCACGAGCCGCACGTCCAGCTTGTCGTACAGCGGCGCGTTGATCAGCAGCTGCCGGGCCGTGGTCTCGGTCCAGTCGGTCTCGATGCGCTGGCCGTCCTTGAGGAAGAAGTGCGAGCGGTAGCGCACCGGCCGGTCCCAGTTGGTGAAGATGACGCGGTTGTAGGTCTGTTCCTGCTGGCCGTCGAGCAGGCGGAAGGTCTCGATCTCCTCGTTCACGCCCGAGCTGGTGTCGGCGTAGGCCACCTCCACCTGCACCTGGTCGACCGTCTGCGCGAAGTCGATCTGCCCCGCCAGCAGGCGCACGTGGACCCGGCCCGCGTCGGGTATCGAGAGGTTGAGCTGCGGCGATCGCTCGCGCTCCCAGCGCGTGAACTCGCCGGGCGGCTTGCCCTGGAAGGCGATGCGGTAGCGGTACTGGTACTCGCGCTTGGCACCGATCAGGCTGGGGTCCCACTCGCCGCGCGTGCTGTCCTTGCTGAAGGTGAAGGTCTGCTGCTTCTCCACCATGTCGCCGTTCTCGTCGCGGCCTTCGTACTGCACCTGCGCCTCGACGAAGGCAATCGGGTTGTGCTCCCAGTCGGCGAAGGCCGAGACCTTCAGGCCCAGCGTCATGAAGAAGGGGTCGTTGAGGTCGGCCACGCGCACGTACTTGCCGATCTCCTGGGCCGACATGCCGGCGAAGAAGGACTGCATGGTGCCCTGCGGGTGCACCGGCCACTCGGCGATGCTCCTGATCTCCTCGTGGTAGGCGATGGAGGTGAACTCCATCTCCTGCTCGGACTTGAAGAAGTACACCTTGCGTTCGTCGTCCATGGCCACCGGGTCTTCGGTGGCGGCGGGCGCGTCCTCCTTCTTGAAGAACTTCTCTTCCATCAGGTTGGTGACGATCTCCATCGCCGTGGCGCGCAGCTCGTTGACGAACTTGTCGTCGAGCTTGAGCGTGCCGGTGTCGAAGCTGATCTTGATCAGGTTGGACTCCACCGCCATCTTCAGGTGCTGGTCGAAGTGGTAGAGCTCGTCCTCGTTGCATTCGTTGCCCTCGAAGTCGTGCATCACCGCGCGCAGGCCCTGGTAGACGCTGCGCGTGTCGGCCTCGATGGACAGGCGCACCGGCGGCAGGCGGGCCCACATCTTGAGGTCGAAGCGCACCTGGATCGGCGTCAGGTCGCTGCCGCCCGTGCCGTCGCGGTTGACCAGGGTCTTCTCCATGAAGGTCGCGCCGGCCTCGGTCAGGTCCATGTTGGCGCTGGCCACGTTGCTGCCCACCAGCGACAGCGGGCCTTCGACCACGCGGTGGCTGACCAGCGAGGCGGCCTGCGGCGCGCTCACGCTGAACGTGCCTTCGGTCCAGGTGGGCACCGAGAGGATCACCGTGGGCGGCTTGTTGCCGGGCGGCGCTTCGGGCGCGTCCGGCCGCAGCCCGAGCTTGACGTCGTGGATCGACAGCGAGGTGCTCATGGACCGGTTGTTGGCGTAGGCCCAGCTGCTCAGGCGCATGCCCTCGACCCGTTCGTTGTGGGCCTCGGCCAGGGCCTTGAGGCGCCGGTACTCGTCGTCCACCAGGTCCTGCAGGCGCTGCACCAGCGCGGCCTGGTCCTGCTCGGCCACCCGCATTTCCACGTCGAAGGCCATGAAGCCGCC
Source organism: Hydrogenophaga pseudoflava (assembly GCF_004353865.1). Lineage (NCBI taxonomy): Bacteria > Pseudomonadati > Pseudomonadota > Betaproteobacteria > Burkholderiales > Comamonadaceae > Hydrogenophaga > Hydrogenophaga pseudoflava. Next base: position 30,194 of record NZ_CP037867.1, read on the forward strand.
GCCGCGCCCCAGCGCCGGGTTGGCCACCCGGTCCTGGTCGCCGAAGGCGTACTTGATGAGCAGGAAGACCGGGTTGTCGTTCTGGTCGCGCCGGACCGAGATGTAGTCCGGGATCACGTAGAACTTCCAGAACATGGTGTCGTCCTGGTAGACGGTGACGCGCAGGTCTTCGAAATACGCGTAGGCGGGCACTTTGAGCATGGTGGTTCTCCTGGCGGTGGGTGTGCGGTGGGGTCAGGGTGCGGGCTGCCAGCGCGGAATCACCAGCAAGGGCTTGTCGGTGTGGGCCAGCGGCAGGGTGTGGGGCGTCTGGTCGGGCGCCACGAAGTAGGTGATCTGGTAGCTGTAGAAGCGGCGACTGAGGTCGCCAACCTCGACCGTCCAGCTCAGCGTCGCGCGCTCGCTGAAGGCCACCGCGTGGCTGGCGTCGATGCCGTGCACCTCGTCCTGGTAGCGCAGGTCCACCGTCACCAGCGGTGTCTGGGCGAAATCGATCAGCGCGCCGACCAGCTGCACCGTGAGCGAGCCCGGCCGGGGCGGCTGGTAGGGCGGCAGCACGAGCACCGGGTCCTCTTCCTCGAAGGGCGGCAGCACCACCGGGTCGCCGGTGGCCGGGAAGTGCGTCACCTGCACGCGGTAGCGCACCGGTGTGCCGGCGGGCACGTCCACGTTCCACACCACCGGCTGCTTGGCCCGGAACACGAAGGTCTCCTGCCGGCCGGTGGGCAGGTGGGTCAGGCCGACCTCGGTCAGCGGCGCGGCGGCCAGATCGAGCCGGTCGGGAATGATCTGGATCTGGTGGCGCGGCGGCGCCTGGACCACGATGGGCAGGGTCTCCTCGCCCGTGTGGCTCTGCCACGGTCCCTGCTGGAAGCGGCCGTCCTTGAAGCTGGCGTGCACGCGGTACTCGAAGCCCCGGCGGTTCTGGTCGCGCAGCGCCGCTTCCCAGGTGCGGAACTCCTGGCTGGTCTTGAGCACCAGGCTTTCCTCGCGCCGCAGGCCATTGGGGGCGTCCTCGTAGCGCAGGTCGACGATCACCTGGGCCACCGCGTCCCAGCCGTCGCCGGCGGGCAGCAGGCGCACGCGCAGCAGGCCGCGGGCCGGCTGGTTGACGATGAGCTGGTGGCCGGAGAGTTCCTGCCAGTCGGGGTCTTCCACCACCTCGCCGCTGAGCATCCGAAAGCGCTGGCGGTAGAGCACCGGGCGCGCGCGCGGTTCAAAAATCTGCCGGTCGTACACACCGCTGGTGCTGGTCTTGTCCAACAGCACGGTCTGTTCCTGGCGCGGCACACCGGCGGCCGGGTCCTCGTAGGCCAGCAGCACCTGCACCTGGCGCACCTGGTTCTCGAAGTCGATGTCGCCCGCGCGCACCTCGACGAACACCCGGCCGGCGGCCGGCACGGAGATGTTGAGGTCGTTGCGGCTGGCGGCTTCCCAGCGGGTGAACGAGCCGAACGCCCGGCCGGCGAACTTGAAGCGGTAGCGGTATTCGTAGCCGCGCTCGTCGCCGATCAGCTTGGGTTCCCACTTCTGCGGCTGGTTGCCGGTGAAGGTGAAGGTCTTGAGCTTTTCCTGGCGGTCGCCGTTGGCGTCGCGGCCGGCGTAGCGCACTTCGACCTCGACCGCTTCCAGGCCCGCGGCGTCGAAGGGCGCGAACACGCGGGCCGTGAGGTTGAGCGACTGGAACACCGGATCGTCCAGCACCACCACGCGCACGAAGTTCGCGATCTGCGCCGCCGACATGCCGCGGAAGAAGGTCTGCAGCGTGCCCTGCGGGTGGATGGGCCAGGGCACCACGCTGTTCTGCTCCAGGCTCAGTTCCAGCTTCACGTGCATGCTGTCCTGCTGCTTGCGCAGGTACTTCTTGGTCTTGTCCCGGCGGCCCGAGAGCGCCTCGTCGGGCACGTCGCCCGAACCCGAGGGCCGGTGCGCCTCGGCCGGGTCGTCGGTGAAGAAGTTCGACTCCACCAGCTGCTGCATCACCTCCAGCGCGTAGCGCCGCAGCTCGGCGATCACCGCGTCGTCGAGCGAGCCGCTGCCGGTGTCGATCTGCACCGTGATCAGGCCGGCCACCTCGGCCGAGGCGGTGTCGATGTCGCTGTGCTGGAAGTCGTAGGTGGTGCAGTGGTCGACGCCGGCGCCGTCCATGATCTTGCGCACCTGCTCGTACATGCGCTGCGAGTCGGCCTTCACATGGATGCGCACCGGCGGCAGGCGGGCCCAGAAGCTCAGGTCGTAGCGCACCTGGATCGGCGTCAGGTCGGAGGCTCCGGCGGCCCCGCCACCGCCGGTGAGGGTGCGCTCCATGAAGGTGGCGCCCTCGCTGGTGAGGTCCATGCTGAACACCGAGACGTTGTCGGCCAGCAGGGACGGCGCGCCGCTGGCCACGCGCTTGCTCACCAGCACGCTGGTCTGCGGCGCGTCCATGGCCACCGTGCCGCCGGTGTAGGTGGGGGTGCCGAAGTCCACCGGCGGTGGTGCGGTCATGCCCTGCACCGAAGCCTTCTCCTCGGCACTGCCGGCCTGGCGGCGCGCGAACTCGGTGTCCACCCAGGCCTGCAGGTTGGCGCGCACTGCCTCGCGCTGCGCGTCGTCCAGCTCGAACACCACGTCGACGTTGAGGTAGCCGCCGCCGCGCGGCAGCGTGGGGTTGCGCGCCAGCTCCTCGTCGGACAGCGCGTACTTGACCAGCAGGAACACCGGCTGGCCGTCGGCGTCCAGGCGCACCCGGGGCTGGTCTGCCACGGGGTAGAAGCGGTGCCAGAGCGTGTCGTCGGCGTAGACGGTGACGCCGTCGACGGTTCGGAAGGCGGGGACTTTCAGCATGGGGTCACCTCTGTGGAGGGTGGGCGCACCGGGGCGGTGGGGCGCGGGTTCATGTCGGCACCTGCTCGACGAGCAGTTCGGGGGTCTGGTCCACGCGCCAGGGGCCGACGCGCAGCGGGCGGGTGGCGCCAGTGGCCGGGTCGCGGCCGACCCAGTGCAGGCGCCAGGCGTAGGAACGGGGCTGCAGCAGGCTGCGGCGCCAGTAGGACCAGCGGCGTGCCTGCCCCGCCTCCAGCGTCAGCAGGGTGCCGCTGGCGCCGTCGGCGGGCACGGTGTCGCTGGCCAGCAGCTCCACCGCCACCAGCGCCGTCGCCCCGGCCAGCGGTTCGGCCAGGCGCAGGTCGACCGTTTCTGGCGCCGTGGGCTCCAGCGCCCAGCCGTTCAGGCGCAGACCCTCTGTCGGCAAGGTGCCGGACCAGCAGGGTTGCTCCGCGCCGTCGCCCGCGCGGGCCATGGCCTGGGCCGTCACCGGGGTCAGGCGCTCGTCGCCGGTCAGGCACACCCAGGCGTCCGGGGTCTGCGGGTTCAGTTCGATGGATCGGGTCGGGCCGCTGGCGGGAGTCACCACCAGCCGCACCGCCACGGCGTGGGCCCAGAGCGAGGGGTCGGCCGCCACCGGCACCGGGCGCACGCCGGCCTCCGCCTCGCCGATCACCAGTTGCAGGCCCTGCACCGGCACGAAGTCCGGCGACGACAGCGTCAGCGGCAGCTGCCCTTCCCGGGCCACCACCGCCAGCGTGCGGTGCGACAGTTCCAGGCCGGCACCGAAGGCGGGGCCGACCACCGACAGGGCGTGCAGCCCGGTGCGGGCATCGAAGCGGAAGGTGTGGTGCACCCAGGCCCCGCTGGGACCGCGGTAGCGCAGCTCCACGTCCAGCTGGGCCAGGCCGCGGGGGTGCAGGGGCAGGGCGCAGAGCACGTGCACCGTGACCCGCTGCATGGGGCGGAACGGCGTGACCACCGGAAAGGCCAGGGCGTTCCCGGCCCATTGGCGGTGGGCCTCGCTCACCGACCAGCCCAGGCGCCGCTCGACGGTGTCGGGCAGGGGCAGGTCCAGGCGCCACGAGAGGCCGTCGACCGCGTCGGTCAGCGGCACCCCGGGGTGCCACTCGAAGCCCTCGCCCACGCGGCGGAACAGGCTCTGGCGCGCGCTGCGCGCGGCCTGCAGCGCCAGTGCTTCGGTGTCGGCCGGTACCGCGTCGTCCAGCAGCGGCTGCCAGCGCAGCAGGCCCGCTGGCAGGCTCAGGAAGGCGCGGTCGAGGTCCCGGGCGCTGGCCGGCGCATCGGCGGGCAGCAGGGCCTGCAGCTGGTCGTGCAGGGTGGTGCCGGTGGTCGTCACCACCCAGGGCAGGCCGGGCCGCAGCCCCGGCACGCGCAGCCGCAGCTCCAGCTCCACCGGTTCCGGCCCGCCGGCCTCGGCCTCGCGCACCAGTGCCGTGACGATGCGGGTGTCGTCCGGGCCCAGGTGATGGGTGAGCGAGAGGGCATCGGCCGAGCCCACGGCCACGGGCTGCCACTGACCGGACGCCTGCACCAGGTCGCCCGACACGCCGCGCAGCACCAGGCGGGCCTCGGCCTGCGCCACCGGCGCGGGCTCCAGCGCATGGCCGGCCAGCGACGGCTCAAGCGCCAGGGCGTCGAGGCCGGCGTGGTCCAGCGCCAGAAAGGCCTGCAGCAGCCCGCCGTCCTGCGCCGTGCCGTCGTCCGTCGTGCGGCGCAGCAGCGTGAAGCGCGGCAGGCCGTCGGCGTCCAGCGCCAGTGCCACGCGGTCCGGCAGGACATACAGCCGGTGCGCGTCCCGGTGGTCGGGGAACACGTCCGGGAAGTCGGGCAGCGGCCGGGTGAGCATCATGGTCACTCCTGCGGCAACGTCACCTGCAGATGGCCGACCCCGGCCAGTCCGTCGTGCACGCGTTCGCCACCCCGCGCATCCACCGCCACCAGCCGGTAGCGGTAACCAGGCTCCAGGCCCAGGATGCGCGCCACCACCGGCTTGCGCAGGCTCACCGTCTGCACCAGCGTGCCGGCGTCGAGCGTCACCACCGGACCGTCGTCGAACTTGACCCGCAGCGACGTCAGCGCACCGGGACCGAAGAACAGCGGGCTGGCCGACACCTGCACCTCGAACGTGGCCTCGGTGAAGGCCTCGGTGACGGTGAGCTGGCCCATGAGCCGGGCGAGGTCGGGCTGGATGTCCAGGTCCAGCGCCGGGCTGACCGACAGCAGCGGGAAGGCCGCGGGCTCGACGGCCAGGCGCAGGTCCAGGGTCTGGCCCGGCGCCACCGCAGCGACCGGTGGCAGCTCCAGGGGGCGCACGGTCACGGTCTGCGCGACACCGGTGGCCGGGTCGGTCCACACGCCCAGCTCCTGCGGGTGGACCCCGTTGACGCGCACCGGGCTCTCGATGCGGTTGCGCAGGGTCACGACGTGGTGGCCGGGCACGCCGTCGGGGTCGGGGCGCAGCAGCTGGGGATCGAACACGCTGCCGGTGTTGTCCTTGAGCGAGACCACCAGCGGGATGTCGACCTGCGTGCCGTCGCTGATGGTGGCCGTCACCCAGCCCTGCATGCCGATGCCCGCGGGCGACTGGAAGGCGGCCGCCAGGCGCACGAACTGCGCCTCGTCCAGCGACAGCTCGTCGGTGATGCCCTCGTCGAAGCGGATCACCGCGTCGGGCCGCTCCTGCAGCGCCGGGGGCGCGCCGTCGGCGGTCGGCACGCCCAGGGTGAGCCGGGCCGACCGGGGGGTGAGCGCGGTCAGCCGCGCCGCGGGACCAAAGCGCTGGCGCGCCAGCAGCAGGAAGGCCTGACCGAGGTGCGGCCGCGCCTGGAACGCCAGGCGCACCCGGTAGGACAGCGCCTCGCTCTCGGTGGCCACGTCGGTGATGGCGAACACCAGCGAGGGCAGGAAGGGGCTGGCGTCGCTGCGCGCGAGCCGAAACTCCTGCGGCTCGTAGTAGACCTGGTCGCGCACCAGCGAATCCTGGAAGAAGGTCACGCTCTGGCCCTCGGCCACCAGGTCGTGCTTGAACAGCACATGGGCCTGCGAGGGGTCGCGCGGCGCATCGAGCATGTAGCCGTCGGCCTGGGGGTCGAAGGTGCAGGCCAGCGACTGCGTGCATTCGACCTCGCGCCGCACCAGCACTGGCCGGCCCTTCTTGTCGATGGCCACGCGCCGCGGCAGGGTGCGCAGCACGCGCGCCGTCTCTTCCCGGGACAGCGCCTCGTCCAGATCGGGGTTGTGGTGCGGGCGCCGTACGCCCCGCGCGAGTGCCCGCGTGGCGGTGCTGGCGCGGTCGGCCCGCAGGCTGGCGATCGCGGGCATCCGCGGCCCCGCCGCCGCCACTGCCAGCGGCTGGGTGCGCAGCGTGCTCAGCACCGCGGGGCTGATGCGAACCATGTCGATGTCCGGCTGCAGCGGGGCCACCGCCGGCCGGTCGTGCAGCCACCACTGCTGCCAGGTGCGCTGGCCGATCGTGGCCTTGCACACCACCTCCAGCCGGGCGCGGTGCACCGGCGAGGTGATGATCTGGTGGATGCGGTCGTAGTCCTCCTGGGCATGGAAGGGCAGCGTGCAGCGGTGCATGCTGCCGCCCAGCGGGTTCAGCGGGCCGAGCGCCTCCCAGATCAGCGGCTGCGCCGGCGCGGCGGCCACCGAGCGGGCCATGACGTAGTTGCTCAGGCGGTCGGTGCGGCCATCGGCGTCGGTGTAGTCGTCCAGCACGTCCACCACCAGCGTCTGGCCGCTGCGGCGGGCGGTGAGGGTGGTGACCTTGAAGCCGAAGGCGTAGACCCCGGTCAGCGCGTCGCCCGAGGGCATGGCCGTGGTCTCGCCCCAGTCGCAGTCGCTGGGGTGGCACTTGCCGAAGCCGTGCATGAACCAGCCGCCGTCGGCCCGCCGCCCGATCAGCAGGCGGGTCATGCCCCGCGTGGCCGCATCGGTGTTTTCCCACTGGCCCTCCCAGGTCGGCGGCGCCGGGTCGGCCGCCGCCACCACCGGCATTTCGTAACCCAGCCGCAGCGTGGCGGTGTGCTCGAGCGTGCGCATGGCAAAGCGCGCATCGACGGCGTGCACCGCCAGCAGCTCGATGTTCAGCCAGCCCAGCGGACCGAGCGGGTCGTCGTCGGCCGTGCGCAGGCGCAACCGGGAGGTGTGGCGCCCGCCCACCGTGTTCCATTCGTAGCGCGGCAGCTGGTACCGGGCGCCGGCATCGTCCGATGCCTCGTAGAGCACCTGGGGCTGAAGGGAGCCGTCCGGGCTCACCGGCACCGGGGCCTGTGCAGCCGCTGTCGTCACCGGATGCACCTTGGGCGTGAGCAGCAGCGTCTTGAGCTCGAAAGCTTGCAGCTGGTTGCTCATCAACAGAACCTGCTCGTCGCTTGCCATGTCCGCTCCTGCAAGAGGTGCCCCCGGTGGCCCTGACCCGGTGGACGGACCAGCGCGGCGGGGGGAGGGGACCCAATGTAGGAGTGCAGAACGGCGGTGACATCCTTCCGACTAGGGACCGGCGGCCGCAGGGATCACCCGTTTTGAGGACAAGTCCGCGCCCGTATAACCGATCCGCCGCCGCGCCGCCGGGCGGCAGGAACAAAGGCGTTCCGGTTCCCGTTTTCCCCGCGGGCGCCAGCGCTGTTTGCTGCACCGCGTCATGATTTCCTCATGTGCCCGCACGGTGCGGGCGCCCCACCTCCCCGGAGCACCCTTTTCATGAGCGACCTGTCGCAACCCACCCACGCCCCCGTCCTGCTGGACAAACTGCAATGGCGCTACGCCACCAAGAAGATGGACCCGGCCCGCGCCGTGCCGCAGGACAAGGTGGACCGCATCGTCGAGGCCGCGCGCCTGGCGCCCACCTCCAGCGGCCTGCAGCCTTTTGAAATCATCGTCGTCACCAGCAAGGCCGTGCGCGAACAGATCCAGCCCATCGCCTGGAACCAGGCCCAGATCACCGACGGTTCGCACCTGCTGGTGTTCGCCGCCTGGGACACCTACACGGCCGAGCGCATCAACCACATGTTCGACCTGGTGAACACCGAGCGCGGTTTCACCAATGAGGGCTGGGAGAACTACCGCCAGATGCTGCTGAACAGCTACCCGCAGCGCGACGCGCAGGTGAACTTCGAGCACGCCGCCCGCCAGGCCTACATCGGCCTGGGCGCCGCTCTGATCGCCGCCGCGTTTGAAGAAGTGGACGCCACGCCGATGGAAGGCTTCGACCCCGCCAAGCTGGACGAGATCCTGAAGCTGCGCGAGCGCGGCCTGCGCAGCGTGGCCATCGTGCCGCTGGGCTACCGCGCCACCGACGGCGACTGGCTGGTGAACCTGAAGAAGGTGCGCCGCCCGCTGGAACAGTTCGTCACCGAAGTGAAGTGATCCGCCCGGGCGGCGGCGGGCCTCAGGCGGCCTGCAGCGCCCGGCGGTCGATCTGGAACGCCGCCACCGAGGCCACCAGCTCGCGGGCCTGGTCGTCCAGGCTCTGCGAGGCCGCGGCGGTCTCCTCCACCAGGGCCGCGTTCTGCTGCGTGGCCTGGTCCAGCTGGGTGATGGCCTCGCCCATCTGGGTCACGCCGGTGCTCTGTTCCTGCATGGCAGAGGCAATATCCACCACCAGCTGGTTCACCCGCCGGATGGATGCCACCACCCCGGTCATCGCCGCGCCGGCCTGGTCGGCCAGTGCGGCGCCCGAGCCCACCTGTTCCACGCTGGCCTCGATCAGCTGCTTGATCTGCCGCGCCGCGTCGGCCGAACGGCCGGCCAGCGCCCGCACCTCCGAGGCCACCACGGCAAAGCCGCGCCCCTGTTCGCCGGCCCGCGCCGCCTCCACCGCCGCGTTGAGCGCGAGGATGTTGGTCTGGAAAGCGATGCCGTCGATCACGCCGATGATCTCGGCGATGCGCCGCGAGGCGTCTTCGATGCTGCGCATGGTGCGCACCACCGAGGCCACGGTCTCGCCGCCGGCTTCGGCCGCCTGTGAGGCGTCGGTGGACAGCGTGCGGGCCGCCTGCGCGCTGTCGGCGTTCAGGGCGATGGCGCTGCTGAGCTGCTCCATCGACGCGGCCGACTGTTCCAGCGCGCTGGCCTGCGCCTCGGTGCGGGCGCTCAGGTCCTTGTTGGCGCTGGCGATCTGCGCCGAGGCCGAACCCACATGGTCCACCCCGCGGTGCACCTGGCCCACCAGGCTGCGCAACCCGTCCTGCATCACCCCCAGCGACTGCAGCAACTCGGCCACCTCGTCGCGGCCCTGCACCGGCACGTCCTTGGTGAGGTCACCGGACGCAATGCGACCGGCCACCGCCACGCCTTCGCGCAGCGGCCGCACGATGCTGCGGGCCAGCACCACCGAGGCCAGCAGGCCCAGCACCAGCGCCGCCACCCCCAGGCCGATCTGCAGCAGCTGGGCACCGCCGATGGAGCGCCCCACGGCCTGGCCATGTTCCTGCGCCAGGCGGTCCTGCAGTGCGCGCAGGGTGTCGATGGGTTGCTGCAGGCGCGCCAGCGCCGGCAGGGTCTCGCTGCGCAGCAGCTGCTGGGCCTCCTCAATGCGGCCTTCCTTCGCCAGCGGACCGACCTTGACGAACGAGGCCACATAGGCGGCGCGGGAGCTGCGCAGCTCGGCCAGCGCGGCCTTGCCTTCGGGCCGTTCCACCAGCCGGTCCAGCGTGAGCAGGGCCTCGTCAATGGCCTTGCGGTTGGCGTCGATGCGCGCCTGCACCACGGGTATCTGCGAGGGCTCCACCAGCAGCAGCTCGGCGGTGTTCAGGCCGTTGGCCCGCGTGGCCGTGTCGATCACCGACACCGCCGCCACCTTCACCATTTCGCGCTCGATCAGCTGGCTGTTTTCCTGCCCGATCAGCCGCAACGACAGCAGCGACGAGGCCACCAGCCCCGCAATGAGCAACAACATCAAACCGAAACCGGCCGCCAGCCGCGCACCGATCCGGAACCTGGACACTCCCCACATGCTGAACTCCTGGCGCGCGCACACCGCGGCCTGATGCGGAGTTCTTCGGCGCGGGGCGGGCGGGCTGAATAGTCCTGAAGAACTATGGCGGGCCTAAGATCCGGGACACCTCGCCACCCACCGCCGCCGACACGCCATGTCCCAGGAATCCCGCCGCACCAGCCAGACCGGGGTCGTGCTGCGCCTGGGCAGCACGCAGACCCTGGCCTGGGCCTCGTCCTACTACCTGCCTGCCCTGCTGGCGGCGCCGCTGGCCGCCGAGCTGGGCCTGGCGGTCACCCAGGTGTTCGGTGCCTTCACGCTGGCACTGGTGATCTCGGCCCTGGTCGGGCCGGCCGCGGGCCGCGCCATCGACCGCCACGGCGGGCGCGCGGTGCTGCGGGTCACCAACCTGCTGTTTGCCGCCGGCCTGGCGGCGCTGGGCCTGGCGCAGGCCGGGTGGCAGGTCTGGGCCGCGTGGTGCGTGATCGGCGTGGCCATGGGCAGCGGGCTCTACGACGCGGCCTTCGCCACGCTGGTGCGGCTCTACCCGGTCAGCGCGCGCAACGCCATCACCGGCATCACGCTGATCGCCGGTTTCGCCAGCACCGTGGGCTGGCCACTCACGCAGTGGGGGCTGGACACATTCGGCTGGCGCGGCACCTGCCTGGGCTGGGCTGCGCTGCACCTCGTGCTGGGCATGCCGCTGCACAGCCTGCTGCCGCGCGGACAGTTGGAAGAGGCGCCGCCGGTGCGCGCCGAGTCCGCACCCAGCGCACCCGACTCTCGCGTACCGACGCAGGCAAACGCGGGCAATGGCGTGGCCCTCGTGCTCGCCGCCGTATTCGCCATCGCCTGGTTCACCAGCACCGCCATGGCCGCCCACCTGCCGCTGTTGTTGCAGGCGCAGGGCCTGTCGGCCTCCACCGCGCTGGGCGTGGCCATGCTGGTGGGGCCGGCGCAGGTGGCGGGGCGGCTGCTGGAATTCGGCTTCCTGCGCCGCGCCCACCCGCTGCTCTCCAGCCGCTTCGCCACCGCGGGGCACCCCATCGGCGTGGCGTTGCTGGCCCTGGGCGGGCCGCTGGGCGCCTGGCTGTTTGCGGTGATGCACGGCATGGGCAACGGCATCCTGACGATTGCCAAGGGCACGCTGCCGCTGGTGGTGTTCGGCGCCGCGGGCTACGGCGAGCGCCAGGGCTGGCTGATGGCGCCGGCCCGGGTGTCGCAGGCGTTTGCGCCGCTGCTGTTCGGCCTGGCCATGGCGCACTGGGGCGGCCACGCGCTCTGGCTCACGGCAGGGCTCGGGCTGCTGGCGCTGGCCCTGCTGCAGGGACTGGCGCTGCACATGGCGCGCCGCAGCGCGGCCGTGGCGCCTACGAGCCCACGGCCTGACGCGCCAGCTTGAGGAAGCGCGCCCGGTCTGCCTCGCCCAGGGACGCGAGGATCTCGTCCTGCAGGTTGCGCACCACCGGCACCAGCGCCTGGAGGATGCGCTCGCCCTCGGCCGTCAGCGACAGCACGCGCGCGCGGCGGTCGCGTTCGCTGACCACGCGGTCGACCCAGCCCTTCTGCTCCAGCCGCTCGATCACGCCGCCGATGGTGGCGCGGTCGTAGGCGATCAGCTCGGCCACGGTCGCCTGGTCCGTGCCCGGGTGGTGGCCGATGGCGTCCAGCGCTGCGAACTGCACCGGCGTCAGGTCGAAGCCCGCCGCCTGCGTGCGCTGCACGAACACCTGCGTGGACAGCTGGTGCAGCCGGCGGATCAGGTGCCCCGCCATGTCGAGTGAGTCCATGCCTGCGCTCCGTTTTCAAGTCGATTGATAAGTATACGTACCGTATTGACACGAATTAGTAAGCATAGATATCATTTGCTCCCACCCATCGCCCCCGGGCGACCTTCCCATCAGGAGACACCCCATGCAGTTCTACAAAGACGGTTTTCGCGGCGGCAACCCCGACATCAAGCAGGCCGCGCCCAACCGCCGCAACCGGGGCGTCAACGAACCCCTGCCCGAAAAGGTGGACGTGCTGATCGCCGGCACCGGCCCGGCCGGCCTGTGCCTGGCCGCGCAGCTGGCGGCCTTCCCGGAGATCGACACCCTGATCGTCGAGCGCATGGCCAGCAACATCATCAAAGGCAAGGCCGACGGCATCAACACGCGCACCATGGAAATGTTCCAGGCCTTCGGCTTCGCCGACAAGGTCAAGCGCGAGACCTACTGGGTGAACCAGACCGCGTTCTGGATGCCCGACCCCGCCAACCCCTCGCACATCCGGCGCGTGGGCCGGGTGCAGGACGTGGCCGACGACAGCTCCGAGATGCCTCACATCCTGATCAACCAGGCGCGGCTGCACGAGCTGTTCCTGGAGGTGATGGCGAACTCGCCCTCACGGCTGGCGCCCGACTACGGCTGGGAAATCGTGGGCCTGACCATCGACGAGACCACCGACGACCACCCGGTGACCGTCACGCTCAAGGACTCGACCGGCATCAACTGGGGCGCCACGCGCACCGTGCGCGCCAACTACGTGGTGGGCTGCGACGGCGCGCACTCCGCGGTGCGCAAGGCGATTGGCGGCGTGCTGCACGGCGACGCAGCCAACCAGGCCTGGGGCGTGATGGACATCCTGGCCAACACCGACTTCCCCGACGTGCGCCAGAAGTGCCTGATCTCCTCGGCCAACGAGGGCAACGTGCTGATCCTGCCGCGCGAAGGCGGCTACGTGTTCCGCATGTACGTCGAACTCGACAAGCTCAAGGACGGCGAGAAGGCCGCGAGCAAGAAGTTCACGCAGGACGACATGATCGCGGCCGCGAACCGCATCATCAAACCCTATTCGCTGGACGTGAAGGAGATCGTCTGGTGGTCGATCTACGACATCGGCCACAGCATCACCGACAAGTTCGACGACGTGCCCGAAGGCAGCGACCGCGCCCCGCGCGTGTTCACCGCCGGCGACGCCTGCCACACCCACTCGCCCAAGGCCGGCCAGGGCATGAACGTGTCCATGCAGGACACCTTCAACCTCGGCTGGAAGCTGGTGCATGTGCTGCAGGGTCGCGCCGACCCGAGCCTGCTGCGCAGCTATTCGAAAGAACGCCTGACCGAGGCCAAGCGCCTGGTCGAGACCGACCACGAGTGGTCGCGCATCATGTCCGCGCCGACCACGCAGGCCGAGCGCGAGGGCACCGAAGAGCCGCGCATCATCCGCCAGTTCAAGGCCAACCTCGAATTCACCGGCGGCACCGCGGTGAAGTACGACACCTCGACCCTGTTCGCACCCGGCACCCACCAGGCGCTGGCCAAGGGCGAAGAGATTGGCCGCCGCTTCCACTCCGCGCCGGTGGTGCGCCTGTCGGACGCCAAGCAGATGCAGCTGGGCCATGCGGCCGAGGCCGACGCGCGCTGGCGGATCTACGCCTTCGCGGGCCAAGGCGACGTGGGCCAGTCCGGCGCACCCATGGCCCGCCTGGCCGACTGGCTGGAGAACGACCCTCAGTCACCGGTCGTGAAGCACACGCGCAAGGGCGAAGACATCGACGCCATCATCGACGTGCGCGCCGTCTTCCAGCCCACCTTCGACCAGCTCGACTACGGGCAGATGCCCTCGCTGCTCAAGCCGAAGACCGGCAAGCTCGGCCTGCAGGACCACGAGAAGGTCTTCTGCGTGGACCACAAGGGTGCGGGCGACATCTACGACATGCGCGGCATTCACCGCGAGCGGGGTTGCCTCATCGTCGTGCGGCCCGACCAGTACGTGGCGAACGTGCTGCCGCTGGATGCGCGCGAGGAACTCTCGGCGTTCTTTGCCGGGGTGTTGCGCTGAGGTGGGGCGGCGCGGCCAGCGACGGGGCCGGCCTCAGAGCCGGCGGGCGTAGATGAACCGGCCGTTGGCCTGCCAGAGCAGGGTGAGTGCGCCCCACCGCTCCAACAGACCCAGGGTGGACGAGCGGTCGGCAGCCGTCACCGACCACATCTTGCTGCCCTCGTCCTCGAACACGGGCGCGCCGAACAGGGACCGCAGCGTCTCCTCGGCGTTGGCCTTGTGGATGCCCTGAAGCCGTTCCAGCAGCACCCGTTCATCGGGCGTCATCGCCGCCACCGCCTGCGCGTTGCGCGCTTCCAGCAAGCCCGAGGTGTCGGCGCCGTGGCGCCAGGAGCTCAGCAGCCCGTCCGAACTCTCGATGCCGAAAATGTCCATCAGCTCTTCGAGGTAGCCGACCAACCGGTCCTGGTCCTCGCCTTCGGCAGGGTCGAACTTCTTCATCACCGGCTTGAACAGGCCCAGCACGACCGGCTTGGTCTGCCGTGAAGGCGGCAGCCTGCGCAGGTCGCGCGCCAGCTGGTTCACCCAGGCTTCGTACCGGAGCCGGTCCGCTTCCTTCAGGTCCACGCGGTAGAACGGCTCGTTCACGAACTTCTTTTTGGCGATGAAGCGGTCCAGGGCCTGACGGCGGTCCTCGGCGGCCGAACTCTGAGCTGCGGGGTCGGCCCAGGAGGGGATGGACGCCGCGCTCAGCAGGGCGGAGAGGAGAAGGGCGCGGCGGGAGGGGAAGGTACAGGCCGGCATTGCTCGCCCAGGAGGGTGTGGTGGAGGTTCGGAGGTGAACAAGTTCGCCATTCTTGCGACGGTGGGGCCGGGGAATGCGCCGCCTCAGCGGCCGGCGCCCGGCGCCACCAGTCCACGGCGCGGGATGGGCGTGGAAAACACGATCGAGGTCCGTGTCTCGCCGTAGCCATTGATGGACGAGAGAAACCGCTCCAGGTCTTCCAGGCTGCGCGCCACCACGGTCACCACATAGGAGTCCGCCCCTGCGACGTGGTGGCATTCCAGCACCTCGGGCGCCCGGCGCAGCTTGTCGATGAACGCCTTCTTGCCCGGCTGCTGCACCGTGATGCCCACGATGGCGCGCACCGGATAGCCGGCCAGCGCCGGGTCCACGTCGGCGCTCACCGCACGCACCACGCCCGCGTCCTTCAGCCGCTTCAGGCGTTCGACCGTGGCGGGCACGGACAGACCCGCGGCCATGGCCAGGGTCTTGAGCGGCGCCCGGCCATCGGCCTGCAAAGCCATCAGCAGCGCCCATGCCTTGGTGTCCAGTTCCAGCGTCATCTCTGCCATACACGCCTTTCACCTGAAAAATCGATGGTAAAAGAGATTTTCACCTGAGACAACGCCTGTGCAGCGCGCCGGGGCCTGCGGACAATCTGGCCCATGGACACGTTTCATTCTTTTCCCCTGGCCGGGCTGTTCGTTCAGTCGATGCTGATCGGGCTGTCCATCGCGGCACCGGTCGGGCAGATCGGCATCCTGGCCATCCAGCGCACGCTGGACCACGGCCGCGCCGCCGGCCTGGCCACGGGCCTCGGCGCCGCGTTGGCCGACGCGGTCTACGGCGCCATCGGCGCGTTCGGTGTCTCGGGCCTCATCAACTGGCTGCTGGGCCTGAAGCTGTGGCTGGGCCTGTTTGGCGGCGGGTTCCTGCTGTGGCTCGCGTGGCGCATCGCGCACAAACCGCCGGTGCGGCGCAGCGGCCAGCACCCGCCACCGGGCACCCTGCTGCGCCACGTTTCGGGCACCTTCCTGCTGACGCTGTCGAACCCCACCACCATTCTGTCGTTCATGGCGGTGTTCGGTGCGCTGGCGGGCGGTGCGCCCGTGCTCTCGCCCTGGGTGATGGTGCTGGGCGTGCTGCTGGGCTCGGCCCTGTGGTGGCTGATCCTGTCCACCGGTGTGGCCTGGCTGCGCGAGCGCTTCGACGAGCGCTGGCAGCGCGCGGTCAACCTCGGCTCGGCCGCGCTGCTGGCCGCCCTGGGGCTGTGGCAACTGGGCCAGCTCGTGACCTAGGGTCGACAATCGGCGGAGCCTCATCCACGGCCCTTTTTCAGGAGTGTCATCAGTGGACATCCCCCGCATCTTCAACATCACCGAAAGCGCCCACCGCATCCACAACCCGATCACGGCGGACAAGCTGACCACGCTGGGCGCGGCGCTTCGCATGGCACCGGGCACACGGGTGCTGGACCTGGGCAGTGGTTCGGGCGAAATGCTGTGCACCTGGGCGCGCGACCACCAGATCGTCGGCACGGGCATCGACATGAGCCCGCTGTTCACCGAACAGGCGCAGCAGCGGGCTCAGGCGCTGGGTGTCGCGCACCAGGTCCGCTTCATTCACGGCGATGCCGCCGGCCATGTGGCGGACGAGCCGGTCGACGTGGCGGCCTGTGTCGGCGCCACCTGGATCGGCGGCGGCGTGGCCGGCACCATCGCGCTGCTGAAGCGCAGCCTGCGCGACGGCGGGATGCTGCTCATCGGCGAACCCTTCTGGCGCCAGCTGCCGCCCAGCGATGCGGTGGCACAAGGCTGCCAGGCGCACGCGGTGTCCGACTTCCTCACCCTGCCGCAGCTGCTGGCCTCGTTCGCCGAGCTGGGCCACGACGTGGTGGAAATGGTGCTGGCCGACCAGGACGGCTGGGACCGCTACGAAGCGGCCAAGTGGCTCACCATGCGCCGCTGGCTGGAAGCGAACCCCGGCGACGACATGGCCGCAGAGGTGCGGGCCCAGTTGCACTCGGAACCGGTGCGCTACGCGACCTACACACGCGAGTACCTGGGCTGGGGCGTGTTTGCGCTGATGGCGCGGTAGGCGCGGGCGCCACGGCCTCCGCTACTGCGGCACCAGCCCGGCGGACTTCACCAGCTCCGCGTGCAGCTTGATGTCGCTGGCGATCAGGCGCTGCAGTTCTTCGGGCGAGCTGGTCGCCACCTCGATGCCGCTCTCGGCCAGTTTGGCCTTGAGCTCGGGGTCGAACGCGGCCTGCACCGCGCGGTTGAGCTGGTCGACGATGGGGCGCGGCGTCTTGGCCGGTGCCAGCAGCGCCATCCAGGCCGAGAGGTTCATGTCGGCCACGCCCGCCTCGGCCATGGTCGGCACCTGCGGCATCACCGGCGAGCGGGTCGGGCTCATCACGCCCAGCGCGTGCAGCTTGCCCGAGGCCACGTGCGGCACCGCCTCGGGCATCACCGCGAACATCACGTCCACCGTGCCGGCCAGCGTGTCGTTGATGGCCAGCGCGCCGCCCTTGTAGGGCACGTGCAGCATCTTCACCTTGGCGCGCGATTCGAACAGCAGGCCGCCCAGGTGCTGGGGGCTGCCATCGCCGGACGACGCGAAGGTGATGCCGCCCGGCTGGGCCTTGGCCGCCGCGACCAGCGCCGCGACCGAGGGGTACTTCTGCTTGTCCTTCACGATCAGCACCATGGGCTGGTTGACCAGGCGGGTGACCGGCGTGAAGTCCGCCTCGGGGTCGTAGGGCAGTGTCTTGAACACGCTCTTGTTGGTGGTCAGGAACGAGGCCGGCGACACCGCGAGCGTGTGGCCATCCGGCGCCGCCCTGGCCACCACGGGCATGCCGATCTGGCCCGAGGCGCCGCCGCGGTTGTCCACGATGAAGGGCACGCCCAGCGACGCGTTCAGCTTCTGGCCCAGCGCCCGTGCGATCATGTCCACACTGCCGCCAGCGGGCAGGGCCACGACCAGCTTGACGGTCTGGTCCGGGTACTTGCCCTGCGCGGCCGACAGGCCGGAGAAGGACAGGGCGGCGAGGGCGGCGGCACAGGCCAGGGTGGTGCGGCGGTCGGGCATGAAGGGCTCCTGAAAAGCGGGGTGGGGCGCGCACCGTGCCAGTGCGCGTGTGTGCAGTGCCTGCAGCCCCATGCAAGACACGCGCCCAGCCGCCGGCCGCGTGCTGCCCCCCGCCCTGGTCGCAGGCTCAGGCCTTGCCCCCGGCCCCGGACTGGTGCGTGTGCACGCCCTGCATCCAGGCCATCAGGTCGACATGGCCGGAGGCGGGCGCGGCCCTGGCGCTGCGCGGGGCCTCGTCGTCCGGTGCCAGGCGGCGGCGCCTGGGTTTGACGAAGCGCGCCACATGGCGCGGCGCTTCCGGGCTCTCGGCGGCCAGGTTGTCCAGGATCGCGCAGTGGGCGTGGTCGTCGCCCGCGCAGGCGCGCACCAGCCCTTCGAGCCCGGCCTTCATCTCGGCGATTTCCCTGAGCTTCTCGTCCAGATCCGCCAGATGGCGCAGGGCGATGGTCTTGACCTCGCGGCTGGTGCGCCGGTCGTCGCCCCAGCGGCCGATCAGCTCGGCGATCTGCGGCACGGAAAAACCCAGCCGCCTGGACTGGCGGATGAAGCGCAGCACCGACACCTCCCGCTCGCCGTACAGGCGGTAGCCCGATTCGGTGCGCTCGGCCGGCGGCAGCAGGCCGGTCTGCTCGTAATGGCGGACCATCTTGGGCGAGACGCCGGCGGCTTTGGCGGCTTCGCCGATGTTCATGAGCGGGTTCATGGGAAGGCTCCTCGGAACAGAAAGGACACGGTGGCCCGGACTGTCGTCCTTGCCACCGTGTCAAGGTCAAGTGACCATGGGACGCCCATGGTCTGCGCGCTCAGGCCGGCGGGTAGCCGGCGTCGGCCAGGGCCTCGGCCAGCACCGCGCGGTCTTCGTCGCTCTGCACGGTGACCTTGCGCGCCGGCAGGTCCACCTGGAACTTGCAGGCCGGGTCGGCCAGGTGCAGCGTCTGGCCGACCACCCCCGCGCAATGGCCGCAGGTCATGTCGGGCAACTGGAATTCATGCATGTCGCACTCCTGAAAAAAAGTTGAGGAGCGGCCAGTCTGGGCATTGCCACAGCGGCAAGGTCAAGGGCCGTGGCCCGGCGCGGAGGGCGTTTGACCTTGCCACTGCGTCACACCCGAGAGTGCGGACTCCCCCTCACACCAGGAGATCGCCATGCAAGCATCCGCCACCCTCGCCCCGCCGGTCGACGCCCGGCCCGGCACCGAGTTCGAACTGCCCATCGAGGGCATGACCTGCGCGTCCTGCGTCGGGCGCGTCGAGAAGGCCCTGAAGGCCGTGCCCGGCGTGCAGGACGTCACCGTCAACCTCGCCACCGAACGCGCGTCGGTGGTGGCCGGGCCCGGCGTGTCGCTCCCCGCGCTCACCGGCGCTGTCGAGCGCGCGGGCTACTCGGTCGCGCAGCCCGCCGAAGAAGACCGGCCCGCGCCGGCCTCCCACCCCTGGTGGCCGGTGGCCCTGTCGGCCGCCTTCAGCTTTCCGCTGGTCCTGCCCATGCTGGGCATGCTGTTCGGCCAGGACTGGTCACTCAACGGCTGGGCCCAGTGGCTGCTGGCCACGCCGGTCCAGTTCTGGCTGGGCGCGCGCTTCTACCGCGCCGGCTGGAAGGCCCTGCGGGCTGGCGCCGGCAACATGGACCTGCTGGTGGCCCTGGGCACCTCCGCCGGCTACGGGCTGAGCGTCTACCTGCTGTTCAAGCACGCCGCGCACGGCACGCCGCACCTGTACTTCGAGGCCTCGGCGGTCATCATCACCCTGGTGCTGCTGGGCAAGTGGCTGGAGGCGCGCGCCAAGCGGCAGACGACCGCGGCCATCCAGGCGCTCAACGCCCTGCGCCCGGAGGTCGCACGCGTGCGCACCGCCTCGGGCGATGTGGACCGGCCGCTGGCCCAGGTCCGCGTGGGCGACCTGGTGGTGGTCCGGCCCGGCGAGCGCATCCCCGTGGACGGCACCGTCACCGAAGGGGCCAGCGAGGTGGACGAGTCGCTGATCACCGGCGAGAGCCTGCCGGTGGCCAAGCACCCGGGCGACAAGGTCACGGGCGGCGCGGTCAACGCCGAAGGCCTGCTGCTGGTGATGACCACGGCCATCGGCGCCGAATCGACCCTCTCGCGCATCGTGCGCATGGTGGAGTCGGCCCAGGCGAAGAAGGCGCCCATCCAGCGCATGGTCGACCAGGTCAGTGCCGTGTTCGTGCCCGTCGTGCTGGCGCTGGCACTGGCCACCCTGCTGGGCTGGGGCCTGTCGACCGGTGACTGGGAGCGCGCGATCCTGAACGCCGTGGCCGTACTGGTGATTGCCTGCCCGTGTGCGCTGGGCCTGGCCACGCCCACGGCCATCATGGCCGGCACCGGCGTGGCGGCGCGCCGCGGCATTCTCATCAAGGACGCGGAGGCACTGGAGATCGCCCACAAGATCGACACCGTGGCCTTCGACAAGACCGGCACGCTCACCCAGGGCAAGCCCACGCTGGTGGCCCTGGAGGCGGCCGCCGGCCACGAGGCCCAGCTGCTGCCGTTCGCCGCCGCCATCCAGAACGGCAGCGAACATCCGCTGGCCAGGGCGGTGCTGGACGTGGCGCGCGAGCGGGCCGTCGCGGTGCCTGCGGCGCACGGTGTCGCGGCCGTGGCCGGGCGGGGCATGCGCGCGCAGGTGAAGGGACGCGACATCCACCTGGGCAGCACGCGCTACATGAACGAACTGGCCGTGGACCTGTCGGCGATGGAGGCCGCGGCCAGCGCGTTGCAATCGGAAGGCCGCACCGTCTCCTGGCTGGCCGACCTGACGGACGCCCCCCGCCTGATGGGCCTGCTCGCCTTCGGCGACGAGCTCAAGCCCACGGCCGCGCACGCCGTGCGGCAGCTCAAGGCGCTGGGCATCCGGACCGTGCTGGTGACCGGCGACAACCAGGGCAGCGCCCAGGCGGTGGGCCGTGCACTGGGCCTGGACCACATCCGCGCCGAGGTGCTGCCGGCCGACAAGGCCGGCATCGTGGCCGACCTGCGCCGCGGCGGCGACCGCGTGGCGATGGTGGGCGACGGCATCAACGACGCCCCCGCACTGGCCGCCGCCGACGTGGGCATGGCCATGTCCACCGGCACCGACGTGGCGATGCACGCCGCCGGCATCACCCTGATGCGGGGCGACCCCTCGCTCATCGGCGATGCCATCGACATCTCGCGCCGCACCTACGCCAAGATCCGCCAGAACCTGTTCTGGGCCTTCGCCTACAACGTCATCGGCATCCCGCTGGCCGCCCTGGGCTGGCTCAACCCGATGGTGGCCGGCGCGGCGATGGCGCTGAGCAGCGTGAGCGTGATCTCCAACGCGCTGCTGCTGCGCCGCTGGCACCCTACCAGCGAACCCAGCTGACCGGGACGCCCGTTCTCAGCGTGTTGTGCACCTCGGCCACGGCATCGGTCTCGCGCAGCAGGCGCTCCACCGCCTCGGGCGGTGCCGGCGACTGGACCCGGGCCCGGTAGCGGACATCGGACGCGGCCAGGCCCACACCCTCGAACGACGCCGTGGCCTCGACTTCGACCTGGGTCAGCTCCATGCCCAGGCGGCGTGCCTCGCGGTAGAGGTCGTTGGCGTAGCAGGTGGCCAGGGCCAGCATGAGGAACTCGCCGCCGTTCACGGCCGAGCCGCCACCGGCCCTGGGCGGCACGGCCAGCGGCTGCTCCGCATCGCCCGTGCGCACCGACACGGCGTGCTGGCCGGGTGCACTGACAACGCGGGCGCTGATCTGCACGGTGGGCTCCTTCTCAGACGAGCGTGACCTCGACCCGCGATGGGATGGCCCGGCGCACCGCATCGCCCACCGGGGAGTGCGCCTCGGCCCAGGCGACGATCTCGTGCAGCTGTTCCGGGGAGGCGCCGTCTGACGCAATGCGCACGCGGATGCTCACGCTCTGCGGTCCCGGTGGCACGCCATCCCCCAGCCCGAGGATGCCCCGGTCGTCGGAGATGCTGTCCACCGTGACCTCCAGCCGGCTCAGCACGATGCCCAGTTGCGCGGCGCGCAGGGCGATGACGGTGGCGTCGCAGCTGGCCAGGGCCGCGCGCAGATACCAGCCGGGTGTGGGCGCGCTCGCGGCGCCGCCGATGCCCTTGGGCATGTCGCTGACCAGGGTCTCGCCGCCGGGGCCGGTGGCCACGCAGCGCAGGCCCTGCTCGACGACGGCCGTGGCGGCCTTGTCGGTGGACAGCGCCTTCTCCGGGTGCTCGGCAAAGTACCTCGTCACGCCCTCGATCGATTGCTGGATGTGTGCAAGCGTCATGCGGTTTCTCCAGTGGCGGCCAACCGGTGCCGGAAACGGCGAACCAGTCTAGCCGGGACCCGGCCTGAGGTGAAGCCTTGGCCCGCCCATCACCCGCCAAGCCACGCGGGGCGCCACGCTTCGGCGCAGCCCGAAGCATCCGGGGCCCGATCTGGCGGACAGTCAACCCCTGTTCCACACCGGTACCCGCACCATGCCCATCACCTGCTTCATCCGCTACCAGATCGACCCCTTCCAGCGCGAGGCCTTCCGCCGCTACGCCGAGGCCTGGGGCCGCATCATTCCCCGCTGCGGCGGCAACCTGCTCGGCTACTTCCTGCCGCACGAAGGCAGCAATCACATCGCCTGGGGGCTGATCGGCTTCGACGACATGGCCGCCTACGAGCGCTACCGCGCCGTGCTGCGCGCCGACCCCGAAGGCCGCGCCAACTTCGAGCTGGCGCAGGCGCAGCGCTTCATCCTGCGTGAGGAACGCAGCTGGCTCGAAGACGTGGCCGGCACGGTCCATCGGCCGCGGCAGGTGGCGCCGTGATGGTGGAAGCATGGCCCACTGCGTTACGCTGAGGCCCATGAGCCGCAACACCCCGCACGAACCCCGCCTCGCCCGCGTGGCCGCCATGGTGGCCGACCCGGCGCGCTCGCGCATGCTGGCCTACCTGCTCAGCGGCGAGTGCGCCAGCGCCAGCGAGCTGGCCAAGGCCGCGTCCGTCACGCCCGCCACCGCCAGCGGCCACCTGGCCCAGCTGCTCGAAGCGCGCTTCGTGGCCTGCGAACCGCGCGGCCGCCACCGCTACTACCAGCTCGCCGACGCCGACGTGGCCCACGCGCTCGAAACCCTGGCCGTGGTGGCCGAGCGCGGCGAACACGACAGCGAATGGGCCTCGCCCGAACGGGCGCGCCTGCGCGAGGCGCGCTGCTGCTACGGGCACCTGGCGGGGCGCCTCGGCGTCCGGCTGTTCGACGGCCTGATGGCGGCCGATGGATTGCAGCCGGTGAGCAACGGCTACGCCCTCACCGACAGCGGCCGCGCGTGGTGCCAGCGTCTGGGCTTCGAGCCACCGGAGCCCGGCAGGAAGCGGCGCTACGCCTACCCCTGCCTGGACTGGTCCGAGCGGCGCGACCACCTGGCGGGCGAACTGGCCGACCGGCTGTACCAGCACCTGGTGGCGCAGGGCTGGGTGCGGCGCGGGGCGGGTCGCGATGTGGCGGTCACGCCAGTGGGGCAACAGGAACTGATGGCCTTGCTCACCACCCCATGAACCCCACACGCAAAGTGCTGCTCGCCGGCGCCACCGGCCTGGTGGGCGGACAGATGCTGCAAGCCCTGCTGGCCGACCCGACGGTGGCGCAGGTGCATGCGCTGACCCGCCGCGACCTGAACCTGCACCACCCCAAGCTGCAGCCCCTGCGCGTCGACTTCACGCGCCTGCCTGCGCTGCCACCCGCCGACGAGCTCTACCTCGCGCTGGGCACCACCATCAAGGTGGCGGGCAGCCAGGCGGCCTTCCGCGCGGTGGACTTCGACGCCAACCTCGCGGTGGCGCGCGCCGCCGTGGCCGCGGGCGTGCGGCGCGTCGGGCTGGTCAGCGCGGCCGGCTCCAGCGCGCAGTCGCCGGTGTTCTACAACCGCGTCAAGGGCGAGCTGGAAGACGCGCTCCGCACGCTGGACCTGCAGGCCCTGGTGCTGGCACAGCCTTCGCTGCTGCTCGACCTGCGCGACGGGCTGCAACAGCCCCCGCGCTTGGGCGAACGCATCGCCATTCCCATCGCCCGCGTGCTTGCGCCGCTGATGCCGGGTGCGTATCGACCGGTGCACGCGCGCGCAGTCGCGCTGGCCCTGGTGCGCACGTTGCCCACCGCGCAGGGCGTGGTGGTGCTGGCGTCGGACGAGCTGGCCCGCATCGGCCGCTGAGGCGCCCGCGCCAGACCGACGCCTTCCAGTGCGCGGCCTTCCGCCGCTACGCCGCGTGCGCGCGCAGCCAGGCCACGATGTCGGCGGTCACCTCGTCGCGGTTGGTCTCGTTCAGGATTTCGTGGCGGCCGCCCGGGTACAGCTGCACCGTCACGTCGGCCAGCCCCGCGTCGCGGTAGCGCTGGCCCAGCAGCTGGATCAGCGCGCCGCCACCGGCCAGCGGGTCGGCGTCGCCGGAGGCGATCAGCACCGGCAGGTCGCGGCGGATGCCGGCCAGCAGCGCCGGGTCCGCCACGCGGGGTGCGGGCTCGAACAGGGCGGGGATCACATCGGCCGGCACGTCCCATCCGCACCAGGGGTTCGCCACGTAGGCGTCCACCTCGGCGGGGTCGCGCGACAGCCACTCGTAGCCCGTGCGGTGCTCGAAGCCCGCGTTGAAGGCTTCGAGGCCAGCAGGCGCATCCGCGGGCGCATTGGCCATGGTCGCGCCGAACGCATCCAGCGCGGTCGAGCCGGACAGCACCACGCCCGCCCAGGTGGCGAAGTGGTCGAGCATGGCCGCCTGCGCGGCAAACGACCCCATCGAATGCGCGAACAGGAACACCGGCAGGCCGCCGTGCTGCGCGCGCAGCACGGCGCCAAACTGGGCCACATCGGCAATCAGCCCGCCGAAGCCGGCGGCGCCGAAGTCGCCCAGCCGCCCGTTGGCTGTGCGCCCGTGCCCGCGGTGATCGACCGCGTGGACCACGAAGCCGGCCGCGTTGAGCGCCCGGGCAAAACGGTCGTAGCGTTCACCGTGTTCGGCCAACCCGTGGGCGATCTGCACCACGCCAGCGGGCGGGCCGTCCACGTCGGCCCATGTGTAGGTCGTGACCTGGGTGCTGTCTGCGTCGGAAATGAAGGAGGAAGTTGAGGTGCTCATCGCTTCATTCTCACCCCGCACCCCTCCAGCCCGACCTAGTGAAAACGGCAGGAAGCGCCGCAGCGGTCAGGCGTCGATCTGCATCGCCGGGCGCGCCTGCACCTTCTGCAGCCAGGCGTTCGTGGTCGGGTGGTCTGCCACCGGCGCACCCAGGTAGACGCTGTAGCCAATCACCGACGCCACGATCAGGTCGGCCAGCGAGTAGGCGTCGCCGAGCAGCCAGGGGTGCTGGGCCAGGCGCCCGTCGAGCACGCTGAGCAGTTCGTCCAGGGCCTTGTGCGCCGCGGTGCCGTGGGCGTCGTCGGGCGTGCCCATGTTCTTTGCGGACTGCAGGCGCACCAGCTGCGCGCCGTAGGTCACGTAGGACCAGGTGCTCCAGGACATGGCCTGCAGGTGTTCCGGTGTGCCGCCGGCCGGCCACAGGCCGCTCTTCACGCCATAGGTGTGGCCCAGCCAGAGTTCGATGGCCAGCGCCTCGAACATCGGCGCGCCGTCCACCGTCAGGGTGGGCACCTTGCCGTTGGGGTTCAGGGCCAGGTAGTCGGGCCGGCGCTGCTCGCCGGTGGTGATGTCGACCTTGACGCGCTCGTGCGGCACGCCGAGTTCGGCGAGGGCGCAGGCGACCGGGGTGGCGCTGGACATGGGGTGCCAGTAGAGAACGATCTTGGACATGTTGGGCTCCTTGAAGACGGTGGTTGGCGGGCCCGGCACCGCGCCGAACCCGTGGCTGCAATGTCGCGCCCATTGCGGACAGCTTCGGCCCTCAATAAAAGCTAGAGTGCCACCATGCTTTCATCGTCCTCGCGCCTGCTGCGGGTGCTGTCACTGCTGCAGACCCGCAGCCACTGGGCCGGCCCCGAACTGGCCGAGCGGCTGGCCGTGCACCCGCGCACGCTGCGGCGCGACATCGACCGGCTGCGCCAGCTCGGCTACCCCATTCACGCCAGCAGCGGCGTGGCGGGCGGCTACGCGTTCCGCGCGGGCCAGTCGCTGCCGCCGCTGCTGCTGGACGACGAAGAGGCGCTGGCGGTGGCCATTGCCCTGCAGATCGCCGCGGCCGGCACCGTGAGCGGTGTGGAAGAAAGCTCGCTGCGCGCGCTGGTGAAACTGGAACAGGTGATGCCCACCCGCCTGCGCCGCCGCACGGGTGCGCTGCGCTCGGCCATCGTGCCGGTGCAGCGCATGGGGCCGACCATCGACGCCAGCGTGCTGGCCACGCTCGCCACCGCCTGCCGCGACCAGCTGCAGGTGGGGTTCAGCTACCGCGACCTGCGCGGCCAGGCCAGCGTGCGCCAGGTGCAGCCGCACGGGCTGGTGCACACCGGCCACCACTGGTACCTGGTGGCCTGGGACCCGGCGCGCGACGACTGGCGCACCTTCCGCATCGACCGCGTGCAGGGCACACCCCGCAGCGGCGCGCACTTCGCGCCGCGCCCACCGCCCGCGGGCGACCTGCGCGCCTACGTCACCGGGGCCATGGCCGGCGTGCACCAGCAGGGCGAGCAGGCGCGCGTGGTGCTGCACCAGCCGCGCGAGGTGATGGCGAAAACCATTCCCCCATCCGCCGCCACGCTGGAAGCCATCGACGACGCGCACTGCCTCATGCTCTGCGGCACCGGCCAGCTGGACTCGCTGGTGTACTGGCTCATGGCGCTGGACGTGGAGTTTGATGTGCTGGAGCCACCCCTGCTGAAGGAGCGGCTGCGCCGGGCGAGTGAGCGGGTGGGAAGGAGCTTGGCGCGGGGTGGGGGATGAGCGTCGAGGGCCGCGGCGATCGGTCCAATGTTTACTTGTAGACTGGTGTTGGCTGAACTGAGTCGTTCTCGATTGATCGCTTGAACAGCAGCGCTTGAGGCTACCGGTTATTCGCCGGTAGGTGCTATTACGGCGCATGCCTCTATCGAAGCATGCGCCGACCCAAGTTAAAAGGCAGATGCCAATACGATCGGCATGACTGCCCCGCATAACTTGATTAAGTGTTCAGATTCTCAGCGAACAGTCGCCGCGAGTCTACGGAGGTCAGTTGCCTTTTGGTTCCCATTGACCGCATGTCAGATGAGAAACCCCTCGCGAGAAGTAGTGACATTTCATGCATGAGGTGCAGCCCCTAGCACGATCCAGCAAGAAGTTGGGGTTTGCAATTAGGTCACGACAGATACCTATGTGCACATTTGGCGGGAGTCTCGCGTCCCAAGCGAGCGCTGATTTACCCGAAAGAATGACTTGTGTCTCCGGATGACAACTGGCAAATGCCAGCGTTGCTTTAACTCTGTCGGATATTTGCGACGACGAGGATGGGTAGATCAGACGTTTGTTGATGTTGTAGAAGCCGGCAGAGACGTCCACGTAGCTAACCGGTAGGGCTGCGACACTGCTGAAGAACTGGTCCCTGCATTGATCGTCGAACACTGGATGCCCTGCCCAGATCGAAATTCTCATGGACGATTCGATCCCCATTGCTGCCAAGTCTCTTGCCCACCGACGAATTTCTTCTAAGGAAAATTCCGAGTGCCGCGACAAGCGAGGGTCAACTAGCAGATTGAAAAGATACCCGTGGCCCGCATGAATCTGAACATGACGAAAGCCCGCCTTTACGGCGAATTCTGTTCCGCGATACAACCCGTCAAACGCGGCCCGCGCGTCTTTGCCTGACAAGCTGGTCGCAATACTACGGTACTCCTCTAAAGGATCTGCGCCAGCATTCGGGACGAACCGCTTCATCCCCTGATAGCCCTGCCAAGCGGATGCGAGCTGAATTCCAGGTAGAGCACCACACTCACTGATAGATTCAGTCAGTTGACGCCATGCAGGCGCGCCCGAGATTTCAGCGCAAACGTCGTTACTGCCTGTCCCACCGGGCGTAACTACGTTGCCTACGATTGAGCAATGAAGACCATGCCGACTACGTTCGCGATAGAAGTCTCTACACCGAGCATCGGGTAGCCCACTCTGCGCAAAGCCAGTGTTGACAGCGAGGAAGAAGTACTTTCTATTCTCGACGAAGTTGCGCATAGCGCGATTTATTTAACTGCATCTTCTTGAGCATTTCGTCTTCTAAGTCCACTCCCAGAATTGCTCCGATGCGGATGATATATATAAGGCTATCCACAAGCTCTTCTCGTAGCAGCTTCTCCGAGTCAGTGATATTTAACTCATACTCCAGCGGCCTATCAAGCTTGATATTGACCTTCTTGACTATGTTGGAAAATTCGCCGATCTCTCCGAATAGACCTACCAAGTCTTTCGTGAGCTGGGCGTATTTCTCGTGCTGATCGAGGAATGATACTGGAAAGCCATGCAGTTGATCCAACTTAATCTGCATTTCGGATATCTGCTTAAGATCCATTAACCTGCTCCTTACGCCTTGAGACCCACATGATGGCTCCAACAATAGCCGTGGACAGGAGGTTAGTTCCCAGCGAAACCATTGAATCTAGGAACTTTGTGGAGACCGCGGCAAGAACAAGTCCATTAATGCACACTGCAGCAAGAATGGCCGAATCAATAATTCGCTGTTTACGCTGTATCACCTTAAGTGCACTAGCGGTAGCACGAGGCAAAATCTTGTATGACTCTGCCTCCTCGCTCTCCACCCTTGGATCTCCCTTGAGGTCATCGTACGTTCGCTGCAATTGATGCCGAATAGGCCATATCTGCGTCTGATAACCGTGCTGCCCTCGGTATGGATTGCTGGCTGCGCTAGATAGCAGGGAGAAGTCGATCTTTGCGATGGGTTCGCCTATGGGTAGTTCGATGAACTTGTCACTCAAGTTTTGAGTCACTATCCCAAGATTCCCGGAGAACCCCGGGTCAGCGTATGTACTTACTGGGCTCAGTCCGATGCTGAATAACGACCCCTTGCTCGCGACTCGAGCAATCACGTTGTGAGGAATTACGAGTTCCTCAAGGGTGATAAGGACCACGCGATGACCTGGCTTGATGAGCACAGTGCCTTTGGACGAGGCATCTATCCGCTTGTCTCCTTCAGTCAAATCGTAGTAAACGCTGCCCATACGAAGCTCGTAACAGGCCGGACCGAGTTGAGCCTCAGAGCCGTTGCGAACCAACTCACCTACTGCCATTCGGGCCTGGATATCTGCGTCAGACAGAGTCGTCATATCGTAGTTCTCGTGTTGTTCAGCCGTGTTCCCATACGACTTGGCACTACGTGTCTTCAAGCCAACTGCTCTTCTCACATAGGACCACCGAGAGTCAAGTATCGCAGGCGAACTTGAGGGATGCGCCGCTCAACGGCTGGTCCCACTCCCGTTGTGGTGCTGCCCCTGGCTGACGAGCAAGGTCTTGTGCGAGCTTGGCCGGTTGCTTCGGGCCGAAGAACTGAATGCAAAGAATGTCTCAGTTGCAAGTCAGCGTGGCTCGATGACCGATACGCGACTGAAACAGAGCATCGACTCCGCGAGGGCGAAAGATCGCGTTCGCTGCATCGAAGTCACTCGGGCCCAGAGTGGGCGCTGATCGTCAGCCCTGCCGCGCCAGCCAAGCCCGCCAACTACCCAGCGCGGTGACGTCGGTCCCACCCTCCACCCCGATCGCCTCACACACAAACCCGCTCACCCACGTCCCTTCCGCCAGCTTGACTTTGCCGATGCCCAGCGGGGCGGGGATCCCGTCGACGAAGCTGCCGAAGTGTTCGGCGGGCAGTTCCCAGACCTCCATGTCGATGGCAGCGCCGCCTTCGTTGACGCGCACCATGCCAAGCCGCTGGATCGGGCGCCGCCGGAGACGGCGTAGAACTTGTACTCGGGCGCGGACTGGACCGCGCCGAGTAGGCGCGCGTAGTGCTGCACCGGCCGCGCGAGGTGATGGCCAAAACCATCCCACCATCCGCCGGCACGCTGGCAGCGATGGACGACAAGCACTGCCTCATGCTCTGCGGCACCGGCCAGTTGGACTCGCAGGTCTACTGGCTCATGGCGCTGGACGTGGAATTTGATGTGCTGGAACCGCCCACGCTGAAGGAGCGGCTGCGCCGGGCGAGTGAGCGGGTGGGGCGGAGCTTGGCGCGGGGTGGTGAGAGTCAGGTGGCGCCTTAACGAAAATTCATCGCCCTTAGCACCGATAGGTGGGTGTGAGCCGAACCGCGATCCCGCTTTCGGGCCACTTGGAGATCAGTAGTACTGGGTGTAGTCGGTCTCGATCCCAGCCAGTGAAGCAAGTTGACCAAGGACTGCTTTGCCTGAGTCAAGAAGCTCCTTTGTTCTCGCAGGATTGTCCCAATCCGTGCCACCGTGCTTGCCGCCGTGGAATAGGTTGTTTCGGACGGTCTTGAGAAGACGGACAACTTTCTCGAGATCTGACTTGCAATCGTCAAGACACACTGGCGCCCATCCGAGTTGATCGCCAAGGCCTACTACTTGCCTTGCTGGCGGAGATGCAATCAAGGCCTCGGCTTCTTTGGACAAGCGATAGTGCGGACGCCACTTGACAGAAAACTCTCCCCAACCCGGCTCGGCCTGAGCCCCCTCAGCGTGTGACTTGAGATAACCGTTTTCTTTGAGTGCGAACTCAAAACGCGAAAACCAATAGAAGAAGTCGAACGCCAAGTTCGACAGTTCTGCAGTAACTTCTTCTTTGCGCATGACGGCGAGCATGTGTGTTTAAAAAAAAGCTGGAAAGTAGCCTCCATAAAATGTACCAATAGCAAGGTAGGGCAACTCAAATGCAGATCTTTCGTTTCTTGACAATTTTTCTTTGTTCGGTTTCGGCAGCAGTAGCCCAATCCATTGATCTCGACGAACTGCGACTAGGTTCAGAGGCTCAGATCTGGAATCAGCGCTCACAGGTGGAGAAGCATGCGTATCTAGAAGGACTGTGTCAGGGTCTCTCGGCTACGAGGGACTTGAACTATCTGAGCCAGCAAACTTGTTCTGACCCCTCGAGCACCCCAATCGGAAAAGTAAGGCTTCGGATATGCGGTGTCTTCTATGGAACGCCGGAAAAAGCAACCCGGTATGTCGATGATTTCTACAAAGACAAACACCACTCGGACATTCCCAACTGGGCAGCGCTTGGTGCGTACAACGACCGCATCTGCGAAGAGTCGAACGTCCAGCCTCGATTGGCAAAGCTGCAGGAGAAGATGAAATGCCTTCGCGTCCTCTTGAACATGGGTTCAGTCACGCCTGAGGCACGAGCGAAACAACAGGCGGTATGTGATGCGCTACCGAATGGTTGAGTAGAGCGAACGGACCTGACTCTGAGCTTCGAATTCAGAGGCTCCATCTGTCCTCAAACCAAACTAAGTCCTATGAGCCCAGACCAAGCCAAAAAGGAGCTACGCGCACGGATCGCGGTCACGTCCCAGCGTGTCACTATTGCCAAGGCTCTTCTTCTCGAAAGTACCGGCACTGAAGCCACCAACGTCGACACACTGCTCGAAGGCGTATTGAAAAACAACGGTGCGCGGTGGCCTTTGCCGAGCTTGGTAATTCACGAATCCGTAGACACGATGAGCATCGTGAAGGAGATCGCCGAGGCTGTTAGCTGGAGGCTTGCCGCCATCGAGGCCACGTGGAGCTTGATCCACTCGGGACTGCTTTTCTCCATGTCGGGAACGCGCGACCAAGAAGTGACGATCAACTGGACGACCGTAGCTCCTGGTTCTGGTGGTGGGGTGTCTTCAGGCTTCCGTATGCCAGAGACTTCATTGCCTGTTCCCGAACGCGTACGACGTGCACCTTCCTTCGATCAGCATAGAACTCAGCTTCTTGCAGAGCCAGATCTCTACCTGCACACGTTCGGGGTGTCGAATATGCATGCGCAGGTTGCAGAATCCTTTGCGGAGGCTGTGCTCTGCTTTCGAGCTGAGCTGTATACGGCAGCAACTGCCATGCTGGGCCGGGCCTCAGAAGGGGCATGGCTTGAACTGGGGGATTCCCTGCTTCGCCTAATACCAGCTACAGAGGCAAAGAAGTTCGCCAAGCAACGAGAGGTACTTGAGGACCCCATGCTCGGCCCCATGAAGAAAGTAGCGGCGGTCATCCAGCTCTACGAGCACCAGGAGATCTTTGAACCCGTGCTGAGAGCGAGCGAGGTCAAGCTCCCCGAGCTACGCGCAATTGCTAATTGGACGGATGCAGTGCGTGACTCGCGCAACACCATTCATTTTGGAGTGGAGGCTGCCGTTCCGAATACCTACGAGAAGCTCGGCGTGCTACTCCTAGGCGCCGTGCCAAACGTGCGTACTCTGTACCGAATCAAGGCTGCAGCAGATGCAGCATCTCGAGGGCCCTAGCGCATTCATCACTGCTGCGCCAACCAAGCCCGCCAGCTGCCCAACTGCGTGATCTCGGTCCCTCCCTCCACCCCAACCGCCTCGCACACAAACCCGCTGACCCACGACCCATCGGCCAGCTTCACCTT
This sequence comes from Hydrogenophaga pseudoflava, assembly GCF_004353865.1. Taxonomy (NCBI): domain Bacteria; kingdom Pseudomonadati; phylum Pseudomonadota; class Betaproteobacteria; order Burkholderiales; family Comamonadaceae; genus Hydrogenophaga; species Hydrogenophaga pseudoflava. Next base: position 62,096 of record NZ_CP037867.1, read on the forward strand.
GCCGATGCCCAGCGGGGCGGGGATGCCGTCGACGAAGCTGCCGAAGTGTTCGGCGGGCAGTTCCCAGACTTCCATGTCGATCGCGGCGCCGCCTTCGTTGACGCGCACCATGCCGGGCCGTTGGACCGGGCCGCCGGCGAGGGCGTAGAACTTGTATTCGGGCGCGGACTGCACCGCGCCAAGCAGGCGCGCGCCGCGCTGGGTGAGTTGCCAGTTGAGCGGCAGGCCGCTGAGGTGAGCGCCGCAGACCGCGACCTTGACGGTGCCGGCGGTGTTGGAGCCTTTGGGCAGGTCGGTGCTGTGGATGGCCGGGGTGTCGGCCAGCTTCGCTGATGTGGCGCCGATTGACAGCGCGGCCTGCGCGCGGTGGAAGCGATCCGCCAGGCGCAGCAGCGGCACGTCCTTGAACGCGGGCGCGGCCAGGGTCACGCCCCAGGGCAGGCCTTGCGCGTCGCCGCTGGCCTGGAAGCCTGCGGGCACCGCGACGGCGGCGTAGTCCAGCAGGTTCATGAAGTTGGTGTAGTAGCCGAGGTTGCTGTTCAGGCGGATCGGGTCGGCCTGCATGTCGGCGATGCGGTAGATGGTTCCGGCGGTGGGCGTGAGCAGGCAGTCGATGTCTTGCCACACGGCGTCGCACACGCGCTTGAGGGCCTTGAGCTTGTAGCTGGCGGCGAAGGCGTCGGCCGCGGTCTTGGCCTTGCCGCCTTCGATGATGGTGCGCACGGGCGGGAACACGGCATCGGGCTGCGCGTCGATGAAGTCCTGGATGGCGACGTAGCGCTCGGCCACCCACGGGCCTTCGTAGAGCAGGCGCGCGGCTTCGAGGAAGGGGGTGAGGTCGATCTCGACCGCAGTGCCGCCGAGGGCGTGCAGGCGTTCGATGCTCTGCGCGAACAGCGCTATCGCGGCGTCGTTGCCGAAGAAGTTGAGGTCCTGCGGGCGCGGCACGCCAAAGCGGAACGGACCGGCGGAGAAGTCCACGCCGAAGGGCTTGGCGGCGCGGCTGAAGGCGTCGGCTTCGTCGTAGACGGCGGCGACTGCGAGCACGGCCTGTGCGTCGGCGGCGGTGAGCGCGAAGATGGACACGGTGTCCACCGACCGGCAGGCCGGCACGACGCCGGTGGCCGAGAGCAGGCCGATGCTGGGCTTGAGGCCGATGAGGTTGTTGAAGCTGGCGGGCACGCGGCCCGAGCCGGCCGTGTCGGTGCCCAGCGAAAACGACACCCAGCCCTTGGCCACGCTCACGGCCGAGCCGCTGCTGGAGCCGCCCGAGACGAACGCGGGGTTGAAGGCGTTGCGGCACGCGCCGTAGGGCGAGCGGGTGCCGTTGAGGCCGGTGGCGAACTGGTCGAGGTTGGCCTTGCCCAGCGGCACGGTGCCGGCCGCGATGAGCTGCTGCACGAGGAAGGCGCTCTCGCCCGGCGTGTAGGCGTATTCGGGGCAGCCCGCGGTGGTGGGGATGTGTGCGAGGTCGATGTTGTCCTTGATCGCGAAGGGCACGCCGTAGAGCGGCAAGCTGGCCGGGTCCACGCCATCGAGGTGGGCGACGTAGGGCTCGATCTCCGCATCGGTCAGGCGGTGGATGAAGGCATGGTTTTCGTCGCTGGCGCAACGGCGCATGGCCTCGGCGATGACGGCGCGCACGGGGGTGCCGGCAGCGTAGGCGGCGCGCAGGCTGGCGAGGTCGAAGGACAGGTCTTGCAGGTGGGTGGTCATGGAGGGCTCCGCTGATTCGGTTCTGTTCATTCTTCGGTGACGAGCACCAGCACGTCCTGGCCAGCGGCCACGGGCGCGCCTTCGCGGCACATGAGGCGGTGCACGGTGGCGTCCTGCGGGGCGAGAACGCTGAATTCCATCTTCATGGACTCGACGACGAGCAGCACGTCGCCCGCGGCCACGCGCTGGCCTTCGCTGACCAGCACCTTCCACACGCTGCCGGGCACGCTGCTGGCCAGCGGGCGGCCGCCGGGCGGCAGGTCCAGCTCCACGCTGGCGTCGGCCGCGGCCACGTCGGCATCGCCCGCATATGTCAGCTGGCCGCTGGCGGCCCAGCGCTCGCGCTCGGCGTCGAAGGACGCCTGTTGCTGCGCCTTGAAGGCGCCGATGCTGGCGGCGTTGTCGGCCAGGAAGCGGCGGTAGTCGCGTAGGCTGAAGCTGGTCTCTTCGACTTGCAGCGCGTAGCCGCCGTGCGGAAAGGCGGCGCGGATGCGCAGCAGCTCGTCCTGGTTCACCGGCACGAAGCGGATCTGGTCGAAGAAGCGCAGCAGCCAGGGCTGCTCGAACACTGAGCCCGCCTCACCGTGGCGCCAGCGGTTCCACATCTGCAGCGTGCGGCCGACGAACTGGTAACCGCCGGGGCCTTCCATGCCGTAGACGCAGAGGTAGGCGCCGCCGATGCCGACGGCGTTCTCGGGCGTCCAGGTGCGCGCGGGGTTGTACTTGGTGGTCACCAGGCGGTGGCGCGGGTCCACCGGCGTGGCCACCGGCGCGCCCAGGTACACGTCGCCCAGGCCCAGCACCAGGTAGCTGGCGTCGAAGACCACCTTGAACACGTCGTCGATGCTGTCCAGCCCGTTGATGCGGCGGATGAACTCGATGTTGCTCGGGCACCAGGGCGCGTCGGGCCGCACCGACTGCATGTACTTCTCGATGGCCAGTTTCGTCTGCGGGTCGTCCCAGCTCAGCGGCAGGTGCACGATGCGGCTGGGCACCTCCATGTCGTCGACGGCGGGCAGCGCGGCCTCGGCCTCGACCAGCACCTTCAGCAACTCGGCGCGCGAGACTTTGGCGGGATCGAAGTGCAGCTGCAGCGAACGGATGCCGGGCGTCATGTCGACGATGCCGGGCAGCGTGCCCGCTGCCATGCGCGCCTGCAGCGCCTGCATGAGCACGTGCACGCGCAGGCGCAGTTCGATGTCGAGCACCAGCGGGCCGAACTCGACCAGCAGGTAACGGTCGCCGGCCTGGCGCACCACCATGGCGGGCACGGCCTCGTCTTCGCGCGCGGGGTCTTCGTGGACCACGGGCGTGGGGTGGGCTGACGCGTCGTCGGCCGGCGTGGCGGGCAGGGGCTGCGTGAGTGACGACAACGCGGCCTCGACCATCGCGCTGCGCTCCAGCGCCTGATCGAGCGAGAGCCGGTGGAAGCGCACCGTGTCGCCGGGGCGCAGCTGGCCAAGCTTCCAGAGTTCGGCGTCCACCACCACGGCCGGGCAGACGAAACCACCGAGGCTGGGGCCGTCGGGGCCGAGGATGACCGGCATGTCGCCGGTGAAGTCGATGGCGCCGATGGCGTAGGCGTTGTCGTGGATGTTCGAGGGGTGCAGTCCTGCCTCGCCACCGTCCGCACGCGCCCACTGCGGCTTGGGGCCGATCAGGCGCACGCCGGTGCGGCTGGAGTTGTAGTGCACCTCCCAGTCGGTGGCGAAGAAGGTGGCCACGTCATCGGGCGTGAAGAAGTCGGGTGCGCCGTGTGGGCCGTAGAGCACGCCCACGTCCCAGTGGTGGGTGAAGGCGGGCACGGTGGCGGGGGATGCGCTCACACCCGCGGTGCCGGCGCCGGGCGCGGCCAGGTGCAGCACGTCGCCGGTGCGCAGGTGGCGGCCGGCGTGGCCGCCGAACTGGCCGAGCGTGAAGGTGCTGCGGCTGCCCAGGTAGAGCGGCACGTCGAAGCCGCCGCCCACGGCCAGGCACAGGCGCGCGCCGGCCTCGGCCCGGCCGATGGCGAGCACGCTGCCCGCGGCCACGCGGTGGCTCTGCCACAAGGGCAGCGATTGGCCGTCGAGCATGACCTTGACCGGTGCGCCGGTCACGGCGATCACCGCGTCGGCGTTGAAGCGCAGCGTGGGGCCCGAGAGCGTGATCTCCAGCGCAGCCGCGTCGTCGGCGTTGCCCACCAGACGGTTGGCCATGCGGTGGGCGTAGGCGTCCATGGGGCCGCTGGGCGGCACGCCCACGTCCCAGTGGCCCAGGCGGCCGGGCCAGTCCTGCACGCTGGTCTGCACGCCGGGCTCGACCACCTCCACCGTCGCGGGGCGGAAGTGGAAGCTGTTGAGAAAACGCGTGACCTGCCGGCCTTCGCGGAACACCGGATCGCGCACCACCTGGCGCAGGTAGCCCAGGTTGGTCTCGATGCCGGCCAGGCGCGTGGCGGCCAGCGCGGCGTCGAGCTTGTGCAACGCCTGCTCGCGGTCGGGCGCGGTGACGATGAGCTTGGCCAGCATGGGGTCGTACCAGGCGGGCACCTCGGTGCCGCGCTCGACCCAGCCGTCCACGCGGGCGTCTGGCGGAAACACCACCTCGGTCAGCAGACCGGCGCTGGGCTGGAAATTCTTGGCCGGGTCTTCGGCGTACAGCCGCACCTGGATGGACGCGCCCTGCGGCGTGGGCGCCAGCGTGGCCAACGGCGGCAGATCGCCGGCGGCGAGCTGCACCATCCACGCAACCAGATCAACCCCGGTGACCTGCTCGGTCACGCCGTGTTCCACCTGCAGACGGGTGTTGACTTCGAGGAAATAGAACTGGCCGGTGGCGGCGTCGTACACAAACTCCACCGTGCCGGCCGAGCGGTAGTTCACCGCCTGCGCCAGCCGCACCGCGGTGGCGTGCAGCTCGGCACGCTGCGCATCCGTCAGGCCCGGCGCAGGCGTCTCTTCGATCACCTTCTGGTTGCGGCGCTGCACCGAACAGTCGCGCTCGCCCAGCGCGAGCACCGTGCCCGAGCCGTCGCCGAACACCTGCACCTCGATGTGGCGCGCCTGCTCGACGTACTTTTCCAGGAAGAGGCCGGCGTCCTTGAAATTGGCGCTGGCCAGGCGCTGCACCGAGGCAAACGCGTCGCTGAGTTCGTCTTCGCTCCACACCAGGCGCATGCCGATGCCGCCGCCGCCGGCCGTGCTCTTGAGCATGACCGGGTAGCCAATGCGTTGCGCCTCGGCGCGGGCCTGCGCCGCGTCCGCCAGCAGGCCGGTGCCGGGCAGCAGCGGCACGCCGCGCTGTTCGGCCAGGTCGCGCGCCGTGTGCTTGAGGCCGAAGGCGCGCATCTGCGCCAGCGTGGGGCCGATGAAGGCGATGCCCGCGTCTTCGCAGGCCTGGGCGAAGCCCGGGTTCTCCGACAGGAAGCCGTAGCCGGGGTGGATGGCCTCGGCACCGCAGTCGCGTGCGATCTGCAGGATGCGCTCGGCCTTGAGGTAGCTCTCGGCCGCGGGTGCGGGGCCGAGCAGGTAGGCCTCGTCGGCTTCACGCACGTGGCGGGCCTGCGCGTCGGCTTCGGAATACACGGCCACGCTCTGTACGCCCAGGGCTTTGAGCGTGCGGATGATGCGGCAGGCGATGGCGCCGCGGTTGGCGATCAGGACCTTGCGGAACATGGGCTCTCCGGTGGCAGGCCGTCCTGCCGAGGGGTGTCGCGCAGCAGGCCGTCCTGCTGGCCGTTGGCAAGGAAGGGGGTCAGGCCGGGTCCCACACGATCAGCTGGATCGGTGTGGGGTTGTAGGCGTTGCAGGGGTTGTTGAGCTGCGGGCAGTTGCTGATGAGCACCCAGAGGTCCATCTCGGCGCGCATCTCCACGTATTTGCCCGGGCCGGACACGCCGTCGTCGAACTTGAGGTCGCCGCCTTCGGTGACGGGCACGTTCATGAAGAAGTTGATGTTGGGCACCAGGTCGCGTTTGGTCAGGCCGATGTCGGCGCGTTGCAGCGCGATGAGGTAGTTGTCGCGGCAGCTGTGCATGAACTTCTTCTGCAGCGCGTAGCGCACGGTATTGCTCTCGGCCGCGCAAGCGCCGCCGAGCGTGTCGTGCCGGCCGCAGGTGTCGGCCACGATGGTGAGCATGGGCCGCGCGTCGTTGCTGCGGATCACCGAGCCGGTGGTGAGGTAGATGCCGCCCTGGTGCAGCATGGTGTCGGTCGCGCTGTAGTGCTCGGCCAGGTCGTCGCGGTTGTAGAAGATCACGTCGGCGGCCTGGTTGCCTTCCAGGTCGACGATGCGCAGGGTCTGGCCCTGGTTGACGGCGAACAGGATGGGCTCGCCCGCGGGGTGGCGCTGGTTCATCACGGCGGCTGCCGGGTCGAGCGCGCTTTCCTGGATGCGGATGTCGGTGGCGGTGATGGCATTCATCGTTGAATCTCCCTGGCTCACAGGTACAGAACATCCGAGTTGTGGAGAGCACGCGCGTTCTCGGGGCGGAAGGCGCGGCAGGCGTCGTTGGCCGGCGCGGCGCCGCAGCGCCAGGCCAGCAGACCGACCTTCTTCGGTGACCACTCGGTGGACGGGTCCAGCGGGTGCGGCGCGCTGGAGACCGCGACGATCACGTCCATGTCGAAGCGCAGTTCGACGAAGTCGCCCGCGCGGCTGTGGTCCTTTGCGAAATGGAAGCGGCCCTGTTCGTCCACGCTGACCTTTGAAAAGAGATTGACCGGCGCCACCAGGTCGCGCTTGGTCAGGCCGTACTTGCCAATCTCGATCAGCAGCCCGTCCTTGCCCGAGCGGTGCATGGCGTTGCGCGCCTTTTCGTAGGGCAGCGCGCCGTACTTCGCGGTCATCAGCTCGTTGTCGAGCAGCGCGCCCAGCGGGTCGTGCCAGCCCAGGCTGTCGGCCGTGACGCTGGCCATGCTGCGACCCATGTCGCTCATCAGCACATGGCCCTTGCCGTAGTGCGCGGTGTGCTGCGCCTTGAGGCTGTCGGGCATGTTGTAGCGCTCCAGCTTTTCCAGCGCGGAGTACATGACCACGCTCACGTTGGCGCCGGCTTCCAGCGCCACGAAGCGGATCGCACTGCCGCGCGGCATGCGCCAGCTCCAGTGGCTGCCGCCGGGCATGACCTCGCTCCACATCGCGTGGCCGGTGTGCACGCCCGCCAGCGCGGCTTGCGGAAAGCGCTGCCACAGTGCGGGTGCGTCCACCGGCATGGCGGCCGGCGGGTTGGAGGGGATCACGCTCAGCGGGTCGGTGAGCGTCTCGGGCAGGGGGTAGGTGGGGGTGGGTGTCATACGGTCTCCGCGGTCAGGCCACTGAGGCGCTGCAGTTGTTCGAGGTCGGTCTTCATGCCCGAGGTCTCGCGGATGCGCTCGAGGATCTCGCGCTTGAGCCGCAGGAACTCGGGCGCGTGCTTGAGGTCCTGGTCGCGCTGGTCGCCGAAGGGCACGTCGTACACGGTGTCGATGCGGCCCGGGCGCGGCGCCATCAGCACCACGCGGCCGCCCAGGTAGATCGCCTCTTCCACGTCGTGCGTGACGAAGACGATGGTGGCGCGCTCCAGCCGGTGCACGTGGCGGATCAGGTCGTGCATCACCTCGCGCGTCTGCGCGTCCAGCGCACCGAAGGGTTCGTCCATCAGCAGGATGCCGGGGCGGCCCATCAGCGCGCGCGCAATCGCCACGCGCTGCTGCATGCCGCCCGAAAGCTGGTTGGGCCAGGCGTTGGCCGAGGCCTGCAGGCCCATCAGGCGCAGCAGCGCGTCGGCGCGGCCCGAGGCGGCTTCGACCTGAGCGGACGTGAGGTCCTTGCGGTGCGCGGACAGCTGGCGGCAGAACTTGATGTTCTCCATCACCGACATCCAGGGGTAGAGGCTGTAGTGCTGGAACACCATCGCGCGGTCGATGTCGGGGCCGGTGACGGGCCGGCCGTCCACCAGCAGCTCGCCGCTGGTGTGCGTCTCCAGCCCGCCGATGGTGCGCAGCAGCGTGCTCTTGCCGCAGCCCGAGGCGCCGACAAAGGTGACGAACTCGTTGTGCGCGATGTCGAGGTTGATGTGCTCCAGCGCGTTCAGCGGCGCGCCGTCGAAGCGCTTGTGCAGGTCGCGGATCTGGATCTTGGGGACCAAGGGATTGAAGGCGGGAAAGCGCATGGCGGTCAGCCTTTCAGGTAGAGCCAGGGAAAGGCCTTGCGGTGCGCGAGGCGGAACAGCTGGTCCGTGGCCAGGCCGATGAGGCCGATGACGATGATTCCCGCGAAGATGGTGTCGGTCTGCAGGAAGCGCTGGGCGCGCAGGATGGCGTAGCCCAGACCCGAGTTGGCCGCCACCAGCTCGGCCACCACCAGGTAGGTCCAGGCCCAGCCCATGGTGATGCGCAGCGTGTCCAGCAGCGCGGGCTTGGCGCTGGGCAGGATGACTTTTTCGATCAGCTCGGCGCGGTTGGCGCCCATGGTCTGCGCGGCCTCGACCTGTGCGGCCGGCACGCGCCGCACGTCCTCGGCCACCATCAGCACCATCTGGAAAAAGGTGCCGATGAAGATGATGGCGATCTTGGAGCCCTCGTCGATGCCCACCCACAGCATCACCAGCGGAATGAAGGCCACCGCCGGCATGTAGCGGATGAAGTCGGTCAGCGGCTCCAGCAGCGCCTGCACCGAGCGGAACGAACCGATGAACAGGCCCAGCGGCAGCGCGAACACGGCCGAGAGCACGAAGCCGGCGACCACGCGGTAGGTGCTGATCGCCATGTCGGTGAGCAGGTCGTTCTCGGTCAGCCAGGTCCAGAACTTCCCCATCACCGCCCCGGGCGAGGGCATGAAGGTCGGGTCCAGCCCGCCCCAGGCGGCCAGCGCGGCCCAGGCCAGCAGCGGCAGCACGAGGCCGGAGAGCGCGAGCACCCAGTAGGCGCGGCGGTTGATGGGCGCGCGCACCGTCCAGAGCGAGGACAGCGGGCGGCGCGCGAGCGGCGGCGCGGGCACCGCAGACGCCGTGGCCGATGGCGGCACCAGCAACGGCAGCGAAGGGGGAGACGTGGACATGCGCGGGCTCCTGTTCGGGGGGACGACGGCCAGAGAGGCTCGCGCAACCGCATCAGCGGCATGCCAGCTTCTCCCGGGCTTTTGTCCCTCCGTGGAGCCACACGATCGTGGCCGACCGCTCTCGGACCAGTCAGTGCCTGTCGGCACCCGGAACCCTAGCGGTCATTCAAGGCTGCGAGTCACTGTTTTGGTGCACTCGCCTCTCTGTGCTTTTCCTTTAGCAGGTTTGGTGCCAGGACGGAGGCCACACCGAGCCCGATGGCGGTCCCGGACAGGATGAACAGCCGGGCGTTTGGCCAGGCGCGAACTACGTTTGTACTAAGCGGGCCTACACCGGCATGGCACCTGAGCAGTTCTCTTCTTTTTTGTGCAACGCACTTCAACGATGGTGTTCACCTCTCCTGGGAGCCACTCGGTCTCGCACCCACCGAAACGCCCCGAGCAGCAACTAAAAAAAGCCGCACTCGACCTTTAGGCTCCCTGCGCCATGGCCCACGGTTGGCGCGCGTCTGCATCTGCCACTCCACTCTGCGAGAGCACGCGCCATTTGATGGGTCGGTCAACCCAAACAAAAGCAAAACCGCCAAAGCTTCGCCATGCAGGCCCGATTCCTTCCCACATCTAACTTTGTGACGTGCTTGATTGACCATCCTGGCCGACCAGGCTCCACTCGCACCGCGCTATGCCGATCACTACTCCGCCCTTGAAGCGCCGCTTGCGGCGTGTGGGAATGCGGGGATGCAGGCTCCATTTCGACAAGAGATATTCACCACCCTATTACAGATGCCGGATATCCAACTACTGGTGCTTTACCCACCAAGCCCAAATCGGTCAATCAATTGCCATTGAGGAGAAGCCCATACGTATTGAATTAAATCACCCGATTGAAGCAACAGCAATAGCTTAGCCTAGAATTTCCATTCGCAGATTGCCGGAAATTTATCAATTTTACGGACTGCATCCATATCCCCATTCAGCGCACTCTTCACCAAACTCCCGCATTCAGAATTTGGCCTCATGACACCATACATTGCAGCATTCCCAGCACAGGCTTGACAAGCCCCCAAATTAGCCAGATCCTGTCTTGTTTTCTCAATTAGCCTTGACTGCGCAGAAGGCTCCTCAAATTCAATTTGAATCCCAAAGTATCGAGCAACAAATTGAGCAGATTTAATAGGTATTTGTGCATTGCTCACATACTGCATAGCATCTTCTGCTGCACCCGTGCAGAGTTCACTAACAAAAGCCAAGAAGTATCTGTCTACCCCATTTTCGTAGCCTGCATCAATCGCAAGTTTTTCCATGGACTGTCCATGCGCCTGACTATTGGGGGCATACTTTTCACCACATTCATTCTTTGGGATTTGGATTACTGGCTTGGCAAATACTTTTGCCACCTCCTCATTTGACTTCTCTAATGCCCGTTTAGATTGAAATACGTAACGATAATTTGTTGCAAATACATCCTTCAAGTAGTAGATATCGATGCTACCCTCTGTTTTTCCGGTGTACTGACTGTATTTAAAAAACTCATTCTTGTCTGAGAGACAGATGAAGTCGCCACCACCCGAAGGTAGCAGGTTGAATTCATCGAGGGCCCTGAGGAAATATCCGCTCGTCTCTGTGTCGAATTTCTGAGACGCATCTATCTCATGCCTATCAAGACATCTCCCTTTGAGGTTCCATTTTTCCTCTATTTCACCCTTTGTGATAGCCCTACCTTTTATGGCAATGTATATTTCTTCAATGCTCTTGTAGGGCGCATGCAATTTGACTTCAATAAAATGAGCATTGGCCCCAAAAAAATCATATCTAACATTTGCATCGCCGACATAGCATTTTGCCTTGTCGGTCGTCTCCGCCGTACACCCTATCAGTTCGACAGGGCTTTTTAGGGATTCTTTTGAAACACCTAACTGTATTCCTCCAACACTGAACGAGAGATTATCGCTAAATAATTTCAGCCTACTATCGCACGCCGAAACAAAAAAGGCCATCATGACCATCAAAAAGGTTTTCACCAATTTCATTCTTTCTCCCCCGCGTTTTTTTCATCCAAGCTCAGGAACTTGTCCCAATGATTAATGATGCTCAAGGCAAGGCTGATTACATCAACATATCGACCGTCAGCTGTAATTAGCACCCATTCCAGACCTCCATCAAACTTCATTGAGCCAAGCGGGGTATTTCCACTCAGTACATTATCGTAGACGATAGCCTGCGGATCTGGACGCCCCTTTTTTGTCAGCTTCAAATGTTTTCCTTTGTCACAAAGGTCCCGACAATCTTTCAAATCCTGTTGCGCCAGAAATCTTTCTAATTCCGCAATTCTTGAAGGATCTGCTTTCCGCACGTAATCCTGAATGTGATATGCCGTAACATAAAAGTTATAGACATTATCGATGTGCATCTCCCCCTCTATTCTCACCAGCTCCCTTTTTGCTTTTTCCAGCATATCTCTTGGGGTGGCTAAGTCAAAAAAACTTGGAGCGGCAGGCATATTTTCAGCTTATGTTGTTAATAAGAGCCAACTTTGATTTAAACCCAAAAGCACCGAATATCGTATCTGCTGTCTTAAAAAAAACCACACGACGGCATTTAAAAATACTCTGAAATCAATCCTGCCCACTCCGTTTGGATGCATAACAGGCTCAACAGAAACGGCAAACCAGGAAAAACCGCAGTCTAGCGACGAGTCGCAGGTCTGAGCAGCCAACACGGCAGGCTTTCACGCCCGATACCGAATCCCCCTCGCATCGCATACCCTCGCAGCCTCCCATCCCACCTACGTCCACCCATGACCCCCTGGCAACTCCAGCAAATGATCAAAGCCTCCGGCTGGCCCCTGGCCGCGGAGCATCTCGCGCCCGGCGCCGACTTCAACGCGCGGCTGGAGGGCGGGCTGGTGCCGCTGCACTGGGCCTGTGCGGGCGGCAAGGCGGGGGTGGTCAAGTTCATGATCGAGCACGGCGCCGACGTGCTCGACGCGGCGGCCGACGGGCAGACGCCGCTGACGATGGCGGTGGACTCGGGCAGCTTTCAGGTGCTGATGCTGGTGATCGACCGGCTCAAGGCGCTGGGCGCGCCACCGCCGGACGAGGCGCTGCGCCGGCAGATGGCCGAGACCTTCGGCCAGAGCCACACCGACGCCAAGAACCGGCTGCTGCAGACGCTGCGCGACTGGGACCGCATCGCGAAGAAGCAGCGCCCGCCGGCGGGCTGAATCAGGCTCCGGCGTCGCCCTGGCCCAGCCGGCGCTGGACGGCCGTTTCCTCGACCACCGCGCGCTCGAAGCGCTCCAGCCCGATCTGGTTGAGCACACGCTTGAACTCGCGGGCCACCTCGGGGGTCAGGTCCGCAATCCGCCGCGCTGCGGCCAGCGACACCGCATCAAGTTCGTCCGCCGGCACGCAGCGGTAGACCAGGCCCCAGGCCAGCGCCTGCGCGGCGTCGAACGGTTCGCCCAGCAGGGTCAGCGCCTTGGCGCGCATGGGGCCGATGGCGGCGGGCAGGGTGGCCACCAGGCCACCGGTGACGAAGACGCCGAGCGAGGCTTCGGGCAGCTTGAACTTCGCGCTGTCGGCGGCGAAGACGATGTCGGCGTTCATCGTCCATTCGAAGCCCGCGCCGACCGTCCAGCCGTGCACGGCGGCAATCACCGGGCAGCGGTGCGCGACGATGGCGCGCGAGACGGCCTGCACGAGTTCCAGGTCTTTGTCGGTGGGCGCAGCGCTGACGTCGCGGCCGGCACAGAAGGCGCGGCCGTTGCCGCGCAGGCGGATGGCGCGCACCGCGGGGTCGTTGGCCGCCGTGTTGAGCGCGTCGAGCAGGGACTCGGCCATTTCGTTGTGAATGGCGTTGAGCTTGTCGGGGCGGTTGAGCGTGAGCGTGAGGACGCCGGCTTCGCGCTCAAGGAGGAGTGTGGATGTGGAGGGCATGGCACAGGCTAGCAGGGTTGCGGCGTGTAGGACCCGTCCTACCGCCAGACTGCGCCTTCACCGATGCCGGGGTGGCGGCTGGGTCAACAGAATGAACCACAACCGAAAGGAGTGCCTCATGACACAACAGACTGGATACATCGTGGGCAAGGTGGAGTTCCGACCGGGCGACGGCGCGCTGATGCGCATCCCGAAGGGTCCGGTGGAGATCGAAACCACCAGGCTCGAAGCCACCCTGAGCTGGGTGGAAGGCGAAACCCACGGGGCTGCGGCCATGCCGCTGACCGACTTCAAGCGCTACGTGACCAAGGGCGCGATTGCGCTGCCCTGAACGCGGTGCGGGTGTGAACAGTGGTGTGCGATTGACACCGTTTGTCACGCCCTGGCGGGCGGGCGGCGCCAGACTGCGCGCCCTGAAAGGAACAGAACAATGGACAAGTCGTTGATGAAGGGCATGGCCTTGGGTGGCATCGCCACTGTGGTGCTGGGGGCCGGTGCGGTCACCGGGTACCAGAAGCTGGCGCAACCCGAGGTGGCCGAGGTGGTGGCCGTGAAGCAGGTGCTGCAGACCGTGTCGACGCCGCAGGTGCGCTGCGAGAACGTGGCGGTGCGCCGGCAGGCGCCGGTGAAGGACGAGCACCGCATCGCCGGCACGGTGATCGGCGGTGTGGCGGGCGGCCTGCTGGGCAACCAGATCGGTGGTGGCAACGGCAAGAAGGTGGCCACGGTGGCGGGCGCGGTGGCCGGGGGCTACGCCGGTAACCGGGTGCAAAAAAATCTGCAGGAAAACGACGTGGTCACGACCACGGAGCAGCGCTGCAAGACGGTGCAGCAGAAGTCGCAGCGGCTGGTGGGTTACGACGTGACCTACCGCCTCAACGGCCAGGAGGGCAAGACGCGCACATCCTTTGAACCCGGCGCCACGCTGCCGGTGAAGGACGGGCAGGTGGTGGTCACGCCGCCGCCGACGGAAGCGCGGTCCTGAAGCCGGCGCGCCGCTGGCGCCGCGCTCACGCCGTCAGCGTGAGCAGGATGTCGGCGTACCAGGCGCAGTTCAGTCCCAGGGATTCGTCCTGCACACGGTCGCGGTTGCCCATGTCCATGCGCGCCGAGTGCACGCCCAGCAGCTGCCAGGGCAGTGGTGCGCCGTCGCGTGTCATGCCGTGGTGGCGCGTCACCACCGGCGCCCCGCTGGTGCCGCGGTGGGTGCGCGCGTCGGTGAGAAAGAAGCCCCGGCCCTGGAAGCGCACACCAAACGGTGAGGCGATCGCGGCGTGGCGCAGCACCGGCAGCTGGTACACGGTGTCGCGGAAGCCCAGCGGGAAGCCGGCGATGCACAGGGCCGCATCGATGGGCACGCTGTCGAAGTCGCCGGGCAGGTGCTCCGGCGTGAAGGCGAAGACGATGGCCCCTTCGGGCAAGGCCTCCCGGTCAATCTCCAGCACGCCCACGTCGATCTCGCCACCGCCGTCGGTGCCCTGGCGCCAGACGGCCGTCCCGTTTGCGTACAGCAGCATGGAAAACTCGGTGCAGCGCGAGAGGTTCTGGGCGTCCAGGTGCAGCGTGATCGCCAGCCGGCTGGGGTGGTGGTTGCTGGGTTCGTCGATCAGCACATGGCGGCTGGTCACAAGGAACAGACGGTCGTCGCGCTGGAAGAAGAAGCCGGAGGCGTTGGTCAGGGCGATGTCGCCGTCGTAGGTGGTGATGCCTGGCGTGGCGAGGAACAGCGGGTCCACGGCGGGTGTGGGTGCGGTCGACCGGTCGGCAGGAGCTGCGTTCATGCCCGCAGTGTCGGCGCTTTCGGGTGTCTGTGCCATGTGGGTGCTGCTATGACCCGGGCGGGCGGTCCAGGTAGGCCCGCACCAGTTCCTTGAGCCGATCGCGCCCGAAGCTCGGGTCGTGGCCGGCGTGCACCACGTTCACCGGCAGGCCGAGCAGGCGTTCCATGGTGCGCGCGTAGGCCGCGCGGTCGGAGTGCGGCAGGGCGTCGAGCAGCGGGCCGTCGTAGACCGCATCGCCGGAAAACAGCGTGCCGGTGGCCGCCTCCCACAGGCCGATGCTGCCGGGCGAGTGGCCGGGCAGGTGCAGCACCTCGAAGTGGCGGTTGCCCAGGTCGATGACGTCGCCGTCTTCCAGCTCGCGCGTGACGGTGGCCTGCCGGATCTCCCAGGCCGAGAGGTCGTAGTCGGGCGCGGGCAGCGCGGTGAGGGCGGCGCCGCCGGTCTCGTAACCGGGCGCCGCAAAGTCCAGGTGGGCGAGGTCGATGTCGCCCAGCGTGTAGGCCGGGTCGGCACCGCGCAGGCCGGGCGCTTCGAGCCGGTGGCACCAGCACTCGGCGAACTCGTGGTGGCCGCCGACATGGTCCAGGTGCACGTGCGTGGCCAGCGCCGCCACGCGCTGGCCGAACAGGTGGCGCGAGGCCTGGTAGAGGCTGCTCACGCCCAGGCCAGTGTCGACCACCAGGTCAAGGTCTCGCCCACGGATGTGCCAGATGTTGCAGCGGAGCAGCGGCACGACGTGGGGCTCGGTGATCAGCGTGAGGCCGTCGCCGAAGGAACGGAATTCAAACCAGTCGCCGTCGAGGGTGGGGAGCATGGTGGGCCTGTGGTGGTGGCGGCCAGTCTAGGCCGGCGTCTCGCTGAACACCAGCTCGAAGTCGAGCAAGGCACCGGCCTCGGCCGGGTGGCGCTGCACCAGTTCGGCCAGGGTTTCGTCGGGCCGCAGGTCGGCCGGCCAGGTGGCGCGGCGCGGGCGCACGGTGAGGGCGTAACGCCCGGCCACGAAGCGCATCGCGCCGGTGGGCTGGCCCTGGGCGTCCAGCTCGGCCAACGCGGCGTAGGGGCCGGTGGAGCCGGGCAGCCGTTCCCACACCTCCAGGTAGCGGCCGTGCACGCCGGTCTCGATCACGCGCTCGCTGGTCTCGAACACCATGTAGCCGGCATCGGGCGTGCTGCGTGGGGGCTGCACGTCCCAGTGGCGGTGCCAGGTGCAGATGTCGGGCTGGCCATTCACACCATGCGTGATGCGCGTGAGGCCGCAGAAGCCCTGCAGCAACGCGCGGCCGGCGGACGTCGCTGGGTCGATGCCCGCGGGCACGCGCAGGTCGGCGTGCCAGCCCTCGGTCTGCAGCCAGTGCACCTGCGTGGTCGTGTCGCGGCCCTCCGGCGTTTCCAGCAGGGTGCGTTGCCAGACGCCGCGGTAGGCGGCGGGCACGGGTTCGTCGGGCGCGGGCAGGTTCACCCAGAAGCTCATGCCGCCTCCCGGTTCGCGCGCGGCAGCGCGTTGAGCGCGGCCACGGCCTCGGCCGTGCTGCACACGCCGCCGAAGATGCCGCCCTCGACACCGATCATGGCCAGGGCCGGTGCCTGCAGCTCGGGCTGGCTGGCGGCGGTGGCGTCGCCCACGGTGGTGCAGACGAAGCCGCGGTCGATGGCTTCGCGCAGCGTGGAGTGCACGCACACCTCGGTGGTGACGCCGCACAGCAGCAGGCGGCGGATGCCGAAGGCGCCCAGCAGCGCGCCCAGCGTGGTCTTGTGGAAGGCGCCGTAGCCGGGCTTGTCGATCACGTGTTCGCAGGCCAGCGGGCGCAGCTCGGGCACGAAGTCGTGGCCCTGTTCGCCGCGCACCAGCAACCGGCCCAGCGGCCCGGGGCCGCCGATGCGCGCCCCGGCCACCACGCTGCGCGCGAGCTTGGCCGGCGGGCAGTCCGAGAGGTCGGGCAGGTGGCCTTCGCGCGTGTGGAAGACGTGCAGGCCGGCGCCGCGCGCGGCCATCAGCAGCGCCTTCACCTGGCCCACCACGGCCTGCATGCGCGCGATGTCCAGCCCGGCCTGGTCGGCATAGCCGCCGGGGCTGCAGAAGTCGCGCTGCATGTCGATGACGATCAGCGCGGTGGTGGCGGGGTCGAGGTCGGCAAGGCTGTTCATGGGCGGGTGAATCCGGTGGTGATGGCCTCGGCCATGCGGCGTGCCACTTCATCGGCGAGCAGCTTTCCCTTGGTGGCATCGGAGCCCTTCGCGGACGACAGCACGCCCGAGGGCGGCACCCAGTCGGTGCGGCTGGGATACATGTCGTAGGGCGGGAAGTCGGCCGGGCCGTCGTCGGGCAGCAGGTCCATGCGCACCAGGCTGGGGTGGTGGTGCAGCATCATGGACGTCTCCAGCACGGCCGCGTGTTCCAGCGCAAAGCCGGGGAAGCCCTCGGGGAACACGTGGCCCAGGGTCTCGGGCGTCATGAAGTCCCAGTACTCCAGCCGCATCACCTGCAGCGCACAGGCCGGGTCGGCCGCTTTGGCGTCGCGCAGGCCGAGGTCGATGCCCTCGATCAGGAACCACTGGTTCTCGTAGTGGCCGTTGACGATGACGAGCTTGTCGACGCCGTGGCGCGCGAACTCGCGCACCGCGTCGCGCACCTGGCCGATGAGGGTGGCGGCGTCGGCGGCGACCGCGCCGGCCAGCAGGGCGTCGGTGCCCAGGGGCAGGTGCGGGCCGTGCTGTTCGAGGGCGCCCACCGGCAGCAGCACGGGCGGGTGCCCGGTGCGGATGCGCCGCTGGTAGTCGACCCAGGAGAGCTGGTTCATCCAGAGGGTGGTGGTGTTCATGGTGTGCGGGGGCCGGTGGCGGCGACGGGGGTGGAGGTGCTTGTCTCGTTCATGGTCTGGTCGGCAGGTGGCAACAGGGCTTCGGCCAGCGCCGCACAGGTGATCAGTGCGCCGCCGGCCCAGCCCATGGGGCTGAGGCTCTCGCCACCGAATGCAATGGCCGTGCCGACCGAGACCAGCAGTTCCGCCAGCAGGATGACGCCGGCGCGGCTGCTTTCCAGGTGGCTCACGCCGTACTGCCAGGTCACGGTGGCCAGCAGCATCCAGCCGAAGCCGTAGGCCAGCAGCGCGAGCCACAGCCACGCACCGACGGCGGGCAGCTCGCGCCCGGTGAGGCCGGTGGCGATGGCGGACAGCAGGCCGCAGCCGACGAAGACGGCGAAGGTCTTGGTGCGCAGCGGCACGCGGTGCGCGGCGCGCGCGATCACGTTGTTGGCGGCGAAGGCAAAGCCGGCCGACAGCGAGAGCGCGTCGACCCAGGTGAAGGCCAGCGCCTCACCGCCCAGGCCTGGCCCGCCCAGCACCAGCCACAGCCCGACGATGGCGCCCGCCACGGCGGCCCAGCGCGCGGGCGGGATGCGCTCCTTGAGGAACAGCCGGCCACCGAGCACGGACCACACGGGCGAGAGGTAGAACAGGAACATCACCCGCGCCACGTCGCCCAGCATCACCGCGTTCACGAACGAGGTGTTGGCCCAGCCGCCGACCAGCGTGAGCGCGAGCACCAGGCCCCACTGGGCGCGCCAGGCGGCGCGGTCGCGCCAGAGCACGACCAGCGCCAGCAGCCCCACCGAGCCGTAGGTGAGCAGCGAGACCAGCGGGCCGGGCAGGCCCTGCGCGATGAAGCCTTTGAGCGGCATCCAGGTCAGGCCCCAGAGCGTGGCCGAGAACAGCAGCACGGCGGTGGCAACGCGGTCGGTGGGGTGGGCGGGCAGCAGGGTCATGGGGGAGGGTTCAGGGCGTCGCCGAGCCGCCGTTGGGGCCCAGCACCTGCCCGGTGTAGAAGCGCGAGAGGTCGCTGGCGAGGAAGAGCACGCTGTCGGCGATCTCCTCCGGTGCACCGAGCCGGTGCTGCGGGATGCCAGCTCTTTCTCCACCCACTCGGCGCTCATGTGTTCGAGCGAGACCATGGCGATGGCCACCGGGCCGGGCGCGGCCGAGGATGCCGAGGTCGGACGCGATGTTGACGATGGCGCCACCGCCGCGCGCGAGCATGCCGGGGATGACCGCGCGGCAGACCAGGAACACGGCCTTGAGGTCCACCGCCAGCATCCGGTCCCAGTCGGCCTCGGTGGTCTCCAGAAAGGGCTTCTCCTGAATGATGCCGGCGTTGTTCACCAGCACGTCCACGGCGTCGGCCGCGTCCGCCTGCCCGAGGTGGTTGACCCACACGAACGCACCCGCCTGCGCCAGGCGCAGTGCGCAGGCGCGGCCGATGCCGGTGACCGCACCGGTGACCAGGGCCGTGCGGCCTTGCAACGACATCGTGGGGAGCGTCGAGACCGTCACAGCATCACCTCGCCGTGGCTGGGGCACAGGCACTGCCCCGTGAGCACGGCCGCACCGTCGCTGGCCAGGAAGAGGAAGGTGTCGGCCAGGTCCTCGGGCGTGAGCATGACCGGAACGGCCTGGCGCGACAGGATCTCGCGCTCGACCTCGGCCTCGCTCTTGCCCTGCTCCTGCGCCATGGCGGCGAGCGAACGCATCGCCGCGGCGGTGCGCACCCAGCCGGGGCTGACCGCGTTGACGCGGATGCCGCGCGGCCCGAGCTCCAGCGCCAGCGAGCGCGTGAGGCGCCACATGCCGCTGACGTTGTTGTCCAGCAGCGCGGCCCAGCGCGCGGTGGCACCCTCGGACGCGTCGTCGACGGGTGTCGGGTATTCGGTGCCGGCGTTGTGGACCAGCACGTCCAGCCGGCCGAACCGGTCGCCCACCTGGGCGGCGACGTCGGCCACCGCGGCGTCGCTGCCGAGTTCGCACACGGCGCTGTGCACCCGGTGGCTGTGCAGGGACTCGACCAGTGCATCCAGCGCCGCCGCCTCACGGTCCACCAGCAACAGCCGCGCGCCCTGCGCCGCGAACGCGCGCGCCAGCGCCCGACCGATGCCCCCGGCCGCGCCGGTGAGCAACACGGTGCGGTCCTCCAGGCCGTAGCGGACGGTCATACCGCGGTGAGGAAGGACACGCCCACGGCACCGATGAAGCCGTCGGCGCGGTGCGGGGTGCCGGGTGGCAGCACCTGGCCGTAGTCCTTGGCCAGCACGCGCGTGACGCGGTGGCGGTGGTAGGCGCGCAGCAGCTCGCCCACGGTCACCACCTGCGGGCTCTTGTCGGCATACAGCTGGCGGTGCAGCGCGGGCAGCTGGTACCAGGGCGCGACGGGACGTTCGTGGTGCGCGTTGTGGAAGCCGAAGTTCAGCCACACCAGGTTGAGCCACTTCGCGTCCAGCCCCACCACGTCGCTGTAGGTGTTGGCCTGCTCGTAGGCGCGGTCGCGCACCTTGTCCTGCGGGATCGGCTTGTCGTCCAGGATGGGGTAGGCGTCGTAGGTGTGCTGGAAGCAGTCGGCAAACCGCAGCAGGTGCACGAACAGCAGATAGGCCAGTGCGTACAGCGCCAGCGCCTTGAGCGACCACCATCCGAGCAGCGCCCAGGCCGAGAGCCGCACGACGGCCACGCCGAGGATGCGACCGCGCGCCGCCTTCTTGCGCTCGTCCATGAAGGGCAGGGCGATGACGAAGCCGCGCATCACGAACTCCACCGCCGGGATGTGCAGCCACTCCAGCGCCAGCACCCCGCGCTGCACCAAGGGGTGTGCGCGCAGGAAGGCCTGGTGGTCGAAGGTGATGACGTCGGCGCGCTCGACGTGGTGGCGCATGTGCTTGCGGCGCAGGTCGTCGAAGCTGGCGTAGGCGCTGCCGTTGATCCAGCTCATGGCCACACCCCAGCGCTGGTTGGCCTGCGGCGTGCGGAAGATGGCCTGGTGGGCGAACTCGTGGATGAAGTAGGCCGACCAGGTGAGGGTGAGCACAACCAGCAGCACACCGGCGGCGTTCAGCCACCAGGCGCTCTGGCCGAGCATCCAGATGCCGGCCGGCCAGCCCAGCACGGTCACCGCAAGGGCGAGCGTGTTGGGCAGCGCGCCGTCGGCGTGCCGGAACAGGGCGGGCATGGCGCGCACCCCGCTTACTTGACCAGCGCCTTGACCAGCGAAGCGTCGAAGGTGGCCTCGGTGGCCGGGATGGCGCTGATCTGGCCCTTGGCCTTGAGCAGCTGGCCGATGACTTCACCGCTGGCGTAGTAGGAGGTGGTTTCCTTGGCCGGCAGGAAGGCCTTGGGCATCTCGGCCAGCGGGATGTTGTAGACGCCGCTCATCTGTTCCTTGGCTTCCTTGGCAGAGACGCCCATGAACTTGCCGATGATCTTGGCGGCCTCGTCGGGCTTGGCCTTCATGTAGGCCATGCCGTCGAGGTAGGCCTTGATGAGGCCGGTGATCTCGGCCGGCTTGGCCTTGATGACCTTCTCGTCGAACACCAGCACGTCGGCGATCAGGCCAGGCGCATCCTTGGACGAGAACACCACCTTGAACTTCTTGCCGCCGCCCTGGCCCAGCACCTGCGACAGGCTGGGCTCGTAGGTCACGCCGATCGGCAGCTGGCCCGAGGCCATCGCGGCGGGCACGGCTTCGGGCGTCACGCTGACCGGGCTGATGTCCTTCTCGCCCAGGCCGTTGATCTTGAGCGCGTAGGACAGCAGGAAGTCGCTCGGCGAGAGCGGGTTGTAGCCCACCTTCTTGCCCTTGAAGTCCTTGACCGACTGGATGGACGCGTCGGCCACGATGGCGTCGCCGCCGTTGGAGTAATCAATGGGCATGACCACCTTCATGGCCTTGCCGGCCGCCACCTGGCCGACCACCTGGTCGTAGGTCAGCATGCCGCCGTCCACCGCGCCCGAGGCGATGGCGGGCGGGATCAGCGCCGGGTCGGTGAAGACCTGCAGCGAGACCTTGAGGTTGTACTTCTTGAACAGGTCCAGCGACTCGGCCAAGTAGAACGGGCCGTAGCCGATCCACACCACGGTGGCGATCTTCATGTTGGTGGGCGCGGCCATCGCGGCGGCCGTGGCCAGCGACAGCGCCACGCCCAGCGCGGGCTTGAACAGCCGGCCGAGCAGGGACGACGAAGGGGTGGACGCTGCGGGAGAGGAGAAGAGACCAGCCAGTTTCATGTGAAGCTCCATGGGGTGAGGGACGGGCGCAGGAGAGACGATCTGATGTCGTTCTCCCGGGCTTTTGTCCCTCCGTGGAGCCTGCGATGAGGCCGGCCCACTCTCGGACCAGACCCTGCGTTGCCGCAGACGGAACCCTAGTGGACCTACGCACGAGCCGCTGCAACCACCGGTCACAGACCGCTCATCCATGCTGATACCCCCCAATGCATGGAGCGTGCCAGGGTTGGCGGGGCCTTTGAACGCGCCCGGCGCACCAAAGCGCGTCAGAAACAGGGCGCTTCGGCCCGGCGGTGAACAGACTTGGTGCGCCGGACCCTGGCGCACCGGGTGGCGCTCAGTCGTCGCCCAGGTCCTTGCCGTGGCTGCTGCGCCAGATGGCGCGCACCAGCCACAGGCCGCCGGCAAACGCGCTGGCAAAGCCGATGAAGCCGAACGCCGGCAAGCCGAACAGGGTCGGGCCACCCTGCACCGTCATCACGATCGAGGAGCCGACGATGAGCGCGGCAATGATCAGCGCCATCGCCAGCCGGTTGGCGGCGCGGTCGATCTGGTCGCCCACCCGCTTGAGGTGGGCGATGTCGATGCCCACATGCACCTTGCCGCGGCGCGCATTGCGCAGCAGCCGCGTGACGTCGTCGGGCAGCTGCTCGGCCACCGAGAGCACCCGGCGCAGCGTCTTCCAGGCCCGCGTGGCCATGGCCTTGGGCTGGTAGCGCGCGCGCACCACCTGCTTGAGCAGGGGCAGCGCCTCGCTGGTCATGTGGAAGTCCGGGTCCAGCCCGCGGCCCATGCCTTCGAGCGTGATGAAGGCCTTGATCAGCAGCGCCAGGTCGGACGGCAGGCCCAGCTGGTGGCCGCGCAGGATGCCCGTCACGTCGCCCAGCATCTGGCCGAGGTTGAGCTCGGCCAGCGGCGCGCCGTGGTACTGGTCGACGAAGGTCTCGATCTCGGTTTCCAGCGAGGACAGGTTGGCGGTGTGCGCGTCACCCGCCCAGTCCAGCAGCACGTCGGCCACCGTGCGCGGGTCGCGCTCGACCAGGCCCATCAGCAGCTGCAGCAGCTCCTCGCGGCGGCGCGCCGAGAGGCGGCCGACCATGCCGAAGTCGATGAAGGCGATGCGGTTGTCGGGCAGGTAGAACACGTTGCCCGGGTGCGGGTCGGCGTGGAACAGGCCGTCCTGCACGATCTGCTTGAGCACCGCCTGGGCGCCGCGGCGCGCCAGCAGGGTGCGGTCCAGCCCGGTCTCGTCGAGCTGGGCCAGCTCGTGGCCCGCGATGCCCTGGACGAAGTCCTGCACGTTCACGCGCGAGCGGGTGAAGTCCCAGTGCACCCTGGGCACCACGATCCAGGGCAGGCCAGCCATGTTGGTGGCAATGCGCTCGGCGTTGCGGCACTCGCTGGCCAGGTCCAGTTCGCGGCGCAGCGACTGCGCCAGCTCGCGCACCAGCTGCTGCGGGCGGTAGGGCTTGAGAGCGGGCAGCTCGGCCTCGGCCAGCGCGGCCAGGCGGCCCATCAGCCGCAGGTCGGCCTCGATGGTGCGGTCGATGCCCGGGCGGCGGATCTTGACCACCACCTCGGTGCCGTCGTGCAGCTGCGCGCGGTGCACCTGCGCGATGGAGGCCGCCGCCAGCGGCTCGGTGTCGAAGCGCGCGAACACCGCCTCGGGCTCGCCGCCCAGGTCTTCGCGCAGCTGCGGCCGCAGATCGTCCAGCGGCAGGCCGGGCACGTTGCTGTGCAGCTTCTCGAACTCGGCGATGTACTCGGGGCCGAACAGATCGGCGCGCCCGGCGAGGATCTGGCCGAGCTTGACGAAGGTGGGCCCCAGCTCTTCGAGCACCAGGCGCAGCTGCACCGGCGGCTCCAGTTTTGCGAGGTCGGCCGCGTGCTCCCAGCGCAGCGCATGGCCGGCGCGCTCCAGCCGGTCGGCCAGGCCGAGCCGGCGCACGCTGTCGCCAAAGCCGTGGCGGATGAGCACGCCCAGGATCTGGTTGAGGCGGCCCATGTCGCGGGCCGAGCCCAAAGTTTCGATCAGCATGCGGCGATCATAGGGCGGAGGTGGCCCACTGTCGCTCACCGCAACGCCAGCGACGCCCGCTTCCACGCCGCATCGGGCCAGCGGCTGAACGGGCCCAGGGCTTCGGCGTCGAAGGCGGTGCGTTCGGGCGTCAGCGTGGCCACCTTCACCACCTCGAAGCGGCGGATGGTCTTGCCCTCGGCCAGGGCCTCGCGCGCCACCAGCATCCGCCGGCCGCCGGGCTCCCAGCCGGCGAACTCGGCGTAACCGATGCCGGGTTGCAGCGCGGAGGGTGGCAGCACCTGCACGCCCCAGCCGCCCGCGTCCTTTCTGAACACCCACAGCTCGCGCCAGCCGTCGACCGGCTGCACCGCCAGCGCGAGCGCCGTGCCTTCGCGGTTGGGCGCGGCCGAGGCGGCCCAGACCTGGCCCCAGCTGCAGCGCTCGGCCAGCGCGGGCGCGTCGGCCTTGGCTTTGGCGTCGCGCAGGCTCACGCAGGTCTGGCCATCATCTGCGCGGCGGGTGGCGATGGCGAGGCGGCCCGGTGCGGGCACGGCCGGTGCGGCGGCCCAGCGCACGGCGTTCACGCGCACGGCGGCGGCGTGGAAGCGCGCGAGGTCGTCGTCGACCAGCTCGGCCTTCTCGATGCGGCCGATGGCGTCGATGGCTCGTTGTGCCGCCTGGCGCGCGGTGTCGGCCTGGTCGCGCTGGGCGCGGGCGTAGGCGATGCGGCTCCAGACCTCGGCCTGGCGCGTGGCGATGCGGGCGCGCCAGTGGGGCGCGAGTGCCGGTGCGTCGGCGTGGGCCAGCAGGTCGACCAGACCTTCGTCGAGTGCCTCGCGGTCGGCGATGCGGGTCGGTTGCTCCAGGCACTCGGCGCGGGTCAGGGCCAGCGCGGCGCGGGCCTTCTGTTCGGCGCTGGCGGCGGGCAGGGCGAGCAGACGGCGCCAGGCGTCGCCGTCGTAGCAGACGGTCATGCGGCTGTCCTGTTCACGCGTGACCAGCTGCACGCCATGGCGGCGCGCGACATCGAGGTGCGCGGTCAGCAGCGGGTCGTCGGCGCGGCCGGTGCCCACCGTGGCGCGTTCGGCCAGGCGCTCGGCCTGGCGGCCGATGGCGTCCATCACCGTCGCACCGGGCGGCCCCTGCAGCGCGGCCGCGGGCAGGGCCTGGATGGTGGCGGCGGCCAGCGCCAGGCCCAGCGGCTCGGCGCCCGGCTGCTCGCTCACGAAGCCCAGCAGGGCCAGCAGCTGCGGCGCTTCGGCGGCGTCGCCGGCCACGCGCATCAGCTGGGTGGCGCGCACATAGCCGCCGCGCTCGCGGTGGTGGTCCCAGACCTGCAGGAAGTCGCCCCGGGCACCACGGATCTCCAGCGCCTCGCCGCGCCAGAGCAGGGTCTGGCTGGCGGCGCGGTCGCTGGGTGCGGCGCGCAGGACGAC
Organism: Hydrogenophaga pseudoflava; assembly: GCF_004353865.1. Lineage (NCBI taxonomy): Bacteria > Pseudomonadati > Pseudomonadota > Betaproteobacteria > Burkholderiales > Comamonadaceae > Hydrogenophaga > Hydrogenophaga pseudoflava. The sequence continues at coordinate 87,050 of NZ_CP037867.1, forward strand.
CTTGTCGCGCGTCACCAGGCCGACGGCGTCTGGTGGCTGCGATGCGGATGCAGTGGTGGTGGCACGCGCGGCGGCGGTGTAGAGCGTGGCGGCCAGCGCGATGGCCAGGGTGCCGGCCCAGAGGTAGCGCGCCCAGCGGGTTTTGGGTCCGAGGTCCATCTCATTGCTCCCCGTGGTCGTCGAACCGTTCGGTGTCGCGCGGCGCGGCGGCGACATTGCCCAGCAGGTGGTTGCCGATGAAGCCGCCGCTGCTGGGCGGCGCGATGATGACCTGCACCTTGTCGCTCAGGCGGTCGGCCATGGTCTTCTGGATCAGCAGCGGGTGCCTGGTGATCAGCGCACCTTCCATCGCCATCTGTTCGGCGTTGACCTTGCCGATGTTCCTGAGGCGGTAGGCCTCGGCGTCGGCCAGTTTCTGGCGCGCTTCGGCCTCGCCCTCGGCCTCGATGCGGCGCGCCTGGGCCGCGCCCTCGGCCTGCTTCACGCGCGAGACGCGCGCGGCCTCGGCTTCCAGCTGTCGCTGTTCGATCTGGCGCTGCTTGAGCGGCAGCACGTGTTTCATCGCCTCTTCCTGCGCCTTGGCCGCGATCACCTGCTCGCGCGCCGCGGCCTCGGCCGCGACCTCGCGCCGCGCCTTCTCGGCGGCGGCGGTGAGTTCACTTTCCTTCACCTGCTTCTCGCGCAGCTCCAGCGTGTAGCGCATCTTCTCGGCCGACAGGCCTTCGGTCAGCAGCACCTCCATGCCGCGGCGGTAGTCCTCGGGCAAGTCGATCTGGCCGATGTGCACCGAACGCAGCAGCAGGCCGTCGGTTTTCAGGCGCTCGCGGATCTGGGTTTCGATGTCCTGTTCGATCTGCGCGCGCTGCGAGGAGAAGATCTCGCGCACCGTGTGGCGCGCGACGATCTTGTAGACCGTGGCCTGCACCGCGGGCTCGATGATCTGGCCGTCGATGTCCTTCGGGTAGCTCAGCGCCTGGGGGCCACCGATGCGCGAGGGGTCGATGGCGTAGCGCACCCGCAGGTCCATGCCGATGGACAGGCCTTCCACCGTCTGGGCCGGCGCGACGCCGTCGGCCGTGGCCATGGCCGCCGCGGTCCAGCTGCGGTCCTGCAGCGAGAGGGTGGCGAGCTGGTGCAGGCCGGGCCAGACCCAGACCGGGCCTTCGCGCCAGACGCTGTTCTCGCCCGTCAGGTTGTTGGTGCGCACCGCCAGGTGGCCGGGCTCCAGCGGCTGCACCGGCGGGTGCTTCACCAGCACCCAGCCGGCGCCCGCGGCGACGGCGGCCGTGCCCAGGGTGAGCAGCACGGGGCGCAGACCGACGCTGGGCATGGGGCGCATGGGGCGCAGCGGGGGTGCGGAGGCCTCGTCGCCCGTTTCGGTGGCGTCGGCGCGGTCCCCGCGCAGCCATTGGGCCAGCGCCAGGCGGGTGGAACGGGTCAGGGTCTTGAGTCGGTGCAGCATGGGGTCCTCCGGTTGTTGTGGCAGGCGTTCCCAACCGCGGGTTCGCCATGCCCTGCATCGTTCCCAAGGCGCGCGGAAGTCTCAATGCGGTCGGCGGGCGGGTTTGCCACCGGCCCCGGAAGAAACACTCACAGGAGCCCATCCCGGGCCGCTTCGATAATCGGCCCATGCCCACCGTTGCCGTGATCGAAGACGACCGCCCCACCAGCGACCAGCTGGCCGGCTGGATCAAAGCCGCACGCCCCGAACTGACCGTGCACCAGTGGGTCGACCGCGACAGCGCCGAGGCCGCGCTGGCGCGCGAGCGCTACGACCTGGTGGTGCTGGATATCGAACTGGGCCGTGAGCGGCACGCGGGCGTGGCCATCATCAACACCATCAACAAGCTGCACCAGGGCACGCCGGTGCTGGTGGTCTCGGCCATGCCGGCCGCCATCTACCGCAGCATCATGAAGGCGCTGGACGCCTGGGACTACCTGCAGAAGACCACCTTCGACGAGGCCGAATTCGTCGAGACTTTTCTGGACATCCTGCGCAGCGCGCGCTCGCAGAGGGGCGCCGAACCGGTGGCCGCGGTGGACGACGAACTGAGCCTGGACCCGCTGTGGCAGCGCTCGCCCACATGGCGCGGCCAGCGCATCAACCTGCCGCTGACGGCCCAGCGCATCCTGGCCGTGCTGGTGCAGCACAAGGGCCAGACGGTGAGCTACGAGGACCTGTTCGAGGTGGTCAAAAGCGGACGCAACCGCGACAACGTGCGCAAGCACGTGAGCGCGATCCGCGACGCGTTCCGCGACCTCGACCCGGGCTTCGACGCCATTGAAAACGTGCCGATGCGCGGCTTCCGCTGGTCACGGCCGTGAAGTTCGGCCCGCTGGACCTGCCCTCGCTGCCGGCGCTCACGCTGCCGCGGCTGCCGCTGGCGGCGTTCCGACGGCGCATCGTGTTCCACGGCGTGTTCCTGCTGCTGGCGCTGGCGGTGGTGGGGCTGGCGCTGACGCTGCTGGCCGAGGAGAAGCAGCGCGCTCGGGCGCGCTACGAGGCGGGCTTCCGGCAGACGCTGTCGACCATGGCGGCGCAGCTGCGCCACCCCACCGGGCAGCTGGCGCTGATCAACGCCGACGCGGTGGCGCCTTCGGACGCGGGGCTCTCGCCGGTGGTGCTGCCGTTCTCCGCGCTCGACTACTCCGACCCGTTCAAGGCGCGGCAGGCGGTGGAGATGAGCGGCTGCGCGGTGCACTGGCCGAATGACGGCGGGCAGCTGTGCGTGGGCGTGGGCAACAGCGCGTACGCGGGCGGCGTGGTCTACCTCGTGGCCGACCTGGTGCTGCCACCGGCGGTGGCGCGCGAGAAGGGCACGCTGGAGCTGGACCCGGTGAGCCACGCGGTGATCCGCGCCGAGACCGCCGCCGGCACCGAGCGCTGGGTCGCCCCCTTCGAGGCACCGGGCGACGCGCCGGCCGACCTGGGCGACGGCGGCCTGCGCGGCCGCATCACCGGCTTCGCGGGCGAGGGCACGCTGCTGGTCAAGGGCTCGCGGCCGGTGCGCGACTTCCGCGGCTGGCTCTGGCAGGAGGCCGGCTGCGCGGTGCCGGGCCAGGCCCTGCCGGACTGCGCGCGCCGCAGCCTGCTCTCGCTGCGCGTGCCGGTCGAGGCCTGGCGCAAGGCGCTGTTTGCCAAAGGACCACGCACCTGGCCGCCGACCAATCTGGCGCAGACGCGGCTGCACCTGCAATGGGTGGGGCCGGGCGGGCGGGTGCTGTTCGACAGCGCGCGGCCGGGCGCGGAACGGGCGTTTTCGCTGCAGCAGCTGGCGGGCACGCTGTCCGAGGGCGAGGTGCTGCGCATCGAGCGCCTGGGCGCCGACCAGCCGCAGCTGGTGACGCAGCTGCGCGGCCAGGCGCAGGGCGAGGGCGTGGCCGCGCCCTGGCTCACGCGCCTGATCCTGCGGCTGCCCTCCAGCGACACCCGCACGCAGGTGTCGGCCAGCGAAACCGTCAGCACCTCCAGCGGCCGCTACCAGCTGAGCCTCAGCGGCGAGCTGGCCAGCGTGGACCGCAGCCTGAGCGCCACCGCCACGCGCGTGAGCGGCTTCGTCGGCGCGATGCTGGCGGCGATCTTCCTGGCCTGGCTGGTGATCGAACTGGGCCTGATCCGGCCGGTGGCGCTGCTGACCCAGCGCGCGGCGGCGCTGAACTACAACATGCAGGACCCGCAGGTCGAGCGGCGGCTGGGCGATCTGGACGTGAGCGAGTTCCGCGGACGCGACGAGATGGGCATCCTGGCCGGCTCGCTGGCGGCGCTGCTGCAGCGGGTGAAGGAGGGCGTGCGGCGCGAGCACCTGCGCAACGAGCAGGAGCGCGACATGTGGCACGCGGTGGGCCACGAGATCATGTCGCCGCTGCAGTCGCTGATGGTGCTGCACGGCGACGCGGCCGACCCCAGCCACCGCTATGTGCACCGCATGCAGCAGGCGGTGCGCGCGCTCTACGGCACGGCCTCGCCGAGCGAGGCGATCACGGCGGCGACCGTGGAGGTGGACGCGCTGGACCTGGACACCTTCCTGCGCCACGTGGCCGAGAACGCGCCCTACGCCGGCATCGCCGACGTGGTCTACGCGCCGGCCGGCGCGCCGGTGTGGGTGCAGGCCGACGAACACTCGCTGGAGGACGTGGTGACCCACGTGCTGCGCAACGCCGACCGCTACCGCCCGGCCGGCACGCCGGTCACGCTGGCGCTGTCGGGCCTGGGCGAGGCGATGGTGGCGCTGGAGATCCACAACACCGGCCCGGCGATTCCCGAAGCGCTGCTGGACAAGATCTTCGACTACGGCGTAAGCGACGGCGCGGCCAGCGGCGCGCAGGGCGAGGGCCGCGGCCAGGGCCTGTTCGTCGCACGCACCTACATGGCCAAGATGGGTGGCACCATCACGGCCGCGAACGTCGGCGACGGCGTCAGCTTCACGCTGCGCCTGCCGCGCGCCACCTCACGAACGCCCACTTCCGCATGAACCGCATCGCCGTCATCGACTTTGAAACCACCGGCACCTCGCCGAACCTGGGCGACCGCGCGACCGAGGTCGCGATCGTGATGACCGAGGGCGGGCGGGTCGTGGACCGGTTCCAGAGCCTGATGAACGCGGGTGTGCGCATTCCGTCGTTCATCACGCAGCTGACGGGCATCACGAACGCGATGGTGCAGGCCGCGCCGCCGGCCGCGCAGGTGATGGCCGAGGCCGCACGCTTCGTGGGCGATGCGCCGATGGTGGCGCACAACGCGGGTTTCGACCGGCGCTACTGGCAGGCCGAGTTGGCGCTGTGCGGCCTGCCGGCCTTGCAACCCTTCGCCTGCACGGTGCTGCTCTCGCGCCGGCTCTACCCGGAGGCGCCGAGCCACAAGCTGGGGCAGCTGGTGGACTGGTTCGGCCTGCCGCGCACGGGGCAGGCGCACCGGGCGCTGGCGGATGCGGAGATGGCGACGGAGTTGCTGGGGCGCATCCGGCACGACCTGATGCTCAGGCACGGCGTGGCGCGACCGGACCACGCTTTTCTTTGTGCCCTTCAAGCCTGTTCCAAGGCTGCTTTGCCGAAGTTCTTTGCCCGCCAGGCTTCTGTGGCGTTGGCCTGAGTCTTTTCGTTCCGTTTCTTTCGTTGCTGTTGTTCTGAGCCGGGTGTGCGCATGGGCGTTCTCCGGCCCACGCTCGCGGGCTGGCTCACCTGTTCGCTGTCTTTGCTTCGTCAACAGCGCTTGTTGTTCGCCTCCGCTCGGGCAACCGCGAATGGGGCCTGCGCCCGCCCATGCGCACACCCGGCTCCAGTGGCATCACTGTTCACGGCAGGAAGACGGAACACCGTGGTTCGGGAGCCTTCTTTCGAAGCGCTCTCTCGCGCTCCTCACAGGGTGATGGCGCCGTCCGAAGGCGCAGGCCCCATTCGCGCATGCCACAGAGTTGGGCGCGCCCAACCGGTGTTCATGAAGAAACAGCGGCGAACAGGCGAGCGCGCGTGCGAGGTGGGCCGGAGCCTGCGGGCGGCGCCATCACCCTGGCGCGAGGTCCAAGCCCAGAAAAGACACGAAAGAAGCTCAGTCCCGAAGCAACCCAGCCAACGACAGAGTCCCGGTCACAGCAGGCACAGAAGGCGCCTGCCACGACAGACCCGCCTCCCGCGCCCACACCTGCAGCTCCCCGGAAGCCGAAGCACGCGCCACCACCCGGTTCACCGCCTCCAGCAGATCCGCCTTCGACGACAGCGCCACCCAGCCCAGGTTGATCCCCAGCGGCCGCGCGGGCCCCGCCTGCAGGGTCGTGCCCGGCTTGCGCGCCCGGTAGGTGTCGAACGCCGCGGACGGCACCATCAGCGCGTCCACCCGGCCGCTGTCCAGCGCCGCCCAGACGTCCTCGCGCTGGCCCAGCGACACCATGTCTTTCGCCAGCGCGCCGCCGCCGTACATCGCCACCAGCGTGCCTTCGAGCGTGCCCGCCACCGCGGCCACCTTGCGGCCCTTCAGATCACCCAGCGACGCCGCCACGGGCGCACCGGCGCGCTGCACGATCACCAGCGCCGTGCCCTGGTAGGGCTGGCTCGGCACCAGCGTGCCCAGCGGCACGAAGGGCCGCTCGCGCGGCGGCTTGGCGCCCGGGTAATCGGGGGTCTTGAAACGCTCGCGCGTCGGCGGCCCCAGGTCCGAGGCCAGCAGCGGAAAACCGCTGGCCAGATCGCACAGGCCGGCCGAGAGCATGGCGTTGACCTCGTGCGTCAGCATCGCCTCCTTCTCGACCTCGGGCTCGAAGGGCATGAGCTTCAGCTCGCGCCCCAGCTCGCGCGCCACGGCCTCCGCCAGCTTCACGTCGAAGCCGGTGACCTGGCCCTTGCGCGCCATCGAGAACGGCGGGTTGTCCTCGGCCATGCAAACGGTCAGCGGTGCCGCCTGCGCGAAGGCCAGCACGGGCGCGAGCAGCAGCGGCGCCATCAGCGCGCGGGGGGTGTTCACAACTCCTTGCCTCCTCTTGTGGCGACGTAGTTCCACAGCAGCTCGATCGCCTCCGGCTCCAGCGCGCCCTTGAACGAGGGCATGTTGCCCTTGCCGTTGGTCACGGAGTTGTAGAAGCGCTCGCGCTGCTCGGTGGGGAACTTGCGCAGGTCATACACCGTGGTGCCCGCGTTGACCATGTTGCGGCCATGACACTGCGCGCAGGTGCGGTGGAACTGCTCGCGGCCTTTTTCCACCGCCTCGGCGGTGAAGGGGGCTGCGGGCGGGATCTCCACCGGCAGCGTCTGGGCGGGCACGGTGTTCGACTGCGCCAGCGCCGCGCCCGTGAGGGCGAGCGCACACAGGATGGGTTCACGCCAGCGCATCGTCAATCGACAGCAAAGGTCCAGACCGAACCGCCGGCGGGCACCTGCGACATGCGCTCGTCGCCCAGCAGCGCCCACACGCCGCCCGCACCCGAGACGATGCTCACGTACTGCTTGCCCTTGTGCTCGAAGGTCACCGGCAGACCGATGATGCCGCTGCTGGTCTGGAACTCGTAGAGCTTCTTGCCGTTGTTCGCGTCCACCGCGATGAACTCGCCCGTGGCCGCGCCGGTGAACACCAGGCCGCCGCCGGTCGAGAGCGTGCCGGCCATGCTCGGTTGGCCCGGCCACGCCATCTGCCACTTGCTCTTGCCGGTCATCGGGTCGATGGCGCTCAGATACCCGTGCGGTTCGTTCTTGGGCATGTTCACGCCGCGGAAGTTCACGCCCAGGTACCACTCGCCCTTCTTGTACTCGGGCTTGGCCAGCTGGTACGGCCAGCTGATGTTGAGCGTGTTGGCGTAGGCGAGGCCCGTGGACGGGTTCCAGGACATCGGCGTCCAGTTCTTGCCGCCGAGCACGCTGGGGAAGATCTCCACGTCTTCACCGGCGCGCGCCTTCTTGTCGGTTTCGGTGGGCACCGGGCGGCCGGTCTTGAGGTCGATGCGCTCGGCCCAGTTGACCTTCACATAGGGATTGGCCGCCAGCAGCTCGCCGCTGGCGCGGTCGAGCACGTAGAAGAAGCCGTTGCGGTTGGCCTGCGCCAGCACCTTGCGGTCCTTGCCGCCGATCTTCATGTCGACCAGCATGCCGACCTCGGTGGCGTCGTAGTCGTAGGGGTCGTTGGGGCTGAACTGGTAGTGCCACACGAGTTCGCCGGTCTTGGGGCGGATCGCCACGACCGAGGCGATGTAGAGGTTGTCGCCCTGGCGCGCGTTCGGGTTCCAGGGGCCGCCGTTGCCGGTGCCCCAGTAGACGAGGTCGAGTTCGGGGTCGTAGGCGCCGGTCAGCCATGTGGGGGCCCCGCCCTTGAGGTGGGTGTCACCAGGCCAGGTGTCGCCGCCCTTCTGGTCGGGCGCGGCGGTGGTGTAGAAGCGCCAGAGCTGCTTGCCGGTGGCCGGGTCCCAGCCATCGATGAAGCCGCGCGTGCCGTACTCGCCGCCGGCGATGCCGGTCAGCACCACACCGTTGGCGATCAGCGGCGCGCTCGTCATGGCCTGGCCGTTCTGGTAGTCGGCGGCCTTGCTCTTCCACAGCTGCTTGCCGGTCTTGGCGTCCATCGCCATCACGTGGGCGTCCAGCGTGCTGCGGAACAGCTTGCCGTCGTAGATCGCGGCACCGCGGTTGAGGATGCCGCAGCAGGCCATCTTGAACACGTCCTGCGGCAGCTCGATCTCCTGCTTCCAGATCTGTTTGCCGGTGGCCGGGTCGATCGCCACCGTCGTGTTGTGCGTGGTCACGTACATCACGCCGTTGTGCACGATGGGCTGCGACTCCTGGCCCTGCGGGTTGTTCAGGCTGTAGGCCCAGACCGGGCGCAGCTTGGCCGCGTTGTTCGTGTTGATCTGCTTGAGCGGGCTGTAGCGCTGGTTGTTGTAGCCCATGCCGTAGGTGAGCACGTCACCGGGCGTGGCACTGTCGCGCTTGAGGTCGTCCAGGGACTGGGCGTGCAGGCTGGTGGCGAGCAGCGCAAGCGCGGCCGCGCCCGCCCATCGGGTGGTCTGTTGCATGGATGTCTCCTGTGGGTTGAGGCTGCGCCTCTGGTTGTTGTCTGTCCTCTTTCATTGTGGGAATTTGGGCGCCGCGGATCACGTCCGGGTTTTCCCGGTGGGAAAAGTGTTCTGCAGTGGAACACTCACCCACACCGCCGCTTCGGACGCGAGACTTCGCCCCCACCACCATGCGCGCCACCCACCGAAACCTGTCCACCCAGGACCTGCCGCCGCAGCCTTTCTTCCAGACGCCCGAGCAGCGCGCGGCGCTGGCGCGCCAGCGATTCTTCGAGGAACAGCAGCACCCCGCCGGTCTGGTGAGCGAGGCGGTGATCCGATCCTGGAGCCGCAGCCGCACGCTGGGCCACGCCAGCCACAAGATGCCCGCGCTGGACCCGGTCAACCGCAGCGCGCTGAGCGCCGCGCTGGCGCGCAACCGGCGCCTGCTGGAGGCCGCGCACGGCGACCTGCAGCAGCTCGAAGCCGCGCTCGCAGGCACCGCCAGCCGCCTGATGCTGACCGACGCGCACGGGGTCATCGTGCACGCCTCGCGCGGCACGGGCGACCCCGAACAGAAGGTGCTGGACGCCGCCACGCGCGTGGGTGTCCAGCTGGCTGAGGAGGTGCTGGGCACCAACGCGCCGGGCATCGTGGTGCAGACCGGCATGGCCTGCACCGTGCAGTGCTGCGAGCACTTCTACGAGGTGTTCGGCCAGGTGCGCTGCGCGGCCGCGCCGATCCACGACGTGCACGGCCGGCTGGTCGGTGTGCTGGACGTGTCCACCGAATCGCGCGCCTTCGGCTTCGACGCCGCGGCCGTGGTCGGCGTGTACGCCACCTCGATCGAGAACCGCCTGTTGCAGGCGCAATCCGACGAGCACCTTGTGCTGCATTTCCAGGCCGCCCCCGCGCTGCTGGGCACGCCGATGGAGGGACTGGCCGGCGTGGACCACGGCGGTCGCGTGGTCTGGGTCAACGCCACCGGCCACAGCCTGCTGGGCCGCCCGTCGCGCCAGGAGGTGGCGCCGGTGGAAGAGCTGTTCGGCCACGGGCTGGCGCAGCTGCTGCCCCTGTGCGGCGCCACCGAAGCCCTGCGCCTGCAGCTGCCCAGCGGCCTGGGCATCTGGGTGCGCGCGACCCTGGGTCTGCGCGATGGCATCGACTTCCGGCACGCGGTCGCCTGGCCGGCCGCCATGCCACCCGCGCCCGGGCCGGTACCCGCCGCCGAGCCCGAGGTCCCGGCGCCCGCCCCGGCGGCCGCCCCCTCGCTGGCCCAGACCCAGCAGCGCCTGATCGAAGACGCGCTGCAGGCCAACGGCGGCAACGTCGCGCGCACCGCGCGCCAGCTCGGCGTCTCGCGCGGCCTGGTCTACCGGCACCTGCGGAAATAGGCGCCCGCCCGGGTCGCCCACGCCCACGCTCGGACACCCGGGCGGGTGGCCCCGCGCGTGATAAGGTCAAAAGCGCCACCCGCCAAAAGACCCTTTTTCCACGCCCGAAGGAAGCCCGCACGGATGCCCCATGACGTCACGCTGATCGCCACCATCGCGACCGCCTTTGGCCTGGCCATGGTGTTCGGACTGCTCGCCGCCCGCCTGAAGCTGCCCCCGCTGGTGGGGTATCTGCTGGCGGGCATCGTGGTCAGTCCGGCCACGCCGGGTTTCGTGGCCGATGTCGGCCTGGCCGGCCAGCTGGCCGAGATCGGCGTGATGCTGCTGATGTTCGGGGTGGGTCTGCACTTCTCGCTGGCCGACCTGATGTCGGTCAAGAAGATCGCCGTGCCGGGCGCGGTGGTGCAGATCGCGGTGGCCACCGCGCTGGGCGGCGGCGTGGCCATGCTCTGGGGCTGGGACCTGGGCGCCGCCATCGTGTTCGGCCTGTGCCTGTCGGTGGCCAGCACGGTGGTGCTGCTGCGCGCGCTGGAGTCCAAGGGCCTGCTCAAGTCGGTCAACGGCCAGATCGCGGTCGGCTGGCTGGTGGTGGAAGACCTGGTGATGGTGATGGTGCTGGTGCTGCTGCCCGCGCTGGCGGGCGTGCTCAAGGCGCACGGCGGGGAGGCCACGGTGGCGCCCCAGGCCGGCGAGATCTGGACCACGGTGGGCATCACCCTGGCCAAGGTCACGGCCTTCGTGGTGCTGATGCTGGTGGTGGGCCGCCGGCTGCTGCCCAAGCTGCTGTGGTGGGTGGCGCGCACCGGCTCGCAGGAGCTGTTCACCCTGGGCGTGGTGGCCATCGCCGTGGGTGTGGCCTTCGGCGCGGCCCTGCTGTTCGACGTGTCCTTCGCGCTGGGCGCCTTCTTCGCCGGCATGATGATGCGCGAGTCCGAGTTCAGCCACCGCGCGGCCGACGAGTCGCTGCCGCTGCGCGACGCCTTCGCCGTGCTGTTCTTCGTCTCGGTGGGCATGCTGTTCGAACCGGCGGTGGTCTTTCAGCAGCCGGTCAAGCTGCTGGCGGTGGTGGCCATCGTCCTGATCGGCAAGACCGTGGCGGCCGTGGCCCTGGTGCTGCTGTTCCGCTACCCGCTGAACACCGCGCTGACGGTGGGCGCGAGCCTGGCGCAGATCGGCGAGTTCTCCTTCATCCTGGCCGGCCTGGGCGTGGCGCTGGAGCTGATGCCGCGCGAAGGCCAGAGCCTGGTGCTGGCGGCCGCACTGATCTCGATCGCGGCCAACGCGGCGCTGTTCTCGGCCGTCGAGCCGCTGCGGCGCTGGGTCCTGGCGCGTTCGGCCTTCGCACGCCAGCTGGAGATGCGCGACGATCCGCTGGCCGAACTGCCGACCTCGACCGACCGCCAGCTGCTCAGCGGCCAGGTGGTGCTGGTGGGCTATGGCCGCGTGGGCCGGCGCATCGCCCAGGCGCTGCGCGAACACCAGCTGCCGTTCGTGGTGGTGGAGCAGAACCGCGAGACGGTGGACGCGCTGCGCCGCGAGGGCATCGCGGCCGTCAGCGGCGACGCCATGACACCCGAGGTGCTGGTGCAGGGCCACATCGCCGAGGCCGCCATGCTGGTGGTGGCCATCCCCGACGCGGTGGACGTGCGCAAGATGGTGGAGATCGCCCGCACGCTCAACCCCGGCATCGCCGTGGTGCTGCGCACCCACAACGAGGAAGAGGCCGATCTGCTGCGCAAGGAAAGCCTGGGCACGGTGTTCCTGGGCGAGCACGAGCTGGCGCGCGGCATGACCTCGCACATCCTGGACCGGCTGCAGGAGACCGCACCCGCAAGGGGGGCCGCATGAAGAACTCCTGGCATGCCCTGGAAGGACCCGAGGTGCTGCGGCGCCTGGGCGTGGACCCGGCCGACGGACTGGACGCCGGCGAGGTGGCCCGGCGGCTGGCCCAGCACGGCCCCAACCGCCTGCCCGAGCCGCCGCGCCGGCCGGCCTGGCAGCGCTTCGCGCTGCAGTTCCACAACCCGCTGATCTATGTGCTGCTGGCCGCCGGGCTGGCCACGCTGCTGCTGGGCAGCCTGGTGGACGCGGGCGTGATCCTGGGCGTGGTGCTGATCAACGCGCTCATCGGCCACATCCAGGAGGGCAAGGCCGAGCAGGCCCTGGCGGCGGTGCGCAGCATGCTGGCCGCGCGCGCCACGGTGCAGCGCGGCGGCGAGCGCCACCAGATCGACGCCGGGGAGCTGGTGCCGGGCGACATCGTCTGGCTGGAGCCGGGCGACCGCGTGCCGGCCGACCTGCGCCTGCTGCAGGGCCGCAACCTGCGCACGGTGGAATCGGCGCTGACCGGCGAATCGGCCGCGGTGGACAAGGACACGGGCGCCGCGGCCGAGGGCGCGCCGCTGGGCGACCGCCACGGCATGGCCTTCTCGGGCACGCTGGTGGCCTACGGCAGCGGCAGCGGCGTGGTGGTGGCCACCGGCGGCGCCACCGAGATCGGCCACATCGGCCAGCTGGTCAGCGGCGTGCAGACCCTGGCCACACCGCTGACGCGCCGGCTCGACCGTTTCGCGCGCCAGATCACCGCCTTCATCCTCGGGGTGTCGGTGCTGACCATGGCCTGGGGCCACTTCGTGGCCGGCATGGCGCTGTTCGACCTGTTCCTGGCGGTGGTGGGGCTGGCGGTGGCCGCCATCCCCGAGGGCATGCCGGCGGTGGTGACCATCGTGCTGGCCATCGGCACCCGGGTGATGGCGCGCAAGAAGGCCGTCGTGCGGCGCCTGCCGGCGGTGGAGTCGCTGGGCTCGGTCACCGTGATCTGCAGCGACAAGACCGGCACCCTCACCCGCAACGAGATGACCGCCGTGCGCGTGGTGCTGCCGGGCCGCGAGCTGCGCGTGACCGGCACCGGCTATGCGCCCGAGGGCGGTTTCCACCTTGCGGACGGATCGGTGCTGCACCCTGGCCACGAGCCGGCGCTGATGACCCTGCTGCACTGCGCGCTGCTGTGCAACGACGCGCGCATCCACCGCGAAGACGACAAAGGCTGGGTGCTCACGGGCGATCCGACCGAGGGTGCGCTGACCACCCTGGCGCACAAGGCCGACCTGGACGCCGCGACCGCGGCCCAGGCTTTCCCGCGGCTGGACGCGATCCCCTTCGAGTCCGAGCGGCAGATCATGGTCACGCTGCACCACGACCACGCCGGCCACCACGAGCTGCTGCTCAAGGGCGCGCCCGAGCGGGTGCTGGCGCTGTGCACGGGCGAAGCGGGCGGCCGCCCCCTGGACTGCGCGCGCTGGACCGCGGCGGTGGAGCGCGCTGGCGGCGCGGGCGAGCGCGTGCTGGCACTGGCCCGCTGCGACTGGCCCACAGGGCGCACCGAGGTGGACCTGGCCGACCTCACCCCGCGCTTCGAGATGCTGGGCCTGGTGGGCATCATCGACCCGCCGCGCGAGGAGGCGGTGGCTGCCGTGGCGGAGTGCCGAGAGGCCGGCATCCGCGTGAAGATGATCACCGGCGACCACGCGGTGACGGCCGCGGCCATCGGCCGCCAGCTGGGCCTGCAGGCCGACCGGGCACTGACGGGCGACGCCGTCGCCGCGCTCGACGACGCGGCGCTGCGCCGCGCCGCCCAGGACACCGACGTGTTCGCGCGCGCCAGCCCCGAGCACAAGCTGCGGCTGATCGCCGCACTGCAGGCCGAGGGCCACCAGGTGGCCATGACCGGCGACGGCGTGAACGACGCGCCCGCGCTGAAAGCCGCCGATGTGGGCGTGGCCATGGGCGGCAAGGGCACGGACGCGGCGCGCGAGGCCTCCGACCTGGTGCTGACCGACGACAACTTCGCCACCATCGCGCGCGCCGTGCGCGAGGGCCGGGTGGTCTACGACAACATCAAGAAGTCGCTGATGCACATGCTGCCCACCAACGGCGGCGAGGCCGGCGTGATCCTGCTGGCCATCTTCGCAGGCCTGCCGCTGCCGGTGACGGCCGGGCAGATCCTGTGGGTCAACACCGTGACCTCGGTGACGCTGGCGCTGTCGCTGGCTTTCGAGCCGGCCGAGCCGGGCGTGATGCGGCACCCGCCGCGGCCCCCGCAGGAATCCATCATCACCCGCGCGCTGGGCGGGCGCATCCTGTTCGTCATCGGGCTGATGATCGCCGCCACCTTCTGGGTGTTCCACTGGGAGCTCGCGCGCGGCACCGCACTGGAGACCGCGCGCACCGCGGCGGTCAACACCATCGTGATGTGCGAGCTGTTCTACCTGTTCAACGTGCGCCACTTCACCCGCCATGCCTGGCGGGCCGAGACGCTGACCGGCAACCCCGTCGCGCTGGGTGTGGCGGCCCTTCTGGTGGGGCTGCAGCTGCTGTTCACCTACGCGCCGCCGCTGCAGCGGCTGTTCCACACCACGCCGCTGCACGCCAGCTCCTGGGCCATGATCCTGGCCATGGGGGCGGGCGTGTTCGTGCTGGTGGAAGCCGAGAAGGCGCTGTTGCGTCGCCGCGGTGTGCGCCGCATCTGAAGAACCTGCGAGGAGAGATCCATGACCATGACCCGACACATCCTGAGCGCCACCGACCTGTCGGCGTTCTCACTGCAGGCGGTGGACCGCGCGGCCGACCTGGCCACGGCCAACGGCGCCCGCCACACGGTGGTGCACGCGCTGGGGCTGGACGCGCTGGGCCCGCTGCGCAACCTGCTGGGCGAGCGCGCCGACAGCGTGGCCCACACCGCCATGCAGCAGCAGCAGGCCGCACTGGCCGCCGCCATGGCCGAGCCGGCGCGCCACCCGGGGCCGGCGCCCACCCTGCGGGTGGAAGAGGGCCTGGCCTCGCGCGTGGTGCCGGCGCTGGTGCGCGAGACCGACGCCGACCTGGTGGTGGTGGGCGCGCGCGGGCAGAGCCTGCTGCGCCGCCTGGTGGTGGGTTCCACCGCCTCGCACCTGATGCGCAGGAGCCATTGCCCGGTGCTGGTGGTCAAGAACCCGTTCCAGCAGCCCTACCGCCGCGTGCTGCTGCCCATGGACTTCTCGCCCGGTTCCGCGCTGGCGCTGGCACTGGCGCGCGAACTCGCGCCTCGGGCCGACCTGGTGCTGCTGCACGCCTTCGACGTGCCCTTCGAGGGCATGCTGCAGTACGCCGGCGTGTCGCAGGACATCATCCACCAGTACCGCATTGAGGCGCGCGAGCGCGCGCTGCGGCAGCTGCGCGAGATGGCGGCCGAACAGGGCCTGGCGGCTGGCGACTACACGCCGCTGGTCGAACACGGCGACGCCGTGGCCCTGATCACCGGCCACCAGCAACGCCTGGGCTGCGACCTGGTGGTGATGGGCAAACACGGCACCCATGTGACCGAAGAACTGCTGCTGGGCAGCGTGACCAAGCGGGTGCTCTCCGAGGGTGACGCTGACGTGCTGGTGGTGGTCGACAAGCGCGGTCCGCAGGACGCCGGCTGACGCGGGACGGGCCGTGGCGCTGCATCCCGCCCTGCTGTTCCTCGGTGGCCTGGTCGTGGTGGTGCTGGGCGCCGAGATGCTGCTGCGCGGCGCCACCCGCATTGCGACCCTGCTGCGCATCAGCCCCATCGTCATCGGCCTGACGGTGGTCTCGGTGGGCACCAGTGCGCCCGAGCTGGCGGTGGGTCTGACCGCCGCGCACGAGGGCAAGGGTCCGCTGGCGGTGGGCAACATCGCCGGCACCAACATCGTCAACATCCTGCTCATCCTGGGCCTGAGTGCGGCCATCCGCCCGCTGCCCACGCGCTCGCTGAGCGTGCGGCTGGACGTGCCGGTGATGATTGCCACCGCCGTGGCCCTGCTCGTCATGGCGATGGACGGCGTGCTCACCCGGGCCGAGGGTCTGGGCCTGCTGCTGGCGGCGGTGGTCTACACCGTGGCGCTGGTGCAGCTGAGCCGGCAGGAGGCGCCGGACACCCGACTGGCGTTCCGCGACGCGCTGGCCGCGCAGGCGCCTCCGCGGGTGAACCTGCCCACCGGTGCCGCGGCCTGGGCCTGGAACGGTGCGCTGCTGCTGGCAGGCATGGCGCTGGCGGTGCTGGGCGCCGAGCTGCTGGTGGCCGGCGCAGTCGAACTGGCCAAGGCCTACGGCGTGTCGGACGCCTTCATCGGCCTGAGCATCGTGGCCATCGGCACCTCGGCGCCGGAGCTGGTGACCACGATGATCTCGACCCTGCGCAACGACCGCGACGTGGCGATCGGCAACCTCATCGGCAGCAGCATCTACAACGTGCTGGTCATCCTCGGCCTGACCATGGTGGCCGCACCCACCAGCGGGGTGGACGTCAGCGCCGAGGTGCTGTGGATCGACCTGCCGCTGGCCGCGCTGGTGGCCATCGTCTGTCTGCCGGTGTTCCGCAGCGACCGGCTGGTCTCGCGCCGCGAGGGCATCGGCTTCGTGCTGGCCTACGCCGCCTATCTGGGCAGCCTGCTGCTCTGGCGGACCTGACACCGTTGGACACCAGCCCCCCCGCGGGCATGCCGTAAGCTCGCCGCCATGCGTCTGGCCCTGCACACCCTGAGTCTCTCCGCCGCCCTGCTGCTGGCTGCCTGCGGCAGCGCACCACCGGCCCGCCCGCCTTCGTCGTCGCTGCCGCCGCTGTCGGCCGAACACAGCAGCGACCTCGCCATCCACGCCATGGGCCTGGTGGGCACGCCCTACCGCTGGGGCGGCAACACGCCGGAGAGCGGCTTCGACTGCAGCGGCCTGATCGGCTATGTCTACCGGCACCGCGCCGGTGTGGCGCCGCCGCGCACCGTGGCCCAGCTGTCGGGCTTCGGCCAGGCGGTGGATGCCGACGAGCTGCGCACCGGCGACCTGGTGATCTTCGGCCGCGACCCGGCCTGGCACGCGGGCATCTACGTCGGCGAGGGCCGCTTCGTGCACGCGCCGTCCAGCGGCGGCACGGTGCGGCTGGACCGGCTGGACAACCGCTACTGGGCGCGCCAGACGGTGCGTTATCGCAGGCCCTGACACGGTTTTTCCGGACAAGCCGGCGACAATCGGAGCCATGCTCCACGTTCACGCCACCCCGCCGCTGTCCACCCACGACACCACCCGCATCGACGACCTGCGCATCGGCGCGGTGCGGCCGCTGATCACGCCCGCGCTGCTGCAGGAGTGGCTGCCCACGCCGCCGGCCGCCCAGGCCCTGGTGGAGAGCAGCCGCGCCGCGCTCTCGCGCGTGCTGCACGGGCAGGACGACCGGCTGATCGTGGTGGTCGGGCCGTGTTCGATCCACGACCACGGCCAGGCCATGGACTACGCACGGCGCCTGAAAGAGCAGGCCGATGCGCTGGCCGAGGACCTGCTGATCGTGATGCGCGTGTACTTCGAGAAGCCGCGCACCACCGTGGGCTGGAAGGGCTACATCAACGATCCGCACCTGGACGGCAGCTTCGCCATCAACGAAGGCCTGGAGCTGGCGCGCCAGCTGCTGCTGGACGTGCTGGGCGCCGGCCTGCCGGTGGGCACCGAGTTCCTGGACCTGCTCTCGCCGCAGTTCATCAGCGACCTGGTCAGCTGGGGCGCCATCGGCGCGCGCACCACCGAGAGCCAGAGCCACCGCCAGCTGGCCTCGGGCCTGTCCTGCCCGGTGGGGTTCAAGAACGGCACCGACGGCAGCGTCAAGGTCGCCAGCGACGCGATCCAGGCCGCACAGGCGCCGCACGCCTTCATGGGCATGACCAAGATGGGCCAGGCCGCGATCTTCGAGACCCGCGGCAACCAGGACTGCCACGTCATCCTGCGCGGCGGCAAGGCGCCCAACTACAGCGCCGAGGACGTCAACACCGCCTGCGCCCTGCTCAAGGCCGCCGGCCAGCGCGAGCAGGTGATGATCGACGTCTCGCACGCCAACAGCAGCAAGCAGCACCGCCGGCAGATCGACGTGGCGGCCGACGTGGCCGGCCAGATCGCCGCGGGCGACGCGCGCATCACCGGCATCATGATCGAGAGCCACCTGTTCGAGGGCCGGCAGGACATCGTGCCCGGCCAGCCGCTGCTGCCCGGCGTGAGCGTGACCGACGCCTGCATCAGCTTCGAGCAGACCGTACCGGTGCTGCAGGGGCTGGCGGCCGCCGTGCGCCAGCGCCGCGCCCGCTGACGCGCGACATGCGCCTGCCCTGGCAGCCCGCCACGCCCGCGCTGAACCTGGCGCTGCAGGGCGGTGGGGCGCACGGGGCCTTCACCTGGGGCGTGCTCGACGCACTGCTGGAGGACGGACAGCTTGCCTTCGACGGCGTCAGCGGCACCAGCGCGGGCGCCATGAACGCGGTGGTGCTGGCCCAGGGCCTGATGGACGGTGGCCGCGAGGGCGCGCGCGCCGCGCTGCGGCGCTTCTGGACCGCCGTGGCCGGCAGCCTGCCGTTCGAGGTGGCGGTGCCGCGGGCCGACGGCTCGGGCTACCAGCTGGCGCCGGCGATGCGCCTGATGCTGCAGTGGACCCACCACTTCACGCCCGAGCAGCTCAACCCCTTCGACCTCAACCCGCTGCGCGACGTGCTGCGCCAGCAGCTGGACATCGAGGGCCTGCGCCAGCGCTCGCCGGTGCGGCTGTTCATCGCCACCACCGAGGCCAACACCGGCCGGCTGCGGCTGTTCCGCAACGCCGATCTGTCGCTGGACGCGGTGCTGGCCTCGGCCTGCCTGCCGCGCCTGCACCGCAGCGTGCTGATCGACGGTCAGCCGCACTGGGACGGCGGCTATTCGGCCAACCCCGCCGTCTACCCGCTGCTGCTGGAAACCCCCACGCGCGACACGCTGCTGGTGATGCTCACGCCGCTGCGCTACGCCGCCACGCCGCAGTCGGCGCAGGACATCGAGCACCGCATGCAGGAGCTGGCCTTCAACGCCACCTTCCTGCGCGAGATGCGCATGTTCGCGCACCTGCGCGAGCGCATCGCCCACATCGGCTGGTGGCGCCGCGGCCCGCTGGAGCGGCGGCTGGCCGGGGCGCGCTTTCACGCCATCGAGCCCGGCCCGGTGCTGGGGGAACTGGGCACCGACACCAAGGCCGCCGCCGGCCAGCGCTTCTTCGAGATGCTGTTCGATGTGGGGCGGGGGCAGGGCCGGCAGTGGCTGGACACGCACCGGGCAGCCGTCGGTCGCCACGGCACTGTCGAACTTGCCGGGCTGTTCGGCTGACCCGGGACCGGCGCTGCCGACAATGGTGGGCCCGGATCGCCCTGGCGGGCCGTCCCCCACCGGAGAAACACCCATGAGCTCTCTCTTGCAAGGCCGCACCGCCCTGGTCACCGGGGGTGCCCGTGGCTTGGGCGCCGGCATGGCGCAGGCCCTCGCCGCGGCCGGCGCGGCCGTGATGATCGGCGACATTCTTGAAGACACGGGCCGCGAGACGGCCCGGTCGATCGGCGCCACCGGCGGCCGGGCCGCCTTCGTGCAGCTGGATGTGACCGACGAGGCTGGCTGGCTCGCCGCGATCTATGCCGTCCACACCACCTTCGGCGGCTTCGACATCCTGATCAACAACGCCGGGATCGAGGAGACCGCGCTGGTATCGGAGCTGGATGCCGATGCGCTGCGGCGCATGCTGGACGTGAACATCGTCGGCACTGCGCTGGGCCTCAAGCACGCATTCCGCGCCATGCGCCCGGGCGGCGTGGCCGGGAAAGGAGGGGCCGTGGTCAACGTGGCCTCGGTCGCGGCCACCATCGCCTTCCCGGCGATCGCCGGCTACTCGGCCACCAAGTCGGCGGTGGACCGGCTCACGCGGGTGGCTGCGATGGAAGCCGGCCAGCTGGGCTACGGCGTGCGGGTGAACTGCATCTACCCGGGTCTGGTGCCGACCGACATGGGCATGAAACTGGCCGCCGACGTGGTGACAGCCGGGCTGTTCCCCACGCCAGAGGCCGCGGTCGGCGCCATCGTCGCGCAGACACCGCTGGGGCGCCTGGGCACGGTGGCCGACATGGCCGATGCGGTGGTGTTCCTGTGTTCCGACGCGGCGCGTTTCATCACCGGCGCGGGCCTGCCGGTGGACGGCGGCATGGGGATGTGAACCCGACCATGCCGCGGTGGGCCGATCAGCGCGGCTTGCGCGGCGCCATCGGGCCGCGGCCCTCGATGTGGCGGAAGTTGATGCGGCCCTTGCTCAGGTCGTAGGGCGAGAGTTCGAGCGAGACCCGGTCACCCGCCAGGATGCGGATGTGGTTCTTCTTCATCTTGCCGGCGGAGTAGGCGATCAGCTGGTGACCGTTGTCCAGCGTGACGCGAAAACGGGTGTCGGGCAGCACCTCGTTGACGATGCCCATCATGTCGATCAGTTCTTCCTTGGCCATGGTGTGGTTCTCCTGGAGTCGTGGGATTCGGATCAGTTGGTGCGGATCGCGGGGCGCGCGGTCTCGCGCACCCAGTCGATGCCCTGGGCCATGGCGTATCTTGCCGCGGCTTCGTGGGTGGCGAAATCTTCGGTGAAGCGCATCACGCGGTCGGTGCTGGCGCTGCCGGTGCCGCTGGCGATGGACACGAGGGCGGCAAAGCGCCCGTCCGCCAGGGCCCGCGGACGGGCGCTGATGCGGTAACGCCCGAGGGTCAGAGGGGCGGAGGTACAAGGGGTCCGCACCACAGGCGCGGACGCGGGAAACGTCTGGATCATCAAGAACTTCTATGGGCAGGACCTGCGGCTGGGCCGCCGGCCCGACAAGGCCCGACATACACGGTGGCAGCCCCAGGGTGCCGGGGTGCCCGACTGCGCCAACCCGAAGCACCGCACCGCTTCAGCGGCATCGGGGCTTTCTGGTACCAGCCCTCGGCAGAGGCATGGGAGAGCAGCGGGGAAAAAGTGCCTCGCCGGGGGACCGCGTTGGGTGCGGTGAGGGCTTGGCTCGCGTTGGAGGGGCTGGACAGACCGACCCTCTGCCGGGGTGGTGGGCCGCGCCAGGGGCGCTGCAACCGGGTCTGTCGCCCAAGGCGAAGCCGCTAATGTACCACGATGTGGAAAAAATTGCCAAGTGGGGCCGGTTCAACGGCCACAGCGCAGGCGGAACTGTTCGTCGCGCGCCTTCTTGCGGTCGCGCCGGACCGAGTCCTGCTCCCTTGGCGGAAGTGGCTGGCGCGCGTAGTCGTCCAGCACAGCCACGAGGTTGTCCAGGCGCCTGCAATCTTCCGCCTTCTTCTGGGCAGCATTCGGGGGGGCGACAGGGCCGACACCGGTCGGCCGCGGCGCAACCCCCTTGGTGGGCCTGGCCAGGGCTTCCCGGTTGCGGGCAAACACGATCTGTTCGGCCAGCGAAAGGTTCGCGGGCACCGTGTGCATGCTGACGATCTCGGCGCCGCGGTGCTGGCAATGCACCACCGACCAGAACCGGCCGGCACCGCGGCAGCGGTAGAGCGTCGTGCCCTGCGCGCCCTCGACGTTCAGCGCGGTCGTGGTGTCGACCGGGTGGCCGCGCATGCCGGCCGGGCAGGGGCCGTCGGTGTAGGTCACCTGGCTGGCGTTTTCGCAGCGGTGCACCGCCGACAACGGCTCGGCGGGTGGTGGCTCGGCAGCGGGCGCCGGGCCAGCGGCAGCGGTGACCGTGGGTTTTGGGACCACTGAGGGAGCGGCGGGCGCGGCGGGGACGGACGCCGCTGCCGGCTCCGCGGCGGCCACCGGAGGTCGCGACCAGGGCCAGTTCACCAGCACATACAGCCCCAGGACCACGACCGCGGCCAGCAACCCGATGGTCAGGCCGCTCATGCCGTCTCGCTCGGGCGGACGGAACGCGGTGTCGGATACCTGGTGCGGCGTTGGCGGCGCCAAAGGCGCGGGCCGGGAAAGCGGGATGCCGGGCGTGGTGTCCGGCCCGTTGTCGGGTTCGGGAGTTGTGTCGGGCGTCGCCATCGCAGCCACCAGGGTCGCTCACTGTTCGACCACGGTCTTGACCACCTGTCCCACCGGCGGGTCGCTGCGCCCCCAGGTGCCGTTGAGCAGCTGCAGGCGCTTTTCGGTCAGGGGCGACTGGCGGGCCAGTTCGGTGAAGCCGCCGCGCGGCAGCGGCACGGTCTGCACCACCCAGGGCCGGGCGGCCTGCTGGTCGGCCGCGGTCATGGCGCGAAAGGACTTCTCGGCCGACACCAGGCCGGGCATGGCACGGTTGCGCGCGGCGGCGTCGGCCGCGAGGTAGAGCATCACGTAGCTGTTGTTCTTCGGGCCGGTGACCACGGTGGCTTCGATTGCCTGGGACTGTCCGTTCTGCGCCTTGCGGGCGCCGACGAAATGGGTCGCGGCAAAGCCGTTGATCTGGCCGCGCGTCACCTTGCCCTCGCTGGGTTGCAGGGCGTTGCGGATGATCTCGTCGTGCGTGCCGCCGGCCCGGGGCGGCATGGCGACCATGCGCAGTGCGGCGTCGCCCTGCGGTGCGACAATGGTCAGCGCCTCGGGCTCGTTCTGGATGCGCCAGCCGGCCGGCGCCGTCATCGCCAGGCCCAGCCCTGCGTGGTAGAAGTTCTGGCCACGCGTCAGCCCCTGTTCGGGGCTCTCGCCGAAGCGCATGCCCCGGACCACCTGCAGGAAGCGCTGCGCGCCGTCGGAGGCGTAGCTGCCATGGTACTTCGCGGCGTTCTGGCTGATCTGCTGCAGGCGCTGGTCGTTGCTGGGGTGGGAGGACAGCCAGTTGGCGCCCTCGGGCGCGGGGCGGCCTTCGGCGCGCGCCTCTTCGATGGCGAAGGCCTCCTGCAGCTTGAGCACCCGGATCACGTCGATCATGTTGCGCGGGTCGTAGTTGCTGCGCGCCAGGTACTCGGCGCCCAAGCTGTCGGCCTGCAGCTCCTGCTCGCGGCTGTACTTTGCGACGTACCCGGCCGCCACGCCCTGCGCCATCTGGCCGAACATCTCGGTGCCGCCCGAGACCCCGACCTTGCTCTCCAGCACGGCGCCCAGCACCGTCGCGGCCAGCACACCCAGGCCCACGGTCTGCTGGCGCGTTGCGCGCTGCGCACCGTGTCGGGCGGTGACGTGGCCGATCTCGTGACCGATCACGCCGGCCATGTCGGCCTCGCTTTCCATGTAGGCCAGGATGCCGCGCGTGATGTAGACGTAGCCGCCGGGCAGCGCGAAGGCATTGATCTCCGGGCTGTCGAGCACGGTGAAGGTCCAGGGGATGTTGGCGCGGTGCGACTGCTTCGCCAGCTTCTGGCCGACCTCGTTCACATAGGCCTGCAGGCGCTCGTCCTTGTAGACGCCATACTCCTTGAGCACCTCGTCATGGGCCTTCTTGCCCTCGGCCAGTTCGGTGCGCTCGTCCATGACCGTGCGCTCGGACTGGCCGGTGACGGGGTTGACCACGGTGGTGCCGCAGCCGGCCAGCAGGGTCGCGGCCAGCAGCAGGGCGCTGGCGAGAAGTCTCGGCATTCTGGGCTCCTGTCCGCGGCCTTCGCCGCCATGGAAGCCATGATAGTCAGCTCAGCGGTGCGAGGGCGCGCAGCTGCGCCAGAAAAACCGGTGGCACGTCGGCCGGCTTGCGCGTGGCGGGGTCGATGAAGACGATGCCGATCTTGCCGCGCGCGACCTCGCGGCCGGTGTCCACGCAGTCCATGCAGTAGGCCAGGTCGAGGCCGCAGCGGCTGAAATCCTGCGGCAGCATGCGCACCCGCATGGTCTCGCCGTGGAAGCCCTCGGACTTGTACTGAGCCACCAGGTCGCCCACCACGATGGGACAGCCCGCCACGTCGGACTCTCTGTACCCAAGGGATTTGAAGAAGCGCACCCGCGCCTCGGACACCAGGGTCAGCAGCTGGGCGTTGTCCAGGTGCCCGCCCTGGTTCACATGGCTGATGTAGATCTGGATCTCGGTCGAGAAGACGAAGTGTCCGGGCAGGTCGAACTGGAAGCGGCTCAAGGGACTACCCGCCCGTCTTCACTTGCGGTCCGGCAGCTCGATCTTGACCTCCAGCACCTCCAGGTCGTCCTGGCGCTCCAGGTGGACCTTGATGTCGTCCTGGTTGATCTGGATGTACTTGCTGATCACGGCCACCAGCTCGCGCTGAAGGGCCGGCAGGTAGTCGGGCGTGGAGGCGTTGCGACCGGCGCGCTCGTGCGCCAGGATGATCTGCAGGCGTTCCTTGGCGACGCTGGCGGTCTTCTTCTTCTCGCCCAGCAGAAAAGAGAGGAAGGACATGCTCATTTGCTCCCGAACAGGCGCTTGAAGAAGCCGGGCTTCTCGGCGTCGATGAAGCGCAGCGGCTTGTCCGCCCCCAGGAAGCGGTCGATGACGTCGCTGTAGGCCTCGGCCACGTCGGTGCCCTTGAGGTGGATCGCCGGCGTGCCCTGGTTGGAGGCCTGCAGCACGTTCTCGCTCTCGGGGATCACGCCGATCAGCTGGATGCGCAGGATGTCCTGGATGTCCTCCAGGCTGAGCATCTGGCCGTCGGCCACGCGGTTGGGGTTGTAACGGGTGATCAGCAGGTGTTCCTTGATCGGCTCCTTGCCCTCGATGGCGCGCTTGGTCTTGCTGCCCAGCATGCCCAGAATGCGGTCGGAGTCGCGCACGGAAGACACCTCGGGGTTGGTCACCACCAGGGCCTCGTCGGCGTAGTGCATGGCCAGCAGGGCACCGGTCTCGATGCCGGCCGGCGAGTCGCAGACGATGTAGTCGAAACCCATGCCGGTCAGGTCGTTCAGCACCTTCTCGACGCCTTCCTGCGTCAGGGCGTCCTTGTCGCGGGTCTGGCTGGCGGCCAGGATGAACAGGTTGTCGCAGGTCTTGTCCTTGATCAGGGCCTGGTTCAGATTGGCCTCGCCGTGGATGACGTTGACCAGGTCATAGACCACACGCCGTTCGCAACCCATGATGAGGTCGAGGTTGCGCAGGCCGACGTCGAAGTCGATGACGGCGGTCTTGTGGCCGCGCAGGGCCAGGCCGGCGGCGAAGCTGGCGCTGGTCGTGGTCTTGCCCACGCCGCCTTTGCCGGAAGTGACGACAACGATCTTGGTCATGGTGAGGGTTCCTCGGGTTCAGGGATTCAGGGATTCGATGACGAGCTTGTCGCCCTCGGGGCCGGAGACCAGGCGCACCTGCCCGGGTTTGCCGAGCACCTCGGCCGGCAGCGGGGTGTCGCTGGTGCGGTAGATACCAGCGATGGAAATCAGCTCGGGGTCCATGGACATCGCGAAGATGCGGGCCTCGGCGTTGCCGCGCGCGCCGGCAATGGCCTTGCCGCGCAGCGGCGCGTAGACGTGGATGTGGCCGTCGGCGATGACCTCGGCACCGGGGTTGACCATGGCCAGAACGACCAGGTCGCGGCCCCTCGCATAAACCTGCTGGCCGGAGCGCAGCGGCTTGTCGATGACCAGGGCGCTCGGCGGTGTGGTGGGAACAGGGGCCGACACCGGGGCCGGCGCGGCGGGGGTGGCCTGCTGGACGGGCGCCTCGGGCGTGCGCGCGGCGGCGCTGCGCTGCACGGTGGCGTCCTGGGCCGGCATCAGGCCGGCCAGCTCGGCGGCGGCGGTCTGGGCGCCGTTGCCACCGCGCACCGCCATCGGCTCCAGACGGAACCGGCGCAACAGCGAGACCAGCGCGGGGAAATCGACCGGGCTGTCGGCCTGTTCGCCCGCCTGCAGCGGCCCCAGGTCGACCAGCAGCGGGTCGTGGTCGAAGAAATCGGGGATGTCGCCGTAGCGCTGGGTCATTTCCTCGGCCAGCTGGCCGAGGTCGGCGGTCTTGAGCAGCAAAGCCACCAGCGGCAGCTGGGCGCTCTTGATTTCGAAACTGGTCGGGGCGCTGGCGCTGAGGACAGTGGACATGAATCCGGCGGTGAACAGATGGCCGGAAAGGGTCCGGCCAGGTCGGCGGGCAGTTTACCAGCCGACCACCGGCGGACTGGCGGCGCTGCGTGTCCACATGTGTCGGGCACACTGCGCGCCATGGACGTGCGCGATACCCCCCATGGTTCTTCCGGCTGGCGCCCCGGACTCTGGTGGCGCATGACCCGGCCGGCCTTCCTGCTGCTGACCGTGGTGGCCTGCACACTGGGCACCGCCACCGCCTCGGCCTGCGGCTGCGGGCTGGACCTCCCGCTGGCCATCGGCACCACGGCGCTGGCGGTGATGGCGCACGCCGCCGGCAACGTGCTCAACGACCTGCACGACGCGCGCAGCGGCGCCGACGCCGGCAACACCGGTGGCCTCTTTCCCTTCACCGGCGGCTCGCGCCTGATCCAGAACGGCGAAACCAGCGAGCGCGAGACCGCCGATCTGGCCAGGGCCCTGTTGCTGCTGCTGGTGCCCGGCGGCCTGCTGCTGGCGGTGAAGGCGGGGGGCGGTGTGATCGGGCTGGGGCTGGCCGGCCTGCTGCTGGTCTGGGCCTATTCGGCGCCGCCGCTGAAGCTGATGTCGCGTGGCCTGGGCGAACTCACCGTGGCGCTGGCCTGGTTCCTGGTGGTGCTGGGTGCCGATTTCGTCCAGCGGCGCCAGTTCTTCGTGATCCCGGCCAGCGTGGCCCTGAACTTCGCGGCCATGGTGGCGGCCTTGCTGCTGATCAACGGGGTGCCGGACGCCACCGCCGACGCCCGGGTCGGCAAGCGCACGCTGGCGGTCCGGCTGGGCCCCACCGGCGCCTGGGCGCTGTACACCGCGCTCACGCTCGGGGCACACGCGTGGCTGGCGGCATCGGTGTGGCTGCTGATTCCGCCAGCGCCTGCGCTGGGGGGGCTGGTCTCGCTGCCGCTGTCGTTGTTCGCCTCGGGCTGGCTGTTCCACCACCGGCACCAGACCGTCCGTCTGCGCCCGGCCCTGGCCGCGACGGTGGCGGCCACCTTGCTGCACGGCCTGGGCATGGCGGCTGGTTTTGCCTGGCTGGGCTGGAACCACTGAGCAGTTTTCAACAACTCTGTTGATAACTTTTTAAGAACACCATGGTTATCCACAATCGAAGCGGCTGTCGCCAAGTTGTTCCTTTTTCGACTGAACAGTGTCAGAACTTTTCGAACAGTGTTTTAAGGCCTTCAGAGGTTTGATTTCAAAAGGAAAAACAGACTTGTCCACACCAGAAGCCGCCCTCTACTACTACAACGAATTAGAGATATTGGAATAGTTAAACAAGATAGGGACAAAAAAAGCGCCGCCGGAAGGGGTTCCGGGGCGCTTTTTGACGGGTGTTCAGCCGCGCTGGTGGCCGTTCAGAGTGTGTGGGTGACGAGCTTGAAGTCCGGGTCTTCCGCGAAGGGCTTGATCTGGAAGCCCAGGCCCTTCATGAGCTTGAGCATGCCGGGGTTGTTGGCCAGCACCAGGCCCTCGATTTCGGCCAGCCCCTTGTCCCGGGCCTCTTCCATGATGCTGAGCATCAGGCGCGATCCCAGGCCCTTGCCGTTGAAGTCGTCGGCCACCACCAGCGAGAACTCGCAACTCGATTTGTCCGGGTTCGTGATGTAGCGCGAGACACCGACGACGCGCTCGGTCTCGACGAACTCGCCCCCGTCGGCGACCTTGCGCTCGCGGTGGATGGCCACCAGGGCCATTTCGCGGTCGTAGTCGATCAGGGTCAGGCGCGAGAGCATGGACGGCGGCAGCTCGGTCATGCTGGAGACGAAGCGGTAGTAACGGCTCTCGGGCGAGAGGTTCTGCACCAGGTCCTGCAGCATCTGGGCGTCGTCCGGGTGGATCGGGCGGATGGTGTACTCGCCGCCGCCGCGCAGCGGCCAGACCTGCTCGTAGCGCGCCGGGTAGGGCAGGATGGCCAGGTGGGCGTAGTTGCGCGCCGTGGCCGGCGCGCTCTCGATCACGATGCGGGCGTCCACCGCCACCGCGCCGTCCTCGTCGACGATGATGGGGTTGATGTCCATCTCGCGCAGCTGGGGCAGCTCGCAGACCATCTCGGAGACGCGCAGCAGCACGTGTTCCAGCGCGTCCATGTCGACCGCGGTGGCGCCGCGCCACTCGCCCAGGGTGTCGGCCACGCGCGAGCGCTCGATCAGGCGGCGCGCCAGGAACTGGTTGAGCGGCGGCAGCTCCATGGCCTGGTCGCCGATCAGCTCGATCATGGTGCCGCCGGCGCCGAAGGCGATCACCGGGCCGAAGGGGTCGTCGGTCTTGAGGCCGATGTAGAGCTCGCGGCCGCGCTTGCTGCGCGCCATCTTCTGGATCGTCACGCCGTTGATCCGGGCGCCGGGCTGCAGCCTGGCCACGCTCTGGATCATGGTGTTGTAGACGTCGCGCACCGCGGTCGCGTTCATCACGTTGAGCGCCACACCGTTGACGTCGCTCTTGTGGCTGATGTCGGGCGAGTCGATCTTGAGGGCCACCGGGTAGCCCAGCTGGGTCGCGATCATCATGGCCTCGTTGGGCGAGCGCGCCAGGATGGTCTGGGTGACCGGGATGTGGAAGGCCGAGAGCAGGGCCTTGGACTCCATCTCCGTCAGCACCTTGCGGCGCTCGGTCAGCACGTTCTCGATGATCAGGCGCGCGCCCTCGATGTCGGGGTTGGCCAGGGTGGAGAGCGGCGGCGGCGTCTGCTGCAGCAGCTGCTGGTTCTGATAGAAGCTGGCGATGTTGCCGAAGGCGCCCACCGCTGCCTCGGGCGTGCGGAAGCTTGGAATGGCGGCCTTGCCCAGCACCTCGCGCGCCTCGCCGACGGACGCATCGCCCATCCAGCAGCACAGCAGGGGCTTGTTCATGCGCGCCTTGGCCTCGGCCATCACGCGCGCCACGTCGGTGGCGTCGACGCCGGCCTTGGGCGAGTGCACCACCAGCACGCCGTCGACCGAGCGGTCCTGACCGGCGGCGTGGAGGGCGGCCAGGTAGTGTTCGGCGACGGCTTCTTCGGACAGGTCGACCAGGTCGCTCAGCGATGCCAGCGGGGGCAGCTTGGGCTTCAGTTCGGCCATGGTCTCGGGCGAGAGCTTGCCCAGCTGCAGCGCGATCTCGCTGACCCAGTCGGCCGCCAGCACGCCGGGGCCGCCGCCGTTGGTGATGATGGCCAGCCGCTTGCCCACCGGGCGGTAGCGCGAGGCCAGGCACTTGGCGGCCGAAAACAGTTCGACGAAGGAGCGCACCCGCACCGCACCCGCACGGCGCAGGGCGGCGTCGAACACGTCGTCGCTGCCGACGATGGCACCGCTGTGAGTCTGGGCGGCTTCGTTGCCGGCGGTCTTGCGGCCGGCCTTGAGCACCACCACCGGCTTGGCGTTGGCGGCGGCGCGCAGCGCGCTCATGAAGCGGCGCGCGTTGGAGATGCCTTCAAGATAGACGACGATGCTGTGCGTTTGTGCGTCGGACGCCAGGAAATCGAGCACCTGGGCGATGTCGACCGAGGTCTTGGGGCCCAATGAGACCACGGTGGAGAAGCCGACGCCGTTCTGGGTGGCCCAGTCCAGGATGGACGAGGTCAGGGCGCCCGACTGCGACACCAGGGCCAGCGGACCGACCGCCGCCAGCGGGCCGGCGACGCTGGCGTTCAGGCCGCTGCGCGGGCGCTGGAAGCCCAGGCTGTTGGGGCCGAGCAGGTGCATGCCGTGGCGCCGCGCCACCTGGTGCATCTCGCCCGCGATCTCGGCGTTGGCACCGCTGCCCACCACCAGGGCGGCCTTGCACTTGATGCGGCCGGCCACTTCCAGCGCCGACAGGGCCTCGGCCGGCGGCAGCGCGATGATGGCCAGGTCGGCCCGGGTCTGGGCCAGGTCGGCCAGGGTGCCGCTGGTGTGGATGTCCAGGAAGACCAGCGTGCCCGAGAAGCGCTGGCCGGTCAGCGCGGCGCAGAGGGTGCGCGCGTGGGCGATCTGGCTGTCCGGGTCTTCGTGGTTGCCGGCGAAGACGGCGATGGACTCGGGCTGGAAGAGGGGGGTGAGGTAGTGTTTGTCCATATTTCTTTCAGTCGGCCCCGATGAGGACCCTGACATGTGCGGCCACGCTGCGGGCCAGGGGGCTGAGCACGTAGCCACCTTCGAGGCAGGAGATGACACGGCCGTGGCAGTGTTTTTCGGCGACTTTCATCAGTTGTTGTGTCACCCAGGCGTAGTCGGCCTCGACCAGGCCGAGGTTGCCCATGTCGTCCTCGCGGTGGGCGTCGAAGCCGGCGGAGATGTAGATCAGCTGGGGCCGGAAGGCCTCGAGCGCGGGAAGCCAGTGCTCCGTGACCGCGGCGCGGAAGGCGTCGCTGCCGGAGCGGCTGGGCAGGCCGACGTTGACCATGTTGGGGCCGGTCGCGTTCTCGCCGTTGAAGGGGTAGAGCCCCTTCTCGAAGATCGAGCACATCAGCACACGCTCGTCGCCGCGGAAGATGTCTTCGCTGCCATTGCCGTGGTGCACGTCGAAGTCGATCAGCGCCACGCGCTCCAGGTGGTGCACGTCCAGCGCGTGCCGGATGCCGACGGCCACGTTGTTGAAGAAGCAGAAGCCCATGGCGGCCGAGCGTTCGGCGTGGTGGCCGGGCGGGCGGATGTTGCAGAAGGCGGTGGGTGCTTCGCCGGCCAGCACCAGGTCGGTGGCCTGCACGGCCGCACCGGCGGCGCGCAGCGCGGCCTGCAGGGTGTGGGGGCACATGTTGGTGTCGGGGTCGACCGCGCGCAGGCCTTCGGTGGGTGCGGCATCGAAGATTTCCTTGACGTAGAGCGAGGCGTGGGCGCGGCCGAGCTGTTCCTCGGTGGCCAGCGGCGCGTCGTAGGGGACCATGTAGTCCAGCAGCCCCTTGACCAGCAGGTGGTCGTTGATGGCACCCAGGCGCTCCGGGCACTCGGGGTGGTGCGCGCCCATGTCGTGGCGGGCGCAGTCGGCGTGGCTGATGAAGGCGGACAGCATGGTTCGGGTCTCCTCGGGCGGCGGATGCCTGCCGGGCGACTGCGCGCCCGTGCAGATTGACTTGTGTCAATCTAGACCCGAAGCCTGACGGCTGCCTTGACGCAACGCAACCAGAACAAGCAGGAACCCCTTGGCCCCTTTCCAGAATGCGGCGGAACTGGCTTCGCCAGGCCGCTCGCATTGCCCCCTGGGGGGTGACGCCGAAGGCGGCGCGGGGGGGGTTAACGGAGCCCGGTGAGAGAGGCTGCGACCGCCCGTTTGAACGGCGTGAAACGCTCCCCGAGTTCCACCATGCCGCGGCGCAGCCAGCGTGCGGGCACGTGTTCGCGCGTGTAGAGGGTCGCCACGGCGTGGGTGGCCATGTAGAGGCCGCGCGCCGCGCGCTGGTGGACCAGCTGGTAGCGCTCCAGCAGCTGCGGTGAGGCGATGTCCTGACCGCTCTGGTGGGCCTGGATCAGCGCCTTCGACAGGGTGTCGATGCTGCGCAGGCCGAGATTGAAGCCGTGCGCCGTCACCGGGTGCATGCCGACCGCGGCGTCGCCCACGACGGCGAAGCGCTGAGCCACGAAGCGCCGCGCCCACACCCCCACCAGCGGGTAGGCGTGGCGCGTGCTGACCAGACGCATGTCGCCCAGCTGGCCGCCGAAACGGCGCGTCATTTCGAGACCGAAGGCAGCCTCGTCCAGGCCCAGCAGCGGCTGGATGGCCTGGTGCGGCAGGGTCAGCACCACCGAGGAACGCGGACGGCCGCTGACCGGGTCGGGGTTCATCGGCAGCAGGGCCAGGGTCTGGCCGTGGTCGAACCACTCCCAGGCGGTCTCTTCGTGCGGCCGCTCGTGGGTCATGTTGCAGACCAGCATGGTGCGGCCGTAGTCGTGCATGTCGGCGGCGATGCCCATGGCACGGCGGGTGCTGGAGTGGCGGCTGTCGGCGGCCACGATGAGACGGGCCGACAGGGTCTCGCCGCTGGCCAGGGTCAGGCGGGCCGACTGGGCGTCGGTCTGGATGCCAGTGACCTGCTGGCCGCAGCGCAGCTGGGGCGCCGGCCCCTCGCCGTCGCCCATCGCGGCCTCGAAGGCGGCGCGGCGGATGTGGTGGTTGGCAACCAGGAAGCCCAGCTCGGACTTCGGGCTGAGGTCGTGGCCGATGCGCATGCGCGACTGCGCCCTGCCAAAGCCGCCGTCGAGCACCAGCGCGTCCTTCAGCGGCGCGATGTTCTCGTCGCCGAGCCGCGGCCACAGGCCCAGCTGGCGCAGCTGTTCGGCGCTGTGCTGGGTCAGCGCGATCTCGCGGCCGTCAAAAGCGGGTTTCTGCAGCGATTCGAGGGGGCTCTGTTCGATCAGGGTGGTGCGCAGGCCGCTGCCGCGCAGCGCCCGGGCCAAGCTCAGGCCGGCCGGCCCGGCGCCCACGATGAGGAGGTCGTGTTCCATGGCGCGGCAGCTTACGTGTGTGCCACGGCCACGGGATTGACTCAGGTCAACGGGCACAAAAAAGCCCCGGCGAACCGGGGCTGTGAGGGCTGAGGAGAACCGTTCAATGAAGGCTGTGACGCATCAACTGGCCTTGGCACCGGGGCCGTCGCAGCCCATGCCGCCCATGCCGCGGTGGCCACCGTGGCCGCCTTTGCCGCCCATGCGGTGTTCACCCTTCATGCCGGCGCGGTGGAAACCGCCGTGGGCCTGGGTGTCGAACACCTTCTGCTGCTCGGGCGTGAGCGCGGCGTAGAAAGTCTTGACCGCCTCGATGCGCTTGGCCATCGCGGCATCGCGCTCGGCGCGCAGCGCCTGCATCTTGTCCAGGCGCTGCGGCGTGGTCAGCTGGCTCCAGTCTTCCCGGGCCATACCGGGCGCGCCGGCCGGCGGGTTCGGCACGGTGCCGGCGACGTAAGCGTTCCAGGCGGCTTCCTGCGAGGCGGTGATCTTCAGGGCCGACTTGAGCTGCGCCTGGTGCTCGGCGTGGCGCTTGGTCATCTGCTCCAGGCGCTGGGCGCGGCGCTCTTCCCACTGCTTGCTGTCGGCTCCGGCCTGGGTCCCCTGGCCGCGCTGGCCCATGTGCTGGGCGTGCATCTGCGGGTCCATGCCGTGGTGCTGGCCCATGCCCTGGGCGATGGCGGTGGCCGAGACGCCTGCGATGCCGGCGAGGATGGCGGCGACGACGAGGCTGCGTTTGGCGAAGGGTTTCATGCGTAGGCTCCTTGAGGTTGAGGGGGCGGACACCGGGGCGGGATGCCGGGGTGCCATGGGTTCAGTGTCATACCCCCGTGTGTACCGTTGTCTGCCCTTGTGATGCTGTCCGGTAAAGATTTGTTCCAGTACCGGCGCGCTGGGGAGCAGGGGGTTTGATCCTCGTCAAGGATGGGCCAGGTCGTCCAGGATCGGGCAGTCGGGCCGCTCGTCGCCGGGGCAGTGGCACAGCAGGGTGTGCAGGCTGCGCTGCATGGCCTGCAGCGCCTCGATGCGCTGGGCCAGGTCGTCGTGGTGCTTCTGGGCAATGCGCTTGACGCTGGCGCTGCTGCGCCGCCGGTTTTGCCACAGGCCGACCAGCTCGGTGATGGCATCCAGCCCGAAGCCCATGTCGCGCGCGCGGCGGATGAAGCGCAGCGTGTGCACGTCGGCCAGGCTGTACTGGCGGTAGTTACTGCCGGTGCGCGCCACCGCGCCCAGCAGGCCCAGCGACTCGTAGTGGCGCAGCATCTTGGGCGAGATGCCCGAGAGCTGCGCGGCGGTGCCGATGCTGACCGGCCAGCGGATGGCCGCGTCCTGAACGGCGTCGCTGTCCGAGACCGGAGTGCCGGCCGGATCGGATTTCATGCGGCGACCTGGTATCCCTCTTCCCGGATGGCGGCCGCCACCGCTTCGCGCGGCTGGGCGGTGTTCACCTCGACGAGGTTCTGCGCGCGGTCGATCCTGACCTCGGCCTGCGGGTCGAGGGTCTTGATGGCCGTCTGCACGGCGCGTTCGCAGTGGCCGCAGGTCATGCCCTGCACGGTGAAGGTCTGTTGGCTCATGGAGTGGCTCCAGTGGATTGAAAACAGCGCAATGATGCACCTTGACATGGTGTCAAGGTCAAGTGGCCTCGGTGGATACACCTTGTGGCTTGACCTTCCCATGGGGGTAAACCTTATGCTCACCCCATGAACTCAGTCACGATGGAATTGAACGACGACACCTGCCAGATCGACCTGGGCATCGGTGGCATGACCTGCGCCTCCTGCGTCTCGCGCGTGGAGAAGGCCCTGCGCAAACACCCGGGCGTGGAGGCGGCGACGGTGAACCTGGCGACCGAGTCGGCGCGCATCGTCTACCGCGGCAGCGACGCCACCCACGCCGCGGCACTGATGCGGCGCGCGGTGCGCGACGCGGGCTACGAGCCGCGCGCGATGGACGCGCCCGAGGTGGAACAGGAGCGTCTGTGGGGCCTGCCGCTGGACCTCTGGCCGGTGGTGATCGGTGCATTGCTGTCGGCGCCGCTGGCCCTGCCCATGGTGGGCGACCTGTTCGGAAAACACTGGATGCTGCCGGCCTGGATCCAGTTCCTGCTGGCGACGCCGGTGCAGTTCTGGCTGGGCGCGCGCTTCTACAAGGCCGGCTGGCACGCGCTCAAGGCCCTGACCGGCAACATGGAGCTGCTGGTGGCCATCGGCACCACGGCGGCCTGGGCGCTGTCCACCTGGCTGTGGTTCAAGGCCGAACCTGGCGAGATGGTGCACCTCTACTACGAGGGCGGCGCGGTGGTGATCACCCTGGTGCTGCTGGGCAAGTGGCTGGAGGCGCGCGCCAAGCGCCAGACCACCGACGCGATTCGCGCGCTGCACGCGCTGCGGCCGGAAAGGGCCCACCTGGTGCCCGATGGCGTCAGGCGCACCGAGATGAGCGATGTGCCGGTGGACGAACTGCTGGCGGGCGACATCGTGCGCGTGCTGCCCGGCGAACGTTTTCCGGCCGACGGCGAGTTGCTGCTGGGCGAGACCCAGGCCGACGAATCCATGCTGACCGGCGAGGCAATGCCGGTGGCCAAGCGCCCAGGCGACCGCATCACCGGCGGCTCGCTCAACGGCGAGGGGTCGGTCGAGATCCGGGTGAAAGCGGTGGGCGCGCAGAGCGTGCTGGCCCACATCATCGCCCTGGTGCAGGACGCGCAGGCCGGCAAGGCGCCGGTGCAGCGCATGGTGGACCAGGTGGCGGCGGTGTTCGTGCCGGTGGTGCTGGTGATCGCGCTGGTCACGCTGGCGGCCTGGCTCTGGACCGGCGCGCCGATGGAGGACGCCCTGCTGCACGCGGTGGCGGTGCTGGTGATCGCCTGCCCCTGTGCGCTGGGCCTGGCGACGCCCGCGGCCATCATGGCGGGCACCGGCGTGGCGGCGCGCCACGGCATCCTGATCAAGGACGCACAGGCGCTGGAGATCGCGCACAAGGTGGACACCGTGGCCTTCGACAAGACCGGCACGCTGACGGTGGGAAAACCGCGCCTGCTGCTGATCGAGGCGGTGTCCGGGGCCGACGAGGAGGCGGTGCTGGGCGCGGCGGCGGCGCTGCAGGCGCAGAGTGCCCACCCGCTGGCGCATGCGGTGCTGGAGGCGGCCACGGCGCGCGGCCTGGTGGTGGCGGCCGACGGGGCCCGCGAGGTGCAGGCGGTGACCGGCCGCGGCACGCTGGGGCAGATCAAGGGCGTGACGCTGGCGCTGGGCAGCCTGCGCTGGATGGACGAACTGGGCGTGCCGCTGGGGCCGCTGGCGCTGTCGGTGCACCGGCACCAGGCCGATGGCGCCACGGTGTCGCTGCTGGCCAGCCGTGCGGGCGAGGACCAGCCCTGGTCGGCCCTGGCCCTGCTGGCCTTCGGCGACGAGCCCAAGCCCGGTGCGGCCGGGGCGCTGGCGGCGCTCAAGGCCCAGGGGTTGAAGACCTACATGGTCTCGGGCGACAACCGCGGCGCGGCCGAGGCCATGGCGCGGCGGCTGGGCATGGACGTGGACGGCGGTGCGGTGATCGCCGAGGTGCTGCCGGGCGACAAGGCGGATATCGTCAAACGCCTGCGCGAAGAAGCGGGGGCCGGTCACACACACACCGTGGCCATGGTGGGCGATGGCGTCAACGACGCCCCGGCCCTGGCCGCCGCCGACGTGGGCATCGCCATGGGCAGCCGCGAAGGCGGGTCCGACGTGGCCATGCACGCGGCCGGCATCACCCTGATGCGCGGCGACCCGGCGATGGTCCCGGCGGCGCTGGACATCTCGCGCCGCACGGTGAGCAAGATCCGGCAGAACCTGTTCTGGGCCTTCGCCTACAACGCGGCCGGCATCCCGCTGGCGGCGCTGGGCTACCTGAGCCCGGTGCTGGCCGGCGCGGCGATGGCGCTCAGCTCGGTCAGCGTGGTGAGCAACGCGCTGCTGCTCAAGCGCTGGAAGCCCGGGCGCTGAGGCCGCGTTGGCCGCGGGTCACTGCCGCATGGCTTCGGCCGTGCGTTCGGCCACCGGGCTGGACGCGGCTGGTGCCTCGACCAGGGGTCGCGCAGGCAGGTAGCCGTCGAGCGCCTGCCGGGTGTCCAGTTCGCGCATCTGGCTGAAGCCGTTCTGGAACAGGATCTTCTGCCCGTCGTTGCGCAGCTGGACGCGGGTGACCTCGCCCAGGGCGGCGCGGTGCTCCAGCAGGTAGTGGTGCGACGACTCGGCGATGCGGTCGATCTGGGCGTCGCTGAACCGGCCATCCGTGCGCAGGCCGTCGACCATGCGCTGCAGGGAGGCCGAGCTGGTGGCGTCCAGCGCCGGCGCAATGCCCAGCGCCTGCAGGGTGGGGTGGTCGCCAAAGCCGGTCGGGGCCAGCCGGTTCTCGCGCTGGAACTCGGTGAGCAGGCGCTCGGTGCCCGCGCCGAAATCGCTGTCGTCCTTGAGGGACTTGCCGTTGCGCTGCAAGGCTTGCTGCAGCAGCCGGACCTCGTTGCCCTGGTCCCCGCGGTCGAGCACCGAGGGGTCGTTGACATCGCGCCGGTAGGCGGCGAGGGCGGTCTGGATCTCGGGGATGTTGCGCTCCTCGGAAGGGCGGTAGCGGTCGCTGGCGACCTGGCGGTGCGCGGCTTCCATCGCCAGCGCGTTGCCGGGCTTCTGGAAGTTCTCCTGGTACTGGCGGGCGAGTTCGCCGGCTTTGGGCCCTGCGAAGTAGCTCACGGCCGCTTTCTGCTGGTCCACCGCTTGCATGAAGCGTTCGTAGTCTGCACCGTCTCGCAGGGCTGCGACGAGCTTGTTGTAGGTCTTGGGGCGCTGGTTCTCTGCCTTCGCCAGCACACACATCACTTCCAGCTTGCGGTCATCGGGAATGCGGGCGCCATGGCGATCCAGTGCGTCCTTGGCGTCGTCTGCAATGGCCTGGACCTGTGGAAAGTCAATGTGTCTGTGAATCCACTGCTGTCCTTCTGGCGAGCTGGCCCAGACGTTGATGGTGTCCCGGTGTTCGGCGGAGATGAACCGGATCGACGGGTTATTTCCCTCGCCGTTGCCATGGCTGAGCAGGTCCTGGCGCAGCGTGGACAGCCCGGCCGCGTTGTCCGGAAACGGGTGCTTGTTGGCTTTGGCGTAGGCGGCCGCTTCTGCAATCACGGCATCGACGTACGTGGTTTCGCCCGCCTTGAGCGTCCGGCTCTCTATCGAGCCCAGCGGCCAGGTGCCGCGCTGCCCGAGATCGACCTGGATGGTGCCGATGGAGTAGCCGCTGTTGTCGGCGACCTTTGAGATGTCGCCCCACTGGCTCGGAGTGACGCCAGCCACGCTCAGCCGGTAGGAGCTGTTGCCGCCCTCTGTCCCCCGACCGACGACGAAATAGACGGCGCCACTGCGCTGGATCGGGTCGTTGATATCGATGTATGCCATGTTGTTCCTCCCTGCGAGCTCTGCCTGACGTTGGTGTTCTGGGGTCAGTTCAGATCAAGATGCAGTTGCAGCTGCTGCCGGCGCTGTGCGATCCACCGGATCTCGTTCGTCGAGACGGACAGATCCGAACTGCCGCCCTGCGGGTAGTAGACCGACGTGGCGAAGCCTCGCTCGTTGTCCAGGAAGGTGGCCCATGCGGCCTGAGATGTCACCAGGGACTTGCGCTGCTCCTCGCTGAGCTTGCCCGCCAGTTGCTTGTAGAGCAGATTCAGCTGCTTGAGCTGCCATGCCTTTTCGTTCTGGATGCACGGCGCCTGCTCCAACCGCCCGTTGGCCTTCTTCATACAGTCCAGGTAGGTCTTGCTTTCCAGCTGCCCGAGCGGGGGCGGGGCTTCCGGGGTTTCGCTGGCGGTGGTGGCGCAGCTGGCGGCGCCCAGGGACAGGGCGAGGAGGGCGATTCGGATGGGTTTCATGGTGGGTGGTGTGACAGCGGTGGACAGAACCAGGCAAGGCCCGGGAACCCCAAAAATGCTAGCACTTTGGTATGCAACGACTTGTAAGACCCACCCCCTTCGGCGGGTGCCGCCCCGCGAGGCTTGACATGTATCAAACCCCCTGGCACCCGGTTCCGCCATATTCGGGGAACCATTCGCCGACCGGACGGTCGGCTATGCACAGCCGGAGACAACACCCATGACCCACGAAGCCCTGCGCGTCATTCGCGAAGAACACGCCACCCTGGCAGCCATGCTGCAGTCGCTGATGCAGCTGGTGCGGCGCGGGCCCGAGGTCAACGGTCTGGACGATTCCGGTCGCTTTTTCGATGTGCTGCGCGCGATGCTGTTCTACATCGACGAGTTCCCCGAGCGGCACCACCACCCCAAGGAGTCGGACCTGCTGTTCCCGCGCGTGGTCAAGGCCGCACCGCACACCATGGCCACCATCGACCAGCTCGAGCGCGACCACCTGCGCGGCGAGCCCCGGGTCCGCGAACTCATGCACATGCTGGTGGCCTGGGAGCTGCTGGGCGACGGGCGCCGGGCGGCCTTCGTCGACGAGGTCACGCGCTATGTCGACTTCTATCTGGAGCACATGCGGCTGGAAGAGACCGTGATCCTGCCGGAGGCCGAGCGCCACCTCACCGAAACCGACTGGCACGCGCTGAACGCCGCCTTCGCGACCAACCAGGACCCGCTGAACGGCCGCATTCCGCGCGACCCGCAGTTCGACCGCCTGTTTACCCGCATCGTGATGAAGGCGCCGGCGCCGGTCGGTCTCGGCGGCTGAAGGAGGTCCCCCACGCTCCGCCACTGGCGTGGGTCGCTGCCCCCCAGGGGGGCGCGAATCCAGCTTGGGGCGGCCCGGCGCTGGATTCCTTGGCCCCCACGCTCCGCCGCTGCGCGGGTCGCGGTTGCCTTGACGCGCCACAATGGGCGGATGCCCCTTTCCTCGCCGCACGACCCCATTCCCTACGGGCGCCTGGCCCTGGCGCTCTCGCTCGGTGCGGCGGTGTCGCTGGGCATCACACGCTTTGCCTACGGGCTGCTGCTGCCACCGATGCGCGAGGACCTGGGCTGGAGCTATGCGCTGGCCGGGTCGATGAACACGGCCAACGCCGTGGGCTACCTGCTCGGCGCGATGGCCATGGCCCGGCTGCTGCAGCGCACGTCGCCCAGCCGGCTGTTCGTGGTCGGGGCCGTGCTGGCCACGCTGTTCATGGCGGCCAGCGGCTTTTTCACCAGTGCCGCGGCGCTGCTGCTGCAGCGGCTGCTGGCGGGTGTGGCCAGCGGCCTGGTGTTCAGCACCGGTGGCCTGCTGGCGGCGCGGCTGGGGACGCGGCAGCCACAGCGCAGCGGCCTGCTGCTGGGCCTGTACTACGGGGGCACGGGCATCGGCATCGCGCTGTCGGCGCTGGGGGTGCCGCTGGTGCTGGACATGGCGCAGGGACGGCCGCACGCCTGGTCCTGGGGCTGGTGGGCGATGGCGCTGCTGTGCGCGGGCGCCACGGCGCTGATGGTCTGGCCGGCCCGCGTGCTGGACCGGCTGGAGGCCACGCCGCCGCAGGCCGCCAGCGGTGCCGCCGGGTCCACGGTGTCGCTGCGCCCCTTCCGCTGGCGCGACTTTGCCTTCGGCCTGCTGGGTTACATGGGCTTCGGCATCGGCTACATCGGCTACATGACTTTCGTGATCGCGCTGCTGCGCGAGCAGGGCGCCAGCGCGGCGGCGGTGTCCACCTTCTACGCGCTGCTGGGCCTGGCGGTGATCGCGTCCTCGCGCATCTGGGCCGGCCTGCTGGACCGCCACCGCGACGGCCAGCCGCTGGCGCGCCTGAACGCGCTGCTGGGGGTGGCCGCCATCGTGCCGGCGCTGACCACCGCCTGGCCGCTGCTGCTGGCCTCGGGCCTGCTGTTCGGCGCGGTGTTCCTGTCGGTGGTGGCCAGCACCACCGCCCTGGTGCGCCACAACCTGCCGCCGACGCAGTGGGCGGCCGGCATCAGCGCGTTCACCGTGACCTTCGCAGCCGGGCAGATCGTTGGCCCCACGGTGGTGGGTTTCATCGCCGACGGCCCCGGCGGCCTGGCGCGCGGCCTGGTGTTCTCGGCCGGCGCGCTGTGGCTGGGCGCACTGCTGGCCTTGCGACAGCGTGCCCTCTGAGGTTTATTTGGCCAGACCCTCGGCCTTGAGGGCTGCCTGCACGGCAGGGCGCGCGCCGACGCGTGCGCGGTAGGCATTCAGGTTGGCCAGGCCGCTGATGTCCACGCCGACGAAGGCGGCCCAGTTGGTGACGGTGAACAGGTAGGCGTCGGCCACGCTGAAGGCGTCACCCAGCAGGTATTGCTTGCCGGCCAGCTCGCCGTCGACCCAGGCCAGGCGCTGCTCCAGGCGGTCCTTGAAGGACTGCTTGGCTTCGGCGGGCATGGCCGGGTTGAACAGGGGCGAGAAGCTCTTGTGCAGCTCGGTGCCGATGAAGGTCAGCCACTCCATCAGGCGGTAGCGGCCCAGGGTGCCGTAGGCCGGGGCGAGGTTCTTCTCGGGCGCCTGGTCGGCGATGTACTGGACGATGACCGGGCCTTCGCGCAGCTTCTCGCCGTCGGCCATCACCAGCAGCGGCACATAGCCCAGCGGGTTGATGGTGTAGTAGTCGGTGCCGTCGGGCAGCTGGTGGGTCTTGGTCGGGGCCGGGATGGCCTCGAAGGGCAGGCCGGACTCGTGCAGCACGATGTGGGGCGAGAGCGAGCAGGCGCCGGGCGAGTAGTAGAGCTTGAGCATGGGAGTCTCCTTGGGGGATGAACGACGAAAGCGGGTGATGCTATCGGGCCGCCGGAATTTCTGCAGGGCGCGGGCCTGGCCCGACGCGCAGGCCTACAAATGGCTCTGTCAAGTTGATTGGTTTGCGATATCTTTCGGGCCACTTGGGCTCCTGCCGCCCGCCACTTCCTTCAAGCCATGGCCACCGGTCAATTCGCCTTCGCCGTCAACACCAACCGCTTCCTCGCCTGCGAACCGCTGGCGGACCAGCCCTTCGCCATCTCTGGGGTGCCCTACGACGGCGTGGTGACCAACCGCCCCGGCGCGCGCTTCGGGCCGCAGGCGATCCGCGCCGCCAGCCTGATGCTGTGCGACGGCATCCACCCGGTGTTCGACGTCTCGCCGCTGGAGCTGCTGGGCGACGCGCTGGACATGCGCCTGCCCAACGCCTCGCCGCTGCCCGAGGTGCGCACGCATATCGAGCGGCAGGCGGCCGAGCTGATGGCGAAGCACCACTGCGTGTTCCTCGGCGGCGACCACTCGGTCACGCTGTCGCTGCTGCGCGCCGCCAAGGCGCGCCACGGCGAGGCCCTGGCCTGCGTGCACTTCGACGCCCACTGCGACACCTGGACGGACCACTTCGGCGAGCCTTCGGGCCACGGCACCTGGACCTATGAGGCGATCCAGGAGGGCCTGATCAGCGCCGAACACACGGTGCAGATCGGCATCCGATCGGCCGGCGTGCGTGCCGCGCGCGAGTACGTGGCCGACCAGGGCGGGCAGATCTTCACGGCGCGGGCGCTGCGTGGTCTGGACGGCGCGGCGCTGGGTCCCGTGCTGGCAGCGATCCGCGAGCGCATCGGCGACCGGCCCTGTTACCTCACGCTGGACATCGACGTGCTGGACCCGGCCTTCGCGCCCGGCACCGGCACGCCCGAACCGGGTGGCCTGACCAGCGCCCAGGTGCTGACCTTCATCGAGGAGCTGACGGGGCTGAACTGGGTGGGCATGGACTGCGTCGAGGTCGCGCCGGCCTACGACCACGCCGAACTCACCACCAACGCGGCCGCCACCTTCGTGTGGAGCTACCTCTGCGGCCAGGTCGCAAAACGTTGACCATGTTCGCGCGATCTCTCACCGGCTCCGACACCCAGCTCAACCAGAAGAGCTACTACGAGGCCAGCGTGGTCCGGCCGGCGGCCTGTGCGCCGCTGGAAGGGGCGGTCGAGGCCGACGTGGTGGTGGTGGGCGGCGGGTTCGCCGGGCTGTCGGCGGCGCTGGGGTTGCGGCAGAAGGGGTTGAGCGTGGTGCTGCTGGAGGCCGACCGCATCGGCTCGGGCGCCAGCGGCCGCAACGGTGGCCAGGCCATCGTCGGCTACGCCAGCGGCCAGGGACCGTTCGAGGCGCAGCTGGGCGCGGCGGACGCGCAGCGCGCCTGGGACCTGTCGGTGGAGGCGGTGGAACTGATCGAGCAGCGCATCGCGGCGCACGGCATCGATTGCGACTGGCGGCGCGGCTACACCTACGTCGCCGATTCGCCAAAGAAGGCGCGGGCCCTGCACGAAGAATTCGAGGACCACAGCCGGCGCGGCGTGGCCTGCGACTGGGCCGAGGGCGCGGACGTGGCGCGCTTCATCCGCAGCCCGCGCTACGTGGCGGCCTTCCGCGAAAACACCTCGGGCCACCTGCACCCGCTCAAGTACGCGCTGGGCCTGGCCCAGGCGGCGCGGGCGGCGGGCGTGCGCATCCACGAGCACTCGCCCGTGACGGGGCTGGACCGCGGCCGCACGCTGGTGGCGCGCACCGCCCGAGGCCAGGTGACGGCGCGCTTTGGCGTGCTGGCGGGCAACTGCATGCTGCCGGAATACGGCCCGCGCGTGGCGCCCGAGATCGCGCCGCGCATCATGCCGGTGGGCACCTACATCGTCGGCACCGCGCCGCTGGACCCGGCGCTGTGCGAGCGCCTGATCCCCGGCCGCGCGGCTGTCTGCGACAACAACTTCGTGCTCGACTACTTCCGCTTCAGCGCCGACCACCGCATGCTGTTCGGAGGCCGCGTGAGCTACACCACCATGACGCCGCCGGACCTCCAGGGCGTGATGGCGCGGCGCATGGGCGTGGTGTTCCCGGAGCTGAAGAGCGTGCCGGTCGAGTACGTCTGGGGTGGCTTCGTCGACATCAGCATGAACCGCGCGCCCGACTTCGGGCGGCTGGGCGACAACCTCTACTACCTGCAGGGCTTCAGCGGGCACGGTGTGGCGCTCACCGGCCTGGCCGGCCAGATGGTCGCCGAAGCGGTGGCGGGGCAGGCCGGCCGCTTCGACCTGTTCGCCCGCCTGAAGCACCACGCGTTTCCCGGCGGCCCGCTGCTGCGCACGCCCACGCTGGCGCTGGGCATGCTCTGGCACCGGATGAAGGACGTGATCGGCTGATGCGCCGGCGGCTCAGGCCTTGAGCGCCTGCTGCACCGCGGCGGCCAGCAGCGGCCCGCCGCGCGCGATGCCCGACAGCGGTGCATAGCCGTAGCCGATCACCAGACCCTTGAGGTCCTGGCGCGCCAGGCAGTAGGCCGACAGCGGCCGCACCGTCAGGCCCTGCTGGGCGATGCGCTGGGCCAGCGCGCGGTCGTCGGTCTGGGCCGGCAGGCGCAGGCACAGGTGCAGGCCCTGTTCGGCGCCGCTGATGAAGGGGCCTTCCTGGCCGGCGGGGGCGAGCACGGGTTTGAGCGCCTCCAGCAGGCACTGGCGCCGCTCGCCGTAGGTCTGGCGGGCGCGGCGCAGCGCGCTGCTGAAGTGGCCCATCTCCATGAACTCGGCCAGCGCGGCCTGCAGCGGCATCTGGCCCGGCCGGTTGAGGTCGTAGTGGGCCTGGCGAAACGCCGCGACCAGGGCCTTGGGCACCACCAGGTAGCCCAGCTTGATGCCGGGGTAGAGCACCTTGGAGAAGGTGCCCATGTAGAGCACGCGGCCGTCGGTGTCCAGTCCTTCGAGGCTGCTGATCGGCGGGCCGGAGAAGCGGTACTCGCTGTCGTAGTCGTCCTCCAGCACCCAGGCGTTGTGCGTGCGTGCGGTGGACAGCAGCTGGTGGCGCCGCGGCAGGCTCATCACTGCGCCGCTGGGGTACTGGTGCGAGGGCGTCAGGTAGATCAGGCGCGGCGGCTTGGCGTCGTCGGCCGCCGACGGCCGGATGCCCTCGTCGTCCACCGGCACCGGGTGCAGGTCCAGGCCGGTGGCCATGAAGGCCTTGACCGCGCCCCAGTAGGCCGGGTCTTCCACCCAGACGGTGTCGCCGTGGTCGGCCAGCAGGCGGGCGCAGAGTTCGAGCGACTGCTGGGTGCCGGTGGTGACGATGACCTGGTCGGCGTCCAGCTGCACGCTGCGGAACACGCGCAGGTAGTCGGCGATGGCCCGGCGCAGCGGCGCATAGCCGCCCGAGCTGTTGTAGTCCAGCATGTCCGGGTAGGTCATGCGCCAGTGTTTGTTCTGCAGCCGCTGCCAGAGCGTGAGCGGGAAGGCGCTGAAGTCGGCGATGCCGGGCGTGAAGGGCTGGACCTCCAGTTCGGTGGCGCAGAAGCGGGTGGCCAGGGCCTGGCCGCGCGCCGACATGCGGGGCGCCGGGGCGGGGCTGCGCACGCCCGTGAGGCCCGGATGGCGGCCGGGCGTGGCGCGTGGCACGCTGTCGTTCACATAGGTGCCGCTGCCGACCCGGCTGACCAGATAGCCCTCCACCGAGAGCTGGTTGATGGCTGCCACCACCGTGTTGCGCGAGAGGTTCAGGTCCTGCGCCAGGTCGCGGCTGGAGGGCAGGCGCTCGCCCGGGCCGAGCTTGCCGTCGAGCATGGCGCGGCGCAGCGCCTCGTAGAGCTGGCGGTGCAGCGGCAGCGCGTCCTGCGCGCCCAGGCGGTGCATTTCGGCGAGGAGGAATT
Organism: Hydrogenophaga pseudoflava; assembly: GCF_004353865.1. NCBI lineage: Bacteria > Pseudomonadati > Pseudomonadota > Betaproteobacteria > Burkholderiales > Comamonadaceae > Hydrogenophaga > Hydrogenophaga pseudoflava. The sequence continues at coordinate 131,697 of NZ_CP037867.1, forward strand.
CGGACAGCATGCGGGTATGGGCGGGCCATGACAGCGGTCAAATGGCACCATCTTGTTTTAACAAATGGCCCTGATTGTGATCCAATTGCCTCGCCACAATCAAGTCTGGAGCTTCAAAGCCATGAATTCATCACCCTGCATGGTCTGGCTGCCGGCCGACCACCGCCTCATGGGCGACCACGGCCACCAGATGCCCTTCCTGCTGCTGGGCGACAAGTACGCCCGGGCCGTCAAGGTCGGCGCCGAGTGCCAGCCGGTCATGTTCCCGCTGGCCGACGCCGGGCAGATTCCCGAGCTGCTGCCGCTGGTCGACGGCGTGATGCTGACCGGCTCACCCTCCAATGTGCACCCTTCCCATTTTGACGAGGACGTGGCCGATCCCAGCCTGCCGCTGGACCCGGTGCGCGACTCGCTGACGCTGGCGCTGATCAAGGCCTGCGTGCACGAGGGCGTGCCGCTGCTGGGCATCTGCCGCGGCTTCCAGGAGATCAATGTGGCCCTGGGCGGCACGCTGCACCAGCGGGTGCACGAGGTGCCCGGCCGGATGGACCACCGCGAGTCCAAGACCGCGCCGTTCGAGGTGCAGTACGCACCCAGCCACCCGATCCGGCTGGTGCCGGGCAGCGTGTTCGAGACCTGGGCCGGCGGCCCCGAGGTGATGGTCAATTCGCTGCACGGCCAGGGCATCAGCAAGCTCGCCCCCGGGCTGGACGCGCTGGCCCACGCGCCCGACGGCCAGGTGGAGGCGGTGGCGGTGCAGGGCGCCCGCACGTTTGCCTACGCGGTGCAGTTCCACCCCGAATGGCGCTGCTGGGAAAACCCCTTCTACACCGCCATCTTCCAGGCCTTCGGCAAGGCCTGCCGGCAGCGCCGCAGCCTGCGGCTGCAGGCCGCCGACCTGGCGCGACACACACCGGCCTGACGGTCTCGAGACGGTCCGGCCCGACAGAATCAACACAGAGAGACAGCACTTTATGAACCAGCCGATCACCAGTCCCCAGACCTTCAACGACCTGGAGCAGTGGCTCAACCAGAACCGCGTGACCGAGGTCGAATGCCTCGTGCCCGACCTGACCGGCGTGGCCCGCGGCAAGATCCTGCCGCGCGAGAAGTTCACCGAAGATCGCGGCATGCGGCTGCCGCAGGGCATCGTGGCCATGGGTGTGACGGGCGAGTTCCCGGCCAGCGGCCCCTACTACGACGTGATCGAGCCGACCGACCGCGACATGCAGCTGCGGCCCGACCCGGCCACGGTGCGCATCGTGCCCTGGGCCACCGACCCCACCGCACAGGTGATCCACGACTGCTTCGACCACACCGGCAAGCTGGTGCCGTTTGCTCCGCGCTCGGTGCTGCGCCATGTGTGCGACCTCTACGCCGCCGAGGGCTGGGACCCCGTGCTCGCGCCCGAGCTGGAGTTCTACCTGACCGCGCGCAACACCGACCCCAACACCCTGCTGCGCCCGCCCATCGGCCGCAGCGGCCGCGCCGAAACCTCGCGCCAGGCGTACTCGATCGACGCAGTGAACGAGTTCGACCCGCTGTTCGAGGAGATCTACGACTACTGCGACAAGATGCAGCTGAACGTGGACACGCTGATTCACGAGATCGGTGCCGGCCAGATGGAGATCAACTTCTTCCACGCCCACCCGCTGGGCCTGGCCGACGAGGTGTTCTTCTTCAAGCGCACGGTGCGCGAGGCCGCGCTGCGCCACGACATGTACGCCACCTTCATGGCCAAGCCCATCGCCGGCGAGCCGGGCAGCGCCATGCACATCCACCAGAGCGTGGTGGACAAGCAGACTGGCCGCAACATCTTCAGCAAGGACGACGGCAGCGCGTCCGACGCCTTCCTCCACTACATCGGTGGCCTGCAGCGCTACATCCCGGCCGCCATGGCGCTGGTGGCGCCCTATGTGAACAGCTACCGGCGCCTGTCGCGCCACACGGCCGCGCCCATCAACATCGAGTGGGGCCACGACAACCGCACCGTGGGCATCCGCTCGCCGATCTCCAGCCCGCAGGCGCGGCGCGTGGAGAACCGCGTGATCGGTGCCGACGCCAACCCCTATGTGGCGATGGCGATGACCCTGGCCTGCGGCTACCTGGGCATGAAGAACCAGATCAAGCCCAAGCCGGAGATGCGTGGCGACGCCTACCTCTCGCCCTACGCGCTGCCGCGCAGCCTGGGCGAGGCGCTGGACTGGCTGCGCCGCGAGACCGACCTGCACGAGGTGCTGGGCAAAGAGTTCATCACCATCTACACCGAGATCAAGGAGCTGGAGTTCGAGGAGTTCATGAAAGTCATTTCTCCCTGGGAACGCGAACACCTGCTGCTGCATGTTTGACCCCCCGCGCCGCCTTTGGCGTCACCCCCCAGGGGGCAACGCTGGCGGCCCGGCAAAGCCGGTTCCGCGGCGTTCTTGAAACAACCCCTTCATTCGTGAGACTGTGATGAACACTTCCACTCTGATCGCTCCCCCCGCCCTGGTCCGCCGTGCCGAGCAGCAGGACACCAAGGCCATCCAGGCACTGGACAGCGCGCACTACATCCACCCGTTCACCGACCACGGCGACCTGGCCACGCGCGGCGCGCGCGTGATGACCCACGCCGACAACATCTACGTCTGGGATTCCGAGGGCAAGAAGGTGCTCGACGGCATGAGCGGCCTGTGGTGCGTCAACGCCGGCTACGGCCGCAAGGAACTGGCGGACGCGGCCTACCAGCAGATGATGACGCTGCCCTTCTACAACAGCTTCTTCCAGACCACCAACGTGCCCGCGGTGCAGCTGGCGGCCAAGCTGGCGGCGCTGGCGCCCAAGGTCGGCGACCGCAGCTTCAACCACGTGTTCTTCAGCAGCAGCGGCAGCGAGAGCAACGACACCAACGTGCGCATGGCGCGCCGCTACTGGGACCTGATGGGCCAGCCCCAGCGCAAGGTCATCATCAGCCGCCACAACGCCTACCACGGCAGCACTATGGCCGGCGCCTCGCTGGGCGGCATGAGCGGCATGCACGCGCAGGGCGACCTGCCGATCCCCAACATCACCCACATCGAGCAGCCGCACCACTGGGAGAACGCGCGCGCCGGCGAAACCCCGGCCGAGTTCGGTGTGCGCGCGGCCCGCTGGCTGGAAGAGAAGATCCTGGCCATCGGCCCGGACAAGGTGGCGGCCTTCATTGGCGAGCCGGTGCAGGGCGCCGGTGGCGTGATCATCCCGCCCGAGACCTACTGGCCCGAGATCCAGCGCATCGTCGACAAGTACGGCATCCTGCTGATCGCCGACGAGGTGATCTGCGCCTTCGGCCGCCTGGGCCACTGGTTCGCCTACGAGAAGTTCGGCATGAAGCCCGACCTGGTGACCTTCGCCAAGGGCGTGACCAGCGGCTACATCCCGCTCGGCGGCGTGATGGTGGGCAACCGCGTGGCCGAGGTGCTGATCGAGAAGGGCGGCGAGTTCAACCACGGCTACACCTACAGCGGTCACCCGGTGGCCTGCGCGGTGGCGCTGGCCAACCTGGAGCTGATGGAGCGCGAGGGCCTGGTGGACCGGGTGAAGAACGACACCGGCCCCTACCTGGCCCAGCGTTTTGCCGAGCTCAAGGACCACCCGCTGGTGGGCGAGGCCGAGACCTGCGGCTTCGTGGCCGGGCTGGTGCTGGTCAAGGACAAAGTCAAACGCACCATGTTCGACCCCGACCTGGCGGTGGGCATGATCTGCCGCGGCCACTGCTTCAGGAACGGCCTGATCATGCGCGCCGTGGGCGACCGCATGATCATCGCGCCCCCGCTGGTGATGACCCGGGCGCAGATCGACGAGATGATGGGTCTGATCCGCCTCTGCCTGGACGCGACGCTGGACGATTTGCGCTCGCAGGGCCTGCTCGGCTGACCGTGCGCACGCGATTGTTTGTTACAGTAAAAGACGCCCCGGATTGGGGATAAAGTTGGTCTGCTATTTGCTTGTTCAACGCAAGCGTTGAAGCAGGGTGTCTGTACATCAACCGTTGGGAATTATTCCCCTCAAACCTGGAGCGTTCCTCATCATGAAGAAGCAAGTCCTGGCCCTGGCCATCACAGCCGTCCTGCTGGCCGCCTGCGGCAAGAAGGAAGAGCCCGCGCCCGCGCCGGCCGCCCCGGTCGCCGCCGCCCCGGCGCCCGCCGCCGAACCCGCCAAGCCGGCCGGCCCGGTGTTCGACGACGAGAAAGTCCTGAACATCTACAACTGGCCCGACTACATCCCCGAGGGCATGATCGCCACCTTCGAGAAGGAAACCGGCATCAAGGTCAACTACGACACCTTCGAGACCAACGAGGCCCTGCATGCCAAGCTGGTGGCCGGCAACTCCGGCTATGACATCGTCGTGCCCGGCACCGTGTTCGCCAAGCCCCAGATCGAGGGCGGTCTGCTGCAGCCGCTGAAGAAGGACCAGATCCCCAACCTGGCCAACCTGGACGGCGAGTTCATGAAGACGCTGACCAAGGCCGACCCGGACAACCAGCACCTGGTGCCTTGGGGCTGGGGCTTCACCACCGTGGGCATCAACAAGACCAAGCTCGAGAAGGCCCTGGGCGGCATGCCCATGCCGGAAAACGCCTGGGACCTGGTGTTCAAGCCCGAGTACACCAGCAAGCTCAAGTCCTGCGGCATCGCCTACCTGGATTCGCCCACCGAGATCATCCCGGTGGCGCTGCACTACATCGGCAAGGACGCCTACTCGAACGACCCGGCCGACTACAAGGCCGCCAACGAGATGCTGGCCAAGGTTCGCAAGGACATCCGCCTGTTCAGCTCGACCATGATCGACGACATCGCCGGCGGCAAGGCCTGCGTGGCCATTGGCTGGTCCGGCGACATCAACCAGGCCGCTGCCCGCGTGAAGGAAAACGGAGGCAAGGATGTGATCGAGGCCCTGCTGCCTTCCTCCGGTGCGCTGCTGTTTGTCGATGCCATGGCCATCACCAAGGACGCCAAGCACCCGAACAACGCAATGGCCTTCATCGACTACTTCCTGCGTCCCGAGAACGCGGCCGCCATGGCCAACGAGATGGGCTACCCCACCGGCAACAAGGCAGGCATGGACAAGGTCAACCCCGAGATCGCCGGCAACAAGACGATCTTCGTGGAGTCGGACTACATGGCCAAGATGATCCCGCCCAGCAGCTTCACCAACGAGGCGCGTGAGGCGATGTCCAACGCTTACAACAGCTTCAAGAAGGGCAAGTAAGCACCACCGGCACCCAGGCATAGCCTGCACGGGCTGTTCGTACCCTGTGTATGAACAGCCCTTTCTGTTTCTGAATCACCAACAACGAGGGGTCACCATGGCAGCAGCCGGCACGCAAGAAGGCTATCTGGTCACGGAAAAACTGGTCAAGCGGTTCGACGAGGCGGTGGCCGTCGACGAGGTTTCGCTGTCCATCGGCAAGGGCGAGATCTTCGCCCTGCTGGGCAGTTCGGGCTGCGGCAAGTCCACGCTGCTGCGCATGCTGGCCGGCTTCGAGACCCCGACCAAGGGCCGCATCCTGCTCGGTGGCCAGGACGTGGCCAACATGCCGCCCTACGAGCGGCCCGTGAACATGATGTTCCAGAGCTACGCGCTGTTCCCGCACCTGAACATCTGGGAGAACGTGGCGTTCGGCCTCAAGCGCGAGGGCCTGCCCAAGGACGAGGTGGCCAGGCGCACCGACGAGATGCTGGCCCTGGTGCAGCTCACCCCGTACGCCAAGCGCAAGCCGCACCAGCTCTCGGGCGGGCAGCAGCAGCGCGTGGCGCTGGCGCGCAGCCTGGCCAAGAAGCCCAAGCTGCTGCTGCTGGACGAGCCGCTGGGCGCGCTGGACAAGAAGCTGCGCGAGCAGACCCAGTTCGAGCTGGTCAACATCATCGAGAAGGTGGGCGTGACCGTGGTGATGGTGACGCACGACCAGGAAGAGGCCATGACCATGGCCAGCCGCATCGCCGTCATGAGCAAGGGCCGCGTGCTGCAGGTGGGCACGCCGCAGCAGATCTACGAGTACCCGGGCAACCGCTTCGTGGCCGACTTCATCGGCAACGTCAACCTGTTCGATGGCAAGCTGACACTGGACGAGCCCGACCGCTGCGCGGTGGGCACGGCGATCGGCGAGGTGCACGTCGGGCACGGCATCAGCGGCACCCTCGACATGCCGGTGGCGGTGGCGGTGCGACCCGAGAAGATCGAGATCGCCAAGGAGCGCCCATCCCACATCGACCACAACCTGTTCGCCGGACGGGTCAAGGAAATCGGCTACTTCGGGTCGTACAACAACTACATCGTGGTCACGCCACAGGGCACCAAGGTGAAGATCACCGAGCCCAACGGCTCACGCCACGAACTGCTGGACATCACCTGGGAGGACGACGTGTTCTTCTGGTGGGACGACCTCGACGCCGTGGTGCTGCGCGACTGAACCCGAACCGAGGAGCACCACCATGGCGTCACCCCTTCCGGTTCCAGGCAAGCGCTTCGTCATCGGCGTGCCCTATGTCTGGCTGTTTTTCTTCTTCCTGCTGCCCTTCCTGATCCTGCTGTACATCAGCTTCGTCGACCAGGGCGAGAGCATCAACCCCTTCAAGCCGATCTGGGACCCGGTGACGGGCATCCTGAGCCTGAAGTACGAGAACTACTGGACCATCTTCCGCGACGACGAGGGCGGCGCGCTGTTCCAGACCATCTACATCGAGGCCTACCTGCGCTCGATCTGGTACGCCCTGCTCACGGCCCTGCTGTGCCTGCTGATCGGCTACCCCTTCGCCTACTTCATCGCGCGCTCGTCGCCGGCGGTGCGGCCGGCCCTGCTGATGATGGTGATGCTGCCGTTCTGGACCTCGTTCCTGCTGCGCGTCTACGCGTGGAAGGGCATCCTGGCCGACCAGGGTGTGGTCAACAAAGTGCTGATGGCGGTGGGCCTCACCAGCGAGCCGATCCAGATGCTCTACACCAACGTGTCGATGCTGGTGGGCATGACCTACGTCTACCTGCCCTTCATGGTCCTGCCGCTCTACGCCAACCTGGTGAAGATGGATTTCCGCCTGCTGGAGGCCGCCTACGACCTGGGCACCACGCCCTTCAAGGCCTTCTGGCTGGTGACGGTGCCGCTGTCCAAGGCCGGCATCATCGCCGGCTTCATGCTGGTGTTCATTCCCGCGGTGGGCGAGTTCGTGATCCCCTCGCTGCTGGGCGGACCGGAGAACATCATGATCGGCCGCGTGGTCTGGGACGAGATGTTCACCAGCAACAACTGGCCGCGCGCCTCGGCGCTGGCGGTGGTGATGATCGCGCTGATCATCGTGCCCCTGGCGATCTACTACCACTACACCGCCGAGGAGAAGAAGTGATGAAACGGATTCTCGAAAAGCACTTCGGCAAGGCCTGGATGGCGCTGGTCTACCTGTTCCTGTACCTGCCGCTGTTCTTCATGATCGTGTTCAGCTTCAACAGCACCCGGCAGGACGCGAACTTCACCGGCTTCTCGCTGCGCTGGTACGAGGCGCTCACGCGCGACACCAAGATCGTCGAAGGCTTCTGGCTGTCGGTGAAGGTCGCCGCGGTCACGGGCGTGCTCTCGGCCGTGCTGGGCACCTTCGCGGCCTTCGTGCTGGTGCGCTACCGCCAGTTCCTGGGCCGCACCATCTTCTCGGGCATGGTGAATGCGCCGCTGGTGATGCCCGAGGTGGTGATCGGCCTGTCGCTGCTGCTGCTGATGGTGGGCGCGCAGAACGTCTTCGGCTGGCCCGAGCGCGGCATGCTGACCATCATCCTGGGCCACACGTTGCTGGGCATGGCCTACGGCATGGTGGTGATTCAGAGCCGGCTGATGGAGATGGACCGCCGCATCGAGGAGGCCGCGATGGACCTCGGCGCGCGGCCGCACCAGGTGTTCTTCCTGATCACGCTGCCCAACATCTTCCAGGGCATCCTGGCGGCCTTCCTGCTCTCCTTCACGCTCTCGTTCGACGACGTGGTGATCTCCGAATTCCTCTCCGGCCCCGGCGTTTCCACGCTGCCGCAGGTGATCTTCGGCTACGCCCGCCGCGGCATCAACCCGACCATCTACGCCGCCGCCACGCTGCTCATCACCACGGTGACCATCGTGATCATCGGCTACAGCGTCTGGGTGGCGCGCCAGACGCGCAAGCGCGAGCGCGAGATCCAGGCCGCCACGCGGGCCGAGCTGTCGGCGCTGTCGGCGCGCTGAGCGCCTTGCGAGACCTGGTCGGCCGCACCGTGTTGCTTCGAGACAGCCGCCTCTGGCTGCTGCTTCTCTGCGCCCTGCACGCCGTGGTCCACCAGGCCGGCTTTCACGCCGTCTGGCTGGACCCGGACCAGCTGGTGGTGGCCGACCAGGCCGCCTGGATGGCGCGCGGCGAGTTCCACGAGCCCTTCTTCTACGGCCAGGCCTACCTGCTGCCGTTCGAGGCCTACCTGGCCGTGCCCGCGGTCTGGCTGGGCCTGGACCCGCTGGCGGCGGTCAAGGCGGTGGCGGCGCTGAGCTTCTACCTGCCCTGGGTGCTGACCACCTGGTGGCTGGGTCGCGAACGGCCCTGGGCGGCGCTCGGCGTGACCGCGCTGTTCTTCGCGCTGCCGCTGGAGTACACGCTGGCCGCGGCGCTGCCGCGCGGCTTCATCACCGGCATCGCGCTGGCCTGGCTGGGCCTGGCCATGCTGCTGCGCCCGGTGGCGCCGTCGGCCGGGGCGCAGATCGGCTGGGCGGCGCTGGTGGGCTTCTGCACCGGCTCGTACATGAGCAATGTGCTGATGCTGCCGGCCCTGGTGTTCCTGCCCGACCGGCGGCGCTGGCTGCTGGCCGGGGCCGGGTTGCTGCTGGGCTACGCACTGTTCAAGGCGTTGGGGCTGTTCTATGTGTGGCACCCGGACCATGTGGTGCACCGTTTCCCCGACCTGTTCTTCCGGCCCGGCTACCTGCTGGGCAACCTGCAGAACCCCGACGTGGTGGTGGCGCTGGGCGGCCTGCTGCTGCTGGGCCTGGGCGCCGGGGCGCTGGTGCTCCGGGCCGAGCGGCGCGACCCTGCGTCGCTGGCGGGGCCGGACGGCTGGCGCTGGGCGCTGGGCGCGGTGGGCCTGCTGCTGCTGATCGCGCTGATGGTGGGCAACAACAAGTTCGCCGAATACAACGCCGGCTCGCCGTTCTTCTCGCTCTACCGGATGATGCTGCCGCTGCCCTTGCTGGCGCTGCTGGTGATCGCGCGCTGGGCACCGACCGGTATGACCTGGCGGGTGCCGCTGTGGGGCGGTCTGGCGCTGATGGTGGCGCTGGTCGGGGTGCAGCTGGGGCGGTTTGTGGTGGGCAAGGACGGCTTCATCGACGCCGCGACCACGCTGGAGCCTGTGACGCGCGACAAAGTGCGCCGCGTCTGCAAGCGGCTGGCGCAGGACTGGCGCCGCAGTGGCGAGCCGTATCTGGTGCTGGGTGGGCGCGACGATGTGCTGGCCTACGGCTGCCACGCGCTGTACGGGGTGCCGGTGGTGCAGAGCGACTACGAACGGCGCACCTGGCTGCGGCGGCGGTTCGAGCGGGACGCGGCGCGGTGAACGGGCTTCCCACGCGCCGCCGCTGAGTCCACTCGGTCCTTCCGGGTGTCGAAAGTGGACGCAACATTTCACGGGATGTTGTCTTAGCATGGTGCCAATTCAATGTGGAGACCCGTGCCCATGTCCGACACCACCATCCCTTCTTTCGACGGCCGCGCCCTCATCGACGGTGAGCGCGTCGCCGCGCGCGATGGCCAGACCTTCGACTGCCTCTCGCCGGTCGACGGCCGCCTGCTGACCCAGGTCGCGCGCTGCAGCCAGGCCGACATCGACGCCGCTGTGGCGGCCGCCCGCGCGGCCTTTGAAGACCGGCGCTGGGCCGGGAAGGCGCCCGCGCAGCGCAAGCGCGTGATGATCAGGTTCGCCGAGCTCATCCAGGCCAATGGCGATCTGCTGGCGCTGACCGAGTCGCTGGACATGGGCAAGCCCGTCAAGTACGCCAAGGGCGTGGACGTGAACAGCGCGGCCAACTGCGTGCGCTGGTACGGCGAGGCGGTGGACAAGGTCTACGACGAGATCGCGCCCACGCCCGACACCGCGCTGGCCCTGATCACCCGCGAGCCGGTGGGCGTGGTCGGCGTGATCGTGCCTTGGAACTACCCCATGATCATGGCGGCGTGGAAGATCGCGCCGGCCCTGGCGGCGGGCAATTCGGTGGTCTTGAAGCCGTCCGAGAAGAGTCCGCTCACGGCGCTCAAGCTGGCCGAGCTGGCGCTGGAAGCCGGCATCCCGGCCGGCGTCTTCAACGTGGTGACCGGTTACGGCCCCGAGGCCGGTTCGCCGCTGGCGCTGCACATGGACGTGGACTGCATCGCCTTCACCGGCAGCACCCGCGTGGGCAAGCAGATCCACGTGATGGCCGGGCAGAGCAACCTCAAGCGCGCCTGGACCGAGCTGGGCGGCAAGTCGCCCAACATCGTGTTCGCCGACTGCCCCGACCTGGACAAGGCGGTGGAGGCGTCGGTGGGCAGCATCTTCTTCAACCAGGGCGAGAGCTGCAACGCGCCCTCGCGCCTGTTCGTCGAGGCCTCGATCAAGGACGCCTTCCTGGAGAAGGCGCTCAAGCTGGTGCCGCAGTACCAGCCGGCCAACCCGCTGGACAAGAACACTGTGATGGGCGCCATCGTCGACCAGGTGCAGCTGGACAACGTGATGCGCTACATCGGCCTGGGCCAGAGCGAGGGCGCCAAGCTGCTCGCGGGCGGCGAGCGCGTCGCGCCCGTGGCCGGCGGCTGCTACGTGCAGCCGACCATCTTCGACGGCGTGACCAACAGCATGACGATCGCGCGCGAGGAGATCTTCGGCCCGGTGCTGTCGGTGCTGTCGTTCACCGACGCGGCCGACGTGGTGAAGCAGGCCAACAACAACATCTACGGCTTGCAGGCCGCGGTGTGGACGCGCGACATCAACAAGGCGCACGGCGTGGCGCGCGCGCTGCGCGCCGGCACGGTGCACGTGAACTCCTACGACGAGGACGACATCACGGTGCCCTTCGGTGGCTTCAAGCAGAGCGGGGTGGGGCGCGACAAGTCGCTGCACGCGTTCGACAAGTACACCGAGACCAAAACCACCTGGATTCGCATCGACAGCCCGGTCTGAAGATGCTGGCGCAGCGCATGGAGGCCCTGCGGGCGCAGGGTGTGCATTCGGTGATGGCCACCTTCACCGACCTGCACGGCGTGCCCAAGGGCAAGCTGGTGCCGCTCGATGGCCTGCCCGACGCGGTGGTCACGGGGGCCGGCTTTGCGGGCCCCAGCATCTGGGGCACGGGCCTGCCGCGCATGGGCGCGCGCGGCGAGTACTTCGGCCGCGTCGTGCCCGAGAGCCTGCGACCGCTGCCCTGGCTGCCGGGTGTGGCGCACGCGGTGTGCGACGGCTTTGCGGGCGGGCAGCCGCTGGCCACCTGCTCGCGCCAGATGCTGCGGCGACAACTGGCGCGCCTGCGCGAGCTCGGCTGGACCTTCCACGTCGGCATCGAGCCCGAGTTCTTCCTGCTGCGCCGCGGTGAAGACGGCCGCTGGGTCGTGGCCGATGGTGAAGACCGGCTGGGCAAACCGTCCTACGACCTGAAAGCCATCGTGCGCAACCACGGCTTTCTGGACGACATGCGGCGCCACCTCACCGCCCTGGGCTTTGAGTTGCAGCAGATGGACCACGAGGACGCGACGGGCCAGTACGAGATCAACTACCGCTTCGACGAGGCCCTGGCCGCGGCCGACCGCTACCAGCTTTTCAAGCTCACCGCGCACGCGGTGGCGCAGCAGCACGGAAGCACCTTCAGCTGCATGCCCAAGCCGCTGGCGGGAGCGCCGGGCAGCGGCCTGCATTTCCACCTCAGCCTGACGGACGCCGATGGCAAACCCGTGATGGCCGACGCCGGCGGGCCAATGGGTCTGAGTGCCACCGGCCTGCGGTTCGCGGCCGGCCTGCTCGAACACGGCGATGCCCTGGCCGCGCTGTGCGCGCCCACGGTCAACAGCTACAAGCGGCTGGCGGTCAGCGAGAGCGCGTCGGGCACCACCTGGTCGCCGGTGTGGAAAGCGGCGGGCGACAACAACCGCACCTGCCTCGTGCGCACGGTGGCCGGCCGCATCGAGTGGCGCCTGCCCGACCCCTCGTGCAATGTGTACGCCGCGCTGGCGGCCACGCTGGCCGCGGGGCTGGACGGCATCGACCGCGAGCTGCCCGCGCCCGAGGCCATCGACGCCGACCTCTACCAGCGACACGCGGCCGGCGAGACGCTGCCGCCGCGGCTGCCGCGCGACCTGCACGAGGCCCTGGCCGCGCTGCGATCCGACGCCATCCTGCGCGACGACCTGGGCGAGGCTTTCTGCGAGCAGTTCCTGGCGCTCAAGCGCGCCGAGTGGGACGCCTACGCGCAGCAGGTGAGCGACTGGGAACTGGCGCGTTACGCGGACGGGTTCTGAACGCGCCTCGGGCCAGCGCACGCCCGGGCGCGGCCCGGCTCAGGTCCTGTACGACGTGTCGCTGCGGTCCAGCTTGCGCAGCAGCGCCGGCCAGGCCAGCATCGCGCCCTGGCCGGCGGTCGCGATTTTCATCACCTCGGCCATGCCGGCCAGGATGCGCGGGTCCACCTGGGTGAGTTCACCGCCACCGGCCTGTGCGTCGATCTGGATGCGGCAGGTGTTCTCGAAGGTGTACATCGAGAGGAAGGCGTCCGGGATCGAGCTGCCCACGGTCAGCAGGCCGTGGTTGCGCAGCACGAGGAAGTTGGCGCGGCCGAGGTCGGCCTGCAGCCGCGGCTTCTCGTCGGGGCGGAAGGCCACGCCTTCGTAAGCGTGGTACGCGAGCGAAGCCAGCACGAAGGTGCTCTGCTGGCTGATCGGCAGGATGCCGGCCTTCTGCGCGCTGACCGCCACGCCCGCGCGGGTGTGGGTGTGCAGCACGCACTGCACCTCGGGCCGCGCCTCGTGCACCGCGCTGTGGATCACAAAGCCCGCCGGGTTCACAGGGAAGGGCGTGTCGTGCAGCTTGTTGCACTGCATGTCGACCTTGACCAGGCTGGACGCCGTGATCTCGTCGAACATCAGGCCATAGGGGTTGATCAGGAACTGGTGCTCGCCGCCGGTGACGCTGTCGGGCAGCTTGGCGCTGATGTGGGTGAACACCAGGTCGGACCAGCCGTAGGCGGCCACCAGGCGGTAGCAGGCCGCGAGGTCGCAGCGGATCTGCCATTCCTCGGTGCTGACCGAGTCCTTGAGCGAGGGGATGTTGAGCATGCCGTGTCTCCTGCGCCGCATCAGGGTGCGCGGCGGTGCGCGACATGGTCGCGCGGACACGGCATGCAGGCTGTCGCAGGTCCGACAGCCGCGGGGCTTACTTCTTCATCGAGCAGGTGTTGAAGCCGAGCAGGGCATACGGCGGGCACCAGCCCATCAGGCCGGTCAGCAGGGGCACGACGCCGATGTAGCCCCAGAGGCCGATGGTGCCGGTGGCGGCGGCGGCGATGAGAGCGAGGCCGACGACAATGCGGAGGGTGCGGTCAACGCCGCCAACGTTCTTGGTCATGTGAAGCTCCTGTGGTGAAAGAGGGTGCGGACGTATTGGAGCCGCGGCGGCCCCGGTTGGTCTGTGACCGCGGTCACACAGGGTTCGCGGGGAGAACGAACCGTGAAAAGGGGCTCAGCCGGCCTGGCCGGCGGCCAGCGTGCGCAGGCCGGCGCTGTCCTTGATGGCGATGCTCTCGCGCGAGAGCTCGACCAGGCCGTCGCGCTCGAAGCGGTGCAGCAGCCGCGTGACGATCTCGCGCACCGTGCCCAGCTCGTCGGCCAGCGCCTGGTGGGTGGTCTTGAGCGTCTGGCCGTGGCCGAGCAGGGCGGCGGCGAGGCGGCTGTCCAGGCGCTGGAAGGCGATGGCCTCGATCAGGCCGGTGAGGTCGGCCATGCGCGCTGCGAACAGGCCCAGCACGTACTCGCGGAACCCGGCATCCGCCAGCGCGGCCTGGAAGTCCTGCGGCGGCAGCAGGCACAGCGTGGTCTGGCTGGTGGCCACGCCGCGCGCGGTCAGCGGCTGGTGGGCGAACAGGCCGGCCGAGGACACCAGGCACATCTCGCCGGGCGCCACCCGGTAGAGCTCCAGCTCGCGGCCGTTGGCGGCGCTGCGCGAGACCTTCACTTCGCCGGAGAGCACCAGCGGAAAGCCCTGGCAGGGGTCGTTCTCGCGGAACAGCCGGGTGCCGGCGGGCACGGTCATGGGGGAGAGTCGGGCCACCAGCGCCGGCAGCCCGGCCAGCGCCGGGTACAGCGTCAGCAGGTCGGGCGGGGTGGTCTGGGACATGCGGCGCATTGTAGGGGCGGGGGCTTGTCCGGGGGACAGAGATGCGAACGCATGGGCAAAGTTCATTCGAAATTTTTGAATTCAGGCTTCAAGCGCTTTTGACCCGGGCGGCGCGGCCCATCCCTACACTGCCGCCATGGTTACCACCTCCGTCACCCCCTACCACCCGCTGGCCCGGGCCTTGCACTGGGCGCTGGCCCTGCTCATCGTGGGCAATTTCGCGCTGGGCCTCTACATGGCGGACCTGCCGTTTTCGCCCGCCCGGCTGCAGTACTACAGCTGGCACAAGTGGGCTGGTGTGCTGGTGCTCGCTTTCTCCGCGGTCCGCCTGCTCACCCGCATCCTGAAATCGCCGCCCGCGCTGCCCCCGGCCATCGAGGCCGCCATGCCCGGCTGGCAGAAGCTGGCCCACCACGCCACCCACATCGGCCTGTACGCCCTGTTTTTTGCCGTGCCGCTCAGCGGCTGGGCCTTCAGCTCGGCCGCCGGTTTCCCGGTGGTGCTGTTCGGCGTGCTGCCGCTGCCCGACTTCGTGCCGGTGAGCGAAGGCCTGGCCGATGCGCTGAAGGAAGCCCACAAGATCGCAGCCCTGTCCATGGCGGGCCTGGTGCTGTTGCACGTGGCCGGGGCGCTCAAGCACCACTTTGTCGACCGCGACGGCCTGATGTCCCGCATGGGTTTCAGCCGCTGACCTTCCCAGGAGTCCTTTCATGAACACCCGTCTTCTTTCCCTGGCGCTGGTCGCCGCAAGCCTCTCGCCGCTGGCCGTGCAGGCGCAGCAGGCCATCGTTCCCGCCCAGAGCGAGGTCGCGTTCACCAGCCGCCAGATGGGCGTGCCGGTGGACGGCAAGTTCAAGAGCTTCAGCGCCCAGGTGGCGTTCGATCCGGCCAAGCTGGCCACCAGCAGCATCGCCTTCACCGTGGACACCGGCAGCGCCGACATCAGCCGCGAAGCCAACGCCGAGCTGCCCAAGGCCACCTGGTTCAACGTGGCCCAGTTCCCCAAGGCCACCTTCCAGTCCAGCGCCATCAAGCGCATCGACGCCACGAAGTACGAGGTCGCCGGCAAGCTGAGCATCAAGGGTGTGAGCAGCGACGTGGTCGTGCCCGTCACGCTGGCGCAGAACGGCGCCACCACCGTGGCCAGCGGCGCCTTCCCGATCAAGCGCCTGACCTTCCGCATCGGCGAGAAGGAGTGGGCCGACACCTCGATGGTCGCCGACGAGGTGCAGGTGAAGTTCAAGATCGCCCTGACCGGCGTGCCCAAGCTCTGATTCCCCCTTCCCGTTTTTCAGTTTTCCAACCTCAATCCAGGAGTTCAACCATGCGCAAGTCCCTCTCCCTGCTGGCCGCCGCGGCCGTGCTTTCGACCGCCGGCATCGCCCAGGCCGCCGACTACGCGATCGACCCGACCCACACCTTTGCCACCTTCGAGATCGGCCACTTCGGCACCACGACCAACCGTGCCCGTTTCGACAAGAAGGAAGGCAAGGTCAGCTTCGACAAGGCCGCCAAGACCGGCAAGGTCGACATCAGCATCGACATCGCCTCGGTGAACTCCGGCACCGCCATGTTCGACAAGCACCTGGCCAGCGCCGAGATCCTGAACGCCGAGAAGTTTCCCAAGGCCCAGTTCGTCTCCAGCAAGTTCGTCTTCAGCGGTGACAAGGTCTCGGCCGTGGAAGGCAACCTGACCATCGCCGGCAAGACCCAGCCCGTCACGCTCAAGGCCACGCAGTTCAACTGCTACGACAGCCCCATGCTCAAGCGCGAAGTCTGCGGCGGCGACTTCGAAGCCACCATCGACCGCACCGCCTTCGGCGTGAACTACGGCATCGACTGGGGCTTCCCCAAGAACGTGCGCCTGGTGCTGCAAGTGGAAGCTGTGAAGCAGTAATTCCTGCGCCACCGTTCCCGAACAAAGGCCCGCTGCTGCGGGCCTTTTGCTTTGCGGGCTGCGGTACAAACGGGCGATGAACACGGGGACCACGAACACCATCCTCTGGACGCCGCGGCGCGTGCCGGTGCCCGGGCTGGGCGATCTGTTCAGCGAGGCCTGCGGGCCGGCCGACGGGCCGCCGGTGCTGCTGGTGATGGGGGCGATGAACCCGGCGCATTTCTGGCCACCGGGCTTCGTGGCGGCGCTGGTGCAGGCCGGTTGCCGGGTGCTGCGCTACGACCACCGCGACACCGGCCGTTCCTTTGTCCACCCGCTGCACGCGCCGCCGTATGCGCTGGCCGACCTGGTGGCCGATGCGCTGCGCGTGCTCGACGCCTGGGACATGGCGCGGGTGGCGGTGGTGGGCTGGTCCATGGGCGGCTACATCGCCCAGCACCTGGCGCACGAACACCCGCAGCGCGTGAGCCGCCTGGTGCTGCTGGGCAGCTCGCCCGACCACCGGCCCTACATGGCCGCCACGCTGGGGCGGCCGGTGCCCACCGACGGGTTGCCCGGGCCGGCGCCGGGCTTTCTGCAGGCCTTGCTGGAGACCTCGGTGCGCGCGCGCGGCCTGCCGCCGGACGAGGCGGCCCTGCAGGGCTGGTCGGTGTTCCACGGCGGCTCGCACCCGTTTCCGGCCGATACCGTGCGCGAACAGGCGCGCGCCGCGATGGCGGCGGGGCACCAGCCGCTGGCCGCGATGCAGCACGCGCTGGCGGTGGACCGCGCGGCACCGCGCACCGGCTGGCTGCCGCAGCTGCGCGTGCCGACCCTGGTGCTGCACGGCGCCGAAGACCCCTGCCTGCCGCTGGCGCATGGCCAGGCGCTGGCGCGGCTGATTCCCGGTGCCCGCCTGACGGTGTTGGACATGGGGCACCTGCTGCCGGACGCGCTGGCGGCGCCGGTGGGTGCCCAGGTGGCCGACTTCATCCGCGCGGAAGCGGCTGCGTAGCCTGCTCCAGCCGCTGCAAAAAATGCAGCGCGTGTTCGCGGGTGTCGCCGCACATCTCGGCGCCGGGCTGCAGCGAGCCGCAGACCGCCGGACGCTCGGGCCGGCCGAACAGGCGGCAGCGCAGGGCCTCGTCCAGGTGGGGGCAGGGCACGCCCGCGGGCTTGCCGTCCGGCAGGCCGGGCATCGGGCTGCTGATCGAGGGCGCGATGCAACACGCCGCACAAGCGGCGCGGCAGGGCGGCGGGGTGCTCGAAGCCATGGCACCATTGTCGCCTTTCGGGCGGCTGGGCTCCCCGGTTTCAAGGTCTGCATGTCGTCCCCACGGTTCTCCTCCAAATGGTTGCTGTCAGCGCCTGAGCTGCTGACCGCGCGCTTGACGCGCTGGCGTTTCTGGCTCCGCCTGGGTGTGGGGCTGCTGCTGTTCGGTCTGGTGGCCGAGGCGGTGCTGCGCGTGCTGAACGGGTTCAGCTACGGCGCGGTGATGGCCGCCGCCAAGGACACTCCGGCGGGGGACCTGCTGGCGGCGGTGGCGGCCACGGCGCTGAGCTTCCTGGCGCTCACCCTCTACGACCGCTCGGCCCTGCAGTACGCCGGCGCGCGACTGCCCTACCGCGTGGTGGCGCAGACCTCGTTCATCGCCTACGCGCTGTCCAACACGGTGGGGCTGGGCGTGTTCACCGGCGGCGCGGTGCGGCTGCGGCTGTACGGGGCGGCGGGGCTGGAGGCGGGGCAGATCTCGCGCGCCATCGCGTTCAACGCCCTGGGCTTCACGGTCGGCATCGCGGTGGTCGGCGCTGCGGCGCTGGTGTGGGGCGCCGAGTCGGTGGCCTCGCTGCTGCGTGCGCCGCCCGAGCTGCTGCGCGCCGCCGGGTTGGCGTCGCTGCTGGTGACGGCGGCGGCGCTGGGCGCCTGTCGGCGCGGCGGTCGCTGGTCGTTCCGCGGCTGGACCTTCCGCCTGCCCAGCGCCTCGCTGGCCGGCCAGCAGCTGCTGATTTCCGCGCTGGACGTGGTGGCCGCCGCGGCCGTGCTGTGGGTGCTGCTGCCGGCGGGCTCGGTCGGCTTCCCGGCGTTCGTCGGTTTCTATTCGCTGGCCATCGCTGTCGGCGTGGTCAGCCACGTGCCGGGTGGCCTGGGCGTGTTCGAGGCCGTGCTGCTGCTGGCGCTGGGCCAGCAGGTGCCGGCGGACCGGCTGGTGGGCGCGCTGGTGCTGTACCGGGTGATCTACCACCTGCTGCCGCTGGCCCTGGCGCTGCTGTTGCTGGTGGGCTCGTCGTGGCGGCGTGGCGTGTCCACGCCGCTGGTGCGCGCGGCGTCCGCGCTCGCGCCCCTGCTGCTGTCGGCCTTCACTTTTGTCAGCGGCGTGGTGCTGCTGGTCTCGGGCGCCACGCCCGCCACCGAAGACGCCACCGCACACCTGCGGCAGTTCGTGCCGCTGCCCGCGGTGGAGGCGGCGCACTTCCTGGCCAGCGTGATCGGGCTGGCGTTGCTGTTCGTGGCGCGCGGCATGCTGCTGCGGCTGGACGTGGCCTGGTGGGCCGGGCTGGTGCTGGCGCTGGCCAGCCTGGTGCTGTGTCTGCCCAAGGGCATTGCGGTGTCCGAGGCGGTGCTGCTGGGCCTGCTGGCGCTGTCGCTGGCCCTGTCGCACCGGCACTTCGACCGGCGCGCGGCCCTGCTGTCGCTGGCCTTCTCGCGCGGCTGGCTGGCGGCGGTGCTGGCCGTGGTGGCGGCGGTGGCGGCGCTGCTGGTGTTCGTCTACCAGGACACGGCCTATGTCGACACGGTGTGGTGGCGCTTCGAGTTCGACGGTCACGCGCCGCGTTCGCTGCGCGCCATGGTGGCCGTGGCCCTGCTGACGCTGTGCGTGGCGCTGGCCCACCTGCTGCACCGCGCGCCACCGGCGCTGCCGCGGCCCGACGCGGCCGAGTTGGCCCGGGCGCAGGCGGTGGTGATGGCGCAGGACAGCGCGGGAGCGGGCCTGGCGCTGATGGGCGACAAGTGCCTGATGTTCTCGGAGTCCGGCCGTGCGTTCCTGATGTTCTCGCGCAAGGGCCGCTCCTGGGTGGCGCTGTACGACCCGGTGGGCCCGCGCGAGGAGTGGCCGGAGTTGGTGTGGCGCTTTGTCGAGCTGGCGGGCGAGTCGGGCGGGCGCGCGGCTTTCTACCAGGTGCGGCCGCAGGCCCTGCCGGTCTACCTGGACGCCGGTTTGCGGGTCTACAAGCTGGGCGAGTGCGCGACGGTGGAGCTGGCCGGCTTCAGCCTGGAAGGCAAGCGCCGCGCCAACCTGCGCCATGGCGTGGCGCGGGCCCAGCGCGACGGCCTGGCCTTCGAGTGGCTGCCCGCAGGGGCGGCCGAGGCGGTGTTCGATGCGCTGCAGGCGGTGTCGGACGACTGGCTGGGCCGCCAGGACACGGCGGAAAAGGCGTTTTCGCTCGGCGCGTTCAGCCGCGAGTACGTGATGCGCCAGCCGGTGGCGCTGGTGCGGCACGAGGGGCGCATCGTGGCGTTTGCCACCATGCTGGTGACCGGGCTGTCCGCCGAGGCCGCCGTGGACCTGATGCGCCAGCGCGGCGACGCCCCCAAGACCACCATGGACTTCCTGTTCACGCAGATCATCCTGCACCTGCGCGAACAGGGCGTGGCGCGTTTCAACCTGGGCATGGTGCCGCTCTCGGGCATGGCCAGCCACCGGCTGGCGCCGCGCTGGCAGCGCCTGGGGCGGCTGCTGTTCAACCACGGCGAGAACTTCTACAACTTCCAGGGACTGCGTTCTTTCAAGGAAAAATTCGACCCCGTCTGGGAACCCCGCTACCTGGCGGCCCCGGGCGGCCTGTCCCCGTTGCTGGTGCTGTCGGACACCGCCGCGCTGATCGCGGGTGGCTGGCGGCGCGTGATCACCAAATGAAAACCCTGCTTCTTTCGCTCATGCTCGGCGCGGCCCTGGTGCCCGCAGCCGCCCAGGAAACCGTCTCGCACGGCCGCTTCAAGGAGGTCCGGCTCTACCGCCCCAAGGGCGAGGTCAAGACCGTGGCCCTGCTGTTCTCGGGTGCCAACGGCTGGGGCGCGGGCGGCCCCGGGGCGGCGGCCCAGGTGCTGCTGGACACCGGCGCGGTGGTGGCGGCCATCGACACGCCCTCGCTGCTGGCCAACTTCAACCAGGATGGTGGGACCTGCGTGGTGCCCGAGGGCGACGTGGAAAACCTCTCGCGCTTCCTGCAGGGCTACGCCCGGCTGCCGGCCTACTACCCGCCGCTGGCGGTGGGCGTGGGGTCCGGCGGTGCGCTGGCCTACGCCATGGCGGCGCAGGCGCCCGAGGGCACCTTCTCCGGCGCGGTGTCCATCGGCTTCTGTCCCAGCCTGCCGCTGACCAAGCCGCTGTGCAAGGGCGAGGGCTCGGTGTTCCGGGCCAATAAGGAAAAGTCAGCCCTCACTCTTCTGTCAGACACGGCCATGCGGACCCCGTGGCTGGCGCTGCAGGGCGCACAGGACCGCAGCTGCCCGGCGGCGGCGACGCAGGCCTTCGTGGCCAAGGTGCCCAGCAGCCACTGGGTGAGCGTGGCGGGCGTGGGCGAAGACCTGCTGGGCACGGCGGCCGGCCTGTCGGCCTACGAGGTGTCGTACCGGCGCATGGCGACCGAGGTGTCGACCAGCCGGCTCAGCGCCGAGGCCGGCGTCGAGGTGGGCGACCTGCCCCTGGTGGAGGTGCCGTCCAGCGTGGCTTCGGACACGCTGGCGGTGCTGGTCTCGGGCGACGGCGGCTGGGCCGGTCTGGACAAGCGGGTGGCCGCAGTGATGGCCGCCAAAGGCGTGCCGGTGGTCGGCTGGGACTCGCTGCGCTACTTCTGGTCGGCGCGCACGCCGCAGGGCTTTGCCGACGACCTCTCGCGCACCATCCGCGCCTACACCCGGCAGTGGAAGCGCAGCCGGGTGGTGCTGATCGGCTACTCGCAGGGCGCCGACGTGCTGCCGTTCGCCGTCAACCGGCTGCCGGCGGCGACGCGGGCCATGGTGTCGCAGACCGTGCTGCTGGGGCCGGGCGAGCGCGCGTCCTTCGAGTTCAAGCTGACCAACTGGGTCTCGCGCGACGCCAAGGGTGCACCGGTGGCGCCCGAGCTGGCCGGCTTCACGGCCGCCAGCGCCACCTGCATCTACGGCACCGACGACCGCGACACCATCTGCCCGAAGCTGCCGCCCGAGCAGATGACCACGGTGCCGCTCAAGGGCGACCACCACTTCGGCGGCAACTACGACGGGCTGGCCGAGCAGATCCTGCTGCGCAGCCGCTGACGCGCAAGCCGCTGCGGGGAGGGGCTCAGGTGCCGAAGCGCCGTGCGGCCCAGAGAACCTGCTCGACCACGCCGCGCACGTTCTCGCGCGCGGCCTCGGCCACCAGCTGGCCCTCGGGCGTGAAGGCCTCGCCGGCCTTGGATAGGGCGAACTGCTTCGGCGACACCCAGCACTGCAGGTTCATCAGCAGCGGCGCCAGGTGCGAGAGGCTGCGCAGGCCACCAAGCGCGCCGGGCGAGGCCGACAGCACCCCGACCACCTTGCCGGCGAACGGCTTGGTGCCGCTGGACCAGGCCGGGTCGCCCTTGATGGGGCTGGAGACCCAGTCGATGGTGTTCTTCATCAGGCCGGTGTAGCTGCCGTTGTATTCGGGCGAGACCACGACCCAGGCCGGATGGGCGTAGAAGAGTTCCTTCAGGCGCACCACGTCGCGCGGCGTGCCCTTGGCTTCGAGGTCGGCGTTGTAGAGCGGCACGTCGAAGTCGGCCAGCTCGATGTGGGTCACGGCGGCGCCGGCCTCACGACCGAGTTCGGCGGCGACGGTGGCCAGCTTGCGGTTGAAGGACTGGGCGCGCGTGCTGCCCGCGAAGACGAGGAGGGGGGTGGGGGTGCTCATGGCCGGGATTGTGTCAGCCAGCCGGCGCAGGATTTTTGCGTGGGGGTTAGGGTGCGCCCCGCCGCCACAGCGCCATGCCGCCCGCCAGCACCAGCAGCGCCAGTCCGCTGGCGCGGTCGAGGTGGCGCAAGGCGCGCGGACTGCCGAAGCGCCGCGCTCCGCCCGCACCCGCCAGTGCAAAGGCCAGCAGCACCGCGCCATCGATGCCTGCGAACACGGCGGCCAGCAGGGCGTACTGCGGCAATTGCGGGGCGCCGGGGTCGATGAAGGACGGCAGCAGGGCTGAAAAGAACAGGTAGCCCTTGGGGTTGGTCACGGCGACGGTGAAGCTGCGGCGGAACACGGCGGCGGGGCGTTCGCGGTGCGCCGGTGGTGCCGCCGTGGCATGCGCCTGGCCCGAGGCCATGGGGGTGTCGGGCGACCGCAGCAGGCGCCAGCCCAGCCAGGCCAGGTAGGCCACGCCGGTCCAGCGCAGCAGCTCAAAGGCGGCGGCGGAGGTGGCGAGCAGGCTGCCCAGTCCGGCGGCCACGGCGGCGATGAGCACCGCGTCCGACAGCACCGCACCGCCCAAACCGGGCAGGGCCGCCCCCACCCCGTGGCGCGCGCCGTGGTTCAGCGCCAGCAGGGTGGTGGGGCCGGGTGTGGCCACCGTGACGAGGGCAAGAGTCGAAAACAGGAGCATGGAGTCGTTCATGGGCGTGGCTTCTCGGGGAGGGAAGGAGGCTGCAGGCGCAGCACCAAGGTGAACAGGCCGCCCACGAACAGCGCCAGGCTCAGGCCGCTGCGCCACAGGTTGGCCCGGTTCCAGGCGCCGCGCACGTCGGCCCAGTCGGTCGGCAGGGTGGCCGCGGTCCACGATTCGGTGAGGTGGTTGAGGGGCAGGTTGACCTCCCGTGTGAACAGCACGATGCCCAGTGCGTAGGACAGCACGGTCAGCGCCAGCAGCCGCCACCAGGCGGTGGGCCGTTCGGACCAGGCCAGGGCGAGCGACAGCAGACCCAGCGGCACCGGACCGAAGAAGCAGACGAAGAACCCGGCGTGCCGCACGTTCCGGTTGAACGCCGACTGCACCTGTGCATAGGTCGGGCCGTCGAGTTCGAGCGTGGCGAGGTTGACGTTGGCGCTGTAGGTGGCGAAGAAGCCGGCCATCAGGCCCAGCAGCAGCACGGCCAGCAGCTGGGCGACGAGCGAAAGGGCGGTCGGCGGCGATGGCCTCGGGTGGGCGGTTGGGTGCATGGTGGGCGGCGGGTCAGGGCTGGGAGAGCAGCTGCCATTGGGTGATCCGGCCGTCCCAGAACGGGAGAATCTGGCCCCGGGCGGCGCGCGAGATGACGAAGCGGGTGGGGATGCGAACCCCGCCGATGAGCTGGTAGTCGCTGCGGCGGACGTGTTCGCCCGAGCCGTGATAGGGCGTGCCGAGGTCGCCGTCCTCCTCTGCGGCCATCGAGGCGATGCCGCCGTCTGGGCCAAAGCGCACGCGCATGCCCACGGTCTGGCCCCGGTGGCTGATCACGGCCCGCGCACTGTCTGTGTCCACGGGCTCCCAGCGGATCGCCCCGCCGGGCAGCAGGGCCTGCGGGTAGGTCGGGCTTTCGAGCAACCAGCGGCGCAGGGAGATGCGGTCGAGCTGGGGCGAGCCGGTTTCATCGACCACGGTGAGCGCCGAGAGGATGCGGGCCTTCATTTCCATGCGGCCGTCGACGTAAGCGTCCCAGGCGCGGGCCCAGACACCGGGGGCCATCGGCGTGCGGGCGTCGAACATCAGGGCCGGTACCCGGACGCCGGCGGTCTGGTGGGCGCTGGTCGGGTGGAAGCTCTCCTGGCCGGGGCGGCGGAACTGTCCCTCCATGGTGAGTTGCACGGCGTGTCCAGGCACCGGTCCACCGGGAAAGGCGAACCGGAGATAGCGTTGCACCGGTGCCGGGAGGTCGCCCAGTGCCTCGGGCCAGGGGGCCGACCGTGCCTCGCCCGTTGGCGTGGCGATCTGTGCGGCGGCCAGCACGCGCAGGTGGTGTTGCTGGATCTGCTCTTCGGTGCGCCAGTGCGCAAGTCCCAGCGCGGCGATGGTGCCCACGCTCAGCAGGACCGCGGCAATGAGCAGCCGCCGTGGCCAGAGACGGGCCGGGGAGAGGGGGTTCAGGGACGGCGGCATGGTGTGCTCCTTGGGGGGAGCCACCACTGTGAGCCTGTCGGCGCGGTGCCGCCTTAACCCGGGTTCAGCCGCCGCCGGATGCGCGACAGCGCCACATCGGTGATGCCCAGCCAGGAGGCGAGCTGGCGCAATGGGATGCGGGCGAGCCAGTCCGGGTGTTCGGCCCGCAGGGCCAGGTAGCGTTCGGTGGCGCTGAGTTGGAGGAAGGCGTGTTCGCGCGCCATCTTGTCCTGCAGAAGGGAGGCGAGTACGCGGTGCTCCAGTGCCCGCCAGGGGGCGAAGGCCTCGGTGCTGCGGGCCCAGGCGGCCCAGGGCAGCGGCCAGACCCGGGCCGGTTCCAGCGCCTCGACCCAGAAGTGCACCGGCTGTTCGCGCAGCGCCGGGGTGATCGGCCAGACCAGGGCACCGTCCAGATAGAAGTTCTTGTTGGCGGCCTGGCCGTCGCGGTCGAGGTAATACAGGCGCAAGGCCCCGCGCTCCAGCCACCAGAGGTGTTGCCAGTGCCCGCCTTCGTGCAGCAGGTCCTGGCCCCTGGACAGGTTCAGGGGCTGTGCGTCCCGGCACAAGTTGGCGGCGGAAGGGGGCAGGGCGCCCAGCGTGTGCGTGAGGTGGTCCAGGAGGGCGTGGTTCATGGCCGCATCGCTTCCTGTGTGGCGTCCAGTTCGAGCAGCAGGCGGGTGCGCTCCGCCCGTGCAACCTTGCGCCAGTCCTGCCCGGTCAGCGCACCCTCCATCGCCCAGAGCAGGTTGAGGCTGGCGTTCTGTCCGGCGGCCTTGACCCGCAGGTAGGCGCGCACCGAGCCCAGCGCCTCCAGGTCGGCGCGGCCATGGATGCCGGCGGCGGCGAGCATGTCCATCGACTTGGGGCCGAGGCCGGGGAGATCGTGGGGTGTGGGCATGGCTGCGCGGAAAAAGGCTTGATGGGACAATACCGGGTTTCCGAGCGGCCAGGGCAGGCCGCCGAAGCGTGTTTCACGTGAAACATCGCCAGGAACCATCGGCCGGACTGGGCCGCTCCCTTACGCGCTCTATATATATGTTGTACCCCCAGGAATTCGATGTGATCGTCGTCGGTGGTGGCCATGCCGGCACCGAAGCCGCTCTCGCCGCCGCGCGCATGGGCTGTGCCACGCTGCTGCTCAGCCACAACATCGAGACGCTGGGCCAGATGAGTTGCAACCCCAGTATCGGCGGCATCGGCAAGGGCCATCTGGTCAAAGAGGTGGACGCGCTGGGCGGGGCGATGGCGCTGGCCACGGACGAGGGCGGCATCCAGTTCCGCATCCTCAACAGTTCCAAAGGCCCGGCCGTGCGCGCCACCCGGGCCCAGGCCGACCGCATCCTGTACAAGGCCGCCATCCGCCGCATGCTGGAGAACCAGCCCAACCTGTGGCTGTTCCAGCAGGCGGTGGACGACCTCATGGTGGAAGGCGACCGGGTCGTCGGCGCGGTGACGCAGGTGGGCATCCGCTTCCGCAGCCGCACCGTGGTGCTGACGGCGGGCACCTTCCTGGACGGCAAGATCCACGTCGGCCTGAACAACTACGCGGCCGGCCGGGCGGGCGATCCGCCGGCGGTGTCGCTGAGCGCGCGGCTGAAGGAACTGAACCTGCCGCAGGGCCGCCTGAAAACCGGCACACCGCCGCGCATCGACGGTCGGACCATCGACTGGTCCAAGTGCACCGAGCAGCCCGGCGACGGCGTGCCCGGCGGCATGAATCCGGATCTGCCGGTGCCGGTGTTCAGCTTCATGGGTTCGACGGCCATGCACCCGCGCCAGATTCCCTGCTGGATCACGCACACCAACGCCCGCACGCACGAGATCATCCGCTCCGGTTTCGACCGCAGCCCCATGTTCACCGGCAAGATCGAGGGCGTGGGCCCGCGCTACTGCCCCAGCGTGGAAGACAAGATCAACCGCTTCGCGGACAAGGACAGCCACCAGATCTTCCTGGAGCCCGAGGGCCTGACCACGCACGAGGTCTACCCCAACGGCATCAGCACCAGCCTGCCGTTCGACATCCAGTACGCGCTGGTGCGCAGCATGCCGGGGCTGGAAAACGCCCACATCCTGCGCCCGGGCTACGCCATCGAGTACGACTACTTCGATCCGCGCTCGCTCAAGAACAGCTTCGAGACCAAGCAGATCCAGGGCCTGTTCTTCGCCGGCCAGATCAACGGCACCACCGGCTACGAAGAGGCCGCGGCCCAGGGCCTGTTCGCCGGGCTGAACGCCGCGCTGCAGTGCCAGGGCAAGGACGCCTGGCTGCCGCGCCGCGACGAGGCCTACCTCGGCGTGCTGGTGGACGACCTAGTGACCCAGGGCGTGACCGAGCCCTACCGCATGTTCACCAGCCGGGCCGAGTTCCGCCTGCAGCTGCGCGAGGACAACGCCGACATGCGCCTGACCGAACAGGGCAGGGCCATGGGTCTGGTGGATGACGCCCGCTGGGATGCCTTCAGCCGCAAGCGCGACGCTGTTTCACGTGAAACCGAGCGCCTGAAATCCACCTGGGTGAACCCGCGCATCCTCGAGGCCGCCGAGTCCGAGCGGGTGCTGGGCAAGGCCATCGAGCGCGAATACAACCTGTTCGATCTGTTGCGCCGGCCGGGTGTGTCGTACCCGGTCCTGATGGGCATGGGCGAAGGGCGTTGGGCGCCGGTGGCCAAGCCGGACGATCAGGATGCGCGGCCTGTGGTTTCACGTGAAACACTGGGCGAGCTGCACGACGCGGTGGTGGAGCAGGTGGAGATCGCGGCCAAGTACTCGGGCTACATCGACCGGCAGAAGGACGAGGTCGAGCGTGCTGCCCACTACGAGCACCTGAAGCTGCCACCGGATCTGGACTACGCACAGGTCACGGCGCTGTCGTTCGAGGCGCGGCAGAAGCTGGCCAAGCACCGGCCGGAGACGCTGGGCCAGGCCTCGCGCATCTCGGGCATCACGCCGGCCAGCATTTCGCTGCTGATGATTCACCTGAAGAAGGGTGGGTTCAAGGGTTTTGCCCGCACCACGGAAGAGCAGGGCGCATGAGTGCGGCCGCCTTGAAACCGGCGCTGGAAGCCGGGTTGCGCGAGCTTGGCCTGACCCTGTCCGACGCGCAGGTGGACCAGCTGCTGGCCTACCAGGACCTGATCGCCAAGTGGAACAAGGTCTACAACCTGACGGCCGTGCGCGACCCGCAGGAGATGCTGACGCACCACCTGCTGGACAGCCTGGCCGCCATCCCGCCGCTGCTGCGGCAGACGGGCGGTGAGTCTGTGAAGTTGCTGGATGTGGGGTCGGGTGGTGGGCTGCCGGGCGTGGTGATCGCCATCACCTGCCCGCAGATCCAGGTGCACTGTGTGGACACGGTGCTCAAGAAGTCGACCTTCATCCAGCAGGTGGCGGCGTCGCTGAAGCTGTCCAACCTGCGTGGCATTCATGCGCGGGTGGAGTCGCTGAAGGCGGAGGAGGGCGGTGGCTACGACGTGGTTTGTTCGCGCGCATTTGCCTCGCTGGTGGATTTCACGACCTGGTCGCGTTCGGCGCTGAAGCCGGGGGCGGTGTGGATGGCGATGAAGGGCAGGCACCCGGCGGACGAGTTGTCAGCCTTGCCTGCGGATGTGTCGGTGTTTCACGTGGAACAGTTGAAGGTGCCAGGTCTGGATGC
Source organism: Hydrogenophaga pseudoflava (assembly GCF_004353865.1). NCBI lineage: Bacteria > Pseudomonadati > Pseudomonadota > Betaproteobacteria > Burkholderiales > Comamonadaceae > Hydrogenophaga > Hydrogenophaga pseudoflava. Next base: position 159,663 of record NZ_CP037867.1, read on the forward strand.
GGAGCGGTGCATCGTTTGGCTTCGGCCTGCTGCTTTGGCTTGAGTGCTGTTCCTCGTGGAGACCTCGCGCCAGGCCATTGGCGACATGCGCGTTCTCCGGCCCACCTCGCGGGCGAACATCCGGGTCCGCTGACAACCTTTCGTCAACACAGGGCCTGTGTGCCGCCGCGTGGGCAACCGCGAATGGGGCCTGCGCCCGCGCACATCGCCAACGACCTGTGAGAGGCGCCGTAGGCATGCCCCCAGTGGTGCGCACAGGTGGACCCAGGAGGGGCTGTGGCGTGTGGATGGGCGGCGGGACGATTCGCGGTTGCCAATGAGGAGGCGAACCAGCACGGCGTTGACGAGGCTACGCAAGCGTTCAGACCCGCCAGGCCGCGAGCTGGACCAGAGCTCGGCCACGCGACGCAGCCCCCTCAGAACAACGGTTGAGCGAAACAAGCGGCACTCAAACCACAAAGCCAGCCGAAAGAAAACACCCCTCACGTAAACTCGACCGCTCCACCCCAGAGAAAGCCCCCCATGTTCGGCATCGCTGACTACGGCGCCTTCGTCGCCGCCATCGTCCTGTTCCTCGCCATCCCCGGCCCGGGCAACCTCGCCCTCATCACCTCCACCGGCAAAGGCGGCATCCGGGGCGGCATGGCGGCCACCTTCGGCGTCATCGCCGGCGACCAGGTCCTGATGTGGCTGGCCGTGGCCGGCGTGGCCGCGCTGCTCGCCGCCTACCCGGCCGCCTTCAGCTTCGTGCAATGGGCCGGCGCCGCCTACCTCGCCTGGCTGGGCTGGAAGATGCTCACCGCCAAGCCTGGTGACGCGCCCGTGCTCAACATCCGCCCCAGCCAGTTCTTCCAGCAGGCCGTCACCATCACCCTGCTCAACCCCAAGGCCATCGTCTTCTACATGGCCTTCTTCCCGCTCTTCGTCGACCCGACGCGCCACCAGGGGCTCATCACCTTCGGTGCCATGGCCGCGACCATCGCCTTCCTGACCTTCCTCTACGGCCTGACGGTTGTGCTGCTGATCCACTTCCTGGCTGAGCGCATGCGCGCCAACCCGCGCATCACCCAGACGCTGAACAAGCTCGCCGGCGTCTTCCTCATCGGTTTCGGCGTCAAGCTGGCCATCTCCAAATAAGCACCGAGGTCCGAACAGATGGCGAAGATCTTTTGCGTGGCCAACCAGAAGGGCGGGGTCGGCAAGACCACCACCACCGTCAACCTCGCGGCTGGTCTGGCCAAGGTGGGGCAGCGCGTGCTGATGGTGGACCTGGACCCGCAGGGCAACGCCACCATGGGTTCGGGCGTGGACAAGCGCAGCATGGCGCTGTCGGTCTACGACGTGCTGCTGGAGTCGGCTTCGGTGGCCGAGGCGGCCATCCATTCCGAAAAATGCGGCTACCACGTGCTCGGCGCCAACCGCGAACTGGCCGGCGCCGAAGTCGAACTGGTCGAGCTGGAGCGGCGCGACCAGCGCCTGAAAACCGCCTTGGCCGCCGTGGATGCCGACTACGACTTCGTGCTCATCGACTGCCCGCCCTCGCTGTCCATGCTCACGCTCAATGGACTGTGCTCGGCGCACGGCGTCATCGTGCCCATGCAGTGCGAGTACTTCGCGCTCGAAGGCCTGACCGACCTGGTCAACACCATCAAGCAGGTGCACGCCAACCTCAACCCCGACCTGCAGATCATCGGCCTGCTGCGCGTCATGTACGACCCGCGCATCACGCTGCAGCAGCAGGTCAGCGACCAGCTCAAGGCCCACTTCGGCGACAAGGTGTTCGACACCGTGATTCCGCGCAACGTGCGCCTGGCCGAGGCGCCCAGCTACGGTTTGCCCGGCGTGGTGTTCGATCCGTCCGCCCGCGGCAGCCAGGCCTTCATCACATTCGCCAACGAGATGGTCGATCGCATCCGGAAGATGTGATGTGAGCGCCTGCTTTTTCTAAATCCCATATGAAACCAGAGAATGTCCTGATTCTTCCGGGCTGGCAGAACAGCGGCCCTGAGCACTGGCAGAGCCGATGGGAAGCCTTGCACGGTTACCGCCGCGTGGACCAGCACGACTGGATGACGCCCAGACGCGGCGACTGGATCGCCCGGCTGGAAGACGTGATCCTGGGTTGCGACGGCCCGGTGCTGCTGGTCGCACACAGCCTGGGCTGCATCCTCACGGCCGCCTGGGCCGAGGTCTCGCGCAGCACCGGCCGCGTGCAGGGCGCGCTGCTGGTCGCGCCCGGCGACCCGGAGCGCGACGAGCTGCGTCCCCTGCTGCCCAGCTGGGCACCCATCGTCCGCCAGCGCCTGCCGTTCCCCAGCATCCTGGTGGGCAGCCGCGACGACCCGTATTGCAGCTTCAACAAGGCGCAGTCCCTGGCCGGGAGCTGGGGCTCGCGTTTCATCGACTACGGCGAGCGCGGCCACATCAACGCGGAGTCCGGGTTGGGCGACTGGCCGGAGGGGCGTGAGCTGCTGAGCGAACTGACAGAAAAGAAAGACAACTGAGATGGTCACCAAAAAACCCAAGGGCCTCGGCCGCGGACTCGAAGCCCTGCTCGGACCCAAGGTCGCCGACGCGCCCGCTGCGGCCCCCGCCGCTGAAGGCACGCCCAGCCGCCTGGCGCTGGACCAGCTGGTCGCCGGCGTCTACCAGCCGCGCACGCGCATGGACGAGGGCGCGCTCTACGAGCTGGCCGAGTCGATCAAGGCGCAGGGCATCATGCAGCCCATCCTGGTGCGCCAGCTGGCCGACGGGCCGAATGCCGGCAAGTACGAAATCATCGCGGGCGAGCGGCGCTTCCGCGCCTCGAAGCTGGCGGGTCTGACCGAGGTGCCGGTGCTGGTGCGCGACGTGCCCGACGAGTCCGCCGCGGCGATGGCGCTGATCGAGAACATCCAGCGCGAGGACCTGAACCCGCTGGAAGAGGCGCAGGGCCTGCAGCGGCTGGTGAAGGAATTCGGCCTGACGCACGAACAGGCCGCGCAGGCTGTGGGGCGCTCGCGCTCGGCCGCGTCCAACCTGTTGCGCCTGTTGCAGCTGGCCGAGCCGGTGCAGACCATGCTGATGGCCGGCGACATCGACATGGGCCATGCGCGCGCGCTGCTGTCGCTGGAGAAGGCGGCGCAGATCACGGCGGGCAACCAGATCGCGGCGAAGAAGCTGTCGGTGCGCGAGGCCGAGAACCTGGTCAAGAAGATCGGCGCCGAGTTCAACCTGGTGCCGCAGCAGCCCAAGAAGGAAAAGTCGCGCGACATCCGCCGGGTCGAGGAAGAGCTGTCCGACCTGCTGACCGCCGAGGTCGAGGTGCGCATCAAGAAGCGCGTCAAGCGCCACGGCCGCGTCGAGGAGATGGGCGAACTGGCGATCCAGTTCGGCTCGCTGGACGAGCTCAACGGTCTGATCGACAGGCTGCGCAACGAGCGCTGACTCCGGCAGGTTTCGTTTTTGTGGCGTCCTTACCACCCATGGAACATGAGGCTCCTGGGGCTGGAAAACGCCGCATTCAGGGCATGTGGCTACACTCGTGACCCTCGATTCAGAGGCATGCCGCGAGACCACACGCCTTGTGGCCCGCCGCTGGCGAGGACGACCTCGTCGGCGTTTCTCTCCCACGGGACGACCCGCAGTCTGGTACGCCTGTACCAGGGAGCCGCTCCATGACTTGGTTCTTTCTGGTTGTTGCCGGCCTTTTTGAAATTGGCTGGGCAATTGGATTGAAGTACACCGAAGGATTCACGCGATTCTGGCCAACGGCAGGAACGATCGGCGCGATGGTTGTCAGCGTCGCATTGCTCGGCCTGGCGATGCGCACCCTGCCTGTCGGCACCGCCTATGCGGTGTGGACGGGCATCGGGGCCGTGGGCACGGTCGTTCTGGGAATGCTCCTCTTCAACGAACCAGCCACCTTCGGCAGGCTGGCATGCGTGGGCCTCATCCTCGCGGGCATCGTGGGGCTGAAGCTGACGACGTAGAGCGTCGTGCATCGAGAGGCCACGGCTGGGACGGGCCTTCCCCTCTTGAAAAAGAAACGCCCCAGTCGTTGACTGGGGCGGACCTGTCGGCTCTCACCGGAGAGCCTCTATCTGGTTGCGTTGCGCGAAGGAGGGGAGATCAGTTCCCCACCTTCAGCTGGCCGCCCTTGCCCAGACCGCCCTTGACTTCCTGTGCCTTGTAGTTGCGCAGGGCGATGACCATCTGGTTGTAGGAATCGGTGAACGCGGCCACCGTGGCCTTGCCGGCCGGCGAGCGCGAGAAGCCGCCGAGCGAACCGGCCGCGCTGGGGCCGAACGCGCTCAGGGCCGCGCCGTAGTTGGTGGCGGTGGCGTTGCCTTCGGAGATCGCGATCTGCACGCCCGAGCGGATGTCGAACATGGTCAGCGTCACGACCGAGGCCTTGCTTTCCAGACCACCGGCGATGGCGGCCAGGTTGCGGTTGCGGCCACCCAGCAGGCCACCCAGCGCGCCGACCACCTGGCCGGTCGACTCGTTGTCGATGATGATCGCGGGTTCGAGGTAGTAGTCGGCCGCGACGCGCTGGCCCTTCTGCTGCTGCGAACCGGCGCGGAACTCACCCGAGTTGCGCTGCTTGTCGGTGATGGCGGAGATCTTGCTCTCGGTCTTGTTGTTGCCGATCGAGGTGATCACGAAGCAGTTGGACTGGGCCACAGCCAGGCGGATCAGCGGCTCGATGGTGGTGACCTGGGTGGCGGCACCGAAGCTGCCCCACCATTCTTTGCCGCGGCCGTCGTCGACCGCCAGGGTGCCCAGCGGCGAAGCGCAGCGCTCCAGCGATTCGTTGGCGCCGACGCTGGTGCCGCCGGCGGCGGCGCCGGTGGCGGCGGTCGGGCTGGAGCCGGTGGTCACGCGGCCGCCGCCCGCGCCGCCGCAGGCGGTGAGCGTCAGGCCCAGGGCCAGGGCGATCGCAACGCGGGAGGGGGTGGTGTTCAGTTTCATGGATACCTTCCTGGTGTCAGTCAAAAAACATGGCAGGCCGCTTTGGATGAGCCGGCCCGCCGGGGGGGTCAATAGTAGTGCCAGCGGCCGTCGCGCCAGTAGGTGCGGTAGGCGTAGCCGCTGTACCAGCCCGCCACCCAGCCGTTCTTGCGCACGGTTTCACGCCATTCGTAGTCTGTCTGCGCCTGCTCCTTGGCCTTGCGCGCCTGGGTGAGCAGCTTCTTGGCTTCCTTGTCGCCCTTGTCGGCGGCCATCATCAGCCAGCGCTCGGCTTCAACGGGATCGGAGCCCATTTCTTCCAGGCCGAACAGGTAGAAGCGGCCCAGGGCCTGGGCGGCCTTGAAGTCGCCGCGCTCGCCGGCGTCGCGCATCCACTTGATGGCCAGGTAGCTGTCCTTCTTCACGCCATCGCCGCGGAAGAAGCGCAGACCCAGGTCGTAGGCCGCGCGGGGGTCCTTGGCGGCCATGGCCTCCAGCGCCAGCAGCTTGGGGTTCTGGGCCGGGTCGGGCTGGGCGGCCAGCTCGGCTTCGAAGGTCGCGGTGTTGCGCGGCCGGTCGGAGCAGCCGCTGGCGTCGCAGATGCGGATGGTGTCCTGGGCGAAGGCCGCCGAAGACACCAGCAGCAGGGAAAGGCAGAGTTGTTTCATGGGACCGCCTGCAGGGGTGTGACAGAAGAAAAAAGTGTACAGCGCCATTTTCTTGCTGCACAGCGGCCCGACCCTCGGGCTCCGGACCGCTGGCTCCCCTGCGTGGAGGAGGTGCCGGGCTCAGAGCGCGAAGATCTTGCCCGGGTTGAGGATGTTGTCCGGGTCCAGTGCGCGCTTGATGGTGCGCATCACGGTGATGGCGCCGTCGCCGGCCTCGCGGCGCAGGAAGTCCATCTTGTGCAGGCCCACGCCGTGTTCGCCGGTGCAGGTGCCTTCCAGGTCGAGCGCGCGCGCCACCAGTTTCTGGTTCAGCGCCTCGGCGGTGTGGTGCTCCTCGGGCTTGGCCGGGTCGATCAGGTAACCGAAGTGGAAGTTGCCGTCGCCCACGTGGCCGACCAGGAAGTAGGGGATGCCGCTGGCGTCGGCCTCGGCCACCGAGTCGAGCAGGCAGTCGGCCAGGCGGCTGATTGGCACGCAGGTGTCGGTGCTGATGGCGCGGCAGCCGGGCCTGCTCTGGATGGCGGCGAAGTAGGCGTTGTGCCGCGCGGTCCACAGGCGGGTGCGCTCCTCGGGCGTGGTCGCCCATTCGAAGGCGTTGCCGCCGAACTCGCCGGCGATCTCCTGCACCGTCTCGGCCTGCTCCTTCACGCTCGCGGGCGAGCCGTGGAATTCCATCAGCAGCATGTGTTCTTCGCGCAGGCCCAGCTTGCTGTGCGCGTTCACCATGCGCACGGTGTTGGCGTCGATCAGCTCGCAGCGCGCGATCGGCACGCCCAGCTGGATCACCTGGATCACGGTGCGCACCGCCGCTTCAATGGTGGGAAACGAGCAGGTTGCGGCCGAGATCGCCTCGGGCAGCGGGTAGAGCTTGAGCGTGATTTCGGTGATGACGCCCAGCGTGCCTTCGCTGCCCACCATCAGGCGCGTGAGGTCGTAGCCGGCAGAGGATTTCTTGGCGCGCGTGCCGGTGCGGATGATCTCGCCCTGCGCGGTCACCACTTCCAGCGCCAGCACGTTCTCGCGCATGGTGCCGTAGCGCACGGCGTTCGTCCCGCTGGCGCGGGTGGCGGTCATGCCGCCGATCGAGGCGTCCGCGCCCGGGTCGATGGGGAAGAACAGGCCTTCGCTTTTTACCGCGTTGTTCACGCCCATGCGGGTGATGCCGGGTTGCACGGTGACGGTGAGGTCTTCGGCGTTGATGGACAGCACCTGGTCCATGCGGCTGACGTCGATGCTGATGCCGCCCTGCACGGCCAGCAGGTGGCCTTCGAGCGAGGAACCGACGCCAAAGGGAATGACCGGCACCTTGTATTGCGCGGCCAGTTTCACCGCGTCGGCCACGTCCTGCGTGGACTCGGCGAAAACCACGGCCGAGGGCGGCGGCACTTCGAAGATCGACTCGTCGCGGCCGTGCTGCTCGCGCACCGCCTGGGCGGTGGAGCAGCGGGCGCCAAAGCGCGACTGCAGGGCCTGGATGAGTGCGGGGGGCACCTCGCGCAGCGAAAGCTCGGGCGCGAGGTGGGAGGCGGTGGTGGGGGCGTTCATGGCGGTCTCCTGGTCGGTGCGGGCCTGTCGCGCCCGTGATCAGCCGGCAGTGTAGACCGGGCGTCCCGCCGCGAACAGCGCGCACGGGACTGCCCCCACCCGGTACATCACATCTTCATGGCCTTGCCGAATTCGGCCGCGCTGATCGTGCCGTCCTTGTCGGCGTCGGCGCTGTCGAACTTGGCGGCCAGGGCCGGCAGGGTGGTGGCTTCGTCTTTGCTGAGCTTGCCGTCGGCGTTCTTGTCGGCCTTGGTGAAGGCGGCCGTGATCTCGGTGTCGGTGGCCGCGGGCTTGGCCGGGGCGGCGGTGCTCTGCGCGTAGGCGCTGCCGGCCACCCCCAGGGTGACGCCGGCGATCAGCAGCAGGCTGCGGGCTTCGAACGAGGTGAGACGGACAAATCGTCGGGACATGGGTCGCTCCTTGAATGTTGAAGGGACGCCCATTGCACCGTCGATGACCCCACGGGGCCAGTGTTTTTGCCGCCTGTTTCCGCACGCATGCTCTGCTTGCCTCAGACACATTTGTGAGCCTTCGCTTACAGCACCATGCCCCCGTCGCCGGCTTTCACGGACAATGGTCCGGTGCGGCGCGCAACAGGTGCGCCGCGGCAGCAGGAGACCTCCATGGGCAACCGCCTATCCCAAATTGCAACCCGCACCGGCGACGCCGGCACCACCGGTCTGGGCGACAACGCCCGCGTGTCCAAGAACAGCCTGCGCGTGCACGCGATGGGCGAGGTGGACGAACTCAACTCCCACATCGGCCTGCTGCTGTGCGAAGACATGCCGGCCGATGTGCGCACGCTGCTGGTCGAGATCCAGCACCAGCTGTTCAACCTTGGTGGTGAGCTGTCCATCCCCGGCTACGAGCTGCTCAAGCCCGAGGCCGTGCTGGCGCTGGACGAGGCCCTGGCCACTTATAACGAACAGCTGCCGCGCCTGCAGGAGTTCATCCTGCCCGCCGGCAACCGCGCCGCCAGCCAGGCCCATGTGTGCCGCACCGTGGCGCGCCGCGCCGAGCGTCACTTGGTGGCCCTGGGCAACGAAGAGGCCATCAAGGAGGCGCCGCGCCAGTACCTCAACCGCCTGTCCGACCTGATGTTCGTGCTCGCGCGTGTGCTCAACCGCATGAACGGCGGCGACGACGTGTACTGGAAAAGCGAGCGGCTGCAGCAGGGCGGCCAGGAGTGAAACCGCTGCTGCTCATGGCACTGGCGCTGGTGCTCGCGGCGCCCGGGGTGGTCGCGGCCGCCGCCAGCCGCGTCGGCCTGGTCTGCGAGGCGGTCTACGCGCCGGCGCGGGAGATCTGGGTGCGCCGGGTCGAGATCAGCTACGACGACCAGCGTGTGAGTGCGGTCGGCATCGACGGCGTGCCGGTGCACAGCTTTGCGGTCAATGGCACGGTCATCCTCACCGCGCTGGACAACGAGCGCATCCAGATCGACGTGGCGCGGCTGTCCTGGCAGAGCGACTTCCGCGGCCTGGCCCAGTCGCAAGGCCGCTGCGAACGGGCGGTGTGAACCGCCGCCGGCCGGCGGTCAGGTATCGATGTGCAGCCCGGCCGTGTCGGGCCGCTGGCCGCTGTTCAGCCGGATGCGCAGCGAGAGGTCGGTGCGCGAGTCGGCGTGCTCCACCGCCTGCTCGGCCGTGAGTTCGCCCTGGGTGTACAGGTCGTAGAGCGACTGGTCGAAGGTGCGCATGCCCTGCTCGTTGCTCTTGGCCATCACATCCTTGATGTCGTCCACCTGCCCCTTCTGGATCAGGTCAGAGATATAGGGCGACAGCAGCATCACTTCCACCGCAGGCACCAGCTTGCCCTGCACGCCGCGGATCAGGCGCTGGCCCACCACGCCCTTGAGGTTGAGCGACAGGTCCATCAGCACCTGCCTGTGGGCCGCCTCGGGGAAGAAGTTGAGGATGCGCTGGATCGCCTGGTTGGCGTTGTTGGCGTGCAGCGTGGACAGGCACAGGTGACCGGTCTCGGCGTAGGCCAGCGCGTGCTGCATGGTGTTGAGGTCGCGGATCTCGCCGATCATGATCACGTCCGGCGCCTCGCGCATGGCGTGCCGCAGGGCCTCGTCGAAGGACTTGGTGTCCAGACCGACTTCGCGCTGGTCGACGATGGACTTGCCATGGCTGTGCTCGAACTCCATCGGGTCTTCGACGGTCAGGATGTGGCCGGCCGCATTCTGGTTGCGGTGGTCGATCAGCGACGCCAGCGTGGTCGACTTGCCCGATCCTGCGGCACCCACGATCAGCACCAGCCCGCGCTTGAGCATGGACAGGCGGCTGATCGACGCCGGCAGTTTGAGTGTCTCCAGCGAGGGAATGCGGGCGTTGACGTGCCGCACCACCACGGCCACCTCGCCGCGCTGGCGGAACACATTGATCCGGAAGCGGCCCAGGCCGTTGATGGCGACGGCCAGATCGCACTCCAGTGTGGCCTCGAACTCGCGGATCTGCGACTCGCGCATCGCGGAGTACGCCAGCCGCTTGATGCGCTCCGGGTTCAGGGGGTCTTCCTGCAGGCGCCGCATGACGCCATGCACCTTGAGGGCGGGCGGGGTGCCGGCCGAGAGAAACAGGTCGGACGCCCCGTGCGTGACCATGGCCGACAGGTAGTGGCTGAGGTCGTCTTCGGGCGAGGGAAAGATGGGGTCCATGGTCAGGAAAAGGACGGCTTTATTTCCTTATCGGCCGCCGGTGCCCTGTCTTGACCACTTCTGATCTGTGTCAGTTCCCTTCCGGCCGGACCGGGGCACACTGATGTGCATCAACACCATGAGCAAGCGTTTTCCCGCCAACCCGCCCCACCCCGAGCGCAACTGCTGGGGCTGCGACCGCTATTGCGCGGCGAACAGCATGCTGTGTGGCAACGGCTCGGAGCGCACCCAGCACCCGGCCGAGCTGTTCGGGCCGGACTGGGCGGCGTGGGAGGCGCCCACCGAAGCGGAGGCCGGAGCCCCGCTCAGCGGGGTTGAAGAATCGCCATCGTGATGCGCGAGACGCAGGTCAGTTCGCCGGCGTCGTTCTTCAGCTCGATCTGCCAGACCTGGGTCGTGCGGCCGATGTGCACCGGCCGCGCGGTGCCCGTCACCCAGCCGCTGGTGGCGCCCTTGAGGTGGTTGGCGTTGATGTCCAGGCCCACCGCGCGGTAGCCTTCCGGCACGCTGAACGCGGCGCCGCAGGAACCCAGCGTTTCCGCCAGCACCACGCTGACGCCGCCGTGGAACAGGCCGTAGGGCTGGATGGTCCGTCGGTCGACCGGCAGGCGGGCGGTGATGAAATCGTCGCCCACCTCCAGGAATTCCATGCCCAGATGCTCGTTGGCCGTGCCGCGGCTGACGGCGGTGAGGATCTCGCAGGAGATGGGTTGCTTCCACACACGTGCCATGGTTCAGGCCTTCTTTCGTCCGATCAGCGCCCACAGCAGAATGGCGCCGAAGGTGGCGGTGCCGATGCCGCCCAGCGCGAAGCCGCCGAACTTGAGCGTGTAGTCGCCGGTGCCCAGCACCAGGGTGATGGCCGCGACCAGCAGGTTGCGGTTGTCCGAGAAGTCGACCTTGTTGTCGACCCAGATCTTGGCGCCGGCGATCGCGATCAGACCGAACACCACGATGGACACGCCGCCCATCACGGCCAGCGGAATCGCCTGGATCAGGGCGCCGAACTTGGGACTGAAACCGAGCAGGATGGCCATCAGGCCGGCCACCAGGAACACGGCGGTCGAGTAGATCTTGGTCGCGGCCATGACGCCGATGTTCTCGGCATACGTCGTCACGCCGGTGCCGCCGGCGCTGCCGGCCACCATGGTGGCGACGCCGTCGCCGATGAAGGCGCGGCCCATGTACTGGTCCAGGTTCTTGCCGGTCATCGCGGTCACGGCCTTGATGTGGCCCAGGTTCTCGGCCACCAGGATGATGGCGACGGGCGCGATCAGCAGCATGGCGTTGGCGCTGAACACCGGGGCGCTGAAGTTGGGCATGCCGAACCAGGCGGCGCTGGCGATGCCCGACAGGTCCAGCGGCTTGCCCAGGCCCATGCCGTTGGTGAGCACCGCGTAGACGACGCTGGCGACGATCAGGCCCACCAGGATCAGCAGGCGCTGCACCATGCCGCTGCTGAACACGGCCACCAGGGCGACGCAGACGAAGGTGATGCCCTGCATCCACTTGTCGAAGTCGGTCGGCGCCATGTTCTTGATCGGGATGCCGGCCAGGTTCAGGCCGATCACCGCCACCACCGCGCCGGTGACCACCGGGGGCATGAAGCGCTCGATCCAGCCGGTGCCGATGGCCTGCACCACCACGCCGATCAGGGTGTAGAGCAGACCGCAGGCAATGATGCCCCCCAGCGCCACACCGATGTTGGCGTTGGGGCCGGAGCCGGCGTAGCCGGTGGCGGCGATGACAACGCCGATGAAGGCGAAGCTCGACCCAAGGTAGCTGGGCACCTTGCCGCCGGTGATGAGGAAGAAGATCAGGGTGCCGATGCCGCTCATCAGGATGGCGACGTTCGGGTCGAAACCCATGAGGATGGGGGCGAGCACCGTGGCGCCGAACATGGCGATCAGGTGCTGCACGCCCATCACGCCCGTCTGCGGCCAGGGCAGGCGTTCATCGGGGCCGATGACGCCGCCGTTGGCGAGGGTGGTGGGGGATTTTTCGGTCCAGCTGAGCAGGCCCATGGTTTCTCCTTCTCGTGTTGTGATGGGCCGGGATTCTGCGCGCAAATTGGCCGGCGCGCCGCTCAGCCGGCGATGGCCGGCAGCACCTCGCCCCGGCATTCGCCGAAGCCGATGCGCGCCGCGCCGGGCTTCTCGCACCAGCCGCGCAGCACCACGGTGTCGCCATCCTCGAGGAAGGTGCGCGTCTCGCCCGTGGCGGCCAGGGGAATCTGCCGGGTGCCGCCCAGCGAGAGTTCCACGATGGCGCCCGCCTCTTCGTAGGTCGGGCCGGAGATGGTGCCGGTGCCCAGCAGGTCGCCGGGCTGCAGGTTGCAGCCGTTGTTGGCGTGCTGCGTCAGCATCTGTGCGATGGTCCAGTACTGGTGGCGGAAGCTCGTGGCCGACAGCCGGTCGGGCGCCACGCCCTTGGCGCGGTGCTGCGCCGATTCCAGCAGCACCTCCAGCTGCACGTCCACACCGCCCTGCGCGCTGTTGGCGGCGCTGTCCAGGTAGGGCAGGGGCTGGGGCTCGTCGGCCGGGTGGGCGAAGGGCACGCGGTAGGGCGCCAGCGCCTCCATGGTCACGATCCAGGGCGAGACGCTGGTGCAGAAGTTCTTGCCCAGGAAGGGGCCGAGCGGCGCCATTTCCCAGAACTGGTGGTCGCGCGCCGACCAGTCGTTGAGCAGGCACATGCCGAAGATGTGCTGCTCGGCCTCGCCGATGGGGATGGGCTGGCCCAGGGCGTTGCCGGGGCCGACGTAGAAGCCCATTTCCAGCTCGTAGTCGAGCCGGCGGCAGGGGCCGTACACCGGCGCCGACGCGCCCGGGGCCATGGCCTGGCCGTGCGGGCGGTGGAAGGGCGTGCCGCTGATCACCACGCTGGACGCCCGGCCGTGGTAGGCGATGGGAATCCACTGGAAGTTGGGCGTGAGCGGGTCGTCGGGCCGGATCACGCGGCCCACGTTGCGCGCGTGGTGGATCGAGGTGTAGAAGTCGGTGTAGTCGCCGATGCGCGTGGGCACGCTGTGCTCCACGGCGCTTTGCGGCACCAGGCAGGCGTGCAGGGCGCTCACCACGGTGGCGTCGGCGTCGTGGCGCAGCGCCGCAAACAGCGCGTGGCGCAGCGCGCGCCAGGCGGCTGGGCCCATGGCCAGCAGGTCGTTGAGCGCGGGCTGTGCCGCGGCCCGGGCCGCGTCGGCGGCCAGGCCGTCCAGCACGCCAGACGCCGACACCGCCGCCAGGTCGATCACCTGGTCGCCGATGGCCACGCCACCGCGGAAGGGCTCGCCCGTGCCTCGGCGGCGGAACACGCCGAAGGGAAGGTTCTGGATCGGGAAGTCGGTGCCCGGCTCGTTGGCCGAGGTCAGCCAGCTGCGGGCGGCGGGGTCGTGGGTGTGGTTGAGCGTCATGGCGGACTCCGTTCAGGCCGAGGGCATCAGGGCGTCGTCGAAGATCGCGACCGCGCGCGTCCAGCCGGCCGAGGCGCCGCGGATCTTGTGCGGGAAGCAGGAGATGTAGAAGCCGGTCGGCGGCAGGGCTTCGAGGTTGTGCAGCTTCTCCAGGTGGCAGTAGCCGATGTCGCGGCCGGCCTTGTGGCCTTCCCAGATCAGGCTGGCGTCCTTCGATTCGGCGTACTTCTGCGCGGTGTAGACGAAGGGCGCGTCCCAGCTCCAGGCGTCGGTGCCGGTCAGGCGCACGCCGCGTTCGAGCAGGTACATGGTGGCGTCGTAGCCCATGCCGCAGCCGGCGCTGACAAAGTCGTTGTGGCCGTAGCGGCTGCCGGCGCGGGTGTTGACCACCACGATCTCCAGCGGGCTCAGCGTGTGGCCGATGCGCGCCAGCTCGGCCTCGACGTCGGCGGCGGTGACCACGTAGCCGTCGGCGAAGTGGCGGAAGTCCAGCTTCACGCCCGGCTGGAAGCACCACTCCAGCGGCACCTCGTCGATGGTCCAGGCCTTCTTCTTCTCGCCCAGCGCCTTGTCCATGGTGCTGTGGAAGTGGTAGGGCGCGTCCAGGTGGGTGCCGTTGTGGGTCGAGAGCTGGATCGTCTCCACCGCCCACACATCGCCGTCGGGCAGGTCTTCCTGCTTGAGGCCCGGGAAGAACGGCGCCATCTGCTCGAAGGAGTTCTTGTGGTCGAAGTACTGGATCTTGGGCGCGAAGGCCGGCGGGTCGGAGATGACGTCGTTTTCCAGGTAGATCGAGAGGTCGACGAATCGGCGGGTCATGGGGTGCTCCTTGGGTTTCTGTGTGGGGGTGCGCTCAGGTGCTCACTTGAGCAGCACCAGACTCAGCGACGGGAAGGCCATCAGCAGCAGCAGCACGCCCACCATGATCAGCGTGAACGGTCCGGTGCCGCGGAAGATGTCGCCCAGCGTGATGCGCGGGTCGTTCAGCGAGCTCTTGACCACGTAGGCCGAGAGCCCGAACGGTGGCGTGAGCAGGCCGATCTCCACCGCCACCACGGTGACCACGCCGAACCAGATCAGGTCCATGCCGAACTGCTCGGCGATCGGCAGCATCAGCGGCAGCACGATCAGCAGGATGGACGACGAGTCGATCACCGTGCCCAGCAGGACGATGATGAACACATAGACCAGCATGAAGGCGAACGGGCCGAAGCCGGCGTGACTGATCAGCTCCATCAGGAACTGCGGCATGCCCGACATGGCCAGCATGCGGGTGTAGATGCTGGCGCAGATGATGAGGAAGCTGACCGCCACCGTGACGTGGCCGGTTTCGGTCAGCACCTCCCAGAACGCCCTGGCCGTGAGCTTGCGCCGCAGCACCGCGATCAGCAGCGCCAGCGCCGCGCCCACCGCGCCGGCCTCGGTGGCGGTGAACAGGCCGCCGTACAGGCCGCCCAGCACGCCGCCGATCATCAGCACGATGGGCACCAGCTTGATGACCATGGTCAGCGGGCTCATGTCTTCCCCGTCGGGCACCGGCATCTCGCCGCCGGTGTAGACCATGGACGGTTTGAAGTAGGCCGCCAGCACGATGCCGATGGCGAACGCCGCGGCCAGCAGCAGGCCGGGCACGATGCCGGCAGTGAACAGGTCGCCCACCGACTGGTTGGCCAGGAAGCCGTAGAGGATCATCAGCAGGCTGGGCGGGATCAGCATGCCCAGCACCGAGGAGCCGGCCACCACACCCACAGCGAACTTCGGCTGGTAGCCGAAGCGCATCATCTGCGGCACCGCCACGCGGGTGAACACCGCGGCCGAGGCGATGGAGATGCCGGTGATGGCGGCGAACACCGCGTTGGACGCCACGGTGGCCACGCCCAGGCCGCCGCGCAGGCGGCGGAACAGCTGGTTGGCGACCTCGAAGGCGTCCTTGCCGATGTCGGCCCGCGCCACCAGGAAGCCGGTCAGCACGAACAGCGGCACCACGCCGAAGATGTGGCTGGCGATGGCGTCGCTCGACGCCTGCGCCAGCAGGTTGGCGGCCACGCCGATGTCGTCGCGGATGATCCAGACGCCGACGAAGGACACCAGGCCCAGCACCACGGCCACGTGCAGTCCGCCCCAGATCAGCAGCAGCATCAGCACCAGCGAGAGCACGGCGACGGTGGTGGCGCTCATGGGCGATCCTCCCGCCCGGCCGCCAGACGTTGCCCGCGCTGCAGGTCGAGTACGGCCAGCAGCACAAAGGTCAGCGCCGTCATGGCCAGCCCGATCAGCATCATCAGCCGCACCGGCCAGACCGGCGCCATGAAATCGCCCAGCGCCCCCACGTACTCGCGCGAGGCGATGGACTCGATCAGCGAGGGCCAGGCGGCCCAGAGAATCACGGCCATCAGCAGCGCCCCCAGACCGTGGTACAGCGCCTGCAGCCGCGCGGCCAGCACCGGCCGCTCGCGCTTGAGCCGGTCCAGCAGCATGTCGGCGCGGGTGAAGCGGCCGCAGCGCAGGGTGTCGGCCAGCTGCAGGAACACGATGCCCACGATGGACAGCGACACCAGCTCGGTCACGCCGCGCACCGGCGCATCGAAGCCGGTGCGCCCGACGATGTCGGTGTTGATCAGCAGCATCAGGCCGATGATGAGCAGCGTGCCCAGGGCGTTGAGCGCCTGGGTGATCCGGTGCAGCCCGAAGGGCAGGGGCAGGTTGTAGGCATCCTGCGGAGGGTGGCTCATGGGGTCTCCGGGCAGGGGCTTACTTGACCGACCAGTCGCGCGGCAGCTGGGCACCGCTCTTCTTCAGGCCTTCCATGTAGGCCTTGAGGATCTCGGCGCCCGGCACGCCCTTGCCCTGCAGGTCGGCGGCCCAGGTCTGCGCCACGTTGGGAATGGTGTCGGCCCAGCGCTGGCGCTCGGCGGCGGGCAGCTCGCTGACGGTGGCGCCGGCGGCGGCCATCTTCTGCAGCAGCGCGTCGGCGGTGGAACGCTGCGCTTCGGCAAAGCGTTTGTCGTATTCCAGGCCGACCTCGCGGAACACCTGCTGCACCTCGGGCGGCAGGGCGTCGAAGCGGCGCTTGTTCATCACGATGGCGCCCGCGTACATGGAACCGAAGTTCACCTTGGTCACATAGGGCGCCACCTCGTGCAGCTTGGCACCCCAGGCGCCGGTGCTGAAGGTGATGGCGCCGTTGGACACGCCCGACTTGATGTCCTCGTAGTAGGTCGGCAGCGAGCCGGCCACGGCGACCGCGCCGGTGTTCTTGATCCAGTTGGCCGAGGGGCCGGGCGCACTGATCTTCTTGCCCTTGAGGTCGTCGATGGACTTGACCGGGAAGTTGGTCCAGAGGTGGTAGGTGTCCAGCGCGGTGCCGCCCAGGTAGACCAGGCCGCTCTTGGTCCACGTGTCGCCCATGGCCGGGATCTTCTTCTGCATGTCGGCCACGATGGTGCCGACCGCGCCCAGGTTGTCGGTGCCGAACGGCGCCACATAGCTCACGTTCTGCATCGGGAACTTGGCCGCTTCGAACAGCGTGCCGACGAAGCCGAAGTCGGCCACGCCATCGGAAATGCCCTTGGACTCGCTGCCGATCTTGATCAGCGTGCCGCCCCAGGCCTTGGTCCATTCCACCTTGTGCTTGCCGCCGGCCGCGGCCAGGCGCTTGTCCACCTCGGGGATGTAGAACTCATCCAGCAGCTTGACCCACAGGAACACCGGCGGGTGGCCGCCCGCGGCGGTGAGCTTGATGGTCTGCTGCGCGTGCGCGCTGTGCAGGCCACCGAGGGTGAGGGCGGAGGCCAGCAAAGTGGCCTGGAAGATGCGACGTTTCATGTGTGTCTCCTACGGGATGGGGGGGCGGTTTTTGGGGGGGCTGGGACAGGGGGAGCGGGCAGGGCGGCGCGCAGGCCGCCCACGATGAATCGCACGAGCCGGTCGGCGGCCGCCGGGTCTCCGGCCAGGCTCTGCCCTTGCGACAAGCGGTGCACCCGGTCATCGACCAGGTGGTGCAACAAGGCGCCGAGCGCGAACTGGTAGGCCCAGGCCACGTCGGCCAGGCTGGCGGTTTGAAAGACGGTGCGCAGGGCCTCGATGAAACGGTGGGCCAGCGGGTCGAAGAACTCGCGCAACACGCGGTCGGCCTCCTCGCTGCCATAGGCCAGCTCGCGCCCCACCAGCTGGGCGTAATAAAAACCCTCTTCGCTGTGCCGCAGGCGGATCACCGGCCTCACGAAGGCTTCGATGATGCGGTTCAGCGTGTCGGGGTCGCCCGGGTCGCCCGAGGCGGCGTCCAGTGCGGTCAGGCGCTCTTCGATGGTCTGGTTCCAGTGCGCGAAGATGGCGTGGAACAGTTCGTGTTTGGGGCCGTAGTAATAGCCCACCAGCGCGAGCGGGACGCCCGCCTCCTCGGCGATCTGGCGGATCGTCACGCCGTGGTAACCGTGTTGTGCAAACAGCTTTTCTGCCGCCAGCAGGATGGCGTGCTGGCGGTCAGGCCTGACCGCCCCGCGCGTCGTCGCGGGTTTGGAGCGGGCGGGGGTGGATCCGGTGACCATGGAGCGGTATTGAACGTTTGTACAAAAATATTGAACATCCGTACAAACCCTTGCGCACGCCGAGCTGACAACTGCGCGATAGGTGCCGCCGCCCACCCGCTGCTACCCTGCGCCGCAGGAGACAACAAATGGCCACGACACCGCCCCCGTACGTTCCCCAGATCCACCTCTACCGGGACTGGCTGGCCCGCGAGCGCGGCCTGCGTTTTGACAGCTACGACGCGCTCTGGCGCTGGTCCACCACCGAGCTGGACGCCTTCTGGCAGAGCATCTGGGACTACTTCGACCTGCGCTCGCCCACGCCGCACACGGCCGTGCTGGAGAAAAACGTGATGCCCGGTGCGCGCTGGTTTCCGGGAGCGCAGTTCAACTACGCGCAGCAGGTGTTCCGCCATGTCGATGCCGCGCACGCGGCGGGCTTTGCGGCCGTGATCTCGGACAACGAAAAAGGCCAGCGGCGCGAACTGAGCTGGCCCGAGCTGCGGCGCCAGGTCGCGTCGCTCGCGCTGCACCTGCAGGACCAGGGCGTGATGCCCGGCGACCGCGTGGCTGCCTACCTGCCCAACGTCCCCGAGACCATGGTCGCCTTCCTGGCGGTGGTCAGCATCGGCGGCGTGTGGAGCGTGTGCGCGCCCGACATGGGGACCAACGCCGTGCTCGACCGTTTCAAACAGATCGAGCCTGTGGCGCTGATCGCCTGCGACGGCGTGAGCTACGGCGGCAAGGACCACGACCGCCTGGCCGTGGTGGCCGAGCTGCGCGCCGCGCTGCCGACCGTGCGCCACGTGATCCTGCACACCAACCTGGCGCAGGAGCCGGCCGAGGTGGACCACGCACTGGAGACGGCGCAACCTTGTGCCGACTTCCACACCGCCACCGCGCGCGGCGACGCGGCGGTGGCCGCCTTCGAGCCGCTGTGGCTGCCCTTCGACCACCCGCTGTGGATCGTCTACAGCAGCGGCACCACGGGCCTGCCCAAACCCATCGTGCACGGCCACGGTGGCACGGTGATCGTGGCGATGGCGCTCAAGACCCTGCACAACGACGTGGGTTGCAGCTACGCGCCCAACAGCTTCGGCGAGCGTTACCACTGGTACAGCTCCACCGGCTGGGTGATGTGGAACGCGCAGGTCAGCGGCCTGCTCGCCGGCACCACCTGCGTCATCTACGACGGCAACCCCGGCGGCTCGAAAGACCGGCCCGACTGGACTGTGCTCTGGCGTTTCGCGGCGCGCGAGGGCGTCACCTTCTTCGGCGCCGGTGCGGCGTTCTTTGCGAACTGCCTCAAGGCGGGCGTGGACCTCTCACAGTGCGGCGACCTGTCTTCGATACGGGCCCTGGGCACCACCGGCTCGCCGCTGTCGGAAGACGCGCAGCGCTGGGGCACAGCGCAGTTCGCCGCCATCGCGAAGACCGATGCACAGAAGGACATCTGGTGGTGCAACATCTCCGGCGGCACCGACTTCGCGGGCGCCTTCATCGGCGGCAATCGTGAACTGCCCCAGACCCCCGGCCGCATGCAGTCCCGCCTGCTGGGTTGCGCGGTCGAGTCCTGGGACGAGCAGGGACGCCCGGTGACCGACGCCGTGGGCGAGCTGGTCTGCGCGCAACCCATCCCGTCCATGCCGCTGTACTTCGTCGGCGACACCGACCACCAGCGCCTGATCGGCAGCTACTTCGACACCTTCCCGCCAGGCCATGGGCGCAAGCCCGGTGGCGGCGATCTTGGAAAAGAGGCCGGCGCCGTCTGGCGCCACGGCGACTGGCTGCGCATCTTCCCCGACGGCTCCTGCGTCATCTACGGCCGCTCCGACGCCACCATCAACCGCCACGGCCTGCGCATGGGCACCAGCGAGCTCTACAGTGCCGTCGAGGCCCTGCCCGAGGTGCTCGACAGCATGGTGGTGGACCTCGAATACCTGGGCCGCGAAAGCTTCATGCCGCTGTTTGTGGTGCTGCGCCCTGGCCTCACGCTGGACGAGGCGCTCAACGCGAAGATCAGTGGGGCCATCCGCACCGCGCTCTCGCCGCGCTTCGTGCCCGACCAGATCCTGCAGGTGGCCGAAATCCCGCGCACCCTCTCGGGCAAGAAGCAGGAACTGCCGATCAAGAAGCTGCTGCTCGGCCAGCCGCTGGACAAGGTGATCAACCGCGAGGCCATGGCCAACCCGGGCTGCCTGGACTGGTACGTGGCCTACGCCCGCCAGCGGGCCGGCGCCGCCCCCGCCTGAAGCCCCGCCGTGTACATGGTGAAACGCTTGGTTACTGGTCAAGCCGCCCGCTTTGTTGAACACTTTCGGGTGATCGCACTGCGCATGGCCCATTCCGGCGCGCAGCCACCGATCAGATCGGAGGACGCAGATGAACCGCGGCATTTCTCCTGTACAGCCCGAGGGCCTGGTCGCGCCTCTGGACATCGACATCGACATCCTGGACCACGCGCTGATGGACCTCCTGACCAGCGACTGGCAGACACTGGACGACGGCGCTCCCCAAGACGCGCCCCTGGTCACTCCAGAGCACGTCCCCACCGCGCCCGACACCTTGAGGTGAGCGTGCCTGCAGGGGTGCGGGGTCTGGCGTAGCATGCCGGACCTCACCTTCCACCCGCCTGCAAAACCATGCCCATCACCCTCTCGTCCGTCAGCCTGCCCGTCTTCCAGACCGCCCTGTCCAACCTGCTGCACTGCCTGAAAAAGGCAGAGGCCAATGCGGCTGCGCGCAAGTTCGATCCCAACGTGTTCGTCACCATGCGGCTTGCGCCCGACATGCTGCCGTTTGCGGCACAGATCCGCATCGCCTGCGACGCGGCCAAGAACGGCACCGCGCGTCTGGCCGGCATCGAGGCGCCGAAGTTCGAGGACAACGAAACCACCTTCGCCGAGCTGCAGGACCGCATCACCAGGACGCTGGACTGGCTGGCCACCGTGCCCGCCGCATCCATCGACGGCCGCGAGGAAGCACAGATCACCTTCCCCGTCGGCCGCGACAAGACCCGCACCATGACCGGCGAGGCGTACCTGAAGCACTGGGCGCTGCCCAACCTGTTCTTCCACATCACCACCGCCTACGCCCTGCTGCGCCACAGCGGCGTGGACCTGGGCAAGGCGGACTACCTGGCCGGGGCGCAGGCGGGCGCCTGAACCCGGTTCCCAGCGGGCGCCGGACTCCTCCGCCGAAGGGCATGACCGCTTCCCGGTTCGACGACCTGCTGCACCGCGTCCGTGCGTGCAGCGTCTGCGCCGAGCACCTGCCCCATGGGCCGCGCCCGGTGCTCCAGGCGCACCCCTCGGCACGGCTGCTGATTGCCGGGCAGGCGCCTGGCCGCAAGGTGCACGCCAGTGGGGTGCCGTTCGATGACGCCAGCGGCGAACGCCTGCGCGACTGGGTGGGCGTGTCGCGCGAGATCTTCTACGACCCGCACCAGGTCGCCATTCTTCCGATGGGCTTCTGCTACCCAGGCACCGGACGCGCGGGCGACCTGCCGCCGCGCCCGGAATGCGCGCCCACCTGGCGCGCGGCGCTGCTCGCGGGCATGCCGCACATCCGCCTCACCCTGGTCATCGGGCAATACGCCCTGGCGCATCATCTGCCGACAGACCCCCGTGCCCTCACGGACGTGGTGAAAGCCTGGCGCGATCTGCCCCCCGCGCTCATGGTGCTGCCCCACCCCAGTCCGCGCAACAACCCCTGGCTCAAGAAGCACCCGTGGTTCGAAACGGAATGCGTTCCGCAGCTGCGCCAGCGGGTGGCGGCGGCACTCTCGATGTGAGTGTATGAAACACATTCTCAAGGCCGGGAAGGCGACGATCGAGCGGCTGGGGCTGGCGGTTTGCCAGGCGGTCCTGGCCTGAGCTGCCGCCCCATGTCCCGCTTCGCCGTTCTTCTCCGTGGTGTCAACGTCGTCAAGTCCGCCAGCGAGCTCCAGGCGATCGAGGACGGCAACCCCATCGTTCCCCCTGAAGCGGAACACGGGCGCTTCCTCGTGGCCTTCGCGATGGCGCCGGATCGGTTGACGGCGCTGCTGGGCAAGGTGGGCAAGGGCGTCACCAGCCGCAACTGGGGCACGGTCATCAAGCTGGCCGCGCTGGTCTGACGCCAGAATGCGGCCATCCCACCCACTCCCACCGGTGCCACCCATGCTTCCATTCACTGTCGAACGCATCGATCACGTCGTGTTCCGCGTGCGGAACCTCGCCACCAGCGTGGCGTTCTACGGGCGCGTGCTGGGCTGCCACCTTGTGCGCGAACGGCCCGACCTCGGCCTCGTGCACCTGCGGGCGGGCGCGTCCATGGTGGACCTCGTGTCCATCGACGGCCGGCTGGGCCGGGTGGGCGGGGAAGGGCCGAAGGCGGAAGGACGCAACGTCGACCACCTCTGCCTGCGGGTGGAGCCCTTCGACGAGCAGCGCATCGTGGCGCACCTCGCCGAACACAGCGTCGTACCCAAAGGCCCGGCAAGCACCAACTTCGGCGCCGAGGGAGAAGGGCTCTCCCTGTACTTCTGCGACCCGGACGGCAACGTCATCGAGCTCAAAGGGCCGCCCATGGCGTCGACGGGTGATGTATGAAACAAATACAATTCGTATATGTTTCATATGGAGGCCTCAAATGGGCATCGTCAAGATTTCCGACCAGATGCATGAGAACCTGCGGGTCGCCGGCACGGCCCTGAGCCGGTCCATCAACGCGCAGGCCGAGCACTGGATGCGCGTCGGCATGCTCACCGAGATGCATCCCGACCTCGACTACCGCGAGATCTGCCAGCTGCTGATCCAGGCCGAGCTCAACGGCGGGCTGGATATCACCAACGCCGCCACCCTCGGCACGGCAACGCCACCCAAGACCGCCGCCACAGCCGCCACCAAAGGCCGTCACTGATGGCGCGCGGCGTCCCCATCCGCAGTGCCGACGAACTGGTCATGGCGCGGCGCGCCGCGCAGCTGGCGGCCGAGGTGCTGGACATGATCGGACCGCACGTCGTGCCCGGCGTCAGCACCGAAGCGCTCGACCGCCTCGCCCACGACCACATCGTGAACGTGCAGGGCGCCACCCCCGCCAACCTCGGTTACCACGGCTACCCCAAGACCATCCTCACCTCGGTCAACCACGTGGTCTGCCACGGCATCCCCGCGCCCGACAAGATCCTCAAGGCCGGCGACATCGTCAACATCGACGTGGCCGTGCTCAAGGACGGCTGGTTCGGCGACACCAGCCGCATGTTCTGCGTCGGCACGCCCAGCACCCTGGCGCGGCGGCTGGTGGACACCACCTACGAAGCCCTGCTGGCCGGCATCCGGCAGGTGCGGCCCGGCGCCACGCTCGGCGACGTCGGCCACGCCATCCAGAGCGTCGCGCACCGCGAGCACTTCAGCGTGGTGCGCGAGTACTGCGGCCACGGCATCGGCCAGATCTACCACGACGAACCCAACGTGCTGCACTACGGCCAGCGCGGCCAGGGCCTGCGGCTGGAGGCCGGCATGGTCTTCACCATCGAACCCATGCTCAACGCCGGCAAACGCGAGACCCGGCAGCTGGCCGACGGCTGGACGGTGGTGACCAAAGACCGCTCGCTCTCGGCGCAGTGGGAGCACATGGTGGCGGTGACGGAGCAGGGGTTTGAGGTGCTGACGACGTGGGATAAGTCGTTGATTTGAAAGGATTCACCTGTTGGATTGCATTTTTTGTTTGCAACAGGTGAATTCACACTCCTCACTGCCCGTGGAGACCTCTCGCTAGGCCCACTTCCAGCGCATGCTGACCGGTGACACCAGCAATCGCTGTGACGCACAGCATCTCCCCCACCCACCTAGTCAAATTCAAGCGCTGACTGAATGAGCGTCTTTGCCGTTGCCTAAGGTTGCTCGCTCTGTCCCAGCAGGAAATACATCAGAACAATAGGTTCACAATAAGGAAAGAGTCGGTCGGGTAGGCCGGTTTTACTTGTCCCAATATTTCAAAAGAACTTCTCGAAGCACTTCCGGGTGGCACTTGTATATCTCTTGACACTTTATTGTCTTTCCCGTTCTTATGTAAACAGCTTCATGCTTGAAAGCCAGTATTTTGGATTGAATGTTGAATTCAGCTCGTGCCGCATCTTGTGTAAAAATCGAATCGATGACTTCCCAGTCGTTTGCGCCCCCATATCCATGACTGTTTAGCGTTTTAATTCTATTCTCAATGTCCTGGCACGTACCAATCTTGCATAAATCGAGATTGTAGGAGTGGGCTAGATAAACTGTTCCTTCTTGAGAGAATCGAGAAATGAAGGCGATTGATTGAGTGTTGCATTGAATGCAGTGGCCGTATTTTGTCCTCAGCGTGTGTCCTTTGGCCTTGCATGGAGTGACGTTGTATGCCACCAGCATGTCGTCTTCGTCCATTATTTTCTTGTATTCATTTTTTTTCAGATTTTCGGCGTTGAAAGCCTTGGATATAGGGATTCCTTGGGAGAAGAGAAAGTGGATTTGCTCAGAACTTAGACCATTCATGTTGCTTTCAACCTTCTCAAGAAGTATTGGTATATCTCGTCTGCCTCACGTACCACTTCTGCATCACCATACTTTTTTGTGAATCGCTCTGCGTATTCAGATTCTTCATCTTTGATGCTGCTATCGGCGGCGGTGTCTGCTGAAAGTTTGAAGTATGCGATGGCATGTGCGTACATCTTCTTTTGCAGATAGATCTTCGCTTGTAGATGAAGGGCATCGCTATCCCCCTTTTTTGCTAATGGCTCTAGGAGTCGCAGCGCTATGTTTAAATCTGCTTGGGGTACGGCGTTTTCAACATGTAATACCGCTAAATTGAATGCGGCTTCTGAGTTTCCTTGCTGAGCGGCTTTCTCGTACCAAACAAATGCCTCTTCAAATAGCTGCCTCTTGTTTAAATAGTCACCCGCCATGGCTTGTCGTGTCGCAACACCTAGATTTCCGAGCTCTACACTTAACTGAAAGTCTCTTGACTCCGTCGACGCATGATCGGATTCTTCGTTGATCAGATCTCCATTGGCTGCCATTACCAAGGTGGGGGGTAGCTTCTGTTCATACTTCTTTAATAGAGTGTTTGCGTGTGTATGACCTCGGTTTGCAGAGTTGATCATTCGATTAAATCCATCCGCATAAGATGCCTTGTTTTGCATTTCAATTAATGCTAACTCATATAGGGCCTGAACATGGCCTTCTTTGGCTGCTTCAATCAATAGACCTCTTGAGACGGCTAGATTCTCATCTGTTTGATAATTGACGCCATCAATAATGCGGCCTGTATTGTATAGGTGGTAGAGCTCATATTTCGCATATGTACTTTCCTTTTTAATCAATAGCCTTAACCACTTCTCTGCGCAATCAAAGTTGAATGTTTCATCGTCGATGTAGTGGGCAGCCAGTCGAAGTTGAGCCTCGGTCGATCCGAAGTCGGCTTCTAAAATCAGTTCTTCAGTGCTTTTCATATTGAAAGTGTCCGAATCGTTAATGTCTGGTCGCTTTTGACAAAAATTGGTTCTATAGAGCTCGAGCCAACCAAAGGATTTTGTAGCCGCGGTAGCTGACCTCGCATAATTTTGTGCTCTAACCCGGATTGGCGCAAAAACTGCGCTCAGGTGTTGGTTCATCTTCTGCTCCAATCCCCGGGTAAACCCTCCATTGACACCACCCCGCGCTGATCCGAAGGTGCAAGGCTTTCTGAAGCCCGCCAGCCTTCACCCCGGAGACGCGCCATGCAACACGCCACCACCAGCCCGCACCAGCACATCGCCACCGTGATGCAGGTGGCCGCGGATGGCGTGGGGGCGCAGGCGGCGGCGCGCCATGAGCAGGTGATCCGCGATTCGTGGCTGCGCTGTGTGCAGCAGCACCGGCTGGACCCGACGCGCATGCAGGAGGCCGTCATCCTGCCGCAGGCGCGGCTGCGCGAGCACCAGGACCAGATGGAGGCGCTGCTGCAGATCGCGCGCCACGGGCTGGAGTCGCTCTACAGCAAGGTCGCGGGGCTGGGTTATGTGGTGCTGTTGACCGATGCGCGCGGCGTGACGGTGGACTTTCTGGGCGATCTGGTGTTCGAGCCCAGCCTGCGCAAGGCGGGCCTGTACCTCGGCGCGGACTGGAGCGAGCACCACGCCGGCACCTGCGGCGTGGGCACCTGCATCAGCACCGGCCAGGCGCTGACCGTGCACCTGGACGACCACTTCGACGCCACCCACATTCCGCTGACCTGCACCACCGCGCCGGTGTACGACAGCGCGGGGCAGCTGAGCGCGGTGCTGGACATTTCGCAGCTCAGCTCGAACCAGCCCAAGGAGAGCCAGCACCTGGCGCTGCAGCTGGTGAAGATGTACGCGCACGACATCGAGAACGCGGCCTTCCTGCACCGCCACCGGCACGACTGGGTGCTGCGCCTGTCGCAGGCGCCGCAGTTCCTGGACGTGCAGCCGGACTACCTGCTGGCGCTGGACGCGAACGGCCGCGTGGTGGGCCACAACCGGCGGGCGCAACTGGCGCTTCAACAGGGCGAGCCGCTGCTGGGCATGGGCTTCGAGAAGCTGTTTGGCTTGCCGTTCGGGCAGATCGGCCGCTTCGTGATGACCCAGCCCTCGGACCAGCGCGCGGTGATGCTGGCCGGAGGCAAACAACTGCTGTTCCTCTCGGCGGTGCCGCCGCCAGCGCGGCCGGTGGCGAGCGCGCCGCGCGAGGAACGCCGCGTGCCCGCGCCGCTGGCGGCGCTGTCGGCCGGCGACGCGGCGCTGGACCGGCAGGTGGAGCGCGTGGCCCGGCTGGTGAACACCCCCATCAGCCTGCTGATCACCGGCGAGACCGGTTCGGGCAAGGAGTATTTCGCGAAGGCGGTGCACACCGCGAGCGAGCGGCGCAGCCGGCCCTTTGTGGCGGTGAACTGCGCGGCGATCCCCGAGCACCTGATCGAGAGCGAGCTGTTCGGCCACCTGCCGGGCAGCTTCTCGGGCGCCTCGCCCAAGGGCAAGCGCGGCCTGATCGCCGAGGCCGACGGCGGCACGCTGTTCCTCGACGAGATCGGCGACATGCCGCTGGCGCTGCAGGCGCGGCTGCTGCGCGTGCTGTCCGAGCGCGAGGTGCTGCCGGTGGGCGCGACCCGGCCGGTGCCGGTGAACATCCGCGTGATCGCGGCGACGCACGCGCCGCTGGAGCAGCTGGTGCTGGCGGGGCGATTCCGCGACGACCTGTACTACCGCCTCAAGGGTGCGCACATCCAGCTGCCGCCGCTGCGCGAGCGCAGCGACCTGGGCGCCATGATCACGCGCCTGCTGGGGCACCGCGCCATCACGCCCGCCGCGCTGCAGCGCCTGCTGGCGCACCGCTGGCCGGGCAACCTGCGCGAGCTGCGCAACGTGCTGGACTACGCGGCCAGCCTGTGCGCGGACGGGGCGATCGATCTGGACGACCTGCCGGAGCTGCAGGTCGCGCGGCTGCCGCTGCGGGCCGACGCGGCTGAGGCGGCGCACGACGATGGGCCCGAGGCGCTGCTGCAGGCGCTGCGCGCCGCGCACTGGAACGTGAGCGCGGTGGCGCGGCAGATGGGGCTCTCGCGCATGACGCTCTACCGGCGCATGAAGCGGGCCGGCATCGTGCCGCCCAACCGCATGGAGTGAACGTGTGGGAAGTGACAGCTGTCACTCGGGGTGGGTGACAGGTGCACGGGGTGTGACACCCATCGCCGCTTGAAATCTGCAAGCAGATCAAGCACTTGCGCGCGCCGCCCGCATGGCACGCGTCTTGTGATGCACAAGGCACCGGCCCGCACCGAGGCCGGCATCACAGGAGACAACCCATGACTGCAAACACGCCCTCCCAGCGGGCCCAGCGCTGGCTGGACGCTTTCGGAGCCGCCCTGGCCTCCGGCAACCCCTACAACGTGCTGCCCCTCTTCGACGCCGACTGCTACTGGCGCGACCTCGTGTCCTTCACCTGGAACATCCGCACGCAGGAAGGCCACGACGCGGTGCGCGACATGCTCGCCGCGCGGCAGGCCGACACGGCGGCGTCCAACTTCCAGCTCGAAGGCGAGGCCACCGAGGCCGACGGTGTCACCGAAGCCTGGTTCACCTTCGAGACCCGCGTCTCGCGCGGCCGGGGCCACCTGCGCCTCAAAGGCGACAAGGCGTGGACCCTGCTGACCACCATGGTCGAACTCAAGGGCTTTGAAGAGAAGAAGGGCGCCAACCGCATCAAGGGTGCCGAACACGGCGTGCACAAGGGCCGCAAGAGCTGGCTCGAACTGCGCCAGGACGAGCAGGCGCGGCTCGGCTATGAGGACCAGCCTTACGTGGTCATCATCGGCGGCGGGCAGGGCGGCATCATCCTGGCCGCGCGGCTGCGCCGCCTGGGCGTGCCCACCATCGTGGTGGAGAAGAACCCGCGGCCCGGCGACAGCTGGCGCAACCGCTACAAGAGCCTGTGCCTGCACGACCCGGTCTGGTACGACCACCTGCCCTACATGCCCTTCCCGGACGACTGGCCGGTGTTCGCGCCCAAGGACAAGGTGGGCGACTGGCTGGAGATGTACACCAAGGTCATGGAGATCAACTACTGGGGTTCCACCACCGCCAAGAAGGCCAGCTACGACGAGGCCAAGGGCGAGTGGACCGTGGTGGTGGACCGCAACGGCGAGGAGGTGACACTGCGGCCCAAGCAGCTGGTGTTCGCGCTGGGTGTCTCGGGCTACCCGAACGTGCCCAAGATCCCCGGCGCCGAGACCTTCGAGGGCGACCAGCACCACTCCAGCAAGCACCCCGGCCCCGAGAAGTACGCGGGCAAGAAGGCGGTGGTGCTCGGCTCCAACAACTCGGCGCACGACATCTGCGCGGCCCTGTGGGAACACGGCGCCGACGTGACCATGATCCAGCGCAGCAGCACGCACATCGCGCCGTCGAACTCGCTGATGGAGCTGGCGCTGGGCGGGCTCTACAGCGAGGAGGCGCTGAAGAACGGCATCGACCACCACAAGGCCGACCTGATCTTCGCCAGCGTGCCCTACAAGATCATGCACACCTTCCACATCCCCGTGTACGAGGAGATGAAGAAGCGCGACGCCGACCTCTACAGCCGGCTGGAGAAGGCCGGCTTCCTGCTCGACTTCGGCGACGACGGCTCGGGCCTGTTCATGAAGTACCTGCGCCGAGGCTCGGGCTACTACATCGACGTGGGCGCGAGCGAACTGGTGGCCAACGGCAGCATCAAGCTCAAGAGCGGTGTGAACATCGAGCGCATCAACCCGAAGAGCGTGCTGCTGACCGACGGCACCGAGCTGCCGGCCGACCTGATCGTCTACGCCACCGGCTACGGCTCGATGAACCACTGGCTGGCCGACCTGGTGTCACCCGAAGTCGCCGACCGCGTCGGCAAGGTCTGGGGCCTGGGCTCCAGCACCACCAAGGACCCGGGGCCGTGGGAAGGCGAGCTGCGCAACATGTGGAAGCCGACCAACCAGCAGCAGCTGTGGATCCACGGCGGCAACCTGCACCAGAGCCGCCACTACTCGCAGTTCCTCTCGCTGCAACTGAAGGCGCGCTACGAAGGGCTGGACACGCCGGTCTACGGGCAGGCGGCGGTGCACCACCTGCGGTGATCGTCTGAAGGGACGTGCTGGTCAGCCCTTGCGGCTCACCAGCACGATCCCCGCCGCCACGCCCAGCAGTGCCAGCACCAGCTGCAGGGTCAGCGGCTCGCCCAGCAGCACCACACCGAACACCAGCGCGAACAGCGGAGTGAGGAAGGTGAAGGTGGACATCTGCGTCGCGGGGTAGTGGCGCAGCATCCACATCCAGGCCAGGTAGCTGGCGAAGGCGCCCACGGCGGTCTGCAGAAACACCGAACCCCAGGCCAGGGCGGAGTAGTCGAAGGACCAGGTTTCGCCCAGCACCAGCGACAGCACCGGGCAGACCAGGGCGGTCACGCTCAGCTGGTAGAACAGCGACTTCTCGGCCTGGATGGTGGCCACCTTGGTGGTGCGGATCGCGAGGGTGGTCAGGCCCCAGAACATGCCGGCCGCCAGGCCCATGGCGTCGCCCTTCCACTGGCCCGGCGCGGAGCCGTGCAGGAAGGCTTCGCTGAAGGCGATGCCCACCGCGCCGAAGGCGATCACCAGGCCGATCCACTGGATCGTGCGCAGCTTCTCCGACGGCACGAAGCGCGGCAGCAGCACCGCCACCCAGAACGGGCTGGTGTAGAGGAACACCGTCAGGCGCGAGGCACTGGTGTGCTGCAGCCCGAGATAGATCAGGCAGAACTCGGCCGCGAACAGCAGGCCGACCACCAGCCCGCCCCGGAGCGAGCCGTCGCGGTGGAACAGCTTCACGCCGCGCAGCTGGCACCAGAGCCAGAGCAGGGCCGTGGCGCCGGCCATGCGCACCGAGGCCTGCCACAGCGGCGGGATCTCGCGGCCGGCGAACTTGATCAGGATCTGCTGGAAGCCCCAGAAGGCGCAGCAGGCCACCAGCACGGTGATGGCGAAGGTGTCGAGGTGGTCTTTGCGTTGGACGGCGGTCATGGGGGCAGGAGGGTAGCGCAGGCGCGGCGCGACGCATGTCGCGTGCGGCGCCTTACTGGCCGGATGCCAGCTTCTGCAAGTGTCGCTTGAGCGTGTCCGCCTCGTGCGCCGACCAGCGCGAGAGCAGGTGGCTTTCCTGCGCGCGGGCCTGTTCGATCAGCGCGGCGGCGATGCGCCGGCCTTCGGCGGTGGCGGCCACCAGGGTGCGGCGCTGGTCGGCCGGGTCGGCCAGCAGTGCCAGCAGGCCGTCCTCGGCCATGCGCTGCACGAGCTTGGTGACGGTGGGCTGTTTGGCCAGCACGTCGTGCGCCAGCTGGCCGACGGCGATGGCGCCCTGGTTCTCGGGGTGGCTGAGCGCGGCGTCGTGCAGCACGGCCAGCACGCGCCAGGCGATGTGGGTCAGGCCCTGGGCGGCGATGGCGTTCTCGAAGTCCCGGTAGACCGCATGGCTGGCCTGGCCGAGCAGGTAGCCCAGGTAGCTGCCGACGAAGCGGCCGTCGGGCGGCCGCGGCGCGCTCGCGTCGGCCGGTGCGCCGTGCAGCGGGTGCTCGGTGTAGAAGCGGCCGCCGTGGTAGAGCAGGGGCGAGGCGTCGGCGCGGCGCGCGCAGCGCTCGACCTCGCCGACGAAGATCACGTGGTCGCCCTCGGTGTACTGGCTGCGGTTGAAGCACTCGAAGGTGGCGACGCTGCCTTCGAGCAGCGGCGCGCCGCCCGCGCCGTCGGTGTAGGCGACCCCGGCCCAGCGGTCGACGCCGCGCGCGGCAAAGCGCTCGGCCAGCGCCTGCTGGTCGGCGGCCAGCACATTGATCGCGTAGTGCCGGCCGTTGCTGAACACCGCCATCGAGCCGGCCGCCTTGCCCAGGCTCCACAGCACCAGCGGCGGGTCCAGCGAGACGGAATTGAACGAGCTGGCCGTCAGGCCGACGGGCTCACCCTGGTCGTTGCGCGCCGTGACGATGGTGACGCCGGTCGCGAACATGCCCAGCGTCGCGCGGAAGTCGCGCGGCGAGAAATCGGGCGGTTGGGCGGCGTGGCCGGCGGCACGGGACGGGGACATGGCTGCAATTTATATGAAAATTCATGAATAATGGGCCCGCGACCGCCATTTCCCCGATGGCAGGCCCCCCAAAACAGGAGACGACCCATGTTGCAGGAGCGGATCGAA
Source organism: Hydrogenophaga pseudoflava (assembly GCF_004353865.1). NCBI lineage: Bacteria > Pseudomonadati > Pseudomonadota > Betaproteobacteria > Burkholderiales > Comamonadaceae > Hydrogenophaga > Hydrogenophaga pseudoflava. The sequence goes on from NZ_CP037867.1 coordinate 191,110, forward strand.
CCCGCCTGGATCGACGCGTTTGAAGCGGTGCTGCGGCGTTGTGCGCTGCAGCCGGGCGACACGGTTGCGATTCTCGGCGAAAGCCAGAGCCGTCCGGTGCTGGTCGAACTGGCGCGCCTGGCGGCGGCGCGGCTCGGGGCCCCGGCCTTCGTGCTGACCCTGCCCTCCGTGTTCGGCGCCGCGGGCGAACCCGTGACGCGCTCCACCGGGGCATCACCGGCCATTCAACAGCAGTTGCCGGTGATCGCGGCATTGCAGGCCTGCACCTTGGTGATCGATTGCACGGTCGAGGGCCTGATGCATGCGCCCGAGCTGCCCGCCATCCTGCAGGGCAACGGCATCACCCAGCCGCGCATCGTCTACGTCAGCAACGAGCACCCCGAGGCGCTGGCGCGCCTGCTGCCTGACGACGCGACCGAGGCGCGGGTGAAGGAACACGTCAAGCGCCTGCGCGGCGCGAAGACCATGCGCGTGACCTCGCCCGCCGGCACCGAGCTCTCGGTTTCGCTGCAGGGTGCGGTGGTGGGCGGCAACTGGGGCAGCACCACGCGCCCCGGCACGCTGACCCACTGGCCCGGCGGCCTGGTGCTGGCCTTCCCGGCGGCGGGCAGCGTCAGCGGCCGGCTGGTGCTGGCCGAGGGCGACATGAACCTGACCTTCAAGCGCTACATCGAACGCCCGATCACGCTGACCATCGAACACGACTACGTGACCCACATCGACGGCGGCGGCGTGGACGCCGAACTGCTGCGTTCGTACTTCGCGGCCTGGGGCGAAAAAGAGGCCTACGCGGTGAGCCACGTGGGCTACGGCCTGTGCGAGGCCGCGCGCTGGGACAGCATGGCGCTCTACGACAAGCGCGACTTCAACGGCACCGAGCTGCGCGCCTTCGCCGGCAACTTCCTCTACAGCACCGGCGCCAACGAAACCGCCGGCCGCTACACGCGCGGCCACTTCGACTGGCCGATGCGCGACTGCACCGTGTCGCTCGATGGCGCGGTGGTGGTCGACGCCGGAAAGGTGGTCGCGTGAGCAGCATCCCGACGTTCACCACCCTGGGCGATGGCGCAACCACCGTGCTCATGCTGCACGGCATCGGCGGCGGGCACCTGGCCTTTGCGCCCCAGGTCGAGACCCTGGCCAGCGTGGGCTACCGCGCGGTGGCCTGGGACATGCCCGGCTACGGCCACAGCGCGCCCATCGAGCCCTACACCTTCAAGGGGCTGGCGCAGAGCTGCATCAACCTCATCGATGCGCTGCAATGCGAGAGCGTGGTTTTGGTGGGGCACAGCATGGGCGGCATGGTGGCGCAGGAAGTCGTGGCCAGGCGCCCAGAGAAAGTGTGCAAGCTCATGCTCTGCGGCACCTCGGCGGCCTTCGGCAAGCGCAGCGACGGCAAGTCGGCCGAGGCCTGGGCGCAGCAGTTCATCGCGCAACGCACCGCGCCGCTGGACGCGGGACAGAGCATGGCCGACATGGCCGCGAAGCTGGTGCCGCAGATGGTTGGCCCGGGCTCGCTGCCCGAGGGCGTGCGCCTGGCCGAGCAGTGCATGGGCCGCGTGCCGGCCGCCACCTACCGCCGCGCGCTGGACTGCATCGTCACCTTCGACCGGCAGGCCGCGCTGGCCCACATCGGCGTGCCCACGCTGCTGGTGGGTGGCGAGTTCGACCGCGTGGCCTCGCCCGCGGTGATGAAGCAGATGGCGCAGCAGATCCCGAACGCGCGCTACACCGAGATGGCCGGCGTGGGCCACCTGATGAACCTGGAAGCGCCGGACGAGTTCGACCGCATCCTGCTGGATTTCCTCCGCGAGTCCGCGCCGAGGGCGCGCCCGGACCTGCACTGAATCCAACACCCCCACCAGAGGAGACAACCCCGATGAGCACCCGCCCCGTCAACCCGGTCACCGGCCTGGACTTCACCCCCGCCGTGGGCGACATGCCCTTCACGCCGCTGCAGCGCGAGTGGCTGGCCAAGGCGCACGTGCTGGGCCGCGACAAGTTCGCCGCCCGCGCCGCGCAGTGGGACAAAGAAGCCAGCTTCCCCTTCGCCAACTACGACGACCTGCGCGAACAGGGCTTCCTCAAGCTCTGCGTGCCGGTCGAGTTCGGCGGCGCGGGGGCCGACTTCCCGACCTACATGATGGTCGCGGCCGAGATCGGGCGCTTCTGCGGTGCCACCGCGCTGACCTGGAACATGCACATCTGCTCGACCATGTGGACCGGCGTGCTGGCCGACGGCATTGCGATGAGCGACGAGCAGCGCGCCGAACACGCGGCGCGGCGCAAGCTGCACTTCGCGCGCATCGTGAACGAGGGCAAGCTCTACGCCCAACCCTTCAGCGAAGGCACGGCGGCCGCGGCGGGCCGCGCGCCCTTTGGCACCACGGCGAAGAAGGTCGAGGGCGGCTGGCTCATCAACGGCCGCAAGATCTGGGCGAGCCTCTCGGGCGCGGCCGACTACTACGGCGTGCTCTGCACCGAAGACAAGGGCGACCACCACCCCGACGCCCGCGACACGCTCTACATCAGCGTGCCCGCCACGGCCGAGGGCTTCTCCATCAGCGGCGACTGGGACCCGCTGGGCATGCGCGGCACCGTCAGCCGCAACCTCACGTTCAAGGACGTGTTCGTGAGCGACGACGAGCAGCTCATGCCGCGCGGCATCTACTTCAAGGGCGCGCAGACCTGGCCGGCCATGTTTTTCACGCTCTCGCCCACTTACCTGGGCGTGGCGAACGCGGCGTACGACTTCACGGTGCAGTACCTGCGCGGCGAGGTGCCGGGCGAGCCACCGATCAAGCGCCGCCAGTTCCCCACCAAGCAGATCACGGTGGCGCAGATGCGGCTGCAGCTCGAAGCCATGAAGAGCCTGTTCACCCGCGCCATCTTCGAGGCCAAACCCAACCCGAGCAAGGACGAGAAGCTGCGCCTCTACGCCGCGCACCACGCGGTGATGGAAGGCGCCAACGACCTCGCGCGGCTGGCCATCCGCACCTGCGGCGGCCAGAGCATGCTCAAGCACCTGCCGCTGGAGCGCCTGTACCGCGACAGCCGCTGCGGCGCGCTGATGCTGCCCTGGACGGCCGAGCTGATCCTCGACCGCATGGGCCGCGAGACCTTGTACGAGCCCGGCGAAAGGGACGAGTGAACAGGGCGGGTCCCTAGAATCGCGGGGATGACCCGACACCGCGCTGCCGCTTCCTCTCAACGCCCGATGCGCCCTGGGCGCCGCCTGCTGGCGGCGCTGGCGCTGCTGCCGACTTTGGGTGGAACCCCCCCGGCAGCGCTGGCACAGCCCTTCGCGAAGGCGCCGGTCGACCCCTGCATCGAGTTCGTCGCGCGCCTGCCCAACGTGAAGGCACCGCTGTGCCGCGCGGCCCAGCTCAAGCCCACCAGCGGTGGCGTGTCGGTGCAGGGCCGCACGCTGTACCAGCGCGACGTGATGGCTCCGGACGCCAAGGTGCGGGTGCTGGTGGTGGGCGCCATGCACGGCGACGAACTGTCCTCGGCCTCGGTGGCGCTGCACTGGATCCAGCGCGCCGTGGAGACACCGTCCAACGTGCACTGGCGCTTCATCCCGGCCCTCAACCCCGACGGCCTGATGGCCCGGCCCGCCAAGCGGGTCAACGCCCGCGGCGTCGACCTCAACCGCAACTTCCCGACGCCCAACTGGACGCGCGACGCCAAGATCTACTGGGAACAACGGACGAAGAAAGACCCGCGCCGCTGGCCCGGTCCCAAGCCCCTGTCCGAGCCGGAGTCGAAGTTCTTTCACGAAGAGATGGAGCGCTTCCAGCCCGACCTGATCGTGAGCATCCACGCGCCCTACGGCGTGCTCGACTTCGACGGCCCCACCGTGCCGCCGGCGCGCCTGGGCCGCCTCTACCTCGACCAGGTCGGCATCTTCCCCGGCAGCCTGGGCAACTACGGCGGCGTGCACAAGGGCATGCCGGTGGTCACCATCGAGCTGCCCAGCGCCATCCGCACCCCGCTGGACGCCGAGATGCGCCAGATGTGGCTGGACCTGCTGCGCTGGATGAGCGAGCGCGTCATCCCCACCGAGGGTGACGCCAAGGTGCTGCCGGTCAAGGTGAAGAAGACCGGCTGACCACCCCACGCGCGGAGAACGCATGAGCACCTTTGATCCCGACGCCCTGGAGTGTCTGGCCGCCATCATCGAAGAGGGCGGTTTTGAACGCGCGGCGCAGCGCCTGTCGATCACGCAGTCGGCGGTGTCGCAGCGCCTGCGCGCGCTGGAGGCGCAGGTGGGCACCGTGCTCATCGTGCGCAGCCGGCCGCTTAAGCCCACACCCGCGGGGCAACTCATGCTCAAGCACGCCAAGATGATGCGGCTGCTGCGCGCCGATCTGGAGACCGAACTCAGAGAGCTGGCGCCGGGCGCCGGCGGGGCGGGGCGGGACGAGGAGCGCGTCTCGATCGCGATCAATGCCGACAGCATCGCCACCTGGGCGATGCCGGCGCTGGACGCGCTGGTGCGTCAGGGCCTGCCGGTGGAAATCATCACCGACAACGAGGAATTCACCCAGGAGTGGTTGCGCGAGGGCCAGGTGCTGGGTTGCGTCACCTCGCTGGGACAGACGCTGCGCGGCTGCAGGATGGTGCCACTGGGCTGCATGGACTATGTGGCCGTGGCGCAGGCGGATTTCGCCCGCAACCGTTGCCCCAAGGGCCTCAGCGCCCACAACTTCCATCAGCTGCCTTTTGTCGCGTTCAATCGCAAGGACTATCAGCAGCACGGTTTCGTGGAGCAGGCCTTCGGCCTGCCGCGAGTGGGGCTCAAGCAGTTGTACGTGCCGTCCAGCGTCGGGCAGCTGCGAGCGGTTCAGGCCGGCTGGGGCGTGAGCGTGCTGCCCGAGCTGCTGGTGCGCGACCAGCTCGCCACTGGCGAGCTGGTGAACCTGGCGCCGCGGCACCGGCTGAGCGTGACGCTGTACTGGCACTGCTGGAACCTGAGTTCGGGCGTGCTGGACGCACTGACTGCGGCGCTGACCGGGGCGGCCAAGCACAACCTGCTGCCCACCGGCACACAAAAAACCCCGCCGGGGCGGGGTTCGAAGCGCAGGGGTGCGGGCGTCACTTCGGCATGATGACGCTGTCGATGACGTGGATCACGCCGTTGTCGGCGACGATGTCCGTCTTCACCACATTGGCGGCATCCACCTTCACGCCGCCGGTGGTGGCCACGGTGATCTCGCTGCCCTGAACCGTCTTGACCTTGCCGGCCTTGACGTCGGCGGCCATCACCTTGCCCGGGACCACGTGGTAGGTCAGCACGGCGGTCAGCTTGGCCTTGTCCGCCAGCAAGGCATCCAGATCGGCCTTGGGCACCTTGGCGAAGGCTTCGTCGGTGGGCGCAAACACGGTGAACGGGCCCTTGCCCTTGAGCGTGTCGACCAGACCGGCGGCCTGCAGAGCCGTGGCCAGGGTCTTGAACGAGCCTGCCGCAACGGCGGTGTCGACGATGTCCTTGGCGTGGGCGGAACCCAGGGTGGCCAGGGCGATGACGGAGGCGATCAGGGACTTCTTCATGGGTAACTCCTAGGAGGGGTTGATGACAGGGGACGGGGAAAAAAAGAACAGGGGATCAGGCCGGCGGCAGGATCACCCGGTCGATCAGGTGCACCACGCCGTTGCTGCACAGGATGTCGGTGGCGACGATGGCCGCCTGGCGGCCGCGGCCGTCGGTGATGCGCAGATCGCCGCCGACGGTGAAGCTCGCGCCCTGCAGGGTCGCGATGGGGGTGTTGACCGGCACCTGGTCCTTCAGCACCCGGCCGGACACCACGTGGTAGGTGAGCACGGCGGTCAGCAGCGACTTGTCGGCCAGCAGCGCTTCTTTGGTGACGCCCAGCTCGGTCAGCAACGCGGCGAACGCGGCGTTGGTGGGCGCGAACACGGTCAATGGCCCGGGCGCGCTGAGGGCGTCGACCAGGCCGGCCGCAACCACGGCCTCCACCAGGATGCTCAGGTTGGGCGTGGCCTGGGCGGTGGCCACGATGTTGGGTGGTGCGTGGTCGTCGTCACCGCCACCGCAGGCGGTCAGCAGGCCCGCCGTGGCACCGGCCAGCAACAGGGAACGTCTCGGAATCGGCATCTCGGTCTCCTTCAGGCGTGGGGTGGATAGAGACAGCCGGCGCCGGGGCGGGGTGCTCCGGATTCAGGGTCCGCTGCTGTCCGGGCGGGATATTAGTCGCACGAGATCAAAAAGTGACCAATTAGTATAAAAAATATACTTGTAAGTATGGTTATCTACTTTGGCGTCCATTTGCGGCACAATGCGAGTGCTGCCCAAAGATTGACCATGACCACCGCCGTTTCCTCTCCGACTCCCCGTTCTTCCCCCAAGCGCAGTTTTCGCGAACAGATGCATCTGGCGCGCGAGGACGCGATCGTCTCGGTGGTCAACCGGCTGCTGGCCGAAAAGGGGTTCGAGTCGATGACGGTGGACGAGGTCGCCGCCGAGGTGGGCATCGCCAAGGCCAGCCTCTACAAGCACTTCCCGAGCAAGGAAGACCTGGCCGCTGCCGCGATGGTCAAGGTGATGAACCGGGCGCGGGCCTTCCTGGACACGCTGGACCCGAAGGCGCCGCCGCTGGACCTGCTGCGCCAGGTGGCGCGCTGGACCATGGAGGTGCAACTGGCCGGGGAAATGCCCTCGCTGCCCAGCGAGAACTCCAGCCTGCGTGCGTCGCTGACGACGAACAAGGCCTATGTGGACGGGTTGATGGATGTGAGCGACCGGCTGGGCGCCTGGATCGAGGCGGCCCAGCAGCAGGGCAGCGTCAACCCGGCCCTGCCGCCGATCGCGGTGCTGTACACCCTCTATGCCCGGGCCTGCGACCCGGTGCTGGGGTTTCTCAAGGGGTCCGGCCTGTACAGCGACGGCCAGATCATCGACATGGTGCTCAGCACCTGCTTCGACGGATTGCGCCAGCGCTGACGCTGGCGCGGTGCGTCAGCGCACCAGCATCACCGGCACGCTGCAGTGCGCCAGCACCTGCGTGGCGACCGAGCCCATCACCAGGTTGCCCAGGGCGCTGTGGCCGTGCGAGCCCATCATGACCAGGTCGTACTTGCCGGTGTCGGCCTGCTTGGCGATCTGTTCGCCGGGTGAGCCGGTCTTGTGCACGACCTTGGGCTCGATGCCGTGGCGCTTGAGGAACTTCACCACGGGCGCGGTGACCTTCTCGGCTTCCTCGGCGTAGTAGCTGTTGGCGACCTCGGCACCGACGGCGGCGCGCGCGCGCGGAGGCAGGGGCATCTGCACGGTGAAGATGGTGAACTCGTTGTTGGCACTGAACACCTCGAGGTGGGTGGTCAGGTAGGCCAGCATCTTCTTGGTGTATGCGCTGCCGTCCACAGCGAGCAGGATCTTCATGTTCTCTCTCCGGTTGTGTGCCCCTGAGGCGGGCGAATTGCACCAGTGTACGCGCGGGGTGCGGGGCTTTTCCTATGGGATTTCCACATGCACCGTCAGTGTGGGTCTGAAATCGGCCTGCTCACCCTTGCGCGCGTAGCCCAGCGGATTGGCCATGATGCGGCAGCGGCCGACCTGCGCGTCGGTCGCGCAATGCAGGTGTCCGTGCAGCCAGAGATCGGCCAGGGGCAGCAGGTCGTCCAGCGCATTGCAGAAGCCGGCTGTGCCGGGGGCCAAACCGTAGCGCGGGTCGGCGCTGTGCAGGGTGGGCGCGAAGTGCGTCACCACGACCGTGGGTCCGTCGTGTGGCTGCGCCAGTGCCTCGCGCAGCCAGTCCTGGCACTCCAGTCCGAGCTCGCGCATGGCGGCCGCGTCGAACAGTGCGCCGCTGCGCAGACCGGCCATCTTGTGCAGGTAGAAATTGGCGGCGCGAAAGGCCTTCTCGCGCAGGCGCTGCCGATCGGTCTCGGTGGCGTCTGCCGGGGCCAGCGCGTCGTAGTCGCTCCAGAGCGTGGTGCCGATGAAGCGCACCCGGTCGATCTGCAGCGTCTCGCGCTCCAGCCAGGCGATACCGAGCCGGTCGCAGGTGCGGCGCAGGCCCGCGTGTGCCTCGTCCCAGTCGAGGCCGTCGTATTCGTGGTTGCCCGGCACGAACAGCACCGGGGTCGGCCAGCCGCCGTGCTGGGGCAGGGGCGAGAAGCGCCGCAGGCCCCAGTCGGGCTCGTCCATCACGCTGCCGTCGCGCCGCTTCTGGTAGGAGCCGATGTCGCCCGCGAGCACCAGCAGGTCGGCGTCTGCGGCGGGCGTGGCGGCAAAGCTGGCGTCGGTTTCGAGGTGCAGGTCGCTGAGCAGTTGGAGCTTCATGGCGCGATTGTCGGTGCAGCGTCTGCCGCGGCATCCGCAAAGCCCCGCCGCGCCGCGCGCTCGACCGCCTGCCGCAGCCAGCGGTGCGCGCCGTTGTGCGCCGACTGCCGGTGCCACAGGGCGTCGACGTGTACCGCCGGTACCGGCAGCGGCAGCTCGCGCAGCGTCAGCGCCGACTCGATCCCGGTGACCTCGACGAAGTGCCGCGGCAGCACGGTCAGCAGGTCGGTGCTGGCCACCACCCGACCGGCGGTGAAGAACTGGTTGACGGTGATCACCACCCGGCGCTGGCGCGACATCGCCGACAGCGCCTCGTCGACAAAGCCAAAGGGCCGCCCAGAGAAGCTCACCAGCAGGTGGCGCGCGGCGCAGTAGGCGTCGATGGTGAGCGGTTGTCCCGCCAGCGGATGGTCGCGGCGCATCACCACCACGTACTCGCCGTCGTAGAGCCGCTGGTGCAGGAAGCGCGGGGTGTGTTCCTGCAGGTGGATCGCGGTCAGTTCGGCGATCACGCCGGGGAAATGCCCGACCGCCAGGTCCGCTGAACCGGATTCCAGCAGCTCGCGCGGATCGCGTGTGGTCAGCGGCACGACGCGCAGGTTCACGCCCGGCGCTTCCTTTTCCAGCAGGTCCACCAGCCCGGGCACCAGCTTGGCGGCAGTGGCGTCGGCCATGGCGAGCACGAATGCCTTGCCTGCGGTCGACGGGTCGAAGTCGGCCGGCGACAGGGACTCGCGCAGCTGCGCCAGCGCGTCCCGCACCGTGGGCCACAGGGCCTGTGCCACCGGCGTCGCCTCCACACCGTAGCCGGAACGCCGCACCAGTTCGTCGCCCAGGTGTTCCCGCAAACGCTTGAGCGCGTTGCTCACCGCTGGCTGCGTCATCGCGAGGTTGTGTGCCGCGCGGGTGAGGTTGCGCTCGGCCATGACTTCGTCGAACACCCTCAGCAGGTTGAGGTCCAGCGTGCGGAAGTTGAGCTCATTCATCATCTTCGTGAATGTAATTCATCACAAAAATAAATTGGCGTGACATCAGGGTTCACCCTAGTATTCGCCTGTCCAAAAGACAAATTTTTCAAAGGAGTTCGCCATGAGCACCGTCTTCTCTCCCTCTTCCGCCCCCGTCGGCATGGGCACCGCCGCCGACCGGGGTATCGGTCGCACCAGCCGCTTCGACGGCTCGCGCAGCCTGGCCACCATGCTTCTCGCCGCCGCCGTGGCCGCCCTTGTCGTGCTGGCCGACCAGATGATCGGCTCCTGGGCCGATGGCCACCTGTTCCTGGGGTGGGTCGCCCTGTGGGTCGTGATCTTCGCGGGCTCCGCCCTGTTCGCCGGCACCGCCCGCCGCGCGGCGAAGGCCACGCTGCGCTCGCTCGACAGCTGGTCGCGTTCGCTGGCCGAGGCCCGCGCCGAAGCCCGCCTCTGGGACCTGGCCCGCACCGATCCGCGCCTCAAGGCCGAGCTGATGCAGGCCCGTGCCCGCGAAGCCGAACTGGCCGAAGAACTGAACCCTTCGCCCGTTGCGGCGAAGAACGACTATGCGGACGCGCTGGCGCCGATGGGCCTGGACACGGGCTTCTCCGCACCGCTGCGCCGCTGGGCCCAGATGGAAGTGCGCCGCCAGACGGGCTACCTGCCCTACCTGTAAGCCTCCGCTTTCGCCCATGAAAAAAGCCCCCCGGCAGGCGCCGGGGGGCTTTTTGTTTTGGTCGGCCCGTACGGGCCGGGATCAGGCGGCGGTCAGGCGCTGTTCCAGGGCGTTCTTGGTGTCGATCAGGGCCTGGGGCATGTGGTAGGCCAGCTGCTCGAAGTGCGCGTCGTGCAGCTTGAACTCCTCGGTCCAGGCGGCCTTGTCGATGCTCGTGACCTGCGCGAACTGCTCGGCGCTGAAGTCCAGGCCGGTCCAGTTGATCTCGGCGTATTGCGGGGCTACGCCGAACATGGTTTCCTGGCCTTGCGCCTGGCCTTCGATGCGGTCGATCATCCACTTGAGGACGCGCATGTTGTCGCCATAGCCGGGCCACACGAACTTGCCCGCCTCGTCCTTGCGGAACCAGTTCACGCAGAAGATCTTGGGCAGGGTGTGGCCGGATTCTTCCAGCTTGTGCTCCATGTCCAGCCAGTGCTGGAAGTAGTCGCTCATGTTGTAGCCGCAGAACGGCAGCATCGCGAACGGATCGCGGCGCACCACGCCCTGGGCGCCAAAGGCGGCCGCCGTGGTTTCGGAGCCCATCGTGGCGGCCATGTAGACGCCTTCCATCCAGGTACGTGCCTCGGTCACCAGGGGCACGGTGGTGGAGCGGCGGCCGCCGAAGATGAATGCGTCGATCGCCACGCCGTCGGCGTCGTCCCACTGCGGGTCCAGTGCGGGGTTGTTGGTGGCGGCCACGGTGAAGCGCGAGTTGGGGTGCGCGGCCTTGGTGCCCTTTTCCTTGGCAATCGCCGGGGTCCAGTCCTTGCCCTGCCAGTCGATCAGGTGCTCGGGCAGCGTGCCGGTGTCCTTCTCCATGCCTTCCCACCACACGTCGCCGTCGTCCGTCAGGGCCACGTTGGTGAAGATGACGTTCTTGTCCAGCGAACGCATGCAGTTCGGGTTGGTGTGCATGTTGGTGCCGGGGGCCACGCCGAAGTAGCCGGCCTCGGGGTTGATGGCGTACATCTTTCCGTCGGCATGGGGCTTGATCCAGGCGATGTCGTCACCGATGGTGGTGACCTTCCAGCCTGCAAAGCCCGCCTCGGGCGGCACCAGCATGGAGAAGTTGGTCTTGCCGCAGGCGCTGGGGAAGGCGGCGGCGACGTGGTACTTCTTGCCCTGGGGGTTGGTCACGCCCAGGATCAGCATGTGCTCGGCCAGCCAGCCCTGGTCGCGGCCCATGTTGGAGGCGATGCGCAGCGCGAAGCACTTCTTGCCCAGCAGCGCGTTGCCACCGTAGCCCGAGCCGTAGGACCAGATCTCGCGCGTTTCGGGGAAATGCACGATGTACTTGGTGGTCGGGTTGCAGGGCCAGGTGGTGCTGTCCTTCTGGCCTTCGGCCAGCGGCGCGCCCACGGTGTGCATGCAGGGCACGAAGTCGCCGCTGTCGCCCAGCACGTCGTACACGGCCTTGCCCATGCGGGTCATCAGCTTCTGGTTCACCACCACGTAGGCGCTGTCGGTCAGCTCGATGCCGATGTGGGCGATGTGCGAGCCCAGTGGGCCCATGGAGAACGGCACCACGTACATGGTGCGGCCCTTCATGCAGCCGTCGAACAGCGGGTTCAGGGTGGCGCGCATCTCGGCCGGGGCCATCCAGTTGTTGGTCGGGCCGGCGTCTTCCTTCTTCTCTGAGCAGATGTAGGTGCGGTCTTCCACGCGGGCCACGTCGGACGGGTCGGTCCAGGCCAGGAAGGAGCCCGGGCGCTTGGCCGGGTTGAGCTTCTTGAAGGTGCCGGCGTCGACCAGTTCCTGGCACAGGCGGTCGTATTCTTCCTGGCTGCCGTCGCACCAGACCACGTTGTCGGGCTTGCACAGGGCCACCATGTCGGCCACCCAGGCGATCAGGCGGGCGTGCTTGACGTAGGCGGGGGTGTTGAGGTTGAGGCCCTGCATCACGGGAGAGTTCATCGAAAAGGCTCCGGTAGTTTGAAAGCGGCGGCCAAGAGACACCAACAGCCGCTGGCCACGGAACGGTGGCGGGCGGCTCTGCAAGATCCCTTGGACAAAAAGGGCGGTCGGCGCTCGGGGCTGCAGGGCGGTTGCGGTGCAGCGCGACAGCCAGAAAGGGGGCGGATGATCCCGGGTTCTGGTCCGCGTGTCGGCCTAACCCATCAATTTTAAAAAAGAAGGTCGGTCAGTTACCGGCAAGTTACATGCAAGACATGCATAACCTGATGCATGAATGCCGGCGGGGGTACGGTGTCGTGCAACCGCTAGAGTGGGGCCATGGAACCCGAACTCATCCTGGAACCCGGTCTGGCGTCCTTGCTGGACGAACTCAGAACCCTTGAAGACCTCTACCACGCGGCCTTCCCGGACGCGACCCTGGCCGACTTCGACCGGCTGGTGGCGCCCGGCTTCTGGGAGACCGGTGCCACCGGCCGCCGCTACAGCCGGGTCTTCGCCCGCCAGGTGCTGGCGCAGCGCCCGGGGCGGCCCGACCCCGGGACATGGCAGACCGACCAGCACCACCTGCAGCGGGTGAGTGAAGACGTCTGGTTGCTGACCTACCGCCTGCGCCAGCCGGGCCGGGTCACGCGGCGCATGACGCTGTGGCGTCGGGAGGCCGGGCGCTGGCAGGCGGTGTACCACCAGGGCACGGTGGTCGCCGGCTGAGCGACGTTCAAAACAAAAGCCGCCCGGTGGGCGGCTTCTCTTCGCTGGCCGTGCCGGGTTTCAGGCCATGAACACGGCAATGAAGGCCAGCAGGAAGATCAGCACGCCGCCGGCCACGGGCAGCACGATGGGCATGAGCGGAACGATGGACTCGACCACGTCCTGGGGTTCATCGGCGTGGCTGTCGTGGGGGGCGTGGGCCATGGGGCGTCTCCGGAATTGAGAAAAATCAACGCGGATTCTAAAGCCGACGGCCCTGGACCGCACCCGGCCCAACCCTCACAGCAGCGCGTAGGTGGTGCTGGCGCGGCAGACGCTCTTGCCGTCGTCGGCGCCGGCGATGTCGATTTCCCCGAACACCAGGTTCTTGCCGGCCCGCACCACACGGGCGGTCACCAGCGCGTCCTGGTTGGACAGCGGCTTGAGGAAACTGCTGTTCTGCTGCACCGTGGTCATGGGCCGGCGCGTGCCCAGCCGAGTCACGATGGCCAGCACCATCGCCGTGTCGGCGGCGGCCATCATGGCCTGGCCGCAGACCATGCCGCCGATGCGCGCCAGCTGGTCGTTCTGCGGCAGGCGCAGCACCACTTCGTCCGTCTGGAAGGACTCGACGCGCAGGCCCAGGGCCTGGACCCAGGGCGCGAACCAGTCGGACAGGCAGGCCTGCAGGGTGTCGGTGCTGAGGGGGGCGTCGGGTGCGGTCATGGGGTGGTCACATCCGTTGGGTGTCGAAACCGGCGGCCTGCAGCGCGTCGATCACCTGTTGCACATGCTCGCGGCCGCGCGTCTGCAGCACCAGCTCGACCGCCACGTTCTGCGCCGCCAGCAGGTTGAAGGCGCGCTGGTGGTGGACCTCGTCGATGTTGGCGCCGGCCTCGGCCACGATGGCTGTGATGCGCGCCAGGTTGCCGGGCACGTCGCGGGCGCTGACCTGGATGCGCGCCAGCCGGCCGGCCCGCACCATGCCCCGCTCGATGATCGAGGCGAGCAGCATCGGGTCGATGTTGCCGCCGCAGAGCACCAGGCCCACCTTGCGGCCAGCGAAACGCTCGGGGTGCTTGAGTACCGCGGCCAGCCCGGCCGCGCCCGCGCCTTCGACCAGGGTCTTCTCGATCTCCAGCAGCATCACGATGGCCTGCTCGATGTCGCCTTCGTCGACCAGCAGCAGGTCGTCGACCTTGTCGCGGATGATCGCCTGCGGGATCACACCCGGCGTGCCGACGGCGATGCCTTCGGCGATCGTGCTGCTGCCCTGCGGCAGGTGGGTGCCCTTGATGGCGTTGTACATCGCCGGAAAGCGCTCGGTCTGCACACCGATGATCTGGATGTCGGGGCGCATGGCGCGTGCCGCGGTCGCCATGCCGGCGATCAGGCCGCCGCCGCCGATGGCGATCACGAGGGTGTCGATGTCGGGTTGCGCGCGCAGCATCTCCAGGGCCACCGTGCCCTGGCCTGCGACGATGGCCTCGTCGTCGTAGGGGTGCACGAACACCAGGCCCTGCTGCTCGGCCAGCGCGTAGGCGTGGGCGCGGGCTTCTTCCAGCGTGTCGCCGTGCAGCACCACCTCGGCGCCGAAACCGCGCGTGCGTTCCACCTTCACGCCCGGCGTGAAGCGCGGCATCACGATCACCGCGCGGATGCCCAGGCGCTGTGCGTGGTAGGCCACGCCCTGGGCGTGGTTGCCGGCGCTCATGGCGATCACGCCGCGTGCCCGTTCGTCGGCCGACAACTGGGAGAGCTTGTTGCAGGCGCCGCGCTCCTTGAAGGACGCGGTGTACTGCAGGTTCTCGAATTTGAGAAACACCTGGCAGCCCGTGAGCTGCGAAAGCGTGCGTGATTCCACGCACGGGGTGTCCAGCACCTGGCCGTTCAGGCGCTCAGCGGCGGCATCGATGTCTCTTTTTTCAAGCATCGGCCGATTGTGCCGCCGGACGATTGTCACAAGTGAGCGGGAAAGGCCCCACAACTCGTCGGACCGCGCTGGATCATGCTCTTCCATGATGGATCAAGCTGGGTTATGGTCCGCTCCAATTCGCATTGCGGACTGCGTGCCCCGTTGTCAAGACTGGAGGTGTCCTCATGAGCAAACGCCTGTTGCAGCGCGCCACGCCGGCGACGCCGCGTCCGGCCGAAGCGCGCCCGAGCCCCGAGCCCCGGCACAGCCCGGCCTTGGACGCGCGCGTGTTCGTGCCGTCCGGGCTGCGCCAGGCGCCGGTGCTGGACCTGATGTGCTCGCACTTCGTGCTCACGCTCGCCGCCCGCCAGGGTCAGCGCTTCAATGTGCGCCGCGATCTCAACACCCTGCTGGCGCTGGCCGGCCGCCACCTGGTGTGGCCCATGACCGTGCTGGCGCGCCTGCGCGAGTTCCTGACCCGCCGCTGCAAGGACAACGAACTCTGGACCGGCAACGAACAGCTCTCGACCGCCGCCTTCATGGAGCGCTACGGCGTGTGGCGTGGCCCCTATGAAGAAGGCACGCTGTTCTTCTATCTCGACGAGTACGCCAAGGAATCACCCAAGGACCTGCTGTCGGTGCTGGCCGTGACGGGCGATTGGCTCAACCAGGCGCTCAAGAAGCAGAGCACCCTGGTGGAAAAGAACATCGACGCGCTGGCCAACCTGCTGCAGCTCAACCGCGCCGAGCGCGCGCTGCTGCTCTATGGCACGCTGGCGCGCTACCAGCGCGACCTGCGCTCCATCCTGGTCGAGTTCAAGGTCAACAACGCACCAGAGGCCTACGCGGCCATCGCCGACGTGGCCGGCGTCAAGGCCAGCGAGGTGGGTGAGGCGCTGCGCGCCGGCTCGCGGCTCGAACGCATCGGCATGGTGGAGAACCTGATCTCCGAGCACAACATCACCGACCTGGCCGACCTGATGAAGGTCAGCGAAAAGCTGCCGCCGGTGCTGATGCGCGAGTACCGCAGCGAGAGCGAGCTGATGGCGGTGTTCACGCGCCCCGCCGCGCGCTCGGCGCTGACGTCCAAGGACTTCGAGTACGTGGCCGATGACGTGCGCCTGCTCAGCGGCCTGCTGCGCGAAGCGGTGGCGCGCAAGGAGCCGGGCGTGAACATCCTGCTCTACGGCCCGCCCGGCACCGGCAAGACCGAACTGGCGCGGGTGGTGGCACAGGCCGCCGGATTGGAGCTGTTCGAGGTGGAATACGCCGACCGCGACGGCAACGCGCTCAGCGGCCGCGACCGCTACCGCTCGCTGCAGATCGCGCAGGTGTTCCTCAAGGGCACGGCCCACTCGGCGCTGCTGTTTGACGAGGTGGAGGACGTGTTCCCGCCCATCAGCAGCGAGGCGGCGCAGTTCATGGCGCGCGCCGAGCAGGTGTCGGCGCCGCACAGCAACAGCGTCAGCGGCAAGGCCTGGGTGAACCAGATTCTCGAATCCAATGCGGTGCCGACGGTCTGGGTCACCAACCGCATCGAGCAGATCGACCCGGCCTTCCGCCGCCGCTTTGCCTACCACCTCGAACTCAAGAGCCCGCCACCCGGCGCGCGCGAGCAGCTGGTGCGCAAGACGCTGGAAGGTGAGCCGGTGTCCGACGGTCTCGTGGCGCGGCTGACCGCGCGCAAGGGGCTGACGCCGGCGCAGATCCGCACCGCGGTGCGCTTTGCGCATCTGGCGGCCGCGCCCGCGAAGACGCCCGGGCGCCGCAAGAAGGTGGCGGCCGACACCGGCCCCACGCTGGACGAGCTGATCGAGCGCCAGCTGCGCAACGCCGACCTGGCCCTGGGCCGCCAGCCCGACGCCGGCCAGCGACCGGAAGTGACGCAGTACAGCCTGGACATGCTGAACGTCGAGTCGCGCTACGAGATCGGCCGCATCGTGGCCGCGCTCAAGGCGCGCGGCCACGGCTGCCTGTGCTTCCACGGCGCGCCCGGCACCGGCAAGACCGCGCTGGCCGAGCACATCGCCAAACAGCTCGAGCGGCCGCTGATGATCCGCCGCGCCAGCGACCTGGTGAGCAAGTTCGTGGGCGAGACCGAGCAGCAGATGGCGGCGATGTTCCGCGAGGCCGAGGCCGAGAAGGCGGTGCTGCTGCTGGACGAGGCCGACAGCTTCCTGCAGGACCGGCGCGGCGCGCAGCGCACCTACGAGGTGACCGAGGTCAACGAGATGCTGCAGGGCATGGAGCGTTTCAACGGCATCTTCGTCTGCACCACCAACCTGATGGACGCGATCGACCAGGCGGCGCTGCGGCGCTTCACCTTCAAGATCAGGTTCAAGCCGCTGCGCAGCGAGCAGCGCGAACGCATGTTCGTGGTCGAGGCGCTGGGCGGTGACGAGGCCGGCCTGACCGAGCCGATCCGTTCACGGCTGGCGAAGCTGGAGCAGCTGTGCCCGGGTGACTTCGCTGCGGTCAAGCGCCAGGTGGAGATCCTGGCCGAGACCCTACCGCCGGAGGAGTTCCTGGCCCAGCTCGAGGCCGAGCACCGCATCAAGCCCGAGGTCCGCGAAGCGCGCGGCATGGGCTTCGTCCACTAGATCAGCCCAACGCCAGCCGCGCAAACCGAGGCAGCACCGACGCCGCTTCGGGTGTCGGTCTGAGCGCGTCGGCGATCTGTGCCGCATCCAGCCCCTCCTGGGCCAGCGCTGGGCCCAGACCGTCCAGGTAGGCGCGCAGCGCCTCGTCGGAAAACTCCGGGTGGAACTGCACGCCCCAGGCGCGTTCGCCGACGCGGAAGGCGTGGTGCGCCTCGTGCGCGCTGCCGGCGAGCAGCACCGCGTCTGCCGGCAGGCGCCGCACCGACTGCCAGTGCACCGCCTGGGCCGGAAAGTGCTCGGGCAGGTCGCCCAGCAGCGGGTCTGCTTCGGAGGCGGCGTGGCGCGCCACCGTCACCGTGCCGATCTCGACGCCATCGGGGTGGTGGGCCACCTCGCCGCCCAGCGCGTGGGCCAGCAGCTGGTGGCCGTAGCAGATGCCCAGCAGCGGGGTGCCGGCCTCGACGGCGGCCTGCAGCCAGGGCACCAGCGCCTCGCTCCAGGGCTCGCGCTCGCTGACCATGTGGTGCGAGCCGGTGAGCACCACGCCCGAGAACCGCTGCGGCGCCTTCGGCGGTCCGTCGACCTGTGCGTCGTGGGTCGCCAGCACGGTCGCACCGCCAGCGCGCAGCCCGGCGGCGATCCAGTCGTCGAAATCGCCCAGGCGGTCGCGGATGTGGGCGTGGGTGGAGCCGGTCTTGAGGATGAGGAGGGGCGCGTGGGACATGCGCCCGATTCTAGGAAGCCCCCGATGGCCCTGCCTTGTCTGGGGTGCCGGTCAGTGCAACAGGGCCATGGGACCCGACGGCAGTTCCTCGGGTGTGTGGTCCGGGTGGTGGTTCACGAAGAACATCAGCTTCTGGTCCAGCCGGGACACGCGCTGGTGGGCCACACCCTCGCAGTGGTGCTTGGAGATCAGGTTGAACAGCTTGCCGCGCAGGAACCACAGGTCCTGCGGGTTGCGGCAGGCCAGCAGCGCGGCGTGCAGCCGTGTGCGCAGCGGGTCCTGGATATCAGAGACGGCGTCCTCGAACTCGCTCACCAGGAAGTCCATCTCCAGGACCTGGGTGTCGTGGAAGCTGGGTTCTTTCCGTCCGAACCAGGGCAGCTTGAAAAACATGAACGGTCTCCGCTGAAGTCGTGGTGCCGGCACTTCACCGGCTTCCCACGTTTTTTCGGCGCAGGGGGCGGGGTCTTGAGAAAAATGGGCGGTGAAACACCCCCATTTCCGACGGGCGGTCGGGTGGTCAGACGATGGTTGACAGCCGTATCGGCGCAAGGCCGGCAGGCTTTAATCGAAAGCACTCACCACGCGCAGCACCTCGGCGCCGTAGGCGTCGCGCTTTTTCTGGCCGATGCCGGAAATGCCGTCCAGATCGGCCATGGAGCGCGGTTTCTCGGCGGCGATCGCGCGCAGGGTCGCGTCGTGAAAGATCACGAAGGCCGGCAGGTTGTGCTCGCGCGCCACCTCGGCGCGCCAGGCCTTGAGCGCGTCCAGGCACTCGCGTTCGGACAGCGACAGCGGCTGGCCGTCAGGCGCCAACGCGTCGCGGGCGGACTTGCGGCTGCTGCGCCGGCTGCCTTTGGATTCGGTGACCTCTCGCAACCAGACCTGGGCTTCGCCCTTGAGGATGGGGCGGGCGCCATCGGTCAGGTGCAGGGTGTTGTACGGGGCGTCGTCCACCCGCACCGCTTCGCGCGCGATCAGCTGGCGCAGCAGGGCGCGCCACTGGCTCTCGCTGAGGTCGGCGCCGATGCCGAAGGTGCTGAGCTTGTCGTGCCCGTATTGCGCGATCTTGTCGGTGGCCTTGCCGCGCAGGATGTCCATCAGGTGGCCGGCGCCGAAGGCCGTGCCGCTGGCCTGCTGCACGCGGTAGATGCAGGACAGCAGCTTGCGCGCCGCCTCGGTGGCGTCGTGCAGGGCCGGGGGCGAGATGCAGTTGTCGCAGTTGCCGCAGGGCTGGCTGGCTTCGCCGAAGTACGACAGCAGCCGCACCCGCCGGCAGTCGCTGGCTTCGGCCAGCGCCAGCAGAGCGTCCAGCTTGCCGCGCAGCACCTGCTTGAACTCGTCGCCCGCCGGGCTCTCGTCGATCATGCGGCGCTGGTTCACCACGTCCTGCAGGCCATAAACCATCCAGGCGTCGGCCGCCTCGCCGTCGCGACCGGCGCGGCCGGTTTCCTGGTAGTAGCCCTCAATGTTCTTGGGCATGTCCAGGTGGGCCACGAAGCGCACGTCCGGCTTGTCGATGCCCATGCCGAAGGCGATGGTGGCGACCATGATCAGGCCCTCTTCGCGCAGGAAACGGTCCTGGTGCTTTTGGCGCACCGCCGAGTCGAGGCCCGCGTGGTAGGGCAGGGCGTTCAGCCCGTGGTCCACCAGCAGCGCCGCCACTTCTTCCACCCGCTTGCGCGACTGGCAGTAGACGATGCCGGCGTCGTGGCCCTGGCTGTTCATGTGTTCGTCGCGGATGAAGCGCAGCAGCTGCTGCGTGCCGTCCTTCTTCTCGACGATGGTGTAGCGGATGTTGGGGCGGTCGAAGCTGCTGACGAAGCGCCGCGCGTCCTGCAGCTGCAGGTGCGTCACGATGTCCTCGCGCGTCAGGTCGTCGGCCGTGGCCGTGAGCGCGATGCGCGGCACGCCGGCGTAGCGCTCGTGCAGCACCGCCAGCTCGCGGTACTCGGGCCGGAAGTCGTGGCCCCACTGGCTCACGCAGTGCGCCTCGTCGATGGCGAACAGGCTGAGCAGCCCGCGCTCGTGCAGCGAGTCGAGCAGCGCCAGGAAGCGCGGCGTGGTCAGTCGCTCGGGCGCGGCGTAGAGCATGGTGATCTCGCCCTTGAGCAGGCGGCGTTCGATCTGCTGCGCTTCGTCGCTGGTGAGGCTGGAATTGAGGAAGGCCGCGTCCACGCCGGCTTCCAGCAGCGCGCCCACCTGGTCGTGCATCAGCGCGATCAGCGGCGAGACCACGATGGACACGCCGTGGCCGGCGCGCTGGCGCACGATGGCCGGGATCTGGTAACACAGGCTCTTGCCGCCGCCCGTGGGCATGAGCACCAGGGCGTCGCCGCCGTCGCTGACGTGGGTGACGATGCCCGCCTGCGGGCCGCGGAAGGCCTCGTAGCCGAAGACCGACTGCAGCACCTCGGCGCAGGCTTCCAGCGTCTCGCCTTCAGAGGAGATGTCGATCACATCTGTTCCCAGGGCAGGCCGTCGAAGCGCCAGCCGTTGAGCGTGCTGCGCTTGAACCGGTCGTCCAGATCGCCTTCGAAGCCATGCACCACGTGCGCCACCTCGGCGAAGCCGGCGGCCTCCAGCGCGGCGCCGGCGTCCTGCGTGCGTTTGCCGCTGCGGCAGATCAGCAGCACCGGGCGGCCCTTGTCACCCGCCTCGGCCTCCACCGCGGCGGCGAAGGCCTGCGGATCGGCGGTCAGGTCCGGGTACTCGTACCAGGCGATGTGCACCACGCCGGGCGGCCGGCCGACGTAGAGCGACTCGATTTCCATGCGCACGTCGACGAACAGCGGGGGCTCCAGGCCCTCGGCGGCGCGCTGCGCGGTCTGGTCTTGCAGCCAGGTCCAGGCTTCGGTCGGGAGCAGGTGTTTCATGGGGGCGTATTGTCGTTGAGGCCGGAGCGCCCCTGCGCCAGCCCGGCGGGCGCGTCAAGGCGCCGCCCGGGGCGTCAGCGTGATCGTGAACAGCTGGTTCTGGAATTCGGGGCGGAACACCTGGCGGTCCGGTTCCCCGAGCGCGCGGGTGATGATCGCTCCTGGCATGCGCGGGTAGGTGCCGCGCCAGTAGTACAGGACCACCGGCTTTTCCCGGGCCAGTTGCCCCGCCGTCAGGCGGGCCTCGAAGACCTCGTCGCCCTCGGCGGCGGTGGCCGCAAAGCGGGCCGAGGTCGACACCAGCCGCCAGCGGCACCGGTCCTGTCCCGTGCCTGCCGCCGGGCGGCCGGGGACGGTGGTCTCGTAGTGGTGCCCGCCCTGGTGGGTGACCGGCAGCGCCACGCTCAGCTCGCCGCCCCCGGGTGGCGCACCCGCCGGGCAATCCTCGGCGCGGTAGTCCGCGTGCCAGCTCACCTGGCCAAACGGGCCGGGCGCGCGCTCGATCACCGCCGACACGGTGTGGCTGCGCTCGGCGCTCCACGGGCCGATCCGGTCGCAGCCCGCCAGCAGGGCGCAGAGGCCCCAGGCGAATACCCAGCGGCCGGGGCCAGCGGCCCATGGGCCCACACGCAGTTGCACGACACACCTCCTGGAAGCGGCGCAGTATAGAAAACAGGCGCTGCGCCGAAGCCCCTGACCACGGCTGGCCGGGGGGCGTTTCCTACAATCGCGGGATCATGAAAACGCCCGTCTACACCCGCGCCCAGGCGCTGCCCCAGATCCTGTCCCAACGCATCGCCATCCTCGACGGCGCCATGGGCACCATGATCCAGCGCTTCAAGCTCGGCGAGGCGCAGTACCGCGGCGAGCGTTTCAAGGACTTCCACAAGGACGTCAAGGGCAACAACGAACTGCTGAGCCTGACCCGCCCGGACGTGATCCGCGACATCCACGAGGGCTACCTCGCGGCCGGCGCCGACCTGATCGAGACCAACACCTTCGGCGCCACGACGATTGCGCAGGAGGACTACGACATGGCCCACCTGGCGCGCGAGATGAACCTGGCCTCGGCCCGCATCGCCCGCGAGGCCTGCGACAAATTCAGCACGCCCGACAAGCCGCGCTTCGTGGCCGGCGCGCTCGGCCCCACGCCCAAGACCGCCAGCATCAGCCCCGACGTGAACGACGCCGGTGCCCGCAACATCACCTTCGAGCAGCTGCGCGCCGCCTACCTGGAGCAGGTGGAGGCGCTGGTGGAAGGCGGCGCCGACGTGCTGCTGGTCGAGACCATCTTCGACACGCTCAACGCCAAGGCCGCGCTGTTCGCCATCGACGAGTTCTTCGAGAAGAGCGGCGAGCGCCTGCCGGTCATCATCAGCGGCACCGTGACCGACGCCTCCGGCCGCATCCTCAGCGGCCAGACCGTCACCGCCTTCTGGGCCAGCGTGCGCCACATCCAGCCCTTGGCCGTGGGCCTGAACTGCGCGCTGGGCGCCACGCTGATGCGCCCCTATATCCAGGAACTGGCCAAGGTGGCGGGCGACACCTTCATCAGCTGCTACCCCAACGCCGGCCTGCCCAACCCCATGAGCGACACCGGCTTCGACGAGACGCCCGACGTCACCAGCCGCCTGCTGCGCGAGTTCGCAGCCGAGGGCCTGGTGAACATCGTGGGCGGCTGCTGCGGCACCACGCCCCAGCACATCGGCGCGATCCACGACGCGGTGGCCACGCAGGCGCCGCGGGCGGTGGGGCGGGCGATGTTCTACAAAGAGGCGGCCTGACCCCGGACTGTGCTGCTGCTGCAGGTCGTTGGGCGATGTTCCATTTTTTTCTGAGTGACCTTCGCCTTGTGAGGGCGGTGCGCCGCCCCCACAATCGCCGCTCCCATCAAGGGGAGTAACCAGCCCGCCACCGGACGCCCCGTCCGGCCTCGGCGGGTGGGGCGTCCGTCAGTACGCGGTCTTCACCGGAAGGCCGCCGGATGCCCCGGGCCAGGCGCCATGCCCGGTCCCGGCCAGACCTTGGAGGGTGTTCTTCATCCGATCAACACCGTCCTCTAGAAAAGGTCTTGTCCATCATGGAAACCATTGCACCCCTGTGGCTCTGGGGCGTCTTCGTCGCCTTCGTGCTCGCGGCCCTGTTCGTCGATTTTGTCGTGCTCAAGAAGCAGGGCGCCCACGCCGTGGGCGTGAAGGAAGCGCTGAACTGGTCGCTCGCCTGGGTGGCGGTGAGCTTCGTCTTCAACGGCCTGCTGTGGTGGGCCATCAAGGACACCACCGGTTCGACCGCCATCGCCAACGAGAAGTCGCTGGAGTTCCTGACCGGCTACCTGATCGAGAAGAGCCTGGCGGTGGACAACATCTTTGTCTTCCTGCTGATCTTCACCTACTTCGCCGTGCCGCCAGCGTTCCAGAAGCGGGTGCTGATGATCGGCATCCTGGGCGCCATCGTG
This sequence comes from Hydrogenophaga pseudoflava, assembly GCF_004353865.1. Taxonomy (NCBI): domain Bacteria; kingdom Pseudomonadati; phylum Pseudomonadota; class Betaproteobacteria; order Burkholderiales; family Comamonadaceae; genus Hydrogenophaga; species Hydrogenophaga pseudoflava. The sequence goes on from NZ_CP037867.1 coordinate 214,275, forward strand.
TTGCGCACCATCATGATTCTGGTGGGTGCCTGGCTGCTGGAGCAGTTCCACTGGATCCTCTATGTGTTCGGCGCCTTCCTGATCCTGACCGGCGTGAAAATGTGGTGGGCCGCCGGCAAGGAGGAGAGCCTGGACGACAACCCGGCGCTCAAGCTGCTGCGCAAGCTCATGCCCGTGAGCAAGCAGTTCGACGGCGAGAAGTTCTTCACCGTCGAGAACGGCAAGAAGATCGCCACGCCGCTGCTGATGGTGATCGCCATGGTGGGCCTGACCGACGTGATCTTCGCGGTGGATTCGATCCCGGCCATCTTTGCCATCACCAAGGACCCGTTCATCGTGCTCACCAGCAACGTGTTCGCCATCCTGGGTCTGCGCGCCATGTTCTTCCTGCTGCAGGCCGCGGCCAGCCGCTTCCACCTGCTGAACTACGGGCTGGCCGTGATCCTGGTCTTCATCGGCACCAAGATGATGCTGATCGACATCTTCAAGATCCCGGTGGCGGTGTCGCTGGGGGTGGTGCTGGGCATCCTGGCGATCACCATGCTCTGGAGCGCCAAGACGGCGCCCAACACCTGAGCACCAAGCCCTGGAAAACCGGGGCTTCTGCGCCTCACCCGCGCCGGTCGGGCGTCGGCATCAGCTTGTCGATCTCCTGCTGCATGGTCTGCACCAGCTGGCTGTAGACCTGCAGCTTGTGGCCGCTGTCGCGCAGGCGCTCGGCCAGGCGCTGGGCCACGGCGGTCATGAGTTTGGCGGCGGTGGCGGGCTGCTCGGCGGTCAGCGCCTCCAGGGCATCGCGCGTGAGCACGGCGCAGGCCACATCGGTGCTGGCGGTGCAGGAGGCCGAGCGGGCGCCGCCGTCGACCAGGGCCATCTCGCCGATCAGGCTGCCCGGGCCCAGCACGGTCACGGTGACCGGGTTGACGCGGCGCGCGATCAGCGTCTCCACCGTGATCTCGCCTTCGAGCACCAGCACCATGTAGCCGGTGTCGGTGGCCTCGCCCTGGCGGATGATGGTCGTGCCGCGCTTGAAGCGCCTGGGCCGCATGAAGCCGACCACGGTCAGCGCCTCGGCCTCGCTGAGCTGCATCAGCGCCGTGGGCGCGCGCAGCAGGTGGGCGGCTTCGTGCGCAGCGGAAGAACCGTTCACGGCGGCCTGGCGGTCGGCGGGCAGGCGCGACTCGGGGTACTCCCGGGCGCGCGCGCCGAACAGTCGGTCAAAAAGGGACATGCCGGCATTGTGCCGTGGCCATCCCGCGCCCAGGCGTGACCGAATGCGCGCCGGCCCTCAGGGCAGCGGGATCCACTCGTCGTGGTCGTCGGGCGGCAGCGCGAAGCGGCCTTCCCGCCAGTCGGCCTTGGCCTGCTCGATGCGTTCCCTGCGCGAGGACACGAAGTTCCAGAATATGTGGCGCTCACCCAGCGGCTGGCCGCCGAAGACCATCAGCGTGGCGCCGTCGGGGCCGGCCGTCACCGAATCACCCTCGCCGGTGAACACCAGCAGCTGGCCGGGTTCCGCGGTCGTGTCGCCGTGGGTGACGGCGCCCCGCGCCACATACACCGCCTGTTCGGCGTGGCCACCGGTCAGGGCGAGTGTGGCGCCGGGCTGCAGGCGCGCGTGCAGCGCGAACAGCGGCGAATGTGTGCGCACCGGTGTCGTCTGGCCGTAGGCGCTGCCGGCGAACAGGCGCCACCACACGCCGCCCGTCTCGTGCTCGGGCATCAGGGCCTGCGGGTAGTGGTCGAAGGCCGGTTCGCACTCTTCGTCGGCCTCGGGCAGCGCGACCCAGAACTGCATCAGCTCCAGCCCGCCGCCCGCGAAGGACTCGGGGTGGGTGAAGCGCTCGGAATGGCTGATGCCGCGGCCCGCGGTCATCCAGTTCACGTCGCCGGGTTTGATGTCCTGCCGGATGCCCAGGCTGTCGCGGTGGGTGATCATGCCGCTGAGCAGGTAGCTCACGGTCGACAGGCCGATGTGCGGGTGCGGCCGCACGTCGGCGGCGCGGACGTGCTCGGGCGCCAGCGTCACCGGGCCGGCGTGGTCCATGAACACGAAGGGGCCGACGTGGCGGCGTTTGGCGTAGGGCAGCACGCGCCGCACGGTCAGGCCATGCCCCAGGTCGCCGGGGCGGGCGGTGATCAGCATCTCCAGCATGTCAAAGCCTCCCCATGCGACCGGACTGGAAATCGACAAACGCCTGCTGGATCTCCTGCGGCGTGTTCATCACGAAGGGGCCGTAGCCCACGACGGGTTCGTCGATGGGTTCGCCGCACAGCCACAGCAGGGTGGTGTCGGCCAGCGCGGTCAGCTGCACACCTTCGCCGTCGCGGGTGTAGACGATCATTTCCGCGTCGCCGGCTTCCTGGCCGTCGGCCGTCTTGACCCGCCCCTGGTAGACCAGCGGCACCGTGGTGTGGCCCTCGGGCGCGGGCAGGGTGACGGTGTGGCCGGCCTTGAGCTGCACGTCCCAGACCTGCATAGGGGTGAAGGTTCGGGCCGGGCCGCTGGCGCCGTCGAAGCTGCCCGCGATGGGCCGCACCGTGCCGGCGTCCTGGCCGTCCACGCCGGTCAGCGGCAGGGTCGGGATCTGCGCGGCGGTGATGCCCTGGTAACCGGGCGCTGCCATCTTGTCGCGCGCCGGCAGGTTCACCCACAGCTGCACCATGCGGAAGGGGCCGCCGCTGCGGGCGTAGGCCTCGCTGTGGAACTCCTCGTGCACGATGCCCGCGGCCGCGGTCATCCACTGCACCTCGCCGGGGCCGATGGTGCCGCCGCCACCGGACGAGTCGCGGTGCGTGACCTCGCCGTCGTAGACGATGGTCACGGTCTCGAAGCCGCGGTGCGGGTGCGCGCCGACGCCGCGCCGCTTCGTGGTGGGCTCGAAGACCACCGGGCCGCCGTAGTCGAGCATGAGGAAGGGCGAGAACGCGGCGGGGTCGTCGTTGTACGAGAACAGGGTGCGCACGGGAAAACCGTCGCCGACCCAGTGGCCTTGCGTGTTGCGCTGGATGAATGACACGGACTTCATCGTGGGGAGTCTCCTGGTGAAAGCGCATTCTGTGCCGGTACTGCGTTCAGCGCGACCCTCAGGGACAATCCCGGGATGCGAATCTCTGACTTGCGCGAACGCCTCACTGCGCTCGGCGCCCTGCCCAAACACCAGCACCGCGTGCTCCGCCTGTGGAGCAACGCCCTGCCGCAGACGGCGGGCAAGCGGCAGATCGAACACTTCCTGCCCGCCACGCTGCGCGCCGCACTGCCGGCGCTGGAGGCCGAGCTCGCGGGCCTGGCGCAGCTCGCATCCGCCCACCCCGGCGACGACGGCTCCGAGCGCCTGCTGGTGAAGCTGGGCGACGGCCAGCTGGTGGAAAGCGTGCTGCTGTTGCCAGACCGCACGCCCGGCCTGTGCGTGTCCACCCAGGTCGGCTGCGCGGTGGGCTGCCGCTTCTGCATGACCGGCACCACGGGGCTGATCCGCCAGCTCGGCAGCGCCGAGATCGTGGCCCAGGTGGCGCTGGCGCGCACGCGCCGGCCGGTCAAGAAGGTGGTGTTCATGGGCATGGGCGAACCCGCGCACAACCTGGACAACGTGATGGAGGCCATCGAGCTGCTGGGCACGGCCGGCAACATCGGCCACAAGAACCTGGTGTTCTCCACCGTGGGCGACCCGCGCGTGTTCGACGAGCTGCCGCGCGGTGCGGTCAAGCCCGCGCTGGCGCTGTCGCTGCACACCACCCGCGCCGACCTGCGCCGCGACCTGCTGCCGCGCGCGCCGCTGCTCACGCCCGAAGAGCTGGTCGAGGCCGGCGAGGCCTACGCCCGCGCCACCGGCTACCCCATTCAATACCAGTGGACGCTGCTGGACGGCATCAACGACGGCGACGACGAGATCGAGGGCATCGTGCGCCTGCTCACGGGCAAGTACGCGATCCTCAACCTGATCCCGTACAACACCACCGAAGGCATGCCCTTCACGCGGCCGAGCTGGGAGAAGGCCGCCGACATCGCGCGCCGCCTGCACCGCCGCCACATCCTGACCAAGCTGCGCATGTCCGCCGGGCAGGACGTGGACGGGGGCTGCGGCCAGCTGCGGGCGCGGGCTTCGATGCCGGCGCGCAAGGTGATCCCGGTCTCTGTGCGACCCTGAATGCGCCAGGTCGTTGCAGCGTCATGAGACCGAAGGTTGATCACCGGTAGGTGATCGAGCCCCGTTGCGTGCTGAGTGTGAGGATGGCGTTCAGATTCGTGTAGTTGCCGGCCACGTTCATGGCCTCGCATTGTGGGTTCTTCGCGCTGCTGTATGGGGTCGAGATGCAGCTGGACAGGGCGAAGCTCCCTTTGTCCTGCTCGCCAATCACGGTCAGCTGACAAATGCACTTCGTGCCGGTAGGAGAGAACGCATACAGATAGTGCGGCTTGCCGAAGCTGCCACCGCGGATGTCCATCGTTGCGCCTGTTCCATCCTGGGTCCAGATGCTGAACAGATCTTTGGATGGGTCATCGCTTCCGCCGCCACAGGCGGTCAGCAACGCAATGGTCGAAGCGGCGAACATTTTCTTGGCGAGTTGTTTCATGGAGGTGTTCTCTCAGTTGAGCGGGTGGTTGGAGGGTCCCGGTTCCCGTCGAATCCGTTGACTTGGTTCGAGCGTGGTCAGGGGGGCGCGGCAGCCGGAGTCGCTGGTTTGGCGCCGCGCACCCTGGCTACGAGATCCGAGATCAGGCCCTCCATGACTGTCTTGGGGTTCCTGAATCCGTGCAGGGGCGAATCGGACCATTGGCCCAGGGCAAGCAGTTGTCCCGTCTGAGCGTCGTACAACTGCACGGTGAGGTGCTTGAGATACATCACCAGGTCCCAACGCCAGATGTCCGTGTAGCTCACCAACGCGTCGATACCGGGGGCGGTCCGGGTACCCGGAGGCAGAGCACCAACGACGGTCAGTTGTTCTTTGAGCAGCGCAGCCTCCAACAGGCTGTTCATTTGTGAGGAGTTGCCATCGCTGGGGACAAGTGCGATCGTGGACAGGTTTTTTTGGACCGCAGCCCCGAGCGTGATTTCTTGTGTTGTGGAACAGCCGGCCAACAACACCAGGGCGATGGCGGCAAGAGCTGACCGAAAGATGGGTGGCAACGACAGGGCAATCATCAATCAAAATTGAAACAAAATTCAAGTAATTGTTGAGATCATAAACAACAAGAAATAGAGCCATTTTTCAAGCGCCACGTAGGTTGGGCGCATGAACGAAAAGATGGAGTTCTCCCAGCGCCTGCGGGACGCGATGGTCCGCATGGGCTACGTCGCCAGCCCGTCGGTGCTGGAGCACGAATTCAATCTGCGCTGGCCGGGGCGCTCCATCAGCAACCAGGCGGCCTGGGGCTGGCTCAACAGCCGTTCGATTCCCACGCAGGACAAGCTGCAGGTGTTGGCCGAGTGGTTGAAGCTGGCGCCCGAGGTGCTGCGGTTTGGTGAGGCGGTGCGGTACAAGGTGCGCGAGCACCAGCGCCGCTGGGACGAGAGCCTCAACCACACCGAGCGCGAGGTGATCGACGCCTACCTGCAGTTGCCTGCGCCACAGCGCAAGGTGGTGCGGGAGGTGGTGTTGGCGTTGGCGCAGGTGCACGTGCCAGGCCAAGGCTGAGCCCGCAGCACCTGCACAGAAACCGCCCCGTTTCTATACACGTGGCGTTTAACATGCATAGAAATTCGCATTTTCTATACATATGAGCCTGATGGAGGCGATGCATGTCCACCCTGACGCCCCTGGAACAGCTGGACCCGGCCCGGTTTGACACGCCAGCCATTCTGAAAAAGCTGGCCAGCAGCAGCCGGCAGCTGGCTGAGCTGAAAGGTCTGGCCGCGTCCATTCCCAACCAGGGCATCCTGATCAACACCCTGGGCTTGCAGGAGGCCAAGGACAGTTCCGAGATCGAGAACATCGTCACCACGCACGACGAGCTGTTCAAGGACGACGTGCATCCGGAGGCGTTCGCCAATCCGGCGGCCAAGGAGGTGCTGCGCTACCGGCAGGCGCTGCGCTTTGGCTTTGAGCAAGTGCGGGCCACCGGGCTGCTGACGGCCAATCATGTCGTGGGCATACAGGGCGAGCTGGAGCGCAACAACGCGGGTTTTCGTAAGTTGCCCGGCACGGCGCTCAAGGACGGCAGCGGGCAGACGGTGTACACCCCGCCGCAGGACCCGGCCGAGATCGTGGCGCTGATGAGCGGGCTGGAGCGCTTCATGAACGATGACGCCCTGTTTCCGGTCGATCCGCTGATCAAGATGGCGCTGATCCACCACCAGTTCGAGAGCATCCACCCTTTCTACGACGGCAACGGTCGCACGGGCCGCATCGTCAACGTGCTCTATCTGGTCAAGGAAGGCTTGCTGGACATTCCGGTGCTGTACCTGAGCCGCCACATCGTGCAGCACAAGGCCGACTACTACCGCTTGTTGCAAACGGTGCGCGACGACGACACCTGGGAGGACTGGGTGCTGTACATGCTGCAGGCGGTGGAGACGACGGCTCGCCAGACCGTGACCACGGTGCAGGCCATCAAGACGGCGCTGTTCGACTACAAGCACCGCATTCGCGATGGGCACCGGTTCTACAGCCAGGACCTGATCAACAACCTGTTCACGCACCCGTACACCAAGATCGACTTTGTGCAGCGAGACCTGCAGGTCTCGCGCCTGACCGCCACCAAGTACCTGGAGGCGCTGGTGGACGGGGGCTTTCTGGCCAAGCAGAAAGTGGGGCGCAGCAACTACTACGTGAACGTCGCGCTCAACAGCATCCTGTCGGCGCCCGCTCCGACCGTGCCTTGACCCGCCTCACTCCCGCTCCAGCTCCAGATACGTCCGGCTGGCGTTGCCCGGGTGCAGCTCGGTCGCGTTGAGCAGGCCCATCCACGGCTTCGCGTCAAAAGCCTTGATGGCGGCGCCGATGTCCTCGCCGTTCTCCACCGCCTGCTTCATGTGCGTGCGCAGCGCCTGCAGGTAGTCGCGCGTCTGCGCCTGGGCCTTCGGCAGCTCGCACACCTCGCCGTGACCGGGCACGATGCGCGCAGGCTTGAGCGCTTCCAGCGCCGCGAAGCTCGCCAGCCAGCGGCCGGTGTGGCTGACCGGGATCACGCCCAGCATGCGGTCGACGTAGACGATGTCGCCGCTGAAAACCACGCGCTGCTGCGGCAGCCAGACCATCAGGTCGCCGGGCGTGTGCGCGCCGCCGCGGTGTTTCACTTCAACGGTCACGCCGCCCAGGTTCAGCGTCTCGTCGCTGCCCGCGAGCCAGCGCGTGGGCAGGGCGGGCACCGTGCCATCCAGCTTGTCCTTCAGCACCGGCCTGAGGGCGGCGAGGTGGTCGCCGCCGCGGGCCAGCAGGTCCGCCTTGCCGCTGGCGTGGGCGATGACCTCGGCACCCTGGGCGATGAAGTGGCCGTTGCCCAGCCAGCGGTGGTCCTGCCCGCCGGTGTTGATGACCCACTTGACCGGCTGGTCCGTCACCTTTTTCACCGCGGCATTGATCTTCTGCGCGCCCTGGGCGCTCGCGCCGCTGTCGATCAGCAGCGCGCCAGCCGGTGTCACCACCAGACCGATATTGGCGTTCAGGCCTTCGTTGTCGTAGGTGCGGCCCACCTTCTCGCCGATGAAGGCGTAGACGCCGGGGGCGACCGGCTGAAAGCGCACCTCGACGGCGCGGGCCAGGGGTGAGGTGATGGCCCAGACGAGCAGGCCGGCGGATATGGAAAACAGGGAAGGGAGGCGCATGAACAAACCCAAAACATCAGAAATCAATTATGTTGTGATTGATGGATGTCCCGGTGCGCGGGTTTTCCCGGCATGCCCGGCTAAAATCATGGCCTCTCAAGGAGCGCTGCAGCGCCGCCCCTCTGCGGGCCGCGTCAGGCTTGAGTCACCGGGCGTCGACGACGCCCCCGCCGGTCCCGGCGGCCACAACGGCGCTCACCAGTCCCCGAATGTCATCTGGTGAGCCCCATGTCCGTTGCTTCCGTCGCCCCCGTTTCCGCTTCTGCCGTGTCGTCCGTCCCCCCCATGCTGCTCTCCGGCCTGGAGCCGCTGCGCATCGGCGAGGGCAGCCTGTTCGTCAACGTCGGCGAGCGCACCAACGTCACCGGCTCCAAGGCCTTCGCCCGCATGATCCTCGAAGGTCGCTACGAGGACGCGCTGGCCGTGGCCCGCCAGCAGGTGGAGAACGGCGCGCAGATCGTGGACGTGAACATGGACGAGGCCATGCTGGACAGCCAGGCCGCCATGGTGCGTTTCCTGAACCTGATCGCCGGCGAGCCCGACATCGCGCGCGTGCCGATCATGATCGACTCGTCCAAGTGGAGCGTGATCGAGGCCGGCCTGCAGTGCATCCAGGGCAAGGGCGTCGTCAACTCGATTTCCATGAAGGAGGGCGTCGAGGAGTTCAAGCGCCAGGCCGGGCTGGTCAAGCGCTACGGCGCCGCCGCGGTGGTGATGGCCTTCGACGAAAAGGGCCAGGCCGACACCTACGAACGCAAGATCGAGATCTGCGAACGCGCCTACCGCGTGCTGGTGGACGAGGTCGGTTTCCCGCCCGAGGACATCATCTTCGACCCCAACATCTTCGCCATCGCCACCGGCATCGAAGAACACAACAACTACGCGGTCGACTTCATCGAGGCCACGCGCTGGATCAAGGCGAACCTGCCGGGTGCCAAGGTCAGCGGCGGCGTGTCCAACGTGTCGTTCAGCTTCCGCGGCAACGACCCGGTGCGCGAAGCCATCCACACCGTGTTCCTGTACCACGCGATCCAGGCGGGCATGGACATGGGCATCGTCAACGCCGGTATGGTGGGCGTGTACGACGAGATCGAACCCACGCTGCGCGAGCGGGTGGAAGACGTGGTGCTGAACCGCCGGCCCGACGCCGGCGAACGCCTGGTGGAAGTGGCCGAGAGCGCCAAGGGCGCGGCCAAGGACGACTCGAAGAAGAACGAGTGGCGCGGCCTGCCGATCCGCGAACGCCTGACGCACGCGCTGGTGCGCGGCATCAACGAGCACATCACCGAAGACACCGAGGAGATGTGGCAGCTCATCAAGGCCGACGGCGGCCGCCCGCTGCACGTGATCGAAGGTCCGCTGATGGACGGCATGAACGTGGTCGGCGACCTGTTCGGCGCCGGCAAGATGTTTCTGCCCCAGGTGGTGAAAAGCGCGCGCGTGATGAAGCAGGCGGTGGCCCACCTGCTGCCCTACATCGAGGAAGAAAAACGCCAGCTCGAAGCGGCCGGCGGCGACGTGAAGAGCAAGGGCAAGATCGTGATCGCCACCGTCAAGGGCGACGTGCACGACATCGGCAAGAACATCGTCACCGTCGTGCTCCAGTGCAACAACTTCGAGGTGGTGAACATGGGCGTGATGGTCCCGTGCCACGAGATCCTGGCCAAGGCCAAGGAAGAGGGGGCGGACATCGTGGGCCTGTCGGGCCTGATCACGCCCAGCCTGGAAGAGATGCAGTACGTGGCCGGCGAGATGCAGAAGGACGCGCACTTCCGCGAGCAAGGCATTCCGCTGCTGATCGGCGGCGCCACCACCAGCCGCGTGCACACGGCCGTGAAGATCGCGCCGCACTACGACGGCCCGGTGGTCTACGTGCCCGACGCCTCGCGCAGCGTGAGCGTGGCGCAGAGCCTCATTGGCGACGGCCGCCAGCAGACCATTGCCGAGCTCAACGCCGACTACGAGCGCGTGCGCCAGCAGCACGCCAACAAGAAGCAGGTGCCGCTGTGGCCGCTGGCGCAGGCGCGCGCCAACGCCACGCCGGTGGACTTCGTGGCCCACCCGCCGGTGGCGCCCAAGTTCATCGGTCGCCGCGTGTTCAGGAACTTCGACCTGGCCGAGCTGGAGCGCTACATCGACTGGGGCCCGTTCTTCCAGACCTGGGACCTGGCCGGCCCGTACCCGGCCATCCTGCAGGACGAGGTGGTGGGCGAGCAGGCGCGCAAGGTGTTCGCCGACGCGCAGGCCATGCTCAAGAAGATCATCGAAGGCCGCTGGCTGACGGCCAACGCGGTGATCGGCCTCTACCCGGCCAACCGGGTGAATGCCGACGACATCGCGCTCTACGCCGACGAAACCCGCCAGCAGCCGGTGCTGACCTGGCACGGCCTGCGCCAGCAGACGGAGAAGGAAGCCGTCGATGGCGTGACGCGCCCGAGCCGGTGTCTCGCCGACTTCGTGGCGCCCAAGGGCACGCCCGACTACGTGGGCCTGTTCGCGGTGACGGCCGGCGTGGGCGTGGAGAAGAAGGAGCAGCAGTTCCTGGCCGCGCACGACGACTACAACGCCATCCTGTTCAAGTCCCTGGCCGACCGCCTGGCCGAGGCGCTGGCCGAGTGCATGCACGCCCGCGTGCGCACCGACCTCTGGGGCTACGCCGCGGGCGAAACGCTCTCCAACGACGAGCTCATCAAGGAAAAGTACCAGGGCATCCGCCCGGCGCCGGGTTACCCGGCCTGCCCGGACCACAGCGTCAAGCGCCAGATGTTCGAGCTGCTGCAGGCCGATGAGATCGGCATGGCGCTCACCGAAAGCCTGGCCATGAGCCCGGCCGCCAGCGTCAGCGGTTTCTACCTGGCGCACCCCGAGAGCACCTATTTCAACGTCGGCCGCATCGGCGAGGACCAGGTGGCCGACCTGGCCGCGCGCAGCGGCGTGGCGGTCAGCGAGCTCAAGCGCTGGCTCGGCACCAACCTCTGACCCGGCAACGCCCGTTCGCCACGGCCGCCCGACAGCCCGTCGGTGCGCCGGGCAGCAGGGCCGGGGCTTGTGCTACAACGCCAAGCCCTTCCAGTTCCACCCTCTGATCGTCATGGCCATCGTGTGTCCTTCCTGCGGCAAGGAAAACCGGGACCAGGCCCGGTTCTGCCGGGGTTGCGCCCGCCCGCTGGACCGGCCGGGCGGGGATGCGGGTTCTGACGCTGTGGCCCGCGAGCGCGCCAACCGCGCGCTGCGCCGCGCCCGCCGGCGCAAGCGCTCGGGCCAGCGCACCGAACAACAGCCCGCCTGGTGGCGCTGGGCGGGCGCCATGACCGCGGGCGTGCTGGTGCTGGCCATCGGCTGGTGGCTCGGTGCCCACCAGTCCACGCCGGCGCCGGCCCGGGCGGCGCCCCTGGCGGCGGTTCCCGCCGCCCTGCCAGCGGCCACGCAAACGGCCAGCCCTGCGCCGTTGGCTACCAGCGGCCCATCGGCGGTTGCGGAGCCTGCGGGCGCAGAGGCCGCGACATCACCATCCACCCCAGAAGCCGCCGCCGCGGTCGACCGGCTGCGCCATTCGGTCGAGTTGCTGGAGCAGCAGGACCGGGAGCGGGCGGCCGCCCTGGAACAGCAACGCCAGAAGCTGGCACTGGAACAGAAGCGGCTGGACGACGCGCGGCGGCGGGCTGGCGCAACGCCTGCGGTGGCCAGCACCCATTCGGGTGCGTCCGAGCCCGCGCCCGTGGCGGCGCCCGCACCCGCCCAGTCCGCGCCGGTGGCGGCTGCTGCAGCGCCACCACCCCCCGCCACGCGATCGGTCGCGGGCGTCGACCAGGCGTGCGCAGGCAGCGACAACGTGTTCGCGCGCGACTTCTGCCGCATCCGCGAATGCGGCAAGGCGGTGTTTGCCAACGACCCCGTCTGCGTGCGCTTCCGCCAGATGGACGAGGCGCGGCGCCGTGAGGCCGAGTACCGCTGATCGTTCAGCCCGCGGCGCGCAGCGCCCTCCGGTACTGCACCGCCTCGGCGATGTGCGCCACCTCCACGGACTCGCTGCCGGCCAGGTCGGCGATGGTGCGCGCCACGCGCAGGGCTCGGTGGGTGCTGCGCGCGCTCCAGCCCAGACGGGCCGCTGCGGTGTGCAGGAACTTGAGCGCGGTGGGTTCGGCCATCGCATGCCGGTCCAGCGCCTGGCCCGACAGCGCCTGGTTGCTCTGGCCCTGGCGCGCCTGCGCCCGCTGCCGGGCAGCGGCCACGCGTTCGCGCACGGTGGCGCTGGGTTCGCCGGCCGGGCTGTGCAGCAGGTCGTGCGGGGGCAGGGCGGGCACCTCGATGTGCAGGTCGATGCGGTCCAGCAGCGGGCCGGAGAGGCGCCCCTGGTAACGCGCGACCTGGTCGGGCGTGTCGCGGCAGGGCTGGGTGGGGTGGCCCAGGAAGCCACAGGGGCAGGGGTTCATGGCGGCCACCAGCTGGAAACGCGCCGGGAACTCGCTCTGCATCGCCGCGCGCGAGATGCGGATGTGGCCGCTTTCCAGCGGCTCGCGCAGGGCTTCGAGGGCGGCGCGCGGGAATTCGGGCAGTTCGTCGAGGAACAGCACGCCGTGGTGGGCCAGTGAGATCTCGCCGGGCCGGGGCGGTGAGCCGCCGCCCACCAGGGCCACGGCGCTGGCGCTGTGGTGCGGTGCGCAGGTGGGTCGCAGGCCCCAGGCCTCCAGCCGGAAGCGCCCGGCCAGCGAGGCGACCGCGGCCGACTCCAGCGCCTCGGTGGTGTCCATGGGCGGCAGCAGGCCGGCGAAGCGCTGCGCCAGCATGCTCTTGCCCGAGCCGGGTGGGCCGACCATCAGCAGACTGTGCGAGCCCGCCGCGGCGATTTCCAGTGCCCGGCGCGCGCCCGCCTGGCCCTTGACGTCGGCCAGGTCGGCGTAGGTTTCGCGGGCCGATACCGGCGTGGGCGACAGACGCGCCCAGCCCGTGTCGTCGGGTGGTGCATCGCCGGTGCCCGCGGCCCCTTCGGGCAGGAACTGCGCCACCACGTCCAGCAGGTGGCGGGCCCGGCACACCTGGGCCTGCGGCACCAGCGCCGCCTCTTCGGCGCTGCCGGGCGGCAGCACCAGCCGCGTGGTCGCGCCCGCGGAACCGTCCCGGTGCAGCGCCAGGCTCATGGCCAGCGCGCCGCGCACCGGGCGCAGCTCGCCGCCCAGCGAAAGCTCGCCCGCGAACTCCCAGCCGGCCAGCTTCGCGCCGTCGATCTGGCCCGCCGCGGCCAGGATGCCCAGCGCGATCGGCAGGTCGAAGCGACCCGAGTCCTTGGGCAGATCGGCCGGCGCCAGGTTCACGGTGATGCGCTTGTTGCTGGGGAATTCAAGCCCGGCGTTGGCAATCGCCGAGCGCACGCGTTCGCGCGCTTCTTTCACTTCCGTGTCGACCAGACCCACCAGCGTGAAGCTGGGCAGACCGTTGGCCAGGTGCACCTCCACCTGGACCGGCCGCGCCTCCAGCCCGATCAGCGCGCGGCTGTGCACCAATGACAAACCCATCCGGTCCTCCATCCCTGTTTCGGTGCATGACCGGCTGGACACCGGCATGCACGTGTTTGGTGCGGCTCTATGGCCGCGGCGCGGGGATCATGTCATGCCCACGGGGTGGGTCGCAGCCCCCGTCGGGAGGACGTTTTCCCTCGGGGCGGCCGCCTCGGGAGCGGGGTGGGTGAGCAGCTGGCACGGTCCCTGCTTCTGGCTGTAAGCGATTGCATCAACCCGTGGTGTCACCCGGCCCCGCCCCGACACCGTCCCACCCTAGAAGAGGTAACACAGCATGAAAATGGTTTCCGCCATCATCAAGCCGTTCAAGCTGGACGAAGTGCGCGAAGCGCTCTCCGGCATGGGCGTGCAGGGCATCACCGTGACCGAAGTCAAGGGCTTTGGCCGCCAGAAGGGGCACACCGAGCTCTACCGCGGCGCCGAGTACGTCGTCGACTTCCTGCCCAAGGTCAAGATCGAAGCCGCCGTCGACGACGCCCTGGTCGACCGCGTGATCGAAGCCATCGAAGGCGCCGCCCGCACCGGCAAGATCGGCGACGGCAAGATCTTCGTCTCCCCCCTCGAACAGGTGGTTCGCATCCGCACCGGCGAGACCGGCAAGGAAGCCCTCTGATCCCCGCACCCGCATCAGAAAGAGCACCCAAATGAAAAAACTGATCGCTTCCCTGCTCCTGGGGGCAGGCCTTATGTTCGGCGGGTTCTCCGCCATGGCCCAGGACGCCGCCAAGCCGGCCGATGCACCGGCCGCCACCGCACCCGCCGCCGATGCCGCGGCTGCTCCCGCAGCGGCCCCTGCTGCCGACGCTGCAGCACCCGCTGCCGCCGAGGCCGCACCGGCTGCGGCAGAAGCTGCGCCCGCCGAAGCCGTGAAGGAAACGGTGGACAAGGGCGACGTGACCTGGATGATGATCGCCACCATCCTCGTGCTGCTGATGGTCGTGCCCGGCCTGGCCCTGTTCTACGGCGGCCTGGTGCGCAGCAAGAACATGCTGTCCGTGCTGATGCAGGTCATGGTCGTGTTCTCGCTGATCGCCGTGCTGTGGGCCGTCTACGGCTACAGCGTCGCCTTCGGCGGCGAGGGCCTGATCTACGGCAACTTCGACAAGCTGTTCCTCAAGGGCGTCACCACCGACTCGCTGGCGGCCACCTTCACGGCCGGCGTGATGATCCCCGAGTTCATCTTCATCGCCTTCCAGTGCACCTTCGCGGGCATCACCTGCGCGCTGATCGTCGGCTCCTTCGCCGAGCGCATCAAGTTCGGTTCCGTGCTGCTGTTCTGCGCCATCTGGTTCACCTTCAGCTACCTGCCGATCGCCCACATGGTCTGGGGCGCGGGCGGCTACCTGTTCGACAAGGGCGCGCTGGACTTCGCCGGCGGCACCGTGGTGCACATCAACGCCGCCATGGCCGGCCTGGTGGGTGCCTATGTCCTGGGCAAGCGCATCGGCTACGGCAAGGAAGCCATGGCCCCGCACAGCCTGACCCTGACCATGGTCGGCGCCTCGCTGCTGTGGGTGGGCTGGTTCGGTTTCAACGCCGGCTCCAACCTGGAAGCCAACGGTGGCACCACCCTGGCCTTCATCAACACCCTGATGGCCACCGCCGCCGCCGTGCTGGCCTGGTGCGTGGGTGAGGCCCTGGCCAAGGGCAAGGCCTCGATGCTGGGCGCCGCCTCCGGTGCCGTCTCCGGCCTGGTGGCCATCACCCCGGCCTGCGGCACCGTCGGTGTCATGGGCGCCATCATCATCGGCCTGGTCGCCGGCTTCCTGTGCCTGTGGGGCGTGACCGGCCTGAAGAAGATGCTCGGTGCCGACGACTCGCTGGACGTGTTCGGCGTGCACGGCGTCGGCGGCATCGTCGGTGCCCTGCTGACCGGCGTGTTCTCCGCCGGCTCGCTGGGCGGCGTCAAGGGCGACGACTTCTCCATCGCCAGCCAGCTGCTGATCCAGGCCGAAGGCGTGGTCATCACCATCGTGTGGTCCTCCATCGTCGCCTTCATCGCCTACAAGATCGTCGACCTGACCATGGGCCTGCGCGTGACCGAAGAGCAGGAACGCGAAGGTCTGGACATCAGCTCGCACGGCGAAACCGCCTACAACCGCTGATCCGACCCCTGATTGCCTCCTTTGGATGTTCGACCCGCGCGCCGCAAGGCCGCGGGTCTTTTTTCGCCTGGTGAATGCATCACAGACAGGGCCTGGAGCGGGCGCGAGCATGCGCGCTGTCACGCACTTCAGGAGGAACCTATGTCTGCACAACCGATGTCGCTGTTCGCCGTGCTCGCACTCACCCTGGGCGTCGCGCTCCAGGCGGCAGCGGCCAGCCCGCCCGCCAAGACCGAGCGCCGCCCGCCGGCCCGCGTCAGCTTCATCGACGCGCCGTCCAGCGAAACACCCGCCGCGCGCGAGAAACGCCTGAAGCGCGAGTGCCGCGGCCGGCCCAACGCCGGCGCCTGCCTGGGGCACACGCGCTGACCGCGGGCCGGCTCCGATTGCAGCCGGCCGTGCAAAAAATTCAAAGGCCCTTGCAAGGCCCGCCGCTACCATGGCGGCCATGCAGAACAGCCTCACGAACGACACCCCGCATGCGCTGATCGACCAGGTTCGCGCCGCCGTCGCTGCCCGCACGCCGCTGCGCATCCGGGGCGGCGACACCAAGGCCTTCCACGGCGAACCGGTGAGCGGTCAGACACTGGACACGCGCGCTTTCAGCGGCATCGTCGCGCACGAACCCAGCGAGCTGGTGATCACCGTGCGTGCCGGCACGCCGCTGGCCGAGGTCGAGGCGGCCCTGGCCGAGAAGGGGCAGCACCTGCCGTTCGACCCGCCGCATTTCGGTGCCGGTTCGACCATCGGTGGCGCCGTTGCCGCCGGTCTCGCCGGCCCGGCCCGCGCCACCGCAGGTGGTGTGCGCGACTACGTGCTGGGCGCCCAGTTCATCAACGGCCAGGCCGAGTGGCTCACCTTCGGCGGCCAGGTGATGAAGAACGTGGCCGGTTACGACATCAGCCGCGCGCTCGCCGGCTCCATGGGCACACTGGGCGTGATCACCCACCTTTCGCTCAAGGTGCTGCCAGTGGCCCCGGCCGAGGCCACGCTGGTGTTCAAAATGGGCCAGCACGACGCGCTGGAGCAGCTGCACCGCTGGGGCGGCCAGCCGCTGCCGCTCAATGCCTCCTGCTGGGTGAAGGACGACACCGCACCCGATGCGCCCGAGCTGCTGTTCGTGCGCCTGCGCGGTGCGGCGGCCGCGGTGGAGGCCGCCAGCGAGCGACTGGCGCGCGAAGCCGGCGGCCAGAGCATGGACAACGCCCAGGCCGGGCCCGACTGGGCCGCCTGCCGCGACCAGACCCTGCCGTTCTTCAACGCACCGTCGCCGGACCTGTGCCTGTGGCGCCTGTCGCTGCCGCAGACCGCGCCGGTGCTGGAGCTGCCGTTTGCGCAGCTGATCGAGTGGCAGGGTGCGCAGCGCTGGCTCTGGGCGCCGGCCCTGGCGGCCACGCCGATCCGTGCGGCCGCGGCCAGGATGCAGGGCCACGCGACCCTGTTTCGCGCCGGCGCCGACGGCGCGCCGGGCGTGCGCCGTTTCGATGCCGAAAACCCGGCGCTGCAGGCCATCACGAAGCGCCTGCGCGAGGCGTTCGACCCGCTGGGCCTCTTCAACCAGAACAAGATGGGCTGAACCCACGATGCAAACCAACCTCGCCCCCGAATTCAAAGGCACGCCCGACGGCATTGCCGCCGAGGCCATCCTGCGCAAGTGCGTGCACTGCGGCTTCTGCACCGCCACCTGCCCGACCTACCAGCTGCTGGGCGACGAGCTGGACGGTCCGCGCGGCCGCATCTACCTGATGAAGCAGGTGTTCGAAGGCGCCGAGCCGACACGCGCCACGCAGCTGCACCTGGACCGGTGTCTCACCTGCCGCAACTGCGAGAGCACCTGCCCCAGCGGCGTGGACTACGGCCATCTGGTGGACATCGGCCGCAAGGTGGTGGATGCCAAGGTGCCGCGTCCGGCCGGTGAAAAGGCGGTGCGCTGGCTGCTCAAGGAAGGCCTGACCTCGCCCGCTTTCGGCCCCGCCATGAAGCTGGGCCAGCTGGTGCGTGGTCTGCTGCCCGAGACCCTGAAGAACAAGGTGCCCGCCAGGCAGGACGCGGGGCGCTGGCCGGCCGCCACGCACGCACGCAAGGTGCTGATGCTGGCGGGCTGCGTGCAGCCGGCCATGATGCCCAACATCAACAGCGCCACCGCGCGCGTGCTGGATGCCGCCGACATCCAGACCGTGGTGGCGCCCGAGGCGGGCTGCTGCGGCGCGGTGAAGTTCCACCTGAACGACCAGGACGGTGGCATGGCGCAGATGCGCGCCAACATCGACGCCTGGTGGCCGCATGTCGAGCAGGGCGTGGAGGCGATCGTGATGAACGCCTCGGGCTGCGGCGTGACGGTCAAGGAATACGGCCACATCCTGCAGCACGACAGCGCCTATGCCGCCAAGGCCGCGCGCATCAGCGAACTGACCCAAGACCTGAGCGAACTGCTGCCCGCGTTGGTACCGGTGTTGAAACCGAAGCTGGCGAAGCAGCCCGACGCAAAGCAGGTCATTGGTTTTCATCCCCCTTGCACCCTGCAGCACGGTCAGAAGCTCAAGGGCGGCGTCGAAACCCACCTGGCCGCGCTGGGGTTCACGGTGCAGGTGGCGAAGAACGAAGCCCACCTGTGCTGCGGCTCGGCGGGCACCTACTCGGTGCTCAACCCCGAACTGTCTTACCAGCTGCGCGACCGCAAGCTGGGTCACCTGGGCGAGCTGCAGCCGGCCGTGATTGCCAGCGCCAACATCGGCTGCATCACCCACCTGCAGAGCGGCACCGCCACGCCGGTGCGGCACTGGATCGAGCTGCTCGACGAGGCCCTGCAACCGTGATCCCAGCCCTTGCCACCCTGCTGGTGTTTCAGTTGGTGGGCGAGGCGCTGGTGCGCACCCTGGCTGTGCCGGTGCCCGGTCCGGTGGTGGGCATGGCCGGGCTGCTGATCACGCTGGTGTACAAGCCCGCCTGGCTGGCCGCGCTCAAACCCACCACCGCCACCCTGCTGCAGCACCTCTCGCTGCTGTTCGTGCCCGCGGGCGTGGGTGTGATGCTGCACCTGCAGCGCCTGGGCCAGGAGGCGCTGGCCATCGGCGTGGCGCTGGTGCTGAGCACCTGGATCGGCCTGGCCAGCGCGGCCCTGACCATGGCTTGGCTGATGAAGCGCGTGGCGCCGCCGGACGAGGCCCATGAGCACTGAAGCCCCGCTGACCCAGGTGGCCGCCGGCAGCGCCATCGGCGGCCGGCTGGTGGACGTCTGGGTCTACCTCTCGACCACGCCCTTGCTGGGGCTGGCGGTCACGCTGCTGGTCTACCAGGGCGCCTTCATGCTCTACCGACGCAGCGGTTTCCACCCGCTGGCCAACCCGGTGGCGCTGGCGGTGATTGCGCTCGGCTCGCTGCTCTGGGTCACCGGCACGCCCTACGCCACCTACTTTGAGGGCGCGCAGTTCGTGCACTTCCTGCTCGGCCCCGCCACGGTGGCGCTGGCGGTGCCGCTGTACGAACAGCTGCCGCGCCTCAAGCGCCTGTGGCTGCCCATGCTGGGCGCACTGGTGGTGGGCACGCTGGCGGCCACGGTCAGCGCCATCGGCATCGGCTGGGCGCTGGGGGCGAGCAAGGCCACCATCGCCTCGCTGGCTCCCAAGTCGGTCACGGCGCCGGTGGCCATGGGCATCGCCGAAAAGATCGGCGGGCTGCCCACGCTGACGGCGGTGCTGGTGGTCTGCACCGGCATCCTGGGGGCGGCCAGCGCGCGCGGCCTGTTCGACCTGCTGCGCATCACCGACCCGACGGTGCGCGGCTTCGCGCTGGGCACGGCGGCGCACGGCATCGGCACCGCGCGCGCCTTTCTGGTGAGCGAAGAAATGGGCGCCTTCGCCGGCCTGGCCATGGGGCTGTCCGCGCTGTTCAGCGCGGTGGCGCTGCCGCTGGTGGCGGGCTGGCTGCTGCGCTGGCTCTGAGCGGCGGCTTGTGCCGCATCCGTGGCGCCCGCGGCACAGGCGCGGGCACTGCCTCACGGTGCCGCCGCGCACCGGGCGCGCCCGACAAATTGTCATGTTTTGGTGGCACACAGGCCGTTATGCTGTCCGACCGGAGCCGACCGCGTCCGGCCCGGCAATTCCCTTCATTCGACGCCCCAGGAGCAGCAGCATGGGTTTCTTCAGCAACATCCTCGAAAAACTCGGCATGAAGGACGCGGCCGCCGCGCCGGTCATCATTCCGCCCGCCGCCGCAGCGCCCGCACCCGCTCCGGCCGCCGCACCCGCCGCGGCCCCTGCGGCACCGGCCGCGCCCGTGGTCAACCCCATCGCCATGGTGGACGTGATGGCCCTGCTCGCCGAGAAGGCCGCCAAGCACCCCGAAAAGCTCAACTGGAAGACCTCCATCGTCGACCTGCTCAAGCTGCTGGGCCTGGACAGCAGCCTGGCCGCGCGCAAGGAACTGGCCAAGGAGCTGTACTGCCCCGACGAGCTGATGGCCGACTCGGCCAAGATGAACATGTGGCTGCACAAGAACGTGCTGGGCCACATCGCGGCCAACGGCGGCAACATCCCGCAAGAGCTGCTCTGATGCGTTGATGCAACCGCTGACAGCCTGCTGCCACAGCGCTGTCAGCAGGGGGTCCGCAGACTCCGGGTTCTGTTCAACCACCCCCTGGAGTCTTTCATGGCACACGCCCTCAACTGGTTCGAGATCCCCGTCGCCGACATGGACCGCGCCGTGCGCTTCTACGAGGCGCTCACCCGCCAGTCCCTCAAGCGCGAAGCCTTTGGCGGCCCCGGCCAGGAGCTGGCCGTGTTCCCCGGCGACCGCGAAGCCGATGTGCGCGGCGCGCTGTTCAAGAGCCCGGCCATGCAGCCTGCCGCACAGGGCACGCTGGTCTACCTCAACGCCGGTGAAACCCTCGAACCCTGGCTCTCGCGCATCGAAGCCGCCGGCGGTCGCCTGGCGCTTTCCAAGGTGACTTTGCCTGACGGCATGGGCTGTTTCGCCCACATCATCGACAGCGAAGGCAACCGCGTGGGCATTCACGCGCTGGCATGAACGCCGCCACCACCCTACAGCCCCGGTGCTGGATCGCGGTGGCCTGCGCCGAACACGCGCAGCGCGGCCGCGACCATGCGCCGGTGGGGTTCATGCAGGTCTGCCACGGCAAGGGTGGGCCACTGCGGCGGCTGGCACCTGGCGACGTGGTCGCCTACTACGCGCCCTCGACCACGATGGGCGGCAAGGACCGCCTGCAGAGCTTTGTCAGCCTGGGCATGGTGGAGGCGCGCCCGCCCTACCAGGCCGACATGGGCAACGGCTTCGTACCGTTCCGACGCGATGTCCGTTACGTGGCGGCCGAGCCGGCGCCCATTGCACCGTTGCTCGATGAGCTGGACTTCGTGGACGACCGCCGCCACTGGGGCCAGAAGTTCCGCTACGGCCTGTTCGAGGTGTCGGCGAAGGACATGGCGCTGATTGCACACGCGATGCGCGCCGAGCCGCAGGCGTTGGGGCTTGCGCCTGTCGAGATGACCACACAATAGATGCCCATCTGTTCAGGGAGCCCCCATGATCGCCGAGACCCATCCCCTGCGCTGCCGTTGCGGCGCGCTGCAAGGCCAGATCGAACGGGGTGGACCGACCAGTCGCATGGTGTGCTACTGCAAAGACTGTCAGGCCTTCGCTCGCTACCTCGGTCCGGCGGGGCGCGTGCTGGATGCGCAGGGCGGTTCGGACGTGGTGCAGCTGGCGCCGCACCGCATCCGGTTCATCCAGGGCATCGAACACCTCTCGGTGATGCGCCTGTCGTCCAAGGGGATGCTGCGCTGGTACGCCGCGTGTTGCCGCACCCCGGTGGGCAACACCATGAGCAGCCGCAACATGCCGTTCACCGGCCTGCTCGTGCAGTGTCTGGACAGCGCGCCGCTGGAGGCGGCCTTCGGGCCTGTGCTGGCAAGTACCAACACGCAGAGCGCACTGGGCAACCCCAAGCCGCGGGCATTCGGCCTCCCCAGAGCCTTGGCGCGCATCCTGCGGATCGTCGCAGGCAGTCGGCTGTCGGGGACATACAAGGCCAACCCGTTCTTTGACGCCACAGGCCTCCCGGTGGTCGAACCCACCGTGCTGACTGCGGAGGAGCGCACCCGACTGGACATGGTGTCGACCACGGTCTGACGTCCTGCCATGCGCCGCGCCGACCGACTCTTTGCCCTGGTCCAGCTGATCCGTGGCCGCCGACTGTCCACCGCCGCCTGGCTGGCCGAGCGTCTCGAGGTCTCGGTGCGCACGGTCTACCGCGATGTGGCCGACCTGCAGGCGCAGGGCGTGCCCATCGAGGGCGAGGCGGGCGTGGGCTACAGGCTCGGCAAAGGCTTCGAGCTGCCGCCGCTGATGTTCACCGTCGACGAAGCGCGGGCCCTGGCGCTGGCCACCCGGCTGGCGCAGCAGTGGCTGGACCCGGCAATGGCGCTGGCCGCGTCGGACGCCATGTCGCGCGTGCTCTCGGTCCTGCCCGCCAGAGTGCGGGCCGAGGTGGAGCGCCAGCCTTTGCTGATCGCTCCGGTGGGGCTGGAGCCCGCGCTGGGTCAGCGCCTGCAGGCGCTGCGCGAGGCGGCGCAGGCGCGCCACCGGGTGACGCTGCGCTATGTGGACCAGGGTGAACGCCGCACCGAGCGGCAGGTGCGGCCGCTGGGCTGCTTCTACTGGGGCCGGGTCTGGACGCTGGCGGCCTGGTGCGAGCAGCGCCAGGATTTCCGCAACTTCCGGCTCGACCGCATGGAGGCGGTGCAGGTGGACGCGTCGGTGTTCCCGGTCGAGCCGGGCCGGACGCTGGCCGACCTGCTGCGCCGCGAGACCGGACACAGCACCTGGCGCTGATCAGGCCCGCACCGGCACCTCGCGGCGCCGGGTGACCTCGCCCTTGCTGTTGACGCTCTCCAGCTGCACGCCAAAGCCCCACAGCCGGGCCACGTGCTTGAGCACCTCGCCCGCGCTCTCGTGCAGCGGCCGGTCGTTGTGCTGGGTGTGGCGCAGCGTGAGCGAGCGGTCGCCGCGCAGGTTGACGTCCCAGACCTGGATGTTGGGCTCGCGCGAGCCCAGGTCGTACTGGCGGGCGAGCGTCTCGCGCACGCGCCGGTAGCCCGTCTCGTCGTGAATGGCGCTGACCTCCAGCGTGTCCTGCTGGTCGTCGTCGACCAGGGCGAACAGGCGGAACTCGCGCATCAGCCGGGGGCTGAGGTACTGGCCAATGAAGCTCTCGTCCTTGAAGTTGCGCATGGCGTGGTCCAGCGCGGGCAGCCAGGGCGTGCCCGCCAGTTCGGGGAACCACTGCCGGTCCTCGTCGGTGGGCGCGTCGCAGATGCGTTTGATGTCGGTGTACATCGCAAAGCCCAGGGCGTAGGGGTTGAGGCCGCTGTAGCGGCGGTCGCCGACGCCGGGCTGGAAGATCACGTTGGTGTGCGACTTGATCCACTCCATCATCACGCCGTCGGTCAGGAAGCCGTTGTCGTACATCTCGCTGAGCAGGCGGTGGTGCCAGAAGGTGGCCCAGCCCTCGTTCATCACCTGCGTCTGGCGCTGCGGATAGAAGTACTGGGCGATCTTGCGCACGATGCGCACCACCTCGCGCTGCCAGGGCTCCAGCAGCGGCGCGTTCTTCTCGATGAAGTACAGGATGTTCTCTTCCGGCTCGGCCGGAAAGCGCTTGACGGCCAGGGCGTCGCCCTCGGCCTCGGCGCGCCGCGGCAGCGTGCGCCACAGCTCGTTGACCTGCTGCTGGGCATAGGCCTCGCGGTCCTTGCGCTCGGCCAGTTCCTGCGCCAGCGACTTGCGGCTGGGCCGGCGGTAGCGGTCCACGCCGTGGTTCTGCAGCGCGTGGCAGGAGTCCAGCAGGTCCTCCACCGCGTCGATGCCGTGCCGTTCCTCGCACTCGGCGATGTAGTTCCGTGCGTAGACCAGGTAGTCGATGATCGCGCTCGCATCGGTCCACATGCGGAACAGGTAGTTGCCCTTGAAGAAGCTGTTGTGGCCGTAGGCGGCGTGGGCGATCACCAGCGCCTGCATCGCCATCGTGTTCTCCTCCATCAGGTAGGCGATGCAGGGGTCGCTGTTGATGACGATCTCGTAGGCCAGCCCCATGTGGCCGCGCTTGTAGTTCTTCTCGGTGAGGATGAACTCCTTGCCGAAGCGCCAGTGGCGGTAGTTGACCGGCATGCCCACGCTGGCGTAGGCGTCCATCATCTGCTCGGCCGTGATCACCTCCAGCTGGTTGGCGTAGGTGTCCAGGCCGAAGCGGCGCGCGGTGCGTTCGATCACCTCGTGGTAGCGCTCGATCAGCTCGAAGGTCCAGTCGCTGGGGCCGGGCAAGGGTCCGGACGGCCGTGGCAGCATCGGCAGGGGGTGCTGGAGACCGCTCATGCCGGCGCTCCTTCCTTGCGGAACAGGTCGCGGAACACCGGGTAGATCTCGGCTGCGGTCGAGACCTTGCGCAGCGCGAAGTTGGGGTGTGCCTGGCTCAGCGCCTCGTAGGCCTGCCACAGGTTCTGCTCTTCCTCGGTGACCTGGATGTAGGCGTAGTAGCGGCAGGCCGGCAGCAGGCGGGTGCTCAGCAGCTCCGCGCACTTGGGCGAATCGTTCATCCAGTTGTCGCCGTCGCTGGCCTGGGCGCCGTAGATGTTCCACTCGCTGGGGTTGTAGCGCGCCTTGATGATGTCGTTCATCAGCTCCAGCGCGCTGGAGACCACGGTGCCACCGGTTTCGCGGGCGTGGAAGAACTCGTCCTCGGTGACCTCCTGGGCCTGGGTGTGGTGGCGGATGAACACCAGGTCGATCTGGTCGTAGTGCCGGGTCAGGAACAGGTAGAGCAGCACGAAGAAGCGCTTGGCCAGGTCCTTGCGCTGCTCGTCCATGGAGCCGGAGACGTCCATCAGGCAGAACATCACGGCGCGGGCGCTGGGCACCGGCACCCGCACATGGCTGCGGAACTTGAGGTCGATCGGGTCGATGTAGGGCAGGCGTTCGATGCGCCAGCGCAGCTGCCTGAGCCGCGCCTCCAGCTCGGCCACCTGGCTGCGGGTCACCGGGTCGTCGCCGTGGCGGCGCAATTCGGCAATGCGCTCTTCCAGCTCGGCGCACTCGCGCCGCACGGCGCCGCCCAGGGCGATGCGCCGGCCGTAGGCGCCGCGCATCGAGCGCACGATGTGCAGGTTGTTGGGCGTGCCGCTGCTGGTGAAGCCGGCGCGCCGGGTCTTGAACTCGGGCACCTGCGCCAGCTGGGTGCGGACCAGGTTGGGCAGGGCCAGGTCGTCGAAGAAGACCTGCATGAACTCTTCGCGGCTGAGGGCAAAAGTGAAGTCGTCTTCCCCCTCGCCGCTGTCGCTGGCCTGGCCGCTTCCGCTGCCCTGTCCGGTGCCGCCCTGGGGCCGCTGGATGCGGTCGCCGGCCAGGTACTCGCGGTTGCCGGTGTGCACCACCTCGCGCTTGCCGCCGGGGCCGTGGCGGAATTCGGGTTCGGACAGGTCGCGCTGCGGGATGTGGACCTCCTCGCCACGTTCGACGTCGCGGATGCCGCGCCCGCTGATGGCGCGCCGAACCGCCTCGCCGATCTGCTCGCGGTAGCGGCGCAGAAAACGCTCCCGGTTGCCGATGGATTTGTTCTTGCCCGCCAGCCGCCGATCGATGATGGACTGCAGCATGGGTGTTCCTGGTGGACGCCGGCCCCCGCGGTCAGCTGGACTTGCGCACGCGCAGGTACCACTCGCACAGCAGGCGCACCTGCTTGGGCGTGTAGCCCTTGGCCACCATGCGGGTGACGAAGTCCTCGTGCTTCTTGGCCTCGTCGGCGCTGGCCTTGGCGTTGAAGCTGATCACCGGCAGCAGTTCCTCGGTGTTGCTGAACATCTTCTTCTCGATCACCGTGCGCAGCTTCTCGTAGCTGGTCCACAGCGGGTTGTGGCCGGCGTTGTTGGCGCGCGCGCGCAGCACGAAGTTGACGATCTCGTTGCGGAAGTCCTTGGGGTTGCTGATGCCCGCGGGCTTCTCGATCTTCTCCAGCTCGGCATTGAGCGACTGGCGGTCGAACACCTCGCCGGTGTCGGTGTCGCGGTACTCGTGGTCCTGGATCCAGTAGTCGGCGTAAGTGACGTAGCGGTCGAAGATGTTCTGGCCGTACTCCGAATAGCTCTCCAGGTAGGCGGTCTGTATCTCCTTGCCGATGAACTCCGCGTAGCGCGGCGCCAGCTGCTCCTTGATGAAGCCGACGTACTTCTGTTCCAGTTCCTGCGGGAACTGCTCGCGCTCGATCTGCTGTTCCAGCACATACATCAGGTGCACCGGGTTGGCGGCCACCTCGGTGGAGTCGAAGTTGAAGACCTTGGAGATGATCTTGAACGCGAAGCGCGTGGAGATGCCGCTCATGCCCTCGTCGACGCCGGCGAAGTCGCGGTACTCCTGGTAGCTCTTGGCGCGCGGGTCGGTGTCCTTGAGGTTCTCGCCGTCGTACACCTGCATCTTGGAGAACAGGGACGAGTTCTCGGGCTCCTTCAGGCGCGTGAGCACCGAGAACTGCGCCATCATCTTGAGCGTGCCCGGCGCGCAGGTGGCCTGCGAGAGCGAGGAGTGGCGGATCAGCTTCTCGTAGATCTTCACCTCCTCGGACACGCGCAGGCAGTAGGGCACCTTGACGATGTAGATGCGGTCGAGGAAGGCCTCGTTGTTCTTGTTGTTGCGGAAGGCCTTCCACTCGCTCTCGTTGCTGTGCGCCAGCACGATGCCGTCGAAGGGAATGGCGCCGAAACCTTCGGTGCCCTTGAAGTTGCCTTCCTGCGTGGCGGTCAGCAGCGGGTGCAGCACCTTGATGGGTGCCTTGAACATCTCCACGAATTCCATCAGGCCCTGGTTGGCCAGGCACAGGCCGCCCGAGTAGCTGTAGGCGTCGGGGTCGTCCTGCGCATAGGTTTCAAGCTTGCGGATGTCGACCTTGCCGACCAGCGAGCTGATGTCCTGGTTGTTCTCGTCGCCCGGCTCGGTCTTGCTCACTGCGATCTGGCGCAGCACCGACGGGTGGCGCTTGACCACGCGGAAGCGCCGGATGTCGCCACCGTATTCCTCCAGCCGCTTGACGGCCCAGGGACTCATGATGCGGTTGAGGTAGCGCCGCGGGATGCCGAACTGCTCTTCCAGCAGGGCCGCGTCTTCCACCGGATCGAACAGCCCCAGTGGCGACTCGTTGACCGGTGAACCCTTGATGGCGTAGAACGGCACCAGTTCCATCAGCTGCTTGAGCCGCTCGGCGATCGAGCTCTTGCCGCCGCCCACCGGCCCCAGCAGATAGAGGATCTGCTTCTTCTCTTCCAGGCCCTGCGCGGCGTGGCGGAAGTAGGACACGACCTGCTCGATCGAGTCCTCCATGCCGTAGAACTCGGCAAAGGCCGGGTAGACCTTGATGACCTTGTTGGCGAACAGGCGCGAGAGCCGCGGGTCGTTGCGCGTGTCGACCATCTGCGGTTCGCCGATGGCCTTGAGCATGCGCTCGGCCACGGTGGCATAGGCCAGAGGGTTGCGCTTGCACTCCGCGAGATAGTCCTCCAGGGACATCTCTTCCTCACGGGTGCGTTCGAAGCGGGCGCTGAAGCTGCTGATCACGTCCATGGCGACCTCCTGTGGAGTTGCAACGTTGGATCACGACGCAGGCCTCAGGTTCACAGAAATTCGGTCGCGTGAAAACCCCGGTGTTGCGTATGGCGCGAATGATCGGACAGGGCGGGCAGAGGCGCTGCCCCGGACTCAGGCCAGTGCGGCCTCGATGTCACCGGCCAGCTTCTGCGGGGCGTCCTGCGGTGCGTAACGTCTGATCACGCGGCCGTCCCGGCCGACCAGGAACTTGGTGAAGTTCCACTTGATGGCCTTGCTGCCCAGCAGGCCGGGCGCCTCGGCGGTGAGCCAGCGGTACAGCGGGTGGGCCTCGGCGCCGTTGACCTCGATCTTGCTCATCATCGGAAAGCTCACGCCGTAGTTGCGCTGGCAGAACGTGGCGATTTCGCTGTCGCTGCCCGGGTCCTGGCTGCCAAACTGGTTGCACGGAAAACCCAGCACCACCAGTCCCCGGTCGCCGTAGGTCTGGTGCAGCTGCTCCAGACCGGCGAACTGCGGGGTGAAGCCGCAGGCGCTGGCGGTGTTGACGATGAGCATGGGCTGGCCGCGGTACTTTGAAAGCGGCACCGGCTTGCCGTCGATCGACTGGGCCTGGAAGTCATAGATGCTGGGCACCGGAAGCACTCCTCATGAGGTGGTTGGTGGCGTGGGGCCGTTTCGCGCGGACCTCACAGGCTGGCACTGTGTCACGTTGTGGCGTTCCGCAAGCGGGCAATGGCAGAGTCCGGGACGGCCGAGCGGGCATACTCGTGGGAGTTGGGCAGTCCCTTTGTATTCGGTGGAGAGGTGAATGGCAGGCTCATTTTCGTTGGCCCTGGTCGGTTTTCCCGAGAACGAATCGGCCACGTTCGAGTCGTTCTTCCGGCTGGCGGCGCGTCGACCGCCGGCCTATGTGGTGCAGGACGAGGTGCTGGATGCGCAGGTGCTGGTGGTCAACGCCGACAACGCCCAGGCCGTTCACCTGGTGCGCCACGCCGAGCTGCAGGGCAAGGTGCTGCTGATCGGTCACAACGATGCGGGCACGGGCTGGCCGCTGCAGCGCAAGCCGGTCAAGCTGGTGGGCGTGCTGGCGGCGCTGGACGAACTGGTGGGCGCACGGGCGCGGCCGGCCGCTGCGCCCACCGCCCCTGTGGCGCGCACGCGCCGTCGTTCGCCCGACAGCGAGTTTCCGCCCACCCGCCCCATGGTCCGTGAGCGCCAGACAGGCTCCGCACCGCCGGTGCTGCGCAAGGTGGCGGCGCCCATGCCGCGGTTGCCGTCGCAGCCGGTGGGGGTGATGGGGGTCACCGACTTCGGGGCGCTGGAGCCGGTGCCCGCACCCGCGCCGTCCCCACGCGCACCTTCATCCCGCGCGCCGTCATCCCGGTCGATGCGCTCCAGGAACAGCCGGACGGCGGCGGCGGTGCCCGAGGTCCAGCGCGGCGACGTGCTGCTGGTGGCCGAAAGCCTGGTGGAAGGCCGCATCCTGCACAAGCGCTTCAAGCGCTACGGCCTGAACATCGACTGGTCGCGCGAGGCGCCCCAGGCGCTGGCCCTGCTCAAGGAGCACCCTTACCGTCTGGTGGCGATCGACCGCATCAAGGGTGACGCCGATGCCTACTCGGTCTGCCGCAGCGCCAAGCAGCGCAAGCTGCCCAATGGCAGCGCACCGGTGGTCCTGATGTTTGCGCCCACCGCCGGCAGCATGGACCGCATCAAGGCGGGACTGGCGGGGTGCGACGCCTACCTCTCCCGCTCGGTGGGCGAGGCCGAGTTCTACCGGGTGCTGGCGCAGCACCGGCTGGTCAGCCTGGACGGCTTCGAGCGGACCGACATCGGCTTCTAGCCGTGCAGGTCGTCCCGGCGGGCGATCTCCAGCAGCCGCTCCAGCTCCACGCCGTGGTGCCGCTGGTTGTGCTGGTGCCACTTCATGATCAGCCACATGAATCCGGCCACGATCAGGCCGAAGATGGTGATGGCGGCGAAGGCCGAAAGGCCCATGCCGGTGGAGAAACTGTAGAGCGCGCCCAGGCCCAGGATGCAGGCCTGCTCGTTGAAGTTCTGCACCGCGATGGACCGGCCCGCGCCCATGAGGTTGTGGCCCCGGTGCTGCAGCAGCGCGTTCATCGGCACCACCAGGAAACCGCCCAGGCCGCCCAGCAGCACCAGGAAGGGCGCGGCGACCCAGACGTTGTCGATGAAGTTCATCCCGATGACCAGCAGGCCCATGCCGATGCCCAGGGGCATGACGCGCGTGGCCTGGTCCAGCCGCATGCGCAGCGAGGCCACCACCGCGCCCACGGCCGTGCCCAGCGCGACCACGCCCACCAGGGACGAGGCCTGGGTGGTGGTGTAGCCCAGTGCGGCGCCGGCCCAGGCCAGCACGATGTAGCGCAGGTTGCCGCTGACACCCCAGAACAGGGTGGTGGTGGCCAGCGAGATCTGGCCCAGGTGGTCTTTCCAGAGGCGGCCGTTGCAGCGCCAGAAATCAGGCAGCAGCTCCAGCGGATTCCGGGGCATGGGTCGCGGGGTCACGCCGGTTAGCGGGATGCGCAGGTTGAAGGCCGCGGCCAGCGCGTACACGCTCACCAGCACCGCGATGGCGGCTTCGGCCGGGTGGTCGATGCCGGTGGTCAGCCCGGGCGCGTCGACCGATAACAGCAGCGACGACAGGTAGGGGCCGACGAGCTGGCCTCCCAGCAGCACGCCCAGGATGATGGAGGCGATGGTCAGGCCCTCGATCCAGCCATTGGCCTTGACCAGTTGGGAGGGCGGCAGCAATTCGGTGAGGATGCCGTACTTGGCCGGGGAGTAGGCGGCGGCGCCCAGGCCCACCAGGGTGTAGGCCAGGAGTGGGTGCACACCCATCAGCATCAGCAGGCAGCCCGCCACCTTGATCGCGTTGCTGATGAACATCACCTGGCCCTTGGGCCGCGCATCGGCAAAGGCCCCCACGAACGGGGCCAGGGCGACGTAGAACAGGGCGAACAGGGGGACCAGGGCGGCGCTCTGCCACTCGGGGGCGTGGCGGCTGCGCAGCAGCTCGATGGCGGCCACGAACAGCGCGTTGTCAGCCAGGGAGCTGAAGAACTGCGCCGTCATGATGGTGTAGAAGCCGCGCTTCATCGAGGGTCTTGTTGTGGCCGGCGTTCGGTGTCCGGGGGGTGGCGGCTGCGGGGGGCCTCGGGCTGTCTCCAACGATCCGGCGGTTATAGCACGCCACCCTGACCGTCCCGCCCCGGTGCGGGACGGTGTTGCGCCTGGTGTCAGGGGTACCGCCAGGCGTGGCGCCGGGTGTGTCAGTTTGGCGCAAGAAAGGGGTGGAACGGGTCTTGCGGCCGGCTCCGAAACCGACAAGAGGAGACACCCACATGATCAGCATCGACAAGGCGCTGCTGCGGCAGCTGCTGTTGATAGAGCGCCCCTGGGAAGTTCGCGACTACCGCCTGGACGTGCGCAAGCGCCGCTGCGATGTCTGGATCGGACAGGAGCCCGAGCGCGGCTGGTTCGGCCGGCCCAAGTCGGCGCCGGCGGGGGAGCTGGCGGTCTGGCAGCACCTGGCGATCGGGCCGGTCCGTTTTCATCTGCACGTGACCGTGCCGCACGGGTTCGAGTCCAGGGGCATCGGCTGGATGGGCGATGCCGGCATGCCGTTCACCCGAGCGCTGGCGGCGCGGGTGTTCGCGCTGTTTGGCGAGGGTGTGCCGCTGCAGTCGGTGTGCACGCTGCTGGACCTGAGCCTGCAGGACGTCTGGCGTTACCGCTATGCGCTGGACACCGGGCGCGCCGGGGGCTCCGAGCCCGTGGCGCGCCCGGCGGAACCAGCGCAAGCCCCGGCGGCCACGCCCACCGGGCCGGCCCCGGCCAGCACCGCCGTGCCCGATGTGACCGACCCGGTCTGGCTGCGCCTGCTCGACGGCGACCTGAGCCTGGACATCAAGGTGCTCAGCCTCAAGCTGATGCTGACCAAGCTGCGCTCGCAGCTGGACCTGATCCACGACGAGGAGGTGCGCCTGCTCAAGCTCAAGGAGCTGCACCGCTACTTCGTCAAGAACGAGCGCGTGCTCACCCACGAACTGGACCAGCTGCGGCTGGGTTGACCCGACATGAACGCATCCCGAACCCCGCCGGCGCGGCCCGTCAGCGGCACGCTGATGGACCTGCAGGACACCCTGGTGGCGATCCGCAGCGGCGCCTACCTCTCGATCGCGGCCGACGAGGCCCTGCTGCGCCGGCTGCCGCCGGGCAACTGGCTGGCCGGCAGCATCCCGTACTTCATGGCCCAGGACGGCGGCGAAACCTCGCGCCAGAAGCTCTTCGTCACCGAGCTGCCCACCCACGCCGGCACGCCGCAGCTGCGCTGGTACGACGCCGCCAGCCTGCACAGGGTGGCGCTGGACGCGCCGGCCCACGGGCTGACGGTGCTGATCGTGCCGGCCTTCTCCGACGTGCATTCGCGCTTCGCCCGCGAGGCACCGGCCTTCGAGGACATGTACATGAAGCCCCTGGTGGGCTGGATCGCGGGCGTGCACCTGGACGACCTGGGCCAGGCCGCGCCGGTGGTGGCCAACGGCCAGACCCTGGTGTTCAGCCACGACAAGGCGCTGGCGGTGCACATCCCGCTGCCCGAGTCGATCTACCCGCGCATCGACATCCTCAACCTGTTCCAGCCGGGCGGCGGCGACGCGATCCGTTTCCCGTCCACCGGCTTCTCGGCACAGGAGTGCTTCGTCAACGGGCAGCTGATGAACCTGGCGCAGTACCTGGCGCAGAAAGGCATCGACACCCGGCTGCCGCTGGTGGCCGACTATTCGGGCGCGATGATCAATGTCTCGTTCAAGGCGGTGGACGCGGCGGCCGGGCGCGTGGACTTCTACGCCCCGGTGTTCGACGACGTGGAGTACCGCATCGCCGAGCCGGTGCCCGACTACGCCCGCTCGTTTGCGCAGTCGCTGCCGGGCGACGCGCTGGGCGCGCGCTGGAGCTGCAACTGCATCCTCAACTACCTGTACGGCGGGCTCGAAGGCCAGCGCACCGGGCCTATCACCGGGCCCATGACCTTCGGCGAGATCGCCTACCAGCTGCTCAACCAGACCATGGTCTACGTGAACCTCGAGAAGCTGTAGAAGCGGCGCTGCTCCGGCATGAATCGCCTTGGGCAGCGCTGGTGGCGAGACGGGTTTGTGCGACAGTCGGCGCTTTCCGCCGACTTTTGCTTCCTCCCACCCGTCCGGTTCTGCCATGCCCCGCCCGATCCTCGCCACCGTCCACCCCGAAGCGCTTGAACACAACCTGAACCAGGCCCGCGTGCGCGCGCCCGACGCCCGCGTCTGGGCGGTGGTCAAGGCCAACGCCTACGGGCACGGCATCGAGCGTGTGTTCCCGGCCCTGCGCAGCGCCGACGGGTTTGCCATGATCGACCTGGCCGAAGCCGAGCGCCTGCGCGCGCTCGACTGGCGCGGTCCGCTGCTGCTGCTCGAAGGTGTGTTCGAGCCGCGCGACCTCGAACTCTGCTCGCGCCTGAACATCTGGCACGCGGTGCACTGCACCGAACAGATCGACTGGCTGGCCGCGCACAAGACGCACGCGCCGCACCGCGTCTTCCTCAAGCTCAACAGCGGCATGAACCGCCTGGGCTTCCGGCCCGAGGCATTCCGCGCCGCCTGGGCGCGGCTGAACGCACTGCCGCAGGTGGAAGAGATCTCGCTGATGACGCACTTCTCGGACGCCGACGGTCCGCGCGGCATCGCCCACCAGGTCGCCGCCTTCGAGGCCGCCACCGCCGACCTGCCCGGTGAGCGCAGCCTGTGCAACAGCGCGGCCATCCTGCGCCATGCGCAAAGCCCGCTGCGCGGCGTGGGCGTGAGCACGCTGGCGGCCGACTGGGTGCGCGAAGGCATCGCGCTCTACGGTGGCGCGCCCGACCACCCCGAGCACACCGCTGCCGGCTGGGGCCTCAAGCCCACCATGAGCCTGACCACGAAAGTCATCGGCGTGCAGAGCCTGCAGCCCGGCGACACCGTGGGCTACGGCTCGGCCTTCACCGCCGACGTGCCAATGCGGGTTGGCGTCATCGCCTGCGGCTACGCCGACGGCTACCCGCGCCACGCGCCCACCGGCACGCCGGTGCTGGTCAGCGGCGTGCGCACCCGCACCGTCGGCCGCGTCAGCATGGACATGATCGCCGTCGACCTGGCGCCGCTGGACGCCGCCGGCGTGCCGGCCGGCATCGGCAGCGAGGTGGTGCTCTGGGGTGTCTCGCCGTCGACCGGGGCCGAGCTGCCGGTGGACGAGGTGGCGCGATCGGCCGGCACCATTTCCTATGAGCTGCTCTGCGCGGTGGCGCCGCGCGTGCCGTTCGCCGATCCGGCGTAGAACCCGGTTACCACACAGGTTCATTTGCTGGCCCCGCCGGGCACCGGAGTGGTTCCCGGAAGACAATCGATTGCACAACCCGATCGAAAGCCTGATGTGAACGCCGCTACCGCCTTCCTGGCCGCCCCGCTGAAAACCCTGCGCGGCCTGCCCTATGTCGCCTGGATCATCCTGTACTGCGCCCTCACCTGGGGCATCTTCGGGGCGCTGCTGGGGGCGGTGACGCCCAACCTGCGCGCCCAGATGGGCGTGTCCTTCCAGCAGATGGGCTGGCTCATGGCGATCTGGAGCGCCGGCGGCGCGGTCGGTTCGCTGCTGGGCGGTGCCATCGCCAAGCGCTTCCCGCCGCGGCGCCTGCTGCGCGCCTACACCGCGGCCGTGGTGGTGGCGCTGGCGGGCGTGCTGCTGGCGCCCAGCTTCGGCTGGCTGGCCTTCTTCATGGTGACCATCGCCACCTTCGAGACCGCACTGTTCACCGTCGGCCACGGCCTGCTGGCCGAACTGAGCGACGAGCCCGAGCAGCGCGCCCGCATCATCAGCCTGGTCGATGTCGGCTACAGCCTGGGCACCATGTTCTCGCCGCTGATGGCGGCAGCGGTGCTGGCGGCCAACCCGAACTGGCGCGGCCCTTATGTGGTGTTCGGCTTCATGGCGCTGGTGATGCTGCTGATGACGCTGCAGCGCCGCTACCTGCGCAGCGTGGCTTTTCGCAGCGACCACGCGCACGCCGAGGCCACCGGACAAGTGCACCAGCCGCTGGACTACGGCGGCCTGCTGCGCCAGCCGGTGGTGCGCTGGGTGCTGTTCGCCGGCGTGTGCAGCGGCCTGTGCGAATGGGGCCAGTACTTCTGGTTCGTGAGTTTTGCCACCGAGGCGCTGGGCGAGAGCGACCAGGTGGCCCGCATGGCCCTGGGCTTCCTGATGGCCGGCATGGTCACCGGCCGGGTCTGGCAGGCCTTCGTGCACAGCCGCTGGAGCATGGAGCAGAAGATCCAGGGCCTGGGCGCGCTGGCGGCGCTGGCGATCACGGGCGTCTGGCTGAGCCCGGCCGATGCGCCCTTCGTCTGGCTGGCGCTGTGCAACTACCTCACCGGTCTGGGCGTCTCGGTGGGCTTCCCCATCCTGCTGGGCATCGCGCTGCGCGGATTCCCGCAGGAGGCGCCGCGCCTGTCGGCGCTGCTGATGATCTCCTTCACCGTCGGGGCGCAGATCGCGGCCCTGCTGATGGGCGAACTGGCCGAACACTTCGGCCTGCGCGCGGCCTACGCGGTGCTGGTGGCGGCGGCGCTGAGCTTCTTCGGGGCGGCCTGGGTGCTGGCGCGGCAGCGCCGCTGAGGCTCTGCCGCCGATGAACGGCGGTCGAAGATGTCTTGTACCCCTGGGGGTATGTGTGTATACTGCGGCAGGTATAGGAGATCGCCATGCCCGTCCATGCACACGCCCCGTTGTTTCTGTCCCTGAACCCGGTCCGCACCGCGCGCCTGCTGCTGGCTTCCGGCCTGCTCGCCATGGGCGCTGCACAGGCCGCCGATCCGGCGCCCGCTTCGGCGGGCCCCCAGGTGCCCGTGGTCGCCGTGGGTGCGCAGGCGGTGGCGGGCAGCGCCGAGTTCGACGGCAGCCTGCAGGCGGTGCGCCAGAGCGTGCTCTCGGCCCAGGCCAGCGGACGCATCGCCACGCTGTCGGTCAAGGCCGGTGACCGCGTGAAGGCCGGCCAGGTGCTGGCCGTGATCGACGATCGCGCGACCCAGGCCGGCGTGGCGCAGGCGCAGGCTGGCGTCGCGCAGGCCCAGGCCAGCCTGGCCAACGCCAGGGCGGCCTACGAGCGCACGAAAGAACTGCGCGCGCAGGGCTTCATCGCCCAGGCCGCGCTCGATTCGGCACTGGCCCAGTACCGCGCCGCCGAAGCCGGCGCCGCCGCCGCCCGCGCCGGCCAGACCCAGGCCAGCGTGGCCCAGGGTTTCACCCGCCTGACCGCGCCTTACGACGGCTGGGTGCTGGCGACGCACGCCGAGGCCGGCGCCCTGGCCATGCCCGGCGCGCCCATCCTCACCGTCTACGCGCCGCAACCGATCCGTGCCGTGGTGCATGTGCCGGCCTCGCAGCAGCCGCTGGCGCTGGCGGCCTCGCAGGTCGAGGTGCAACTGCCCGGCACAGACAAGTGGGTCAGCCCCGCCGCCAAAACCACCGTGCCCGCCGCCGACCCGGTGTCGCAGACGGTGGAGTGGCGCCTGAACCTGAGCGACGCCGATGGCGCCGGTCAGGTGCCCGGCCGCCAGGTGAAGGTGCGCTTCGTCGGCAGCGCCGCCCAGGCCGCGCCGCAGCGCCTGGTGGTGCCGGCCACAGCCCTGCTGCGCCGGGGTGAGCTGACCGGCGTCTACGTCGTGACCACCAAGGGCGACGCCGCGAAAGGCTTCGCGCTGCGCGCGGTGCGCACCGGTGCCACACACGGCGACGGTGTCGAGGTGCTGGCGGGCCTGAAGGCCGGCGACCAGGTGGCGCTCGATCCTGTGCGCGCCGGTCTGGCCGGCGCAACGCCCGTGACGAAGTAAGGGGCCACCATGAGCCATCCCAACGAGTCTTCCCCGCTGGAGAAGCTGGGCTTCTCCGGTTCCGTGGCGCGGGCCTTCCAGGCCAACGCCATCACGCCGCTGCTGGCGCTGGTCGCGCTGCTGCTGGGCCTGTTCGCCGTGCTGGTCACGCCGCGCGAGGAAGAGCCGCAGATCAACGTGACCATGGCCAACGTGATCATTCCGTTCCCCGGCGCGTCCAGCGCCGACGTGGAGAAGATGGTCGCCGCCCCGGCCGAACACGTGCTCTCGCAGATCCAGGGCATCGAGCACACCTACTCGGTCGCGCGCCCCGGCGTCGCGGTGCTGACGGTGCAGTTCAAGGTCGGCGTGCCGCGCACCGAAGCGCTGGTGCGCCTGTACGACGTGCTCAACGCCAACCAGGACTGGCTGCCCCAGGGCCTGGGCGTGCTGACCCCCATCGTCAAACCCAAGGGCATCGACGACGTGCCGGTGCTGGCGGCCACGCTGTGGACGGCCGACGCGCAGAGCGCACACGACCTGGAGCGCGTGGCGCACGCGGTCGAGACCGAACTCAAGCGCGTGCCCGGCACGCGCGAGGTTGTCACCATCGGCGGTCCCGGCCGCGCGGTGCATGTGTGGCTCAACCCCAACCAGCTGCGCGAGCGCGGCGTGAGCGTGCAGCAGTTGCACGGCGCCATCGCGGCGGCCAACCAGGCGCTGCCCTCGGGTTCGGTGGTCAACCCCAGCCCGGCCCCCGGCGAGCCCGGCATGCTGTCGGTGGAAACCGGCGAGTTCCTGCAGAACGAGCAGGACGTCGGCGACATCGTGGTTGGCGTGAACGCGGGTCGCCCGGTCTACCTGCGCGAGGTCGCGCGCGTCGAGGCCGGCGCCCAGCTGCCGCAGCGCTATGTGTGGTTCACGCCCGGCGTGGCCGATGCGGCGCACGCCGCCCAGCAAGGCCAGAACCACCCGGCCGTGACCATCACCGTGACCAAGAAGCCGGGCGAGAACGCGGTGGACGTGGCGCGCGGCGCCGCCGAGCGGCTGGACAACCTGAAGAACACGGTCATCCCGGACGACGTGCAGGTCAGCATCACCCGCGACTACGGCCAGACGGCGGCCGACAAGGCCAACAAGCTGATCCAGAAGCTGATCTTCGCCACCGCCAGCGTGATCGTGCTGGTGGGGCTGGCGCTGGGCCGGCGCGAGGCGGTCATCGTCGGCGCGGCGGTGATTCTCACGCTCACGGCCACGCTGTTTGCCAGCTGGGCCTGGGGCTTCACGCTCAACCGCGTGTCGCTGTTCGCGCTGATCTTTTCGATCGGGATCCTGGTGGACGACGCGATCGTGGTGGTGGAGAACATCCACCGCCACCGCATGCTCACGCCGCACGATCCGCTCAGGCTGATCATTCCGCGCGCGGTCGACGAAGTGGGCGGCCCCACCATCCTGGCCACCTTCACCGTGATCGCGGCCCTGCTGCCCATGGCCTTTGTGTCCGGACTGATGGGCCCGTACATGAGTCCGATCCCGATCAACGCCAGCATGGGCATGGCGATTTCGCTGGCCATCGCGTTCACCGTCACGCCCTGGCTGGCCCTCAAGCTGACCAAGGCCGACGGCCACGCCGACCACGGCCCGGGCAAGCTCACCAGCGCGCTGCAGAACACCTTCACGAAGATCCTCACGCCCTTCCTGCAGAGCGCCCGCAAGCGCTGGCTGCTGCTGGCCGGCATCCTCGCGGCGCTGCTGCTGTCCGTGGGCCTGGCCGTGGTGCAGTGGGTGGTGCTGAAGATGCTGCCCTTCGACAACAAGAGTGAGTACCAGGTGGTGGTCGACATGCCCGCCGGCACCCCGCTGGAAGGCACGACCGCCGCGCTGCAGGACATGACGGCCTGGCTGGCCATGCAGCCCGAAGTGGCCAACGTGCAGGGCTACGCTGGCACGGCCAGCCCCATCACCTTCAACGGTCTGGTGCGCCAGTACTACCTGCGCGCCGAGGCCGAAGGCGGCGACCTGCAGGTCAACCTGGTCGGCGCGCACGACCGCAGCGAAAAGAGCCACGCCATCGCGCAGCGCCACCGCCCCGAACTGGAGAAGATCGCCGCCGCCCACGGCGCGCGCGTCAAGGTGGTGGAAGTGCCGCCCGGCCCGCCGGTGATGTCGCCCATCGTGGCCGAGGTCTACGGCCCCGATCAGGTCGGCCGTGCCGAGCTGGCGCAGCGCGTGGCCAAGGCCTTTGCAGGCACGCCCGACATCGTGGGCGTGGACACCTCGCTCAAGGAGAACGCGCCGCGCGCCTTCCTGCGCATCCAGCGCCAGCGCGCCGAGTCGCTGGGCATTCCGGTGCAAGTGATTGCGCAGACGGTCTACGCCGCGCTGTCCGGTTCAGATGCCGCCTGGCTGCACGACGGCCACGCCAAGTTCGCGGTGCCGGTGCGCATTCAGCTGCCGCGCGAAGCGCAGGTGGGCCTGAACGCCGTGCTGGCCCTGCCGCTGAAGGCCGCCAACGGCGCCATGGTGCCGCTGTCCGAACTGGTCACTGTCGAACGCGGCGTGATCGACCAGCCGCGCTTCACCAAGGACCTGCTGCCCGTCACCTACGTGTTCGGCGACATGGCCGGCCAGCTCGACTCGCCGCTGTACGGCCTGTTCGGCATCCGCCCGGCCATGAAGGACGCCGCGCTGCCCAACACCGGCGAGCTTGGCGAGTACTGGATCAGCCAGCCCAAGGACCCGTACCGCCAGTACGCGGTGAAGTGGGACGGCGAGTGGCAGATCACCTACGAGACCTTCCGCGACATGGGCGCCGCCTACGGCGTCGGCCTGATCCTGATCTACCTGCTGGTGGTGGCGCAGTTCAAGAGCTACCTCACGCCGCTGATCATCATGGCGCCCATCCCGCTGACCATGATCGGCGTGATGCCCGGCCACGCGCTGCTGCAGGCCCAGTTCACCGCCACGTCCATGATCGGCATGATCGCGCTGGCCGGCATCATCGTGCGCAACTCCATCCTGCTGGTGGACTTCATCGAGCTGGAAACGAAACGCGGTGTGCCCTTTGCGCAGGCGGTGGTGCAGTCGGCCGCGGTGCGCGCGCAACCCATCGCGCTGACCGGCCTGGCCGCCATGATGGGCGCCTTCTTCATCCTCGACGACCCGATCTTCAACGGCCTGGCCATTGCGCTGATCTTCGGCATTGCTGTGTCCACGATGCTGACCCTGGTCGTCATTCCCGTTCTCTACTACGCCATGTACCGCAAGAAGTACGAAGCGGCGTGATCCTGTGTGCTTCCATTTTTTTCAAGGAGTCTGAAATGACCGTCGAACGCCTCATCCGCATCATGGCCGGCACCGTCGTGCTGATCTCGCTCGCCCTGGGTTACCACGGCAGCCCCATCTTCGTCAGCGAGTGGTTCCTTGCGCTGACCGCCTTCGCTGGTTTCAACCTGGCGCAGTCGGGCATCACGGGCTTCTGCCCGCCGGCCATCCTCTTCAAGAAGATGGGCATCCGCGAAGGCGGCAGCGCCTGCTCCACCAAGTAAGCCGGTGACATGAGCAGTCCTACGCCCCTCAAATTCCTCATGCCCGGCTGGTTCTCGCTGGTCATGGGCCTGTGCGGCCTCGCGCTGGCCTGGCACCGGGCCGGGCCGTTGCTCGGCGAGATGGCCGGGGGGCTGGCGCTGGTGGCGGGGCTGGTGGCGCTGGTCGTGTTTGCCGTGCTGCTCGTGGCGTCGCTGCTGCGCTGGCAGCGCTATCCGGCGGCGCTGGCCGAGGACCTGAAGCACCCGGTGCGCCACGCCTTCGTGGCGGCGTTCCCGGTGTCGCTGCTGCTGCTGGCGACGGTCGGGGTGGCGCTGGGCGGTGCCTCGGGCGAGCTGGCGCCGGTGTGGCGCGCGCTCTGGTGGGCTGGCAGCCTGATGCAGCTCTGGGCCACGCTGTGGGTGCTGGGCCGCTGGCTCGCGCCTGCGGTGGGTGCCACGCCGGGCAACACCGGGCTGTGGCCTTCGGTCACGCCGGTGCTGCTGATCCCGGTGGTGGGCAATGTGCTCGCGCCGCTGGCGGGCGTCCCGCTGGGCCATGGCGACTGGGCCGCGGCGCAGTTCGGCATCGGGGCCTTCTTCTGGCCGGTGGTGCTGGCGCTGATGCTGGCGAGGCGCATCGCGCACAGCCCGCTGCCCGACCGCCTGCTGCCGGCCTGGATGATCACCGTCGCGCCGCCGGCCGTGGTCGGTCTGGTGCTGGCGCAGCTGGTCGAGCGTGGGCAGGCGCCGCTCGGAGCGGCGCAGGCGATGTGGGGCATCGCGCTGTTCTTCCTGCTGTGGGTGGCGCCGGTGCTCAAGCGCGCCGTGGCCCAGCCCTTCGGCATCCCGTTCTGGGCCCTGTCGTTCCCGCTCGCGGCCTTCACCACCCTGACGCTGCGCCTGCTGGCGCTGCAGGAGCAGCCCGGTGGTCTCATGCAGACCGCGGCGGTGCTGCTGCTGGCCGCCACGTCGATGGTGGTGCTGTGGCTGGGCTTTGCCACCGTGCGCGGCCTGCGCGACGGTTCGCTGCTCGCGCCCGAGCCGGTGGCCGCCATCACGCCGGTTTCCGCCTGAGCCGGACCGGAGCCGTCCATGACCGCGCCGCGCACCCTGGCCACCGAACGCAAGGCCGAGCTCATGCACCGGCTGCGCCGCGCCGAGGGCCAGGTGCGCGGCCTGCAGAGGCTGCTGGAAGAGGGGGCCGACTGCGCCAAGATCGCCCAGCAGCTGCTGGCCACGCGCCACGCACTGGACAGCACCTATGTGCGCCTGAACCTCTCGCTGGCCGAGCAGGAGCTGACCGCCTGCGGTGGCACCACCGCCGACCCGCAGACGGTCAGCGAGGTGCTGGGTCGCCTGCAGGACAAGCTCGGCCGCTCGCGATAGGCCGCCCGCCCGCGGGGCGATGCATCTGGTTGCAGCTCGGGGACGGGGGGCTTTGGTATGCTGGCTTCCCTCTGAAAACCGATCCCGCCCCATCCATGAAGACCGTCTTCGCCGCCGCCCTGCTGCTGTCCCTGGTTGCCTGTTCGTCCACCCCCAAGGCCGAGTGGGTCAAGCCCAAGGCCAGCAAGGACGACACCTACACCCAGCTCTCCGATTGCCAGTACCAGGTCGGTCTGGCCAAGGTGCCCGAGGACGAGCGCGAGCAGATGGTGGCCCACTGCATGCGCGGCAAGGGCTTCCGCTACGTGGCCATCCCCGCTGCCAAGTGAGCCCGGCCTGGACCTCCTGAGTTCCGCGCCGCTGCTGGCGGCCGCCGCGTTCGGCGCGGGGGCCCTCAATGCCATCGCTGGCGGCGGCAGTTTCCTCACCTTTCCCGCGCTGGTGTTCACCGGCGTGCCGCCCATCGTCGCCAACGCCACCAGCGCGCTGGCGGTGAGCCCCGGCTATCTCGGCAGCACGCTGGGCTTCCGGGCCGAATTGCGCGAACTGCCGGCGCAGCGGCTGCGGCGCGAGACGCTGATCGCGGCCATCGGCGGTGTCGTGGGTGCGCTGCTGCTGCTGGTCACGCCCGCCAAGCTGTTCACCGGCATCGTGCCCTGGCTGCTGCTGTTCGCCACCGTGCTGTTTGCGGCCGGTCCGGCCATCGCCCGCCGGGCGATGGCGGCCTCGGCCAGTGGTCATGGCCTGGCGCGCTGGCGCGAACCCTGCCTGATGGCGGTGGCCATCTACGGTGGCTACTTCAACGGCGGGCTGGGCATCCTGCTGATGGCGCTGTACACGGTGGCCGGCGAGACACGGCTGAACACCGTCAACGCGCTCAAGAACCTCAACTCGCTGGTGCTGTCCTGGCTGTCCGTGGCGGCCTTCGTGGTCGCGGGCGCGATCGCCTGGAAGGAAGGCCTGCTGATGATGGTCGCGGCCACGGCGGGTGGCTACTTCGGCGCGCGCTGGTCCAAGGCGCTGCCGGTGGCCTGGGTGCGCAGGGGCGTGATCGTCACCGGGCTGGTCATGAGTGCCGTCTTCTTCTCACGCCTTTGACCGGGCGTCACAGTCCGAACCACGTTCCCATGTGCTGCCAGGCCGCGAACGCCAGGTGGCCGACCGAAATGGCGTAGCCCACGCCCACCGCGCCGGTGGCCGCGGACAGCAGCAGCGCGATGCCGTCGCGGAACAGCCAGCCCAGGCTCAGCAGCATCAGGCTGGTGCCGGGCAGCACATTGCCCAGCGGCAGCGGCAGGAAGATCAGCGCGGCCATCAGCGCGATCCACAGCGCCCACCAGAACCTGGCGCGGGCATGGCACAGCGCCTGCCAGCGCGGGCACATCCAGCGCTCGGCGCGCTCGTAGGTCCAGGCCAGCCCGTGCAGGCAGCGGCGCGTCCAGGTTTCGTTGAGGGTCAGCCGCGCCAGCCGTTCGGGCAGGGGCAGGGTGTCGCGCCCGCGCAGCCAGGCGCCGGCCAGGGCGAAGATGCCCAGGCTGAGCACCGTGCCCGCGCCGGCGATGGGCACCGTGCTCAGCAGCGCCATCAGCATCAGCAGCACCGCGCCCGATCCCTCGCCGTGCAGCTGCAGCAGCTCCCGCAGCGACAGGCGCAAGGCCTGCGGTCCCTCGGAGGCCGCGCCGCGCAGGCGCTGCGCGATGCCCTCGTTCACCGGACGATCCTCCGGATGGCGCTCATGCGCCCACAGGCCTCGCGCCGGTCTGCTGCGCCGTGGTGCGCCCGACCAGCCAGTGCAGCAGGCCGGCGATGGCCAGCATCGGCACCAGCACCAGGCCCCAGCCGACCCACAGCAGCGGACCGACCCAGGCCATCAGGGCATCGCCCGAGGGCATCACCGCGCCCAGCCATTCCACCAGCGACACCACGAACGACTGCAGCGCGGCGATCGATGCGGTGTCGATCCAGGGCTCCAGCCAGGCGGGCACGGGCGGCAGCGCCAGACCACCGACCGTGCCTGCCGCGCCCTGCAGCGACCCGGTGTCGATGGCCGACAGCAGCCAGCCGGTGAGCTGGTGCACGGC
The DNA here is from genome assembly GCF_004353865.1 of Hydrogenophaga pseudoflava. Taxonomy (NCBI): domain Bacteria; kingdom Pseudomonadati; phylum Pseudomonadota; class Betaproteobacteria; order Burkholderiales; family Comamonadaceae; genus Hydrogenophaga; species Hydrogenophaga pseudoflava. The sequence goes on from NZ_CP037867.1 coordinate 257,157, forward strand.
GGCGATGAAGCCGGTCCACAAGGCCGCCAGCAGGGCAGTGAGACTCCAGATGAGTGTTTTCATGGCGTCACACCAGCACCGGCCGGCGCCACGCCGCGCTCAGCGCATCCAGCAGCTCCACCTCGCCATCGGCCAGGTGACCGTCGGACAGCATCAGCGTCTCGCACTGCAGCAGGATCAGGTCCTGCAAGCCGCGGTCCGTGACCTCGCCCATCAGCTGGTCGCGGATGGCGGGGTCGACCACGCCGGTCCACTGCCCGCCGCCGGCCAGCAGCAGGTCCTGGCAGAAGTCGTCCACCACCGCCTTGAAGGCTTCGGGGCTCAGGCCCAGGCGCTCGGGCGCCTGCTGCCGGTCCAGGGCACGGATCTCGGTCATCGAGTACTGGCCGTCGGCCAGCATGGCCATGGCCAGCACGCGGGCAGCGGCTTCGGGGCTGTTGATGGAATAGGCTTTCATGCGGGACTCCTGGTGGGGGTTGGGTGGCAGAACGCTCAGTCGTTGCCGCCGATGCCGAACAGGCTCAGCAGGCTGGTGAACAGGTTGAAGGCCGAGACGAAAAGGCCGACCGTGGCCAGCACGTAGTTGGTCTCGCCGCCGTTGACGATGCGGCTGGTCTCGAACAGGATCAGACCGACCGACAGCAGGGCCACCATGGCCGAGACGGCCAGCGCCAGCGCGGGCATGGTGAAGAAGTAGGCCACCAGGGCCAGCACGATGGCGATCACCATGCCGGCGAACAGGAAGCCGCCCATGAAGCTGAAGTCGCGCCGCGTGGTCAGCACGTAGGCCGAGAGGGCGACGAAGGTCGCGCCCGTGGCGGCCAGCGCGGCCACGATGGTGCCGGCGCCGCCGGGCAGTTCCAGCGTGCGCGAGAGCAGCGGGCCGAGCGTGTAGCCCATGAAACCGGTCAGGGCGAACACGGCCGGCAGCGCCCAGCCGCTGTTCTGCAGCTTGTGCACCGCGAACAGCAAGCCGAAGTAGCCCACCAGCGTGATCACCAGCCCGGGCGCGGGCCAGCTGTTGGCGACCGCCAGGGCCGCGATGCCGGCCGCGAACAGGATCGTCAGCGACAGCAGGGCGTAGGTGTTGCGCAGGACCTTCGCGGCCTGCGGACGGTCCAGCGACAGGGAGCTGCCGGTGGACAGGGAAGGGATGCGACGGACTTGTGCCATGAGGGTTCTCCTGAAAGGGAACAAAGGGAGGCTGAAAGATAGGGTTTCGCGTTCTTCATAAAAAGCAGACAATGGCGAAGAATTTCTCCCAAAAAGGCGAAGAATGAATCAGGAACTCAACTACAAGCACCTGTATTACTTCTGGGTCACGGCCAAGGAAGGCGGCATGTCGCACGCGGCGGCCCGGCTGGGCATGGCGGTGCAGACCATCAGCGCGCAGGTGCGGCTGCTGGAGCAGTCGCTGGGCCACGCGCTGTTCAAGCCGGCCGGCCGTGGCCTGGCCCTGACGGAGGCGGGCCAGGCCGCGCTGCAGGTGGCCGAGCAGATCTTCCATCTCGGCGAACACCTGCACGCGGCGGTGCGCGATGCCACCAGCCAGACCTCGGTGCGGCTGGTGGTGGGCATCTCGGACGGGCTGGCCAAGCTGGCGGTGCGCGAGCTGCTGGCGCCGGCGCTGGAGGAGCCGCGACTGCGTCTGGTCTGCCACGAGGACGAATTCGACGATCTGCTGGCCGACCTCGCGCTGCACCGGCTGGACGTGGTGCTGTCCGACCGGCCTGCGCCGGCCAACCCCAACCTCAAGCTCTACAGCCACGCCATGGGGTCGTCGCCGCTGGGCTGGTACGCGCCGAAGGAATGGCTGGCGCAGGCGCGCAAGGACTTCCCGCGCTGCCTGTCCGAAGTGCCGGTGCTGCTGCCCAGCGCCCACGCCTCGGTGCGCATGCGCATCGACCAGTGGTTCGAGCAGCAGGGGGTGCTGCCCAACGTGGTCGGCGAGTTCGAGGACAGCGCGCTGCTGGTCACCTTCGGGTCCTCGGGCATGGGCGTGTTCCCTGCCTCCGAGCGCATGCGCGAGAAGCTCTCCAGCGGCTACGGCCTCGAGTGGTTCGCGCCCTGCGAGGGCGTGCAGGAGCACTTCTACGCCATCGGCACGGCGCGCAAGGTGCAGCACCCGCTGGTGCAGCAACTGCTGGCGTCGGTGGTGCCCTGAGGTCCGAGCGATGAACCCGCGTGTGCTCACGCCGGCCGCCGAGGTGCCGTGGGCGGTCGGCACCCCGTTCCGCATGCGGCCCGGGCTGTCGCGGCTGGCCGTGGCGGGAGAGGCGGCCTTGGCGCCACCGTTGTTCGTGCGCGATGCGCAGGCCGGCGCCTACGCCGACCACAAGCGGGCGGTGCTGCGGGCGCAGACCCACAGGGCACCGGTCGGTGAAGCCGACCCCGCCGTGCTGGCCGCGATCGCGCAGGCCTACGCCTCGCAGACGGGCGTGGTCCTGGCGCCCGACGCCGATGCCCTGGCCGAGGGCCTGCAGGAGGACTTCGTGATCCTGCACGACGAGCCAGGCGACGGCTTCCGGGCGCGTTTCCTCTCGGTGTGTTTTCCTTCGAACTGGAACCCGGCCGAGAAGCTGGGCCTGGACTTCACTGCCATCCACGCACCGGTGGCCGACAACGCGCTGCTGCAGGCGGGCGCGCGTGGCATCGTCGACATGGCCTTCCGGCAGGCGCCGATGTTGCGCCATGTCTGGCTGCTCACGCCCAGCGGCGACCTGGCCCAGCACCCCGAGACGCGCCGCGCCCGCTGGGAGGACGCGCTCGCCGCGGCCGACGCACCGGACGCCACGGGCCGGCTGATCGACCAGGTGTTCTTCCGCGTCGAACGCCAGACCACACTGCCGCTGCCCGCGCTGCGGCGCGGCGTGTTCTTCATCCGCGTGGTGGTGGCGCGGCTGGTGGACGTGCTGGCCGTTGCGCCCGGGCGCGCGGCCGAACTGGCCGACGCACTGGCCTCGATGAGCGAGGCCGTGGTGGCCTACCGCGGCATGGCCGCGGTGCGCGAGCGGCTCTGCGCCGAACTCAGGCTTTCTTGACCGTCGTGCTCGGCCCGTGGGCCTGGACCGACTGGATGCCGTTGTCGCGGCCAGCGGCGTCCTTGTACAGCTGGCTGGTGCCGATGACCTGGTGGTTGCCCGCCTTGAGGTTGAAGTAGAAGCGGCCGTCCGAAGCGTCCTTGCGCTCGTAGCGCGCTTCCTGCGGGCTGTTGGTCTGGACGGACTTGATGCCGTTTTCGGCCGACGCCTGGGCGTCGTACTGCTCGCTGCGCAGGATCACCTCGCCGTTGTCCGCTTTCAGGACGAAGGAAAACGTGCCCTTGTCGTTCGAAGAGAGTTCGTACCAGCCTGCCATGTCAGCTCCTTGAGGTGGGTGGAAAGAAGGAATGTGCCGAAGCGTTGCCATCGTAGGCGGCTGGGGCGCTGGTGGGAAGCCGGCGCCCGCGCCTTGGTGGCCTTGGGCTGCTGGCTGTGGCGACCCGGGCGCCTGCCTGGCCCGCAGGCCAACGGGGCGCAGACTTCGGAGCTCAGGCCTTGGCGTCGAACAGTGTGCCGAGCATGTCCTGCTCGGTCTTCACGACCTTGAGATTGGCTGCGAAGCTGTAGAGCGCCATCTTGCCGCCGACCAGGTCTTCGGCGAGATGGCCCAGGTCGCCACCTTCTGCGGCGGCCTGGGTTTCGCGCTCGACGCGCGCGCTCACGCCACCCGATTCGGGGTTGGCCGTCTGCACGACCTGCTGGCGCTGGAAGCCGGGCGTCTGGGCGTTGGCGATGTTGTGCGCGCCCACGTCCAGCCGCAGCTGCGCGGCGCGCAGGCCGCTCAGGCCGATGGCGGAGGCGGAAGAGGCGATGGGCGTCGACATGGTGCGGGCCTGCTGCGAGTGTCCGGGCGATCTCACCCAAGGGGTTATCGGCACCTGACGGGCCGGCTTGAGTCAGCCGTCGTACCGGGTGTGCAGCCGGGCCAGTTCGGATTTCACCGCCCTGACCAGGGCCGGGGGCGCGAGCGCCTGGGCCTCGGCGCCGAAACCCAGCAGGCGGCGCGCGCCGTGCTCGACCGACTCGAGCGGCAGCCGCACCACCACCCAGCCGCCGGGCAGCGGCACCGGCGGCGCGGCGGTAGCGAGGTGGTCATCGGGTGTGAATGGCGTGAGCGCGTTGCGCAACCAGCCCAGCGCGCGCGGCGAGACGGCGACACGGGCCTGGACCGGGTGCAGCTCCGCCTCGAAGCGCGCGCTGGTGGCGCGCCACCAGGCTGCGAGGTCGAAGGCTCTGGGCCTCCGGAAGCTGCTGTCTCTCACGCGCAAGGTCTTCACCGCGGAGAGCCGGTAGGTGCGCACCGCATCCTGGCCGGCCGTGCGCGCCGCGAGGTACCAGGTGCCGCCCTTCATGACCAGCCCCAGCGGTTCCAGTTCGCGCTCGCTCGGGCCGCGCCAGCTCTCGTAGCGCACGGCGATGCGCCGGCCATGCCACACCGCTTCGGCCGCCGCGCGCAGACAGGCCGGTGTCTCGCTGCGGCGGTACCAGTCCAGCGGGTCGATGTGCAGCCGTGCCCCGACGCGGTCGGCCTGCTGGCGCCACTCGGCGGGCAGGGCCGCCACCACCTTCAGCCGCGCCGAGGCGGCGGCCTCGCCCAGCCCGAGGTCCGTCGCCGCAGCCGGCAACCCGGCCAGCAGCAGGGCCTGCGACTCGGGTTCGGTCAGACCGGTGAGCGTGGTGCTCCAGCCCTCGCGCAGCTGGAAGCCGCCCGCGCGGCCCGGTTCGCCCCAGACGGGCACGCCCGCGGCCGACAGCTGGTCGATGTCGCGCAAGATGGTGCGGGTCGAGACCTCCAGCAGGCGCGCCAGCGCCGGCGCGGTCAGGCGGCCGTGCGACTGCAGCAGCATCAGGATCGAGAGCAGGCGGCTGGCTTGCATGGTCGTCCGCATCATGCCCGCAAAACATGACATCGGTTGACATGGTTTGGAGCGCAGCATGCGCAGCCATGGAACACCTGACCTTCACCCTCACACAAACCACCCAGCTCTGGCTGTTCTTCGTGCTCGTGCTGGGCATCATCGCCTTGCCCGGCATGGACATGGCCTTCGTGCTCGGCAGCACGCTGGTCGACGGCCGGCGCGGCGGCCTGGCGGCGCTGGCCGGCATCGTCGCGGGCGGCGTGGCGCACACCGCCATGGCAGCGCTCGGGGTGGGGCTGGTGCTGCGGGCGGTGCCCGCGCTGCTCACGCTGATGCTGGTGGCGGGGGCGCTGTACCTCGGTTGGATCGGCTGGTCGCTGTTGCGCGGCGCCTCGGCGCTGGGCGAGGTCGGCGCGCCGACCTCGCGCCCCTGGCCGGCCACCTTCCGGCAAGGCCTGCTGACCTGCCTGCTCAACCCCAAGGCCTACCTGTTCATGCTCGCGGTCTGGCCCCAGTTCGCCCGGCCGGAACATGGGTCGATGCCGGCGCAGGCGGTGGCCATGGGCGCGGTCATCGCGCTGACCCAGGGGGCGGTGTACGGCGCGGTGGTCATCGGTGCCGACCGCGCCAGGGCGTTTCTGCGCGGCAGCGGGCGCGCGCAGGTGCGGGCGGGACAGGCGGTCGGCCTGCTGCTCATTGCCGGGGCCCTGTGGATGCTGTGGGAAGGCCTGGGCAGAGGCTGACCCTTCTGCCAGCCAAAGGACAGCCAGAACTGGCACGATGGCTGCTACGCTCCGCCTCCCAGCCTCCACCCCCAAACCCCATGGAACTCCCCGCCCACCAGCTGAGCATGACCGTGCTCATGACGCCCGACACCGCCAACTTTTCCGGCAATGTCCACGGCGGCACCATCCTCAAGCTGCTCGACCAGGTGGCCTACGCCTGCGCCAGCCGCTACGCCGGCACCTACGTGGTCACGCTGAGCGTCGACCAGGTGATGTTCCGCCAGCCGATCCACGTGGGCGAGCTGGTGACCTTCCTGGCCTCGGTCAACCACACCGGCACCTCGTCCATGGAGGTCGGCATCAAGGTGATCGCCGAGAACATCCGCACGCAGGACAAGCGCCACGTCAACAGCTGCTTCTTCACCATGGTCGCGGTGGACGAGGACCGCAAGCCCACGGCCGTGCCGCCACTGCGGCCCTTCACGCCCGACGAGCGCCGCCGCCACGCGGGTGCCGAGCTGCGCAAGGCGATGCGGCGAGAGATGGAGCAGCGCTTCGCCGCCATCCGTTCGCAGGACGTGGCGGGCGCCTCTAGCTGAGGCCTGCGGACCCGGCCGGATCGTCCAGGCGCGCGGCCGCTTCCTTGAGCAGGCCGCGCAGCCAGATCAGGCCCGGGTCGCGCGTGAGGTACTTGTGCCACTGCATGGCCTGGCTGAAGGCACGCATCGGCAGGGGCACCGGGCGGATCTCGATCGGCAGCAGGGGCAGCAGGCGCTGCGCCAGCCGGGCGTGCACGGTGCCGATCAGGTCGGTGCCCACCACCAGGTGCGGGATCACGCCGAAGCTGTAGGTGGCCAGGCCGATCTCGCGGCTCAGGCCATGGTCGCTGGCCAGCCAGGTGTCGAACACGGGCTGGCCGCCGCCGGGCGGGCGCATGGTGACGTGCCGCGCCCGCTGGTAGCGCTCCTGCGTCAGCTCGCCCTGCGCGAGTGCGCTTTCGCGCCACACCACGCAGACGAAGCGGTCCTCGAACAGCACATCCACCGGGTGGTCGGGTGAGCAGAAGGTCTGCGGAATGATGAGCAGGTCGGCCTCGCCCCGCTCCAGGTGTCGGTAGGGCTGGTTGACCTGGGGCTGGAGGTTGAAGCGCACCCGGCTGCCCTGCGCACTGGCCAGCGCCAGTGCGCCCGGGATCAGCACCTCCATCGAGTAGTCGGAGACGAAGAGCGTGAACTCGCGGTCCGACTCGGTCGGATCGAAGGCCGGCTTGGCGGCGATGGTGGTGTCGATGCGCACCAGCACGTCGCGCACGGCATCGTGCAGCATCACCGCGCGCGGCGTCAGTTCCATGCGCCCGCCCACTTGCACCAGCAGCTCGTCGTCGAAGTACTGGCGCAGCCGCGCCAGCGCATTGCTCATGGTGGACTGGCTCAGGAACACGCGCTCGCCCGCCCGTGTGACGTTTTTTTCGGTCAGCAGGGCGTCGAGCGCGACGAGTAGGTTGAGGTCGAGTTTCTTGAATCGCATGGTCGGCCGGTGGCGCAGTGTGCCTCAGGGCAGAGGGGCCTAGGCGGGTGCAGCCGGGGTCATCAAGGGTTTGCCCTGATATTTCGAAATCCGATTTCGGAGATTCGAACAATCCATTTCCCAGGGTATTGCCCGCTCCATAAAGTCGCGGCTCGTTTGATCTGGATCAAGTGGTCCAGGTCGGCGACAGCCCACGACAACAAGGAGACAAGCCATGCCGAATCGAGCGAATGCCCGGCCCGCCGCCCCGCGCCGGGCGCACGGACGCCGCACCCTCACGCCCCTGCTGCTCGCGCTGCTGGCCGCCCCCGCGGCCCAGGCGATCGAGATCGACACGGGGAACCCCGACTGGACCCTGCGCTGGGACAACACCGTCAAGGTCAGCCTGATGCAGCGCCTCAAGAGCGCCTCGCCCACGCTGTCCGCGCAGGTGCCGCTGACCGTCAACCAGGACGACGGTGACAACAACTTCAAGAAGGGCCTGGTCTCCAGCCGGCTGGACCTGCTGACCGAGCTGGACCTCGCCGGCCCGGGCTACGGTGCCCGCCTCAGCGGCGCGGCCTGGTACGACAGCGTCTACAACGGAAAGACCGACAACACCGGCTTCACCGCCAACCACCGGCCCGGCACCGCGTTCGCACCCGAGACCCGCGACCTCATGGGCCGCAAGGCCGAGCTGCTCGACGCCTTCGTCTACGGCAAGTTCGACCTGGGCGACCGCCCCGCCTCGGCCCGGCTGGGCCGCCACACCCTGCTCTGGGGCGAGAGCCTGTTCTTCGGTGCCAACGGCATCGCGGGAGGCCAGGCGCCGCTGGACCTGATCAAGCTGCTGTCGGTGCCCAACGCCACCTTCAAGGAAGTCGCCATGCCCACCGGCAAGCTCTCCGGCCAGGTGCAGCTGACGCCCGACGTGTCGCTGGGGGCCTACCTCGCCTACGAGTGGGAGAAGACCCGCCTGATGCCGGCGGGTGCCTACCTCTCCACCAGCGACTCCATGGGCCCGGGCGCCGAGCGCATCCTGGCCGGCCCCACGGCCAGCTTCGAGCGCCAGCCCGACCTGGACGCCAAGGACAGCGGGCAGGGCGGGGTGCAGCTGCGCTTCCGTGCGCCGTCGCTCGACACCGACTTCGGCCTCTACGCCATCCGCTACCACGCCACCACGCCCAGCAACATCAACACCGTGCTCAACGGCGTGCCACCGGCGCTGGTGCCCAGCAGCTACCGCTGGATGTACCACGAGGGCGTGCGCGCCTTCGGCGCCAGCTTTGCCAAGTCGGTGGGCGAATGGGGTCTGGCCGGCGAGGTCTCGGTGCGCCAGAACACGCCGCTGGCCAGCTCGGGCCAGGCCTCGCTCGCGACCATCCGCGTCAACACCGGCCTGAACAACAACAGCAACCCCGGCTACGCGGTGGGCGAGACGGCGCACGCGCAGCTCTCGTGGATCGCCTCGCTGGGGCCGTCCTTTCTCTCGCGCGAAGCCTCGTTCGTGGGCGAGGTGGCCTGGAACACACGGCTGAAGGTCACGCGCAACGAGCAGATGCTCAACCCCAATGCCGACAAGTCGGCCGTGGCCACGCGCATGGTGTTCTCGCCCAGCTACCGCCAGGTGCTGCCGGGCCTGGACCTCTCGCCCACGATCGGTCTGGGCTACACCAAGGGCAAGTCCTCGGCCGTGGGGCCGGGCTTCGGCGTGGACGGGGGCGGTGACCTGAGCCTGGGGCTCAACGCCGTCTACCTCGGCGCCTGGAACCTGGCCATCAACTACGTGCACTTCCTGGGCAAGGCCGCGCCGACGCTGGACGCCGCCAACAACGCCGTGTACCGCCAGGCGCTGAAAGACCGGAACTACCTGACCGTGTCGCTGCGCACCACCTTCTGATCGAGGAGACCACCATGAAACAACCGCAACTGTGGACAGCGGCGGCGCTGCTGCTCGCCCTGGGCACGGCCCAGGCCGGCGTGACCGCCCAGGAGGCCGCGCGCCTCAAGACCGACCTGACCCCGCTGGGCGCCGAGCGCGCCGGCAACAAGGACGGCAGCATCCCGGCCTGGACCGGGGGTTACACCACGGCCGTTCCCGGCTTCAAGAACGGCGGCCGCCGCGGCGATCCGTTTGCCAACGAGAAACCGCTCTACAGCATCACGGCTGCCAACATGGCTGAGCACGCGGCCAGGCTGACCGAGGGCACGCAGGCCCTGCTGAAGAAATACCCGCAGAGCTTCCGCGTCGACGTCTACAAGACCCACCGCACCGCGGCGGCGCCGCAATGGGTGTACGACAACACCTTCAAGAACGCCACCAGCGCGAAGATCGAGAACGGGGTCGTCACCGGCGCCTTCGGCGGCATTCCCTTCCCGGTGCCCAAGACCGGCGAAGAGGTCATGGCCAACCACGAGCTGCACTGGCGCGGCGAGGCCTGGCAGGCCGACTTCCGTGGCTACCTGGGCACGGCCAGTGGCCAGCGGGTGCTGTCGGTCGAAGGGCGGGGCGACTTCCAGATGCCGTACTACGCCAACGGCGAGGCCGACAAATTCAATGGGGGGTACTGGTCGATCCGCCTGGTCAACAGCGGCCCGCCCGTGCGCGCCGGCGAGGCCATCACTGGGGTGCTGAACCTCGACCAGGACAAGAGCGCCTCCTGGGTCTACCTGACCGGGCAGCGCCGCGTGCGCAAGCTGCCCAATGCCTGCTGCGACACGCCCACCCCCGCCACCGCGGGTGTGGCCAGCTTCGACGAGGTCGACGTCTTTGGCGGACGCAGCGACCGCTTCGACTGGAAGCTCGTGGGCAAGCAGGAGATGCTGATCCCCTACAACAGCAACCGGCTGCACACCCCGGCCAAGGACAGCGACGTGCTGCTGGCCAACCACCTCAACCCCGACCACGTGCGCTGGGAGCTGCACCGCGTCTACGTGGTGGAGGCCACGCTCAAGGCTGGCCAGCGCCACCAGGCACCCAGGAGCCGCTACTACGTGGACGAGGACACCTGGGTGGCCGTGCTGGGCGACCGCTGGGACGCCAAGGGCCAGCTGTGGAAGACCATCTGGTCGCACCCGGTGGTGATGCCCGACCTGCCGGCCACCACGCCGCAGCAGCAGTGGGGCTTCAACGACCTGATCTCGGGCGCCTGGTACGCCAGCGGCGTGGTCAACGAGCGCAACCAGCACTACAAGATCGTGCCGCGCCGTCCGGACAGCTTCTTCACCCCCGACGCCATGGCCGGCGACGGCGTGCGCTGAGCGGGCAGCACCATGCGTCTGTCACTTCTCCTGGCCGTGGTGTGCGCGGCGACCAGTGCGGGCCCCGCGCTGGCCCGCCCGCCGGTGGGCGATGCACTGCAGCGCCCGGCGCTGGCGGTCAAGGCGCCGCAGCGGGCCGTGCTGCTCGCGGCGGCCCAGGCCGGTGCGCGCCTCGTGGCGGTGGGCGAGCGCGGCATCGTGGCCCTGAGCGACGACCGCGGCGCCAGCTGGCGCCAGGCGCCCAGCCCGGTGAGCGTGACGCTGACCATGGTGCGCTTTGCCGACGAGCGGCACGGCGTGGCCGTGGGCCACGGCGGCACGGTGCTGACCACCGACGACGCGGGGGCCAGCTGGCGCCTGCGTCTGGACGGCCGGCGCCTGGCCGAGATCGCCAAGGCGGCGGCCACCACGCCCGAAGCGCAGCGGGACGCCGAGCGTCTGCTGGCCGACGGACCCGACAAACCCTTCCTGGACGTGCTGCAGTGGGACGCGAAGCGCCTGCTCGCCGTGGGCGCCTACGGGCTGGCCTTCTACAGCGACGACGGCGGCGAGCGCTGGACGCCCTGGATGGACCGCCTGCCCAACCCCAAGGCCCTGCACTGGTACGTGGCGCGGCGCGCGGGCGACACCCTGCTGCTGGCTGGCGAGCAGGGCCTGCTGGCCCGCTCCACCGACGGCGGCCAGACCTTTCAGACCATGAACTCCCCCTACCAAGGCAGCTGGTTCACCGGCGAGCTGCGAGCCGACGGCCAGACCGTGCTGGCGGGCCTGCGCGGCAACGTGTGGCGCTCCACCGATGGTGGCGCCCAGTGGACCCCGCTGGCCTCGCCGGTGCCGGCGACCATCACCGCCATGGCCACCGCGGCCGACGGCGGGCTGCTGCTCGCCAGCCAGGCCGGCGTGGTGCTGCGCCTGCATGGCGACGCGCTGGTGCCGCTGAAGGCACCCCCGGTGCCCATGCCCGCGGCGCTGCTGCCGTTGCAGGGCGGACCGCTGCTCACGCTGGGCGTGGCCGGCGTGGTGCCTGTTGATGCAGGAGCGCTGCAATGAGCACCTCTGCATTCGATCCCCGCTCGGGCTCGCTGATCGAGCGCGCACTGTTCAACCACCGCGCCATCGTGCTGCTGCTGTGCGCGCTGGTCACGCTGCTGCTGGGCTGGCAGGCCACGCGCCTGCAGCTCAACGCCAGCTTCGAGAAGACCATCCCCACCAGCCACCCCTACATCCAGAACTTCTTGAGGTACCAGGCCGAGCTGAGCGGCCTGGGCAACGCGGTGCGCATCGCCGTGGCGCAGCCCGAAGGCGGCATTTACGACGCGCAGTACCTCGACACCCTGCGCCGCCTCTCCGACGAGGTGTTCCTGCTGCCCGGTGTGGACCGTGCGCGCATGAAGTCGCTCTGGACGCCGAGCACGCGCTGGGTGGGTGTGACGGAGGACGGCCTGGAGGGCGGTCCGGTGATCCCCGATGGCTTCGACGGTTCGCCCGCCAAGCTGCAACAGCTGGCCGCCAACGTGGCGCGCTCGGGCGAGATCGGGCAGACCGTGGCGCGCGACGCGCAGTCGTCGGTGATCTTCGTGCCGCTGCTGGCCAAAGACGCCGAGGGCCGGGCCATCGACTACGCGCGGCTCTCGGGCCAGCTCGACGCGCTGCGCACCAAGTACGAGGCCGAAGGCGTGCGCGTGCACATCACCGGTTTCGCCAAGATCGTGGGCGACCTGATCGACGGCGTGAAGGCGGTGCTGGTGTTCTTCGCCATCGCCGTGGCCATCGCCACCGCCATGGTGTTCTGGTACACGCGCTGCGTGCGCTCCACGCTGCTGGTGGTGCTGGCCTCGCTGATCGCGGTGGTCTGGCAGCTGGGCCTGCTGCCGCTGCTGGGCTACGCGCTGGACCCGTACTCCATCCTCGTGCCCTTCCTGGTGTTCGCCATCGGCATGAGCCACGGCGCGCAGAAGATGAACGGCATCATGCAGGACGTGGGCCGCGGCCTGCCCAAGCTGGTGGCCGCGCGCTTCACCTTCCGCCGCCTGTTCCTGGCCGGGCTCACGGCGCTGCTGGCCGACGCCGTGGGCTTTGCGGTGCTGCTGGTGATCGACATCCAGGTGATCCGCGAGCTGGCAGTTGCAGCCTCCATCGGCGTGGCGGTGCTGATCTTCACCAACCTGATCCTGCTGCCCATCGGGCTGAGCTACACCGGCGTGAGCGCCAAGGCCGCCGCGCGCAGCCTGCGCGCCGAGCAGGCCGACGACACCGGCGCGGCCAAACACCCGATGTGGGCCTTCCTCGACCGCTTCACGCAACGCCCCTGGGCCACGGTGGCGGTGGTGGCCGGCTTGCTGATGGGCGTGGGCGGCTTCGCCGCCAGCACCCAGCTCAAGATCGGCGACCTCGACCCCGGCGCGCCCGAGCTGCGGGCCGACAGCCGCTACAACCGCGACGTGGCCTTCATGAACGCCGCCTACGGCGCCGGCAGCGACGTGCTGGCCGTGATGGTGAAGACACCCGAGGGCCAGTGTTCGGCCTACGACACGCTCAACAAGGTGGACGCGCTGGAGTGGGAACTGCGCCAGATCGACGGCGTGGAGAGCACCAACACCCTGGCGCTGCTCAACCGCCGCGTGCTCTCGGGCCTGAACGAAGGCCACCCGCGCTGGTACGAGTTCCTGCCCAACCAGGACATGCTCAACACCGTCACGGCCAGCGCGCCGCGCGGCCTCTACAACGACGCCTGCGGCCTGCTGACGGTCTACGTCTACCTGCGCGACCACAAGGCCGACACGCTGAGCCGCGTGGTGGGCCACGTCGAGGCCTTCGCCCAGGTGAACAACACGGCCGACACGCAGTTTCTGCTGGCCGCCGGTTCGGCCGGCATCGAGGCCGCGACCAACATCGTCGTCAAGGACGCCTGGCGCACCATGCTGCTGATGGTCTACGGCGCCGTGGTGCTGCTGTGCTTCATCACCTTCCGCTCCTGGCGCGCAGTGGTGGTGGCGGTGCTGCCGCTGGTGGTGACCTCGTTCCTGGCCGAGGCGCTGATGGTGGCGCTGGGCATGGGCGTGAAGGTGGCCACGTTGCCGGTGATCGCGCTGGGTGTGGGCATCGGCGTCGACTACGCGCTCTACATCCTGTCCATCACCCTGGCCCAGCTGCGCGAAGGCAAGAGCCTGTCGGACGCCTACTACCGCGCCCTGCTGTTCACCGGCAAGGTCGTGATGCTCACCGGCGTCACGCTGGCCGTGGGCGTGATCACCTGGGTGGCCTCGCCCATCAAGTTCCAGGCCGACATGGGCCTGCTGCTGGCCTTCATGTTCCTCTGGAACATGCTCGGCGCCCTCGTGCTGCTGCCCGCGCTCGCGCACTTCCTGCTGCGGCCCGCGCCTGTGCGCGTCGCCGCGGCCCCATCCCTTTCCAACCCCCTCCCGGCCCACTGATCCCATGTTCAAGTACTTCCCCACCAACTACGTCTGGAACCTTTCCGTCAACCTGGCCATCGAGATGGGCGCGCGCATGGGCGAGATCGAAACCATGTGCGGGCCTTTGCAGGAGGCCGCCAAAGCTCCCGACGCCGCCGGCACCCAGGCTTTCCGCGAGACCTGGGTGAGCATGGCTGACCGGCTCTGCGAACTGGCCGCCGAAGACGAGGCCAAGGGCCGCCTGTTCTCTGCCGGCGAAAAGTACCGCCGCGCGTCCGCCTACCTGATCACGGCCGAGCGTCTGCAGGCGCACGATGCCCCCGGCCGCCTGGCCCTCTACCGGCGCGAGCTGGCGCTGTTCCACAAGGGCGCCAGCCTGATGCGCGACCGCGTCCAGCGCGTCGAGATCCCCTACGAGGGTTCGCACATCTCTGCCCTGTACTTCCCGGCCGAAGGCCTGCGGCCCGGCGAGCGCGCACCGCTGCTGGTGCAGCTCAACGGTCTGGACTCCACCAAGGAGATGAAATACCTGGTCGGCCTGCCAGCCTGGCTGTCCAAGCGCGGCGTGTCCTCGCTGATGGTCGACCAGCCCGGCACCGGCGAAGCCCTGCGTCTGCAGGGCCTGACCGCGCGCTACGACGCCGAACACTGGGCCAGCCGCGTGGTCGACTGGCTGGAGCAGCACCCGCAGGTGGACCCGAAACGCATCGGCTGCGAGGGCGTCTCGCTGGGCGGCTACTACTGCCCGCGCGTGGTGGCGATGGAGCCGCGCTTTGCCTGCGGCGTGGCCTGGGGCGCCAACCACGACTGGCGCGACGTGCAGAAGCGCCGGCTGGAGAAGGAAGGCGACTTCCCCGTGCCGCACTACTGGGCCCACGTGTGCTGGGTCTGGGGCGCCAAGGACATCGACGACTTCATGCGCATCGCCGAGGACGTGCACCTGGACGGCGTGGTCGAGAAGATCAAGGTGCCGTTCCTGGTGACGCACGGCGAGCGCGACTCGCAGATCCCGCTCAAGTGGGCGCACCGCACCTACGAACAGCTCGTCAACAGCCCCAAGCGCGAACTCAAGATCTTCACCGACCGCGAAGGCGGCGTGCAGCACGCCAGCTTCGACAACAGCATCAACGCCGGCCACTACATCGCCGACTGGGTGGCCCAAACCCTGGGCGGCCGCGCGGCCGCCTGAAACACCACAACAGTAGGGAACCTCACATGAACATCATCGGACTCGACGCCCTGGTCTTTGGCGTGGACGACCTCGCCGCCTGTAGCCAGTACCTCATCGACTACGGCCTGCGCGACGCGGGCGGCGACCGCTTCGAAGCGCTCGACGGCACCGCCGTCGTGCTCCGCGCGAAGGACGACGCCACGCTGCCGCCCGGCCTGGGCACCGCCAGCATGCTGCGGGAAACGGTCTACGGTGTGGCCGACGCCGCCACACTGGACGTGATTGCTGCGGAGCTGTCCAAGGACCGCACGGTGACGCACGAGCATGGCGTGGTGCGATCGCACGACGACATGGACTTCGCGCTGGCCTTCCAGGTCAGCGTGCGCCGCCCGCTGGACCTGCCGGCCGAGGCGGTGAACGCGCCGGGCGCGCCGGTCCAGCGCCCGGCGAACACGGTCGCGGTGGACCAGAACGCGCCGGCCCTGCCGCGCTCGCTCTCGCACGTCGTGTACTTCGTGCCCGACACCGCGAAGGCCGAGGCCTTCTACCGCCGGCTGGGCTTCGTCTGCACCGACCGCTTCACCGGCGTCGGCCCCTTCCTGCGGCCCGCCGGCACGCACGAGCACCACAGCCTCTTCATGATCCAGACGCCGCCCTTCATGAAAGGCTGCGAGCACTTCACCTTCCACATGGGCGGCCCCACCGAGCTGATGCTGGCGGGCGCGCGCTTCGTGGAAAAGGGCTACCAGAGCTTCTGGGGCCCGGGGCGCCACAAGTTCGGCAGCAACTGGTTCTGGTACTTCAACTCGCCGCTGGGCTGCCATGTCGAGTACGACGCCGACATGGACCAGCACGACGAGCGTTGGTCGCCCCGCGAGGTGCCCATGGGCGCCGACGCCTCGCAGCTGTTCCTGTTCCAGCACCGGGAGAAGTGGGCACCGTCCGGCCCGCCGCCCGGCGCGCCCGCGCACTGAAGGCTGCCGACCATGAGGCTGTGTCACATCGACCAGTTGCCCGACGGCGCTTCCCGGGGTTTTGACCCGCACCAGGTGGGGCAGGACACGGTGCTCGTGGTGCGCCAGGGGAGGCGGCTGTTCGCCTACCGCGACGCCTGCCCCCACCACGACACGCCCATGGCCTGGCGCAAGGACGCCTACCTCGACGGCACCGGCCAGCACATCGTCTGCGCCGCCCACGGCGCGCAGTTCGACATCGCCACCGGCCTGTGCACGCTCGGGCCCTGCCTGGGCGAATCGCTCACCCCCGTTCCCCTGCTGATCCACAACAACGGCGAGGTCCACCTCGCTCCCCAACACCCCCTGGAGACACCCACATGACCCGCTCGGCATCCCGCATCCTCATCATCGGCGGCGGCTTCTCCGGCATGGCCGCCGCCATCCAGCTGCGCCAGCAGGGCGCCGAGGTCGACCTGGTCGAGATCGACCCCGGCTGGCGCAGCTACGGTGCCGGCATCAGCCTGGGCGGCGCCACGCTGCGCGCCTTCCGCACCCTGGGCATCCTGGACGCCTTCCTGGCGCAGGGCAACGCCGCCGACGGCGTGCAGCTGTGCCTGCCCCACGGCCCCAAGGTGGCCGAGCTGCCCACGCCGCGCATCGCCGGCCCCGACGTTCCGGGCGGCGGCGCCATCATGCGGCCGGTGCTCGCGCGCATCCTGGCCGAGGCCACCCGCGCCAGCGGCACGAAGGTGCGCCTGGGCTGCACCTTCACGTCCATCGAACAGGACGCGGAGGGCGTGGAGGTGGCGTTCACCGACGGCAGCCGCCGGCGCTACGACCTGGTCATCGGCGCCGACGGCCTGTACTCCAAGGTGCGCGAGGCGGTGTTTCCGCAGGCTCCCAAGCCGCAGTACAGCGGCCAGGCCGTCTGGCGCGCCGTGCTGCCGCGGCCGGCCGAGATCGAGACCTGCGTCATGTGGATGGGGCCGCGCATCAAGCCCGGCGTGAACCCGGTCTCGAAGACCGAGATGTACCTCTTCGTCACCGAGCCGCGCCCTACCAACGAACACGTCGATCCGGCCACGTTCGCGGACCACCTGCGCGGCCTGCTGGCCGACTTTCCGGCGCCCGCGCTGCAGGCCATCCGCGACCAGATCGGCCCGGATTCGCAGATCGTCTACCGCCCGCTCGAAGGCCTGCTGATGCCGCGACCCTGGTTCAGCGGCCGCGTGGTGCTGATCGGCGACACGGTGCACGCGACCACGCCGCACCTGGCCTCGGGCGCCTGCATCGGCATTGAGGACGCGCTGGTGCTGGCCGAGGAGCTGGCGCGCGCGACCGCGGTGGACCAGGCCCTGGCGGCGTTCGAAAACCGGCGCTGGGAGCGCTGCCGCATGGTGGTGCAGAACTCGGCCCGCCTGGGCGAGATCGAGGTCGCCGGTGGCGACAAGGAAGAGCACGGCCGCATCATGCGCGACTCGCTGATGGCGCTGGCCCAACCCATCTGACTCAAAGGCCCCCATGAACACCCGCTCCACCAGCACCTTCGGCCATGTGGCCCTCATCGTCGCGCACTGCGCCGGCATGGTCGACCTCGTCGCGCTGCCGGTCTGGGTCGGCACCCTGATCCAGCACTACAGGCTCGACCCGCAGCAGGCCGGCGGTCTGGTCACGCTGTTCCTGATCGGCGCCGTGCTCTCCAGCGTCTTCCTGGCCTCGCGCTTCCAGCGCGTCAAGGGGCGCTGGGTGGCCGCCGGCGGCTACGCCATCGCCGCCACCTGCTTCGGCGTGCTGTCGCAGCCGCTGGACGTCACCACCATGGCCGTGCTGCACGCGGCTGGGGGGCTGGCCGCGGGTGCGGCGCTGAGCGCCACGCACGGCACCATCGCCCGCAGCGCCAACCCGCACCTGAAGTTCGCCATCGTGGGCGTGGGCCTGGGCGTGTTCGCGGTGCTGTTCCTGGGCACCTCGCCCAAGGCCATCGCCGCGGCCGGCGGCTACATGCTGTTCGCCATCTTCGGCGGGGTGATGCTGCTGGCCGCGCTGGTCTGCGCCATCGGTTTCCCCGACCCCGAGCGCGAAGCGACGGACCGCCAGGGCGCGCCGGTGGCCGCCATCCCGCGCGCCGTGTGGTTCGGCATCCTGGGCATCAGCGCCATGGCCCTGGTGCAGTCCATGACCTTCAGCTTCCTTGAGCGCGTCGGCAACGACCGCGGCTTCAGCCTGAACGCCATCACCGGCGTGCTGGTGGTGCTGGGCTTCGTCAACCTGCTGCCGGCGGCGCTGGCCGCCTTCTTCGAGAAGCGCTGGAGCGCGCGCAGCGTGCTGATGGTGGGGCCGGTGCTGCAGGCGCTGCTGGCAGCGACCATCATGATGGCGCCCGGCTTCTACGCCTACGCCGCGGCGGCCTCGGTGTTCGCCGCGGTGATGATCTTCACCCACACCTTCGCCTTCGGCCTGATGGCCCGGCTCGAACCCAGCGGCCGCGCCATGGCCGCCACGCCCGCCATGCTGATGGTGGGCGCGGCCATCGGCCCGGTGCTGGGCGGCACCCTGGTCAAGACCGCCGGCTACGGCAGTCTGGGTCTGGCGGCGCTGCTGATCGGCAGCCTGGCCGTCTTGTGCATGTCCCGCCTGCCGGGGCATGCACCTTCTTCCCTGGCCCAGGAGCCGGCATGAAACCGCAGCGCCGCTTCGTCGACCTCTCCATCTACCTGGAGAACGACGTGCTCTCCGACCCGCCGCCGCTGGCGCCCAAGATCACCTACCAGAAGCACCAGGACACGCTGCCCGAGTTCATGGCCATGATCCCGGGCACCCAGCCCGAGGATTACCCCGACGGCGAGGCCGCGGCCGCCGAGTGGGTGACGCTGACCACGCACAACGGCACCCACCTGGACGCGCCCTGGCACTTCCATTCCACGCAGGACGCCAAGAACGGCGGCAGCCGGCCCAGCATCACCATCGACCAGGTGCCGCTGGAATGGTGCTTCCAGCCGGGTGTGAAGCTGGACTTCCGCCACTTCCCCGACGGCTACGTGGCCACCGCGGCCGACGTCGAGGCCGAGCTGAAACGTGTTGGCCACACGCTGGAGCCGCTGGACATCGTGGTGGTCAACACGCGCGCCGGCAGCCGCTACGGCCACAACGACTACGTGGGCGCGGGCTGCGGCATGGGCTACGAGGCCACGATGTACCTGCTCGAACGCGGCGTGCGCCTGACCGGCACCGACGCCTGGAGCTGGGACGCGCCCTTCTCGTACACCGCGAAGCGCGTCGCCGAGACCGGCAACAAGGCCCTGATCTGGGAAGGCCACAAGGCCGGCCGCGACATCGGCTACTGCCACCTCGAAAAGCTGCACAACCTCGAAGCCATCCCGGCCACGGGCTTCACCATCAGCTGCTTCCCGCACAAGATCCGAGGTGCCAGCGCGGGCTGGACGCGCGCCGTCGCCATTTTTGATTGAGGACCGAACCGCCATGAGCTTTCCCCCCATCCACCGCGTCGTCACCGGTCACAGCGCCGATGGCAAGGCCATCGTTGCGAGCAGCGGCCCGCTGCCCACCGTGGTCGAGATCGCCGCCATCCCCGGCACGGTGTTCCACGAGGTGTGGAGCACCGCCGCCACCCCGGCC
Organism: Hydrogenophaga pseudoflava; assembly: GCF_004353865.1. NCBI lineage: Bacteria > Pseudomonadati > Pseudomonadota > Betaproteobacteria > Burkholderiales > Comamonadaceae > Hydrogenophaga > Hydrogenophaga pseudoflava. Next base: position 276,728 of record NZ_CP037867.1, read on the forward strand.
CCGGTGGACAACGGCGCCGACCCGACGCTCGGCCCGCTGATGCTGCCGCCACCCAAGAACGGCACGCGCATGCGCTTCGTCGACATCCCGCCCGACACGGCCGAGTTCCTGTCGCAGGGCGCCGGCAAGATGAAGGACGCCTTCGCCCAGATCGGCGACGAGAAGGCCTCGACGGTGAAGGCCCACTCGCCGCACCCGCTGATGCACCGCACCGAGAGCGTGGACTACGGCGTCGTCATCGAGGGCGAGATGACCCTGGTGCTCGACGAGGGCGAGGTGCAGCTCAAACCCGGCAGCGTGGTCGTGCAGCGCGGCACCAACCACGCCTGGGCCAACCGCTCGGGCAAGCCCTGCCGCATGCTGTTCGTGCTGATCGACGGCGTCTACGACCCGGCCATTGCCGAGGCACTGGCCTGATGGTGTTGAAGGACCTTCCATGAAATTCGCTTCCCTGCGCGACGGCCGCCTGCTGCTCGTCTCCCGTGACCAGACCCGCGCGGTGCACGCCGCCCCCGTGGCCAACAGCCTGCTCGACGCCCTGCAGCGCTGGGACGCCGTGGCGCTGCCGCTGACCGAGCTGTACGAATCGCTCAACGCCGGCACCGCCGCCGGCGTGCTGCCGTTCGACCCGGCGGCTTGCGGCGCACCGCTGCCCCGCAGCCCGCAGTGGCTCGACGGCTCGGCCTTCCTGAACCACGGCCGCCTGATGGAGGAAGCCTTCAACTCGCCGCCCATCCCGCTGTTCGACAGCGTGCCGGTGATGTACCAGGGCGCCAGCGACGACTTCCTGGGCCCGCACGACGACGTGCCCCTGCCCAGCGAGGCCGACGGCATCGACTTCGAGGGCGAGTTCGGTGTGGTCACCGGGCCGGTGCCGATGGGCACCTCGCCCGAGGCCGCGCTGGCCTGCGTGCGCCTGGTGGTGCAGATCAACGACTGGAGCCTGCGCGCTCTGGGCCCGCACGAGATGAAGACCGGCTTCGGCTTCCTGCAGGCCAAGCCATCCACCGCCTTCGCGCCGGTGGCCGTCACACCCGACGAGCTGGGCAGCGCCTGGCGCGACGGCCGGGTGCAGATGCGGCTGCAGGTGCAGTGGAACGGCGAGCGCTTTGGCGAACCGCACGGCGGCGAGATGAACTTCCACTTCGGCCAGCTCGTCGCGCACGCCGCCCGCACGCGCCGCCTCACCGCCGGCTGCATCGTCGGCTCGGGCACCGTGAGCAACGTGGCACGTGCGGCGGGCTCGGCCTGCATCGCCGAGCGCCGCGTGATCGAGAAGATCGACCAGGGCGAGATCCGCACCGGCTTCATGAAGTTCGGCGACCGCGTGCGCATGCAGGCGCTGTTCGAGGACGGCCGGCCCGGCCCCTTCGGCGTCATCGACCAGCGCGTGGTGCCGGCGTGACGGAGGCCCGCGCATGCATGTGCTGATCACCGGTGCGGCGGGGTTTCTGGGGCGGGCGCTGGCGCAGCGCCTGCTGCCCGGCCGCCGGCTGGGCGACCGGTCCGTCACCCGGCTCACGCTGCTGGACCTGGCGCTCGAAGGCCAGCCGCCGGACGGCGTGCGGCACTGCGAAGGCGACATGGGCGACGCGGACTGGCTGCGCGGCGCCCTGAACGGCGGGCCGCCCATCGATGCGCTGTTCCACCTCGCCAGCATCCCCGGTGGCACGGCCGAACAGGACTACCCGCTCTCGCGCCGCGTGAACCTGGAGGCCACGCAGACCCTGCTGGAGTACGGCCAGCAGCAGGTGGCCGCCGGCCATCGCGCGCCGGTGTTCGTGTTCGCCAGCTCCATCGCGGTGTTCGGCCACCTGCCCGCGCTGGTGGACGACGACACGCCCACCCGCCCGCAGATGACCTACGGCACCCAGAAGCGCATCGGCGAGCTGTGGGTGGACGACTTCAGCCGGCGCGGCTGGGTCGATGGCCGGGCCGTGCGCATCCCGGGCGTGCTGGCGCGCCCGCCCGCGCGCACCGGTCAGCTCTCGGCCTTCCTCAGCGACCTCATCCGCGAGCTGGCGGCGGGCCGCGCCTTCACCTGTCCCACCACGCCCGGTGCCACCACCTGGGCCTCCTCGCTGCCCTGCGTGGTCCGCCAGCTGCTGCACGCGGCCATGTTCGACGTGGCCACCAGCGGGGGCCACCGCGTGCTGACCCTGCCCACCCTGCGCTTTGCCATGGCCGATCTGGCGCGGGTGGTCGGTCGGGTGCACGGCACGCCCGCCGCCGACTTGGTGCGCTGGGCACCCGACGAGCGCATCGAAGCCCTGTTCGGGCGCTTCCCGCCGCTGCTCACGCCCCGCGCCGAGGCCGCGGGTTTCCGGGCCGACGCGGACCTGGAGGCGCTGGTGCGGCAGGCGCTGGCGCCGGGCTGAGCGGCTGGTTCAGTCCGTTCCGAGTCCCAGCTGCCCGCGCACATGCGCCAGCAGCCCCTCGCTGCCGTCCTCCACCAGGTCGAGCACGTGCTCGAAACCGTCCGGTCCACCCTGGTACGGGTCGGGCACGATGGGGCTGTCGTGCCGCTCGCAGAACTCGGCAAAACGGCGCAGCTTGCGGATGTGCCGGGGCGGGCACAGCCGCTCGGCCGCCACCTGGTTCTCCCAGTCCATCACCAGAACCAGGTCGAAGGCCTCGAAGTCGTCCGCGGTGAGCTGGCGCGCGCGCTGGTTCGAGAGGTCGTAGCCGCGCCGCAGCGCGTGGGCCTGGCTGCGGTGGTCGGGCGGCGCGCCCACGTGGTAGTTGTGCGTGCCGGCCGAGTCGACCTCGACGCGCTCGGTCAGGCCGGCCTCGCGCACCTTGGCCTCGAACACGCCGTGGGCGGTGGGGCTGCGGCAGATGTTGCCCATGCAGACAAAAAGGATGCGGTAGAGGGAAGGGGTCACTGCGTTCATGGCCTGCATTTGAACCGCAAACACGTGACTTTTCCGGGTATTCAACCCCGGGGGGGCGGGACTATGCTGTCCACTGGGGTTGGTTCGCCGCTGCGGCGCGCCGGCCCGGGCTTTCTCTTCTCTTTCTGACACCGGGACCGACATGGCCAGCGATCTGGACACGGTGCGCGTGCTGCGCGCCCTCTTCAACGACCTGCCGCGCGCGCCGCAGGGCCTGTCGCACGAGGCGACAATGGACTGGATCCGCCGCACCATGACCGACTACCCTGGCGGCGACCTGGCCTACACGCTGGAGCACATCACCCGCAACTCGCTGCTGGACATCGTGCTGCGCCTGCGCGAGGACGGCCACCTCAAGGACGACGCCGCCTTCGACCAGGCGGTCGAGCAGCTGTCCACACCCGAAGGCCGCAAGACCTTCATGGACTGGATCATCAACGCGCAGAAGAGCGTGGACGCCACCGCGCGCCTGCTCAACCGCGCCAAACGCGCCTGGAGCGAACCCGAGCCGCTGTTCGTGGCCGACCCGGTGGCGGTCAACCGCTTCATCGACAACCGCCCGACCGGGCCGGGGGCGATGTTCACCGAGTTCTCGATGCGCGACGACGCGCGCGAGGTCGGCGTGTTCGACACCGAGCCGGACGCCGTGCACGAATTCGACTGGGGCTTCATCGCCGAGGAGCCCGGCGCCTGGAACATCTACGTGGCCGAGATCTGGCGCAAGGGCACGGTGGGCCACTTCGACCGCATGCTCGGCGCCTGGCGGCTGGAAACCACCCACGCCCTGCCCGAAGGCCAGCTGCACGCACCGCACGTGCCGCCGGGCCTGACCGAGGACATCGGCATCACCCGCTTCTGCGCCTTCACCCTGCACGCCAAGACCAACCCGGCCGACCCCGATGTGCGCCGCTGGGTGGGCGAGGTGTTCATCACCCACATGCTGCCGGTGATGGCGGCGCGCGCGCTGGACGAGAACTACGACTTTCCGGCCAGAGTCATGGAGCTGAACTAGGCCCCCACGCTCCGCCGCTGCGCGGGTCGCTGCCCCCCGAGGGGGTGCGAATCCAGCTTGGGGCGGCCCGGCGCTGGATTCATACGCCTCAAGCCTCGTACAGCTCCAGCGGCAGGCCGTCCGGGTCGCTGAAAAAGGTGAAGCGCCGGCCGGTGTATTCGTCCACCCGCACCGGCTCCACTGTCACGCCGAGCGACTCCAGCCGCGCCTTGCAGGCCGGCACGTCCTCCACCACGAACGCCAGGTGCCGCAGACCCTGCGCCTCGGGGTAGGACGGGCGCGGCGGCGCGCCGGGGAAGGAGAACAGCTCCACCTGCGAGCCGTCGGGCAGGCCCAGGTCCAGCTTCCAGGAGTTGCGCGCTTCGCGGAAATGTTCGGCGATGACCGTCAGGCCCAGGACCTCGGTGTAGAAGCGCCTGGAGCGCTCGTAGTCGGAGCAGATGATGGCGGCGTGGTGGATGCGGGTGAGCATGGCGAGCGGTACCTGATGAGACGGACATTCTGTCTCAGGACGTCACCCCCACACCGCGTCCAGCGCCCCCAGCGCCGCCGCAATCACCGGTTCGCCCGCCCGCTCGGCCAGGCAGAGGAAGCTCAGATCGCATTCCAGCGCCACCTGGTCGGCCACCACCAGCCCGTGCGCCTGCGCCTCGCGCATCGCGATCGCATCGCGCACCAGTGACAGGCCGACGCCGCTCTTGACCAGATCCAGCATCGACGCCTCCTGATCGACCAGGGCCACCCGGCGCGGTTCGATGCCGGTGACCGAGCCGGGGCCGAACACGCGGCGCTGCAGCCGGTGGTGGGCGCTGGCCGGGGGCGTGGCGAGCCAGGGCAGGGCGGCCAGGGCCTTCCAGTCCTTGCCTTTGACCTGCGGCCCCCAGCCGGCGGGCGCGAGCACGCGGTAGGTGAAGCGGGTCAGGGCGCGCAGCCGGTAGGGCGGGCCCAGCGGGTCGGCCGGCAGGTCGAGGAAGAAGCCCACGTCCAGTTCGCCGCGCGCGATGCGCGCCAGCACGTCGCCGCTCATGCCCTGTCCCAGTTCGGTGTGGACCTGCGGTGCGCTTTCCACCAGCTGTTTGAGGAAGGCGCCCAGGCGGGTGAACTCGGGGTCGAGGATGGTGCCGATGCGCAGCGTGCCGCGCACCGTCTGGTGCAGCGCGGCGGCGGCCTGGCCGAAGTCCGACAGGGCGGCGAGTGCGCGGTCGGCCAGCGGCAGCAGGGCGGCGCCGTCGCGCGTGAGCGCCATGCCCTGCGGCGTGCGGGTGAACAGCTGCAGCCCGGTGGCCTCGGCCAGGGTCTTGAGCTGCAGGCTCACCGCCGGCTGGCTCAGGTGCAGGCGCTGCGCCGCGCGCGAGACATTGCCCTCGCGCGCCACGGCGACAAAGGCGCGCAGGGTCTGCGGGTCGGTGGCGGGCAGGCGGTTCGGCGGGTTCATTATTTGGCGAGCTTATACCTGGCCTTGCCACATTTCATTGGAAGTCTGTGGGCGAATCGGGCAAAGTGCCTGGCAATCGTCGGGTTGCATCATGAGCCCGGCCAATGAACAACGAGGAGACCTTGCGCATGAGCGACGCCACCGCCACCTTTGACTATGTGATCGTCGGCGCGGGCACGGCCGGCTGTCTGCTGGCCAACCGGCTCTCGGCCGACCCGTCCAAGCGCGTGCTGCTGATCGAGGCCGGGCGCAAGGACGACTACCACTGGATCCACATTCCCGTCGGCTACCTCTATTGCATCGGCAACCCGCGCACCGACTGGCTCTACCAGACCGAGGCCGACCCGGGCCTGAACGGCCGCACGCTGCGCTACCCGCGCGGCAAGACGCTGGGCGGGTGTTCGAGCATCAACGGGATGATCTACATGCGCGGCCAGGCGCGCGACTACGACCAGTGGGCGCGGCTGACGGGTGACAGCGACTGGCGCTGGGACCGCTGCCTGCCGGACTTCAAGGCGCACGAGGACCACCACCGCCTCGACCGCTACACCGAGGGCCAGGGCAACGCCACGTTTGCCGCCCTGCACGGCCACCGCAGCGTGGCCAGCTCGGGCGAGTGGCGCATCGAGAAGCAGCGCCTGCGCTGGGACGTGCTCGACGCGTTTGCGCAGGCGGCGCAGCAGGCCGGCATCCCGGCCACCGACGACTTCAACCGCGGCGACAACGAGGGCGTGGGCTATTTCGAGGTGAACCAGAAGGCCGGCTGGCGCTGGAACGCGAGCAAGGCCTTTCTGCGGCCGGTGCAGCACCGGCCCAACCTCACGGTGTGGACGCAGATCCAGGTCGAGCGCCTGCGGCTGGAGCGGGACGCGGCGGGCGCGCTGCGCTGCACCGGCGCCGACGTGGTGAGCCACGGCCAGCGCGTGCACGTGGCGGCCGCGCGCGAGGTGGTGCTCAGCGCCGGCAGCATCGGCTCGGTGCAGATCCTGCAGCTCTCGGGCATCGGCCCGGCGGCGGTGCTGCAGGCCGCAGGCGTGACGCCGTTGCACGAGCTGCCGGGCGTGGGCGAAAACCTGCAGGACCACCTGCAGATCCGCTCGGTCTACAAGGTCACCGGCGCCAAGACGCTCAACACCCTGGCCAACTCGCTCTGGGGCAAGGCGGCCATCGGCCTGGAGTACGCGCTCAAGCGCAGCGGGCCGATGAGCATGTCGCCCAGCCAGCTCGGCGCCTTCACGAGAAGCGACCCTTCACAGCCATACGCCAATCTCGAATACCACGTGCAGCCGCTCAGCCTCGACGCCTTCGGCGAACCGCTGCACAGCTTCCCGGCGTTCACCGCCAGCGTCTGCAACCTCAACCCCAGCAGCCGCGGCCATGTGCGCATCAAGAGCCCGCGCTTCGAGGACGCGCCGGCCATCGCGCCCAACTACCTCGCCACGGAGGACGACCGGAAGGTGGCGGCCGACAGCCTGCGCGTGACGCGCCGCATCGTCGGCCAGCCGGCGATGGCGAAGTACCGGCCCGAGGAGTTCAAGCCCGGTGTGCAGTACCAGAGCGACGAGGAGCTGGCCCGCCTGGCCGGCGACATCGCCAGCACCATCTTCCATCCGGTGGGCACGACCAAGATGGGGCGCGAGGACGATGCCATGGCCGTGGTCGACAGCCACCTGCGGGTGCGCGGCGTGGCCGGGCTGCGCGTGGTGGACGCGGGCGTGATGCCCACCATCACCAGTGGCAACACCAACAGCCCGACGCTGATGATCGCGGAGAAAGCGGCGCGCTGGATCGTCGCCGGGACGTGAGGCGGGGCAGTGACCCGCGCAGCGGCGGAGCGTGGGGGCTACGGGCCAGCCGCCGGGCCGCCCCAAGGCAGGCCCAGCCCCCTCGGGGGGCAGCGACCCGGGCAGCGGCGGAGCGTGGGGGCTTGTTACCTCAGGCGGCCGATGTAGCGGGCGCTGGGGTCGCTGGCCGCCGCCAGGGGCGCCGGTGCCGACACCGGCGCGCTGGGCCGGCGCACCGGTATCACCAGCGACTCCAGCCGCTCGGCCAGGGGCAGCAGTTCGTCCAGGCCGTCCTCGCGCGCCCGCTGGCGGGCAAAGCTCACCACCGCCTGCGCGTATTCCACGTTGTTCACCATCCACTCGGTGTCGGTCACGCGGCCGGTCTTGCGGCGCAGCAACACATGCAGGTGGGCGGCGGCGGCGAATGCATCGTTTTGCGACATGGTGTTTTCCTCTTCCAACGACACGGGATGCGCTGCATTTCCTGTGCCACCGGTTCCGGGCACCAAGGGAAAGCCCGTATGCACGGGTCTGGTGCGGGCGGCTACAGTACCGCCACTCGCAAACGGCGCCAGACGCCGCGACCGCGGGGGACCGAGGAGACAACCCAGTCCTATCAGAACAAATCCTTCAGCGTCCCAAGAGATGCACCGAACCATCAGCCGACCCTTGCGGGTCGGCTTTTTTTTGCCTGTGCGGCGGACGGTGGCTGGATTTTTGAGTGGAAGTTTGATTTCCATTTTGTTTCAGAAAACGGAAAGTCTTCGAACCCCCTGAATGGTGGATGGCAGTGACTGCCTGTTGGTCATTGAAAATATTTGTTTCCTGACAACGGCTTACAAGCCCGTGTCGGTGTTTTCCCTTGGTGCCCCGATCGTGGCCCGCGGATTGCGAACGGTCACACACCTGCCCATTCCCAGCGTTTGCGGGCGGGACCCGGATCCGCCCCACACAGCCCACGGAGACACCACACGATGGAAACCTTTTACGAGGTCATGCGCCGCAAAGGCATTTCGCGCCGCAGTTTCATGAAGTACTGCTCGCTCACCGCCACCTCGCTGGGGCTGGCACCGAGCTTTGTGCCTCAGATCGCCCACGCGATGGAAAACAAGCCGCGCACCCCGGTGCTCTGGCTGCACGGTCTGGAATGCACCTGCTGCACCGAAGCCTTCATCCGCTCGGCCCACCCGCTGGCCAAGGACGTGGTGCTCTCCATGATCAGCCTGGACTACGACGACACCCTGATGGCCGCCGCCGGCCACCAGGCCGAGGCCATCCTCGAAGAGATCATGACCAAGTACAAGGGTCAGTACATCCTGGCGGTGGAAGGCAACCCGCCGCTGAACGAAGACGGCATGTTCTGCATCCAGTCGGGCAAGCCCTTCATCGACAAGCTCAAGCACGTCGCCAAGGACGCCAAGGCCATCATCGCCTGGGGTTCGTGCGCCAGCTGGGGCTGCGTGCAGGCCGCCAAGCCCAACCCGACCCAGGCCACGCCGATCCACAAGGTCATCACCGACAAGCCCATCATCAAGGTGCCGGGCTGCCCGCCCATCCCCGAGGTGATGACGGGCGTGATCACCTACATGCTGACCTTCGACCGCATTCCCGAGCTGGACCGCCAGGGCCGCCCGAAGATGTTCTACAGCCAGCGCATCCACGACAAGTGCTACCGCCGCCCGCACTTCGACGCCGGCCAGTTCGTCGAGGCCTGGGACGACGAGTCTGCGCGCAAGGGCTACTGCCTCTACAAGGTCGGCTGCAAGGGCCCGACCACCTACAACGCCTGCTCCACCGTGATGTGGAACGAGGGCACGAGCTTCCCGATCAAGGCCGGCCACGGCTGCATCGGCTGCTCGGAAGACGGCTTCTGGGACAAGGGTTCGTTCTACGACCGCTTGACCGACATCCACGCCTTCGGCATCGAGGCCAACGCCGACGAGATCGGCGGCAAGGCCGCCGCGGTGGTGGGCGCTGCGGTCGCCGCGCACGCCGCGATCTCGGTCGCCAAGCGGGCGCGCGACACGTCCAAAGAGAAATCGAAGAACCACGCCTGAGGCCAGGAGAACACGACATGGGTGCTTACGAAACACAGGGCTTCAAGCTCGACAACTCCGGCCGCCGCGTGGTGGTCGACCCGGTGACCCGCATCGAGGGCCACATGCGCTGCGAGGTCAACCTCGACAGCAACAACGTCATCCGCAACGCCGTCTCCACCGGCACCATGTGGCGCGGCCTGGAGGTGATCCTCAAGGGCCGCGACCCGCGCGACGCCTGGGCCTTTGTGGAGCGCATCTGCGGCGTCTGCACCGGTTGCCACGCGCTCACCTCGGTGCGTGCGGTGGAAGACGCCCTGGGCATCAAGATCCCGCTGAACGCCCACCTGATCCGCGAGATGATGGCCAAGACGCTGCAGGTGCACGACCACGCGGTGCACTTCTACCACCTGCATGCGCTGGACTGGGTCGACGTGGTCTCGGCGCTGAACGCCGACCCGAAGAAGACCAGCGAGCTGCAGCAGCTGGTCTCGCCCTCGCACCCGCTGTCCTCGCCCGGCTACTTCCGCGACGTGCAGAACCGCCTGAAGAAGTTCGTGGAGAGCGGCCAGCTGGGCCCGTTCAGCAACGGCTACTGGGGCAGCAAGGCCTATGTGTTGCCGGCCGAGGCCAACCTGATGGCCGTGACCCACTACCTCGAAGCCCTGGACCTGCAGAAGGAATGGGTGAAGGTGCACACCATCTTCGGCGGCAAGAACCCGCACCCGAACTACATGGTCGGCGGCGTGCCCTGCGCGATCAACCTCGACGGCGACGGCGCCGCCGGCGCGCCCATCAACATGGAGCGCCTGAACTTCGTTGAAGCCCGCATCAAGGAGATGATCGAGTTCAACAACAACGTCTACATCCCGGACGTGCTGGCCATCGGCACCATCTACAAGCAGGCCGGCTGGCTCTACGGCGGCGGCCTCTCGGCCACCAACGTGGCCGACTACGGCACCTACGAGAAGGTGCCTTACGACCACAGCACGCACCAGCTGCCCGGCGGCGTGATCCTGGACGGCAACTGGGACAAGATCCACGAGATCGACCCGCGCGACCCAGAGCAGGTGCAGGAGTTTGTGACCCACAGCTGGTACACCTACGGCAACGACAGCAAGGGCCTGCACCCCTGGGACGGCATCACCGAGCCCAACTACAAGCCCGAGGGCCCGAACTTCAAGGGCACGCGCACCAAGATCGAGCAGCTCGACGAATCCGCCAAGTACTCGTGGATCAAGTCGCCGCGCTGGCGCGGCCACGCGGTCGAGGTCGGCCCGCTCTCGCGCTACATCCTGGGCTACGCCCACGCGATGAAGGGCAACAAGTGGTGCCAGCGCGTCAAGGAACAGGTGGACGCGTCGGCCGTGGCCATCAACAGCGCCATTCCCAAGGCCCTGGGCCTGCCGGAGACGCAGTACAGCGCCAAGCAGCTGCTGCCCACCACCATCGGCCGCACCCTGGCGCGCGCACTGGAGAGCCAGTACGCCGCCGAGATGATGATGGACGACTTCCGCCAGCTGGTGCAGAACATCAAGGCCGGCGACACGTCCACCGCCAACGTCGAGAAGTGGGACCCCGCCACCTGGCCCAAGGAGGCCAAGGGCGTGGGCACGGTGGCCGCGCCGCGCGGCATGCTGGGCCACTGGATCAAGATCAAGGACGGGAAGATCGAGAACTACCAGTGCGTGGTGCCCACCACCTGGAACGGTTCGCCGCGCGACGCAAAGGGCCAGATCGGCGCCTTCGAGGCCTCGCTGATGAACACGCCCATGGTCAACCCCGAGCAGCCGCTGGAGATCCTGCGCACCCTGCACAGCTTCGACCCCTGCCTGGCCTGCTCCACCCACGTGATGAGCCCGGACGGCCAGGAGATGGCCAAGGTCACGGTGCGCTGAACCCACGGAACAACGAGGAGAAACACATGCAATCGAAAACCATCCGCCGCGCCACCGCCGCAGCGCTGCTGGCCGGTCTGGCCGGCGCCGCCCAGGCCCACACCGGCCACGGCACCCACAGCCTGATGGAAGGCCTGGTCCACCCCTTCGGCCTGGACCACCTGCTGGCCATGGTGGCCGTGGGCGTCTGGTCGGTGTCTGCCCTGCCGCAGGGCAAGGCCTGGCAAGGGCCGGCCACCTTCCTGCTCGCGCTGGTCATCAGTGCGGCGCTGGGCGCGGCCGGAGTCACCGTGCCGTACCTGGAGCACGCCATCTCTTTGAGCGTGGTGCTGTTCGGCCTGATGCTGATCGTCGCCCAGCGGGCGATGCCGGTGGTGCTGGGCCTGGGGCTGATCGCCGCAGCCTCGTCGCTGCACGGCCTGGCCCACGGCGCCGAAACGCCCGAAACCGGCTTCGCGGGCTACGCCGCGGGCTTCATGCTGACCACCGCGGTGCTGCACATCAGCGGCGTCGGGGTCGGCCTGGCCATTCAGCGCTGGCTGGCCGAGCGCCGTGGCGCTGTGCTGGGCGGGCTGGGTGCCGCTGTCGGCGCCGCCGGGCTCTACTTGTTCGGCCAGCTGGTCGCCTGACCGCTACCTCTTCGCACAGGAGATCACCATGTCCTCCCTGTCTGCACAAGAACTGGCGCAGCAGCGCCTGGCCGATGTCACCGGCATCGACGAGAGCGCCGTCTCGCACGGCCAGAGCACCAAGTCGGTCTATGTGTACGAAGCCCCGGTGCGCATCTGGCACTGGGTCAACGTCGCGGCCATCACCGTGCTGTGCCTCACCGGCTACTTCATCGGCAAACCGCTGCCGACCATGCCCGGCGAGGCCAGCGCGAACTACCTGATGGGCTACATCCGTTTCGCGCACTTCACGGCCGGCTACATCCTGGCCATCGGCCTGCTGGGCCGCGCCTACTGGGCCATCGTGGGCAACCACCATGCGCGCGAGCTGTTCTGGGTGCCGCTGTTCCAGAAGGCCTACTGGGGCGAGATTTTCACCATGCTCAAGTGGTACGCCTTCCTGATCCCGCGGCCCGGCCGCTACGTGGGCCACAACCCGCTGGCGCGGCTGGCCATGTTCTCCGGCTTCCTGGTGCTGATGGTCTTCATGATCCTGACCGGCTTCGCGCTCTACAGCGAAGGCGCCGGCGTGGGCTCGTGGCAGGACACGATGTTCGGCTGGGTCATTCCGCTGTTCGGCCAGAGCCAGGACGTGCACACCTGGCACCGCCTGGGCATGTGGGCCATGATCATGTTCATCACCCTGCACGTCTACGCCGCGATCCGCGAGGACATCATGGGCCGCCAGTCCATCGTGTCGACCATGATTTCCGGTCGCCGCACCTTCAAGGACTGATGTCGTGAAGAAAGCTGCCGTCAGCTGGTCGATCCCCCCGCGCGGTGTGCCGGTGCGTGCACCGCTGCACCCGGGGCGGCTGCTGGCGCGCACCTGCCTGGCGCCGCTCTCGCTCAACCAGAGCGAGGCGGCCCGGCTGCTGGGCCTCTCGCGCCGGCGCCTGCACGAGCTGGTGCACGGCCAGCGGGCGATGTCGCCCGACACCGCGATCCGTTGCGCTCGCCAGTTCGGCATCGACGCCGGCTTCTGGCTCGCGCAGCAGGCCGCCTGGGACAGCTTCCACGCCTGGAAGCGCCTGTCCTCGGGTTCGGCCACGTCCCCTTTCCCCCGCTGACTTCACACAGGTTTGCCTGCCATGCGCACCACTCCGACCGAATCCACCTGTCACCCCGGGGGTGACACCCCACCGGCCAGCATCGTCGTGCTGGGCATCGGCAACCTGCTCTGGGCCGACGAAGGCTTTGGCGTGCGCTGCATCGAAGCGCTGCAGCGCCGCTGGGAGTTCGCCGACCACGTGCAGCTCATCGACGGCGGCACCCAGGGGCTGTACCTGATCCAGCACGTGCAGGAGGCCGATGCGCTGCTGATCTTCGACGCCATCGACTACGGCCTGGAACCCGGCACGCTGAAGGAGGTGCGCGACGACGAGGTGCCGCGCTTCATGGGCGCCAAGAAGATGAGCCTGCACCAGACCGGCTTCCAGGAGGTGCTCTCGCTGGCCACGCTGACCGGCAAGTACCCGCAGCAGGTGCTGCTGATCGGCTGCCAGCCGCAGGAGCTGGAGGACTACGGCGGCAGCCTGCGCCCGGTCGTCAAGGCCGCGATGGAAACGGCGCTGGCGCTGGGTGTGGCCGAGCTGGAACGCTGGGGCGCCCGGCCGGTGGAACGCCGCACGCCGCTGGCCCCGCGCGAGGCCGTGACGCTGGACGAACTGGCGCTGACCGCCTACGAGGCGCAAAGGCCCGCAGCGGAAGAAGCCTGCCGCATCGGCGACGACCGCTTCATGCCGAAGGCCGAGGTCTGAACCATGTGCATCGGCATCCCCATGCAGGTGGTCGAGGCCGATGGCCGCTTCGCCTTGTGCGAAGGCCGCGGCGAGCGCCGCCGCATCAACACCGCCCTGGTCGGCGAGGTCTCCAGCGGCGATTGGCTGCTGGTCTTCCTCGACGACGCGCGCGAGCGCATCGATACCGACCGCGCGACCGAGGTGAACGCGGCGCTGGACCTGGTGCTCGGTGCCATGCAGGGTCTGGAGGCGCAGGAAGACGCGGGCTTCGCCCTGCCGTCGCAGATGAGCCCGGAACAAATGCGCGCCCTGACCGGCGCCTGAACACAAGGAGACACCATGATTGAAACCACAGAAGCCCACGCCCCCCTGGTCCAGCGCCTCGCGCGCGAGTTCGGTGCCACCTGGGTCGACGAGACCAGCGTGGCCGAATGGACCGCCGGTGGCGGCGACCGCGTCGTGCTGCTGGCCGGCGACCCGGTGCGTTTTCCCGAAGGCGTGGACGTGGCGGCGGTGCTGCCCGAGCTGATGAAGTCCTTCCCGAACCGCTTCGCTGTGGCCGTGGTGCCGCGCGACAACGAGGACGCGGTGGCCAAGCGCTACGGCTCGCAGCGCTGGCCCACGCTGCTGTTCTTCCGCGACGGCCAGTACGTGACCGCGATCGCCGGCATGCAGGACTGGGACGTGTACCTGTCCGGCGTGGCCGCCGCGCTGGCCATGCCGCCCTCGCGCCCGCCCACCATCGGCATTCCTGTCGTCAGCCAGACCGGCGGCAGCAGCTGCCACTGACCCCACCGACCACGCCCCACCGCCGCACCAGGAGCCTCTGATGAAAGCCTTTCCCATCCCCGTGGTCGCCCTCGGCCCCGGCACCCAGACCGAGGACGAGCACCTCGACTACCTGCCCATGCCCAAGGACATGGACACCTACCGCGCGCCCATGCTGCCCGAGCCGGAGGAGATTGCCGGCCGCGCGGCCGCACGCGAGGCCCTGGTCCAGGTGCTGGCGCTGCTCGACCAGGCCGCCGACGGCGGGGCGGGCGGGCAGGTGAGCCTGCAGGCCCTGCCGTCCGAAGACCGGCAGCTGATCAACCAGGTGATGGGCGAGGGCGAGGCCAGCGCCATCGTGCGCGAGGAGTCCTCGTCGCTGGAAGTGCGCATCCAGGAGTCGGTGTTCGCCGGCGTCTGGCGCCTCATGACCTTCAGCGACGGCGCCCTGGTCGACGACGTGGTCGAGGTCGGACCGGTGCCGGCCCTGCTGCGGGTGGTGGCCGAGGAAGACGCCGAGCGCGAGTACCGGCCCTGGCTCGGCCCGCTGCCGCCCAATGTGCAGAATGCGCCCCTGCTGGTCGACGAGGTGCGCGACCAGGTGGCGCGCTGGCAGCCGGGCCACACCTCGCACGTCATCAACCTGACGCTGCTGCCGGTGACGCCCGAAGACATCGGTTTCCTCGACCACCAGCTGGGCACCGGCCGCGTGCTGCTGCTCTCGCGCGGCTACGGCAACTGCCGCATCTCCAACACGCGCCTGCCGCACTGCTGGCGCGTGGTGTACTACAACTCCATGGACAAGGTGATCCTCAACACGGTCGAGGTGGTGGACATGCCCGAGGTCGCGATGGCGGCCCCGGAGGACCTGCGCGACTCGCACGAGCGCCTGAGCGACGTGCTCGGCTACCTCGAACAATCATGAGCGGCTTCGACGGTCAGGGCTTTGAAGGCTCGTACCTCGGCAACCGCGAGGTGCTGCGGCCCGGTTCGCGCCTGGAGTGCAAGATCTGCTGGTGGGTCTACGACCCCGCGGTTGGCGACCCGCAGTGGCAGATCCCGCCCGGCACGCCGTTCGCCGAGCTGCCGCCGCACTGGCGCTGCCCCAACTGCGACTGCGATGCAGAACAGTTCCTCTTGCTGCCGGACTGAGACCATGGAACACCGTGTGTCCACCCTCGTGCAGTTCTACCGCCTCGTGCAGACCGAGCGCATGCAGGGCGTGCCCATCCTCAACCCGGCGCTGTCCGTCGAGGCCGTCGGCTTCCAGTGGGGCGACGACGGGCAGACCGTGGCCGAGGGCGTGCTGATCACCCCCTGGTTCATGAGCCTGGTGCGCCTGCCGCGGGCGGTGGAAGGCCACGGCGGCCGCGTCGCGCGCAAGGCGGTGCACAGCTTCGGCAACGAACGCTTCGAGTTCATCGGCGCGCACGACCCGGCCGTGGGCTACCACGAGACCTGCGCGCTGTTCTCGCCCATGGGCGGCTTCGCCACGCAGGCGCAGGCCGTCGACACCGCCGAGGCCTCGCTGGCCCTGCTGCGACCCGCGCCGACGCCCGCGCCCGCCGCCGAGCCCGTGCCCGCGCGCCGCGCCTTCTTCACCGGCCGCCGCGGCGCGCCCGGAGCCCCGGCATGAGTGCCGCGCTGGATCTGGCCGGCCGCCTGCGCGTGCGCCCCGGCGCACCGCTGGCGCAGGCGCTGCACAGCAGCCGGCGCGACTGGGCCGGGCGGCTCGGCCAGGGCCAGCCTGCCACCGCGCTGCCGGGCCTGCTGGCCAGCCTGTTCAACCTCTGCAGCCACGCGCACCGGCTGTGCGCCCAGCTCGCGATTGCGGCGGCGCGGCCCGGCGCCATGGCGATGCCCGGTGACGCCGCGCAGCGGCTGCGCCAAGAGACTGCGCAGGAGCATGTGCGCCGCATCGGCCTGGACTGGCCGCGCCTGCTCGGCCCCGCCGACGGCCATGCCCAGGGCGCCGCGCTGCAAGCGCTTCAAACCTGCCCGCTGCTGCGGCCTGCGGCCAAAGGCGACGAGCCCTGGCCGCAGGCGCTGGACTGGCTCCAGCGCGAGTGCCTGCACATGCCGGCCACCACCTGGCTGCGCGCCTGGCAGGCCTGCGGCGCCGACTGGCTGCTCGACTGGGGCACGCGCCACGGCGGCTGGCTGCCGGCCCTGGTGCGCGGCGCGCGCGAGGCTGACAGCGGGCGCGCGCTCGACATGGCGCGGGCCCTGCGCGCGCATGGTCAGGACGACCAGCTGCGCACGCTGGCCGCAGCGTTGGCGCTCAAGCCGGGATTTGCCATGCAGCCGCTGTGGCACGGCGCCTGCGCCCACACCGGCCCCTGGGCGCGCCTGCACAGCGCCGACGACGGCCTGCCGCTCACGCCCTGGGCCCTGCTGGGCAGCCGCCTGGCCGAACTGGTGCGGCTGTGCCTGCCGGACGGGCCGGGGCAGGGCGCCGGCTGGCTGCGCCATGGGGCGCTGCACACGGCCGACGGCCAGGGCCTGGCCTGGGTCGAGATGGCGCGCGGCCTGCTGGTGCACCAGGTGGAGCTGGAGCCCGATGTGCCGGTGGTGCGCGCCTGCCGCGTGCTGGCGCCGACCGAGTGGAACTTCCACCCGGCCGGCGAGGTGGCGCGGCGCATCTCGGCGCTGGATGCCACGCTGCCCGCCGGCCTGCGCACGGGCCAGTTGAATCTGTTGATGGCGGCGTTCGACCCCTGCGTGCCGTTCGAGGTGGACGCCGCGCCAGCGGTGGAAGGAGAAGTGGCCCATGCATGAAGCGAGTCTGGCCGGCGGCGTGCTGCAGCTGGTGGAGGACACGGCGCGGCGCGAAGGCTTTGCGCGCCTGCTGGAGTTGCGGCTGGAAGCCGGGCAGCTGGCCGGTGTGGACGTGCGCGCGCTGCGCTTCGCGCTGGAGAGCCTGGCGCCCGGCACCCTGCTGGAGGGGGCGCGCATTCAGATCGACGAGCCGCCCGGGCAGGCCTGGTGCATGGCCTGCGCGCAGACCGTGGCCATCGCCCAGCGCGGCGACGCCTGCCCGGCCTGCGGCGGCTGCCAGCTGCAGCCCACGGGCGGCATGGAATTGCGCGTGATTGATATGCGCGTGAGTGATGATTGAAGCAACGTTGAAGGAGACCGACCATGTGTGTCGTGTGCGGATGCAGTGACAACAGCCCGGCCCATGCCCGGCATGTGCAACAGAGCGCGGGCAGCGAGCCCGGCGTGATCACGGTCAACCCGGCCAACGGCGACCTGCACTTCGGGGCCGGCGCGGCCCGCGTGTCGGTGCCCGGCATGAGCCAGGAACGCGCCATCAAGCTGGAGACCGACATCCTGGGCGCCAACAACCGCGTGGCGCAGCAGAACCGCGCACACTTCGAGTCGCACGGTGTGACCGCGCTCAACTTCGTCTCCAGCCCCGGCTCGGGCAAGACCACGCTGCTGTGCGCCACCATCGAGGCACTCAAGGCGCGCCAGCCCGGCCTGCACGTGGCCGTGATCGAGGGCGACCAGCAGACCAGCTTCGACGCCGACCGCATCCGCGCCACCGGCGCGCCCGCCATCCAGGTCAACACCGGCAAGGGCTGCCACCTGGATGCGCCCATGGTGGCCGAGGCGTTTGCGCAGCTGCACACACACCACCACTCGCACGACCACACCCACGGTCACGATCACGGGCATCACCACCACCACGGCGACGACCACAGCCTGCTGTTCATCGAGAACGTGGGCAACCTGGTCTGCCCCGCCGTGTGGGACCTGGGCGAGGCCGCCAAGGTGGCCATCCTCTCGGTGACCGAGGGCGAGGACAAGCCGCTGAAGTACCCCGACATGTTCGCGGCCTCGCAGCTGATGATCCTGAACAAGACCGACCTGCTGCCGCACGTGAAGTTCGACGTCGCGCGCTGCATCGACCTGGCGCGGCGCGTGAACCCGGCCATCGAGGTGATCCAGCTGTCCGCCACCACCGGCGAGGGCATGGACGCCTGGCTGCACTGGCTGGACCACGCCATGGGTCATGACCATCACCACCACGAAGCTCCGGATGCCGAAGCTGCGCTGCGTCAGCGCGTGCAGCAGCTGGAGGCCGAACTGGCCCGCGCCAAAGCTGCCTTGTCGGCCAACTGACGGACTGGCGCCATGTCCACCTCCGTGCTCGCCGTCGGCGCCTGGCTCAAGAACGCGGCCTGCCTCGTGCTGGACGGCCGCGCGCACTGGTCGCCGGTGCATGGCGACCTCAGCGACCCGGCGGCCTGCGACGCGCTGGAGCGCTCGGTGCAGGCGCTGGCACGGCAGGCGGAAGCCGCCGGTGCGCCGGTGCAGGCCATCGCACACGACCTGCACCCCGACTTCTTCAGCACCCGGCTGGCCATCGCCACCGCCGATGCGCTGGGCGTGCCGGCCATCGGCGTGCAGCACCACCACGCGCACCTCGCGGCGGTGGTCGCCGAACACGGCATCGAAGGCCCGGTGGTCGGGCTTGCGCTGGATGGCGTGGGCCTGGGAACGGACGGCATGCCCTGGGGCGGCGAACTGTTGTGGCTCGACGGGCCGCGCTGGCAGCGCCTGGGCCATTTGCAGCCGCTGGCCCTGCCCGGCGGCGACCGCGCGGCGCGCGAACCCTGGCGCATGGCGGCGAGCGCGCTGCACGCGCTGGGCCGCCGCGACCAGATCGTGCCGCGCTTCGCACCGGTGGTGGGCGAGGCCGCGGCGGCGGGCGTGCGCCAGATGCTCGACAAGCGCCTGAACTGCCCGTTGACCAGCAGCGCCGGCCGCTGGTTCGACGCCGTCGCGGGTGCGCTCGGCCTGTGTCACCACCAGCAGGACGAAGCCCAGGCGGCCATCGCGCTGGAGCAGGCCGCTGCGCGGGCGCTGGCGGTCCGGCCGGGCTTGCCGCCGCTGCCCGGCGTGGTGCAGCACACCGATGGCCGCATCGACCCGCGCGCCGTGCTGGCCCAGCTGTTCGACGTCCCCGATGCCGACACCGCCGCCGCCGGCTTCCACCTGGCCCTGGCCGATGCGCTGGCCGAGGCATTGATCGCCGCCGCGCGCGGGCGCGGCGTCCACACCGCCGCGCTGGGCGGTGGCTGCTTCTTCAACCGCATCCTGCGCGAGCGCACGGTGCAGCGTTTGCAGACCGCCGGCCTGCGGGTGTGGCAGACCGGCGACAAAGGCTGCGGCGACGCCGGGCTGGCCATCGGCCAGGCCTGGGTGGCGGTGCAGCAGCTTCAGACACCACAGACAACATCCCCCGTTGAGGAGACCACCCCATGTGCCTAGCCATTCCCGCGCGCCTTGTCGAGAAGCGCGACCACGACCAGGCGGTGGTCGACCTGGGCGGCATCCGCAAGCCCATCTCCATCGCCCTGGTACCCGAGGCCGAGGTCGGCGACTACGTGATCGTGCACGTGGGCCACGCCATCGGCATGATCGATCCGGAGGAGGCCGAGAAGACGCTCGCCTTGTTCGCCGAGATGCAGGCCATGACCGGCGCGGAGGTTCAGTCATGAAGTACATCGACGAATTCCGCGACGGCGAGTTGGCCAAACAGATCGGTGAGCGCATTCGCGCCGAGGCCGACCCGCAGCGGTCGTACAGCTTCATGGAGTTCTGCGGCGGCCACACCCACGCCATCAGCCGCTACGGCGTGCTCGAACTGCTGCCGTCCAACGTGCGCATGGTCCACGGCCCGGGCTGTCCGGTCTGCGTGCTGCCCATCGGCCGCATCGACCTGGCGATCCGCCTCGCGCTGGAGCGCGACGCCATCGTCTGCACCTACGGCGACACCATGCGCGTGCCGGCCAGCGACAGCCTCTCCCTCATCAAGGCCAAGGCGCGCGGTGGCGACATCCGCATGGTCTATTCGGCCGCCGACGCGCTGGCCATCGCCCGCGCCAACCCGCAGCGCGAGGTGGTGTTCTTCGCCATCGGCTTCGAGACCACCACGCCGCCCACGGCGCTGGCCATCCGCGACGCGCAGCGCGAAGGCCTGGCCAACTTCAGCGTGCTGTGCTGCCACGTGCTCACGCCCTCGGCCATCACCCACATCCTCGAATCGCCCGAGGTGCGGCAGTTCGGCACCGTGCCCATCGACGGCTTCGTCGGCCCCGCCCACGTCAGCATCGTGATCGGCTCCGCGCCCTACGACCATTTCGCCGAGGAGTACCGCAAGCCGGTGGTCATCGCCGGCTTCGAACCGCTGGATGTGATGCAGGCCATCCTGATGCTGGTGCGCCAGGTCAACCGCGGCGCCGCCCATGTGGAAAACGAATTCACCCGCGCCGTCACGCCCGAGGGCAACCTGCGCGCCCAGGCACTGGTGTCCGAGGTGTTCGAGCTGCGGCCCAGCTTCGAGTGGCGCGGCCTGGGCGAGGTGCCCTACAGCGCGCTCAAGATCCGCGAGGCCTTCGCGGCCTTCGACGCCGAGCGCCGCTTCGACCTCGCCTACCAGTCGGTGCCCGACAACAAGGCCTG
Source organism: Hydrogenophaga pseudoflava (assembly GCF_004353865.1). Lineage (NCBI taxonomy): Bacteria > Pseudomonadati > Pseudomonadota > Betaproteobacteria > Burkholderiales > Comamonadaceae > Hydrogenophaga > Hydrogenophaga pseudoflava. The sequence goes on from NZ_CP037867.1 coordinate 297,439, forward strand.
CGAGTGCGGGGCCATCCTGCGCGGCGTGAAGAAGCCCACCGACTGCAAGATCTTCGGCACCGTCTGCACGCCCGAGAACCCGGTCGGCTCCTGCATGGTGTCCAGCGAAGGCGCCTGCGCCGCGCACTACACCTATGGCCGCTTCCGCGACATCCCCATCGTCGCCGCCACCGCCACTGAAGAGGTCACCCCATGAGAACCGAACACGACCAGGCCGGTGCCGGCGAGGCGCCCGCCCCCAAACCCGTGAAGAAAAACTACATCCGTCCGCTGGACATCAAGCACGGCCGCATCGACATGGGCCACGGCGCGGGCGGCAAGGCCGCGGCGCAGCTGATCGAGGAGCTGTTCCTGGCCGCCTTCGACAACGAATTCCTGCGCCAGGGCGACGACGGCGCGGTGCTGGCGCTGCCGGCCTTCGACCCGGCCGAGGGGCGGCTGGTGATGGCGACCGACGGCCACGTGATCTCGCCGCTGTTCTTCCCCGGCGGCGACATTGGTTGCCTGTCGGTGCACGGCACGGTCAACGACGTGGCGATGTCGGGCGCGCGGCCGCTGTACCTGAGCGCCAGCTTCATCATCGAAGAAGGCTTTCCGCTGATCGACCTGCAGCGCATCGTGCAGTCCATGGCCGCGGCATCGCGCGAGGCCGGCGTGCCGGTGGTCACCGGCGACACCAAGGTGGTGGAGCAGGGCAAGGGCGACGGCGTGTTCATCAGCACCACCGGGGTGGGCGTGCTGCCGCCGGGCGTGTCCATCAGCGGCCGCCACGCGCGGCCGGGCGACGTGGTGCTGGTCTCGGGCAGCATCGGCGACCACGGCGTGGCCGTGCTCTCGCAGCGCGAGTCGCTGGCCTTCGAGACCACCATCCAGAGCGACACCGCCGCGCTGCACACCCTGGTCGCCGCCATGCTCGCGGCGGCACCCGGCGCGGTGCGCGTGCTGCGCGACCCCACGCGCGGCGGCCTGGCCACCACGCTCAACGAGGTGGCGCGCCAGTCCGGCGTGGGCATGCTGCTGCAGGAGGCGGCGATTCCGGTCAAGCCGCAGGTCGATGCGGCCTGCGAGCTGCTGGGCCTGGACCCGCTCTACGTGGCCAACGAGGGCAAGCTGATCGCGGTGGTTGCGCCCGAGGCGGCCGAGGCCGTGCTGGCCGCCATGCGCGCCCACCCGCTGGGGCAGGACGCGGCCCGCATCGGCGAGGTGACCACCGACCCGCACCACTTCGTGCAGATGGCCACGCGCTTCGGCGGGCGGCGGGTGGTGGACTGGCTCAGTGGAGAGCAACTGCCGAGGATCTGTTGACGACCCCCCCCTGCGCCGCTGCACGGCTTCCCCCCGCTCTGGCGCGCCTTCGGCGCTGGGCAGGGGGACGGCACCTGAGGCCCGGCGAAGCCGGTTCCTCGGTGCCCCTGGAAGGGGCACCTCGCTCGGGGCGGGGTCTGATGAAAACAAGAGACGAGGAGACGTGGGATGTCGAGTCTGGTGTTTCGCAAGACCGAGGGTGGCAAGGCCGAGATCGCGCAGCGGCAGGCCGGGCTGGCGCCGGCCGCGCGGCAGCTGCTGATCCTGGTCAACGGGGTGGACAGCGTGCAGGCGCTGCTGGCCAAGGGGCTGGGCGATGTGCGCGGGCACCTGGACACGCTGCTGTCGCTGCGCCTGATCGAGCCGGTGCCGACACCGCCCAAGGCCGCGCCACTTCCTCCCGCGGCACCGTCGCCCGCACCGGACGTGCAGGCGGACTCGTCGACCGAATCTGAAGACCCGCAGCACCTGCTGGCCCTCCAGCGCCGCGCCTGGCAGACGCTGCAGCCGCACTTCGGCCCCGACACGCCCACCGTGGCGCAGGACCTGCTGGCCGCGCGCAGCATCGCGCAGTACCTCGCCTCGCTGGACGGCATCCAGGCCAAGCTGGCCATTTACATGGGACGCAAGCAGGCCGAGCGCGAGATCGACGCCCTGCGCCGCTGAACACACGCACCACCACCGCCATGTCCCTGCGCATCCTGCTGCTCTGCCACAGTTTCAACAGCCTCAGCCAGCGCCTGTACGCCGAGCTGCGCGCGCGCGGCCACACGCTCAGCGTCGAGCTGGACATCGCCGACAGCGTGACCGAAGAGGCGGTGGCGATGGCCCGGCCCGACCTGGTGCTGGCGCCGTTCCTCAAGCGCCGCATCCCGGCCTCGGTCTGGCAGCGCGTGCCCTGTTTCGTGGTGCACCCCGGCCCGCCCGGCGACCAGGGGCCGAGCGCGCTGGACTGGGCGGTGCGCGACCGCCAGCCGCACTGGGGCGTGACCGTGCTGCAGGCCGACGGTGAGTTCGACGCCGGCCCGGTCTGGGCCCACGCGTCGTTCGACATGCGCCCGGCCACCAAGGGCAGCCTGTACCGGCGCGAGGTCACGCGCGCCGCGCTGCAGGCCACGCTGGCCGCGGTGGATCGCTTCGCGGGCGGCGAGCGTGAGGCGCCCGCAGAACGATTCGCCGCCGGGCCGCCCCAAGGCGAATCAGCCCCCTCGGGGGGCAGCGACCCGCGCAGCGGCGGAGCGTGGGGGCGTGGCTGGAAGCCCTTGATGAAGCAAGCCGACCGAGCGGTGGATTGGTCGCGCGACGACACCGCGACCGTGCTTGCGAAGCTGCGCTGCGCGGACGGCCAGCCCGGCGTGCTGGATGCGCTCTGGGGCCAGTCCTGTTACCTGGGCGATGCCCACGAGGCCAGCGCCGCGACCCTGGCCGAATTCGCCGACCGCGCACCCGGCGATCTGCTGGCGGTGCGCGACGGCGCGCTGCTGCGCCGCACGGTGGATGGCGGCGTGTGGATCGGCCAGGCCCGGCTCGCCGACCCGCCCGGCACCGCGCCGGGCCAGGGCCATTTCAAACAGGCGGCGGCCGAGCTGTTCGCCACCGAAGCGGCGGCGCTGCCGCAGCGCCCCGCGCCTCTGGTGCGGCCCGACGACGAATGGGCCGAGCTGCGCTACACCGAGCACGGCCCCGAGGGCGCGCGCGTGGGCTGCCTGAGCTTCGACTTCTGCAACGGCGCCATGGGCACCGAGCGCTGCGAGCGCCTGCGCGCGGCCCTGCTGGATGTGCGCGAGCGCCCGACGCAGGTGCTGCTGCTGATGGGCGGCGATGGCTTCTTCAGCAACGGCATCGACCTCAACCGCATCGAGGCCGCGGCGCACCGCGCGGGCGACAGCGCGGCCGACGAATCCTGGCGCAACATCCAGGCCATGGACGACGTGGCACTGGCCGTGCTGGAGACCACCGACCGCCTGACGGTGAGCGTGATGCGCGGCAACGCGGGCGCGGGTGGCGTGTTCCTCGCACTCGCGGCCGACCAGGTCTGGGTGCACGAAGGCGTGGTGCTCAATCCGCACTACAAGAACATGGGCAACCTCTACGGCTCGGAGTACTGGACCTACCTGCTGCCGCGCCGCCTGGGCGAGGCCGGCGCGCGCGAGCTGATGGCGGGCCGCCTGCCGCTGCGCGCCGCCGACGCGTTGCGCATCGGCCTCATCGACGCCTGCGACGAAGGCCCGCGCGAGGGCTATGAAAACCGCGCCATTCAACGCGCGCTGGCGCTGGCCGGCTCCTACAATCATCGCGAACAGGTGGCGGCCAAACAGGCCCGGCGCGCCGCCGACGAGGTGCACTGCCCGCTGGCCCGCTACCGCGAACAGGAACTGGCGCGCATGCACCGCAACTTCTACGGCTTCGACCCGAGCTACCACGTGGCCCGGCACCACTTCGTGCACAAGCTGCCGCACGCCTGGACACCGCGCCACCTCGCCACCCACCGATGACCCCACCCCCGTTCCACGACCTCTTGCCCACCGTGCTGGTGGTGGACGACGAGGTGCGTTCGCAGGACGCGCTGCGCCGCACGCTGGACGAGGACTTCACCGTGTTCACCGCCAGCAGCGCCGACGAGGCGCGTGGCCTGCTGCAGCGCCAGCCGGTCAGCGTGATCCTGTGCGACCAGCGCATGCCCGGCATGACCGGCGTGAACTTCCTCAAGGAAGTGCGCGAGCAGTGGCCCGACATCGTGCGCATCGTCCTCTCGGGCTACACCGACAGCGAAGACATCATCGCCGGCATCAACGAGGCCGGCATCTACCAGTACATCCTCAAGCCCTGGTCGCCCGACCACCTGCTCGACGCGGTGCGCAACGCGGTGGAGGCCCAGGTGCTGCAGCAGCAGACCAGCCGGCTCGACCTGGAGCTGCGCACCAGCACCCGCGTGCTGCGCCAGCGCACCGCGAGCCAGATGGCGCAGGCCAAGAGCCATTTCGGGTTCGAGCGCATCGTGCGCGCGCCGGGCAGCCCGCTGGACCTGCTCTGCCGCATGGCCGAACGCGCGGCGCGCTACGACATCCCGGTGCTGGTGCTGGGCGAGTCGGGCACCGGCAAGGAGCTGTTGGCGCGCGCCATCCACTACGCCAGCCCGCGGCTGACCGGCCCCTTCGTGGTGGAGAACTGCGCCGCCATCCCCGACACCCTGCTCGAATCCGAACTGTTCGGCCACAAGCGCGGCGCCTTCACCGGGGCCTTTGAAGACCACGCCGGCCTGTTCCAGCGCGCCGACGGCGGCACCGTCTTCCTCGACGAAATCGGCGAGACATCGCCGGCGTTCCAGGTCAAGCTGCTGCGCGTGCTGCAGGAGGGCGAGGTGCGGCCCGTGGGCGCGGCGCGGCCGGTGCCGGTGGACGTGCGCATCATCGCCGCCACCCACCGCAACCTCGAACAGCGGGTGCGCGAGGGCCTGTTCCGCGAAGACCTCTACTACCGGCTCTCGGCCGTCGCGCTCACGGTGCCGCCGCTGCGCGAGCGGGTGGGCGACATCCCGCCCATCGCGCGCCAGATCGCGCAGGACGTGGCGGGCGAACTCGGCCACCCGGGCGCCGCACTCACCGACGAGACCCTGGCCTGCCTGCTGGCCTACCCCTGGCCCGGCAACATCCGCGAGCTGCGCAACGAGATCGGCCGCGCGCTGGCGCTGCACGAGGGCACCGAGCTGCCACCCGAGGCGTTCTCGCCGCGCGTGCTGCAGGGCCGTGCGGCCGGCGGCGGCGGTGATCTCACCGCGGCCCTGCCGGCCAGCGGCAGCCTGACCGAGCGCCTGGACGTGATCGAGGCCATGGTGCTGCGCGAGACCCTGCTGCGGCACCGCTGGAACAAGACGAAGGCGGCGGCAGAGCTGGGCCTCTCACGCGTGGGCCTGCGGGCCAAGATGCAGCGCTTCGGCCTGGACAAACCATGACCGCCTTTGACCAGCCCTCCGCCCTCCACGCCGCCGACGCGGTGCTGGCGCGCTGGCAGCACGACCCGCACGCGCTGGTGCAGGTGCTGCGCGAGACGCAGGCGCAGACGCACTGGCTGCCGCGCGAACTGCTGGCCCACATCGCGGCCGCGCTGCGCCTGACCACCGCCCATGTCGAAGGCGTGGCCAGCTTCTACCGCTTCTTCCACCTGCGGCCTGTGGGCCGGGTGCACGTGCTGTTCTCCGACAACATCACCGACCGCATGGCGGGCAGCGACGCGCTGATGGCGCGGCTGTGCGCGCGCCTGGGCGTCGCCCCCGGCCAGGTCGATGCGCAGGGCCGCTTCTGCGTCGACCGCTGTTCCTGCACCGGCCTGTGCGACCAGGGCCCGGCCCTGCTGGTCAACCACCACCAGGTGGTGACGCGGCTGGACGCCGGGCGCGTGGACCAGCTGGCCGAGCGGCTGCTGGCCGGCGTGCCGCCCGAGGACTGGCCGGCCGACTGGTTCGCGGTGGAAGACCACGTCCGGCGAGCCGACGTGCTGCTGCAGGGCCTGCCCGCCGATGCCCCGTCGCTGCCCGCCGTGTTGTCCCGCACACCCGCCGAACTGTTGGCCGAGGTCGAACGTTCGGGCCTGCGTGGCCGCGGCGGCGCAGGCTTCCCGACCGCGCGCAAGTGGCGCGCCTGCGCCGAGGCCGACGCACCCGACGGCCAGCGCTGCGTGGTCTGCAACGCCGACGAGGGCGAACCCGGCACCTTCAAGGACCGCGTGCTGCTCGGCCGCCACGCCGACGAGCTGTTCGACGGCATGACGCTGGCCGCGCGCGCCATCGGCGCGCAGACCGGCCTCGTGTACCTGCGCGGCGAATACCGATTCCTGCTGCCGCAGCTCGAAGCCGTGCTGCAGCGCCGCCGTGCGAACGGCCTGCTGGGGCGCAACGCCGGCGGCGTGGCCGGCTTTGATTTCGACATCGCCATCCACCTCGGCGCGGGCGCCTACGTCTGTGGCGAAGAGTCGGCGCTGATCGAGTCGCTGGAAGGCCAACGTGGCACGCCGCGCATCCGCCCGCCCTTCCCGGTGCAGCGCGGCTACCTCGGCCGCCCGACCGTGGTCAACAACGTCGAGACCCTGGTGGCGGTGGCCCACATCGCGCGCCGCGGCGGCGCCTGGTGGGCCGGCCTCGGCACGCCCGAATCCACCGGCACCAAGATCCATTCGGTCTCGGGCGACTGCGAGCGCCCCGGCCTCTACGAATACCCGCTGGGCACGCCGCTGGCGCAGATCCTGGCCGACTGCGGCGCGCGGAATGCGCAGGCGGTTCAGGTGGGCGGTCCCTCGGGCAGTTGCGTGCCGGCCAGCGGTTTCCATCGCGCCATCGCCTTCGAAGACCTGCCCAGCGCCGGCGCCCTGATGGTGTTCGACCAGACCCGCGACCTGTTCGAGGTCGCGCGCCACTTCGCGCGCTTCTTTGCCCACGAAAGCTGCGGCCTGTGCACGCCGTGTCGCGTCGGCACCGAGCTGGTCGTGCGCCGGCTGGACAAGCTGGCCCACGAACGCGGGGCAGGGCGCGGCTCGGCCTTCGACATCGCCCGCCTGCAAGAGCTGGACGCGCTGCTGCACAGCGGCACACACTGCGGCCTGGGCGTCTCGGCCTGCAACCCGCTGCGCGACACCCTGGCCCACTTCGGTCAGGCCTACGCCCAGCGCAGCACGGCGGCGCAGTTCCAGCCCGGGATCGACCTGGATGCCGAGCTGTCGTCGGCGCGCCGGGCGACCGGACGGCAAGACCGGGGTGCACACCTGAACACGGAGCACGGCGCATGACGACCTTCGACTTCGACGGCCAGCCCGTGCCGCTGCAGCCCGGCGACACCATCCTGCAGGCCGCCCAACGCGCTGGCCACGAGGTGCCGCACCTGTGCTGGCACGAAGGCGTCTCGGCCAGCGCCTCCTGCCGGCTGTGCACCGTGGTGGCCGACGGCCGGCCGGTGCCGGCTTGCGCCACGCCCGCGGTCGCCGGCCAGCGTGTGGAGTGCCACACCGAGGCCCTGAAGACGCGGCGCCTGCACCTGCTGCAGATGCTGTTCGTCGAGGGCAACCACTTCTGCCCCGGCTGCGAAAAAAGCGGCAACTGCCAGCTGCAGCACCAGGCCGAACGCGCCGGCATGACCGACCTGCACTACGAGCCGCTGCACCCCGAGCGCCCGGTGGACGCCAGCCACCCCGAAGTCTGGTTCGAGCCCAACCGCTGCATCCTGTGCCAGCTCTGCGTGCGCGCCAGCGACGAGCTCGATGGCAAGCGCGTGTTCGCTATCGGCGGCCACGGCATCGGTGCGAAGCTGCTGATCGACAGTGAGAGTGGCCGGCTCGGCGACAGCCAGTTGTCGGTGGAGGACCGCGCGGCCCACATCTGCCCGGTGGGCGCGCTGCTGCCCAAGCGCGTCGGCTTTGCCCAGCCCTACGGACAGCGGACCTTCGACGATGCGGAGACGCGCGGATGAACACCGACAGCACCCCCCGCAAGTGGCGTGTCGCCACGGTCTCGCTGGCCGGGTGTTTCGGCTGCCACATGTCTTTCCTCGACATCGACGAGCGCCTGTTCGGGCTGATCGAGCACATCACCTTCGACCGCTCGCCGCTGACCGACATCAAGACCGTCGGCCCCTGCGACATCGGCCTGATCGAAGGCGGGCTGTGCAACGCCGAAAACGTCGAGGTGCTGCGCGCCTTCCGCGACCAGTGTCGTGTGCTGGTGGCCGTGGGCGCCTGCGCCATCACCGGCGGCCTGCCGGCGCTGCGCAACCACCTGGACGTGGGCGAGATGATGAAGGCCGTCTACGGCGAGGTGCCGAACGACCCCGAGCTGCCGCTGCCGCTCAACCGCGTGCGGCCCATCCACGAAGTCGTGCAGATCGACCACGCGCTGCCCGGCTGCCCGCCGCCCGCCGATGCGTTCTGGCAGCTGCTGCAGGACCTGATGGCCGGGCGCGAACCGAAACTGCACAAAGGGCTCATTCGCTATGACTGACGCCGCCCGCCCGCTCGAAACCGCAGCCGACCCGCAGGGCCTGCGCCGCATCGTGATCGACCCGGTCTCGCGCGTCGAAGGCCACGGCAAGGTCACGCTGCTGCTGGACGAGCAGCAGCGCCTGCAGCAGGTGCGGCTGCACATCGTCGAGTTCCGCGGCTTCGAGCAGTTCATCGTCGGCAGGCCCTACTGGGAGGTGCCGGTGATGGTGCAGCGCCTGTGCGGCATCTGCCCGGTCTCGCACCACCTGGCCGCGTCCAAGGCGCTAGACCGCGTGGTCGGCGGCTGGCCGGTGCCCGAGGCTGCCGACCGCATCCGCCGGCTGATGCAGTACGGCCAGATCGTTCAGAGCCACGCGCTGCACTTCTTCCACCTGTCCTCGCCCGACCTGCTGTTCGGCTTCGACGCCGACGTCGCGCAGCGCAACATCGTCGGTGTGGCGATGGCGCACCCCGAGGCCGCGCGCCAGGGCGTGATGCTGCGCAAGTTCGGCCAGGAGGTGATCCGCATCACGTCGGGCAAGCGGGTGCACGGCACCGGCTCGGTGCCCGGTGGCATGAACCGCGCCGTGGCGCGCGAAGACCGCGACACGCTGCGCGCGCAGCTGCCCGAGGTGCTGGCCTGGGCCGAGGCGGCGGTGGAGCTGGCGCAGCGCCTGCACACCGGTCTGCCGCCCGCCTATGAGCACTTCGGCGAAACGCCTGCGGCCATGATGTCCCTCATCGGCCCCGGCGGCGCGATGGAGCTGTACGACGGCGCGCTGCGCCTGCGCGAGGCCGACGGCCGCATCGCGGTGGATGGCTTCGAGGACCAGCGCTACCGCGAGCTGATCGACGAGGCGGTCAAGCCCTGGACCTACATGAAGTTCCCCTACCGCCGCGCGCTCGGGCCCGAGGCCGGCTGGTACCGCGTGGGCCCGCTGGCGCGGCTCCAGAACTGCGACCACATCCCCACGCCACGCGCCGAAGCGCGGCGCCAGGCCTTCGTCGCGGCGCACGGCGGCCGGCCGGTGCACGCGGTGCTGGCCACGCACTGGGCGCGCATGATCGAGCTGCTGCACGGCGTGGAGGTGATCGCGCGGCTGCTGGACGACCCGGTCATCCTGGGCGGCCCGCTGCAGGCCACGGGCGAGCGCCAGCGCAGCGGCGTCGGCATCATCGAGGCGCCGCGCGGCACGCTGATCCACGAATACGAAGTGGGCGACGACGACCTGGTCAAGAGCTGCAATCTGATCGTCTCGACCACACACAACAACCAGGCCATGAACGAGGCGGTGCGCTCGGTCGCGCTGCAGTACCTGGACGGCCAGACCATCACCGAGCCGCTGCTCAACCACCTCGAAGTCGCCATCCGTGCCTACGACCCCTGCCTGTCCTGCGCCACCCACGCGCTGGGCCAGATGCCACTGTCGGTGACGCTGCGCGGACCGGATGGCGAGGTGCTCGACCACGTGCTGCGCTCGTCCACTGGCGAGACGCAGCGCGGCGCCACGCCGCACCCCATGGAGCGCGCGCAATGAACGAGCCGGTGGCGCCGCTGCTGGTGCTGGCCTGGGGCAACCCCAGCCGCGGCGACGACGCGCTCGGGCCGATGCTGGCTGAGCGTTTGCTGGCCCATGCCGAGGCGGCTTCGCTGGCCGGCCGCGTCGAGGTGCTGACCGATTTCCAGCTGCAGGTGGAACACGCTCTGGACCTGTTGGGCCGGGAGCGCGTGCTGTTCGTCGATGCCGCGCTCGACCTCGCAGAGCCGTTCACCGTGCGCCCGCTGCAGGCCGCGCGCGGCGGCGGCATCGGCAGCCATGCGCTGGCGCCCGAGGCGGTGCTGCAGGTGTACGAGGACCTGCATGGCCACGCGCCACCGGCCTCGACCCTGCTGGCCATTCGCGCGTCCGCTTTTGAACTGGGCGCCGCGCCGAGCGTCCAAGCGTTGAAGGATCTGGAGCAGGCCGTCGCCTGGGTCTGCCGCTGGCTGACTGGCGAACTCGTTACGGAAGAGGTCCCCGCATGAACGTCCTGTGGCTGCAATCCGGTGGCTGCGGCGGCTGCAGCATGTCGCTGCTGTGCGCCGACACGACCGACTTCCAGGGCCATCTGCGCGACGCGGGCATCCACATGCTCTGGCACCCCTCGCTCTCGCTGGCCAGCGGCGAGGACGTGCTGGCGCTGCTGCAGTCGGTCATGGACGGGGGCACGCGGCTGGACGCGCTCTGCGTCGAAGGCTCGCTGCTGCGCGGCCCCAACGGCACCGGCCGCTTCCACATGCTCGCCGGCACCGGCCTGCCCATGATCCACTGGGTGCGCGAGCTGGCGGCGAAGGCGCGCCACGTGCTGGCGGTGGGCAGCTGCGCAGCCTGGGGCGGCGTCACGGCCGGCGGTGACAACCCCACCGACGCCTGCGGCCTGCAGTACGAGGACGACCGCCCCGGCGGCCTGCTGGGGGCGGATTTCCGCAGTGGCAGCGGCCTGCCGGTGATCAACATCGCCGGCTGCCCCACGCACCCGAGCTGGGTCATCGACACGCTCATGGCGCTGGCCGCCGACGGCTTCACCGAAGACGATCTGGACCCGCTGGCCCGCCCACGCTTTTACGCCGACCAGCTGGTGCACCACGGCTGCACGCGCAACGAGTACTACGAGTTCAAAGCCAGCGCCGAAAAGCCCTCCGACCTGGGCTGCATGATGGAGCACATGGGCTGCAAGGGCACGCAGGTGCACGCCGACTGCAACATCCGGCCCTGGAACGGCGAGGGCAGCTGCACCCGGGGCGGCTACGCCTGCATCGCCTGCACCGAGCCGGGCTTCCAGGAGCCCGGCCATCCCTTCCACCAGACGCCCAAGATCGCCGGCATCCCGGTGGGGCTGCCGACCGACATGCCCAAGGCCTGGTTCGTGGCGCTGGCCTCGCTGTCCAAGAGCGCCACGCCCAAGCGGGTGAAACACAACGCGGTGGCGGACCACCTGGTGGAGAAGCCCGCCATACGCAGGACACGCCTCAAATGAGTTCCCGTCTGCTCGTCGGCCCTTTCAACCGCGTCGAAGGTGATCTCGAAGTCGCGCTCACCATCGAGGGCGGCCGCGTGCGCGAGGCCCAGGTCAACGCCACCATGTACCGCGGTTTCGAGCAGATCCTGCAGGGCAAGGCGCCGCACGACGCGCTGGTCTACGTGCCGCGCATCTGCGGCATCTGCTCGGTCTCGCAGTCGGTCGCGTCGGCGCGTGCGCTGGCCGACCTCGGGGGCATCGTGATGCCACCCAACGGGCAGCACGCGACCAACCTGATCCTGGCGACCGAGAACCTGGCCGACCACCTGACCCACTTCTACCTGTTCTTCATGCCCGACTTCGTGCGCCCGGTGTACGCCGACCGGCCCTGGCACGCCGAGGCGGTGCGCCGCTTCGCGCCCGACACGGGGGAACAGGTGCGCGCGGCGACGGCGGCGCGCCAGCGCTGGTTCACGCTGCTGGGCACGCTGGGCGGCAAGTGGCCGCACACGCAGTCGGTCGAGCCGGGCGGCTCCACTCGCCCGATCGACGCGGCCGAGCGCGTGCGCCTGCTGGCCAAGCTGCGCGAGTTTCGCGGCTTCCTGGAACGGCAGCTGATCGGCGACGCGCTCGAAACCTTCACCGCGCTGGACAGCGAAGACGCGCTCTGGGCCTGGCATGCGCGCGATCCGCTGGGCAGCGACCTGCGCTTCTTCCTCACCCTGGTGCAGGACCTGTCGCTGCAGACGCTGGGCCCGGGGCCGGGGCGCTACCTCAGCTACGGCGCCTACGTGCAGCCGGATGGCTCCCATGCGCTGGCGCAGGGTCTGTGGCGCGGCGATGCGCAGCGCCTGGACCCGGTGGACGCGCACGCCATCACCGAAGACGCCACGCACGCCTGGCTGGCGCAGCCGCGCGAACCGCTGCATCCCCTGCACGGTCTCACCCGGCCCGAGCCCGACAAGGCCGGCGCCTACACCTGGAACAAGGCGCCGCGACTGGGCGGAGAGGTGGTCGAGACGGGGGCCATCGCGCGCCAGCTCGCCAGCGGCCACCCGCTGCTGCGCGATGCGGTGGCGCGCCACGGCGGCACCGTGTTCACGCGCGTGCTCGGCCGCGTGCTCGAACTCGCGCGCGTGCTGCCGATGATGGAGGGCTGGCTGCAGGCCATCCGTCCGACCGAGGCCTTCTGTGTGCCCACCGAGCTGCCCGACGAAGGACACGGCGTGGGGCTGTCCGAAGCGGCGCGCGGCGCGCTGGGCCACTGGCTGGTGGTTCGTGGTGGGCGCATCGCCAACTACCAGATCGTCGCACCCACCAGCTGGAACTTTTCGCCGCGCGATGCGCAGGGCACACCGGGTGCGCTGGAGCAGGCGCTGGTGGAGGCGCCGGTGCGCGACGGCGAAAAGACCCCGGTCGCGGTGCAGCACATCGTGCGCTCCTTCGACCCCTGCATGGTCTGCACGGTGCATTGAGATGAGCAAGGCCCGCGCCCCCAGCCCGCTGCCCACCGCGCCCATGGAGGGCGTGGACGAATCGACCTGGCTGGACGTGATCCAGAAGATGGACGAGGTCTACACCCGGCTGATCGACGACGAGGTCGAGCTGGAGAAGAAGAACAGCGAACTGGAGCAGTCGCAGCAGTTCATCTTCAGCGTGCTCAGTGCCATGTCGGACGTGCTCATCGTCTGCGACGAGCGCGGCCTGATCGAGCAGACCAACGCCGCGCTGTGCGAGCTGGTGGGCCGGCGCGAGGAACAGCTGCGCGGCAGCGGCCTGGCCGATCTGCTGGCCGATGAGGCCAGCGTGCAGGCGGCGCGCGCCGCCATGGACCGCGGCGAGGCGCCGCACGGCGGCCAGGGCATCGAGCTCAACCTGCTGGACCGGCAAGGCCAGCCGGTGCCGGTGGATGCGAACTGCACGCCGCGCATTGGCGCCAACGGCAAGCGCCTGGGCACGGTCTGGGTCGGTCGGCCCACGGCCGAGCTCAAGCGCGCCTACCACGAGATGCGCGCCGCGCACGAGGCCCTCAAGCGCACCCAGCAGCAGCTGCTGCATTCGGAGAAGATGGCCTCGCTGGGCCAGCTGGTGGCGGGTGTGGCGCACGAGCTGAACAACCCGATCAGCTTCGTGCTGGGCAACGTGCATGCGCTCAACAAATACAGCCAGCGCCTGCGCAGCTACATCGCCGCCTTTCACGCCCACGAGCCCGAAGCCGTGCTGCAGCAGCAGCGCGAGAAGCTGCGCATCGACCACCTGCTGGCCGACCTGCCGTCGCTGATCGACGGCACGCTCGAAGGCGCGCAGCGCACCGCCGACATCGTGCACGGCCTCAAGCGCTTCTCGGCCATGGACCCGGAGGAGCGCAAGCCGGTGAACCTGGTCGAGGTGATCGAGCGCGCCATCCACTGGGTGCAGAAGGGCCGTGCGGTGCCCGTGCCGGTGCGCTGGGCACCGGCACGGGCACCGTGCTGGGCAGCGCTGGCCAGTTGCAGCAGGTGATGATGAACCTGCTGCAGAACGCCTTCGACGCGCTGTCGTCGGTGCACGAGCCCATGGTCTGGGTGGAGATGGGTTGCCCCGGCGAAGCGGACCCGCCCACGGTGCGGGTGACGGTGCGCGACAACGGCCCTGGCATCCCGCCCGAGCACCTGCTGCGCATCTTCGACCCCTTCTTCACCACCAAGCCGGTGGGCAAGGGCACCGGTCTGGGCCTGTCGATCAGCTACGGCATCGTCGAGCAGCACGGCGGGAGCCTGACCGCGCGCAACGCCGAGGGCGGCGGGGCCGAGTTCGTGCTCGAGTTGCCGCGGGCCTGATCGGACCGGCGGCGACAATCGCCGCATGGAGATCTTTCTTGTTTCGCTGGCCTCGCTGTTCGCCGGCTTCGTCGATTCGATCGTGGGCGGTGGTGGCCTGATCCTCACGCCCACCCTGTTCGCGATCTTTCCCACCACCCACCCGGCCACGCTGTTCGGCGTCAACAAGAGCGCGTCGATCTGGGGCACGGCGGCCGCCGCCGCGCAGTACGCGCAGCGCGTGCAGATGCCCTGGCATGCGCTGCTGCCCGCGGTCGCCGTGTGTTTTGCCGGGGCCATGGCGGGCGCCTGGACGGTGACGGTGATCTCGCCGGAGTTCCTGCGCAAGGCGCTGCCGCTGATCCTGCTGCTGGTGCTGGGCTACACCCTGATGCGCAAGGACCTGGGGCGTCACCACACACCGCGCTTCACGGCGCGCGGCGAGATGCTGGCGGCCTGCACGCTGGGCCTGCTGATCGGTTTCTACGATGGCTTCTTCGGCCCGGGCACCGGCAGCTTCTTCGTCTTCCTGTTCGTGCGCTGGCTGGGCTACGACTTCCTGCACGCCAGCGCCAGCGCCAAGCTGCTCAACACCGCGTCCAACCTCGCGGCGCTGATCCTGTTCTCGCTCAAGGGCCACATCTGGTGGCACTACGTGCTGCCGCTGGCGGCGGCCAACGTGATCGGCAGCCTGCTGGGCACGCGGCTGGCGCTCAAGCACGGCAGCGGCTTCGTGCGCGTGGCCTTCATCGTGGTGGTCAGCGCGCTGATCCTCAAGACCAGCTACGACGCCTGGCTCCGCTGAAGCCTCAGGGGCTGTCCCAGGGCACCTCGCTGGCCTTGAGCGGCGTGCCGATGGGCGGGCCGGCTTCTCCCTTCTGCACCGCGGCCAGGTCCTGCGGGTTCGGGTACTGGTCCATCAGCAGGTAGTCGAACACGCGCCGCGCGATCGGCGCCGCAGCGGCCGCGCCGAAGCCCGCGTTCTCGACCACCACGGCCAGCGCCACGGTGGGGTTCTCCAGGGGCGCGAAGGCCAGGTAGAGCGAGTGGTCGCGCTGGTGTTCTTCGAGTTTGCGGGCGTCGTAGCGGTCCTTCTGGCCAATGGTCACCGCCTGGGCCGTGCCGGTCTTGCCACCGCTGAGGTAGCCGGCACCGGCGAACACCCGCGTCGACGTGCCTTCGACAGTGACACCGTGCATGGCGCGCAGCACGGTGTCGATGTTCTGGCGCTTGAACCCCAGGTTGACTTCGGCGGGCGTGGGCAGGGGCGTGCGCTCGCGCGTCAGCACGTTCTCGGTGGCCAGCGTCAGGTGGGGCGTGCGCTTGATGCCGCCGCCCGCCAGCGTGGCCATGGCGTGGGCCAGCTGCAGCATGGTGAAGTTGTTGTAGCCCTGGCCGATGCCCAGCGAGATGGTTTCGCCCGGGTACCACTTCTGCTGCTCGGGCCGCTTGTAGGTCTTGCGCTTCCACTCCTGGTTGGGCAGCACGCCGCGCACCTCGCCCTTGAGGTCGATGCCGGTGATCTGGCCGAAGCCCAGCGGCGCCATGAAGTCGTGCATGGCCTCCACACCCATCTCGTTGGCCAGCGAGTAGTAGTAGACGTTGCTCGACTTGACGATGCTGCGGTGCATGTCGACCGCGCCCAGGCCGCCGTCGCCGTGGCTGCGGAAGCGGTGGTTGCCGAACATCCAGTAGCCCGGGTCGTTGATGACGGAGCTCGCGCTGCGGGTGCCGGTTTCCAGTGCGCCCAGGGCCATGAAGGGCTTGTATGTGGAGCCGGGCGGGTAGGTGCCGCGCAGGGCGCGGTTGAGCAGGGGTTTGTCCAGCGACTCGTTGAGCGCTTTCCAGCTTTCCGAGTCGATGCCTTCGACGAACAGGTTGGGGTCGAAGGTCGGTTTGGAGACGAAGGCCAGCACCTCGCCGTTGCGCGGGTCGATGGCCACCAGCGCGCCACGGCGCTCGCCGAACATGTCCTCCACCAGCTTCTGCAGCTTGATGTCGATCGACAGGACCACGGTGTTGCCCGGGGTGGCCGGCGTGTTGGCCAGCGAACGCACGGCGCGGCCGCCGGCCGAGGTCTCGACGCGGTCGAAACCGGTGACGCCGTGCAACTCGCGCTCGTACTGCTGCTCGGTGCCCAGCTTGCCGATGTGGTCGGTGCCGCGGTAGTTGGCCTGGTCTTCTTCCGGCCACTCCTCGATGCTTTCCTTCTCCCGCTGGTTGATGCGGCCGATGTAGCCGATCACATGGCTGGCGACCTCGCCATGGGGGTAGTGGCGGATCAGGCGCGCGCGCACATCCACCCCGGGAAAACGGTAGCGCTGCGCGGTGAAGCGGGCGACCTCGTCGTCGGTCAGGCGGGTGCGGATGGGCAGCGAATCGAAGCGCCGCGACTCTTCGAGCAGCTTGCGGAAGCGCCGCTTGTCGCGCGGCTGGATGTCGACCAACTCGCCCAGCGCCTCGATGGTGCCGTCCAGGTCCTCGACCTTGGAGGGGGTGATCTCCAGCGTGTAGGCCGAGAAGTTGGTGGCCAGCACGCGGCCGTGCCGGTCCAGGATCTGCCCGCGGTTGGGCACCACCGGCAGCACCGCGGTGCGGTTGCTCTCGGCCTGGGCGTCGAGCTCGTCGTGGCGCAGCACCTGCAGGTAGACCATGCGCGCGGCCAGCAGGCCGAACGCAAACAGCACCGCCAGCCCCGCCACCACCACCCGGGTGCGGAACTGCGCCAGGTCGGCTTCGACATTGCGAAGTTCGGTCATGTCAGAGGGGGCGGTTGTCGTCCGGGTCCGGTGCGCGGCGCTGTGGCGCCAGCAGCAGCACCGAGGCCACTGGCCACAGCGCGGCTTCGATCACCGGCGCCAGCAGGTGGCTCCAGCTCGGAAAGCCGTCGCCGGCGATCAGCCGCACCAGCCACTCCAGCGCGTGCACCGCGAAGAACAGCGGCAGCACCTGCACCGCCTGCGTCGGCACGTCGAACCACAGCAGGCGCCGGTGCATGAACACCGCGAAGTAGCCGAGCACGGTGTAGGCCAGGGCGTGCTGGCCCAGCAGGGCGCCCTGGTGCACGTCGATCACCAGACCGAAGAAGAAGGCCGTGCCCACACCGATGCGCAGCGGCTGGTGCACGCTCCAGAACACCAGGGCCACGACCAGCAGGTCCGGCGTCCAGGCGGCGCGGCCCCACAGGCCCATGTTCATGAGGATGTTGATCAGCAGCGCACCGATCAGGCTGCTCCAGATGAACACCGGGTTGGCCGGCAGCAGCAGCTGCTGCCCGGGGCGCATGATCATGGCGACCTCCCGCGGTCGGATGGGGTGGCCGCGACCGGGGGCGCTCCCTTGCCGGCAGCGGCCGGGCCTGCTGGCGGCGCGGGCAGCGACTGCCCCACGGGCGTGAGCACCAGCACATGCAGCACCCCCTGCATGCGGGCCACCGGCGCGCAGTTGATGCGGGTGAACGAGGACTCGGCGCGGCGTTCGACCTTGGTGATGCGCCCCACCGGCAGGCCCGCCGGGTAGACCCCGTCGACGCCGCTGGTGGTCAGGAGGTCGCCCTCGTTGATGTCGGCGTTGGCCAGCGTGTAGCGCAGCTCCAGCCCATCGCCGTCTTCGCCGGGCTGACCATAGACCACACTGCGCACACCAGTGCGGGTGTTGAGCACCGGGATGGCCTGGTCGCGGTCGATCAGCATCGTGACCTCGGACACCAGGGGGTAGACGCGCGTGACCTGGCCCAGCACGCCGCTGTCGTCGATCACGGGCGATCCCGGCACGATGCCATGGGTCTGGCCGCGGTCGATGACCACCTTGCGCGAATAGGGGTCGGCGGCGTCGTAGAGCACCTGTGCGCCGGTGGCGGGCGTGGTGATGCGCTCGCGCATCACCAGCAGTTCGCGCAGGCGCTGGTTCTCCAGGGTCAGTTGCTCGACCTGCAGCGCTCGCTCGGCCTGGGTCGCGAGTTGCGTGCGTGCGTCGGACGCCACCTGCTCGGCGGCGTGCAGGCTGGTGAAGTAGCCGCCGGCCTGGCGGGCGGCGTCCACCGGCTGCATCACCAGCCACTGCACCGGGTACAGGGCCGTGGCGAGCGCCGCGCGCAGCGGCATGGTGATCTGGAAACGGGTGTCCGCGACCATCAGGAACAGCGCGACCGCGCTGAACACCATGAGCTTGGACAGGGCCGACGGCCCCTGTTTGAAAAACGGGGGCGGGGTGCGGTCCAGGGTGCCCAGTGGCATGGCGGGATGGGCTCTCGACGGGGCCGGTGATCCGGCGCGCGCTTATTCGCTGGTGAAGATGGTGCCCAGGCGCTCCATGCGCTCCAGGGCCATGCCGCAGCCGCGCACCACGCAGGTCAGTGGCTCTTCGGCCACCAGCACCGGCAGGCCGGTTTCTTCGGCCAGCAGGCGGTCCAGGTCGCGCAGCAGGGCGCCACCGCCGGTGAGCATCATGCCGCGCTCGGCGATGTCGGCGCCGAGCTCGGGGGGGGTCTGCTCCAGGCCCATCTTGACCGCCGAGACGATGTTGTTGAGCGGGTCGGTCAGTGCCTCAAGGATTTCGTTGCTGGAGATGGTGAAGCTGCGCGGCACTCCCTCGGAGAGGTTGCGGCCCTTGACTTCCATTTCCTTGACTTCGCTGCCCGGGAAGGCCGAGCCGATGTTCTTCTTGATGGCTTCGGCGGTGGGTTCACCGATCAGCATGCCGTAGTTGCGGCGGATGTAGGCAATGATCGCGTCGTCGAAGCGGTCACCGCCCACGCGCACGCTGCCCTTGTAGACCATGCCGCCCAGCGAGATCACGCCGACTTCGGTGGTGCCGCCGCCGATGTCGACCACCATGGAGCCCGAGGCGTCGGAGACCGGCAGGCCGGCGCCGATGGCCGCGGCCATGGGTTCTTCGATCAGGTAGACCTCGGAGGCGCCGGCACCCAGGGCGGATTCGCGGATGGCGCGGCGCTCGACCTGGGTCGAGCCGCAGGGCACACAGATGATGATGCGCGGGCTCGGCTTGAACATCGAGCGTGGGTGCACCATCTTGATGAACTGCTTGAGCATCTGCTCGGTGACGGTGAAGTCGGCGATCACGCCGTCCTTCATCGGGCGGATGGCCTCGATGTTGCCGGGCACCTTGCCCAGCATGGCCTTGGCTTCGTGGCCCACGGCCTGGATGGTCTTCTTGCCCTGGGGGCCGCCTTCGTGGCGGATCGAGACCACAGAAGGTTCGTCAAGGACGATGCCCTTGCCGCGAACGTAGATCAGGGTGTTGGCGGTGCCAAGGTCAATGGCCAGGTCGGTCGAGAAACTCCGACGGAACGCTTCAAACATGGTGCGAAAAATCCTGTGGGGCGCGACCGCCGCTTCGTGTGGCCGCCGCCGGGTGCGGGTCGGAGGAAATCCGGTTAAGTCCTTGATTCAGCGACAAAAACGGCCCGATGGGCGGTCGGGGTCGCCAAACCTTGGATAATACCGTATCCCCTGTGCATAACTGCGCGCAACGGGGGCGAAATCATCTCCTTTACAGGCCGTTTCAGCCGCCTTGCGGTTCGCCCGGGCCTGATTTCTTTCGACCGACCGTCCCGGAATTCCCCGTCATGTCCCTGACCCTGACCGACATCGGCCGCATCGCCAACCTGGCCCGGCTGGAAATGCCCCCGGCCCAGGCCGAGCGCATGCTCACCCAGCTCAATGGCTTCTTCGACATCGTCGAGCAGATGAAGGCGGTGGACACCACCGGCGTGGAGCCGCTGGCCCACCCGACCGCCGTCATCGACCACGTCAGCCTGCGGCTGCGTCCCGACGTGGCCAGCGAGCCCAACAACCGCGAGGCCAACCAGCGCAGCGCCCCTGCCGTCGAACGCGGCCTGTTCCTCGTGCCCAAGGTGATCGAATGAGCTCGAAGCAGATCCATGAAATGGGCGTGGCCGAACTGGCCACCGCCATTGCCGACAAGAAGACGTCCGCCGCTGAAGCCGCTCAGGCCCTGCTCGGCCGCGCGAAGCAGCATGAGAACCTGGGCGCCTATCTGGCCTTCAACGAAGACCTGACCCTGTCACAGGCGAAGTCCGCCGACGCGCGCATCGCGGCCGGCGAACGCGGCCCGTTGCTGGGTGTGCCGTTGGCGCACAAGGACATCTTCGTCACACAGGGCTTCCCCAGCACCGCGGGCAGCAAGATGCTGCAGGGTTACCAGAGCCCCTTCGACGCCACCGTGGTCGCCAAGCTCGCACAAGCCGGTGCCGTGACCCTGGGCAAGCTCAACTGCGACGAGTTCGCCATGGGCGGCAGCAACGAGAACTCCGCCTACGGCGTGGCCCGCAACCCCTGGGACATCGACCGTGTGCCGGGCGGCTCCTCGGGCGGCTCGGCCGTGGCGGTCGCCGCGCGCCTGGCGCCGGCCGTCACCGGCACCGACACCGGTGGCTCCATCCGTCAGCCGGCCAGCTTCTGCAACGTGACCGGCATCAAGCCCACCTACGGCCGCTGCTCGCGCTACGGCATGATCGCCTTCGCCTCCAGTCTGGACCAGGCCGGCCCGATGGCGCGCAGCGCCGCCGACTGCGCCATGCTGCTGACGGCCATGGCCGGCCCGGACATCGACCGCGACTCCACCAGCCTGGATCACCCGGCCGAGGACTACACCCGCCTGCTGGGCACCCCGCGCGAAGGCGCCAGCGCTGCCCAGCCGCTCAAGGGCCTGCGCATCGGTCTGCCCAGGGAGTTCTTCGGCGAAGGCTGTGCGCCCGATGTGGTCGCCGCCGTGCGCGCCGCGCTGAGCGAGTACGAAAAGCTCGGTGCCACGCTGGTCGACATCTCGCTGCCGCGCACCGAACTGTCGATCCCGGTCTACTACATCATCGCGCCGGCCGAGGCCTCGTCCAACCTCAGCCGTTTCGACGGCGTGAAGTTCGGCCACCGCGCTGCGCAGTACGACGACCTGATCGACATGTACAAGAAGTCGCGCAGCGAGGGCTTCGGCCCCGAGGTGCAACGCCGCATCATGATCGGCACCTACGTGCTGAGCCACGGCTACTACGATGCCTATTACCTCAAGGCGCAACAGATCCGTCGCCTGATCGCGCAGGACTTCCAGAACGCCTTCACCCAATGCGACGTGATCGCCGGCCCGGCCGCGCCCACCACCGCCTGGAAGATCGGTGAGATGAGCGACGACCCGGTCGCCAACTATCTGGCCGACATCTTCACGCTGCCGGCCTCGCTGGCCGGCCTGCCCGGCATGAGCGTGCCGGCGGGCTTCGGTTCGGGCCAACTGCCTGTGGGCCTGCAGCTGATCGGCAACTACTTCCAGGAAGCCGCGCTACTGCAAACCGCGCACGCTTTCCAGGAGGCCACCGACTGGCACACGAAAACGCCGGAGGGCTTCTGAACATGAGCAACCAGAAACAAGCTTCCCTGCTGGTGCAAGGTTACGAAGTCGTGATCGGCTTCGAGACCCACGCCCAGCTGGCCACGAACAGCAAGATCTTCAGCCGCGCGCCCACCGCCTTCGGTGCCGAGCCGAACACCCAGGCCTGCGCGGTGGACCTGGCGCTGCCGGGCACGCTGCCGGTGATGAACCGCGAGGCCGTGGCCTGCGCCATCCGCCTGGGTCTGGCGCTGGGCTCGCACATCGCCGAGCAGAGCGTGTTCGCACGCAAGAACTATTTCTACCCCGACCTGCCCAAGGGCTACCAGATCAGCCAGTTCGAGATCCCGGTGGTGCAGGGTGGCGAGGTGAGTTTTTTCCTCGGCGACGAGAAGAAGACCGTGCGCCTGGTGCGCGCCCACCTGGAAGAAGACGCGGGCAAGAGCCTGCACGAGGACTTCATCGGCCAGTCGGGCATCGACCTCAACCGCGCCGGCACGCCGCTGCTGGAGATCGTGACCGAGCCCGACATCCGCTCCAGCGCCGAGGCTGTGGCCTACGCCAAGGAGCTGCACAAGATCGTGACCTGGATCGGCATCTGCGACGGCAACATGCAGGAAGGTTCGTTCCGCTGCGACGCCAACGTCTCGGTGCGCAAGCCAGGCGCGCCGCTGGGCACGCGCCGCGAGATCAAGAACCTGAACTCGTTCAAGTTCATGCAGCAGGCCATCGACTACGAGGTGCGCTGGCAGATCGAACAGATCGAGGATGGCCACGCCATCCAGCAGGCCACGGTGCTGTTCGATCCCGACACGGGCGAAACCCGCGCCATGCGCACCAAGGAAGACGCGGCGGACTACCGCTACTTCCCCGATCCTGATCTGCCGCCGCTGGTGATCGCGCGTTCGTGGGTCGATGAGGTGAAGGCCAGCATGCCAGAGCTGCCGCGCCAGATGGCCGAGCGCCTGGTGGCCGACTACGGCCTGCCGGAATACGACGCCACCACGCTGACGCAGAGCCCGGCGATGGCAGCCTACTTCGAGACGGCGGCCAAGGCGTCCGGCCAGGCCAAGATGGCCAGCAACTGGATCATGGGCGAGGTCTCGCGCCGGCTGAACAACGAAGAGAAGGACATCGCCCAGGTGCCGGTGAGCGCCGACACGCTGGCCGCGCTGCTCAGGCGCATCGCCGACGGCACGGTGTCGAACAACGCCGCCAAACAGGTGATGGACGCGTTGTGGGCAGGCGAAGGCCAGGACGTGGACACCGTCATCGAAGCCAAGGGCCTCAAGCAGATGAACGACTCCGGCGCGCTGGAAAAGATCATCGACGAGGTCATGGCCGCCAACGCCCCGATGGTCGAGCAGTTCCGCGCCGGCAAGGACAAGGCCTTCAACGCGCTGGTGGGCCTGGTCATGAAGGCCAGCAAGGGCAAGGCCAACCCGCAGCAGGCCAACGAGCTGCTCAAGCAAAAGCTGGGTTGAGAAGGCTGCGCCGTGTCAGCGGCGCAGCGGAGTCACCGTTTCACCCAGAGCGTGCGCAGCTTGGCGAGCTCTTCGTCGAACCGGGCGTTGATTCGCTGCTTCTCCAGGTTCTGGTCGCTCAGGAAGCGGTTCTGCACCTGCACCTGCTGGGCGTTGTCTTCCAGTTTGCGCTGCAGCCAGGGCGGCGCCTTTTTGGGGTCGCCCTGATAGAACTCCAGCTCCTGGTCGATCTCCTGGCGCTGCCTGCCCAGTTCGGTCACGCGCTTTTTCACCGCCTCGATGACCTCGTCGATCTGCTTGAGCGCTTCGGCACGCTCCTTGTCGTGCATGGCCTGGTTGGGGTAGCGGATCAGCAGGGCCCGCTCGCGCCGCCGCTCTTCGGCGATCCGCGAGCGCTCCAGCTCTTCCGCCCGGCGCTGCTCCTCAAGGCGGGCCCTTTCTTCGGCCGTGTAGCTGGGCGGCACGACCCGCCGGACCGTGCCCGAGGCGCCCAGTTCCTTCTGTTCCCGGTCCAGGCAGTCAACGATGGGGCGGTCCGAGGTGAGTCGTCGCCCCTTGCTGTCCACACAGCTGTAGATGCCGCCGCTGTTCTTCTCCTGGGCCATCGCCAACGGAGGCATCAGTGCCAGCAACAGCAGGCCCGCACTGGTCAGGCAGTGGCTACATGCAGTGGCGGCGATGGGCACAGATCGGATCAAGGCGTTTCCTCAGGCAACGCCGTAGCGTTCGCGGTAGGCCAGCACGCGGTCCCGGTGCTGGTTCAGTTCGGCACCTGTATGGCCCGTCAGATACTGCAGCAAATCCTCCAACCTCGCAATGGCGCAGACCTTGAGACCGAGGGCGTTCTGCACATACTGCACGGCGCTGTGGTCCACATCCCGCACGCTGCCGTCGGCGGCTTTCTCGGTGGCTTTCTCCTGCCGGTCCAGTGCGATGGCCACGGCGTGCGCGGTGGCGCCGGCGGCCTGGATCAGGGCGATTGATTCGCGCGCGGCGGTGCCGGCGCTCATCACGTCGTCGACGATCAGCACCCGGCCCTTGAGCGGCGCACCGACCAGCGTGCCGCCTTCGCCGTGGTCCTTGGCTTCCTTGCGGTTGTAGGCAAACGGCACATTGCGACCCAGGCGGGCCAGCTCGATGGCCACGGCGGCGCCCAGCGGGATGCCCTTGTAGGCGGGGCCGAAGATCATGTCGAACTCAATGCCACTGGCGATCAGGGCCTGTGCATAGAATTGCGCGAGCCGGCCGAGCTTGGCGCCGTCGTCGAACAGTCCGGCGTTGAAGAAGTAGGGCGACAGGCGGCCGGCCTTGGTCTTGAACTCGCCAAAGCGCAACACGCCCGAGTCCACGCAGAACTGCACGAAGTCCTGCGCCAGCGAATCCTTTTTTGCACCGGCGCCCACGGCGCCCGCATCCAACGACATGGGGAAATCCTTGTTCAAACTGACCAGCCTCAACCTCAACGGCATCCGTTCGGCCAGCAACAAAGGGCTGGAAACCTGGCTCGCCGGGCATGCGCCGGATTGTATTTGCGTGCAGGAGGTCAAGGCCCAGGCCGCCGACGTAGCCGGTCGGTTCGAAGAGATGGTCGGCCTCAAGGGGCACTTCCATTTCGCGGAGAAGAAGGGCTACTCGGGCGTGGCGGTCTACACCCGGCACGAGCCGAGTGACGTGGTCATTGGCTTCGATGGCGGCGAGTTCGACGCCGAAGGGCGTTGGGCCGAGCTGCGCTTCGACACCCCCAAGCGCAAGTTCTCGGTCATCAGCGTGTACTTTCCCAGCGGTTCGTCCGGTCCCGAGCGGCAGGAGGCCAAGTACCGCTTTCTGGACCTGGTGTACCCGCACCTGATGGCGCTGAAACAGAAGCGCGAGTTCGTGATCTGCAGCGACGTCAACATCGCGCACCAGGAAAAAGACCTGAAGAACTGGCGCAGCAATCAGAAGAACAGCGGCTTCCTGCCCGAAGAGCGCGCCTGGATGACGAAGCTGCTGAACGAGGGCGGGCTGATCGACGTCTACCGCCGGCTGCAGCCCGACACCACCGACACCTGCTACACATGGTGGAGCAACCGGGGTCAGGCCTATGCCAACAACGTGGGGTGGCGGCTGGACTACCACCTGGCGACCCCGGCGTTCGCCGAGACGGCGCGCAGCGAGGCGATCTACAAGGGCGAGAAGTTCAGCGACCACGCCCCGATCACCATCGAATACGACTTCCAGCTCTGAGCCGCTGCTCAAAACCCTGGGCCACACCGCCGGTGAGCGGTGCTGCGGACGACCGTGCCGGCCGGGTGGGGCGCTGACTGACCGCTTGTGGCGGGCAGGACGGTGGTCCGCTGGGGTGGGTGTATTGAACGCGGGCCAGGGTCATCTGTCCAATACAGAGCATTCACACTACCATCTCGAAAACAGATGGATTGGTGCTTGCGATGGAACTCAGACAGTTGCGCTATTTCGTGGCGATCGCCGACAGTGGCAGCGTCACCAAGGCGGCCGAGCGCGTGTTCGTGGCGCAGTCGGCGCTGAGCCACCAGCTCGCGCAGCTGGAGGCGGAGCTGGGGGTCAGCCTGTTCGAGCGCTCACGCCGCGGGGTCGGCCTGACCGAGGCCGGGCAGCGGTTTTTCCCGCACGCCGTGTCGATCCTGCGCCAGGCCGAGGAGGCCGTGGCCAGTGCCCGCAGCACCCGCCAGGAGCCCGAAGGCACGGTGGTGTTCGGCCTGCCGCACAGCGCCTCCAGCGCCTTGGCGCTGCCGCTGCTGCGCGAGGTGAGGCAGCGCTTTCCCCGGGTGACGCTGGAGCTGACCGAGGAACTGACCGGGAACCTCTCGCGCCAGCTGCGCACCGGCCAGATCCAGCTGGCGGTGCTGTTCGACGATGGCCAGCTCGGGGGCTTTTCGGTGAGCCCTGTGCTGAGCGAGCAGCTCTGCCTGATCGAGCCGGCCAGCGCGCCCCGGCCCGGGCGCCGGGGCCGCACGCTGACCCTCCAGCAGGCACTGGCGCAGCCGCTGATCCTGCCGGCCAGTCCGCACGGTGTGCGCCCGATCATCGAGGCCGCGGCGGCCGCCGCAGGCTTGCCGCCACCGCGGGTCGAGGCGGACATCAGTTCGATCAGCATCCTGCGCACCACGTTGCTGGCCGGCCTGGGTCGCACGCTGCTGCCGGTCATGCCCCTGCAAGCCGACATCGACGCGGGCCTGCTGCGCGCCACGCCGGTGGGCCATCCGCCCCTGGAGCGGGTGTTGGCGGTGTGCAGTTCGGCGCACATTCCCCGCTCCACGGCCTGCCAGGCGGTGGCCGCACTGGCCGTGGCGACCATGCAGCAGCTTTGTCGTCAGGGGCAATGGGTGGGTGCCCGGTCCCTGGTTCGTTGATGGGAGTGAAGGAGAATCCGGGGCTTGGCCGTCACCCCAACGTCTTTGCGATGCCGACCCACCATGTTCCGTTACCAGACCATTCCCGTCACCGCCTTTGCCCAGAACTGCTCCATCGTCTGGTGCGATGAAACCCGCGACGCCGCCGTGATCGATCCGGGCGGCGACCTCGACCGCCTGGTCGACGCGGCGAAGCAGCTGGGCGTCGCGCTCAAGGCCATCTGGCTGACCCATGCCCACATCGACCACGCGGGCGGCACGGCCGAGCTGGCCGGACGGCTGAACCTGCCCATCATCGGCCCTCACCCGGGCGACCAGTTCTGGATCGACGGCCTGCCCCAGCAGAGCCGGATGTTCGGCTTCCCGCCAGCGGGCCATTTCACGCCGACGCGCTGGCTGGCCGACGGCGACACGGTGCAGATCGGGCGCTGCACGCTCAACGTGCGGCACTGCCCGGGCCACACGCCGGGCCACGTGGTGTTTCACTCGCCCGAGGCGCAGCGGGTCTTCGTCGGCGATGTTCTGTTTGCCGGCAGCATCGGCCGCACCGATTTCCCGCAGGGCAATCACGCGCAGCTGATCGCCAGCATCAGGGACCGGCTCTGGCCCATGGGGGACGACACGGTGTTCATCCCGGGGCACGGGCCGGAGAGCACGCTGGGCGAGGAGCGGCGTTTCAACCCGTACGTCAAGGCGGCCTGAACGGCCGGCCCGGACACCGCCCGCTCAGAGGCCGAGCAGCTTCTTCGCGTCGCCGAGGGCCTTCATGGACTCGTCGTGCTTGCCTTCCTTGTGCATCTTTTCTCCTTGCGCGCGCAAGGACTTCACCTTGTCCATGTCGGCCGCGGACAGGCTCGGGCTGGTGCCGAGCTTGGCATCGATCGCCTTCATTTCGTTGGGACAGTTGTGGGCAAAGGCCGCCGAGCAGAACAGCAGGGCGGACGCGGTCACCAGGGCTTTCATGGCGTGTCTCCTTCGGGTGGACGTCGGCAGTCGCCGACGGGCGGATGCTAGCCCCGCCGGGCCTGCTCGTACAGCCCTTGCACCTTCGGCACATTCGCCTGCAGCTGCCTGATGCGCTCCGGTCCGCTGGGGTGGGTGGAGAGGAAGGCAATGCCGTTGCCGCCGCCGGCCTTGGCCATCTTCTGCCAGAGGCTGACGCTGGCATTGGGCTGGTAGGCGCCGCGCGCCGCCAGCTCCAGGCCGACCAGATCGGCCTCGCTCTCGTCTTCGCGGCTGAACTTGAGCGTCAGCAGCTGCGAGCCCATGTCGGCGGCGACCGCGCCCAGGTTGCCCAGGCCCAGGAGTTCGGCGCCCAGGCGCAGACCGAGGTTGGTGGCGCTGCTTTTTGCCAGGCGTTCTCGCGCGTGTTCGCGCAGCGCATGGGCCATTTCGTGGCCCATGATCATCGCCGTCTCGTCGTCGGTGAGCTGCAGCTTGTTCAGGATGCCGGTGTAGAAGGCGATCTTGCCGCCGGGCAGGCAGAAGGCGTTGATCTGGTCGCTGTTGATCAGCGCCACCTGCCACTGCCAGTCCTTCGCCCGCGGGTTCCAGGCGGCGGTGAACGGAATGATCTTCTTGGCAATGACGTGCAGGCGTTTGGTCTGCGGGTGGTCCGCGGGCATCAGTGCGTTCTGCTTCTTCGCCTCCTGGACCGTGGCCACGAACTGCTGGGCGCCGGCTTTTTCAATCGTTTCGGCGGGCACCAGCTTGCGCATGCCCGACGCCTTGCCGACGTCGACCTGGGCCATGGCCGGTGCGGCCGCCGCCGCGGACGCGGCGAGCAGGAAGGCGCGCCGGGCCTGCCAGGGACCGGCGGCCGGGGCATCGGGGGAGCGCTGTTTGAGGTCGCAGAGAAAGCACATGGGCCAATAATAGGCAAAGCCCCCGTCGCCTGCCACGGGTCCGCCGCTTGGCCTCGCGCCCACCCTGTTCATGAACCAGCCATCCGTCACGCCAGCGTCGCCCGACACCCACGCCACCACCCCCCGCCCCAGCTGGGGCGAAACCCTCAAGGCCTATCTGGAACCGGCCAGCCTGCGCATGTTCGCGCTCGGGTTTTCGGCTGGTCTGCCGCTGCTGCTGGTGCTGGGCACGCTGAGCTTCCGCCTGCGCGAGGCGGGGCTGGACCGCACCACCATCGGTTACCTGAGCTGGGTCGGACTTGCATACGGTTTCAAATGGGTCTGGTCGCCGCTGGTCGACCGGCTGCCGATCCCGCTGCTGACCCGCGCCATGGGCCGCCGCCGCAGCTGGCTGCTGTTGTCGCAACTCGCGATCATGGTGGCGCTGACGGGCATGGCGTTCGCTGATCCGCGCGCCCACCTGGACACGGTGGTCTGGTGCGCGCTCGCGGTTGCCTTCGCCTCGGCCACGCAGGACATCGCACTGGACGCCTACCGCATCGAGTCGGCCGACGCCGCCCACCAGGGCGCGCTGGCAGCGACCTACCAGACCGGCTACCGGCTGGCCATGATCTGGGCCGGTGCCGGCGTGCTCTGGCTGGCGGCGCGGGCCGAGGTGGCGCCTGCGGCGGCTGCGGTGGCGGGGGCTGTCGAAGCCGCCAAACCGGCGCCCGGCGCGCTCTACCAGAACGCCGCCTGGACCACGGCCTACCTCGTCATGGCGGCGAGCATGCTGGTGGGGGTGGTCACGGTGCTGTTCTCGCGCGAGCCGGCGCAGGTCGCGCTGCCGCCCAGCCGCAACGCGGCCGAGTGGTTCCGCGGCGCCTTCGTCGAACCGTTTGCCGATTTCCTCAAGCGCTACGGCACCCATGCCGTGCTGATCCTGGCGCTGATCGGCGTCTACCGCATCAGCGACGTGGTGATGGGCATCATGGCCAACCCGTTCTACGTGGACATGGGCTACACCAAGGACGAGGTGGCCGCGGTCACCAAGGTCTACGGCGTGATCATGACCCTGGTCGGCGCCTTTGTCGGCGGTGCGCTCTCGCTGCGGCTGGGCGTGATGCGGGTGCTGATGCTCGGCGCCATTCTCTCGGCCGCCAGCAACCTGCTGTTCGCCTGGCTGGCCGGGCACGGGCACGACGTGACCGCGCTGATTGCCGTGGTCTCCGCCGACAACCTGAGCGCGGGCGTGGCCTCGGCGGCCTTCATCGCCTACCTGTCGAGCCTGACCAACGTCAGCTACTCGGCCACGCAGTACGCGCTGTTCAGTTCCATGATGCTGCTCGCGCCCAAGTGGCTGGCGGGCTACTCCGGTGCCTTCGTCGACGCCTACGACTACCCGACCTTCTTCACCGCCACCGCGCTGCTTGGGCTGCCGGTGCTGGTGCTGATTTGGCTGGCCACACGCGTCAGTTCGCCGGCGGCGTCTCCAGCAACGCCTTGAGCGCGGCCTTCTGGACCTTGCCCAGCGCGGTGCGCGGCAGGGCCTCCAGCCGCACCCAGCGGCGCGGCCACTTGTAGCGCGCCAGCCGGCCGTCGAGGAAGGCGCGCAGCGGTGCGTCCCAGCCCTCCGCAGCGGCCGATGCGTCGCGCAGCACCACCACCGCCACCGCGACCTCCCCCCAGCGCGCGTCGGCCTGCCCGACCACGCTGCATTCGGCCACCGCCGGGTGGGTGGCGATCAGGTTTTCGATCTCGGCTGGGTAGATGTTCTCGCCGCCCGAAATGATCATGTCCTTGGCGCGGCCAACCACCGTGAAGCTGCCGTCCGCGGCCTGCTGCGCCAGGTCGCCGCTGTGGAAGAACCCGTCGGCGTCGAGGGCGGGCCGGTCGGGCCAGTAGGTCGCGACCACGTTGGGCGCGCGCACCGCGATCTCGCCGACCTGTCCAGCGGGCGCGGGCCGGCCGTCGAAGCCCAGCAGCCGGATGTCCACGCCCGGCGCCGGCCAGCCGCAGGAGCCGAGGTGGGTGGCGGCGTGCTCCGGTGGCAGGGCGATGGAGAACGGGCCGGTCTCGGTGCTGCCGTAGACATTGCTCACCGGCACGCCGCGCGCCATGAAGGCCTTGAGCGGCTCGGGTGGCAGCACCGAAGACCCGGCCCAGACCGTGCGCAGGCATGAGAGTTCGGTGGCGGTCCAGCCGGGGTGGGCGGTCAGCGCCTGCAGGGTGGCGGGCACCTGCAGCGTCAGGCTGGGTCGTTCCTCGGCAATGGCACGCAGCGTGGCCGTGGGGTCGAAGCGGCTGTGCAGCAGCACGGTGGCGCCGACCGAGAGCGCTGGCAGGGTCTGGATGCACAGGCCGCCCACGTGGAACAGCGGCAGCACGGTCAGCACCGTGTCCTCCGCCGTGAGGCCCTGCACCTGCGCGGCGATGGCCATGTTCGCGAGCAGGTTGCCCTGGGTGTGCACGGCGGCCTTGGGCGTGCCGGTAGTGCCCGAGGTATAGACCAGCAGCGCCGGGCGGTCCAGCGCCTCGGTCGGGGCTTCCGGCAGCAGGGTCGACGGCGCGCACGCTAGCAGGTGGTCGAGCGTCAGGTCGACCGGGCGACCGGGGCCGTCGCAGAGCACGCCCGCCGCCTCGTTGAACGAGGTGTCGTGCACCAGCAGCTTGGGCGTGCAGTCGTCCAGCACCGCGCTCCACTCGGCCACGGCCAGCCGCGTGTTCAGCGGCACCAGCACCGCTTCCAGGCGCCCGAGCGCGAACAGCGCGGCGATCAGTGCCGGGTGGTTCAAGCCCAGCCAGGCCACGCGGTCGCCCGGTAGCACACCCAGCACCATGAAGCAGCGGGCCAGCGTGTCGGCGACCGCGTTGAGCCGGGCGAAGCTCCAGTCGCTGCGGGTGTCCGTCGCGGTGTCGAGCCAGCGGATGGCCGGGGCGTCGGGCTGGGTCTGCACCAGACCGTGCAGCAGACCAGGCAGCGAGCGGGCGGGCAGGGCAGGGGCGTCGGGCGTGAACATGGCGGCAACTTTACGTGAGCGAGACAAACGGTTCACGCGCATGGGAGACCATGCATGGTCCAGGTCTATAAACTGCCTGCATGAACGCCCCGACCCCCACCCGCCTCCTGATGATCGAAGACGATGCGCGCCTGGCGCAGATGGTCACCGAGTACCTGGCCCAGTCCGGCTACGAGGTGACCCACGCGCCTGACGGCGAAAAGGGTCTGGAGCAGCTGCCGCTGCTGCAGCCCGAGCTGGTGATCCTGGACCTGATGATGCCGGGCATCGACGGCCTGGAGGTCTGCCGGCGCATCCGGGCCCTGCCCAACGGGGGGGCCAAGGTGCCGGTGCTGATGCTGACGGCCAAGGGCGACCCGATGGACCGCATCATCGGCCTCGAGCTCGGCGCCGACGACTACCTGCCCAAGCCCTTCGAGCCACGCGAACTGCTGGCGCGTATTCGCGCCGTGCTGCGCCGCCGCGGTGAGGCGACTGCCGCCGCGGCCACGACGCGCGCCACGCCGGTGCTGTGCTTCGGCTCGCTGGAGATCGACCGCGACGCTCGCACGGTGCAGGTGGCGGGCAAGGCCTGCGAGCTGACCTCCTACCAGTTCGATCTGCTGGTGGCGCTGGCCGAACGCGCCGGCCGCGTGCTCACGCGCGACCAGATCATGGAGGCGGTGCGCGGACGCGAGCTCGAAGCCTTCGACCGCAGCATCGACGTGCACATCGGCCGCATCCGCAACGCCATCGAGGCCGACAGCAAGGAGCCCAAGCGCATCCTCACGGTGCGCGGCGTGGGCTACGTGTTCGCGAAACAGCAAGACTGATGAAAAGCCTGCTCGGTCAGAAGCTCTACCTCCGCATCTGGCTGGCCATCGTGGCCGCCGTCGCGGTGCTGACCCTGGTTGTCGGCTGGCTGTGGCAGATGGCGCTGGACCGCGACCGCGAGGAGCGCGACGCGCGGATCGCGCGCGAGATCGTGTTGCGCAATGGTACTGGCGAGGTGCTCGGTGCGGCGCCGGCACAGGCGGTGCGGGTTCCCGGCCAGGGGCTGGAGTTCCAGGTGCAGATGAAGGATGGTCAGACCTTGTACATCCAGCTGCCGCGCCCGAACCGGCAGCCCGGCAGCCCCGCGCCGGGGCGGCGCAGCCTGTTCGGCCTGCAGTCGCCGATCGGCTTTGCCTGGCTGCTGGGCCTGGTCGGGCTGGCGGTGGCGCTGGGCGCCTACCCGATCGTGCGGCGCCTGACCCAGCGGCTGGAACGGCTGCAGCGCGGCGTTGAGCGCTGGGGGCAGGGCGACCTCAGCGCCCGCCTGCCGGTCAGCGGGCAGGACGAGGTGGCCTTCCTCGCCGAGCGCTTCAACGCGGCGGCCGAACGCGTGCAGACCCTGATGCTCTCGCACAAGACCCTGCTGGCCAATGCCTCGCACGAGCTGCGTTCTCCGCTGGCCCGCATCCGCATCGGCCTGGAGTTGCTTGGCAACGACCCGGCGCGGGCACCGCAGCGTGCCGAAATCGCGCGCAACATCGACGAGCTGGACCAGCTGATCGACGAGATCCTGATGGCCAGCCGGCTGGACCTGCGCGATGCCAACGAGGTCTCGGCGCTGGGCCCGACCGAGGAGGTCGACCTGGTGGGGCTGGCGGCCGAGGAGTGCGCGCGCACCGGCGCCGACCTGGACGTGGCCGAAGGCATCTCGCCGGTGCTGGTGCAGGGGTACCCCAAGCTGCTGCGCCGACTGCTGCGCAACCTGCTGGAGAACGCACGGCGCTACGGCCACCGGCCGGAAGCGGGGGGCTTTGCCGAACCGGCCCGTCTGGGCATCGACCGGATCACGGTGCCGGGTGGCCAGACCCTGGTGCGGGTGAGCGTCGAGGACCATGGTCCGGGCGTGCCGGCCGAACTGCGGGAGCGCATCTTCGAGCCGTTCTACCGGTTGCCAGGAGCCAGCGAGAGCGTGGGCGGGGTGGGTCTGGGCTTGTCGCTGGTGCGGTCGATCGCCCAGCGGCACCTTGGCAGCGTGCGCTGCGAAGACCGCCCCGGGGGCGGTGCACGTTTTGTCGTCGAATTGCCTCTGTAACCTGGTGTAAATATTGTTGGCTTCCCAGATGTGCGATTTGTCACGACATTGTGGGCTCGGCAGCATTTGGTGCTGATTTGCTGCCCAAATTCTGAGCGAATTGCAACAAAGGGCCACAGTTCTCCCCCAAACAGGGGATGGTCGGAAGGTGTGCCGCAACGCACAATTCGCGGGTTGCTGTCACAACAAAGCGAGCGACGGCTTAATTCCAAATCCAAAACGTCGCTCGCACCGCTCTCCCAACGACGTCCTTCCAAGGACTTTCAAAGCCACCGCAAGGTGGCTTTTTTTTGGCCGGTGCGCGGCAATCGTCAGAGCTCGACGATGCCGTGGGCCGTGGTGGTCTTGCCCTGTCGCAGCGCCTGGCGCGCCGCCTGTTTGTTGCGCACGCGTTCGTCCGGGTGGGCATAGTCGCGCTGGTGTTCCAGGTGCAGCACGGGGGCCGTGTACCGCAGGTGGACCCCCCGGACGCCCGCGTTGTTGAGGCGGAATCCCAGTTCGATGTCCTCGGCGCCATAGCCGAAGTTCTCGTCGAATCCGTTCACCCGGATCAGGTTGATGCGCGCCGTGGAGCTGTTGCCGCCGTTCCAGGTGCGGCGCACGGTGGTCAGGCGCTCAGCCAGGAGGGAGGCCCAGGGCGGGTAGAGGCCCGCCTTGAGCCGGGCGCTGGTGCTGCGCAGGGCGTCGTGTGATGTGAGCCAGGACGGCGTGAAGACCTCGCCCGAGTCGACACCCGGTGCCTGCACCGCCTCGCTGGCGGCCAGGGTGAGCCGGATCACCCCGCCGGTGCAGAAGCGCCGGGGCCGCGCCAGCGCGAGGTGGCGCGCCACGAAGTGCTCGGACGGCAGGCAGTCGCCGTCCAGGAAGACCAGGTAGTCGGCGGTCGAGCTGGCGATGGCCTTGTTGAGGATGCGGTTCTTGCGAAAGCCGCGGTCTGCCTGCCAGATGTGGCGCAACCGGGGACCCAGGCGTTGCTGCCACGCCGCGATGAGTTCGGCGGTCTGCGGCCCCGAACCGTCGTCGGCGATGCAGATCCGGAAGTCCGGCTGGCTCTGCCGCAGCAGCGCGTGCAGCAACAGGTCCAGCGCGCGGGGGTGGTTGTAGGTCGAGACCACCACCTCGACGCTGCCCACCGTCCTCATGTTCAGTGTCCGTGCGCCACCACTTCGCCGGCCTTGAGGGCGTACACCGTGCCGCAGTAGGGGCAGCGGGCTTCACCGGTCTTGGCCACATCCAGGTACACCCTGGGGTGGCTGTTCCAGAGCTTCATGTCGGCCTTGGGATTGGGGCAGAACACGCCGCCCTGCGGGTTCAGGTCCTTGGCGGCCAGTTCGATCTTGGAAGAAGTGCTCATGGGATGTTCCTCAGACCTTGGTGAGCCAGTGCGCGTACTTGGGATTGCGGCCACCCACGATGTCGAAGAAGGCCGACTGGATTCTCTCGGTGACCGGGCCGCGGCTGCCGCTGCCCAGCTCGATGCGGTCGAGTTCGCGGATCGGCGTCACCTCGGCGGCGGTGCCGGTGAAGAAGGCCTCGTCGGCGATGTAGACCTCGTCGCGGGTGATGCGTTTCTGCACGATCTCCAGGCCCAGGTCCTTGGCGATGTGGAAGATGGTGTTGCGGGTGATGCCGTTGAGCGCGCCGGCCGACAGGTCGGGCGTGTAGATCACGCCGTTCTTGACCACGAAGATGTTCTCGCCCGCGCCTTCGGACACGAAGCCCGAGCTGTCAAGCAGCAGGGCCTCGTCGTAGCCCTCGTCGGTCACTTCCATGTTGGCCAGGATGGAGTTGGTGTAGTTGCTCACCGCCTTGGCCTGCGTCATGGTGATGTTGACGTGGTGGCGGGTGTAGCTGCTGGTCTTGACGCGGATGCCGCGCTTGAGACCCTCTTCACCCAGGTAAGCGCCCCAGGCCCAGGCCGCCACCATCAGGTGGATGGTGTTGCCCTTCGGAGAAACGCCCAGTTTCTTGTCGCCGATCCAGGTCAGCGGGCGCAGGTAGCAGGATTCGAGCTTGTTTTCGCGCACCACGGCCTTCTGAGCCTCGTTCACCTGTTCCTTGGTGAAGGGGATGGCCATGCGCAGGATCTTGGCGCTGTTGAACAGGCGGTCGGTGTGTTCTTCCAGGCGGAAGATGGCGGTGCTGCCGTCGGCCGTCTTGTAGGCGCGCACGCCCTCGAAGGCGCCGCAGCCGTAGTGCAGCGTGTGGGTCAGCACGTGGATCTTGGCGTCGCGCCAGTCCACCATCTGGCCGTCCATCCAGATCTTGCCGTCGCGGTCGGACATCGAGGGAATCACGGGGCTCATGCGGGGTCCTTTGAAAATGGGGTGTCTCAAGCGCGGTCTTGCGCCGCAGAAACACGCATTTTAGGTGCCCGCCCCGGGCGCCGAACCGGCTGCTTTCAGCCTTCGGCCGGCGGGCGCTGCAGTTCCCAGGCGGTCACGCGGCCGCCCTGCAGGGTGACGGTGACCGTGGAGCCGCCGTTGTCGGTCCAGCGGTAGCGCTCGGGCTGTTCGCCCTCGGCGCTGAGCCGATCGCCCAGCGAACGGGTCATGGCGATCACGTGCATCAGGTTCACACCCGGCTTGAGCTTGGCGTTGAGCATGACCGCACTGGCGACCCAGCCGATGGGCCGGTCGGCGGCGCGCTTCATCACCGTCATCATCCGCGTCCAGTGCAGCAGCAGCCACATCACCAGGCCCCCGCCGACGGCGGCCACGCCCGCCCAGCCGTACTGGCGCCCGGCGAAGACGAGCAGACCGATGACGAGCAGGGGGACGGCGATGCGCTGGAAGTTCATGGCGAGATTGTCGGGGCAGCGGTGCGCGCGGCCACTGCGGAATCTGCGTAGACCGGCCCGTCAGGCCAGGCTGCGGGCCAGTTCCATGGCCTCTTCGATGCGGTCCACGCCGTGGATGGTCAGGCCTTCAAAGGCCTTGTCGTTCTTCTTCGGAGCATTCGCCTTGGGCACCACCGCGACGGAGAAGCCCAGCTTGGCCGCTTCCTTCAGGCGCTCCTGGCCGCGTGGCGCGGGGCGCACCTCTCCGGCCAGGCCCACCTCGCCGAAGGCGATGAAGCCCTTGGGCAGGGCGCGGCCGCGCAGGCTGCTGGTGATGGCCAGCATGACGGCCAGGTCGGCCGCCGGCTCGCTGATGCGCACGCCGCCCACCGCGTTGACGAACACGTCCTGGTCCATGCAGGCCACGCCCGCGTGGCGGTGCAGCACGGCCAGCAGCATGGCCAGCCGGTCGCGGTCCAGACCCACCGACAGGCGCCGCGGCGAGGGGCCGCCGCTGTCCACCAGCGCCTGGATCTCCACCAGCATGGGCCGCGTGCCTTCCAGCGTCACCATCACGCAGCTGCCGGGCACGGGTTCCGAGTGTTGCGACAGGAAGATCGCGCTCGGGTTGCTCACGCCCTTGAGACCCTTTTCCGTCATCGCGAACACGCCGATCTCGTTGACCGCGCCGAAGCGGTTCTTGATGGCGCGGATCAGGCGGAAGCTGCTGTGCGTGTCGCCCTCGAAATACAGCACGGTGTCCACCATGTGCTCCAGCACGCGCGGGCCGGCCAGCGCGCCTTCCTTGGTCACGTGGCCCACCAGCACGATGGCCGTGCCCGAGGCCTTGGCCGCGCGGGTGAGGTGGGCGGCGCATTCGCGCACCTGCGCCACCGAACCCGGCGCGCTGGTGAGCTGTTCGGAATACACGGTCTGGATCGAGTCGATCACCGCGATGGCGGGCTGGTGCGCCGTCAGCGTGGCGAGGATCTTCTCCAGCTGGATCTCGGCCAGCACCTGAACCTGCGAACCGTCCAGTCCGAGCCGGCGCGAGCGCAGCGCGACCTGGGCGCCCGACTCTTCGCCCGTCACGTACAGGGTTTTCTGGCCGGCGCGCTGCAGCGCGTCCAGCGCCTGCAACAGCAGCGTCGACTTGCCGATGCCCGGGTCGCCGCCGATCAGCACCACGCCGCCTTCCACCACGCCGCCGCCCAGCACGCGGTCGAGTTCGTCGTGGCCGGTGGGCGTGCGCTGCACGTCGGTGGCTTCGATGTCGGCTAGGGTGGTGACCTCGGCCGTCTTGGCCAGTGCGGCGAAGCGGTTCTTGGTCGGGGCGCTGGATTCGGCGACCGATTCGATCAGCGTGTTCCAGGCGTTGCAGTGCGGGCACTTGCCCAGCCAGCGCGGGCTGGTGCCGCCGCACTCGTTGCAGGTGTAGATCGTCTTTTCTTTGGCCATGTGGCCGGCAATATAGTCGACACCCCGACGGGCCGGTCCATGCCCGGTCCCTCCGCACCTCACCGCCGTGTCCTCTGCCCGCTCCGCGACTTCGAACCGCATCGTCCCCGCCGCCGCCCTGCAGGCCCTGGCCCCTGGCGAGCAGCCGCTGTCGGCCGCGGCCCGTGCCTTCAACCTGCAGCTGACCCGCGTCGACAAGCTGCGCGCGCAGCTGGACGAGCTGGACGCCCTGGGTCGTGCGCACCGGGCCGAGCGGCACCGCTGGTTCACGCCCCTGCAGCAGCAGCGGCGTCAGCAGATGCGTGCGCTCGCCCTGGCGCTGGAGGGGCATCTGCAGGGCAAGGCGCTCAGCCGCCTGCAGCAGGAGACAGCGACCGAGGCGCTGTGCGCACTGGCACAGGCTCTGGCCGAGGAGGGCGAGGCGGACATGGTCGCGCTGCACGACCGGCACAGCCGCCAGACCCTGGCGCAGAAGAAGCAGGCCGCAGCCGACGCGATGCGCGCCCGTCTGGAGGCCGCGCTGGGTGAGCCGCTGGGCCGCGGGGATGAAGACCTCTCGATGGACGAGCTGGTGCGCGCCGGCATGGCGCGGCTGCGGGCGGCACGCGACGAAGAACAGGCACGCCGCCAGGCCAAGGCGCAGGCGCGCAAGGCCCGGCAGAAGGCGGGCAGCCGGCCCGCCGAAGCAGAGGCGCAAGTGGCCGACGCCGACACCCAGCTGCGCACCCTGTTCCGCCAGCTGGCCAGCGCCCTGCACCCCGACCGCGAGCCCGACGAAACCGAGCGGGTGCGCAAGACCGCGCTGATGAGCGAGGCCAACACGGCCTACGCGCGCAAGGACCTGGTGACGCTGATGCAGATCCAGCTGCGCGCCGAACTGGCCGACCCCACCGCCGTGTCGCGCCTGGCGGACGACCGGCTGGCCGCGCTGACCCTGCTGCTCAAGCAGCAGGTGGCGGGTCTGGAGCGGGAGCGCGCCGCGCGGCAGGGCCAGCTGGCGGCCGAATTCGAGCTGCCGCACGGCCAGGTGGCGAACCCGAACACGCTCCGGCAACACCTGCTGAGCCAGGTGAACGCGCTGGAGTTGACCGTCGCCGATCTGGCGCAGGACCTGGCCGCGGCGCGGGACGCGGCGACGCTCAAGCGCTGGCTCAACGCGCAACGCGAAAGGCCGCGCCCGGTGCGGGCGGACCGCGACCCCGACGACTACGTCTGAGCGTCGGCCGGGTGGCGGTAGCGCCGCGTCACCTCGGCGATCTCCACCGAGTAGCTGGCGTACCAGCGCTCGCGGCCCAGCTTCTGTGCGATCAGGTGGTCGGTGTGCTGCTTCCAGGCGCGGATGCTGGCCTCGTCGGGCCAGTAGGACAGGGCGATCTCCTGGTCGCCCTCGGTGACGGCGGTGAAGTCCAGGCAGCCGAACTGCGTCAGCGCGAGCTGGCGCATCTGCGCGGCCATGGCGCTGTACTCGGCGTCGAGGTCGCGGGCCTTGGCGCGGAAGATCACGACGAACATGGTCAGAAACCTTTCAGCAGGTCGCGGGTGATCTCGGCCGCTGGCGCGCTGCGGCAACCGCTGGCGTTCTGGCCGCTCCACAGGGGGGAGAAGTCGCCGCTGCCCTGCTTTTCAAAATGCGCGCGCAGCGGCGCGATGGCGGCGGTGGCGGTGGGGAAGGCGGGTGCCGCCGGGCTGAGTGGCC
This sequence comes from Hydrogenophaga pseudoflava, assembly GCF_004353865.1. NCBI lineage: Bacteria > Pseudomonadati > Pseudomonadota > Betaproteobacteria > Burkholderiales > Comamonadaceae > Hydrogenophaga > Hydrogenophaga pseudoflava. The sequence continues at coordinate 336,581 of NZ_CP037867.1, forward strand.
CCAGCTCGCGCATCACCCGGTTGACGATGCCGCGCGCCGGCCGGCCGCTGAACAGCGTGGTCAATGCCGTGTGGCGCGCCGTTTCGCTCTGCAGTGCGGCGCGGTGGATGGGGGAGGTCAGGGCCTCGTCGCTGCACAGGTAGGCCGTGCCCACCTGCACGCCGGCCGCACCCAGCGCCAGCGCGGCGCGCACCCCGGCTGCATCGGCGATGCCACCCGCGGCGATCACCGGCACCTGCACGGTGGCCACGATCTGCGGCAGCAGGGCGAAGGTGCCGACCTGGGTTGTGAGGTCGTTGGTCAGGAACATGCCTCTATGGCCGCCCGCCTCAGAACCCTGCGCGATCACGGCATCGACGCCTTGGGCTTCGAGCCACAGCGCCTCGTCCACCGTCGTCGCCGACGACAGCAGCACGCTGCCCCAGCCCTTCACGCGCGCCAGCAGGTCGGGCGCTGGCAGGCCGAAGTGAAAGCTCACGATGGGCGGCCGGAACGGCTCGACGAGGTCGGCCACCGCGTGGCTGAAGGGCACGCGCCCCGCGCCGGCCGGCACGGCGGCGATGTCCAGCCCGGCCTCGGCGTAGAACGGCGCCAGCACCTCGCGCCAGCGGGCCTCGCGCGCCGTGTCGGGCGTGGGCGGCGTGTGGCAGAAGAAGTTGACGTTCCAGGGCCGGGAGGTGCCTTGCGAGAGGGTGGTCAGCTCTTGCACCAGCGCCTCGGGCGTGAGCAGGGCGGCGGGCAGGGCGCCGATGCCGCCGGCCTGGCAGACCGCCAGCGCCAGGGCCGAACCCTGCGAACCGGCCATGGGCGCCTGCAGCAGCAGGCGATCGACGTTCAGGCGTTGGGCGAGCGAGTTCATGCCGCGATTGTCGGTCGGTCCCCGGGGGTGAGGGTTAACCCCTGTTTCGAGAAGGTCGGGAAAACATTTAACATATTAAATAAATCGCACCGACCCATGGCCACCGACGACAGCACCCTTTCTTTTGCCCACCGCAACCTGCCGCGCCTGCTGCTGGAGGCGCGCGAGGCGGTCATGCAGCACACCCGCCCGAGCCTGCGCGAGCACGGCCTGTCCGACCAGCAGTGGCGCGTGCTGCGCGTGCTGGGTGAACACGCGCGCGACCCGGCCGGTGTGGAGACTGGCCGGGTCGCGCGCGAGGCGCTGCTGCTCGGCCCCAGCCTGACCGGCGTGCTCACCCGCATGGAGCGCGACGGCCTGATCACCCGCAACCGCTGCCCGCAGGACGCGCGCCGCACTGTGGTGCGCGCCACGCCCGCGGGCCTGAAGCTGGTGCGCAAGCTCTCGCAGACCATCGAATCGCACTACCAGTGGATGGAAGCGCAGCTGGGCCCGCAGCGTCTGGCACAGCTCTACGACCTGCTGGACGACGTGATCGCGCTGGAGGCGCCGGGCGGCGTCGAGGTCGACGACATCGAGGAGTGACCCCATGAACCCCAATCCCTACCTGCCCGGCGGCACCGTCTACGGCACGCTGCTGAACTTCCGGCGCGAACACGCGCTCTGGGCGCCGCGCATGCACGAAGCGCCCTACAAGGCGCCGCCGGCCGCACCGGTGCTCTACATCAAGACCGCCAACACCTTCACCCGCAGCGGCCAGGCCATCGCGCTGCCGCGGGGCGTGGCCGAGGTGGAGGTGGCCGCCAGCCTGGGTCTGGTGGCGGGCGAGGGTGGCCGGGTGGCCGGCGCCGTGCTGTTCAACGACGTGGCGATTCCGCACGAAAGCTACTACCGCCCGCCGGTGAAGTTTCGCTGTGTCGACGGCTTCCTCGGCGTGGGTGATGCGTTGCGACCGGTCACGGACCTGGGCGACCTGGCATCGCTGGTGCTGGAGCTGCGCGTGGACGGTGTGATGCGCCAGCGCACGACGCTCGCCGACCTGGTGCGCGACGCGGCCTCGCTCTGGGCCGATGTCAATGCCTTCCAGAGCATGCGGCCGGGCGACGTGCTGATGGTCGGCACCGACTGCCTGGACGACGGCACGCGGCCGCGCGCCAAGGCCGGCGACTCGGTCGAGATCACCGCCACCGGCTTTGCGCCGCTGGTCAACCACTTCGTGCAGGAGGCCGTATGAAGCACGCCCGCATCGCCTGGGCCGGCGCGGTCCACGACGCTGTTGAAGTTGACGGCCAGCTTGAACTCCAGACACCCGCCTTCAAAGGTCGCCGCGTCGGCTTCGACGAGGTGGTCTGGCTGCCGCCGCTCGCCCCCATCAACCGCCCGCGCACCGTGCTGGCCCTGGGCCTGAACTACGCCGACCACGCGAAAGAACTGGCCTTCAGGGCGCCCGAAGAACCGCTGGCCTTCGTCAAGGGCGAAGCCTCGCTGACGGGACACAAGGCCTTCACCGTGCGGCCCGACGGCGTGAACTTCATGCACTACGAATGCGAACTCGCGGTGGTCATCGGCCAGCCTGCGAAGCGTGTGAAGAAGGCCGACGCCTTGCACTACGTCGCCGGCTACACGGTCGCCAACGACTACGCGATCCGCGACTACCTGGAGAACTGGTACCGCCCCAACCTCAAGGTCAAGAACCGCGACACCTGCACGCCGATCGGTCCCTGGCTGGTGGACGCGGCCGATGTGCCCGATCCGCAGGCGCTGGCGCTGCGCACCACCGTGAACGGCACCGTCACGCAGCAGGGGAATACGAGGGACATGATCTTCGACGTCGCCACGCTCATCGAGTACTTCAGCGGCTTCATGACCCTGATGCCCGGCGACCTCATCCTCACCGGCACGCCCGACGGCGTCGTCGATTGCCAGCCCGGCGACGTGATCGTCACCGAAATCGACGGCATCGGCTCCCTCATCAACACGATCACTTCCGAAAGCAAGGCATGACGCAACGCATCGACCACCTCATCAACGGCAAGGCTGTTGCCGGCACCGACTACTTTGAAACCATCAACCCGGCCACGCAGGGCGTGCTGGCCGAGGTCGCCTCGGGCACCGAGGCCGAAGTGAACGCCGCGGTGCAAGCCGCCAAGGACGCCTTCCCCGCCTGGGCCGGCCTGCCGGCGACCGAGCGCGCGAAGAAGGTGCGCGCCCTGGGCGACCTGATCGCCAAGCACGTGCCCGAGATCGCGAACACCGAAACCCAGGACACCGGCCAGGTGATCGCGCAGACCGGCAAGCAGCTGATCCCGCGCGCCTCGGACAACTTCTATTACTTCGCCGAGATGTGCACCCGCGTGGACGGCCACACCTACCCCACGCCCACGCACCTGAACTACACGCTGTTCCATCCGGTCGGTGTGTGCGCGCTGATCTCGCCGTGGAACGTGCCCTTCATGACCGCCACCTGGAAGGTCGCGCCCTGCCTGGCCTTCGGCAACACGGCGGTGCTCAAGATGAGCGAGCTCTCGCCCCTGACCGCCGCGCGCCTGGGTGAGCTGGCGCTGGATGCCGGCATCCCGGCCGGCGTGCTCAACGTCGTGCACGGTTTCGGCAAGGAGGCCGGCGAGCCGCTGTGCGCCCACCCGGACGTGCGCGCGATCAGCTTCACCGGGTCGACGGCCACCGGCAACCGCATCGTCAAGACCGCGGGCCTGAAGAAGTTCAGCATGGAACTGGGCGGCAAGAGCCCGTTCGTGATCTTCGACGACGCCGACCTGGACCGCGCGCTCGACGCCGCGATCTTCATGATCTTCAGCAACAACGGCGAGCGCTGCACGGCGGGTTCGCGCATCCTGGTGCAGCAGAGCATCTACGCCGACTTCGTCGCGAAGTTCACCGAGCGCGCCAAGCGCATCGTGGTGGGCGACCCGCTGGATGAGAAGACCACCATCGGCCCGATGATCAGCAAGGCGCACCTGGCCAAGGTGCGCAGTTACATCGAGCTGGGTCCGAAGGAGGGCGCGACGATGCTGTGCGGCGGGCTGGACCGTCCTTCGTATGCCGCCGAGCTGCCGTCGCATGTGGCGGGCGGCAACTACGTCTGGCCGACGGTGTTCGCCGACGTGGACAACCGCATGAAGATTGCGCAGGACGAGATCTTCGGCCCCGTGGCCTGCCTGATTCCGTTCAAGGACGAGGCGGACGCGATCCGCATCGCCAACGACATCCAGTACGGGCTGTCGAGCTATGTCTGGACGGAGAACATCGGCAAGGCGCACCGTGTGGCGGCCTCGATCGAGGCGGGCATGTGTTTCGTGAACTCGCAGAACGTGCGGGACCTGCGGCAGCCCTTCGGCGGCACCAAGGCGTCTGGGACCGGTCGCGAGGGCGGGACCTGGAGTTACGAGGTCTTCCTGGAGCCCAAGAACGTCGCGGTGTCCATGGGTTCGCACCACATTCCTCATTGGGGTGTTTGATTTGCTCTCTTCTTCTGTTTCGCTCGACTACCTGGGCGTGATCGGCGATCCCGGGTACCCGGCTCCGCTCATGTCCCCCGAAACGGGCTTTGCCCGTTTCTCCTCCTTTACTTCGCTGCGCCGAGTACCCAGACTCGCCGATCCAAAAACGATGTTGGCGCTCCCTGGTTCGAGCGCCGATGCGCAGCGAGAGAAGGCGAGGTGGGTGGTGTGCCGCAGCGAAGTAAAGGAGGAGGGCTGCGCGCAGCGCAGACCGGGGGACATGAGCGGAGGTACACCACCCACCTCACCTTCCACCACAAACGTCAGACAAGACAACGCACAAAACAGGAGACAAGCCAAATGGGCAAAGTAGCACTGGTCGGCAAGATCACCCACGTCCCCTCGATGTACCTCAGCGAAATCGACGGCCCCCGCAAAGGCACTCGCCAGGACGCCATCGACGGCCACAAGGAAATCGCACGCCGCTGCAAGGAACTGGGCGTAGACACCATCGTCGTCTTCGACACCCACTGGCTCGTCAACGCCACCTACCACCTCAACTGCGCCGAGCATTGGCAGGGAACCTACACCAGCAACGAGCTGCCCCACTTCATCAGCAACATGGGCTACGCCATCCCCGGCAACCCTGCGCTGGGCCAGCTGCTCGCCAAGGTTGCGAACGAACACGGCGTCGAGATCCTGGCGCACCACGCCACCACCCTGCAGCCCGAATACGGCACCCTCGTGCCCATGCGCTACATGAACGCCGACCAGCACTTCAAGGCGGTCTCGGTCTCGGCCCTGTGCACCTCGCACTACCTCAACGACAGCGCGCGCCTGGGCTGGGCCATGCGCAAGGCGGTCGAAGACCACTACGACGGCACCGTCGCCTTCCTCGCCAGCGGCTCGCTCAGCCACCGCTTCGCGCAGAACGGCCTGGCGCCCGAATTCGCGTTCAAGGTCTGGAGCCCTTTCCTGCAGCACCTGGACGACGAGGTCGTGCGCATGTGGAAGGCCGGCGAGTGGAATGACTTCTGCGAGATGCTGCCCGAGTACGCGGCCAAGGGCCACGGCGAAGGGTTCATGCACGACACGGCCATGATGCTGGGCGTGCTGGGCTGGAGCGAATACACCGGCCAGGCCGAGATCGTCACGCCGTATTTCGGCGCCAGCGGCACCGGCCAGATCAACGCGCTGTTCCCGGTGCTGCCGGTCAGCGGCGCGGCCATTCCGCAGCCCGTGGCCTCGCGCGCCGACGGCTTCTCCACCGTGGCCACGCGCCTGTGAACCGGAGCACCCCATGCCCCACCTCGTCATCCTCTACACCCCCAACCTCGACAAGCCCGCCTCGCAGGGCGGCGTCGACATGAGTGGCCTGTGCCGCGCGCTGGCCGACGCCATGCTCGCCGTGCGCGACGAACAGGACAAACAGGTCTTCCCCACCGGCGGCACGCGCGTGCTGGCCTACCCCGCGGCGCACAGTGCCATCTCCGACGGCGGCGCGGCCGGCATAGCGGCCGGGCTGGGCGGCGACTACGCCTTCGTCTACATGAACGTGCGCATGGCCAAAGGCCGCAGCGCCGCCGTGCACCAGCGCGTCGGTGATGCGCTCAACGCCGTGGTGAAAGAACGCTTCGCCGAACAACTGGCCAGGCGCCCCATCGGCATCACCGTGCAGGTGGACGAAGGCATCGAAGTCTTCGATGCCAAGAACAGTTCCTTGCACCCGCTTTTCAACAGGACATAAAGAAGCCATGTTCGACGACGCCCTCGTTCAGCAGCTCGCCGCCGAGCTGCAGCAGTCCCAGCAGACCCGCACGCAGGTCGAGCACTTCTCCAAACGCCACCCCGGCATGAGCGTCGAAGACGGCTACCGCATCGGCCGCGCCTGGGTCGAGCTGGAGAAGGCCGCCGGCAAGAAGGTGATCGGCCACAAGATCGGCCTGACCAGCCGCGCCATGCAGATCAGCAGCCAGATCGACGAGCCCGACTACGGCACCCTGCTGGACAACATGCTCTACACCGCCCAGGCCGGCGAGGTGCTGGAGATTCCGGTGAAGAACTTCATCGCCCCGCGCGTCGAGGTCGAACTGGCCTTCGTGCTCAAGGCGCCGCTGGCCGGCCCGAACGTGACGGTGGACGACGTGCTGGCCGCCACCGACCACATCACGCCCGCCATCGAGATCATCGACGCGCGCATCGAGCAGTTCGACCGCCACACCAAGGTGATGCGCAAGGTCTACGACACCATCAGCGACAACGCGGCCAATGCCGGCATCGTCATCGGCGCGGGCGACCCGGCCTTCCGCGCCGACCCGCACACCACCAACCGCCCCTGGTGCGGCGCCATCCTGCGGCAGAACGGCGCGGTCGAAGAGACGGGCCTGGCCGCCGGCGTGCAGGGCGACCCCGCCATCGGCATCGCCTGGCTGGCCAACAAGCTCGCGCCCTGGGGCGAGACGCTGCAGGCTGGCGAGATCGTGCTCGCCGGCAGCTTCACGCGGCCCGTGGCGGCCAAAGCGGGCGACCTGTTCGAGGCCGACTACGGCCCCCTGGGTTGCCTCAAGTTCAAGTTCGTCTAAAGGAGTTCCCATGGCCGACGCTTTCCTCAAACCCGCCCGCTTCAGCGACGCCGAATGGCAGGCGCGCGTGCAGCTCGCCGCCTGCTACCGCATCTTTGCCCACCTGGGCTGGGCCGAGCTGATCTACAACCACATCTCGCTGCGCGTGCCGGGGCCGGACGACCACTTCCTCATCAACCCCTTCGGCCTGCACTACACCGAGGTCACCGCGTCCAACCTGGTCAAGGTGGACGTCGACGGCCACATCATCGGCAACGACGACTGGCCCATCAACCCGGCCGGCTTCACCTTCCACGGCGCCATCCACGCCACCCTGCCCGACGCGCACTGCGTGATGCACGTGCACACCACGCCGACCATGGCCGTGTGCTGCAGCGAAGAGGGCCTGAGTTTCACCAACTTCTACGCCGCGCAGCTGCACAACCAGGTGGCGTACCACGACTTCGAGGGCATCACCGTGCACCGCGAAGAGGGCGCGCGCATCCTCGCCAGCGCGGGCGGCAAGCGCGTGCTGCTGCTGCGCAACCACGGCCCTGTGGTCATTGGCCACACGCTGCCGCAGGCCTTCAACCTCATGTGGCTGGTGCAGCGCGCCTGCGAGATCCAGGTCGCCTCGTCCACGCTCGGTCAGCTACGTCAGATTCCAGTGCCGGTGCTCGAAGGCTGCGTGCGAGACTCGCTCAACTTCAATCCCAAATACGGCGCCGGTGAGGACTCGTTTGCCGCCATGCAGCGGCTGATCGACCGCATCGACCCGGGCTACCGCGCATGAGCAAAGAATCTTCCACATCTTCCGTCCCGGGCAACCGCGGAACCGGCTTTGCCGGGCCGCTGGTTGCGCCCCCCCTCGGGGGGGAGACGCGAAGCGGCGCAGGGGGGGCTTTCCGGTCCATCGCCATCGTCGGCGTCGGCGCCATCGGCGGCCTGTTCGCCGGCTGGCTCGGTTCGCGCCTGCCGGCCGGTCAGATCCAGCTCTCGGCCGTGGCGCGCGGCGAGACCCTGCGCGCCCTGCGCGAGCGCGGCCTGGTGTGGGTGGACGCCGACGGTGCGGCACAGACTGTGGCGGTCAACGCCAGCGACGACGCGGCGAGTCTGGGCGTGCAGGACCTGGTCATCGTTTCCGTCAAAGGCCCGGCCATGCCGCAGGTCGCACCCGCCGTGCGCGCGCTCATGAGCCCGCACACCGTGGTCCTGGTCGCCATGAACGGTGTGCCCTGGTGGTTCTTCGACGGTCTGCCGGGCGAAGCCGCGGGCCTGCAGCTCAAGGCGGTGGACCCGCTGGGCCTGACGGCGCAGCACATCCCCACGGCGCAGGTCATCGGCTGCGTGGTGCACGCCAGCGCCACCGCGCCCCAGCCGGCGCGCATCGAGCGCATCAAGAACAACCAGCTCATCCTCGGCGAGCCCGCGGGCGGAACATCTGCCCGTGTGCAGGCGCTGGGCGAACTGCTCACGCAGGCCGGTTTCGGCGTCACCGTGTCCGAGCGCATCCAGCGCGACATCTGGTTCAAGCTCTGGGGCAACATGACCATGAACCCGGTCTCGGCCATCACCGGTGCGCCCTGCGACCGCATCCTGGACGACGAACTCGTGCGCGGCTTCTGCAGCGCCGTGATGCGCGAGGCGCAGGCCATCGGCGCGCGCATCGGCATCCCCATCGACCAGAACCCCGAAGACCGCCACGCTGTCACGCGCAAGCTCGGCTCGTTCAAGACCTCGATGCTGCAGGACGTGGAAGCCGGCCGCCCCATCGAACTCGACGCGCTGGTGGGCGCCGTGCGCGAGATCGGGCGGCACCTGGGCGAAGCCACGCCCAACATGGACGCGCTCATGGGCCTCACCAGATTGATGGGCCAGATGCGCGGCCTCTACCCAGAACCGACGAAGACACCGCAATGAAGACCCCCCAGAACACCTTCCGCGATGCCCTGAAAGCCGGCAAGCCGCAGATCGGCTGCTGGGTCGGCTTCGCCTCGCCCGATGTGGCCGAGGCCCTGGCCGGCTGCGGTTTTGACTGGCTGCTGATCGATGGCGAGCACGCACCCAACGATCCGCGCAGCGTGCTCGAACAGCTGCGCGCCGTCGCGCCCTATGCAGCCACGCACCCGGTGGTGCGCGCGGTCGATGGCAACGTGGCCCTGGTCAAGCAGTACCTCGACATCGGCGCACAGACCCTGCTGATCCCGATGATCGACACCGCCGAGCAGGCCGCGCTCATGGTCCAGGCCATGCGCTACCCGCCCGAAGGCATCCGCGGCATGGGCGCGGCGCTGGCGCGCGCCTCGCGCTGGAACCAGGTGGACGACTACCTGAACCAGGCCAACGGCCAGATGTGCCTGCTGGTGCAGGCCGAGACCGTGACCGCGGTGAACAACCTCCAAGCCATCGCCGAAACCGAAGGCGTGGACGGCGTGTTCTTCGGCCCGGCCGATCTGTCGGCCAGCATGGGCCACCGCGGCCAGCCATCACACCCCGAGGTGCAGAAAGTGATCATGGACGGCATCGCCACCGTGCGCGCCGCCGGCAAGGCCGCCGGCATCCTCGCCACCGACCCGGCGCTGGCGCAGCAATACCTCGACGCGGGCGCGCTGTTCGTGGCGGTGGGGGTGGACACGACGCTGCTGGTGAAGGCGGCGAGCAGCCTCGTTCAGCGGTTCAGCGCGGGCGCCACCAAGGGACCGGCTGCGCCTTCGGGCGGGTACTGAGCGCCGACTTGACGCCAAATCTGAAGAAAAAATCTTCGAGATCTCGATTTCTGAAGGCGGAGTCAATCACCTCGCGCCTGCCTCCAGCCGCTGACCATTCGCAGCCAGTTCCCGCGCCAGCCGGGCCACCGCATCCAGCGGGTGGCCGTCGGCGCCCGCGCCCTGGCCCAGCGTGTGGACGCTGCCGTCGTGCAGGCGCACCGCCACGGTGCCCGCCGCTATCAGGTCGGGCACTGGCACGCGCGGCCCGATCTCGGGTTCGACCCATGGCGGCGGAGGCCGGGCCTCATCGGCTCGGCCCCGGGCCGTCACCCTCTACTCTGCTGCGCAATCAGCCGCGCCAGCAGGCGCCGCACCCGCACAGGCGCCGCATCGTTGCTCATCAGCACCGGGTTGAGCGAGAAGAAATCGTTGGTGTTCATCTCCTTCTGCACGGCTTCGATGATGGGGCCGTCTTCGGTGACGAACGCGTTGTGCATGGCCTCGATCTTCATCCGGTTGTACTCGCCGTCGTCCACGATGTGGTTGCGCCGTGTGGCAAAGAAGTAGTGGCTTTCGGTGGCGCTGGCGGGGGTGCAGGTGTGCAGGTCGTACTGCCCCACGGTGTCGTTCAGGTCGAGCGCGCCTTCGCCCTGGATCGCCCCCACGCTGAGCTGGATGTTGGCCGGCGCGCTCCAGGTGATGTCGAAGAAACCGCGCGCTTCGGCCGTCGGGTCGGGCAGGAAGTTGGCGAAGATCATCATGGCCGGGGTCTGGCGCCATTCCCAGCGCGCGTTGACGGTGTTGTTGTCTTCCTTGACCGGTGGGATCAGCGGCGAGAGCTGGCCGCGCGTGGTGATGATCTCGCCGTGCACGTGGTCGATGTGGCTCAGGTCCATCACGTTGTCGATGATCAGCTCGTAGTTCGCCTTCATCGGCATGTAGGTGTGCGCCACGCCGGTGGCCGGGCCGTTGTCGAGTTCGGAAAAGTCGGGCAGCTTTGCCGCGTCGGCCGGCTCGTCGCCCATCCAGATCCAGACGAAGCCGTACTTCTCCAGCAGCGGGAAGGTGCGGACCTTGGCGGCGGCGGGAATGCGCCCGGTGCCGTGCGGGTTGTGCGTGCATTGGCCGCTGCAGTCGAAGCGCAGTGCGTGGTACTTGCACACCACGTCGTCCCCGTGGCGCTCGCCCATCGAGAGGGGCACGAAGCGGTGCGGGCAGCGGTCGTGCATGGCCACGGGCGTGCCGTCGGCCTTGCGGTACATCAGCACCGAGGTGTCGAGCAACTGGCGTGTGAGCATGGCTTCGGCGCCCAGCTCGCGCGACATCGCCGCGACGTACCAGCAGTTCAGCAGGTACGGCGTGTCCGGCTTGCCCACGGGGTTGCCGCTGGGATGGGTGTGGATGGGGATCGAGGCGGTGGTTCGGGTGGGGGCGTCCATGTTGTCTCCTGTCGTTGCTGGTAGTGAAGGCCGTTGCCGGCCGGGTGGGGGAAAGGGGGATGCGGTTTCAGTGGTGCGCCAGCACCAGCAGCGGGCTGTGCGAGCGCGAACAGCAGGGCGTGAAGTGGCCGGGGTCGGCGTGTTCAGCAGCGGTGTAGAACTGGTCGCGGTGGTCGGGCTCGCCGGCCACCAGCCGCACGCTGCAACTGCCGCAGATGCCCTGTTCGCACGACAGCGCCAGCGCAATGCCGGCGGCCTCCAGCGCCTGCGCGACGCTGGTGCCCGGCGGCACCGCCACCCGCTGGCCCGTGGGCTGCCATTCGACGGTGAACGCGCCGTCTGCCGCCTGTGCGCCCACCGCATGACCGGGCGTCGCGGCAAAGTGCTCGGCGTGCACGCGGTCGGCCGGCCAGCCCAGTGCCTGCGCGCGATCACGCACATGGCCGATGAAGCCCGCCGGGCCGCACACCCAGACCTGGGTGCCGTGCGGTGAGCGGCTGAGCAGCGTGTGCGCATCGAGCTTTTGCGTGGGCGGCCCGTCGTCGTGGTGCAGGTGCACGTGTGCGGACCACGGGGCTGCCTGCAACCGCTGGCGGAACGGCAGCCGCGCGGCCGAGCGTGTGCAGATGTGCAGCTCGAAGGGTTGCTGTTGTGCCCAGAGCTGCTCGGCCATGGCCAGCAGCGGCGTCAGGCCGATGCCGCCGGCCAGCAGCAAGGTGTGTGGGCAGGGGGCCAGTGCAAAAGCGTTGCGGGGCCGGCCGATGTGCAACTCGGTGCCGGCGTGCAGGGCTTCGTGCACGCAGGCCGAGCCGCCGCGCCCGGCGGGCTCGCGCAGCACGGCGACGAGGTAGTGGCCGCGCTCGTGCGGCGCGTTGCACAGCGAGTACTGGCGCACCAGGCCGTTGGGCAGGTGCAGGTCGATGTGGGCGCCAGCGTCGAAGGCGGGCAACGCATCGGGGGCTTCGTCGATGGGCACCAGGGTGAGCGCCACCACGTCCTCGGCCTGTACCTCGCGGTGCGACACGCGCACGCGCAGCAGGCCGTGGGCCGCGTCGGCTGTCGGGTTGGTCATGTTGTCTCCGTCGTTGTGATGACCGCTGCACCGCCCGTCGGGCGCGGCCTTGGCAGCCTTCCTTGCAAGCGATGTGCCATCGCGCAGATGGCGGAGAGACGACAGAGAGGCCGTCGGCAAGCCCTTGTCGGGCAACGGTTTTTGGCCAAGCGGGGGTAAACCATGATGGCGGTGCAGGGGGTGGCTGTTCAGGATTTGCGGAAACCTGAACAGCCTCTGGCTTCCGCATTTGCCGAACCGCACCCGGCGCCCAGACGGGCAGCCGCCTTCTTCAAACCCCACGCTCCCATGCCCCTGACCCCTGCCATCGACCCCGCCAAACTGCTGGCGGGCCACCTGCATTTCTCGCCCGACGCCGGCCACATCCAGCTGTTCGATCAGCGCATGCTGCTGATGCAGGCCGAGTCGTTTGCCGAATTGCGGCGCGAACTCATCGTCAGCCTCGGCACCGCGAAAACGCGCGCGCTCATGATGCGGCTGGGGTACCAGCAGGGCTTTGATGACGGCCAGCGGGTGCGCGAACAACTGGGTCGCGCCGACCCCGCCGACGCGCTGGCGCTGGGGCCGCGCTTGCGCGAGATGGAAGGTTTTGTGCGCAACCAGCCGGTCGATGCGATGCAGGTCGACATCGCGCAGGGCCAGTTCTGGGGCGACTACTACTGGAGCGCGAGCTGGGAGGCCCAGGCCCACCTGGCGCACTGCGGCGTGAGCGGTTCACCGGCCTGCTGGACCATGGTGGGTTATGCCGATGGCTATTGCACCGCCGTGACCGGCATGCCCATCCACTGGCGCGAAGTGGAGTGCGTGGCCATGGGGCACGCGCGCTGCCGCGTCATCGGCCGGCCCTTGGTGGAGTGGCAATCCGAAGCGCTGCAGGACGGCGAAGACGACACCGACTACCTGCAGGTCGACACCTTCGTGGACCGCGTGGGGCGCCGCCGTTCGTGGTCGGCGCCGGGGGCTCATACCGCCGCCGCGGCATCGGCAGGTCAGCCCCCGGCCGCGCCCGCGAGCACGGTGGCCGACCCTGGCGACAACCTGGGTGGCTTCGTCGGCACCTCGGCCGGGTTTCGCGCGGTGGCCCACCTGGTGCGCCGCGTGGCGCCCACCCATTCGACCGTGCTGTTCCGGGGTGAAAGCGGCGTGGGCAAGGAATGCTTCGCGCGGGCGCTGCACTCCATCAGCCCGCGCGCCGCGGGGCCGATGATCACCATCAACTGCGCGGCCATTCCCGCCAACCTGGTCGAGGCCGAACTGTTCGGGGTCGAGCGCGGGGCCTACACCGGCGCCGACCGCGCGCGGCCCGGGCGCTTCGAACGCGCCGATGGCGGCACGCTGTTTCTCGACGAAATCGCCAGCCTGAGCCTGCCCGCACAGGGCAAGGTGCTGCGCGCGATCCAGGAGCGGGAGTTCGAACGGGTGGGCGGCACCGAAGTGCGGCGGGCCGACGTGCGCATCGTCGCCGCCGCCAACGTCGACCTGCGCAAGGAGGTCAGCGAAGGGCGCTTTCGCACCGACCTGTTCTTCCGCCTGAACGTGTTTCCGATCGAGATCCCGCCGCTGCGCGAGCGGCTGGAAGACATCCCGCTGCTGGTGGCCCTGTTTCTGGACCGCAGCGTGCGCCGCTGTGGCAAGGACGTGAAGGGCCTGAGCCCGCAGGCCTATGCAGCGCTGTGGGACTACGACTGGCCGGGCAATGTGCGCGAGCTGGAAAACATGATCGAACGCGGTGTCATCCTCGCGGAAGCGGGCGGCAGTATCGACGTGCAACACCTCTTTGCCGGCGGCGAAACCTTGCGCGGCACCACCTGGGGCCTGGGGCCAGCGGGCGATCTTGTGCGCGCCGGCGGGCATGGGCGCGCCGCGCCCGGCTTCCCGGTGCCAGGCGACGATTCGGCGGGCGACCTGCCCAGCCTGGTGGACCGGCTGCTGGACCAGCAGGCCGCGTTTACCGACATCGAGGCCATGCTGATCGACCGCGCCATCGATCGCTGCGGCGGCAACGTGTCGGCGGTGGCGCGGCTGCTGCAACTGCGGCGCGGTCAGGTGGAGTACCGCATCAAGCGGCGCGAAGCCGGGGGCTGAGGCCGGTTTTCAGGGGCGCGGGTCACTCGGGCAGGTGACAGACCGCTTCGATGTTGTTGCCCTCGGGGGCGATCACGAAGGCACCGTAGTAGTGGGGGTGGTAGTCGGGCCAGGTGGCAGCCCGAGGTGGCAGCGGCTCCACCGTACGGGGAAGGCCCGTCGATGAACCAGACGTCGGCCTTCTTGCCGTGGGGCTGGGTGGCGTCCTTGGGTGATGGGGGTGTGCGGGATGGCACTGCAAAACGGTATACATAAACAGTATTTGAGTGCGATCTTGTGCACGTGTCCGCTGATCACCCATGCCCTCCGGCAGGTGCTTTCGGCCACCGTTCTCTTGTTGGGCATTCGCGGTATCGGCCCCGCTGGGATCCACCCCTGTTCGACGGCGAGCTGACCGAATCCGACCAACATGCTCAGCGGCACGCTGCTCGGATTCGGGCTGCTTATGCGACAGGCCGTGAACGCCGCCAAGGGCCCGTTTCCAAACGCCCCCGGCCCGCGACAGCGCGGTAGCGGAGCAGCCGGAGCCTGACCGCCCGCTTCCGGCCGCCGCCGATCTTCACGGGTTCTGGGCTTTCTCAATCAGCTCCTTCGCCGACTTGAGCAGCGCCGCACCGTCCAGCCCGCGCTTGCCGATCTCGGTCACCAGTTCGTCGTCCAGCCGGTCGGTGGCCTTTTTCCAGGTCTGCAGTTCGTTGGCCGAGAGCGTGTAGATCGGGTTGCCGGCCTGTTGCACCAGCTTGCGGCCGGGCGCGTCGGCTTCGTGAATCATCTTGCCGACCCAGGCGGAAAACGCCGCGCCGCTGTTGGCGTCGATCACCTTCTTCAGGTCGGCAGGCAGGCTTTCGTAGCGGGCTTTGTTCATGGCCAGCACAAACACCTGCGCATACACCGCGTTGGACTTGGGGTCGCTTTCGGTGGTGAACTTGGTCAGCTCGTGCATCTTGGTGGCCTGCACCACTTCGTAGGGCGTCAGCGCACCGTCGATCACGCCTTTGGACAGCGCTTCGGTCACGGCGGGCAGGGGCATGCCCACCGGGGTGGCGCCCAGGGCCGCCAGCATCTTGGTGGTCTGGCGCGTGGCACCGCGCATCTTCAAGCCTTTGAAGTCGGCCAGGCTCTGGATGGGTTTGCTGCGCGTGTAGAAGTTGCCCGGGCCGTTCATGTGAAAGGCCAGTGGCTTCACTTCGCGGTATTCGGCCGCGTTGTAGCGGGTCTGGAACTCCCACAGCGCGCGGCTGGTGGCCTCGGGCGTGGTCATCATGAACGGCAGTTCAAAGATTTCGGTCACCAGGAAGCGCCCGGGTGTGTAGCCGGGAATGGTCCAGATCACGTCGACCATGCCGTCCTTGACCTGGTCGTACAGCTGAGGTGCCGTTCCGCCCAGTTGCATGGACGGGAAGATCTTGCACTTGATCTGGTTGGCCGATTCCTTGGTGACCTTCTGGCACCACGGCTCCAGCACCTTGGCCTGGATCGGTGCGCCGGCGGGCAGGAAGTGGTGGATGCGCAGCGTCACTTCTTCGGCCTGGGAGGCGGTGGCGAACGCCAGGCCAGCGGCGAGCGCCGCGAGCGTGCGCAGGGAAAAACGTGGGGTCATGGAGGTCTCCTTTGTGGTTAGAAAGCAAGGGGTTCGGGGTCGTTCCTGAGCAGGAACTCCCACACACGTTCGGCGATGCGGCCGTTCCAGGTCGCGCGCTCGGCCGCCACATCGCCCGCCAGCACGGGGCCGGTGTCGGCCAGCCCCGCGGACAGGGCGGCGAGCTCCACGCGCGCGGCGTCTTCCAGAAAGTAGGCCAGCGCCACCGCACGTTCCGGCGTTGCGGCGGCCGTCACGGCGCCGTTCACGTTGAGGAACAGCGCCGGCTGCTCCGCCATCAGCGCTGCAGCCTGCTCGGCCGCGGCATCGTTGCGGATCAGCGCCGCGCCGGTCCACATCGGAACGCCGGTCGCGAAGTAGCTGCCGAAGCCATGCCGGGCCCGGGGCGTCTTGCCGAGTGCGGCCAGGGCGGTGATCTGCGGCGAGATGAAGCGGCAGATGGCGCCCACTCCGGGCCGCCGGCGGTAGAGCTGCTGGTGGATGCGGACCTCGCCCAGCACATCGGGCGGCAGCTCACCGGCGATGTCCACGACCGTGCCGGGCTCTCCCGCCCGGATCAGGGCCATCGGCCGGGGCGCACACACCAGGAAGCGCTCATCGTCCAGCCGCACGCTGCAATGCCCGAACGGGCCGGACAGGCCGTTCTGTCCCAGCGCGCGCGCCATCCGGCGAACGGTCAGCTGTGCGTCTTCGGGTGCGGGCCTCAATCCCGGAACTCCGCGATGTCCGGCTTGGAACCCCACATGCAGAACGACGTGGGGTGCAGCGGGAACTGGCGGGGGCGGTAGTTCGACAGGTCGCCGACGATGTTGCGGTCGCTGTTGGAGTATTCGAAGATGACCTCGTCGTGGCCCTCGAAGTAGACGAAGTTGCCGCCCGACGTGGGGTGGCGGCCAGGCCCGAAGACGATGCGGACGTCCTGGCTTTTCAGGAAGTACCACGCCTTCATGATGTCGTCGATTTCGGCCACCTGGAAGTTGATGTGCTGGATGCCTTTGCGCTGCGATGCAAACAGCGCCATCTGGTGGTGGCGCGGGTTGACCCGCAGCAGGGGGCAGGGGCCGATCCAGTCACTGATCATGGTGTTGAAGTGACTCATCCAGAAGTTCTGGTCACGGGCGGGATCGGTGGTGCACAGCCCCACGTGTCCGAAGCCGATCAGGCCCGCATCGCGCGAAGGGAAGAAGCGCTTGCCCGCGTCGTGGGGACGGGCGACGATTTCGATCCGGTTGCCGGTGGGGTCGTTGAACCAGATGAAGGCCTCCACATGCCGGTCGGCCGCCTCTGCGGTGGTGCCCGCACCGCAGGGCACACCCGCCGACTGCAGCCGCTCCAGCGCGGCACCCAGCTGGGTCCAGTCCTTGAGTTCAAAGGCCACCGTGTGGTCGCCGGGGTCTCCGTCGAAGTAGCAGACCGTGTGGTGGCGCGCGTCGCTCTTCAGGTAGAGGCGGTCCTTGGTGCGCTCCACGGCCTGCAGACCCACTATTTCTGTGCAGAATTTTTGTGCGCCGTCCAGGTCGCGGGTTCCCACGCGCACGTAGTGAATGTCTCTGAGCTCGATCACTGCTGTCTCCTTGTTGTGCTCCTTTCAAATCTACTGGTGGCTCGCCCCTGAGGCAAATGACGGACGATGATGGTGAGTATTTCCAGTGAAAATACTGGAATGAAACCCGAGATCGACCTGAATTTGTTGCGCGTCCTGTGTGCCGTGCACGCAACCCGGAGTGCGTCCAAGGCCGCCGACGAACTGGGCATGACCCAGTCGGGCGTGAGCAATGCCCTGCGGCGGTTGCGCACCTCGTTCTCCGACCCGTTGTTTGTCCGTTGCGCCGACGGCATGCAGGCCACGGCCCGTGCGCAGGAGCTGATCGACCTGATTGCGCCCGGCATGGCGGACATCGAGTCCGCGCTGACCAGCACGACCGGGTTCGACCCGGCGCAGTCCAGCCGCCTGTTTCGCATCATGGCCAGCGATCTGGCCCAGGTGGTTCTGATGCCGCGGCTGCTGGCCCGCTTGTCACCCCTGGCGTCGAACGTGCGTTTCGAGACCGTGGATGCGAGCCCCGAGGACGGGCGCAGGGGCATGGAGGGCGGCTCGATCGACATGGTGTTCGGGAACTGGCCGGCGTTCGGTCTCGACTTTCACCGGCAGGTGCTGTTCAAAGAGACCTTTGTGGTGCTCATGCGGGAGGACCACCCGCTGTCCCGGCGCAAGCTGACCCGCAGCGCCTACCTGAACGCGAGGCACCTCGACTACCGCCCCGGTGGTGTCAGCTACCAGTCGCTGCGTCAGGTGCTGGACAAGGTGCTGCAGACGCAGAACCAGAAACGGCACGTCACCTTCACGGCCGCCCACGCCCTGGGGCTGGCCTCGGTGCTCTGCGAGTCCGACCTGCTGCTGACCTTGCCCAGCCGCCTGGTGAGCGCCATCACGTTCGGGCGCACGCAGCTGGTGGTGCGCCCGCTGCCCATCGACAGCCCCGAGATGGCCATCACCCTGCAGTGGCACACCCGGGTGCACCGCGATCCCGCGGTCACCTGGCTGCGGCGCTCCATCGTGGACATCTTCAGCACGCCCGACGGGGGCTGACCCCGGCGCCGCCCGTGCCTGGTGGGCGCAGCAGGCTCGGTGTCACACGGGGGCCGTGGCCAGCCGCTCGTGGTCGTGGGCGCCCAGTCGGAACCGGTCCACCGCATCGACCAGTGCTTCCGACTGGCTGCGCACCGACAGCGCCACCGCGGACGACTGTTCGGCCAGGGCGGCGTTCTGCTGGGTCGCCGAATCGAGCTCGCGCATGGCGCTGTCGATCAGGGCAATGCCGCTCCTCTGCTGGCCCAGGTTGCGGGCCACTGCGGTGTTCAGCTGGGACACCGACTCGACGGTGACCACCACCTGTCGGATCGTTTCGCCGGTGGCGTCCACCTCGCGCGCGCCGGCCTCCACCTTGGACACTGTGTCGTGGATCAGAGCTTCAATCTCCTTGGCCGCCGCTGCACTGCGTTGTGCCAGGCTGCGCACCTCGCTGGCGACGACGGCAAAGCCGCGGCCCATTTCGCCAGCGCGCGCTGCTTCCACTGCAGCGTTCAACGCCAGGATGTTGGTCTGGAAAGCGATGCCGTTGATGACGTTGTTGATGTCCGCGACCTTTCTAGAAGACGCCAGGATTTCGTTCATGCGCTCCACCGCCCGTTGGGCGGCGCTGCCGCCACCCTCGGCCAGGCTGCGTGCACGGCCTGAGACGGCCTCCGCTTCATCCACCTGGCTGATGCTGGACTGGAGCGCCACACTCAGCTCGCTGAAGCCCGAGGCGGTCTGCTGGAGTGTGGTGGCCTGTCGTTCGGTTCTCGACGACAGGTCGTTGCTGCCCTGGGCGACCTCTTGGATGGCCGAGTCCATGGCGGCCGAACGGTCCCGAACCTGGGCGACGAGGGTGGCCAAGCTGCCACGCATGGTGTCCATGGCACGGGCGAGGTGGCCGACTTCGTCGTTGGTATGGGGGAGCGCGGGACCCGACAGATCCCCTCGCGCGATGCGTTCTGCGGCCTGCACCACCTGGGCGATGGGTCGAATGGTGGCAGCGCGCACCAGGACCAGGAAAGTGATCAGAATCGCCAGCGGGATGAACGTCAGCAGCAGCGCGGCGAGGCGGATGAAGCTGGTGGCATCGACCAGCAGCGGGCCGAAGCGGTCGGAGGCGGCACGCATCAGTGTCAGGTCCTGCGAGACCTTCCCTGCCAGATCGGGTGTGAGGTGCTGCTGGGGGGCGGCGGAGACCATCGCATCGATGCGGGAGGCAGCCTCGATCACGACCTGAGGTTGTTCGAGCAATTCGCCGAAGCCGATCACTTCGAAGGCGGCCTGTTCCACCGCGAACAGTTCCGAGAGCGCCTGCTCGGCCAGTTGCCGGGCCTTGCGCACGGCGACCACAAAGTCCTCCTTGGGCACAGCGGCAGCGGACTTGCCTCCTTCGAGTGTCAGTGTCAGCAGACCCGTTGCCTGCATCACGACACCCAGGTGATCGCGTTCGAGGTGATGGAACAAGGCGGCCTTGCTGAGCAGCCGGATGCTGATGGCGGTGGAAGCGACCACCAGGGCTGCGGTGAACAGCGCAACGAAGAACTTCTGTCGTAACGACACATTGCTGAACATGGAGTCTCCTGGCTGTTGAATGCAGCAATCTATGAGTCTGCACAGGCAGACCCTCCTTCATCGGTCCGCTTTCACGGAACTTGACACCACCATCGGGTGGCGCGCGAACAGACGCGCCGCGCCGTTGGGAGGCTGCGCCGTTCAAGCACCCGAACGGGCAGACCGCAGGTCGGCCAGCTTGGATCGCGTCATGTCCATGGCGCGCAGAAGCTGGCCGAACTCGTTCCCGCTGTGGGACAGGTGGCCCGCCGACAGATCCCCTTCCGCCATGCGTTTGGCAGCGCTCATCGCGTGCTCCATCGGCCGCAGGGTAGAGGTGCGCACCAGCAGCAGGAAGGCCACCAGAAAGCCCAGAGGAACGAAGGTGAGCAGCAGCGCCGTGGAGCGGATGAAGCGGGTGGCCTCGGCCACCAGGGGGCCGAAACGGTCGGAGGCAGAGCGCATCAGCGCCAGATCTTGTGCGACCACAGCGGCCAGTTCCGGCGTGAGGTGCTGGCCGGGGATGGCGGAGGCGATGTTTTCAATGCGGGTGGCCAGACCGATCACGGCTTGCGGCTGGCGCAGGATGTCGCCGAAGCCGATCAGTTCGAACGCCTTCTTCTCGATCGGGAACAGCTCGGAGACCGCCTGCGCGGCCAGCTGGCGGCCCTTGCGGACGTTGTCGAGCAGTTCCGTTTTGGGAATGCTCTTCGAAGATTTTCCGCCGTCCAATACCATCGCCAGCGCGCTGCTGGCTTGGGTCACGACGGCCAGGTGGTCGCGCTCCAGGTGGTGGAACTGGGCAGCTTTGCTGAGCAGGCGGATGCTCATGCCGGAAGTGATGATCACCAGCCCGGCGGCCATGAGCGCCCACAGAAACTTCTGTCGCAGCGAAATGTCGTTGAACATCATGATCTCCTTGGCGGCACCCCGTGAAGGGTGCCGCTTCTGCTTCAGAACCGCCTGCCCACCGACAGGAACACCACCAGCGGATTCAGCCGCACGTCGGCACGCGCAGGTGCGCCGCCGAAGGCCGGCAGCGTGCCCGTGGCCTTGGTCTTGAGGAAGATCTTTCGCGCATCCAGCGACACCGACCAGTGGGCGTCGATGGGCACTTCCACGCCCGCCTGCAGCACCGAGCCCCAGGCGTTGCGGGTGTCGAGGTCGTGGATGAAGGCGTCGCGGTTGCGCGTGACGATGGTGTAGTTGATGCCGGCGCCGACATAGGGGCGCACCGGACCTTCGTTGAGAAGCTTGTACGTGAGCGAGAGCACGGCTGGGGCGTAGGTGACCTTGCCCAGCTTGCCTGCGCTGGCCAACGTGCCCTGGCCGGTGAGCGTGGTCGTTGGCGGAATGCCGGCCAGGAAGCGGGCGGTCAGCCGGTCCGAGACGTCGTAGGCGAGTTCGATGCCCAGCGTGGTGCTGCTGCTGGCCGAAGCGTCCCCGCCGGGCACCGGGTTGCCCGCGACGCTCACGTCGGCCTGGGGGCTGAAGCCGACGTGTGCCGGACCTAGACGCACCGTCCAGGGGGATGCATCGGCGGCGCTGGCTTGGCCAGCGGCTAGGCTCAGCGCGCAAACGGCGACGGTGGTGAATGTCTTTGTGTTCATGTGGTGTCTCCTCAAAGGTGGTTCATATGTCGTCAAACAAAGCGGTCGAAGCGGATCTGCCCGAAGGGCACCTCGTGCCGCGCCATTAGCAGGTCCTGCATTGCTTCGATCATGGGCGGCGGGCCGGCCATGTAGTGGTCGTAGTGGCCTAGGTCCGGTGCGAGCTGGCGTTCGACCTCGGCGTGCACGAAGCCGGTGGCACCGGCCCAGGCGGAGGGGCTGGCGGGGCTGGACAGGACCACTGTGGCTGACAGCCGTTCGCCGGTCAGGGCCAGCAACTGGTCGGCGGCGCCGAGGTCGCCCTCATGGCGCAGACCGAGGAAGAAGTGAACCCGCCGTGCGCCTGGTTCGGCGAGCACGCCGCGCGCGATCGACAGCATGGGGCCCAAGCCCGAGCCGCCGGCCACGCAGACCACGTCGCGCGAAGAGGGTCGCAGCCAGGCGTGTCCATAGGGGCCATCGACGTCGACCTTCGCGCCTACCGGCAGCTCCGCGCACATCACGGCGCTGCCGCGACCGCCAGGGGTACGGCGCACGATGAAGTGCCACTCACCGGAGCCGTCGTCCAGGTTCGACATCGAATAGGCCCGTGCGCCCTGGGCGCCTGGCGGGTAGAGCAGGGCGTACTGCCCCGCCTGGAAGCCCGGAGAGCACGGCAGCGCCAGACGCAGCTCGACCATGTCGTCGCTGATGGCCCGCCGTTCGCTCAGCGTGGCGGTCACGCGTTGCGGCGCCACGGCGGGTTGTTCGGCCTCGCCACCCAGCCGCACCCGGATGCGCGCATCGCCTTGCACACGCGACTGGCAGGCGAGGCGTTTGCCGCGTTTGCGATCGCGCTCGGACAGGCCGGGGGCGCCCTCCCATAGCGTCTGCACCACGCCTTCCAGCAATTCGAAACGACAGGCACCGCAGCCGCCCACGCTGCACTCGTAGGGGAAGGCCAGGCCCGCGCGCAGCGCGGCCCTGAGCAAGGTGTCCTCTTGCGGCCCGGGTTGAAAGCTCGGGCCGTTGTCGATTTCGATGCGGGTGGGCTGGAGCAGGGCGGCGGTCGGCCCGTTCACAGGCCCAGCCCGCGACGGAACTCGCGGGTGGCAGCGCGGGCGCGGGTGGCCGCACCTGCGGCGTCGGGCAGGGCGGCGCAGTAGGTGTCGATGGCGGCGTCAGCCAGCGGTTCCCACTTCGCGATCCAGCCTTGCAGGGCTTCGCGGTTGCCGGGCTGTTCCAGCGCCATGCGCGTGAGTGCGCTGGCCCAGCGGCGGTGGCGCTGCGCGTCCAGCAGCTGAGCGTCGACCAGTAGGCCGAGCAGGGTGTCGCCGTTGTGGCGGCCGGCCTCACCCAGCGTGCGCAGCAGGCCTTCTTCGACGGCCGGGCGGATCACCAGGCTGAAAGCGGTGAAGCTCTCGGCCCAGTCCCAGGCCACCAGGGCTTTTTCAACCAGCTCGCGCCAGCCTTGCCAGGCCGGGTCGGTTTCCCAGAACGAGCGTTCGCCCGTGCCCAGACCGATGGCAGGGAAGGTCTTGGCCAGTTCGGCGGTGCGGTAGGCGGTGTGGGTCAGCCAGCGCAGCGAGTCGGCGGTCTGGTAGGTCGCGCAGTTGGAAATGGTCGAGGCCGGGGCCATCTGCGACAGGTAGGCCGAAGCCATCTGCAGCGTGTGGAACAGGTAGCGTGCAGGGGCGTACAGGCGGGCCAGGCTGCCGGCCCAGGTGGGCTCCAGCATCGTGTCGTGGCCGCGCGCCGAGAACTGCTCGAACAGGCCTGTCACGTAGGTCTCCTGCCCGTCCTGTTGCATGTTGTAGGTGCGGTAGACCATCTCGTCCGGGTCGCGGAAGGCATCCCAGTCGGGGTGCTTGAGCGGCGACGCGTTGCGGTGCGTCTTGAACCACTGCGCCATCGCGAAGTTTGGGTCGAGCTCGAACGGCGCGTCGGGGTTGTCGGTGGAGAAGTGCAGATTGGTGGAGACGATCTCGTATTCGCTGGGCTTTCGGCGGCGGCCGGCGAGGTGGCTCCAGGTCTTGAGCGGCTTGAGGACTTCGGGTTGCGACATGGGGTGTCTCCGGTCAGAACGTCTTGTTGAAATAAAAGCGCACGTGGTCTTCGGTGGTTTCGATGCGGCCGGCGAACGAGCCGAGTTCGACCTCGAGTTCGGACATGCGGAACGGCCGGCCCAGCGTGCGCTCCAGCGTTTCGCGGCGCAGGATCAGTTCGCCTTCGCAGTCGATGCGCACATAGGCGACCTTGTCGTCGACGCGGATGGTCTTGTCCGGGTTGTCTTCTTCGGCTGCCTCGATCACAGCGGCCGTCAGCGGGCTGGCGCGCAGCACGGGGCCGACGCGGTTGTTGCGATAGGCATCGGCGGTGGAGGTGTCGCTCATGGGGTGTCTTTCTGGTATGGGGCTTCAGGAATGGGCGAACAGCGGCGTCACGCCTTCAACCTGCACGAACACGTCGTTGCCTTCGATGCGGATTGGGTAGGTCGCCAGCTGGCAGTCGCCGGGGTTGATGCCGCGACCGGTGCGGGCGTCGAAGGTCCACTGGTGCGCCCGGCAGGTCAGCACTTTGCCGTCGAACTTGCCTTCGCACAGGGGGATGTCCTGGTGCGGGCAGACGGCCTGGAAGGCGCGCACATCGCCCCCCTCCACACCGACCAGCAGCACCTCGTGGTCGCCAATCTCGACTTCGGTCATCTCGCCTTCCCAGACGTCGTCGAGTGTGCAGACTTTGTGGAACGTCATGCG
Source organism: Hydrogenophaga pseudoflava (assembly GCF_004353865.1). Lineage (NCBI taxonomy): Bacteria > Pseudomonadati > Pseudomonadota > Betaproteobacteria > Burkholderiales > Comamonadaceae > Hydrogenophaga > Hydrogenophaga pseudoflava. The sequence goes on from NZ_CP037867.1 coordinate 360,837, forward strand.
CGGCTCCTTCAGCTGTCGCAGAAGATGAATTCGAGGGCCTCCATCGGCTTGATGTCGGTCTCGCTCAGCTTGGCATGGCGGGGGAAGAAACTGTCGCTGCCTTGCCGGCGCACGCGCACCACCTTGTCGGGGCGTGGCGCTACGCGGCGTCCCACCGAATGGTGGGCGGCGGCAGCGGCCACTTCGTCCATGGTGTTCTCGGTGTCGACCGGAACGAGCTGCAGCACGAAGTCGTACTGGAAGTTGGAAATCACGGGAAAGAGGGCCATGGTGGTCTCGGGGTTCGTTGGGTTCAGGCGGCTTTCTTCTCGGCCCGCTGGTCGCGGTAGGCGGCGACCCAGGAGTACTGGTGCGCGTCGTCGCCGATCTCGCCGGGCGCGAGACCCATGTACTGCAGCGCGCCGCCCAGGTTCGGCGGCTGAATGTGGCCCGCAAGGAAGCGGTCGACCAGCGTGAGGTGGTCGCGGTAGCGCACTGGGTCCTGCTGGAACACCCAGCGGTCGATCTCGCTGTTGAAGTGGTAGGTGCGGCCCTTGTAGTCCAGTGGGTAGTCCTTGACGTTCCAGCCCTTGCCCGGGATGGCGCAGATCGGGATCTGGCTCATGTTGCAGACGATGGGGAGCGTCTCCGGGTAGGTCAGCTCGGTGCGGCCGGCCAGCAGGTTGTCGATGATCACGTCCCAGGCCTGGCCGAAGCTGTCGTTCCAACCGGGGTACTTCTCTTCGAGCCAGTCGCGGCAGTCGGGCGTGACACCGGCGGCGACGTTCCACCACAGGGTCGGGCGCCAGAACCAGATGCCCATCTGGTAGGCGTGGTGCTGGTAGTCGAACTCATTGATCATCTGGTCCCAGTACCAGGGCAGGTCCAGGCCCATGTCGAGCAGCGAGCGCTCGAACTGACCCACGATCCACTCGCGCATGAACTCCTTGAACGACTGCTTGCGGTGGTGCAGCGGCGTGGCGTAGTCCATCGCGGTGCCGGTCAGCAGGCTGAACAGGCGCCAGGCGCGTGCGATCGCAACGTCCACCAGCTTCTGAGCCTCTTCCTTGCGGCCGTTGGCGATCAGGATCTGCAGCGCCGGGCCACCGATCTGCGCGTGGCGCGACTCGTCGGTCTGGATGCTGGAGATCAGGCTGGAGAACGTGAAGTCACCGGCCTCGGCCGCGTCGGCGGCCAGACCCAGGAACTGCATGTTGGTGAAGCCGGTCTCGAACGCGAAGGTCAGCATCACCGCGATGTCGGTGGCGCTGCGCGAGAGGAACAGGTCGTCGAAGGCGTGGCGCGCAGCGATGGCACCCCACTCGTTGGTGTGGTAGGCCTTGTGGGCCCAGTCGAACTGCCGGTCCTTGCTGCAGTAGCTGTGCGGGAAGTACAGCTGGATCTGCGCGTGGCGGTTCTCGTCCATCATGCCGAAGGTGGCCATGTTGCGCATGCCCGGCGCGCGGCCGAAGCGGCACATGCGGGCCTCGGCGCTCATGGCGGCGTACTCGCCCAGCGCAATCGCACCGTAGTGCGACTTGAGAATCGAGAGCCAGCCCGGGTCGGCTTCCTCGTACATGCGGCTGCGCTCCAGTGCGGCCTTGACCGAGTAGGCGCCAGCGTCTTTCTCTCGCTGGATCTTCACGTACTCGGCGTAGGAGGTCTTGTACGGTTCGTCGTACGACTCCCACTGTTCCATCGGCACGCCCATCGCGCCGGTCATGAGGTCGGGGAAGAGTTCGGATTCGCTGACGTAGGTCGGCGTCCAGTTGGTGGTGCGCGCAATGTCGTACCAGTCGCTGCGTTCCAGCAAAGCCATGGTGCTTGTCTCCTGTGATCGTTGATGCGGGTCGCGTCAACAACTTTAGGGAGCACGGGGCGCGCGCACCATTGGACTTTGGTTTATCCGGCGGCTAGGGAATTCCCTTGTCCGTTGGGCGGCAGCGGTTCGCCGGTGGCGTTGCGCAGGCGTTCCAGCATGCCGATCAGCATGGGCACCGAGGTGGCCTGCATCTTCTCCATCAGGTTGTGGCGGTGCACCTTCACCGTGACCTCGCTGATGCCCATGCGGTCGGCGGTCTGCTTGTTGCGCAGGCCCTGCGAGAGCAGCGCCAGCACCTCGCGCTCGCGCGGCGTCAGTGAGGCGAAGCGGTCCTTGAGCACCTGGATCGATTCGCTGTCCCGCAAGACGGCATGCGAGCGCTCCAGCGAGGCCTCGATGGCGTCGAGCAGATCCTCATCGCGGAACGGCTTGGGCAGGAACTCCATCGCACCGGCCTTCATCGCGCGCACGGTCATCGGGATGTCGCCGTGGGCGGTGATGAAGATGATCGGCAGTTGGGGGTGCAGTGTCTGCAACTGGCGCTGCAGCTCCAGCCCACTCAGCCCGGGCATGCGAACATCGAGCACCAGGCATTCTGGTTCGAGCTTTGAGCGCGCGTAGTGGTCGAGGAACTCGGTGGCCGAGGCGTATGTCTCGACGCGCAGGCCGAACGAACGCAGCAGGCTGCTCACCGCTTCGCGCATCGACAGGTCGTCGTCGACCACGTGCACCAGGGCGTTTCGTGGCGTCATGGCGCGGGGTCCGGCAAGGCCTGCGGCAGGCTGAAGCTGAAGGTCACGCCGGGCCCGGGGTTGGGCGTGTACCAAAGGCTGCCGCCGTGCGATTCGACGATGGAGCGGCTGATCGCCAGGCCCATGCCCATGCCGTCAGGTTTGGTGGTCTGGAAGGCGTCGAGCATCTTGTCCTGGATGGCCGGGGCGATGCCGGGACCGCTGTCGATGACGTTCACCTGCACTCCGTCGGGTTGCTGACAGGCGGTGATCTGCAGCATGCCGGTGTGGGCGTCGCCGCTGCGAGCCATGGCCTCCAAGCCGTTCATCACCAGGTTGAGGATCACCTGCTGGAGCTGGATGCGGTCGGCCAGCACCTCGGGCACCGGTGCCGAGGCCAGGTGCACGATCTCGATGTTCCGCGCCTGCGCCTCGCTGCGCACCAGTTCCAGCACGTCGCGGATCGTTTCGTGCAGGTCGAGCGGCGTGTGCCGTGTCTCGTGGCGCTGCACGAAGCGCCTGATGCGGGTGATCACCTCACCCGCGCGGTTGGCGTCGCGGATGATGCGGCACACCGCGGACTTGGCCTCGGGCTCGTTGGGCGGCGAGCCGTTCAGCCAGCGCAGGCTGGCATGGCCGTTGGCGACGATGGCGGCCAGCGGCTGGTTGACCTCGTGCGCAATCGAAGCGGTAAGCTCGCCCAGCGTGCTCACGCGCGCCACCTGGGCCAGTTCTGTGCGGGTGCGCAGCAGGTCCTGTTCGGCCCGCCGCTGTTCGGTGATGTCCTGGGCAACCACCACCAGTAGCTGCTCGGCATCGATCTCGTCGGGCACCAGCGCCACGCTGGTGTTGGCCCACACCAGGGCGCCGTCCTGGCGCTGGAAGCGGCGCTGCACATGGTATTCGGCCACCTCCCCGTCCAGCAGACGCTCGATGCGGCGCTGCGTCGGCGCGCGGTCCTCGACCGGCGTGATGCGCGCCAGAGTGACCGCGCAGATATCGGTCTCGCTGTGGCCCACCATGGCGCGGAAAGCAGGGTTGGCAGCCCGGATCGCGCCGCTCGCACCCACCAGGGCGATGCCCACCGGCGAGTGTTCGTAGATCGTCCACCAGCGGTGCTCGGAGGCTTGCAGCGCGCGCCGGCTCTCGATCAGGCTGTGGGTGAGCCCGGCCAGGTCGTTGCTCTGCGACAGCAACTCGCGTTGCAGACCGTCGCGGGCGAGCTTCATGGTGGCGAGGTTGCGCACGCGCGCGCGCAGCTCCTGGGCCGAAAACGGTTTGGTCACATAGTCCTGCGCGGCTCCGGCGAGCAGGCGTGCGCGCAAGGCCGCATCGTCCCGGGCGGAGAGCACCAGAACAGGCAGGTCCTGCAGGCCAGGCACGGCGTGCAGCGCGTCCACCAGACGGTCCCCGCCCAGGCGGGGCAGCATCAGGTCCGTCACCAGCAAGTCGGGGGGGGAGGCCAGCGCGGCGTCCAGAGCCGCCTCTCCGTCAGAGGCCGAGGTCACCTGGAACTCGTCGCTCAGCGCGTCGCAGATGAAGCGGCACATCTCGGGGTTGTCTTCCACCACCAGGATGCGCGGTGCATCGGCGGACGCGCGGGCCATCCGGGGCGCTTCGTCGGGCGGGGTGAGTTCGGCCAGCGCGGGGTTGGGCGCAGGGGCCGGGCGCGGGCGAGCGGGCGACACCCCGTGCAGCGCGGCCGCCTCGGGCGGTGGCTCCAGCGGCAGTTCCACTTGGAACAGCGAACCGCCACCTGCGGCCGTGGTGACCCCGATGCTGCCGTGCATCAGTTCGGTGAACTCCTTGGCGATCGCCAGGCCCAGACCGGTGCCTCCGAAGTTGCGAGTGGTGCCAGTCTGCCCCTGGCGGAAGCGCTCGAAGATCTTCTGCTGCATCTCGGTCGATACGCCGGGTCCGGAGTCCTGCACAGAGATCAGGCAGCGACCCGGACCGGAGCGTTCAAGCGCGCAGCGCACGCGCCCACCGGGTGGAGTGAATTTGAAGGCGTTGGACAGCAGGTTCTGCAGGATGCGCTCGGTCTTGTCCTGGTCCAGCGTGGCGCACAGTGTGTCGGGCGCGAAGACAACGTAGCGCAGGTCCAGCTTGGGCGCCACTGCGTGGAACTGTTCGGCGTGCTCGCGCACCAGGGCCGCGAGGTCGAACGGTGTGTAGTGCAGGTCCATGCGCTCGGCGTCGAGCTTGGAGAGATCGAGCAGGTCGTTGACGTGTTTGAGCAAGGCGGTGGCGTTTCGCTGGATCACACCGAGCTGGCGCCGCAGCTGGTCTGGCAGCCGACTGTCTGAGGCCAGCAGTTCTTCGGCGGGACCGAGGATCAGGGCCAGTGGCGTGCGCAGCTCGTGGCTGACGTTGGCGAAGAAGTCGCTCTTTTGCTGGTCCAGCTGCCGCACTCGGGTGAGCAGGGCTTCAAGTTCGGCGTTCTTGCGCGCGATCTCTTCTTCCGCACGCTTCTTTGCGGTGATGTTGCGACCTTCGGCCAGCAAGAAGACCACCTTGCCCTGCGTGTCCCGCACCGGCAGCAGCGAGTAGTCGACCACGATGGTCTCGTCGCCCGCAGCCTGACCGTAGATTTCCATGTCGCAGCGGATGAACTCGCCGCCCTGGGCACGACGCACGAAGTCGCGCTGCAACTCGGTGGTTTCGCGCGACACCTGGAACCAGCGCGCTTCCCAGAACGGCCGGCCCCGGATGTCGGCCAGATCCACGCCAGCTCCTTCCAGTGCGGCCCGGTTGATCTCCAGTGTGGTGCCCTCGGCGTCGAGCAGGCCGACGAACTGGTACATCGAGTCGAGCACGATGCGCGCAAGCTTTTCGTTGCGTGTCTGGGGGGAGTCGGTCTGGCTGAGCGAGACCGCGCCGACCTGGTGCGGTCGTGTGTCGGCAAACGGAGGCTGCATGGTCATCGTTCTGACGCCTTCGGGCTGTGTTCAAACGGCGTCGGCCCGTCGGCGCACGCCGACGTCGACCGACCACCCGTCCCCGGACCAGAAGCGGGCCGAGAGGCGGGCTCCCGGCGCCAGCGGTTGCGCGGCGGTGAGACCGCCCGTGATCACCCAATCCCCCGCTTCCAGCCGCCGGTCGTTCGCCGCCAGCTCCTGCGCGAGGCGGACCAGCGCGTCGAGTGGGTGGCCGTCGGCGCCGGCGCCCACGCCACGACCCAGCTCGGCGTGTCCGTCGCTCAGCCGCACCGCCACGGTGTCCAGCGCCATCGGGTCGGTCACCGGCAGGCGCGGCCCGACGACCAACTGGCCGGCGGACGAGTTGTCGGCGGTGTTCTGTTCCAGGTTGAAGCGGTAGCCGGTCCAGGTGGAGTGCACGACTTCGAGGCAGGCGTACGCAGCTTCCACCGCGGCGGCCACGATGTGGCGGTCGACGGGCGCGCGTCGCGCGTCCAGGGTGGTCCTGAGGCGCAGACCGATCTCGGGCTCCACGCGCGGCTGCACCAGACGCTCGTTCACGGCGTCGTCCGAACCGAGCAGCATCCGGTCCGTCAGCGGCCCGATGTTGGGCCGGTCAATGCCCATCTGGCGGCGCATCAATTCCGATGTGTAGCCCAGCTTCCAGCCGACCACGCGCTCACCGGCGGCCAGGCGCAGGGCGAGCAGCGCGCGCTGAATGGCGTAGGCGGTGGCGAGGTCGGGCGTGCCGATGGTGGCCTCGGCGTCCAGGGTGCGCCCGGCCTGGCGGGCGGCCCAGATGGTCTCGGCGAGTCGGGTGTTTTCGTCGGTCATGGAGGGCTCTGCCGTGTGGTTCGTGCAGACGGCGCTAGACCGCCTGAGGCACCTTCAGTTCCTCGGTCCTCGGGATGAACGGCGATCGCGTGTTGTCCACCACGTGCAGCACCCAGCGACCGTTCGGACCGCGCTGCCACTGTCCGCCGACGGCGGGGGTGATGCAGACGTTGCGGTTGGGGTGGCTGTTGCGCCAGTTGAGCGGGCCAACCACGGTGTTGACCTGCATGCGCGCGACAGCGTCTCGCACGGCGGCGCGGCCGAGGTTGCTGGCGGTGCGGAAGGTCTCTGCGACGACTTCCATCAGGGCATGTGAAAAGCCGAGGGTCTGCAGCCAGGGTTTGCCGGTGGCGACCTCGTAGGTCCGGGTGACTTCGGACGCCTTCTGTCCGGTGAGCTTCGAAGTGAAAGGCCAGGCGGGCGACCACCAGACTTCGTTGGTCAGGGCCAGGCCCTCACGGTGCACGGCGGCGACAGTGTCCGGAAAGGGAAAGGCCTTGGCGATGGAGGCCATGCGCGGCTTGTAGCCGACCTGTTGTGCAGCGCTGAAAAACGCCATTGCTGCGGGCGGCGGCAGCACGCCAGTGACCGCCTGGATGTTGGCGGCCTTGAGCTTTTGTGCCAGTGCCGCCCAGTTGGGGTTGCCCAGCGGCACGCGATCGGGCACCCAGAGCTCCAGGCTCCGGGTTTTCATCGGGCCGGGGAAGGCCTTGACGAACGCGTCGCCGTCGATGTCGTCGCCGAAGATGCCACCGATCTGTTGACCCACGTCGGCCTTGGCCAGCAGCGAGCTGTAGACGTCGGAGAAGTCTTCGAGGCCGCAGAAGAAGTGGAAAGTCCAGTCGAAGCCTTTGACCGGGTCGCCTTTGCGGCCGTAGAACCAGGCCTGCCACGGCGCAATGGCGGTGACGCACGGGACGCCCGCCGCTTCGCAGACGTCCGAGACCGGGTTGCATATCTCGGGTGTCGCGGTGGCAAGCACAAGGTGCACGCCCGAGGCGATCAGCTCCCGCGCCAGCGCCTGCGCCCTGGCGGACGATGAGGCCGCGTCGTGCAGTTCGACCTGCACCTTGCGCAGCTTGCCGTTCGGCCCGGGGATGCCTGCGTTCAGGCGCGGCGAGAGCAGGTCGACAGCGTACCGGTCGGTGACGCCGAACGCCGCGAGTGCGCCGGTCTGTGGCGAAATCCACGCGACGCGGACCGTGTCTTCATCGGCGGCCAGCGCGGTGCCGCTGGCGAGAGCGGCAGCGCCAGCACAGGCTTGCTGGAGCCAGTCGCGCCGGGTCAGCGTGGGTCGGGTGGGGATGGTCATGAAAGTGTCTCCTGTGGTTTCACCAAATGGCCCCCTGGCCCCTGGTGCCGGTTTTTCTCAAGGGACGACGGTGCCCAGTACGTCGAAGCCCTTGCCAATCAATGATTCGATGCTCAGCGCAATGCCGATCAACGGTCCTTCGGCCTTGGGCGGCCCCATCAGCTGCAGGCCCACCGGCATCCGGTTGGCGTCGAGGCCCACGGGCATGGTCAGCGCGCACCAGCCGAACAGGTTGCTGATGGCGGTGTTGCGCATGGCCTTCATGTTGGCCGGCGCGTAGGTCTCCACCGTGCCGATGTCGGCCAGGCGCGGCGGCGAGGCGGGCACGGTGGGCGTGAGCAGGACGTCGACGTCGTCGAACACCCGGGCCGCGCTCGCGCCGCAGCGCTGCAGCACGGCCTTGCGCCGCAGGTACTCGACCGACGACACCTGCTCGGCCCAGCGCACGCGGTCGCGCACCACCGGGTCCAGCCGCTCCACCTTGTGCGGGAAGTGCTGGTCGAGGTAGGCCGCGAGTTCGGACGCTGCGAGGCCGCCGCGGCGGAAGATGTCGAAGGCTTCCTCGCAGTGCGGCAGCGGGAACCGGACCACCTGCGCGCCGGCCTGGGCGAGGCGCTGAACGGCCGCTTCGACGGCGGCGGCGATGCTCGGGTCGATGTCGTCCCAGAAGTGGTTGGTCGGCACGCCGACGCGCAGTCCTTGCACGCGCACCGGGGCAGGCGCGGGCAGGCCCAGGCTCTCTGTGTCGAGGGCGGCGAACGCGTAGGCCAGGTCTTCCACCGTGCGGGTGAGCACGCCCGCGGTGTCGAGCGAGGACGACAGGGGCACGATGCCCTCGACCGGCCAGCGTCCCACGGTGGTCTTCAGGCCCACCTGTCCGGTCATGGACGCGGGCACGCGCACCGAACCGGCGGTGTCGGTGCCCAGCGCCAACAGGGCGCTGCCCTGCACCAGCGAGACGCCCGCGCCCGCGCTGGACCCGCCTGGCACGCGGTGCTCGTGGGGCGACCAGGGGTTCCAGGGCGTGCCCCAGTGGGCGTTGACGCCAAGACCCCCGAACGCGAACTCGACCGTGTGCGTCTTGCCGACCACGATGCCCAGTTGCCGCTGCAGCCGCGCGACCAGCGGGCCGGCCGCCTGCCAGGCCTCGGACAGGGCTTCGTCGCTGCCCGCAAACACCGGCAGGCCGGGCACGCCGTACAGGTCCTTCACCGACACCGGCAGACCCATCAGCGGGCCCAGGTCCAGGCCCTGGTCCAGCAGGGTGTCGACCGCCGCGGCGGCGCTGCGGGCGCGCGCGCCGTCCCAGGTCTTGTAGGCGTTGAGCCGGGGTTCCGTGCGCGCGTGGTGTTGCGCGCAGGTGTCGATCAGGGCCACCGCCGTCAGTTCGCGGCGGCGCAGGCGGGCGGCGTGTTCGGCCAGCGACAGGTGGGCAGCGTTCAAGGGCCTTCTCCTCGGGTTGTGGTGAACAGGGTGGGACCCATTGTCACCACCCGGCCGCCAGGTCCGCGGCCCTCAGCCGATGGCGCCGCCGCCCACGAACAGCACCTGGCCGGTGATGTACGAGGCCTCGGGCGCGCCCAGGAAGCCGATGGCCGCGGCGATCTCTTCCGGCGTGCCGAGGCGGTTCATCGGCGTGTCGCGCAGCGACTGGGTGTAGATGGCTTTCATCCAGCCGGTCTCGGCCTCGCTCAGCGGCTGCGGGTTGCGCGGCACGATGCGCTGGCCGTTGTCGATGGCACCGGGCGAGACGCAGTTGACGCGCACGCCGAATTCGGCGAGTTCCATCGCCATGGCGACGGTCATCGCGTGCACGCCACCCTTGGCCGCGGCGTAGGGCACGCGGTAGATGCCGCGCGTGGCGATGGAGCCGACGTTGACGATGGCACCATCGCCCTGGCGCTTCATCAGCGCCGCCATTTCGCGGCAGCACCACAGCGTGGGCCAGAGCGAGCGGCTGATCTCGCGCTGCATTTCGTCGGGCGTGTATTCCCAGAACGGCTTGGCCCAGATGGTGCCGCCCACGTTGTGCACCGACACGTCGACGCGGCCATGGGCCTGCAGGGCCGCCTGCACCACAGCCTGCGCGCCTTGGTGCTGCTCCAGGTCGGCGGCCACCAGCAGGGCCTCGCCGCCCTCGGCGGTGATCTGGTCGCGCACCGCCTCGCAGGGGCCGGTGGCGCGGTCCACCAGCACCACGCGCGCGCCCTCGGCCGCCATGCGCAGCGCGCAGGCCCGGCCGATGCCCTGCGCGGCGCCGGTCACGACGACCACGCGCCCCTGGTAGCGCTGGGCGGCGATTCCGGTCATGGTCAGCGGCCGAGGTCTTTGGCGCTGACGCCCGCGATGCCCCAGTTCTCCTTGGGCATTTCGTGGATCCAGACGCGGATGGTTTCCTTCTTCGCGTCGGTGGCCTCGTGCAGCGCCTGGGTGACCTTCTCGATCACGGCCTTCTTCTGCTCGGGGGTGCGGCCTTCGAGTATGTAGATCTGTGCGAACGGCATGGTGGTGGTCTCCTGGGTCAGTTGGCTTTGATGTCCAGCTTGCGGATCAGGGCACCCCAGCGGTTGTTCTCGGCCTTGATGAAGGCGCCGAACTCCTGGGGCGTGGTGACGCGCAGGTTGCCGGAGATGTTGTCGAACGCGGCCTGGGCCTCGGCGGTCTTGGCGCCTTTGGCCCAGGCGTCGTGCAGCTTCTGCACGAGGGCGGCCGGGGTGGCGGCGGGGGCGACCAGGCCGAACCAGGTCTCTACCGCGAAGCCGGGGTAACCGGACTCGGCCACGGTCGGCACGTCCGGCAGCGCGGCGGCGCGCGTGGGCGATGTGACCGCCAGCGCCTTGAGCTTGCCCGCACGGATGTGCGGCAGCGTGGTGGCCAGCGAGCTTTCCATGCTCATGATCACCGTGCCCGAGAGCAGGTCCGGCACGATCTGGCTCGACCCCTTGTAGGGGATGTTGGTGAGTTCGATGCCGGCCACCGACTGCAGCAGCTCGGCGGCCAGGTGGTTGCTGGTGCCGATGCCGGACGTGGCGTAGCCGAGCTTGCCCGGGTTGGCCTTGGCGTAGGCCACCAGACCCTTGAGGTCGGCGAACGGTGCGCTCGGGTGCACGACGATCACGCAGGGCGTGGTGCCCACCAGCGAGATCGGGGCGAAGTCCTTTTCCACCTGGAACGGCAGCTTGTCGTAGAGGTAGGGCGCGATGGCCAGGCTGCTGATGGCCGACAGCCCGATGGTGTAGCCGTCCGGTGCGGCCTTGGCCACCGCGTCGGTGCCGATGTTGCCGCCCGCGCCGGCCTTGTTCTCGACCACGAAGGACTGGCCCAGGGCGTCGCCCATGGCCTTGGCCGCGGTGCGGCCCATGATGTCGGTGGGGCCGCCCGGCGGGAAGGGCACGATGAGCTTGACGGGGCGGGCGGGGTAGGCGTCCTGCGACCAGCCGGCCGTGGGTGCCAGGGCCAGACCGGCCCCCACGGAGGCGATGAAATCTCTGCGTTGCATGGGCTGTGTTCCTCAGGCGGCTTTTTTCTGTTGGCGGGCGTCGCGCTCGCGGGCCATGGTCATGGCGGTGTCTTCGATCATGTCTTCCTGGCCGCCGACCATCTTCTTGCGGCCCAGCTCGACCAGGATGTCGCGCGCCGACAGGCCGTACTTGACGGCGGCGCGCTTGGCGAACAGCAGGAAGCTGCCGTACACGCCGGCGTAGCCCAGCGTGAGCGCGTCGCGGTCGATGCGGATCGGGAAGTCCATGATGGGGGTGACCAAGTCTTCGGCCACGTCCTGGATCTTCCAGACGTCCACACCGGTCTGCACGCCCATGCGGTCGAGCACGGCGACCAGCACTTCCATGGGCGTGTTCCCCGCGCCCGCGCCCAGGCCGGCGGCGGCGGCGTCGATGCGCGTGGCGCCACATTCAATCGCGGCGACCGAGTTGGCGACGCCCATGGCCAGGTTGTGGTGGCCGTGGAAGCCCAGCTCGGTCTCGGGCTTGAGCGCGTCGCGCACCGCCTGCAGGCGGGCCTTCACGTCGGCGGGCAGCATGTAGCCGGCCGAGTCGGTGATGTAGATGCAGTTGGCGCCGTAGCTCTCCATCAGCTTGGCCTGTTTCACCAGGCCTTCGGGGCTGTTCATGTGGGCCATCATCAGAAAGCCCACGGTGTCCATGTCGAGCTTGCGCGCGTAGGTGATGTGCTGCTCGCTCACGTCGGCCTCGGTGCAGTGCGTGGCGACGCGGATGGTGTGCACGCCCAGGCCGTGCGCCATCTTCAGGTGGTCGACGGTGCCGATGCCCGGCAGCAGCAGGGCCGAGACCTTGGCCTGTTTCATCAGCGGGATCACGGTGCCCAGGTATTCCTCGTCGCTGTGGGCGGGGAAGCCGTAGTTGACGCTGGAGCCGCCCAGGCCGTCGCCGTGGGTCACCTCGATCAGCGGCACACCGGCGGCGTCCAGGCCGCAGGCGATGCTCTTCATCTGCTCGAGCGTCATCAGGTGGCGCTTGGGGTGCATCCCGTCGCGCAGGGTCATGTCGTGCAGGGTGATTTTGGTGCTCATGTGAATCTCTTTCGGATGTCTTTGCGAGGGCTGCCGCAGAACCGGCTTTGCCGAGCTGCAGGCTGCGCCCCCTGCAAGGGAGTGACGCGAAGCGGCGCGGGGGTTAGGCCATGCTTGGTTCGAGCACGAGCTCGCCCTTGAGGATTTCTTCGGCGAACATCTCGGCGGTGCGCGCGGCGGCGGCCGTCATGATGTCCAGGTTGCCGGCGTACTTGGGCAGGTAGTCGCCCAGGCCCTCGACCTCCATGAAGACCGAGACGCGCTGGCCGTCGAAGACCGGGCCGTTGACCAGCTTGTAGCCCGGCACGTACTTCTGCACTTCCTTGATCATGTCGTGCACGCTCTTGGTGATGGCGGCCTCGTCGGGCGTGCCTTCGACCAGGCAGTGCACCGTGTCGCGCATGATCAGCGGCGGCTCGGCCGGGTTGATCACGATGATGGCCTTGCCCTTTTTCGCGCCGCCCACCTTCTCGACCGCGCCGGCCGTGGTGCGGGTGAACTCGTCGATGTTCTTGCGCGTGCCGGGGCCGACCGACTTGCTGGACACGGTGGCCACGATCTCGCCGTAGGCCACCGGCTGCACGCGGCTGACCGCGTAGACCATGGGGATGGTGGCCTGGCCGCCGCAGGTGACCATGTTCACATTCATCTCGCGCTGGCCGACGTGCTGCTTGAGGTTGACGGGCGGCACGCAGTAGGGGCCGATGGCCGCGGGCGTGAGGTCGATCATCATCGCGCCCTGCGCGTTGACCTTGCGCGAGTTCTCGGCGTGCACGTAGGCGCTGGTGGCGTCGAACACGATCTGCACGCCGTCGGCCTTCATGTGCGGGATCAGGCCGTCCACGCCCTCGGCGGTGGTCTTGATGCCCATTTCCTTGGCGCGCTTGAGGCCGTCGGAGTTGGGGTCGATGCCGACCATCCACACGGGTTCGAGCACCGGGCTGCGCTGCAGCTTGGCCAGCAGGTCGGTGCCGATGTTGCCGGGCCCGATCAGGGCGCACTTGATTTTTTTCGTCATGGGTTGACTCCAGAAAAAAGGAAAACGGGGCTCAGGGTCGGGCGTGCAGCCAGCCGGCCAGCCAGCGGGTCAGGCGCGGCGCCACCACCCAGGTCATGAGGACCACCACCAGCACGGTGATGACCATGGTGCGCGGCACCAGCGGCCAGTCGGCCAGCAGCGGCGCCACGGTGAGGAACAGCAGCAGCACGGTGGGGAAGATGCCCAGCCAGGTCACGACCGCCACCTTCCAGCGCGGCGGCGGCGCCTTGGTGGTGCTGCCCGCTGGCGCGAACCAGTAGTCCAGCCCGCTGACGCGGCGCATCTCCTGCGCACCGACCGTGTGGGGCGCGACCTGCGCCAGCCAGTGCGAGCGCTCGGGCGAGTCCTGCCAGGCGGCCAGGTGCGCGTCGTTGTCGAACGCGAACACCACGTGGTAGAGCAGGGGCTCGTCGCCGCTGCCGGCCTCGCCGGGCCGCACCAGCTGTCCGCCCAGGTGGCCGGGGAAGTGGGTTGCCGCATCGATCATGCCGGCCATGGCCGCCTCGAAGCCGGCCACCGCACCGGGCGCGACCCGGCGCGTGACCAGCACGGTCACGGCGCGCGAAGGGGTGGCGGGTGCGTTCATGGGCGCAGGCTTCGCAGGGTGGTGCTCAGACGAAGCGCATGCCCACCGTGCCCAGGTCCTGGAAGCGCACGTTCACGCTGTCACCGGCCTGCACCGCGATGGCTTCGGTCACGCCACCGGTCATGATGAAAGTGCCCGCCGGGATTTCCTGCCCGCGCGCGCCCAGGTGGTTGGCCAGGGCGGCGATGGCGGCGGCCGGGTGGCCCATCACGGCGGCGCCGGCGGCCATGGCCACGATCTGGCCGTTTTTCTCCAGCACCACGCCCAGCGTGCGCAGGTCCAGCTCGTCCACGCGGCGGGCACGGCCGCCGATGACGAAGCGCGAGGCCGAGGTGTTGTCGGCGATCACGCTCTTGAGGTCGAACTTGAAGTCGCGGTAGCGGCTGTCGATGATCTCCACGCCGGGGATCACGAAGTCGATGGCGGCCATCACGGCGCCGACGTGGCAGCCCGGTCCCTTGAGCGCGGTCTTGGTGACGACGCAGATCTCGGCCTCGACCTTGGGGTGGATGAGTTCCGACGTCTGGATGTCGCTGCCTTCGGCGCAGGCCATGTAGTCGCTGACGAAGCCGAAGACCGGCGTTTCCACGCCCATCTGCTTCATCTTGGCGTAGGAGGTCAGGCCGCACTTGAGGCCCACGGTCTTGTGGCCACGGCCTTCCTTGCGCGCGCGGATGATGTCCTGGATCGCGTAGGCGTCGTCCCAGTCCATGTCCGGGTGGTCGTCGGTGATCTTGGTGACGTCGTGCGCCTTCAGCTCGGCGTTTTCCAGGTGTTCGGCCAGCTGGGCGAGGGTGTTCTTGTCGAGTTTCATTTCAATGGTCCTTTGCAAGTGCCAAGCAATGTGAAGTGCCTTGGCCAGGAACGCGGCGGAACCGGCTTTGCCGGGCCGCACCGCGTTGCCCCCTTGAGGGGGTCGCGCGAAGCGCGGCGGGGGTGGTCACGCCGTGAAACGCACCGACGTGCCACCGAGGCCGCCGACGCTGCAGTACAGGCTGTCGCCCGCGACCACGGGCACCAGCGGAGACTGCGAGCCCGAGAGGATGATGTCGCCGGCCTTGAGGCCGATGCCCAGACGGCCGAGCGTGTTGGCCAGCCAGGCGACCGCGTTGACCGGTGAGCCCTGCACCGAAGCGCCGCAGGACGTGCTGATGATTTCGCCGTTCTTTTCGAGCACCATGCCGGCCAGCGCGAGGTCGATGTCGCGCGGGCTCTTGCGCAGGCCGCCGAGGGTGAGCACGCCACACGACGCGTTGTCGGCCACGGTGTCCTGGATCTTGATCTTCCAGTCCTTGATGCGGCTGTCGACGATCTCGAAGCAGGGCATCACGCAGTCGGTGGCGCGCAGCACGTCGGCCGCGGTCACGCCCGGGCCTTCGAGGTCGCGCGCCAGGATGAAGGCGACCTCGGCCTCGGCTTTGGGCGCGATCATGGTGCTCACGGAGATGGGCTGGCCTTCGTTGTAGACCATGCCCGAGAGCAGGTGGCCGAAGTCGGGCTGGTTGACCTTGAGCATGTCCATCACGACCTTGCTGGTCACGCCGATCTTCTTGCCGACCACATGTTCACCGGCGTCCAGGCGGCGCTGGATCATGCGCAGCTGGATCTGGTAGGCGTCCTCGATGGTGATGTCCGCTTCGCGGTCGGTCAGCGGGGTGACGGGCTGGCGGTCGAGCAGCGACTGGTAGAGCTCGTCGCCGTACTGCTGGATCTTCTGTTTGTCCATGGTGTGTGTCGGATGGGTGAAAAAGGTCAGGCGGCGGCCCGCGCGTCGGCTTCGGCGAGGAAGTTCGACACCAGTTGGACGAAGCGCGACGCGTGCTCGATCTGCGTCCAGTGGCCGCAGTGGCCGAACACGTGCAGCTGGCTGTTGGGAATCCACTGGCTCAGCGTGAGCGAGGTCTGTAGCGGAATCACCTGGTCCTCGCGGCCGTGGACGATGAGCGTCTCGTGCGGCAGCGCGCGGATCGCCGATTCGGGGCTGGCCATGGCGTCGACCCAGCGCTGGCGCGGGGCCGGGAACATGGCCGAGAAGGATTCCTGGAAGCCGGGGCGGACGCTGGCCTGGTAGCGCAGCTCGGCCAGTTCGTCGGTGACCAGGGAGCGATCGTGGGCGAACACGTCCATGATGCGCTTCATGTTGTCCAGCGACGCCTCGTAGCCCCAGACCGCGTCGAGGCCCGGCGTGATCGGGAAGGGCACACCCACGGAACCCATGAGCACCAGGCGGCGCACGCGCTGCGGCGCGCGGATGGCCAGTGCCAGCGAGAGCGCGCCGCCGAAGCTGTTGCCGACCACGTCGGCCTGCTCGACACCCATCGCGTCCAGCAGGTCCAGAGCCTGCTGCACCCAGGTGTCCATGTTGTAGGTGATGCCGGCCGGGCGGTCGGTGTAGCCGAAGCCCACCATGTCGGGCGCGATCACGCGGCGGTCCTGGGCGATGACTGGCATCGCCAGGCGCCAGTTGGCCCAGGCGCTCACGCCCGGACCGGAGCCGTGGATGAACAGCACCGGCGGCTGGCCCGGCTTGGAGCTGCCCAGGTCGTGCACGTTGCTGTTGAAGCTGCCCGTGCGGACGCTGCGGGCGATTTCGGGGTTGTGCGGTGCGTTCACAGCTTCACCATGACGTTGCGAAGCTCGGTGTAGAACTCCAGGGAATGCACGCCGCCTTCGCGGCCGATGCCCGAGGCCTTGGCGCCGCCGAAGGCGGTGCGCAGGTCGCGCAGGAACCAGCTGTTGATCCAGCACAGGCCGACCTCGATGGCCGCGGCCATGCGGTGCGCTTTGCCCAGGTCCTGGGTCCAGACGGTGGTGGCCAGGCCGTAGTCGGTGGCGTTGGCCAGTGCGACGGCTTCCTCTTCGGTGTCGAAGGGGGCGATGTGGCAGCAGGGGCCGAAGATCTCTTCGCGGATCACGCTGGCGCTCTCGGGCAGGCCGGTCCAGATGGTGGGCTGCACGAAGTGGCCGTTGGCGTACTCACCCGTCATGGCCGGTTCGCCGCCGCCGGTGACGACGGTCGCGCCCTCGGCCTTGGCCTTGGCGTAGTAGCCCATGACCTTCTGCTTGTGTTCGGCCGAAATCAGCGGGCCGATGCCGACGCCGGGCATGTCGGGGCCGCCGATCTTCAGACCCTCGGCCTTCTCCTTGAGCGCGGCGACGAATTTGTCGAAGATCGGGCGCTGCACGTAGACGCGCTCGGTGCCCAGGCAGACCTGGCCGCAGTTCTCGAAGGCGCTGCGCGTGATGCCGGCAATGGCCTTGTCGAAGTCGGCGTCGGCGAACACGATGCCGGCGTTCTTGCCACCCAGCTCGAAGCTGACGGGGCGCACGCCCTTGGCGGCCGCGGCCATGATGGCCTCGCCGGTGCGGGTTTCGCCGGTGAAGGTGATGCCGTTGACGCCCGGGTGCTTGGTGATGAACTCGCCGGCCGAGCCGGGGCCGAAGCCGTGCAGCACCTGGTACACGCCCTTGGGCACGCCGACCGCGTTCATCACCTCGCCCAGCAGGGTGGCGGTGGCGGGCGTCTCTTCCGAGGGCTTGACGATCACGGTGTTGCCGCAGGCCAGGGCCGGGCCGACCTTCCAGGTCATCAGCAGCAGCGGCAGGTTCCAGGGGCAGATCACGCCGACCACGCCCAGGGGCGTGCGCAGGCCGTAGCTGATGGCCGTGCCGCCGTCGGGCGTGGTCATCTGGAAGCTCTCGGTCGGCACGTTCTTGACGATGTCCGCAAAGATCTTGAAGTTGGCGGCGCCGCGCGGGATGTCGATGTGCGAAGCCAGCGAGCGCGGCTTGCCGGTGTCGGCCAGTTCGGCGGCGAGGAAGTCGTCGAAGCGGCGGTTGATTTCGTCGGCCACCGCGTGCAGCAGTTCGGCGCGCTTGACCACGCTCATCTTTCCCCACTCGCCCTTGAGCGCGGCGCGGCCCGCGGCCACGGCCGCGTCGACCTCGGCCTGGCCGGCCTCGTGCACCTGGCCAACAACTTCATTGGTGGCCGGGTTGCGGTTTTCGAAGGTCTTGGCGGTGGCGACGAATTCGCCATTGATGAAGTTCAGAAACTGTTTCATGGTGCGTGAGTGAAATGAAAAATCAGTCGAGGCCCAGGGCTTGCAGGCCGGCGCGGGCACAAGCCTCGTCCTGCTCGGCCGAGCCGCCGGAGACACCGATGCCGCCGATGCGCTGGTCATCGGCCACGATGGGCAGGCCGCCGCCGAACAGCACCAGCCGCTGGCGCTGGTTCAGGCCGATGCGCAGCAGCTCGTCGTCGCCGATCACGCCGCCCCACTGCGAGGTGGGGAAGCCGAAGCTGGCCGCGGTGTAGGCCTTGTCGATCGCGATGTCGATCGAATGCAGAAAGGCATTGGGCATGCGCAAGAAGGCGGCGAGCGTGCCCGAGGCATCGGTCACGGCCACGTTGATGCGAATGCCCAATGCCTCTGCATGCGCCACCGCCGCCTGACAGGCCAGCGAGGCCGCCGATGCGGTGATGACGGCAGAAGGAACAGAAAGAGCGGTTGTCATCAGAAGAACAATGAGAAGGAGGGGGAGCCAGTTCGAGGGGCACCGAGGAACCGGCTTCGCCGGGCCTCAGGTGCCGTCCCCCCTCCAAGCGCCGCAGGCGCGCCAGAGAGTGGGGAAGCCGCGAAGCGGCGCAGGGGGGAGATCAGGTGTACACATCGGTGAAGCTGGGAACAGCTTCACCGGTGTGATAGAAGATCCCGCTCCACAGCTGGTCTTCGGTCCAGGTGGTCACGGGGCGGTCGCGCTGGGCCAGGTAGCCCAGACCGGCGAAGGTCTCGTTGCGGTTGCCGCTGGGGTCGAAGAAGTAGATCGTCTCGCCGCGGGTGATGCCGTGGCGCGTCGGGGCGACGTCGATCTTGGTCTTGTTCTTGGCCATCACGTCGGCCGACTTCAGCACGTCGTGCCACGAGTCGAGGAAGAAGGCGATGTGGTGCAGGCCGCTCTTGGCGCCGCCCACGAAGGCGATGTCGTGCGGCGTGGTGGTGCGGGCCATCCAGGTGGCGGCCTGCATGTTGCCTTCGGGGCCGACCAGCACCTGCTCGGTCAGGAAGAAGTCCAGCGCCTCGGTCATGAAGCGGGTGTTGTCGGCCACGGTGTTGATGCCGGCTTCGGGGTTCATCTCGCACATCAGCAGCAGGTGGTCCAGCCAGTGCACGCCCGAGCCCTTGAGGCCGTCCGGCCACGGGTCGGGGTTGGTGGTGCCGACCTCGGTGCCCACGTACTCCTTCATGGCGTACAGGCGCATCTCGTGGCCGCTGGGCAGGTTGAACTGCAGCATGCGGCCGGTGGACGGCAGGGTGCCTTCGGGCAGCACGGTGGTCTTCACGCCCCAGGCTTCCACCTTCTTCTGCAACTCGTCGAGGTCGCTGTCCTTCTCGACCTTGTAGGCCACGTGGTTCAGGCCGGCCTGGTCGGACGGGGTCAGGATCAGTGAGTACTTGTCCCACTCGTCCCAGCACTTGAGGTAGACGTTGCCGGCCTTGTCTTTCATGGTGGTCTTGAGGCCGAGCACGTTTTCGTAGTGCTTGACCGCGGCGTCCATGTCCATCACTTTCAGGCTCGCGTGCCCGATGCGCATCACACCCATGTTGTGTCTCCTGGTGGTTGGTTACTGCTGCTGAATCGAAGGGCTGGCAGTCGCAGACTCTGCGCGCCCCTTGGAAAACGGTTTGCTCAACTTGCCGGCCACTTCGAGGTTCACCGGCGTCTGTGGCGCCACGCGGCAGGCCAGCGTGTAGCCCTGGTTCTCCTCGTCGAGCGTCACGTGTGCGCGGCTGATCGGCCCCAGGGCCTTGATCTGTCCCTCGACGATGCGGACCTTGCAGACCCCGCAGCCGCCATTGACGCAACCCACCGGGATGCCCTTGCGGCCCAGGCGGACCATGCCGGTGAGCAGGCTTTCATTGCCGGCGCAGGGAAAGGTCTCGTCCGTCTGGGCGACGTGCACGGCGAACTTGGGGCGGGAGTCAAACAGGGACATGTCTCAGTTCTTCTTCAACGCAGCAGCTCCAGCTGCCAAAGATAGGGTGGAGCGGTCATACCGTCCAATACCGAATTTTTGCGACCCTATACTGGTGAGGTATTGCGAACCGAACCAGGAGGCCTCATGGATCTCAAGGACATGCGCCAGTTTCTGGCGGTCGCCGAAGAGCGCAACTTCACCCGCGCGGCCGAGCGCCTGCACATGGCGCAGCCGCCGCTGTCGCGCCAGATCAAGGCGCTGGAAGACGAGATGGGTGCGCCGCTGTTCCTGCGCACGCCGGCCGGTGTGGAGCTGACCGAGGCGGGCCAGACGCTGCTGGACGAGGTGCCCAACCTGCTGCACCTGGCGCAGCGCGCGGCCGAGCGCACGCGGCGCGCGGCGCAGGGCCTGACCGGCCAACTCGACGTGGGCATCTACGGCTCGGGCGTGCTGGATGTCATTCCCCGCGTGCTCGCGAAATTCCACGCGCAGCGGCCCGAGGTGCGCATCGCGCTGCACAACCTCACCAAGTCCGAGCAGCTGCAGGCGCTGCGCGAGCGGCGCATCAGCGTGGGCTTCAACCGTCTGATTCCGCCCGAGCCGGACCTGGTGGTCGAGTCGGTGCTGCGCGAGCCGCTGCTGGTGGCGATGCACGAAGCGCACCCGCTGGCGCAACGCCAGCAGGTCGGGATGGCCGACCTCGACGGGCTGCCCATGATCCTCTATCCCAACGAGGCCATCCACGGGCTGGCGCAGGAAGTGGCCGAGGCCTTCCGCCAGGAAGGCGTGCGGCTGGCGGTCGAGCAGGACGTCGAGGACGTGGTGACGGCCGTGGCCCTGGTGGCCAGCGGCTTCGGGCTGACCATTGCCACCCGGTCGGCCGCCAGCCTGCGCCTGCCGGGCGTGGTGTTCGTGCCCTTGCGCAGCCGCCACCTCAAGGACCTGGAGCTGAGCTGCCTCTACCGGCGCGGCGATCCGTCGCCGGTGCTGGCCATGTTCCTGGAGGTGGTGCGTGCGCATGGGAAGAGCGAAGCGAAGGGCGGCAACGGCCTCAGACCTGCCTGAACAGCGGGCTGCGGGTGGCCTGCGCGTCGGCCGCCGAGAGGAACTTCTCGGTGTAGATGTCGCGCTCGAACAGACGGCCCTGCATCAGGGTGGCGATGCAGGCCTCGATCATGGGCGGCGGCCCGCACAGGTAGGCCTTCTGGCCCGCGAAGCTGCCGCCGAAATGCGCCTTGGCCGCTTCGTGCACGAACCCGCGATAACCGTCCCAGTCCGAGCCCTCGGGCTCGTGCGAGAGCGCCGGCACGTACGTGAAGTTGGCGTGCTGTTCGGCGAGCGCGCGGAACTCGGCGTCGTAGTACAGCTCCTCGCGGGAACGCTGCCCGTAGACCAGGGTGATCGGCAGCGTGCAGCCGCGCGAGAGCAGGTCCACGATCATCGAGCGCGGGCTCGACAGCCCCGAGCCGCCGGCCATGAACAGCATCGGCTGGCGCGCCGACTCGCGCACGAAGAAGCGGCCGTAGGGGCCGGCCACGCGCAGGCGGTCGCCGGCCTTGAGCTGCTCGTGCAGCCAGGTGGTGCCGGCGCCGCCGGGCAGCTTGCGCACGTTGAGCTCGATGCCCTTCGTGGCGGCCACGTCGGCGGGGTGGTTGGCGATCGAGAAGGCGCGGCTGCCCACACCCGGGATCTCCACCTGCACATACTGCCCCGCCTGGAAGTCGATGGCCTTGTCCAGCTGCAGGTGGATCGCCTTGATGGTGGGCGTGAGGTCTTCGATGCGGCTGACCGTGGCCGCGAAGTCGCGCACCGGGATCACGCGCGCATCGGGTTCCTCGTCGATGTCGGCTTCGATGGTGGTGTCGGCCTGCAGCGTGGCGCAGCAGGCCAGGGTCTTGCCATCGTCGCGCTCGAAGTCCATCAGCGCGAACGGGTTGGCCGCGCCGTGGTCCACCTCGCCATCGCAGACCTGCACCTTGCAGGTGCCGCAGAGGCCGTGGCCGCAGGCGTGCGGCAGGTAGAGGCCCTGCCGCAGCACCGCGTCCAGCACCGTCTGGCCTTCTTCGACCTCGATGGTCGTGCCCAGCGGCTCGATCGTCAGTTGGTAGCTCATGACCGGATCAGCTGAACGAGCCCTTGATCCCTGTGAGGCCAGGGGTTCTGAAGCGGATCGCGTCCTTGTGCACCAGGCCGTTCTCGGCCAGCGACTTGGCCGGGTCGGGCGTCCAGGGCTGGCCGTTCTTCTTCCACTCGACCTTGGCCCAGTCGATCCGGGCCCAGTCGGGGTGGTAGCCGTAGATGCCGGGCAGCACCGCGGCCGACAGCGCGCCGAACGGGGTGTCCGGCGGCAGCGGCAGGCAGAAGGGCGCGCAGAACATCAGGTGGTCTTCCCAGCCGATGTAGAGCAGCGGCGCGGGGAAGTTCTCGCGCACATCCTGGGGCGTGAACTCGTAGGGGGCGATGGCAACGACGCTCATTTCTGCTCTCCTTGCACCAGGGGCTCGCCCTTCCAGGCGGCAAAGTTCTTCTGGTCTTCCGAACCTTCGAAGTCGAAGTTGTCGCGGCCCACTTCCATCTCGTAGTACTTGAGCACGGCCATCAGCGGGTCGAAGCCCTCGGCGGTCGGGTCGGTGCCTTCGGGGAAGCAGTGGCCCTGGTAGATCTGGTGCACCGGCAGCCAGCTCTGCACGTACTTCTCGGGCTCGTGGTCGAAGATGCTCTTGCAGTGGTCGCTGCAGAAGTGGTACTTGTAGGCCTTGTAGTCGCTGTCGCGGTAGCAGATCTTGCTGGGGTCACCCTCTTCGGTGAACAGCATCGGGATCTGGCAGGTCGTGCACAGCATCGGCAGCGTCTTGTTGTAGTAGCGGTTGCCGGCCTGCTGCTGCTCGCGGAAGTACTCGAAGCGCGGGCGGTAGTACTTGTCGAAGGTCTCGGGGTACTTCTCCGACAGCCAGGCCATTTCCTCGTCGCTCGGAATCCAGGTGTGGAAGGGCGCGGCGGCGCTGTAGTTGTAGAAGGTGTTCCAGGCCTG
Organism: Hydrogenophaga pseudoflava; assembly: GCF_004353865.1. Lineage (NCBI taxonomy): Bacteria > Pseudomonadati > Pseudomonadota > Betaproteobacteria > Burkholderiales > Comamonadaceae > Hydrogenophaga > Hydrogenophaga pseudoflava. The sequence goes on from NZ_CP037867.1 coordinate 383,618, forward strand.
GTGGCTGATGTGGTCCTTGCCCTCGCAGGCCTGCTTCCAGCCGGCGGGCTCGCGGATGCCGTAGCGCGCCAGGTCCTTGAACAGGGCGCCGCCGTTTTCTTCGGCGTACATCTCCCAGGCTTCCTTCCAGCTCATCACGCGCTTGGGCAGCATGTAGTCCTGCATCATGGCCACGAGGGTCAGCAGGCGGTAGCCGCGCCAGAACCACTTGTCGATCCAGCGCTGCACGATGGGCACGTTGTCCGGGTCCTGTTCCAGCAGGAACTTGATGCACTCGATGCCCAGCGTCATGTGGCGGCTCTCGTCGGACTGGGCCGAGAAACCGAAGGTGACGGTGCTCATGTCGCCGTTGTGCGCCGCACCGCTCATGAAGGGCACGAACAGCAGGTTGGTCAGCACGTACTCGAACGAGAAGCTGACGGCGGTCAGGAACTCGAACGGGCCGCCGGTGCAGGCGTCTTCGAAGAAGGACTTCGGCACCGACAGGTACCACACGCGGTCGAACCAGTGGTTCGAGTGGTGCATGCCGTTGAAGTACTTGTTGTAGTGGCTGATGGCGTGCGTCTCGGTCTGGTAGTGGCGCAGCTCGTCGATGGACTGCATCTGCGCGGCGACGCGGGCGCCCTCACCGGTGAACTGGCGGCCGACGTGGGCGAAGCCGCGGTGCGCGTAGTACTCCAGCGGCGTCACGCCCTGGATGAACAGCTTGAGCGCGTTGACGTAGCGCGCGTCGGCCACGCCGAGCTGGCCGTTGTTCTGCGCAAAGGCCTCGATCACGGCGTAGAGCTTCTTCTCCTTCTCGCCCTGGTACTTCCAGTAGGCGTCCATGGTCAGGCGGAACGGGTCCTGCCACTTGTCCCAGTCGTGGATCTTGATGCCCTCGTACTTGTCGTACGGGAACACCTTGTCCATCGGCTGGTAGCTGGTTTCCCAGCCCAGGCCGCGCGTCATGGCGGCGTAGCGTTCTTTCAGGCCGAGCTTCTTGCTCGCAACACGGGTGTCCATGCGTTGTCTCCTTCTGCGTTGTGTTCAATGCGACCAGCTGAGGGTCAGCTGGTCGTCGTCCTCGTCGATGTGGCCCGAGAGGGTGACGAGGTTGACGTGGATGGCTTGCAGGTCGTAGGGCCGGCCGGTCAGGCCCTCGATGGTTTCGCGGCGGATGGTCAGGCTGCCGGGCGCGTTGATCTTGACCAGGCCGGTCGGGTGGGTCAGCACGGCGTTCGGGTTGTCGGCCACGATGGCGTCGATCACCGGGCGGGACTCTTCGTTGTGCTGGAAAGCGATGAATACGTCGGACATGTTGTGGTCTCCTGTTCAGGTCTGGTCAGGCGGCCACGCCGGTCTTGGCCAGGCGCGCCTGCAGCTGCACGCGGGCGTCGCTGAGCACGGTCTCTCCGGTTTCGCCCAGCGCAAGGCGGGCGATGGGCGAGAGGGCGGCCTGGGCGCGGTCCATCCAGTGGCCGGCCCAGCCGCGCAGCAGGGCGCGGTTGGCGTCCGATTCGGCGCCGGCGGCCTTGATGACGGCGTCGATCCAGCGCGCGCTCTCGTCGTGCCATTCGGGCATGAAGCTGGTCAGCATCGCGACCGCGGTGCCGCCCTGCAGGGCGACGTGGTCGTCCACGAAGCCGCCGTAGATCAGCGGGTACAGCAGGCCGTCGAGCGCGAAGTTCTGCGCCACGAACAGCTCGAACGGGTCGCTGACCACGAAGCTGTCTTCCACCAGGCGGCGCAGGCCCTGCCACTCGGGCGCGTCCAGCCAGGCCTGTTTGCCGTCTTCGAGCGACTGCGGCTCGCCCAGCACCAGGCCCAGGCGGGTCAGGTACTGCGCCACGCCCAGGTTGTCCATCGCGTGGAACATGGCCGGCGCGGTGAACGCGGTGCCAAACCCGTAGGCGCAGATGGACGCGTTGTTCATGTTGGCGCCCCAGGCCGCGTGGCGCAGCGGCATCAGCACCGTCAGGGCCTTCTCGCGCACGCCGTCGGGCATCTTGCCGACCATGCCGCGCTGCTCGACGAACTGGAAGTTGGCCTCCATCGCGTCCTGCTGCTTGGCGCGGGTCATGGTCCAGGTCGCGTAATAGAACTGGCGCGGGTCCTTGAGCACGTACCAGTCGGCCAGCACGATCTTGCTGCGGCTGGCGTCGAAGAGTTCGTGGCCCGGGTCCCAGGTCGGCCGGTAGTGGAAGTTGACCATCGGCTGGGCGCCGAAGGTGGCCTCCTGGTAGCGGCTGGCGGTCTTGTCGCCGCCGATGTATTTCGCCACGTGGGCGTAGGTCTGGCGCAGCGGCGTGATCTCCCGCGCCTGCAGGTCGATGTTCATCGGTGCTTGTCTCCGTTGGAATGGTTGTTGAACGGCTCTCGGGAACTCAGGTGTCCAGACGCTGCACCCGGTTGTTGGCGCAGAAGGCCTCGAAGGCCGGGGCCGGCAGCATCAGCTCCACCGCCAGCTCCGGCCAGCCGATCGAGAACTCGAAGGCGACAAGGCCGTCGGCACGGCGCTCGATCACCCGCACGAAGCGCAGCGAGGCGTCGACGGCGGGCAGGGAGGTGTCGGTGGTCTGGGGCATGGTGCTTGGGGCGGTCGGTGCGTTGTCGGACGCGTCCCCTATCGCAGTTGGCGTGCCAGTTCGACCGGGTCGGGCCAAAAATCTCGATATTTCAGGGAAATCCCTGATGAAAAAGCCGGTGTGCAGCGCAGCATCCGGATCGCCCGGCACTCTTCGATAGCCTGTTTCTTGGGCTGTTGCGGTGCAGCACGAAGGAAAAGTCTTGATTTGATGAGGAGCTTTTGGCCACGAGTGATCAAATGATCAATTTCAGGCACTGCTTCGCCGGCTTGTCGATCTGGGGGAGCGTGGCGGAAAATATCGAGATTCCAGTCGCCGCAGAGCGACCCACCGGAGACACCTTTGGACCCCCATCTGACCTACCCGCCCGACAACGACCTGCGCCGGCTGCTGCGCTTCGAGCCGCACAGCGGCGCCATCTGGCTGGGCGAGCGGCGCATGGTGCTGCTGCACACCGCGGCGCTGACGGCGCTGCGCCACGACCTCATCACCTCGGTCGGCAAGGACCACGCGCGGCGCCTGCTCACGCGCATGGGCTATGCCTGCGGCCTGCACGATGCGGGCTTCGCGGCCAAGACGCGCGGCAAGAAGACGCTGGAAGACATGTTCCTGGTCGGGCCGCAGCTTCACATGCTCGAGGGTGCGGCCCGGGTCACGCCGGTGCGGCTGGAGATGGACGCCGCGGCCGGCCGCTTCGAGGGCGTGTTCCGCTGGGACGATTCGTGGGAGGCACACGCGCACCGCCTTCACTATGGCGTGGTCGACGAGCCGGCCTGCTGGACCCTGCTGGGCTACGCCAGCGGCTACGGCAGCGCCTTCATGGGCCGGCTGATCCTGTTCAAGGAAATCAAATGTTCGGCCTGCGGCGACGACCACTGCCTGATCGAGGGCCGCCCGATCGACGACTGGCCCGACGGTGACGCGCACCGCCAGTACTTCGAGGACGACTCGCTGCTGGAGAAGATGGCCGCGCTGAGCCAGCAGGTCGAGGCGTTGAAGAACACGCTGGAGCCGGCCGAGTCGGGTGGCATGCTGGTCGGCTCCTCGCCGGGCTTCCAGCACGCGCACGACCTGATGCGCCGCGCCGCGGCGACGCAGGTGACGGTGCTGCTGACCGGCGAGACCGGCGTGGGCAAGGAGCGCTTTGCGCGCGCACTGCACGAACACTCCGAGCGCGCCGCCGGGCCGTTCGTGGCGGTCAACTGCGCGGCGCTGCCGGCCGAGCTGATCGAGGCCGAGCTGTTCGGCGTCGAGAAGGGCGCCTTCACCGGTGCGCACGCGGCGCGGGCCGGCCGTTTCGAGCGCGCCGAAGGCGGCACGCTGTTCCTCGACGAGGTGGGCGACATGCCGCTGCCCGCGCAGGCCAAGCTGCTGCGCGTGCTGCAGGAGGGCGAGATCGAGCGCCTGGGCAGCGAGAGCGCGCGCAAGGTCAACGTGCGCCTCGTGACGGCGACCAACGTCAACCTCGAAGCAGCGGTCGAGCGCGGGCAGTTCCGGCGCGACCTGTTCTACCGCCTCAACGTCTACCCGATCTGCATTCCGCCGCTGCGCGAACGCAGCAGCGACATCGAGCCGCTGGCGCAGCACCTGCTGGCGCGCTTCACCGCGCTGCACCAGAAGCGCCTGGGCGGCTTCAGCGACCGCGCGCTGCAGGCGCTGACGCGCCACAGCTGGCCCGGCAATGTGCGCGAACTGGAGAACCTGGTCGAGCGCGGCGTGATCCTCGCGGCGCAGGGCGGCGTGATCGAGGCCGAACACCTGTTCCCCAACCAGTCCGAGCCGGCACAGGACGGCATCGACCCGCAGGGCCGGCTGGCGCGCCGTGCACCCGAGGACGAGCTGCGCCTGTGCGCGCAGGTGCTCGATGCCGGCGTGCCGATCGAGACCCTGGAGGCGCAGGTGCTGGCCCTGGCGGTCGAGCGCAGCCGCGGCAACCTGGCCGGCGCCGCGCGCCTGCTGGGCCTGAGCCGCGCGCAGCTGGCCTACCGGCTCAAACGCCAGCATCAACAGGAAGCCGATTGAGGTCATCACCATGCTGCAAGACCTGCTTCAACCCGCACACGCCGCCGGCCCCGCGCCGCGCAGCGACGAACCCGAGCCGCGCACCCTCACCGAACGCGCCTACCGCGCGCTGCGCCACGACATCGTGTGCGGCGATCTGCAGCCGGGCCAGCGCCTGCGCGTCGAGCACCTCAAGGACCACTATGGCGTGGGCGCCGGCACGCTGCGCGAGGCGCTGGCGCTGCTGGTGTCCGACGCGCTGGTCACGGTCGAAGGCCAGCGCGGCTACCGCGTCAGCGCCGTGTCGCTGGACGACCTGTGCGACCTCACCGACACGCGCGTGCGGCTGGAAACCGAGGCGCTGCGCCAGTCGATCCGGCTCGGCGACGCGGGCTGGGAGAACTCGGTGCGCGAGGCCTTTGCGCAGCTCAGCGTGGCCGAGGAGGGCGGCGCCGGCCGCGACCCGGACCAGTGGGAGCGCGCCAACCGCCACTTCCACGAAACCCTGATCGCGGGCCACAGCTCACCCTGGACGCGGCACCTGCTGGACATCCTCTACCGCCACGGCGAGCGCTACCGCCACATCGCCATCCGCATCGGCGCCACGCCGGGCTTCGACCGCGACGTGCACGCCGAGCACGAGGGCATCTTCCTGGCGGCGATGGCGCGCCAGGAGGCCCGCGCGGCGCTGGCGCTGGAAGCCCACATCCGCCTGACCTGCGACATCCTGACCCGCCAGGCCGACGCGGCGGCAGGGGGCGGATTTAAGCTGGCTTAATACGGGCGGGGGTAGTATGGCTATCCCCTTTTCCACCCGTTCCGGTCATGAACATCCCACGCTTCCGAGTCCTGCCCTTGCTCGCCCTTGCCGCAGGCGCCTGTGCCTCGCCCGCCTGGGCGGCCGACCCCGTCACCGATGCCCTGCAGAAGGCCTACGTGCCCTACCGTGCGGCCCTGTTCAAGACCAACGCCGGCCAGGCCGGCGAATCGGCCGATGCGCTGAAGCAGGCGCAACAGGCCTGGTCCCAGGTCACCCAGCTCGTGAAGTCCCAGCCTACCGTCCCGTATGCCAACGATGCGCTCATGGCGCGCACCCTGAGCGGGGTCGAGGAGCACTACGCCAGGGCCGTGCAGCAGGTGGCCGCGGGGCAGTTGTCCCAGGCCCACGACACGCTCGAAGGTGTGCGCGACCTGCTCAGCGAACTGCGGCGCCAGAACCAGGTCATCGTCTACAGCGACCACATGAATGCCTACCACGCCCAGATGGAGCATCTGCTGGACGAGGGGCCGAAGTGGCTCAAGGCGGACGATGGCTTGCCGAAGCTGGCTGCGCAGGCGGGTGTGCTGACCTACCTGGCGGGCCTGCTCGCCAGCGAAGCCCCTGCGTCGGCGCAGTCATCGGCGGAGTTCAAGGATCTGCTGGGCGCGGTGACGCGGTCGGTGGAGGCGCTGAACGCGGCGGTGGCAGCGGGCGACAAGGCCCGGATCGAGAAGGCCATCGGCCAGGTCAAGGCGCCCTACAGCAAGCTGTTCATCAAGTTCGGCTGAACCGGGGCACTGGCCCTCAGGCGCCGAGCGCCGGGAACAGCTTGGTCAGCCCGGCGGCCATCACCTCCACCGCCAGCGCGGCCAGGATCAGGCCCATCAGCCGGGTCATCACGTTGATGCCAGTCTGACCCAGGAAACGGGCGATGGGCTTGGCCGCGGCGAAACACACGGCGGTGGCCAGCGCGATCACCACGCCATAGCCCACCAGCGCGGCGTGCTGGAAGAAGGTCTTGGCCTGGTCGGCGTAGATCACCACGGTGGACATGGTGGCCGGGCCGGTGAGCAGCGGAATGGTCAGCGGCACGACCGCGATGGAGGCCTTGGTGCCCGCGTCGTCCACCTCGCTCTTGGTGGCCTTGGCCTCGGCCGGCTGGGCGTTCAGCATCGACAGCGCCGAGGTCAGCAGCAGCATGCCGCCGCCCACCTGGAAGCTCGCCAGCGAGATGCTGAAGAACTCCAGGATCTGCAGGCCGATCACCGCGCAGGTGGCGATGACCGCGAACGCGCTGAACGAGGAAATCAGGATGGTGCGCTTGCGCTGCGCCGAACTGAATCCCTGCGTGTAGTGGATGAAGAAGGGCACGATGGCCAGCGGGTTGACGATGGCCAGCAGGGTGATCAGGGGCTTGAAATCCATCCCGCTATTGTGCGGGCGCGGCGGCGCGAGGGGGCGCTTTCAGCCGGAACATCCCGTAGCCCTCCATGTGCAGCACCTTGTCGCCGTGCTGGTTGAACATCTCCCAGATGGTGCGCACCAGGCCCACGTCGGGGCGCTTGCTCATCGGGCGTTTCTCGGTGATGGTGTGCTGCAGCCGCAGCACGTCGCCGGGGTAGACCGGCTTGGTCCACTTCAGGCTCTCCAGCCCGGGCGAGCCCAGGCTGGAGGTCTCGTGCAGGAAGTTGGTCACCATCAGCCGCATGGCCATGGCGCAGGTGTGCCAGCCGCTGGCGCTGAGCGCCCCGAACACCGAGGCCTTGCCGCCTTCTTCGCTCAGGTGGAAGGGCTGCGGGTCGAACTGGCTGGCGAAGGCGATGATCTCCTCCTTTGTCGGCGAAATGCTGCCCAGGTCGCGGGTCTGTCCGACCTCCAGGTCTTCCCACCAGATCCTGATGTGCGGGCTGTTCTCGGGCGTGGTCGCGGTCATGGGTGGTTCCTTGTTCAACGCCCGCCGGACACATCCAGCAGGCTCATGGTGGTGTAGCTGGCCGCCGGCGACAGCAGCCAGACGATGGCCTGCGCGACCTCGTCGGCCGTGCCGCCGCGCTGCATGGGCACCTGGTGTTTGAGCTGGTTCACCCGGTCGGGGATGCCGCCCGAGGCGTGGATCTCGGTCTCGATCAGGCCCGGCCGCACCGCGTTGACGCGGATGCCTTCGGCCGCCACTTCCTTGGCCAGGCCGATGGTGAAGGTGTCGATGGCGCCCTTGGCCGCCGCGTAGTCCACGTACTGTCCGGGCGAGCCGATGCGCGCGGCGGCGCTGGAGACGTTGACAATGGCGCCGCCCTCGCCGCCGTGGCGCGTGCTCATGCGGCGCACCGCCTCGCGCGCGCAGAGGAAGCTGCCGAACACGTTGATGTCGAACATGCGCTTCCAGCGCGCCGCGCTCATCTCGTCGACCCGGGCGGTCACGTCCACCACGCCGGCGTTGTTCACCAGGCCGGTGAGCCGGCCCAGCTTGGCGTCGATCTTCCCGAACATGCGCAGCACCTGTGCCTCGTCGGCCACGTCGGCCTGCGCGGTGATGGCACTGCCGCCGTCGGCGCGGATGGCGCGCACCACCTCGTCGGCGGCGAGGGAATTTGCGGTGTAGTTCACCGCCACCGCCCAGCCTTCGCGCGCGGCCAGCCGTGCCGTTGCCGCGCCGATGCCCCGGCCGCCGCCGGTCACCAGCAGCACCCCGTTGGACCCTGCGTTCATCCTGCACCCTCCTGACGCACTGTCATTTTTGCGGTTACAACATGCACCTGTCGAAACTTAACGCAGGCGGCCCCGCGCAAGCGTCGCGCACCGGACCTGCCATTCATCGTTCGGAGACTTCATGGGCAGCTTTGTTCAACTCACTTCCGCCGACGGGTTCCATTGTCCCGCCTACGTCGCGCAGCCCACCGGCCAGCCCAAGGGCGGGCTGGTCGTGCTGCAGGAAATATTCGGCGTCAACAGCCACATCCAGGCCGTGGCCGACGGCTATGCGGCCGAAGGCTATTTCGTGGTGGCGCCCTCCACCTTCCACCGGGTCAAGGCTGGCGTGGATCTGGGTTACACCGAGGCCGACATGGGCGCGGGCATGGCACTCAAGACCGCGGTCGAGGCCCTGCCCCCACCGGGCGTGATGGCCGACATTCAGGCCGCGATCCGTCTGGCCGCACAGGGCGGCAAGGTCGGCATCGTGGGCTACTGCTGGGGCGGCCTGCTGACCTGGCGCTCGGCCTGCACGCTGCAGGGGCTGTCGGCGGCGGTGCCGTACTACGGCGGCGGCATGACCACACCGGACGAGATGGCGCGCAAGGAGCAGGTGCCGACGCTGGCGCACTTTGCCGAGCAGGACCGCTGGATTCCGCTGGACGGCGTGGAGGCGTTCCGCCAGGCGCACCCTGCGGTGACGGTGCACCTCTATCCGGCGCACCACGGTTTCAACTGCGACCAGCGGGGCGCCTGGGACGCTCCCTCGGCCGCGCTCGCCCGTGAGCGTACGCTCGCCTTCTTTTCACAGCACCTGGGCTGAGTCCGGCATGCGCAACCTGCTGCGACGGGGCCTGTTGTGGCTGGCCTGTGGCGCGGCGCCTGTGATGGCGCAGACCCCGTACGCGGGGCCGCTGTTCGACGCCCATCTGCACTACAACGACGATGCCTGCGTGCAGGACGCACCCGACCCGGCCTGCCCGCACCCGCTGACCGATGTGCTGGCCCGCATGCAGCGCAACGGCGTGCGCGCGGTGCTGGCCAATTCGCGGCCCAATGCCGGCACCCTTGCCCTGGCCGGCGCGCGCGAGGCCACGCATGCCGCGGGCGTGACCGTGGTGCCCTTCGTGCGCCTGTACCGGGACCGGGCCGACTACAGCGGCTGGTTCCGGGACGAGAGCATCGTCGAGCTGGTGACCACCGAACTGGCGCGGGGCACACCGGCCGGACCCTATCAGGGCCTGGGCGAGTTCCACCTCTACGACAGCGCGAATGCCAACGGGCCGGTGGCGCGGCGGCTGATGGCACTGGCCGAGGAAAAGCAGCTCGCGGTGCTTGCGCACGTCGACGACGTGGCGATCGACCTGCTGATGGCCGCCACACCCAGCCAGGGGCAGAAGCTGCGGCTGATCTGGGCGCACACGGGCATCGGTGGAGCTTCCGTCGAACGCGTCGATGCGCTCATGGCGCGCTACCCCCTGCTGATGGGCGAGCTGTCCTACCGGCCGGGCCTGACCTGCGGCGACGGGCAGCTGTGCCCCGAGTGGCACAGCCTGCTGCTGAAGTACCCCGAACGGTTTCTGATCGGATCGGACACCTGGGTCAACCAGCGCTGGCTCTATTACGACGAGCTGATGCAGTCTTACCGGCACTGGCTGGGCGGGCTGCCGGCCAGCGTGGCGCGGCGCATTGCCTGGGACAACGCCGCCACGCTGTTCGGCGTGGCGCACGGCAACGGCCGGCCCTGACGCGGTGGGCCGCGCTCAGCGCCCGCTGCGCGCCAGGTAGCGCTTGCGCCAGAAGACCACGCTCAGGCCCACGGCGATCAGGACCATTGAGCCCATGGCCCACCAGAAGCCGGCGTTGTCGTGCAGCAGCGGGATGAACTCGAAGTTCATGCCGAAGATGCCGGCGATCAGGTTCAGCGGCAGGAAGATGGCGGTCAGCGCGGTGAGGGTGCGCATGATGTCGTTGGTGCGGTTGCTTTGCGCCGAGAAGTGCATCTGCACCGCGGTCTCGGCGTTCTGCTCCAGCCGGCGCACGTGGTGGATCACCCGCTCGATGTGCTCCAGCACGTCGCGGCTGCGCACCTTGAGCAGCTCCAGTCCTTTGTGGCCGCCGAAGTGGTCGCCGTGGCCCTCGACCACCTCCCAGCCCGCCAGCGCCTCGATCCAGTCCTGGATCGCGGCGCGCTGGTCTTCGCAGATCTCGTCGAGCTGGTGCAGCGAGATGCGGGCGTCCAGCAGCGAACCCCAGTTCGTGAACCGGGTGGACGGGTGCAGCAGCTCGGCCTGCCAGTGGTCCAGCTGCCGCGTGAGCTCGCGTCGCAGCTCCAGGTAGCCGTCGACCATCTGGTTGACGATGCGCAACATCAGGTCGGCCGGGCCGGCGGGCAGATTCACACCAGCCGCCCGCGCGGCACTCGTGCCCGCGCCCAGCAGGCGGGTGGCGTAGTGGTCCAGCACCGTGCAGCCGGCCGGGTGCACCGTCAGCAGCACCCGGTCGAACACCGCGAAGCCCACCGGGCTGGTGTCGATGCGGCGCAGCACCGGCGGCCCGCCGCGCCGGGTGGGCTGCGTGAGCACCTGGCCCGGGTGGGAGAGGTCGGTTTCGCTGTGCCCGGCGGCCAGGCGGCGGAACACCAGCAGGTCGTACTGCGAGGTGTAGTCGAAGTGCGAGGGCAGCTGGTTGTTCAGCAGGTCGGAGATGTGCAGGTCCACCAGCGGCACGCTGCCCAGCGCCAGCAGCGTGGACTGCACATGGCCCTGCTCCAGCTCGAATTCCCGCCGGCCGCAGGCGATCCAGATGAATCCGCTGACCGGCGGTTGCGTGGGCAGACCATCCGATTCGGTGACCGAGGTCGTCTGGACGTGGAAGACGCGCATGCCCGGACGCGCTTCAGCCGCGCAGCAGCCGCGCGGCGTCGCGCGCGAAATAGGTCAGGATGCCGTCGCAGCCGGCGCGCTTGAAGGCCATCAGGCTCTCCATCATCACCGCGTCGTGGTCCAGCCAGCCGTTCTGGGCGGCGGCCTTGAGCATCGCGTATTCGCCGCTGACCTGGTAGGCGAAGGTCGGCATGTGGAACTGATCCTTCACGCGGCGCACGATGTCCAGGTAGGGCATGCCGGGCTTGACCATCACCAGGTCCGCGCCTTCGGCGATGTCCAGCGCCACCTCGCGCAGCGCCTCGTCGCTGTTGCCCGGGTCCATCTGGTAGACCTTCTTGTCGGCCTTGCCCAGGTTGGCGGCCGAGCCCACCGCATCGCGGAACGGGCCGTAGAAGGCGCTGGCGTACTTGGCGCTGTAGGCCATGATGCGTGTGTGCACGTGGCCGGCGGCTTCCAGCGCCTGGCGGATCGCACCGATGCGGCCGTCCATCATGTCGCTGGGCGCCACCATGTCCACGCCGGCGGCCGCCTGGGTCAGCGCCTGTTGCACCAGGATCTTCACCGTCGGGTCGTTCAGGATGTAGTTGTGCTCGTCCAGCACACCGTCCTGGCCGTGGCTGGTGTAGGGGTCCAGGGCCACGTCGGTCATGACGCCCAGGCCGGGAAAATCCTTCTTGAGCGCCCGCACCACGCGCGGCACCAGGCCCTCGGGGTTCATGGCTTCCTGGCCGTCCGGCGTCTTGAGCGACTGGTCGATCACCGGGAACAGCGCCATGTAGGGGATGCCCAGCTTCACGCAGTCCTCGGCCACCGGCAGCAGCAGGTCCAGGCTCAGGCGTTCGACGCCCGGCATGGACGCGACCGCTTCGCGCCGGCCGGCGCCGTCGAGCACGAACACCGGGTAGATGAAGTCGGCGGGGCTCAGCCGGTGCTCGCGCACCAGGTCGCGGGTGAAGACGTCGCGGCGCAGGCGGCGCGGACGGGACAGGGGGTAGGGGGCGGGTGTGTGCATGAGGCTATTGTGGCAAACCGGTCAACCGTGCAGTAATTTGCGATGGCCCCAGTGCAGCGTGTCAGGGTGGTTGTTGCAAATCGTAAAAAAAGCACGATGATTGAGAACGTCGGAGTGACGTCTTGCACGCCGCGTAATAAGAAAATACTGATGCTTCTGCAGCCATGCGGGACGCAGTAGGAATCTTTCACTCAAGAGCACTGTCATGCAGCCCACCAGATCCAGCCCACCCAACCAGACCTCCAACCCCAAACCGGGCGCCCCGACCGAGGCCGATGCATGGAAGCTTGAGGACCACTGGCAGGAGTTGGTGTCTGCGTTGGCCGACCAGTTCACCGAAGGTGTGAGCAGCCTTCAAAACCAGATCGACCAGCTGCTGGCCAAGGGCCGCATCACCAAGATGGAGCACCGGGCGCTGAACATCCCTGCCGAACGCATCAAGCTGGCGGGGCTCAGCGCCCAGCAGATCCACCGCCTGTACGGAGGGCGCATCCGCCAGACGCACGAGAAGGTGAACATGGCCGATCTGGTGGAGGGCGTGCTGCAGGAGCGCAAGCAGGAACTGGGCATCCTGGGCATCGCACTGCGCCGCAAGCTCAAGCCGGTGGAGGTGCTGATCGACCCGACGCTGGCGCACTCGTTCGTCAACGCGGTGCTCGATTGGGGCATTCCGTTCGGCAACCGGGTGGACGTGCGCATGGACCTCAATGCGTGGCCGCAGCACGCGCGGCTGCAGATGCGCGTGGCCAACGACGGGATCCCGCCTTCCAGCAGCACAGCGTCCGACAGCCTCAGCTGGATGCTGATTCGCCAGATCGCTGCCGCCTCGGGCGGTATCGACCTCGAGCGCGACGTGACCGCCGAGGGCGTCAGTTTCACGGCGATGTTCAGCCGCACCGTGGTGCAGGCGGTCGATGGCATTTCGACCGTCGACCTGTCGGACGAACACTCGTCGATGTTCAAGTCGCTCTCGGGCACGTATGTGCTCACGATCTCCCCTAGCCTGCAGATCCGTGCCGACGTGCGGGATGCGCTGCGTGAAATCGGGATCACCTCCGACAGCGTGGTGGATTTCAATCAGGCCCGCGATGCCGTCAAGGCCCGCATGCCCAACCTGATCGTGGTCGATTCGGAGATCAAGGACGGGGAGTTCGAGCGCTTCCGCAGCGAGCTGTTGCGCGAGGTGTTCGAGTTTCCGTTCGTGGAGATTTCGCCCGACGACAGTTCGTTTGACATGTCCGGGTTTGGCGAGTTTTCGATGGCCAAGGTCGGACGCGGGAACATCCGCGAGGCGCTGGGCACGGCCGTGATGTTCGAATTGGCCAAGATGATGTAGTGCTTTTGGGTCTATTTATTGGCCTGCGCGCAGGCCCTGTCAGTTTTGACAGGGCTTCGCTTCACATTCGATGTGATCTGTTGTAACATCAGCCCCGAGCGCGTCCTTGGACCGCTCCCCGCTTTTCCTCCCTGAGCGGGTGCCTTAGTGTGTGACAGCAAAAAGGCTTCCTAACCCGGCCCTGTGGGCCGGGTTTTTTTTGTGCCGTGCGGCCATGAATCCCTGCAGCGGCGGCGCAGATAAACTGCCCGCATGCTCTGGGTCAAATCCTTCCACATCGTCTTCATCGCCAGCTGGTTCGCGGGCCTGTTTTACCTGCCCCGCATTTTTGTGAACCTGGCCATGGTTCCCCCTGAAAGCGTGGCCGAGCGCGAACGGCTGATGCTGATGGCCGAAAAGCTGTTCCGTTTCACCACCATGCTGGCCGTCCCTGCGCTGGTCCTGGGGCTCTGGCTCTGGCTGGGGTATGGGATCGGCCTGGGTGCCGGCAACGGGTGGATGCACGCCAAGCTTCTGCTGGTGGTTCTGATTCTGGGCTATCACCACGCCTGTGGGCGGCTTCTGAAGTCCTTCAGGACCAATGCCAATCGGCGCCACCATGTCTGGTTCCGGTGGTTCAACGAAGCGCCTGTGATCATGCTGGTGCTGGTGGTCGTTCTGGTGGTCGTCAAGCCATTCTGATGACCGGGCGCGCCGTGGCGAGCCGATCCTCTGCCATTCCGCTGTCGCTGCTGTTTGCGGCGCTCGTCGTCTATGCCAGTCTCTATCCTTTCGAAGGATGGCGCTGGTCTGGCGGACAGGTGTGGGCGTTTCTGAGTGCACCCCTTCCCCGTTACTGGACGAAGTTCGATGTGTCGGCCAACCTGGTGGGCTATGTGCCGCTTGGGTTCCTGGCGGCGCTGGGGTTGCTGCGGTCGGGCTGGGGGCGCTGGGCGTGGTGGTTTGCGGTGCTGTTGCCGGCCATGCTGTCGTTGTCGCTGGAGACCCTGCAGAATTTCCTGCCCATGCGGGTTCCGTCCAACCTGGACCTCGGACTCAACATCGCAGGGGGCGTGCTGGGCGTCTGCCTGGCCTGGTTCCTCGAACGACTGGGTGTGATGCGGCAATGGACGCAGTTCCGTCGGAACTGGTTCGCGCCTCAGGCGCACGGATCGCTGGTGTTGCTGGCGCTTTGGCCGTTCGCCCTGCTGTATCCGTTGTCGGTGCCGTTCGGCCTGGGGCAGGCCTGGGAACAGCTAGAGGAGGTGTTGTCCAGTCTGCTGGTGGACACGCCCTTCCTGGTCTGGCTGCCCTTGCAGTCGGAAGCGGCAGTGCCGCTGAGCCCCCTGGCGCAGGCGTTGTGCGTGGCGCTGGGTCTGCTGGCACCGCTGATGCTGGGGTATGCGGATGTGCATGCTCCCTCGCGCAGGCTGGTGCTGCTGGTTGCGCTGCTTTTGTCGGCCCTGGGCGCCGCCGGATTCTCGGCGGCCATGACTTACGGGCCGGACCACGCCTGGGCCTGGGTGGACATGCCGGCGCTGCTGGGCATGGCCGTCGCCGCGCTGGTGGCGCTTGCCACGTTGAGGCTGCCACCGCGCGCGTGCCACGTCAGTCTGCTGCTGGCACTCGCAGTCTCCCTGAGTCTTCTCAATCGTGCGCCAGTGAGTGCCTACTTTGACCAGTCTTTGAACGTCTGGGAGCAGGGGCGTTTCATCCGCTTCCACGGCCTGTCTCAGTGGCTGGGCTGGCTGTGGCCGTTTGCCGCCCTGATGTATGCCGTGCGGGCAGTGACCCGACTCCCCGCCGGGCGCCAGGCCGACCACTAGAATCCAGCCATGTCAGAGAACCGATCCTCCTACTACGAGCGCCACATCTTTTTCTGCCTGAACCAGCGCGACAACGGCGAAAACTGCTGCGCGCAGCACAAGGCGCAGGCGGCCTTTGATCGGTGCAAGAGCCAGTCCAAGGCATTGGGCCTGTTGGGCCCCGGCAAGGTGCGGGTGAACAAGGCGGGCTGCCTGGATCGCTGTGCCGGTGGCCCCATCGCCGTCGTGTACCCCGAGGCTGTCTGGTACAGCTACGTGGATGAACAGGACATCGACGAGATCGTGCAGTCGCATCTCAGGGATGGGGTGGTGGTCGAGCGCTTGCGAACGCCACCGGAAGTCGGGCGCTGAGATGCCCGGATTCCTGGATTGATAGCGCGACACACGTGAACGCACACACCGAGCATCTTTTACAGGTAGGTCCCTCCGGGCAGCTGGAGGTGGCCATCGACCGCGCTGCCGGGTCTTCCCGTGGGATGGCGGTCATTGCGCATCCCCACCCATTGCATGGGGGCACCCTCACCAACAAGGTGGTGCAGACCCTGGCGCGTGCCTTCGTCCTTTGCGGCTGGACGGCCGTGCGGTTCAACTTCCGTGGTGTGGGTGCGAGCGGGGGTGTCTACGACGAAGGGCGCGGGGAGTTGCAGGACATGCTGGAGGTTGTCCGCTCACAGGTGCCTGACGGTCCGCTGTGTCTTGCCGGCTTCTCGTTTGGTGGCTTCGTCGCAAGCCAGGCCGTGGCCGCATTGCACGGTCAGCGGGACATCCAGAAGGTGGTGCTGGTCGGCCCTGCCACCAGCCGGTTCGGCGTCGCCGCTATTCCGGATGAACTTCGCCAGCGCACATTGGTCATTCATGGCGAGCACGACGACACCGTGCCGCTGCAGTCCGTAATGGATTGGGCGCGCCCGCAAGCCCTGCCTGTGCTGGTGGTGCCAGGCGGGGGCCACTTCTTTCACGGGCAGTTGCCCTTGTTGAGAGAACTGGTGCAGCGGCATCTCGTCGCCTGAACTCGGGTCGCTTCGACCCTGGACTTCTTTCTTCTCTTTCAATTCCATGCTGTTTGAACGAATCTTGCCCAAGGGTGGTCTGCTGGCCGTTTTCTTTCTGTGTTGGCACCTGGCCGCCTCGGCGGCTGTTCCGCAACCTCCGGAAGTGGCGGCGCGGGCGTACCTGCTTCTGGATGTGTCGTCCGGGCAGGTCCTGGCGGCCAAGGAACCGGACAAGCCTGTCGAACCCGCTTCGCTCACCAAGCTGATGACTGCCTATCTCGTGTTTGATGCCCTCAAATCCGGCAAGATCGATCTCAAACAGACACTTTCAGTGAGTGAGCGGGCCTGGAAAATGCCGGGCTCCCGCATGTTCATTGACCCCAAGATGAAGGTGCCGGTGGAGGATCTCATCAAGGGCATGATCGTTCAGTCTGGCAATGACGCCACCATGGCCCTTGCCGAGGGCGTGGGTGGAAGTGCGGAGCAGTTCGTCGAAATGATGAATCGCCAGGCCAAGGCGCTGGGAATGAACGCCAGCAGCTTCAGGAACCCGGAAGGTCTGACCGTTCCGGGACACACCACCACGGCCCGGGATCTGGCGACGCTGGCGACCCGGCTGATGCGCGACTTCCCTGAATACGTTCCGTACTACGCCATTCAGCGTTACCGCTATCCAGGCACTCCAGCAGCCAATGACACCAACCGGAACCTTCTGCTGTTCCGCGACCCCTCTGTGGATGGCCTGAAGACCGGACACACCGATGCCGCCGGCTATTGCCTCGTTGCAACTGCTCGCCGGCCCAGTGCGTTGCTGGGCGCCGGAGCAGAGGGGCAGCGCAGGCTGTTGAGCGTCGTGTTGGGTGCTGCCAGCGAAAATTCGCGTGCAGCGGAGAGTCAGAAGCTGCTGAACTGGGGGTTCACGGCCTATGAGGCGGTCCGCTTGAGCTCCGTGGGCGGTGCGGTGGTCACTCCCCGCGTCTGGAAGGGGCGCGCGGATCAGGCCAAGCTTGGGCGCCCCGAGGGCGTGGTGGTGTCCGTTCCGGCGGGAACCGGCGCCGGGCTCAAAACCGAGGTCACGCGCCCGGATCCGTTGGTGGCCCCTCTGCTCAAGGGGCAGCAGGTGGGGATGCTTCGTGTGCGTACCGCGGGCGGCGAGACGGTTGCCGAGGTCCCTCTGACGGTGCTGGAATCCGTTGAAGAGAGTGGCATTTTCGGGCGGGCCTGGGACGCACTGCGGCTGTGGATCCAGTGAGTACATCGGTGCGTCGACGGACACCAGAGAGATGGATTTGGTCTTTCAATAGGCCCGTGATACAGTAGAGGGCTTTTCGGAATTTTCCGAAGGGTTTCGCTTTTTCGCTCATCAAACGTTTAGGGACGTTTCTTTCATGCCAACCATCAGTCAACTCGTGCGCCACGGCCGGGAGGTCGAAAAGACCAAGTCCAAGAGCCCGGCCATGGAAAACTCGCCGCAGCGTCGTGGTGTGTGTACCCGCGTGTACACCACGACCCCCAAGAAGCCCAACTCCGCTCTGCGCAAGGTCGCCAAGGTGCGCCTGACCAACGGTTTTGAGGTGATTTCCTACATCGGTGGTGAAGGCCACAACCTCCAGGAGCACAGCGTCGTGCTGGTTCGTGGTGGTCGTGTCAAAGATCTGCCCGGTGTGCGTTACCACATCGTCCGCGGCTCGCTGGACCTGCAAGGCGTGAAAGACCGCAAGCAGGCGCGCTCCAAGTACGGTGCCAAGCGTCCCAAGAAGGCCTGATCTTCCTGAAATGTCGGTGTTTGTTCCGCCTGGCAGGTGGTGCAAACGTAGTGACCCCAAACACGGGCTGTTCCGTGCGGGTCGAGTAAGTGAGGGTCCCGGATGGCTCTCGCGGTGTCCGAAAGGGCGCCAACTGAAGCA
Source organism: Hydrogenophaga pseudoflava (assembly GCF_004353865.1). NCBI lineage: Bacteria > Pseudomonadati > Pseudomonadota > Betaproteobacteria > Burkholderiales > Comamonadaceae > Hydrogenophaga > Hydrogenophaga pseudoflava. The sequence continues at coordinate 401,574 of NZ_CP037867.1, forward strand.
ATGCAGAGGTAAAAAATGCCACGTCGTCGCGAAGTCCCTAAACGTGAAATCCTGCCGGATCCCAAATTCGGCAATGTCGAGCTTTCCAAGTTCATGAACGTGATCATGGAAGGTGGCAAGAAGGCGGTTGCCGAGCGCATCATCTACGGCGCCCTCGAGCAAATCGAGAAGAAGACCGGCAAGGATCCGGTGGAAATATTCTCGACCGCCATCAACAACGTCAAGCCCATGGTGGAAGTCAAGTCCCGCCGCGTGGGTGGTGCCAACTACCAGGTGCCCGTTGAGGTGCGCCCCGTCCGCCGTCTGGCGCTGTCGATGCGCTGGATCAAGGAGGCGGCCCGCAAGCGCAGCGAAAAGTCCATGGCCCAGCGCCTGGCCAATGAACTGGTTGAGGCAACAGAAGGTCGTGGTGGCGCCATGAAAAAGCGCGACGAAGTGCACCGTATGGCCGAGGCCAACAAGGCGTTCAGCCACTTCCGCTTCTGATTCACGCGGGCGTTTTGTACGCCTGCTGTTCTTTTGGAAGCGAGCCCGCGGGCCCCACAGGGTCGCGGGCTTTGGTATTTAATTTTGGAGAATTTTCATGGCACGCACCACGCCCCTTGAGCGTTACCGCAACATCGGTATTTCGGCCCACATTGACGCCGGCAAGACCACCACCACCGAGCGCATCCTGTTCTATACCGGTGTGAACCACAAGATTGGTGAGGTGCACGACGGCGCCGCCACTATGGACTGGATGGAGCAGGAGCAGGAGCGTGGTATCACGATCACGTCCGCTGCCACCACCTGCTTCTGGAAGGGCATGGACCTGTCCTACCCCGAGCACCGCTTCAACATCATCGACACCCCCGGCCACGTGGACTTCACCATCGAGGTGGAGCGTTCCATGCGCGTGCTCGACGGTGCTTGCATGGTGTATTGCGCCGTGGGTGGCGTGCAGCCCCAGTCTGAGACCGTCTGGCGCCAGGCCAACAAGTACAAAGTGCCCCGTCTGGCCTTCGTGAACAAGATGGACCGCACTGGTGCCAACTTCTTCAAGGTCTATGACCAGATGAAGCTGCGCCTGAAGGCCAACCCGGTGGCGATCGTGATACCGATCGGTGCCGAAGACAACTTCAAGGGCGTGATCGACCTCATCAAGATGAAGGCCATCATCTGGGACGAAGCGTCCCAGGGCATGAAGTTCGAGTACCAGGACATCCCGGCCGACCTGCAAGCGCAGGCCGAGGAGTGGCGCAGCAAGATGGTCGAGGCAGCCGCTGAAGCCAACGAAGAGCTGATGAACAAGTACCTTGAGGAAGGCGACCTGACCGAAGCCGAAATCAAGGCCGGCATCCGTGCGCGGACGCTGGCGGTTGAGATCCAGCCGATGCTGTGCGGTACCGCCTTCAAGAACAAGGGTGTGCAGCGCATGCTGGACGCCGTCATCGATTTCCTGCCTTCGCCGGTGGACATTCCGCCCGTGGCAGGTACCGACGACGATGACAAGGAAACCTCCCGCAAGGCTGACGACGAAGAGAAGCTGTCCGCGCTGGCGTTCAAGCTCATGACCGACCCGTTCGTGGGGCAGCTGACTTTCGTTCGCGTGTACTCGGGCGTGCTCAAGAAGGGCGACACCGTCTACAACCCGATCAAAGGCAAGAAGGAGCGCATCGGCCGTATCGTGCAGATGCACGCCAACAACCGCCAGGAAGTCGAAGAAATCCGGGCAGGCGACATCGCTGCCTGTGTGGGCCTGAAAGATGTGACCACGGGCGAAACCCTGTGCGATCCGTCCGCCATCATCACCCTGGAAAAGATGGTCTTCCCTGAGCCCGTGATCGCGCAGGCCGTGGAGCCCAAGTCGAAGGCCGACCAGGAAAAGATGGGCATCGCCCTGGGCCGTCTGGCTGCCGAAGATCCGTCCTTCCGTGTCAAGACCGACGAAGAGTCCGGTCAGACCATCATTGCCGGTATGGGCGAGTTGCACCTGGAGATCATCGTCGACCGCATGAAGCGCGAGTTCGGCGTGGAAGCCAACGTGGGCAAGCCGCAGGTGGCCTACCGCGAAACCATCCGTGGAACCGTGGAAGAAGCCGAAGGCAAGTTCGTGCGCCAGTCCGGCGGCAAGGGCCAGTACGGTCACGTGGTGTTCAAGATCGAACCACAGGAGCCGGGCAAGGGGTTCGAGTTCGTGGACGCCATCAAGGGCGGTGTGGTGCCGCGCGAATACATCCCTGCTGTGGGCAAGGGCGTGGAAGAGGCGCTGAACCAGGGTGTGCTGGCCGGGTATCCGGTGGTCGACGTGAAGGTCACTCTGCACTTCGGTTCGTACCACGACGTGGACTCGTCCGAACAGGCGTTCAAGATGGCCGCCATTTTTGGTTTCAAGGAGGGCTGCCGCAAGGCTCAGCCCGTCATCCTCGAGCCAATGATGGCCGTGGAAGTCGAGACCCCGGAGGACTATGCCGGTACCGTCATGGGCGACCTGTCTTCCCGTCGCGGCATGGTGCAGGGCATGGACGACATGGTCGGCGGCGGCAAGGCCATCAAGGCCGAGGTGCCGCTGTCCGAAATGTTCGGCTATGCCACCACGTTGCGCTCCATGACCCAGGGTCGTGCCACCTACACCATGGAATTCAAGCACTACAGCGAGGCTCCGCGGAACGTGTCCGAGGCCATCGTCGCCGCTCGTTCCAAGTAATCAGATCGGTCTTCGGCGCCCGTCGGGGTGGGCCGGCTGCCCGTGGCAGGCCCGTGCCGGAGACGTTAAACACTCACGGGTTTTGTTCTTTCAACAGAGGTATTTGCAATGGCAAAAGAGAAATTTGAGCGGACCAAGCCGCACGTGAACGTGGGCACGATTGGTCACGTGGACCACGGCAAGACGACGCTGACGGCTGCCATCACCACGGTGCTGGCTGCCAAGTTCGGTGGCGCCGCCAAGGCCTACGACCAGATTGACGCGGCTCCTGAAGAGAAGGCTCGTGGCATCACCATCAACACCGCACACGTGGAATACGAGACGGCCAACCGCCACTACGCCCACGTGGACTGCCCCGGTCACGCCGACTACGTCAAGAACATGATCACCGGTGCTGCCCAGATGGACGGCGCTATCCTGGTGTGCTCGGCCGCCGACGGCCCGATGCCCCAGACCCGCGAGCACATCCTGCTGGCGCGCCAGGTGGGTGTTCCCTACATCATCGTGTTCCTGAACAAGTGCGACATGGTGGATGATGCCGAGCTGCTGGAGCTGGTTGAAATGGAAGTGCGCGAGCTGCTCTCCAAGTACGACTTCCCCGGCGACGACACCCCCATTGTCAAGGGTTCGGCCAAACTGGCGCTGGAAGGCGACAAGGGCGATCTGGGCGAGCAGGCCATCATGCGCCTGGCCGACGCGCTGGACAGCTACATCCCCACGCCTGAGCGTGCTGTGGATGGTGCCTTCCTGATGCCTGTGGAAGACGTGTTCTCCATCTCCGGTCGCGGCACCGTGGTGACCGGTCGTATCGAGCGCGGCATCATCAAGGTCGGCGAAGAAATCGAAATCGTCGGTATCGCCGCCACCCAGAAGACCACCTGCACCGGCGTGGAAATGTTCCGCAAGCTGCTGGACCAGGGTCAGGCTGGCGACAACGTCGGTATCCTGCTGCGCGGCACCAAGCGCGAAGAAGTGCAGCGCGGCCAGGTGCTGTGCAAGCCCGGCTCCATCAAGCCGCACACGCACTTCACCGGCGAGGTGTATGTGCTGTCCAAGGACGAAGGTGGCCGTCACACGCCGTTCTTCAACAACTACCGCCCGCAGTTCTACTTCCGCACGACGGACGTGACCGGTGCCATCGAGCTGCCTGAGGGCAAGGAAATGGTGATGCCTGGTGACAACGTGTCGATCACCGTCAAGCTGATCGCCCCGATCGCCATGGAAGAAGGTCTGCGCTTTGCCATCCGTGAAGGCGGGCGTACCGTCGGCGCCGGCGTCGTGGCCAAGATCATTGCTTAACCGGATCCGGAGAACCGCATGTCTACCAAGCAAAAAATCCGCATCCGCCTGAAGGCGTTTGATTACAAGCTGATCGACACCTCGGCCGCCGAAATCGTCGACACCGCCAAGCGCACCGGCGCGATCGTCAAGGGTCCCGTGCCCCTGCCGACCCGCATGAAGCGCTTCGACATCCTGCGTTCGCCGCACGTCAACAAGACCTCGCGCGACCAGCTGGAAATCCGTACCCACCAGCGTCTGATGGACATCGTCGACCCGACCGACAAAACGGTAGACGCCCTGATGAAGCTGGACCTTCCGGCCGGCGTGGACGTCGAAATCAAGCTGCAGTAAACGCTGCGCGCAGGTCTGGCGATGGTCGGGCTTGCACAAACAAAGCCCGCTGGTTATACTGGCGGGCTTTTCGGGCTTCTGGCCCTTAACCGCGTTCGTCTTTCGGTCATGCGACCGGTGGGCTGCGCACCATCAGCCCCGGCCAATTGCAGTCGGGAACGGAGAAAACAATGAGTCTTAGCAACTCCCTCGGGTTGTTGGGTCGCAAGGTGGGCATGATGCGTCTGTTCACCGATGACGGGGACGCAGTGCCTGTCACGGTGGTCGATGTGTCGAACAACCGTGTGACGCAAGTCAAAACCCAAGCCAACGATGGCTACGACGCGCTGCAGGTCACCTTTGGCCAGCGTCGCGCCTCCCGCGTTACCAAGCCCATCGCGGGCCACCTGGCCAAGGCTGGTGTCGAAGCGGGTGAGATCATCCAGGAATTCCGCGTTGCCGCCGATGTGGCTGCCCAGTACCAGCCAGGCGCTACCGTGGCCGCCAACGCCATCTTTGCCGCCGGCCAGAAGGTCGACGTGCAGGGCACTTCGATCGGTAAGGGCTACGCCGGCACCATCAAGCGCCACAACTTCAGCTCGCAGCGCGCGTCGCACGGCAACAGCCGTTCGCACAACGTGCCGGGCTCGATCTCCATGGCCCAGGATCCGGGTCGCGTGTTCCCGGGCAAAAAGATGACCGGTCACATGGGCGATCAGACCAAGACCATCCAGAACCTGGACATCTTCCGCGTCGACGAAGCCCGTCAGCTGCTGATGATCCGCGGTGCCGTGCCTGGCGCCAACGGCGGTTTCCTGACCGTCCGTCCCGCCGTCAAGGCCAAGAAGGGGGCTAACTGATGCAAGTTGAACTCCTGAACGACCAAGGTCAGGCCGCGTCCAAGCTGGACGTGCCCGAGACCGTCTTCGGCCGTGATTACAACGAGTCCCTGATTCACCAGCTCGTGGTGGCGTATCAGGCCAACGCCCGTCAAGGTACGCGTGCCCAGAAGGACCGTGAGCAGGTCAAGCACTCGACCAAGAAGCCGTTCAAGCAGAAGGGCACCGGCAACGCCCGTGCCGGTATGACTTCCTCGCCGCTGTGGCGCGGGGGCGGTCGCATCTTCCCGAACAGCCCGGACGAAAACTTCACCCAGAAGCTCAACAAGAAGATGTACCGCGCCGGCATGGCCTCCATCTTCTCGCAGCTGGTGCGTGAAGGCCGCCTGGCCGTGGTCGACTCCATCAAGGTGGACTCGCCCAAGACCAAGCAGCTCGCCGCCAAGTTCAAGGCCATGAACCTGAGCAACGTGCTGGTCATCGCCGAAGAAGTCGACGAGAACCTGTACCTGGCTTCGCGCAACCTGGCCAACGTGCTCGTGGTCGAGCCGCGCTACGCCGACCCGGTGTCGCTGGTGCACTACAAGAAGGTCATCGTCACCAAGGGTGCCATCGACCAGCTCAAGGAGATGTTCGCATGAGCGTCACGAAATACGATGAAGGTCGTCTGATGCAGGTGCTCGTGGCACCGATCGTGTCGGAAAAGGCCACTCAAGCCGCCGAGCAGTCCAATGCGGTGCTGTTCAAGGTGCTGCAGGACGCCACCAAGCCCGAAATCAAGGCCGCCGTTGAACTGATGTTCAAGGTCCAGGTCAAGGGCGTGTCCGTGCTCAACCAGAAGGGCAAGACCAAGCGCTTCGGCAAGACCGTGGGTCGCCGTGACCATGTGCGCAAGGCCTATGTCACGCTGGCCGAGGGTCAGGAACTCAACTTCGGTGGGGAGGCCTAATCATGGCAGTGATCAAGATGAAACCGACTTCGCCAGGCCGTCGCGGCATGGTGAAGGTCACGCGCGAGAACCTGCACAAGGGTTCGGGTTTCGCGCCGCTGCTGGAGCCCCAGCACCAGAAGTCCGGCCGCAACAACAACGGCCACATCACGGTTCGCCACAAGGGCGGCGGTGCCAAGCACCACTACCGCGTGGTCGACTTCCGTCGCAACAAGGACAACATCCCGGCCAAGGTCGAGCGCATCGAATACGACCCGAACCGCACGGCGCACATCGCGCTGCTGTGCTACGCCGATGGCGAGCGCCGCTACATCATCGCCCCGCGTGGCGTTGAAGTCGGTGCCACGCTGCTGTCCGGTTCCGAGTCGCCGATCCGCGTGGGCAACACCCTGCCGATCCGCAACATTCCGGTCGGTTCGACGATCCACTGCATCGAGCTGCAAGTCGGCAAAGGTGCCCAGATCGCCCGTTCCGCCGGTGCTTCCGCCGTGCTGCTGGCCCGCGAAGGCATCTACGCCCAGGTTCGCATGCGTTCGGGCGAAGTGCGCAAGATCCACGTGGATTGCCGCGCCACCATCGGTGAAGTCTCCAACACCGAACACAGCCTGCGCCAGATCGGCAAGGCCGGTATCAAGCGCCACATGGGCATCCGCCCGACCGTGCGTGGTACCGCCATGAACCCGATCGACCACCCGCACGGTGGTGGTGAAGGCAAGACCGGCGAAGGTCGTGCACCGGTGGATCCGTGGGGCAACCTGACCAAGGGTTACCGCACCCGCAACAACCGCCGCACGCAGAACATGATCGTGTCGCGTCGCAAGAAGTAAGGGGTTGACGAAATGACTCGTTCTCTCAAAAAAGGTCCCTTCGTTGACCACCACCTGATGGCCAAGGTCGAGAAGGCTGTGTCCACCAAGGACAAGAAGCCGGTCAAGACCTGGTCGCGCCGCTCCATGATCCTGCCCGAGTTCATCGGTCTGACGATCGCCGTGCACAACGGCAAGCAGCACGTGCCCGTGTACATCACCGACCAGATGGTGGGACACAAGCTCGGCGAGTTTTCGCTGACGCGCACGTTCAAAGGCCATCCGGCCGACAAGAAAGCCAAGAAGTAAGGACCAACCATGAGTACAGAAACCCGCTCCGTCGTTCGCGGCGTGCGCCTGTCGGTGGACAAAGGCCGTCTCGTGGCCGACCTGATTCGTGGCAAGAAGGTCGACCAGGCCCTGAACATCCTGTCGTTCACGCAGAAGAAGGCCGCTGGCATCGTCAAGAAAGCCCTTGACTCCGCCATCGCCAATGCCGAGCACAACGACGGCGCCGACATCGACGAACTGTTCGTCAAGTCGATCTACGTCGAGCAAGGCACCACGCTCAAGCGTTTTGCTGCCCGTGCCAAGGGCCGCGGCAACCGCATCAGCAAACCCACGTGTCACATCTACGTGACGGTTGGCAACTGAAGAGGCTAGAGGACATATGGGACAGAAAATCAACCCCACCGGCTTCCGCCTTGCAGTTTCCCGCAACTGGGCCAGCCGCTGGTACGCCTCCAATCGTGACTTCGCCGGCATGCTGGCCGAAGACATCAAGGTCCGCGAGTACCTCAAGGGCAAGCTAAAGAACGCCGCCGTTTCGCGCGTCGTGATCGAGCGCCCCGCCAAGAACGCCCGCATCACCATCTACTCGGCGCGTCCGGGCGTGGTGATCGGCAAGAAGGGTGAGGACATCGAGAAGCTGAAGAAGGATCTGGCCGCCAAGCTGGGCGTGCCGGTCGCTGTGAACATCGAAGAGGTGCGCAAGCCCGAAATCGATGCCAAGCTGATCGCCGACTCGATCACCCAGCAGCTCGAAAAGCGGATCATGTTCCGCCGCGCCATGAAGCGCGCCATGCAGAACGCCATGCGTCTGGGTGCCTTGGGCATCAAGATCATGTCTGCCGGCCGTCTGAACGGCATCGAAATCGCCCGCACCGAGTGGTACCGCGAAGGCCGTGTGCCGCTGCACACCCTGCGCGCAGACATCGATTACGGCACTTCGGAAGCCAAGACCACCTACGGCGTCATTGGCGTCAAGGTCTGGGTCTACAAGGGCGACACCCTGGGCCGCAACGACGCGCCTGTGGTGGAGACCCCGCGTCCGGAAGAGGAGCGCCGTCCCCGCGGTCCGCGCCGTGAGCGCCCGGCTGGCCCGGCTGCCCGCGCCGCCGTGCGCCGTGGTGGCAACGCCGCCCCGACCGATGGCTCCGACAAGCCCGCCGAGGCCACCGACAAACCCGCCGTTAAGCGCGTTCGCAAAGACGCACCCGCAGGGGCACCTGCGGACGGCAAAGGAGAATAAACATGCTGCAACCCGCTCGCCGCAAGTACCGTAAAGAGCAGAAAGGCCGCAACACGGGCGTCGCCACCAGCGGCGCCACCGTGGCCTTCGGTGATTTCGGTCTGAAGTCCACCGACCGCGGCCGCCTGACGGCCCGCCAGATCGAAGCCGCACGCCGTGCGATTTCCCGTCACGTCAAGCGTGGCGGCCGGATCTGGATCCGCGTGTTCCCGGACAAGCCGATCTCCCAGAAGCCTGCCGAAGTCCGTATGGGCAACGGCAAGGGTTCCGTGGAGTACTACGTGGCCGAAATCCAGCCCGGCAAGGTGCTGTATGAAATCGTGGGCGTGCCCGAGCAACTCGCTCGCGAAGCCTTTGCCCTGGCCGCCGCCAAACTTCCCCTGCGCACCACCTTTGTGGCGCGCATGCTGGGTCAGTGATTCAGGAGAACATAGATGAAAGCTGCTGAACTGCGCCAGAAGGATGTGGCCGGCCTGGAAGCCGAAGTGAAGTCTCTGCAAAAGGCCCATTTCGGCCTGCGCATGCAGAAGGCCACGCAACAACTCAACAACACCGCCACGCTGGGCGACACCCGCCGTTCCATCGCTCGCGCCAAGACCATCCTGGCCGAGAAGCAACGCGCCGCCGCCAAGTAAGGAGTGACGAAATGACGGAAGCCAAAACATCCCTCAAGCGCACCCTGATCGGCAAGGTGGTCAGTGACAAGCGCGCCAAGACCGTGACGGTTCTGGTCGAGCGCCGTGTGAAGCACGAGCTCTACGACAAGATCGTCGCCAAGTCGAGCAAGTACCACGCCCACGACGAAAAGGGTGAGTACAAGCTCGGCGACGTGATCGAGATCACCGAAAGCCGCCCGCTGTCCAAGACCAAGAACTGGGTGGCTACCCGCCTGGTTCAAAAGGCCGCCGTGGTGTAAGCCTGTTTGCGCCGATTCCTGCGCAAGCCCGGAAAGCGACCGAGAATCTCGGTCGCTTTTTTCATTTCCGGCCCACGGGTCACCACAGACGAGGAGAACACACCATGATTCAGGTAGGCGACAAGATTCCGGCCGTCACGCTGATGGAATACAGCGAAGTCGAGGGCAACGGCTGCAGCATCGGCCCTAACCCGGTGGACACGGCCACTGCCAGCGCCGGCAAGACCATTGCACTGTTCGCCCTGCCTGGCGCGTTCACGCCCACCTGCTCGGCCAAACATGTGCCGGGTTATGTGGAGCAGCACGACGCACTGAAGGCGGCCGGTGTGGACGAAATCTGGTGCGTGAGCGTCAACGATGCCTTCGTGATGGGCGCGTGGGCACGCGACCAGAAATCAGGCACCAAGGTGCGCATGCTTGCAGACGGCAGCGCCGATTTCGCCAAGGCGACCGGCCTGACGCTGGATCTGACCGCCCGGGGCATGGGCTTGCGCAGCAACCGGTACTCGATGCTCGTCAAGGACGGCGTCGTCAAGACACTGAATGTGGAAGGCCCGGGCAAGTTTGAGGTCAGCGACGCAGCGACGCTGCTGGCCCAGGCCCGCGGCTGAAGTTCAGGCGCCGCCCAGGGTCAGGGTGCGCAGATCCAGCTTGAGGTAGTGCGCGCCCGCCAGGGGGTTGTGGTAATAGGGCTCAGTCTCGACAAAGCCCACCTCCTGGTAGAGCGCGCGTGCTGCCTCCATGTCGGTCAGGGTGTCCAGCAGCATGGTCGTGTAGCCGGCTTGCTGGGCACCAGTAGTCACGGCATCCACCAGTTGCCGGCCCAGACCAAGCCCGCGGAAAGCCGGACGAACGAACAGGCGCTTCATCTCACACGCATTGAGATGGTCGCTGTTGGCCAGAGGCCTGAAGGCGCAGCAACCGGCCGGTGCGCCATCGACCTGTGCGAGGAACAGTCCACCGGACGGTTCGGCATAGTCGCCAGGCAAGGTCCGCAGTTCTTCTTCAAATCCCTGGAAACAGAGATCGATGCCGAGTCCTGCCTGGTAGTCCAGGAACAGCGAGCGGACCGCCGCCAGTTCTACCGCCGAGCGGGCGTGCATGAGAGACAGCTGGGCGGTGTGACGGGGGTCGGACATCGGCAGGATCGAGCGGTGCAGGCGAGCGGGCACTATACGACAGTGCCGGGCGTTGGCTGCTCGGGGCTCATCCCCAGCTGGTCTGACCCAGGCCGACGATCCAGTACACCGCAGCGCCACAGACCGCCCAGATCACCAACGCCAGCAGCCGCGATGCCGTGTTGTCCAGTGCGCTGGGCAGTGGTGCCATGACTTGCTTGTCACCCAGCACCATCGGTCTCACCAGGTTGTCTTTCTTGAACCACTTGTAGAACAGGATGGCCAGCACGTGCAGCGCGACCAGCGCGATGAGCAGCAGCTTGCCGATGGACTTGTGGTACCGGGTGGCCTGGCTCACCGTGTCGCCGGACACCAGGCTGACCAGTGGACCGGTGAACGCGATCTCATCGTCGGCGAACAGTCCCGTGCTCACCTGCAGCAGCAGCACCGCGAGCAATGCGAACACCGACAGCATGCCCAGGGGGTTGTGACCTGCGCGGTGTTCCGGCCGGCCGTTGCCTCGCAGGTAGGCCAACAGGGTTGCAGGGTGGTAGATGAAGCTGCTGAATCGGGACCAGTGTCCGCCGACAAAACCCCAGGCGATGCGAAACAGCAGCAGGCTCAGAACCACGTAGCCCAGGCGCCCGTGCCAGGTCATCCAGTTGCCTCCCACATTGGCGGTGATGACCAGACCGATGACGCAGAGGACCAGCGCCCAGTGAAACAGACGGGTTGGCAGATCCCAGACGCGGATGGTGTGCATGGTGAGGGCCAAGTGTTGACGCGAGGAACAGGTAGAGAAGATAAACCCTGACAGGTTCCTGCGGAACTTTTCCCCGTGCGGGAAGCTCCCGGCTCGGGTAGCCCCAGCGGCTGCACCTTCATCCATACAGTCAACCCTGCGCAGGAGTCCTCATGAAATTGCTTGCTTCACTCACGCTGGCCGCCGTGGTGTCCACACTGTCGGTGCCCGCGATGGCCCAGTTCCAGAAGCCGGAAGACGCCGTCAAGTACCGCAAGGCAGCGCTCACGGTGATGGCCGCTCACTTCGGACGCCTCGGTGCCATGGCCAGCGACAAGGCACCGTTCGACGCCAAGGTGGCGGCAGAGAACGCGGCGATTGTGGAGACCATGAGCAAGCTGCCCTGGGCCGGGTTCGTGGCCGGCTCCGAGAAGGGGGAAACCCGAGCCAAGCCGGAAATCTGGACCGACGGGGCCAAGTTCAAGAAGGCGTCGGAAGACATGATGGCGTCGGTCGCCCAGCTCAATGCGGCTGCCAAGACGGGCAATCTGGACAACCTGAAGAAAGCGTTCGGCGAATCTGCCAAGACTTGCAAGGCGTGCCACGACGCATTCCGCAAGGAGTGAGCGAGCACTTCATTGGCGCCTCAATAACTGAAATGGGCGGGCACCCCGTGAAGGTGTCCGCCCATTTCGTTGATGGCTCGGGTCTCGCTTGGTCAGCTCTTGGCGAGCAGGTCCTCGATCAGGTTGTGCAGCGCGGCAAAGTCGGGCTCGCCGACGAAGCGCTTGACGATGCGCCCCTGCTTGTCGACCAGGTAGGTGGTCGGGGTCAGCTTCACGTCGCCCCAGTTCTTGGCGAGTTCGCCGGTGTTGTCCAGCGCCACCTTGAACGGTAGCTGGCGCGACTGGGCGTAGTTGGCCACCCAGGCCGGCTGGTCGTAGCTCATGGCGACGGCGATGGTTTCGTACCCTTTGTCCTTGTATTTCTGGTGGGTGCTGACCAGCGAGGGCATCTCCTTGACACAGGTGACGCAGGTGGTGGCCCAGAAGTTGACCAGGGTCACCTTGCCCTTGAGGTCCGCGGTGGTGGTGGTGCTGCCGTCCAGCAGCACGAAACTGGAGGCAGGCGCCTCGTCACCGGAGGCGCAGCCGGACAGGCCAAGCGCACCGGCAACCAGAAGGGCGGCGAGCGAGCGGCGGCGGGAGAACAAAGTGGAGATCATGGGCGCAGGGGGAATTTCGGATTGGCCGAGGTCTGATCGTCCAATTGTCCCGGAGTTCATTCCGATCCCGCAACCGTTTCAGCGCAAACGGGCGCGAGCCTGCTGCAGGCGGGCATCGAGGTACTCCCCGTAAAAATCCGGAACCGCCACGCCGACCAGCCGCTCCGCCAGGTCTTCTCCCTTGGCGCCCAGGAACAGCACGGTGGGCGCGAAACGGGCTTTCCAGGCCTTGGCCTGTTCGGCGGGCGTGGTCATCGAGCCGTCGAATCCCTGCAGGTTGCTGGTGCGGTCGCGGACGTCGAGCTGGACGGCATGCAACTGCCCCTGCCTCAGCATGGGCAGCAGGTGGTGGTTGCGCACCAGGTCGCAGTACGGACAGCCGGCGAGGGTGGTCATCACGACCAGCGGTTCGCCACGCGCCACCGCCGCCAGGGCGCTGCCTCGCAGCGAAGTCGGGGTGGGGAGGGCGGATGAATGGCCGGGGGTGTTCATGGAAAACTCAGGGGAGTATGTTGGCGCGCCTCGGAAGATACCGCGATTGCGGCATTCCTCCAACCGTGTCGGATGCTCCGGGCCGTTTGCGGATGCAGATACCATCCGGGGCTTTCCCAGGGCCTTGAGCCCTCCATGGTGGCATCACTCTGCCGCGCCTTCCGGAGACTCCTTTGTTGCACCCTTTGCGCGCCGCTGGCCTGGCGGCGCTGCTGGCCCTTGGGGCCTGCAGTCCCACGTTCAACTGGCGTGAGTGGCCGGTCGCTGGCACGCCCTTGCGTGCGCTGATGCCCTGCAAGCCGGAGAGTGCGAGCCGGCCGGTGCCGATGCTGGGGACGCCGGTGGAACTGCACATGCAGGCCTGCGAGACCGGTGGCATGCGGTTCGCCCTGGCCTGGGCCGACGTGGGCAGGGCCGACCAGGTGCCCGCCGCGCTGGCGGCCTGGCGTGTGGCGAGCCTCCAGACGCTCCGGGTGCCTGCGGCTTCGCCGGACGATCCAGGTCTGGCCTGGTCGGTCGGGGTCAAGGGCGCGCCGCAGGCACAGGGCGTGCAGGCCCGGGGCACCGATCCCCAGGGGCAGCCGGTGGTCATGCAGGCCGCGTATTTCGCCCGCGGCACACAGGTGTTCCAGGCCGCGGTCTATGGCGCCCGGCTGGATGAAGGGGCTCGCGAAGCCTTTTTCGCCGGGCTGAGCCTCGCGCAGCCATGAGAAGCACCGGGACCGAGTCGGGTAACCACCTCTTGCCGCCACTGGTGGCGGTTTCGGTGTTTCTGGCCTTCGCGCTGACGTACTTCCTGTCGGCGCTGATCCGTGCGGTCACCGCCACGCTGTCGCCGGTGCTCAGTGCCGAACTGTCGCTGCAGGCGAGCGACCTCGGGTTGCTGGCCGGTGGGTACTTCTTCGGCTTCGCCCTGACCCAGCTGCCCCTGGGCTCGTGGCTGGACCGATTCGGCCCGCGGCAGGTGATCCTGGCCTTCCTGGGGGTGGCGGTGGCGGGCTGTGCGGCCTTTGCCATGGCCACCAGCTTTTCAGGTTTGCTGGCCGCCCGCGTGCTCACCGGCATGGGCGTGAGCGCCTGCCTCATGGCGCCACTCACCGGCTACCGCCGCTGGCTGCAGCCGGCCACGCAACTGCGTGCCAACTCCTGGATGCTGATGACCGGGTCCATGGGCATGGTGGCGTCCACCCTGCCGGTGCAGTGGCTGATGCCGATGCTGGGATGGCGCGGGCTGTTCTGGTCGCTGGCAGCACTGGTGCTGCTGTCCATGTTGGTGCTGGCGGCGCTGGTGCCGCGCTGGCACAAGGAGCCCTCATCCGTGGTGGCTGCGCCCGAAGCGTCGGGCTACGGTGCGATCTGGCGCCACCCGTACTTCCGGCAGATGGCGCCCATCGGCTTCATCAACTACGGCGGCATGGTGGCAGTGCAGACCCTGTGGGCGGGTCCCTGGATGGTGCAGGTGGCCGGCTACACGCCGCAGCGCGCGGCCGTCGGGCTGTTCGGGATCAACCTGTGCATGCTGCTGAGCTTCTGGCTGTGGGGCATGGTCAACCCCCATCTGTCGCGGCGGGGCATCCCGGCCGAGCGGCTGATCGCCTGGGGTCTGCCCCTGAGCTTCGTGGTGCTGGCGGCCATTGTGGTGCTCGGGCCCCGTGCCGGCTGGCCCTTGTGGGCCGCGTTCTGTGTGGGCAGCACCTTCGTTTCTCTGTCGCAGCCCGCCGTGGCGCTGGCGCTGCCTGCGGCGGCGGCCGGGCGCGCGCTGTCGGCCTACAACCTGGTGATCTTTGCCGGCGTGTTCCTGGTGCAGTGGGCGATCGGCGGACTGGTGGACGCCTTCGCGCTGCTGGGCTGGGACACTGTGGCGCGCTTTCGGGGCGCGATCGCGGTGTTCGGGCTGTGCTGCGTGTCGGCCTATGGGGTTTTCCTGTTCGGATACCGGCGCCAGCGCGCAGCCCCCGGGGGATAAACTCCGAACGATGAACGGCATCCTCATCGTTGCGCACGCGCCGCTGGCTTCGGCCCTGCGGGCCTGCGTGCTGCACGTGTTTCCCGACAGCGCCAGCGCGGTGTCGGCCCTGGATGTCATGCCCAATGCCCCCCCGGAGGAGTCGCTGGCCCAGGCGCGCATCCTCATGCGACAGCTGGACACGCCGCAGACGCTGGTGCTGACCGACGTGTTCGGTGCCACGCCCTGCAACGTGGCGCACAAGCTGGTCGACGGTGTGCGCTCCAAGCTGATCGCCGGCGTGAATCTGCCGATGCTGCTGCGCACCGTGTCGTACCGGCACGAGTCGCTGGACGCGCTGGTCTCGCGCGCCATGGTGGGGGCCACGCAGGGTGTGATCCAGGTGGCCGTGACGGCACCACAGAATCAGGCGAGAAGAACCACACATGATCAAGACCACCGCGACCATCAGCAATAAGCTGGGCCTGCACGCCCGCGCTTCGGCCAAGCTCACCAAGCTGGCCGGCAGCCACCAGTGCGAGGTGTGGATGTCCAAGGGGGACCGCCGCATCAACGCCAAGAGCATCATGGGCGTCATGATGCTGGCCGCCGGGGTGGGCAGCCAGGTCGAAATCGAGACCAGCGGCCCGGACGAGCAGGCCGCGATGGATGCCATCGTGGCGCTGATCAACGACAAGTTCGGGGAAGGCGAGTGAGCTTCACCGTCCACGGTCTGGCGGTCTCCCGGGGCATTGCCATCGGGAGGGCGGTGATCGTGGCGTCCAGCCGCATCGACGTCGCCCACTACTTCGTCAAGCCTGATCAGGTTGAGGCCGAGATCCAGCGCCTGCGGCGGGCCCGCAACGGTGTGGTCGAGGAGATCGAGAAGGTCCAGGCCAGCCTGGATGAGCTGGGTTCACAAGACGCGCACCCGGAGCTGAGCGCGCTGCTGGATGTGCACCTGATGCTGCTGCAGGACGAGCAGCTCACCAGCGGCGTCAAGCACTGGATCACCGAGCGCCACTACAACGCCGAGTGGGCGCTGACCACCCAGCTGGAGGTGATCGCGCGCCAGTTCGACGAGATGGAGGACCCTTATCTGCGCGAGCGCAAGGCCGACCTAGAGCAGGTGGTCGAACGCATGCTGCGCATGATGCGCGGTGTGGCTTCGCCCGTCGCCGCGCCACTGCCTCCCGCGGACGAGGGCGAGCCCAACGGTACCCTCTTCGATCCCTCGGTCGACGTTCCCCTGGTGCTGATCGCGCACGACCTGTCGCCGGCCGACATGCTGCAGTTCAAGCAGAGCGTGTTCGCCGGCTTCGTCACCGACGTGGGCGGCAAGACCAGCCACACCGCCATCGTCGCGCGCAGCATGGACATCCCCGCGGTGGTCGGGGCGCGCTCGGCCAGTCACCTGATCAACCAGGACGACTGGGTCATCATCGATGGCGACGCCGGTGTGGTGATCGTCGACCCGTCGCCCATCCTGATGGCCGAGTACGGCTTCAAGCAGCGCCAGGGCGAGGTCGAGCGCGAGCGGCTCTCGCGTCTGAAGAACACCCCGGCCGTGACGCTGGATGGCCAGAAGATCGAGTTGCTGGCCAACATCGAGCAGCCCGAGGACGCCGCCGCGGCGCTCAAGGCCGGCGCCGTCGGTGTGGGGCTGTTCCGCACCGAGTTCCTGTTCATGGGGCGCAACGGCAAGCTGCCCGACGAGGAGGAGCAGTACGCCGCCTACCGCCGGGCTGTCGAAGGCATGCAGGGCCTGCCGGTCACGATCCGCACGGTCGACGTCGGCGCCGACAAGCCGCTGGACCGCACCCCGGTGCGCGCCGGCGAGGACCACCTCAACCCGGCGCTGGGCCTGCGCGCGATCCGCTGGAGCCTGGCCGACCCGGCGATGTTCCTGGCGCAGCTGCGCGCCATCCTGCGGGCGGCGGCGCTCGGCCCGATCAATTTGCTGGTGCCCATGCTGGCCCACGCCAGCGAGATCCGCCAGACGCTGGCGCTGGTCGACAAAGCGCGGGCACAGCTCGACGCCCTGGGGGTGGTTCACGGCCCGGTGCGGCTAGGCGCCATGATTGAGGTGCCTGCCGCGGCGCTGACGATCCCGCTGTTCCTGCGCCACTTCGATTTTCTCTCCATCGGCACCAACGACCTGATCCAGTACACCCTGGCGATCGATCGCGCCGACGAGGCGGTGGCGCACCTCTACGACCCGGTGCACCCGGCGGTGCTGCATCTGGTGGCCAACACCATCGCGCAGGCCCGTGCGCAGGGCAAGGGCGTGAGCGTGTGCGGCGAGATGGCGGGCGATGTCGGCATGACGCGCCTGCTGCTCGGGCTGGGCTTGCGCAGTTTTTCGATGCACCCCACGCAGATCCTGGCCGTCAAACAGCAGATTCTGCGCTGCGACACCAGCAAGCTGGCGGCATGGGCGCAGAGCGTGCTGGCGGCCGAAGATCCGGCCGCGCTGATGGCCGACTGACCCCTCAGGCCGCCGGCCGCCGCGTGGCCAGCACCGCCGCGCCAATGATCAGGGCCGCGGCCATCCCGACCGACAGACTCGGTGCCTCGCCGCGCACCCACAGCAGGGTCAGCGTCGACAGCAGCGGGGTGAGAAAACTGAGCACACCGATCTGCCGCGCGTCGCCGCGCTTGAGCGCCGCGTCCCACAGGAAAAAGGCACCGCCCAGCGGCCCGAGACCGAGCAGGGTGATCAGCGTCCAGTCCTGCGCGGTCAGCGACACCGCCGGTTCCATGAGCGCGTGGCACAGCAGCGACAGCAGGCCCGACACCAGGGCGAAGCTGCCGATGGCGGCGGTCGGAAACGGCGCCACACGCTTGGTCAGCAGCGAGTAGCTGGACCAGATGAAGGCCGAGCCGGCGGCGGGGAGGTAGCCCCACGCCCAGATGGCATCGGCCGTGCCGCTGCGTCCGAGGATGGCCAGTGCGGCACCTCCGAAACCCAGCAGGGCGGCCAGGATGTGGCGTCCGGTGAGCGTCGTCCCGGGCAGAAACAGGGGCGCCATCACGACGATGCCCAGCGGCCACAGGTAGTTCACCAGGTTGGCCTGCACTGGGGGTGCATGGCGCAGCGCGATGAAGAGCAGGAAGTGGAAGCCGAACAGGCCGTACACGCCCAGGGCCAGCGTGGCCGGCGGCACCCGCCAGCGACGCCAGTCGAAGCGCGAGAGCGGCAGGGCGATCAGGCTGCCGATCAGCAGCGACAGGCCGGTCAGCAGGAAGGGCGGGACGTGGGACAGCGCCACGCCCAGCGCGGCCAGAGAGCCCCAGAGGGCGACGGCGCCCAGCGCGAGCAGGTTGGCACTCATTGGCTCACGCCTTTCCGACCGGTTGCTTGATCAGGGACAAGGTCAGGGACATGGGACTTATTTGATACTGCATGGGGTATTAATCTTTCACAGGACCTGCACGTGAGCACTTTCAATCACAACGACCTGATGCGCGACATCAATGCCAGTCTGGCGCCGTTCCGCAAGAGCCAGGGCACCGCCATGGCTGGCTTCGGACAGCTGGCCAAGGCGGCCATCACCGACGGCGCGCTCAGTGCCAAACACAAGGAGCTGGTGGCGCTGGCGATCGCCGTCACCCAGCGCTGTTCGGGCTGCATCGGCTTTCACGTCAAGGCGCTGGTGCAACTGGGTTGCACGCGCGCCGAACTGGAAGAGATGCTGTCCGTCTGCGTCTACATGGGCGGCGGTCCGGCGCTGATGTATGCGGCCGAGGCCATCGCCGCCTGGGAGAAGATGGCGCCTCAGGACCTGCACGCGAGAGCTTAGTCAGGCTGTCGTCGCGCGGCGCGGGTCAATCGTCGGCGTTCGAGGGTGTCGGCTCGCCTTGCTTCCGCAGCGCCGCGGTGAGGGCGGACGGGGAGCGGTAGCCGCAGCGCCGGGCGACCTCGGCCACGGGCAGTCCTTGCGCGCGCAAGTGCCGCGCGCGGTCCAGCCGCAGGTTACGCAGCCAGGCCATGGGGCTCTGGCCGAGTTCCTGCTGGCAGCGTTCGGTGAACTGGGCCGGGCTGAGATGGGTGCGCGTGGCCAGATCGGCCACCGACAGCCGTTCGTCAACTGCCTTCAGCGCCCAGGCCTGAAGACTCTGCCAGTCGATGGCGCGCCGGGTGCGTCTGGGCAGCGCGGGCGGCGCCCAGGCTTCCAGCAGCAATGCCGGCCCCAGCTGGCGGGCCCGAACCAGACCCGATGCGCAGGCCGACGCCAGGTAGCGAGCCAGCGGCAAGGTGTCCGGCAGGGGGGCGCTGCGGTCCAGCCGGGTCCAGCCCATGTTGGAAGAGTCCAGCACCAGGCAGCGGGCGCCCCGGGTCGATTCAAAGTCGTGCCGCAGGCCTGGCGCAATCACCACCCCGTCGCCAGTGCCGACACGTCGCCCGCGGCCGTCGACCTCCAGCTCCAGCCAGCCCTCCAGACCCAGCAGGATCTGGAAGTGGTCGTGCGCATGGCTACCCGGCGAGGCGCCGTAGTGGCGCACCGACAGAGCGTCGTGCGCGGCGGCCACTTCAGGTCCTGGGGTTGTTCAGCACGTCGTGCGCCTGCTGGTCGGCGTGGTAGCTGGACCGAACCATGGCGCCGACGGCGGCGTGGGTGAAGCCCATCTCGTAGGCCTTTTCCTCGAACATCTTGAAGGTGTCGGGGTGCACGTAGCGGCGCACCGGCAGGTGGTGCCCGCTGGGCGCCAGGTACTGGCCGATGGTGAGCATGTCGATGTCGTGCGCGCGCATGTCGCGCATGACGTCCAGGATCTCTTCGTCGGTCTCGCCCAGGCCGACCATCAGACCGCTCTTGGTGGGAATGCCGGGAAAGCGCTGCTTGAACTTCTTGAGCAGGTTCAGGCTGAACTGGTAGTCCGAGCCCGGGCGCGCTTCCTTGTACAGGCGCGGCACGGTCTCCAGGTTGTGGTTGAGCACGTCGGGCAGGCCGGCCGCCATGATGTCCAGCGCCTTTTCGTCGCGACCGCGGAAGTCGGGCACCAGCACCTCGATCTGTGTGCCGGGAGAGAGCTCGCGGGTGCGCTGGATGCAGGCCACGTAGTGGCCCGCACCGCCATCGCGCAGGTCGTCGCGGTCCACACTGGTGATCACCACGTACTTGAGCTTGAGCTGGGCGATGGTTTTGGCCAGGTTCTCCGGCTCGTCCACGTCCAGTGGATCGGGGCGTCCATGGCCGACATCGCAGAACGGGCAGCGGCGCGTGCACTTGTCGCCCATGATCATGAAGGTCGCCGTGCCCTTGCCGAAACACTCGCCGATGTTGGGGCAGCTCGCCTCCTCGCACACCGTTACCAGCTTGTTGCTGCGCAGGATGTCCTTGATTTCATAGAAGCGCGTGGTCGGCGAACCGGCCTTGACGCGGATCCACTCCGGCTTCTTGAGCACCTCGGCCGGCACGATCTTGATCGGGATGCGCGCCGTCTTCGCCTGGCTCTTCTGCTTGGCGGTGGCGTCGTACTGGGCGGCGGGCTGGGCTTCGCGGACGGTGTGAGCGTCGGCCGCGGGGGTGTCGGGGCGGGTCATGGCAGGGGCGCGGTCGGCGCGCGTTGGTGGTCAGGGGCCGAGAAGGGCGCCGAGCTGGTTGCTCAGCACCCTGGCCGCTTCATCCCATGAAACGGCAACCCCTATTGTAGAAAGGTCGACCGTCTGCAGGCCTGCATAACCACATGGGTTGATGCGCCAGAAGGGCTGCAGGTCCATGGTCACGTTCAGAGCGACACCGTGGTAGGTGCAGTGCCGGCTGACCTTGATGCCCAGCGCCGCAATCTTGCCCAGGCCGGTGAAATCGGGTTCTGGGGCTGGTGAACCTTGCGTGCGTTTCTGCGGCCGCTGCGGCAAAGGGGTATGGCCGGTTGGGTCGCCCAGCCGCACGTAGATGCCGGGGGCGCCCGCAACACGGTGGCCAGTCACACCGAAGTGGGCCAGCGTGCGGATCACCGCCTCTTCGATGCGGTAGACGTACTCCTTCACGAAGTAGCCCGCGCGCTGCAGATCGATCAGCGGATAGGCGACGACCTGGCCAGGGCCGTGGTAGGTCACCTGGCCACCGCGGTTGGTCTTGACGACCGGAATGTCGCCCGGCGCCAGCAGGTGGTCATCCCTGCCCGCCAGGCCTTGCGTGAACACGGGTGGGTGCTCGCAGATCCACAACTCGTCGGGTGTCTGTGCCGACCGCGATTCGGTGAAGGCCACCATGGCGTCGAAGGTGGGCGCGTAGTCCACGCGCCCCAGCGGTCGGACGATCATGAACGGATCAGAGGACGACCTTGACCATGGGGTGGGTGGTCAGGGTGCGGTACACCTCGTCCAGCTGCTCCCGGCTGGTGACGTACACCGTGAGCGTCAGGCCCAGGTAGTTGCCGGCCTTGCTCGGACGGTGTTCGATCGTGGCCTCGTCGAAGCCGGGGTCGAAGGCTTGCGCCACCGCAACCATGGCCGAGACATAGCCCTCGACGTTGGCCCCCATCACCTTGATAGGAAATCGGCAGGGGTACTCGATGAGCGACTGTTCTGGCGGAATGTCTCGTGGCAGGTCCATGGGGCGTGCGCAGCACGGGCTCGGCCCTGGCTGCATCAAAGTGAGAATTTTTCAGATCGTCCTTCGGCGCATGTGCTGGCGGGCACGGGGCCAGCAGAGGTCTGCCCGAGGGACGCGCACCATTATGGTCGCGCGCGTCAAGTCCTTGGTCAGCGCAGAACGATTGACGTTGGTTTGGGGTTTCTACGTATAATGAGAGGCTTTGCGAACCTTCGCACACCTGTAAACCGTTTGTAATCTGCCATGCCGACAATGCCCGGGCCCGACAAAGACGGGCAGCCATTGCCGGCCGATCAGACAGAGGCCAAATCGGGGCACGGATGGGAAGATGGGGAGCAAGAACCCGAATTCAAGCCACTGACGCGTGAACAGGCGCATCAGTGGCGCGCTGGTCAGCCGGAACTATCTGTCTGGCGTCTGGTGGGGGTGCAGGTGCTGGTGGGGGCGATGTCGGGGTTGCTGGTCTGGCTGTTTTTGCGCCAGATGTCGCTGGCTCTGTCGGTGCTCTACGGCGCGGCTTCGGTGTTCATTCCGACGGCATTGATGGCCTACGGTCTGACCTCCAGTGCGTTGTCCCGTCTGATGCCGGGACATTCGCGGGCCACGTTCGCTGGCTTCCTGTTGTGGGAAGGGGTCAAGGTGTTGCTGGTGGTGGCCATGCTGTGGTCGGCGCCGGCGCTGGTCCCTGATCTCAGTTGGCTGGGTTTGCTGGCCGGGTTGGTTTTGACGCTGAAGGTGTACTGGTTTGGGCTGTGGTTCCAAACCAGGCGCCCACATTAATTTCCGTTGATTGGTGCAACGAACATGGCTGCTGAAGGTATCGGTCCTACCCCTGGCGAGTACATCCGCCACCACCTGACCCATCTGACGAACCACAAGCAAGGGTTCATCGTTGACTTCTCGGTGATCAACATCGACTCCGTGGTTTTCAGTTCGGTGCTGGGCGCCTTTGTCTGCTTCATGCTGTGGCTGGCGGCGCGCAAGGCGCATGCGGGCGTGCCGGGGCGCTTTCAGGCCGCAGTGGAGATGCTGGTCGAGATGGTCGACAGCCAGGCCAAGGGTGTGATCCACAACGCCAACAGCCGCAAGCTGGTCGCCCCGCTGGCGCTGACCGTGTTCTGCTGGATCTTCATGATGAACTTCATGGACATGCTGCCGGTGGACTTGCTGCCCCGCCTGTGGACCGAGTACTACGCAGCGACCGGCCACGATCCTCATCACGCCTACCTTCGGGTAGTGCCGACCGCCGATCTGTCGACCACGCTGGGTCTGTCCGTCTCTGTGCTGCTGATGTGCCTGTTCTACAACATCAAGATCAAGGGTCTGGGTGGCTGGGCGCACGAGTTGGTGACGGCTCCCTTTGGTACTTCCAAGAATCCTGTTTGGGCACTGCTGCTGGGCGTGACCAACTTCCTGATGCAAATGATCGAGTTCGTGGCGAAGACGGTTTCGCACGGCATGCGGTTGTTTGGCAACATGTTCGCGGGTGAACTGGTGTTCATGCTGATTGCGCTGCTGGGTGGTTTCGCCGCCTTCTCGCTCTCGGGTGGACTTTTCTTCGTCGGACACTTGATCGCAGGCACGGTGTGGACCTTGTTCCACATTCTGGTCATCACCTTGCAGGCGTTCATTTTCATGATGCTGGCCCTGATTTATCTGGGTCAAGCGCATGACGCTCACTAAGTTGCGCGGTTTCACCTCGCTCTCTAGTTCTTTCGGTTCCTTCCTTTCTTTTCAACTCTCAATCTCTTAAGGAGTCATCATGGAAAACGTTCTGGGTCTGGTTGCTCTGGCTTGCGGTCTCATCGTCGGCCTGGGTGCCATTGGCGCCTCTATCGGTATCGCCCTGATGGGTGGCAAGTTCCTGGAATCCTCCGCTCGTCAACCCGAGCTGATGAACGACCTGCAGACCAAGATGTTCATTCTGGCCGGTCTGATCGACGCCGCCTTCCTGATCGGCGTGGCCATCGCTCTGCTGTTCGCCTTCGCCAACCCCTTCCAGCTGGCTGCTTAATGGGTCTTGCTGCCGTGCGCGGCGGCATGCGGTGGGGCGATGAACATCGTCCCCTCCTTCCGGATGTCGTCGGTGCCGCAGCAATTGCGTCTCCACTCCCGTTCACACACAGAAAGGCGTTGCGATGAACATCAATGCAACCCTCTTTGCGCAGGCCATCGTCTTTGCGATCCTGGTGTGGTTCACGATGAAGTTCGTGTGGCCCCCGATTGCCAAGGCGCTCGATGAGCGTGCGTTGAAGATTTCCGAAGGTCTGGCCGCTTCCGAGAAGGCCAAGTCCGAACTGGCCGTGGCCAACAAGCGTGTCGAGGCTGAGCTGAGCCAGTCCCGCAACGAGGCAGCCACCCGTCTGGCCGACGCCGAGCGCCGTGCACAGACTGTGATCGAGGAAGCCAAGGCCCGTGCGACGGAAGAGGCTGCCAAGATCGTCGCCGCCGCCCGTCAGGAAGCCGAGCAGCAGGTCGTCAAGGCCCGTGAAGCCCTGCGCGAGGAAGTCGCCGCGCTGGCCGTCAAGGGTGCCGAGCAGATTCTCAAGCGCGAAGTCAACGCCGGTGTTCACGCCGAGTTGCTGGGTCGCCTGAAGACCGAGCTCTGACCCCAGGCCCACGTTCCGATTGAACCCCGGCATACGAAGGTAGAACATGGCCGAAATCGCCACCATTGCCCGTCCCTACGCTGACGCCCTGTTCAAGGCCGCTGGCGTCGATGCTGCGGGCGTTGCCTCTTGGCTCGACGAGTTGGCTGCTGTTGCTGGTAACGAGCAGCTGCGCCAGTTCGCCGAAGCGCCTCAGTCTTCGCCGACCCAGGTGTTCGACGTCATCACCGGCGTGCTCAAGAACGCGCTGCCGGAGATGGGCCAGAACTTCCTGCGCACGGTGATCGAGAATGGTCGCGTCGCGGCGCTGCCTGAAATCGCTGCCCAGTTCCGCGTGCTCAAGAACGCCCAGCAGGGCCGCTTTGATGCCGTGGTCTACAGCGCCTTCGACATCGAACCGTCTGCTCTGGCCGAGTTGTCGGGTGTGCTGGAGAAGCGCTTCGGGCGCCAGCTCAACCTGCAAGTCCAATTGCAGCCTGAGCTCATCGGTGGCGTGCGTGTGGTGGTGGGTGACGAAGTGCTGGACACCTCCATCAAGGCCCGCCTGGAACAAATGAAAGTAGCGCTGACGGCTTGAAGCCGTCTGCCCCGCCGCTCGGACGCGACCTCATCCCAATTAACGAAAGAAGGAAAGAGTCATGCAGCTCAATCCCGCCGAAATTTCTGAACTGATCAAATCCCGCATCCAGGGTCTAGGCGCGTCCAGCGATGTGCGCAACCAGGGCACCGTGGTGTCCGTCACCGACGGTATCGTTCGCATCCACGGCCTGTCGGACGTGATGCAGGGCGAAATGCTGGAATTCCCGGCCAACAAGGACGGCGTGCCTTCCTTCGGTCTGGCCCTGAACCTCGAGCGCGACTCCGTCGGCGCCGTGATTCTGGGTGAGTACGAGCACATCTCCGAAGGCGACACCGTCAAGTGCACGGGCCGCATCCTGGAAGTGCCGGTGGGTCCCGAGTTGGTGGGCCGCGTGGTCAACGCCCTGGGTCAGCCGATCGACGGCAAGGGCCCCATCAACGCCAAGATGACGGACGTGATCGAGAAGGTCGCTCCCGGCGTGATCGCACGCAAGTCGGTGGACCAGCCGGTGCAGACCGGTCTGAAGTCGATCGACTCGATGGTGCCCGTCGGCCGTGGCCAGCGCGAGCTGATCATTGGCGACCGCCAGACCGGCAAGACCGCCGTGGCGATCGATGCGATCATCAACCAGAAGGGTCAGAACATGACCTGTGTGTACGTCGCCATCGGCCAGAAGGCGTCGTCCATCAAGAACGTGGTGCGCGCCCTGGAACAGGCCGGCGCCATGGAGTACACCATCGTGGTCGCCGCCTCGGCTTCCGAGTCCGCCGCCATGCAGTACCTGTCGGCCTACTCCGGCTGCACCATGGGCGAGTACTTCCGCGACCGCGGCCAGGACGCCCTGATCGTGTACGACGACCTGTCCAAGCAGGCCGTGGCCTATCGCCAGGTCTCGCTGCTGCTGCGCCGTCCGCCGGGCCGCGAAGCCTACCCCGGCGACGTGTTCTACCTGCACAGCCGCCTGCTGGAGCGCGCCGCCCGCGTGAACGCCGACTACGTCGAAGCTTTCACCAAGGGTGAAGTCAAGGGCAAGACGGGTTCGCTGACCGCACTGCCGATCATCGAAACGCAGGCCGGCGACGTGTCCGCTTTCGTGCCGACCAACGTGATCTCGATCACCGACGGCCAGATCTTCCTGGAAACCAACCTGTTCAACGCCGGTATCCGTCCCGCCATCAACGCCGGTATCTCGGTGTCGCGCGTCGGTGGTGCAGCCCAGACCAAGCTGATCAAGTCGCTGTCCGGCGGTATCCGTACCGACCTGGCCCAGTACCGCGAGCTGGCTGCGTTTGCGCAGTTCGCTTCCGACCTGGACGAAGCCACCCGCAAGCAGCTGGACCGCGGCGCCCGCGTGACCGAACTGCTCAAGCAGGCCCAGTACAGCCCGCTGCCCATCAGCCTGATGGCCGCTTCGCTGTTCGCGGTGAACAAGGGCTTCATGGACGACATCGATGTCAAGAAGGTGCTGGCCTTCGAAGGCGGTCTGCACGCTTTCCTGAAAGACAAGCACGCTGCGCTGGTGGCCAAGCTCGACAACGACAAGGCCATGGACAAGGACGCTGAAGCCCAGCTGCTCGCCGCCATCGCCGATTTCAAGAAGACCGGTACCTACTGAACCGTCCATTGACGAGCTAAGGAGCAGCAATGGCAGCAGGCAAGGAAATTCGCGGCAAGATCAAATCGGTGGAAAACACCAAGAAGATCACCAAAGCCATGGAAATGGTGGCCGCTTCCAAGATGCGCAAGGCGCAGGACCGCATGCGTGCGGCCCGGCCTTACGCCGAAAAGGTGCGCCAGATCGCTGGCAACCTGAGCAAGGCCAACCCCGAGTACACGCACCCCTTCATGGAGACCAACGACGCCAAGACCGCCGGTTTTGTCGTCGTGACCACCGACAAGGGCCTGTGCGGTGGCATGAACACCAACGTGCTTCGCGCGCTGACCAACCAGCTCAAGGACTTCCAGGGCCGGGGCGTTGGCGCGGAAGCCGTGGCCATCGGCAACAAAGGCCTGGGTTTCCTCAACCGCATCGGTGCGAAAGTGGTCTCCAGCGCCGTCGGCCTGGGCGATACCCCCCACCTGGACAAGCTGATCGGCCCGGTGAAGGTGCTGCTGGACGCGTACACCGAAGGTCGCATCAACTCGGTTCACGTGTGCTACACCCGCTTCATCAACACGATGAAGCAGGAAGCCGTGATCGAGCAGCTGCTGCCTCTGTCGGCCGCTGACCTGCAGGAAGGCAACAAGGGTCGTGACTGGGACTACGTCTACGAACCCGACGCGGCCACCGTCATCGACGAGCTGCTGTTGCGCTACATCGAAGCCCAGGTCTACCAAGCTGTGGCGGAAAACATGGCGTCCGAGCAGTCGGCCCGCATGGTGGCCATGAAGGCTGCCACCGACAACGCCGGTAACGTCATCAGCGAACTCAAGCTGGTCTACAACAAGACCCGCCAGGCCGGCATCACGAAAGAGCTGTCGGAAATCGTGGCCGGCGCTGCGGCGGTCTGACCCCGGCGCTCAACTGAAATCTAGAGAAACTCAAAGGTACACATCATGTCTCAAGCACAAGGCAAGATTGTTCAGTGCATCGGCGCCGTCGTGGACGTGGAATTCCCCCGCGACCAGATGCCGCGCGTTTACGACGCCCTGAAGATGGAAGGTTCCGCACTGACGCTGGAAGTCCAGCAGCAGCTCGGCGACGGCGTGGTCCGCACGATTGCACTGGGTTCGTCCGACGGTCTGCGCCGCGGCATGGTGGTCACCAACACCAACGCCAACATCACCGTGCCGGTGGGCAAGGCCACCCTGGGCCGCATCATGGACGTGCTGGGCCAGCCCATCGACGAGCGCGGCCCGGTCGACCAGAGCCTGACCGCTCCCATCCACCGCAAGGCCCCGGCCTACGACGAACTGTCCCCCTCGCAAGAGCTGCTCGAAACCGGCATCAAGGTGATCGACTTGGTCTGCCCGTTCGCCAAGGGTGGCAAGGTGGGTCTGTTCGGTGGTGCCGGTGTGGGCAAGACCGTGAACATGATGGAGCTCATCAACAACATCGCCAAGGCGCACAGCGGTCTGTCCGTGTTCGCTGGCGTGGGTGAGCGCACCCGTGAGGGCAACGACTTCTATCACGAGATGGCCGACTCCGGCGTCGTGAACCTCGAGAACCTGGCTGAATCGAAAGTGGCCATGGTCTACGGCCAGATGAACGAGCCCCCGGGCAACCGTCTGCGCGTGGCCCTGACCGGTCTGACCATCGCCGAGTCCTTCCGTGACGAAGGCCGTGACGTGCTGTTCTTCGTGGACAACATCTACCGCTACACCCTGGCCGGTACCGAAGTGTCCGCCCTGCTGGGTCGCATGCCGTCCGCCGTGGGCTACCAGCCGACGCTGGCCGAAGAAATGGGCCGCCTGCAAGAGCGGATCACGTCGACCAAGGTCGGCTCGATCACCTCCATCCAGGCCGTGTACGTGCCGGCCGATGACTTGACAGACCCGTCGCCCGCCACGACCTTCGCCCACTTGGACTCCACCGTTGTGCTGTCCCGTGACATCGCTGCGCTGGGTATCTACCCCGCCGTGGATCCGCTGGACTCCACCAGCCGCCAGCTGGACCCGCTGGTCGTGGGTCAGGACCACTACGAAACCGCACGCGCCGTGCAGGGCACGCTGCAGCGCTACAAGGAACTGCGCGACATCATCGCCATCCTGGGCATGGACGAACTCGCGCCGGAAGACAAGCTGGCCGTGGCACGCGCCCGCAAGATCCAGCGTTTCCTGTCGCAGCCGTTCCACGTCGCTGAAGTGTTCACCGGCTCGCCCGGCAAGTACGTGCCGCTGTCCGAAACCATCCGCGGCTTCAAGATGATCACCGCCGGTGAGTGCGACCACCTGCCCGAGCAGGCCTTCTACATGGTCGGCACCATCGACGAGGCCTTCGAGAAGGCGAAGAAGGTCGCCTGATGGCGCAGGGCGCCGCCCGCCGGCGCCCGCCCACCGAGTCACCTTTTCCCTTTTCACAGGAGTCAATATGAGCACCATCCACGTCGATGTGGTCAGCGCCGAAGAGTCCATCTTCTCCGGCGAGGCCAAGTTCGTGGCCCTGCCGGGTGAGGCGGGTGAACTGGGCATCCTGCCCGGCCACATTCCGCTGATCACACGCATCAAGCCCGGTGCCGTGCGCATCGAAAAAGCCGACGGCGGCGAAGAGTTCGTGTTCGTGGCCGGCGGCATTCTGGAAGTTCAGCCCAACTGCGTGACCGTGCTGTCGGACACCGCCATCCGCGGCCACGACCTGGACGAGGCCAAGGCGAGCGAGGCCCGCAAGGCCGCCGAAGAGGCTGTCAAGAACGCCAAGAGCGACATTGATCTGGCCAAAGCCACCTCGGAGCTGGCGGTCATGGCGGCGCAGATCGCGGCGCTGCGCAAGTACCGTCAGAAAAAGTGATCTGCCCCGCGGACGCCTCATGAAGAAAACCGGCATCAGCCGGTTTTTTTTTGCCGCCCTGTGGCCTGTCGGGGATGCTGGTGAAATCATCTCCACTCTGACCTCCGGACACCCATGCCCATGCCCTCGATTTCCGAACGACCGGACCTGCCGCCTCAAGAGGTGGCCGCCCGCCTGCTCGTCACGCCTTCGGCCCTGGATGACCTGAAGCTGGCCGATGCAAAGCGGGTGGTGGGTTACATGAAACCGCAGCTGATTTCCGCGGGTACGGTCTTCATCCACGAGGGGGAGCTGCGCGGCAACGACTACATGATGCTGATCCTGGAAGGCGATATTTCGGTCGAGAGCGAGATGCCCGGCGCCGATGGCAGCATGGTGGTCAACGTGATCGGTCCGGGGCATCTGATCGGTGAAATGGGGGTGCTGGACGGCTCGCCACGGTCGGCGACCTGCGCAGCCATCACCGATGTGGCGGCCGCCGTGCTGTCCCGGGCTGCATTGCGGCGCCTGCTCAAGGCCGACCCGGCGGTCGGGGCCCGCCTCTTGCTCGCGATCTCCAAACGCATGGCCGACCGCCTGCGCGAGACCACGCGCAAGCTGCGCACCTTCGCTCAGATGAACAAGGCCCTGCAGCAGGAGCTGCAGGTGGTGATGAACAGCCGCACCGGCCGCGGCGGCCGCAGTTCCGGGGAAGGCTGAGTCTCAGGCCCGAACCACCAGATCGGGCAGTTCGTTGGGGTTGGGCCCACCGGCCTGGGCCGGAAAAAACTCCACCAGCAGCGCCGACACTTCCTCCAGGGCCTGGGTGAGGCCGTCTTCGAAGGCCCCCTGGTGCAGCCGACCGGCCAGCCGGTCCACCATGGCCTGCCAGCGCGCCTGGTCGACCCGTGCACTCAGACCGCGGTCGGCCACCAGTTCGATCGACCGTTCGGCCAGCAGCAGGTAGATCAGCACGCCGTTGTTGTCCTGCGTGTCCCAGACGCCCAGCCGGCCGAACCAGCTCACGGCCCGTTCCCGCGCCAGCACGCGGACGGAGGTCTCGTTCCCGAGCCGCCAGAGGTAGGACAGCGGCAGGGCGGCCTCGACGCACAGGCGGATCTCGCCGCTGTGGCGCGCCTCGCTGGCGGTGATGCGTCGGGACAGCCGATGCGCCATGTCGTCGGGAATCAGTCGGCGCGAATCGCGGCTGTCCAGCCAGCGGTGCCGGAGGATCCGAAACAGCTTGTTCATGGCCGTCACCAGCTGCCGGAGGCGCCGCCGCCACCGAAGTTGCCACCACCGCCCGAGCTGAAGCCACCGCCGCCGCTCCATCCTCCACCATGGCTGCCCCCGCCGAAACCGCCGCCGCCCCAGTCGCCACCGCGTCGCCCGCGCCCGGACGATGGCATGGACGGCAGCATCTGGAGGAACAGCGCGGCGAGCATGGCGAGCAGGCCAGCGCCCACGGCGATCCAGACCACCGCGGTGAGCACCCAGGCGATGGCGCCCGCGCTCGCGCCGGTGAGCAGGGTGCCCAGCTTGTTGCCGAACAGGCTGCGCAGCACGGCCGAGAACATCGGCACTGCAAAGACCAGGAAGATCAGCAGGTCCATGGGCGCGAAGCCCGTCTCTTCAGCGCCACCCCCGGCCTCGGGCAGGGGAAGGTTCTCGCCGGACACGCGGGCCATGATCTGGTCGATGCCGGCTTCGATGCCGCCCGCGAAGTCGTTGCGGCGGAAGGCCGGCGTGACCGCCTGGTCGATGATGCGGCGGGCCACCAGGTCGGGAATCGCCCCTTCCAGCGTCTTACTGGTGGCGATGCGCACCCGCCGGTCGTTCTTGGCGACCACGAACAGTACGCCGTCGCCCACGTCCTGTCGCCCGAGCTTCCAGGCATCGCCCAGCCGCTGGGTGTAGTCGGCGATGTCTTCGGGCTGCGTGGTGGGCACCAGCACCACCACGATCTGGGTGCCGCGCTGGGTCTCGAAAGTGGCCAGCCGGGACTCAAGCGCGGTCTGCTGGGCGGGGTCCAGCGTACCGGTCTGGTCGATCACGCGGCTGCGCAGCTCCGGCACGGGCAGCACGGCCTGTGCCCAGGCCAGCGCCACCCACACCAACCAGAGCATGCCCACGCCGAGCGCGCGGACCCGGCGCGGCGTCATGGCTTGCTGAAATCCACCTTGGGCGGCGCACTGATGGCGGCCTCGTTCTCGACCTGGAAGCCCTCCTTGGTCTTGTAGCCAAAGACCATGGCGGTGAGGTTGGTCGGGAAGCTGCGGGTCAGCACGTTGTAGGACTGGACCGCTTCGATGTAGCGGTTGCGGGCCACGGTGATGCGGTTCTCCGTGCCCTCGAGCTGCACGCGCAGGTCGGAGAAGCCCTGGTTGGCCTTGAGGTTGGGGTACTGCTCGACCACTACCATCAGACGGCTGAGTGCGCTGCCCAGTTCTCCCTGCGCGGCCTGGAACTTCGCCATGGCCTCGGGGTCGCTGAGCATCTCGGGCATGACCTGGATCGACGTGGCCTTGGCGCGCGCCTCGACCACCTTGGTCAGTGTTTCCTGCTCGAAGTTCGCTTCGCCCTTGACGGTGGCGACGATGTTGGGAATGAGATCGGCGCGGCGCTGGTACTGGTTGAGCACCTCGGCCCAGGCCGACTTGCTCTGTTCGTCCAGGCTCTGGAACTCGTTGTAGCCACAGCCAGACAGTGCGAGGGTGCCGGCGAGCACGAGGGAGGCGAGGGACAGACGGCGCTTCATGGTCACTCCTGCGGGGCAAAGACCTATCATAGTGCCCGCATTTGAGTCTCTGACCACGTCCCTGCACCCTCCATGCCCCGCCCCAAGTTCTCCCCCGGCACCGCGGACGACACCGAAGCCGCCTTCTACGAGGCCCTGCACCAGGGCGACCTGGAGCGCCTGATGGCCTGTTGGGCCGACGAAGAGGACATCGTCTGCGTGCACCCCGGCGGCCAGCGCCTGGTCGGCCACACCGCCGTCCGGGCGGCGTTCGAGGCCCTGCTGGCCAATGGCGGCGTGCGCGTGCAGCCCGAGCGGGCGCGGCGCATCGACGCCGGGGGCTGCAGCGTGCACAGCGTGATCGAACGCATCGAGGTGATGAGCGACGACGGACCGGCCCACGCCTGGGTGCTGGCCACCAACGTCTATGCCAAGACCGTGCACGGCTGGCGCATGGTGGCCCACCACGCCAGCCCGGGCAGTCGCAACGAGCCGGCGGACGCCCTGAGCACGCCGCCGGTGCTGCACTGAGCATGGCGGCCCCAGCTTTCGACTACACGGCTCCCTGGTGGCTGCCGGGTGGCAACGCCCAGACCCTGTGGGCAGCGCTGTTTGCGCGGCGCCATGCGGGTGCCGCCCCGCAATGGCGGCGGGAACGCTGGCAGACCCCCGACGGCGACTTCGTCGACGTGGACACCACCACCCACGCGGCGTCGCCGGATGCGCCTCTGCTGGTGCTGTTCCACGGGCTGGAGGGCTCCTCGGCCAGCCAGTACGCGGTGGCCTTTGCCGACTTCGCAGCCCGCGAAGGCCTGGTGCTCGCAGTGCCGCATTTCCGCGGCTGCTCGGGCGAGCTGAACCTGGCGCCGCGCGCCTACCACTCGGGCGACTTCCAGGAAATCGACTGGATGCTCCGCCGCTTCACCACCACACACCCGGGCCGCCCGCTGCTGGCCGCCGGTGTGTCCCTGGGTGGCAACGCGCTGCTGCGCTGGGCCGGCGAGATGGGCACCGAGGCTGGGCGCACGGTGCGGGCGGTGGCCGCCGTCTGTTCGCCGCTGGATCTGGCCGCGGGCGGTCACGCCATCGGGCGCGGCTTCAACCGGCTGGTCTACACCCGCATGTTCCTCTCCACCATGGTGCCCAAGGCGCTGAAGAAGCTGGAGCAGCACCCGGGCCTGTTCGACCGCGAGGCGCTGCTGGCCGCGAGCGACCTCTACCAGTTCGACAACCTCTTCACCGCACCGCTGCACGGCTTTCGCGACACCGACGACTACTGGGCCCGCGCGTCGGCCAAGCCGGTGCTCAGCGACATCCGCGTGCCGGCGCTGGCGCTCAATGCGCTCAACGACCCTTTCGTGCCCGCCGACTCCCTGCCCACACCGCGCCAGGCCGGTCCCCAGGTCACGCTCTGGCAGCCGGCGCAGGGCGGGCACGTGGGATTTCCCGTGTCCCTGCCGCCCCTGGGCCTGCCCGGCCACGTGATGGCCATGCCGGCGGCGGTCGGTCACTGGCTGCTGGCCCACCGCTGAGGACACCCCGTGGACGACATCGTCAAGGCCGCGCTCGCCAAATGGCCCAACGTGCCCGACTGCCATGGCTGGCTGGGGCTGGACGCGCGTGGCGACTGGTACATGCGCGACGACCGCTGCCAGCGCGCCGGCCCCTTCGCCGCTGAACCAAGCGAAGGCGTGGCGCCGGTCAAGGGCTCGCGCCTGCTGCACGACAAGCTGATCGCCTTCATCGGCCGCAACTACATGCCCGACGAACAGGGCCGGTGGTTTTTCCAGAACGGACCGCAGCGGGTCTATGTGGAACTCGAAGCCACACCCTGGATCTGGCGCCTGCAGCCCGACGGCTCGGTGCTGGCCCACACCGGTGCGCCGGCCGGCGCCGTGGAGCGCGCCCTGCTGGACGAGGCCGGGCGCCTGTACCTCGTGACCGCCCTCGGCCTGGGGCTGGTGCACACCAGCGACATGGCGCAGGCGGCCGACCAGGTGGAGCAGGGCGCCTGGCAGCCCGAGCCGGTGGCGGCGGACAGCCTGCCGCAGCGCTGGGCGTTCGTGCGGAGCCCTCAGCGCGCCCTGGGGCCGGGCCCCTGGGCCTGAGCCCGGCGCGGGCAACAAAAAAAGCCGGTCACTTGACCGGCTTTTTCGTGGGGCGCTGCGTCTTACTTGACAGCGGCCAGCATGTACTCGACGGCGGCCTTGATGTCGGCGTCGGAGGCGGTGGAACCGCCCTTGGGCGGCATGGCGTTCTTGCCCTTGATGGCGCTGGCGGTCAGACCGTCCAGACCCAGGCCAACGCGCGCCGACCAGGCGGCCTTGTCGCCGAACTTGGGCGCACCGGCCACACCGGCGGCGTGGCAGACCGAGCAAGCCTGCTTGTACAGAGCCTCACCCGCGCCGGCGACGGGCACGGCCGCAGCAGCGGGCGCGGCGGCCACCGGGGCGGCAGCGGGCGCAGCCGCGGGAGCGGCTTCAGCGGCCGGAGCAGCCGCGGCGTCGGCTGCTGCCGGGGCCTGCGGCTCGGCGAACTTGCCGCCGGCGGCATTCGCCAGGTGGACCACGGCGCGACCGATCTCGACGTCGCTGAACGCGCCACCACCCTGGGCACCCATGGCATTCTTGCCCTTGAGGGCCGAGTTCAGCAGGGCCTCATAACCGGTGGCGATGCGGGGGGCCCAGGCGGCGGCGTCGCCGAACTTGGGAGCACCGGCGGCGCCGGTGGCATGGCAGGCCGAGCACTGGGCGGTGTAGACCGCTTCGCCAGTGGCCAGCGGACGGTTGGCGTCGCGCAGCTCGACCGAGCCGATCTTCTGGATGCGCATGGCCGTGGCCAGCTCGGGGTCGACCGCGCCGGCGGCCGGCTTGGTGTCCGAGGTGACGTAGTACACCAGGCCGATGATGACGAAAACGGGTGCCACGAAGAAAAAGAACGACGTCCAGAGCAGCTGGGCGGGGGTTTTGATCGGGCCGGTGTGGGAGTCGTGCGCGTGGTCGCTCATGGGTTCCTCGGATGGCGAGTCGGTCTGTTGGGGGTGGGGCCCCTGCACAGGGCAAATAGCCGCGAATTATAGCCAGCCGACCCTGACGGCCCGATGCCTGGCGGCCCCGCTGGGGCAGGGGATCAGGTCATGACGGTGGGTTGTGCCATGCCGGTGTGGTGTTCGATGCGGGCCAGGGTGCGGGCGAGTGCGACCAGCGGCGCCAGCGCCTCCTGCGCGGGCACGTCGTGGCGCGACGCGTCGGGTTCGTGGCGTTCCAGGTAGACGCGCAGCGTCGCGCCTTCGGTGCCGGTGCCCGAGAGGCGGAACACCACGCGCGAGGAGTCTTCCAGCACCACGCGCACGCCCTGTTTCTGGCTGACCGAGCCGTCCACCGGGTCGGTGTAGGCGAAGTCGTCGGCCCACGAAATGGTCACCCCCACGCTCCCCGCTTTGCGAGGTTCGCTGCCCCCCGAGGGGGCGCCGTCTGTCTTGGGGCGGCCCGGCGCCAGACGATGCCCATCGAAGGTCTGGCCGGCCAGCGTCGGCAGCTGCGCGCGCAGTTCGGCCATCAGCGCGTTGGCCTGTTCGGTGGGGATGCCGTCGTAGTCGTGCCGCGAGTAGACGCAGCGGCCGTGTTCGGTCCACAGCCCGCGCACCAGCTGCTCGACCGACTGGCCGGTGGTCGCCACCAGGTTGAGCCAGAACAGCACCGCCCAGAGGCCGTCCTTCTCGCGCACGTGGTTGGAGCCGGTGCCGTAGCTCTCTTCACCGCAGAGCGTGGCCTTGCCGGCGTCCAGCAGGTTGCCGAAGAACTTCCAGCCCGTGGGCGTTTCGTAGCAGGCGATGCCCAGCGCCTTCGCCACGCGGTCGGCGGCGGTGGAGGTGGGCATGGAGCGTGCCACGCCGGCCAGGCCGCTGGCGTAGCCCGGCACCTTGGTGGCGTGCGCGGTGAGCACGGCCAGGCTGTCGGACGGCGAGACGATGAAGCCGCGCCCGAGGATCATGTTGCGGTCGGCGTCGCCGTCGGAGGCCGCCCCCATGTCAGGCGCGTCGGGCGCCATCAGGTGGGCGATCAGGTCGTCGGCGTAGGCCGGGTTGGGGTCGGGGTGCAGACCGCCGAAATCCTCCTTCGGTTCGGCGTTGACCACGGTGCCGGCCGGGGCGCCGAGCTCGCCCTCGATGATGGCCTTGGCATACGGCCCGCCGACGGCCCACATGGCGTCGTAGCGCAGGCGGAAACCGCTGGCAAACAGGCGGCGGATGGCGCCGAAATCGAACAGCTCCCGCTGCACCGCGGCGTAGTCGGCGACGGGGTCGATCACCTCGATCGCCATGCCTTCCATCATGTGCGTGCCCAGGGCGTCGAGCGGGATGTCGGGGGCGTCGCTCAGGCGGTACTGACCGAGCGTCTGCGTGCGTTCGTAGATCGCCTGGGTCAGCTTCTCGGGCGCTGGGCCGCCGTTGGTGGCGTTGTATTTGATGCCGAAGTCGCCGTCGGGGCCGCCGGGGTTGTGGCTGGCCGAGAGGATGATGCCGCCGCTGGCGCCCCGGCGGCGGATGACGGCGCTGGTGGCCGGCGTGGACAGGATGCCGCC
Organism: Hydrogenophaga pseudoflava; assembly: GCF_004353865.1. Lineage (NCBI taxonomy): Bacteria > Pseudomonadati > Pseudomonadota > Betaproteobacteria > Burkholderiales > Comamonadaceae > Hydrogenophaga > Hydrogenophaga pseudoflava. The sequence goes on from NZ_CP037867.1 coordinate 437,933, forward strand.
CTGGCCGACCAGCACCCGGCCGTAGCCGCGCGCGGCCGCCATCTTCAGGATGGTCTGCACCGCCGCCCGGTTGTGGAAACGCCCGTCGCCGCCGAGCACCAGGGTCTGGCCCGCGGCCGGCGCGTCGCCGTGCAGCACGTCGAACAGGGCCTGGACGAAGTTCTCCAGGTAGTGCGGCTGCTGGAACACGGTGACCTTCTTGCGCAGGCCGGAGGTGCCCGGCAGCTGGCCGGCAAACGGGGTGGTGGCGACAGTCTGGATGCTCATGGGGGCTCCTGAGGGGATGGCAATGGCGTTCCGGCCGGTGATGGCCGGCCACAGCCGCCAGTGTCGCCCAACTCGGGAGCCTGTCCCGCGGGTCAGGTGCGGTGCAGGAACAGGCCCCCGTAGGGTTCGCAGCGCACGCAGTCGCCTTCCAGCCGGGCGCCCGGCAGGCCGCTGCCGTCGAGCACCGTGGCGCTGCGCCAGTCCTCGGGCAGCGCCAGCTTGGCCACCTGATCGCTGAAGTTGAAGACGCACAGCAGCGTCTGGGTGTCGTGCTGCCGGATGAAGGCCAGCACCTGCGGATGCGCGGGCAGCAGGGTGAGGCGGCCTTCGCGCAGGGCGACCTGCTGGCGGCGCCAGTGCAGCAGGTGGGTGAAGAACGAGAGCATCGAGTCCGGCGCGCCGGCCTGGCGGTCCACCGCCAGCGCGCGGTGCGCCTCGGCCACGGGCAGCCAGGGCCTGTCGCCGGTGGTGAAGCCGGCATGCGGCGCGTCGCCGGACCACGGCATGGGCGTGCGGCAGCCGTCGCGGCCCTTGAACTCGGGCCACATGGTGATGCCGTAGGGGTCCTGCAGGTCCTCGTAGCGCAGCTCGGCCTCTGGCAGGCCCAACTCTTCACCCTGGTAGAGGCAGACCGTGCCGCGCAGGCTGGCCTGGAAGGCGGCGGCCAGGCGCAGCAGGCGCGGGTCGGGGTTCGGTCCGCCCCAGCGCGTGGCCGAGCGCACCACGTCGTGGTTGGACAGCGCCCAGCAGGGCCAGCCGTCGCCCACGATGGTGTTGAAGCGGGTCAGGAAGCCGTGCAGGAAGGGCGCGTCGTGCGCCTCGCCCAGCAGGTCGAAGCAGTAGGCCATGTGCAGCTTGTCGCCGCCGGCGGTGTACTCGGCCACGCGGGCCAGGCCGTCGTCGTCGCCGATCTCGCCCACCATGGTGGTGTCGGGGTACTGGTCGAGCAGGGCGCGCAGGCGCTGCAGGAAGGGCAGGTTCTCCGGCCGGCTCTTGTCGTAGACGTGGCGCTGCCAGCCGTAGGGGTTGAAGGGGTTGACCGCCGGGTCGGGGTTGCTGCGGTCCGGTGCGCCGCGGCCGGGGTTGTCGCGCAGCTGGGCGTCGTGGAAGAAGAAGTTGACCGTGTCCAGCCGGTAGCCATCCACGCCCAGGTCGAGCCAGAACTTCACTGTGTCCAGCAGCGCGTCCTGCACGGCGGGGTGGTGGAAGTTCAGGTCGGGCTGGCTGGTCAGGAAGTTGTGCAGGTAGTACTGGCAGCGGCGCGTGTCCCACTGCCAGGCGCTGCCGCCGAAGATCGAGAGCCAGTTGTTGGGCGGGTTGCCGTCGTCCCTGGGGTCGGCCCAGACGAACCAGTCGGCCTTGGGGTTGTCGCGGCTGCTGCGGCTTTCCACGAACCAGGGGTGCTGGTCGCTGCAGTGCGAGAGCACCTGGTCGATCATGACCTTCAGGCCGAGCACGTGGGCGCGCGCCACCAGGGCGCGGAAGTCGTCCAGCGTGCCGAACATCGGGTCGACGTCGTTGTAGTCGCTGACGTCGTAGCCGAAGTCCTTCATCGGGCTCTTGAAGAAGGGCGAGATCCAGATGCCGTCGGCGCCCAGCGCCGCGATGTGGTCCAGCCGCTGCGTGATGCCCGGCAGGTCGCCGATGCCGTCGCCGTTGGAGTCCTGGAAGCTGCGCGGGTAGATCTGGTAGATGACGCCGCCGCGCCACCAGCCGTTGTTGGGTGCCTTGTTGCTCATGTTTGCGGAGAAGAAATCAGTTGCTGGAGCCAGCGCGCGCTGGCCTTGGCCGTGCGCTGCTGGGTGGAGTAGTCGACGTGTACGACGCCGAAGCGCTGGGTGTAGCCGTGCGCCCACTCGAAGTTGTCGAGCAGGCTCCAGACGTAGTAACCGCGGATGTCCAGGCCGCTGGCCACCATCTGCGCGAGCTGGGTCAGGTGCGATTGCAGGTAGCTCAGGCGCAGGCGGTCGTCGCAACCGCCGGCCTCCACCGGCGTGTTGTCGGCCGCGCCGTTTTCGGTGATCCAGATAGGAGGCAGCGGCCACTTTGCGAGCAGATTGCGCGTCACCCGTTCCAGCCCCTGCGGGTAGATCTCCCAGCCGATGTGGGTGAGGTCGGGGCGCTGCGGGTCGGGCGGCACGAAGCGGTAGCCGCGGCGCTGCTCGGCGGCGCTTTGCGGCGCCTGCGCGATGGAGCGCGTGTAGTAGTTCAGGCCGATGAAGTCCAGCGGCTGGGCGCAGATGGCCAGGTCGCCCGGGCGGCGCTGCTCGGCGAATGCGCCGATCTGCTCGATCATCTCGGCCGGCCACTCGCGGCCGAACAGCGGGTTGAGGAACACATCGTTGCGCTCCAGCTCCGCCAGGCGCGCCGCAGCGATGTCGGCCGGTGCGTCGCTGGCCGGGTCGCACAGCTCGGGATTGAGCACGATGCCCAGCTGCGTGTCGCTGCGCACGCTGCGCCAGGCCTGCAGGCCCAGGCCGTGCGCCAGCATGAGGTGGTGCGCCACCAGCAGCGACGAGGGCCGGTCCTGCACGCCGGGCGCGAACACGCCGAGGTCGTGGCCCAGGAAGGCGCTGCACCAGGGTTCGTTGAGCGTGGCCACGCGCGGCAGCCGGTCGCCCAGCGCGCGGGCCACGATCTGCGCGTACTCGGCGAAGCGCTGGGCGGTGTCGCGGTGCAGCCAGCCGCCGTGCGCGCGCTGCAGCTGCGCCGGCAGGTCCCAGTGGAACAACGTGGCGTTGGGCGTGATGCCTTTGTCGTGCAGCGCGTCGAGCAGGCGGCGGTAGAAGTCCAGCCCTTCGGGGTTGGGGCTGCCGTCCTCGCGCACCACGCGGGTCCAGGCGATGGAGAAGCGGTAGTGCCGGAACCCGAGATCGGCCATCAGCGCCACGTCCTCGCGGAAACGGTGGAAGTGATCGCAGGCCACCAGGCCGTCGCTGGCATCCTTGATGCGGCCGGTCTGGGCGCAGAAGTCGTCCCAGATGCTGGGCCGCTTGCCGCCTTCGAGGGCACCTCCCTCGATCTGGAAGGCAGCGGTGGCACAGCCCCATTCGAACGAAGGGGGAAAGATGGGGAAATCGGTCATGGGTTATTTGACGGAGCCTGAGAGCAGGCCGCGCACGAAGAAGCGTTGCAGCGAGAAGAACACGGCCACGGGCACCGCGATGGAGACGAAGGCGCTGGCGGTCAGGATTTCCCAGCTCTCGCCACGCGAACCCAGCAGGTCGTTGAGCTTGATGGTCAGCACCACCTGGTCGGGCGACTTGCCCAGGAAGACCAGGGCCACGAGGAAATCGTTCCAGACCCAGAGGAACTGGAAGATCGCGAAGCTCGCCAGCGCCGGCACCGACAGCGGCAGCACGATGCTGGTGAAGATCTGGAAGTGCGTGGCGCCGTCCATGCGCGCGCTCTCGATGATGTCGCGCGGCAACGAGGCGATGTAGTTGCGCAGCAGGTAGATCGCCAGCGGCAGGCCGAAGGCCGAGTGCGCCAGCCACACGCCCAGGTAGGACTTGGACGCCACACCCATGCTCTCGCCCACGTCGTTGTAGAGCCGCAGCAGCGGGATCAGCGACATCTGCAGCGGCACCACCAGCAGGCCCACCACCACCACGAACAGCCAGCGCCGGCCGGGGAACTCCATCCAGCTGAAGGCGTAGGCCGCGAAGGCCGCGATCAGGATCGGGATGAAGGTGGCGGGAATCGTGACCTTGAAGGTGTTGAGGAAGGCGTTGCCCACGCCCTCGGAGTCGACCACCTTCTGGTAGTTGGTGGCGGTGAAGCTCGGCGGCGTCTCGGCCACGTAGAAGATGCGCACGCCGCGCTCGCTCTCATACGGCTGGTTGAGCACCAGTTTGTACTGGCCGTCGGCGGCCACGGTGACCGTGCCGTCGGGTTGTCCGTCTTCCTCGTCGAAGATCTGCGCGTCGCCCAGCTCGATGGTCTGGCCCACCGGGTGTTCGCCGGGGTCGGACGACTTCATAGAGAAGCGCTGCAGGCGCGTGGCGTTGCCCTCGGGGAACAGGCGCCCGGCGATGACAAACTTGTCGCCGTCCTTCACCACGCTCTGCTCGCCAGCGGTGCGGCGCATGTCGGGGCGGGTCTGGGTGGACAGCGCGGTCCACCAGCCGCTGCTGACGATCTGTTCGCGGTCGCGGAAGCTGGAGACCAGCAGACCGAAGGTGGGCAGCACCCAGGCCAGCACGATGGCCAGCAGCAGCGCGTGGGCGGCCAGCGAGGTGGGGGAGATCTTGAGTTTCATCGCTGGGCCTCCTCGGCGCGGAAGCGGCGGATGTTGAAGGCCATCACCGGGATCACGGCGAGCATGAGCACCATGGCCAGGGTCGAGCTGCGGCCGTAGTCGCCGCCGCCGCGGAACATCCAGTCGTACATCAGGTTGGCCAGCACCGAGGTGTCCCATTGGCCACCGGTCATGGCCATGACGATGTCGAACACCTTGAGCACGGTGATGGTGATGGTGGTCCAGACCACCAGGATGGTGGACATGACCTGCGGAATCATGATTTCAAAGAAGATCTGCAGCTCGGTGGCGCCATCGATGCGCGCAGCCTCGATGGTGTCGTTGGGCACGCCGCGCAGCGCGGCGGAGAGGATGACCATGGCGAAGCCGGTCTGGATCCAGATCAGGATGGCCATCAGGAAGAAGTTGTTCCAGAACGGCAGCGTCACCCAGGCCTGCGCTTCCATGCCCAGGCCCTGCACGATGGCATTCAGGATGCCGATCTGGTCGTTCTCGGGGCCGCGGAAGTCGTAGACGAACTTCCAGATCACGCTGGCGCCGACGAAGCTGATCGCCATCGGCATGAAGACCAGGGTCTTGGCCGCGTTGCCCCACCAGACGCGGTCGGCCAGCACGGCCACGATCAGGCCCAGCGCGGTGGCCGCGGCCGGTACCACCAGCAGCCACAGGAAGTTGTTGCGGATGGTGATGAGGAAGTTCTCGTCGGTGAACACCCAGGCGTAGTTGGACAGGCCGACGAAGCCCTCGCCGGTGGCGTCCATGAAGCTCAGGCGCAGGGTCTCGAAGAACGGGTAGACCAGGTACACGCCCAGCAGCAGCAGGGCCGGTGCGATGAACAGCCAGGGCCGCACGCCCGCGCGCAGGCGTTCGCGGCGCTGGCGCGGCATGGACGGCCGCGCCAGCACGTTGTCGAGCAGCCAGTTGCTGCCCGCGAAGTACAGCAGGCAGACACCGACGCTGACCGCCACGGCCAACAAGGTCTGGAAGATGGAGTCGGTCATGGTGGTCCGTCCGTGTCTGTTCTGCTCAGGGGGTCACTTCAACGCGTCCCAGGATTTCTGGATGTCGTCGGCCACGGCCTGGGCCGACTTGCCGCCCGAGTAGTCGACCATGCCCTTCCAGAAGCTGCCGGCACCGACGGCGCCGGGCATCAGGTCGGAGCCGTCAAAGCGGAAGGTGGTCGCGTTCAGCAGGATCTCGCCCTGCTTGCGCTGTGCCTTGGTCTTGTACTTGGCCAGGTCCGTACCCTTGTGCGGGGTCAGGAAGCCGTCCTCGGCCATCCAGATCTCGTGGGCCTGGGGGTGCTGCAGGTACTCCATGAAGGCGCGGGCGCCCTTGCTGTCCTTGGTGATCGTCATGATCGTGCCGCCGCCCAGCACCGGGTTGCCCAGGTTTTTGGACTTGTAGGCCGGGAAGTAGAAGAAGTCGGCGTCGGCCGCCTTGCCCTCGGGGAAGAAGGCCGGGATGAACGAGGCCTGGCGGTGCATGTAGCACTTGGGTGGCGAACCGAACATGCCCTTGGGGCTGTCCTTGAAGCTCACCGTGGCCACGGCCTTGGCGCCGCCGTCCACGTAAGCGTCGTTGCGGGCGAACCAGCCGTAGGCCTCGATCGCTTCGACGACGCGCTTGTCGTTGAACTTCATCTTGTTGCTGGTCCAGTCGTCGTAGACCTGCGGGCTCTGGGTGCGCAGCATCATGTCCTCGACCCAGTCGGTCGCGGGCCAGCCGGTGGCGGCGTCCGAACCCAGTCCGATGCACCAGGGCTTGCCACCATCGGCGGCGATCTTCTTGGTCAGGTCCTGCAGCTCCTCCATGGACTTGGGCACCTTGTAGCCCTTCTCCTTGAAGTTCTCGGGGATGTACCAGACCAGGCTCTTGACGTTGACGTTGAAGAACAGGCCGTAGAAGTTGCTCTTGCCGTCCTTGCCCTTGTAGGTGCCCAGGTCGGCCCAGGAGCTGCCGGCGGCGTAGTTGGTCTTGACCCAGTCGCGCGCCTTGTCACCCAGCGGCACCAGGCCGCCGATGGCGGCCATGTTGGCGGCCAGACCCGGCTGCGGGAACACCGAGATGTTGGACGGCGAGCCGGCCTTGATGTCGATCACGATCTGCTGCTCCGAGCTCTGCGAGCACGAGTGCTTCACCGTGGCGCCGGTGGCCTTCTCGAAGTTCGCGACCACCTTCTTGAAGAAGCCTTCCTCCGCGCCCGTCCAGGGGCAGGTGACGGTGATCGTCTCGCCCTTGAGGTCGGGGCCCTTGTAGTCGGCGGCGTGGGCGGTGGCGCCCAGCGTGCCCAGCGCCAGCGCGGCGGCACCGGCGATCGTGGTGGTCTTGAACATCGTGCTTGTCTCCAGAGTGAAGCTTCGCGGCCCATCCGCAAAGCGGGGTGAAAACGGGGGTGAGGTCAGAGCCGCAGGCCGGCGGCGTCGAAGCGGTACAGGTGCTCGCCGCGGTGGCCCAGGCGCAGTGTCTCGCCCGGCCGCACCGCCACCGAGCCGTCGACGCGCGCCGTGAGCTCGCCCAGCGCGCCCGCGTCGATGTAGGCGAAGGTCTCGTTGCCCAGCTGCTCGGCGTGGCGCAGCGTGCCTTCGATGGGGCCGTCGGCCGCCAGGTGCAGGTGCTCGGGCCGCACGCCCACGCAGTGCGCGCCCTGCGCCTGGGCGTACGCGCCTTCGATGAAGTTCATCTGCGGCGAGCCGATGAAGCCGGCCACGAAGCGCGTGGCCGGGCGGTGGTAGAGCTCCAGCGGCGCGCCCACCTGTTCGATTCGGCCCTTGTTGAGCACCACGATCTTGTCGGCCAGGGTCATGGCCTCGACCTGGTCGTGCGTCACGTAGACCATGGTCGCGCCCAGGCGGCGGTGCAGGGTCGCCAGCTCCACGCGCATCTTGGTGCGCAGGGCGGCGTCCAGGTTGGACAGCGGTTCGTCGAACAGGAACACCTTGGGATTGCGCACGATGGCGCGGCCGATGGCCACGCGCTGGCGCTGGCCGCCCGAGAGCGCCTTGGGCAGGCGCTGCAGGTAGTCGGTGAGCTGCAGGATGCCGGCCGCCTCGCGCACCCGGCGGTCGATCTCGTCCTTGGGCAGCCTGGCGATCTTCAGGCCGAAGGCCATGTTGTCGTAGACCGTCTTGTGCGGGTAGAGCGCGTAACTCTGGAACACCATCGCGACACCGCGTTCGCTGGGCGGCAGGTCGTTGACGACCTGCTCGCCGATGGACAGCTCGCCGCCGGAGATGTCCTCCAGGCCGGCGATCATGCGCAGCAGCGTGGTCTTGCCACAGCCCGAAGGGCCGACGAATACCGCGAATTCCCCGGGCTGGATGTCCAGGTCGACACCGTGGATGACGTCCACGCGCCCGTAACTTTTTTTGATGCCTCGCAAACGCAAGCCGGACTGCGCCATGGGTAGAAACCTTTCGTGTCGGCCGTCATGAAGCGACTGGCCGGAACCGGTCAGCACGCCTGACCGTCACAAAATTACATCACCAATGCAATCGATTGCATTATGGGGTTTGCCCTAGGTACGTGGAACAAGCGGGTTACGAAAACAGCCGCGCAGCGGCGGAGCGTGGGGGCTGGGAACTCAGCGCCGGGCCGCCCCAAGCTGAGTTCGCGCCCCCTCGGGGGGCAGCGACCCGCGCAGCGGCGGAGCGTGGGGGCACGATACCTTCAGGCGCTGCTCTCGCGCACGATGAGCGAGGCGGGCAGGACGATGGAACGCCGAGGCTGGCCGGCCAGGGCCTCGAACAGCAGGTCCACCAGCGCGCGGCCGGCCTGTCCGGTGGGCTGGCGGATGGTGGTCAGGGTCGGGTGCACGTGCTCGGCCAGCGCGATGTCGTCGTAACCGACGAGCTTGACGTCGGCCGGCACGGTGATGCCGCGCTCGTTGAGCGATCCCATGAGCGAGATGGCCGTGACGTCGCTGGAGGCAAAGATGGCGTCGAAGGGGGTGGCCTGGTTGAGCCAGCCGTCGATCACCTCGCGGATGCGCGAGTCGCCGAACAGGAAGGACTGCAGCAGGCGGGGGTCCATGGCGATGCCGGCCTCGTCCAGCGCGCGGGTGTAACCCAGGTACCGCTGGCCGGCCTCGGGGTGGGTGATGTCGCCGAAGAAGGCGATCCGGCGGCAACCCTTTTCGATCAGGTGGCGCGTGGCCAGGTAGCCGCCCATGGCGTTGTCGCCGCCGACCACCGGGTACAGCGCATCGGGCAGCGGTGCGCCCCAGACCACCATCGGGAAGCCGTTGCGCGTCAGTTCGTTGAGGTAGTCGTGCAGCGTCAGCTGGCCGATGACGATCAGGCCGCCGACCTGGCCGCTCTCGACCAGGTCCGACAGCACGTGCTGCCGGTCGGCCTTCAGGCGCGTCAGCAGCAGGCTCATGCCCCGTTCGTCCAGGGTGTCGGCCACCGAGCCGAGGATGCTCAGCAGGAACGGGTCCGAGATCATCTGCATGCTGTCGCCCAGGATGACGACGCCGATGGTCTGTACCCCGCGCTTGCGCAGGTTGGCCGCGCCGACGTTGACGCGGTAGCCCAGGGAATTGGCCAGTTCGGTGATGCGCTCGCGCGTGGCCTGCGGAATCAGCGGGCTGCCGCTGAGGGCTCGCGAGACGGTGGACGCCGACACACCGGCCAGGCGGGCGATGTCGGCCATCTGCATGCGCTTGCGGCCCCGGGCGGGTGCCTGTGCAGAGGGCGCGGAATCGTCGGGGGCGGGGGCGGCTGGCTTGCGAGGCATCGGCAGATTATTTCACCCGATAACGATCGGGCGGGTGAAGCGGAAAAAAAGCCCGGGAGCCTTGCGACGCCCGGGCCAACTCTGATTGCCGAGAGGAAATGGGATCGATCACCCTTTCAGGATCTCTCACCCCGGAAAGATCGGGAACCCCCGATCAAAACGCGTAATTGATGCGCACGCGGGCCGCGGTCTGGCCCTTGGTGCCGGAGCCGCCCTTGGCAAAGCTCAGGGCCGGCGTGATGGTGGCACCCTTGACGCCGAACAGCGGCAGCGAGTAGGCGGCGTAGAAGGTGTTGTTCTTCGCGCCGTTGGCGCCCTTGTCCAGGATCAGGCCGAAACCGGCCGGACCGAAGGTGCCGTTCAGGCCGACGGACTTGTCGTCTTCCATCTTGGCGAAGTTCACGTTCATGCTGCTGTCCGAAGACAGCGCGTAGCCCAGGGACACGCCGGCGCCGTTGGTGCTCTCGGTGCCGCCGACCACCTTGACGGACTCGACACCCACACGCACGGTCACCGGGCCGGAGCCGAAGCTCACGGCCGGGCGGACACCGCGGGCCTCACCGGCTTCCTTGCTGTAGACCAGGCCGACTTCGATGCGGGCCGGGCCGGCGTTGAAGCCGGGGGCGATGTGCACCGTGTCCTTGCCGAAACGGCCGCGCAGGCGGTTGGCGCGGTAGCCGCCGTAGCCGCTGTTCTCGACCAGGGTGTCCTTGCCCAGGGGGAACAGGTCCATGGCTTCGAAGCGGCCCATCTTCACGTCGCCGGCGGCGTTGCCGAACTGGACCCACATGTCATCGGTGGCGGTGTCGCCGTCCTTCTTGATCAGCAGGCTGGCGCGGGCTTGCACGAAGGCGTCGCCGTTGGTGGCCTTGCCGCCCACGTTGAACTCCACGCGGCCGCCCATGTTCAGGTCGCTGTCGCGGGCGTTGGAAGCGTCTTCCACCTTGTTCTGGTAGGTGGTGTCCAGTTCCAGGTTGGCGTCCATGGTCATGTCGGCATGGGCGGCGAAAGCGGTGGCGCAAAGGGCGGCGGCGGCCGCAAGTTTGAAGCTCTGTTGCATGAGGTACTCCGGAGTGTGAATGTTGTGAACCACTCTCTCCTGTACCGATGTTTCATGTTTGAACGCACAACACCGGTCGGGAAAGCCACCGAATTCGACCATTGATGCAAACGGTTGCATTCGGTAGAAACCCTGAAGAAATGCCCCGTAACTGTTACGTAACTGCTTAAAAACAACAAATTTCCGCCTCGGGAAAACCCGACTGGTGCAATGGTTTGCACAGTAATAAAGATACAAAAAATGCTGGCGATCGGGCCTCGCATGCGGGTCTTGTGCCGGTGGCGCGGCGCGGCGGCGGTGGGCCGGTGCCGCCGGGCGCATGTGAGACAATGGCGGGCTTTCCAAGCATGCGCGGCTGTAGCTCAGTGGATAGAGTATTGGCCTCCGAAGCCAAGGGTCGTGGGTTCGATCCCCGCCAGCCGCGCCACCTCAATGACTTGCGTGGGTTTTCCATGGCCCGCGGCCCGATGAGTGGCCTTTCTTCATGAGCCAACTCAGCTTCGAATTCGAGCCGCCGCAGGGACGCAATGCCCCGCCCGCTGTGGCCGACGCCGCCCAGCCACTCACACCCGAAGACATGGCCCGGCAGCTGGAACAGCACCCCAACTTCAAGGTGCTGCGCCGCCTGGTGCCGGTGCCGGACTACGGACCTCCGGTTCCTGCGGGCACCGACGCCGTGCCCCAGGCCGCTGTGCGCGTGCTCATCCTCGACACCGAAACCACCGGCCTGTCCCACGCCAGCGACCGCATCATCGAGCTGGCCCTGTTGCTGGTGTCGGTCGACGCCGCTTCCGGTCGCCCCTTCGGCCCGGTGGAGACCTTCGAGGGCTTTGAAGACCCGGGCATGCCCATTCCGGAGGTGGCGAAACAGGTCACGGGCATCAACGACGACATGGTCCGCGGTCAGCGGCTGGACGATGCGCGCGTGCAGGCCCTGATCGACCGCGCCGATCTGGTGGTGGCGCACAACGCCGGCTTCGACCGGCCCTTTGTCGAGGCCCGGTTTCCCGGCTTTGCCCACAAGCGCTGGGCCTGCTCGTTCGCCGACATCGACTGGAAAGCGCAGGGCGCCGATTCGGCCAAGCTCGGCGCTCTGGCGCAGGACCAGGGCTGGTTCTACGACGCGCACCGGGCGCTGGTCGACTGCCACGCGCTGCTGCAGGTGCTCGCCAGCCCGCAGGCCGATGGCAGCGGAACGGGCCTGGCCCGCCTGATGGCCGCGGCCGCCCAGCCCAGCTACAAGCTGCGGGCCACCGGCTCGCCCTTCGAGAGCAAGGACCAGCTCAAGGCCCGCGGCTACCGCTGGGATGGCGACGCCAAGGTCTGGTTCTGCAGCCTGGGCAGCGAAGCGGCGCTGGCCGAAGAGCTGGCCTGGCTCAAGGCCGAGGTCTACGGCAGCCGGCGCGCGCAGGTCGAGGTGGAAGCCCTGGATGCGCTGACACGCTATTCACCGCGCCCGGGACGGATGGAGAGACGGGCGCTCTGAAGTGGGTTGTGGCCCGACGTGACCTGCGCCGGCCTCAGGCGCCGAAGCGCGCGAACAGCACGTTGTTCTCCAGGTGGATGTGGCTGATCAGGTCGTTGGTCAGCTGCGCCGTGCCGGCATAGAGCGCGCGCCAGGTGTTGCAGGCGCCCTGCGGCGGGGTGTGGTCGTGGGTCAGCGCCGCCAGCCGCTCCAGATGTTCACCGTGGCCGATGTGCTCGTCGCGCATCACGGTGATCGGGCCCGCCAGACCGGAGCTGCCGCCTTCGATGGCCGGGAACAGCACCTGCTCTTCCTTCTCCATGTGCTCCAGCAGCTCGGCCTCCATGATCTCCAGGTGCTCGGCCAGGCCGTGCGGTGCGTCCGGGTGGTCGCTGTGCACCGCCTCGACACGGCGCGCCATGCGCACCAGCTCGGGCAACTGCTCGCGGTGCACCGCGTGGTAGCGGGTGAGGATGTGGTCGATCAGCGCGTTGGCGTCCGGCGTTTCCGGCGCGGCGTCGTCGCGGCGCAGCGCGGCCAGTTCGGCCACCACGCGGGCGGTGTCCAGCCCCTTGCGTTCGCAGGCCTCGCCCAGGCTGACCTGGCCACCGCAGCAGAAGTCCAGCTTGAGGCGCCGGAAGATGGCGGTGGCGCCGGGCAGGTCGACGGCGATCTGGCCGATGGCCTGCTGCTCGATGGGGCGTTCGGTGGTGAGGGTGTTCATGGGCGTCCTTTAAATATTCATTTCTGATGCATGTATTGAGCCATAAAAAGCATCGAAGATGCATATTTCCTTTGGACGAGTCCGGGCTTCCGGAAGAACGAGCCCGGCGCAGGCCTCAGCGGGGAACGATGAAGGCGGCGTCGATGCGCACCGCCCGTTCGTTCCCGTCCTCCGCCCCCTCGGGGGTCACCGACACCGTGGCGCGCAGGGTCTGGCCGGCGTGTGGCTGGGCCGCCTCGGCCGGCAGCACCAGGCGCAGGGGCACCGAGGCGCTGCCGGCGGCCTCCACCGACAGCGTGGTGGCCGAATCGATGCGCAGGCCGGGCACGCCGTCCACCGCCAGGCGGAAGCGCCGCGCCGTCTCCTGGCTGTTGGTCACCTGCAGGCGGTAGGTGTTCTCGATTGCACCCCGGTCCACCATGCGCGCCAGCGCCCCGCGGTCCTTGATCAGCACGGCGTCGACGTCGCTGCGGTGTCCCAGGCTCCAGAGCCATGCGCCGGTGAGGCCGGCGAGCAGGGTGCCGTAGATCAGCACGCGCGGGCGCCAGACCCGGCGCAGCATCTGGCGCGCGCTCCAGCCCTTCGCCACGGCATTGCCTGTGGTGTAGCGGATCAGTCCCTGGGGGTAGCCCATCTTGTCCATCACGTCGTCGCAGACGTCGATGCAGGCGGCGCAGGCGATGCACTCGTTCTGCAGGCCGTTGCGGATGTCGATGCCGGTGGGGCAGACCTGCACGCACAGGGTGCAGTCCACGCAGTCGCCCAGGCCGGCGGGGCGTTCCTCGGCCTTGCGCGAGCGCGGACCGCGGTTTTCGCCACGCGCGCTGTCGTAGGCGATGACCAGCGAGTCCATGTCGATCAGCGCGCTCTGGAAGCGGGCGTAGGGGCACATGTACTTGCACATCTGCTCGCGCAGGTAGCCGGCGTTGCCGTAGGTGGCGGCGGCGTAGAACAGCACCCAGAACCACAGCCAGGGCGACTGCGCCGGGTTCAGCAGGGCAGGGGCCAGTTCGCGGATGGGATGGAAGAAGCCGACGAAGGTGAAGCCGGTGAGCAGCGCCAGCCCGATCCAGCCGGCCTGCTTGGCGCCCTTGCGCGAGAGCTTGTTCAGCGACCAGGGCTGGGCGTCCAGGCGCATGCGGGCCGAACGGTCGCCCTCGGTCTTGCGCTCGATCCACAGGAACATCTCGGTGTAGACCGTCTGCGGGCAGCTGTAGCCGCACCACAGGCGCCCGGCGATGGCGGTGAAGAAGAACAGCGCCAGCGCGCTGATCACCAGCAGGGCGGCGAGGTAGATGAAGTCCTGTGGCTGCAGCACCAGGCCCAGCACGTAGAAGCGGCGCTGCTCCAGATCGAACAGCAGGGCCTGGCGGCCGTTCCACTGCAGCCAGGGCATGCCGTAGAAGAACAGCTGCGTCACCCACACCATGACCCAGCGCCAGCGCGCGAACACGCCGGTGACCGAGCGCGGGTAGATCTTGATGCGGCTCTCGTACAGCGAGCCGCCGGGCTGCGCATTCGCGGCGGGGGAAGGGATGCTCATGGGAATGGCCGGTGCCACCTAAAAGATGCAGAGTACATGAATCTTAATGTCTGTCGTTCAAAGACCCTGTTGCTCCCGCTGATCGAACGGGTACAGTGCCGAGCCATGCGCCCCAACGCTTCCCTCTCCACCAAACTGATCCGCATCGGGGCGGCGCTGCTGGTGCTGGCGCTCGCGTCCATCGGGCTCACGCTGTGGGTGACCTGGCAGCTGGAGGGCGGTGCGGCCGCGGTCAACGAGGCCGGCCGCATGCGCATGCAGACCTGGCGCCTGACCAGCGCGGTGCAGGCCCAGCGGCCGGCGGCGGAGGTGCAGGCGCTGGTGCAGCAGTTCGACCAGAGCCTGGGCGTGCTGCGCGAGGGCGATCCGTCGCGCCCCCTGTTCGTGCCCTGGGACCCGGACGTGGCGCGCGAGTTCGCCGCGGTGGAACAGCTCTGGCGGGTCCAGCGTGCCCTCTGGACCTCGCCGCTGCAGCCGGGCGACCCCGTGCTGCTGCGCTCGGCCGACGAATTTGTCATGGCCATCGACCGGCTGGTGTTGTCCATCGAACACCAGCTCGCGGGTTTCACCGCGCTGCTCAACCTGTTCCAGTTCGCCATGATGGCGCTGGCCATCGCCGGGGCGGTGGTCATGCTCTACACCGGCTATCTCTATGTGATCAACCCGCTGGCACACCTGCGGCGGGGTCTGGCGCAGGTGGAGGGCGGTCAGTTCGGTGCCCGCATCGACGTGGACACGCAGGACGAGTTCGGGCAGGTGGCGGCGGGCTTCAACCGCATGGCCGCCACGCTGCAGTCGCTCTACCAGGGACTGGAGGCCAAGGTGCAGGCCAAGACGCAGCGCATCGAGGCGCAGCGCGCGAGGCTGGAAGCGCTCTACGAGGTCAGCGCCTTCCTGGCCAAGGCCAACACCATCGAGGAACTGTCCAGGGGCTTCTCGCAGCGCGTGCGCGCGGTCATGAAGGCCGATGCTGTGGCGGTGCGCTGGTCCGACGAGGCCAACCAGCGCTACCTAATGCTCGCCTCCGACTGCTTTCCGCAGGAAATGCAAGCCGAGGAGCGCAGCCTGATCGCGGGCGCGTGCGCCTGCGGCAACCTGCAGCCCGATGCGCGCATCCGCGTCATCCCCATCCACAGCCACGAGGCCGCGCCCATGCGCCACTGCGCGCGCGTGGGCTACCAGAACCTGGTGAGCGTGCCGGTGCGCCTGCAGCAGCGGGTGATCGGCGAGATCGACCTGTTCTTCCGCAGCGAGGTGGCACTCAATGCCGACGAGACCGAGCTGCTCGACGCGCTCGCCAGCCACCTGGCCAGCGCGCTCGAAGGCCTGCGCGCGGCGGCGCTGGAGCGCGAGGCCGCGGTGGGCGAGGAGCGTGCGCTGCTGGCGCGCGAGTTGCACGACTCCATTGCCCAGTCGCTGGCCTTCCTCAAGATCCAGGCGCAGCTGCTGCGCAGCGCGGTGCAGAAGCAGCAGCCCGAGAAGGTGCAGTCCACGCTGGACGAGCTCGACACCGGTCTCAAGGAAAGCATCAGCGACGTGCGCGAGCTGCTGGTGCACTTCCGCACCCGCACCAACACCGGGGACATCGAGGCCGCGCTGCAGGAGACGCTGCAGAAGTTCCAGCACCAGACCGGCCTGCCCACGCGGCTGCATCTCGACGGCGAGGGCCTGCCGCTGCCGGCCGACGTGCAGGTGCAGGTGCTGCACGTGGTGCAGGAAGCGCTGTCCAACGTGCGCAAGCACGCCGGCGCCAGCCACGTGAGCCTGGACGTGCACAAGGGCGAACAGTGGCGCTTCGTGGTGCGCGACAACGGCAGCGGTTTCGACACCGCGCAGCAGCGCGGCGAGACCCATGTCGGCACGAAAATCATGCGCGAGCGGGCCGACCGCATCGGCGCCACCGTGCAGATCGAATCCCGCAGCGGCCAGGGCACCTCCGTCACGCTCACGCTGCCCAGGAACCCGGTGACCGCCGTCGGGACGGGCACGGCGGGCCTGGACCTCTCCGAATCCGTACTGACCACCCCATGACCCCTTCCATCGAGCTGCTGCTGGTCGACGACCACACCCTGTTTCGCCGCGGCCTCAAGGCGCTGCTGGAACAGGACGAGCGCTTCACCGTCACCGCAGAGGCTGGCGACGTGGGCGAGGCCCTGCGCTGCTTGCAGCGCAGGCCGCCGCAGGTGATCCTGCTGGACAACCACCTGCCCGGCGTGCGCGGGGTGGACGCCATCCCCGCGCTCAAGGAGGCCGCGCCCGAAGCGCGGGTGCTCATGCTCACCGTGAGCGAGAACGAGAACGACCTGGCCGCCGCGCTGCAGGCCGGGGCCGACGGCTACCTGCTCAAGACGGTGGAGTCCGACCAGCTCTGCGAGACCATCATCAAGGTCATGGACGGCGAGTCGGTCATCAGCCCCGAGATGATGACCAAGCTGGTGGCGGTGTTCCGCTCGCGGCCGTCGGTCGCAAACGCCGCCCCGCCCGCGGCGGCTCCAGTCAGTGCGCCGGTGCCGCTGGAGGCGCCGCGCGAGGCCGCCTCCGGCGCCGACCTGCTGTCGCCGCGCGAGCGCGAGATCCTGCAGCTGATCGCGCGTGGCGATTCCAACAAGCTGATCGCGCGCGAACTGGACATCGCCGAGACCACGGTGAAGATCCACGTGCAGCACATCCTGCGCAAGCTCGGCCTGAGCTCGCGTGTGCAGGCCGCGGTGTTCGCGACCAGCCAGGGCCTGGCCTGAGCGTCAGGCCCCGGCAGGCCGGCGCCAGCCCACGGCGGCCACGACGACCCAGAAGCCCAGGCGCAGCGCCAGCGCGCCCACCGTGCGCATCTCGAAGGCGCCGCCCGCCAGCACGTGCGCGCCAAAGGCGATGGCCACCAGCGCCGTGCCCAGCGCCAGCGCGGTGGCCAGCCAAAGGCCCCAGCGCCGGCCGAGCCACAGGCCCAGCCCGGCCACCACATAGACGAAGCCGGCCAGGAAGTTGAACCACAGCACGAAGCCCACCGTGTGGCCCAGGGCCGCGCGGGTGTCGGCCGGGCCGAACAGGCCCTGCCCGCCGCTGAACACCGTGAGCGCGCCGAACACCATGGCCACGGCGGCGAGGACTTTCAGGGGGCGGTGGGAAGTCATGGCGGTTCTCCCGTTCAAGAGGGGGTGTCGTTCCCGTGGTCATCCAGGGCGAGACCTTCGCCGGCTTCTTCCACTGTCTGGCCGTCGCGGATGTGGTAGATCCGTTTGAAAGTCGGGATGATCTTTTCGTCGTGTGTGACGACGATGATCGCGGTGTGGGCCCGCTGTGCCATCTGGTTGAGGATGCGCATCACACCCAGCGCGCGCTCGCTGTCCAGGGGCGCTGTGGGTTCGTCGGCCAATATGACCGGAGGCTTGTTGGCCAGCGCGCGGGCGATGGACACGCGCTGCTGCTCACCACCGGAGAGCTGCGATGTCTCGGCGCTGGCGCGGTGCTGCACGTCCAGCGCGGTCAGCAGTTCCAGCGCGCGTTCGCGCGCATTCGCATTGGACAGGCCAGCCAGCATCGGCAGCAGCGCCACGTTGTCGGTCACGTCCAGGAACGGAATCAGATACGGCGCCTGGAACACGAAGCCGATGCGGTCGCGCCGCAGCGCGCGCAGGTCTTTGACTTTCCAGCCGTTGTCGTAGATGACTTCGTTGCCCAGCGTCATCTTGCCGCTGGTGGGTTCGATGATGGCGCCCAGGCATTTGAGCAGTGTGCTCTTGCCCGAACCCGAGGGGCCGACCAGGCCCACCACCTCGCCGGGCGCCACCTGCATGTTCACGTGCCTCAGCGCTTCCACGGCCGTGTCGCCGTGACCATAGACCTTGCGCAGGCCTTCGATACGGATGCCGCCCAGGGGGGTGTCGTTCATGGCTTCATCCGATCGCTGCGCCGGGGTCGACCTTGAGCGCCACGCGAATCGCCAGCGTGCTGGCCAGCGCGCACATCAGCAGCGTGGCCACCAGGCCGGCCACCGCGTCGCCCGGAAGCAGCAGCACGTATTTCGGGAACGCCGGTCCCCACACCGTGGCCGCCACCTTGCCCACGGCGAAGCCGATCAGGCCAAGGCCCAGGGCCTGCTGCAGGATCATGCCGGCGATGGTGCGGTCGCGTGTACCGATGAGCTTGAGGACCGCGATCTCGCGCAGCTTGCCCATGGTCATGGTGTAGATGATGAAGGCCACGATGGCAGCGCTCACGATGGCCAGGATCACCAGGAACATGCCGATCTGTTTGGCCGAATTGGCGATCAGCTTGACGATCAGGATGTCTTCCATCTGGTCGCGGGTGTGCACGCTCAGGTGCTTCCAGCGCCGGATCGGCCCGGCCACTTGCTCGGGTGTGAAGCCCGGAGCGATCTGCACGAGCACCGCGTTCACGCTGCGGCTGCTGGTCTGCAGGCTTTGCACCGCCTCCAGCAGGCCGGGGCTGCCCGGGCGGTTGAAGGCCGGATTGGCGGCGGTGCGCGCGCGGTCGTTGACGATGGCGTCGTTGTCTTTCAGGAACTGCGTTTCCTGCGCGTCCTTCATCGGCACGAACAGCATCGGGTCGCCGCCCGAGGACACCATGCGCCGCGTCAGTCCCACCACGGTGTAGTCGTGGCGGCGGATGCGCACCACATCGCCCAGCGCGAACCCTGTCTTCACATCGGCCACCGCCTCGTAGTGGTTGCGCGTGATGTGCCGTCCCGCCACCAGGTAGCCCGGCGCGCCGGGCATGCCCGGCTCCATGCCCACCACCATCACGCGCTGGTCTCGGCCATTCCTCTGCACCTGCATCGTCAGATAGGCCACATTGGCCGCCACGGCCACCCCCGGCATGCCGCGCATGCTGCGCACCACGTCGTCCTTGATGCTCGACGATTCCGCGTACGGGCCCTGCGTGTCCTTCTGCACCACCCAGAGGTCGGCGCGGCTGTTGGCCAGCAGCGCGTGTGCGTCGTCCACCATGCCTCGGTACACGCCCGCCATCGTCAGCGTCACGCCGATCAGCAGCCCCAGGCCCAGCCCGGTCAGCACGTACTTGCTCCAGCCGTGCAGGATGTCGCGGCCCGCCAGGCTGATCACCTTGCTGCTCCCGACGGAACCAGCCTGTCCACCACTGCGATGCGTGCCCCCGGCTTCAGGGCGGTCTGGCTGTACAGCACCACCGTGTCGCCTTCGTTCAGGCCTTCGAGCACCTGCACCTGACCGTCCAGACCCTGCGCCCCCAGCACCACCGGCGAGAAGGCGGGAACGCCATCCGTGAGCCGCCACACCCCGGTTTTTCCCTCGTGCTGCACCACGGCCGCATTGGGCAGCAGCAGGCGCTCGGGGGCAGCGGGCAGCTGCACCGTCACTTCCGCCATCTCGCCCACCGACACGCCGGCGGGCAGGCTGTCAAATGCCACCATCGCCAGCCGTTCCTCCGTCACGGCATCGGCCAGCGACTCCACCCGGGCCACTTTGCCGATCAGTGTCTCGCCCGGGCGCGAGCGCAGGGCGATGCTCGCCACCAGTCCTGGCGCCAGTCCGGCGCTTCGGCCCTGATCCACCCGCAGCTTCACCCACAGGCTGGCCGGGTCCATCAGCCGCAGCACGGCCTGGCCCGCCACGACTGTGGTGCCGGCTTCGGCCTCGCGCGCCGTGACCACCGCCGCACCGGGGGCCAGCAGCCTCAGGTTGCTGCGCTGCTGTGCCAGGGCTGCGCGCTCGGCGCGCAGCCGCGCGATGTCCTGTGTGCTGCCACCGAGGTTGGCCTGTGCGGCGGCCACGCCCGCATGGGCCGACGCCACCTCTTGTGTGCGTGCCTCCAGCGCCCCGGGGCTGATGAAGGCTTGCCGCGCCAGTTCCTCGTTGCGCTTCAGGTTCGCCATCGCCAGCGTGCGCCGCGCCTGCGCATCGCCAAGCTGCGCATCGGCGGCTCGCTGCACGCTCTGCGCACGGGCCAGCGAGGCGTCCAGTGCCGCCAGCCGCTGGTCCAGGTCCACCGGGTCCATTTCTGCCAGCACCTGACCCGGTTGCACCGTCTGACCCGCGTCCACCCGCACGCCGAGCACACGGCCGGCCGTGGTGGGCCCCACCATCCAGCTGCGCTGCGCCTCGACCAGGCCGATGCCAAAGATCTCGGGTGTCACGCGGCCCTTGGTCACTGGCGTCACCTGCACCTTCACCGGCGCCAGCGGCCCGGTGCGCAGCGCCACAAACGCCAGCGCACCCACCAGGGCCAGCGCCAGGCCGCCCAGCAGCAGCCGGCGCGAGGTTTGTGGATTTGTCTTCATTCGGTGGTCTCCGGGGGGCGCCGTGTGGGGTTGGTGGGTGCGGCAACAGCGTGCTGGAACAGGTCGAACACCGCGGGTGCCAGCGTGCGGATGGCCCCGACCTGTCCGCTCAGCAGCGACTGCATCACCAGCCCCTGCACCGAGCCGATGAACAGCACCGCACTGGCCTGAAGGTCGGTGCCTGGCGCCAGCAGCCCCGCCGCCTGCGCCTGCAGCAGCAGTCGGGTGACCAGCGAGCGGTAGTCCTGCATCAGCACGCGCACGCGCGCCTTCAGCGCTGTGTCCTCCGGGTGCTGCAGCTCCTGAAAGATCACCCGCGGCACTCCCGGCTGTTCCACCACGAAATCCACGTGCGCCATGAACACCGCACGCAGCGCGGTCAGCGGCTGCACATGCGACTGGGCCGCGGTGTGCAGCCGTGCCAGCAGGGCCTGGTGCGCGAAGTCGATCACCGCCAGCCAGATCGCTTCCTTGCTCTCGAAGTGGCGGAACACCGCGCCCTGCGTGAGCCCCACCGCTCGGGCCAGGTCGGCGGTGGTCACTCTGGCCGGGCTGTGCTGTGCGGCCAACGCGAGCGCAGCCGACACCAGGCTGGCCTGACGCTGTTCGGTGGCTTGTTTGGGGGTGTTCGGGAGCGGCATGGACACCAATGTAATTTATTAATTACTTATATTCAAGGTGATTCCTGCCTGGTTCCGGCAGGACGCTGTCCGACATCGACTTGATGTAAATCAAGTCACACAGCAAAACACGGAACATAGTTCTTCAGGACGATGCCGATGGGGTGACCCCTCGTCCTTCTGCCGCGGCCACGTGTGCCTCCGGCGGATGTTCAGCCCTCCCCTGAAAAGGGACATTCATGCCACGTCTTTCGGAGAGAAAACATGGCTTCAGAGCTGAGAAATGAAAGAAAGGCCTGGTCCGTCCTGATCGTCAGCACGCTGGCGTTCACGGTCTGCTTCATGGTCTGGATGATGTTCGGCGTGATCGGCATCCCGATCAAGAAGATGCTGAACCTGAACGCGACCGAGTTCGGTCTGCTCACCGCGATGCCGGTGCTCACCGGCTCGCTGATCCGGGTGCCCCTGGGCATCTGGACCGACCGCTACGGCGGTCGCATCGTCATGGCCACCCTGATGGCGATCACCGTGCCGGCCATCTACCTGATGAGCTACGCCACCGAGTACTGGCACTTCCTGGTCATCGGCCTGTTCGTGGGTCTGGCCGGCGGCTCCTTCTCGGTCGGCACGCCCTACGTGGCGCGCTGGTTCCCCAAGAGCCGCCAGGGCATGGCCATGGGCGTCTACGGTGCCGGCAACTCGGGCTCGGCAGTCAACAAGTTCGTGGCGCCGGTGCTGCTGGTGGCCTTCGGCTGGACCATGGTGCCGCAGGTGTACGCGGCCATCATGCTCGGCACCCTGGTGCTGTTCTGGCTGTTCAGCCACAGCGACCCCGCCCACCTGGTGCCCAGCAACGTGAAGTTCAGCGACCAGCTGCAGGCGCTCAAGGACCCCAAGGTGCTCAAGTACTGCCAGTACTACAGCATCGTGTTCGGCGGCTACGTGGCGCTGGCGCTCTGGATGGTGCAGTACTACGTCGGCGAATACGGCCTGGACATCCGCGTGGCCGCGCTGCTGGCCGCCTGCTTCTCGCTGCCCGGCGGCGTGCTGCGCGCCATCGGCGGCGTGCTCTCCGACAAGTACGGCGCGCACAAGGTCACCTGGTGGGTGCTGTGGGTGAGCTGGATCTGCCTGTTCCTGCTGAGCTACCCGCAGACCGACTTCACCGTGCAGACCGTCAACGGCCCGACCACCTTCCACATCGGCCTGAACGTTTACACCTTCACCGGCCTGATGGCGATCCTGGGCGTGGCCTGGGCCTTCGGCAAGGCCAGCGTCTTCAAGTACATCAGCGACGACTACCCCAAGAACATCGGCGCCATCAGCGGCATCGTCGGCCTGGCTGGCGGCCTGGGCGGCTTCGTGCTGCCGATCCTGTTCGGCGTTCTGATGGACCTCACCGGCATTCGTTCCAGCGCCTTCATGCTGATGTACGGCGTGGTCTGGGTCTCGCTGATCTGGATGTACTGGACCGAGGTCCGCCAGACCGAGGTCATGGGCACCAACGCCAAGTCCTTCTCCCTGCAGAACTGATCACCTCGGGTCATCCCCATGAACACCCATACCAAACCCATCGCCTCCCCCGGCGCGCCCACGGGCGCGGATGTGCAGGACTGGCGTCCCGAAGACGAGGGCTTCTGGGCCACCACCGGCAGCAAGATCGCCTACCGCAACCTCTGGATCTCGATCCCCGCCCTGCTGTGCGGCTTCGCGGTCTGGGGCATGTGGGGGATCATCACCGTGCAGATGCTCAACCTGGGCTTCCCCTTCACCCAGGCCGAGCTGTTCACGCTGACCGCCATCGCGGGCATCTCCGGCGCCACCATGCGCATCCCGGCATCCTTCCTGATCCGCCTGGCCGGTGGCCGCAACACCATCTTCCTGACCACCTCGATGCTGCTGGCCCCGGCGATCGGTACCGGCATCGTGCTGCAGCACCCCGAGTGGCCGCTGTGGTCCTTCCAGCTGATGGCCCTGTGGTCGGGCGTGGGCGGCGGCAACTTCGCCAGCTCGATGTCCAACATCAGCACCTTCTTCCCCAAGCGCCTGCAGGGCACGGCGCTGGGCCTGAACGCCGGCCTGGGCAACTTCGGCGTGACCACGATGCAGATCGTGATCCCTGTGGTCATGACGCTGCCGCTGCTGGGCGCCTTCGGCGGTGAGCCCATGACGCTGGTGAAGGACAGCGGCTGGCTGTTCGGCAAGATCGCCGCCGGCACACCGACCTGGGTACAGAACGCCGGCTTCGCCTGGGTGTTCTCGCTGGTGCCGCTGGGCGCGCTGTGCTGGTTCGGCATGAGCAACCTCAAGACCGTCTCGCCCAACACCGGCGGCCCGATCGTCGCGTTCGCCAAGATCACCTACCTCTACACCCTGGCCTTCGTGCCCACGGTGTTCATGCTCTGGCTCTACCTGCCCAAGCCCACCGGCCTGGGCGTGCTGAGCATGTGGGTCGCGATCCCGCTGGACATCGTGATGGCGCTGGCCGTGATGCGCCTGGCCGCCTTCGGCGAGATGAAGGAAGGCGTGAAGAAGCAGTTCGCCATCTTCAGCAACAAGCACACCTGGTCGCTGACCGCGCTCTACATCGTCACCTTCGGTTCCTTCATCGGCTTCTCGATGGCGCTGCCCCTGGCCATCACGGTGATCTTCGGCTTCCAGCACATCCCCGACGCGGCCGGCGTCATGCAGCACACGCTGAAGAACCCCAACGCCCCCTCGGCCCTCACCTACGCTTGGATCGGCCCCTTCGTCGGCGCCGCGGTGCGGCCCATCGGCGGCTGGATCAGCGACAAGATCGGCGGCTCCATCGTGACCCAGGTGATCACCGCGGTCATGGCCGCCGCCGCTGTGGCCGTGGGCTACGTGATGATGCAGGCCTACAGCTCGGCCACGCCCGAGCAGTACTTCCCGATGTTCCTGGGCCTGTTCATGGTGCTGTTCTTCGCCAGCGGCATCGGCAACGGCTCCACCTTCCGCACCATCGGCGTGATCTTCGACCGCGCCCAGGCCGGCCCCGTGCTGGGATGGACCTCGGCGGTCGCCGCCTACGGCGCCTTCATCGCGCCGGTGCTGATCGGCCAGTACATCAAGGCCGGCACCCCGCAGCTCGCCTTCTACGGCTTCGCCGTCTTCTACGCCCTGTGCCTGGTGCTGAACTGGTGGTTCTACCTGCGCAAGGGTGCCGAGATCAAGAACCCCTGAGCGCCCCCAAGACACGCTTTTTTCGGAGACCCCCACGATGAGTCACTTCCTCGACCGCCTGAGCCATTTCACGGCTCCCACTGAAAGCTTCTCCGGTTCGCACGGCATCACCACCGGCGAGGACCGCACCTGGGAAGACGCCTACCGCGACCGCTGGGCGCACGACAAGATCGTGCGCTCCACCCACGGCGTGAACTGCACGGGCTCCTGCTCGTGGAAGATCTATGTCAAGGGTGGCATCGTCACCTGGGAAACCCAGCAGACCGACTACCCGCGCACCCGCGCCGACCTGCCCAACCACGAGCCGCGCGGCTGCGCCCGTGGCGCGTCCTACAGCTGGTACCTGTACTCCGCCAACCGCGTGAAGTACCCGATGGTGCGCGGCAAGCTGCTGCAGCACTGGCGCGCCGCGCTGGCCGTGGCCAGGAGCCCGGTGGACGCCTGGGCCGCCATTGTCGAGAACCAGGATGCCCGACGCGAATGGCAGCAGCAGCGCGGCCTGGGCGGCATGGTGCGCAGCACCTGGGACGAAGTGAACCAGCTGGTGGCCGCCGCCAACGTCTACACCGCCAAGAAGTACGGCCCGGACCGTGTGATCGGCTTCTCGCCCATCCCGGCCATGTCCATGATCAGCTACGCCGCCGGCTCGCGCTATCTCTCGCTCATCGGCGGCGTGTGCATGAGCTTCTACGACTGGTACTGCGACCTGCCGCCGGCCAGCCCGCAGGTCTGGGGCGAACAGACCGACGTGCCCGAATCGGCCGACTGGTACAACTCCACCTACATCATCGCCTGGGGCTCCAACGTGCCCCAGACCCGCACGCCCGACGCCCACTTCTTCACCGAAGTCCGCTACAAGGGTGCGAAGACCGTGGCGATCACGCCCGACTACGCCGAGATCAGCAAGCTCTGCGACCTCTGGATGCACCCCAAGCAGGGCACGGACGCGGCGATTGCCATGGCCATGGGCCACGTGATCCTCAAGGAGTTCTATTTCGACAAGCGCTCGTCGTACTTCGACGACTACGTGCGCCGCTACACCGACATGCCCAACCTGGTGCAGCTCGAAGAGCGCACGCTGCCCGACGGCCGCAAGGTGGTCGTGCCCGGCCGCTACCTGCGCGCCAGCGACTTCAACGGCAAGCTGGGCCAGGCCAACAACCCCGACTGGAAGACGGTCGCCATCGACCAGGACGACAAGGTCGTGCTGCCCAACGGCTCCATCGGTTTCCGCTGGGGCGCCGAAGGCCGCACCGACGCCGGCAAGTGGAACCTGGAAGACAAGGAAGCGCGCGGCGACGAGCAGGTCAAGCTCAAGCTCAGCCTGATGGAAGGCGAGGGCAGCGAATACGAAGTGGGCGAGGTCGCCTTCCCGTATTTCGGCGGTATCGACACCCCCAACTTCACCGCCAACAAGCAGGCCAGCGCCACCGACGACGTGCTGGTGCGCCAGGTGCCGGTGCGCCGCATCAAGCTGGGCAAGGCCGGTGAAGAGCGCTACGCGCTGGTCGCCACCGTGTTCGACCTGACGGTCGCCAACTACGGCGTGAACCGTGGCCTGCCGGGCGACACCGGCGCCACCAGCTACGACCAGGACACGCCCTACACGCCCGCCTGGCAAGAGAAGATCACCGGCGTCAAGCGCGACCAGGTGATCGCCGTGGCGCGCCAGTTCGCCGACAACGCCGACAAGACCAAGGGCAAGTCCATGGTCATCATCGGCGCGGCCATGAACCACTGGTACCACAGCGACATGAACTACCGCGGCATCATCAACATGCTGATGATGTGCGGCTGCATCGGCCAGAGCGGCGGCGGCTGGGCGCACTACGTGGGCCAGGAAAAGCTGCGCCCGCAGACCGGCTGGACCGCGCTGGCCTTCGCGCTGGACTGGGTGCGTCCGCCGCGCCAGATGAACTCCACCAGCTTCTTCTACGCCCACACCGACCAGTGGCGCTACGAGAAGCTGGGCGTGGACGAGATCCTCTCGCCGCTGGCCGACAAATCGAAGTTCGGCGGCAGCCTGATCGACTACAACGTGCGCGCCGAGCGCATGGGCTGGCTGCCCAGCGCACCGCAGCTGCAGACCAACCCGATGCAGGTGGTGAAAGACGCCACCGCCGTCGGCATGGACCCCAAGGACTACGCGGTCAAGGCGCTCAAGGACGGCTCGCTGAAGATGAGCTGCGAGGACCCGGACCACCCGGCCAACTGGCCGCGCAACATGTTCGTCTGGCGCTCCAACATCCTGGGCTCCAGCGGCAAGGGCCACGAGTACTTCCTCAAGCACCTGCTGGGCACCACCCACGGCGTGCAGGGCAAGGACCTGGGGCCCAACGATGCGAAACCGACTGAAGTCGAGTGGCACGCCCAGGCGCCCGAAGGCAAGCTGGACCTGGTGGTCACGCTGGACTTCCGCATGAGCACCACCTGCCTGTATTCGGACATCGTGCTGCCCACCGCCACCTGGTACGAGAAGAACGACCTCAACACCAGCGACATGCACCCCTTCATCCACCCGCTGTCCACCGCGGTGGACCCGGCCTGGCAGAGCAAGAGCGACTGGGAGATCTACAAGGGCTTCGCAAAGGCCTACAGCGAGGTCTGCGTCGGCCACCTGGGCGTCGAGAAGGAACTCATGCTCACGCCGCTGATGCACGACACCGCGGCCGAACTGGCCCAGCCCTTTGACGTGAGGGAATGGAAGAAGGGCGAGTGCGACCTGATCCCGGGCGTCACCGCTCCGAGCATCTCGGTGGTCGAGCGCGACTACCCCAACACCTACGCCCGTTTCACCGCCCTGGGCCCGCTGATGGACAAGGTGGGCAACGGCGGCAAGGGCATCGGCTGGAACACCCAGACCGAGGTCGGCCAGCTCAAGGAACTCAACGGCACCGTGCACACCGAGGGTGCGGCCAAGGGCCTGGCCCGCATCGACAGCGACATCGACGCCTGCGAGGTGGTGCTGCAGCTGGCGCCCGAGACCAACGGCCACGTGGCCGTGAAGGCCTGGGAGGCGCTGTCCAAGATCACCGGCCGCGATCACACCCACCTGGCCCTGCACCGCGAGGACGAGAAGATCCGCTTCCGCGACATCCAGGCCCAGCCGCGCAAGATCATTTCTTCGCCCACCTGGTCCGGCCTCGAATCGGAAAAGGTCTCGTACAACGCCGGTTACACCAACGTGCACGAGCTGATCCCATGGCGCACCCTCACCGGTCGCCAGCAGTTCTACCTGGACCACCCCTGGATGCTCGCCTTCGGTGAGGGCCTCTCCAGCTACCGCCCGCCGGTCGACCTCAAGACCGTGGGCGACATGATCGACCGCCGTCCCAACGGCAACAAGGAGATCAGCCTCAACTTCATCACGCCGCACCAGAAGTGGGGCATCCACAGCACGTACAGCGACAACCTGCACATGCTCACACTCAACCGCGGCGGCCCGGTGATCTGGCTGAGCGAGGACGACGCGAAGAACGCCGGCATCGAAGACAACGACTGGGTCGAGCTGTTCAACACCAACGGCGCCATCGCGGCGCGCGCGGTGGTGAGCCAGCGCGTGAACCCGGGCATGGTGCTCATGTACCACGCGCAGGAAAAGATCATCAACACCCCCGGTGCCGAGATCACCAACACCCGCGGCGGCATCCACAACTCGGTCACCCGCATCGTGACCAAACCGACCCACATGATCGGCGGCTACGCGCAGTTCAGCTACGGCTTCAACTACTACGGAACCATCGGCACCAACCGCGACGAGTTCGTCATCGTGCGCAAGATGCGCAAGATCGACTGGCTCGACGGCGAAGGCAACGACACGGTCCAGGCTTGATCAGCACAGGAGAAAACAAGATGAAAGTACGTGCCCAAATCGCGATGGTGCTGAACCTGGACAAGTGCATCGGTTGCCACACCTGTTCGGTCACCTGCAAGAACGTCTGGACCAGCCGCCCCGGCGTGGAATACGCCTGGTTCAACAACGTGGAGACCAAGCCCGGCATCGGTTACCCCAAGGAGTGGGAGAACCAGGACAAGTGGAACGGTGGCTGGGTCCGCAAGGCCGACGGTTCCATCGTGCCCAAGCAGGGTGGCAAGTGGTCGCTGCTGATGAAGATCTTCAGCAACCCCAACCTGCCGCAGATCGACGACTACTACGAACCCTTCACCTTCGACTACGACCATCTGCAGTCGGCGCCCGAGGTGAAGGCCGCGCCCACCGCACGGCCGCGCAGCCTGATCACCGGCCAGCGCATGGAGAAGATCGAGTGGGGCCCGAACTGGGAAGAAATCCTGGGCGGCGAGTTCAGCAAGCGCAGCGCGGACGCCAACCTCGCGAACTTCGAGCAGGTCCAGAAGGACATGGTCGGCCAGTTCGAGAACACCTTCATGATGTACCTGCCGCGCCTGTGCGAGCACTGCCTCAACCCGGCGTGCGTGGCATCGTGCCCCTCGGGCTCGATCTACAAGCGCGAGGACGACGGCATCGTCCTGATCGACCAGGACAAGTGCCGCGGCTGGCGCATGTGCGTCAGCGGCTGCCCCTACAAGAAGATCTACTACAACTGGCAGACCGGCAAGGCCGAGAAGTGCATCTTCTGCTACCCGCGCATCGAGGCCGGCCAGCCCACCGTGTGCAGTGAAACCTGCGTGGGCCGCATCCGCTACCTGGGTGTGGTGCTGTACGACGCCGACCGCATCGCCGAGGCCGCCAGCGTGCCCGACGAGAAGGACCTCTACCAGGCCCAGCTCGACCTGTTCCTCGACCCCAACGACCCGGCCGTGATCGAGCAGGCCCGTGCCGACGGCATCCCCGAGAGCTGGCTCGAAGGCGCGCGCAAGAGCCCGGTCTACAAGATGGCCATCGACTGGAAGATCGCGCTGCCGCTGCACCCCGAGTACCGCACCCTGCCCATGGTCTGGTACGTGCCGCCGCTCTCGCCGATCAGCGCCGCCGCCAACGCCGGCCAGATCGGTGCCAACGGCGAGCTGCCCGACTTCAGCCAGATGCGCATTCCGCTGCAGTACCTGGCCAACCTGCTGACCGCGGGCGACACCGCGCCGGTGGTGCGCGCGCTCGAACGCATGCTGGCCATGCGCGCCTACCAGCGCGGCAAGCACGTGGACGGCGTGGAGAACCTCAAGGTGCTGGAGCAGACCGGCCTGAGTCGCGCCGAGGTCGAGGAGATGTACCAGATCATGGCCATTGCCAACTACGAAGACCGCTTCGTCATTCCCAGTTCGCACCGCGAGTACGCCGAAAACGCCTTCGACCTGCGCGGTGGCTGCGGCTTCTCGTTCGGTAACGGCTGCTCGGACGGCGCCTCGGAAACCAGCCTGTTCGGTGGCAGCAAGCGCCGCACCATCCCGATCCAGTCGGTGGTCTGAAAGGAAACGCCATGAAGAACACCCGCTATTCCCTGCGCGCGCTGGCGCGCCTGCTGGCCTACCCCGATGCGCAGCTGCGCAGCGAGCTGGCGCCGCTGATCGCGGCCATCGACGAAGAGGCCGCGGTGCCCGCCGCGCGCCGCGCCGAGCTGCGCGCGCTGGCCGCCGACCTGGTGCGCCGCGACCCGCTGGAGGTGGAAGCCCGCTACGTCGAGACCTTCGACCGTGGCCGCGCCACCTCGCTGCATTTGTTCGAACATGTGCACGGCGACTCGCGCGACCGCGGCCCGGCCATGATCGACCTGGTGCAGACCTACGAGAAGGCCGGCCTCTACCTCGGCCCCGAGGAACTGCCCGACCACCTGGGCGTGGTGCTGGAGTTCGCCTCCACCCAGCCGCCCGCGCTGGCCAAGGCCTTCCTCGGTGAGGTGGCGCACATCCTGAACGCCATCTTCAGCGCCCTGCTCAAGCGCGAGAGCCCCTACGCCGCCGTCGTCGCCGCCGTGCTGGAGCTGGCCGGCCAGAAGGCCGAGGCCGTGCCCTTCAAGGCCGACGAGGCGCTCGACGAGGCCTGGGCAGAGCCCGAGGCCTTCGACGGCTGCGCCACCCGCGGCCAGAACCGGCCCGGCCAGGCACAGCCCATCCACATCGTCCGCCAGAAATCCAACGCTTCTCAAGGAGTCGCAGCATGAACGGCTTCCACAACTTCGTCTTTGGCATCTATCCGTACATCGCGCTCACTGTCTTTTTGCTGGGCAGCCTGATCCGCTTCGACCGCGACCAGTACAGCTGGAAGAGCGATTCGTCGCAGCTGCTGCGCAAGGGACAGCTGCGCTGGGGCAGCAACCTGTTCCACGTCGGCATCCTGTTCCTGTTCTTCGGCCACACGGTGGGCATGCTCACGCCGCACGCGGTGTACGAGCCCTTCATGACCGCGGGCGCCAAGCAGCTCATGGCCATGGTCTCGGGCGGCCTGTTCGGCCTGTTCGGCTTCATCGGCGTGAGCCTGTTGCTGCACCGCCGCCTGTCGGACGCGCGCATCCGCGCCACCAGCAAGACGAGTGACATCGTGCTGCTGTGGTTGCTGTGGGCGCAGTTCGCGCTGGGCCTGGCCACCATCCCGCTGTCGGCCCAGCACCTGGACGGCGGCATGATGATGCTGCTGGCCGAATGGGCGCAGCGCATCGTCACCTTCCGCGGTGGCGCGGCCGAGCTGATCGCCGATGCCAGCTGGGTGTTCAAGGCCCACATGTTTCTGGGCATGAGCATCTTCCTGATCTTCCCGTTCACCCGCCTGGTGCACGTGTGGAGCGGCTTCGGCACGCTGGCCTACATCACGCGCCCCTACCAGGTGGTGCGCAGTCGCCGCGTCGGCATGACGCCCCAGCAACCCCTGAGCCAGCGGGGTCGCTGAACATGCAACAAGGAATGACCATGAGCGACAGCACCTCCCAAGGCTGCGGCAGCGCGCACTGCGCCTGCTCCGGCCAGATGCAGATCGTGCCCGCCAGCATCAACGGCATCGCGCTGCACGAGCCGGGCGAGGCACTGGACGCCGAGACCCTGCGCGAGCGCGCCTACACCGAACTGCTGCGCCAGCGCGCGGTGCACCAGGGCCTGTTGCCCCGCTTCAGCGGGCTGGTGGCGCCCACGCTCAACGAGGCCGAGCGCCACGTGATCGAGGCCATGACCGACGACGAGGTCGTCTCGCCCGATCCGACCGACGACGAGTGCCAGCGCTACTACGAAGCCAACAAGAACCACTTCATCGTTGGCCAGGCACTGCATGTGCGGCACATCCTGTTCGCCGTCACGCCGGGTGTGAACGTGCACGCGCTGACGCAGCGCGCCGAAGCCGCGCTGCTGGAACTGATCCGCAAGGACGTGCCGCCCGGCCGCTTCGAGCAGCTGGCGGCCGAGCTGTCCAACTGCCCGTCCAGCGCCGAAGGCGGCGACCTGGGCTGGGTCACGCCCGAAGACTGTGCGCCCGAACTGGCCAACGAGCTGTTCTTCCAGAGCGACTCACGCTGGGGCATGGGCGTGCACCCGCGCCTGGTGCACACGCGCTTCGGCCTGCACATCATCGAGGTGCTGGGCCGCAAGAAGGGCACCCTGCCCGCCTACGAAGAGGTGGCCGACGCGATCCGCCAGCGCCTGCAGCACCAGTCGCGCGCGACCGCGCTGCGGCAGTACATGCGGCTGCTGGTGGGGCAGGCCAAGGTGGAAGGCATCGAACTCGAAGGTGCGGACTCGCCCCTGGTGCAGTGACGCGCTGAGCCGGAGACCGCCATGCCCGACGACCTCCTGCTGCGCCTGCGCGATTTCCACGAGGACTACTTCCCCCGCCACCAGCAGCGCTTTCAGGACCTGGTGGCGCAGGGCCAGCACCCCAAGACCCTGTTCATCGGTTGCAGCGACTCGCGCCTGGTGCCCTACCTGCTGACGGGTGCCGCCCCGGGCGACCTGTTCATCGTGCGCAACGTGGGCGCCTTCGTGCCGCCCTACGACCAGTCGCACGGGCTGCATGGAACGATGGCGGCGATCGAGTTCGCGGTGCTCGGCCTCAAGGTCGAACGCATCATCGTCTGCGGCCACAGCCACTGCGGCGCCATCCGCACCGCCTACGAAGGCGCACCGGAAGAGGCGGTGGCCCTCAAGGCCTGGCTGCGGCTGGCCGACGAGGCCCTGCTGCCGGTGCAGCCCAGCCCCGAGGCGCTGTGCCGCACCGAGCAGCGCGCCGTGGTGCTGCAGCTGATGCGCCTGATGGACTACCCCATGGTGCGCCGCGCCGTCGAGGCCGGCCACCTCACGCTGCACGGATGGCACTACGTGATCGAACAGGGCGAGGTGCATGTGTTCGATGCGGTGCGCGGCGCCTTCGTGCCGGCCTCGGAGTCGGACCACAGCGGCACCGGCCCCTACCTGCCCTATGTGGAGCACGACGGACAGGTGCTTGAATGATCCCTTTGCTGGAGCTGATGCAGACGCGGCGCACCACGCTGCCCAAACGCCTGGTGGAACCGGGCCCTTCGGAAGACCAGCTGCGCCAGTGCCTGGCCGCCGCCGCCACCGCACCCGACCACAACCAGCTGCTGCCCTGGCGCTTCGTGCGCATCCCGACAGCGCAGCGCGGGCGGCTGGGCGACGCGCTGGCGCAGGCCCTGATCGAACGCGACCCCGACGCCACCGCCGAACAGCAGGCGCAGGCGCGCGAGAAGGCCGAGCGCGCGCCCGAGCTGCTGTTGCTGGTGGTGGACGACGACCGCGGCGACCCCGAGGTGGACGTGTTGGAGCGCACCCTCTCGGCCGGCTGCGCGGTGCAGAACCTGCTGCTGATGGCCACCGAGCTGGGCTACGGCTCGGCGCTGACCTCGGGCAAGGGCTTGAAGTCCAGGGCGGTGCGCGAACTGTTCGGCCTGGGCCCGGGGGAGCACGCAATCTGCTTCGTCAGCCTGGGCACCCCGACGCGGGCGCCGCAGGGGCGGGCGCGGCCGGAGGTGGAGGCGTTCACCGGGGTGCTGGCGGCGCCGGGGCTTTGATAGCGCGGCCGCCTCCGCGCCTCTGTCCGACCGCTCTCCCGCGCGCTACTGACCGGCCGCAGCGGTCGACGCTTCTCTCGCCTTGACGGCGGCTTCCAGGTCCTGTTTGAGCTTCGCCGCCTGCGCCTGGGCGCGCTCTGCGCTGTCGGCCTGCAGCTTGGCGGCCGTGGCGGCCGCCCCCACCGTGTCGGGCCCGCAACCGGCGAGGCCTGCGCAGAGACCGAGCGCCCACAACCAGTGGGTGGACATGCGGTAAAGAGAGGGCAGAGGTTTCATGGGGGTGGGGATGATGCTGGGGAATACGAGGCGTCACCGTGCTACGGCTCGACGGTGACTTCAAGGTCGTTCGCTTGATCAACGAATGTGCTGAACATGTCTTTAGTGACGAGTAGGGGCCCCGGTTTGAGTGACCAACGCAGGGTGGTCAGCTTGGTATGTTTCGTCGCGAGCGTTGATCGATCATGAACGATGCAGTTTCGGATCTGGCGAAGGTCACCAAGTAGATCGCACCGAACCATGTTCTTCTCGGTCCCGATGGCGGTTGCAAAGCGTGGGCGAAAGTACTCCTCCCACTCAGAGTAGATCTCAACGAGTAGCGCCTTTGCCAAAACATCTGAAAACTCGCCATCAGGCTTCATTTTGGAGTGAAGCTCAAGCTGGCTCATGCTCGCAGTCGCTCGGTGCTTTGTAAGCGTCTGGCCGCCCCATCTTGACGGGGCTCTATAGGCGCAGCTTGCGCATCCCGGCGTTCACGGCATTGAGGTCGAAGCCTGCAGGGTCGAACGGCCCGCCGTTCCACTCCCACATCGCCAAGTGCTCCGGATGCAAGTGCTCCGGATGCACGGGATCGACGATGGCCTGCAAGAAGTCGCTGTAGCCCGGTGGCCCGCCCACATCTTCAGGCGGACAGGCGTTGGCTCCGGCTACGCAAAGCGGGCGAGTGTTCTTCGCGCCGGGCTCCAAGGCCGCCTCGACATGGATCCGGTGGCGCCAGTCGTCGCCAAAGTCGTAGGTATAGATGAATTCGGTGGTGCCGTCGGCAAGCACCGCCCTGAGATCGAACACCCGTTCATCCCTCGTCTCGACTCTGGACGGCCAATCGGGGTCGGGTATCGCGTAGCGCACTGCGCTCACGTCGAAGGCATGCATGTGCGTGTTCATCCAGCCCATGGCGGTCTGAATGACGCGATCAAGTTTGTCCAGCGTCACCGTATCGGGCACCCAGAGCCGGCGCCAAATCGCTGGCTCCAGGTATTCGAGCTGGATGTGCAGTTGGTAGACGCGCTGCACGACGGTGGAGCGCTTGGCAATCTTGGGCTTGCTCATGCCCCAAGGCTACCAGTCTGCGACTCAGCTCATGGGCTGCCAACGGTGCGGCAGCAGCTCACCGATCTGGCTGGCGCGCTGCATGGGCAGGCTTGCCATCACATCGCGCAGGTAGGCGTAGGGGTCATGCCCGTTCATGCGCGCTGACTGAATCAAGCTCATGACGGCAGCCGCCCGCTGGCCCGCACGCAGGCTGCCAGCGAAGAGCCAGTTGTTTCGACCAATGGCAATCGGGCGGATCTGGTTCTCGATCCAGTTGTTGTCCACGGGCAGTTGCCCATCGTGGACGAACCGTGTCAGAGCCTCCCAGCGCCGCAGGCTGTAGTCCAGCGCCTTGGCACTCGCTGAACCCTCGGGCACCTTCTGGCGCTGCAGCAGCATCCACTGGTGCAGGGCATCGAGCAGCGGCTTCGCTTGTTGTTGCCGGATGACTTGGCGTTGATTGGCGCTGAGCTCCTTGACCTCGCGCTCGATCTCGTAGACACGGCCGAACTGCTGGAGCGCGAACTCTGCGATCTGGCTCTGGTTCGCCGCGTGCAGATCAAAGAACTTGCGCCGTGCGTGCGCCAGGCAGCCAACCTCGGTCACGCCACTGGCGATCAAGGCCTTGTAGCCGCTGAAGTCGTCACAGGTGAGGCTGCCTCTCCAGTCACCCAGGAAGCGCCGGGCATGTTCGCCCGAGCGCGATTCGCAGAAGTCGTAGACGACCACCTTGGTGTTCTCGAAGGCACCCGTGGCATAGGCCCAGAGGTAGGCCCGATGTGTCTTTCCGTTGCCCGGTTTGAGCATGGACACCGGCGTCTCGTCGGCATGCAGCACGCGGTGTTGCAGCAGCTCGTGTCTCATGGCATCGACCAGTGGCTGCAATTGCACGCCGCATGAGCCCACCCATTGAGCGAGTGTGGAGCGCGGAATCGCCAAACCGGCGCGGCCGAAGATCGCTTCCTGACGGTACAGCGGCAGGTGATCGGCGTACTTGGTCACCAGCACCTGCGCCAGCAGCCCGGTGGTGGGGATGCCTTTGTCGATGATGTGCGGATCGACGGGTACCTGGTGAATGGTCTCGCACTTCGCGCAGGCCCACTTGCCCCGGATGTGGCGCTCCACCGTGAACACGCCAGGCACGTAGTCCAGCTTCTCGGCTACGTCCTCTCCCACGCGCTTCATCTGACAGCCGCAGGCGCAAGTGGTCGAGTCGGGCTCGTGGCGGATCTCGCGCCGCGGCAGGTTGGCGGGAAGAGGGGCGCGTTTGGGCACCTTCTTCTCTTCCAGCTTGGCCGGCGCTTGCGCTTCCTGTAGCGCGTCAATCTCCGTGGCCACGGCCGCCAGGTCGGCCTCGATCTCGTCTTCGAGCAGGCTCTTCTGTTCGGGGTTGAAGCGTTCGGACTGGGCCGCGAACTTCATGCGCTTCAAGAGCGCGTTCTCGTGCGTGAGTTTGTCCAGCAGCGCGCTCTGGTGGCGCAGCTGCGTCATGAGGCGCGAGGTCAGCTCACGCAGCTCTTCTGCGCTCAGGCTCTGCAGGGATTGAGGCTCGACCACCATGGGCATTCACTGTGCCAGCACTGGCACACCCGCACCATTGGCGCATGCCCCAATTGGCAAGCCCTGGTCTGCCCCTCAGAGTCAGACCACGGTGATGACACCACCGTCGGCTAGGCGCTGCCAGGGTAGGCCCAGCACCAGCGCATCGAACTGGGCGCGGGTGAGCGAGGCGGTGCTTGCCGTATCACGCGGCCAGACGAATTTGCCGCTGTTCAGGCGCCGCGCTGCCAGCCACACACCGATGCCGTCGTGCACCAGCACCTTCATGCGGTTGGCGCGGCGATTGGCGAACAGGTAGGCGTGGTGCGGGCGCGCTGCGCCGAAGACCAACACCACACGGGCCAGCGCCGTCTCGGTGCCCGCTCGCATGTCCAGCGGCTCGGTGGCCAGCCACAGGGCATCCACCCGGATCACTTGAGCAGCTCTCGCATCCATACGGCGCACTGATCGGCCGCCGCCAGGGGCCAGGTCACCGAGACGGTGGTGGCGCCACGGCGCAGATCGATGCGGATGTCTGGTGCAGGCGCGTACGCCGCGGGCGGCAAAGCTACCGGCACGAATGCAGGGGCCTGCAGTGCAGGCAGCGAGCCACCCGCTCCGCGGCGCCATTTGTGAACGACATTGGCGTTGATGCCGTGCGACAAGGCGATGCTGGCCACCGATGCGCCGGGCTCGGCGCACTGACTGAGGATCTGCTGCTTGAGCTCGGCGCTGTGCCGCCGGCGGGTCTTCTTCTTGGCTTCATTCATGGTGTCCACCTAAATCGCTTGGTGGACACCATCGTTGCCGCTTAGACCAATCCCTTCAAGGGTGGGATGACCGCGCGCTTACGGTGCTTTGAAGGGTCTCGTGGACCAATGAAGACGCGGTTCGAGGGGGCCGCGTTGGCGTAGACCGCGCGAGCCGAGTTCATGCCCATCGTCGCCATGATGTAGCAGGTGTAGTGCGCTTGGAGGGCGCGTTGAAACTCGGCGAGGATGGGATGGCCCTGCGGCATGTCCTGTGACGCCTAACTTGTGATCTATCCCGCAAAGCGGAGGACAACACTTTTGCCAGTCTTTAAACAATGTCGCATGACACCTCCAAAAGCCATTTGAAATCACCCCTGTATCGCGTTCGATCGGAAGCCTGACCAGGTTCAACAGATTCGAAAAACCCGACGGATCGCGGCCGCTACCTGTGCAGCAGTCTAGCGGCGTGTCGATGGCCTGAGCGACAGAGCCTGCTCCGCAGTTCACGAAGGCAGCTTTGCGATCACCTTGATCTCGAACTGAAAGCCATAGAGCCAGGTGACGCCGATGCCGGTGAGTGTGGGGTGCGGTGCCTCGCCCCAGTGCTCTTGCACCACGGGCCACGCCACCTCGAAGTTCTGCTCCGGGTTCACCATGAACACGGTCACGTCGATGACGTCTTTGAAGCTGCAGCCTGCGGCTTCAAGGATGCTGTTGAGGTTCTGGAAGGCGAGGCGCACCTGCGTGGGCAGGTCGCTCTCGGGCGATCCGTCTGGCCGGCTGCCCACCTGGCCTGACACGAACAGAAAGCCGTTGGAGCGGATGGCGGGCGAGTAGCGGTTCTGCTCGTACAAGGCCTGGCGGCCGGCAGGGAAAACAACGTCGCGTGGGCTGGTCATGAATCGGCTTTCTGAAACAATGGTTGGGAAGGTCGGGGAGTCTAGGAACGCCGCTCGCGCGCATCAACCGGCCACCACCACAAACACTTTTTGCGGAATCCGAACAATCACGGAGGCCCTGGGAAACGCCATGGACCGATTCGATGCCATGCAGGCATTTGCGCGTGTGGTGGAGGCCGGCAGCTTCACCAAGGCGGCCGAAACGCTGCGCCTGAACAAGACCAGCGTGACCCAGCTCATCCAGCAGCTTGAGGCGCACCTGCGCGTGAAGCTGCTCCACCGCACCACGCGCAAGGTGCAGGTGACGGCCGACGGAGCGGCCTACTACGAGCGTGTGGTGCGTCTGCTGGCCGAGCTGGACGATGCCGAGACCAGCCTCTCCAGCGCCAAGACCTCACCCCGCGGCCGGCTCCGCGTGGACGTGCCCAGCCCGCTCGCGCGCTTCGTGCTCGTGCCCGCGCTGCCGGGCTTCCATGCGATGTACCCCGACATTCAGATCGACATGGGCGTGAGCGACCGCATGGTGGACCTGATCGGCGACAGCGTGGACTGCGTGATCCGCGGGGGCGACATCACCGACCCGTCGCTGGTCGCGCGCCGGGTGGGCGAGCTGCAGATCGGCGCCTACGCAGCGCCCGCCTATCTTCAGCGCCACGGCATGCCGGAACACCCCCAGGACCTGGAGAACTCGCACCATCGCATCGTGGGGTTCATGAGCATGCGCAGCGGCCGTGTGCCGCCCTACGCCCTGCAGCGCGGTGACGACGAACGCATCACCGTGCAGGGCCGCCATGTGCTGGCGCTGGACGACGGCAACGCCTATCTGGCGGCGGGCCTGGCCGGGCTGGGGGTCTTGTCGCTGCCCACTTACATGGCCGATGAACACGCGGCCCGCGGGGAGCTGGTGCCCGTGTTCAATGGCTGGCGCTTTGACCCGATGCCGCTGTACCTGGCGTACCCGCCGAACCGGTACGTGAGCGCGAAGCTGCGCGTGTTCGTGGACTGGGTGGTGGACGTGGTGGGCGAGAAGGCGCCGGTGGGCGTGCGCCGCCCGCGTCAGCCGGCCGCCACCGCCCCGAAGCGGAAACTCGACGCCGCCACCACGCCCATGAACAGGTCCTCGTGGTAGACGCAGGCGCCGGCGTCGCTGTGCGCCGCGCCCACCGCCACCATCAGCGGGATCAGGTGGTCTTCGCGCGCATGCGCGATGCGGGCCGACGGCGCTTGTTCCCATTGCAGCAGCTGCGCTTCGCGCTCGTCGGGTGTGGCCGCGGTCAGTGTCTGCTGCAGCCAGGCGTCGAACTGCTGCGAGGGCACGGTGCCGGCCGCGTTGAGCAGGCGCAGGTTGTGGTAGCTCAGGCCGCTGCCGATGATGAGCACGCCTTCGTCGCGCAGCGGCGCCAGCAGGCGGCCGGCGGCGATGTGGGCGGCGGGGTCGAAGCTCTGCAGCACCGAGAGCTGCACCACCGGAATCTGCGCCTCGGGGTAGGCGGCCTGCAGGGCGGAGAAGGTGCCGTGGTCGAAGCCGCGTTCGGGGTTGAGGCGGGCCGTCACGCCGCCGGCCTGCAGCAACTCCAGCGCGCGCTGCGCCAGCTCGGGCGAGCCGGGGGCGCGGTAGTGGACCTGGTAGGTGTGGGGCGGGAAGCCGTAGTAGTCGTAGAGCATGCCCGGCTGGGCCGACGACGACAGCGTGAAGTCGGGCGTCTCCCAGTGCGCGGTGACCATCAGGATTGCGCGCACCTGGCCTTCGTGGGCCTTGGCCATGGCCTGCAGCGAGGCTTCGAGGCGGTCGTAGCGGCCGCCGGTCTGCTCGCGCATCCAGGGCCAGGGGCCGCCGCCGTGCGAGACGTAGTAGGTGGGCAGACGGGACATGGTGCAGCTCCTTGCGTCGGGGGCCGATCCAGCCGTCGGCCAGCACCGATGCTACCGGGCGGTGGCGAACCGTGGGTCAGCGCTGGGGCATGTCCTTGGCGCCGTAGCCCAGACTCACCGTGGCGTCGGCCGGAATCGGCGGCAGGCTGGCGTCCCAGTCCAGCCAGCGCTGGCGCATGTCGGCCAGGCGCTGCGGTTCCAGCGGCGCGCGGTTGGCGCGTTCGCGCGCGTCGGCGGCGATGTTGAACAGGTACTCGTGGCCGTCCACCATCAGGTACTTCCAGTCGCCCTCGCGCAGCGCGCGCTGGCCGCGGTGGTTCATGCGCCAGGCCATGGGCCGCTCGAAGCGGTGGGCCGGGTCGTGCAGCAGCGCCGCCAGCGACACGCCGTCCAGCGGGTAGTCGGGGTGGGGCTGGCCGCCGCCGAGTTCGAGCATGGTGGCCGACCAGTCCATGGTCAGGCAGTGTTGTCCGCTCACCGAACCGGCCGGGACCACGGCCGGCCAGTGGGCGATCCAGGGCACGCGGATGCCGCCCTCGGTCAGGTCCATCTTGCCGCCCACCAGCGGCCAGTTGTCACTGAAGCGCTCGCCGCCGTTGTCGCTGGTGAAGACGATCAGCGTGTTCTCCAGCAGGCCTTCCTCGCGCAGCGCGGCAACCAGCCAGCCGATGCCCTCGTCCATGTGGTGGATCATGCGACGGTAGGCCTCGACACTGCCGCCGTGCAGGTGGAACAGGTTCTTCGCCACCTCGGGCGCCACGTGCGCGTCGTCGCGCGTCTCCCAGGGCCAGTGCGGCGCGGTGTAGTGCAGGCTCAGGAAGAACGGTGTGCCGGCGCGGGCCTCGGCGGCGCGCGCCTTCACATGCTCCACCGCCTTGTTCGAGAACACGTCGGTCAGGTAACCGACCTCCTTGTGGGTGTCGTCGTTAATGTAGAGGTCGTGGTCGCCATTCGACGAGCAGTGGGTGAAGTAGTCCACGCCGCCGGCCATGATGCCAAAGAACTCCTCGTAGCCCGAGCGCAGCGGGCCGAAGTGCGGCGGGTAGCCCAGGTGCCATTTGCCGATCAGCGCGGTGCGGTAGCCGGCGTCCTTCAGCAGCGAGGGCAGGGTGGGGATCTCGGGGGGCAGGCCCAGCGTGTCGCTGCCCTTGCTGCGGCTGTTGATGGGCTCTTCCAGCGCGCCGCGCAGCCGGTACTGCCAGCGCATGGTGGCCATGGCAAAGCGCGTGGGCGAACACACGGGCGAGTTGCTGTAGCCCTCGGTCAGGCGCAGGCCGCCGGCGGCCAGGGCGTCGATGTTCGGCGACACCGCGCCGAAGCCGGCGGGCCGGCCGCCGTAGCAGCCCAGGTCGGCGTAGCCCAGGTCGTCGCTGACGATGTAGATGATGTTGGGACGTTTCATGTCAGTGGCGCCCGGCCGCCCGAAGGCACTGACGCCCCCCTCGGGGGGCAGCGGACCGCGCGCAGCGGGGGAGCGTGGGGGCAGGTTCATCTCAGTCCGCCTTCATGCCGGTGGCGCGCACGATCTGGCCGTAGCGCGTGTTCAGGTCGGCCAGCCGCTGGGCCGCGGCGGCGCCGGTCTGGCCTTCGAAGAACAGGTCCAGGCCCTTCATGCGCTCCTTCACGTCGGGTCGCTGCAGCGCGTCGGTGATGCCCGTGGCCAGGGCCTGCACCACGGCGTCGGGCGTGGCGGCGGGCACCATCACCAGGTACAGCACCTCGGATTCGAGCGCCTTGAAGCCCAGCTCGGCCACCGTGGGCAGCTGCGGCGCCAGCTGCGAGCGGCGCGCGCTGGTGACGGCCAACGCAGTGATCCGGCCGCTCTGCACATGCGGCAGCATGCCGGGCGTGGCCAGGATGCCGCCGTCCACCTCGCCGCTGAGAATGGCGGTCACGGCCGGGGTGTTGCCGCGGTAGGGCACGTGCAGGGCCTTGACGGGCGTGCTGTTGCCGAGCGTGGCCGCCGCCAGGTGGCCCGGGCTGCCGTTGCCGGCCGAACTGAAGTTCAGGCCCTTGCTGCGGCCCTGGCTCAGCAGGTCGCCAAAGCTCTTGATGCCGGTGCCGGGGTTCACCCCCAGCAGCAGGCCCGACGAGGCCATGATCACCACCGGTTTGAGATCCCCCGGCTTGAACGGCATGGTCGGGTACAGGTGCGGGTTGATGGTGAACGTGGTGTCGATGCCGACCAGCACGGTGTGGCCGTCGGGCGCGGCCTTGGCCACCTGCGCCGCGCCAATGTTGCCGCTGGCACCGGCCTTGTTCTCCACCACGAAGGGCTGCTTGAGGCCCGCCTGCAGCACGGCGGCGACCGAACGCGCCAGCAGGTCCGACGGGCCGCCGGGCGGGAAGTTGTTGACGAAGGTGACGGGTTTGGCGGGCCAGGCCGGGGCCTGGGCGTGTGCGACAGAGAAGGGTAAGAGGGCCGCGCAGGCCAGCGCGGCCACGGTGTGGCGACGGAAGCGGTTCATGGAAATCCTGAGAAAAAAACGGGAAGGTCAGTCCAGCTGCACGCCGGTGGCCTTGATCGGGCCTTCCCAGCGCTTGAGGTCGGCGGCCTGGGCGGCGGCCAGTTCGGCCGGGGTCGAGCCCACCGGCTCGTAGCCCTGCTCGAGGAGCCTGGCGCGCAGCGCGGGCGTGCGCACTGCCTTCGCCACGGCGGCGCTGATCGCGTCGCGCACCTCGGGCTTGAGGCCGGCCGGGCCGTACATGGCGAACCAGGCGGTGGCCACCATGTCCACGCCCTGTTCCTTGAGCGTGGGCACCTCGGGCACCTGCGGGTCGCGCTGCGCGCCGGTCACGGCGAGGATGCGCACCTTGCCCGAACGGTGCAGTTCGGCGGTCTCGGTGACCACGTCGAACTTGTACTGGATGTGACCGCCCAGCAGTGCCGTGTTGGCCGGGCCGCCGCCCTGGAAGGGCACGTGGGTCAGCTCGGCGCCGGCCTTCTGGCCGAACATCACGCCCATGAAGTGCGGCAGCGTGCCTGAACCGGGCGTGCCGTAGGTGGCACTGCCGGGTGTGGCCTTGGCCTTGGCCAGCATCTCGGCCACGCTCTTGGCGCCTGCGGACGGGCCGGCCACCACGCTGAACTGGAAGTGCGCGATCTGCGAGATCGGCGTGAAGTCGGCCACCGCGTCGTAGTCCAGCTTCTTGTAGACGTGCGGGAACAGCACCATCGGCCCGCTGGGCAGCAGCACCACGGTCTGGCCGTCGGCGGGCGAGCGCTTGACGTGCGAGAGCGCGATGCGGCCGCCCGCGCCGGGCTTGTTCTCCACGATCACGGACGAGAAATCGTTCTTCAGGCCCTCGGCCAGCAGGCGCGCGAGCAGGTCGGCCGAACCGCCGGGCGGAAAGCCCACGACGATCTTCAGGGGCGGCTTGTCCTGCGCCAGCGCGGGCAGGGGCAGCACACAGAGGGTGGCGAGCGCGGCAGCGCCCAGCAGGGAACGTTTGTTCATGGTGTGTCTCCGGTTTGTTGTATGTCAAACGGGTTTGCCCCGCTGCAGGTCCGCATGCTAGGCAGCGACAATCAATTGCAGAAATCAATCGTTCCCGGTGTTTTCCCTGAGCCCTCTGCCGACCCGCCACCCATGAGCGCCGACGACCCGCTCCAGCACCCGCAGCAGCAGAACGACCTGCTGCTCTACCGCCTCTACCGCATCCACGCCACGGCCGGGCCACTGGTGGT
Organism: Hydrogenophaga pseudoflava; assembly: GCF_004353865.1. Taxonomy (NCBI): domain Bacteria; kingdom Pseudomonadati; phylum Pseudomonadota; class Betaproteobacteria; order Burkholderiales; family Comamonadaceae; genus Hydrogenophaga; species Hydrogenophaga pseudoflava. The sequence goes on from NZ_CP037867.1 coordinate 481,070, forward strand.
GCGCATGTGCGAGCGCGACTACGGCATCACGCGGCGCGAGTGGCGCGTGCTGTCCTGCCTGGCCGACGTGGAGGGTGTGCAGTCGTCCGAACTGGCGGTGCGCGCCATGCTCGACCGCGCCCGCACCTCGCGCGCCATCACCAGCCTGGCGGACAAGGGCCTGCTGCGGCGCGAACCCAAGCCGTCGGACCGGCGCGAGGTGCACGTGTACCTGACCGACGAGGGGCGGCGCGTGTATGGCGAGGTGTTCCCGCGCATCGCGGCGATCCAGCGCGAGCTGCTCTCCCCGTTCAGCGACGCGGAGCGCCGGCGGTTCAGCGAACTGATGGCGCGGCTGCAGGCCAGCGCTTCGCGGTTGAACCCAGGAGGCGACCTGCTGCCGCCCCTCGAAGACGCGCCCGACTGAACCGCCTCAGGTCAGCCGGTTTTGAGCGCCGCCTCGATCGCCTGTATCAGCGGTGCACTGCCGGGCTCCACCTCGCTGGCGAAGCTGCGCACGGTCTGGCCGTCGCGTGCCACCAGGTACTTGTGGAAGTTCCAGCGCGGCACGGCGCCGGTGGCCTTGGCCAGCTGCTCGTAGAACGCATTGCGCCCGGCGCCCTTGACCACGGTCTTGGCGAACATCGGGAACTTCACGCCGTAGGTGTTGAAGCACAGCTCGGCGATCTGCTTCGCGTCGCCCGGCTCCTGCTGGCCGAAGTCGTTGGACGGAAAGCCCATCACCACCAGGCCGCGCGCCGCGTACTTCGCGTGCAGCGCTTCCAGCCCTTCGTACTGCCTCGTGAAGCCGCAGTAGCTGGCGGTGTTCACCACCAGCAGCACCTGGCCCGCGTACTGGCAGAGGTCTTGCGGCGCCTCGTCCTGCAGGCGCGGAAAGCGGTGCGCCAGCAGGGGCGGGCAGGCGGCGGGGCGGGGCGTCTGGGCGTGGGCGGCGGGCCAGGCGTGCGCCAGCAGCGCGGCGCCCAGGCCCAGCTGGAAATCCCGGCGGTTGGGGGGGCGGTTCGGGTGCATCGCGGCATTGTCCGGTCGCGCGCTTGACCCTGATGCCGGCGCGGGCGGGCGCAGAAGGCAGCGGCCTCAGCCGCGCGACTCGCTCACCAGGATGGCGGCGGCCAGGTCCTCCAGCGCGTTGCCGACCGACTTGAACACGGTGCGTTCGCCCGGGCTCTTGCGGCCGATGGCGACCCCGCGCGAGAGCGTGGTCAGCGTGCCGCGCACCTCGTTGGCGCTGAAGACGCCGTGCTGCATCGGCACCAGCAGGTCGCCGCTCTTGGTCAGGGCCTCGTCGGTGTCGACGAACACCCGTGCGTGCTCGAAGCAGGCGTCGTCGGCCTCGCGCATCGCGGGGGTGAACGAGCCGATCAGGTCCAGGTGGGCGCCCGGCGCGAGCCAGCTGCCGCGCACCACCGGTTCGTTGGCCATGGTGGCGCAGCTGACGATGTCGGCCGAGGCGCAGGCGCCGGGCAGGTCGGTGGTGGCGCTGGCCGAGAAGCCTTCGCGCGTGAGCTGCGCCGCCAGCGCCTTCGCCTCGCTCTCGCGGCGGGCCCAGACGGTGACGTGTTCGATCGGGCGCACGGTCTTCCAGGCCGCGGGCAGCAGCCGCGCCACGCGCCCCGCGCCCACCAGCACCAGGTGCTTGGCCTCCTCGCGCGCGAGGTAGGAACCGGCCAGCGCCGAGGCCGCCGCGGTGCGGCGCGCGGTGATGACGTCGCCGTCCATCTGCGCCAGCGGCACGCCGGTGCGCGCGTCGAACAGCAGGTAGGTGGCGTGCAGGCCGGGCAGGCCGCGGCGCGCGTTGCCGGGCGCGATGTTGACGATCTTCACGCCGTAGTGCTTGCCCGGAATCCAGGCCGGCATGATCAGCGAGGTCACGCGCCGGCCGGCGGCGTCCTGGCCGGCCTCGCCCAGCGGGTTGACGATCTCGTGCACATGGCGCGGTGGCGCCTCGCAGCCGCCCGCGAAGCGTTCGCGCAGGGCGGGGATGAGGCGGTCGAAGGGCAGGGCGGAGCGGGTGGCGTCGGCGTCGAAGAAGTGCATGCGGCGATGGTAGCGGGGCCGGCTGCCTTGAAGATGAAACGGGATAATCCGGCGCTTCTCTGCGGCCTGCTCGCGCAGGCTGGGTCCCCATGAAACGCCACACCACCCGGGCCGCTCTGGCGGTTTTTCTTTTTGCAGTCCTTGGCAGCGCCCAGGCCGCCGCCCCCAATGGCTACACCCTGCCCACGCGCGACGGCCGCTGCGCGATGTGGATCACCGCCGAGGCCGACCCGCCGCCGGGCGAAAGCACCACCTGGAGCGGCGACTGCCGCAACGGCCTGGCCCAGGGCGTCGGCACCCAGGAGTTCGTGCGCGCCGACCGCAGCCGCCTGCGCTACACCGGCCCTGTGCGCGACGGTCGCTGGCACGGCCGGGGCCGTTTGCAGCACTTCGCCGCCGACGGCCGGCTGCTGCACGTGGTCGAAGGTATGTTCGAGCACGGCGTCGAGCAGGGGGTGTTCAACGAGCTGTTTCTGGAGCATCCCCAGAACGGTTCGCTCGACGCCATCCGCCAGACCGGGCGTGCGGTCGGGGCCGACGGCGTGCAGGTGCAGCAGTTCTACGTCGACGGTGCTGCGGTGCTGATGTGTGCACCCGACGCCGACTGCCTTCGGGAGGCTGCGGCCGAAGGCTACGAGATACGGGAAGCCGGCCCGGGCGACGCACCGCGCTGAAGCAGCAGGCCGCCCAGCGCCAGCGCACAGAACACCGCGCCCGCGTGGAAGGTGAACTCGGCGCCCAGCCGGTCCCACAGCAGGCCGGCCACCACGCTGGCCAGCAGCAGTGCCCCGCCGCTGACCAGGTTGAAGAAGCCGAAGGCCGTGCCGCGCAGGTCGGCCGGCGCGGTGTCGGCCACCATGGTCGCCAGCAGGCCCTGCGTCATGCCCATGTGAACGCCCCACAGCGCCACACCCGCCAGCAGCGTCCACCACTGCGTACCGCTGGCCAGCACCAGGTCGGCCGCGACCAGCACCACCAGGCCCAGCGCCAGCAGCGTGCGGTGGTCCATGCGGTCGGCCAGCCGGCCGAAGGGATAGGCCGAGGCCGCGTACACACCGTTCATCGCCACCATCACCAGCGGCACCAGGGCCAGCGGCACACCGCTCTGCTCGGCCCGCAGCACCAGAAAGGCCTCGCTGAAACGCGCCAGCGTGAACACCGCGCCCACGCCCACGACCCACCAGTAGCCGCCGCCCAGGCGGCGCAGGTTCTCGCGGCGGATGGGGTTGTCGCGCCGCTGGCCCGCGGGGCGGTCGGGCTCGCGCACCCCGGCCACCAGCAGCGCCACCGCCAGCAGGCCCGGCACCACCGCCACCCAGAACACGGCGCGGAAGTCGTTGGCCCACAGCAGCATCAGGCCCACCGCCAGCAGCGGTCCGAGAAAGGCGCCCACCGTGTCCAGCGACTGGCGCAGGCCGAAGGCGGCGCCGCGCATGTCCGGCGGTGCGATGTCGGCCACCAGCGCGTCGCGCGGCGCGCCGCGCACGCCCTTGCCCACGCGGTCCAGCAGGCGCGCGGTGAGCACCAGGCCCATGCCCGGGGCCAGCGCGAACAGCGGCTTGCTCAGCGCGCCCAGCGCGTAGCCGGCCACCGCCAGCCCCTTGCGCCTGCCCCACCAGTCGCTGAGCACGCCCGAGAACACCTTGACCACCAGCGCCGTGGCCTCGGCCAGCCCTTCCACCAGGCCCACCACCAGCGCGCTGGCACCCAGCGTGCCCACCATGAACAGCGGCAGCAGGCTGTGGATCATCTCGGACGAGATGTCCATCAGCAGGCTCACGAAACCCAGCACCCAGATGGCGGCGGGGAGCTTCCCGCGGGTGGGGGTGTGAGGACTCATGTGCGGGCTCTTTTCATGGTTCAGCGCGGCTGGAACGCAATGATGGCCATGCCCGCCAGCGCCACGGCGGCGCCGGCCGCGTCCCAGGCCGTGGGCCGCACGCCGTCCACCGCCCACAGCCAGGCGATGGCCGCGCCGATGTAGACGCCGCCGTAGGCCGCATACACCCGCCCCGAGGCGGTGTCGTGCAGCGTCAGCAGCCAGGCGAACAGGGCCAGGCTCGCGGCGGCCGGCAGCAGCAGCCACACCGGCGCACCCTGCCGCAGCCACAGCCAGGGCAGGTAGCAGCCGACGATCTCGGCGAGTGCGGTGGCGAGGTAGAGCAGGAGGGTTCGCATGCGCCGGATTGTCGCGCCCGGTGGCGACTCACACGGCCACGAACAGCACCAGCCAGAACACGCTTGCGCCCAGCACGATCTTCGGCCGCTGCGGTGCCGACCAGATCGAGGACACGATCAGCAGGTTGTAGGGCAGCGGCAGCAGGTGTGCGAGCAGCACCCACTGGATGGGCGCGTCCTGCGACAGCAACGCCAGTGCCAGCCCGGTCATGAGCAGGTTCAGGCTGGTGCCGACGACCAGCAGGTCGCGCCAGAACAGGGTGCGCCAGCCGACGAGGCCGTGCCAGCGCTGTGCAATGAAGGTCTTCACGGCAGGCAGTATGGCCTCAGCAGGTGCTGGGCAGGTACTCCAGCAGCCACTTCATCTGCGTGGCGGTGGTCCACGGGACGCCGTGCACCACGGTGTGCCCCGGGTCGCCGGACCCGCGTGGGTGCAGCGTGACGCGGTAGCTGTCGCTGTCCGGGGTCCTGGTGGCGACCGCCCGCACGTCCCTGAGCGGCAGTGTCCGCGATTCGCGGCCGTCCAGCGGGCGGCGCGCATGCACCTCCAGCACGCAGTCCTCCAGCATGGCGAAGCGGGCCGGGCTCTTCTGCTGCTTGCCCTTGACGACCTGGTTCATGGCCCTGATCGCCTCGGTCTGCCCCATGCCGTAGTGCAGGGTCACGACCTCGGAGCGCTCGGGGTAGCCCTCGGCGCAGGCGGCCAGCAGCAGGGCCGCCGCCACGGCCACGGACCCGGTGTGGGTGCGTCGGGTCATGGCGCCACCACCTCGTCGGTGCCTTCCGGCGCGTCCGGGTCGTGGCGCGTGGCCAGCACCTTGTCGATGGTGCGGCCGTCCATGTCCACGATCTCGAAGCGCCAGTGTTCCCATTCCACCTGGTCGCCTTCCCGGGGCAGGCGGCCGGTGAGCAGCATCATCAGGCCGCTGAGCGTGTGGTAGCGGCCGCGCTGCTCGTCGGGCACGGTGTCCAGACCCAGCCGGTCCTTCAGCTCGGGCACCGGGATGTGGCCGTCCAGCAGCCAGCTGCCGTCCTCGCGCTGCACCGCCCACGAGGTTTCCGGGTCGCGCGGGCTGAACTCGCCGGTGATGGCCTCGATCAGGTCCTGCAGCGTGACGATGCCCTGCACCTCGCCGTACTCGTCGATGACGAAGGCCATCTGGCCGCCCGACTGCCGGAAATTGTCCAGCAGCTCCATGCCGGTGATGGTCTCGGGCACGTACAGCGCCTCCTGCAGCGGCTGGTTCGCCAGCTCGCGCTCACCGCCGCGCAGCGCCTGCGAGAGCCACTTGCGCGCGTTCACCACCCCCGCCACGTGGTTCATGTCGCCGCGCACCACCGGGAAGCGCGCATGGTCCGAGGCCTCGACCCGCGCCATGTTGACCTCGAAGCTCTGGTCCAGGTCGAGCACCACCACGTCGCTGCGCGGCACCATCAGCGAGCCGATCTGCCGGTCGTCCAGCCGGAACACGTTGCGCACCATGGTGTGCTCGTGCGACTCGATCACGCCCGCGCTGGTGCCTTCTTCGAGCATGGCGTGGATCTCTTCCTCGGTCACCGCCGCGCCGCTGTTGTCCTTGATGCCCAGCAGGCGCAGCAGCGCCTTGGTGGAGACCGACAGCAGCAGCACGAAGGGCTTGGTGGCGATGGCCAGGGCGTTGATGGGGCGGGCCATGAAGCGGGCCAGCATTTCCGGGTTGGACTGGCCGATGCGCTTGGGCACCAGCTCGCCGACCACGATGGAGAAGTAGGTGATCAGCACCACCACCAGGCCGGTGGCGCCGAGCTGGGCGACGTTCCCGGCCACGCCCAGTGAGACGAGCCAGTGCGCCAGCGGCCCGGCCAGTGCCGCCTCGCCGACGATGCCGTTGAGCACGCCGATGGAGGTGATGCCGATCTGGATGGTGGAGAGAAAGCGAGTGGGGTCTTCGCCCAGCTTCACGGCGGCGACCGCCGCGCCGTCACCTTCGTCGATGAGTTTCTGAAGCCGCGCTTTGCGGGCGGTGACGAGCGCGATCTCGGACATGGCGAACAGGCCATTGAGCACGATGAGCGCAAAAAGCAAGGCAATTTCCATGAGGCATGGGTTCCATGAGGCACGCCCGCGGGCGTGCGGGCGTGCGGGCGTGCGGGCGGACGGGAGCAGGGAGAGGGGCGGGCGGCCGGACGCCGCGCCCGCGGTCAGGCGCGCGCGGAGCGCCGGGGCGGCCGGTCGAGGCCCATGGGCAACGGGTCGTCCCGGGAGCCGAACACCCAGGGCGTGGTCGGCAGCGGCGGATGGGACACCCGGACCACCGGGAGCGCGCGCAGCGGCCCGTCGGGCATGTCGGGCGCGTCGTCGGTGAGCCCGTGCTGCACGCTGGAGCCCAGCCCGTCGACGTCGGCGGTCAGGGCGGACTCGGTGAGTTCCGGCGAGGGCACATGCAATGTAAAGCCGCCCAGACTCAGCAGGAAGTGCAGGGCGAACAGGGCGATGAGGCACCGGCGGAACATCGGGCGATTATAGAAATCGTGGTTCTTTGTCGCCCTGTCTGGGGCAGGGGTCGGCAGTTGACTCCTAAAATCCGGCGCGTGAAATCTGCCCTGACCACCTGGCTTCTGCTGTTCAGCCTGCTGCAGTCTGTGGCGTGGGCGCTGCCCGCGCAGCGGGCCGAGCAGGCCGAGCGCCTGTCGCACGAGGTGGCCCACGCCATTGACCACGGCCATCACGAGCATCCCGCGCCCCATGACACGCAGGGCCACGAGGTGGATGCCACCCTGTTCGTTGCCGGCGCGATGGACGACGGGGGACACGGTCCTCACCACTCGCACGCCGCCGAGGGCATGCAGTCCCAGGGGCTCCCGGTGGCCGCCGTCCTGCCCCCGCCGGCCCTGCCGGCCGCGGCGCCCCCGGTGGGCGGTGAGGCGCTGCCGGTGTCCGCCGATCCCGACGGGCTGCTGCGCCCGCCCCGGACCGCCGCCTGAACCCCCGCCTGGGGGTGTTTCGGGTTCGACCCGCCGGCCGGCGGGTCGCGTGGCCTCACTTCTTTTCCGGATATTTATGAACCTTCCCTCCCCGGGTCGGGCCGCCTTGGCGCTGCTCGCGACCCTCACTCCGCTCGTGGCCCTCGCCCACGGGATTTCCGAGGCCGACCGCCAGCGCATGCTGGACGGCGGCTACCTCCAGTACGTTGGCCTGGGCGCCAGCCACATGCTCACCGGCTACGACCACTTGCTGTTCCTGTTCGGCGTGGTGTTCTTCCTGGCGTCCTTCAAGGACGTGGTGAAGTTCGTCTCGGTGTTCACGCTGGGGCACTGCATCACGCTGATCTTCGCGACCTTCTTCAAGATCACCTGGAACTATTACCTGATCGACGCCATCATCGCGCTGAGCGTGATGTACAAGGCCTTCGACAACAACGGCGGCTTCCAGAAGCACTTCCAGATGGCCTCGCCCAACCTGCTGTGGATGGTGTTCGGCTTCGGTCTGCTGCACGGATTCGGCCTGTCGACCCGGCTGCAGCAGCTGCCGCTGGGCGACGACCCGCTGCAGATGCTCTGGCGCATCCTGAGCTTCAACGTGGGGGTCGAGCTGGGCCAGATCGCCGCGCTGGTGGTGATGGTCGGCCTGCTGGCGCTGTGGCGCCACCGGGCCTCGTTCAAGCGCTTTGCCTACATGGCCAACCTTGTGCTGTTCTACGCCGGGGTCTACCTGCTGTTCATGCAGCTGCACGGCTACCAGCACGACGCCGATCCGGACAGCTTCCGCTTCCCGGCCGCCGAACACCGCCACGCGCACGAGGACCTCGATGTCGAAAACACCCGCGACGCGGGCCGCGATGGCCTTTGATCCCGTTTCCCTGCCGCTTTTCCGTCCCTTTGATCCACACTGTTCCTACAGGAATCCCATCATGAAAACCGCACACATCCTCTCCGCCATCGCCCTGTCCGCCACCCTTGCCGCGCCGCTGCCCGCGCTGGCCGATGCCGGCAGCAGCTGCCACTTCCATGGCAGCAAACCAGCCACCGAAGCGGTGGTGAGCAACTGCGCCGTTCAGCAGCGCGATTCCTTCGTCAAAACCGGCAAGCTGGATGCGAGCTGGAAGGCCATCACGCCGGCCAAGCCGGAGCAGGTGGATGGGAAAAAAGCCAAGGAGTGGAAGGTTGTGTTCCAGAACCCGGCCGCCAGCGACGCCAGCAAGAAGACGCTCTACATGTTCTTCTCGCTGCCGGGCAACTTCATCGCGGCCAACTACACCGGGCAATAAGCCATGGGCCATGGCGTGACGACCTCCCCCGTCCTCCGCGGCGGCCTGCTGGCCCTGCTGGCCGCCACCTTGTTCGGCCTGAGCACGCCGCTGGTGCAGCGCTTCGGCCAGGGCCTGGGGCCGTTTTCCACCGCAGCGCTGCTGTACGGCGGCGCCGCGCTGGTGGCGGTCTTCACGCGACGTGGCGCGGCGGTGGAGGCGCCGCTGCGCCGCAGCGACTGGCCGCGTCTGCTGGCGATGGTGGGGGCTGGCGCGGTGCTGGGGCCGGTGGCGCTGGCCTGGGGGCTGCAGCGCACCAGCGGCGCCAGTGCCTCGCTGCTGCTCACGCTGGAAGCGGTGTTCACGGCGGTGCTGGCCTGGCGCTGGTACGGCGAGGTGCTGGACGGGCGGGTGAAGTCGGCGGTGGCGCTGCTGCTGGCCGGCGGCGCGCTGCTGGTGATCGACCAGGGCCTCACGGGCCAGGTGCAGTTGCTCGGCCTGCTGGCGGTGGCCGTGGCCACGGTGGCCTGGGGCGTGGACAACACGCTCTCGCGCGGCGTCGCCGACCGCGACCCGGGGCAGGTGGTGCTGGCCAAGGCCGCGCTGGGCGCAAGCGTCACCACCGGCATCGCGCTGGTCTGGGGCGAGCCTCGGCCCGGGTGGACGGCGGTTGCGGCGCTGCTGGCCGTGGGCGCGACGGGCTACGGTCTGAGCCTGCGCTTCTACCTGCTGGCACAGCGCCACTTCGGCGCGGCCCGCACCGGCTCGGTGTTCGCGTTTGCGCCCTTCATCGGCGCGCTGGGCGCGTTCGCGCTCGGCGAGCGTTCGGCCAGCCTGCTGTTGCTGGGCGGCGGGGCACTGATGGTGGCGGGGGTGCTGGTGCACCTGGCCGAAGACCACAGGCATGTCCACGAGCACGAGGCGCTGGACCACGAACACGCCCACACCCATGACGACGGCCACCACGACCACACCCATCCGGTGATGCCCCAGGGCGCACACAGCCACCCGCACCACCACAGCCCGCTGCGCCACAGCCACCCGCACGCACCGGACCTGCACCACCGGCACAGCCACTGAGCGGGCCGCATCTCCGTGCCGGCCACTCAGGTATGTGAGCACGGGCTCACGCGCTGAAGAACATCCGCGCACAATACGGCCCTCGTTCATGACGGCATGGCCGGCGCCCCCCTTGCGCTGGCGGTGCCGGTCCTTGCTGACAGCCCCGGCTCAGCGTGCTGCAATGGCACCGCTGCCACCGCCCCGAAGCGCCCCGCATGGGCCAGGCGGGCCGGGCGACACCGTCACATCGGGCCGGACCGCCGCCGTCTTCTGGCTTGATTCCCCGGCTGCGCCGGCACCCGCACCGCCCAGGCTCGCACCTGGGCGGTGCCGTGCCGTCGTCCTGCGTTGCAGCCGAAGGGCGGGCCGTTTTTCCGGAGGAGAAATCTCATGCAACTCATCGTGTCGGCCGGTCTGATCCTGGCCATTGTCCTGTGGGGTGTCATTGCCCCCGCGTCGCTGGGCGGCGTGTTCGACACCGCGCTGGCGGGCATCACACGCAACTTCGGTTGGTTCTACCTCTGGGTGGTGCTGGGCCTGGTGGTGATGGCGCTGATCCTCGCGGTCAGCCGCTATGGCGATCTCAAGCTCGGCGGCGAGGACGACGAGCCGGAGTTCTCCATTGGCGCCTGGTTCGCCATGCTGTTCGCCGCGGGCATGGGCATCGGCCTGGTGTTCTGGGGCGTGGCCGAGCCGATCTCGCACTATGGCGCACCGCCACCCGGCATTGCTGCCCACACGCCGGAGGCCGCCAACGCGGCCATGCGCTACAGCTTCTTCCACTGGGGGCTGCACCCCTGGGCGGTGTACAGCATCGTGGCGCTGGCGATCGCGTTTTTCCAGTTCCGCCACGGCGGCTCTGCGCTGGTGAGCACGGCGGTGGAAGCGCTGCCCTGGGCGCCGATGAAGAAGCTCGGCCCGGTGGTGAACGTGTTGGCGGTGATCGCCACGGCCTTCGGTGTGGCGGCCTCGCTGGGCATGGGGGCACTGCAGATCAACAGCGGCCTGGCGGCGGTGATGGGGGTGCCGGTGAACAGCACCGCGCAGGTGGCCATCATCGTGGTCACGACGGTGCTGTTCCTGACCTCGGCCGTGACCGGGGTGAGCAGGGGCATCAAGTGGCTTTCAACCTTCAACCTGATCGTGGCGGGCCTGCTGGCGCTGGCGGTGTTCACCCTGGGGCCGACGGTGGCGATCATCGACACCTTCACCAACACGTTGGGCAGCTACCTGAGCGACTTCGTGCGCATGAGCCTGCGCATGACGCCCTTCCGCGACAGCGGCTGGGTGGGCGGCTGGACGGTGTTTTACTGGGCCTGGTGGGTGAGCTGGTCGCCGTTCGTGGGCCTGTTCATCGCGCGTGTCTCGCGTGGGCGCACCATCCGCGAGTTCCTGCTGGGCACGGTGCTGGCGCCCACGCTGGCGGCGTTCGTGTGGTTCTCGGTGTTCGGCGGCACGGCGCTGCACCTGCAGATCATGCAGAGCCTGCCGATTGCCGAGGCGGTGAGCGCCGACGTGTCCACCGGGCTGTTCGCCATGTTCGACCACCTGCCGCTGGGCGGGTTGATGAGTGGCGTCGCCACGGTGCTGGTGCTGGTGTTTTTCGTGACGTCGGGAGATTCGGCCACGCTGGTGCTGGGCATGATGAGCACCGGCGGTCAGGAAAACCCGGGCGCGCGGGTGAAGATCGTCTGGGGCTTGCTGGTTTCGGGCATCGCCATCAGTCTGCTGCTGGCCGGTGGCGTGAAGGCGGTGCAGACGGCGACCATCGTGTTTGCGCTGCCGTTTGCCGTGGTGATTCTGCTGATGGCGCTGGCGCTGTGGCGCGGCGTGCGCGAGGACTGGAACGAGGAACAGCGGCGCGACCGCGCGATGCGGCGGCGCATGCGCGACATGGTGGACCGCACGCCCGCGCCCTGACAGACGGACTCAACTTGCACCACTTCGTGACGAAATGAACGGTAGGGGGCGCTGATATCGGCTGCGCGTAAGGTTCGCGCACCAGAATCGGCCCCGCTCGCCAGCCGCCGGGTTGGTGTTCGTACATATAAAGAGAGATCGTCGTTGTGGATTGGTGCATTGCGTCCGCGCGCCCCGTGGGGTGCCGGGATCGTGGCGTGAGGGTGTCGCCTTGAAGGCGCTTTCCCGCTCCTTTGCGCTGCTGGTCGCGTTGTTCACCGTGGTGGCGGCCGGGGTGCTGTGGTGGCAGTCGCTGCGCTCCCAGAACCAGTTGCGCGAGCAGGTGCTGTTGCAGGCCGACCAGCGCAGCCTGCAGGTGGCCGATGCGATGGCCGGGCAGGTGCAGGCGCACCTCAACACCATGGACGTCACGCTTCGCACGTTGCGCGAACACTGGGTGCGCGAGCCTCGTGAGCGTTTCGACCTGCTGGCCAAGGACGCGCTGGCCAGCCTGCCGCCGGGCCTGGTCTCGCACGTGTCGGTGGCCGATGGCAGTGGCCACCTGGTCTACAACAGCCTGGGGCTGGACAACGGGGGCTATGTGGGCGACCGCGAAAGCTTCCAGTTGGCACGCCTGGGCTCCGACCTGATGCGGGTGTCGGCGACGGTGCGTTCGCGCCTGACCGGGCGCTGGGTGTTTGCGGTGGACCGGCCGGTGCTGCGCCAGGGGCGCTTCGACGGCGTGGTCTACCTGGTGGTGGAGTCGGCCTACATCGCCCGCGAGCTGGGCAAGCTGGAACTGTCGGATCAGGACGTGGTGTCGCTGGTGCACGCCGACGGCCGCTACGTCGCGCGCAGCGAGGCCAACGAGGCGTCCGTGGGCAAACTGGTGCCCGCCGACCGGCCCTACCGCGCGCAGCCGGCGCTGATGCACGGCACCTACCGGGTCGACGATGTGATGGACCACGCGCCGCGCACCTACGGCTGGCACCGGCTGCCCGATTCGGGGCTGGTGGTGTCGGTCGGCCTGGCCGACGACTCGGTGCTGGCGCCGCTGGCGCCCGCGATGTGGCGCAACCTGCTGGTGACCGGGGTCCTGTCCCTGCTGCTGCTGGGTTTTGGCGGCGTGATCGTGCGCGACCAGCTGCGCATGGCGCGCAGCCAGCGCGCGCTGGCGCGCAGCGAGGCCGGGCTGAAGGAGGCGCAGCAGCTGGCGGGTCTGGGCAGCTGGGAATGCGATCTGGCCACGGGCCAGCTGCACTGGTCCGACGAGGTCTACCGCATCTTCGAGGTCGATCCGGCCACGGTGCGGCCCTCGTTTGAACGCTTCCTGGAGTGGGTGCATCCGGACGACCGGACGATGGTGAAACAGGCCTTCGACGGCTCGATCCGTGACCGCCGGACCTACAACGTGGTGCACCGGCTGGTGCTGCCTGGTGAGCGCATCAAGTACGTGCGCGAGCGCGGCGTGACCGAATACGAAGGCGACCGCCCGGCGCGCAGCAGGGGCACGGTGCTGGACATCACCGAGGTGCGCGAGGCGCAGCTGGCGCTGCAGCAGCTCAACGATGAGCTGGAGTCGCGCGTGAGCCGGCGCACCAGCGAACTGGCCCAGGCCAACCGCGAGCTGGAGGCGTTCGCCTACAGCGTCTCGCACGACCTGCGCACGCCGTTGCGCAGCATCCACGGCTTTGCCTGCGTGCTGGAAGAGGAGGAGTCGGACCGGCTCTCCGACGCCGGTCGCCGGCACCTGCGCCGCATCCAGGACGGGTCGCGCCGCATGGGTCAGCTCATCACCGACCTGCTGTCGCTGGCGCACCTGGGCCGCGCCAAGATGGACCTGGCGCTGGTGGACCTGAGCGAAATGGCGCTGCAGCTGGCGGCCGAGTTGCACCGCTCGGAGCCCGGGCGCGAGGTGGACTGGGACATCCAGCCGGGCCTGCGGGCCATGGCCGATCCGGGCCTGATGCGGGTGGTGCTGCAGAACCTGCTGGGCAACGCCTGGAAGTACACCGGGCAGACGCCGCAGCCACGCATCAGCCTGACCCGCGAACACAGCGCCGATGGCCTGGTGACCTTCTGCGTGCGCGACAACGGCGCGGGCTTTGACATGGCCTATGCCCCCCAGCTGTTCGAGCCCTTCAAGCGCCTGCACGCCCACCACGAATTCGAGGGCTCGGGCGTGGGCCTGGCCACCGTCAGCCGGGTGGTCCGCCGCCACGGCGGGCAGGTGCGCGGCGAGGGGGCGGTGGGGCAGGGTGCCGCGTTCTACTTTTCGCTGCCCGAGGCGCCGGTGTTGGCGCCCGTGACGACCTGGTGACGCCGCACCGGCAAAAACAGAGTACAAATCGATACATGTCCGTGGGCCCAACCTGCCGCGAGAGCCGGGGAGCCGTCTTCATCGGACGCTACAGGGGGTGACTTGATTTATCGCCTGCGTTCCATGGTCACGGCCGTGGCGCTGTTCACAGCGCTGGCCGTGCTGCTGCTCTGGGGACTGAGCCTGCAGTTGCAGCGTCAGTTGCGCGATCAGGTGCTCGAGCGCGCGCAGCTGCGCAGCCAGCAGCTGGCCGACGCCATGGCCGGGCAGATGGACACCAGCCTCGCGGTGCTGGACCTGGGGTTGCTGAGCCTGCGGACGGCATGGCCCAAGTCCCGCGAAGCGTTCGACGAGGTCGAGCAGCAGGTGCTCGCCACCCTTCCCAGGGGGCTGGTGTCCCACCTGTCGGTGATCGATGCGGGCGGTACGGTGGTCTACAACAACCTGGGGGTGGCCCCGGGCACCTTTGTCGGTGACCGGCCGCATTTCCAGGCGCTGCGCCAGGGCGGCGACCGGCTGGTGGTGGGGGAGCCGGTGCGTTCGAGGCTCACCGGTGAGTGGCTGGTCATCGTGGGGCGGCCCATGTTCCGCGACGGGGTGTTCGCGGGTGCGGTGCATTTCAATGTGCCGTCCGAGCACCTGGCCCGGCTGTTGGGCCGGCTGGCGCTGTCGGGCAACGATCTGGTGAGCCTGGTCCACCCGGGCGGGGCCTTCCTGGCGCGCAGCCTGGACAACGCCTCTGCCATGGGCCAGAAGGTGCCGCCAGACCGCCCCTTTCTGCAGGACCCCGAGGCAAGCCGGGGCACTTTCCGGGTCGATGGTGTGGTCGATGGCGTGTCGCGCCTGTTCGGCTGGCAGCGTCTGTCCAACAGCCGTGTGGTGGTGGTGGTCGGCCTGTCGCATGCCTCGGTGCTGGCACCGCTGGAGCACACGCGCCGGCAGGCGCTGCTGCTGACGGCGCTGCTCTCGATGGCGCTGCTGGCTGCGGGGGGCTGGATCGGCTGGCTGCTGCACAACCTGGAGCGCCAGCAGGAACAGGCGCGGGTGAACCGCCAGCAGATGGAAGAGGCGCAGCGCCTGGCACGGGTGGGGCACTGGACCTACGACCCGGACACCGGGGCGACGACCTGGTCGCAGGAAATCTGCCGGATTTTCGGTCGGGACCCGTCGACGTTCCGGCCGAGCTTCGAGGGCTACTGGCAGCACGTGCACCCGCAAGACCGTGGCCAGCTGGAAGCGGCCGTTGCCCGGTCGCGGGCCTCGCACACCGACCTCGACGAGGTGCACCGCATCGTGCTCGCCGACGGCAGCGTGCGCTGGGTGCGCCTGCTCGCGCAGACCGATCCGGTCGCCAAGGGAACGAGCTACAGCGGCACCCTGCAGGACATCACCGAGTTGCGCGAGGCACAGCTTGCGCTGGAGCGGCTCAACACCGAGCTGGACCGGCGGGTGAAATCGCGCACGCGCGAGCTGACCATGCTCAACCGCGACCTGGAGTCCTTCACCTATTCGGTCTCGCACGACCTGCGCACGCCGCTGCGCAGCATCCATGGCTTTGCGACCCTGCTGCAGGAGAGCGATGCGGACAAGCTCAGCGACGACGGGCTGGACGCGCTCAAGCGCATCCAGAGCAGCGCACGCCGCATGGGGCTGCTGATCAACGACCTGCTGTCGATGGCGCAGCAGAGCCGGGCCGAACTGCGCACGCAGCACGTCGACCTTTCCGAGCTGGCGCGGTCTGTGGCCCGGGAACTCAGGCAGACCGATCCCGAGCGCCAGGTGCGCTGGGAAATCGCCGACGGCCTGTCGGCACAGGCCGACCCGGGTCTCATGACGGTGGTGATGCAGAACCTGCTGGGCAACGCCTGGAAGTACACCGGCCGCACCGAGGCGGCGCACATCGAGTTCTTCGGGCTGGGCGAGGCCGAGGGCATGGCGAACTTCTGCGTGCGCGACAACGGTGCGGGCTTCGACATGGCCTACGCCGACCAGCTGTTCCAGCCCTTCAAGCGGCTGCACCGGCTGGAAGAGTTCGAGGGCACGGGCGTGGGGCTGGCCAGCGTGCAGCGCATCCTGCAGCGCCACGGCGGCAGCGTGCGCGGCGAAGGGGCGGTCGGGCAGGGCGCGATGTTCTGCTTCAGTCTGCCGCTGGAGCCGGTGCGACAGTTCCTGGACTCCACGCCGGACCAGCGCTGAAGCGATCGCCCGCCTCAGCCGGAGTGCGTCGATGGCAGCGGGCAGGTCGAGCGGCGACCGATGTCCTGCGCGTGCGCCAGCAGCCAGTCGTGGGCGGCCTTGTGGCCGACGCGGTGCAGCTCCAGCAGGAAGCGGCGGCTGGTCTGCAGCTTGCTCGAGGCGCCGAACCGCGAGAGTTCGGCGTCGGCGTCCAGCCGGTGCAGGCGCAGGTCGTCGATGCGGCGGAACAGCGGGCGCTGGTAGCAGGCGTCGGGCCGGCCGGCGTCCTCGATCAGCTCCTTGATCAGCGCGATGGTGCGCAGCTCCTTGAGCAGGCTGGCGTTGAAGACGACTTCATCGGCGCGGTCGAGGATGTCGCTGGCATGCGTCGGCACGGCGTCGCGCCGGCTCGGGTTGATCGGCACCAGCAGCAGGTCGTCGGCGTCGGTTTCGCTGATCAGCGGCATCAGGGTGGGGTTGCCGGCGTAGCCGCCGTCCCAGTACGCCTCGCCGTCGATCTCCACCGCCTGGAACAGCAGTGGCAGGCAGGCCGAGGCCAGCACCATGTCGGCGGTGAGTTCGTCCTGCCGGAACACGCGCAGCTCGCCGGTGGCGACGTGGGTCGCGGCGATGAACAGCTGGGTGTGGTGGCAGCTGCGCACCCGGTCGAAGTCGATCGTGTGCTGCAGGATGTCGCGCAGCGGGTTGAGGTTCAGCGGGTTGAGCTGGTAGGGTGAGAACTGGCTGCCCAGCGCCTGGGCCGCCTGCCGCCAGGGCGCGATCCAGGGTTGCAGCCAGGGGTTGTCGGGGCCGAGCACCGTGGCCAGCGGGCCGTGGTGCAGTGGGCCGAAGGGCGCGGTGTCGGCCACCTTCATCCAGAAGCGGCGCAGCGCGGCCTGGGCGCCGACGCGGCCGCCTTCCATCAGGCCGGCCGCCAGCGCGACGGCGTTCATCGCGCCCGCGCTGGTGCCGCTGACGCCGGCGATCTCCAGCCACTCCTCTTCCAGCAGGCGGTCGAGCACGCCCCAGGTGAAGGCCCCGTGTGAGCCACCGCCCTGCAGGGCAAGGTCGATGCGCTTGCGTGGCGGTGTGCGGCGGCTGGTCATGCGGTCAGTGTCCTCCGGACGGGGGGGCGGGTTTGCGGCCCAGCAGCGCGACCACCAGGGTGATCACGGTCAGCGGCACGACAAAACCCATCATCACCGCCGAGTAGGCGCCCAGCGCGGCGTGCTGCTGCGCGGCCAGGATCAGGTAGGCCACATAGGCCACGTAGTACAGCAGGAACACGCCACCCTCCCAGCGCGCGATTTCGCGCCCGGTCATGAACACCGGCACGCAGGCCAGCGCCACCGCCAGCATGACCCAGATGTCGAAGTTCATCACCGACTCGGGGACGGCCAGCCCGGTCGCGCCGGCGGCCACGCCGGCAATGCCCAGGCAGCCCAGGATGTTGAAGATGTTGCTGCCCACCACGTTGCCCACCGCGATGTCCCGCTCGCCCTTGACGGCGGCCATCACCGAGGTGGCGACCTCGGGCATCGAGGTGCCGGCCGCCACGATGGTCAGGCCGATCACCACGTCGCTCACGCCCAGCGACTGGGCGAACACCACCGCCGCGTCCACCAGCCATTGCGAGCCCAGCACCAGCAGGCCCAGCCCGGCGGCCATCAGCACCAGCTGCACCGGCAGCCGGCTGTCCCAGCTGCCCGGCGCGGCGGGCTGCACCTCGGCCGCGTACTCGTCGACCGCCGCCTGCGTTTCCCGGCGCGACTGCACGATCAGGAACCCGGTGTAGGCCACCATCAGCGCGCACAGCATCACGGCGTCCCACAGGCCCAGCGAGCGGTCGAGCGCCAGCACCAGCAGCAGCAAGGAGATGCCCAGCATGATCGGCACCTCCTGGCGGATCAGCTGGATGTTGACCACCAGCGGCGTGATCACCGCCGACAGGCCGAGGATGAGCAGCACGTTGAAGATGTTGCTGCCCACCACGTTGCCGATGGCCAGGTCCGTCCGGCCGTCCAGCACCGCACCGACCGAGACGGCCACCTCGGGGGCGCTGGTGCCGAAGGCCACGATGGTCAGCCCCACCACCAGGGGCGAGATGCCGAACGAGAGCGCCAGTTTCGACGAACCGCGCACCAGCAGTTCGGCGCCGGCGATCAGGGCCACGAGGCCCGCCACAAACATGCCCAGTGTCCACATCGGTTGCGCTCCTTGGGTGGTTGGTCCGGACGGCATGTTGCCACGGCGGCGGGCAGGCCCCAGGCGTGGGGTCTCCGGGCGGTCGGAGACAATCGGGGTCCTTTTTTCCTGGCCCGATGCCCTTGACCGACGAACCGACCGACCGACCCTCCGGACCGCTGGCGCGCGAAGCCCTGGCGTTGGGCGCTTTCGACCACGTGGTCTCGCGGCTGGACGGTTTCCGCGCGCGCGCCGGCCAGCGCGAGATGGCGGCCCACATCGCCGAAACCCTGAGCCTGGTCGACTGGCCTGCCAAACCCGAGAAGGGCGACGACCCGCCGCCTGCCGGCCCGCGCGCCATCGCGGTGGTGCAGGCCGGCACGGGCGTGGGAAAGTCGGCCGCCTACGCCTCGACCGTGATCCCGTTGGCGCTGGCCCAGGGCAAGCGCGTGATGATCTCCACCGCCACCGTGGCGCTGCAGGAGCAGCTGATCGCGAAAGACCTGCCGGCGCTGGCCGCGGTGCTGCCGCAGCCCTTCGTCTTCACGCTCGCCAAGGGGCGCGGGCGCTACGTGTGCCGCCTCAAGCTCGACCAGATGGCCGGCGGTGATGCGGCCACCTCGGACCTGTTCGGCGACGAGCCCGACGACAAGCCTTCCAGCGCTGACAAAGGCGACGCGCTGGAGCGCGTGTGGGCCGAGCGCGGACGGATCTACGAGCGCTGGGGCCAGATGCTGGACAGCGGTGACTGGGATGGCGACCGCGACCGGCTGGCCGAGCCGCCCGAAGGCGATGTCTGGACCCCGGTGGCGGCCGAGCGCCACACCTGCACCGCGCGCCACTGCCCGAGCTACAACGGCTGCAGCTACTACCGCTCGCGCGCGAAGCTGGCGCAGTCGCAGGTGATCGTGGTCAACCACGACCTGCTGTTGTCCACCCTGGGCTTGCACGCGCTGCCCGACCCGTCCGACTGCTACCTGGTGTTCGACGAGGCGCACCACCTGGGCAGCGTGGCCCAGGGCCAGTTCACCGAGAGCATGGACCTGATGCGCGGCGGCTGGCTGGACAAGCTGCCGCGCGCCGTGACCGACGTGGCCGGCGCGATTGCGCACCCGCTGGGCATCGACGTCACGACGCTGGCGCGCGAGCTCAAGGCAGCGCAGGCCGAGCTGGCGCGCCGTGCGATGGCCCGGCTGGCCGAATCGCCCGAGTGGCTGGCGCTCTCGGGCAAGCAGGGCGGCATGCGCCCGCGCAACGGCCGCGACGGCGGCGCCGGCTTCGAATTCAACCTGCCCAATGCGACCGAGCGGCTCGAAGGCGGGCTGCTGCCGGTCGACTGGGAGGAGACCGTGGGCCAGATCGCCAGCCGCGCCGGCGCGCTGCTCAAGGAGTTCGAGCTGATCGCGGCGCAGCTGAAGGTGCTGGCGCGCGACGACCCCGGCGACGCGCCGCGCTGCGCCCAGCTCTACAGCCGCATCGGCACCTTTGCACCCCGCCTGCAGCACATGGCGGCCACGGCCGAGCTCTGGCTGCAGGCCCCTGTGGAGGGCCAGGCGCCGCTGGCCAAGTGGCTCGAAGCCGGCATCCAGAACGGCCTGGTCACGCTCAGCGCCCACGCCTGCCCGCTCAACCCCGGTGGCCTGCTGCGCGCCCACCTGTGGAGCAAGGTGCGGGCGGCGGTCGCGACCTCGGCCTCGCTGGTCACCTGCGGCGGCTTCGACCACTTCCTGCACGAGAGCGGCCTGGCCTTCGATGACGACGTGCGCGCGCGCGAGGTGCAGAGCCCCTTCGACCACGCCAGCCAGGGCCGGCTGGTGGTGGTGCAGACGCAGCACGACCCGAAAGACGTCGAGGGCTATTCGCGCGAGATGCTCGACCTGCTGATGGACGACCTGCGCCACGTGAAGCGCGGCGCCCTGGTGCTGTTCACCTCCAAGGCGCTGATGAAGCGCGCGCAGGACCTGCTGGAGCGAGGGCTGCACAGCGAGCTTCGCGAGAAGGTGCTGGTGCAGGGCGAGTCCTCGCGCACGCAACTGCTCAAGCGCCACGCCGAGCGCGTGGCCGACGGTGGCGCCTCGATCCTGTTCGGCCTGCAGTCCTTCGGCGAAGGGCTGGACCTGCCGGGCGAGCTGTGCGAGTGGGTGTTCATCACCAAGCTGCCGTTCGCCTCGCCCAGCGATCCGGTGGGTCAGGCGCGCGCCGACTGGCTCAAGGCCCAGGGCCGCGACCCGTTCAGCGAACTGGTGGTGCCGGCGACCGGCGCGCGCCTGCTGCAGTGGACCGGCCGCGCCCTGCGCACCGAGACCGACGAGGCGGTGGTGGTTTGCTACGATGCGCGCCTTTTGCGCCAGAGCTACGGCCGGCGCATGCTCAAGGGCCTGCCGCCGTACCGGCTGCAGCGGCGCGACGGCGACCGTCTGACCGAGGTGGCGCGTTGACCCCCTTCGCCGTGAAACAGCCCGCGCATGCCGCGCGGGCCTGAAGGAAGTTTGTCTCCGTGGTTTTCAGCAGCTGGCCCTTCATCTTCGTCTTCCTGCCGGTGACGCTGCTGGTGTATTTTCAGCTCAACCGCGCGCGCCGCACGGTGCTGGGCAAGGCCTGGCTGGTGCTGGCCAGCCTGTTCTTCTACGCCTACTGGAACTGGGTCCACCTGCCGCTGATCCTGGTGTCCATCGGCCTGAACTTCCTGCTGGGCCGGCGCCTGGCGCGCTGGCCGGCGGGGGGTGACCTGCGGCACAAGCGCCGCTGGCTGATCGCGGGCATCGCCGCCAACCTGCTGGCGCTGGCCTATTACAAGTACATCCACTTCATCACCGAGAACCTGGCCTGGCTCTGGGGCCTGCCGGTGCAGATGGACCCGGTGGTGCTGCCGCTGGCGATCAGCTTCTTCACCTTCACCCAGATCGTCTACCTGGTGGACAGCTACCGCGGTGAAACCGGGCACTACGACCTGCTGAACTACGCGCTGTTCGTGACCTTCTTCCCGCACCTGATCGCCGGCCCGATCGTGCAGCACAGCCAGATCATGCCGCAGTTCAATTCGCGCTGGACCTGGCTGCCGCGCGAGTCGAACCTCGTCAAGGGCTTGCTGCTGTTCGGGCTCGGGCTGTTCAAGAAGGTCGCCATTGCGGACGTGTTCGCCGGCTGGGCCGACGCCGGCTTTGACGGCACAGGGCCGCTGGACCTGGTCGGTGCCTGGGTCGCCAGCCTGTCCTACACCTTCCAGCTGTACTTCGACTTCAGCGGCTACTGCGACATGGCCATGGGCGTGGCCCTGCTGTTCAACATCTGGCTACCGGTCAATTTCAACTCGCCCTACCGCGCCACCAGCATCCAGGACTTCTGGCGCCGCTGGCACATCACGCTCAGCCACTTCCTGCGCGACCACCTCTACATCCCGCTGGGCGGCAACCGCGCCGGGCGCTGGCGGACCCACCTCAACCTCGTCATCACCTTCGCGCTCGGCGGCCTGTGGCACGGCGCCTCGTGGATGTTCGTCATCTGGGGCCTGCTGCACGGCCTGGCCCTGGTGGTCCACCGGCTCTGGGGTGGGCTGGGTTGGCGCATGCCGCGCGCGCTGGCCTGGGGCCTGACCTTCCTGTTCGTCAACGTGGCCTGGGTGTTCTTCCGCGCCAGGGACTGGGACAGCGCCCGGCGCGTGCTCGCCGGCATGGTGGACTTTTCCTCTCTGCGCACCGTGCCGCTCGCGGATGTGCCCACCGAGGCCCTGGCCTGGTCAGGCTGGCTGGGCGATGCGCTGCTGCGCGCCATGCCCGCTCAGCTCGTCGCGCACCTGCCGGCGCTGCTGATGATCGCGCTGGCGTTCTGCATCGTGCCCCGGCCCAACGCGATCCACTGGGCCACCACCGGTGTGACCGATGCCAAAGTGGTGGCGGGCACTCTCGTGCTGGTCGCCGCCCTGGTCGCCACCCTCGCAAGCACCAGTTCCGTGTTTCTTTACTTCAACTTCTAGATGCTGCCCCGGCGCCGATCCCTTCGCATGCTGCTGGCCACCTTGCTGGGCCTGGCGGTGCTGCCGCTGCTCAACGGGTGGCTGGTGACACCGCCGCCGGGTGCGGCCTGCTGCAGCGTCGAGCGCTGGTTCTCGTCGGAGCCCTTGCTGCGCGTGGCCAGCGCGGTGCTGCACCGGGTGGGCATCAGCGTCGCGCCCCGGCAGGTGGTGATTGGCCGCGACGGCTGGCTGTACCTGGGGGACGACCAGGCCGTGTCGCTGTCGACCCACCGCCGCGCCGGCCAGCCCAGCGACATCCGCATGGGCACGTCCTACGGCGAGGGCGCCCGCCGGTGGGACGCGTTCCTGCGGAGCCGGGGTGTGAAGGCCTTCCGCATCCTGGTGGCAGCGGACAAGGAGGCGGTGTACCCGGAGCACCTGCCGCAATGGGCCTCGCCGCCGGCCGTGCCCGGCGTGGCCGACACGTTGCTGGCCCACGCCGACGCGGACCTGTTTGTCGACACCCGCGCGCTGCTGCGGCGCGCGGCGGCCACCGCGCCGAGTCCGCTGTTCTATCGCCACGACACCCACTGGAACACCCTGGGCGCGTCCCATGCCTTTGCGGCGCTGGCGCGCTCGCTCAGTGCCGATCTGCCCGACGTGGTGTGGCCCTCGGCGGACGAGCGCCGCCTGCTGGGGCTGAGGCCCCGAACCGGTGGCGACCTGGCGGACTCCTTGCGCCAGGGGCCCTGGCTGACCGAAACCGAACCGGTGCTTGCGGTCTCCGAAAAGCTGGGTGCGCGCGTGCACCGGCGGTATGCCAGCAGTGACCCGCTGGACCCGACCCGTGTGGCCGACTCGCGGGTGGCGCTGACCTTTCCCATCCAGACCCAGCACGACCGGGCCCTCAATGCGCGGCGTGTGCTCTGGCTCACCGACTCGTTCGGCAGAGGCATGGACGACCTGATGCACCGCAGCTTTGCCGAGGTGGTGAGCCTGCACTGGCGGGACGTGCACAAGGACGGCGGACAGCTGATCCGGCTGATTGATGAGGTGCGCCCCGAGGTGGTGGTGGTGACCGTGGTCGAGCGAGCACTCGCCACGCCCGTCTTTGCCGGCATCCTGCAGTACCCGCCTGGCCCGGATGCCGGCGAGGCCGGTGGTGTCTCCCACACGGCGGAGCTGGTCGAGATGAGCGGCGTGGAGCGCCACGGTGAGGGCTTCCGCGCCACATCGGGGGCCGCCTCGATGATCTTCCGTCTGCCCCGGCCGGCGGCAGGGGTTGGCGGCGTCTCGCTGCACCTGGTCTGCGCGGACGGGGCGGCCTCGCTGCCCGTCCAGCTGTTCTGGCGTGGGGCGAACGAGCCGCGCTTTCACCGCGATCACAGCGTGCGCTGGCTGCACGTCGGAGACCGCAGTGCCCTGGTCGGGCTGACCACGGTCGACGGGCGATCGGCCGGCGAGATGGCGGTGTTGCGTCTGGACCTGCGCGGGCAGGGGCATTGCCGCGAGTTCCGGCTGCAGGAGCTGGCGCTGCGGCCCAACCGCGCGGCAGCGGCTGCCGCGGCGCGGCCGCAGTGACGGCTGTGCCTGCGGGGCCGATGTCCGTATGATGGCCGCATGCTCTACGCCACCCTCAAACTGCTGCACGTGCTGTCCATCGTCGTCTGGGTCGGCGGCATGGTGTTCGCCGCCTTTTTCCTGCGTCCGGCCGCGATGCAACTGCCACCGCCGCAGCGCATCCCGCTGATGCACGCGGCGCTGCATCGCTTCTTCCGCGCCGTGGTGGTGGCGGTGCTGGTGGTGTTCGTCACCGGTGGCTGGATGATCGGCCGCGCCGCGAAGGAAACGGTGCAGGCCGGGCTGGCGTTCAACATGCCGCTGGACTGGACGCTGATGGCCGCACTGGGCGTGCTGATGATGGCCATCTTCGCCCACATCCGCTTCGCGCTCTACAAGCGCCTGGACAAGGCCGTGGCCGCGCAGGACTGGCCGGTGGGTGGTGCCGCGCTGGCCTCGATCCGCACCTGGGTCGGTGCCAACCTGGCCATCGGCGTGGTGATCATCGCCTTCACCCTGCTGATGGCCTGAGGGGCGGGCGGCCAGGCCGTTCAGGGGCTGCGACTCTTCCAGGGCGGGGGCAGATCCAGCCCCCACATGCGCCGACCGATCCAGCGCAACGCCGGGCCCACGAGCGGACGTTCGCTGACCTGCTTGGTGGGCTCCGAGCCCACCGCGTGCAGCGGCCCGAGGTGGAAATTGAATACGTAGTCCGGCTCCTGGCCCATGCGCAGGTCGGTGATGCGCAACTGGCCGTCGGGCGTGGTCGAGAGTTTCACGAAGCCGCCGGCAAAGGCCGCGAGTCGCGAGATCGGAGCCGCCTGGCCGTGGGTCGCCATCAGCTTGGTGCCGCGGTCGTGGGCGGTAAAACGCACCGGCTCCGGTCCATCGAACAGCGACACATAGGCCTCGTGGAAATGCGGATCGGCCGGGTCGTCGGGCAATGCCACGACGCGCCAGAGCAGGGTCTGGAAGGGCGCCGGCGTGACCAGCATCTGCTCGGCCGAGATGCCCTGTTCGCGCAGCGAAGTCCGCGCCTGTTGCTCCACGTGTTCCTGTGCGAGGACGCTCCACGCGAGGTAGGCGGTGGACAGCACCAGCCCGACCGCGTTCCAGCGCAGACCGCGCGCCGCGTCCTTCATGCGCAGGGCCGCGACCACGCCCACGACCAGCGGCAGGGTGTAGGCCGGGTCGATGATGAACATGCTGCCCACACCGAAGGGGTGGTTGGTGAACGGCAGCAGCAGCTGGGTGCCGTAAACGGTCATTGCGTCCAGCAGAGGATGGGTGATCAAGACGAGCCAAAGCGCCAACCACCAATGCCTGAACAAGGGCCCCTCGCGATGGACGCGCGACACGATCCACGCCAGCAGCGGCGCGAACAGCGTCAACCAGAACAGCGCGTGGCTCTCGGCGCGGTGCAGCACCATGTTGAGCAGGGCGTCGCCGTGGTCGATGACCACGTCCAGATCGGGCAGGGTGCCGGCGATGGCGCCCCAGGTGGCGGCCTTCCAGACCGCGGTGCGGCGGCCCATGACGCCGATGGCGACGGCGGAGCCGAGGGCGATTTGTGAGAGGGAATCCATGCGCCGAGCTTAGGGGCCGGCGATTCAAATATGGTGTTGTGGGGTCATGCCTGGACGACGACGGCGTACTCCGCCTTCATGCCGTCCGGGCCATTCACAAAGGGCCGCGTCAGGGCTGCCTGTCCCTCCTCGCCCAGCCGCCGCCAGAGAAAGTCGCGCGCGTTGCCCGGGTCGCCTTGCACATAGAACTGCGTCGTCAGCAGCTCCTGCCCGTCGAGCTTGACCTTGACGTGGATGTGCGGCGTGCGGCCGCTGTAGGGCGCGGGCTTGAGGGTGCGGAAGCGGTAGCCGCCATCTTTCCCGAGGGTGACCTTGCCGAAGCCCTGGAAGGTCGGATCGGCGCGTCCGCCGTCGCCGGGGTGGTGGTAATGGCCGTCCTGATCGCACTGCCAGATCTCGATCACACCGCCGGCCAGCGGCACGCCGCGGGTGTCGGTCACCGTGCCGCTCACCCAGGCGGGCTGGCCCTTGCCGTAGGCTGCGGCGCCGGTGCGCAGCAGGTCGAAGTCGGTGTCGGGGGGAAAGGCCACCGGGTAGTAGGGGCCTTCGGTCTGGCCTGGGGTCGGGCGCAGGGTCTTGCCCTGGGCCCGGGCGGGCGTGAGCCAGGCGGGTGCGGCGGTGGCGGCGATCAGGCCGGCGCCGCCCTTGAGCAGCGATCGGCGCGAGGACAGCGGGGCGGTCGGCATGGCAGGCTCCATGAAGAGGTGGCCCGCCACCGGTTCAGGTGCGGGACGGGTTCTGAAGATCCAGCGAGACGAAGCGCAGGCTGAGGTCGTCCGGTTCGCCGGGGTGGGCGCCCTCTTGGAAGCCCAGCGCGCGCGCAAGTTCCAGCATGCCGGCGTTTTCGCGCAGCACCACACCCACCAGGCGCTGCGTGCCGCGCTGGCGCAGGTGGCCGATCATCTTGTCCATGAGCCGGCGCCCGAGGCCGCCGCCCTTGAGGTCGCTGCGCACGATCACGCCGAACTCGGCGTCGCGGTTGTCCGGGTCGATCGCCACCCGCACCGCGCCCAGCGTTTCCTCGCCGCCGCCCTCCAGCAGCCGGGTGGCGATGAAGACCATCTCGCGCGCGTAGTCGATCTGCGTCAGCCGCGCCAGCTCGCTGTGCTCGATGTGGCGGCGGCTGTAGAACACGCGCAGGCGGATGTCCTCCGGGTCCAGCTGTTCCAGGAAGGCGCGGTGCTGGGGCTCGTCCTCCGGCCGGATCGGGCGCAGGGTGATCGCCTGACCCCGCCAGTCCCAGGTCTCGACCAGATCGACCGGGTAGGGCTGGATGGCGAAGTTCGCCGCGCCGGCCGGTCGCTGGGCCGACACCCGCACGCGCGCATCCAGCGCGATGGCGCCCTCGTGGTTGGTCAGCAGCGGGTTGATGTCCAGCTCGGCGATTTCGGGCACCTCGGCCAGCAGCTCTGAGACGCTCACCAGCACCTGCGCCACCGTGTCGATGTCGGCCGCCGGTTCGTCGCGGTAGCCCTGGAGCAGGCGGTGGATGCGGGTGCGCGCGATCTGCGCCAGCGCCAGCGGCGTGTTCAGCGGCGGCAGCCCCAGCGCCCGGTCGGCCAGCACCTCGACCGCCGTGCCACCCGCGCCGAACAGGATGACGGGGCCGAACAGTGGGTCGACACTGGCGCCCACGATCAGCTCGTGCGCGTGCTTCTTGCGCACCATGGGCTGCACGGTGAAGCCCTGCACGTCGGCGTCGGGCCGCAGTTCGCGCACGCGCTGCAGCATGGCGGTGCAGACCTGCGCCAGCTCGGTCGCGCTGCCGATGTTCAGGCGCACGCCGCCGACATCGCTCTTGTGCGAGATCGCGTGCGAGAGGATCTTGACCACCACCGGGTAGCCCAGCGCTTCGGCGGCGGCTTCGGCCTCGGCGGCGCTCGGTCCGACCACCCGCGTGGGCACCACCGGCAGGCCGGCCGCGGCCAGCAGCGACTTGGCCTCGGGCTCGGTGAGGATCTCGCGGCCATCGGCCAGCACCGCGTCCACGATGGTGCGCACGGCGGGCAGGTCCATGGCGTGCGAGGCATCGCGCGCGGGTGGTGTCTGCAGCAGCTCGGCCTGGTGCTGTCGGTAGCTGCGCAACATCGAGAACGCGCGCACCGCGTCCTCGGGCGTGGCGTAGTCGGGCACGCCGGCATCGCGGAAGGTCTGGCGCGCCTGCGCCACCGCGCTGTCGCCCAGCCAGGAGCCCAGCACGCGCCGCGGCCTGGCCGTGACCTGGGGCAGCACGGCCTGCGCGATCTCGGCGCTGGGCACGATGGCGGTGGGCGCGTGAATGAACAGCACCGCACTGGCTGCGTCGCCCGCCAGCGCCTCCAGCGCCGCCACATAGCGTTCGGCCGGGGCGTCGCCGATGATGTCCACCGGGTTGGCGCGCGACCAGTGGGTGGGCAGCACCGCGTCCAGCCGCGCCAGCATGGCGTCGTCCAGCGGCGCCAGCGGCACGCCCAGGGCCGAGGCCTCGTCGGCGGCCATCACGCCGGCGCCACCGCCGTTGGTGAGCACCACCAGTTTCTCGGAGGGACCATCGCGGAAGCGCGCCAGCGTCTCGGCCGCCAGGAACAGGTCGTCCAGCGTGAGCACGCGCAGCATGCCGGCGCGCGCGATGGCGGCATCGAACACCGCGTCGGAACCGGCCAGGGCGCCGGTGTGCGAGGCGGCTGCGGCCTGGCCGGCGGCCGAACGGCCCGCCTTGACCACGATGACCGGCTTGTTGCGCGCGGCGGCGCGCGCGGCCGACATGAACTTGCGGGCCTCCTCGACCGACTCGATGTAGAGCAGGATGGCGCGCGTGTGCGGGTCGCTGCCGAGGAAATCGAGCATGTCGCCGAAGTCCACGTCGGCGTGTTCGCCCAGCGAGACGAAGTGCGAGAAGCCGATGCCGCGCGCCGAGGCCCAGTCGAGCATGGCCGTCACCAGCGCGCCCGATTGCGAGACGAAGGCCAGTTCGCCGGGCTGGGCGCCGATGTGGGCGAAGCTGGCGTTCAGGCCCAGGTGCGGCACCAGCATGCCGATGCAGTTGGGGCCGAGGATGCGCAGGGTGTGGGGCCGTGCCGCGTCCAGCATGGCCTGCCTGGTGGCCTTGTCCAGGCCCGCGGTGACCACCACCGCCGCCCGGGTGCCGCGCTCGCCCAGCTGGGCGATCAGGCCGGGCACGGTGGCGGCCGGGGTGCAGATGACCGCCAGGTCCGGCGCCTCGGGCAGGGCCTCAACGCTGGCATAGGCCCGGGCATCGCCGATGTGGCGGTGTTTGGGGTTGACCGGGTAGAGCCGGCCCTTGAACCCGTTGGACAGGTTGCGCCAGACGGTCGCGCCCACGCTGAAGGGCCGTTCGGAGGCACCGAAAACCGCCACCGAGGCGGGCGAGAACAGGGCGTCGAGGTGGCGGATGCTCATTGGATGGCCCTCATGCCGCGCCCTTGCCGTTCTGGTTCGACGCCATGAACGCGATCAGCGCCATGCGCATGGCCTCCTCGACCGACATGTCGACCGGCGTGGTCCAGCTGCGGGGCACGAACACGGTGTAGCCACCGATCATGTAGCCCATGGGGAGGTAGACGGCCACCTGGTCGTCGAGTTCGGCCAGGCCCCGGGGCAGGCCTTTCATGCTCTGGCGCGTGACCAGCCCGACGGTGCTCAGCTCGTGCCCGGGCATCTTGAGTAGCACCACCTGCTGTGCGTCCTGTTCATGCGGGGCAAAGTAATCGGCGAAGTTCTTGAGCGAGGAATAGATACTCTTGACCACCGGGAGGTTGGTGAAGGGCAGCTCGACATAGGACAGCAGCTTGCCTGTGACGCGCATCGACATCAGACCGCCCAATGCCACGATCAGCAGCGCCCCCAGCGCGATGCCCAGGCCAGGCAGGTAAAACTCGCCGGTGAGCGGGCGCAGCAGCTGCATGGCGGTGCGCTCGGTCCAGGTGATGAAGATCACCAGCACGTAGACCGTGATGGCCAGCGGCAGGAAGGTGATCAGCCCGCGGAAGAAGTACTGCGACAGGCGGTTTGCGAGCGGGGGGCGCGGTTCTGGCGCTGGGGCGGGCGGTTTCATGGATTCAGCATAGCAGCGGCAGGCGACAACCGGTTGACCTGGCGGAACTTGCAGACGCGCAAAATGTCCCTATCTGATGCCTCACATGAATCCTGTGTCCGATCTGTTGTCCCGAATTTTCCGTGGTGCCCTCAAGCTGGTCCTGGTGCTGGCTGCGGTGGTGTTCGTGCTGAGCTTTCTGCTCGCGGCCCTGGTGGCGGTGCTGGTGATGTCTGCGTGGTCGCTGATCACCGGGCGCAAGCCGGCGCCGGTGGTGATGTTTTCCCGCATGCGCGAGCAGTCTCGTCAGTACGCGCAAGGCATGTGGCCAGGCCGGGCACCGGTGGGCGACGTGGTCGACGTGGACGCGACCGAGGTGGGCGAGCGCCCGGGCGCCGAGTCGCCGCTGCAGCGCCTGCGCTGAGCTTCAGTCTTCCTGTGCGCCCTTGCGCCGGGCCAGGGCGGCCTGGTACAGCGCATTGCGCGGCGCGCCGCTGATCTCGGCGCACAGCTTCACGGCGGTTTTGACGGGCAGTTCGGCCAGCAGCAGGTCGAGCGTGCGCAGCGTGGCCTCGTCCATGTTGTCGTCGATGGCTGCGGTGGCGGGATGCACCAGCAGCACGAACTCGCCGCGCGTGCGGTGGGCGCCTGCCTGCAGCCAGGCCGGAAAGTCCCGGGCCGCCACCTGCGCCACTTCCTCGAACTGCTTGGTCAGCTCACGGCCGATGGTGAGCGGCCGCTCGCCCAGCGCGGCCAGGTCGCGCGCCAGGGCCTCGATGCGGTGCGGCGCCTCCAGCAGCACGCAGGCGCGCGGGTCGGCCGCGATGGCCTGCACCTCGCGCTGACGCTCGGTGGTCTTGGGCGAGAGAAAACCAGTGAACACAAAGCCCCCGTCGTGGCCGCCGGTGCCGGCCACGCTCAGCAGCGCCGTGATGCTGCTGGCGCCCGGCAGGGGCAGGGCGCGCAGGCCGGCGGCGTGCACGGCGGCGCACAGTCGCGCGCCCGGGTCGCTCACCCCGGGCGTGCCGGCGTCGCTCACATAGGCCACGCGCTGACCCTCCCGCAGGCGCTGCACCACGGTCTGCGCGGCCTCGGCCTCGTTGTGTTCGTGCAGTGCCAGCAGTGGCTTGTGCAGGCCGTAGCTCTGCAGCAGGGCCGCGGTGTGGCGCGTGTCCTCGCAGGCGATGCAGTCCACCAGGTCCAGCACGTGCAGCGCGCGCAGGCCGATGTCGGCGAGGTTGCCGATCGGGGTGGCGACCATGTAGAGCGCGCCCTGCGGATAATGCTGCTGCCCCGCCATGTCACGGGCGGCGGCCAGCAGGGAAGGGGAGGGTGCGGACAATGTGGGATTCCCGGAAACAGGGGACTTCGGTCACGACCAAGCAGCGCGGCGATGCGGCCGAAGACGCCGCCCTGCGGCATCTGCTGCGACACGGATTGCGGCTGGTGCAGCGCAACTTCCGCACGCCTGGCCGCGGCGGCGGCGAGATCGATCTGATTATGCGTGAGCCCGATGGCACGCTGGTCTTCGTCGAGGTGCGCCAGCGGGCGAGCGCCAGCCGCGGCGGGGCGGGTGCGAGCATCACCGGGGTCAAGCAGCGGCGCATCGTGTTCGCCGCGCGGCACTTTCTGCTGCGGCTGGGGTCGGAACCTGCGTGCCGTTTCGACGTGGTCCTGATCCAGGGGGCGCGGGACGGCGCGGAGGTCCCGGACATCCAGTGGCTGCGTGCGGCCTTTGATGCATCCGGTACCTTTTGATACCCTGCGCGCCGCTATCATCGCCCCATGCTTCTGCAACGCATCCAGCAACAGTTCATCGACAGCGCCGACCTCAAGTATCAGTGTGCCCAGGCGCTCGCGCCCATGGTGGAAGCCGCCACGGCGGCGGTCTTGGCCAGCGTCACCGGCGGCGGCAAGGTGCTGTCCTGTGGCAACGGGGCTTCGGCGGCGGCGGCGCAGCTGTTCGCGGCCAGCTTCGTGGGGCGCCACGAGCGCGAGCGGCCCGAGCTGGCGGCGTTCTCGCTCTCGGCCGACGCCTCGGTGCTGACCGCGCTGGCCACCGACTTCGACGTGCGCGCCGTGTTTTCGCGCCAGGTGCGCGCCCTTGGCCAGGCTGGCGACGTGCTGCTCGTGCTCTCGACCTCGGGCAACTCCCAGAACGTCATCGCCGCGGTCGAGGCCGCGCACGAGCGCGACATGACCGTGGTGGCGCTCACCGGTGCGCGCGGTGGCCGGCTGGCCCAGTTGCTGCGCGACACCGACGTTCACATCTGCGTGCCACACGACGTGCCGGCACGGATTCTCGAGGTGCATCACCTGGTGCTGCACTGCATCTGCGACGGCGTGGATGCCCAGCTGCTGGGCCTGCCCGAAGCCCTGCCCAATGAAACGGAGAACCTCGCATGAAGACCATTGTTTCCCATGGCCGTCTGACCCTGGCCGTCCTGAGCGTGGCTGCAGCCGCAACGACCCTCTCGGCCTGTGCGCCGCTGGCGGTGGGCGGGGCGGCATTGACCGGTGCCATGGTGGTCGGTGACCGCCGCAGCTCGGGGTCCCAGCTGGACGACCAGGGCATCGAACTGAGGGCCGCCAACCGCCTGCGCGAGCAGATGGGGTCGCGCGCGCGCATCAGCGTCACCAGCTACAACCGCCGTGCGCTGCTGACCGGCGAGGTGGGCAGCGCCCGCGACAAGGAACTGGCCGAGTCCATCGTGAAGCAGGTGGACAACGTCGCCGTGGTCCACAACGAGCTGGACGTGGCCAACAGCCCGACCTTCACCGAAAAGGCCGAGGACACGCTGCTGACCGGCAAGGTCAAGGCCGGCCTGATCGACACCAAGCAGATCTCGGCCAACGCCTTCAAGGTGGTCACCGAACGCGGCACGGTGTTCCTCATGGGGCGCGTGACCCAGCGCGAGGCCGACATCGCCACCCAGGTCGCGCGCACCACCAAGGGTGTGCAGCGCGTGGTCCGTCTGCTGGAGATCATCAGCGAGGAAGAGCTGGCGCGCATCGCGCCCAAGTCCTGAGGCCGCTTTCCTGCACCGCGGTGCAGGGAGCTGGTCACTTCAAGCGTTTGATCAGGCTGGAGGTGTCCAGCCGGTTCCCGCCCATGGCCTGCACGTCGGCGTAGAACTGGTCCACCAGGGCGGTGACCGGCAGGCGGGCGCCGTTGCGCTTGGCTTCGTCCAGCACCAGACCAAGGTCCTTGCGCATCCAGTCCACGGCAAAACCGAAGTCGAACTTGTCGGCCACCATGGTCTTGCCGCGGTTGTCGAGCTGCCAGCTCTGGGCCGCGCCCTTGCCGATCACCTCGAGCACCTGGTTCATGTCCAGTCCGGCTTTCTGCCCGAAGGCGATGGCTTCGGACAGGCCCTGCACCAGCCCGGCGATGCAGATCTGGTTGACCATCTTGGTGAGTTGGCCGGCACCGCTCTCGCCCATCAGCGTGAAGGCGCGCGAGAACGCCATGGCCGCGGGCTTCACGGCGTCGAACGCAGTGGCATCACCGCCACACATCACCGTCAGCGCGCCGTTCTGCGCGCCCGCCTGACCGCCCGACACGGGCGCATCGACAAAGGCCAGTCCGAGGTTCCTGGCCGCACCGTACAGCTCGCGCGCCACATCGGCCGACGCGGTGGTGTGGTCCACGAAGAGGGCGCCCGGCGCCATGCCGGCGAAAGCACCGTCGGCACCCAGCGCGACCGAGCGCAGGTCATTGTCATTGCCCACGCAGCAGAACACGATGTCGGCACCGGCCGCCGCTTCGCGGGGGGTGGGTTTGGCCGCACCGCCGAACTCGGCCACCCAGGCCTGCGCCTTGGCCGCCGACCGGTTGTAGACCGTCACCGAATGCCCGGCCCGGGCCAGATGCCCCGCCATCGGGAAACCCATCACACCCAGACCGAGAAAAGCCACCTTCTTCGGTGTCGTTGATTCGTAGGTTTTGGAGGCGATGCTGCTCATGTGAAGTCATCCGCGAAGTGAAGGGGAGTCCGTCGAGAAATGCCGCGGAACCGGCTTCGCCGGGCCGCTGGCATTGCCCCCTTGAGGGGGTGACGCGCCGCAGGCGTGGCGCGGGGGTGGTCAAACGATCGTGAGGTGTTCGGTGCCTGCCGCCAGATCCTGCGTCTTGGCGCGCTGGCTGTTGAGCTTGATCTGCAGCCGCAGGTCGTTGAGCGAGTCGGCGTTGCGCAGCGCATCTTCATAGCTGATGATGTTCGCCTCGAACGCATTGAACAGCGCCTGGTCGAAGGTCTGCATGCCGATGTTGGTGCTTTTCTTCATGATCTCCTTGATCTCGGCGACTTCGCCCTTGAAGATCAGGTCGGCGATCAGCGGGGAGTTGAGCATGATCTCCACGGCCGCATGCCGGCCCTTGTTGTCCTGGCGCGGCACCAGCCGCTGCGAAATCATGGCGCGCAGGTTCAGCGACAGGTCCATCAGCAGCTGCGGACGGCGCTCCTCCGGGAAGAAGTTGATGATCCGGTCCAGGGCCTGGTTGGCGCTGTTGGCGTGCAGGGTGGCCAGACACAGGTGACCGGTTTCGGAGAACTGGATCGCGTACTCCATGGTCTCGCGGTCGCGGATCTCGCCCATCAGGATCACATCCGGGGCCTGCCGCAGCGTGTTCTTCAGCGCCACCCCCCAGTCGTCGGTGTCCAGCCCCACCTCGCGCTGCGTGATCACGCAGTTCTTGTGGGCGTGGATGAACTCCACCGGGTCCTCGATGGTGATGATGTGGCCGTGGGTGTTCTCGTTGCGCCAGTCGACCATGGCGGCCAGCGACGTGGACTTGCCCGAGCCGGTTGCGCCGACCACGATGCACAGCCCGCGCTTGGACAGCGTGATGTCCTTGAGCACCTGGGGCAGGTTGAGCGAGTCGATGGTGGGCAGCACCGCGGGAATCGTCCGCATCACCATGCCGACCTTGCCCTGCTGGACAAAGGCGCTGACGCGGAAACGCCCGATGGCCGGCGGCGAGATTGCAAAGTTGCATTCCTTGGTGCGCTCGAACTCGGCGGCCTGCTTGTCGTTCATGATGGCGCGCGCCAGGGCCAGCGTGTGCACGCCGTTGAGCGGCTGGGGCGAGACCTTCACCACCTTGCCGTCGACCTTGATGGCGGGCGGGAAGTCGGCCGTGATGAACAGATCGCTGCCGCCGCGGCTGAGCATCAGCTTGAGCAGGTCGTTGATGAATTTCGATGCCTGATCGCGTTCCATGAGGTCGTACCTTCTGGGCTCAGCCGGGGAAGTTCTCGGGGATTTTTGCCTTGCTGCGCGCTTCGGCCGGGCTGATGACGTTGCGCTTGACCAGCTCGGCCAGGTTCTGGTCGAGTGTCTGCATGCCGACGTTCTGGCCGGTCTGGATGGCCGAGTACATCTGGGCCACCTTGGCTTCGCGGATCAGGTTGCGGATGGCGCTGGTGCCGATCATGATCTCGTGCGCCGCCACACGGCCGCTGCCGTCCTTGACCTTGCACAGCGTCTGAGAGATCACGGCCACCAGGGACTCCGACAGCATGGCGCGGACCATGTCTTTTTCTTCGGCAGGGAACACGTCGATGATCCGGTCGATGGTCTTGGCGGCGCTCGAGGTGTGCAGGGTGCCGAACACCAGGTGACCGGTTTCGGCGGCGGTCATGGCCAGGCGGATGGTTTCCAGGTCGCGCATTTCACCCACCAGGATCGCATCCGGGTCTTCCCGCAACGCCGAGCGCAGGGCGTTGGAGAAGGAGAGGGTGTGCGGGCCGACCTCGCGCTGGTTGATCAGGCACTTCTTGGATTCGTGCACGAACTCTACCGGGTCTTCCACCGTCAGGATGTGGCCGTACTCGGTTTCGTTGAGATGGTTGACCATGCCGGCGAGGGTGGTCGACTTGCCCGAGCCGGTCGGCCCCGTCACCAGCACCAGACCCCGCGGACGCAGCGCCAGATCCGCAAAGATCTTGGGCGCGTTGAGCTGTTCCAGCGTGAGGATCTTGCTCGGAATCGTCCGGAACACCGCGCCGGCACCGCGGTTGTGGTTGAAGGCGTTCACACGGAAGCGGGCCAGACCCTCGATCTCGAACGAGAAGTCGCATTCCAGAAACTCCTCGTACTGCTTGCGCTGCGCGTCGTTCATGATGTCGTACACCATGCTGTGCACCATCTTGTGGTCCAGCGGCTCGACGTTGATGCGCCTGACATCGCCATGCACCCGTATCATGGGCGGCAGCCCGGCCGAGAGGTGAAGGTCGGAGGCTTTGTTCTTGACGCTGAAGGCGAGCAGTTGGGTGATATCCATCCCGTGATCCCGTGCAGTGTTGGTGTAACAGACTGATTATGACGACGATTGAAGGCAATCTCCAACAAGTGCGGGAGCGGCTCGCCAGGGCCTGTGAAGCGGCAGGTCGCGATGCGAACGCCGTCACATTGCTGGCGGTTTCCAAGACCTTCGGGCCGGAACAGGTGGCGGACGCAGTGGCGGCAGGACAACGCGCCTTTGGCGAGAACTACATCCAGGAGGGTGTCGAGAAGGTGCTGGCCCTGCAGGCCCTGCTCCCTGGAGCCGATCTGGAATGGCACTGCATCGGCCCGGTGCAGAGCAACAAGACACGGCTGGTGGCCACCCACTTCGACTGGGTGCATTCGGTGGACCGGCTCAAGATCGCGCAGCGCCTGTCCGAACAGCGGCCCGAGGACCGCGCGCCCCTGCAGGTGTGCCTGCAGGTGAACGTCGACGGAGGGGCGAACAAGTCGGGTGTGGCGCCGGAGGAGCTGTCTGTTCTGGCCCACGCGGTGGCGACCTTGCCCCGCCTGCGTCTGCGGGGGCTGATGTGCATCCCCGAGCCGAGCGAGGACATGGCGGTGCAGCGCGCGGCGTTCCGGCGGGTGCGTGAGCTGCAGCAGGCGCTGACGGACCAGGGGCTGGCGCTCGACGTGCTGTCCATGGGCATGAGCGACGACCTGGAGCCAGCGGTGGCCGAGGGGGCCACACTGGTGCGCGTCGGCCGGGCCATCTTCGGTCACCGGCCGCGCAAGGAGCCGGTCACTGCTTCGGCGGCTGGATCGGCTTGATGGCGCCGCAGTCGGCCGAGAGCCACTTGCCCTGACCTTCCATGGTCATGGTCTCGGGTTTGCCGTTGCGGACTGTCTGCATGACCATCTTGGTGGCAAAGGCCTTGTCGCCGCTGAAGGTGTAGGTGCCTTCGCCCGTGGTCGGCGGGTTCTTGCAGGCGAACTTCGACTTCAGGGTGTTGCCCGTGCGCGAGATGATGGTCGAAGTGCAGTCGCCTTCGGTCTGGCTGGGCAGTTCCGACCGCGCAGCCATTTCGGGGGTGATGCACACCTTGACAGTCACCGCGCCGCCAGCGCCGACGCTCATGCCGTTCTGGCCCATCATGGCTTCCATCTGCTTGCGCTGCGCGGGCGGCATGGCGGCCAGCTGCTTCTGCATCTCGGCCATGGCCTTGTCCAGCTCCGGGTTGCCTCCCATCTTGTTCTGGATGGCCCACAGGCCGGGCGCGGTGGTCTGGGCGAAGGCGCTGGCGGAACACAACAGAAGGCAGGTCAGCAGTCGGGACGGGGCACGCATAAGAACTCCGGTGGGTGAGGGATCGTTCTATTGTGCGTCGCCAAGGCCTCACAGCGGCAGCCGGCTGCTGTTCTTCACCTCTTCCATCACTGCGTAGGTGCGCGTCTCGCGCACGCCCGGCAGCTGCCAC
The DNA here is from genome assembly GCF_004353865.1 of Hydrogenophaga pseudoflava. NCBI lineage: Bacteria > Pseudomonadati > Pseudomonadota > Betaproteobacteria > Burkholderiales > Comamonadaceae > Hydrogenophaga > Hydrogenophaga pseudoflava. The sequence continues at coordinate 517,988 of NZ_CP037867.1, forward strand.
AGCACGCTGCCGGCGAAGTCGCGGAAGGCGGCCATGTCGGCCATGCGGGTCTTGATGAGGTAGTCGAAGCCGCCGGCCACCATGTGGCATTCCAGGATCTCGTCGCGCACCTGCACCGCGGCCTTGAACTCGTTGAACACGTTGGGCGTGGTGCGGTCGAGCAGCACCTCGACGAAGACCAGCATGCCGCGCCCGAGCTTGAGCGGGTTCAGCCGCGCCTCGTAGCCCAGGATGTAGCCCTCGCGCTGCAAGCGCTGGGTGCGCGCCAGCACAGCGGTGGGCGACAGCGACACCGCCTCGGCCAGTTTGAGGTTGGAGATGCGGCCGTCGGCCTGCAGGACGTTCAGGATGCGCAGGTCGATGCGGTCGAGGTCGGGGGCGGCTTCGCTCATGGATAGTGAATTATCCTATTTTACGCCGAAAATTAGACAAAAATTCGTCGAATGGTTCTTCAGACTCCGGGCATTCACCAATTTGTCCTGTTTCAGGAGACCCGCCATGCCCCGCAGCACCGACCGCCTGCCCTTCCCCTACCGGCCCGAGGCCGAGACTGTTGCCCAGCGCCTGGCCGCGCTGCAGGGGGCGCTGGATTGGGCCGCCGCCGCCCACGTCGCGGCGCCCTGGGTACGCGCGGTGCGCGAGAACCCGCCGCCGTTCTGGGCCATGGAAAGCCTGCTCAAGGAATACCCGATTTCCAGCGCCGAAGGCCTGGCCCTGATGCGCCTGGCCGAGGCCCTGCTGCGCGTGCCCGACGCTGAGACGGCGATCGCGCTGACGGCCGACCAGTTGGGTCGCGCCGACTTCGACGGTGCCGCCGACTCGACTCTGGCGAGGTTGTCGTCGACGGCCATCGCCATGTCCAAGCACTTCCTGCCCGAGTCCGGCCACGAGCCGGGCCTGATGGCCAAGCTGGGCGCGCGCACCGTGGTGGCCGCCACGCTGCGCGCGGTGCAGCTGCTGGGCCGCCAGTTCGTGCTGGGGCAGACCATCGGCGAGGGCATGAAGGAGGCGACAGCGGCGCGCAGGAAGCAGCCCAACCTCCAGTTCAGCTACGACATGCTGGGCGAAGGTGCGCGCACCGCGGCCGACGCGCTGCGCTACCAGGCCAGCTACGAGAACGCCATCGCCGCCATCGCCCAGGGCGCGGACCCGGCGCGCCACCCGGCTCAGAACGACGGCATCTCGATCAAGCTCAGCGCGCTGCACCCGCGCTACGAAGATGCCCAGCACGAGCGCGTGATGAACGAGCTCGTGCCGCGCGTGTGGACTCTGTGCCGCGCGGCCGCGGCGGCCAACCTGAACCTGACCATCGACGCCGAGGAGGTGGACCGGCTCGAACTCTCGCTGGACGTGTTCGAGGCGCTGGCCGCGCTGGTGGCCGAACATTGCCCGCAGTGGCAAGGTCTGGGCCTGGCCATGCAGGCCTACCAGACGCGCGCGGTCGAGCTGATCGCGCACATCGCCGCGCTGGCCCGCCAGTACCGTATCAAGTTCATGTGCCGCCTGGTCAAGGGCGCCTACTGGGACGCCGAGATCAAGCGCGCGCAGGAACAGGGCCTCCCCGCTTACCCGGTGTTCACCCACAAGCACCACACCGACGTGAGCTACCTGGCCTGCGCCAAGACGCTGCTGGACGCGCCCGACGCGATCTTTCCGCAGTTCGCCACGCACAACGCCGGCACGATTGCGGCCATCCTGCAACTTGCATCGCGCAAGGCGGTTCCGTTTGAATTGCAAAGATTGCACGGCATGGGCGAGGGCATCTACCGCGAGGTGCTGAAGAACCCGCTGGTGAGCTGCCGCGTCTACGCCCCCGTGGGCGCGCACCGCGACTTGCTGGCCTACCTGGTGCGCCGCCTGCTGGAGAACGGCGCCAACTCCTCCTTCGTGCACCAGCTGGCCGACGAGTCGGTGGGCATGGACGAGCTGCTGATCTCGCCGCTGCGGCTGGAGCCGCAGGCCTCGTTGCCGTTGCCGATGGACCTGTACGGCACGGCTCGCGCCAACAGCAGCGGCCGAGACCTGACGGTGGTCGCGCAGCGCGATGAGCTGCTGGCGGCGCACGCGGCCTGTGTCGTGCCCGTGGTGGCGGAAGCCAAGGCGGAAGATGCGACCGGCGCCGTGGCGCGCGCCGTCGCCGCCTTCGGCGCCTGGAACCACACCCCGGTGGCGCAACGTGCGGCCGTGCTGCGCTTCGCCGCTGACGCGCTCGACGCGGCTCTGCCGCGCTTCTGCACCCTGCTGGTGAAAGAGGCGCACAAGACCTGGGGCGACGCCGTGTCCGAGGTGCGCGAGGCGGTGGACTTCCTGCGCTACTACGCCAACGAGGCCGAGCGCGTGCAGGCGCCGCAGACCCTGCCCGGCCCCACGGGCGAGAGCAACACGCTGCGCCTGGAAGGCCGCGGCGCCTGGGTCTGCATCAGCCCCTGGAACTTCCCGCTGGCGATCTTCATGGGCCAGGTCGCGGCGGCGCTGGCCACTGGCAACACGGTGCTGGCCAAGCCGGCCGAGCAGACCCCGGCGGTGGCGCTGGAGGCGGTGAAACTGCTGCACACCGCCGGCATCCCCGCCGATGCGCTGCAGCTGCTGCACGGCCCGGGCGAGACGGTGGGTGCGGCCCTGGTCGCGGCGCCCGGCGTGGCCGGCGTGGTGTTCACCGGATCGACCCAGGTGGCCAAGATCATCCAGCGCGCGCTGGCGGCCAAGGACGGCCCCATCGTGCCCCTGATCGCCGAGACCGGCGGCATCAACGCCATGCTGGTGGACAGCACGGCCCTGCCCGAGCAGGTGGCCGACGCGGTGGTGCAGAGCGCCTTCCGCAGCGCGGGCCAGCGCTGCTCGGCCCTGCGCCTGCTGTGCGTGCACGAGGCGATTGCCGACGGCGTGATCGAGATGATCCAGGGCGCTGCGAAAGAGCTGGTGGCGGGCGATCCGTCGCAGCTGTCGACCGACCTCGGCCCGGTGATCGATGCCGAGGCCTTCGACAACATCCAGCGCCACGTCGCGCGGCTGAGCAGCAGCGCCAAGGCCTTGCTGCCGGAAGCACGCCCGGCGCAGGCCCTGCCCAATCTGGTGCCGCCGCAGATGTTCGAGGTCGGTGCGATTGCCGAGGTGACGCAGGAAATCTTCGGCCCGGTGTTGCAGGTGGTGCGCTGGGGCGGCGATCCGATGGACGTGATCCGCCAGATCAACGCCCTGGGCTACGGCCTGACGCTGGGCATCCAGACCCGCATCGACAGCCGCGCGCAGGCGCTGGCCGCCGCGGCGCGGGTGGGCAACGTCTATGTCAACCGCAACATGATCGGCGCCGTGGTGGGCGTGCAGCCCTTCGGCGGCGAAGGCCTCTCCGGCACCGGCCCCAAGGCCGGCGGGCCGAACTACCTGCAACGCTTCTGCGCCGAGCAGACCCTGACCATCAACACCACCGCGGCGGGCGGCAACGTGGCGCTGTTCGCCGGCTGAGTCTTCTGTCGCGCGCTTGACCCGGGGGCGCAGGGGCCGGCGGAACAATGCCGGCATGAAGCCCTTTTGCTCCCCGTTGCAGTCCCAGGTCGTCGAGGTTTGCGTGTCTGTGGGAGATGCGGTGCGCGCCGGCGACCCGCTGGTGATCGTCGAGGCCATGAAGATGGAGCACGAGCTGCGCGCCGTGGCCGATGGCCATGTGACCGAGCTGTGTTGCGCGGTCGGGGACGTGGTTCAGGAGGGCGATGCGCTGCTGGTGCTCGCACCGGTGGTGATTGCCCCTGAAGCCGCTTCAGTGCCGGCGGAAGTGCCGGCAGGAGCGCCGGTGGCCGGGGGCGCCGGGCGGGCCGATCTGGCGCGGCTGCGCGAGCGCGAGCGCTTTCTGCTGGACGCTGCAAGACCGGAGGCGGTGGCGAAACGCCATGCGCTGGGCCTGCGAACCGCGCGAGAGAACATCGCCGACCTGTGCGACGAGGGCTCGTTCATCGAATACGGCGCGCTGGCCGTGGCGGCGCAGCGCAACCGCCGCAGCGCCGAGGACCTGATCGCGAACACGCCCGCCGACGGCATGGTGACCGGCATCGGTTCGGTCAATGGCGCCGAGTTTGGCGCAGGGCGTTCGCGCACTGTGGTCATGGCCTACGACGCCACCGTGCTGGCCGGCACGCAGGGCATGCGCAACCACGCCAAGACCGACCGCCTGCTGGGCGTCGCGCTGGCGCAGAAGCTGCCGGTGGTGCTGTTCGCCGAGGGCGGTGGCGGGCGGCCGGGCGACACCGACATGCCCATCGTCGCGGGCCTGCACGTGGGCACCTTCGCCGCGTTCGCCCGGCTGTCCGGCCAGGTGCCGGTGGTCGGCATCGCGGCGGGCCGCTGCTTCGCAGGCAACGCGGCGCTGCTGGGCTGCAGCGACGTGGTCATCGCCACACGCAGCAGCAACATCGGCATGGGCGGCCCGGCCATGATCGAGGGCGGCGGGCTGGGCTTGTACCGGCCCGAAGAAATCGGCCCGTCGGAAGTGCAGCACGCCAACGGCGTGATCGACATCCTGGTCGAGAACGAAGCCGAGGCGGTGGTGGCCGCAAAACACTACCTGTCGTTTTTCCAGGGCTGCACGATCGGCTGGGCGGCGCCCGACCCGCAGACCTTGCGCGATGTTGTGCCCGAGAACCGGGTGCGCGCCTACGACAGCCGGGCCGCGATGGCAGGGCTGGTGGACGTGGGCAGCCTGCTGCCGCTGCGCACCGGTTTTGGCGCCGGCATCCACACCGCGCTGGGCCGCATCGAGGGTCGGCCGGTGGGGCTGATGGCCAACAACCCCTTGCACCAGGGCGGCGCCATCGACGCCGATGCGGCCGACAAGGCGGCGCGTTTCATGCAGCTGTGTGATGCCCACGGCCTGCCCATCGTCAGCCTGGTCGACACCCCGGGGTTCATGGTCGGTCCGGCCACCGAGGCCACGGCCCAGGTGCGGCACGTCAGCCGCCTGTTCGTGCGCGCGGCGCATCTGCGGGTGCCGGTGTTCGCGGTGGTGCTGCGCAAGGGCTATGGCCTGGGGGCGATGGGCATGAGCGCCGGCGGCTTCCACGCGCCGGCCTTCACGGTGGCGTGGCCTTCGGCCGAGTTCGGCGCCATGGGGCTGGAAGGTGCGGTGCGGCTGGGCTACCGCAAGGAGCTGGAGGCGGTGCCCGAGGGACCACAGCGCGAGGCCCTGTTCCAGTCGTTGCTGGGGCAGATGGTGGCGCGGGGTGCGGCGACCGAGATGGCCGGCACGCTGGAGATCGATGCGGTGATCGACCCGGCCGAGACACGGGCCTGGCTGGTCCGGGGGCTGGCCGGCTCAAGGGTGGCCGCACCGCCCGAACGGGGCGGCATCGACACCTGGTAATTGCGCGCCGCAGGCAGAGCTGGCGCTCAGTGCAGGTCGCCGAACGAGGTGGAGCGCACGCCGGCGCTGGGGGATTGCGGTGCGGTCTGGTTGATGTTGATCCAGAACTCGCAGACGTGTTTCATCGCGCTGAGAAACTGCGCGAACTCCGTCGGTTTGGCGATGTAGGCGTTGGTGCCGGCCTCGTAGGCGCGCTGCAGGTCGCTGGGCTCGGTGGATGAGGTCAGCACCACCACCGGGATGTTGTGCAGCGTGTCCGAACCTTTGATTTCCTTGAGCACCCCGATGCCGTCGAGCAGGGGCATCTTCAGGTCCAGCAGCACCAGCACGGGGTTGCCGCCCGGACGGTCGGCATAGTCGTCGCGCCGGTACAGGTAGTCCAGCGCCTGCATGCCGTCGGAGACGTGGGTCACGCGTCCGTCCAGTCCGTGGCGGGCCAGCGCCAGTTTGGTCAGTTCTGCGTCGTCCGGGTTGTCCTCGACCAGCAGGATGGCTTCAGCGTTCTTGTTCATGGTTCCAGGACCGAAGGTATGGAGTCGTGCGACGAGTCTGACGGGCTGCAGCCTTCAAAAGGCAGCGAGAAGTGGAACGTGCTGCCTTCGCCCTGTTGGCTCTCGGCCCAAATGCTACCACCGTGGCGCTCGAGAATGCGCCGGGTGAGGGCCAGTCCGATGCCGGTGCCCTCGAATTCCGAGGCCCGGTGCAGGCGCTGGAAGACGCCGAAGAGCTTCTGCGCGTACTTGGTGTCGAAACCGACGCCGTTGTCCTTGACGTAGAAGGTGTAACCCACGGCGGGGTCGACGCTCCAGCCGACCTCGATGCGGGCGCGTTCCCGGGGGCGGGTGTACTTGAAGGCGTTGCCCAGCAGGTTGGCCCAGACCTCGCGCAGCAGCAGCGCGTCGCCCTGGACCACCGGCAGGTCGGGTGCGATCACCCAGTCGACCACGCGGCCTTCGGTGTCGTGGGCGATCTGGCTGACCACCGCCTCGACCAGCATGGTGAAGTCCACGGGCATCACATTGACCGCCGAGCGGCCCAGGCGCGAAAACGCCAGCAGGCCGTCGATGAGCTGGCTCATGTGGCGCGCCGAGTTGCCGATGGTGCCCAGGTAGCGCTGCGTGGTGTCGTCGCCCTTGTCGGCCAGGTGCTCCTCCAGCAGGCTCACGAAGCTGGAGATGTGGCGCAGCGGTGAGCGCAGGTCGTGCGAGACCGAGTAGGAGAAAGACTCCAGGTCCTTGTTGGCGGCCAGCAGCTGCTCGGTGCGCTCGACCACCCGGTTCTCCAGCTCGTCATTGATGTTGCGCATCAGGTCGTCCAGCCGCTTGGCGTCGGTCATGTCGCGGCTGATCTTGGAGAAGCCGCGCAGCTCGCCGCTGTCGTCCCGCAGCGCGATCAGGATCGAGTGGGCCCAGTAGCGCGAGCCGTCCTTGCGCGTCTGCCAGCTGTGCAGCTCGTGCTGGCCCCGGGATGCCGCCATGCGCAGCATCTGTGCGGCGATGCTCGATGCCTCGTCCGGGTTGTCCGGCTGCAGCAGCTTGGCGTAGTGCTGTCCGAGCATCTCGGAGGGCGAATAGCCTTCCATGCGCTGGGCACTGTCGGTCCAGTCGGTGATGCAGCCCTGGGCGTCCAGGAAGTAGATGCTGTAGTCACGCAGGTTGTCCGCCATGAGGCGGAAGCGCTGCTCGCTCTCCAGCAACTCCATCGACCGTTCACGGATCCGCATCTCCAGCTCGTCGTTGAGCTGGTGCACGCGTTCCTCAACGCGCTTGCGTTCGGTGATGTCGATGATCTGGACGATGATGCCCTGCACCAGGCCTTCGTAGATGTCTGGCAGCAGGGTGGCCCGGATGTAGATGTCCTCTCCGCTCACGGTGTGGCGCCAGGATTCGTAGTGCTGGACCTGTCCGTCAAGGGCCGCCTGGTACCGGGGCTGGACCTCCTGCCAGACCAAGGCCGGCAGGCACTCGCTGATGTGGAGTCCGAGAATGCGAGCCGGGTCCAGACCATAGAGCCGGCGGTGTTCTTCGTTGGCGAACCGGAACCTGAGCATGGCGTCCAGGTAGGCGATCACGCCGGGCACATGGTTGGTCACCGTCTGCAGGAAGCGCTGGTTTTCCTGCAGCGCCAGCTCCGCCTGCCTGCGCTGGGTGATGTCCACCACCGTGGTGTTGCTGCGCAGGAAGCGTCCCTTTTCGTCGCGCACGGCTGCGGATGACAGCAGTGCGTGGAACACCGAACCGTCCTTGCGGCGCATCTCGTATTCGGCACCCGCCAGCGAGCCCTCGCGGATCAGCCGCTCCATGCGGTCTTCCAGCAGAGGCACGCGCGAGGGCAGGACCACATCTCGGTAGCTCAGCCGGCCGATGACCTCGTCGCGCTCGTAGCCCAGCCAATGCAGCTCGGTGTCGTTGATCGACTCGTACACACCGTCGGCATTGAGCGAGTGGTAGCCGCAGGGGGCCTGGTTGTAGAGGGCCTGCGCCTGCTGCAGGGCGTCGGCCAGCTGGCGGTTGGTGCTCTGCACACGGTCTTCAGAGGCCTTGCGCTCGGTGATGTCGACCATCTGGATGATCAGCCCCTGCACCTGGCCGTTCTCGATGTATGGCGTGTACCCGATGCTCGCGTAGAACTCGTGGCCGTCCGGGAAGCGGCGCAAGCCTTCAAATTGCTGGGGTTCGCCGTGCAGCGCGGCTTCCAGGCGCGCGCCGGCCGTGGCAAAGTCCTCGGGCCTGGCGATGTCGCGCAGGTGCAGGCCGATCAGGCTGGCCGGCTCGGTGCCCAGCCAGCGGGCGTAGCTGGCGTTGGCGAAGCGGCAGATCAGGTCGCGGTCGTAGAAGGCGAGCTGCACCGGCACGGTGTTGGTGACAGTCTGCAGGAAATTGCGTTGGACGTGCAGGGCGTGTTCGGCCAGCTTGCGCGCCGAAATGTCCACCAGGGTGTTGTTGGTCCGGACAAAGCGCCCCTGCTCATCGACCACGGCCGTGCTGCTGAGCAGGGCCACGAAGGTCGTGCCGTCACGGCGGCGCAGGCCCAACTCGACCGATTCCAGCTTTTCGCCTTTGATCAGGCGCTGAAGCCGGTCCCTGATCATGGGCCGGTCTTCGGGCAACACCTGGTCACGGAAGGTCATCTTGCCGATGGCTTCCTCCCGTGTGTATCCCAGCCAGTCCAGTTCTGTCTGGTTGATCAGGACGAAGATGCCGTCGGCGTCCACCGAGTGGTAGCCGCAGGGGGCCTTGTTGTAGAGCGTCTGGGCGTCGTGCAGCGTCTGCCGCAGCCGCTCGTTGACCGTCGCCAGCTGGCTGGTCCGTTCCTGGACCCGAGACTCCAGCTCGCTGTTGAGCCGCTGGATCTGGTGCTGCTGCTCGTGGGTCTCGGTGATGTCGCGCGACACCGCCAGCAGCATCACCGGCTGGCCGCTGCTGTCGGTGATCGGAGAGACCACGGTGTCCCACCACTTGGGTGTGCCCTTGAACGTGTTGCCGAAGGCCACAAAGCGCGCGCCGCCGGCAGTGCGCGCCTGGTCGAGTGCCGAGCGTGCGAGGTTCTGTCCTTCTTCGGGCCACCAGGTGGTCCAGTCGCTGCCGCGGACCTGCTCAAAATCATCGACCTCTACCAGCTTGCAGCCACGGGCGGTCATCTGGAGCACGTGGCCCTGCAGGTCCAGCACCTTGGTGCAGTCCGGGCTGCTGGCAATGATCTGGCGGTTGAGCTCGTCCTTGATGCGGGCTTCCGCCTCCAGCTTGCGCAGCTGGCTGATGTCCTGCACGAAACCCAGCTGTCCGGTGAGCCGGCCCTGTTCGTCAAACTGGGGGATGTTTCGCGCAATCACATGGGCGATGTCCTCGCTGCCTGGCCGGATGATGCGGAATTCAAGGCTCGTGCTCGTGCCTGTGGCCACGCCGCGTTCCCAGTATTCCTTCACAACCGCCACGTCGGCCGAATGAACGCAGCGCATCCAGCCGAAATTGAAGAAATCCTGCTCTTCCAGGCCGAAGATCTGCTGCAGCATCTGATCGACCTGTATCAGAGAACCATCGGGCTGGATGCGCAGCATGCCAATTGGGAACACGCTGTTGAGGGCCGCGAACAGAGAGCTGTAGGGGTCCGGCGATTCGCTGCGGAGACCATGGGCGGGGCCGGGCGATGCGGCGGGGCGCCGCAACTGCGCCAGCTCGGCGCGCAGGGCCTGCACCTCGGCTTCGAGCGCGCGCTCACGATCGGACACCTGCTCTTCGTCAGGTGTCTTTCTGGCTTTGTTCCCAGGAAACGGGTGGATCGCGCTCATCGCGGACCCACTTTACCGCAGGGGGCCGCAGCCCAGATGTGAAATCTGACCGTCAGAACCGGGGCAAATCCGGGTGGCTGATCTGGCCTGCGCGCACCAGCATCTTTCCGTATTCGGCACAACGTTGCAGCGTCGGAATCACTTTTCCGGGGTTTAGTAGCTCTTTGGTATCAAAGGCGCGTTTGACGGCGAACATCTGTGCGTTTTCCTCTGCGGAAAACTGAACGCACATGCTGTTGACTTTTTCCACACCCACGCCGTGTTCGCCTGTCACCGTGCCGCCCATGGCGACGCTGGTTTCCAGGATGTCGGCGCCGAACAGCTCGCAGCGGCGCAGCTGGTCCGGGTCGTTGGCATCGAACAGGATCAGCGGGTGCAGGTTGCCGTCGCCGGCATGGAACACGTTGGCGCAGCGCAGGCCGTACTTCTTCTCCATCTCGCCGATGGCGATCAGGATGTCGGCCAGGCGCTTGCGCGGGATGGTCGAGTCCATGCACATGTAGTCGGGGCTGATGCGGCCGCTGGCCGGAAAGGCGTTCTTGCGGCCGCTCCAGAAGCGCAGGCGCTCGGCCTCGTCGCGGCTCACGGCGATGGCGGTGGCACCGCAGCCGCGCAGCACCGCGCTCATGCGGCCGATTTCCTCTTCCACCTCTTCGGGTGTGCCGTCGCTCTCGCACAGCAGGATCGCCTCGGCGTTCAGGTCGTAGCCGGCCTTGACAAAGTCTTCCACCGCGGCGGTCATGGGCTTGTCCATCATCTCCAGCCCGGCCGGGATGATGCCGGCCGCGATGACCGAGGCCACTGCGTCGCCCGCCTTCTGGATGTCGTCGAAGCTGGCCATGATGCAGCGCGCCAGCTGGGGCTTGGGCACCAGCTTGACCACCACCTCGGTCACGACCGCCAGCATGCCCTCGCTGCCGATCACCAGCGACAGCAGGTCCAGGCCCGGCGTGTCCAGCGCGGTGCCTCCGAAGGTGACCGGTTCACCCTCGACCGTGAAGCCGCGCACCTGCAGCACGTTGTGCACCGTCAGGCCGTACTTCAGACAGTGCACGCCGCCCGAGTTCTCGGCCACGTTGCCGCCGATGGTGCAGGCGATCTGGCTGCTCGGGTCCGGCGCGTAGTACAGGCCGTGCGCCGCGGCCGCTTCGCTGATGGCGAGGTTGCGCACGCCGGCCTGAACCACCGCGGTGCGCGATCGGGCGTCGAGCGACACGATTTTGTTGAACTTGGCCAGCGACAGCGTCACGCCCATGGCGTGCGGCATGGCGCCGCCGGAGAGGCCGGTGCCGGCGCCGCGCGCCACCACCGGCGCATTCAGTGCGTGGCAGGCCTTGAGCACGGCCGCCACCTGGGCTTCGGTCTCGGGCAGGGCCACCACCAGCGGCCGCTGGCGGTAGGCGGTGAGGCCGTCGCACTCGTAGGGCACGGTGTCCTCGGCGTGCCAGAGCAGGGCGTGGGCCGGCAGCACGGCCTGCAGGGCGCGCACCACCTCAGCCTGGCGGGCGGCGCGTTCGGCGCGGGTGACTTCGGCGGGGGAGGTGGGGGCGTTCATGCGCGGCAGTGTACGGCTGGCCGTCCGCTTGTGCATTGAAGAAACTTGCAGCCCGATGTGAGAGGACTTGAGTGGTTTTGACCCGCGTCAAATGCCGGGGTCTTGAAAAGCGCAGGATGGGAATCTATCTGTCTGGCACGGGAGCGGCGATGACCGGTCCCCCGAATGCACCACCACCTTCAGGAGTGAACGCCATGAACCATCTGATCGCACGCACCGGCCTGTTCGACGACTTCTTCAAGGACGTCGCCCCCGGTTTTTATGTCCGTCCGCTGCACGGAGACTCGTTGCCCTCGCCCTCGCAGATCAAGATCGACGTGAAGGAGACGCCGTCGGCCTACACCGTGGTCGCCGAGGTGCCTGGCGTGGCCAAGGAAGACATCCACGTGACCGTCGAAGGCAGCGTGGTGACGCTGCGCGCCGAGATCAAGCAGCAGGACAGCCAGACCCAGGACGAGAAGGTGCTGCGCACCGAGCGCTACTACGGCGCCGTGGCCCGCAGTTTCCAGCTGGCCACCGACATCGACAACGAGAAGTCGAAGGCGAAGTACGAAAACGGCGTGCTGACGCTCACGCTGCCGAAGAAGCTGGCGCTCGCGGGCCAGCGACTGAACGTCGAATGATCAGCTGAGGGAGTTGCGCAGCCACTCGGCGAAGGCGGCGCACTCCCAGCGGTCCATGGTGCCGGTCCGCCAGCACAGGTAGTGCGCGTGCGGGCTGGGCACATGGCGCGGGTAGAGCGGCACCAGCGTGCCGTTCTCCAGCCAGGGCGCGGCCAGCTTCATGCGCACCAGGGCCACACCCATGCCGGCTGCAGCGGCGTCGCACATCAGGCCGATGTCGTTGAATTGCGAGCCGTCCACCGGCTCGGGCCAGTCCAGATCGTGCGCCGCGAACCAGGTGCGCCAGGGCTCCAGCGGGCTGCGCAGCAGCGGTTCGCCCTCCAGATCCTGCGGCGTCTCGAACGGGCCGTGCTCGCGCACGAAGGTCGGCGAGGCCAGCGGCGTGACCTCGTCCTTCATCAGGCAGACGTGCTCCACATCGGCGTAGCGACCGGTGCCGAAGCGGATCATCAGGTCCGCGTCCTCGGCCACCACGTCCAGCAGCGGGATGCTGACCTGCAGCGTCAGGTCGATCTCGGGGTAAGCGTCGGAGAACTGCTTGAGGCGCGGCAGCAGGATGGAGCGCGCAAAGGTCGGCGTGACCGCCAGCCGCAGCTTGCGCCGGCCCGGCGAGGCCGCGCTGCTGGGAAACTTCTGCAGCGAGGCCAGGCCCTCGCGCACCTGCGCCAGGTACTCGCTGCCCTCGGTCGTGAGGGAGAAATCCGCCCGCCCGAACAGCTTGGTGCCCAGGATCTGTTCGAGCTGCTTGATGCGGTGGCTCACCGCGCTGGGTGTCACGCACAGCTCTTCTGCCGTCTGCGTCACGCTGCGCAGGCGCGCCAGCGCCTCGAAGGTCAGCAGACACTGGATGGGCGGAATCCTGATCGCCATCTGGTTTATTTGAAGACAACGGTCTTGTGGCCGTTGAGCAGCACGCGGTGCTCGCTGTGCCACTTCACCGCGCGCGCCAGCACCTGGCTCTCGGTGTCGCGGCCCAGGGCGGTGAGGTCTTCCACCGTGTCGGTGTGGTCCACGCGGGCCACGTCCTGCTCGATGATCGGGCCCTCGTCCAGATCCGCCGTCACGTAGTGAGCGGTGGCGCCGATCAGCTTCACGCCGCGGTCGTGCGCCTGGTAGTAGGGCTTGGCGCCCTTGAAGCTGGGCAGGAAACTGTGGTGGATGTTGATCGCCTGGCCCGAGAGCTCGCGGCACAGGTTGTCCGACAGGATCTGCATGTAGCGCGCCAGCACCACCAGCTCCGCGCCTTCGCTGCGGATCACCTCCAGCTGCTTCGCCTCGGCCTGCGCCTTGGTGGCGGCCGTCATCGGAATGTGGTGGAACGGCACGTTGTAGCTGGCCGCCAGCTGGTAGAAGTCGCGGTGGTTGCTGACGATGGCCCGGATGTCCAGCCGCAACAGGCCACTCTTCCAGCGGAACAGCAGGTCGTTCAGGCAGTGGCCTTCCTTGCTCACGAAGATGACAGTCTTCATCGGCTCGGCCAGGGGGTGCAGTCCCCATTGCATGCCGAACGGTTCGGCAAACAAGCTCAGGTGGGTGCGCAAGTCGTCCTGGGTCAGTTGGCCGCAAGTGAACTGGACCCGCATGAAGAACAGGCCGGTGCCGTGGTCGTTGTACTGGGCGGCTTCTTCGATATTGCCGCCACGCTCCAGCAGGAAACCGGAGACGGCGTGCACGATGCCGGGACGGTCCTGGCAGGAGAGGGTGAGAACGTAGGTGTGGATCATGGTCGGCCGGATTGTCGCAGGGTGGCTGGGGGTGGGTCCGGGTGGTCCGAGGTCAGTGGACCTCACGATTCGATGTTTCCGGTGCCAGAATCCGTCCACTTCATTGTCTGCGCACGCTGCGCCCGCCCAGGAGACCGACCATGGCCTACAACGACTTCCGCATGGACAACCAGTGGTTGCCCTTCACGCCCAACCGTGCTTTCCAGAAAGACCCGCGCGTCTTCGTCGGCGCCGACGGCATGTACTTCACCACGCACGACGGCCGCCAGATCATCGACGGCATTTCCAGCCTGTGGTGCGTGGGCGCGGGCCACAACCGCAAGGCCATCAACGAGGCCATCAAGGCCCAGCTGGACACGCTGGACTACTCGACCGCCTTCAGCGTCAGCAACGACAAGGCCTTCCGTGCCGCCGAGATGATCGCGGCCATGGCGCCCGGCGACCTGAACAAGGTGCTGTTCTGCAACTCCGGCTCGGAAGCGGCCGACACGTCCCTGAAGGTGGCGCTGGCCTACCACCGGGCGCGCGGCGAAGGCCACCGCAACATCTTCATCGGCCGCGAGCGCGGCTACCACGGCGTCAACTTCGGCGGCATGAGCGTGGGCGGCATTCCGGCCAACCGCAAGGTCTACGGCGCCGCGCTGCTGCCGCGCGTGGACCACCTGCGCTTCATCCACGACCCGGTGAACCACGCCTACATCCACAACCAGGAACCGGTGTGGAACGAGGACATCCTGCTGGAGCTGGAAAACCGCATCCTGCCCCTGCACGACCCGAGCAACGTGGCGGCGGTCATCGTCGAGCCGGTGGCCGGCAGCGCGGGCTGGTACATCCCGCCGCAGGGCTACCTGAAACGGCTCAGAGAGATCTGCGACAAGCACGGCATCCTGCTGATCTTCGACGAGGTCATCACCGGCTTCGGCCGTCTGGGCACGCCGTTCGCGTCGGACTACTACGGCGTGCAGCCCGACATGCTGAACTTCGCCAAGGCGGTGACCAACGGCGTCATCCCCATGGGCGGCGTGGTCTGCAGCGACCGCATCTACGACGCAATGATGGGCGCACACGGCAGCGCGCCGGAGCACGCCATCGAGTTCTTCCACGGCTACACCTACAGCGGCCACCCGGTGGCCTGCGCGGCGGCGATCGCCACGCTGGAGCTGTTCCAGCAGGAAAACCTGTTCGCCCGCGCCGGCGAGATGGGCCCTGTGCTGGGCGACGCCGCCCACAGCGCGATCAAGGGCCTGCCCAACGTCATCAGCATCCGCAGCCTGGGCCTGGCGGTCGGCATCGAACTGGCGTCCATCCCCGGCCTGCCGGGCAAGCGCGCCTACGACATCTTCCTGGACTGCTACCACCGCGGTGTGCTGGTGCGCAACGCGGGCGAGAACCTGGTGTTCGCGCCGCCCTACATCGTGGAGCGCGAGCAGATTGATACCATGGTCAACGTGCTGGCCGACGCGATCAAGCGCCACGCCTGACACCCGTCCACCCTTTCCGCCGCAAGGAGGCTCCGCATGGCCATCATGGATTTCCTGAACCGCCAGTTCATCGACGTCATCGAGTGGACCGACGACTCGCGCGACACGCTGTCGTACCGCTTCCCGGACGACGACAAGCAGATCAAGAACGAGGCCCAGCTGATCGTGCGCGAGAGCCAGGTGGCGCAGTTCGTCTACGTCGGCCAGTTCGCCGACACGCTGGGGCCGGGCCGCCACACGCTCAAGACCGAGAACATCCCCATCCTTTCGGACCTGCTGGGCTGGAAGTACAAGTTCCAGACCCCGTTCAAGGCGGACGTCTACTACGTCGTCACGCGCGTCTTCACCGGCAACAAGTGGGGCACGTCCAACCCGGTGATGATGCGCGACGCCGATTTCGGCGTGGTGCGCATGCGCGCCTTCGGCACCTACGACTTCAAGATTGTCGACCCGGTGAAGTTCCTCAAGGAAGTCGCGGGCACCGACCACCACTTCCGGCTGGACGAGTTCAACGACGTGATGCGCTCACGCCTGGTCAGCGTGTTCAGCGAGACCCTGGCCAAGGCCAAGGTGCCGGCGCTGGACGTGGCCACCCGCTACGGCGAGCTGGGCGAGGCGCTGCTGGAGCCGATCAACGTCGCCACGCGCGAGAAGTACGGCATCGAGATGACCGCCTTCGTGGTGGAAAACGTGTCGGTGCCGCCCGAGCTGGAGCAGGCGATCGACAAGCGCGGCTCCATGACCGCCATCGGCAACCTCAACGACTACATCAAATACAACATGGGCAACGCCCTGGCCGAAGGCAAGGCGGGCACCGCCGGCATCGGCGCAGAGCTGGCGGCCGGCCTGGCCATGGGCCAGTCGATGATGCAGGGCATGGCCGGCGGGACCGCCCAGGCGCCTTCGCAGCCGGGTCTGGTGCCCCAGGCCCCCGCGGCGGCCGCGGCCCCGGCGTCGGCGCCCATCGCGCTGATGACCCCCGAACAGGTGGCCGAGGCCCTGGGCGTGAGTCCGGCCGACGTGCTGCAGGAGCTGGAGGCGGGCAACCTCAAGGGCCGCAAGATCGGCAGCCAGTGGCGCGTGCCGCAGGCGGCGCTCGATGATTTTCTCAAGGGTTGACGCCACAGGCCCATGCAGCTGAGCGAAGTCACCGCACGCCAGAAGCTGGCCTGTCCGGCCTGCGGCGGCGAGGCGCAGTGGAACCCGGCGAAGAAGGCGCTGATCTGCGCCTACTGCGGCACCGAGTCGGCTTACGAGGTCCAGACCGACGGCGAGATCGTCGAGCACGACCTGGTCGCGGCGCTGCAGTCGATCCCGCAGAGCGCGCGCGGCTGGCAGGACCAGCGCCGGCCCGTGCGCTGCCAGCACTGCCAGGCGATCAGCACCTTCACCAACGCCCAGCAGGGCAAGGCCTGCGATTTCTGCGGCTCGACGGCGCTGGTGGCGTTTGAGGAGACCGGCGACATCATCCGGCCCGAAAGCCTGCTGCCCTTCGACGTCAGCGAGCCCGCCGCGCGCGACAAGCTGCGCAGCTGGTACAAGTCGCGCTTCTGGGCGCCCAACAACCTTGGCGGCAAGGCGCTCACCGACACCGTCAAGGGGGTCTACCTGCCGTACTGGACCTTCGACGCCGAGGTCAGCGCGCGCTACACGGCCGAGGGCGGCGAGTACTACCAGAACCAGAAGGGCGAGCGGCAGGTGCGCTGGTTCCCGGTCAGCGGCCAGGTGCGGCACTTCTTCGACGACACCCTGGTCTGCGGCTCGCGTGGGGTGCACCCGCGGCTGGTGGAGGCGGTCGAACCGTTCCCCACCGCGTCCGAACGGCTCAAACCCTACGACCCGGGCTACCTCAGCGGCTGGACGGTGGAGCGTTACCAGCTCGACCTCGTGGCCGCGGCCCAGCGCGGGCGCGAGCGCATGGTCGAGGCGATCCGGCGGATGTGCGCCCAGGACATCCGCGCCGACACCCACCGCAACCTGCAGGTCGCACCGAGCTTCGACCGCCAGACCTTCAAACACGTGCTGCTGCCGGTCTGGCTGGTGGGCTACCGCTACGGCGCGAAGGACTACCAGGTGGTGGTGAACGGCGCCACCGGGCAGGTGGCGGGCGAGTACCCCAAGAGCTGGGTCAAGATCGCGCTGGCGGTGATCGCCGGGCTGATCCTGCTCTACATCCTGATGTCGCTCGAAGGGCGCTGAGCGGAGGGCCGCTTCAGCGGCCCATCTGCTGCCGCATCTCGGCGCAATGGTCTTTGGCGGGTGTCGGCGGCGTGACCCACTGGCGGTCGGCCACGGCCGGATCGACCGGCCCGGCCACGTCGCCGGCCAGCGCCATCACCACGCGGTGCGGCTGCCCGGCGGGCAGGTGGCGCGGCACCCCCAGGTCGCGCTGCACGTGGCCGTTGCCCGCGATCAGCAGCACCGTGCGACCCGGCTGGAGCGCGCCCACGGCGGTCTGGGCCATGGCCCGGTCGCGGGCGATCTGGATGCGCGTCATCGGTGCGATCTGGGTGTCGGGCAGCAGCTGACAGTGGCCGTCGCGGATCGCCTCGCGCTGCCGCTGCAGGGCCGGCGCTGGCAGCGTGCCGTCCAGGGAGGCATCGGCCATGGCCGTGCGCATCCCGGCGCGGGGCAGGTTGCCGCCCAGCACCGGCGCCCCGGCGCGCACCGCCGACAGGATGGTCGGGCCGTACACGGCCCAGGGCCAGGCGCCTGTGTTGCGTTCGGCGGTCCAGTCCAGCGCCTCCCGCACCTGGGCTTCGGTTGCGTCGGGCGGCAAATGGCGGGTGTCCCGGCCCTGCTCGACCATCTCCAGCACCAGCGCCCCCAGTTCGCCGCGGGCGGCCAGCTGATGCAAGGTGTCGCGCTGCAGGGCCTGGTGTTCGGGTGCTTCGTGCTGCTCCCCGACCAGCAACAGCGGCGTGGGCAGCAGGCCCTGGAGATCCGCCGCGGCCAGGGGCATGGCACTGCAGGCACCAATCGTCAACGCCATCAAGGCGACGGTGAACCGGCGGACGATGACAGCGGGGCGACAGATCATGACCCGATACTACGCGTCCTGCTGTTGTTGCGTCGGCGCCTTGTCGGTGCCCTGTCTGTGTCGCCCGTTACCGATCCTGAGGCCCCGACCACCCGGGGCACCCCCTTCATCCTTCGTGTCTTGCTGACCCTGGTGCTGGCCTTCGGGGCGGCGCGCCTGTGCGCCTGGCTGAACACGCCCATCCCCTGGATGCTGGGGCCGCTGCTGGCGAGCGCGCTGGTGTCGGTGTTCGGTGCGCCCACGGCGAGCTGGATCCCGCTGCGCAACGGCGGCCAGTGGGTGATCGGCGCCGCGCTGGGCCTGTACTTCACGCCTGCGGTCGGGGTGCTGGTGGTCGGGCTCTGGTGGGCGATCGCCCTGGGCATCGTCTGGGCGCTGGCACTGGGCCTGGGGTTCGGGGTCTGGCTGCGGCGTGTCCATGCGCGGCAGCTGGGGCATCTGAGCCCGGCACAGCTGCGCAGCACCACCTATTTCGCCGGCGCCATCGGTGGTGCCTCCGAGATGACCCTGATCGCGGAGCGCCACGGCGCGAGCACCGATCTTGTGGCGGCGGCCCACAGCCTGCGCGTGCTGCTCGTCACCGTGACCATCCCGTTCGCCATGCAGGCCTGGGGCGTGTCCGGTCTGGAGCCGGCGCCCCCCGGTGCGCGCGCCGTGGACATCGTGGGACTCGCCCTGCTGGGCGGCCTGACCCTGGCGGGCATTCTGGTGATGCGCCGGCTGGGCCGCGCCAACCCCTGGTTCATGGGGGCCCTGGTGGCCACCATGGTGCTGACGCTCGGCGGCGTGACGCTGTCGGCAATCCCGCCTGCGCTCAGCGCCGAGGCGCAACTGGTGATCGGCGTGAGCCTGGGGGTGCGGTTCACGCCCGCGTTTGTACACACCGCGCCGCGCTGGCTGGGCTCGGTGGCGCTGGCCAGCCTGTTCATGATGGCGGTCTGCGCCGGCTTCGCCTGGCTGCTGTCCCTGATGACCGGACTGCACCCGGCCACCATGGTGCTCGGCACCTCGCCGGGTGGCATCGCCGAGATGTCCATCACCGCCAAGGTGCTGCAGCTGGGCGTGCCCATGGTGACGGCGTTCCAGGTCTGCCGCCTGGTGGCGGTTCTGATCCTGGCCGAGCCGGTCTACCGCTGGTGGGTGCGCCGGCTCAGTGCCGGAAGCGACCCTCGCGGGTGACGATCGCCAGGTCGACCAACGACATGCCGGTGTGGGCCCCGTCGCGGTAGCTGATTTTCATTCCCTCGATGGACAGCTCGGTGTTGCGCAGGCCGGCCAGGAACGAGTCGCGGCTCGGGTTGGGCCCGGCACGCCGCAGGGCTTCGATCAGCGCCCTCGCGGTGAGGTAGCCCTCCAGGCTGCCGTACGAAAAGGGCTGTCCCGGCTGGCCGCTGGAAAAGGTGTCCTGGTAGGCGCGCGTCAGCGCCGTCTTGCGTTCCCACGGGCTGGGCATGACTTGCGCAAAGATCATGCCGTGCGCCAGGTCCCCCAGATGGCTCGCGAGCTGCGAAGAGCCCGAGTTGACGCCGTAGAAGGCGGCCTTCACGCCAGCCTGCCGCGCCTGACGGATCAGCTTCTCGTACATGCCGGCCCCGCCATGGTTGAACACCATCTGCGCCTTGCTGTCCGCCAGCTGCCGGACCATGGCCGCGATGTCCGCGTCGCCGATGTCCGATTTGAACGGCAGGTCGGTCACCGCCTCGATGCCCGTTTCCCTGGCCAGTCGCTGGACGTTGGCCAGGTGCAGCTGACCCGTTTCCGAGTCCGAGCGCACGAAGGCCACGCGGCCCATGCCCAGGCTCCGGGCGTGCAGCATCAGGGCCCGAAACTCGTCCTTGTGTTCGGCCCGCACCGGGAATACCAGGGGCTGGTGTGGCGTGCGCAGGGTGGGCGATCCCGCCATCGGGCCGAAAAACGGCACCTTGAGGTCGACTGCGGCCTTCATGACGGCGGTGGACGGCCCCCCCTCGATCGATCCGAACAGCAGGAACACCTTGTCCTGGATCACCAGCTGCCGGGCATTGGCCTCGGCCAGCGCCGACTTGTTGTCGTCGTCCATCACCTTGAGGACCAGCTTGCGACCCGCGACGCCGCCGTTGCGGTTGGTCTGCTCGATGGCCGCCTGGACGCCGGCCAGCACGGCGGTGCCATATTCGTTCTTGCCGCCCTGGAGGGTCAGCGTCTGTCCGATCAGGATCTGCTCGGGGGTCACGCCGTCGGCGGCCGCCTGGGTGAGGCTTGGGGAAAGACCCAGAAGGACCAGGGGCAGCAGGGCGGCGGCCAGGGGCGGACATTTCATCGGATACTCCTCTGTGTATTTCGCCAGTGTATGAACATGCCCCGCCAGCGGACAACAAAAAAGCCGGTGCAGGGCACCGGCTTTGTGTTGAAAGTCAACGGTTTCGCAGATTTTCAGTGCATCACCACCGGCATCTGGGCCAGCGAGGCATAGCCTTCGAGCGTGTCTTCCACTTCTTCCTGAGAGGGCGTGTTCTGTTGCCAGGCCTGGATCTGCTCCTGGAACATCTCGGCCCAGGAGCCGTCGAGGTAGACCTCCTTGCCCGAGCGCTTGTCGACGATTTCGAAACCGTGGCGGGGAATCTGCGGGCCCAGGAGGCGCTGCGCTTCGCCGTCTTCCGGCGCGTTGGCCAGGATGTGGACCACCGCAAAGGCATCAGAGTCGTAGAGCATGTGCATGGCTGTATTTCCTTCCACAGGGCGAAACGGGGACCTGTTGTCACTTATATCGGCAATTCGCTGCCGGGCTTCAGGCCTGTTGCAGATTTAGATGGTCCTGTGCGCCGAAGTTTCAAGATGCGTGTGTTTTTCGGCACAGTTCCAACGATCAGGGCGGGTCGTTTCGCTGCGGCAGCACGGGCAGGTCCTGAAGGACCATGTCCAGGTAGTCGCCGTTGGGCTCGGTGATGCGGATGCGGCCGGGCAGGTGGGCGTAGGCCGGCATCAGCCAGACCTCCACCTTTTTGTCGAACTCCTTGCGCGGGGATCGGGTGAGCCGCACGGCCTGCACCTCGCCGGCGGGCAGGGTTTCGTTGGCGACCGGCCCGACCTGGAACAGCCAGACCTCCGACGTGTCCACGCCGCTGACGGGCAGCCGCAGCGCCTTGCCCTCGGTGTAGGCCTCGGGCCGGGCATTGAACAGTGCAGACAGCTGGAAGTTCACCGACAGACGGTCCTGCGCGCCAGGCAGCAGCTTGGCGTCCGGCGCGTTGTTGCTGAAGCGCAGCCGCTGGCCCTCGCGGTCGAAATGCGCGGCGCGCTCACTGCTTCGCGCTTGGTCAGTGAAGCGGTCGGGCGCCAGGCCCTTGGCATTGAGCTGGCCCTTGCTGCTTTGCGAGCGCACGGTGAACACCAGCACACGCACGGTCAGCCTGGCCTCGTACTGCCGGCCATCGGTGGACCATTCCAGCTGCGCAGTGCCGTTGTAGGTCTTGCCTTTGGAGATGGATGTGGCGGAGAAGCGCAGATCTGCGCCCGGCGGCGGCAGGGCCGGCGGCAGGCCGGCGTCGGCCAGTCCCGCGCCCTGGCCCTGGACCGTGCTGTCAGCGACCTCGGTGGCTGCAGGCAGGTCCGACACCGGGGCGGGCGGATTGACAGGCGTGGCCTCGACCGCCGGCGGAGCAGGCGGCTCCGGAGGCGGCGCAACGGCCACTTCGACCGGCGGGGGCTCGGCCGGAGGTTCGGCGGGGGGCTCCACCACGACCGCTTCCACCGGCGGGGGCGGCGGGGGTTCGACCACCTTGGGCGGAGGGGGCGGTGGGGGAGGTGGCGGCGCCGGTTCGGGCGCCGGCGGCTTGGGCAATATCCAGCGCACGCGGCTGCTGCGCACGGGCGGCGGCAGTTCCTCGCTCATGGCGGCGGCCAGTTCGGGTGGTGGCGGCGCACCGGTCGCATCGGGTGCGCTCGCGGGATCGGAGGCGGTCGCGGTGAACATGTCCAGCGACAGGCCGGACAAGCCGCCGCTGAGCAGGCTCAGGTGTGCCAGCAGCACGCCCGCACCCAGCGCGAACAGCACGCGCCGGCGTGGCGCCGCGCGCTCGACGGGAAAGTGCGGCACGGCAGCGGTCATGGCGTCGGCCGGTGGCCCAGATCGTCGCTGAGCTGGCGGGCGCAGCGCCGCAGCGCCTGGGCGGGTGCGCCGTTCCAGTCGGTGTCCAGCGTCGCCACCGAGCCCAGCACCACGAGGCCCAGCGCCAGCCGGCCCTGGGCGTCGAACACCGGCGCGCAGAAGCCGCCCACGCCGGGCAGCAGGCTGTGCACCACCCGGCCCAGGCCCTGGGCGCGGGTTTCATCGAGCATGGCCTGGACATCCTGCAGGGTCTGAGGCACGTCTTCCAGCGGCAGGCCGTTGCGTGGCAGTTTTTTCACCCGGGCCAGTTCCTCGCGGATCATGGGCGCGATGCGCTGGGCGTCGCGGCCTTCCTGGCCCATGAACGCGGCGAAACAGCGCCCGGTGGCCGAGGTCAGCAGCGGCATCACGTCGCCCAGGCGCAGGGTGACCGGCACGGTCTGCGGGGCCTCGGCCCAGTGCACCATGGTCGGCCCCTGGTTGCCCCAGACGGCAATCGCCAGCGTGTGGCCGGTCTCTGCCAGCAGCGCGGGAACGCGGTCGCGCGCCAGCTTCACGGCGTCCAGCCGGCTCAGGCTGGCCAGCCCCAGGCGCAGCGAGGCCGGGCCCAGGTCGTAGCGTGTGCTCACCGGGTCCTGCATCACCAGGCCCATGCGCTGGAAGCTCACCAGATAGCGGTGGGCCTTGGCCGCACTCATGCCGGCGGCGGCGGCCAGGTCGCGCAGCATCAGCGCACCGGGGGCCTGGGACAGGGCATTGAGCAGCTCGAACCCGACCTCGACCGACTGGATGCCGGCGCGCAGATGCTCGGTGTCCGTTTCGGTGGTGTCGCGTCGGTGGGAGGCCTCGGAGGCAGGGGTTTTCGCGGCGGGCATCGGAACAACGTCGGGAGCGCTGGGGTGGAATGAGGGGCTTTCACACGCAGATGTGCGCCGTGAACTAGAATGCGATTTTTACGTATAGGTTAACGAATTTCACTATTCGTAATCATGTATACCCCACACACCGCAGGAGACTCGCATGAAACTCGCCACCTACAGGGACGGCTCGCGTGACGGACAACTGGTGGTCGTCTCGCGCGACCTGACGACCGCCCATTATGCGACGGGCATCGCCACCAGGCTGCAGCAGGTGCTGGACGACTGGAACTTCCTGGCGCCGCAGCTGCAGGACCTGTATGTCACGCTCAACCAGGGCAAGGCGCGCCACGCCTTCCCGTTCGACCCGGCCATGTGCATGGCGCCGCTGCCGCGCGCCTACCAGTGGGCCGACGGCTCGGCCTACATCAACCACGTGGAGCTGGTGCGCGCCGCCCGCAACTCCGAGGTGCCGGCCAGCTTCTACGAAGACCCGCTGATGTACCAGGGCGGCAGCGACGACTTCATCGGCCCGCGCGACGACGTGGTCGTGCCCAGCGAGGACTACGGCATCGACTTCGAGGCCGAGATCGCGGTCATCACCGGCGACGTGCCGATGTGCGCCACGCCCGAACAGGCGCTGGACGGCGTGCGCCTGCTGATGCTGGCCAACGACGTCAGCCTGCGCAACCTGATCCCGGCCGAGCTGGCCAAGGGCTTTGGTTTCTTCCAGAGCAAGCCGGCCACCGCGTTCAGCCCCGTGGCCGTGACGCCCGACGAGCTGGGCGACGCCTGGCAGGGCGGCCGCGTGCACCTGACCCTGCAGAGCACCTGGAATGGCCGCAAGGTCGGCATGTGCGACGCCGGCCCCGACATGACCTTCCACTTCGGCCAGCTGATCGCCCACATCGGCAAGACGCGCAACGTGCGCGCCGGCTCCATCGTCGGTTCGGGCACGGTGAGCAACCGCGGCGTCGAGGTCGACGGCAAGAAGGACTGGCCCAAGGGCTATTCCTGCATCGCCGAGAAGCGCGCCATCGAGACCATCCTGGACGGCAAGCCCTCGACCGAGTTCATGAAGTTCGGCGACACCATCCGCATCGAAATGAAGGGCAAGGACGGCCAGAGCATCTTCGGCGCGATCGACCAGAAGATCGCCCCCCTGGCCCGGAGCTGAGCCGCTCGCACCGCCCTTATGATCGGCCGCACCATGCGAAGGGTGCGGCCGATTTCTGTTGTGCAGTACGAGACGGCGGCACCCGTCGGCAGTGGCCATGGCTGAGGGCACCCAGCGTCGCTACGAGGCACCTTGCCCGGGTTGCGGCGCTCCGGTGCCGTTCCAGAGCGCCCAGTCCACCCACGCCGTCTGCGCCTACTGCCACTCCAGCGTGGTGCGCCAGGCCGATGCGCTGGCCCGCCTGGGCCGCATCGCCGACGAGTTCACCGACTACAGCCCGCTGAAGATCGGCGCCACCGGTCAGTGGCGCGGCAAGGCCTTCACCCTGGTCGGTCGCCTGCAGCTGGGCAACGCCGCGGCGCGCTGGACCGAGTGGCAGGTGGTGTTCGACGACCAGGGCCTGGGCAGCCTGAGCGAGGACAACGGCAGTTTTGTCTTCAGCGTGCCACGCAAAGTCTCGGGCAGCCTGCCCGCGTTCAAGGACTGGCGCGTCGGCCGCAGCCACGTGCTGGGCGGCGAGACCTTTGCCGTCGGCGCGGTCACCGAGGCCTCGGTCCTCGCGGCGCAGGGCGAGCTCTCGCACCTGCCGGAGCCCGGCAAAGTGTTCGGGGTGGTCGAGCTGCGCAACGACGCCGGGTCGGTCTGCAGCATCGACTACGCCAGCGAGCCACCCGCGGTCTGGCTGGGCGCGCAGGTCCCGCTCGACGAACTCCAGCTCGCTGGTCTGGCCGGCGATTCGGTGCGCAAGGACGAAGGGCGGCACTTCAACTGCCCGAACTGCGCGGCGCGGCTGGAGGTCAAGCTCGAAACCACCAAGAGCATGAGCTGCCCCTCGTGCGACGCGCTGATCGACCTGTCGGCCGGCATCGGCGGCGAGCTCAAGCATGCGATCCAGGACGAGCCGGTGCGCCCGCTGATCCCGCTGGGCACCGTCGGCCAGCTGCGCGGTGCGTCCTGGCAGGTCGTGGGCTACCAGCACCGCAGCGGCACCGAGCCGGGCGAGGACGAGGTGTTCGCCTGGCAGGAGTACCTGCTCTACAACCGCAAGGAAGGCTTCCAGTTCCTGGTGGACGCCGAAGACGGCTGGAGCCTGGTCAAGCCCGCCACCGGTGCACCCACGGTGGCGTCCGGCGGCAAGACCGCCACCTACCTGGGCAAGCGCTACCAGCTGCAGTACAGCTACCGCGCCGAGACGCAGTACGTGGCCGGCGAGTTCTACTGGAAGGTCGAGCGCGGCCAGGTGACCGAGAACTCGGACTACGCCAGCGGCCAGCACCTGCTGTCACTGGAGAAGTCGCGGGACGAGTGGACCTGGTCGGTGGGCGAGCGGCTGGACAGCGCCACGGTGGCCAAGGCGTTCAAGCTGGACCAGAAGAAGGACCTCTTCAAGCGCGGCGACGCGACGCCCCTGAGCAGCGACGGCTGGTCGGTCGGCAAGGTGGTCCTGTTCGTGGTGGCCGTACTGATCGTGGTGATGCTCGAGCGGGGCTGCGACGACTGCGATCCCCAGGTCGAGAACTGCAGCTCCACCTCCGGCCGCTGGGGCGGCGGCTCCTACGGCGGCAGTTCCAGCGGCGGCTGGCACAAGTAAAACGGATATTCCCTTTCCCCATTTCTACAGGAGCAAGCACATGGACATTGAATGGCTCAGGCCCGCAGCGTTTCTGGGATCGATCCTGTTCGCGCTGATCGGCGTGCTGGTGTTCTGGATCAGCTTCATCGTGATCGACAAGCTCACGCCCTACGACCTCTGGAAGGAGCTGGTCGAGAACCGCAACATGGCGCTGGGCCTGGTGGTGGCGGCGATGTCGCTGGGCATCTCGATCATCGTGGCCGCCGCGATCAGTGGGTGACCCCCCGCGCCGCCTGCGGCGTCACCCCCCAGGGGGCGTCGTCTGCGGCCCGGCGGAGCCGGTTCCGCGACGACCTTGACCGCTCGTGCCTGCGCGACTGCCAACGAACGTGACCACTGAAACCGAACCAACCAGCCACGCCCCCGGCCCGGTCGAAATCGCGCTGCTGGCCAGCGTCTTTCTCGTGGCCGCTTGCGGCCTGGTGTACGAGCTCGCGGCGGCGGCGCTGGCGTCCTACGTGCTCGGCGACTCGGTGTTGCAGTTCTCCACCGTCATCGGCACCTACCTGTTCGCCATGGGCATCGGCAGCTGGCTTTCGCGCCACATCGAGCGCCAGCTGCCCGCGCAGTTCCTGCGCATCGAGCTGCTGATCGCGTTGATCGGCGGCCTGCTGCCGGCGCTGCTGTTCCTGGCCAACGCCTACCTGCCCGGGGCCTTCCGCGGGCTGCTCTACGGGCTGGTGCTGCTGGTGGGCACGCTGGTGGGGCTGGAGATCCCGCTGGTGATGCGCATCCTGCGCCGCCACGTGGTGCTCAAGGACCTGGTGTCGCAGGTGCTGACCTTCGACTACCTGGGCGCGCTCGCGGTGTCGATCGCCTTCCCGCTCTGGCTGGTGCCGCAGCTGGGCCTGGCGCGCACCGGTCTGCTGTTCGGCCTGATGAACGCGGCCGTGGCCTTCTGGGCGCTGTGGCTGTTCCGGCACGAGATCCGCGCACGCGCGGCGCACGCGGCGTCGGCCGTGCTGGTGCTGGCGGCGCTGCTGGTGGCCTGGGCGCTGGCCGACCGCATCACCACCGCCGCCGAAGACCGCTTCTTTGAAGACAAGGTGGTGCTGGCCGAGACCTCACCCTGGCAGCGCATCGTGCTCACGCGCGGGCCCCAGGGCCACCGGCTGTTCCTCAACGGCAACCTGCAGTTCGCCGAAAGCGACGAGTACCGCTACCACGAGGCCCTGGTGCACCCGGTGATGTCGGCCTACGCGCGCGGGGGCGGTGCGCCGCGGCGCGTGGCGGTGCTGGGCGGTGGCGACGGCATGGCGGTGCGCGAGGTGCTGCGCTACCCCGGCGTGCAGCAGGTGACCCTGGTCGAGCTGGACCCGGCGATGACGAGGCTGTTCTCCAGCGACGCCGCGCTGCGCCGCCTCAACGCCGACGCCCTGCGCTCGCCGCGCGTGCAGATCGTCAACACCGACGCCTTCCGCTGGCTGGAGGAAGGCATCGACATGTTCGACGTGATCGTGGTGGACTTTCCCGACCCGACCAATTTCTCGGTCGGCAAGCTCTACACCGAGTCCTTCTACGCGCTGCTGTCGCGGCGCCTGTCGGCCAGCGGTTTTGCGGTCGTGCAGACCACCTCGCCGCTGGTGGCGCGCCAGAGCTACTGGACGGTGGCGACCACCATCGAGGCCGCCGGCCTGCGCACCGCGCCGTACCACGCGCACGTGCCCAGCTTCGGTGAGTGGGGTTTCATCGTCGCCAGCCACCGGCCGTTCACGCCGTCCGTCACACCGCTGCCCGAGGGCCTGCGCTTCCTCACGCCCCAGACCCTGCCGCTGCTGTTCGACTTCCCGGCCGACATGGCGCGGATGACCACCGAGGTGAACCGCCTGTCGAACCAGGTGCTGGTGCACACCTACGAAACGGAATGGGGAAAGGTCTCGAAGTGAAGGCCCCATGTCTCTGACGCGGCGCGACTGCCTGGGCTGGCTGGGCGCGTCGGCGGGGGCGGGCCTGCTCGGCTGCCAGCCGGCGCCGAGCGAGGTGACGGGCGGCTTCACCGGACCCGACCCGGCGCGCGGCCACCGCTGGCGCGATGCGGCGCTGGCCCAGCCGGCCGCACAGCGCCGCGCCGACGTGCTGGTGCTCGGCGGTGGCGTGTCCGGGCTGGCGGCGGCGCGGGCGCTGACGATGGCCGGCATCGACGACTTCGCGCTGCTGGAACTGGAGCCCGAGGCCGGCGGCAATGCGCGTGCCGGGCGGCTGGGTGGTCTGGCCTGTCCACTGGGCGCGCACTACCTGCCCGTGCCCTCGGACGACGCGCCCGAGCTGCAGGGCTGGCTGGAGCAGATCGGCCTGCGCCAGCGCGTGGCCGGCCGCTGGGTCTACGACGAGCGCCACCTCTGCCACAGCCCGCAGGAGCGGCTGTTCTGGAACGGGGGCTGGCAGGACGGCCTGCTGCCGCTGGACGGCGTGGCCGCGTCCACGCTGGAGCAGTACCGGCGCCTGAGCCGCCTGATCGACGAGGCCCGGCGCGCGCAGCGCTACGCCATGCCGGCCGTGCGCCTGCCCGTGACCGACGCCGTGCGCGCGCTCTGGGCGCAGAGTTTTGCGCAGTGGCTCGACAGCCACGGCCTGAACGACCCGCAGCTGCGCTGGTACCTCGACTACGCCTGCCGCGACGACTACGGTGCCGGCGCCGCCCGCGTGTCGGCCTGGGCCGGCATCCACTACTTCGCCAGCCGCCACGGCTTTCCCGCGCCGGGCGAGGAGGGCGAGGCCGAGCCGCTGCTGACCTGGCCCGAGGGCAACGCCTGGCTGGTGCAGCGGCTGGCCGCGGGGCTGGGCGAGCGGCTGCGCGCGGGGCAGGGCGTGCTGCGCGTGCGCCCGGGGCGCGAGGGTGTAACCGTCGACAGCCTGTCGATGGCCGACGGGCGGATCACCCGCTGGCAGGCCCGCGCCGTGGTGGTGGCGCTGCCGGTGTTCATCGCGCGGCGCGTGATCGATCCGCTGCCGCCGGTGGTGGCGACGCGCGCGGAGGGTCTGCCGCTGGCGCCCTGGGCCGTGGTCAACCTGCTGCTCCAGGAGGCGCCGAAGGACCGCGGCGGCGCGCACCCGGGCTGGGACAACGTGACCTACGGCAGCGCCGGTCTGGGCTACGTCGACGCCAGCCACCAGTCGCTGCAACGCGTGGCCGGGCCGCGCGTGTGGACCTGGTACCTGCCGCTGGGCGACGAGCCGCAGGCGCGCCAGGCGCTGCTGGATCTGCCCTGGACCCACTGGCGCGACCGCGCGCTGGCCGAGCTGTCGCAGCCGCACCCGGACCTGCCGGCGCTGGTGCGCGAGGTGGCGGTGACGCGCTACGGCCACGCCATGGCCATGCCGGCGCCCGGCTCGCTGTACGAGGGGCCGTGGCACGACGACCGGCTGGCGTTCGCCCACGCCGACTGGGCGGGCTATTCGGTGTTTGAAGAGGCCTTCACGCGCGGCCACCTGGCCGGGCAACACATCGCGCGCCGGCTGCGCGGCTGAACGGTCCTGGGCGGGTCAGGCCGGGGGTGCCGCGCCGCGTTCGACCGCACGCCGCAGCGCCTCGTCCGGCTCGAACAGCGCCAGCAGCGCCGTCATCAGCTGCTCGGCGCGCGCCGAGTGGTCGGTGCCGAAGTTGCAGACGTACACGTCTAGGCTCACGCTGCGCGACTCGGGCCAGGTGTGCACGCACAGGTGCGACTCGGCCAGCAGCACGGTGGCGGTGACGCCGCCCGGGCCCTGTAGCGTGTCAGGAAAGCGGTGGCCCAGCTGCGCCACCGCCTGCAGCCCGCTGGTCTGCACCCGCTGCACGCAGGCGGCCAGCAACCGGTCGGCGTCGGTCAGCCAGGCCAGCTCGCAGCGGCAGCCGCGCAGATCGGCGGTCAGGTGCAGGCCGTTCACGTCGCTCAGGCGGCGAAGATGGCCTCGGTGCTGGCGAAGCCCTTGACTTCGATCGGGTTGCCGAAGGGGTCGCAGAAGAACATGGTCCACTGCTCGCCGGGCTGGCCCTCGAAGCGCACCTGCGGCGGCAGCACGAAGTCCACGCCGGCGGCGGTCAGGCGCTCGGCCAGCGCGCGCCACGCCGGCAGCAGCAGCACCAGGCCGAAGTGCGGCATGGGCACCAGGTGCTCACCCACCCGGCCGGTGCGCGTGGTCTTGAAGGGCTCGCCCAGGTGCAGCGAGATCTGGTGGCTGAAGAAGTCGAAGTCGACCCAGGTATCGGTGCTGCGCCCTTCGGTGCAGCCGAGCACGCCGCCGTAGAAGCGCCGGGCCTCGTCCAGGTCGGTGACGTGGAAGGCGAAGTGGAACAGGCTTCGGGCGGGCAGCGTGCTGGAGGTCATCCGCGCAGGATATCAGCGCTGTGTCGGGTCGGCGGCCTTCTGGTCGAACTTCAGGAAATACTGGCGCGCCATCGCGACCAGCTGGGCATCGCTGGGGTGGTCGCTGTTGACCACGTCGACCACGGCCTTGTCCACCACGTGCGCGTTGTGCTTGCACCAGTCGCGGAACTCGATCTTGGCGCTGGCCGGACCGGTCAGCAGCACCTCGGACACCCCGTCCAGCGAGGCGGCGATGGCCTTGAAGAAGTCCTTGTCGGCGCCGACGTGCCCGTGCTTGGGCGTGTGCTGCTGGCGCGCCTTGACGCGCTGCGCCTCGATGTGCTCCTTGTCGAACATCAGCACGTGGGCCTGGCTGTGGTCCATCCAGACGACGGCGTGGAATGTGGTCATGCAAAGTACTCCTGAAAAAAGTGAGGAAAGAAAAAAGATCAGTAGCCGGCCGGCTTGGTGGCGCCGCTGGCCTGTTCGGCCTTGTCCTGGCAGGCCACACAGCGCAGGGCCACCGGGTTGGCGTGCAGGCGGGCGGTGGCGATCGCATCGCCGCAGTCCACGCACAGGCCGTAGCTGCCGTCGGCCACGCGCTGCAGCGCCTCGTCGATGGCGACCAGCTCGGCCGACTCGCGCTCTTCCATGGCAAACGCCAGGTCGCGTTCGGCATCGGCCTGCGCCCAGTCGTCGCTTTCGGTCTCGCGCGCGTTGGCCGCGGCCTCGGCGCGGCCGATCTTGCCGCCACGCTGCGCCCGCAACTGCGCCAGCACGTCGGCGCGCATGGCCTGCAGCTGCTGCCGGAAGGTGTCGGAAATGGGGGTGTTCATGGGTTCTCCTCGTGTGTGGGTTCTGGGTCGAGTGGGTCCTGCGACCACGGTTTCATGGTGCGCCCGACTGTGTGTGACTGCCTTGATCGACGTCAAGCCCGCCACCGTTCGGGCCGGTTGCCAAAGGGAAATCCCCGGCGGAAAACGCCGCGTTCCCCCGCAGAATCGACGCTTTCATTCTCAAAAATCTGCAGGAGAAAGAACGATGTCCGCTGTCGACTACAGCCGCTACCAGACCCTCGACATCACGCGCCGCGGCCCGACCGTGGACGGCGTGCCCTCGGTGCTGGACATCCGCATGAAGGCCGACGGCCCCGGCGGCAACGGCAAGCTGCCCACCGCCGGCCACGAGGGTCACTGGGAACTGAGCGAGATCTGGCGCGACGTGGGCCGCGACGACAGCGTGCGCTGCGCCGTACTGCGCGGCAGTGGCATGGGCTTCTCGGGCGGTGGCGACCTCGCGCTGGTGCAGGACATGGCGACCGACTTCGAGGTCCGCACGCGGGTCTGGAAGGAGGCGCGCGACCTGGTCTACAACGTCATCAACTGCGACAAGCCCATCGTCAGCGCCATGCACGGCCCGGCCGTGGGCGCCGGCCTGGTGGCGGGCCTGCTGGCGGACATCTCGATTGCCGCGAAAAGCGCGAAGATCGTCGACGGCCACACCCGCCTGGGCGTGGCAGCGGGCGACCACGCCGCCATCGTCTGGCCGCTGCTGTGCGGCCTGGCCAAGGCCAAGTACTACCTGATGCTGTGCGACCCGATCAGCGGCGAGGAGGCCGAGCGCATCGGCCTGGTGTCGCTGGCCGTCGACGACGACGCGCTGCTGGACAAGGCCTGGGAGGTCGCGGATCGCCTCGCCTCGGGCAGCCAGACCGCCATCCGCTGGACCAAGTACTCGCTGAACAACTGGCTGCGCCAGGCCGGCCCGGCCTTCGACACCTCGCTGGCGCTCGAATTCATGGGTTTTGCCGGACCGGATGTGCGCGAAGGTGTGGCATCCTTGCGCGAGCGCCGTGCGCCGCGTTACGGTGCCGACACCTGACCATGTTCCACCAGGAGACCGCCATGAGCGACACCAGCGGATTCGGCAAGTTCGTCCCCGGTTTCGAGTTCCTGCAGAACCTCGCGGGGCAGGCCGCCGGCGGCGTCGCGGAGGGCCTGGGCAAGAGCCTGCCGCAGATGCCCAACCTGGGCCACTGGGTGGCGCCGACCTTCAACGTCGAGGACTTGGAAAAGCGCATCGAGGAATTGAAGGCGGTGCAGTTCTGGCTCGACCAGAACGCCAAGGCCCTGGGCGCGACCGTCCAGGCGCTGGAGGTGCAGAAGATGTCGCTGGCCACGCTCAAGGCGATGAACTTCAACCTCGGCGATGTGGCCAACGCGCTCAAGCTCAAGGCGGCCGACACGGTGTCGGGCCTTACCGGCAAGGTGCCGACACAGTTCGCGGGGCTGGAGATTCCCGAGCGCACCTACGGCAACCCCGGCGCCCCGTCCGAGGCGGCCGAACCGGCTCCGGGGCCCGCCGCGCAGCCCAAACCCCGCAAACCCGCCGCCAAGGCCGCGGCGCCGGCCGATGCCGCACAGGGCGTGGTCGATCCCATGGCCTGGTGGGGGGCGTTGTCGCAGCAGTTCCAGCAGATCGCCAGCACCGCGATGAAGGACATGGCCAAGCAGGGCGCGCTGGACGCCACGCGCAACGTCGCCAGCGGGCTGACCGAGCAAGCGGTCAAGACCGCCACGGGCATGGCCGCCAAGGCCGGTCGCTCGGTGGGTGACACCGTCGGCCGCGCGGCCGGCATGGGCTCGGCGGCGGTGCGGGCCGTCACCGGCGGTTCGTCGCCTGCGGAAAAGCCGGCGACCGCCAGAAAACCCGCACCGAAGGCCCGCCGCGCCGCACCCAAGAAGGTTGCCGCGAAGAAACCTGCCACGAAGGCGGCACCTGCGGCGCCCACACAGCCTCTGGGCGCGGGCGACTGGCCCATGCCTACCGCGTTTTTCCCCGGTTTTCTGCCGGCCTCCGGTGCCGCCGCCAAAAAATCGCCCGCCGCCAATGCCCCTGCGACCAAGAAGACCGCTGTCCGCAAGACCGCGGCCAAGAAGGCCCCGCGCCGTCGCTGAACTCCGGGAAGGTCTGCCACCGCCATGAAGCTGTTTCCCTACGCCCACGCGACCCACCCGCAGTGGCGCATGGCCGCGGCCCTGGTGCTGGCCCAGCTGCGCGCGCAGATGGCCCTGCCAGCCTACGCCGCCACGCCGTCGCTCGGTCTGCTCTACATCACCGACCACTACGCCACCCAGGCGCAGGCCATCCTCGACCACCTGAGCGCCGAGCTGCCCGAGATCACCGACTGGTCCGGCACCGTGGGGGTTGGCATCGCGGCCAACAACGTCGAGTACTTCGACGAACCTGCGCTGGCGGTCATGCTGTGCGACCTCAGCCCCGACCAGTACCGCGTCTTCAGCGGTGTCGCGCCGCTGCCGGCCAGCGGCAGCGAGCCGTCGGGCTTCGTCGCGCACACGGCGCTGCTGCACGCCGACCCGGGCGCGCACGACCTGGGTGAGCTGGTGGCCGAGGTCGCCGACCGCACGCAGTCGGGTTACGTCTTCGGTGGCCTGGTGGGCAGCCGCTCGGCCAGCGTGCAGTTCGCCGCCAGCAGCGCCGGCCACCTGCGGGGGCAGGGGGCGGTGGGCGGGGTGTTCAGCGGCGGCATCAGCGGTGTGGCTTTCGGTCCGGAGGTGGAGCTGATCTCGCGCGTGACCCAGGGCGCGCAGCCGATCGACCGCGAACGCACGATCACCGCGGTCGAGGGCAACCTGGTGCTGGAACTCGACGGCGAACCCGCGCTGGACGTGCTGCTGCGCGAGCTGGGAGTGTCGCTGGCGCAGCCGCAGCAGGCGATGGAGCGGCTGCGCCGCACCCTGGTCGGTCTCACGCTGCCGCAGCACCTGCTGGCCGATGCGCCCGCGCAGCGCCATGCGCGCGGCCAGTTCGGCCCGGAGGTCATGGTGCGCCACATCATCGGGCTGGACCCGGCCCGCCACGGCGTGGCGGTGGCCGAGCACCCGCCGCTGGGCGCGCGGCTGGCCTTCTGTGAGCGCCACATGCAGGCAGCGCGCGCCGACCTGATCCGCGTCTGCAGCGAGATCCGCGAAGAACTGGAGCCCGAGACCCTGGGCATGGGCTCC
This sequence comes from Hydrogenophaga pseudoflava, assembly GCF_004353865.1. Taxonomy (NCBI): domain Bacteria; kingdom Pseudomonadati; phylum Pseudomonadota; class Betaproteobacteria; order Burkholderiales; family Comamonadaceae; genus Hydrogenophaga; species Hydrogenophaga pseudoflava. The sequence continues at coordinate 552,114 of NZ_CP037867.1, forward strand.
AGCATGGTGGCGGCCGACCCCGAACCGGTGGCGGCGCGCCACATCGTCGGCGCCCTCTACGTCAGCTGCTCGGGCCGTGGGGGGCTGCACTTCGGGGCGCCCAGCGCCGAGCTGCAGATCGTGCGCCGCGCGCTGGGCGACGTGCCGCTGGTGGGCTTCTTCGCCGGCGGCGAGATCGCACACCAGCAGCTCTACGGTTACACCGGTGTGCTGACGGTGTTCACGGCGCCGGCGGTTTAGCGGCTGCCTGACGCGCCCGCGCGCGTTCGAGCGAGCGGTTGGCATCCAGCACGTGCAGGCCGTACATGTCGGCAAACTCGTTGATGCCCTTGCCACTGGCCTCGAAGGCGCGCAGCAGGGCGTCTTCGCGGGCAGCGCGGGCGCTGACCTCGGCCAGCGCGTCGCGGCTGATCTGGTTCACCTCTTCGTCGCGGCCATGCACGCGCTGCAGGTACTCGTCGGGTGAGAGGCCCGAGGCCTCGTAGGCCTTGAGGATGCGCTGGCGCAGCTTGGGGCGCAGGTCCTCGCGACTGCGCGCGCCGCGGCGGCGGAACACCTCGATCAGCGCGTGGTGCACCTGCTCGGGCGTCAGCGCCTCCACCGGCTGGCCGCTGAGATCGTGGCGCTGCTGGCCCGAGGCGATCACCGTGAGGTAGCGGGTGGAGCGCGCGTGCAGCGCCAGCGCGGCCTTCAGGCTGTCCTTCTCCAGCACCCCGGGGTGAGCGGCCAGCAGGTCTTCAAAGATGCCGCGCTTGAGGGGCAGCGGTGTCTCGCCGAACAGCACCGGGCAGAGCGAGGCCAGCTGGTCCAGCACGGGGTGCTGGCGCGCAGGTGCCGCCTGGGCGGGACGCTCGGCACTGGCCGCTCCTGGGGCCTGCGGGCGCCGGCCACCGCCGTTGCGGCCGCCTTGATTGCCACCATTGCGGCCGCCGCGTGGCCGATCGTTGCGGCGCGGCGGGCGGGCGTCACTGGGGGGCTGGGTGGCAGGGCTTTCTGCGGGCGCCGCAGCGGCGTTGTCGGGCGTGTCGTGGTCGGCGGAAGCGGTCATGTCGAAGCAGAAATGAAACAGCCCGGGTTCCGGGCAAGCCCGACATCATGCCAGCACGGGCAAAGACAGCCTTCACCGTCGCAGCCGACTGAAGGCCTCGAACTCCCAGCTGCGCATCGCCAGCACCAGCGTGTAGCCCTCGCGGTCCTTCTGCGCCAGCTTCTGGTCGGTCTGGTGCTGCTGCGCGAAGTCCTGCGCCACCTTCTGCAGTCTTTCAAGGAACACCGGCGCCAGTGCGCGGCTGACCGAGCCGTGCACCAGCATCACGCCCTCGCCCGCGCCGTCGAAGCCGCCTGCGAAATAGTCCAGCAGGGCATGCTCGCGGAAGTAGTTCATCACCGGGCCGTGCGGGCGCCAGCGGAAGGTCTTGGCCAGCTTGAGGCGGTAGCGGTTGAGCGGGCGCAGCTCGATGATGCCGATGCGGTCCAGCTGCGCGAGGTACTTCACGCACTCGGCCTCGGTGAGCCGGTAGGCCGCGGTGATCTGCTCCAGCGTCCACTGGCTGAGCACGCAGATCGCCACCAGCAGCAGCTTCTTGTCGGCCACCACGGCGCGCTCCTGCTCGGCCGTCATCTCCTTGAGCAGCGGCTGCGCATCGGCCACGCGGCGCGCCAGTTCGGCGAAGTCGATCTTGAGCGCGCGGCAGATCTCGTCCACCCGCGAGAGCGACATGTCGCCCTTGGCCAGCATGCGCTTGACGCTCGACTCGGCCATGCCGAGGGCCTGGGCCAGGTCGGCGTAGGTCATCTGCGCAGCCTTGAGTTCCTTCTTGATGGTGCCGACGAGGTCGAGGGTGGTACTCATGCGGTGCGGGTACCGCATGGCGATACCGGTGGTGAAGAGGAAGGCCACTGTATCGCACGGTGCGCCCCGATCCGCGGGGTCGGCCGGGACACTGCGCCCGCCGTTCCACCGACCCAGGAGTGTCCTTCCATGCGCCTTCCCGCCGTTGCTCCCTCTCCCGCCTTCGGGCGCTGGGCCGTCGCCCTGCTGCTGCTCTGGTTGCTCGCGCTGACCGCCGGCCCTGCGCTGGCGGAGGCCCTGGGCCTTGCGCTCAACGCCCACGGCCATGCGCAGCTGCACGCACACGGCCACCCTTTTGTCGATGCGCGCACCCTGCTGGGCATCCCGAATGCCATGGACGTGTTGACCAACGCCCCGCTGGCGCTGGCGGGCCTCTGGGGCCTGCTGGTCATGCGGCGCCGCGCGCGGCCCGCCGCGACGCGGCAGGCCGCTCGGGTGTTCTTCGTGGGTCTGCTGGTCACCGGCCTTGGCTCGGCTTGGTACCACTGGGCGCCCGACCCCGCTGGCCTGGTCTGGGACCGCCTCGGCATGGCGGTGACCTTTTCAGGCGCGCTCGCGCTGGCGGTGGTCGAGCGCGTGGGCCAGGCTCCGGCCCGGCAGGCGCTGCGGGTGCTGCTGCCGGTGGCGCTGCTTTCGGCCATGCTCCCGGCGTCCAACGGCAACGTCCTGCCCTGGGCCGTGCTGCAGTTCGGCGGCATGGCGCTCATCGTCCGGCTGGCGCTGCTCAAACTGGTCGCGGGCGCCATCGGCATCCGCCTGGGCGCCCTGATCGGCCTGTACGCGCTGGCCAAGCTGCTGGAGCTGGGCGACGAAGCCGTGTTCCGCGCGACCGCCGGCGCGGTTTCTGGTCACAGCCTCAAGCACCTGGTCGCGGCCCTGGCGGCCTGGCCCGTCATCGCCGCGCTGGTGCCTGGACGCGAGGGCGGATCTCCGGACGGCCTGCGGCAGAATGCAGCGGGCCGCGCCGCGTGAACCCCACCCGCAGGACCCCACAGGAGGAGACCCGAATGTCCACCCCGCAAGCGGCGATGAGCGCCGACACCGGCGCACACGCCACGCACAGCAACCAGTTCGCCCTGCTCACGCAACGCCGATTCGGCCCCTTCTTCTGGGTGCAGTTCCTGGGCGCGGGCAACGACAACGTCTTCAAGTTCGCCTTCACCGTGCTGGTGACCTACCAGCTGCAGGTGCAGTGGCTGCCGGCCTCGATGGCCGGCCTGGTCATCGGCGCACTCTTCATCCTGCCCTTCCTGCTGTTCTCCGCCACCAGCGGCCAGCTGGCGGACAAGTACCCCAAGGAGGTGCTGATCCGCTTCGTGAAGAACCTGGAGATCGCCATCATGCTGCTGGCCGGCTGGGGCTTCATGCAGCAGAACGTGCCGGTGCTGCTGGGCTGCGTCTTCCTCATGGGCCTGCACTCCACGCTGTTCGGTCCGGTCAAGTTCGCCTACCTGCCGCAACACCTGAACGAGCGCGAACTCACGGGCGGCAACGGCATGGTCGAGATGGGCACCTTCGTCGCCATCCTGCTGGGCAACGTCGCGGGTGGCCTGCTGATCGCGCTGCCCCTGGTCGGCCCGAGCTATGTGGCCGCGGCCTGCCTGCTGCTGGCCCTGCTGGGGCGTGTGCTGGCGCAGGCCGTGCCGGTCTCGCCCGCCACCGACCCGGCGCTGCGGATCAACTGGAACCCGTTCACCGAAACCTGGCGCAACCTCAAGCTCGCGCACGGCAACGTGGTCGTGTTCCGTTCGCTGCTGGGCATCAGCTGGATGTGGTTCTTTGGCGCGGTGTTCCTGGCCAACTTCCCGGCCTTCGCGCGCGACACGCTGCACGGCAACGAACAGGTCGCCTCGCTGCTGCTGGTGGTGTTCTCGGTGGGCATCGGCGTGGGCGCACTGCTGTGCGAGATCCTCAGCCGCCGCCATGTGGAGATCGGCCTGGTGCCGATGGGCGCGATCGGCATGACCGTGTTCTCGGTCGACCTCTACTTCGCCTCGCGCGGCCTGCCACCGCACACCGTGTCGCTCACGCTCGGCCAGTTCCTGGGCGAAGCGGCGCACTGGCGCGTGCTGGCCGACCTGGCGCTGCTCTCGCTGTTCGCGGGCATCTACAGCGTGCCGATGTACGCGCTGATCCAGATGCGCAGCCAGCCCACGCACCGCGCCCGCATCATCGCGGCCAACAACATCCTCAACGCGCTGTTCATGATCGCCAGCTCGCTGCTGGCCGGCGCGCTGCTGAGCGCGGGCTTTTCCATCAGCGAGCTGTTCCTCATCATCGGCCTGGCCAACGCGGTGGTGGCGTTCTACATCTTCATGCTGGTGCCCGAGTACCTGCTGCGCTTCGTGGCCTGGATCGCCTCGCGCTTCGTCTACCGCTTCAAGGTCACCGGCGACCTGAACATCCCGACCGAAGGCGCTGCGGTGCTGGTGTGCAACCACGTCAGCTTCGTCGACGCCGTGCTGCTCATGGCCGCCAGCCCGCGCCCGATCCGCTTCGTGATGGACCACCGCATCTTCAAGGTGCCGGTGCTGGGCTGGCTGTTCAAGCTGGCCAAGGCCATCCCCGTCGCGCCGCAGAAGGAGGACCCGGCTGCCTACGAAGCCGCGTTCCGAGAGTCGGCCCAGGTGCTGCGCGAAGGCGACCTGCTGGGCATCTTCCCCGAAGGCGCGATCACCAAAGACGGCACGCTGCAACCCTTCAAGGGCGGGATCATGAAGATCCTCGAAACGGCGCAGGCGGATGGCGTGCAGGACGTGAAGGTGATCCCCATGGCGCTCACCAACCTATGGGGCTCCTACTTCAGCCGCATCGAACTCAGCGGCGGCCAGCCGACCGCGATGGTCAAACCGTTCCGGCGCGGGCTGTTCAACCGGGTGGGACTGAACGTGGGGGATGCGGTGCCGGCCGAGCGGGTGACGCCGGAGGGCTTGCGGGAGCGGGTGGCGGGGTTGATGGGTTGAGCGGGCCCATGATGGAGTGTCCACAAATGCACTGCAATTGCCGTCTAACTGCCTTGTGAAACCGTACCCCTTCCCCCTTGCGCATGTCGCCCGGCTTCCGCGAGGAGCTGGCAGGTGTTCTGGAGGAGGGCGACATCATGTCCCGGTTTGTCGAGAATGCAGTGCGCAGCGTGGTGGACAGACGAAAGCGGTAGAACAAGTGTGTGCGCCGCAGCACCAGCGCGAGGATGACCACCACTGAGCCGAGTCAGCGGCTTCTTCAGTAACTACACTGTTGTCGAAGGAGGACAGAGATGTTCTTGAAGACTGCACTTGCATTTCTCCTGGCTTGCACATGCATGGCATCGGGCGCACAGGTTTATCGATGCACTGACCCCGCCACAAAGAGGACCACTTACAGTGATGCACCTTGCGCTGACGGTACACAAATTGTTAGGCAACGATCTTCAGAGGAACTGCAGCTCGATGAGGATAGGGCTGCTGCTTCGAGGAGGCGCTTCTATGACGATCAAGCTACGGAACGATCAGCCAGACTGAACGACGGCCAAGAGTTGCAGGCAGGTCCAAGTCTGTCAAAGGCGGACTCGCATGAATGCAAGCGGGCAAAGCATGAGCTTTCGATTGCATCAAACATCCGTACTCTCTCAGACAGAGACAAAACGACGAGAGTCAACGCAGCGATCGCCGCAGTCAATGCATCCTGTGGAACAAACACCGAGCTGATGCAAAAGAGCAAGCGGGGGGCGCGTGTTTCCCCTCTGCATGATGCTCCGAAACCGACGGTTATCACCAATTGCACCGACGGGTTTTGTTACGACAACACCGGGGGCGTGTATCACCGAAGCGGCTCGGACTTCATGACTGGGCCGAATGGTCGAACCTGCCACCGTGCGGGCAGCATCTGGAACTGCAACTGAGAAGCTGCTTGGACCCGGTGGATCAATTGCGGCTCACGGTTGTGAGACTCGGTTCGTCCCTGTTTGCCGCATCAATGGCAATGGACGGTATTGGAATACGATGCCGAAGGCCTGACGACGCGCCTCTTGTGAGCAAGTGAGGCTTCCGCTGGGTGGTTGCCCCACACCATCCGCCCCATGTTCAACAACCCACCGAGGTTTCACATGGTCAGCGGTTCCCGTTCTCCCCTCATCGTGATGCGCGACACCCGCGCCTGGCAGCTCCAGGTCTGGGTTTCGTTCGGGCTCGCGGTTTTTCTCTGCGCCACCGGCCTGGCCTACCTGCCAGGTCAGGCGTTGGACCGGGCGTTCATGGTGATGGGTTATGTGTTCTGTCTGTCGACGGTGTTTGTGCTGGCCAAGGCGGTGCGGGACCAGCAGAAGGCGCAGCGGACCGGTGAGGCCGAGACGCCGATGTGGCGCTTCGTGGTCTGGGGCGGTTTTGCCGTGGCGATGGGCCTGACGCTCTGGGGCCTGCTGCGCATGCAGATCGACGAGACCTACAAGGCCTACCTGGGCGTGAGCTGGCTCTACCTGGTGACCTCGGCGTTCACGCTGGCCAAGACGCTGCGCGACCGCCACGAGGCCGACCTGATCGAAACCCGCCGTGTCACGGCCGCTGCCGAGGAGCAATGAGATGAGCCGCGTTTTCTTCAAACAGTTGCTGCTGGCCGCCAGCCTGAGCGCGGCCCTGGTGAGCGCCCCGGCGCGGGCGCAGAGCGAGGCCTCGCTGGTGCTGTCGGCCCTGCCGGTGGCGTCGGTGGTGGGTGCCGGGGCGGCGGTCGCGGGCAGTGCGGTGGCCGGTGCGGCGGCGGTGAGTGCCGTGCCGGCGGCGCTGGCCGTCAGTGGCGCGGTGCTGGCGGTGAAGGCGGTCGAGGTGTCGGCGCGCGGTACGGTGATCGTGCTGGAGCGGGCGTCCGACGGTGCGCGGGTCAGTCTGGAGCTGAGCGGGCGAGCGGCCTCGGGTGTGGTGGCTGGTGTGGGCGCGGCGGTGGCCGTGAGCGTGATCGGCGCGGGCGTGGTGCTGTCGGCAGCGGGTGAGGTGCTGTGCTTCATCCCGAACGAGCTGGGCCGCGCGTTGTTGCACAACGAACGGCTGACTTACTGAGGCCCGACCATGAAGAAGACACTGAATGTGGCTCCCCATGCGCTGGTCATCGCCGTGCTGTTGATCGGCGCCACCGTCGCCCACGCCGGCCGCTCCTGCGAGCAGCGCCCGCTGACGCCGCAGACGCTGACCCAGGGTCTGGAGCTGGCCCAGCGCACGGCGCAGGCGCTGGACGCAGAGTTCGCGCGCAGTGGCGCGCGGGTCGTGGTGCTGGGCCGCGCGGGGCAGGACCTCTCCAAGTACCAGCTGCGCTACTCGCACCTGGGCTGGGCCTACAAGACACCGGAGGGGCCGTGGCGGGTGCTGCACAAGCTCAACCAGTGCGGCACGGCCACCGGCTCGATCTACCGCCAGGGCCTGGGCGAGTTCTTCCTGGACGACCTCTGGCGCCACGAGGCGGTGTGGTCGGTGCCGGCGCCCCAGCTGCAGGCGCCGCTGTACGCGCTGCTGAACGACCGAGGCCGCAGCCTGCGCCTGCACGAGCGCGACTACAACATGGTGGCCTACGCCTGGGGCACGCGCTACCAGCAGTCCAACCAGTGGGCGATTGAAACCATGGCCATGGCCGCCGAGCCGGGTGTCACCACCCGTGCGCAGGCGCAGGCCTGGCTGGGCTTCAAGGGCTACCAGCCGAGCACGCTGCGCCTGGGGCCGCTGAAGCGGCTGGGCGCGAGCGCCGGTTCGGCCCACATCCGCTTCGACGACCACCCGAACGAGAAGCGCTTTTCTGACCGCATCGAGACCGTGACCGTCGACTCGGTGCTTGACTGGCTGGCGCGCAGCGGCCTGGGCTCGGCGCCGCAGCGGCTCGCGCTGTGAGCGGGTCCACAATCACCATCAACACAAAACCATCGAGGGAAACACCATGAGCAAATCCTTGCGCCTGTCCGAGAAATGGTTCCGCCGCGGCCTCTGGCTGGTGGCCTTCCTGTTCGCCTGGTTCCTCACCGGCCTGGGCAGCACCATCGTCGGCGATCTGCCGCAGGTGGAGCAGACGCGCTCGCTGGAAGACTTCATGGACCCGCAGCGCACGCCTGTGCTCAAGGAGTCCATCAAGACCGCCGAGAAGGCCTCCGAAGAGGCGCAGGCCGCGCTGGAGCAGGCGCAGCTGAAGCTGCAGACCGCGCGCGCCGACAACCGCGCCGCGCGCGAGACCTTCGACAACTGGCTGGCCACGCGCAGCGTGACGCAGCGCGCCGAACAGGACGAGGAGGTGCTGCAGCGCACGCGCGAGCTCGATGGCCTGCGCAAGATCGAACGCGACGCGCTGGCGGCGGTGGAGAAACAGCAGCAGGTGGCGCTGGACACGCGCCAGGCGCAGCAGCGCGCGCAGGCGGAGCTGAGCAGCTTGGAAGATGCGGCGCGGGACACCTACATGGAGGAACAGCGCGCGCAGGAGCTGCGCGTGTTCGGCTACCGGCTGGCGCTCACGCTGCCGCTGCTGGCGGTGGCCGGCTGGCTGTTCAAGAAGCACCGCAAGGGATCGTCCTGGCCGTTTGTCTGGGGCTTCATCTTCTTCGCGCTGTTCGCGTTCTTTGTCGAGCTGGTGCCCTACCTGCCGAGCTACGGCGGCTATGTGCGCTACATCGTGGGCATCGTGCTCACGGTGATCGGCGGGCGCTACGCCATCGCTGCGCTGCAGCGCTACCTGGAGCGGCAGAAGGCGGTGGAGGCGCTGCCGGACACGCAGCGCCGCAAGGAGATGGACTACGACCTGGCACAGGCGCGGCTGGCCAAGAACGTCTGCCCCGGCTGCGAGCGCGCGGTCGACCTCAAGGACGGCAAGACCGACTTCTGCCCGCACTGCGGCCTGTGCCTGTTCGACCGCTGCGGCCACTGCAGCACGCGCAAGAGCGCCTTCGCGCGCTACTGCTTTGCCTGCGGCACCGAGGCCCGCCGGGGCGACGCGCCGGATGCCGGTCTCACGCCCGCTCCCGCAGCAGCGGCCGCAGCGCCCACAGACCCAGCGCCGGACCCAGCGCCAGCCCTGTCAGCAGCCAGCCCAGCGGCACCGTCCGCGTGAGTTCGACGAACAGCAGGATGCTGGCGATGCTGATGGCAAAACCGATGCTGTTGGTCAGCGTCAGCACGCTGCCCACCGCCTGCGGCGGCGCGTTGCGCGCGGTCAGTGTGGAGAACTGCGGCGAGTCGCCCGAGACGGTGATGCCCCAGACCAGCAGCCAGCCGTAGAACAGCGCATTGGGTGCGCCCATCAGCCACGGCGCCAGCACACAGCACAGGCCGCTGATGGCCAGTTGCACGCCTGCCACGCGGGCGCTGCCGAAGCGCGGCGCCAGCCAGCCACCACCCACGCAGCCCAGCACGCCGGCGCCCAGCATGGCGAAGGCGGTCCACGACAGCGTGGTGCCTTGCAGCCGCGTCGCGAGGATCAACGGCATCAGCACCCACAGCGTGTACAGCTCCCACATGTGGCCGAAATAGCCGAGCACCGAACTGCGCACCCGCGCGTCGGTGACGATGGTGGCGAGCGCGCGCCACTGCAGCGTGGTCACACGCGCCACCGCGCCGGGCGGGTCGGGCAGCAGCGCATGGAGAGAGACCCCGCCCGCGGCCGCCAGCGCCGCCACGCCCAGCATCAGCGTGGGCCAGGGCAGCGTGTCGCCGAGCGCGCGCAGCGCGTGGGCGCTGGCCGAGCCGAGCACCAGCGCGCCGATCAGCAGGCCCAGCGCCGGGCCAAGGCCGCGCGTGTACCACTGCGCGGCGATCTTCATGCCCACCGGGTAGATGCCCGCGAGGAAGAAGCCGGTGGCAAAACGCCAGGCCAGCAGCGCGCCGAAGTCCGACACCATGGCCCAGGCACCGACGGTGCAGCCCGCGCCGGCCAGCGCGCAGACCAGGAACACGCGGCGCGGCGCAAAGCGGTCGGCGATGGCCAGCAGCGCGAACACCAGGGTGCCGGCGATGAAGCCGGCCTGCAGCGCCGAGGTCAGCGTGCCGACGGCGGTGGCGGGCCAGCCGAATTCGCGCTGCAGGTCGGGCATGACCGCGTTGACCGCGAACCAGAGCGAGGTGCCGGCGAACTGCGCCAGCACCAGCACGGGCAGGACGTGGCGGGGAACGGAGGACTGGGTATTCATGGGTGATGCCGTCGGTGTCGGTTCACGCTTCTTCACCGGAAGACAGCGGTTTCTTGACAGTCGCCGCGCAGGATCGCCGCACAAGCATGTGCTTGGGCCTCAAGGATCCTCATGGATATCTCCTCTGTTGTTCGTTCGTTGCGCCGCCCCGCCGGTTGGCTCGGCGCGGTTGCCGCCGTGTCCACCCTGGCCGCCTGCTACGTGGTGCCCATCGATCCGCGCACCGGGCAGGCGGTGCCGCCACCCCACGCGGCCGTTGCGGCAGCACCCGCGCTACCCCTGAGCTTCCAGGCCCGACTCTATCCGGCCAACGAACCGGCCAGCGGCCACGGGGTCATCAGCGCGACGGTGACGAACGACCTGCAGGGCCGCGGCACCTTCTCCACCGTCATCGGCGGGGAGTCGTTTTCGGGCGAGGCGACCCGCAAGGCCGGCTCCAGCCGCGAAGGGCTGGCCAACGGCGCCGGCAACCGCGGCGGCTACATCACCTGCGCCTACACCATGAACTCGGCCACGCTGGGCTCAGGCACCTGCCGCCTGTCCAGCGGCGCGCTGTTCAGCATGCATATCGGCCATTAATCCGCCATGCCGACGGCCATCTCATCGGACGGCATGGGCGCTGCCTTGAGGTGGCCGACGTATTGCAGCGTCTGTTCCGTGCGGACCGAGGGCACGTCGCCCTCGCGCATGTGCAGCAGGTCGGCCGGGCTGATCAGGCGCGGGTCGGCGGTGGTCAGCGGCAGCCTGGCGTGGCGGTAGGCTTCGAGCACGAACTGCGAGCAGAAGAAGCGGTCGTTCTTGATGGCGCCGAGCTGGATGGCGGCCAGGCCGCGGATGCAGTAGTCGCGCACCAGGCCGGGGATCAGCGGCAGCTCGCAGTACTGCCGCCCGATGCTGAAGGGCGCCTGCAGCACGATGCCGGCGGTGTTGTACTTCTTGCCGGCGTGCTGCCGGGCGAACGCGTTGAGCGCAGCAATGTGCTCGTCACCGACGCCAGGATGGCGGAAGGCGACGATGGTCGACTCGCCGTCCATGTACTCCTGGGTGCTGCGCAGGCGCACGCCCGCGCCGACCGCTTCGACGAACTGGCCGTCGCCCAGGTAGAGCGCGGCATGGCTGACCGGCGCCACGGTGATCAGGCGCACGCCCATCGAGACGATGCTGTGGGTCGAGCTGAGCACGATGTCGCCCGCGCGCAGGTCGTCGGGTGTGATCTGCAGGCCGCCGTTGCTGGGTGTGAGGGCCAGCCGCTGCTGCACGCGCAGGGCGGGCTGGCCTTCGTCGGGCGCCAGGTCGACGTGGGTGGCGCAGCCGGCCAGGACCAGGGCCAGCGCAGTGGAGAGGACCCGAAGCAGACGGTGCGTCATGGATGGCGACGGGTCAGACGCCGCGCGCGCGGTCGGACTTGAACTGCTGGCGGAAGGCCTCGAAGCGGCCGGCGTCCAGCGAGGCGCGCACCTCCTGCATCAGGTTCAGGTAGTAGTGCAGGTTGTGGATGGTGCTCAGCATCGGGCCCAGCATCTCGCCGCAACGGTCCAGGTGGTGCAGGTAGGCGCGGCTGAAGCCGTCACGCCCGCCGTCGGCCCAGCTCACGCCGCTTTTGCCAGCGCAGGCGTAGCAGGTGCAGGTCGCGTCCAGCGGCTGGTGGTCGGCCTTGTGGCGCGCGTTGCGGATCTTCAGGTCGCCATACCGCGTGAACAGCGTGCCGTTGCGCGCGTTGCGCGTGGGCATGACGCAGTCGAACATGTCGACGCCGCAGGCCACGCCTTCGACCAGGTCCTCCGGCGTGCCCACGCCCATCAGGTAGCGCGGCTTGTTGGCCGGCAGGCGGTGCGGCGTGTGCGCCATGATCTGCAGCATCTGCTCCTTGGGCTCGCCCACGCTCACGCCACCGATGGCGTAGCCGGGGAAGTCCATCTCCACCAGCGCCTCCAGCGACTCCTGGCGCAGGTGCTCGAACATGCCGCCCTGCACGATGCCGAACAGCGCGTTGGGGTTCTCCAGCCGCGCGAATTCGTCTTTGGAGCGCACGGCCCAGCGGCGGCTCATCTCCATGCTCTTGCGGGCTTCGGCCTCGGTGGTCAGGTGGCCGTTGGTCTCGTAGGGCGTGCATTCGTCCAGCTGCATGACGATGTCGCTGTTGAGCCCGGTCTGGATCTGCATGCTGACCTCGGGCGACATGAACAGCTTGTCGCCGTTCACGGGCGAGGCGAAGTGCACGCCTTCTTCGGTGATCTTGCGCATGGCGCCCAGCGACCAGACCTGGAAGCCGCCCGAGTCGGTGAGGATGGGCTTGTGCCACTTCTCGAAGGCGTGCAGGCCGCCGAAGCTTTTCATCACCTCCTGGCCGGGGCGCATCCAGAGGTGGAAGGTGTTGCCCAGGATGATCTGGGCGCCCATGCCCTCCAGGCTCGCGGGCGTGACACCCTTGACGGTGCCATAGGTGCCCACGGGCATGAAGATGGGGGTCTCGACCACGCCGTGGTTGAGGGTGAGACGGCCACGGCGCGCGTGGCCTTCGGTCTTGAGAACGTCGAACTGGAGCATGGCGGCGATTGTCGCCGAGTGCTCCGGAAACTCACTTGGCCGGTTCGAGCGCCAGGATCCAGGACACCAGCTTGGCCGCGTCGGCTTCGGCAATCGCGACCTTGTTGGGCGGCATCGCCAGGCCAGACACCTTGTCCTTCCAGTGGCTCTCGTAGGGGCTGGAGCCGGCGAGCACGGTGGCGGTCAGCTGCTGCTGGGCGCCTTTGATGCTCTTGTACTTGGCGGCGACATCGCGCCAGGCCGGGCCGATGGGCGCCATGCCGTTCGGGCCCTTGGCTCCGGGCTCGATGTTGTGGCAGGTCATGCAGCCGGCGCCGGTGGCGAGCTTGAGGGCGGCCTGGTCTTCGGCCGGGCCGGCCCAGGCGGTGGCGGCCAGCAGGGTGGCCGAGAGGGCGATCAGGGTGCGTTTCATGGGAGGACTCCGTGGGTTTCTGGGGGGACGTCCTCAGGCTATCAGTGCGCCAGGACCCCGAATTGATCCTTGTCAAGGCGCCGGGGCTCCGTCTCAGGATGAGACGGGCGGTGGCTGCGGCGCCACAGGTGTTGCTGTCTCAGGAACCGCCGCTGCTTCGCGTCTCGGGCGCCACCACCAGCACGGTGCGGTTGCGGTCCTCGACGATCCACAGCCAGCCCCGGTGATCGACCGTGGCACCGGCCGGGTTGCCCTGCGGGCGGATGCCGGGCATGACCCGCCAGCCGGAGACGATGTTCTCGCGCGCGCCGGTCGGGCGGCCGTCGGGGCCAATGCGCCAGGCCACGATGCGGTGGCCCTGGGCGCGGTAGCCGTGCCAGACCGCCAGCAGGCGGCCGCTCCACGGACTGGCGGCCTGCCCGGCAGGGGCCGGCGGCATGGCCAGCAGCTGCAGCGGCGCCACATGGGCCGGCCAGGCCTGGAACGGTGGGCGGTGGGCCTGTCGGCGGGCGCACTGCGCGCGCTTGTCGTAGCCGCGCGCCACGACGCTGCGGCCCTGCGCATCGCTGACGCAGTAGGGCCAGCCGTAGTGCGCGCCGCGTTCGAGTTCGTTGAGTTCCTCGGCCGGGGCGTTGGCGTCGCTGTAGTCGACCGAGTTCTCTGCCTGCCAGATGCGTTCGGTCCTGCCCGCCGCGTCCTGGGTGAGCGCCAGGCCCAGCGAGTTGCGCAGGCCGGTGGCAAAGGGCTTCGGTGTCTGCGGTTTCAGGTCCGGGCCGACCAGGGTGGTTTCGTACACCGCGGCCCGGGGAAGGGGTCCCGCGGTTTCCGGGCAGGGCAGGGGCTGCTGCTGGTGCTCGTCCCGGCAGGCGTCGCTGGCCGACCCCATATTGATATAGAGGCGCCCCTTGCGGCCGAAGGCCAGCTCCTTGAGCGGGTGCGCGCCGTCGGCGGGCAGGTCCTTGAGCAGGTCTTCGCGGGCGAACACGGCGGTGGGCGTGCGCCAGACCGTGCCGGCCTCGCCCACATAGACCTTGCCATCGGGGCCGCGCGCGAGCCCGTGCGGGCGGTCCAGCCCTCGGGCCAGCACCGTCACCCGGTCCGCGTCGCCCGGCTGTCCGTCCACCCGCAGCTCCAGCAGGCGCCCGCGGCGGGGCTCCCAGTTGCCCATGTCGGTGATCCAGAAGCGGCCGGGGGACACCTCGACCAGGCGGCGCGGCATCTGCAGGCCGTCGCGCGCGTCGGCCACCAGGCCCACGCACCAGCCCTTGGGTGCGGTCAGTGCAATGCGGGGATAGCCGGCGCAGCGGCCCTGGGTGGCGTAGCGGGAGGCCTCGGGCTCCGCCCGTCCCGCGACGGGCAGGGCGATGAGGCCAGCCAGCGCCAGCGGGAGGCAGCGACGTCGTGTCATCGGGCCATTGTGAACCGCGTGGCGGCTCGCCCAGCCCACGCCCAGGTCAGTGAGCCGGTATGGAGGATTCGGCCGAGGGCTCGACTGTGACCGCCGCCGACTCGGTGCGTTCGTCCGAACTGGACCAGCCCCAGGCCAGCAGCAGGGCCAGGCTCACGGACAGCAGCAGGGCGATACCCAGGCGGAACAGCATTTCGATCACGGACAGACTTTCGGCGGCGGGAAGGTGGGCGGTATTGTGCCCGTGCGACCGGGTCCTGCAGTCGGGCGTGTTCACGGCTGCTGCACAAAAGTCACATCCGAAGGCCGGGCTGTAGCACTTTTGTAGCGAAGCCTGTGACCACTGGATACCTTGTCGCCGCTTCAGGGGCTGTCCACGGCCCCGGCGGCGGTGCCGAAGTGCTGCGCCACCAGGCCGCGCAGCCACTGGTGGCCAGCGTCGCGGTGCAGGTGGGCGTGCCAGAGCTGGGCGATGGTGCTGGCCGGCAGGCGCAGCGTCAGCGGCCGGGCCACCAGCGCGTGCGGGCCGGCCAGGCGCTCGGCCAGCCGCTCGGGCACGGTGGCCACCAGGTCGGTGCTGCCCAGCACCTGGCCCAGCGCCACGTAGTGAGGCACGGTCAGCTGCACTTGGCGCGCCACGCCCAGGCGCTGCAGGGCCTCGTCGACCTGGCCGTGGCCGGTGCCGGCCGAGACCACGCGCACGTGGGCGGCCTGCCGGTACTGGGTGGCGTTCAGCGGCGCGTCGCCCGCCGCCAGCGGGTGGCCGGCGCGCATCAGCGCCACGTAGCGCTGGCGGAACAGCGCCTGCTGGAAAAAGCCGGCCTGCAGCTGCGGCAGCGAACCCAGCGCCAGATCGACCCGGCCGGCCGCCATGTCCTCGCGCAGCGCCGCGTCCGCCACCGGCACGCAGCGCAGCGTCACGCCCGGCGCCTCGCGCGCCAGCGCGTCCATCAGCACCGGCAGGAAATAGATCTCGCCCACGTCGGTCATGGCCAGGGTGAAGCAGCGTTCGCTGGTGGCCGGGTCGAAGCTGGCGCGCACGTTCAGCGCGCCCTGCAGCCCCCGCAGCGCCTGTGCCACCGGTTCGGCCAGCTGCAGCGCGTAGGGCGTGGGCGCCATGCCGCTGGGCGTGCGCAGGAACAGCTCGTCGTCCAGCAGGTCGCGCAGCCGCCGCAGCGCGTTGCTCACCGCCGGCTGGCTCAGGCCCAGCGACTCGGCCACGCGGGAGACCCGGCCGTCCTGCACCAGGCGGTCGAACACCACCAGCAGGTTGAGGTCGATGTCGGTGAGCTTCATGGGTTTGAATATTCAGGTGGTGAATACAGCGTATCACGCCGATTCCCTTGCCGGATGGCCGGCCGGCCGCGATCATGCGGCTCACAAGAACACCTCCGGAGACAGCCATGTCCGTTTCCCCCGACGCCCTGCACTGGGAGGCCGGCGGCACCAGCCGCATCCCGTTCGCCGTCTACACCGACGAGCAACGCCACCAGCGCGAACTCGAACGCATCTTCTACCAAGGCCACTGGT
Source organism: Hydrogenophaga pseudoflava (assembly GCF_004353865.1). Taxonomy (NCBI): domain Bacteria; kingdom Pseudomonadati; phylum Pseudomonadota; class Betaproteobacteria; order Burkholderiales; family Comamonadaceae; genus Hydrogenophaga; species Hydrogenophaga pseudoflava. The sequence goes on from NZ_CP037867.1 coordinate 567,988, forward strand.
GCTACGTCGGCCTGGAAGCCGAGATCCCGAACGCCGGCGACTTCAAGCGCACCGTGGTCGGCGAGCGCTCGGTGATCATGACCCGCGCGGCCGACGGCCAGATCCACGTGGTGGAGAACGTGTGCGCGCACCGCGGCATGCGCTTCTGCCGCAAGCGCCACGGCAACGCCACCGAGTTCGTCTGCCCCTACCACCAGTGGAGCTACCAGCCCGACGGCACATTGCAGGGCGTGCCGTTCCGCCGCGGCGTGCGCCAGGACGGCAAGGTCAACGGCGGCATGCCCGCCGACTTCAACCCCAAGGACCACGGCCTGACGCGGCTGAAGGTGGCGGTGCGCGGCGGCGTGGTTTTCGCCAGCTTCGACCACGACGTGGAGTCGCTCGAAGACTACATGGGGCCGACCATCCTCCAGTACTTCGACCGCCTGTTCAACGGCCGCAAGCTGACCATCCTGGGCTACAACCGCCAGCGCATCCCGGGCAACTGGAAGCTGATGCAGGAGAACATCAAAGACCCGTACCACCCCGGCCTGCTGCACACCTGGTTCGTCACCTTCGGCCTCTGGCGCGCCGACAACAGGAGCGAGCTGCGCATGGACGCACACCACCGCCATGCGGCCATGGTGTCCACCCGCGGCAGCATGGGCCAGGCCAGCGGTCAGGCGGCGCATGTGACGCAGGTCTCCAGCTTCAAGGAGAGCATGCAGCTCGAAGACCCGCGCTTCCTGGACATCGTGCCCGAGCCCTGGTGGCAGCTGGAAGACAAGACGCCTACGGCCGTCATGACGACCTTGTTCCCCAGCGTCATCTTCCAGCAGCAGGTCAACAGCGTGAGCACGCGCCACATCCAGCCCGACGGCCACGGCGCCTTCGACTTCGTGTGGACGCATTTCGGCTTCGAGGACGACACGCCCGAGATGACGCAACGCCGCCTGCGGCAGGCCAACCTGTTCGGCCCGGCGGGCTTCGTGAGCGCCGACGACGGCGAGGTGATCGAGTTCTCGCAGCAGGCCTTCGAGAGCAAGCCGCAGCACCGGGCGCTGGCCGAGCTGGGCGGGCGCGAGGTGGGGGAGACCGACCACATGGTGACGGAGACGCTGATCCGCGGGATGTACGAGTACTGGCGGAAAGTCATGGAAGCGCCTGAAAAATGCGATGGAGGTGCCGCATGAGCACCCTCGACTTCGAGACCTTCCAGGCCCTGCAGGCGCTCTACAGCGACTACGCCTCGGCCGTCGACAGCGGCGACTGGGACCTCTGGCCGACCTTCTTCACGACGGACTGCGTCTACAAGCTGCAGCCGCGCGAGAACCACGAGCGCGGCTTTCCGCTCTCGACCCTGGCCTTCGATAGCCAGGCCATGTTGCGCGACCGCGTCTACGGCATCCGGGAAACCCTGTTCCACGATCCGTACTACCAGCGCCACGTGGTGGGCGCACCCGTCGTCCGTCAGATTGACGAGCAGGGCCGCCTGCACTGCGAGGCCAACTACGCGGTGTTCCGCACCAAGCTGGATGGCGCGAGCAGCGTGTTCAACGTCGGGCGCTACCTGGACATCGTGGCGAAGACGCCCGACGGACTGAAGTTCGCGCAACGTCTTTGCGTCTACGACAGCGAAATGATCCCAAATTCCATCATCTACCCCATCTGAACAGGAACGCACCCATGAGCAACTGGACCGACGTGGCCGCCGAAGCCGATCTGTTCGAAGGCGCGGGCATTCCGGTGTCGCCGGGCGGGCGCGACATCGCGCTGTTCGCGGTGGAGGGCGAGGTGTTCGCCACCGACAACCTCTGCACCCACGGCAACGCCAGGCTGTGCGACGGCTTCGTGGAGGGGCACGAGATCGAGTGCCCGTTCCACCAGGGCCGTTTCGACCTGCGCACCGGCGAGGCCACACTGCCTCCCTGCACCCAGCCGATCAAGGTCTGGCCGGTGAAGGTGGAGGGCGGGCGGGTGTTCCTAAGCCTGGGTTGATCGCGCCAGCAGCATCGAGTCGCCGTAACTGAAGAAGCGGTAGCCCTGCGCCACGGCGTGGCGGTAGAGCGCCATCACATGGTCGTAGCCCGCGAAGGCGCTGACCAGCATCATCAGCGTGCTCTTGGGCAGGTGGAAGTTGGTGACCAGCACGTCCACCACGCGGAAGTCGAAGCCTGGCGTGATGAAGATGTTGGTGTCGCCCTGCAGCTCGCCGGTCTTCGCCCAGCTCTCCAGCGTGCGCACCGTGGTCGTGCCCACGGCGACCACACGGCCTCCGCGCGCGCGGCACTCTTCAATCGCCCGCACCGTGGCGGGTGGGATGGCGTAGCGCTCGTGGTGCATCACGTGCTCTTCGATGCGCTCGGTCTTCATGGGCGCGAAGGTGCCGGCGCCCACGTGCAGCGTCACGTTGGCGCGGTGCACGCCGCGGGCCTCCAGCCCGGACAACACGCCCTCGTCGAAGTGCAGCGCAGCGGTGGGCGCGGCGACGGCGCCGGGCACGCGCGCGAACACGGTCTGGTAGCGGCGTTCGTCGTCGGCTTCGTCGGCGTGGGTGATGTAGGGCGGCAGCGGCACATGGCCGTGGCGCGCCATCAGCGTGTACGGGTCTTCGCCCGCCGGGCCTTCGAGCCGCAGGCGGAACAGCTGGCCGTGTTCGTCGGGCCAGCGGCCGATGAACACCGCGTCGAAGCCGCCGCCTTTCAAACCGCCCGCCAGGTGCAGCCGCCCGCCGGGCAAGGGCTTCTTGCTCACGCGCAGGTGGCCGACGACCTCGTTGGGCGAGCCGTCCAGTGCCTCGTGCGGCAGCAGCACGCGCTCGATCAGTAACTCCAGCTTGCCGCCGCTGGCCTTCTCGCCGAACAGCCGAGCCTTGACCACCTGGGTGTCGTTGAACACCAGCAGGTCGCCCGGCTGCAGCAGGCCGGGCAGCTCGCGGAAGATGCGGTCCACCGGCAGTTCGCCGGTGCCGTCGAGCAGGCGCGAGGCGCTGCGTTCGGCGGCCGGGTGCTGGGCAATCAGGTGTTCGGGGAGGGAGAAATCGAAGTCGGCGACGGTGAAGTGGCGGGCCGAAGAGGACGAAGAAGAAGTCATGCTGCTTGAGGGCCGGACAGGGCCCGTTCCAAGTGGGGATATGGATGGAAGTACAGGCAGAATTGTCCCATGCCCGACGCCCCGTCCACCACCCCGCGCAAGGAACTCTCTGCCCCGCAGAAGGCCATGCACAAGCTCGGCCTGGTGCGCGACATCGACCTGGCGCTGCACCTGCCGCTGCGCTACGAGGACGAGACCCGCATCGTCGCCCTGCACGACGCGCGCGACGGCGAGGTGGTGCAGGTCGAGGGCACGGTGACGAAGCAGGACATCCAGTACCGGCCGCGCCGCCAGCTGCTGGTCACGCTCGACGATGGCAGCGACACCTGCACCCTGCGCTTCTTCAGTTTCTATCCCTCGCACCAGAAGACGCTCGCGGTCGGCGCACGGGTGCGCGTGCGCGGCGAGGTGCGGGGCGGCTTCATGGGCAAAACCATGATGCACCCGGCCTTCCACGCGGCCGGCGGCGAGCTGCCCGAGGCGCTGACTCCCGTCTACCCCACCAGCGCCCAGCTGCCGCAGGCCTATCTGCGCAAGGCGGTGGTGTCGGGCCTCAAGCGCGCCGACCTCAGCGAAACCCTGCCGCAGCCGGTGCTGACCTCGCTGGAGGACACGCTGCGAGGGTTGCGTGCGCCACTGATGTCGCTGCGCCAAGCGCTCGAATACCTGCACCACCCGGGACCGGACGTGTCGCTCGCCGCGCTGGAGGACCGCAGCCACCCGGCCTGGCAGCGGCTCAAGGCCGAAGAGCTGCTGGCGCAGCAGCTCTCGCAGCTGCAGGCCAAGCGCGAGCGCGACGCGTTGAGAGCGCCGCCGCTGCACACATCGGCCGGTGGGCTGCACGAACAGCTGCTGGGCGTGCTGCCGTTCGCGCTGACGGCCGCGCAGCGCCGCGTGGGCGAAGAGATCGCGCGCGACCTGCAGCGCCAGGTGCCCATGCACCGGCTGCTGCAGGGCGACGTGGGCTCGGGCAAGACCGTGGTGGCCGCGCTGGCCGCCGCCATCGCCATCGACAGCGGCTGGCAGTGCGCGCTGATGGCGCCGACCGAGATCCTGGCCGAGCAGCATTTCGCCAAGCTCATCGGCTGGCTGGAACCGCTGCTCGAACCCCTGGGCAAGCGCGTCGCCTGGCTCACCGGCAGCCAGAAGAAGAAACAGCGCACGGAGATGCTGGCGCTCATCGCCAGCGGCGAGGCCGCGCTGGTGGTCGGCACGCACGCGGTGATCCAGGACCAGGTGCAGTTCAAAAACCTGGCCCTGGCCATCATCGACGAGCAGCACCGCTTCGGCGTGGCGCAGCGGCTGGCGCTGCGGTCCAAGATGGGTGGCCCTGAACTGGGCGCGGGGGAGCCCCACCTGTTGATGATGAGCGCGACGCCGATCCCCAGAACGCTGGCGATGAGTTACTACGCCGACCTCGACGTTTCGACCATCGACGAGCTGCCGCCTGGCCGCACGCCCATCGTCACCAAGGTCGTATCCGACAGCCGCCGCCACGAGGTCATCGAGCGCATCCGCGCCCAGGTGGCCGAGGGCCGGCAGGTCTACTGGGTCTGCCCGCTGATCGAAGAGAGCGAGGCGATCGATCTGTCGAACGCCACCGCGACCCACGCGGAACTGAGTCAGTTGCTCCCCGGCGTGCTGGTGGGCCTGCTGCACTCGCGCATGCCGGTGGCCGAGAAGAAGGCGGTGATGAGCCTGTTCAGCGGCGGCCACATGGGCGTGCTGGTCTCGACGACGGTGATCGAGGTCGGCGTCGACGTGCCCAACGCCTCGCTCATGGTGATCGAGCACGCCGAGCGCTTCGGCCTCTCCCAGCTGCACCAGCTGCGGGGCCGTGTCGGCCGGGGCGCCGCAGCGTCGGCATGTGTGCTGCTCTACACGCCCAACGAAGGCGGGCGGCTGGGCGAAACCGCGCGCGAGCGCCTGAAAGCCATGGCCGAGACCAACGACGGCTTCGAGATCGCGCGGCGCGACCTGGAGATCCGCGGCCCGGGCGAATTCCTCGGTGCCCGCCAGTCCGGCGCGCCGCTGCTGCGCTTCGCCGACCTGGCGACCGACACCCACCTGCTCGAATGGGCCCGCGAGGCGGCGGCGCAGATGCTCGTCAGGTTCCCCGAAGCCGCCGAGCGGCACGTGGGCCGCTGGCTCGGCACCAAGGCCGAGTACCTAAAGGCCTGAAGCCGCCGGGCGGGTCGTGCGGCCCACGAGCATGGACAGCACGAGCAGTCCGGCCGCGGCCCCGAAGGTGACCTGGACGCCGTGCAGCAGGGTCGCGGGTGCGGCGGCGGCGGGCTCCGTGGTGACCCAGGCAAACACCCAGCCCATGACCGAGGCCCCGGCCATCAGGCCCAGGTTGCGCGCCAGGTTGAGCAAGCCGGAGACCTCGCCCCGGCGCGCCGCGGGCAGCCGGGTCAGGGTGGCCGTGTTGTTGGCGGCCTGGAACAGCTGGTAGCCCGGGGTCAGGACCGAGATGGCGAGCAGGTAGCCCGCCAGGCCCCACGGGCCGGGCAGCACCGCCAGCCCCAGCGCACCGGCCAGCATGACCAGCAGGCCCGTGCGCAGCGTGTGCGCCGCGCCCCAGCGGTCCACCAGTTTGCCCGCCACGAAGCCGAACACCATGGACATCAGCGGCCCGGCCGACATCGCGGCACCCACCCCGGCCGTTCCCAGCCCCAGGCCACCGGACAGGAAGAACGGACCGATCACCAGCGTGGCCATCATGACGGTGGCCACCAGCGCATTCATGACCAGGCCGGCACCCAGCGCGGTCCCTTGCCAGAGCGCCGCGGCCTCCGTCGGCGTGCCGCTTCGCGGCGTGGACACCGGGGCGGGCGCCGGCAGGTGCCGGTGGACCAGCCAGAGGGTCAGCAGGCTCAGGGGCACCGTGGACAGGAACATGGCGCGCCAGTCCAGCCAGGCGATCAGCAGGCCGCCGGCCGACGGCCCGAGCGCGGTGCCCACCGCCGACATGCTGGCCAGCCAGCCCATGGCGCTGCCGGTGCGCTCCTTGGATACGGTGTCGCCCGTCATGGCCATGGCGAGCGTCATCATCGTCGCGGCCCCCAGGCCCTGGAGGGCGCGGGCCGCCACCAGGGCTTCCAGGGACGGCGCGCGGGCACAGAGGACCGAGGCCAGGGTGAACAGCAGCAGACCCGCCATGAGCAGGCGGCGCCGGCCCAGGCGGTCGCCCAGTCGCCCGGCCACGACGACCAGCGCCGTCATGGCCAGCAGGTAGGACAGCACCACCCACTGCACCTGCTGGAACGATGCGCCGAACGCCTGCGTCAGGCTGGGCAGGCTCACATTGGCCATGCTGGTGCCCAGCGACGACAGCAGCACCGACAGCGAAAGACCGGCCAGGGCGCCTGTGGGGCCGGGCCGGTGGGAAAGAAATTGGGACATGGTGGCGTTTCCTCAAAAGTCCTGCACAGCAGGCGTGAGGGCACTGTATTTTTTTGCATGACATGGCGGAAGACGCATGAGTTGCATTGATATATTGCGTCTGACGCCATGTATGGTGGGTTTGCGCTATGGTGCGGCCATGCCCACGCCCGATCTCAACCTGCTGTTCACGCTGGATGTCCTGCTGCAGGAGGGCAGCGTGGCGGGGGCGGCCCGCCGGCTGCGCCTGAGCGCCTCGGCCATGAGCCGGGCGCTGGCGCGGTTGCGGGACACCACGGGAGATCCGCTGCTGGTCCGGGCCGGGCGCAGCCTGGTGCCCACGCCCCGCGCCCTGGCGTTGCGGGAGCAGGTCCGCCAACTGGTGCAGGACAGCGTGGAGGTGCTGCAACCCGCGGAGGTACTGGACCTTCAGCAGTTGCAGCGGACCTTCACCCTGCGCAACCGCGAGGGCTTTGTCGAGAACTTCGGCGCCGCGCTGGTCGAGCGTGTGGCCGCGCAGGCGCCGGGCGTGCGCCTGTGCTTCGAGCAGAAGACCGAGCGGGACAGCGCGGCCTTGCGGGAAGGTCTGGCCGATCTGGAAACTGCGGTGGTGGGGCCGGCGCTGGCGCCGGAGTTGCGGGTCCAGGCGCTGTTCAGCGACCGGTTTGTCTCGGTGGTGCGCCAGGGGCACCCGCTGGCCGGCCGGCTGCACGAACTGCAGCCCTACGTCGCTGGCCGGCACATCGGCGTGGCCCATCGCGCGGGCGGGCAGGAGGGTGTGGACCAGGCGCTGGAACGTCTGGGCCTGCGGCGCCAGCTGGACCTGAGCGTGGGCAGCTTTTCCGCGGCGCTGGCGCTGGCCCGCGCCACCGACTACATCGCCAACGTGCCCGAGCGCCACACCCACAGCCTTCGCGACGGCATGCACAGCGCTCCCCTGCCGGTGCAGGTGCCGGCGTTCTCCGTGTCCCTGATCTGGCACCCGCGGTACAGCGCCGACCCGGCGCACCGATGGTTGAGGCACTGCGTGCGCGAGGTGGTGCTGGACCGCCTGGCGGACATGCCGGTGCTGGACGGGGGGCTCCCGGGCCTGTCCGGGTTGGACGACATGCCCATGGGCGCAGGCGGCGCGGCGTCCGAGAGCAAAATACAGCCATGACCCTGACGGAACTGAAATACATCGTTGCCGTGGCGCGCGAAAAGCACTTCGGCAAGGCCGCCGAGGCCTGTTTCGTGTCGCAGCCCACGCTGTCCGTGGCGATCAAGAAGCTCGAGGAGGAGTTGGAGCTCAAGATCTTCGAGCGCAACGCCAGCGAGATCGCGGTCACGCCGCTGGGCGAGCAGATCGTGCGCCAGGCGCAGACCGTGCTGGAGCAGGCCGCCGCGATCAAGGAGATCGCCAAGCGCGGCAAGGACCCACTGGCCGGCCCGCTCAAGCTGGGCGTGATCTACACCATCGGCCCCTACCTGCTGCCCAACCTGGTGCGCCAGGTGATCGAGCGCACGCCGCAGATGCCGCTGATGCTGCAGGAGAACTTCACCGTCAAGCTGCTGGAGCAGCTGCGCCTGGGCGAGATCGACTGCGCCATCCTGGCCGAGCCCTTCCCCGACACCAACCTCGCCATCGCGCCGCTGTACGACGAGCCCTTCATGGCCGCCGTACCGGCCAGCCACCCGCTGGCCAAGCGCAAGGCCATCACCACCGACGAGATCAAGAACGAGACCATGCTGCTGCTGGGCACGGGGCACTGCTTCCGTGACCACGTGCTGGAGGTCTGTCCCGAGTTCGCGCGCTTCTCCAGCGACACCGAGGGCATCCGCAAGAGCTTCGAAGGCTCGTCGCTGGAGACCATCAAGCACATGGTGGCCGCCGGCATGGGCGTGACCCTGGTGCCGCGCCTGTCGGTGCCGCGCTCGGCGCTCGACGGCTCGGCCGACAACTCGCAGGACCTGGGCGACGCATCGTTCGTGCACTACCTGCCCTTCGACGGCGACCCGCCGACGCGGCGCGTGGTGCTGGCCTGGCGCCGCAGCTTCACGCGCTACGAAGCCATCGCCGAACTGCGCAACGCCGTTTATGCCTGCGAACTGCCGGGTGTGAAGAGACTGTCATGAGCTCCGCTGCATTGCCCGAACCGCGCCCGTCCAAGCTGGCGCTCTACCTCGACCTGATCCGCTGGAACCGGCCCGCCGGCTGGCTGCTGCTGCTCTGGCCTTCGCTCTCGGCGCTGTGGATTGCTGCGCAGGGCTTTCCGGGCTGGCACCTGCTGGTGGTGTTCGTGCTGGGCACCATCCTGATGCGCAGCGCCGGCTGCTGTGTCAACGACGTGGCCGACCGCGAGTTCGACAAACACGTCAAGCGCACCGCGCAGCGGCCCGTGACCAGCGGGCGCGTGGGCGTGAAGGAGGCGCTGGCGGTGGGTGGCGTGCTGGCCTTCGTGGCCTTCCTGCTGGTGCTGACCACCAACACCGCGACCATCGCCTGGTCGGTGCTGGGTCTGGTGCTGTCGCTGATCTATCCGTATGCCAAGCGCCATGTGTCCATGCCGCAGGCGGTGCTGGGCGTAGCCTTCAGCTTCGGCATCCCGATGGCCTTCGCCGCGGTGACCGAGGCGGTGCCCTGGCAGGCTTGGGCGCTGATGGCGGGCAACCTGTTCTGGGTGCTGGCCTACGACACCGAGTACGCCATGGTCGACCGCGACGACGACCTCAAGATCGGCATGAAGACCTCGGCCATCACGCTGGGCGATGCCGACGTGCCGGCCATCACCGCGTTCTACCTGGTGTTCCTCGGCATCTGGACCGCCGTGCTCTGGGGCCAGGTGAACCTCCTGGTCTGGGGCGCCATGCTGCTGGTGGCGCTGGCCCAGGTGGCCTGGCACTGGCGGCTCATCAAGGACCGCACGCGCGACGGCTGCTTCAAGGCCTTTCGCCTGAACCACTGGCTGGGGTTCACGGTGTTTGCGGGTGTGGTGCTCGGCTTGGTTTGACGTGCGTTGAGTTTCGCTCATGGATCCTCGCTGGCCCACGGGCGCGGCGTGCCCTGCTCCGCGGCTGTCCCCCGGCGGCTGGAGCCGCCTCCTCCTTTATGCCGCTGCGCAGGGCACACCGCGTCCGTGGGCAGACCGGCGGGTAGGCGTGCATCCCATCGGTTTTGGCGCAGTACGATGGCGGCTATCGGCCAGAAGCGGACATCAAAGGGAGGTGCGTATGGGAATGTGGGCGTTGCAGCCTTGGGACAACGATGCGGCTGCGGATTGGTTCGGCGACCTCATGGACTCGACGAGCCTGCGGGCTCGCTGGCTTGAGGGCATCCGAGCGGACCCGTCAGACGAGCCAGAGGTCGTTCGCGCCGCAGGCGCATTGTTTGTAATGCTGGGCCGGGTCTACGTGTGGCCGATTGGCCAGTATGACCAGGACCTGGAGCTTGCCATCGCAGCGCTGGCGAAAGTTGCCCAAGCTGATTCGTTCACCGAGAACCCGGAGCTCGTAGCAGCGATTGAGGCGGAGATCGCGGAACTGAAGACCCGCCGCAAATCAGCGCAGGCTCCGTCCGGAGAAAGTCAACGCCCTTGGTGGAAGTTTTGGGGTTAGACGGCGGCTTCGGGGCGATTCCGGTCTTCGCTCGCCAATCCCACTCGCGGATGCGGTGTGCTTTGCGCAGCGGCATAAAGGAGGAGGCGGCTCCAGCCGCCGGGGGACAGCCGCGGAGCAGAGCGCACCCCGTCCGCGAGCCGCGCGAAGACTACTTGCCGAACTCCCGACCCAGCTCCTCTGCGCGTTTCTGCGCAGCGAACAGTGCCTCTTCAAACTTGGTCTTCACACCCACCGATTCCATCGACGTGATCGCCGCGTAGGTCGTGCCCCCCTTGGACGTGACCCGCTCGCGAAGCGTCTGCAGCGGATCGCTGGAGCGTTGCGCCAGCGTGGCGGCGCCCAGAAAGGTACCGATGGCGAGTTGTTGCGCCACCTCAGGCGCCAGGCCCATCTTCGCGCCCGCGTCGCGCATGGCTTCGAGGAAATAGAACACGTAGGCCGGGCCGGAGCCCGAGATCGCGGTCACCGCGTCCAGGTCCGATTCCACGTTCACCCAGACCAGCTCGCCGGTGGTGCGGACCACGCGCTCGACCAGCGCGCGGTCGGCGTCCGACACGGCGGCGCGCGCCATCAGGCCGGTCATGCCCAGGCCCACGAGCGCGGGCGTGTTGGGCATGGCGCGCACGATGCGCTGGGTCTGCAGCCAGCCGGCCATGCTCTCGCTGGTGATGCCGGCGGCCACGCTCAGGTGCAGGGCCTGGCCGAGGAAGGGGCCGGCGGCCAGCGCGGCCTCCTTGAAGGTCTGGGGCTTCACGGCCCAGACCACGAGGTCGGAGGGTTGCAGATCGGCGCTGGCGGCGGGCAGCACGGTCATGCCCGGGAACTGCTGCGCCAGCTTCGCGCGCTGCTCGTCCCAGGGCTCGACCACCTGCAGGGCGCTGGTCGGGTGGCCCTGACGGACCAGGCCGCCGATGATGGCGCTGGCCATGTTGCCGCCGCCGATGAAGGTGATGAGGGGGTGGGTGGACGTGTTCATGCCGGCATTGTCCCCGAGGCGTTGAGCGCTCAGGGCGCGGTGGTCTGCCGCACCGCGTGTTCCCATTCGGCCATCTTTTCCGCCGCCCGCTCGCGCGAGAGCGTCGGGTGGAACACGCGCTCGGCGCGCCACTGCTTCGAGAGCTCGTCCAGCCCGGCGTACACACCGCACTGCAGGCCTGCGAGGTAGGCAGCGCCCAGGGCGGTGGTTTCGATCACGGCCGGTCGCACCACCGGGATGCCCAGCAGGTCGGCCTGGATCTGCATCAGCAGGTCGTTGACGCAGGCGCCGCCGTCCACGCGCAGCTCGGCCACCGGCACGCCGCCGCTGGCGACCGCGTCGCGGCTCATGGCGTCGAGCAGGGCGGCGCTCTGGAAGGCGATGCTCTCCAGCGCGGCGCGCGCGATGTGGGCGATGGTGCTGCCACGTGTGAGGCCGACGATGGCGCCGCGGCTCTCGGGTTGCCAGTAGGGCGCGCCCAGACCGGTGAAGGCCGGCACCAGGACCACGCCGCCGGCGTCGGGCACGCTCTCGGCCAGCGCCTGCACCTCGCTGCTGGAGGGGATGGCGCGCAGGCCGTCGCGCAGCCACTGCACCACGGCGCCACCGATGAACACGCTGCCCTCAAAGGCGTACTGGGGAGGACCGGGCAACTGCGCGGCGGCGGTGGTGATCAGGCCGTTCTGGCTGGTCTGGAAGCGCTCGCCGTTGTGCATCAGCATGAAGCAGCCGGTGCCGTAGGTGTTCTTGGCCATGCCGGCCGAGAAGCAGGCCTGGCCGAACAGGGCGCTCTGCTGGTCGCCGGCCACGCCGCCGATCACCAGCGGGCCGCCCAGCCACTCGCTGCGCACCTCGCCGAAGTGGGCACTGGAGGGCAGGGCGGTGGGCATCATGGCTGCGGGGATGGTCATGGCCGCCAGCAGTTCCTCGTCCCAGCGCTGGGTGTGCACGTTGAACAGCATGGTGCGCGCGGCGTTGCTGTGGTCGGTCACGTGGGCCGCGCCGCCGGTGAGCTGCCAGATCAGCCAGCTGTCGACGGTGCCGAAGGCCAGCTCGCCGGCCTCGGCCTGCGCGCGCGCGCCGGGCACGTGGTCCAGGATCCACTGCAGCTTGGTGCCCGAGAAGTAGGCGTCGATGCGCAGGCCGGTCTTCTGCAGCACCGGTTCGGACAGGCCGCGTTCGCGCAGCGCGGCGCAGGTGGATTCGGCGCGGCGGTCCTGCCAGACGATGGCGTTGTAGACCGGCTCGCCCGTCTTGCGGTTCCACACCACCGTGGTCTCGCGCTGGTTGGTGATGCCGACGGCGCGGATGTCGCTGGCCTTCAGGCCGGCCTTGGCCAGGGCTTCGCGCGCCGTCTCCAGCTGCGTGGTCCAGAGGTCGCGCGGGTCGTGTTCGACCCAGCCCGGCTGCGGGTAGATCTGGCGGAACTCGCGCTGCGCCATCGCGACCACATGGCCGGCCTGGTCGAACACGATGCTGCGCGAACTGGAGGTGCCCTGGTCCAGGGCCAGCAGGTAAGTCATGGGGTGTCTCGTCTCTGATTCTTCGAAGGTGTCAGCTGGCCTCGCGACCCGCGACGACGCATTCCACGTCGCCCTGGGTCAGCAGGGTGTCGAAAGGCGGTGGCGGCGGTTCGTCGGTGAACAGCACGTCCACCTCGTCCAGCCGCGCCAACTCCACCATCGCCGGGCGGTTGAACTTGCTGTGGTCGGCCGCCAGCCAGACCTCGCGCGACTGGCCAATGATGGTGCGCGCGACCTTGACCTCGCGGTAGTCGAAGTCGCGCAGCGTGCCGTCGGCCTCGATGCCGCTGATGCCGATCAGGCCGATGTCGACCTTGAACTGGCGCATGAAATCCACCGTGGCCTCGCCGACGATGCCCTGGTCGGCGCCGCGCACCTGGCCGCCGGCCACGATCACCTCGCAGCTGGGGTTGGCGCTCAGCAGGGCGGCCACGTGCAGGTTGTTGGTGATGACGCGCAGGCCCTGGTGCTGCATCAGCTCGCGCGCCACCGCCTCGATGGTGGTGCCGATGTTGAGGATCAGCGAGCAGCCGTTGGGCACGCGCTGCGCGATGGCCCGGGCGATGCGGGTCTTGGCCTCGGACTCCATGGCCTGGCGCTGGCGGTAGGCGATGTTCTCGGTGGTGGAGCCGGGCAGCCGCACGCCGCCGTGGAAGCGCGAGAGCAGGCCGGCTTCGGCCAGGCGCTGCACGTCGCGGCGCACGGTCTGCAGGGTGACGCCAAAGCGCTCGGCCAGGGCTTCGATGGTCTGCGGGCCGTGGGTGCGCACCACGTCCAGCAGGTGGGTGTGTCGGGGGGCCAGGTTCATGGACATCGTGCGGTCGGGGATCGGGGTGCTCCGAACATAACGGAAAAGGATATTCGGCCGTTAAGGGTAAATACCGAATAAAGAAGAACAGAAACGAACAATAGAATCCGCCAAACGAAAATAAAACAACAGGCCCGCGGGCCTCCTTCTGGACATCGAATGCAGCTATCCCTGGAGCAGGTGGGCAAGACGGTCGGGCCTTCGGTCCACCTCCACCCCATGAGTCTGAATCCGGCGCCGGACGCCGTCACGGTGCTGCTGGGCGCCACGCAGGCGGGCAAGACCAGCCTGATGCGCCTCATGGCCGGCCTGGACGTGCCGACCAGCGGGCGCGTGCTGGTGGACGGGCGCGACGTCACCGGCACGCCGGTGCGCGAGCGCAACGTGGCCATGGTCTACCAGCAATTCATCAACTACCCGTCGATGACGGTGTTCGACAACATCGCCTCGCCGCTCAAGCTCGGCGGTCGGCCCCGGGCCGAGATCGAGCGCCGCGTGCGCGAACTGGCGGCGCGGCTGCACATCGAGGTGTTTCTCGAGCGCCTGCCGGCCGAGCTCTCGGGCGGGCAGCAGCAGCGCGTGGCCCTGGCGCGCGCGCTGGCCAAGAACGCCCCTCTGATGCTGCTGGACGAGCCGCTGGTGAACCTGGACTACAAGCTGCGCGAGGAGCTGCGCGAAGAGCTGACCCAGCTGTTCGCCGCCGGCGACTCCACCGTGGTCTACGCCACCACTGAACCGGGCGAGGCCCTGCTGCTGGGCGGCTACACCGCGGTGCTCGACCAGGGCGAGCTGCTGCAGTACGGCCCCACGGCCGAGGTGTTCCACCGCCCGAAGTCGCTGCGCGTGGCGCGCGCCTTCAGCGATCCGCCCATGAACCTGCTGGCCGCCGACGTGGCCGAGGGCGGTGCCCAGCTGCAGGGCGGTCCGCTGATCGCCGTGAGCCTGCCGCGCGAAGCGACTCGGTCGCTGACCCTGGGCATCCGCGCCAGCGCCGTGCGCGTGGCGCCGCGTCCGGGCGACGTGGCCCTGGCCGGTCAGGTCGAGCTGGCCGAAATCTCCGGCTCCGACACCTTCGTGCACGTGCACACGGCGGTCGGCGAGATCGTGGCGCAGCTCACCGGCGTGCACGACTTCGCCCTGGGCAGCGCGATCACCCTGCACGTGAACCCGGCGCAGGTGTACGCCTTCGACCAGTCCGGCGACCTGCTGGTGGCGCCGCAACGCGCGAAGGGAGTCTGAGATGGCCCGCATCGATCTCGACCTCGCCCACTCCTACCGGCCGAACCCGAAGGAAGACAGCGACTACGCGCTGCTGCCGCTGAACATGAGCTTCGAGGACGGCGGCGCCTACGCGCTGCTCGGCCCCTCGGGCTGCGGCAAGACAACCATGCTCAACATCATGTCGGGCCTGCTGGTGCCGTCGCACGGCACAGTGAAGTTCGACGGCCAGGACATGACGCGCGCCACGCCGCAGCAGCGCAACATCGCCCAGGTGTTCCAGTTCCCGGTCATCTACGACACCATGACCGTGGCGGAGAACCTGGCCTTCCCGCTGAAGAACCGCCGGGTGCCGGCGCAGCAGATCAAGGCCCGGGTGGGCCAGATCGCCGAGATGCTGGAGATGAGCCACCAGCTGGACATGCGCGCCGCCGGGCTCAGTGCCGACCAGAAGCAGAAGATCTCCCTGGGCCGCGGCCTGGTGCGGCCCGATGTGTCGGCCGTGCTGTTCGACGAGCCGCTGACGGTGATCGACCCGCACCTGAAGTGGCAGCTGCGGCGCAAGCTCAAGCAGATCCACCACGAACTGAAGCTCACGCTGATCTACGTCACCCACGACCAGGTGGAGGCCCTGACCTTCGCCGACCAGGTGGTAGTGATGACACGCGGCAAGGTGGTGCAGCTGGGCACGCCCGACGCGCTGTTCGAGCGCCCCGCGCACACCTTTGTTGGCCACTTCATCGGCTCGCCGGGCATGAACTTCCTGGAGGTGCAGGCCATGGGCGGACAGCTGCAGCTCGGCGGCCGGCAGCTGGCGGCGCCGCAGGCGCTGCCCGAAGGCTCGCTGCGCCTGGGTATCCGCCCCGAGTACCTGGCGCTGGCGCCCGCCGGTGCCGCGGCCACGCTGCCCGCGACGGTGCAGAAAGTGCAGGACATCGGCACCTACTTCCTGGTCACGCTGGACGCAGCGGGCCAGACCCTCAAGGCCCGCCTGGCGCCGGATGCGGCGCTGCCCGCCGTGGGCGACGAGGTCGGTGCGCAGGTGCTGGGTGAGCACACCTGTTTCTACAAAAACGAGGAGCTGGTGGCATGAGCACCACGACCAAACCCGTCAACCAGAAAGCCTGGTTCCTGATCCTGCCCGTCTTCATCTGCGTGGCCTTCTCGGCCATCCTGCCGCTGATGACGGTGGTGAACTACTCGGTGCAGGACATCATCTCGCCCGAGCGGCGCGTCTTCGTGGGCACCGAGTGGTTCGCCAGCGTGATGCGGGACGAGGACCTGCACGCCGCGCTGTGGAACCAGATGAAGTTTTCCATGGCCGTGCTGGCGGTGGAGATCCCGCTGGGCATCGCGCTCGCGCTGGCCATGCCGGCCCAGGGCTGGAAGGCATCGGCCACGCTGGTGATCGTGGCGCTGTCGCTGCTGATCCCCTGGAACGTGGTCGGCACCATCTGGCAGATCTTCGGCCGCGCCGACATCGGCCTGCTCGGCCACACGCTGGAGAACCTGGGCATCGAATACAGCTACACCGGCGACGCCATCCACGCCTGGCTGACCGTGCTGCTGATGGACGTGTGGCACTGGACGCCGCTGGTGGCCCTGCTGGCCTACGCCGGCCTGCGCAGCATTCCCGACGCCTACTACCAGGCCGCCCGCATCGACGGCGCCAGCAAGTTCGCCGTGTTCCGCTACATCCAGCTGCCCAAGATGCGCGGCGTGCTGATGATCGCGGTGCTGCTGCGCTTCATGGACTCTTTCATGATCTACACCGAGCCCTTCGTGCTCACCGGTGGCGGCCCCGGCAACGCCACCACCTTCCTCAGCCAGTACCTGACGCAGAAGGCGGTCGGCCAGTTCGACCTCGGTCCCGCCGCTGCGTTCTCCCTGATCTATTTCCTCATCATCCTGCTGTTCTGCTTCGTGCTCTACAACTGGATGCAGAGCCTCGGCCAGGCCGAGAAAGAGGTGCAATCGTGAACGAGCGTCGATTCAAGAAGAGGACGCTGTTCCTCATCGCCTACCTGGTGTTCGCGCTGTTGCCCATCTACTGGATGGTCAACATGAGCTTCAAGACCAACCAGGAAATCCTCAGCAGCTTCAGCCTCTGGCCGCAGTCCTTCACCTGGGACAACTACAAGCTCATCTTCACCGACGAGAGCTGGTATTCGGGCTACATCAACAGCCTGATCTATGTGTGCATCAACACCGTGATCTCGCTGACCGTGGCGCTGCCGGCGGCCTACGCCTTCAGTCGCTACAGCTTCCTGGGCGACAAGCACGTCTTCTTCTGGCTGCTGACCAACCGCATGACGCCACCGGCGGTGTTCCTGCTGCCCTTCTTCCAGCTCTACACCACGGTGGGCCTGATGGACACGCACATCGCGGTGGCACTGGCGCACCTGCTGTTCAACGTGCCGCTGGCGGTGTGGATTCTCGAAGGCTTCATGTCGGGCATCCCGCGCGAGATCGACGAGACCGCCTACATCGACGGCTACAGCTTCCCGCGCTTCTTCATCACCATCTTCCTGCCGCTGATCAAGGCAGGCGTGGGTGTGGCGGCGTTCTTCTGTTTCATGTTCAGCTGGGTCGAGCTGCTGATGGCGCGCACGCTCACCAGCGTCAACGCCAAACCCATTGTCGCCACCATGACGCGCACCGTCAGTGCCAGCGGCATGGACTGGGCCACGCTGGCCGCGGCGGGTGTGCTGACCATCGTGCCGGGGGCGATCGTGATCTGGTTCGTCCGGCACTACATCGCCAAAGGCTTTGCCATGGGGAGGGTGTGATGTTCGAGTGGATGGCATGGACCACGCCGGTGGCCGTCTTTTTTACCTGCATCGTGCTGATGCTGATCGGCATGACCGTGTGGGAGATCCGCTCTCCCACGACTTTGCGCAAGGGCTTCCTGCCGATGGCCACCACGCGCGGCGACCGGCTCTTCATCGGTCTGCTGCTGGCGGCCTACATCAACCTGGTGTTCGTCGGCGCGGCCGAGTGGATGGCCGAGCTGATGTCGCTGGAGGAGGAGCCCAGTGTGTGGATCAGCTTCGTGCTGTCCATGCTGGCCCTGGCGCTGGTGATGCGCAAGGGCTGAACCGTTTCGAGGGAATACGGCCCGGCGCTGCCCCGGGGCCGTGGTCACCCAGCACCATGAGGGGCAGCGTTCACATCAACCCGAGAGAAGGAGACACGATGAAATTGCGATACAACGCGCTCGCGCTGGCCGCGCTCTGCGCCCTGGGCAGCCATGCGGCCTGGGCCGACGAGGCCGCCGCCAAGAAGTGGATCGACAGCGAGTTCCAGCCTTCCACGCTGAGCAAGGACCAGCAGCTGGCCGAGATGAAATGGTTCATCGACGCCGCCAAGAAGCTGCAGGCCAAGGGCGTGAAGGAGATCTCGGTGGTGTCCGAAACCATCACCACCCACGAGTACGAATCGAAGACGCTGGCCAAGGCCTTCGAGGAGATCACCGGCATCAAGGTCAAGCACGACCTGATCCAGGAAGGCGACGTGGTCGAGAAGCTGCAGACCTCGATGCAGTCGGGCAAGTCCATCTACGACGGCTGGATCTCGGACTCGGACCTGATCGGTACCCACTACCGTTACGGCAAGATGATGAACCTGACCGATTACATGGCCGGCGCGGGCAAGGAGTGGACCAACCCCGGTCTCGACATCAAGGATTTCATCGGCACCAAGTTCACCACCGCGCCCGACGGCAAGCTGTACCAGCTGCCCGACCAGCAGTTCGCCAACCTGTACTGGTTCCGCGCCGACCTCTTCGAGCGCAAGGACCTCAAGGACAAGTTCAAGGCCAAGTACGGCTACGACCTGGGTGTGCCGCTGAACTGGTCCGCCTACGAGGACATCGCCGAGTTCTTCACCAACGACGTCAAGACCATCGACGGCAAGCCGATCTACGGCCACATGGACTACGGCAAGAAGGACCCGTCGCTGGGCTGGCGCTTCACCGACGCCTGGCTGTCCATGGCCGGTACCGCCGACATCGGCGCGCCCAACGGCCTGCCGATCGACGAATGGGGCATCCGCGTGGCGGCCGACAAGTGCACGCCGGTGGGCGCTTCGGTCGAGCGCGGTGGTGCCACCAACTCGCCCGCGGCCGTCTACGCGCTGACCAAGTACGTCGACTGGATGAAGAAGTACGCGCCCAAGGAAGCCACCGGCATGACCTTCGGCGAAGCCGGTCCCGTGCCGGCTCAGGGCCAGATCGCGCAGCAGATCTTCTGGTACACCGCCTTCACGGCGGACATGGTCAAGCCCGGCCTGCCCGTGGTGAACGCCGATGGCACGCCCAAGTGGCGCATGGCGCCAGGCCCGAACGGCCCCTACTGGAAGCAGGGCATGCAGAACGGCTACCAGGACGTGGGTTCGTGGTCGTTCTTCAAGGGACATGACGCCAACAAGACGGCCGCTGCCTGGCTCTACGCCCAGTTCGTGACCGCCAAGACCACCTCGCTCAAGAAGACCATCGTCGGCCTGACCCCGATCCGCGAGTCCGACATCCAGAGCAAGGCCATGACCGACATGGCGCCCAAGCTGGGTGGCCTGGTCGAGTTCTACCGCAGCCCGGCCCGCGTGGCCTGGTCGCCCACCGGCACCAACGTGCCCGACTACCCCAAGCTGGCCCAGCTGTGGTGGAAGAACGTGGCGCAGGCTGTCACGGGTGAGAAGACCCCGCAGGGTGCGATGGACAATCTGGCCAAGGAGATGGACGAGGTGCTCGCGCGCCTGGAGCGCGCCGGCATGGCGCAGTGCCCGCCCAAGCTGAACAAGAAGGAAAGCGCCGACAAGTGGCTTTCCGACAAGTCGGCGCCGTGGAAGAAGCTGGCCAACGAGAAGCCGAAGGGCGAGACCATCGCCTACCAGACCCTGCTGGACGCCTGGAAGGCCGGCAAGGCGCGTTGACCGGATGCTGTCTTCCGGTCTGATGTAAAACCTCCGCACGCACCCCTGGTGGGTGTGTGCGGTCACCCTCTGATTCATGAATCCCGTAGAACGCCTTCAGTCCCTGGCCCGCCAACCCCGGTTTGATCTGGTGGTGGTCGGCGGGGGCGCCACCGGCCTGGGTGTGGCGCTGGACGCGGCGCTGCGTGGGTTCTCCGTCGCCCTGTTCGAGTCGCACGACTTCGCGGGCGGCACCTCTTCGCGCTCCACCAAGCTGCTGCACGGTGGCGTGCGCTACCTCGCGCAAGGCAATGTGGCCCTGGTGCGTGAGGCGCTGGCGGAACGGGCCACCGTGCTGCGCATCGCGCCGCACCTGGCGCAGCCGCTGCCGTTCGTCATGCCTTCCTACGCCTGGTGGCAGACGCCGTTCTACGGCGCCGGGCTCAAACTGTACGACCTGATGGCAGGGCGCGCCGGCCTGGGGCGCACGGAGTTCCTCAGCCGGGCGCAGACCCTGCAGGCCCTGCCCGGCGTCAATCCCGAAGGGCTCAAGGGCGGTGTGCAGTACTGGGATGGCCAGTTCGACGACGCCCGGCTTGCGCTGGCGCTGGCCCGAACCGCTCAGAACGCCGGGGCGCAGCTGTTCAACTACGCCGAGGTGGAGGCGCTGGAGCGGACGGAGCCCGGTTTCTCCGTGACCGTCCGCGACCGCCTGTCCGGGCATTCTCGCCGGGTCGAGGCCGGATGCGTGATCAACGCCACCGGCGTCTGGGTCGATGCGCTGCGGGCCCGCGCCGGTCCGCCGGGCAGCGCGGGCGCCGACCGCATGGTCAGCCCCAGCCAGGGGGTGCACGTGGTCGTGGACCGCGAATTCCTGAACGGCCACCACGCATTGCTGGTGCCGAAGACGCGCGATGGCCGCGTCCTGTTTGCAGTGCCCTGGCTGGGCAAACTGGTGCTGGGCACCACCGACACCCCCCGCCAGGACCTGCCGCGTGAACCGCAGCCGTTCGCGGAAGAACTGGATTTCATCCTGGGTGAAGCGGCCCATGTGCTGCGCCGTCCGGTTCAGAGGCACGACATCCGCAGTGTGTGGGTCGGGTTGCGCCCCTTGGTGGCGCCGCCCAAGGACGACGGAGGAGGCACCAAGGTGCTGTCGCGGGAACACACCATCGTGGTGGAATCCAGCGGGCTGCTGACGGTCACCGGCGGGAAGTGGACCACCTACCGGGCCATGGCGGACGACGTCATGGAGCGCTGTTTTGCCGCGGGCCTGCTGACGCGCAGGCCGGGGGGGCAGACAGAACACCATGCGCTGGACGGCGCGCCCGTCGCGGGGCGGGCGGTGGTGCCGCTGCATGCTGACCCCGGTCTGCACCTGTACGGGCAGCACGCCGATGAGGTGCAAGCCTGCCCCGGCGCGGATCAAACCCTGGGGCTGGGGCTCACCGAGGCGATGGTGCGGTATGCAGTCAGAAGTGAGTATGCGCACACTGTTGAAGATGTGCTTGCCCGGCGCTGGCGCGCTTTGTTTCTGGATGCCCTCGCCGCCGCTGCCATGGCGCCGCGTGTGGCGGAGATCCTGGCAGAGGAGGGCTGTGACCGGCCTTCGCTGGCCGAGTTCGAGTCGCTGTGCGCCAGCTACTTGCCACCGGCCGCCGCGACCTGAGGCCGGCTGTGACCAAAGAACAGTTGACAGACTGATCTCGCAGTGCAATAATCCGCGGCTTCGCTGTAAAAGGCGAAGCTTTCTGCCCAGCGACGCGGGCCATCCTTTCGGGGTGGTTGGCTACGACGGGCCCAAGACTGATCACTTCCAGCCGTGGTGGCCGGAAGGATTCAAGTTGGGACTTAAATCAAATGATCCAAACGCAATCTCGACTCGATGTTGCTGACAACACGGGTGCCAAGTCCGTGATGTGCATCAAGGTGCTCGGTGGTTCCAAGCGCCGTTACGCCAGTGTGGGCGATGTCATCAAAGTCAGCATCAAGGAAGCAGCGCCCCGTGGCCGCGTCAAAAAAGGCGAGGTTTACAACGCTGTGGTGGTTCGCACCGCCAAGGGCATCCGTCGCCAGGATGGCGCCCTGATCAAATTCGACGGCAATGCCGCCGTGCTGCTCAACGCCAAGCTGGAGCCGATCGGCACCCGCATCTTCGGCCCGGTCACGCGTGAACTGCGTACCGAGAAGTTCATGAAGATCGTGTCCCTGGCCCCCGAGGTTCTCTGAGGATTCATCATGAACAAGATTCGTAAGGGCGACGAGGTCATCGTCATCGCCGGGCGCGACAAAGGCAAGCGCGGCAAGGTGCTTGAGCGCGCATCTGACGACCGTGTGGTCGTCGAGGGCGTCAACATCGTCAAGAAGCATGCCAAGCCCAACCCCATGAAGGGTGTGACCGGCGGCATCGTGGAAAAGACCATGTCCATCCACCAGTCCAACGTGGCCATCTTCAATGGCGCCACGGGCAAGGCTGACCGCGTGGGCATCAAGCAGCTGGCCGACGGCAACAAGGTGCGCGTCTACAAGTCCAGCGGCGAAGAAATCAAGGTGGCATGACCATGACACGCTTTCAAGAAATCTACCGCGACAAGGTTGCGCCCGAGCTGACCCAGAAGTTCGGCTACAAGTCTCCGATGCAGGTGCCCCGCATCACCAAGATCACCCTGAACATGGGTGTGAGCGAGGCGGTCGCCGACAAGAAGATCATGGACAACGCTGTTGGCGACCTGACCAAGATCGCTGGCCAGAAGCCCGTGGTGACCAAGGCCAAGAAAGCCATTGCTGGCTTCAAGATCCGCGAGCAACAGCCCATCGGCTGCATGGTGACCCTGCGTGGCGCCCGCATGTACGAATTCCTGGACCGTTTTGTCACTGTGGCTCTGCCGCGCGTGCGCGACTTCCGTGGTATTTCGGGCAAGGCATTTGACGGCCGTGGCAACTACAACATCGGCGTCAAAGAACAGATCATCTTCCCCGAGATCGAGTACGACAAGGTCGATGCCCTGCGCGGCCTGAACATCAGCATCACGACAACCGCCAAGACCGACGAAGAGTGCAAGGCACTGCTGGCTGGTTTCCGTTTCCCGTTCAAGAACTGAGGTGGCGCGTGGCTAAACAAGCACTACTCCAACGTGAACTCAAGCGCGAGAAGCTCGCCGCCAAGTTCGCCAAGAAATACGCCGAACTGAAGGCGACCGCCAACGACGCCAAGCAAAGCGACGAAGCGCGCGATGCGGCCCGTCTGGCGCTGCAGAAGCTGCCCCGCAACGCCAATCCGACCCGTCAGCGCAACCGCTGCGAGATCACTGGTCGTCCGCGTGGCACGTTTGCCTACTTCGGCCTGGCCCGTGCCAAGGTCCGCGAGATGGCCTTTGCCGGCGAGATCCCCGGCATCACCAAAGCCAGCTGGTAAGCCCTAGGAGAACCACAAATGAGCATGAGTGATCCTATCGCTGACATGTTGACCCGCATCCGCAACGCGCAGATGGTCGAAAAGACCACCGTGTCGATGCCGGCGTCCAAAGTCAAGGCGGCCATTGCCCAGGTCCTGAAGGACGAGGGTTACATCGACGGCTTCCAGGTGAAGACCGAAGGCGGCAAGAGCGAACTCGAAATCGCCCTGAAGTACTACGCCGGCCGTCCTGTGATCGAGCGCATCGAGCGCGTGAGCAAGCCTGGCCTGCGCATCTACCGCGGCCGTGACGCGCTGCCCCAAGTGCAGAACGGCCTGGGTGTCGCCATCGTCACCACTCCCAAGGGCGTGATGACCGATCGCAAGGCCCGCGCCACCGGTGTCGGTGGTGAAGTCCTGTGTTACGTCGCCTGATGCGGGCATTGAGGAGCAACTGAAATGTCGCGTATTGGTAAACAGCCAGTCTCCGTCCCCGCAGGGGTCGAAGTGGCCATCAAGGACGACCTGATCAACGTCAAAGGCACGCTCGGTGCCCTGGCTCTGGCGCAAAACGCGCTGGTCAAGGTCGAGAACAACGCTGGCTCGCTGTCGTTCATCCCTACGAACGATTCGCGGGAAGCCAATGCCATGTCCGGCACCATGCGTCAGCTGGTGAACAACATGGTGGTCGGTGTGAGCAAGGGCTTCGAAAAGAAGCTGTCCCTGATCGGTGTGGGTTACAAGGCCCAAGCCCAGGGTGCCAAGCTCAACCTGAGCGTCGGTTATTCGCATCCGGTTGAGATCGAAATGCCTGCCGGCATCAAGGTTGAAACCCCGACGCCGACCGAAGTCGTCATCAAAGGCGCTGACCGTCAGCGCGTGGGCCAGATCGCTTCCGAAGTGCGCGCCGTGCGCCCGCCCGAGCCCTACAAGGGCAAGGGCATCCGCTATGCGGATGAGAAGGTCGTGATCAAGGAAACCAAGAAGAAATAAGGACCAGGATCATGTTGACCAAAAAAGAGCAACGTCTCCGTCGGGCCCGTCAGACGCGCATCCGCATTGCGCAGCAAGGCGCTGTTCGCCTGACCGTGAACCGCACCAACCTGCACATCTACGCCAACGTCATCTCCGGCGATGGTGCCAAGGTGCTGGCTTCCGCTTCGACCGCCGAGGCCGAAGTGCGCGCCCAGCTGGGCGCCGCCGGCAAAGGCGGCAATGCCGCCGCTGCGGCCCTGATCGGCAAGCGCATTGCCGAAAAGGCCAAGGCCGCTGGTATCGAGAAGGTGGCGTTCGATCGTTCCGGTTTTGCCTACCACGGCCGTGTCAAGGCCCTCGCCGATGCGGCTCGTGAAGCCGGTCTGCAGTTCTGATCAGACGGGATACACAAAATGGCTAAATTTCAGGCAAACGTAAAGAACGAAGGCAACGACGACGGTCTGCGCGAAAAGATGATCGCGATCAACCGCGTGACCAAGGTGGTCAAGGGTGGTCGTATTCTCGGTTTTGCTGCGCTGACCGTGGTTGGTGATGGCGACGGCCGTGTCGGTATGGGCAAGGGCAAGGCTCGCGAAGTGCCTGTGGCCGTCCAGAAGGCCATGGAGCAGGCTCGCCGCAACATGATCAAGGTGTCGCTCAAGAGCGGTTCCCTGCACCATGCGGTGCATGGCGAGCACGGCGCCTCCAATGTCATGATGCTGCCCGCTGCCAAGGGTACCGGCATCATCGCCGGCGGTCCGATGCGTGCCGTATTCGAGGTGCTGGGTATCACTGACGTCGTGGCCAAGAGCCATGGTTCGAGCAACCCCTACAACTTGGTGCGTGCCACGCTGGACGCTCTGAAAAATTCCACGACTCCTGCCGACGTGGCCGCCAAGCGCGGCAAGTCGGTTGAAGAGATCCTGGGCTGATGGGAACGATCATGACCACTCAAAACACCGTCAAGGTTCAACTGGTGCGCAGCCCGATTGGCACCAAGCAGTCGCACCGCGACACCGTTCGTGGCCTGGGTCTGCGCAAGCTCAACAGCGTCAGCGAGCTGCAGGACACGCCCGCCGTGCGCGGCATGATCAACAAGATCGCCTACCTGGTGAAGGTGCTCTGAGCACCCGACCGAAGAGGACTCATTCGTCATGGAACTCAACACCATTCAACCCGCAGCGGGTGCCAAGCACGCCAAGCGTCGCGTCGGCCGTGGCATTGGCTCCGGCCTGGGCAAGACGGCCGGTCGCGGCCACAAAGGTCAGAAATCGCGTTCTGGTGGCTATCACAAGGTCGGTTTCGAAGGCGGCCAGATGCCGCTGCAGCGTCGCCTGCCCAAGCGTGGTTTCAAGTCTGCGCAACTCCAGTTCAATGCCGAAGTGACCCTGGCAGACCTGAACACGGTGGATGCCGCCGAGATCGATCTTCTGGTGCTCAAGCAGGCTGGCCTGGTGGCTCAGCTGGCCAAGCGCGTCAAGGTCATCAAGACCGGTGAAATCAACCGCGCGGTCAAGCTCAAGGACATCGGCGCAACCGCCGGTGCCAAGGCTGCCATCGAGGCCGCTGGCGGCTCGCTGGCCTGATTCAGATCGCAAGCAAAAGGCAATCTGTGGCTACTGGCTCCACGACCCTGGCCAAGACAGGCAAGTTCGGCGACCTGCGTCGCCGGCTGGTGTTCCTGTTGCTGGCCTTGGTGGTTTACCGGATCGGCGCACACATCCCTGTGCCCGGGATCGACCCTGCCCAACTGGAACAGCTGTTCAAGGGCCAGCAGGGCGGCATCCTCAGCCTGTTCAACATGTTTTCGGGTGGCGCTCTCTCGCGCTTCACAGTCTTCGCTCTGGGGATCATGCCGTACATCTCGGCGTCGATCATCATGCAGTTGATGACCTATGTGGTCCCGACATTCGAGCAGCTGAAAAAGGAGGGTGAGGCCGGTCGTCGCAAGATCACCGCGTACACCCGATACGGAACGCTGGGTCTGGCTATATTCCAGGCTATGGGCATTGCCCTGGCGCTGGAAGGACAGGCGGGGCTGGTGATCGATCCGGGCATGGCGTTCCGCCTCACGGCGGTGGTGAGTCTGGTGGCTGGGACCATGTTCCTGATGTGGCTGGGCGAGCAAATCACCGAGCGCGGATTGGGCAATGGCATTTCCATCCTCATCTTTGCTGGTATTGCGGCGGGGCTTCCCAATGCGATCGGTGGGCTTCTCGAGCTCGTGCGCACGGGCGCCATGAACATCCTGGTTTCGCTCTTCATCATCGCGCTGGTGATTCTGGTCACCTATTTCGTGGTGTTCGTCGAACGCGGCCAGCGGAAGATTCTGGTGAACTATGCACGGCGTCAGGTCGGCAACAAGGTATACGGTGGTCAGTCTTCGCACCTGCCCCTGAAGCTGAACATGGCCGGTGTAATTCCGCCCATCTTCGCGTCGTCCATCATCCTGCTGCCGACCACGGTGGTGAGCTGGATCAGCACAGGGGATTCCACGCGCTGGCTGCGTGACATCGCGTCTGCTCTGTCTCCAGGACAACCGATCTATGTTGCCTTGTACGCCGCAGCGATCGTGTTTTTCTGCTTCTTCTACACGGCGCTCGTGTTCAACAGCCGCGAAACGGCCGACAACCTGAAGAAGAGCGGTGCGTTCATCCCTGGGATTCGTCCCGGTGACCAGACAGCCCGCTACATTGACAAGATCCTGCTTCGTTTGACGCTGGCTGGTGCGATTTACATCACTGCGGTCTGCCTGCTGCCCGAATTCCTGATCCTGAAGTACAACGTGCCGTTCTACTTCGGCGGTACTTCATTGCTGATCATCGTGGTGGTCACCATGGACTTCATGGCCCAGGTGCAGAACTACATGATGTCCCAGCAGTACGAATCACTGTTGAAAAAGGCCAACTTCAAATCCTGATGTCGGCGCTGTCGTATGGCCAAAGACGATGTGATTGAAATGCAGGGGGAGGTGGTTGAAAACCTCCCGAACGCAACCTTCCGGGTCAAACTGGAAAACGGACATGTGGTGCTCGGGCACATCTCCGGCAAGATGCGGATGCACTACATCCGGATCCTCCCCGGCGACAAGGTCAAGGTGGAGTTGACTCCCTATGACCTGACCAGAGCACGAATCGTGTTCCGGGCGAAGTGACCAGTCGACATTGAATGTTTTGGAATATCTAGGAGAAGACTATGCGAGTTTCGGCTTCGGTCAAGAAAATGTGCCGCAACTGTAAGATCATCAAGCGCAAAGGTGTCGTGCGAGTCATCTGCACCGACCCGCGCCACAAGCAGCGTCAAGGCTGATTCGGAAGTTCAGAGGAACCAACATGGCTCGTATTGCAGGCATCAACATCCCGCCGCACAAACACGCCGAGATCGGCCTGACGGCAATCTTCGGTATCGGTCGCACCCGCGCTCGCAAGATCTGCGAAGCCTGTGGCATCGACTACAGCAAGAAGATCAAGGACCTGACCGACGCGGAACTCGAGAAGGTGCGCGATCAGGTCGGCACCTTCACCATTGAAGGTGACCTGCGTCGCGAGACCACGATGAACATCAAGCGTCTGATGGACATCGGTTGCTACCGTGGCTTCCGGCACCGCCGCGGTCTGCCGGTTCGTGGTCAACGCACCAAGACCAACGCCCGCACGCGCAAGGGTCCCCGCAAGGCCGCCCAGTCGCTCAAGAAATAATCGGTTGAAAGAGAAACATGGCTAAAGCTCCCAACAGTTCGGCAGCCGCCCGCGTCCGCAAGAAAGTCCGCAAGAACGTGGCGGACGGCATCGCGCACGTGCACGCGTCCTTCAACAACACCATCATCACCATCACCGACCGTCAGGGCAATGCACTGTCGTGGGCTTCGTCGGGTGGTCAGGGCTTCAAGGGCTCGCGCAAGTCCACCCCGTTCGCTGCTCAGGTGGCCTCGGAAGTGGCTGGTCGCGCCGCCATTGAACAAGGCATCAAGAACCTGGACGTCGAGATCAAGGGCCCGGGTCCTGGCCGTGAATCGTCCGTGCGCGCCTTGGGTGCCTTGGGCATCCGCATCAACTCGATTTCCGATGTGACGCCCGTGCCGCACAACGGTTGCCGCCCTCAGAAGCGCCGCCGCATCTGATGGGTCGCTTCCTGCCTCTGTGACGGAGGATAGGAAAGCGCTACAATCAAAAGCTTTTTTGAGCGCCACCGCAGTCGCCTGCGGTGGCATTTTTGCTAAGCCCACCGCTTCTCCCACCAGGGAAGAGCTCCCGCAATGACACCGGCTGGTGTGGGTTGCGGCAGACTATCAACAAGGAACCCAACGTGGCACGTTACCTCGGCCCCAAGGCCAAACTTTCTCGCCGTGAAGGCGCCGACCTGTTGCTCAAGAGCGCACGCCGTTCCATCAGCGACAAGGCAAAGTTCGACTCCAAGCCCGGCCAGCACGGCCGTACCTCTGGCCAGCGCACCTCCGACTTCGGTCTGCAGCTGCGTGAAAAGCAGAAGGTCAAGCGCACCTACGGCGTGCTGGAGCGCCAGTTCCGCCGCTACTTTGCCGAGGCGGACCGCCGTCGTGGCAACACTGGCGCCAACCTGCTGTTCCTGCTGGAATCACGCCTGGACAACGTGGTGTTCCGCATGGGTTTTGCATCGACCCGTGCCGAAGCACGCCAGATCGTGTCGCACAAGGCCATCACCGTCAATGGCAGCCCGGTGAACATTCCTTCCTACTCGGTCAAGCCCGGTGATGTGATCGCCGTGCGCGAGAAGTCGAAGAAGCAGGCCCGCGTGATCGAAGCCCTGGAGCTGGCCAAGCAGATTGGCTTCCCCGCATGGGTGGAAGTCTCGGCCGACAAGGTCGAAGGTGTCTTCAAGAAGACGCCGGACCGTGACGAGTTCGGTGCAGAGATCAACGAATCGCTGATCGTCGAACTGTACTCGCGTTAATTTCGTTCCCGGTCGTCGTCGTTTCTGGCGAGGCCGGGCCATGCTCCGTCTGCCTTATCGGTGTAACGAGCCGAGGGAACTGAAGGAAGTTTGAATGCTGAACAATCTGCTCAAGCCCAAAACCATCAATGTCGAGCAAGTCTCGACCAACCGCGCCAAGGTGACGCTGGAGCCTTTCGAGCGCGGCTACGGCCACACCCTGGGCAACGCCCTGCGCCGTGTGCTGTTGTCGTCGATGGTGGGCCACGCGCCGACCGAAGTGACGATCGCTGGTGTGGTGCACGAGTACTCCTCCATCGATGGCGTCCAGGAAGACGTCGTCAACATGCTCCTGAACCTCAAGGGTGTGGTCTTCAAGCTGCACAACCGCGACGAAGTCACCCTGAGCCTGCGCAAGGACGGTGAAGGTGTGGTCACCGCCGCCGACATCCAGACCCCGCACGACGTCGAAATCGTCAACCCCGGCCATGTCATCGCGACGTTGTCGGCGGGAGCCAAGCTGGACATGCAGATCAAGGTCGAAAAGGGCCGCGGCTACGTGCCTGGCAGCCTGCGCCGCAACGACGACGCATCGCGTTCGCTGGGTCGTATCGTCCTCGACGCCTCGTTCTCCCCGGTCAAGCGTGTGAGCTACACCGTCGAGAGCGCCCGCGTTGAACAGCGCACCGACCTGGACAAACTGGTTCTGGAGATCGAGACCAATGGCTCCATCGGTCCCGAGGAAGCTGTGCGCGCATCGGCCAAGATTCTGGTCGAGCAGCTGGCGGTGTTTGCCCAGCTGGAAGGCGTGGAGTTGTCGGCGTTCGATCAGCCTGCACAACGCAGCTCGCAGCAGTTCGACCCCATCCTGTTGCGTCCTGTGGACGAACTCGAACTCACTGTTCGTTCGGCCAACTGCCTCAAGGCGGAGAACATCTACTACATCGGTGACCTGATCCAGCGCACCGAGAACGAGCTGCTCAAGACCCCCAACCTGGGCCGCAAGTCGCTCAACGAAATCAAGGAAGTGCTCGCTTCGCGCGGCCTGACCTTGGGCATGAAGCTCGAGAACTGGCCGCCGGCTGGTCTCGACAAGCACTGAACCGTCATCAACGTCTGACGAACCCCCAGTACCTGATCCGGCTGGGGGCAAAACACTGAAAGGAAATCACCATGCGTCACGGACACGGACTTCGCAAACTCAACCGCACCAGCGAGCACCGCCAGGCGATGCTGCGCAACATGATGAACTCGCTGCTCACGCACGAAGTCATCAAGACCACCCTGCCCAAGGCCAAGGAACTGCGCCGCGTGGTCGAGCCCATGATCACTCTGGCCAAGGAAGCCACCGTGGCCAACCGCCGCCTGGCCTTCAACCGCCTGCGCGACCGCGATGTGGTCGTCAAGCTGTTCGACGAACTGGGCCCGCGCTTCAAGGCCCGTCCTGGTGGCTACACCCGCATCCTGAAGATGGGCTTCCGCGTGGGCGACAACGCTCCCATGGCCTTGGTCGAACTGGTGGATCGTGCAGAAGATGCTGCACCTGCCGCCGACGACGCAAAAGCGTGATAGAATACAAGGCTTGACGCGGAGTGGAGCAGCCTGGTAGCTCGTTGGGCTCATAACCCAAAGGTCGCAAGTTCAAATCTTGCCTCCGCAACCAATCCGGAACTAACCAGAGTTCCTCAAAAAGCCCGCAGTTGCGGGCTTTTTTGTTTGTGGCTCTTTTGCGGTTCCTGGTTTAGTCCGGCACCACCGCAGTGACCTCGATCTCGACCCTGGCACGCGCTTCCACCAGCCGACTGACCTCCACGCAGGTCATGGCCGGGAAGCACTTGCCCATCACTTCGCGGTATGCGGTCCCCAACTCGCGCAGGCGGCTGTTGTACTCGTCGCGGTCGGTGATGTACCAGGTCATACGAACCATGTGCTCGGGGCCGGCCCCTGCACAGGACAGCACCGCGTGAACGTTCTGCAGGGCCTGCCTGGTCTGGTCGATGAAGTCGTCGCTTTCGAACTGCTGTTCACCGTTCCAGCCGATCTGGCCTCCAACGAAGACGAGGGTGCCTCGGGTGGCCACGCCGTTCGCGTAGCCCTTGGGGATGGCCCAGCCGGGCGGTTGCAGGAATTGCATGGGGACGGGTCTTTCTTGAAGTTCAGGTCACGGCCTCGGAGGCCATCTTGCGCAGCGCGAAGCGCTGCAGCTTGCCGGTTTCGGTGCGAGGCAACGAACTGACGAAGCGCACCTCGCGCGGGTATTTGTAGGGCGCCAGCGTGTGCTTGACGTGATCCTGCAGGGTCTTCACCTGGTCGGCGTCGGCCGCCTGACCGGGCTTGAGCACCACGTAGGCGAGGATGATCATGCCGCGCTCATCGTCGGCCTTGCCGACCACGCCGCATTCGGCCACCGCCGGGTGCTGCAGCAGCGCGGCTTCCACCTCGGGCCCAGCCACGTTGTAGCCGGCGGTGATGATCATGTCGTCGGTGCGCGCCTGGTAGATGAAATACCCATCTTCATCCTGCAGGAAGGCGTCGCCGGGGAAATTCCAGCCGCCTTCCACGTAGTTCGCCTGGCGGGCGTCGTCCAGGTACTTGCAGCCCGTCGGCCCTTTGATGGCCAGCCGGCCGACCTGGCCGCGTGGCAGGTCGTTGCCCTGTTCGTCGACGATCTTGGCTTCGTAGCCCGGCACCACACGCCCGATGGCGCCCCGCTTCACATCCTCAGGCGCGGCCGAGATGAAGATGTGGAACATCTCGGTGGCGCCGATGCCGTCCAGCATCTCCAGCCCACTCGCCTCCTTCCACAGCTGGCGTGTCGCGTCGGGCAGGCCCTCGCCGGCGCTGACGCTGAGACGCAATCGGCCAATGCCGTGCTGCTTCGCGAACGCCGCCATCTGCCGATAGAAAGTAGGCGCGGTATAGCAGATGGTGGCGCCGACCTGACCGATCAGCTTCACCATGGCCTCGGGGGTGTACGGGATGCTCGGGAAGTACACCGAGGCGCCGGCCCACATGGGGAACACCAGCAGGCCGCCCAGACCAAAGGTGAAAGCCAGTGGCGGCGAGCCGATGACGATGTCGTCGGGGGTGGCGCGCAGCACATGGCGCGGCCAGGTTTCGCAGGCGGCCAGCACGTCGCGGTGGGTGTGCACCGCCGCTTTCGGGCTGCCGGTGGTGCCAGAGGTGAAGGCCAGCAGCGCGATGTCGTCGGCGCTGGTGGGGCAGGGCGCGGCCTGGTCGCTGGCGTGGCGGGCCAGCGCTTCAAGAGAATGGTCCAGCACCACCGCGGCGTCGCCGGCATTGAACAGACACAGCGGCATGGCGGCCGTGTCCGGGCCTTGCGCCAGCGCGGCCTTGAGCTCGTCCTGCAGCTTCACGTCGCACAGCGCGGCCGATGGTTGGGCCTTGTCGATGATGCTCTTGAGCTCGGTGGCGCGCAGCAGCGGCATGGTGGCCACCGCGATCAGGCCGCTCTGCACCACGGCCAGCCAGGCCAGCGCCATGGCGATGGAGTTGCCGCCGCGCAGCAGCACGCGGTTGCCCGGCTGCAGGCCCAGGCCGACGAGCACGTTGGCGAAACGGTTCACCTCGGCACGGGCCTGGGCGTAGCTCAGGGTGCGTTCGTCGCTGCGAAACAGCGGTCGGTCCGCGTGGCCGGCGGCGAAGGCGCGGTCGAACAGCGCCTGCACCACGTTGAGCTGTTGGGGCAGCGCCTGCAGTTCTGGCAGGTCGTAGCGCAACTCGGGCCAATGGTCCGGTGGTGGCAAGCGGTCGTGCACGAACCGGTCGGTCTGGGCGGAAGGGTGTTGGGCCATGCGGGTCTCCGGTTCAGGCCTTCAGGGCGTGTTTGCCGAGGATGAGCAGTTGCACTTCGCTCGCACCCTCGTAGATGCGCAGCGAGCGGATGTCGCGGTACAGGTGTTCCACCACGGTGCCTACCTGCACGCCGCGGCCGCCGAACATCTGCAATGCCATGTCGATGACCTTCTGCGCGTTTTCGGTGGCGGTGAGCTTGGCCGCCGCCGCCGCCGCGGTGTAGGCCGGTGTGCCGGCACCGCAGGAGGAGCTGCGGTCGCGCAGCCAGGCGGCGCGATAGGTGAGCATCGCGGCAGCGTCGATGAGCGCGCCCATCTCGCCCAGCCGTGCCTGCGTGAGCTGGAAGTCCCCCAGGGTCTGGCCGAACATCTTGCGTTGCTTGGCGTGCGCCACCGCTTCGGCGAAGGCGCGGCGCGCCATGCCCAGGGCAGCAGCGGCAACTGAGGCGCGGAAGATGTCGAGCGTCTGCATGGCGAGCTTGAAACCTCCGTTGGCGTTGCCCAGCAACGCTTCCCGCGCAACGGTGCAGCCACTGAAGGTGAGCGTGGCCAGCGGGTGCGGTGCCATTACCTGGATGTGGGCGCTGCTGTCCAGGCCCGCAGTGTCGGCGTCGACGACGAAGGCGCTGATGCCGCGCGCGCCGGCATCGGGTTCGGTTTTGGCGAAGGTGACATAGAAGTCGGCCATGCCACCGTTGCTGATCCAGGTCTTCTGGCCGTTCAATTCCCAGCCGGCGGCAGAAGGCGTGGCACGCAGCGCCATGGCGGCCACGTCGGAGCCGGCCTCGGGCTCGCTCAGGGCGAAGGCGGCGATCTTCTCGCCTGCGGCGACGGCGGGCAGGTAGGCTGCCTTCTGTGCGGGCGTGCCGGCCAGCGTGATGGCGCCGCTGCCCAGCCCTTGCATGGCGAATGCAAAGTCGGCCAGTGGCGAGTGGAAGGCGAGCGTCTCGCGCAGGATGACCAGCGCGCGCGAATCGAGCGCGGGCAGGGCGCCGCCATGCGCTTCGGGCACGCAGTAGCGCAGCCAGCCTGCCGCGCCCAGGCGCCGCACCCAGTCCTTGCAGGCGGCGCGGTCGTCGGTTTCATCGACGCGCTGTTCGCGCGCCCAGGCCACCAGGCCGTTGGCCAGCGCCCGGTGCGCATCCTCGAAGAAGGGCAGCTCCAGGTGCGCGGTGGGGGCCAGCGCGCCGTGCGGATGGGGGTGTTCGAAGGCGACCATTTCAGTCCCCTTCAAAGACGGGTCTTTGTTTCGCTGCGAACGCTTCGTACGCCCGGCGGAAGTCCTGCGTCTGCATGCAGATGGCCTGGGCCTGCGCTTCGGCCTCGATGGCCTGGTCCAGCGTCATGGCCCATTCCTGGTGCAGCATGGTCTTGGTCATGCCGTGGGCGAAGGTCGGGCCTTGCGCCAGCTGCGACGCCAGCTTGTGCGCAGCCGGCAGCAGGACTTCGCTTTCGTGCAGCGCGTTGAAGAAGCCCCAGGCGTGGCCTTCTTGCGCGCTCATGGCACGGCCGGTGAACAGCAGTTCGCTCGCGCGGCCCTGGCCGATCATGCGCGGCAGCAGGGCGCAGGCGCCCATGTCGGCGCCGGCCAGGCCGACGCGGGTGAACAGGAAGGCGACCGTGGCCGCGGGCGTGCCCAGACGCAGGTCCGAGGCCAGCGCCATCATCGCGCCCGCGCCGGCGCAGACGCCATCCAGCGCGGCCACGATGGGCTGCGGACAGGCGCGCATGGCGCTGACCAGCGCGCCCGTCATGCGGGTGAAGGCCAGCAGCTCGGGCATGGTCATCTTCGTCAGCGGACCGATGATTTCGTGCACGTCGCCGCCGGAGCAGAAGTTGCCGCCCGCGCCGGTGACCACCACCGACTTGATGTCGGTCGCGCGCTGCAGGCCCAGGAACCAGTCGCGCAGCTCGGCGTAGGAGTCGAAGGTCAGCGGGTTCTTGCGCTCAGGCCGGTTGAGTGTGACGGTGGCCACACCGTCCTGCACGCTGAGCGCGAAGTGGGTGGGCGTGTTGGTGGCCATGGCGCTGTACTGGCCGCGCATGGGGTTGTGGTCGGGGATGGGGTGTTTCATTCGAGGTCCAGTTGGTGCTGCTTCACCTTGCCGAGCAGCTTGTGCAGGTGGTCCAGATCCTTGGGGCCGAGGCCTTCGAAGGCCTGCACGATCCATTGCTCGTGCTGCACGGCCATGCGCTCGAAGGCGCTGCGTCCGGCGGGGGTGAGGCGCACGAGGAAGGCGCGGCGGTCGCCCTCGACGCCCACGCGCTCCACCAGACCCTCGGCCACCAGCTGGTCGGTGATGCCGGTGACGTTGCCGCCGGTGACCATGAGGCGCTGCGACAGCTCCTTCATCTTCAGGCCTTCTGGGTGCCGTTCGAGCTGGGCCATGAGGTCGAAACGCGGCAGCGTGGTGTCGAACTGCTCGCGCAGGCCGGTGCGAACGCGTTTTTCAATCAGCTGCGAGCAGGCCAGCAGGCGCAGCCACAGCCGCAGCTCCTGCGCGTGTTCGCTGTGGGCGCGGGCTTCGAGGTCGAGGGTGTCGATGGTGGTCATGAGGTTTCGGCCGGGTCCTGGGTGACGACCGTGCCTTGAAGGGCCTGCTGGCGCGCGATCTCGCGGTAGAGCTGGTCGCGGCCGCTGAGGTAGGGCAGGGGCCAGTCGATGGCGCGGGTCTGCAGCTTGGCGGCTTCGTGCAGCGTCCAGGCCGGGTCGGCCAGGTGGGGGCGGGCCACGGCGCAGAGGTCGGCGCGGCCGGCGCCGATGATGCTGTTGGCGTGGTCGGCCTCGCTGATCGCTCCGACGGCCATGGTGAGGATGTCGACCTCGTTGCGGATGCGGTCGGCAAACGGTGTCTGGTACATGCGGCCGTAGACTGGCTTGGCCTGCCGCGTGGTCTGGCCCGAGGACACGTCGATCACGTCGCAGCCGGCGGCCTTGAACAGTCGCGCGATGGCGACCGCGTCGTCGGGTGTGTTGCCGCCGGGTGCCCAGTCGTGCGCCGAGATGCGCACGCTCATGGGTTTGTCGGCGGGCCAGGCGGCGCGCATCGCCGCAAAAACTTCGAGCGGGTAGCGGCAGCGGTTCTCCAGTGAACCGCCGTACCCGTCGCTGCGCTGGTTGGTCAGCGGGCAGATGAAGGCCGAGAGCAGGTAGCCGTGCGCGCAGTGCAGCTCCAGCCAGTCGAAGCCGGCCGCTGCGGCGCGTTGTGTGGACTCGACGAAGGCTGCGGTCATCGCGTCCATGTCGGCGCGGGTCATGGCCTTGGGGACCTGGTTCTGCTGACCATAGGGCAGGGCGCTGGCCGACAGCAGCGGCCAGTTGCCCGTGGCCAGTGGCTCGTCCATCGCCTCCCAGCCGAGCTGTGTCGAGCCTTTGGGGCCGCTGTGACCGAGCTGCAGACCCATCCTGGCGCCACCGTTCTGGCGCGCAAAGTCCACGATGCGGGCCAGCGCGGCCTGCTGCGCGTCGTTCCACAGGCCGGGGCAGCCGGGGGTGATGCGGCCCTCCGGCGTCGGGCTGGTCATCTCGACCATCACCAGCGCAGCGCCGCCCACGGCGCGCGCGCCCAGGTGCATCAGGTGCCAGTCGCCGACCACGCCGTCCTGCGCCTTGTACTGCGCCATCGGGGAGACGACGATGCGGTTCTTGAGTTCAACGCCGCGCACTTTGAGCGGCAGCAGCATGGGCGGAGTGGGCTTGCCACCGGCGCTGCGGCCGCCGGCGCGGGACTGCAACCAGTCTTCGTAGCCTTCGAGCCACTTCGCGTCGCGCAGGCGCAGGTTCTCGTGGCTGATGCGCTGGCTGCGCGTGAGCAGCGAGTAGGCGAACTGCTGGATCTCCATGCCGGTGTAGCGGTCCACATGTTCGAACCACTCGGTGGAGTTGCGGGCGGCGTTCTGGATCTTGAGCACCTCGACGCTGCGGCGGGCTTCGTAGCCCTGCAGCACGGTGGCCATTTCGGCGCCGGCGTGGTTCGTGAACTCGTCGGCCAGGTCGATGGCATCCTCCAGGGCCAGCTTGGTGCCGCTGCCGATGGAGAAGTGGGCGGTGTGGGCGGCGTCGCCCATCAGCACGATGGGGGTCTTCCTGCCGGCGATGTCCTGCCAGTGCACCCAGGTGTTGCAGATCACGCGCGGGAAGCGGATCCAGTTGGCCGAGCCGCGCAGGTGCTTGGCGTTGCTGATCAGGGCGTTGCCGTCGAGGTATTTGGCGAACAGCTTCTCGCAGAACGCGACGCCTTCCTCCTGGCTCATGTCTTCGATGCCGTGCGCCTTCCACACCGGTTCGGGCGTCTCGACGATGAAGGTCGAGGTTTCGTCGTCGAACTTGTAGGCGTGGGCCTGGAACCAGCCGTGCTCGGTCTGTTCGAAGGCGAAGGTGAAGGCGTCGAAGGTCTTCTTCGTACCCAGCCAGACGAAGCGGCACAGCCGGGTGTCGATGTCGGGCTGGAAGGTGCTTTCGTAGCGCGTGCGGATGCGGCTGTTCAGGCCGTCGCTGGCGATCACCAGGTCGGCGCCGTACTGCTGAGCGAGCGCCTGGTCGTCTGTGACATCGGTCTCGAAGACCAGCTTCACGCCCAGGGCCTCGCAGCGTTCCTGCAGGATGTTGAGCAGGCGCTTGCGGCCGATGCCGATGAAGCCGTGGCCACCGGAGCGCACGCTGGCGCCCTTGTAGAACACCTCGATGTCGTCCCAGTGGTTGAAGGCGTCCTGCATGGCCTGCGCGGTCTCGGGGTCGGCCCGGCGCAGGTTGACCAGGGTCTGGTCGGAGAACACGACGCCCCAGCCGAAGGTGTCGTAGGGCCGGTTGCGCTCGACCACGGTCACCTCCAGCGCCGGGAAGCGCCGCTTCATGAGCAGGCCGAAATAGAGGCCCGCCGGGCCGCCACCGATGCACAGGATGCGCCTCAGCGCTGGAGTGGGTGTGTTCATGCCTGATTAGTTTAGGCTTGAACTAAATGCGAACAACCGGGTTAACCCGCAGGGGGGAAGGGGCGGACGGGCTTCCCGCCGAACGGTGCAAGAATGCTGTGCAGTGTTCTCAGTGGAGGAGCCCCGAATGTCCCTGTACCGATTCAAGTCCCGCGAAACCGGCGATCTGGTGATGCTGGCGCCCAGCGGCAAGCACATCCTGGACATCCTGGGCAAGGATGCTTCGTCCTCCGGCATCATCCGGCCCGAGGAAATGCCTGGCGCCATCGCCGCCCTGCGCGCAGCGGTGCAGGCCGAAGAGGCGGCGCAGCAGCAGATGAAGGAAGAGGCGCTGGCCAAGGGCGAACCGGCGCCGCAGTTCGAGGCGGTCAGCCTGCGCATGCGCAGCGCGCCGTTCATCGAGATGCTCCAGCGCTGCGCCAAGGCCGAGGTGGAGATCGTCTGGGGCGTTTGACGCCTCCAAGCCCCCCGGGCCCCGGAAACGAAACAGCCCGCATCAGCGGGCTGTCGTTCGTTGGCCGGGTTGCGACCCGGTCCCGGATGGTCAGTCGGCGAATTCGCCGGCGGCGTCGATTGCGGTCTTGAGCTTGGTGATTTCGCTGGCAACGAAGGCCTTGTGACCAGCCTGGGTCACGCGGTTGTCGGTGACCACCAGAGCGCCCAGCTCGGCCTGCTTCTTGACGAAGTCCGGGTCCTTCAGCGCGACCTGCAGAGCGTCGTTGAGCTTCTTCTGCACATCCGCCGGCGTGCCCTTCGGTGCGTACATGGCGTGCCAGATGGTCAGGTTGAAGCCCTTGAGGCCCATTTCCTGCAGCGACGGGTAGTCCTTGAGCAGCTTGTGGCCGGACAGCGGCTTGGCCGTGGTGACAGCGAAAGCCTTGACACGACCGCCTTCGATCTGCGCGGTGGTGTTGGTGGTCTGGTCGCACATCACGTCCACCTGCCCGCCGATCAGGTCGTTCATGGCCGGGCCCGTGCCGCGGTAGGCGATGGTGGTCATGGCCTTGTCCAGCTTGACCGCGGACTGCCACATCAGGCCGCACAGGTGCGAGGCGGAACCCAGACCGGCGTGGGCCAGGTTCAGCTTGCCACCGTTGGCGCGGATGTAGTTCTCGAAGTCGCGGTAGGTGGCGGCGGGCAGCTTGGGCGAGCCCAGCAGCGTCATCGGCACGTCGTTGATCATGCCCAGGTACTCGAAGTCCTCCAGCGGCTTGTAGGGCAGCTTGCGGTAGAGGCTGGCGGTGGCGGCCATGCCGATGTGCCAGACCAGCAGGGTGTGGCCGTCCGGCGCGGCGCGGGCCACCTTGGCGGCACCGATGGTGCCGCCGGCGCCGGCGGCGTTCTCGACCACGACCGAAGCGCCGCCCAGCGGCTTGCGCATGGCTTCGGCGAGCTGGCGGGCCACCAGGTCGGTGGGGCCACCAGCGGCAAAGGGCACCACCAGGGTGATGGGCTTGCTGGGGAAGCCTTGGGCAAATGCGCCGGCCGAAACGGCGGCGGTCAGGGCAAAGGCCAGGATCTTCTTCATGTGGGTGCTCCTATGGGATGTTCAGAATCGCATGGTAGTGCGCCACACAGCGCCGGTCATGGCGGAAATTACTTAGCCAGGCCTCGGTGGAAACCCTTTGACTGAGGCGCCTGCGCTCACTTGTAGCTGCGTGCGTCTTCGATCACCTTGCCGTCGTTGGGCAGGCTGCCGGGGCGCACCACCTGCACGTCGCCGCGCAGCTTGGTCACCTCCCGGATTGCGGTCTCGATGCGCTCGCGAAGGCCGTCGCCGACTTCGGTGGCTTCCACCTGGAGGCACATGGCATCGCTGGCCATCTCGCCGCTCACCACCAGCCGGGCCTTCTTCACCTCGGGGAAGCGACGGGTGATTTCGGCCACCTGCGAGGGGTGTACGAACATGCCCTTGATCTTGGTGGTCTGGTCGGCGCGGCCCATCCATCCTTTGATGCGTGGTGCGGTGCGGCCGGTGGGGCACTGGCCCGGCAGGATGGCCGAGAGGTCGCCAGTGCCGAAGCGGACCAGCGGGTAGGCGGTGTTGAGCGTGGTCACCACCAGTTCGCCCACCTCGCCTTCGTCCACCGGTGTGCCGGTGCCGGGGCGCACGATCTCGACGATCACGCTCTCGTCCAGCACCAGCCCTTCGCGCGAGGGCGTCTCGTAGGCCACCAGGCCCAGGTCGGCGGTGGCGTAGGTCTGGTAGACGTCGACGCCGCGCTCCTTGAACCAGGCCGTCAGGCTGGGCGGGCAGGCCTCGCCGCCCACCGAGGCCTTGGTCAGACTCGGCAGGGCGATGCCGGCCTCGGCCGCCTTCTCCAGCAGGATGCGCAGGAAGCTGGGCGTGCCGGTGTAGGCATTGGGCTTGAGGTCGACCATGGCTTCGAGCTGCTGCTCGGTCTGCCCGACACCGCCGGGGAACACGGTGCAGCCCACCGCATGTGCGCCCGATTCCAGGATGAAGGCGCCCGGGGTCATGTGGTAGCTGAAGCTGTTGTGCACCAGGTCGCCGGCGCGGAAGCCTGCGGCGAACAGCGCGCGGCCGGCGCGCCAGTAGTCCTTGCCCGCGCCCTCGGGTTCGTAGATGGGACCCGGGCTGGCGAAGATGCGCGACATGGCCGGGCCGCGCACCAGGGCCGAGAAACCGCCGAAGGCGTCGTGCTGCCGCTTGGCCTTCTGGCGCTCCAGCAGCTCGCTCTTGCGCGTGACCGGGATGCGCGTCAGGGCGGTGCGGTTGTTGATGCCCGACACGTCGATGTCGCGCAGGATGTCGGCAAATGCCGCGCTGTTCTGTTTGGCGTGGGCCAGCTGCCCCGGCAGCGCGGCCATCTGCGCCGCCTCGCGCTCGGCAGGGGATCGGGTTTCCAGGGCGTCGAAGTGTTCGCTCATGGTGTAGGAAGCCTCGGGTTGATGGGATGCGGGATCAGGCCAGCCAGCGCTTGCGGCGCTTGTAGCTCTTGACGTCCTTGAACGACTTGCGCTCACCGCCGCCCATGCCCAGGTAGAACTCCTTGACGTCCTCGTTGTTGCGCAGGTCGCCGGCGGCGCCGTCCATCACGATACGACCGCTTTCCATGATGTAGCCGTAGTCGGCGTACTTCAGGGCCATGTTGGTGTTCTGTTCGGCGATCAGGAAGGTGACCTTCTCCTTGGTGTTCAGGTCCTTCACGATCTCGAACACCTCCTCCACGATCTGCGGTGCCAGGCCCATCGAGGGCTCGTCCAGCAGCACCACGCTGGGGTTGGCCATCAGCGCGCGGCCGATGGCGCACATCTGCTGCTCGCCACCGGACGTGTAGGCCGCCTGCGAGGTGCGGCGCGTCTTCAGGCGCGGGAAGTAGTTGTAGACCTTCTCCAGGTTGCGCGCGACCTCGGCCTTGTCGGTGCGCGTGTAGGACCCCGTCATCAGGTTTTCCTCGATGGTCAGGTGCGCGAAGCAGTGGCGCCCCTCCATCACCTGCACCACGCCGCGGTTGACCAGGTCGGCGGGCGACAGGTTCTCGATGCGCTCGCCGCGCAGCTCGATGCTGCCCTTGGTGACCTCGCCACGCTCGCCCTTGAGCAGGTTGGAGATGGCGCGCAGCGTGGTCGTCTTGCCCGCGCCGTTGCCGCCCAGGATGGCCGCGATCTTGCCTTCGGGCACGTTCAGGGAAACGCCCTTGAGCACGAGGATCACGTGGTTGTAGATGACCTCGATGCCGTTGACGTTGAGAACGATGTTGGGATTGGTGCTCATGGTGTTTCCTTCTGGACCATTTGCAAGGCTCGGCGCACCGGCCTTGCAGATGGTCGCTGGCGAACCAGCGACCAGGGGTGACACCGATCAGCTTCCGCAGTCCGACGCGGCGCGACGGGTCAGCTTCTTCTCGGCGGCGTACTTGTCGGCGGCGGCTTTGACCATTGGCTTGATGATCTGTTCATCGGCCTGCAGCCAGTCGCTGGTGAATTGCCACTTGCTGCCGTCCCAGGTGTGCACGCGGGCCCAGTTCGCGCCCATGTGGTCCTGGCAGCTGGTGGACACCGGGCGCATCACGCCCTTGAAACCCAGGGCGTCGAGCTTGGCCTGTGTCAGGTTGAGGTTCTCGTAACCCCAGCGGGCCTGCTCGGCGGTCACGACCTTGCCCTTTCCGTACTTTTCCTGAGCCTGGCGCACGCCTTCGACTGCAAACATGGCGCTCATCAGACCGCGCATGTAGAGCACGTCGCCCACTTCTTCCTTCGGTCCGGTGCCCTGGCCCTTGTCGTGCAGTTTGGACAGGATTTCCTTGACCACATCGGCGCCCTTTTCCGTGCCGTGCTGCATCGTGACGGCGTTGTAGCCCTTGGCGCCCTGGCCGACGTCCTTGACGTCCGGCTCGGCACCTGCCCACCACACGCCGTACATCTTCTCGCGCGGGTAGCCGGTGGCCTGGGCTTCCTTCAGTGCGGTGGAGTTCATCACGCCCCAGCCCCACAGCACCACGTAGTCGGGGCGCTGCTGGCGCACCTGCAGCCAGGTGGCCTTCTGCTCGACGCCAGGGGCGGTCACGGGCAGCAGGCTCAGCTGGAAGCCCAGTTGCGAAGCGCGTTCCTGCAGCAGCGGAATGGGTTCCTTGCCGAAGGGGCTGTCGTGGTAGACCAGCGCGATCTTCTTGCCTTTGAGGCTGGAGAGGCCACCTTCCTTCTTGCCCAGCTGCTGGATGATGGCGTCTGCGGCCACCCAGTAGGTGCCGGCCAGCGGGAAGTTCCACTTGAACACACCGCCATCGGCCGATTCACTGCGGCCATAGCCAGCCGTGATCAGCGGGATCTTGTCGATCGGTGCCTTCTCGGTCAGGGCAAAGGTGGCGCCGGTGGACAGGGGCTGGAACACGGTGGCGCCTTTGCCTTTCAGGCGCTCATAGCACTCCACGCTCTTGTCGGTGGCATAGCCGGTCTCGCACTCTTCGAAGCTGAGCTTCACGCCGTTGATGCCACCGCGGGCATTGACCAGCTTGAGGTAGTCCACATAGCCGTTGGCCCATGGCACCCCGTTGGGGGCGTAGGCACCGGTGCGGTAGACCAGCACCGGGAAGAACTGCTCCTTGGCCTGGGCCATGGCAGCCGTCGGGACCACCGCGCCCGAGAGGGCGGCACAGGCCAGCGACACGGAGAGAACCAGGTTACGTACTTTCATCGCTTTGTCTCCTTAAGGACAGGTCAGGCACACACAGAAAGAAAAGGCAATCAATGGGGGAAAGGCCAGAGGCGAAGCTTCTGCTTGCCAATGCTCCACAGCTTGGCCAGGCCGTGGGGTTCCACGATCAGGAACCAGACGATGAGCGCGCCGAACACCATGAAGGTCATGTGGGCGGCGGCTGCGGTCGAGAGGCCGACCAGCAGGCTGATGCGTTCGATGAAGATCGGCAGCAGCACGATGAAGGCGGCGCCGAAAAAGCTGCCCATGATCGACCCCATGCCGCCGATGATCACCATGAACAGCAGCTGGAAAGAGCGGTCGATCGAGAAGGCCGCCGGTTCCCAGGACCCGAGGTGCACGAAGCCCCAGAGCGCGCCAGCCACGCCGACGATGAAGGAGCTCACCGCGAAGGCCGACAGCTTGGCGTACTTGGGGCGAATGCCGATCACAGCGGCGGCCACGTCCATGTCGCGGATGGCCATCCATTCGCGGCCGATCGAGCTGCGCACCAGGTTCTTGGCCAGCAGGGCAAACACTACCAGGAAGGCCAGGCAGAACAGGTACTTCTGCAACGGGGTCTCGATGGGCATGCCCAGCACCTGCAGGTTCGACACCGACACCGACCCGGACGCGTTGTTGTTGGTGAACCAGCCCACGCGCAGGAAGGCCCAGTCGCAGAAGAACTGCGCCGCCAGCGTGGCCACAGCCAGGTACAGCCCCTTGACGCGCAGGCTGGGGAAGCCGAAGAAGATGCCCACCAGCGTGGCGAAGAAGCCGCCGGACAGCAGCGCCAGGATCAGTGGCATGCCTTCGATGCGGATGTAGGTGTTGTAGGCCATGTAGGCGCCCACGGCCATGAAGGCCCCCGACCCCAGCGAGATCTGGCCGCAATACCCCACCAGGATGTTCACGCCCAGGGCGGCCAGCGACAGGATCAGGAACGGGATGAAGATGGCGCGGAACAGG
Source organism: Hydrogenophaga pseudoflava (assembly GCF_004353865.1). Classification (NCBI taxonomy): domain Bacteria; kingdom Pseudomonadati; phylum Pseudomonadota; class Betaproteobacteria; order Burkholderiales; family Comamonadaceae; genus Hydrogenophaga; species Hydrogenophaga pseudoflava. The sequence goes on from NZ_CP037867.1 coordinate 611,625, forward strand.
TATTCGTCGGCCAGCATCGGCACGCCGACGAAGGCGAACGCGATGAGGGCGAGGATGGCCCAGCGGTCCTGTGCGATCGGGAAGATCTGCTGGTCGGCGCGGTAGGAGGTCTTGAACTGGCCGTTTTCGCGATAGAACATGTTCTTGTCTCCTTACACGCGGTCGATGATCTTTTCGCCGAACAGGCCCTGGGGCCTGAACAGCAGGAACACGAGCGCCAGCACATAGGCAAACCAGATCTCGATGCCGCCGCCGACCATGGGGCCGAGGTAGACCTCCGAGAGCTTCTCGCCCACGCCGATGATCAGGCCGCCGATGATGGCGCCGGGCACCGAGGTCAGGCCGCCCAGGATGATCACGGGCAGCGCGCGCAGGGCGACGGTGGTGAGCGAGAACTGCACGCCCAGCTTGGAGCCCCAGATCACGCCGGCCACCAGGGCGGTGATGCCGGCCACGCACCAGACGATGACCCAGATGCGATTGAGCGGGATGCCGATGGACTGCGCCGCCTGGTGGTCGTCGGCCACCGCACGCAGCGCGCGGCCGGTGCTGGTCTTCTGGAAGAACAGCGACAGCGCGGCGACCAGGCAGGCCGCGATGACGGCCGCGATGATGTCCTCCTGGTTCACCAGCACGCCGCCCTCGAACACGTTCTCGAACAGGAACACCGGGTCCTTGGGCATGCCGACGTCGATCGGGTAGATGTCCGAGCCGAAGATGGTCTGGCCCAGGCCATCGAGGAAGTAGGTGATGCCCAGCGTGGCCATCAGCAGCGTCACGCCTTCCTGGTTGACCAGGTGGCGCAGCACCAGGCGTTCGATCAGCCAGGCCAGGATGAACATGCAGCCGGCCGCCACGATGAAGGCCAGCACATTGCCCAGCAGCTTGCTTTCGATGCCCAGCCACTGCGGAATCCACTGGGAGAAGCGGGCCATGGCCAGCGCGGCGAACAGCACCATCGCGCCCTGCGCGAAGTTGAAGACGCCCGAGGCCTTGAAGATGAGCACGAAGCCCAGCGCCACCAGCGAATAGAGCATGCCGGCCATCAGGCCGCCGAAGAGGGTTTCGAGAAAGAATCCCATGGTGTCGTCTCCGGGTTCAGTGGCTCGTACCGAGGTACGCGCTGATGACTTCTTCGTTGGTGCGCACTTCCTCGGGCGTGCCGTCACCGATCTTCTTGCCGTAGTCCAGAACGACCACGCGGTCGCTGATGTCCATCACCACGCCCATGTCGTGCTCGATCAGCACGATGGTGGTGCCGAACTCGTCGTTCACGTCGAGGATGAAACGGCTCATGTCCTGTTTTTCTTCCAGGTTCATGCCGGCCATGGGTTCGTCCAGCAGCAGCACCTGCGGCTCCATCGCCAGGGCGCGGCCCAGGTCCACGCGCTTCTGCAGGCCGTAGGGCAACTGGCCCACAGGGGTCTTGCGGAAGGCCTGGATTTCGAGGAAGTCGATGATGTGCTCGACGAACTCGCGGTGCTGCTCTTCTTCGCGCTGGGCCGGGCCGATGCGAAGCGCCTGCAGGAACAGGTTGCTCTTCATGCGCAGGTTGCGGCCGGTCATGATGTTGTCGATCACGCTCATGCCCTTGAACAGCGCCAGGTTCTGGAAGGTGCGCGCGATGCCCATCTCGGCCACCTGGCGGCTGTTCATGTGCTTGAAGTGCTGGCCGCGGAAGGTGATCTGACCTTCCTGCGGCTGGTAGACGCCGTTGATGCAGTTGAGCATGGAGCTCTTGCCCGCGCCGTTGGGGCCGATGATGGCGCGGATCTCGTGCTCCTTGACGTTGAACGAGATGTCGGTGAGCGCCTTGACGCCACCGAAGCGCAGGCTGATGTTCTGGACGTCGAGGATGACGTCGCCGATTGTTTTCTGGCTCATGCTGCGGCTTTCACGGGTGCAAACGTCTTGGCGTCGCTGATCTTCAGTGTGGCGCTCACGCTGCCGGTGCGACCGTCCTCGAACTTGACCTGGGTTTCGATGTACTGCTCGGCCTTGCCGCCGTAGAGCGCGTCCACGAGCACGCTGTATTTCTCGGCGATGAAGCCGCGGCGGACCTTGTTGGTGCGGGTGAGTTCGCCGTCGTCGGCGTCCAGCTCCTTGTGCAGCACCAGGAAGCGGCTGATCTGGCTGCCGGCCAGCAGGGTGTCGCGGCTGAGGTCGGCGTTGACCTTCTCCACGCATTCCTTGATCAGCTCGTACACCTCGGGCTTCTGCGCCAGGTCGGTGTAGCCGGCGTAGGGCAGGTTGCGGCGCTCGGCCCAGTTGCCCACGGCCTCGAAGTCGATGTTGACCATCACGCAGACCTTCTCGCGCTGGTCGCCGTAGGCCACCACTTCCTTGATCTGCGAGAAGAACTTGAGCTTGTTCTCGACGTACTTGGGCGCGAACATGGCGCCGTCGTTGCTGCCGCCCTTGATGCGGCCCACGTCTTTCACGCGGTCGATGATCTTGAGGTGGCCCGAGGCGTCGATGAAGCCGGCGTCGCTGGTGTGGTACCAGCCGTCGGCGGTCAGCACCTCTTCGGTGGCCTTGGGGTTCTTGTAGTACTCCTTGAGCAGGCCGGGCGACTTCACCAGGATCTCGCCGGTCTCGCTGAGCTTGATCTCCACGCCCTCACAGGGCACGCCCACGGTGTCGGCGCGCGCCTCGTGGTCGGGCTGCAGGCAGACGAACACGGCGGTTTCGGTGGAGCCGTAGAGCTGCTTGAGGTTGATGCCGATGCTGCGGTAGAAGCTGAACAGGTCGGGGCCGATGGCCTCGCCCGCGGTGTAGGCCACGCGCACCCGGCTCATGCCCAGGCTGTTGCGCAGCGGGCCGTAGACGAACAGGTTGCCCAGTGCGTATTTCAGGTTGTCCATGAAGCCCACGGACTTGCCGTCCATCCTGGCGGGGCCGACGCGGCGCGCCACGTCCATGAAGGCGTGGAACATCTTGCGCTTGAGCGCGCCAGCGTCTTCCATGCGGATCATCACCGTGGTGAGCAGGCCTTCGAACACGCGCGGAGGGGCGAAGTAATAGGTGGGGCCGACCTCCTTGAGGTCGATGGTGACGGTGGCGCCCGACTCGGGGCAGTTCACCACGTAGCCGGCCACCAGCCACTGGGCGTAGCTGAAGATGTTCTGCCCGATCCAGGCCGGCGGCAGGTAGGCCAGCACCTCGTCTTTTTCGGTCAGCTTGTCAAAGCGCGCGCCGACGGCCGCGCGGTCGATCAGGGTGCTGTGGGTGTGGACCACGCCCTTGGGGTTGCCGGTGGTGCCCGAGGTGAAGAACATGGCGGCGACGTCGCCAGGCTGCGCCTTCTCGACCTCCTCGCGGAAGAAGCCGGGGTGTGCCTTGGCAAAGGCCTGGCCCGCGCCGACCAGCTCTTCCAGCCCTCCCAGGCCGGGCTGGTCGTATTTGCGCAGGCCGCGCGGGTCGTCGTAGAAGATGTGCGCGAGCTGCGGGCACTGGGGCTGGATTTCCAGCATCTTGTCGACCTGCTCCTGGTCCTCCACCACCGCGAAGCGCACCTCGGCGTTGTTGATCGGGAACACACACTCGTTGGCCACCGCGTCCTGGTACAGCGGCACGGGGATCGCGCCAAGCGATTGGGCTGCCAGCATGGTGGCGTAGAGGCGGGGACGGTTGGCGCCGATCACCACCAGGTGCTCGCCGCGGGTCAGGCCGGCCTGGTGCAGGCCACAGGCGATGGCCTCGACCAGCTGCGCCATGCCCGACCAGCTGGTGGTCTGCCAGATGCCGTATTCCTTCTCGCGCATGGCCGGCGCGTCGGGGCGCCGGGTCGCGTGGTCCAGCAACAGCCGGGGGAAGGTGGTTTGCATGTGCTTGACTCCTTGGGTCTTCCGCCGAGCGGGCAGGAAGACGGTGACCGCCTGATTCGATGGGGCGGATAGTAGGCCGATGTTTGACGTCATGTTGTCGGTGCGACGACAATTGACGGGTCAACCCTGCTAGGACTTTCCCTAGGAAAATCCGGCACGGTGCGCCGATGTTTGTCAGGTGCCCGCAAGTCTGGGCGTTCTGGTGCGGCGTGGTCGCTGCAGTGGCCGTGGCAAATGGAATCCAGGGAGTGAATCAACACGGCGCTGCGCCACGCGAACCGGCCGCCGGACCTTGCCTGCTTCATGTCTTTTGCTGTTTCCCTGCTCCTGCTGGCCTGGGTGTCCCTGCGCTGGGCCCGCCACCTCTCCGATGCGCCAGCCGACCGCTACTGGATCTTTGTCGGCACCGCCCTGCTGCAGGTCGGTGCGATCACCGGTCTGACCTCGCTGGCGCACCAGCTGACCCCCGCGGGCTGGCTCGTGCTCCAGGTGCTCATGGCGGCGGCCACTGCTCCGCTCACCGGCGGCTGGCGCCGGGGCGGCGTGGCTGGGTCGCTGTCGGGCGGGACGGGGCTGCGCGCCGCCCTGGTCACCAGTTTCAAAGGACTCACGGCCTGGGGCCTGCTGCTGCTGTGCGCCATCGTCGGTGTGCTCCTGCTGGTGCTGGTGCGGCAGGCGCTGGAACCGCTGTACCACTTCGATGACCGGATGTACCACGCCTCGCGGGCCCTCTACTGGATACAGCACGCGACGGTATTCCCCTTTGAGACCCACAACATCCGGCAGAACCTGGTGCCCTTCGGCAGCGAGCTGTTCTTCCTGTGGCCGGTGCTGCTGACCAAGTCAGAGGTGGTCGGTCGGCTGGTGTTCGGCCTGGCGTTGCCGCTGGCGGCCATCGGGCAGTACCTGCTGCTGCGGGCATTCCGGTTGGGGCAGACGGCCGCGCTGGCCGGGGTGCTGATCCTGGTCTCGACGCCACTGATCGTTTCCAGCGCTTCGGGTTTGAAGCCGGAGGTCTGGTCGGTGCTCTCGCTGCTGGGCCTGGCCTACTGGGCAGTGTCGCTCTGCGACGGGGCCGACAGGCCGGGGCTGCGCTGTTTCTTCCTCGGGGTGTTCGCCGCACTGAGCACCAACGTGCGGTCGTTTCCTGCGGCGCTGCTGCCCGGCCTGTTGCTGATCCTGTGGTGGGCCCCCGCGGCGGCTGGCGTCGGGGCACGGCTCAGGGCCTTCGGCGCAGGCCTGCTGGGGGCGGGGGTGCTGAGCACCCTGCTCATTCCCCTGGCCTTCAACACGGTCCACTACCTCCACCCCATGGGGCCCCCGGAGGTGCGTCGGGTGGTGCAGGCCGAAACCACGCCACAGGTGGCCTACACCCATGCCATCCGGTTCGTGTCCTTGCTGCTGGAGTTGCCGCACGCCCCGCTGTCGCCCGAGGTGCGGACCGGCTTCAGCGCCGCCACCAACCGGCTCATTTCGGCGGTCGGAGCGGGGCAGCCCCTGGCGGGCGAGGCAGAGGGCCCATGGCCGGGGCGGTATGTGTACGCCCTGCCCGAGCAGGCCACACGGTTTTCGTTGTGGGGGCTGCTGTGGCTGCCGGTGCTGGGCGTCGCCGCCTGGCGGCTGGCCGGATACCTGAGGACGCGCCGACGGCTCGACGGGGTGGCCGCGCTGGCGCTGCTGGCCATTCCATCGCTGGGGGCGGTGCTGTTCGGCGCGCGCTGGATGGCCCACTCCGAGGTGCCCGCGCGGTTTCTCTGCGGCCCTTTTGCGCTGGCGCTGCCGCTGGGGCTTGCGCTGGTCGCACCGCGCCTGACCGCCGGCCTGGCCCGCAGGCGCCTGGTCCAGGGGCTGCTGGCCCTGCTGCTGGTGTATGCGGTGTACCCGCAGGTCCGGAGTCTCGCAAAGGAGGTGCGCCAGGCAATGACCGATCCGCTGCCAGGCATCGACGTCAACGAGCCCTTCGACGAGGTGCTGCGTTCGGCCATGCCGCCGGGTTCGCGGGTGCTGCTGGTGGGCCACCAGGATGTGCGCGACTACCCGCTGTTCTCGCCTGGCACGGGGTATTCGAACGCCGTGATCCCCTGGGGAACAGCGCCGTTGGACGAGGAGCGGATGCGCCGCCTGATCGCCTCGGAGCGGGTGACCCATGTGCTGATCCAGGACGATGCACGCGCGCTGTTCCGCTGGTTTCCCCCGGTCGACACGCGCGCGATGGTGCGCTGGCTCAATGCCCAGGAAGATCTGAAGCCGGTCTTGCTGCGATCGGCCGGCCAGCGGCTGTACGAGGTGACCGGCGCCGCGCCTGTGAACGAAGCGCCCTTTCGCAGCCTGGAGGCCCCGGCCGCGGCGCCCCTGATCGGTGTTTCGGGTGCGTTGCAGGAGCAGGTGGGGGTGGACGAATCGGCCCTTCAGACCCCCTGGCCCGTCAACGACCTCGGCGGCGACGAGCGCGGTTTCCTGTGGCTGGGACAAGGGCATGCCCAGGGGATCGGTTTTGCCCTCTGGTCCCGGCGGGCGCTGGAGGTCGACCTCCGGATGGACATGGAGCCCGGCCCCGGCATGACCGTCCCGGGACGGCGGTTCATGTTGCTCCACAACGACCTGCCGGTGGGCGGAGAGCGCCGCTTCGAGGGCGTGACATCGGCCGTGGTCCGTGTCCGCCTGCACGCCGGGCGCAATCTCCTGAGCCTGCTGGCACTGGACCGTGCGACGGTCGTGCCCCTGCCCAACGGCGATCCGCGGGGGCTGGTGGTGGGGCTGCGGGCGATCCGCGTCGAACCGGCGACGGCGCCCGCCGCCACGGCGGAGACGCCGCCGGCGAAAAGTGACGGGCTCTCCCGCAGTGCGCGCCTGGCGGTGGGGCTGATCAACCGCCGGCAGCAGGGCGACGGCTACTGGTTCACGGCATACACCAGCGGCACCACCTACGAGCGGCCGGTGGAGGAAATGAACACCTACCTCACCGCCCTGATGGTGGACCTGCTGGCGGCCGAGGGCACCCCCGAGGGCCTGTCGGCCGGTCTGGACCGGGCGCGTGCGCATCTGAACGACCAGATCGAGCCTGGCGGCCTGGTGCGCTACCACGGCAGACCCGGCGGACGGGCCGCGAGCGAGACCGGCATGTGCACCATCACGCCCGATGCCGACGACACCGCGCTGGTCTGGCGCCTCGCGCCGGGCGACCACTCCCTGCGCCCCCGGGCGCTGGCGGGCGTTCGGGCCTACCGCACCGCAGAGGGCCTCTACCGCACCTGGCTGTCGCCTGAAAGCGGCTACCAGTGCCTCAACCCCGGCGCCGACCCGAACCCCGCGGACATCGGCATCCAGATGCACGTGCTGATGTGGCTGGCGCAGGACGACCCGCCCGCGGCCCGCGAACTGTGCCAGGCGCTGCGCCGCACCGTCGATCAGGACCGGCTCTGGGTCTACTACAGCCGGGCGCCGCTGGTGCCGGTGATGCGCCAGCCCGACCTGCGGGCGCATGGCTGCGACCTGGCGCTGCCCGCCGACAGGGTGCGGGCCGAGTTCCCGGAGCAGCAGGTCTGGCTCGATGCCGCGCGCCTGATCGCCCGGATGGGGCCGGAGTCGACCAACCGGCCGACCGCCGATGAAGCGCGGCCGCTGCTGGAGGCCCTGGCCGCCGACCGGTTCGCCGCGGTGCGCAACAACCCGCCCATGCTCTATCACAACGACCTCAGCGCCTCGGTGTCCCGCAGGTACTGGTCGGAAGACGTCGGCTACGCGATGTGGCTGCGGATCTTCCTGGGCACCGGGGGTTGACCATGACCATCCGCTTGACCGGCACGCGCCGGTGCCGGGCCCTGCTCGCCTGCATCCGGTACGACGAGATCGTGGTGCTTCAGGGTGCGCCGGTGCTGGGCGCGGTCTTTGCCATCGGGGCGCTGGACACCGCCCGTGTGGGCCTCCTGATGTTGCTGGTGCTGGCCAATGCCGCGCTGGTGGCCCATGTGTTCCTGCTCAACGACTGGGCCGGCATCGAGCACGACAGCCGGGACCCTGCCCGGGCGTCGCGGGTGTTCCTGCAGCGCGGGATCAGCCGCCGGGAGATCGGTGTCCTGGTGCTGCTCACGCTCGTGCTCAGCATGGCCGGGCTGGCCTGGCTGGGCCGCACGCCGCTGCTGCTGGGGCTGCTGCTGATGATGGCGAGCGCCCTGTATTCGCTGCCACAGGTGTCGGTCAAAGGCGTGCCGCTGGCCAATTCCCTGCTGCACTTCGTCACCGGGGTGCTGCACTTCCTGATGGGGTACGCCGTGTACCGGGAAATCGACGCCGGCGGGGCCGTGATCGGGCTGTTCTTCGCGGTGGTGTTCAGTGCCGGGCATCTGACGCAGGAAGTCCGCGACGCCGAGGCCGATGCGCGCAACGGCATCCGGACCAACGCCGTCTGCTTTGGTCGGCGCGCCTGCTTCCTGGTGGCCTTCGGGCTGTTCACGCTGGCCAACGCCCTGTTGGTGGCGCTGGCCCTGCAGGGGAGGGTGCCCGACGCGCTGGTCGCGGTGGTCGCCCTGGCGTATCCCGTGCACGCCTTCTGGACCTGGCAGGCCTTGCGCGAGGGTCTGCCCCATGTCAGCGTACGGCGCCTGCAAGTGCGCTATCGTGTGCTGTATGCGGGCATCGGGCTGGCGATGGTCACATCACTGCTGCTGGTGTGAGTCCTTGCCGTCCGGCCCCGATGTCCCCTGTGAGAGGCCCTCGCCATGCCGTCCACCACCCCTCTGCGCTCCGGCGCGACACTGCGCGCCACCGCCCGCCCGCCGTCGCTGGACGAGCTGGGCGAAATCCCCTGGCTGAACAGCCTCACCCCGGCCGAGCGCCAGCGGGCTCTGGACGCCCTGGTGGTCAACGAGGTGCAGGTGGGTGAACTGATCTGCCGCATCGGGCGGCCGGCGACCTACTGGTTCGGCCTGCTCGACGGCCTGCTCAAGATGAGCAACGACGATTCGCAGGGCGCGGTGATCACCTTCACCGGCGTCGCGCCCGGCGGCTGGTTCGGCGAGGGCACGGTGCTCAAGCGCGAGGCCTACCGCTACAACATCCAGGCCCTGCGCAGGAGCCGGGTGGCCGGACTGCCCGTGGACACCTTCCACTGGCTGCTGGACCACTCGATCGGCTTCAACCGCTTCGTGATGAACCAGCTCAACGAGCGGCTGGGCCAGTTCATCGCCGCGCGCGAGATCGACCGCATCTCCAGCCCCGACCTGCGGGTGGCGCGCAACCTGGCCGCGCTGTTCCACCCGCTGCTCTCACCCAACGTCGGCGGGGTGCTGCGCATCACCCAGCAGGAGCTGGCCTACCTCGTGGGCCTGTCGCGCCAGCGGGTGAACGAGGCGCTGACGGCGCTGGCCGACAAGGGCTGGATCCGGGTGGAGTACGGGGGCTTGCGGGTGCTGGACCTTTCTTCGCTGCGGTCCGGGGAGCTGTAGCGGGCCGGCATGGCCGTGGGATCATCGGGACATGACCGACAAACCCAAGACCTTGCAGCTCAAGGCCAAAGCCCCGGCCGAGAGGCCGGCGGCCCCGCGAGCCCCGGTGCGCCCGCGCGGCCCGGCCCGGGCCCGTCCCCTCTCTGAAGTGAAGGCCGAACGTGCGGCGCGTGAGGCCGCCTGGGCGGCGCAGAACCCGCAGGGCGACACCGCACCCCGCCGCCCATCGGAGGCACCCCGGCCGTCCCGCCCGCCGCGCGACACCCGGCCCGACCTGGCCCGCGTGGGCAACGTGCGTGGCGAGATCCGCCTGAACAAGCGCATGGCCGAACTGGGCCTGTGCTCGCGCCGCGAGGCCGACGAATGGATTGCGCGCGGCTGGGTGCTGGTCAACGGCCAGCCCGCCGTCATGGGCCAGCCGGTGCCGCCCGACGCGCAGGTCGAGGTGCTGCCGCAGGCGCGCCACCAGCAGGCGGGGCAGGTCACCATCCTGCTGCACAAGCCGGTGGGCTATGTGAGCGGCCTGCCCGAAGACGGCCACGAGAGCGCCGCCGTGCTCATCAAACCCCAGAGCCACTGGCGCGATGACCGCAGCGACCGCCGCTTTGAGGCGGTGCACACGCGCGGGCTGGCGCCGGCCGGCCGGCTGGACATCGACTCCACCGGCCTGCTGGTGCTGACCCAGGACGGGCGCGTCGCGCGCACGCTGATCGGCGAGGACTCGGGCGTCGAGAAGGAGTACCTGGTGCGCGTGCACTGGGCGCCGAACGGCCCCAAGGGCGCGGGCGTGGTGACGCAGGACGTGCAGGCCGTCTTCCCGGCCGAGCGCCTGGCCCTGCTGCGCCACGGCCTGAGCCTCGACGATCAGCCCCTCAAGCCAGCGCAGGTCGACTGGCAGAATCCCGAGCAGCTGCGCTTCGTGCTCAGGGAAGGCAAGAAGCGCCAGATCCGCCGCATGTGCGAGCAGGTCGGCCTTCATGTGGTCGGTCTCAAGCGCATCCGCATCGGCCGCGTGATGCTCGGCAATCTGCCGGTGGGGCAGTGGCGCTACCTGGGCGGAGACGAACGGTTCTGAGCCCGGCGCCCACGATCGCATGACCAAGCCCACTCCGACCGGACCGCTGCGCCAGGCCCTGCTGCGCCACGTGCGCCCGACCGACTTGCAGGCAGCGGCCCAGCTGGCGGTGCAGGGCACCCACGGCGTGATCAACATCGCCGAAGGCGTGCACCAGGCGGTGCACCGGCGGCTGGGGCTGTCCGGTGGCACGACGGGTGAGCAGACCAGTGGCCTGACGGGGCAGATCTACCAGGCCGTGCGCGGCGTGGCCCGGCTGGCGGGCTGGGGCACGAACGCGGCGCTGGGCGTGCTGCTGCCGCTGCTGGACGACCCGGCGACCCATCCCGAGGCCTCGCCGCAGCGCGAGACGGTGCTGGCCGCACTCAACGGCGTGCTGGGCGACCGGCTGCAGGCACTGGGCAACCCGCTGGCGCAGGCGATGGAGCTGCGCGCCGGCGGCGTGCCGCTGTCGTTGTCGCCTGGTTCGCTGAAAGAAGAGCTGCCCGGCGCCGGTCCGCACATCCTGCTGCTCGTTCATGGCCTGTGCATGAACGACGCGCAATGGCGCCGCAGCGGGCACGACCATGGGGCGTTCCTGGCGCAGGCGCTGGGCGCCACGCCGCTTTACCTGCGCTACAACAGCGGCCTGCACATTTCGGTCAACGGGCGCGCGCTGGCGCTGCTGCTGGAGCAGCTGGTGGCTGCGTGGCCCGTGTCGCCGGAGCGCATCACGATCGTGGGCCACAGCATGGGTGGTCTGGTGGCCCGTTCGGCGGTGGCGGTGGGCCAGGCGGCGGGCCTGTCGTGGACGCAGCTGTTGCGCGAACTGGTCTTCCTGGGCACGCCGCACCACGGCGCGCCGCTGGAGCGCGCCGGCCACGGGGCCGACTGGCTGCTGGCCGCCAACCCCTTCACCGCGCCGTTCGCGCGGCTGGGCCAGTTGCGCAGCGCGGGCATCACCGACCTGCGCCACGGCCATGTGCAGGACGCCGACTGGCAGGGCCGCGACCGCTTTGCCTCGGGCGCCGACCACCGCCAGCCCTTGCCGCTGCCCGAGGGCGTGGCCTGCTATGCGGTGGCGGCCACGCTGGCCGGGCAACGCAGCCGGCTGGCCGAGCGCCTCACCGGCGACGGCCTGGTGCCGCTGGACAGCGCGCTGGGCCGCCACGAAGACCCGTCGATGCGGCTGGCGCTGGCGCCCGAGCACCAGTGCACTGTGTTCCGGACCGGGCACCTGGACCTGCTGTCCAGTCCGAAGGTGGCGGCCCAGCTGCAGACCTGGCTGGCCGCGCCGGCTTGACACCCCGGCTTGAAATCGCGCGGCCTGCCCATAATTGCGCCCTCGCGAGTGCCACCCGGCCGGTCCGGAGCGGGTGGCATGGCCCTCATACCTTCTGACGATTTTCAAAGAACATGAGCAAACAGACCCTCTCCTTCCAGGCCGAGGTGGCCCAGCTGCTGCACCTGGTCACCCATTCGCTGTATTCGAACCCCGAGATCTTCCTGCGCGAGCTGGTCTCCAACGCCTCGGACGCCTGCGACAAGCTGCGCTTCGAGGCGCTGAACAACGCCGCGCTGTTCGAGGACGCGCCCAACCTGGACGTGCGGGTGGCCTTCGACAAGGACGCGAAAACCATCACCATCACCGACAACGGCATCGGCATGAGCCAGGCCGAGGCGGTGGAGCACCTGGGCACCATCGCCAAGAGCGGCACCCGCGACTTCATGAGCCACCTCAGCGGCGACCAGAAGAAGGACGCCCAGCTGATCGGCCAGTTCGGCGTGGGCTTCTATTCGGGCTTCATCGTGGCCGACAGGATCGTGGTCGAGTCGCGCCGCGCCGGCCTGCCGGCGGCCGAAGGGGTGCGCTGGACCAGCGGTGGCACGGGCGACTTCGAGGTCGAGACCATCGAGCGCGCCGCGCGCGGCACCACCATCACCCTGCACATCCGCGAGGACAAGACCGAGTTCCTGAGCCACTGGAAGCTCAAGTCGCTCATCACCAAGTACTCCGACCACATCAGCCTGCCCATCCTGATGCAGAAGGAAGAGTGGGACGCCGAGAAGAGCGAGTACATCACCCGCGACGAGTGGGAGCCGGTGAACTCGGCCAACGCCCTGTGGGCGCGCAGCAAGAAGGACATCAGCGACGAGCAGTACGCCGAGTTCTACAAGAACATCAGCTACGACCAGGCCGACCCGCTGGCCTGGAGCCACAACCGCGTCGAGGGCAGCACCGAGTACACCCAGCTGCTCTACATCCCGTCCAAGGCGCCGATGGACCTGTGGAACCGCGACCGCAAGGCCGGCATCAAGCTCTATGTGCGGCGCGTCTTCATCATGGACGAGGCCGAGAGCCTCATGCCCGCCTACCTGCGCTGGGTCAAGGGCGTGGTCGATTCGGCCGACCTGCCGCTGAACGTGAGCCGCGAGCTGCTGCAGGAAAGCCGCGACGTGAAGGCGATCCGCGAGGGCAACACCCGCCGCGTGCTGACCATGCTGGACGACCTGTCCAAGGACGCCGACAAGTACGCCGCCTTCTACGCCGAGTTCGGCGCCGTGCTCAAGGAAGGCCTGGGCGAGGACTTCTCCAACCGCGACAAGCTGGCCAAGCTGCTGCGCTTTGCCAGCACCACCGGCGACGCGGTGACCGTGTCGCTGGCCGACTACAAGGCCCGCATGAAGGACGGCCAGAAGGCCGTCTACTACATCACCGCCGACACGCTGGCGGCGGCCAGGAACAGCCCGCAGCTCGAACTCTTCCGCAAGAAGGGCATCGAGGTGCTGCTGATGACCGACCGGGTCGACGAGTGGGCGCTGTCCTTCCTGCCCGAGTTCGACGGCACGCCGCTGCAGAGCGTGGCCAAGGGGGCGGTGGACCTGGGCGAGCTGCAGGACGAAGAAGAGAAGAAGGCGGCCGAGCAGGCGGCCGAGAGCTTCAAGCCGGTGCTCGACAAGCTCAAGGAAACCCTCAAGGACAAGGCCAGCGACGTGCGCGTGACCACCCGGCTGGTGGATTCGGCCGCCTGTCTGGTGGTGGGCGAGGGCGAGCTCTCCAGCCAGCTGGCCCGCATGCTCAAGGCCGCGGGCCAGAAGGCCCCGGAAGCCAAACCCACGCTGGAGGTCAACCCGTCGCACCCGCTGGTGCGCAAGCTCGACGGCTCGGCCCATTTCGACGACCTGGCGCACATCCTGTTCGACCAGGCGCTGCTGGCCGAGGGCGGCCTGCCCGACGACCCGGCCGCCTACGTCCGGCGGGTCAACGCGCTGCTGGCCTGAGCGCTACGGAAATCGAGTGCATAAGGTCTGAAACCCGGTCCGGTATCCGGCCCGGGTTTTTTTGCGCCCGAACGGCGTTTGGACGACAGTTGCGCCCGTGAAACAGGTCGCAGATGACTACACTGGCAGATTGGGAGCTTCCGATCGGGGCGATTCGCCCCACCACCGTTGACATCCAACCACCGTGCAACCCCAGCGCCCCTTTGATCCTGTTGTCACCTTCCGAAACAGCCAAGGCGAAGCCGCGCGCGGCACGCTGACCAGTCTCCAGCGCCGCTCGCTGGTGATGGAGATCTACAACCCCTATTCCATCGTCCAGGTCAGCGAGGTGCTCAGCGACCTGGTGATCCGCTCCGGCGAGCGCGCCATCTACCAGGGCAAGGCGGTGGTGGTGAGCCTGCTCAACACCGGCCTGATGGCGGTGGTCTCGCTGGCCCTGATTGACGAGTGGTCGGACCTCAATCTGGCCCGTGGCAATGTGCGGGAGGTTGGCATGGAGGCTGCCCGTTTTGTCGAGGACTGGGAGCAGCGCTTCCGGGTCAAGGAAAGTTACCAGGTGGCGGTCAGCGAGTTCCGGGCCTTCCTGTCCGAGACCGCGCGCTGGATCGACCAGGCCGACATGCTGGACTCGCTGCCCAAGGGCGAGGACGGCCGGCTGACCGATGCCGTGTTCTGGGCCATGGCCGAACCCCTGATGACCAAGGGCAAGAGCTTCCTGGTGCGGCTGGAAAGCGAGGCCGCCAGCGTGCCGGCGGACGACGCGCTGCTGCACCGCAGCTACGCCCAGGCGGCGCTGCACCCGCTGGTGCTGCGGGCGCCTTTCGTCTACCGCACCTTTGCCAAGCCGCTGGGCTATGCCGGCGACTACGAGATGGTCAACCAGCTGCTGGGCGACCCGCGGCAGGGCAGCAGCACCTACATCCAGCTGGTCAACGCGACCTTCCTGCGGGCGGCGGTGGCCGAGGCGCACCGCAACCGCATCAACATCCTGGTCGACTACCTCCGGCGCGCCGTGGCCCTGGGCGAGCAGGAAGGGCGCCAGGTGCGCATCCTCAACGTGGGCTGCGGCCCAGCGGTCGAGCTGCAGCGGCTGATCGCCTCCGGCGCGGACCTGAGCCGCCTGAGCTTCACGCTGCTGGACTTCAGCCGCGAGACCCTGGACTACACGCGCGAACGCATCGACGCGGTGATGGCCGAGACCGGCCGGCGGGTCGAGGTGAACTATGTCCAGGAGTCGGTGCACGACCTGCTCAAGCGCCCGGCCCAGTCGCAGGCGCTGGAAGGCGGCCGGGGTTTTGATTTCATCTACTGCGCGGGCCTGTTCGACTACCTGTCCGACAAGGTCTGCACCCGGCTGATCCGCTATTTCATGTCCCGCTCCGCCCCGGGCGCGCGCATGCTGCTGACCAATGTGCACTCGAGCAACCCCGAGCGCCATGGCATGGAGCACCTGCTGGAGTGGCACCTGATCTACCGCGACGAGGCGCAGATGATGTCCGTGATGTCCGAGGTCGGGGCGGCGATCGACCTGTACACCGACCAGACCGGGGTCAACGTGTTCGCGGAAACCACGCTGCCGGGGCGCGGCCCCCTGGACACTGCATGATCGCCAGGGACACCGCGTCCTACGAGCGTCAGCTGTCGGCGTTCCGGCTCGCCTACAGCAAGGCCGGCAGCATCACCTCCATCGGCCTGGTGCTCGCGGGGGTGGGTCTGGACTATTTCTCCTATCCGGAGTGGTTGACCGAGTTCTTCCTGTTGCGTCTGCTGGTGGCCTGCCTGACCCTGGGCATCCTGCTGCTGCTCTACACACGGGTGGGGGCGCAGCAGGTGCGGGTGCTCACCATGACCTGGCTGGTGCTGCCGCAGGTGATGATCGCCTGGATGATCTGGCTGACCAGCGGGGTCGATTCGATCTACTTTGTCGGCCTGCACCTGGCGATGTACGCGGTGGGCATCATCCTGCCGATCACGCTGTTCGAGGGCATCGGCTTCGGTGTGCTCACGCTGGTGCTCTACCTGATGGCCTGCACGCTCCACCCCGACGGCGTGGCCGAACCCGGCAAGCTCTACACCAACAGCCTGTTCATCCTGTTCTCGGCCATTGCCAGCGCGGTCTGCACCTGGTTCAACGAGCGGGCGCGGCTGCGCCTGTTCCAGCTGCAGCACGAGGTGGCCATGAACAACGACAAGCTGCAGGAGACCAACCGCACCCTGGCCGAGGTCAAGGGCCAGCTGATCCAGCGCGAGAAGATGGCCGCCATCGGCACCCTCTCGGCCGGGCTGCTGCACGAGCTCAACAACCCGGTGAACTACGCCCTGATGGCGGTGAACATGGGCCTGAGCGTGCCTTCGGCCAAGACCGACCCGATGCTCAAGGAGAGCCTGGACGACGCGCGCGAGGGGCTGACCCGGGTGCAGAACATCGTCTCTGACCTCAAGACTTTTGCCTATCAGAAGCCCGGTGACGACAGCCAGCGGCCCTTCCTGCTGGAGCACGCGGTGCGTTCGGCCATCCGCCTGGCCGGCTACGAACTCAAGGGCATCGAGTTGGCGCTCGACCTGCCCCAGGACACCCATGTGATGGGTGACGAGCCGGCCATCATCGGGGTGCTGATCAACCTGCTGAGCAATGCCGCCCACGCCATGCAGTCCGTGCAGCGGGCGCAGCCGCGCATCGATGTGCGGGTGGCGCCGGAGGGTGAGCGGCTGCGGATTTCGGTGCGGGACAACGGGCACGGCATCGACCCGGCCAACATCGGCCGGGTGTTCGAGCCCTTCTTCACCACCCGCGACGTGGGGGCCGGCCTCGGGCTGGGGCTCAGCGTGAGCTACGGCATCGTGCAGCGGCACGGCGGCATCCTGTCCGTCGACAGCGTGTTCGGCGAATGGACCGAGTTTTCGTTCGATCTGCCGAGGCCGCCCCAATGAAATCCGACCTGCCGGGTTCCGGTTCCGTTCCCCCGCTGGCCCGTGCCGTGCTGCTGGTCGACGACGAACCGCAGGCGCTCAAGTGGTTTGCGCGCTCCTACGGCGACGAGTTCGACGTGCGAACCGCCGCCAGCGTGCGGCAGGCACTGGAGCTGCTGGACCGGCAGGGGCACGAGGTCGCCGTCCTGCTGACCGACTACCGCATGCCCGAACGCGACGGTGTGGCCCTGCTGGCCGAGGTCCGGGAGCGGCACCCCCTGGTGTCGCGGCTGCTGATGTCGGCCTATGCCGACAAGGACGTGGCGATGGCGGCGGTCAACCTGGGCCATGTGGGGCGGATCCTGGAGAAGCCGCTGGACGAACCGGTGACCCGGCGGGCCTTGCGCGAGGCTCTGGCGGCCTGCCAGCAGCGATTGCGCGAGCAGACCCTGCTGCAGCGGCGGGACGAGGCCCTGCGAGAGACGCTCGGATTCCTGGCGCACGAGGTGGGCACGCCGCTGGCCACCGTCAGCGGCTACCTGCACGCCATGCGCGAACGCCAGCAGGCCCCTCTGTGCGGCAACACCGACCTGGTCTGTCTCACCCAGCGCCGTCCCGGCGAAATCGGCGCGATGCTGGACGCGGCCCTGCGCCGCACCGACTATGCGCAGTCCCTGGTGGCGACCTTCGTGCGCACCGCGCGCGACGCCTATCACGCCGACGGCAGCGCCAGCGAACTGGCCAGTGATCTGGTGCGATCGGTGCGCGAGGGCTATCCTTTCGATGGCGATGAGGCCGGCTGGCTGGTCTGCGATCTGCTGCAGGACTTCGTCCTGCCCGGCCAGCGCGACCTGCTGTACCTGGTGCTGTGCACCGTGGTCAAGAATGCCCTGCTGGCCCTGCATTCGGCACCGCCGGCCGAACCCCGCATCCGCATCGTGGTCGCAGGAACGCCGGACCGGGCGGTCATTGAAATCAGTGACAACGGTCCGGGCATTGCGCCGGAGGTGCTGGCCCGGCTGACCCGGGAGCCCGTCACCACCCGGTCGGCCAGTGGCGGCAGCGGCATGGGCCTGGTCTTCTGCCAGCGGGTGATGGCATCCGTGGGCGGGACGGTCGAGGTCCGGTCACCGCCCGCTGGCGGCACCGCGGTCCGCCTGCACTTTGGTGCCACGGACACAGAACAACACCATGAGGTATCCAGATGAAACCCGAGAAGATCCTGTACGTCGATGACGAGGCGATCGCCCTCAAGTACTTTGAGCGGCTGGTGGGGCCGCTGGCCCCGGTGCTGACCGCCAACTCGGTCGACGAGGGGCGGGCGGTGCTCAGCGTGCACGGCGCCGACATCGCCGTGCTGGTGTGCGACCAGCGCATGCCCGGTGAGCGCGGCAACGAGTTGTTGCGCCACGCCCGCACCCACTACCCGCACATCGTGCGCATGCTCACCACAGCCTATTCCGAGATCGGCGAGGCCATTGATGCGATCAACACCGGCGAGATCTACCGCTACATCGCCAAGCCCTGGGAGCTGGAGAGCCTGCGCTCCGACCTGAAGAACGCACTGGAGCTGTCGGCCCTGCGCAGCGAGCGCGACGAACTGGTGCGCGACAAGATGCTGGCCCAGCAGGCTCGCCTGGTGTCGGGCCGTCTGTCGTCCCTGCTCGTGATCGGCGCCGGTGCCGACCCGGCGGCGTACGAGCGCGCGCTGTTCCGCTTTGCGCAGGCGGCCCTGTGGGTGGGTGCGCAGGAGCCGGCGGTGGACTGGCACCGATGGGACCACGCCGACCTGCAGCAGGCCGAGGCGCGCCGGGGCGCCGGGGTGGCGCTGCAGGTCCGCTCCTGGCTGGAACGGTTCGGCGCCCGGCAGGACGATGCGCATGCGCTGGCGCAGCTGGCGGCTGTCCTGGGCGCAGAGGTCCGGGACGGTGTGCTGCATCTCGCCCGCACCGAGCCCTGCACGGCCCTGCTGACCGCACCCGCCGGTGGTCCGGCCTCGGCCCACGACTGCGCCTGGCTGGCCTGGCAACTCTGGACCCAGGGGCGTTTCGGCCTCCATTCGGCTGGCGAAGGCTGGATGGTTGCGCCGGCCAAGGACGAGCCCCTGCCCAAGGACTGGCTGGCCGACGCGATGGAGCGCCTGGGCAGCCTGGCTTGATCTGCGTCAGGGTCCGGGTGGTGGCTGGCCACCACCCGGCGACTACACTTGTGGGGTTGTGCGGCGCCTTGTAGCGCCGCTTCGCTTTGTTTCCCACGGGTTTCCATGAAATACGCCAAGACCGTTTTCAAGTGGCTGATGTATGCGGCCGTCGTGGCGTCGATCGTGTTCTTCGTGCGCGCCTTCATGATCCACATGGAGAAGCTGCCGCCGATTCCCCTCAACCTGGCCACCGTGGCCGTCGGCCTGCTCAGCATGATGAGCGTGGTGCTGGCCCACTTCTTCGGCACCCACGTGTGGCGCCTGCTGATGTCCGACCAGGGCCACCGCGTGCCCACGCGGCTGGCGGTGCAGGTGTTCTTCATTTCCCAGCTGGGCAAGTACCTGCCGGGCAATGTGGGTCAGTTCATCGGCCGCGGCGTGCTGGCCAAGTCCACCGGCATTCCCGTGGGTGTCGCGGTGGGCACGGCGGTGTTCGAGGGCATCTGGAACCTGGTGATCAGCTGCTTGCTCGCCCTGCTGGGCACCGTGGTGCTGTGGGACCTGCACACCGCCGACGGGGCGGCAGCACCCGCCTTCGCTTCCAAGCTGGTCTGGATCCTGCCGCTGGCCCTGGTGGCGCCCTGGCTGGGCATCAAGGTGCTCAACACCCTGCTGCCCAGGCTGAGCATGAAGATTGGCGGCGGCCGGCTGTTGCGCCTGCCGCAACTGCGCACCGCGCTGTTCGTGTCCCTGTTGATCTTGATCAACTTCATGCAGCAGGGCTATGTAGTGAAATTGCAGTCGGAATACTTATTCGCAAGTCCCGACATTGACTGGTTCAGCATCGCGCTGCTCTACAGCAGCGCCTGGGTGGTGGGCTATGTGGTGCCAGGCTCTCCCGGTGGTCTCGGGGTGCGCGAGGCGATGATGGTGGTGCTCTTCACTCCGTTGACCGGAGCTGCGGTGGCCGCCGGGCTGGCCGTGAGCATGCGCCTGACCACTCTGCTCGGAGATGCCCTGACCGTGTTGCTCGGCGTGCTCGGACGCCGCATGCAAGCGCACAAGACGCCTGCCGCCACGCCCTGAAAAGGGGGGCCGGTCGCTGAAGGGATGTTTCACGGGACCACCGTCCCGGCACCCTCAGGAGTCCTCCGTGTCCCGCCCCGAACTGTCCAACCGTTTCGTCTTCGACGACCCCCGCTACGAACAACTCGCCATCGAGGGCGAGGCCCAGTACAAGCTCGGCACGCCGTTCAACCACATGGCGTTCGACAACTTCCTGCCCGAGGACATCGCCGAGGCGATGTGGCAGGAGTTCCCCAGGGCGCAGGACATCGAGTGGCACAACTACAACCGCCCGGCCGAGCGCAAGCTGGTGTGCGTGGACGAGACCAAGTTCGGGCCGGTGACGCGCCAGATGCTCTACCAGTTCAACTCGGCGCCGTTCCTGCGCTTCCTTGAAAAGGTCACCGGCATCGACAACATGATTGCCGATCCTTCGATGCGGGGCGGCGGTCTGCACCAGACGCCGCGCGGCGGCCTGCTCAAGCTGCACGCCGACTTCAACAAGCACGACCAGAACTTCCTGGACCGCCGGATCAACGTCATCTTCTACATGAACAAGAACTGGAAGGAAGAGTACGGCGGCAGCCTGGAGCTGTGGGACCGCGAGGTGACGTACTGCGGCGCCAAGATCCTGCCGGTGTTCAACCGCCTCGCCATCTTCTCGCCGACCAGCAACACCTTCCACGGCCACCCGGACCCGCTGACCTGCCCGGAAGGCGACTCGCGCAAGTCGCTGGCGCTGTTCTATTACACGAACGGACGGCCCGACGAAGAGAAGAACGGTGCGCACACGACCATCTTTGCCGAGCGCCCGAACGAGCGCATCGGCGGCCTGCGCTGGCGCGTGTCGCAGGACTACATGCCGCCGGTGCTGTTCCGGGCCATGCGCCGCTTCCGCGAGCGGCACCTGGCCGGAACGATCCAGAAGCGCGGCTGATCAGGCCAGCGTGAGGGTCACGTCGATGTTGCCGCGGGTAGCGTTCGAGTACGGGCAGACCTGGTGGGCGGCGTCGACCAGGGCCTGGGCCTGCGCGCGGTCCATGCCTGGCAGGTGCACCGTCAGGCGCGCCGCGATGCCATAGGCCTGGCCCACGGGGCCCAGGTCCACCTCGGCGTCCACCGCCACATCGGCCGGCACCGTCAGCTTCATCTTGCCGGCCACGGCCTTGATGGCGCCGATGAAACAGGCCGAGTAACCGGCCGCAAACAGCTGCTCGGGGTTGGTGCCGTTGCCAGGCGCGCCGGGCGGCGTGTGCTTGACGTCCAGACGGCCGTCGTCGGAACGCGAGGCGCCGTCGCGGCCGCCGGTGGTGTGGGTGCGGGCGGTGTAGAGAACTTTGTCGAGAGAGGCCATGGTCGGGTCTTTCATGAAAAGCTTGCGCAGCAAGCGGGTGGGTGAAGGGGTCAGGCGCTGAGCCGGTCGCGCAGCGTCTGGATCTGTCGGGTCAGGGCAGTGACCTCGTCGAGGGTGCACTGCGCGGCCTGCATCACGCAGGCGGGCAAGCGGGCCGCCCGGGCCTTGAGCCGCCGGCCGGCCGCGGTCAAGCGGATCAGCACGCGGCGTTCGTCGGTGGTGTCCCGCAGGCGCGAGACCAGGTCGGCCGCCTCCAGTCGCTTGAGCAGCGGGGTCAGGGTGCCCGAGTCGAGGTGCAGTCGTTCGCCCAGTGCCGAGACGGTTTCGCCGTCGCGCTCCCACAGCGCCAGCATGACCAGGTACTGGGGATAGGTCAGGCCCATCGACTCCAGCAGCGGCTTGTACAGCTTGGTCATGGCCAGCGAGGCCGAATAGAGCGCGAAACACAGCTGGTTGTCCAGCAGCAGGGCGCGGTCGTCGAGCGGTGGTGTGGAAGGCATGGGGTGAACTGTAGCTGGCAATTAAATTGCACACAATTTAATTGCCAGAAACCTTTGTACAGGAAGGGTCAAACCACCAGCGGCGGCTTCTGCATTTCTTCGATCTGTTCGACCAGCATGTCCACCTGGCCCTGCCAGAAGTCGCGGCCGCCGAACCAGGGGAAGTTGATCGGGAACGCCGGGTCGTCCCAGCGGCGCGCGATCCAGGCGCTGTAGTGCACCAGCCGCAGCGTGCGCAGCGGTTCGATCAGGGCCAGCTCGCGCCGGTCGAAGTCGCGCATCTGCTCGTAGCCGTCGAGCAGGGCGCCCAGCTGCTGCGTCTGCTGGCGCCGTTCGCCCGAGAGCAGCATCCACAGGTCCTGCACCGCGGGGCCGGTGCGCGCGTCGTCCAGGTCGACGAAGTGCGGGCCGGCGCCGGGCTCGCCTTCGGGTGTCCACAGGATGTTGCCGGGGTGGCAGTCGCCGTGCAGGCGGATGAGGGCCACGCCGCCGTCCGTGGCCGAGGCCCGGACCGGGCGCAGGGCCGGGTGCGACTCGATGATCTGCAGCGCTTCGTCCAGCGTCTGGCGCCAGGCGCTGCGCACCTCGGGCGCCACGGCCTCGTGCGTGAGCAGCCAGTCGCGCGGCTCGTGGCCGAAGCTGGCGGCGTCGAGCGCCGGCCGCTGCGCGAAGGGCCGGGCGGCGCCCACGGCGTGCAGCCGCGCGAGGAAGCGGCCGGTCCACTCCAGCACGTCGAAGTCCTCGAGTTCGGGGCGCCGTCCGCCCCGCCGCGGGCTCACGCTGAACAGGAAGCCGCCATGGCGGTGCAGCGTGTGGCCGTCGATGGACAGCGGTGCCACCACCGGCACATCGGCGGCGGCCAGCTCGGCCGCGAAGGCGTGCTCTTCGAGGATCTGTGCCTCGCTCCAGCGGCCCGGCCGGTAGAACTTGAGGACCACCTGCGCGTGCCCGTCCAGAGGCGTCTCCAGCGCCGCCTGGTAGACCCGGTTCTCGTAGCTGCTCAGCGCGGACAGGCGCCCGTCGCCCCACAGGCCGAGGCTGGCCAGCGCGTCCTGCACCACGTCGGGTGTGAGCGTTTCGTAGGGGTGTCGCGGGTCGGTGGCGTGCATGCGCCGATTGTGACCGCCTGCGACAATCCAGGCATGCCCAAAGCCGCCCGCCGCACCCCCGAAGCCCCCAGCCTGCAGGCCCAGTTGCCCGAACTGCGCGAGGGCCAGTCCGTCGAACTGCTCAAGGAGCTGCACATCCTCACGCGCGAGGGCAGGCTCAACCAGGACACCCGCCGCAAGCTCAAGCAGGTCTACCACCTGGTCCAGTTCATCGAGCCGCTGCTGGCCGAGGTGCTCAAGGACCGCGGCGACGTGACCCTGGCCGACCACGGCGCGGGCAAGTCCTACCTCGGCTTCATCCTCTACGACCTGTTCTTCAAGTCGAAGCCGGTCGGCTGGGTGTACGGGGTCGAGACGCGCGCCGAGCTGGTGGAGAAGTCGCGCGCGCTGGCGCAGCGGCTGGGCTTCGCGCGCATGGGTTTCCTGGCGACGACGGTGCAGCAGGCGCTGGACCACCCCGAGTTGCCGGCGCGGATCGACGTGGTGACGGCGCTGCACGCCTGCGACACGGCCACCGACGACGCCATCGCCTTCGGTCTGGCCAAGCAGGCCCGCTTCATGGTGCTGGTGCCGTGTTGCCAGGCCGAGGTGGCCTCGGTGATGCGCCAGCACAAGGCGCTGTCACTCGCCCGAACACCGCTGGCCGAACTCTGGCGGCACCCGCTGCACACACGCGAGTTCGGCAGCCAGATCACCAACGTGCTGCGCTGCCTGCAGCTCGAAGCCCACGGCTACCAGGTCACGGTCACCGAACTGGTGGGCTGGGAGCACTCGATGAAGAACGAGCTGATTCTGGCGCGCCGCCACGACGGTCCGCAGGGCCAGCGGCTGCGCGCCCGCGAACGCCTGCTGCAGATCGTCGACGAACTCGGCCTGCAGCCGCTGCGCGAGCGCTTCGCGGTCTGAGGCCCGCGCCGCGTGTGCGGCGTGCGGGCTCAGGTCAGGGGCTTACTTGGCGGCCGGCTTGGCCACGGGCTTGGCGGGTGTGGCGGCGGCTGCGGAGGTGGCTGCCGTCAGACGCTCGCCCAGGGTCTTCTCCAGCGCCTGCACGCGGGGCTCGACGGTGGCGCGGGTGTCGGACACCAGCCTGGCCTGCAGCGACTGCTGCATCTCACCGCTGAGCTGCTGGTACTTGCCGTAGGCCGGGGACTCCAGCATCGCCACGATCTCGCGCAGCTCGTCCTCGTTGAATTTGCTCTCCAGCACCGCGCCGATGGTGGCCGGCGCCAGTTGCTGGGCACTGCGCCGCACCAGGGGCACGGTGTCCTTGAGGTACTTCTGCAGCTCTGACTGGACCTCCTTGGCGACCGTCTCCTGCCGGTCCTTGGGCACCTTGGCGGCAATGATCTCGGAGGCCCGGTCGGCGAGCAGCACAGCGGGCTCTTCGGTCATGGCCGTGGCCAGCCGCTCGATGCCGCCTTGCTGCAGCTTGAGCACGCGCTGGATCAGCTCCTTCTTGGCCGGGCTGGACGCCGCGGCGGCCGCCGGTGCGGTGGCGGGGGTGGACTGGGCGTGGGACGCGAGGGCGGTCAGCGACAGCAGCAGCGGCAGGCCAACGGTACGGGCGAGGGAAAGGCGTCGGGTTGGGGTCATGCGGCATGGTAACCCTGCGCCATTGCGGGCGTGTAACCAGACCTTCGGCGCTGGCGAGGCCGGCCGCTACCATCGTGCGATGGTCTGCAAGCCCGTGATTTCGCGCCTGCTCGCCACCGCCGTGGTGGTGCTGGCAGGGTGCGCGTCGCCTGTGCCCCGCGGCGCCGACGAGGGCGGACCGGTGGCCGCCTGCCAGCGGTGGCTGCAGCAGCTCGACGAACAGACCGATGCGCATGCGGTGCGCGACGGCGGCGCGGCCCGCATCGCCGGCTTCCCCTTCGTCCGCGTCGACCGCCTGCTGGCGTCTTTCCGCGACGAGGCCTTGCAGGATGCTGCGCGCTGGCAGGCCTGGGGCGAGCGCCTGCAGGCGCTGGACCAGGTGGCGCGCAGGGCCGAGATTCGCAACCTGCCGCGCGCCGCCGTGGATGCGCTGGGCGCCGTGGACCGCGAGGACCTCCAGGCGCGCGCAAGGGCCTGCGGCCCGCTGCTCTGGCAGGCGCTGTCGGCCGACGAGGCCGCCCGGCGCCGGCTGCGCGACGCCGCGTTGGTGCCCGACGACTACAGCGTTGCGCTGCGCACGCTGGGTCTCTACCCGCTGAGCCAGTGGCCGTTTTTCTCGGGCGTGGAGCGCGAGCTGCGGCAATGGCAAAGCCGCTGGATGGCCTCGCCGCCCGCGGACGCACCGGGCTGGGCCCGCTACCGGCCCGCGACCGGGGCCGCAGCGACGGTGCCGTGGACGCCGCTGCCGGTGGACGCTCTCGGTATTCCGGCACCCGACGCCGACACCGCCCGCCGCCTGCTGCAGGCCTACGCGCCGGTGGTGCACATCGAGACCCGTTCCGACGCCGACCGGCCCGGCTGGCTGCGCTGGGGCGAGGGCCCGGCGCCCGAGGTCCAGACCGCGCAGCCGGTGCTCTACCAGCGCATCGCCCACACGCGCTACGGCGACCGGGTGCTGCTGCAGCTGGTCTACAGCCTGTGGTTTCCCGAGCGGCCGGCGCGCCACGGGCTGGACCTGCTGGCCGGTCGAGTGGATGCGGTGGTGCTGCGCATGACCCTGGACGAAGGCGGTCGGCCGCTGATGCTCGACAGCATCCACGGCTGCGGCTGCTACCACGTGTTCGTGCCGGCGCGCAGCATGGACCTGCGCCCGCCGCCGTCGGCGCGCATCGAATGGGCGTTCGTGCCGGCCACACTGCCCGAGCTCGCGCCGAGCCAGCGCCTGCGGGTGCATCTGAGCGCATCGGACCACCAGCTGGTCGGTGTGGCCGCCGATGAGGGAGGCGCGGCGGGGACGACCTATTCGTTGGAGCACGAGGACCAGCTGCGCAGTCTGCCCACGGCGGACGGCGGCCATCGCAGTGCGTTCGGGTCCCATGGCATCATGCCGGGTACCGAGCGCGGCGAACGGGTCCTGTTCTGGCCCATGGGCATCGAGAGCCCCGGCGCGATGCGGCAGTGGGGGCGGCACCCGACGGCCTTTGTTGGCCGCCGCCATTTCGACGAACCGCGCCTGCTGGAACAGCGTTTTCACTGGCGTCAAGAGGCCGCCGCCCCCTGAGGGGTTTCGTCCTGTTACATGACAGCACCTTCCCGGGGTGGTACACCCGGGGGCCGGGGCGCCGCCCTCCAACCATTCTTTTTCTGCATGGTGACCGACTTTCCCTTTCTTCTTCAGTCCATGGCCTGGCCCCTGGTGCTGCTGGTGGCCTGGTATCTGGGCGAGCGGCTGCACGAATGGGCCAACCTGCCGCGGGTGACCAGCTATGTGGCGGTGGGCCTGGTGGCCAGCCTGATCAACCTGCCGGGGCTGACCGACGCCGTGCCGGGCCTGCCCTTCCTGGCCAACGTGGCGCTGTCGCTGATCCTGTTCGAGCTGGGCTACCGCATCCACCTGCGCTGGTTCCGCCACAACCCCTGGGTGCTGGCGCTGGGGCTGGTGGAGTCGGTGCTGACCTTCGCCACGGTGTACTGGGTGTCGGGGCTGTTCACGCTGCCCACAGACACCCGGCTGATCATCGCGGCGCTGTCGGTGTCCGCCTCGCCCGCCGGCATCGTGCGGGTGGCCAACGAGATGCGCAGCGCCGGCCAGGTGACCGAGCGCGTGCTGCACCTGTGCGCAATCAACTGCCTGGTGGCCGTACTGGCGCTCAAGCTGGTCATCGGCTACTGGCACCTCTCGACCTCGGGCGACCTGGTGCTGGCGGCTTTCGGCAGCGTGCACGTGCTGGTCACCTCGGTCGCCGTGGGGGCGCTGCTGGGCGTGGGCATGCCCGCACTGCTGCGCTCGCAGCGCATCCAGGAGCGCGACGTGACCCTGGTGTTCGCGCTCGCGGTGGTGCTGCTGACCACCATGGCCTACGGCCTCAAGCTCTCGCCGCTGCTGGCCGCGCTGACCTTCGGCATCGTGGCGCGCGAACGCCGCGTGCACCTCACCAACGCCCAGCGCGGCTTCGGCACCGCGGGCGACATGCTGACGCTGTTCCTGTTCGTCTACATCGCGGCCCTGCTGGACTGGAGCGAGATCGGTGGCGGCGTGCTGCTGGGGCTGGTGCTGATCGTCGTGCGCATCGCCACCAAGGTGGTGTGCAACGTGGCCGCGGCGCGCCTGTCGGGCAGCACCGAGCGCAAGGGTCTGCTGACCGGCCTGGCGCTCACGCCGATGTCGGCCTTCGCCATCCTGCTGCTGGAACAGAGCCGCCTCTACGGCTTCGAACCCGCCCGCCAGGTGCTGATGGTCCTGGCGTTCATGATGGTGCTGCAGGAGCTGTTCGGCCCTCTGGTGACGCAGCGCGCCCTGCAGGCGGCGAGCGAAACGCATGTGACCCGGGAGTGACGCAGACATGCCGCTGGAAACTTTCAAGGCCTCCGAATCCCTCACGCTGGGCGTCGAGCTCGAACTGCAGCTCGTCAACACCTACGACATGGACCTCTCCAGCAGCGCCAACGACCTGCTGGAGTTGCTGCGGCGCAAGCCCTTCCCGGGCGTGGTCACGCCTGAGATGACGCAGAGCATGATCGAGATCGCCACCGACGTGCAGCACATGCACGGCCCGCTGCTGGCGCAGCTGCGCGAGATCCGCGACACCCTGGTGAATGCGGGTGACCGCCTCAACATCGCGCTCGCCGGGGGCGGCACCCACCCGTTCCAGCGCTGGTTCGAGCAGCGCATCTTTTCCAAGCCGCGCTTTCAGGAGCTCTCGGGGCTGTACGGCTATCTCGCCAAGCAGTTCACCGTGTTCGGGCAGCACGTGCACGTGGGCTGCAGCTCGCCCGACGAGGCGCTGTTCCTGCTGCACTCGCTCAACCGCTATGTGCCGCACTTCATCGCGCTGTCGGCGTCCTCGCCGTTCTTCCAGGGTGTGGACACGCTGTTCGACTCGGCGCGCCTGAACTCGGTGTTCGCCTTCCCGCTCTCGGGGCGCGCTCCCTTCACGCTCAGCTGGGACGAGTTCGCCAACGTGTACTTCACCAAGATGGAGAGCACGGGCGTGGTCAAGTCCATGAAGGACTTCTACTGGGACATCCGGCCCAAGCCCGAGTACGGCACCATCGAGCTGCGGGTCTGCGACACGCCGCTGACGGTGGAACGCGCCGCGGCGCTGGCCTGTTACCTGCAGTGCCTGTGCCGCCACCTGTTGCAGCGCGACGAACCGCCGCCGGTCGAGGACGACTACCTCGTCTACACCTACAACCGCTTCCAGGCCTGCCGTTTTGGTCTCGACGGCATGATGGTCAACCCCAAGACGCGCGAGCAGATCAGCATCCGCGAGGACATCCTGGCCACGCTGCGCAAGCTCGGCCACCACGCCGATGTGCTGGAGGCGCAGGCCGCGCTGGACGAGGTCGAACGCACCGCGGCGCGCGACGGCAACCACGCCACCTGGCTCCGCAAGTGTTACGCCGAGAGCGGCAGCGTGCAGGGGGTGGTGGCGGCGGCGGTGGACGCTCTGCGCGCCTGATGGGGCCGCGAGGTGGGGCCGGCCGGGTCCCCGCTCGCCGGAAAACTGACAGGTGATTACCGCTTATCTCGCAGCTTGTCAGGCAATTTCCTACAACGCGAATGGCAAGGCGCCGACTTAACGTCTTGAAACAGGATGAATACAGTTTGTGACATCGACAAACGCCTTGTTTTCACCCCGTTTTCTCCAGGACACCGCCATGAACTCCACCGACAGCCTCAACCCCTTCGTCCTCATGCTCGATCCGGAAGCCGTGATCACGGCCATGGAAAGCAGCCGCGACCTGCGCGGCCTGCGCCACCGCGTGTGCCGCCCGCTGGACAAGCCCCTGATCCCGATCACCCACCACACCCTCACACAGCGCAAGGCCGTCCGTGCCTACGACGCAGCGATCGACAATGAGGCCTTCATGGACTCGGGCGTCGAGTTCTACGCCGCAGCCCAGCCGGCCCTGCAGCTCGCCGTGCACTGATCACTTCGCAAAGCGTTTGCGGGTCAGCGCCAGCGCGACCCAAAACGCGCCGACCGCGTAGACCGCCAGCACCGCCAGGTGCACCAGAGGCCGATCGGGCCACTGGTCCATGAACAGGGGGCGCACCAGCGCGACGGCATTGGTCAGCGGCAGCCATTCGGAGATGGCGCGCACCAGACCCGGCAGCTGTTCCCGGGGAAAGAAGACACCCGAGAGGAACATCATCGGTGTCAGGAACAGCGTGAAGTAGTAGGTGAAGAAGTCGTAGCCCTGGGCCAGCGCGTTGAACACCAGGGCGATGCACGAGAAGGTGATGCCCGCCACCAGCAGGACCGGCAGCACCAGCAGCAGTTTCGGTGAGTGGCTGATGCCCAGCGCGAGCATCACGCCCAGGATGGCCAGCACCGTGAACAGGGCCTTGAAGGCCGCCCACAGCATCTCGGCCAGCACCACGTCGTCCAGCCGCACGGGCGCATTCATGATGCCGTCCCAGGTCTTCTGCACATGCATGCGCGAGAAGGCGGAGTACAGCGCCTCGAAGCTGGCCGCGTTCATCGCGCTCATGCAGATGCTGCCGCTGGCCAGGAACAGGATGTAGGGCACGGCCTGCTGCCCCTGCGGCGTGGACAGGCTCACCTGGCCCACCAGCGCGCCCATGCCGTAGCCGAAGGCGACCAGCCACATCAGCGGCTCGGCGATGTTGCCGACCAGGCTGGGCAGCGCCAGTTTCTTCCAGACCAGCAGGTTGCGCTGGAACACGGGCCACCAGCGCATCGAGAGACGTGGGGCGGACCAATGGGATGGGTTGCTCATCAGCCGTCTTCCCGTATTTGTCTGCCGGTCAGTTTCAGAAACAGGTCTTCCAGATTCGCCGGCCGGTGCAGGGTGCGCAGATCGTGCATCGGCGCCAGCGCCTGCAGCAGCGACCGGGCGTCCTGGGTGTAGAAGAACACGGTTTCCCCGCTGACCTCGACCCGCCCGGCCAGCTGGCGCAGGGCGGCGTGTGCCGGTGCGTTGTGCAGCGCCAGCGCGCCGGCACCGTAGACCTCCACCACCTCGGGCTCCAGGTGCTGCGCGATCAGCTCGCGCGGCCGGCCCTCGGCGATCTTGCGGCCGTGGTCCAGCACCAGCAGGCGCGAGCACAGGCGCTCGGCCTCGTCCATGAAGTGGGTGGTCAGCAGGATGCTCTTGCCCTGTTGCAACAGCAGCTGCAGGCGCTCCCACATCAGGTGCCGCGCCTGCGGGTCCAGCCCGGTGGTGGGCTCGTCGAGCAGCAGCAGTTGCGGGTCGTTGACCAGGGCGCGCGCCAGCGACAGCCGCCGCTTCATGCCGCCCGAGAGCTCGCCGGGTTTGGCATCGGCCTTGTGCGACAGGGCGGCGAACTCCAGCAGCTGCGGAATGCGCGCGCGGATGGACGCGTCCTTCAGGCCGAAGTAGCGGCCGTACACCAGCAGGTTCTCGGCACAGGAAAAATCCGGGTCCAGCGTGTCCATCTGGCTGACCACGCCCAGGCGCTGCTTGACCGCCAGCGCCTCCTGCGGCATGGGCAGGCCGAAGGCGGTCACCGCACCGGCGTCCGGTGCCGTCAGGCCCAGGCACATGCGGATGGTGGTGGTCTTGCCGGCGCCGTTGGGGCCGATCACGCCCAGGCACTCGCCCGGCGCGATGCCGAACGAGAGGCGGTCGACCACCGTCTGGCCGCCGTAGCGCTTGACCAGGTCCCGGCACTTGAACAGCAGTTCACTCATGGCGGCCGATTGTGCCGTGCCCGCCGTGCCCCTGCGGGCGGAAATGGCGGGTGAAAACGGCCGTCCTACAATGCCGGCTTCCCGGCCGAACGGTCGTCTGACGCCGCGTCCGGCTCGCTCCAAAGTGTCCCTTCCCCCCGCCGTCGCTCTGCAATACCTGCTGCCCAAGACCGCGATCACGCGGTTTGCCGGCTGGTGCGCCCACTCGCGCGCTACCTGGTGGACGCACAACGTGATTCCCTGGTTCATCAAGCGCTACGGCGTCAACATGGACGAGGCGGTCAACCCCGATCCGCGCAGCTACGCCACCTTCAACGAGTTCTTCACCCGGCCGCTGCGCGCCGGCGTGCGCCCGCTCGCGCGCGACGGATTTGTCTGCCCGGTCGATGGCGCGATCAGCCAGCTCGGTGCCATAAAGGACGACCAGATCTACCAGGCCAAGGGCCACCGCTACAGCACCCGCGCGCTCGTGGGGGGCAGCGCCGGCCTGGCCGCGCAGTTCCGCGGCGGCTCCTTCGCCACGATCTACCTCAGCCCCAAGGACTACCACCGCATCCACATGCCCAGCAACGCGCGGCTGCGGCGCATGATCTACGTGCCCGGCGAGCTGTTCTCGGTGAACCCGGTGACGGCGGCGCACGTGCCCGGTCTGTTCGCACGCAACGAGCGCGTGGTCTGCGTGTTCGACGTGCCGCACGGTGTCAACGGCGAGACCCGTCCGTTTGCGCTGGTGCTGGTGGGCGCCACCATCGTCGGCAGCATGGCCACGGTCTGGCACGGTGTGGTCAATCCGCCGCGCACCCGCAACGTGCGCGAATGGACCTACGACGACGAGCCCTGCCTGCTGCAGCGCGGTGAGGAGATGGGCTGTTTCCTGCTGGGTTCCACGGTCGTCATGCTCTGGCCGAAGGACACCATCGATTTCAACCCGCGCTGGGCGGCCGGTCGGCCGGTGCGCATGGGCGAGGCCATGGGCCTTGCCGCCCCCTGACGTTTTTTCGAGGACCCTCATGACGACGCTTGGTACACCCCTCTCGCCCTCCGCCACCCGCGTCATGCTGCTGGGCAGCGGCGAACTCGGCAAGGAGGTGCTGATCGCGCTGCAGCGCCTGGGCGTGGAGACCGTCGCGGTCGACCGCTACGAGAACGCGCCGGGCCAGCAGGTGGCGCACCACGCGCGCACCATCACCATGAGCGACCCGGCGCAGCTGAAGGCGCTGATCGAGGCCGAGCGCCCGCACCTGGTGGTGCCCGAGATCGAGGCCATTGCCACGCCCATGCTGGAGCAGCTCGAAGCCGCCGGCACGGTAACGGTGATCCCGACCGCGCGCGCCGCGCGCCTGACCATGGACCGCGAGGGCATCCGTCGCCTGGCGGCCGAGACCCTGGGCCTGCCGACCAGCCCCTACCAGTTCTGCGACTCGCTGGCCGAGCTACAGGCGGCCATTGACGCCGGCATCGGTTACCCCTGCATCGTCAAACCGGTGATGAGTTCCAGCGGCAAGGGCCAGAGCAAGATCGACGGCCCGGCCGATGTGCAGAAAGCCTGGGACTACGCGATGGCCGGCGGCCGCGTGAGCCATGGCCGCGTGATCGTCGAAGGCTTCATCGACTTCGACTACGAGATCACCCAGCTGACCGTGCGCGCCAGGGGCGCCAGTGGCGAGGTCGAGACGCATTTCTGCGAACCCATTGGCCATGTGCAGGTGAGCGGCGACTACGTTGAGAGCTGGCAGCCCATGGCGATGACGCCGGCCGCCATTGAAAAGTCGCGCCAGATCGCCAAGGCCGTCACCGACAACCTCGGCGGCCTGGGCCTGTTCGGCGTGGAGCTGTTCGTCAAGGGCGAGCAGGTCTGGTTCAGCGAAGTCAGCCCGCGCCCGCACGACACCGGCCTGGTGACCCTGTGCACGCAGCACCAGAGCGAGTTCGAACTGCACGCCCGCGCCATCCTCGGCCTGCCGGTGGACACGTCCCTGCGCAACCCGGGCGCCAGTGCCGTGATCTACGGCGGTGTCGAGGCCCAGGGCATCGTGTTCGACGGCGTCGATGAGGCGCTGCGTGTGCCCGGCACCGACCTGCGCCTGTTCGGCAAACCCGAGAGCTTCACCAAGCGCCGCATGGGCGTCGCGCTGGCCCGGGCGACGGACACCGACACGGCGCGCGCCAACGCCAAGCTGGCCGCGAGCAAGGTCAGGCCCCGCGAGGTCTGACTTCACTCATGACGTAATGCGTCAATCGGATTGAGCCGCGCCGCGCGCCGCGCCGGGAAGTAGCCGAACAGCACGCCGATGGCGGCCGAGAACAGGAAGCTCAGCAGGTTCACGCCCAGGTTGAACTGGTAGGGCACGTCCATCACCGCCGACAGCGCCACCGAGGCGCCGGTGGCCAGCACGATGCCCACCAGGCCGCCGAGCGCGGCCAGCACCACGGCCTCGATCAGGAACTGCAGCAGCACCTCGCGCTCCAGCGCGCCGATGGCCAGGCGCAGGCCGATCTCGCGGGTGCGTTCGGTGACGCTCACCAGCATGATGTTCATGATGCCGATGCCGCCCACCAGCAGGCTCACGGCGGCCACCGCGCCCAGCAGCATGGTCATGATCCTGGTCGTGCCCGAGAGGGTTTCGGCCAGCTGCTTGGTGTCGAGCACGTTGAAGTTGTCCTCGTCGGTCTCGGCCAGCTTGCGGCGCTCGCGCAGCAGCTGCGTGATCGAGGCGGTCACGCGCGCGGCGTCGGCGCCATCGCTCATCGACACCAGCAGGGTGTTGACGCGGGTGTGGCCGACGATGCGGCGCTGCAGCGTCTTGATCGGCATCAGCACCATGTCGTCCTGGTCGTTGCCGAAGGCGCCCTGGCCCTTGGACGCGAGCGTGCCGACGACCTCGCAGCTCATGGCCTTGACCCGCAGCTGGCCGCCCACGGCGCTGGTGTTGCCGAACAGCTCGCGCTGCACCGTCTGGCCGATCAGGCAGACCGCCCCGCCGGCGCGCAGTTCGTCGTCGCTGAAGTTGCGGCCGTCGGCGATCTTCCAGTTGCCGGTGACCAGCCAGTCGTTGGTGCTGCCGATCACGCTGGAATTCCAGTTGCGGCCATTGGCCACCAGGGTGGTGCCGGTGCGGGCTTCGGGCGCCACCGCCAGGATGCCGCTGACCTGTCCCATGATGGCCTCGCCGTCGCTCTCCTTGAACGCGGGCGCACCGCCGCCGCCGCCCCCCGGCCCCATGCGCTGGCCGGGCCGCACCTGCAGCAGGTTGGTGCCCAGGCCGGCGATCTGGTTCTGCACCGCCGCGGTGGCACCGTTGCCGACGGTGACCATGGTGATCACGGCGCTGACGCCGATCACGATGCCCAGGATGGTGAGGAAGGAGCGCAGCAGGTTGCGCCGGATCGAGCGCAGCGCCAGGACCAGGGTGTTAAGCCACATGGCTGTCCCCTTCCGGCTGGCGTTCGCGCAGCAGGTGCGGCACCGGGTTGCGCACGTCGCTGGCAACCACGCCGTCGACGAAGCGCACCATGCGGCGCGCGTACTCGGCCATGTCGGGCTCGTGCGTGACCATCAGCACGGTGATGCCCTGCTCAGTGTTCAGGCGCCAGAGCAGTTCCATGATTTCGTGGCTGCGTTGCGTGTCGAGGTTGCCGGTCGGCTCGTCGGCCAGCAGCACCTGCGGCTCGGTGACGATGGCGCGCGCGATCGCCACGCGCTGCTGCTGGCCACCGGAGAGTTCGCCCGGCGTGTGGTGCTCCCAGCCCTTGAGACCGACCTTCTCCAGCGCCGCGAGCGCCGCCGAGTGCCGCAGGGCCGCGGGTTCGCCGCGGTAGACCAGGGGCAGCTCGACGTTCTCCTGCGCCGAGGTGCGCGCCAGCAGGTGGAAGCCCTGGAACACGAAGCCGAAGTAGCGCCGGCGCAGGCGCGCACGCTGGTCGCGCGAGAGCGACTCCACGTGCACGCCGCGGAACAGGTACTCGCCCGTGGTGGGCACGTCCAGGCAGCCCAGGGTGTTCATCGCGGTCGACTTGCCCGAACCGCTGGGGCCCATGATCGCCACGAAGTCGCCCTGCTGGATGTCGAGGTCGACCCCCTTGAGCGCCTGGAAGGCGGTGTTGCCCTCGCCGTAGGTCTTGGTGATGCCGCGCAGGCGGATCAGCGGGGTGTCGTTGACCGGGCGATCCGGCGCCGGGCCGCCCCAAGCCGGATCAGCCCCCCCGGGGGGCAGCGACCCGCGCAGCGGTGGAGCGTGGGGGCTCACGGCGTAGCCCCACTGCGTTGTTCCGTGATCACCGCCATGCCTTCGGTCAGGCCTTCGCCGCTGACCTCGGTGTTGCGGCCGTCGCTGATGCCGGTTTTGACCGGCTTGGCCACGGGCTCGCCGTTCTCCAGCACCCAGATCTGGCGCGGGCCACCACCACGGCGGTCCATGCCGGCGGTCTTGGGGCGCGTGTTCGGGGGGCGCGGCATCATCTTCGAGAGGATGCTGCCGCCGCTGGCCGGGGCGGCGCCGTTGGAAGACGCGGGCGAGAAGCGCAGAGCGGTGTTGGGCACCAGCAGCACGCCCTTGGCCTCCTTGGCCACGATGGTCGCGGCGGCGGTCATGCCCGGGCGCAGGCTCAGGTCGGCGTTGTCGACATTGAGCGTGGTGGTGTAGGTGACGACGTTGTCGGTCTTGGTCGATCCGAAGGCCACGCGCTGGATGGTGGCCGGGTAGCGCCGCGCAGGAAAGGCGCTGACGGTGAACGTGGCCTTCTGGTCGACCTTGACATTGCCCACGTCGGCCTCGTCCACCGCCACATCCAGTTTGAGCTGGGCCAGGTCCTCGGCCAGGGTGAACAGGGTGACCGCCTGCAGCGAGGCGGCCACCGCGTTGCCTGGATCGACCGAGCGCGAGAGCACCACACCGCTGATGGGCGAGCGGATCGAGGCCTTGGACAGGTTGGTCTCGTTGGTCGACAGCGCGGCGCGGGCCTCGTTGACCGCGGCCTGGGCGGCGGCCTCGGCGGCCACAGCGCGGTCCACAGCGGCCTTGGCGCTGTCGAGTTCGGTGGCCGAGGGCACCTTGCCGCCCGACAGGCGGGCGACCTCCTCGAAGCGCGCCAGCGTGGCGCGGGCCTCCCGGACCGTGGCCCCGGTCTGGGCGAGCTGGGCCTGGGCCGAGGCCAGGCCGGCGCGCGCCTGCGTGACCTGGTCCTGCAGCTTGGCGGTGTCCAGCTCCACCAGCACCTGACCGGCCTTGACGCGGTCGTTGACGTCGACCAGCACCCGCTTGACCGTGCCCGAGAGTTCGCTGCCCACGTTGACCGAGCGGGTCGGCTGCAGCGTGCCGTTGGCCGCGACCGTGAGCGTGATGTCGCCGGCCTTGAGCGGCTCGGTCACGTAGACCGGGGCGGCCTTGGCGCTCTTCTGCGACTGCCAGACGTAGAGGCCGCCGCCGGCCAGCGCCAGCGCCGCGACCGCGATCCAGGTCGAGGCGCGCTGCCACCAGCGGGGCGGACGGTCATCGCCCAGCAGGTTCTGGACGTCGGCGGGGGTGGAGGTCTTCTTGGCGTTCATGGTCATCGGGAGAAATCGGTCAGCGGGCGGCGCTCGGCGCGGCGGTGTCCGGGGTCCAGCCACCGCCCAGGGCCTTGTAGAGGCGCACATGGCCGGTGGCGAGCGAGGCCTGGGCGCTGGCCACGCTGTCCTGCGCGGACAGCAGGGTGCGCTGGGTGTCGAGCACGGTGCGGAAGTCGATCAGGCCGCTCTGGTAGCGCTGGCGCGCCAGCAGCTCGGCGTTGACGGCGGCCTCGGCGGCGGTCTGCAGGCGGGCCAGGCGCTCGCGGTCGCCCTGGATGGCGACCAGCGCGTCCTCCACGTCCTGCAGCGCGGTCAGCACGGTGCTGGCGTAGCTGGCGCGCGCCTGTTCCAGCGCCGCCTCCTGCGCGCGCACCTGGGCCTTCGCGGCGCCTCCGTCCAGCAGCGGCGCCGACACGCTGGCCAGCAGGGACCGCACCACGGAGGCGCCGTCGGTCAGGGTGCCCAGCGTGAGCGCGGACAGGCCGAGCGAGCCGCCGAGCCGGATGCTCGGGTAGCGCGCGGCGTCGGCGGCGGTCACTCGCGCCAGCGCGGCGCTGATGCGGTGCTCGGCGGTGCGCACGTCGGGGCGCTGGTGCAGGGTCTCGGCCGGCAGCGAGAGCGCGATGTCGGCGGGCGGCTGCGGCACCGGCGCGACCGCGCCCAGCGTGGCGTCCAGCGCGCCGGGCGCCTGTCCGGTCAGCACCGACAGCGCGTTCCGGGACTGGGCCAGGCTGGTCTGCAGCGCAGGAATCTGGGCCTGGGTCTGCGCCTGCGCCGCAATGGCCTGTTCCAGGTCCAGCGAAGATGCGAGGCCGGCCTGCACCCGCCAGCGCGTGATCTGCAGCGTTTCGGACTGGGCGGCCAGGTTGCGCTGCGCGATGTCCAGCCGCGACTGCAGGCCGCGCAGCTCGATCAGCGAGGCGGCGACCTCGGCCGCGAGCGACACCTGCACATCGGCCAGGCTGGTTTCGGACGCGCGGGCCTCGGCCTCGCTGGCGTCCAGGCGGGCGCGGTTGCCGCCGAAGATGTCGGGCTCCCAGCTGGCGTCAAAGCCGGCCTGGAAGCGGCTGCTGGCGTCGGCCGAGCCCGAGCGGCTGCGCTGGGCCGAGCCCGAGGCGCTGAGCGAGGGGCCGTTGTTCGCCTGCTGCACATCGCGCTGGGCGCGCGCCTGCAGCAGCGCTGCCTGCGCGCTGCGCACGCCGGGGTTGGCCTGCAGCGCCTGGGTGACCAGGGTGGTGAGCGAGGGGTCGTTGAAGCGTTGCCACCACTGGGTCAGCGTGGTGGCCGCCATCCCTTCGGCGGCGGGCGCCGCGGTCCATTGGGGCGGTACCACCGGCAGCGCGCCGCTGCTGTCAGCGTGATCGGGCGGGGACGACAGGTGGGCGCAGGCCGAAAGGCTCAACGCCAGCACAGCCGCCAGACTCACACGGCGCAGCGGTGGCTGGCGGGCCGCAACAGGGAAGGGAATTCTGTTGTTCATGTCGGAGGCATTGTGTGCGGCCCGTGCTTCTGCCGCACCGCAGAAATGTCAAGCCGAGGTAAAGCCGGCATCGGTGCTGCGGCTCAACAGCCGTGTGCGAGGGGCGGTTCA
The DNA here is from genome assembly GCF_004353865.1 of Hydrogenophaga pseudoflava. Lineage (NCBI taxonomy): Bacteria > Pseudomonadati > Pseudomonadota > Betaproteobacteria > Burkholderiales > Comamonadaceae > Hydrogenophaga > Hydrogenophaga pseudoflava. The sequence continues at coordinate 649,224 of NZ_CP037867.1, forward strand.
GCCTCGCCAGCGCCCGTGGCCAGGTGCAGGGTCTGCGTGGGCAGGGCGATCTGCGCGCCATGGCGCTGGACGATGCGGCCCATCGCCAGCAGCAGCTCCTGCTTGAGCGTCTGGTAGTCGACCCAGGCGCGGGTGAGCGTGAAGGCGTAGACCATGATGTCCAGCGAACTGGCGCCGAAGCGGGTGAAGTTGACGATCAGCGTCTGCGTGGGGTCGATGGCCGGGTGCTGTTGCAGGTAGGCGCGGATGTCGTCGCACACCGCCTGCACCTGCGCGAAGTCGTCGTAGCGCAGGCCGATGACTTCGTTCAGGCGCCGGTGGCTCATGCGCGACGGGTTTTCCACCACGATGCTGGTGAACACCGAGTTGGGCACGTAGATCGGGTTCTTGTTGAAGGCGCGGATGCGGGTGTGGCGCCAGCTGATGTACTCCACCGTGCCTTCGATGCTCTTGTCGGGCGAGCGGATCCAGTCGCCGACGCTGAAGGGGCGGTCCAGGTAGATGGTCAGGCCGCCGAAGAAGTTGGCCAGCAGGTCCTTGGCGGCCAGGCCGACCGCGATACCGCCCACGCCGCCGAGCGCCAGCAGCCCGCCGATCTGGAAACCAAGGCCGTGTGCGGCCGTCATGACGGTGACCACCACCACCACCAGGCGCAGCAGCTTGCTCAGCGCCAGCGCGGTGGTCAGGTCGAAGTCTTCTCCGGCTTCGGTGCGGCGGCGGATGCTGGTCTGCGTCACCTCGCCGATGAACTTCCAGAGGAACCAGGCCACGCAGACCATGAAGCCGATGTCGCGCCACAGCAGCACGGTGCCCAGCCAGTCGTGTTCGGGCCAGCGCGCATGCACCGCCCGCGCCACCAGGCTGAGGCCCACCAGCCAGACCATGGCCTGCAAGGGCCGGCGTGCGGCGCGCAGCAGCGATTCGTCCCAGGGGGTGCTGGACGCGTGGGTCCAGCGCTCGATGCGGCGCAGCACCAGGCGCAGGGCCTGGTCCACCAGCAGGGTGATGAAAAGAATGACCAGCGCCGAGGCCAGCCAGAGTTCGACGCCGATGAGGGTTTGCAGTTGTTCCGTGAGCATGAGGGGTATGGGGTGGCGCACTGCGCCTTACTGAAAAGCCACTTCCGCAAAACTGCGCAGCTTGCGGCTGTGCAGCTGGTCGACCCCGCCGGCGCGCAACAGTTCCACCGCGCGGATGCCGATGCGCAGGTGCTGGTCGACCCGCTCGCGGTAGAAGTGGTTGGCCATGCCGGGCAGTTTGATCTCGCCGTGCAGCGGCTTGTCGCTCACGCACAGCAGGGTGCCGTAGGGCACGCGGAAGCGGAATCCGTTGGCGGCGATGGTGGCGCTTTCCATGTCCAGTGCGACGGCACGCGATTGCGAAAAGCGGCGCTGTGGCGTGTTGTCGGGCAGCAGTTCCCAGTTGCGGTTGTCGGTGCTGGCGACGGTGCCGGTGCGCATGATGCGCTTGAGCTCCTGCGGCGGCACGCCGGTCACGTCGGCCACGGCCTGTTCCAGCGCGACCTGGATCTCGGCCAGCGCGGGGATCGGCACCCACAGCGGCAGTTCCTCGTCGAGCACGTGGTCTTCGCGCACGTAGGCGTGGGCCAGCACATAGTCGCCCAGCTGCTGGCCGTTGCGCAGGCCGGCGCAGTGGCCCAGCATCAGCCAGGCGTGCGGGCGCAGCACGGCGATGTGGTCGGTGATGGTCTTGGCATTCGCGGGCCCCACGCCAATGTTGACCATGGTGATGCCCGAGCGGTCTTCGCGCAGCAGGTGGTAGGCCGGCATCTGCGGCAGGCGGGGCAGGGCCTTGCCCAGCGCGTCGATGGCCTGGGCCGACAGGCCGGCGCGGCGCGTGACCAGGTTGCCCGGTTCGACGAAGGCGATGTAGTCGCTGCGCGGGTCGGCCATCTCGGCATGTCCGAGCTTGATGAACTCGTCGATGTAGAACTGGTAGTTGGTGAACAGCACGAAGTTCTGGAACCAGTCGGGCGAGGTGCCGCTGTAGTGGCGCAGGCGCTGGAGCGAATAGTCCACCCGCGGGCCGGTGAACAGGGACAGCGGGTGCGGCTCGCCCGGCCGGGGCTCGTGCGTGCCGTTGGCGATGCCGTCGTCCATCACGGTCAGGTCGGGCAGGTCGAACACATCGCGCATCAGGGCGCGGCGCTCGGGGCCCATCTCGCCTTCCACATGCTCGTGTTCGGCGAAGGAGAAGTGGATCGGGATCGGCTGCGTGCTGGTGCCCACCTCCAGCTTGCCGTCGTGGTTGGACAGCAGCAGGCGGAACTGCTCCAGGTAGTAGTCGGCGTACAGGTCGGGGCGGGTCAGCGTGGTTTCGAAGCGGCCCGGGCCGGCGACGAAACCGTAGCTCAGCCGGCTCTGCAGCCCGGCCTCCTGGCGCGAGACGCTGCGCGAGTGCAGCCGCACGAAGGGGTAGCAGGCGCGGATGCGGGCGCCACCGGGCTCGGCACCCGCCACGAAGTCGTGCATGGCTTCGCGCAGGAAGGCGACGCTGCTGTCGTAGATGTGCTGCACCTGGGCCAGCGCGGCGGCCGGGTCGTCGAACAGCTGGGGGGCGATGAAGGTGGGGGATTTGTGCATGGGGCTATTGTGTGGCCAGGTCTTGTTACAGGCGCGTTCAGGGGCCGGTGGCACACTGTGCCGTTCTAGTGGGGCCTCCCGATGAATCCGATCCGGACACCGTTTTCTGCCATCTCGCGCCTGTCCCTGGCGGGCGTTTGCGGGGCGCTCCTGTTCTTGCTGGCGGCCTGCGGCGGCGCTTCCGACGGTGCCGACGGCCCGGCACCGGCTCGCAGCAAGTCGGCCACGCTGGACGCGTCCGACAGCCCCAAGGCCCAGGGCACGGTGCCGGTCTACCGGTTCTACAACCGGGCCACGGGCGCGCACTTCTACACGGCCAGTGCCAGCGAGCGGGACCGCATCCGTGCCACGCTGCCCGTCATGTCCTACGACGGGCCGGCGTTCGAGGCCAGCCCCGTGGCCGCTGCAGGACTCAGCCCGGTGCACCGCTTCTACAACCGCCAGACCGGCGTGCACTTCTACACCATCAGCGAAGCGGAACGGGCGCAGGTGCAGGCGAACCTGCCGCAGTTCCTCTACGAGGGTATCGCCTACTACGCGAGCACGGTGGCCGGGCCGGGGCTGCGGCCCCTCAGCCGCTTCTACCTGGCGGGCAAGGGCTACCACTTCTATACCGTCACCCCGACCGAGGTGGCCTACCTGCCGCAGTACGCCTACGAAGGCACGGGCTACCACGTCTTCGGCTCCGAGCCGGCCACCATCCGCAGCTACGGCAGCTTTGCACGGGCGGCGCTGGGGCCCGGGGCGCCGCTGTACGGGGCGCTGTCCTTCCCGGCCGACAACCCCTGGAACCAGGACGTGTCGGCCCTGCCGGTGGACCCGAACTCGGACGCGGTGATCGCCAGCATCGGACTGGACACCGGCCTGCACCCGGACTTCGGGTCCGGCTTCTGGGAGGGGGCGCCCATCGGCATTCCCTATGTGGTGGTCTCGGGCGCGCAGGCCCGGGTGCCCATGGTCTGGACCGCGTACGGGGACGAGAGCGATCCGGGGCCGTACCCGGTGCCGGTGGACGCCCCCGTCGAGGGCGGGCGTGCCAGCAACGGCGACCGCCATGTGATCGTGATCGACCGGGACAACCAGCGCCTCTACGAGATCGGCCGGGCGTTCCCGCAGACCGGTGGGGCGTGGTTTGCAGACGTTGGCGCGCTGTTCCACCTGGACAGCAACAACGTGCGGCCGGGCGGCCAGCCGGGCTGGACCAGCGCCGATGCGGCGGGGCTGCCGATCTTCCCCGGCCTGGCGCGCTACGAGGAAGCCGCGCTCGGCCCGGGGGGCATCGCCCACGCGCTGCGCTTCACGGTGCAACGCAGCCGGCGCGCTTACGTGCCACCGGCCACGCACTGGGCGTCGTCGAACACCAGCGCGAACCTGCCGCCCATGGGCATGCGCGTGCGGCTGAAGGCCAGCTACATCATTCCACCGACCTTCAGCACCGAGACCCGGGCGTTGCTCACGGCCATGAAGACGCACGGCATGTTCGTGGCCGACAACGGCAGCAACTGGTATGTCAGCGGCGCACCCGATCCGCGGTGGAACAACGACCGGCTCAACAGCGAGCTGCGCCAGGTCCGGGGGCGGGACTTCGAGGTGGTGCGCATGGACGGGCTGGTCACGCCCTGAGACGCTGACGCTACAGTGGCGGCAGCCTGGGTCCTTCCGCTGCGCCATGTCCATGACCGATTCCTGGGGCTTTGTGCCCGATACACCTGCCGCCGCCGTGCTGGCGGTCGCCCTCGGCTGCGGCCTGCTGGTGGGCATCGAGCGCGAGCGGCGCAAGGGCAGTGGCCCGAACCGGGCGTTCGCCGGTCTGCGCACCTTCGCGGTGACCAGCGTGGCCGGCGCCGCGGCGGCGCTGACGCAGATCAGTGGGCTGGTGGTGGCCGGTGCCCTGCTGGTGATCGGCCTCACCTTGCTGGCCTACCAGCGCGACCGCTCCGACGACCCCGGCGCGACGACCGAGATCGCGCTGCTGCTGACCTACCTGACCGGTGTGCTCTGTGTGTGGAGCCCGCCGCTGGCGGCGGGCCTGGCTGTCGGGTTGACCGCATTGCTGGCCGGGCGCGAGCGCCTGCACCGGTTCGCCCTGCACTGGCTGCGCCCGGGCGAGGTGCGCGATGGCATCGTGCTGGCCGCGCTGGTGCTGATGGCGCTGCCCCTGGTGCCCGACCAGCCGCTGTGGGGCACGCCGCTGAACCCGCACAAGGTGGTGCAACTGCTGGTGCTGCTGCTGGGCGTGCAGTCGGTGGCACACCTGGCGGCGCGGCTGCTCGCGGCGCACCACGCGGTGGCGGTGTCGGCGCTGGCCTCGGGCTTCGTGTCCAGCACCGCCACCATCGCCACCCTGGGGCTGGCTGTGCGCGAGCAGGGCGCCCAGCCCCGCCTGATGGCCGGCGGCGGCCTGCTGTCCTGCGTGTCCACCCAGGTGCAGCTGCTGCTGGTGGCCGCGGCCATGCAGCCGGCCTGGCTGGCGCGGCTGTGGCTGCCGGCGTTGGTGGGGGCCGGGGTGGTGGCGCTGTGGGGCTGGGTGCTGATGCGCGGTGCGCCGACCGATGGCGACGGGCTGGTGGTGTCGTCGCCGCGCATCGAGGGACTGTCCGTGCGCGGCGACGACCGCATGTTCAGCCTGCGCGGCGCCGCGGCCGTGGCCGTGCTGCTCAGCAGCGTGCAGCTGGTGGTGCACGCCCTGCAGCGCTGGCTGGGCGATGCGGGCTTGGTGGCGGGTGCGCTGGTGGCCGCGCTGGCCGACCTGCATTCGGCGCTGGCGGCGGTGTTCTCGGCCACCACGCCGGTGTCGGGGCCGGCCGGCGTGTGGGCGGTGGCGCTGGCCTTGCTGGTGCACGCGGCGAGCAAGAGCATCACCGCCGGGCTCACCGGGGGCATGGCCTACCTGCGCTGGCTGGCGCCCGGCCTTTGGCTGCACACCGGGCTGGTGGCGGCCGGATTGGTGTGGTTCAGCTCTTGACGGGGTCGCGCATGGTCACGAACTCTTCGGCCGCCGTCGGGTGGATGCCGATGGTGCTGTCGAACACCGCCTTGGTGGCGCCGGCCTTCATGGCCACGGCGAAGCCCTGCACGATCTCGCCGGCCTCGGCGCCCACCATGTGCAGGCCCACCACGCGGTCGCTGGCGGTGTCAACGATCAGCTTCATCAGCGTGCGTTCGCTGCTGCCCGAGAGCGTGTGCTTCAGCGCCTTGAACTCGCTGCGGAACACGGTGATCGCGCCGAACTTCTCGCGCGCCTGCGCCTCACTGTAGCCCACGGTGCCGATGCTGGGGTGGGTGAACACCGCGGTGGGAATGAACTCGTAGCCCATGCTGCGCGGCGCCTTGCCGGCGGCGGGGCCGAACAGCTGGTCCACCACCACCATGGCTTCTCCCAGCGCCACCGGCGTGAGCTGCACCCGGTTGGTCACGTCGCCCACGGCCCAGATGCTGGGCACGTTGGTGCGGTAGTGTTCGTTCACGATGACCTCATCTTGCGCGCCCTGGGCCACGCCCAAGGCCTCCAGGCCCAGTCCCTGCACATTGGGCTTTCGGCCGGTGGCGTAGAGCACGGCGTCGGCCATGACAACGTTGCCGCCATCGCACTCCACGCGCAATCCTTCGCCGGTCTTGCGGACATCCACCACATCGGCATTGAGCCGCAGATCGACGCCGGCCTTGACCATCTCGCCGGCCACGAAGTGGCGGATCTCGTCGTCGAAGCCGCGCAGCACCTGTTCGCCCCGGTAGAGCTGGGTGACCTTGGCGCCGAGGCCGTTGAAGATGGACGCGAACTCGCAGGCGATGTAGCCGCCACCGACCACCAGCAGGCGCTGCGGGAAGGGTTCGAGGTCGAACACCTCGTTGGAGGTGATGACATGCTCGCGCCCGGTGAAGTGCGGCACGAAGGGGGTGCCGCCGGTGGCAATCAGGATGTGGGCGGCGGTGAAGGACTGGTGGCCGGGCGAGCCGTCGGCGTTCAGCGTGGCCACGGTGACGGCGTGCGGTCCGTCGATGCGCGCAAAGCCGTTGATGACGGTGACGCCCGCGCCGCGCAGCAGGTTGGCGTAGACGCCGTTCAGGCGCGAGATTTCCTTGGTCCGGTTGGCCTTGAGGGTGGACCAGTTGAAGGTGGGGGCGGCGTCCAGTTCCCAGCCAAAACCGCGCGACTCCTCGAAGGCGTCGTGGTAGTGCGCCGCGTAGCTGTAGAGCTTCTTGGGGATGCAGCCCACGTTGACGCAGGTGCCGCCCAGGCCGTCGGTGCCCAGGGTTTCGGCCAGCGCCACGCGGGCGCCGCGGCCGGCGGCCATGCGGGCGGCACGCACACCGCCGCTGCCGCCGCCGATGACAAAGAGGTCGAAGTCGAAAGAACTCATGGCTTCAGGTGCAGGACAGGAAGCCGGTCAGTGTACGAGGGCACCTCTTGGCACCTTCCGAGCAGGGGCTCTCAGGCGAGGGCGCGCACCTCGTCCTGGGCCATCACGCGCCGCCGCGCCATCTCGCGGCCCATACCGATGGTGTCGATGCCCTTCATGCGCTTCTTCGCCTCCGGGTAGGCGAGCGATTCCTCCAGCAGGATGTGGTCCAGGTACAGCGCCTCGAACACGTCCAGCGCGTGCCGAAGCTCGGCCGGGTCGAACCAGAGGTTGCCGTTGGCGGCCGCTTCCAGGGAAGGGGCGATCTGGATCCAGTTCTCTTCCAGCCAGCCGTGGTCCTGGATCAGGTGTTCGGCCGCCTGAACGACCTCGGCGTCCTGGCTGGCCAGCAGCGCCGGGAAGATGTGCTTTTCTTCGTCCAGGTGGTGCTGGCGCGCCTCGGTATTGAAGTAGTTCAACACGCGGCGGGCCAGCGCCCGGGTGGCCGCGTTCAGCCCGTCGGACTCGATGGCGTCCACCAGCCCGTGCAGCTGCCGCACATGGTCCTGGATGTCCTGGTGGGTGCTGTCGAGAAACTCGAAGATGGCAATGGAGACGGGGGCTGCGCTCATGGGAGACTCCTTGATGGCGTTCAGGCCATTCTGGAGACGCGGCGCCGCCGCCCATTGATCTGCCTCAAGAAATGGCTCCCCCCGCGCCGCCTTCGGCGTCACCCCCTGGGGGCGGCACTGGCGGCCCGGCGAAGCCGGTTCCGCGGTGCCACTGGATCAACTACCCTTCTGTCGTGGGTGCCTCAGTACGTATACACCCCGCGCCCCGTCTTGCGGCCCAGCCAGCCGGCCGCCACCATCTCCTTGAGCAGCGGGGCCGGGCGGTACTTGCTGTCGTTGAACTCGGCCATGTAGACGTTCATCACCGCCAGGCAGACGTCCAGGCCGATCATGTCGGCCAGGGCCAGCGGACCGATGGGCTGGTTGGTGCCCAGCTTCATGCCGGCGTCGATGTCCTCGGGCGTGGCGATGCCCTCGGCCAGCACGAAGAAGGCCTCGTTGATCATGGGCACCAGGATGCGGTTGACCACGAAACCGGGCGCGTTCTTCACCGTGATCGGCGTCTTGCCCAGGGCTTCGGCCAGGGCCTTGACGGCGTCGTGCGTGGCGTCGCTGGTCTGCAGGCCGCGGATGATCTCCACCAGCGCCATCATGGGCACCGGGTTGAAGAAGTGCATGCCGATGAACTTGTCGGCGCGCTGGGTCGCGGCGGCGAGCTTGGTGATGCTGATCGAACTGGTGTTGGTGGCGACGATCACCTCGGGCGCCAGGATGCCGTCGAGCTGCTGCAGGATCTTGACCTTCAGACCCTCGTTCTCGGTCGCGGCCTCGATGACCAGCTGCGCGCCCTTGAGGTCGTCGTAGCTGGTCGAACCTTTGATCAGCGCCAGCGCGGTGGCCTTGCCCTCGGCGGTCAGCTTCTCTTTCTTGATCAGGCGGTCCAGGCTGCCGGCCACCGTGGCCAGGCCCTTGTCCACCGCGGCCTGGGCCACGTCGACCATGACGACGCGGATGCCACTGACGGCGCAGGCCTGCGCGATGCCGTTGCCCATGGTGCCGGCGCCGATGATGCCGACGGTCTGGATGCTGCTCATGTGGGAATCACTCCTGGAAGATGAGGGTAAAGACGGAGGCGCTCTAGGCGGGCCAGCCTACTGCGGCGAAAGGCCCTGTGCTACCTTGCCCCGCATTGTCGCGCAGCGTCCTGCAACGGCATGACAGGCGCGCGACGCCAGGAGTCAACATGTTCGATTACATCGTCGTGGGCGGTGGGTCCGCCGGCAGCGTGCTGGCCGGCCGCCTGAGCGAAGACCCGGCCGTGCGCGTGGCGCTGCTCGAAGCCGGGCCGCCGGACCGCAGCGTGCTGATCCACTGCCCCGGGGGGCTGGCGGTGATGGCCAAGTACCAGCTCAACGGCTGGGACTATTCCACCGTGCCGCAGCCGGGGCTGCACGGCCGGCGGGGCTACCAGCCGCGCGGCAAGGTGCTGGGCGGCTCCAGCTCCATCAACGCCATGATCTATGCGCGCGGCCACGCGCAGGACTACGACGCCTGGGCCGCCGAAGGCAATCCGGGCTGGTCGTTCGGCGAGGTGCTGCCGTACTTCAAGCGCGCCGAGCACAACGAGCGCGGGGCCGACGACTGGCACGGCAGCGGCGGCCCGCTGAACGTGATGGACCTGCGCTCGCCCAACCCGGTGCTGCCGGACTTCGTCGAGGCGGGGCGTCAGGCGGGCTACCCAGTCAACGCGGACTTCAACGGCGCCGAGCAGGAGGGCGTGGGCGTCTACCAGGTCACGCACAAGAATGGCGAGCGCTTCAGCGCCGCCAAGGCCTACCTCACGCCGCACCTGGGGCGCAGCAACCTGCGGGTGATCACCAGCGCGCTCACCACGCGCGTGGTGACGGAACAGCGGGGTGGGCGCCCCGTGGCGGTGGGCGTCGAATACCGGCCCGATGGCGGCCGCGGCGCGCCGCAGACCCTGGCCCTGAACCCGGGTGGCGAGGTGCTGCTGAGCGCCGGCGCCTTCGGTTCGCCGCAGCTGCTGATGCTCTCGGGCATCGGGCCGACCGCGCACCTGTCGGAACATGGCGTGGCCGCGGTGCACGAACTGCCCGGCGTGGGCGGCAACCTGCACGACCACCCGGACGTGGTGATGGTGGTGAACGCCCCTCGTTTGACTTCACTGTTCGGCATCTCCCCGAGCGGCATCGCCGACATGGTCAAGGGCGTCTTCGAGTGGCGCAGCCGCCGCAGCGGCATGCTGACCACCAACTTCGCCGAGGCCGGCGGCTTCATCAAGAGCTCACCCGAGGAGGCGATTCCCGACCTGCAGCTGCACTTCGTGGTGGGCAAGCTGGTGGACCATGGCCGCAAGACCGTGCTGGGCCATGGCTATTCCTGCCACGTCTGCCTGTTGCGCCCGAAGAGCCGGGGCACGCTGCGCCTGGCCAGCAGCGACCCGCAGGTGGCGCCGCTGATCGACCCGGCTTTCCTGCAGGACCCTGACGACGTGGCGCGGCTGGTGCTGGGCTTCAAGCGCATGCGCGCCCTGCTGCAGCAGCCGGCCCTGGCGCGCCATGGCGGCATCGAATCGGCCGCCTCGCGCGACGCGCAGAGCGATGCCCAGATCGAGCAGTTCGTTCGCCACCACGCCGACACCATCTACCACCCGGTCGGCACCTGCCGCATGGGGCCGGACCCGGCGGCGGGTGCCGTGGTCGACGCTCGGCTGAAGGTGCACGGCGTGGACGGGCTGCGCGTGGTCGATGCGTCGGCGATGCCCAGCGTGGTCGGCGGCAACACCAATGCGCCGGTGATCATGATGGCTGAGAAGGCCGTGGATATGATTCGCGACGACCGCCGGGCCGCCGTGGCCTGAACCCGCAGGAGCGAACATGATTCTTGAACACGCCGACATCCGCATCGACCCCGCCAAGGCGGCCGACTTTGAAGCCGCGATCCTGCGCGGGGCCAGCACCGTGATTGCCCAGGCCAAAGGCTTTCAGGGCTTCAAGGTCAACCGCAGCATCGAAAGCCCGGGCCGCTACATCCTGAACATCTACTGGGACACGCTGGAAGACCACACGGTGGGTTTCCGCCAGTCGCCGGCCTTTGCCGAGTGGCGCAGCATCGTCGGCCCGTTCTTCCTGCAGCCGCCGGTGGTCGAGCACCTCGAACTCGTAGGCAAGAGCTGAAAGACAACGCATACGGAGCGCGTGCCTGCTCCAGTGATGCGGAGGAACCGGCTTCGCCGGGCCGCTCGCATCGCCCCCCGGGGGGTGACGCCGAAGGCGGCGCGGGGGGAGCCTATTTCTTCCGCATCAGCGTCGACTTGCCGAACAGGCTCTCGATCAGGTCCACCGCCAGCTCGGCGGTGCGGTTGCGCACATCGAGCGCCGGGTTGAGTTCCATCACGTCCAGCGAGGCCAGGCGCCCCGTGTCGGCGATCATCTCCATGCACAGCTGGGCCTCGCGGTAGGTCGGGCCGCCGGGCACCGTGGTGCCCACGCCGGGCGCGATCTCCGGGTCGAGGAAGTCCACGTCGAAGCTCACGTGCAGGTGGGTGTTCTCGTCCATCCCCATCAGCGCCTGCTCCATGGTGTGGCGCATGCCCATCTCGTCGATGTAGCGCATGTCGAACACTTCCAGACCCACCTCGTGCACGAAGCGCTTTTCGCCCGGGTCCACACTGCGGATGCCGATCTGGCGCACCACGTCGGGCGTGATGGCCGGCGTGTGGCCGCCGATGCCGGTGAGCTCGGCCGGCCCGTGGCCGCACAGGCAGGCCACCGGCATGCCGTGGATGTTGCCGCTGGGGGTGAGTTCGGCGGTGTTGAAGTCGGCGTGCGCGTCCAGCCAGAGCACGCGGAGCTGCTTGCCCGTTTCGCGGCAGTGGCGGGCCACCGCGCTGATGGACCCCATGCCCAGGCAGTGGTCGCCCCCCAGCACGATGGGCAGACGGCCCCGGGCGAGTTCGGTGTGTACGGCGTCGTGCAGCGCGGTATTCCAGGCCACCACCTCGGGCAGGTGGCGGTAACCGTCGACCGGCGGTTGCCAGGGGTTGGACGGGCCGCCCAGGTTGCCACGGTCGATCACCTGCAGGCCGTGGCTCTCCAGCACCGCTTGCAGGCCGGCCACGCGCAGGGCCTCGGGCCCCATGGAGGCGCCGCGCGCGCCGGCGCCGATGTCGGTGGGAACGCCAATGAGGCTGACGGGTAGGTTCATGGTCGGTTCGCTGATGGAAGACGGGTCAGTGTAGGAACGGCGGCGGGACGTTCAAGCAGGCTTTCCCGCATTCAGGCCAGAGGCAGTTCGATTTCGAAGCGCGCACCCTGGCCGGGGGCGCTCTCGGCGCGGATCGTCCCGCCCATGCGCTCCACGGCCTTGAGCACCAGGGCCAGGCCGATGCCGGTGCCCGGGATCTGGTCCTGCCGGTGCAGGCGCTGGAACATGCCGAAGATGCGGTCGTGGTGCTTCATGTCGAAGCCGATACCCTGGTCGGTCACGCTCAGCAACACCCGGTCGCCGCGGATTTGCGCCTCGATGCGGATGTGTGGCGCCTGGCCCGCGGGCGTGAATTTGAGTGCGTTGTCGATCAGGTTGCGCAGCACGATGGCCAAGCCCTTGGGGTCGGCCTGCACCTGGAGGTCGTCGGGCACCGACGTCTCCAGCACGCCCTGGCGGGTTTCGAGCTCGTCGCGGAACGGCGTCGCCACGTCCCGCACGCACGCGGCCAGACCCACCGGCCCGATCTGCTCCGTCATCTGCTGCAGCCGGGAGTAGGCCAGCAGGTCGCTGACCAGGCGCGACATGTGCAGCGTCGCGCGCTGGATGCGGCGCAGGTAGTCGCGGCCCTGCTCGTCCAGCTGCTGCGCGTGCTCTTCCAGCAGCAGGGCGCTGAACCCTTCGATGCCGCGCAGCGGCGTGCGCAGGTCGTGCGAGGCCGAGTAGGTGAAGGATTCCAGCTCGCGGTTGACGACCTGCAGCCGCTGCACGCTGTCGTGCAACTGTTGGGTGCGCTCCTGCACCTTCTGTTCGAGCTGCTCGGCCAGCTCGCGCAGCCGGGCCTGTGCGCGGCTGCGTTCCTGCAGGTTGACCAGCATCTGTGCGAACAGCTTGAGCAGCGTGATTTTTTCCTCGTCGTACTCGTGCGTGCTGCGGACCGAGTCCAGGCCCACGTAGCCGAGGCAGCCGTCCTGCCCTGTCAGGGGCAGGGTCATGAGACTTCGGATGCCCTGGGCCATGATGAGGTCCTTGAGCGGGCTTTCGGGCAGGGCCTGCACATCGGGCACATAGACCATCTCGCCCCGCTGGTGGGCCGCCTCCCAGTCCTGGGCCCGGCCCATCGGCAGGTTCTGCAGAAAGGCCTGCCCGGAGGCAATGCCCTCGGCGCACCACTCGTGCGTGTTGGAACTGGTGCGGGTCTGGAAGTCGTAGGCGAACAGGTAGGCGCGGTCTGCGGCCACGAAGCTGCCCAGATCGCCCAGCGCTTCCAGAATCGCCTGGTCCATCTGCTGCAGCGGCAGGTTGATGAAGCGGCTGGCCAGGCGGAACAGCAGCAGCACAAAGTCGTTCAGGTGCTCCCGCTCGCGCTGAACCTGCTGCTGCTCGGTGGTGTCGCGGACCAGGAACATGCACTGGTTGCCACCCGGCAGCCAGGCCAGGCGGGCGTTGAAGTAGTGGGCGCCATCGGCCATCTCGATGCTGTAGTCCAGCTCCTGCAGCCCGTCGGTGCGCGCCCTGGTCATGGCTGCATGCATGGTGGCTGCGAGCGGCGCGGGCATGATCTCGCGGATGGTGCGGCCCAGGAACTCCTCGGGCCGGCGATAGAGCTGGTCGGCGCCTGCCTGGTAGAACACGAAGCGCTCCTGGGCGTCCACCACAAACAGCATGTCCCGGAGCACGTCGAAGACCTGCTTGAGGGTGGCGTCGCGTTCGCGTGCGGTGGCCTCGGCCTCCCGCAGATCAGTCACGTCCAGGCAGGAGCCGACGTAGCCGATGAAGCGCTGGTCGGCGTCGTAGCGGGGCCTGGCCTGTTCGTGCACCCAGCGGTACACGCCGTCGTGGCGGCGCAGGCGGTATTCCATGCTGTAGGGCCGGCGCGCATCAAAGCTCTCGTCGAAGATCTTCTCGCAGCGGTCCCGGTCCTGCGGATGCAGGTCCTCCAGCCAGAAGGTCTCGCATTCGGTGGCCAGGTCGCGGCCGGTGAAGTCGAGCCAGGCCTGGTTGAGCCAGTCCGGGTGTTTCTGGTCGTCCACGGTCCAGGCCAGACCGGCCGAGGCATTGGCCACCGTGTCCAGGTGTTTGAGGGTTTGACGCTGCGCTTCTTCCAGTGCCTTGCGGTCGGTGATCTCGAAGGTGGTGCCCGCCATGTAGGTCACCCGGCCCATGGCGTTGCGCAGGCCGCTGCCCCGGGTGTCGAGCCAGCGCACCCGGCCCTGGGAGTCGACGGCACGGAACTCGATGCGGAAATCGGCCTCGCCCCGGAGGAAACGGAGCAGGGTCTCGCGCACGCGTCGGCGGTCCTCCGGATGGATCAGCCCCACGACGACCTTCTCCATCTGCTCTTGCGCAGGAGGCTGATACCCCAGGTTCAGGAAGAACTCGTCGCTGGGCAGTATGAGGTCGCGCAGGAAGTCGCGTTCCCAGACCTGCCCATGTGAGGCGGCCAGCCGGAATCGCTGCTCGTTGCGCTTGAGCGCCCGCTGGTCCCGCTCCAGCTGGGTGACGTCGCGGAACATCAGCAACAGGCAGTCACCGCCGTCCCGCTGCACCCGTTCAGCGCTGTAGCGCACATGGATCAACTGGCCGTCGGCCCGGTGGCTGCTGCCCTCGACATCGCGCACCTTCTCGCCATGCTCCAGGGCATCGATCAGGCTCTGGTGGCGGATGGCGGAGTTCCAGAGCCCCAGACCGGCCGAGGGCTGACCGATCAGCTGTTCGCGTGATCGCCCGAACAGTTCGCAGAAGGTGTCGTTGACCAGCAGCAGTCGGCCGCTGTGCCACTCGCTGAGCGACATGGCCTCGGGGGCGGCCTGGAAGGCGGTCTCGAAGAGCTGTTGCGCGGAGTGCCGCAAGGCTTCCGCTTCATGGCGCTCGGTGATGTCGCGCGTGATGACCAGGACGGTGGGGGCTTCGCCGGCCGGCGCAGGCTCCCGGCGGGCCTGGGACTCCCAGTGCCTCATGCCGCCGGGTCCCGGGTGGCTGAAGTAGAGTGTCTCGGCCTCCCCGCTGGCCAACACCCTTTGCAGGCAGGCGGTCCACAGCGCTTCGTTGTCGGGGGAGCCGCCCAGGGCGCTGATGGGGCGGCCGATCAGTGCACCGGGGTTCAGCCCGGTCGCCACTTCGATGGCCGGGTTGGCATACAGCACGCGACAGGCGCTGTCGTAGCGCACGACCACATCGGGCATGTGGTCGGTCAGGGTCTGCAGATGGTGCTCGCTGCGGGCCAGTGCGCGCATCGAGCGGTGCAGGCGCCACGCGCCGTAGGCCATGGCTGCGGCCACCAGCAGGGTGAGGCCCCAGGCCAGCGGCAGGATGGTCCGCCAGCCGGTCAGCACGCTGTCGACCGACAGGGCGTACACCAAGACCACGCGGTCGGCCTCGCCGCCGAGGCGCTGGTAGCCGACGATGCGTTCCACGCCGTCGAGCATGGCCGCGGCCCGGAACACACCGCCGGGCTGGTGGTCGAGCGCGGTGGCCACATGGCCGCGGAAGCTGCGACCCTGCTCCTCGGCCACCATGGGATGGCGCACCAGCAGCGTGGTGGCCCCGTCGGGCTCCAGCCGGAACAGGCTCATGCTGTCGCCCTTGGGCAGGCCTTCGGATTCGAAGCGCCCCAGAAGGGCGTCTCGTGGCAACCACAGCTCGTAGGTCTCGGGGGCACCGGCCCCCGGCTGGCGCCACAGGAAGGGCAGCACCCAGCGCCCGCCTTCCTGGCGGGCCAGCTCCGGCACCCACGCCCGTTCGGGAATGGCGGGGGCGGCCCGGTCGCCGGGGGGGCGGCGGTGCAGTTCGAACGGCAGGCTCAGAGAGTCCACCAGGGGGCGGTGGTCTCCCAGCAGATTGCGCGGCTGCAGCCCAGACGAGGGGCGGCTGGCCTCTATGGCGGCACGACCCATCCGGAGGGACTGGTCGAGTTCTGCGGCCAGGCGCCGGACCTCCCGCTGCGCCCGCGCCTGGGCGAGATCCAGGGCCGCGTCCCGCTGGGCCAGCAGCAGGACGGTGACCAGCGCGACCAGCAGGCCAATGGACACGAGCACCAGCGCCACCAGCCCCCAGGGTCGGGAATCGCTGCGGAACGGGGGGGTGGTCGGCTCGCTGGGTGAGGCCATGAAAGGGTGGGTTGCTGTGCGTGGACCCAGATGGGTCACAGGGAGTCTAGCAACCCGGACCCGGGCGGGCGATCACATGTTCCGGCGGTACTGTCCACCCACCTCGAACAGCGCGCTGGTGATCTGGCCCAGGCTGCAGCAGCGCACCGCGTCCATCAGCACCTCGAACACGTTGCGGTTCTCGATCACCGCCTGCTTCAGCCGCGCCAGCTGGACCGGGGCCTCGTGGGCGTGGCGCGCGTGAAAGTCGGCCAGGCGCTGCAGCTGGCTCTGCTTTTCTTCCTCGGTCGAACGCGCCAGCTCGATGGACTCGGGCACCGGATCGCCCTTGGGGTTGCGGAAGGTGTTGACGCCGATGATGGGGTACTCGCCGGTGTGCTTGAGCATCTCGTAGTGCATGCTCTCTTCCTGGATCTTGCTGCGCTGGTAGCCGGTCTCCATCGCGCCCAGCACGCCGCCGCGTTCGGCGATCTTCTCGAACTCGGCCAGCACGGCTTCTTCCACCAGCTCGGTCAGCTCGTCGATGATGAAGCTGCCCTGGTTCGGGTTCTCGTTCTTGGCCAGTCCCCACTCGCGGTTGATGATGAGCTGGATCGCCATCGCGCGGCGCACCGAGTCTTCGGTCGGCGTGGTGATCGCTTCGTCGAAGGCGTTGGTGTGCAGCGAGTTGCAGTTGTCGTAGATCGCGATCAGCGCCTGCAGCGTGGTGCGGATGTCGTTGAACTGGATTTCCTGCGCGTGCAGGCTGCGGCCGGAGGTCTGGATGTGGTACTTGAGCTTCTGGCTGCGTTCGTTGGCGCCGTACTTCTCCTTCATCGCCACCGCCCAGATGCGGCGCGCCACGCGACCCAGCACGGTGTACTCCGGGTCCATGCCGTTGCTGAAGAAGAACGACAGGTTGGGCGCGAAGTCGTCGATGTGCATGCCGCGCGCCAGGTAGGCTTCGACGAAGGTGAAGCCGTTGGACAGCGTGAAGGCGAGCTGGCTGATCGGGTTGGCCCCGGCTTCGGCGATGTGGTAACCGCTGATCGAGACCGAGTAGAAGTTGCGCACGTCGTGGTGCACGAAGTACTCGGCGATGTCGCCCATCACCTTGAGCGAAAACTCGGTGCTGAAGATGCAGGTGTTCTGGCCCTGGTCTTCTTTCAGGATGTCGGCCTGCACCGTGCCGCGCACATTGGCCAGCACCCATTCGCGGATCTTGGCGGCTTCGGTGTCGGTGGGCTCGCGGCCGTTCTCGGCCTTGAACTTTTCCAGGTTCTGGTCGATGGCGGTGTTCATGAACATCGCCAGGATGGTCGGCGCCGGGCCGTTGATGGTCATGGACACCGAGGTCGTCGGGTTGCACAGGTCAAAGCCCGAATACAGCACCTTCATGTCGTCCAGCGTGGCCACGTTCACGCCGCTGTTGCCCACCTTGCCGTAGATGTCGGGGCGCAGGTCGGGGTCGTTGCCGTAGAGCGTGACCGAGTCGAAGGCGGTGGACAGGCGCTTGGCCGGCAGGCCTTCGCTGACCAGCTTGAAGCGGCGGTTGGTGCGGAAGGGGTCGCCTTCGCCGGCGAACATGCGGGTCGGGTCCTCGCCCTCGCGCTTGAAGGCAAACGTGCCCGAGGTGTAGGGGAAGCTGCCCGGCACGTTGTCCAGCATCAGCCACTTGAGGATCTCGCCGTGGTCTTCGTACTGCGGCAGCGCCACCTTGCGGATGGTGGTGCCGGACAGCGACTTCGTGGTGAGCGCGGTGCGGATCTCCTTGTCGCGGATCTTCACCACGTACTCGTCGCCCGCGTAGGCCTTCTGCATGTCGGGCCACTGGGCCAGCAGCTTGCGGGCCGCCGGGTCCTGCTGCAGCTCGCGGGTCTGCGCGAGGTCGATGGCAGCCTCGGAGGCCTTGGGCCGGTTGGGCTTGTCCACCGCCAGCATCGCGGCGGCGGCGCGCAGCTGCTGGATCTCGCGCGCCAGCTTCGCCTGTTCCCGAGCCTTCTTCTTGTAGCCGCGCACGGTGTCCGAAATCTCGGCCAGGTAGCGCGTGCGCGCCGGCGGCACGATGGGCGTCTGGTTGGTGCTGTGGCGAACGTTCACCAGCGGCAGTTGGCCGTCGGATAGCTTCAGTCCCTTCTCGATCAGCCGGGCCTTGAGCGCCTGGTAGAGCGCGGTCACGCCGTCGTCGTTGAAGCGCGCGGCCATGGTGCCGAACACCGGCATCTGGTCGGGCATGACGGTGAAGGCTTCGCGGTTGCGCTGCACCTGTTTGGCCACATCGCGCAGCGCGTCGGCCGCGCCCTTGCGGTCGAACTTGTTGATCGCCACGAACTCGGCGAAGTCCAGCATGTCGATCTTTTCCAGCTGGCTGGCGGCACCGAACTCGGGCGTCATCACGTACATCGGAATGTCCACGTGCGGCACGATGGCCGCATCGCCCTGGCCGATGCCCGAGGTCTCGACGATGATCAGGTCGAAGCCCGCCACCTTGCAGGCCGCCACCACGTCGGGCAGGGCGGCGCTGATCTCGCTGCTGGTGTCGCGTGTGGCCAGGCTGCGCATGTAGATGCGCGGGCCCTTCTGCCAGGGCGTGATGGCGTTCATGCGGATGCGGTCACCCAGCAGGGCGCCGCCGCTCTTGCGGCGGCTGGGGTCGATGGAGATCACCGCCACGCGCAGCGCGTCGTCCTGGTCCAGGCGGATGCGGCGGATCAGCTCGTCGGTGAGCGAGGACTTGCCGGCACCGCCGGTGCCGGTGATGCCGAGCACGGGCACGGTCTTGCCGGTCGCTGCGGTGCGCATGGCCTCGACCAGCGCGGCGTCGGCCTTGCCGTTCTCCAGCGCCGTGATGAGTTGCGCCAGCGCGCGCCAGTTCATCTCGCCATGGCCCTCGATAGCCTCGATCGCCTTCGGTGCATAGCCGCTGATGTCGCGGTCACAGCGCATCACCATCTCGCCGATCATTCCCTGCAGGCCCATGCGCTGGCCGTCTTCGGGGCTGTAGATCCGGCCCACGCCGTAGGCGTGCAGCTCGCGGATCTCGGCCGGCACGATCACGCCGCCACCGCCACCGAACACCTGGATGTGCTCACCGCCGCGCTGCTTGAGCAGGTCCACCATGTACTTGAAGTACTCGACGTGGCCGCCCTGGTACGAACTGATGGCGATGCCCTGCACGTCTTCCTGCAGCGCGGCCGTGACCACGTCGTCCACCGAGCGGTTGTGGCCCAGGTGGATCACCTCGGCGCCCATGCCCTGCAGGATGCGCCGCATGATGTTGATGGCGGCGTCGTGGCCATCGAACAGGCTCGCGGCGGTGACAAAGCGCACCTTGTTCGTGGGGCGGTAGCTGGCCAGGGCCTTGAAGTCGGCGGACAGGTCGGTCATGGTGGGGTCTCTCTCGGGTGGTCTTGTCGGGATGAGCGGTCATTCGACCCGCAGCCCCTTGAGGGCCGGGTCTTCGGGAGGAAAGCGCAGGTCCAGCGCCTGCAGCGTGTCGCGCACGATGGTCGCGATCATCAGGTTGCGGTGCGTCTTGCTGTTGGCGGGCACCAC
The DNA here is from genome assembly GCF_004353865.1 of Hydrogenophaga pseudoflava. Lineage (NCBI taxonomy): Bacteria > Pseudomonadati > Pseudomonadota > Betaproteobacteria > Burkholderiales > Comamonadaceae > Hydrogenophaga > Hydrogenophaga pseudoflava. The sequence continues at coordinate 668,609 of NZ_CP037867.1, forward strand.
GGTCCAGGGCGCCCAAGCGGTCGAGGTGGCTTCGAGCAGGTCCTCGTAGGCCTTCTGGTAGTCGGTCCACTGCTTGCGGACCTCCAGATCACCCAGGCTGAATTTCCAGTGTTTGGTGACGTCGTCCACCCGCTCCTGCAGGCGCTCGCGCTGTTCGTCGAAGCCGATGTGCAGCATGAACTTCAGCACCACGGTGCCGGTCTCGGCCAGCAGGCGCTCGAAGTCGTTGATGTGCTGGTAGCGCTGCTTGGTCTGCTCCGGCGTGATCCAGCCGTTGACCACCGGCACCAGCACGTCCTCGTAGTGGCTGCGGTTGAACACGGTGATGTGGCCCGCGGCCGGCACCTGCTGGTGGATGCGCCAGAGGTAGTCGTGCGCGCGCTCGGGCTCGGTGGGCGCTTTCCAGCCCACGGTGTGCACGCCCAGCGGGCTGGTCTGGCCGAACACGCCGCGGATGGTGCCGTCCTTGCCCGAGGTGTCGGTGCCCTGCAGGATCACCAGCAGCTTGTGCCGGCCATCGGCGTAGAACAGGTTCTGCAGCCCGTCGATCTCGCGCGCCAGGGCCAGCACCCGGGCCTGGTCCTCGGCCTTGCTGCCCTTCGAGAAGGGCTTGTCCCCAGGGTCAAAGTCCTTCAGCCGAACCTGGCGCCGGCCCGGCCCGACCTGCCACCGGGCCCAGGGGCTGTCCGCCGGTGCGTGCAGCGCCTGAAAAAGCGCCTGGTCTTTGCCGTTCCGGGTGTTCATGAAGATGTCCGTATGGTTGATTGACGTTTACGTAAACGTAAATTCGAATGTTAACGCAGGCTGCCCGGATACACCATGGGGGAAGCCCGCCCAGGCCTGGAAGCCTAGAATCTTTCGGCCGTCGCCCAGAGAGAAAGAAACCGATGCCCACCGTCCACGACCCCGAACGCAAACGTGCCCTGGTGCTGCGCCTCAAGCGCGTCGAAGGGCAGTTGCGCGGCATCCAGAAACTGCTGGAGTCCGACGCCGACTGCGAGACGGTGGCCCAGCAGCTGTCCGCCGCCCGCAAGGCCCTGGACAAGAGCTTCTTTGCCATGGTCGGCTGCGTGATCGCCCAGGGCGACGTGCCGCCCGACGACGTGGCCGACATGCTGGCCCGTTTTTCCTGACCCACCGCCCTTCAGGTCCTGCCATGAAACCCATCCAGCTGTTCGACCCGGCGTCTAGCACCTACACCTACCTGCTGTTCGACCAGGCCACGCGCGAGGCGGTGATCATCGACCCGGTGGACGAGCAGATCGAGCGCGACCTGGCGGTGCTGCGCGAATACGGGTTGCGCCTGGTCTGGACCCTGGAGACCCATGCCCATGCCGACCACATCACCAGCGCCGGCAAGCTGGCCGAGCTGGCGGGCGCCAGGACGGCGGCGCCGGCGGGCTGCGGCATCGGCACGGCGGGCCGGCAGCTGCAGGATGGCGACGAGCTTGAGTTCGGTGCCGAGCGCCTGCGCGCCCTGCACACGCCGGGCCACACGGCCGGCAGCATGAGCTACCTCTGGCGCGACCATGTGTTCACCGGCGACGCGCTGCTGATCGGCGGCTGTGGCCGCACCGATTTCCAGTCGGGCAGCGCGGTCGACCTCTACCGCAGCCTCACACAAGTGCTGTTTGCGCTGCCCGATGACACCACCGTCTGGCCCGGGCACGACTACCAGGGCCGCACCTCGTCCACCATCGGCAACGAGAAGACCAGCAACCCGCGCGTGGCCGGCAAGACCGAGGCCGAATTCGTGGCCATCATGGACAGCCTGAACCTGCCCCGGCCGCGCCGCATCGATGAAGCCGTGCCGGCCAACCTCACGTCCGGGCTGCGCCACGACGCCGACGGGGTGCAGCTGATGCAGCCGCGCACCGGGCAGGGCGGCTACGCGGGCGATGTGTCGCCCCAGCTGGCCTGGCAGTGGGTGCAGCAGGGCGAGGCGGTGCTGGTGGATGTGCGCACCGACGCCGAGCGCGAATGGGTGGGCTTTGTGCCCGGCGCGCTGCCGGTGGCCTGGAAGCAGTGGCCGGGCATGGCCATGAACACCGGGTTCGACGAGGCGGTGCGCGCCGCCGCCGACGGCGGACGCAAGCTGGTGCTGCTGTGCCGCAGCGGTGTGCGCTCGGTCGCGGCCGCGCGGCGTGCCACGGAACTGGGCCTGGAGGCCTACAACATCCTCGAAGGCTTCGAGGGTGATCCCGATGGCCACGGCCAGCGCGGGCGCAAGGGCGGCTGGCGGTACCACGGGCTGCCCTGGCGCCAGAACTGAGATCAGAGAGACCGCTGCCATCCGCTGGCGCGCCGCTTATCGGATAAACAGCGTCAGACTTGAGAAGAAAGCGTAACCACCCCTGCTAATGCTGACAGGGAGGGGGCGATTTTCATCCTACAAGTTTTTTCAATGGGTTCTTCTTTAACAGGAGCACCCCATGGAACTGCTGGACCACACCCTTGAAGCGCAACGTCCTTCTCCCCGCCTGACGGCCGCGCTGGAGGCGCGGATCCAGAAGGATTTCGTGCCCCGCTGGAACGACCTGTGGCAGGGTCGGTTTGCGGTGCAGGGCGCACGCCCCGGCCCCAACTCGGTGCGCCTGGACGGCAACGACTACCTGTCGGTGTCCGGCCATCCGGACATCGTGCGGGCCCAGGTGGAGGCGCTGACCCGCAGCGGCAGTTTCGCCGTGCAGTCCGGGGTGTTCATGCACGACGAACACCCGACCCGCAACCTCGAACTGAAGCTCGCGCGCTGGGTGGGCAAGGAGGACGGGTTCGTGTGCCAGTCCGGCTACGCGGCCAATGTCGGCCTGATCCAGTCGGTGGCCAATCCGGAGACGCCGGTGTACCTGGACGGGCAGGCCCACGCCTCGCTGTGGGAAGGTGCCCACGCGGCCCGCGCGCCGTCGCAGGTGTTCCGGCACAACGACCCCCAGCACCTGGACAAGCTCATGAGCCGGCACGGCCCGGGACTGGTGGCGGTGGACTCGGTCTACAGCACCACCGGCGCGGTGTGCCCGCTGCTGGAGATGCTCGACGTGGTGGAGCGGCACGGCTCGATGATCCTGGTCGACGAGTCGCACTCGCTGGGCACCCACGGTCCATCGGGCGCCGGCCTGTGCGCCCAGCTGGGGGTGACGGACCGGGTGCATTTCATCTCCGCGAGCCTGGCCAAGGCCATGGCGGGGCGGGCCGGCTTCTTCACCGCGCCGGACCGCCTGCGCTACCACATCCTCACCTCCAGCTTCCCCAACATCTTCAGCTCCTGCGTGTTGCCGCACGAAGCGGCCGGCCTGGCGGCCACGGTGGACGTGCTGCAGCAGGCCGACGCCGCGCGCGAGAACCTGCGGCTGGTGACCCGGCGCATCCGCAGCGCGCTGACCGGTATGGGGTATCCGATCGACCAGGGCACCGAGCAGATCATCGCGCTCGAAGCGGGGCCGGAGCCCGCCACCATCCAGGTGCGCGACGAGCTGGATGCGCTGGGGGTGCACACCGCGTTCTTTGGTGCACCGGCCACCAGCCGCAACCGGTCCCTGGCACGGATGACCCTGCACTCGGCGCTGACCGAGGCGGAGCTCGAACACGTCGAGTCGGCTGCGCGCCTGGTCGCCGACCGGGTCCGGCCCTGGGAATGGGCGGCCGCCCGCCGCCAGCGCGGTGGTGCTCAGCTGTCCTGAATGGTCCGCACGCCCTGCATGTCCAGGAAGTTGCGGTACGGGTAGATCGGCAGCGGCAGGTCGGTCTCCGCCAGCGGGAACAGGGCGCCGATGAGCTGTCCGTCGTCGCCCACCGCAAAGGCCTTTTCGGTCCGGATCGGCCCGCGCAGGCCCAGCTGCTGGTGCAGCTCGACCGCCGGAAGCAGCAGCCCCTTCTGGATGGCCTGCACGACGTCGAACCCCAGTCCCGCCGACCGGGCCAGATCGGCCACGTCCTTCAGGCCGGAGGCGGGCTCCAGCTGCAGCCATTCGCAAAGGCCTTCCGGCGTCAGGCCCAGCATGCCAAAGGGTTCATCGAGCACGACGTACTCGATCCAGTGCGAGCGGGCCCGGGTCAGCAGCGCCTCCATGATGGATGGCACTTCCAGCAGGGCCTGGTGGTGGGACTGCATGGCCGTGCGCCAGACGGTGTTCAGCCGCGGATGGGCGCGCCGGGCCAGCTTGATAAGGGTGGTCATCAGGCGCCCGGCGATGTCGGCCGTCTGCTTGGGGATGAACTGGTCGATCAGGCCGTTGTTGAAGGCCTTGATCGCGATCTGCTCATCGGCCTGCCCGGTCAGCAGGATGCGCGAGCCCGGCCAGTCCACCAGGGTTTCGAGCACCTTCAGGCCATCGATGCCTGGCATGGCGAAGTCCACCACACAGGTTTGTGCCAGCTGGTAGCGCGCCGGGTTGGAGCCCCAGTAGCGCAGCACCTGCGGAAGCAGATGGTGGCCGTGGCGCCAGCGGTCGATCATCTGCAGGTGGTGCCCCGCGTCGGCCTCCCAGCGCGCCGGCTCGTCGTTCATCCGGGCGATGAAAGCCGCCGGTCGTGAAAACAGTTCGACCTGCAGAAAGCTGGGCACGACCATGCCCAGCATCTCCAGATAGTCGATGTCGTCGTCCAGAAAGATCAGGCTTCCCGAACGGTGGTACAGCGGAAAGTTGAAGGCCATGGCTCAGTGTGTGCTCGTGGGCGGGATGAAGGGGGCACGCTCGTCCCGCAGGGGCAGCACGATCGTGAACGAGGCACCGTGACCGGGTTGGGACTGGAGGAGCAGCCGACCGTCCGACGCCTCCACCACGTTTTTGCAGAACGTCAGCCCCAGTCCGTTGCCGACACTGCTCTGCAGTGAGAAAAAGGGTTCGAAGATGCGGTGTTGTTTCTGCAGCGGAATGCCGGTGCCCTTGTCGGTCACCACGATCCTGCCCAGCCCGTCCTTGACCGTCACCTCCACGCGCAGGTCGCCCGGCTTGGGGGCGTCTCCGGATGCGGCCAGCGCATGCATGGCATTTTTGATCAGGTTGACCAGAACCTGTGAAAACTGGGCACGAGACCCCAGGAAGCCGAAGTCCTCTTCCAGCGCCAGCTGCACGCATTCGCGCTCGCGCGGTGAGCGGAACGGGTACTGGCCGAGCACGTCCTGCACCAGTTCGAACGCGGTGAGATGGGCGGTGGGCCGGGGCAGCCTCAGCAGCTGCGCGTTGGAGATCTGGGTGTCGATCTGCCGGTTCATGCTGCGCACCAGGTTCTGCAGCCGCTGCGCCAGCTCCTCCAGCTTCTTGCGCTTGGGTTCGGGCACGTCGTGCTGGGCCAGGCCACGCAGCACGTCGCCGACCAGGTTCACCGTGGCCAGCGGCGTGCGCAGCTCGTGCGCCATCACGCCCATGGTGCTGAGCGTGTTGATCAGCCGGACCCGGCGCAGGTTGGCGCCCGACATGCCCAGCATCAGGCTCATGCCCAGGGCAAAGCCGATCAGGGTGAGGTTCTCGGGCTCGATGCCGACCCAGGTCTGCTGCGTGCCGGTGAGCAGGAACAGGCCCGCGGCGACTGCGAACCCGGTGATGCAGCCCAGCGAGGCCAGGCGCCAGTCGGTGATGTGGAAATAGATCAGGATCATGCTGCACACACTGGCCAGCCAGACCTTGTTGCCCTCGTTCATCAGGAACATCCATCCGAAGAACAGCGGCAGCTGCAGCCAGAAGATCAGTCCGTACACCCAGACGCTGGTCTTGGACTGCAGGTCCCGGTTCACGCGCGGATGCAGCAGCAGCAGCCCCGTCAGGGCCAGCACCACGCGCACCGCAAACAGCTCGTAGGGCTGCGGCAGGGCCTGGCCCCACAGCCACCCGAAGATGAAGTGGCCGCCGAAGGTGAAGACGCCCAGCCACTGGAGGCGGGCCGTCGAAGGATGCAAAATAGGCTCCAGAGGTGCATGGACAATTTCGTCCACCACCCAGCGCCAGAACCTCAGCCTGGCGTTGTGAACCCTGAGACGGTCCCACTGCAACATGTATTCCTTCCAGCGTCGACCGACGTTGCCAGCCCGTGGTCTTGTGGCGGGCGGGTCCATTGTCCCGGCAACGGGGCGTCGCCCGTCATGACCCTTCCTGTCAACTTTGACAGCGTGGGCGTGGACGCCATTTTGGCCGATTGGGTTCGCGCCTTGCGCGACTCCGGGGTCGAGGCGGTGCTGGTGATGGGGCCCAATCCGATGGGGGGGCGGGACGAGCGCGAGGTGCTGGCCGTGCATCCGCCGCGCCTGCTCGGTGCCGCGGAGGCCCTGGCCGCCAGCACCGACTTTGGCGCCAGCTGGCGCGACAGCGATGCACCCCTGGTGGCCTGGCAGGACATTTCCAAGGCGGCCTATGCCGAGCCGTCCAGCCGCTGGCGCAGGCTCTGGCTGGCCCACGGGCACCAGACCCTGGTGCGGGTGGCCTTCAGCCTGCCGGCGGGGCGCGCGTTCGAGTGCTTCATGTTCAGCCCCCGGGCCTTCGCGGACCGCTCCGAGGCCGCGGCACTGGCCTGGTCGGCCTACAACATCTGGCCGATGCTGCGCCGCGCCATCGCCGAGCAGCGGGTCACGCTCAGCCCCCGCGAGCAGGAGAGCCTGAACTACGCCTTCGAAGGCCTGACCGCGCGCGAAACCGCGCAGCGCATGGACTGCTCGGAGCGCACCGTCAACTACCACCTGGCCAATGCCATGGCCAAACTCAAGACCGACAACAAGCTCTCTGCGGTGCAACGGGCCTGCTGGATCGGGTTGATCTGACGCCGGTGAGGTCGCGATGAGGATGCTGCATCGCCGCAAAGTGCCTGCCAGGCCTTGTTCATAATCTTCCGCATGACTTTACTGGCGCTGGATGTTGGCAACACGCGATTGAAATGGGCGCTGTACGACGCCCCCCGTGTGGGAGGGCGCCTGCTGGCGCATGGTGCACAGTTCCTGGAGAACATCGAGAAACTGGCCGAGGGCGACTGGAGCAGCCTGTCCGCACCCACCCGGGTGCTGGGCTGCATCGTGGCGGGCGACGCTGTGAAGCGGCGGGTCGAGGAACAGCTCGAACAGTGGGACGTGACGCCCCAGTGGGTGGTGTCCAGCGCGTCGGAGGCGGGTCTGAGCAACGGCTACGACCACCCGGCCCGCCTCGGTTCCGACCGCTGGGTTGCGATGATCGGCGCGCGCCAGCGCCTGCTGCAGAAGGGGCCGGCCAGGCCTTGCATCGTGGTCATGGTCGGTACCGCGGTGACGGTCGAGGCGATCGATTCGGCCGGCCGCTTCCTGGGCGGCATCATCCTGCCCGGCCACGGCATCATGCTGCGCGCGCTGGAGTCCGGCACCGCCGGGCTGCACGTGCCCACCGGCGAGGTGCGCGACTTCCCGACCAACACCAGCGACGCCCTCACCAGCGGTGGCACCTTCGCCATCGCCGGTGCGGTGCAGCGCATGTGGGACAACCTGCGCGGCCATTGCGGCGAAGACCCGGTCTGCTACATGACCGGCGGCGCGGGCTGGAAGATGGCGCCCAGCATGTCCACGCCCTGCGAGCTGGTGGACAGCCTCATTTTCGACGGCCTGCTCGAAATCGCCCACAAGCGGTTCGGTTAGACCTCGCCCCAGGGCAGCATCAGGGTCACGGCCAGCAGTTGCGCAAATTCCGGTTCGAAGGCGTCGATGATGCGCTGCGGGTCGGGGCAGAGCGCGCTGTCGGCGATCACGCCGAACTGCACGCCGCCGCCGTAGCTCAGGATGGAGACGCCCAGGCCCACCGTGCCGGTCTGTGGCACCCAGAACATGGTCTGCTCCAGCGTCGCGCCGCAGAACTTCAGCTTCTCGCCGGGACCGGGCACATTGGTCATCACGGCGGTGGTCTTGCGGCCGAACAGGCTGAGCATCGCGTCCTGCGCCGGCTTGATCAGCAGGCCCGCTACCGACAGCAGGCCGAAGGTCAGCAGCGGCTGCAGACTGCCCTTGAGCGCGTTCATGCGCGCGCGCACCGCGTACACGCGCTCGATCGGGTTGGCGATGCCCACGGGCAGCACCAGCGGGATCAGGCCGAAGCGGTTGCCCAGCTTCCAGGCGTCCTCCATCGGCCGCAGGTTGATCGGCACCATGGCGCGGATCTCCTTGCCTGCCGGGTCGTCGCCATGGTGGCGCAGGTAGCCGGCGATCGCGCCCGCCACGCAGCTGAGCAGCACGTCGTTGACCGAGCAGTTGAGCGCCTTGCCGATGGCCTTGACCTCGGTCAGCGGGATGGGCTGGCACCAGGCCACCCGCTTTTCACCCTTGGGTGCGCCCTTGAGCCGCGTGGGTGAGTCGTCGGGCATGAGGGCCAGTGCCGCCAGATCGCTGGCGAGCTGGCCTCCGAGGCGCGCCACCTCCATGGCTTGGTCCAGTGTTTCCCCGAGCCCTTGCTGCGGCGCCGCCAGCATCGACAGCGACTTCGCCGCCCCGCCACCGGCGGCGTCCAGCGCCCGTGCGGCGATGTCACCGAAGGGGCGGATCAGCGTGTCGGCCACCCAGTCCTCGGCCGCCTCCAGCCCCTGTTTGTGCGACCGGGGCTTTCGCTTGGGCGGTTCGGTGCCGCCATCGACCAGGCTCATCATCACGCTGATCAGCGCGATCCCGTCGGCGATGCAGTGGTGGATGCGCGCGATCAGCGCCGAACCACCCTCGTAGTCCTCGATCAGCTCGAACTGCCACAGCGGGTGCGCCGGGTCCAGCGGCACCATGGCCAGCGCGCCGGCGCGCGCCTGCAGCGCCGCCTGGGCTTCCTGACCGCGGCGGCGGGTCAGCGTGTGCGTGACCACATGGCGGTCGAGCGAGAAGTCGGGGTCGTCGCGCCAGTGGGCGCCGGCGGCGTCCTGCTGGGCGGTCTGCCGGAAGCGCCGGTAGCCCAGCAGCTTGTCCTGCACCCGCTGAGCCAGCGCCTCGCGCGTGATGCCGGGTCGCAGGATCCAGACGCCCACGATCATCATCAGGTTGGTGTCCGAGTCCATGCGCAGCCAGGCGGTGTCCACCTTGCTCATGCGCTCGCCCTCCAGGCCCAGGACGCCGGCCACCGACTGCAGGGTGCTGCGGCCCTCGGGTGGGGATTTCGGCGTGCCTTTGCGGATGCGCGTGACCATGGTGTCTCCTGCGAGGCCCCGGGGTTGGGGGCTGGTTGTGATTGGGTGGCGGCGTCTATTCTGGGGGCAGTCGCAACCGTAAGATACCGGGCCTCCCCTAGCCCGGGTCCGGGCCACCCCCTCACTCACGGAGACCTTCATGTCCGACCTCAAGTCCCGCTTCGATGCCGCCGTTGCCCAGTCCAAGAACCTCAGCGAGCGCCCCGACAACGCCACGCTGCTCAAGATCTACGGCCTGTACAAGCAGGGCACGGTGGGCGACAACACCGAGAAGAAGCCCGGCTTCGGTGACATGGTCGGCCGCGCCAAGTGGGACGCCTGGAACGGCCTGAAGGGCACGTCTCAGGACGATGCGCAGCAGCAGTACATCGACCTGATCGCGTCGCTGAGCTGAGCTCCCACGCTCCGCTGCTGCGCGGGGCCTGTCTTACTTTTTCTTCGAGCCGGTGGCCGTTTTGGCCGCCGGCTTTTTCTTGGCCGCCAGCAGCTCGTCCAGGTTTTTGACGATCTCGCTCTCGATGCGGTCCTTGAAGGCGCCGAGCAGGAAGCCGAGCTGAGCGTCCAGCTCGAAGTGATCCGCCGTGACCCGCAGCGTGCCCTTGGCACCGGTGCGCGAGAAATGCACCTCGTCGCAATCCACACCCTCTTCGTAGGCGCACTGCATGTCGAACTCGGCCTCGGCCTGTTCGGCCCATTGCCAGGCCACCTTGCGTGCGCCGGAGATGCCGAGGTGGTGGTTGCGCCGGATGTGGATGTTCGCCATGGTGTTCGCGTTGTTCAGAGGGTTGACGGTGGCCGGGCGGCGGGATCGAGGGCCTGGAGGGCGGCCTGGCGCTCGGCCGCGGTCTGGCGGGCCAGCGCGCGCACCGCATCATAGAACCGCGCAAAGTCGCGGCCCTCGCGCTCGAACAGCGCCTCGAATGCCGGCACCCACTGGTCGTAGGCGGCCTGGGCACCGAAGCTGGCGTTGTTGGCCCGGGCGACCCAGGCGTCGTAGCCCTTGTAGCCGCCCCAGCCTCGGCGCAGGCCGGCGTAGCGCTGGCGGAAGTCGTGCAGCACCTGGGCCTTGCGGGCCAGTTTGGCGGTGTCGTCGAGCGTGGCGTCGTCGTAGAGTGCCTGCAGCCGTTCCCTGGTCTCGCGCGTCAGCGCACGAAAGGTTTTGCGGCGCTCATCGAAGCCGGCGTAGGTCTGGCGCGCTGTCTCGTCGGCCTGGGCCAGCCAGCGCGCGCCGCCGATGCGCTCGACCGCCGTCGCGAAGGACTCGTTGAACACGGTGTCACCGGAGGCGTAGGCCACCTGGTGGGCCAGCTCGTGAAAGATAAGCCGTGCCAGCTCACCCTCGGGGTAGCCGATGAAGGTGTTGAGCAGGGGGTCGCCGCCGGCCCAGTTCATCCAGCCCAGCGTGGAGTAGGCGGGCACCGGGTAGATCGCCACGTCCAGGTCGCTGCCGAGCCCGGCCGCAAACGCCCGGGCCTCGTCCTCGTCGTAGTAGCCCCGGTAGCCGACACAGCCGGCCACCGGGAAGCACCACTGCTGCAGCCGCAGCGACAGCGCGGGCGCGGCGACCACGTTGTAGACCGCCGCCTTGCGCTGCAGGTCGGCATAGCGCCGGTAGCTGGCGTTGTCGGGCAGACCCAGTTCGGTGACCGCAAAGGTGCGGATGCGCTGCGTGAGCTGCAGCTTGTGCTGCAGCGCGGGTGGTGTGGCCGGGTCGTCCAGCCAGTCCTGCACCGGCCGCGCCGCGTGCATCAGCTTCAGGTGGCCGGTGACCGATTGCCAGTAGTAGCCGGGGCCGGCGTCGGACGAAGCGCAACCGGACAGCAAACCCGCCAGGCAACACACCACCAGCACGCGCCGAGGAACCGGCTTCGCCGGGCCTCTGGCGCGGTCCCTTCCTGCGGGGAGGAAGCCGTGAGGCGGCGCAGGGGGGGTCATCCCTTTTCCACTTGCACCAGGCAGTCGTAGAACACCGGTGCACGGCCCAGGTCGGTGAGCTTCTGGCTGGTCAGTTCGTTCACGTTGCTGCCGTCCAGGCCCAGCTTGCGCCACCAGATGCCCAGTCCGTTGACCACGCCCTCGCGTGCCCGGGTCGAGAGGCGCGCGGTGCAGCGGTAGCTGCCGCGCTGGTTGAACACCCGCACCAGGTCACCGTCGGCGATGCCGCGCGGGGCGGCGTCGGCCGCGCTGATCTCCAGCAGTGGTTCGCCTTCGATGTCGCGCAGGCTCTTCACGTTCACGAAGCTGGAGTTGAGGAAGTTGCGGGCGGGTGGCGAGATCATGGCCAGCGGGTGGCGCGGGTCGCTGCCGGCCGGCTCGTGGTTGGGCACGTGGTCGGGCAGGCCGTCCAGCCCCTGCGCCGCCAGGCGTGCGCTGAAGAACTCGCATTTGCCGGAGGGCGTCGGGAAGCCACCCTCGGCGAACGGGGCCTCGGGCACCGGCAGCGTGGCGAAACCCTGGTCCAGCAGTTGCTGGAAGTCCACCCGGTCGCCGAAGGTCTGGCGGCACAGGGTTTCATCGTCGTCGGCGAAGCAGGGCTCGTCGAAGCCCATGCGCCGCGCCAGCTGGCGGAACACCTCGGTGTTGGGTCGCGCCTGCCCGACCGGCGCGATGGCGGGCCGGTTGAGCAGCACGTCGGTGTGGCCGTAACTCGTGTGGATGTCCCAGTGCTCCAGCTGGGTGGTGGCGGGCAGCACGATGTCGGCGTGGTCCGCGGTGTCGGTCATGAAGTGTTCGAGCACCACGGTGAACAGGTCCTCGCGCGCGAAGCCCGCCACCACCTTGGGCGACTCGGGCGCGACCGCCACCGGGTTGCTGTTGTAGACGATCAGCGCCTCGATCTTCGGGCCGAACGCTGGCGAGGATTCGCGCAGCAGATCGTCGCCGATGGTGACCATGTTGATGGTGCGTGGCGTGCGGCCGGCCAGCAGGTCGGGGCGGTGCAGCGCGGCGCGGTCGACAGGAAAGTGGCCCGAGGCCGAGAGCAGTAGACCGCCCGCGCGGTGGCGCCAGGCGCCGGTCAGCGCCGGCAGGCAGGCGATGGCGCGCACCGCGTTGCCGCCGCCGCGCACGCGCTGCATGCCGTAGTTCAGGCGGATGGCGGCCGGCTTCGTGGTGCCGTAGTCGCGCGCCAGCCGTTCGATCTGTTCGACCGGGATGCCGCAAACCTCGGCCGCACGCTCGGGCGGCCACTGCAGGGCGCGTTCGCGCAGCTGCTCCCACCCCAGGGTGTGGCGGGCGATGTAGTCGTGATCCAGCCAGTCGTTCCTGATGAGTTCGTGCATCAGCGCCAGCGCCAGTGCAGCGTCGGTGCCGGGGCGCAGCGCGATGTGCTCGTGGCACTTGTCGGCGGTTTCGCTGCGGCGCGGGTCGATGCATACCAGGCGCGCGCCGTCACGCTTGGCCTGCTGCGCCAGGCGCCAGAAATGCAGATTGCTGGCAATGGAGTTGCTGCCCCAGATCAGGATCAGCTTGGCCTCGGCGAAGTGCTCGACCTTCATGCCCAGCTTGCCGCCCAGGGTGTGCACCAGGGCCTCGCCGCCGGCGGCCGCGCAGATCGTGCGGTCCAGGAAGGAGGCGCCGAGCCTGTTGAAGAAGCGCGCCGCCATGCCCTCGCTCTGCACCTGACCCATGGTGCCGGCGTAGCTGTAGGGCACGATGGCCTGCGGGTTGCGCGCGGCGATGTCTTTCAGCCTCGCGGCGATGTCATCCAGTGCCTCGTCCCATCCGATGGGCTCGAACCGCCCGCTGCCCTTGGGGCCGGTGCGGCGCAGCGGCGCGAGGATGCGTTCGGGGTGGTGGGTGCGTTCGGGGTAGCGCGATACCTTGGTGCACAGCGCGCCGTCGGTGTGGCGGTGTGCCGGGTTGCCGGCCACGCGCACGGCTTTGCCGTCCACCACGGTGGTGACCAGGGCACAGGTGTCGGGGCAGTCGTGGGGGCAAGCGCCCCGGACCGTGAATTCGTTGGGGTTGTGGGCCATGAAATGCGGTGAATGGCGTATAGGCGGGGCGGGGCCTATGTAGTAGGCTTCGCAAGTCTGGTGACGCCCTGTTACGAACGAGGTGACATCCGACCAGCTCAAAAAAGCATATCAGGAGTCACTGGATGCAACGTCGTCGGGTTCTTTCTTCCTTGGGCGCCTGTCTGGGCGCTTCTACCCTGGCCGGCGTGGCCGGTTCCGCGTGGGCCCAGGCGGCTGGCGGATCGGGGGCCATCGTGCTGGGACAGTCGGCGCCGTTCACCGGGCCGTCCGCGCAGCTGGGGCTGCAGTTCAACCTGGGGGCCCAGCTGTACTTTGACCAGGTCAATGCCTCCGGGGGCGTCAACGGGCGCCGCATCGAACTCAAGCGGCTGGACGATGGCTACGATCCGGAGCGCTGCGTGGCCAACACCAGGCAGTTCATCGCCGACGGCGTATTCGCCCTGTTCGGCTACGTCGGCACCCCCACCAGCCTCGCCGCCCTGCCGCTGGCCACTGAAGCCAAGCTGCCCTTCTTTGCGCCCTTCACCGGGGCGCAGGCCCTGCGCGAGCCGTTCAACCGCTACGCCATTCATGTGCGGGCCTCGTACTTTGACGAAACCGCCGCCATCGTCAAGCAGGTCACCTCGATCGGCGTCAAGCGGGTGGCGGTGTTCTACCAGAACGACGCCTACGGAAAGGCCGGGCTCGAAGGTGTCGAGCGCGCCCTGCAGGCGCTCAACATGGAGCCGGCGGCGGTGGGAACGGTGGAGCGCAACAGCAACGAGGTGGCGCCGGCGCTCAAGGACATCATGGCCGTCAAGCCCGAGGCCATCGTGCAGATCGGTTCGTACAAGGCCTGTGCCACCTTCATCCGGCTGGCGCGCCAGCAGGGCTACCCAGGCAACTTCTACAACGTCTCCTTCGTGGGTACGCAGGCGCTGCTGGACGAACTGGGGGCGGTCGCCAAGGGTGTGGCGGTCAGCCAGGTGATGCCTTTTCCCTATTCGCCTGCAATGCCTATCTCGGGCGAGTACCTGGCGGCGCTCAAGGACCAGCGCGGTGTGGCGCCCAACTACTCCGGCATCGAAGGCTTTGTGGCCGCGAAGGTGCTGGTGGAGGGGCTCAAGCGCGCCCGAGGTGCCGGCCGGGAGGCCTTCATCGATGCCATCGGGGGCATGAAGGATGTGAGCATCGGTGGATTTCCGCTGGACTTCGGGCCGCAGAAGCACGCCGGCTCCCGCTTCGTCGAACTGACCCTGCTGACCGAAGACGGCCGGGTGCGCCGCTGACGCGGGCAGGGCCGACATCCCCGGTCCGGTCCGGGTTGTCGCGAACGGACCTGTCTCCAGGGCCGTGCATGGCTACCATGGCCGTTTGCAGATGAGGACACCATGCAGCTGATCGACTCCATCCTGACCCAGTCCGCGGCCATCGCCGCCGTGCGCCGCGACATCCACGCCCATCCCGAGCTCTGTTTTGAAGAGGTGCGCACCGCCGAGGTGGTCGCCGCCAAACTGACCGAGTGGGGCATCCCGGTGCACCGTGGCATGGGCACCACCGGTGTGGTCGGCATCGTGCACGGCCGCGACGGCGGGGCCTGTGGCCGTGCCATCGGCCTGCGCGCCGACATGGACGCGCTGCCCATGCAGGAGCACAACCACTTCGCGCACGCCAGCCAGCACGCCGGCAAGATGCACGCCTGCGGCCACGACGGCCACACCGCCATGCTGCTGGCGGCGGCGCAGCACTTCTCGAAACACCGGAACTTCGACGGCACGGTCTACCTGATCTTCCAGCCGGCCGAAGAGGGCGGCGGCGGTGCCCGCGAGATGATCAAGGACGGCCTGTTCGAGCAGTTCCCGGTCGAGGCGGTGTTCGGCATGCACAACTGGCCGGGCCTGCCGGTGGGCAGTTTTGCCGCCAGCGCCGGCCCGGTGATGGCTTCCAGCAACGAGTTCCACATCGTCATCCGCGGCAAGGGCTCGCACGCCGCGCTGCCGCACAACGGCATCGACCCGGTGCCCGTGGCCTGCCAGATGGTGCAGGCCTTCCAGACCATCATCTCGCGCAACAAGAAGCCGGTGGACGCCGGCGTGATCAGCGTGACCATGATCCACACCGGCGAAGCGACCAATGTGGTGCCCGACAGCTGCGAGATCCAGGGCACGGTGCGCACCTTCACCTACGAGGTGCTGGACCTGATCGAGCGGCGCATGCAGGAGATCGCCGAGCACACCTGCGCCGCCTTCGGCGCCAGCTGCGAGTTCCAGTTCCGCCGCAACTACCCGCCGACCGTCAACCACCCGGCCGAGACCGCGTTCGTGCGCGAGGTGCTGGCCGGCATCGTCGGCGCCGACCAGGTGCTGGTGCAGGAGCCGACCATGGGGGCCGAAGACTTCGCCTACATGCTGCAGGCGCGGCCAGGCTGCTACATCTTCATCGCCAACGGCGAGGGCGCGCACCGCGAGATCGGCCACGGCGGCGGCCCCTGCACGCTGCACAACCCGAGCTACGACTTCAACGACGACCTGATCCCGCTGGGCGCGACCTACTGGGTGCGGCTGGCCGAGCAGTGGCTGTCGCAACCGCGCAAGGACGCCGCATGATCAATCCCCAGTCCGCTTTCGCGTCGTCCTATGCCCGGGCCCGCGTGCAGTTTCTGGAGGGGGCCGCCGCCGCCGGCATGGCCATCCGCAGCCACAACCACCCGCTGCCCGGGCGCGACCAGGAAACCCTGGCCATGGACGTGGCCCTGGACGGACCGCCGGATGCCGAGCGACTCCTGGTCGTGAGCAGCGCCTGCCACGGCGTGGAAGGGTTCTGTGGCTCGGGCATCCAGGTGTTTGCCACCCACGACGCCGACTGGCGCGCGCACGCCCGCGCCGCCGGTGTGGCGGTGCTGTACATCCACGCGCTCAATCCCTACGGGTTCTCGCACCTGCGCCGGGTGACCGAGGACAACGTCGATCTCAACCGCAACTTCCAGGACTTCTCTCAACCCCTGCCGGCGAACCCGGCCTATGACGAACTGCACCCGTTCCTGCTGCCGGCGGTCTGGCCGCCCGTGGCCGAGAACGAGGCGGTCATCGCACACTTCATCGGGCGCAAGGGGCTGGGCGCGTACCAGAGCGCGGTCTCCCAGGGCCAGCACAGCCACCCCGATGGTCTGTTCTTCGGCGGCACGGCGCCGACCTGGAGCCACCGCACGCTGCGCGAGGTGCTGCGCGAACATGGGCGCAGCGCGCGCTACATCGCCTGGATCGACCTGCACACCGGGCTGGGCCCGAGCGGCCTGGGCGAGCGCATCTTCGCCTGCCGCGACGACGACGCGGCCCTGCAGCGCGCCCGCGCCTGGTGGGGTGGCGACGGCCAGACGCCCGTGACCTCGATCTACGACGGCAGTTCCGCCTCGGCCCGCCTGACGGGCCTGATGTGGAACGCGGTTTACGAAGAGTGCCCGCAGGCCCAATACACCGGGATCGCGCTGGAATACGGCACCCTGCCGCTGCTGGATGTCCTCAACGCCCTGCGCGGCGACCAGTGGATGCGCCTGCACCCGGATGCCCCGGCCGGCCTGCGTACCGTGATCCAGAAACGGGTGCGGGACGCGTTCTATGTCGACACCGACGACTGGCGCGCCCAGGTGGTGTCCCAGGCCCGCCAGGCCCTGTTCCAGGCGGTGGACGGGCTGCGCCGCAGCCCGCCCCAATAGGCCCAGGCGGCGGCCCCGGGCTCAGGGCGCCGTGCGGTAGGCGCCCGTGAGCTGCAGCAGATGCTGGCGCTGGCCGGCTTCGAGGTAAGGTGTCAGCACATTGAGCACGTGCTGCGCACCACGCAGCAGCGCCGCCTGCGCGTTGTCCGGCTCCAGCGCATGGCGCGGGTCGCGCACGTACTCGAAGCTCAGCCAGTAGGTCAGCAGCACCACCATGCAGTTGGCCGTGGGTTCGAGTTCCCGCGCATCGAGGTCGATGGCGCCGGCGCGCGACATGCCGCTGAGCAGGCTGCGCACCGAACGGATCTTGTTCTTGAGCACGGCCTGGAAGCGCGTCTCCAGCAGCCGGTTCTTGGACAGCAGGTCGTTGAGGTCGCGGTAGAGGAAGCGGTATTCCCAGACTATTTCGAACAGCGAGTGCAGGAAGAACCAGGCGTCCTCCACATTGCGCACGCCGTCGCTGGCCTGCAGCAGTTCGTTGAGCGCCTTCTCGTAGCGCTCGAACAGCGAGTTGATCAGCTCGTCCTTGGCCGGGTAGTGGTAGTACAGGTTGCCCGGGCTGATGCCCAGTTCGGAGGAGATCAGCGTGGTGGAGACGTTGGGCTCGCCGAAGCGGTTGAACAGCGCGAGGGTGACTTCCAGAATGCGTTCGGCCGTGCGGCGGGGGGCTTTGCGGGTCATGTCAGGCGCGCTGCGTCTGCAGCCGTTGTTCGAGGGTGTCCAGGGCGCTGTCCAGCCGCTCCAGGGCCGTTTCTCGCCGCACCGGCTCTGCGGGCAGCAGGCGCCGGTGCGCGTCGTGCAGGGCGGCCTCGTCCAGTGCGATGCCGTGCCGCGCCAGCATGGGGCCCAGGTGGCCGGCGCGGTCGCGCAGCAGCTGGCGGGTCTGCTGGAAGGCGTGCTCGGCCAGTTCGCGGCGCTGGCGGTAGCTGAAGGTGTTGGCGAAGAACAGCTCGGCGTCGCGCTGGTCGGGTTCGATCAGCACGATGTCGGTGCCCGGGTAGCTGCGCTCGTAGTGTCTGAAGCCCAGCGCCAGGCGGGAATGGATCATTGAGCGGAAGGTCTGGCTCATCACCGTGGGCAGCCCGCCTTCGACCAGGGAAGGAATGTGTTCGCTGGCGGCGCCGGCGTGGAACGGCACCAGCGGGTTCAGGCACAGCAGCAGGTCCACTCCCTCGTCCAGAGCCACCGTGGCGTGCACGGTCTTTTTCAGCGCGCCGTCCACGTAGTGCCGGCCGTCGATGACCACCGGCGGGAACAGACCGGGCAGGGCGGCGCTGGCCTGGATGGCGCGCGAAATCGGCACATGGTCCCAGCCCGGGCGTCCGAAGGGTGTGGCCTCGCCGGTGTCGAGCTCGGTGGCCACCAGGGTCAGGCGGGCGCGCAGCTGGCGGAAGTCGTTGCTGCGGCCGGGTTTGCTGAACAGGCGTTGGATCTGTTCGTGGATGCCTTCGTTGTCCAGCACGCCGGTGGGCAGCGCGGCGCCCATGCGCTCGAAGGCGTTGGTGAAACGCTTGCCCTGGGCGGCCCAGGCCCACAGAGCACCGCCCATCAGCGCCGGAACCCGCTGCGCCCGTTCGATGAACTCGCGCCAGGCCGGGCGCATCAGCCAGGCGGGATCGAAGTGGTCGTCGCCCAGCCGGTCCTCGATGAAGGAGTCGCACAGCTGGCGCGGCGTGATGCCGTTGACCAGTCCCGCGGCGATGAAGCCGCCGGCCGACACGCCGATGTAGTGGTCGCAGCCGTTGAAGTCCAGTCCGTGCAGGCTGTCTTCCAGGGCACACAAAGCGCCGATCTCATAGATCGCACCCAGCGGCCCGCCGCCGGCAAAGGCCAGCGCGATGCGGGGGGCGTGGCGGGAACGCCGTGTCGAACGGGGGCGGGAAGGCGTCATGCGGTCGAGTGTAGACCGCCACGAAGGCGGCAGGTGTTGCGTTGCAGCAGCCCGCGCGGACGAAAAAAAAGGGCGCAATGCGCCCCTTCCTGCTCAGCCAAGCGGCGCATGGCCCCGGCGCTCAGGCCGCCTTCTTGGCGCGCGCAGGTGCCTTGCGGGCGGGCTTGGCGCTGGCCGTTTTCGCACTGGTCTTTGTGGCGGCTTTGGACGCGGCCTTCGGTGCGGCGGTCTTGCGCGGTGCGGCGGTCTTCACGGTCTTGCCACCCTCGCCGGCCACGGCGGCGCTGAGGGCGTCGATGCGCTCGATCAGCGCCTCGATGTCGCGCGCCGAGGGCACGCCCAGCTTGTTCAGGGCCTTGGCCACCCGCTCCTCGAAGATGTTCTCCAGCTTGTCCCACTGGCCGGCGGCCTTGCTGCCGATGTCGCTGGCCATGTTGGTCATGCGCTGCGTGGCTTCGTTGAGGCGTTCTTCGGCGACAGCCTGGGTCTTGCGCTGGATCGACAGGCCTTCCTTGACCAGGGTCTCGAAGGCCTTGCCGCCTTCGGCCTGGGCCTTGGAGAAAGCGCCGAGGCCGGCCAGCCAGATCTGCTGGGCAGAGTCCTTGATCGCGCCGGACAGCGGCGATGCGGTGGCGGATGCACCAGTGCTGGCGGTGCCGGATTTGCGAGTCTTGGTGACCATGGGAGCTCCGTGAACGGGGTGGATCGGGATGGAGGCGTGGCAATGCCTCAGGGTGATGGGACTGTACGGCTGTGGCGCCATGCCTGTGTAGGGGCCAGCGACTAAAAACTGGGGTGCGCGCCACGGGTTTGTGCTGAACCGGCGCCATCGGCTAGTGGTGAACAATGAACGGTTGTTCCCGATACCCACAAATCCAGGAGTACCTCGATGCACTATTTCGTCACCGGCGCCACCGGCTTCATCGGCAAACGGCTCGTCAAGAAACTGCTGGAGCGCAAGGGCGCGGTGGTGCACTTCCTGCTGCGCAAGGAAAGTGCGGGCAAGGTGGCAGGGTTGCGCGAGTTCTGGGGCGTGGGCGCGACCCGGGCCATCCCGGTGTTCGGTGACCTGACGGCGAAAAAGCTGGGCGTGAGCGCCGAGGACATCAAGGCGCTCAAGGGCCAGATCGACCACTTCCACCACCTGGCCGCGGTGTACGACCTGGAGGCCGATGCCGAGAGCCAGATCGTCGTCAATGTGGACGGCACGCGCAATACCGTCGAGTTCGCCAAGGCGATTGGTGCCGGCCACTTCCACCATGTGTCGTCGATCGCCGCGGCGGGCCTGTACGAAGGCGTGTTCCGCGAGGACATGTTCGACGAGGCCGAGGGACTGGACCATCCGTATTTCATGACCAAGCACGAGAGCGAGAAGATCGTGCGCCACGAATGCAAGTTGCCATGGACGGTGTACCGGCCGGCGGCCGTGGTCGGCGACAGCCGCACCGGCGAGATGGACAAGATCGACGGGCCCTACTACTTCTTCAAGCTCATCCAGCGCATGCGCCAGATCCTGCCGCCCTGGATGCCCAGCGTGGGCCTCGAAGGCGGGCGCATCAACATCGTGCCGGTGGACTTCGTGGTCAACGCGCTGGACCACATCAGCCACCAGAAGCGCGGCAGCGGTGGCTGCTTCCACCTGGTCGACCCGATGGGCTACCGCGTCGGTGACGTGCTCGACATCCTGAGCAAGGCGGCGCACGCGCCCAAGATGAATCTGTTCGTCAACGCCGCGCTGCTGGGTTTCATCCCCAAGAGCGTGAAGAAAGGTCTGATGGCGTTGGCGCCGGTGCGCCGCGTCTACCGCGCGGTGATGCAGGACCTCGGGCTGCCCGAGGACATGATGACCTTCGTCAACTACCCCACGCGCTTCGACTGCCGCGAGACCACGGCCGCGCTCAAGGGCAGCGGCATCGCCTGCCCCGATCTCAAGGACTACGCCTGGCGCCTGTGGGACTACTGGGAGCGACATCTCGACCCGGACCTGCACATCGACCGCAGCCTGCGCGGCACCGTGGCGGGCAAGGTGGTGCTGGTCACCGGCGGCAGCTCGGGCATCGGCCTGGCGGCGGCGCACAAGTTCGCCGAGGCGGGTGCGGTCACCATCATCTGCGGCCGCGACCAGGACAAGCTCGACGAGGCCTGCGCCGAAGCCAGGGCCAAGGGTTACCAGTTCATCGCCTACCCGGCCGACATCGCCGACATGGCCGACTGCGACCGCTTCGTGCAGGTGCTGATCCAGAACCACGGCGGCGTGGATTTCCTGATCAACAACGCCGGCCGTTCGATCCGCCGCGCCATCGAAAGCAGCTACGACCGCTTCCACGATTTCGAGCGCACGATGCAGCTCAATTACTTCGGTTGCCTGCGCGTGACCATGGGCCTGCTGCCGGGCATGGTGGCCAAGCGCAAGGGTCACATCGTGAACATCAGCTCCATCGGCGTGCTGACCAACGCGCCGCGCTTCTCGGCCTATGTGGCCAGCAAGGCGGCGCTGGATGCGTGGACCCGCTGCGCATCGTCCGAGTTCGCCGACCAGGGCATCTCGTTCACGACCATCAACATGCCGCTGGTGCGCACGCCCATGATCGCACCGACGCAGATCTACAAGAACGTGCCCACGCTCTCGCCCGAAGAGGCGGCCGACATGATCGCGCAGGCCTGCATCTTCAAGCCGGTGCGCATCGCCACGCGCCTGGGGGTGACCGGTCAGGTGCTGCACGCCTTCGTGCCGCGCATCGCGCAGATCGTGATGAACACCAGCTTCCGCATGTTCCCCGACTCCTCGGCCGCCAAGGGAGAGAAGGGGGCGAAGCCCCAGCTGTCGCCGGAAGCCATCGCGATGCAGCAGATGATGCGCGGCATTCATTTCTGACCTTGGGGATCGGGCGGGTGGGGACCTAGAATTTCGGGGTTCCCGTTCTCTCCACCCACCCGCCATGACCAGCCCCAACCACACCCCCGTCGATCTGTCCCACATCCAGCCGCGCGAGAAGGCCGAGCTGCTCGCGCAGGCCCTGCCGTACATCCGCAAGTACCACGGCAAGACCATGGTCATCAAGTACGGCGGCAACGCCATGACCGACCCGGCCCTGCAGCAGGACTTTGCTGAAGACGTGGTGTTGCTCAAGCTGGTCGGCATCAACCCGGTGGTGGTGCACGGCGGCGGCCCGCAGATCGAGACCCTGCTGCAGCGCCTGGGCAAGAAGGGCGAGTTCATCCAGGGCATGCGCGTGACCGACGCCGAGACCATGGAGGTGGTCGAGTGGGTGCTGGGCGGCGAGGTGCAGCAGGACATCGTGGGCCTGATCAACGCCGCTGGCGGCAAGGCCGTGGGTCTGACGGGCCGCGACGGCGCCATGATCCGCGCCCAGAAGCTGCGCCTGGCCGACACGCAGGATCCGAGCCGCGAACACGACGTGGGCCAGGTCGGCGACATCGTGTCCATTGATCCCTCGGTGGTGAAGGCACTGCAGGATGACCAGTTCATTCCCGTGGTCAGCCCGATCGGCTTCGGCGAGAAGAACGAGAGCTACAACATCAACGCCGACGTGGTGGCCGCCAAGCTCGCCACCGTGCTGCAGGCCGAGAAGCTGCTGATGCTCACCAACATCCGCGGCGTGCTGGACAAGGCCGGCAACCTGATGACCGAGCTGACGCCGCGCCGCATCGACGAACTGTGCGAGGACGGCACCATCAGCGGCGGCATGATCCCCAAGATCGCCGGCGCGCTGGACGCGTCCAAGAGCGGCGTGAACGCGGTGCACATCATCGACGGCCGCGTGCCGCACGCGCTGCTGCTGGAGGTTCTGGGTGACCAGCCGTTCGGCACGATGATCAAAAGCCACTGACCATGAGGCTGCTGCTGGTTGAAGACGACGTGATGGTCGCCAGCGGCATCAAGCTGGGGCTGAGCAACGCCGGCTACACGGTGGACTGGGTCGGCAGCGCCGAGCGGGCCGAGCAGGCGGTGGAGAACGACAGCTTCGACCTGGCCATCGTCGACATCGGACTGCCCGGCATCAACGGTCTGGAGCTGACCCAGCGGCTGCGCGCGCGGGGCTGGGCCATGCCGGTGCTGATCCTGACCGCGCGCGACGCGCTGCACGACCGGGTGCAGGGGCTGGACCTCGGCGCCGACGACTACATGCTCAAGCCCTTCGAGCTGCCCGAGCTGCTGGCACGCCTGCGTGCGCTGCTGCGGCGCTCGCAGGCCGCGACCACCGCGGTGCTCAGCCTGGGACCGCTGGAGATGGACACCGCACTGCGCCGCGTCAACCTGGCCGGTCAGACCATGGAGCTGGGGCCGCGCGAGTGGACCGTGCTCGAGTACCTGCTGCTGCAGGCCCCGAAGCCGGCCGCCAAGGACAAGCTGCTGGCGGCGCTGACCGGCTGGGACAAGGAAATCACGCCCAACGCCATCGAGGTCTACGTCTCGCGCCTGCGCGCCAAGCTGGAGCCGGCCGGGGTGGCGCTGCGCTCGATCCGCGGCTTCGGCTACCGGCTCGAACTGCTGCCGCCGTCCGCCCATGCGCGCGAGCCCTGAACACCGGTCGGCCGAAGGCCTGATCTGGGGGCTGCAGCGGCGCCTGCTGGTGCTGCTGTTTCTCCCATTGGGGCTGGTCGGGCTGGTGAGTGTCTATTTCCACTACCAGAGCGCAGGCACCGCGGCCTTGCAGCAGGACCAGCAACTGCTGCGGCTGGTGCCGATGCTGGCCGACTCGGTGGTGGTGACCTTGCCCCGCGACGCCCCCCGACCGATCGACATCGACGCCGACCCTGGGCTGGCCCTGCTGCTGGCGCCGCCGGTGGACGTGTTCCTCAAGGAGCGCGAGGGCTATGCCGGCTACGGGGTGATGGATGCCAACGGCCGTCTGCTGCTCGGGGACCACTGGCTGCCGACCGTGTTGCCTTCCACCGAAGACGCCGAGTTCCTCAGCGTGGTCGACGGCGGCATCACCTACCGGGTGGTGGCGCAACGCAGCCCGACCGCGGCGGGCGAGCTCATCATCATGCTGGCCGACGGTTCCGATGGGCGCCAGCAGTGGCTGGACACGGTGCTGCTGCGGGTGTTGCTGCCCAACCTGCTGCTCATGGTGGTGGCCGCGGTGGCGGTGACCTGGGCGGTGGCGCGGGCCCTGCGCCCGCTGATCGACCTCAAGGAAGCGGTCGAACGCCGCTCGCCCCGCGATCTCAGCCCCATCGACGCCGAGAGCGCCCCTGCCGAGGTGCGGCCGCTGGTGTCCTCGCTCAACCGCCTGTTCTCGCTGGTGAACGACCAGACGCAGGCGCAGCGCCGCTTCGTGGCCGACGCTGCGCACCAGCTGCGCACGCCGCTAGCCGGCCTGCAGGCGCAGGTCGAGGCCTGGTCGCAGGCGGCACGCTCGATGGGGGGCGCAGAAACGCTCAGCCTTCGGGTGGAGCAGGTGCACCGCCTGCGCGACGCGACGCGCCGGACCTCGCAGCTGGCCAACCAGCTGCTGGCGCTCTCGCGCGCCGACAGCGTGAGCGCCAGCACCCACCCGATGGAGCAGGTCGACCTGCAGGAGCTGTGCGAGAACATCCTGGCACTCCATCTGGATGCCGCGGCCGACAAGCAGATGGACCTGGGGCTGGAGGCCGCGCCAGCCCAGACCCGCGGCCACACCTGGCTGCTGCGCGAGCTGCTGATCAACATCGTGGACAACGCGGTCAAGTACACCCCGCCGGGCGGGCGCATCACGCTGCGCTGCGGGCAGGACCTCGCGGCCGAACCGCCAGAAGCGTGGATCGAGGTGGAGGACGATGGTCCCGGCATTGCGGAGGACGAGCGGCAGCGGGTGCTGGAGCGCTTCTACCGCCTGCCCGGCACCCAGACCGATGGCAACGGGCTGGGGCTGGCCATTGCCGACGAAATCGCCCGATCCCACCACACCCAGCTGCAGCTGCTGACCGGCGGAAACGGGCGGGGATTGCGCGTGCGCGTGGTGTTCGAGGCGGTCCGGGCCGGCGGGAGGCCTGTGCGAGAATCACCGGAGGGATGACACACCACGGGCCGGACGCATGGCCAGCCCGACTGCTGAACACCAACGGACCCGACCACCCATGAGCTCCAGCGCTTCCTCGTCCACGGCCGCCGCCTCTCCCGATGCCGCCAGTGAAGGCGCTGAGAGCACCGAGTCCGGTGGCCGCAAGCGGCCCAAGCCCGGTGAGCGCCGGGTGCAGATCCTGCAGGCGCTGGCGACCATGCTGGAACAGCCCGGCGCCGAGCGCGTGACGACCGCCGCGCTGGCCGCCCGGCTGGATGTCAGTGAAGCTGCTCTCTACCGCCATTTCGCCAGCAAGGCCCAGATGTTCGAGGGCCTCATCGAGTTCATCGAACAGTCCGTGTTCGGTCTGGTCAACCAGCTGGGCGAGCGCGAGCCCGATCCGGTGCTGCGTTCGCGCAAGCTGGTCACGCTGCTGCTGCAGTTTGGCGAGAAGAACCCCGGCATGGCGCGCGTCATGGTGGGCGATGCCCTGGTGTACGAGAACGAGCGCCTGCAGCAGCGCATGAACCTGTTCTTCGACAAGATCGAGTCGGCGCTGCGCCAGAACCTGCGCGAGATCGCCGTGCTCTCGTCGGCGACCACCCCCACCGTCGATGCCCAGGCCGATGCCTCGGTCATCACGGCCTTCTGCATGGGGCGGCTGCAGCGTTTTGCCCGCAGCGGCTTCAAGCGCCCGCCCAGCGAGAACCTTGACCACGGCCTGCGCTTGCTGCTGCCCGACGGGCGCCTGTGACCTCCCGGGTCCGGGTGTGCGGGTAAACCCGCAGATGCCGGCGCTGGGCGCCGCGCATTAGGGCGCAGCCCCTAGACAAAATTCCCGTTGCACGCCGCAGGTTGCGCCTGGGGTCATTCTTTTGCGGTAAAAATAGCACGACCGTTCGATTTGTGGGCGGTCTTCTTTTTTTATCACCGCATGAGCGCCACCACTTCCTCCAAACGCCCGCGCAGCGACGCCGCCCTCACGCGGTCGCTGCAAAAAGGCCAGCAGACCAAGGCCGCCATCGTCGATGCGGCGCTCGGTCTGGCGACGCAGATCGGCCTGGAAGGCCTGTCCATTGGCGCGCTGGCCGAGGTCATGCAGATGAGCAAGTCGGGCGTGTTTGCGCACTTCGGTTCGCGCGAGGAGCTGCAGATTTCGGTGGTGCGCGAGTACCACCACCGTTTCGAGGAAGAGGTCTTCTACCCGGCCATGTCGGTGCCGCGCGGCCTGCCACGCCTGCGCGCGCTGTTCGACAACTGGATGAAGCGCACCTCGGTGGAAATCGACTCGGGCTGCCTCTACATCAGTGGCGCAGTGGAGTTCGACGACCGGCCAGGGCCGGTGCGCGACGCGCTGGCCAGCTCGGTCAGCACCTGGCTGGCGGCCATGAAACGCGCCATTGAGCTTTCCATCGAAGAGGGCCACCTGCGCGCCGACACCGACGCCGACCAGATGCGCTTCGAGATCCATTCACTCATCCTCGCGCTGCATTACGAGGCCCGCTTCCTGCGCGCGCCCGACTCGCTGCAGCGCGCGGTGACGGCCTTCGAGGGCATCGTGCAGCGCTACAGCGCGGGCGGCGCCACCGATCCCGCCCCTGCACGCAAGGCGGCCCGCAAACCGCGCGCCGCCTGACCTTCCCTTTCTTCACAAACCCTCCACAGGAGTTCACCCATGCCCGTCTACAACCCGCCCCTGCGCGACATGCAGTTTGTGATGCACGAGGTGCTGAACGTCAGCGCCGACTTCCAGTCCATGCCCCAGCACGCCGAGATGGATGCCGACACCATCAACGCCGTGCTCGAAGAGGCCGGCAAGTTCGCCTCGCAGGTGATCTTCCCGCTGAACATCAGCGGTGACACCGAGGGCTGCACGCTCGACAAGACCACGCACGAGGTCAAGACCCCCGCCGGCTTCAAGGAAGCCTACAAGACCTACACCGACGGAGGCTGGTCGGCCCTGTCGTGCGACCCCGAATACGGCGGACAGGGCCTGCCGCTGGTGGTCAACCAGTGCCTGTACGAAATGATGAACTCGGCCAACCAGGCCTGGACCATGTACCCCGGTCTGAGCCATGGTGCCTACGCCGCGCTGCACGAGCACGGCACGCCCGAGCAGAAAGCCCTGTACCTGCCCAAGCTGGTCAGCGGCGAGTGGACCGGCACCATGTGCCTGACCGAGCCGCACTGCGGCACCGACCTGGGCCTGATGCGCACCAAGGCCGAACCGCAGGCCGACGGCACCTACAAGATCACCGGCAACAAGATCTTCATCAGCGCCGGTGAACACGACATGGCCGCCAACATCGTGCACCTGGTGCTGGCCCGCCTGCCCGACGCGCCTCCGGGCATCAAGGGCATCAGCCTGTTCGTGGTGCCCAAGTTCCTGGCCAGCGCCGACGGCACGCTCGGCGCGCGCAATGGCATCTACTGTGGTGGCCTGGAGCACAAGATGGGCATCCACGGCAACGCCACGGCGCAGATCGTCATCGACGGCGCCATCGGCACCCTGGTGGGCCAGCCGCACAAGGGCATGCAGGCCATGTTCGTGATGATGAACGCCGCGCGCCTGGGCGTGGGCAACCAGTCGCTGGGTCTGACCGAGGTGGCCTACCAGAACGCCCTGGCCTACGCCAAGGACCGCATCCAGATGCGCAGCCTCTCCGGCGCCAAGGCCAAGGACAAGCCGGCCGACCCGATCATCGTGCACCCCGACGTGCGCAAGATGCTGCTGACCGCCAAGGCCTACGCCGAAGGCGGCCGCGCGCTGGCTATGTTCAGCTCGGTGCTGCTGGAGAAGGTGCACCACCACCCCGACGAGAAGGTGCGCAAGGACAGCGACGAAATGCTGTCGCTGCTCACGCCCATCGTGAAGGCCTTCCTGACCGACAACGGCTACCAGGCCGCCACCATGTGCCAGCAGGTCTTCGGCGGCCACGGCTACATCAAGGAATGGGGCATGGAGCAGTTCGTGCGCGACGCCCGCATCAACATGATCTACGAAGGCACCAACACCATCCAGTCGCTGGACCTGCTGGGCCGCAAGGTGCTGGGCAACAACGGCGCGACGCTCAAGAAGTTCGGCAAGCTGGTGACCGCGCTGGTGATGGAAGAGGGCGTCAACGAGAAGATGGCCGAGTTCATCAACCCGCTGGCGGTGCTGGGCGAGCAGATCACCAAGTTCACCATGGAGATCGGCTTCAAGGGCCTGCAGAACCCCGACGAGGTGGGCGCCGCCGCGGTGGACTACCTGCGCGTGGCCGGCCACCTGGTGTTCGGCTACTTCTGGGCCCGCATGGCCCAGGTGTCGCTGCAGAAGATCGCCGAGGGCAGCACCGACCCGTTCTATACCGCCAAGCTGCAGACCGCGCGCTTCTACTTCGCCAAGCTGTTCCCGGAGACCGCGACGCTGATGCGCACCGCGCGCGCGGGCAGCAAGGTGTTGATGGACACCGACGCGGCATTGGCCTGATTCACGTCATTCAACAACACCGGAGACAGACATGAAGAAGACCGCCATTGCCTCCTTGCTGGGCCTCGCCGCCGTGTCCGCCTTTGCGCAGATGTCGCCGGCCGGCCTGTGGAAGACCATCGACGACGACTCGAAGAAGGAGAAGTCGCTGGTGCGCATCACTGAAAGCAATGGCCTCTTCTCCGGTCGCATCGAGAAGCTGCTCGACCCCGACACCAAGCCCGACACCGTCTGCGAAAAGTGCACCGACGAACGGAAAGACAAGCCGGTGCTGGGCATGACCATCCTGCGCAACCTCAAGCAGAACGCCGATGACAAGGCCGTGTACGACGGCGGTGACATCACCGACCCGAACAACGGCAAGGTCTACCGCGCCCGCCTCAAGCCGGTGGATGGTGGCAAGAAGCTGGAGATGCGCGGCTACATCGGGCCGTTCTACCGGACCCAGGTGTGGCACCGCGTCGAGTGAAACGATCTGTCTTCCCAACAGGACCCAACATGAAACGATTCCAAGTGAAAAAAGTCGCCGTACTCGGCGCGGGCGTGATGGGCGCGCAGATTGCGGCGCACCTGGTCAACGTCAAAGTGCCGGTCGTCCTGTTCGACCTGCCGGCCAAGGAGGGCGCCAGGAACGGCATCGTCACGCGCGCCATCGAGAACCTCAAGAAGCTCAAGCCCTCGCCGCTGGGCGTGGCCGCGGACGCCGACCTGATCGGCCAGGCCAACTACGAGGAGCACATGGAGCAGCTGCGCGGCTGCGACCTCATCATCGAGGCGATCGCCGAGCGCATGGACTGGAAGCTCGATCTGTACAAGAAGATCGCGCCCTTCGTCGCCGAACACGCCATCGTCGCGTCCAACACCTCGGGCCTGTCGATTACGAAGCTCAGCGAAGGCCTGCCCGAGGCGATCAAGCCGCGCTTCTGCGGCATCCACTTCTTCAACCCGCCGCGCTACATGACGCTGGTGGAGCTGATCAACACCCCGACCACCGAGGCGCAGATCCTCGACGACCTCGAAGCCTTCGTCACCAGTGGCTTGGGCAAGGGCGTGGTGCGCGCCAAGGACACGCCCAACTTCGTGGCCAACCGCATCGGCATCGCCGGCATGCTGGCCACGATGAAAGAGGTCGAGAACTTCGGCCTGACCTACGACGTGGTCGACGACCTGACGGGCAAGCGCCTGGGCCGCGCGTCCAGCGGCACCTTCCGCACCGCCGACGTGGTGGGCCTGGACACCATGGCCCACGTCATCAAGACGCTGCAGGACAACCTGAACGAGCAGACCGACCCGTTCTACGGCAGCTTCGGCACGCCGCCCGTGCTGGCCAAGCTGATCGAGATGGGGAACCTGGGCCAGAAGGCCAAGGCCGGTTTCTTCAAGAAGGTCGGCCGCGACATCCAACGCTTCGACCTGGAGAGCGGCGAGTACGTGCCCGCGGGCGAGAAGGCGGACGAGGTCTATGGCCGCATGCTCAAGCGCCCGGCCGCCGAGCGCCTGAAGCTCTTGCGCAACGCCGAAGGCCCGCAGGGCCAGTTCCTCTGGGCCATCCTGCGTAATGGCTTCCACTACGCCGCCGTGCACCTGGCTGCCATCGCCGAGACCGCACGCGACGTCGACCAGGCCATGCGCTGGGGCTTCGGCATGAAGCAGGGCCCGTTCGAGCTGTGGCAGGAAGCCGGCTGGCTCGAGGTCGCGAAGATGGTCCAGGAGGACATCGACGCCGGCAAGGCGCTCAGCAAAGCGCCGCTGCCCGAGTGGGTGTTCAAGGGTCCCGTGGCCGAGGCCGGTGGCGTGCACACCGCGCAGGGTTCGTGGAACCCGTCCAAGGGCGTGTTCGAAGCCCGCCGCAGCCTGCCGGTCTATGAGCGCCAGCACTTTCCCGAGTTGCTGCTGGGCGAAGCCGGGCCGAAGTTTGAGACCGCGGGCACCACCATCGAAGAGAACGATTCGATCCGTGTCTGGACGCTGGATGGCGACGTGCTGATCGCCAGCATCAAGACCAAGATGCACGCCATCAGCCCCGAGGTGTGTGAAGGCCTGATGGCCGCCATCGACCTGGCCGAGGCCGAGTACCAGGGCCTGGTGGTCTGGTCGGGCGACGAGCCCTTCAGCGCCGGCGCCGACCTGCAGGCCATGCTGCCGGCCTTCATGGCCGTGGGCGTGGCCGCCATCGAAGACGCCGAGGGCTTCATGCAGCAGATGATGCTGCGCCTGCGCTACGCCAACGTGCCGGTGGTCTCCGCGGTGCGTGGCCTGGCGCTGGGTGGCGGCTGCGAGCTGGCGGTGCACAGCGCGCGCCGCGTGCTGCACATGGAAAGCTACGTCGGTCTGGTGGAAGTGGGCGTGGGCCTGGTGCCGGGCGCCGGCGGCCTGACCTACATCGCGCGCCGTGCGGCCGAGAACGCCGAGACCTCGACGGGCAAAGACCTGCTGCCCTTCCTGACCGAAGGCTTCACTGCCGCGGCCATGGCCAAGGTCGGCACCAGCGCCATCGAGTCGCGCAAGCTCGGCTACGTGCTGCACTCCGACCTGATCGTGCCCCACAAGGACGAGCTGCTGTTTGTCGCCATCAACGAAGCCAAGGCCCTGTTCGCGGGCGGCTATCGCGCGCCGCACAAGCGCCTGTTCCCGGTCGCCGGCCGCGACGGCAAGGCCACCATCCTGGGCAGCCTGGTCAACATGCGCGACGGCGGCTTCATCAGCCAGCACGACTTCCACATCGCCTCGCTGATTGCGAACGTGGTCACCGGCGGCGACGTCGAAGCCGGCACGCTGGTGAGCGAGGAATACCTGATGACGCTGGAGCGCCAGGCCTTCTGCTCGCTGATCGTCCACCCAAAAACGCAAGAGCGCATTCTGGGCATGCTCAACACCGGCAAGCCCGTCCGCAACTGAGGAAGCGACATGAAACAAGTTCAAGACGCCTACATCGTCGCCGCCACCCGCACGCCCATCGGCCGTTCGCACAAGGGTTCGTTCAAGCACCTGCGCCCGGACGATCTGCTGGCCCACGCGCTGCGTTCGGCCATGGCCCAGGTGCCGAGCCTGGACCCCAAGGCTGTGGAAGACGTGATCGCCGGTTGCGCGATTCCCGAAGCCCAACAGGGCCTGAACGTGGCACGCATCGGCGCCATCCTGGCCGGCCTGCCCAACTCGGTGGGCGGCATCACGGTCAACCGCTTCTGCGCCTCCGGCCTGTCGGCCGTGGCCATGGCGGCCGACCGCATCCGCGTCGGTGAAGCCGACGTGATGATCGCCGCCGGCACCGAGAGCATGAGCATGGTGCCCATGATGGGCAACAGCCCCAGCCTCTCGCCGACCATCTTCCGCAACACCGACGACATAGAGAGCTACGGCATCGCCTACGGCATGGGCCTGACGGCCGAGAAGGTGGCGCAGCAGTGGAAGGTGAGCCGCGACGCGCAGGATGCCTTCGCCGTGCAGTCGCACCAGCGCGCCGTGATCGCCATGAAGAACGGCGAGTTCACGGACGAGATCACCCCGGTGACGGTGCAGGAGCGCAGCGTGGACCTCGAGTCGGCCGAGGTGTCGGTCACCGAACGGATCGTGAGCCTGGACGAAGGCGCGCGCCCCGACACCACGCTCGAAGGTCTGGCCAAGCTGCGCACTGTGTTCGCCGCGCGCGGCTCGGTCACCGCCGGCAACAGTTCGCAGACCAGCGACGGCGCGGGTGCACTGATCCTGGTGAGCGAGGCCGCTCTCAAGCGCTACAACCTCACGCCGCTGGCGCGCTTCGTCAGCTACGCCAGCCGTGGCGTGCCGCCGCACATCATGGGCATCGGCCCGGTCGAGGCGATCCCCGCTGCGCTGAAGTACGCCGGCCTGAAGCAGGACGACATCGACTGGTTCGAACTCAACGAAGCCTTCGCTGCGCAGTCGCTGGCCGTGATGAACACACTGGGCCTGGACCCGGCCAAGGTCAACCCCATGGGCGGCGCCATCGCGCTGGGCCACCCGCTGGGCGCGACCGGTGCCATCCGTTCCGCCACCGTGGTGCACGCGCTCAAGCGACACAACAAGAAGTACGGCATGGTGACGATGTGCGTGGGCATGGGGCAAGGGGCGGCCGGGATCTTCGAGCGGGTCTGACGCCATGAGCGCGCACGTCTTCGACCAGGCCATCGCGCTCACCGCCACCGGCGACGGGCTCTATGCCGGCGCCACCTCGCCCGCCTACGCCAACATGGTGGGGCCGTTCGGTGGCATCACGGCCGCGACGATGCTCAACGCCGTGATGTTGCACCCGTCCCTGCTGGGCGAGCCGCTGTCGCTGACGGTGAACTACTGCGCGGCGCTGGCCGACGGGGCGTTCGAGGTCTCAGCTCAGCCGGTGCGCACCAACCGCTCCACCCAGCACTGGGTGGTGTTGGTCACCCAGGCCGGTGCTTCGGGCGAGGCCGAGACCGTGGCCACCGCGACGGTGGTCACCGCGGCCCGGCGCGAGACCTGGAGCGTGGACGACGAGCCCATGCCCGCGGTGCGCAGGCCCGACGAGGTCAAGCCCTATACCGTGCCCTCGCCGGTGGAATGGATCCGGCGCTACGAGATGCGACCCATCGAGGGCGCCATCCCGCGCACCTGGGACGGCACCGGCAGCGACAGCCGCTCGCGTCTGTGGATGCGCGAGGCTGTGCCGCGTGCGTTGGACCTGTGCGGCCTGGCCGCGCTGGCCGATGTGTTTTTCCCGCGCATCTGGCTGCGCCGTGCGACCTATGTGCCGGCCGGCACGGTGTCGATGACGGTGTACTTTCACGCTGGTTCGGCGCAGCTGGCCGAGGTCGGCCACGGCTGGGTGCTGGGCCAGGCGCGCGCGCAGGCCTTCCGCAACGGCTTCTTCGACCAGACGGCGCTGCTCTGGAGCGAGGCCGGGCACCTGCTGTGCTCCAGCCACCAGGTCGTCTACTACAAGGAGTAGCGGCGGGGCGTGGGGTGCGTTCTGTTCAGGGGCGGCCCAGGAACAGGTACAGCCCCGTGTACCCCTTGGGAGCGCTCACCACGCTCAGGTACAGCGGCCCCATGCCCGTGTCCGCGCCGATGAACAGGCTGGTGCCCCAGCGCAGGCCGTGGATGCTGATGTCGCGCCGGCTGGCCCAGGCGTTGCCGCCCTCCAGCGAACCGCCCGCAAACAGCGCGCGCGCCACGCCCACGTTCCAGGGCAGGCGCTGGTAGTAGGTCAGGCGGCCGAACAGCAGGTAGTTGCCCGCGACCTGGCCGACCCGGTAGCCCGAGAGCTGCTGGAAGCCCCCCAGCGAAAACTCGTCGATGGCGCCCACCGGCACCCGCGTGGCGCGGGCGAAGCGGGCGCCGACGTTCAGCGTGTGTGCGCCCCAGGAGTGCACCGTGCTGCCGTTCATTTCCAGCCGGTTGAACGAGACGTCGTCGCCCCCCGAGACCAGGCGCCGCCGGCCCGCCGCCAGCTCGCTCTGGAAGCGGTAACCGGACGACGGGAAGTTGGCGTAGTCCAGCTGGTCCGAGATCAGCGCGGCGCGCACACCGACGTCGCGCCATTTCTGTGTGGCGATGACCTCGCTGTCGTCGACCTCGCGCGAGACCAGCTCGGGCGTGGCCTTGTGCAGACCCAGCTGCACGCCCAGGCGCAGGTCGCCGTAGCGTCCCAGCAGGCCGATCGGCCAGCCGTAGTCGGCGCCCAGCTTCAGACCCTGCCGCGTGCCGGTGCCCAGCGCCTGGCCGTCGGCGCCGTAGACCTCCAGCCGCTTGAGGCTGGCGTCGACATAGCCCGCGACGAAGCTGTCGTTGGCCCGGCCCAGCGGCTGGTAGAGTTCCGAGAAGGCGGCCAGCGAGGCGCCGATCTGCAGCCGGTTGCGCCATTCGGCGCCGCTGTCGTTGAACCAGTGGCGGTTGTGGCCGATCAGCAGGTTGAAGTCGCCACGGCCATCGAAGTCGGTGCGCAGGTCCAGGCCCAGGCGCAGGTAGTTGGGGCCCCAGTCGTTCTCGCGCAGGCCGATCACCAGCGTCTCGTCGGTGTTGTCGCGCACCCGTTCCAGCCGGTAGTCGACGCGGTCGTAGTCGCCCGTGGCCGAGAGCTTCTGCAGGTCGGCCTCGATCTGGGGCACGTTGACCCGCTGCCCGGGTGCGGTGTCCAGCGCAAGCGCCAGCGGCTCGACCCGGCTCTCGGGCACGCCCTCGAAGCGCACCGCCTTGATCTGTCCCATGCGTTCGGCGTAGGCCTGCGCGTTCATGCCGCGGCTGGCCTGCCACTGTGCGTAGCCGGCCGGGTCCGCTGAGAAGCGCCTGAGCGCCTCGGCCACGCTGCGCGCGTGGTCCAGGCCGATCTTCACCAGCTCGGGCGCCTTCTCGAAGTCGGCCGAGGTCAGCTTGCCCAGCGAGGGCTGGATCAGCAGGTCGGCGGGCGTGAGCGTGGCGATGCTGGCTTGCACGTTCTGCTCGGTCAGGATGTTGACCATCTGCGTGGTGATGCCCAGCAGGCTGCCCAGGGTCTCGCGCCCGGCCAGCGGCGTGCCGATGTTGACCGCGATGATCACGTCCGCACCCATGCGGCGCGCCACGTCCACCGGCAGGTTGTTCACCAGGCCGCCGTCGCCGAGGATCTGGCCCTCCAGATCCAGCGGCGCGAACACGCCCGGCACCGACATGCTCGCGCGCATCGCGGCGGCTAGGTCGCCGTGGTCCAGCACCACGGCCTTGCCGGTCTCCATGTCGGTGGCCACGGCACGGAACGGGGTGGGCAGCCCGTCGAATGTGGCCAGCAGGCGCGTGGACAGCGTGTAGCGGCGCAGCAGCAGCTCCAGCGAGCGCGTCGACACCGCGCCCGTGGGCAGGCGGAACTCGCCGTCGCGGAAGCCGATTTCCAGCACCGGCGAGAGCTCGAAGTCCTCTTCCTTGCGGCGCTGCGAGAGCAGCTGGCGCGGCACGCGGCGCTCGAACACGTCGCCCCAGTCCACCTTCAGCAGCTCGCGTTCGAGGTCGTCGGCGCTCATGCCGGCGGCGTACAGGCCGCCGATGATCGCGCCCATCGAGGTGCCGACGATCATGTCCACCGGCACCTTCATTTCTTCCAGCACCTTGAGCACGCCCACGTGCGTCAGACCACGCGCGCCGCCGCCCGAGAGCACCAGGGCGACCTTGGGCTTCTGCACGGCGGGCGGGGGCGCGGCCGGCGCCGGGGCCTGTGCATTCACGGCGTTGGACGACAGCAGCAGCCACAGCGCGGCCAGCAGGGCGCGCAGCCAGAGGGACAGGGTCGGTTGGTGCATCGGAACGCTCACGGACGGCAGGATGCGACCGAGTGTAGGAGCGCGGCGCCGGCGTGTCGCGGATTGGGCAGGCCACCCCACGCCGTGCGGCGCTTTCGTGTTACCTTGCGCCGACTTTTTGCCACCCCAGAGCGAGCTCCACACCATGTCCGACATCCTCGTCCACACCGAAGCCGGCATCACCACGCTGACCTTCAACCGCCCCGACAAGAAGAACTCCATCACCGCCGCCATGTACGGCGCGCTGGCCGACGCGATCGCCGCCGCAGCCGCCGACCCGGCCGTGCGCGTGGTGGTGTTCCAGGGCAACGAAACCACCTTCAGCGCCGGCAACGACATCGGCGACTTCCTCAACAACCCGCCCGCGACCGAAGACTCGCCGGTGTTCCGTTTCCTGCGCGGCATCGCCCAATTTCCCAAGCCGCTGCTGGCCGCGGTGTGTGGCCCGGCCGTCGGCATCGGCACCACGCTGCTGTTCCACTGCGACCTGGTCTACGCAGGCGACAACGCCGCGTTCTCCATGCCCTTCGTGAACCTGGGCCTGTGCCCCGAGGCCGCGTCCAGCCTGCTGGTGCCGCAGATGCTGGGCTACCACCGCGCCGCCGAGGCGCTGCTGCTGGGCGAGCCCTTCATGGCCGAGGCCGCGCTGGAAGTGGGGCTGGTCAACCGCGTGCTGCCGCCGAGCGAGGTCACCGGCTACGCGCAGTCGGTGGCGCGCAAGCTGGCCGCCAAGCCGCTGGCCTCGCTGGTCGAGACCAAGCGCCTGATGAAGAAGGGCAACGCCGCGCTGGTGATGGCCACCATGGCCGAAGAGGGCGCGAGCTTCGGCCGCATGCTCGGCGAGCCGGCCGCCAAGGAAGCCTTTGGCGCCTTCATGGAACGCCGCAAGCCGGACTTCTCGAAACTCTGATCAGGCGATTCGCCGCCGGGCCGCCCCAAGGCGAATCAGCCCCCTCGAGGGGCAGCGACCCGCGCAGCGGCGGAGTGTGGGGGCTTCAGTTCAGTCGCGCCACCCAGTAGGTCGCGCCTTCGGGACCGTAGCGCTCCGAGTGCGGCGCGCCGTGCTCCAGTTCGAACAGGTCGCCCGGTTTCAGGTGCTGGGTCTCGCCACCCACGGTCAACCACATCTCGCCCTGCACCACCTTGGCCTTCACCGCGAAGGGGTGCGTGTGTTCTTCCAGCACCGTGTCCGGTGCCCACACCCGCTCCAGCACCTCGTCGAAGCCTTCGGCCAGGGCGACGCTCTTGAATGTTTCAAAGGTCTTGGGCATGGCGTTCTCCTGTCTGCGCGCTGCTCACCATTGCAGCACGGCCGTGTGGGCCTTGCGGGGGTAGGGGTTTGCCGCCCACCGGGTCTGTGTAGCATCGTCGGTCCTGCGTCCCGACACCCGAAAGGCCCGCCATGTCCTACATGCTCCTGATCCACGAACCCGTTGGCCAGCGCGCCACCCGCACCGAAGCCGAGGGCCGCACCGCCTACGCCGCCATGGTCGCGTTCGGCGAGCGGCTGGCGGCCGAGGGGCGGCTCAAGGCGGTGGAGTCGCTGGCGGGTCTGGACGGCGCGGTGCGCGTGAGCCACGCCAGCGGGCAGGCCCAGACCCTGGACGGGCCCTTCGCCGAGGCCAAGGAAATGATCGGAGGCTTCTTCCTGCTGCAGAACGTGAACCGCGAGCAGGCCATCGCGCTCGCCCACGAGTGCCCGGCCGCGCAGTGGTGCACGGTGGAGGTGCGGGCGCTGGCGCCCTGTTTCGACGAAAGCCACGCCTGATCCGGGTTTTCCCGTAGATCGGGCCTGTCGAAATCGCGCAGGCTGCTTCGTCGTGGTGTTGTCGCCACCAAGGAGTCCTGCCATGCCCACCCTGCATTTCGACATCCACATCGCCGCGCCGCGCGAACGCGTCTGGCGCACCATGCTCTACACGCCCACCTACGAGCGCTGGACCGCCACCTTCTGTGAAGGCTCGCGCTACGACGGCAGCTGGGAGGCCGGAACGCCCATCCGCTTCCTGGGCCCCAACGGAGACGGCATGGTGGCGGAGATCGCCGAACACCGGCCGGCCGAGTTCGTCTCGATCCGCCACCTCGGCACGATCAGCAACGGCGTGGAAGACACCACCAGCGAGGCGGTGCGCGCCTGGGCGCCGTGCTTCGAGAACTACAGCTTCACCGACGAGGCCGGCGGCACGCGCCTGCGCGTCGACTGCGACGTGTTCGGCAGCTACGAGGACTGGATGAACCAGACCTGGCCCAAGGCGCTGCAGGCGCTCAAGAACATCTGTGAAACCCCCACCTGAGGAGAGTCCCATGACCA
Source organism: Hydrogenophaga pseudoflava (assembly GCF_004353865.1). Taxonomy (NCBI): domain Bacteria; kingdom Pseudomonadati; phylum Pseudomonadota; class Betaproteobacteria; order Burkholderiales; family Comamonadaceae; genus Hydrogenophaga; species Hydrogenophaga pseudoflava. The sequence goes on from NZ_CP037867.1 coordinate 706,326, forward strand.
CCACCACCGTGCCCATGTGCGCCGTCGTGCACTTTGAAATGCCCTACAAGGACCGCGAGCGCGCCGCGCGCTTCTACGCCGCCGCCTTCGGCTGGACCCACCAGTTCCTCGGTCCGGAGATGGGCGACTACATGCTGGTCAACACCGCGCCGGCCGGCGCCCGCCCGCCTGTGCCGCCCGAGGCCGCACTGGGCTCGATCAACGGCGGCCTGTTCCCGTTCAACGCCGACTGGCCGATGCAGCACCCGTCGGTGGTGATCGGCGTGCCCGACATCCGCGCTGCGATGCAGCGGGTGCGCGACGCGGGCGGCGAGGTGATCGGCGAGCCAATGGCCATTCCCGGCGTGGGCCAGTACGTGGTGTTCCGCGACACCGAGGGCAACCACAACAGCATGATGGAACCGGACATGCAACCCCCCGCCTGCAAAACATGATCACCCCCGCCGTGCTGCGCACGACCCCCTCAAGGGGGCAACACCTGCGGCCTGGCAAAGCCAGTTCCGCGGTGTTCTCGAAACTGAAAACCAGAGGACCGTTCTCATGCGATTCATGATCATTGTCAAAAGCTGCCCCGAGTTCGAGGCCGAGCTCATGCCCGAGGCGCCCGAGGAACTCATGGCCGAGATGGCCGCCTACCACGAGGAGTTGGCGCGCGCGGGCGTGCTGCTCGACGGCAGCGGCCTGCACCCCAGCCGCACCGGCTGGCGCATCCACTACGACGAGGCCGGCGGCCGCAAAGTCGTCGACGGCCCGTTTGCCGAAGCCAAGGAGCTGATCGCCGGCTACACCCTGATCCAGGTGCGCTCGCGCGAAGAGGCGATGGAGTGGAGCCGGCGCTTTCCGAACCCCGCCGGCAAGGGCAGGCCCGCCGTGATCGAGCTGCGCCAGCTGATCGAGCTCGACGAGTTCCCGCCCAGCGCCGCGCTCGACCAGATGAAAGCCATCGACGGCATCGCCCCACAACCCTGAAGGAGAACCCCCATGTTTCGCCAGATCTTTGTCAACCTGCCCATCCAGGACATGGCCCGCTCCCAGGCCTTCTTCAAGGCCCTGGGCCTCACGTTCAATCCGCGCTTCACCAACGAGCAGGGCGCCTGCCTGGAGATCGGCGAGAACTTCTACGCCATGCTGCTGGTCAAGCCCTTTTTCCAGGGCTTTGTCCAGAAGCCGATCAGCGACGCCCACCAGAGCACCGAGGTCATCCTGGCCCTGTCGGTGGACAGCCGCGCCGAGGTGGAGGAGGTGGTGCGCAAGGCCGTGGCCGCCGGGGCGACCCGCATTCCGGAGCCCAAAGACTACGGCTTCATGTTCCAGGACGGTTTCGCCGACCTCGACGGCCACCAGTGGGAGGTGTTCTGGATGGACGAGGCGGCCGCGCCCGCGCAGATGTGACGGCAGGGGTGTAGAAACGGCGCGTGCATTCCGCGATCCACGACACCATCGCCACCGTCTGGCGCCTCGAATCCGCCCGCATCGTGGCGGCGGTGGCGCGGCGCGTGCGCGACGTGGGCGTGGCCGAAGAACTGGCGCAGGACGCCCTGGTCGCGGCCCTGGAGCGCTGGCCGCTCGATGGTCTGCCCGACAGGCCCGCCGCCTGGCTCATGACCACCGCCCTGAACCGCGCGCTCGACCACCTGCGCCACCGCCAGATGGCCGACGCCCGGCACGGTGACATCGCCAGCGACCTCGAAGCGATGGAGGCCCACGTGGTTCCAGACTTCAGCGACAGCCTCGACCGCCGGCGCGAAGACGCCGTGCTGGGCGACGACCTGCTGCGGCTGATCTTCACCGCCTGCCACCCGGTGCTGCCGCCCGAATCGCGCGTGGCGCTCACGCTCAAGCTGCTGGGCGGCCTCTCCACCGCCGAAATCGCCCGTGCCTACCTGGTGCCCGAGGCCACGCTCGCGCAGCGCCTGGTGCGCGCCAAGCGAACCCTGGCCGATGCGAGGGTGCCGTTCGAACTGCCGCCGCCCGAGCAGCTGGGCGAGCGCCTGGCCTCGGTGCTGGAGGTGGTCTACCTGGTCTTCAACGAGGGCTACACCGCCACCAGCGGCGCCGACTGGATGCGCCCCGCGCTGTGTGACGAGGCCCTGCGCCTGGGGCGCATGCTGGCCGAACTCGCGTCGCAGGAGGCCGAGGTGCTGGGCCTGCTCGCGCTGATGGAGATCCAGGCCTCCCGCACCGCGGCGCGCACCGACCGCGAGGGCCAGCCCATCCTGCTGGCCGACCAGGACCGCCGGCGCTGGGACCGGCTGCTGATCCGCCGCGGCCTGACCGCGCTGGACCGTGCGCAGGCGCTCGGTCAGCCGGTCGGCCGCTACCGCCTGCAGGCGCAGATCGCGGCCTGCCACGCGCGTGCGCCGCGCGCCGTTGACACCGACTGGAAGCAGATCGCCGCGCTCTACGCCGAACTGATGCGCGTCGCGCCCTCTCCGGTGGTGGAGCTCAACCGCGCGGTGGCGGTGGGCATGGCCGAGGGGCCGGCCGCGGGCCTGGCCATCGTCGAGACCCTGCTGCAGGACAAGGCGCTGGCGCGCTACCACTGGCTGCCCGCGGTGCAAGGTGACCTGCTGGAGAAACTCGGACGGCACGACGAGGCCAGGGCGGCGTTCCTGCAAGCGGCGGCATCCGCCGGCAATGAGCGTGAGCAGGCCTTGCTGCGCGCGCGTGCCGATGGGCCGGCGCCTACCGGTAACCGATCAACCGCCCGGCGGTGATCACCCCCAGCCAGAGCAGGACCGACAGCACACCGTGCCAGCGCCAGCCCGGGCGCGGCGGCACGCCGACCGCGGCGCCCAGCCGCCGCCAGTGCGGATCGAGCCGCAGCCACAGCGCGTTGAGCACCGCCGCGGCCAGCAGCGCCAGTTTGATGCCGAACAGTGGCTCGACCACATAGTCGAGCGGGCGCGTGGCGAAGAGCAGCGCGCCGGTGGCCAGCGCCAGCAGCAACCCGGTGATGGCCACGGGCACCAGGGTGGTCGCCAGCGGCTCCAGCGGTACAGACCGGAACGCTCCGATCAGCCGCAGATCCAGCGGCACGATGGCGCCGAACAGCAGCGCGATGCCGACCACATGACCGGTGTTGACCAGCGGGTAGAGCCAGACCGAAGCGCGCAGCACCTCCGACAGGCCAGTGGCCTGCAGTGCGGCGGCCAGGGGCTCCAGCATCAGTTGCGGTCGGGGTAAAGGTCGTAGGTCTTGCCGTCGATCACCAGGCGCTCGGCCTTGAAGACCTTCTTTTTCGGGTCGCTGTGCTTGTGGCCCGAGACGGTCAGCTTCACGCCCTTGACCAGCATCGCGTCTTTCAAGCCGGCGCGCTCGTTGCGCCAGGGCTGGCCGACCTCGACGATCCAGTTGGCGCCATCCACGGCCAGCGTCAGCTCGCCGTGCGGGTTGCCGAGCCTGGCCGCGACGATGGTGCCGGTGAGTTCGGAATTCACGTCCTCGGCCCAGACCCAGCCGTGGTGGGCGGCGGCGGGCCCGGCCATAACGATGAGCAGGGCCGCCGCAGCCAGTGACCGCACGGCGTGTTGCAGAAAGGGGGATGGTGACGGGGGCATGGGATGACCTCGCTCGATGAAGGCGGATGACTTCGCGCAGTGTGCGTTCATCCCCGCTCAGGGGCAATGGTTGACCCTGTGGGCATCGGGCACTTCGCAAGCGGGTGCGTCACATGCTCTTCACACCGCCTGCGGATGATCCGCAGTCTTGGCGGCCCGTTGCAGAGCGCGGCTGCGTCCACGATCATTCAAGCCCCATGGAGGAGTCCACCATGTCCACCCTGTCCCGCACCATCGGCCTGTCCCTGTTGGTGCTGGCCACGTCCTCGGCGCTGGCCCAGTCCCCGCCCGCAGCCCCCGGCCACATGTCCCACAGCCGCGCCGAGCGGCCTTCGCATGTGCAGCTCGGCCCGCGCCCGTTCTTCCTGGTCGACGACATGGCCGACGGTCCGCTCAAGCGCGATCTGCAGCGCTGCGCCAAGCGCGGCGACTTCACGCCGCGCGACTTTTCCATTGGCCACCGCGGCGCCGCCATGCAGTTCCCCGAGCACACGCGGGAGTCGTACACGGCGGCCGCGCGCATGGGCGCCGGCATCGTGGAATGCGACGTCACCTTCACCAAGGACAAGGCGCTGGTCTGCCGCCATGCGCAGAACGACCTGCACACGACCACCAACATCCTGGTCACGCCGCTGGCCGCCAAGTGCACCCAGCCCTTCGTGCCCGCCGTGCTCGACGCCGACGGCAAGTTGGTGACACCGGCCAAGGCCGAGTGCCGCACCAGCGACATCACGCTCGCCGAGTTCAAGACCCTGCGCGGCAAGATGGACGCCTTCAACCCGGCGGCGCGCACGCCCGAGCAGTACCTGGGCGGCACGGCCAACTGGCGCACCGACCTCTACTCGGGGCCGAGCAGCGGCACGCTGATGACCCACGCCGAGTCGATCGAGCTGTTCAAGCAACTGGGCGTGAAGATGACGCCCGAGCTCAAGAGCCCGAGCGTGGCGATGCCGTTCGACGGCTTCACGCAGCAGGCCTATGCGCAGAAGATGATCGACGAGTACAAGGCCGCCAAGGTGCCGCCGCGCGACGTGTTCCCGCAGTCCTTCGACATCGGCGACGTGCTGTACTGGGTGAACAACGAGGCCTCGTTTGGCAAACAGGCGGTGTACCTGGACGACGCCAATTCGGTCACGGACCTGCCCGACCTCAAGACCCTGGCGGGCTACAAGTCACAGGGCATCCACTTCTGGGCGCCACCCACCTTCGCGCTGCTGGCCGCCGAGGGCGGCAAGATCGTCCCCTCACAGGCCGCGAAGGATGCCAGGGCCGCGGGTCTGGGCCTGATCACCTGGACGCTGGAGCGCTCGGGCATCCTGGCCGACGGCAACAACGGCTGGTACCACCAGACCTTCGACAGCGCGGTGAAGACCGAGGGCGACATGCTGCAGGCGCTGCACGTGCTGGCCAAGGAGGTGGGGGTGGTCGGCGTGTTCTCCGACTGGCCGGCCACCACCACCTTCTATGCCAACTGCATGAACCTGCGCTGAGCGCGCGCCGGGCGACACGGAGGGCGGTGGTCACCGCAGGGGTGTCGGCCAGGCGACGGGCCCACCCTTGTCAGCCGGGCAGCGATCGGACAGCATGGCCGCTGTCCGATCTGTCGACCGCAACGCCAGGAGACCCACATGCCGAACCGCGCCACCTTCAAACGCATGGAAGAAAGCACCCGCGAAGACTGGGCCTGCATCCTTCCCGAGGCCATGGCGATGGCCAGGACGCTGCCCGACCGGGTGCTCGACCACCTGCGGCTGCTCGATGGCGACCATGGCGGCTTCCCGGTCGACCGGCTGACACACAGCCTGCAGACCGCGACGCTGGCGCAGCGGGACGGGCGCGACGAGGAATATGTGGTGTGTGCGCTGCTGCACGACATCGGCGACACGCTGGGCTCGTTCAACCACCCCGACATCGCCGCTGCGATCCTCAAGCCTTTCGTGAGCGAGGAGAACCTGTGGATGGTGCAGCACCACGGCATCTTCCAAGGCTACAACTTCTTCCACCACATCGGGCTGGACCGCAACATGCGCGACATGTTCAGGGACCACCCGCACTACCAGCGCGCGGCCGAGTTCGTCGAGCGCTACGACAACCCGGCCTTCGACCCGGCGATGGAGGCGCTGCCGCTGAGCCACTTCGAGCCCATGCTGCGCCGGCTGATGGCGGTGCCGAAGAGTTCGGTCTACAAGGCCGCCCTGCCGGGCGGGAAGACCACCGCCTGAGGCCGGCGGTCAGGCGTAGCGCGCGACGGTCAGGCCTTCCATGCTGATCTCCGGCGTGCGGCCGGCGATCAGGTCGGCCATGACGCGGCCGGTGCCGGTGGCCATGGTCCAGCCCAGCGTGCCGTGGCCGGTGGACAGCAGCAGGTTGTCGTACATGCATGCGCCGACGATGGGCGTGCCGTCCGGCGTCATGGGGCGCAGGCCGGTCCAGAACTCGGCCTTGGCCACGTCGCCACCCTTGGGGAACAGGTCGGTGACCACGAACTCCAGCGTCTTGCGCCGGCTGTCGTTGAGTTCGAGGTCGAAGCCGGACAGTTGGGCCGTACCGCCCACGCGGATGCGGTCGCCCAGCCGTGTGACGGCGACCTTGTGGGTCTCGTCCATGATGGTCGACTCGGGTGCCTTGTGGGCGTTGGTGATGGGCACGGTGATCGAGAAGCCCTTGACCGGGTAGACCGGGATGTGAATGCCCAGCGGCGCCAGCATGGCGGTGGAGTAGCTGCCCAGCGCGAGCACATAGCGGTCCGCGGTCTTGAGGCCTTCGCTGGTGCGCACGCCGGTGATCTTGTTGCCGTTGCGCTCCAGCACGTCGATGCTCACGCCGAAACGGAACTGCACGCCCAGGGCCTTGGCCTTCTCGGCCAGCGCGTTGGTGAACTTGAAGCAGTCGCCGGTCTCGTCGCCGGGCAGGCGCAGCGCGCCCACGAACTTCTCCTGCACGTCGGCCAGCGCCGGCTCGTACTGCAGGTAGCCGGCGCGGTCGAGCACCTGGTAGGGCACGCCGTATTCCTTGAGGATCTCGATGTCCTTGGCCGTGCCGTCGAGCTGCTTCTGGGTGCGGAACAGCTGCAGCGTGCCCTGCTCGCGGTGGTCGTACTGGATGCCGATGTCGGCGCGCAGTTCCTTCAGGCAGTCGCGGCTGTATTCGGCCAGCCGCACCATGCGGCCCTTGTTGACCTGGTAGCGCGCCTCGGTGCAGTTGCGCAGCATCGACAGACCCCAGCGCCACATGGCCGGGTCGAGCATGGGCTTGATGACCAGCGGGCTGTGGTGCATCAGCAGCCACTTGATGGCCTTCACCGGCACGCCCGGGCCGGCCCAGGGCGCGGAGTAGCCGGGCGAGACCTCGCCGGCGTTGGCGTAGCTGGTCTCCAGCGCGGGGCCGGGCTGGCGCTCGATCACTTCGACCTCGTGGCCGTCGCGCGCCAGGTAGTACGCGATGGTGGTGCCGATGACACCGCTGCCCAGAACCAGTACCCGCATGTTGTTCTCCGATGAGGCCCGCGGCGCGATGGCGCCGCTGGTGGCCCGATGCAATGCGTTTTGCAAGCGCCGTGCCACTGGGCGCGTGATCGCAAGTGCTTGATCTGAAAAGAAAAGTAACTGGAGTCTTATCGGGTTGGATTGAAATCGTTACGGAAGAGCGGTGCAAGTGGATTGAAATAAATACAATGGATCGAAACCAATACAGACCATGCGCATCGACGTCCACTTCACCGACCGGGTCGGCATCGCCCAGGAAATCCTCGCCGCGCTCGCCAGCCGCGCGCTCAACGTCTCGGCGGTCGAGGTCGAGCCGCCGCACATCTATATAGAAGCGCCCACGCTGGGGGCCGACGACCTGGCGGCGCTGCGCGAGCCGCTGCTGCGGGTGGCGGGCGTGCTCTCGGTGGCCGAGCTGGAGATGCTGCCCGGCGCGCGGCGGCGGCTCTACCTGGACGCGCTCATGACCTCGCTCACCGACCCTGTGCTCGCGGTCGACGGTCGCGGCGTGGTGGTGCTGGCGAATGCGGCGGCGGTGGCGGTCTGCGGCATGCCCGAGGCCGAGCTGGCCGGCCGCTCGCTGCGCGAACTCACGGGCGATGCCGCGCTGGTGGACGCGCTGGTGGCGCAGGGCGCGCGCCTGCCGGTGAGCGAGGTGCAGGTGGGCGGGCAGCGCTTCCTGATGGAAACGGTGGCGCTGCACGACGCGGGCGGCAGCGTGGCCGGCGCGGTGCTGACGCTGCACGCGCCGCAGCGCCTGGGCGAGCGCATCAGCGCGCTGCAGAACCACGGCGCCGGCGGCTTCGAGGCCATCCTCGGCCAGTCGCCCGCCATTCGCGCGCTCAAGCAGCGCGCCATGCGCATGGCGCAGGTCGACGCGCCACTGATGATTCGCGGCGAGACCGGCACCGGCAAGGAGCTGGTGGCCCAGGCCTGTCACGCGGGCAGCCCGCGGCGCGACCAGCCCTTCTTCGCGCTCAACTGCGCGGCCCTGCCCGAGAGCCTGGCCGAGAGCGAGCTGTTCGGCTACGCCAGCGGCGCCTTCACCGGCGCGCTGCGCGGCGGCCGGCCGGGTCTGCTGGAGCTGACCGACGGCGGCACCCTGTTCCTCGACGAGGTGGGCGAGATGTCACCCTACCTGCAGGCCAAGCTGCTGCGCTTCCTGAACGACGGCAGCTTCCGCCGCGTTGGGGGCGAGCGCGACCTCAAGGTCAATGTGCGCATCATCAGCGCGACCCACCGGGCGCTGGAGGACATGGTCGCCAGCGGTGCGTTCCGCCAGGACCTGCTGTTCCGCCTCGATGTGCTGCAGCTGAACCTGCCCCCGCTGCGCGAGCGCACCGAGGACATCCTGCCGCTGGCGCAGGTGTTCCTCGAACGCGCCTGCGCGCAGATCGGCCGGCCCAAGGCGCGGCTGAGCCGCGCAGCCGGCGAGGCGCTGCTGGCCAATCCCTGGCACGGCAATGTGCGGCAGCTGCAGAACGTGGTGTTCCGCGCGGTCACGCTGAGCGACGCGGCGGTGATCGACGTGCCGGCGCTGGAGCTGGCCGGGGCCGACGTGAGTGCCGCATCGACCGCCTCTGCACAGGAGGAGGTGACGACGCTGGAAGAAGCGGTGGCCGGCTTCGAGCGCGGGCTGCTGCAGCGCCTGCTGCCCGACCACCCGAGTACGCGCAAGCTGGCCGAGCGCCTGGGCACCTCGCACTCGGCCATCGCCGCGCGGCTGCGGCGTTATGGTCTCAAGGCCCCTTGAAAGGGCGAAAAAAAGCCCCGGCGGTGGGCCGGGGCAAGCGAGGAGTTCTCGTGGAACAACAATCGGTCAGGCGCCTTGCTGGATGCCTGCGAGGATCCAGCCGCCGTTGCCCTGGCGCGGCTTGGTCAGGTGCCAGATTTCGTCGACCGGGCTGGTCACGCCGTCTTCGCGCAGCTCGCCGGTGAAGCGCACGCTCACCACGTACAGAGCGTCTTCTTCGGCCACTTCCAGCACCTGGGCGTTGAGGCTCAGCACGTCGGTGTGCTGGGTGGCGCCGTTGCGGTCGCGGATGTCCATCTGCAGCTCGGCAAACATCTCCGGCGAGGTGAACTGGCGGATGTCGTCCAGGTTGCCGGTGTCATTGGCCGCCTGCAGGCGGATGTAGTTGACCTTGGCGTTGCGCTCGAAGGCGGCGACGTCGAAGTCGGCCGGGATGCGCGGCTGCGCGCCTTGCAGGTTGGCACCGATCATCGAGCCACCGGCGGCAGCGCCACCGGTCTGCACCGGGCTGGCGGGCATGCGGAAGGCGTTGTTCGAACCGCCCGCACCGGCTGCGGCACCGGCGTAGGCCATGCCGCCTTGCGACGCCGCGGCCCGCTTGCGCATGATGAAGCCGATCACGGCCAGCGCGGCCATCACCATCAGGCCGATCATCAGCATGTTGGCCAGCTCTTCACCGAAGCCCAGGTGCGAGGCCAGCGCGGCCAGGCCCAGGCCGGCGGCCAGACCGGCCACCGGGCCCATCCAGCTGCGCTTGGGCGCGGCGGCGGCACCGGCCGCGGCACCTGTGGCAGGCGCGGCGTTCGGCGTGGCATCGGGCGCCTTGGCGGGCGGGGTGGCCTGGCGCTGCATGCCCAGCGACTTGCCGCCGCCGATGCGCTTGGCCTCTGCGTCCATGTGGGCGGTGCCCAGGCCCAGCGTCAGCACGACGGCGAGCAGGGAAAGCAGTTTTTTCATGAGAAGTCTCCTGCTGAAGGAAATTGAAGAACGATTAGGGTAGCGACAATTCAATCCCGAAAAAGCATATAAACAGATAGATACCTTCTTAAAAAGAAGGAATGTATGCGATGGCTCAGGCCCGGTGGAGGGTCTGCTGCCGTGTGTGGGCCTTGACCGCCTGTTGCAGCGCGCGGCGCATCGCGCTGTACCGTTCCAGTGACGCCTCCATGTCCGCCAGCGGCACATGCCCCGCCGCCGCTGCGGCCAGCACCGTGGCCTTGAGGTGCTGGTAGGCGGCCTCCATGGGCAGGAGGTCGAGTGCAGGGCGGGGGCCCGGGACCACCCGGCCGTGTTCGGCCAGCAGGAAGGTGGCCGTGGACACGAAGCGCTGGTGCGCATCGGGCAGCCGGGGGTCCGCGGCGCCGGGTGGCACCAGCGGTGCGGAGACCCGCAACTGTTCGGCGCAGGTTTCGTAGTAGCGCAGGATGCGCAGCAGCTCCGCCAGGCGTTCGGTGGAGGCTGGTGTGAGTGCGCTGCGGCCCATGCGCTCCACAAAGCGCTCCACGGCGGCGTCGAGCTGCGAAAGCACCGTCTGGCCGCTGGCCAGCGCCTCGGGCGTGGCCACCTTCAGCACGGCGCCCGCCTGGTGCACGCACAGCTTGCCCAGGCGCGCGATCTCCTGCTCCAGCGCGTCCAGTGCCAGCGTGGGCACGGCCAGCACGTTGTCGTCCAGGAAGCGGGGCTGCGCCTCGTCCTCCTCCCGGGCGCGAAAGCGCTGCAGCAGCCAGTGCGTGAGGCGGTCGGCCAGCGGCCACATGAGCAGCACGCCCAGCAGATTGAATGTGGTGTGGAACAGCGCCAGCTTGGTGGCCGGGTCGGGTGGCAGCGACAGCGCTTCGCGTGCCGCCGACAGCGCGTCGACGAGCCAGGGCAGGAGCAGCAGTGCCACCGCGCCGGTGAGCAGGTTGAACAACACGTGGGCGGCGGCCGTGCGGCGCGCGTTGGGGGTGGCGCCGATGCCGGCCAGGGCGGTGGTCACCGCGCTGCCAATGTTGGCGCCGATCACCACCGCGGCCGCGCCCTGGGGTCCGATCAGTCCGCTCTGGGCCGCGGTCAGGGTGATGGTCATGGCTGCGCTGGACGACTGCATCAGCACCGTCATCATCAGGCCGATGCCCAGCTGGGCCAGCACCGAGAGCGCGTCCGTGCCCTGCGGCAGGCTGATCTGCCCGGCCAGGCCCACGAACGCCTGCTGCAGCAGGCCGATGCCCAGGAACAGCAGCCCGAAGCCGGCCAGCGCCGTGCCCAGGGCGCCGCGGCGCTGGTGCTCGCCGCTCAGGCGCATCAACGCGCCCAGGCCCACCAGCGGCAGCGCGAGCGCCTCCATCCCGAACTTCAGACCCACCAGGGCCACGATCCAGCCGGTCATGGTGGAGCCCACGTTGGCACCGAACACCACCCACACCGCGGGCGCCAGCCCCAGCAGACCCGCGTTGACAAAGCCTATGGCGGCCACGCCCACCGCGGTGGACGATTGCACCAGGGCCGTCACCAGCACGCCGGTGCCCAGCGCATGCCAGCGGGTGCGCGTGGACTGGCTCAGGATGTTGTGCAGGGCCGGTCCGGCGACCAGCTTGAGGCCATCGGTCATCATGCCCATGCCCAGCAGAAACAGGCCCAGACCTCCGACCAGCGGACCGAGGGAAGACCAGAGGTTCATGGTGCGAGCAAACGGTGGGAGCGTCGGGTGGCGTGGGGTGGGCTCATGAATGAACGGCGCATCGGGTGGTGAGGTTCCGGGGATTGTGGGCGCTGGCGGGGGCAGATGTCGGGCCGGTGACAGCGAAGTCTATTTATACAAAGCAAATGCTTGCTAAAAATAAGAGCCGCTGCTAAGGTGCCTCCCCATGATCCCGGACACCCCCGACCACAGCACAGACCCGGCGCCCCGGCGCGCCCGCGGGCGACCCCGCAAGACCGCCGACGAGCGCGACGACGGCAACCGCCGCCAGGACCTGCTGCGCGCCGCGGCCCGCCTGTTCCGCCAGCAGGGCTTTGCCGCCACGAGCACGCGCGACATCGCGGCCGCCGCAGGCATGCGCTCGGGCTCGCCCTTCTACCACTTTGAAAACAAGGAGGCGCTGCTGGCCGCCGTGATGCTTGAAGGCATGCAGCGCGCCACCGGGCGCCAGGCCGGTGCCATGCACGCCGCGGCCGCCGCCGCGGGCCAGACGCTGAGTGCGCGCGACTGCCTGCGCGTGCTGGTGCGCAACCACCTGGAGGTGCTGCTGGGCGCAGAGAGCGACTTCATCCCGGTGATGCTCTACGAGTGGCGCTCCTTGTCCGAGGTGCAGCGCCAGGCGGTCAACGAGCTGCGGCGAGAGTACGAGGCCGTCTGGGTGCCGGTGCTGCAGGCGCTGCACGACAGCGGCGAACTGCAGGGCGACCCGAGCCTGGCGCGGCTGATGATCTTCGGCGCGCTCAACTGGGCGGTGCAGTGGTTCGAGCCGGGGCGCCGGTCTTCGCTCGACGATCTGACCGAGGCGGCGCTGCAACTCTTCCTGAAGGAGGCCGCATGAGTTCAGGCTACCGGTCGGTGTTTCGCGACGGCCTGTTCGCCAGTCGCGTGGTGATGGTCACGGGTGGCGGATCGGGCATCGGTCGCTGCACCGCGCACGAGCTGGCCCGGCTGGGGGCCATGGTGGTGCTGGTGGGCCGCAACCCCGAGAAGCTGCAGGCCACGGCGATCGAGATCGCCGACGACGGCGGCCGCGCCAGCTTCCACGTCTGCGACATCCGCAACGAAGACGGCGTCAAGGCCATGGTGGCGGACGCGGTGCAGGCCCACGGCCGCATCGACGGCCTGGTCAACAACGCGGGCGGCCAGTACATCACCCCCCTGGAGAAGATCAGCGCCAAGGGCTGGCAGGCGGTGATCGACACCAACCTCACCGGCGGCTTCCTGGTGGCGCGCGAGTGCTACCTGCAGAGCATGGCGGCACACGGCGGCTCAGTGGTCAACATCGTGGCCGACATGTGGGGCTCCATGCCCGGCATGGGCCACAGCGGCGCGGCGCGCATGGGCATGGTGAGCTTCACCGAAACCGCGGCGATGGAGTGGGCGAAAAGCGGGGTGCGCGTGAACGCAGTGGCGCCGGGCTATATCGCCTCCAGCGGCATGGACCATTACCCGCCCGAGGCCGGGCCCATGCTGCGCGAGATGCGCCAGACCGTGCCGCTGGGGCGCTTCGGCAACGAGGCCGAGACCTCGGCCGCCATCGTCTTTCTGCTCTCGCCCGCGGCCAGCTTCATCAGCGGCACGGTGTTGCGTGTGGACGGCGCACGGCCCCAGGTGCGCATGGGCTGGGGGCAGGTCGCCGCACCGGCCGAGGTGCAGCAGCGCGACGCGGTGAAACCTTTCGACGGTTTCCACCGCGCGGTCACGCCCAAGGTGTTCCAGTCATGAGCTTTGCGTCGAATTTCAACCCGCACAGCGAACAGGCCGCGCAACGCCGCGACGCCCTGCTGGCGCGCATCGCCCAGCTGCGGGCGCTGGAAGACCGCGCCGCGGCCGCTTCGGCCCTGTCGGCGCCGGTGTTCCACAAGCGCGGGCAGCTGCTGCCGCGCGAGCGCGTGGGCCTGCTGCTGGACCCGGGCGCGCCGTACCTGCCGCTGTGTTCGCTGGCCGGTTTCCTGCAGGACACGAAGGACCCGGAGAAGTCCGTGCCCGGCGGCGGCATGCTGGCTGGCATCGGCTTCATCGGCGGCGTGCGCTGCATGGTGGTGGCCAGCGACTCGGGCATCGAGGCCGGTGCGATCCAGGCGCGCGGGCTGGAGAAGATCCTGCGGGTGCAGGAGATGGCGCTGGAGAACCGGCTGCCTTTCGTGCACCTGGTCGAGAGCGCGGGCGCGAACCTGATGAAGTACCAGGTCGAGGGCTTCGTGCTCGGCGGCGGTCTGTTCCGCAACCTCGCGCGCCTCTCGGCGGCGGGCCTGCCGGTCATCACGGTGCAGCACGGGTCGGGCACCGCCGGTGGCGCCTACATGCCGGGCCTCTCGGACATCGTGATCATGGTGCGCGGCCGCTCGCGCGCCTTTCTCGCCGGGCCGCCGCTGCTCAAGGCCGCCACCGGCGAGATCGCCACCGAAGAGGAGTTGGGCGGTGCCGAGATGCACACCACGGTGTCGGGACTGGGCGAGCACCTGGCCGAAGACGACCGCGAGGCCCTGGGCCTGGCGCGCGACATCGTGGCGCGCACCGGCTGGCAGATGCCTCAGCGACCGACGGCGCCCGAACCCCGTTTAGACGCCGAGGACCTGCTGTCCCTGATGCCCGCGCACCACCGCGAACCGGTGGACATGCGCGAGGTCATGGCCCGCATCACCGATGGCTCCGACATCCTTGAGTTCAAGGCGCTCTACGGCGCCGCCACGGTCTGCGCCCAGGCGCACATCGGCGGCCACGCGGTCGGCATCATCAGCAACAACGGTCCCATCGACGTGGCCGGCGCGAACAAGGCCACGCACTTCATCCAGTGGATGTGCCAGCTCGGCCACCCCATCGTCTACCTGCAGAACACCACCGGCTACATGGTCGGCAAGGACAGCGAGCAGGCCGGGATGATCAAGCACGGCAGCAAGATGATCCAGGCGGTGACGAATGCGACGGTGCCGCAGATCACCATCCAGTGCGGCGCCAGTTTCGGTGCGGGCAACTACGGCATGTGCGGCCGCGGTTACGCGCCGCGCTTCCTGTTCAGCTGGCCCAACGCGCGCACCGCGGTCATGGGCGGCGAGCAGGCCGCAAAGACCATGCAGATCGTGGCCGAGGCCGGCATGGCGCGCAAAGGCGTTGCCACCGACACGCCCGAGGTGCAGGCGCAGATGAAGGCGCAGTACGACGCCATCGTGCAGAAGTTCGAGTCGCAGGCGGATGCTTTTTATACGAGCGGTCTGGTGCTGGACGACGGCGTGATCGACCCGCGCGACACCCGCGCCGTGCTCCGCTTCTGCCTGGACACCGTGGCCGAGGCGGCGTTGCGCCAGCCGAGGCCCACGCAGTTCGGTGTCGCGCGCATGTGACCACCGCATTCCAGACAACGACAGGAGACACGACATGCAGTTCACCCACGAACACCGCGAGATCCAGAAGACCCTCAAGCGCTTCATCGACGAGCAGATCAACCCGCACGTGGACGAATGGGAAGCGGCCGAGATGTTCCCGGCGCACGAGGTCTTCAAGCAGATGGGCCGGCTCGGCCTGCTGGGCCTGACCAAGCCCGAGGCGCACGGCGGCATGGGACTGGACTATTCCTACAGCGTGGCCATGGCCGAGACGCTGGGCCACATCCACTGTGGCGGCGTGCCCATGGCCATCGGCGTGCAGACCGACATGTGCACGCCCGCACTGGCGCGCTTCGGCAGCGAAGAACTCAAGGCGCAGTTCCTGGCGCCGGCGATTGCGGGCGATGCGGTGGGCTGCATCGGCGTGAGCGAACCCGGCGCGGGCAGCGACGTGTCGGCCATCAAGACGGTGGCGCGCAAGGACGGCGACGACTACGTCATCAGCGGCCAGAAGATGTGGATCACCAACAGCCTGCAGGCCGACTGGATGTGCATGCTGGTCAACACCAGCGACGGCCCCGCGCACAAAAACAAGAGCCTGGTCATGGTGCCGCTGCGCGAGAACGGCAAGACCGTCAAGGGCTTCGAGGTCGGTCAGAAGATCAAGAAGATCGGCATGAACAGCAGCGACACCGGCCTGCTGTTCTTCGACGAGGTGCGTGTACCGCAGCGCTACCGCATCGGCGCCGAGGGCGCGGGTTTCATCTACCAGATGCAGCAGTTCCAGGAAGAGCGCCTGTGGGCCGCGGCCAGCTGCATCCAGAGCCTGACCAACTGCATCCAGTGGACGGTGGAGTACGCGCAGGAGCGCAAGCTGTTCGGCGCCTCGCTGGCCGACCAGCAGTGGGTGCAGTTCAAGCTGGCCGAGCTCAAGACCGAGGTCGAGAGCCTGCGCGCGCTGACCTACCAGGCCTGCGAGCACTACGTGGCCGGCGAAGACGTGACCGAGTGGGCCACCATGGCCAAGCTCAAGGCCGGGCGCCTGAACCGCCTGGTGCCCGACACCTGTCTGCAGTTCTGGGGCGGCATGGGCTTCACCTGGGACAACAAGGTCTCGCGCATGTACCGCGACGGGCGCCTCGCCTCGATCGGCGGCGGGGCCGACGAGGTGATGCTCGGCATCCTCACGAAAATCATGGGCATCGCCAAACGCCCGGTGCACTGAAGGGGCGCGGCATGAGCAACTTTCTGGTGGTGCGGCAGGGCGACACCGAGCGCTGGACGCTCAACGACCCGGCCACGCGCAACGCGCTGTCCGACGGCATGGTGGTCGCCCTGTTCGAGGCCTGCCTGCGGGCCAAAGCCGACGCCAGTCTGCGCACGGTGGTGCTCACCGGCGGGGGCGGCGCCTTCTGCGCAGGCGGCAGCCTGGGGCATTTCGCCAGCGCCATCGGCCAGCCGCTGGCCGAGGGCGCACACGACCCGCTGGTCGACGCCAACCGCGCGTTCGGCGACGTGCTGCACGCGCTGACCGAACTGCCGCAGCTGCTGGTGGTGGCGGTGGACGGGCCGGCCCTGGGCGGCGGCTTCGGGCTGGCCTGCTGCGGCGACGTGGTGCTCGCCACGCAGCGCTCGGTGTTCGCCACGCCCGAGGTGACGCTGGGCCTGCCACCGGCGCAGATCGCGCCCTTCGTCTGGCGCCGCCTCGGCGACCGCGCCGCGCGCGACTGCCTGCTCTCGGGCAGGCACTTCAGCGCCAGCGAAGCGTGCGACCTGGGCCTGGTCAACGACGTGGTGGCCGACGGCGAGATGGAAGCGGCGCTGGCCGACACGCTGGCGCGCCACCGCCTGGCCGCACCCGGTGCCCTGGCCGCCACCAAGCAGCTGCTGCGCCGCCTGCACGGACCGCTGCCCGACCTGCGCGACGAAGCCGCCATCGCCTTTGCGTCGGCCCTGCGCGGGCCGGAGGCGGCCGCCGGCCTCAAGGCCTTTGTGCGCAAGCAGCCCGCACCGTGGGTGGAGGGGGGCGCATGAAGCGCCTGCTGATCGCCAACCGCGGCGAGATCGCGCGCCGCATCCTCCGCACCGCGCGCCGGATGGGCGTCGCGACCGTGGCGGTGTATTCCGACGCCGACCGCGACGCCTTGCACGTGCGCGAAGCCGACACGGCCGTGGCGCTGGGCGGCACGGCCTCGGCCGACAGCTACCTGCGTGTGGACAAGCTGATCGACGCCGCGCGCGCCAGCGGCGCCGACGCGGTGCACCCCGGCTACGGCTTCCTGAGCGAGAACGCCGGTTTCGCGCAGGCCGTCATCGACGCGGGCCTGACCTGGGTCGGCCCGCCGCCCGCCGCCATCCGCGCGCTGGGCAGCAAGTCCGCCGCCAAGGCGGTGGCGCTGCGGCAGGGCGTGCCGGTGCTGCCGGGCTACTTCGGCGACGACCAGCGCGACGAGACCTTCGCGGCCGAGGCGCAGCGCATCGGCTACCCGGTCATGGTCAAGGCCGTGGCCGGTGGCGGCGGGCGCGGCATGCGCCTCGTGCACAGCGCCGAGCAACTGCCCGCCGCGCTGCAGAGCGCGCGGTCCGAAGCCCTGGCCGGTTTCGGCAATGGCGACCTGCTGATCGAACGTGCGCTGCTCAACCCGCGCCACGTTGAGGTGCAGGTGTTCGCCGACACCCACGGCCACTGCATCCACCTCGGCGAGCGGGACTGTTCGGTGCAGCGCCGCCACCAGAAGATCATCGAGGAGTCGCCCAGCCCGGCGGTCTCGCCCGAGCTGCGCGCCGAACTGGGCCGCTGTGCGGTGGCGCTGGCGCAGGGCGCGGGTTATGTGGGCGCGGGGACCGTGGAGTTCCTGCTCGACGGCGACCGGTTCTTTTTGATGGAGATGAACACTCGGCTGCAGGTGGAGCACCCTGTCACCGAAATGCTCACAGGGTTGGACCTGGTCGAATGGCAACTTCGCATCGCGCGAGGCGAACCCCTGCCGCTGACGCAAGACCAGGTGCGGCTCCAGGGCCACGCCATCGAGGTCCGCCTCTGCGCCGAAGACGGGCATTTCACCCCGCACGCCGGCACGGTGCAGCGCTTCGGCGAACCACCGCTGAGCGACGGCCTGCGCTTCGACCACTCACTCGAAGACGGCACGGTGGTTACGCCGCACTACGACGCCATGCTGGGCAAGCTGATCGCCCACGCGCCGACCCGCGGCGAGGCCATCGCGAAGCTCGCGCAGTCGCTGGACGACACCGTGTTGCTGGGCCTGCCCAGCAACCGCGCCTTCCTCGCGGCCTGCCTGCGCCACCCGGTGTTCGGCGCGGGCGAGGCCACCATTCCCTTCCTCGCGCAACACGGCGACGGGCTGCGCGCGGCGCTCCAGCCGCCGCACGAGGCCGGCGTGGCCGCCGCGCTGGCCGCGACCTGGCTGGGCCGTGCGGGCACCGATCTGCCCAGCCCGTTCGTGCGGCCGCTGCGCGTGAAGTTTGGAGAGACCACGCTGGACCTGACCGTACGGGAACTCGGCCACGGGGTGTTGCAGGTGCAGGCCGGTGAGCGTGAACACACCGCGCACATCGGCTACGGGACGGTGGCGCTCGATGGCATCGCAAAGCCCGCGCAGGTGGTGCGCAAGACCGGCGGCCACTGCCATGTGCGCTGGGGTGCCCACGACCTGCACCTGCAGGACCTGAGCCTGTCCGCCGCGCTGAGCGGTGGCCAGGGCCCCGCGGCGCGCGAACTGCGCGCGCCCTTCAACGGCAAGCTGGTGTCGCTCATGGTGCAGCCCGGCCAGCGCGTGGCGCGCGGGCAGGTGCTGCTGACCATCGAGAGCATGAAGATCGAACACCAGATCGGCGCGCCGCGCGACGCCACCGTGTCCGGCGTGACCGTGGTGGCGGGGCAGCAGCTGGTGCCGGCACAGGTGCTGCTGGTCTTTTCGGAAGAGGGCGCATGACCACCGACACCGCGAACCACTTCGACGCCGCCGACCTGCAGGCGCTCGTCGACACCGTGCGCCGCTTCGCTCTGGAGCACGTGCGCCCCAACCTTGACGCCTGGGAAGCCGCCGGCGAGATTCCGCGCGCGCTATACCGCGAAGCGGCCGACCTCGGCCTGCTCGGTCTGGGCTACCCCGAACACCTGGGCGGCGCGCCCGCGCCCTGGCGCGCGCGCGACGCGCTCTCGCAGACCCTGGCCCGCTACGGCACCAGCGGCGGGCTGATGGCCAGCCTGTTCTCGCTCAACATCGGCCTGCCGCCGGTGCTGGCGCACGGCACGCCCGAGCTGCAGGCCGAGGTGGTGCCGCCCGTGCTGCGCGGCGAGCAGATCGCCGCACTGGGCATCACCGAACCCGGCGGAGGGTCCGACGTGGCCGTGCTGCGCACCACCGCGCGGCGCGAGGGCGACGAGTACGTGATCGACGGCGAAAAGGTCTTCATCACCTCCGGCCTGCGCTGCGACTGGCTGACCCTCGCGGTGAGAACCGACGCCAGCAACAAGGGCGCCAGCGGCATCAGCATGGTGGTGGTGCCCATGGACCGGCCCGGCGTCTCGCGCAGCGCGCTGCAGAAGATGGGCTGGCACTGCTCCGACACCGCGCACCTGCGCTTCGATGGTGTGCGCGTGCCGGTGCGCTACCGGCTCGGCGAAGAGGGCGCGGGCTTCCGCATGATCATGGGCAACTTCAACGGCGAGCGCCTGGCCATGAGCGCCATGGCGCTCGGCTTTGCCCAGGCCTGCTACGACGAGGCGCTGGACTGGGCGCGCCAGCGCCAGACCTTCGGCGCCGCGCTCATCGAACGCCAGGTCATCCGCCACAAGCTCATGGACATGCGCATGCGCATCGAATCCACCCAGGCCTGGGTGGACGCCGTCACCGCGCGCGCCGACGCGGGCGACACAGGCCCGGATTGGGTGGCGCATGTCTGCCTGCTCAAGAACCACGCCACGCAGGCCATGCAGTTCTGCGCCGACGCCGCGGTGCAGATCCTCGGCGGCATGGGCTACATGCGCGGCACCGCCAGCGAACGCATCTACCGCGAGGTCAAGGTCATGATGATCGGCGGCGGCGCCGAAGAGATCATGAAAGAACTCGCCGCGCGACAATCCGGACTATGAGCAAAACCCCACCACCACTGCCCACCGAGTTCGAGCCCGAGTTCATCGCCGGGCTCAAGGCCATCTTCGAAGAGAAGATCGTGTTCAACCAGGTGCTGGGGCTGAGGATCACCAGCCTGCTGCCCGAGCGCGTGACCGCGCGCATCGACATGCGCCACGAACTGATCGGCCACTACAGCCACAACCGCGTGCACGGCGGCGTCATCAGCGCCGGGCTCGACGCCATGGGCGGCCTGGCCTGCATGGCCGCCATCGGCGCGCGCCACATGGACGAAACGCCCGATCAGCGCCTGCACCGCTTCGGCAAGCTCGGCACCATCGACCTGCGCATCGACTACCTGCGCCCCGGCATCGGCGAGCACTTCGAACTCAGCGCCGAGGTGCTGCGCCTGGGTTCGCGCGTCGCGTCCACGCGCATGGAGTTCCGCGGCGCGGACGGCAAGCTGCTGTCCTGCGGCTCGGGCGCATACATCGTGTCCTGACGCCATGTCACGCCGCAGGCCCCGGCCGGCCGGTCGCCTCGGGCGCTGGGCGCGGCGGTTCTGGGCCTCGCCCAACACGCTGCTCGGTCTCGCGCTCGGCCTGCTGCTGGTGCCGTTTGGCGCGCGCCTGCGCATCGTGGACGGCGTGATCGAGATCGCCGCGCGCCGCGCGCCACCCCGCCGCCGCTGGCCGTTCGCCGCCATCACCTTCGGCCACGTCGTGCTCGGCACCCATGCGCAGGAACTGCAGCGCCTGCGCGCGCACGAGCGGGTGCATGTGCGGCAGTGCGAACGCTGGGGGCCGCTGTTTCTGCCGGCGTATCTGCTGGCCGGGGCGTGGCAGTGGCTGCGCGGGCGGGATGCCTACCGGGACAACCCGTTTGAGGTGGAGGCGCGGCGGTTGGGTGGAGGATGAACCCCGTTGGACGGGTTGAAGCTGCGGCCTTGATTGGCCGGGTGTCCGAGTTGCAGCGACAGCCGACGGTGGACATCGCCAAACGTACTCTCCGTGACTGCCCAAAAAAAGCGGCTGTTGGTTAAAGCGTCTGGCGCAGGCATGAGTGGCGGCTGTGCGAGGTGCCGCGGCCATAACGTTCCCGCGATCCGGCCACTCAAAGACACTCTTGACCGCGTGCCACAGTGCATCGAACCCGTGGACTCAGAATGCCGTTCGCGCAATGTTCTTCGCGACCACCCGTTTGGTTCGAAGATGCCCACGCTCGCGCTCTACTTGTCTGCGTTGACAGCGCGTGCGTAGAAAAACTTCTTCGCCAACTCCACAGCGAACACGTAGGTCAAAGCCAAAGCGATCATGCCGAGCATCAGGGGGGCAGGCAAAGGAACAAAACCGAAGATCGAGCTGAATGGCAGGTACGGCAGTACCAATGCAATCGCAATCACTACCCCGGTGGCAATCAAAAGCCAATTGCCTGGTCGGCTGCGATAGAACGGGCGTCGTGTACGAACGACCAGTGCGATCACCAATTCCGTGAGAAGCGATTCGACGAACCAGCCGGTCCGGAACTCTTGCGGCGCAGCCTGGAACACCCTCAGCAGGACGCCAAAGGTCAGCAAGTCGAACACGGAACTGAGCAACCCAAACAGCACCATGTAGTCGCGGATGAAGACCGTGTCCCAGCGGCGCGGCTTCGCCACCATATCCGCATCCACCCGGTCGCTGGCGATGGCCGTGGCCGGAATGTCGGAGAGGAAGTTGTTGAGCAGGATTTGCGAGGCCAGCAGCGGCAAGAAGGGCAGAAAGACAGATGCCACTGCCATGCTAAACATGTTGCCGAAGTTGGCGCTGATGGTGGTGAGGATGTACTTGAGTGTGTTGGCGAAGGTCATCCGCCCTTCGTCGATGCCCAGGCGCAGGATGCCCAGGTCCTTACGAAGCAGAACAAAATCAGCCGCGTCTTTCGCGACGTCCACCGCGGTATCCACCGAGATACCCACATCGGCGGCGTGCAGGGCCAGAGCGTCATTGATGCCGTCGCCCATGTAGCCGACCACATGACCGGTCTTTTGCAGCGCGAGGATGATGCGCTCCTTCTGGTTCGGGTCCACCTCCGCGAAGACGGTGGTGCGCGATGCCGCATGCATGAGAGCCTCGTCGCTCATGTCGTTGAGCTCTCGGCCGGTGATGACGTTCGTAGTGGGAAGATTGACCACTTTGGCGACATGGCGTGCCACCTTTTGGTTGTCGCCCGTGATGATCTTGAGTTGCACGCCGCGCTGCGCCAGATCGACCAATGTCTGGCTCGCGTCCGGCTTGGGTGGGTCCATAAAGAGCAGGAACCCAGCAAAGTTCAATCCGTGCTCGTCCACGCGCGCATATGACCCGCTGCGAGCTTCGATCGCCCGCGAGGCCACACCAAGAACACGGTAGCCCTGGCCGCTCCACTCCTCAAAACGGGCCTCGATTTGCTGGCGCCTGGTGGCATTGAGCGGTGCTTGATCGACTCCCGCACTCGTGCACAGTGCCAGTATCTTGTCGAGCGCGCCCTTGGTGATCAGCGTGCGCGCACCGGCGGCATCGGCGACCACTACGGACAGGCACTTGCGCACGAAGTCATAAGGGATCTCGTCGACCTTCTTCACAGCACCGAGGTCCAGGTCGGTGTTCTTCGCTGCGGCGATCACCGCCTCATCGAGCGGATTGGCAAGGCCAGACTGGAAACCTGCATTGATGCTTGCAAGCCTCAATACCTCCGCGCTGGGTTGTCCGAGGACGTCGACAGCGCCGTCGAGCGCCACAACGCCCGCGGTCAGGGTGCCAGTCTTGTCGGTGCACAGCACATCCATGCTGCCGAGGTTCTCGATCGAGTTCAACCGGCGCACGATCACGCCCAGCTTGGCCATGCGCTTGGCCCCATGCGACAGGGTGATGCTGACGATGGCCGGCAGCAGCTCCGGCGTGAGGCCAACCGCCAAGGCCAGGGCGAACAGCAGCGAGTCAATCGGCGGCTTGGCCATGAAAATGTTGATGGCGAGCACCACCAACACCATCACCAGCATGATTCGAGTGAGCAGGTAGCCAAAGCGCTGGATACCGCGCTCGAACTCGGTCATGGGGGGCCTCATGGCGAGCTTGCCCGCTATCTGACCGAACACGGTTGCCTTGCCTGTCTGAGCAATCAAAACGAGCGCAGTGCCGCTGCTCGCACTGGTCCCCATAAACACACAGTTGTTGCGCTCGGCCAAGCCAGCTTTGGCGGTGACGACACCCGGCTTCTTTTCAACTGGAAATGTTTCTCCGGTGAGAACCGCCTGATTGACGAAGAAGTCCTTCGCTTTCAGCACGACGCCATCGGCGGGGACCAGGCTGCCAGCAGAAAGGAGCACCAGATCGCCCTGGACCACCCTCCTTGAAGGCAATGTCTTAGGCTGACCATCACGCAGGACATTCGAATGAATGGTGACTTTGGAGCGCAGCTTTTCGATGGCGTTGCCCGCGATGTATTCCTGCGCAAAGCCTAGGAGGGTGCTGCCCAAAACAATGGCCACTACCACGCTCGCATCAATCCACTCACCGGCGAACATCGAGATGATCGACGCGACGATCAGGATCAGCACCAGCGGACTCTTGAACTGGGTGATGAAAAGCCCAAGTGCCGTTGCCTTCTTGGTCGCATCGAGCGCGTTGGGGCCATGGAGCTTCAGGCGAACACTGGCCTTGTGCTCGGAGAGGCCACTTGCGTCGGAACCCAGTTTTTCCAAGAGCTCTTCTGCCGGCACGCTCCAGTATGCGTCGGGAATGATTTGTGAGGCTGAACTCGGGCGCGATTTGGGCCTGATCAACTTGGAAACCAACGGCATTGATGTTTCCTCAAACCACTGAACCGGTTCTGATGTTCAGGTCAGGGGCAACCATTGGTCAGAAAGCAGCCAACTCCACCCGATCGACGGCAACGGGTCACCGGTGGGCCAAGACAAAATCTATGAACCCGCGCTCAACTGAAGTGGAAACCAGCTTGACCTGTACCTGCTCGCCAATATGGATGCTGGTGGTGACGCCTTTGATTCTTCCCTCCGCAGGCGGTTCGAAGATGCGCACCCATATCCCGTTGTCGCCTGCCCCCGTGACCACGCCAGCAAATACCTGACCGATGTGGGAGTGAAGCAGCAAGGCCGCCTCTGACTTGCGAACCTGACGTTCCACCTTTTGTGCCGCGTCCTCCTGAGTGGTGCAGTGAATCGCCAGCTCATCCAGTTCCTCGTCTGTATACGCCGATGGCGCGTCGGCCAACGCCGCCTTCAACAACCTTTGAGTGATCAGGTCCGCAAAACGCCGGTTAGGCGCGGTGGAATGCATGTAGTCCCGCACGGCAAGGCCAAAATGCCCGATCGCTGGGCTCTCAGGCCGCTCGACGACGTACTCGCCCGAGCCCATCAGCTTGACAATCACCAGCGAGAGGTCGGGAAATCGCAGGGGATCGGCTCGGTGTTGTTGCGCAAGAAAAGCCTCCAGAGCCTTGCCGTCTGGCTGCCGAGGCAGGCTCGTGCCGTACTGGTGTGCAACCTCAACGATGCGCTGCCACCGTTCTGGTGACCGAACCACCCGCCGCAACGATGCCATGCCTTTGTCCGCCAGGAACCGTGTGGTACAGCCGTTGGTGGCAATCATGAATTCTTCGATCAACTGCCGGGCGCGGTTTTGCGGTTGTTGCCGTATCGCGGTGATGCGCTCTCCTTGAAACAGGGCCCTGGGTTGGAAGGTTTCAAACTCCAGCGAGCCCTGCATCCGGCGCAGCACCCGGAGTTTCTGTGCTAGGTCGTCTTGCCAACGCAGCTGCAAGCTCATGCCTTCAACGCGCTGTGCAGGCTCGGGCAGCTCGCCTTCACCCTCAATCCAGGCCGACACTGCGTCATACGCGAGCTGCGCCTTGTTGCGCACGATGGCACGGTAAATGGAGGAAGCCGTCATGATCCCGTCGTCACTGAACAGCATCTCGACGACAACGGCCAGCCGGTCCTGATCGGGGTTCAGTGACGTCAGGTCGGTGCACAGGCGCTCTGGCAACATTGGAAAGATCCGCGCCGAGGTATACACCGAGGTGGTGTTGTGGCGCGCATGCGAGTCGATCGGTGTCCCCTTTTTGACCAGGGCATCAACATCCGCAATGGCGACGAACAAACGCATCTCCCGATGCTTCACTGTTTCTATGGCGGTCAGTTGATCCAGGTCACGGGAGTCATCGTTGTCGATGGAGCACCAAGGCAGGCCGCACAGATCCCGGATATGGGAATCCTTCTCCATCGCTGGACTGCTCAGACGTGCTACTTGCTTGTGCACGTCGTTTTGAAACTCCGGCTCCAGGCCCCGGCTGAACATGGCCCATGAGGCTATCGTCGCCAGGCTGGTACGGTGATTGGACAACGCGTGGCGCAAGATGTTCTCCGGCAGTTGACATGCATTCTGCGCCCGTGGCGCGCTGCGCGGTTTGCACACGGTCAACATTTGACTTTCGGTGTGATCGGACGATGCAGAGCAACCTCAGTGGGCAGTCGCTGGTGGAGCGCATGGTGGGCGGTTCGGGCAGTGGCGGTGCACGCATCACGCCGCAGGGTCTGCAGCTGCTGGCGCTGGCGGCGGTAGCAGCCGCGAGGGCCAGAGGCGGTTTTGGACTGAGCAATCCCGGGCGCAAGCTGCATGGAGTTGCCTCAGCAGGAACCTCATTCGAACGAGCACCGCCAGGTGGCAGTCCATCCACATGTCCGTGCGCCCTGACCGCCGACGCTGACAAGCTCAGCGACTCAAGGGGGTTTCATTCGGACTCGGAAGTCGAGCGGTCAAGACTCGGACCAAACCACCGCCACATCGGCTTTGTTGGCTTGCTCCAGCATGCTCACCAGTGGCACCAGCCGCTGTGACAGCCGCACATCGGGGTCGGCATCGTCCGTGGCGGGGAGCGGTTCCGGCGCTGACTTTTCTTCCTTCAGGCGCAAGGCGTGGTCTTCCCGCCAGGCCCGCTGCAGGATGTCGATGGCCCGGGGCAACTGATCCGGACTGATCACGCCCTCTGGCGTGAGGTCTTTTCCGATCAGCCGCAGCGCACCCTGGGCATCGGCGCCCAGCATGACGAGATCGGCCGTGGCCTGTGATTTGAATCGGTACAGCATGGGCAGCTTTCGGTTGAAGTGGTGAAGGGTGTGGACGACCGGAGCATCGAACACCAGTGGCCACAACGGCAATCACGACCGTACGCCAACTTGCCACGTTGCGCAAACCCGAAAGTCAAGCACGTGCCCGATACGCGTCATGAGACATCCGTGGGTTCGCCAGCGCACAGACGCCCGCCGGCCCGGGCGCCAGCATGCGTGCACGGGTCTCGCAAAAGCATGGCCCTGCGGCGCCGCTGTTTGCGGACGCTGCCATTCCTCTCCTACCGAAAGCCCCCCATGAAAACCAGCACCCAACGTTTCTCCGCCCTCCTGCTCGCAGCCGCTGCGCTCACCAGCGTGATGGGCTGTGCCTCCACTGCCACCCAGGAAAGCACCGGCCAGTACATGGATGACACCGCCATCACGGCCAAGGTGAAGTCGGCCATCTTCAACGACGCGTCGCTCAAGTCGGCCGAGATCAATGTCGAGACTTTCAAGGGCGTGGTGCAGCTCAGCGGCTTCGTCAACTCGGCGGCCGACATCCAGCACGCAGCACAGCTGGTGCAGGGCATCAGCGGCGTGCGTTCCGTGCGCAACGACATGCGCCTGAAATAAGTGTCCCCTCCCACCACCCTGGAAAGAACGCCATGAACACCACCGTCAAGACCCTCGGCGACGAAGCCTCGAACCTGGCCCACGAGGCCGCACTCGGCACCGAGCACGCCATCCGCTCCACACAACACCTGGCCCAGCAGGGGCTCGACGGACTGGGCACCGCGCGGGCACAGACCGGTGCCGCCCTGCAGCAGCTGGCGCACGACACCAGCGCGCTCACCCACCGGGGCATGGAAGCCCTGCGCGACGGGGGCCAGCAACTGCGCGAGAAGTCCTCGCACGCGCGCCAGGCCACCGCCGAGTACATCCAGCACGAGCCGATCAAGTCCGTGCTGATCGCGGCCGCGGTGGGGGCGGGTCTCATGGGCCTGCTGACGCTGTTGAGCCGGCACCGCGGCAACGGCCACTGACTCACGGACGCCGGTACATGATCCATCCCGTGTTCCGCCTGGCCGCGGCTCAGCCCATGCTGCTGGCCGCGCATGTGGGCGCCTATGCCGAGCTGGTGTCCGAAGAATTGCACACCAGCGCAGCCGCGGTCCAGCGGCGCCTGCTGTGGCAGCTCGGCGGGGCCTTGTGCCTAGCGGTCGCGGCGGTGCTGGCCGGGGTGGCCTTGATGCTCTGGGCGTCGCTCGCGCCCGGCGCGGCACCGGCCGCATGGCTGTTCGTGGCCACGCCGCTGCTGCCTGCGGCACTGGGGCTGGCGGCGTGCTGGCGGGCCCAGACCCACCGCAACGGCGAACCCCTGGCCCAGCTGCGCGCACAACTGGCCGAAGACGCTGCCCTGCTGGCCGGTCACACCGCGCCATGAACACGCCCACACCGTTCTCCCAGGCGCTTTCTGCCAGCAGCGCACAGCTGCGTCTGGCCGAGAGCCGGGCACAGATCGCCCGCTGGCTGGAACAGGACCGCCAGGCGCCCGTCGCATCGTCGGCACTGGGCTGTGCGGTGCGCAGCGCACTGCCGCTGCTGGGTGGTCTGCGTGCCCACCCGGGAACGGCCGTGGTGCTGGGGGCGCTGGCACAGGCCTGGCTGCGGTCCGGTCCGCCGCCATCCCCTGTTGGGAGCGGCTTCATACGCCCGCCGTGGGACCTGGCCATCGCGCTCGCACGCCGCCATCCCAGGATCAGCCTGGTCGCGGTGGGCGTCACCGGTCTGGCGCTGTGGTGGTGGAGCCGTTCGTCCAGCCGCCCACCGTCTCGCTGAATCTCCTCACCCCTCGAAAGGAACCGCCATGCTGTACACCATCGCCCTCGCTCTGCTCATCCTCTGGCTGCTGGGCCTGGTCACCGCCACCACACTGGGCGGTTTCATCCACATCCTGCTGGTGGTCGCCATCGTCATCGTGCTGCTGCGCGTGATCCAGGGGCGCAGCCCGCTTTGATTCCGGCGCGGGGCGCGCCGGTCCGATCCGGCCACCCCGCCCGACTCACTCCCGGGGTTCGCCCTGGGCGTTGACCGTCACGCTCGGTCCCGGCCGCTCGGTCAGCTGCACATGGTGGATGACGCCCCGGAACTCGTAGGTCACATCCCAGTAGTCGACCTGGTCGCGGCCACCCGAGGGGCTGCAGCGCTGGACGTCCTGGGTGACGGGGCCGCGCTGTGGGGACTGGCCCACCTGGGAACCGATTGCCGCACCGGCCACCACACCACCGACGGTGGCCAGGTCCTTGCCGGACCCGCCACCGATCTGGTGACCCAATATGCCGCCGATGACCGCGCCCGCCAGCGCGCCCGGGACATTGGCGCTGCTGCGCGGCGGTGGCACCTCTTCGCGCTCCATCCAGCAGCGCTGGCCGCCGGCGGTGATCACGGCGCGCGCCGACAGCACTTTCGCCTCGA
Source organism: Hydrogenophaga pseudoflava (assembly GCF_004353865.1). NCBI lineage: Bacteria > Pseudomonadati > Pseudomonadota > Betaproteobacteria > Burkholderiales > Comamonadaceae > Hydrogenophaga > Hydrogenophaga pseudoflava. The sequence continues at coordinate 734,786 of NZ_CP037867.1, forward strand.
ACAGCCGTTCGTCGGGGGCACGCCGGTAGTCCCGCCGCGCCGATGACGGCCCCGCCTCCGGGTGGCTGGGCCGAACCGTGTCCGGATAGCGGTCGGCCGGGGCCGGTGCCGCGCAACCGGACAAGCCAGAGATGAATGGCACCAGCACAACGGCGATGCACAGGCGGGTGAGCGGGGTGGGAAGACGGGTGTTCATGGTGAAGCTCCTGACGGTGGACCGAACGGTTCAACGAACGGGATGACACAGGCTGTCCAACCCTTGTTCGCCACCGTCAGGCTAGGCCCGAGGGAGGCGAGGGTCTGTTCGACGGCGCACAGACCATCGCGCCCCCAATCCTTACAAATGTTCTGCGGGCCGACCGGCCACTTTCTCCCTCCCCAGACAGGCGCAGACCATGACACACACACCTTCTTCCCCCCCCACCTGGGACACCGCTTCGCTGGGCCGACCGGCCGGCGCATCGGCCCTGGAACACAGCGCCCTGAGCGCCCACCTCAGCGACTGCGGCGCCCGCCGCGGCCGCCTGCGCGACCTGCGGTCGGGTGCCGACGGTCTGCGGCAGGTGCTGTCCGCGCGCGTGGTCTCCACCGCGCTGGTGCTGACCCTGCTGCTGGGTGCCTTGTGGCTGTTGCGCTGAATGGCACTGGCCAGCCTGCGGGCCCGGTGGGAGTGGATTCCACCCCTTGTTGACGGCATGCTCGACGCCCGCCGGGGCATGGCGCTGGAGCCGATCCGATCCGAGCTCTTCGGTGTGGACCGGCTGGCGCAGCATGGCCGCAGCCTCGGCAGCACGCACCGCGCCGGGCCGGCCCGCTTCGGCCAGGCCACCTTCTACCCGCGCCTGCAGAGCAATGTGCGCACTCTGCGCGCGGCCTACCAGTTCGTGGCGCACGAAGCCCAGACCGGGGGGGACATCAGTCCCGCGGCCGAATGGCTGTTTGACAACTTCCAACTGATCGAGGCGCAACTGCGCGAGATCCGCGAGGGCCTGCCCGCGCGCTTCTACCGCTCGCTGCCGGTGCTGCTGGACGCCCCGCTGGCCGGACTGCCTCGCATCTACGGCGTGGCCTGGGACTACGTGGCGCACACCGACAGCGCGTTCGACGAAGACCTGCTCGTGCAGCTGCTGGACGCCTACCAGGATGCGCGGGAACTCAGCCAGGGCGAGCTGTGGGCATTGCCCACCACCCTGCGTGTGGTCCTGGTGGAGAACCTGCGCCGCCTGGCCGACCGCATTGCCAGCCAGAAGGCCGCACGCGAACTCGCCAGCCTGTGCGCGCTGCGGATCAACAGCATGGGCCTGCCGGAACTGCAGGCCCTGCACACGCTCATGGTCCAACGCGGCGTCGGTCCCGAGTTCCTGTGCGCCCTGGTGAGGGCCCTCATCGGCCGGGTCGCCATGCCAGGGGAAGACGGGCTGCGACAGGCCCAAGCCTGGTTGCAGGTCCAGGTGCCCGACCCGGCCGCACTGCAGGCGCAGGAAGCGGCCGACCAGGCCGCCGACCACTTGAGCGTCGGCAATGCCGTCACGGCGCTGCGCCGGATCGGGGCGGCCGACTGGCAGGACATCGTCAGCCGGTCCAGCCGTGTGATCCGCGAGATGCTGGCCTCTCCCGTGTTCGCCGCCGAGGACGACACCACCCGCAACGCCACGCTGCATGCCATCGAGCGCCTGTCGGTGCAGAGCGGCCACAGCGGCGCGCACGTGGCCCGCGAGCTGATCCGTGCCATGGCAGAGACCCGCCCGCCCAGCCTGGCCTCGCACTGGCTGCAGGGAGATGGCCGCTCGGAACTGGGGCGCACGCTCGGCGTGCGCCAGCACCGCAGGGGCTGGTGGCGGCCCTTATTGCGGGTATCACGCACGCCCGCTTACCTGGGCACGCTGGCGCTGGGCAGCGCCGGGCTGGTGGCCGCGCTGCTGCCCATTCCGGTGGGAGCCACCGCCAGCCCGGCCGCGCTGGCCCTCACTGCGCTCACCGGCCTGTTGATGCTGCTGCCCGCGTCCGAAGCGGTGGTGGCCCTGGTCAACCGGCTCATCAGCGAATCGGTGCCACCGGTGCACCTGCCGCGCCTGCTGCTGGCCAAAGGCATCCCGCCCGAGGCGCAGGTCATGGTCGTGATACCCGCGCTGCTCGGTCACCGCGCGGGCATCGACGCCCTGGTGCGGCGTCTGCAGCTTCACCACCTGGCCAACCCCGAGGCACACGCCCAGTTCGCCCTGCTCAGCGACTGGACCGACGCCGACACCGAACACCACCCGGACGACGACGCGCTGCTGGCGCATGCCGCCGATGCGCTGCGCGCGCTCAACCGGCAGCACCCGGTCGCCGCGGACGCCCCCGCGCGCTTTCTGCTGCTGCACCGCGCACGCACGTTCAGCGCCACCCAGGCCCAGTGGCTGGGCTGGGAGCGCAAGCGCGGCAAGCTGCAGCTGCTGGTGGCCCGGCTGGCCACGGGCGAGCCCGGTCCGTTCTTCGACCTGGGCGAGCTCTCGTGCACCGCACCACACACGCGCTATGTGCTCACGCTCGACAGCGACACGCAACTGCCCCCCGGCCGCCTGCGCGCGCTGGTGGGCGTGGCCGAACACCCGCATAACCGGCCGGTGCTGGACGCCGGTGGCCGGCGTGTGCTGCGGGGCTACGGCATCCTGCAGCCGCACCTGATCCCGCCGCTGCCCACCGAGGGTGTGCAGACGCCCTGGCAGTGGCTGTTCGCCGGGCAGAGCGGCATCGACCCCTACAGCGCCATGAGCTCCGACGCCTACCAGGACCTGTTCGGTGAAGGCAGTTTCACCGGCAAGGGCCTGCTGCACGTGGCGACGCTGCACGCGGTGCTGGGCGAGCGCCTGCCCACGGAACGCATCCTCAGCCACGACCTGCTCGAAGGCGCGCTGGTGCGCTGCGCCGTGGTGAGCGACGTCACCCTGATCGAAGCCGAACCCGAGCACAGCGACGCCGACGCGGCCCGCCAGCACCGCTGGATGCGCGGCGACTGGCAGTTGATGCCCTTTCTGTGGCAGTACCGGCGCTGGCCCCTGGGCGCCATCAACCGCTGGAAGCTGCTGGACAACCTGCGCCGCTCGCTGGTGCCACCGGCCGCATTGGCGCTGACCGTCCTGGCGCTGGGCGGCCTGGGCCTTAGCCTGCCGGTGGCCCTGGTGCTCGCGGTGACCGCCTACACGGCCGGCCCGCTGATGGGGGCGCTGGCGGCCTGGGTGCCGCGCCGCTGGGACCTGACGGGCGAGCGCTTTGTGGTCACCGCCTCGCTGGACCTGCTGCGCGCCCTGGCCGCTGGCCTGTGGCAGCTGGTCCTGCTGCCGCAGCACGCGCTACGCGCACTCGACGCCGTGCTGCGCACCGCGCACCGCCTGGCCCGCAGCCGCCGCCAGTTGCTGCAGTGGACCACCGCCGAAGCCACCCAGGCGGGCCTGGGCACCGGCCTGTGGGCCACGCTGCGCCGCCACGGCGCCGGGCCGCTTGTGGCGCTGGCGGGGGCGGCGGCGTTGTGGGTGGCCGGCTTGCAGCCCGGTGCCCTGGGCTGGACCCTGCTCGCGCTGTGGGCCACCGCGCCGCTGGTGGTCTGGGCGGCCAACCGGTCCTGGGCGGTGCATCCGCTGCCGCTGTCGGCAGCGGACCGCGAATGGCTGCACGGCGTAGCACGCGACACCTGGCGCCTGTTCGAGCGCACGGTGGACGCGACCGACCACCACCTGCCACCCGACAACCTGCAGAGCGCGCCTTACGAAATGGTGGCCCACCGCACCTCGCCCACCAACATCGGCCTGTACCTGCTGAGCGCCGCCTGCGCGCGGCGGTTCGGCTGGATCGGCACGCAGGACCTGCTGGCCCGGCTGGAGGCGACGCTCGCCACCCTGCACCGGCTCGAACGCCACCGCGGCCACTTTCTCAACTGGTATGACACCCGCACCCTGTTGCCCCTGCCGCCGCGCTACGTGTCCACCGTGGACAGCGGCAACCTCTGCGTGCACCTGCTGGCAGTGGCCCAGGCCTGCCGCGAACTGACCCACGATGCCGACGGCGACGCCGCCTGCGCGCAAGCGATCGTGCGCTCGCGCCGGCGTCTGCAACCTCTGCTGGAACTGCTTCCAAAGCGGCTGCACCAGCCAGTGGAGCAGACCGCGCTGGGCCGACTGTTCGCGGCCGAGCCGCTGGCGGCCGGCGAGACGCCCCTGCCGTTGGACTTCCCTGCGCTGCTGCAGGCCGCCACGATCGAGCTGGACAGCCTGCCCCCCACCGGCCACCCGGGCATCGTGGACCACGCGCCTACCGCGCACGACGAGTTGCAGTGGCTGCTGGGCGACCACCTGGCCACCTGGCGCTCGGCCCTGCGCGACCAGGCCGCCGCCGATGCCGGCTGCGACGCACCGCACTCGCACACCCACCAGCGCCTGCTGGCCCTGGCAGACGCCTTTGAGGCCCTGGCATGGGCGGCCGACTTCCGCTTTCTCTACCACCCGCGGCGCCACCTGCTGCACATCGGCTACCGGCCCGACGATCAGCTGCTCGACACCGCCTTCTACGACCTGCTGGCCTCCGAGTCGCGCAGCACCAGCCTGCTGGCCATCGCCAAGGGTGACGTGCCGTTCAAACACTGGACGGCGCTGGGCCGGCCCTTCTTCGCCAGCGGGCAGCACGCGGTGCTGCGTTCCTGGTCGGGCTCGATGTTCGAGTACCTCATGCCCACCCTGGTGATGGCCGAACCGCGCGGCAGCGCGCTGGGCGAGGCGGCGTATTCGGCGCTGCAGGAACAGCGCGCCAGCGCGCCCGGCAGCGGCCAGCCCTGGGGCCAGTCCGAAAGCGCCTACGCGGTGCGCGACCAGACCCTGGCCTACCAGTACGCCCCGCAGGGCGTGGCCCGGCTGGCGCTGCGCCGCACGCCACCGGCCGAACACGTGGTCGCGCCCTACGCCAGCGTGCTGGCCACGCTGGTGGACCCGCGCGCCGCCTGCGCCAACCTGCGCCTGCTCTGCGGGCTGGGCGCGCGCGGACGCTACGGCCTCTTCGAGGCCCTGGACTACACCCCCGCGCGCCAGTCCCACGGCCACGCCCACACCCTGGTGCGCACCAGCATGGCGCACCACCAGGGCATGAGCATCGTGGCGCTGGCCAACCTGCTGCACGGCGGGGTGGCCCAGCGTTGGGGCATGGCCCACCCGCGGCTGCAGGCGGTGGCCTCGCTGCTGCACGAACGCGCCCCGCGCGAGCTGGCGCCGCCCCTGCCGCTGCCTGGCCTGGTACCTCAGGAGCTGCACCCCCGCGTGCCCGAACCGGTGCGCGCGCTGGTGCCTGGCGAACAGGCACTGGAGCCGACCCACCTGCTGTCCAACGGGCGCTACACCGTCACGCTGCGGCCCGGTGGCGCAGGCTGGAGCCGGCACGGGCAGACCGGCATCACGCGCTGGCGCGACGACGCGCTGCGCGATGCAAACGGCAGCTTCCTCTACCTGAGGCGCGACGCGGCCCTGCCACCGGTCTCGCTGACCAGCCACCCCGCGCCCGACCCGTCGGCGCGCTACCTGGCCCACTTCCACACCGACCGGGTGGTGTTCGATGCCGCCTGGGACGACCTGCGCGTGAGCACCACCGTCTGGGTCAGCCCGGAGGACGACATCGAGCTGCGCCAGGTGGTGCTGCACCACGACGGCGACGAGCCCATCGAGCTGGAGCTGATCTCGGCCTTCGACGTCACGCTCGCCAGCCACGCGGCGGACGAGGCACACCCCGCCTTCTCCGGCCTGTTCGTGCTGGCCGACTGGCTGCCCTCGCAGCAGGCGCTGCGCTTCGCGCGCACACCGCGCCTGCCCACCGAAGGCCGGCTGCAGGCCGCGCACTTCGTGGCCAGCACGCAGGGCGAGGTGCTGGAGCTTCGCTGCCAGACCGACCGCGCCCGGTGGCTGGGCCGCCACCACCCCGCCAGCCAGCCGCTGGCCGACCTGCAGGCCGTGCCCCTTGGGCCCGAAACCCTGACCACCGGCCTCGACCCGGTGGCCGCGCTGGGTGTGCGCCTGCGCATCGAACCCGGGGCGCAGGCCTGTGTGACCTTTGCCACCGCCGCCAGCGAAGACGCCGCCACCCTGATGGCCGTGGTCGACAAGTACCGCCAGCCCAGCTACGTGGAGCGCTCCTCGGTCATGTCGGCCACGCTGACCAGCATCCCGGTGGCCTCGGGCCGGCCACACACCCAGGATTTGCCGGCCCTGCACGCGCTGACCACCGCGCTGGTGCTGACCCTGCCCCGGGTGGCCATGGCCGACCCTGGCGTGGCCGAAGCCCCGCCGGTCGTCGAGAGCGACCGGCGCCTGCTCTGGCCGCTGGGCCTGTCGGGCACGCGCCCCCTGGTGCTGGTCACGGCCGGGCCGACCAAGGGCATGGGCCTGCTGCGCGCCCTGGTCCAGGCCCAGCGCGAATGGGCCCGCGCCGGTGTGCCCTGCGACCTGGTGGTGCTCAGCCACGAGGCGCACTCGTACCACATGCCGCTGCAGCACGAGCTGACGCTGATGACCGAACAGCCCGGTTCAGTGCCCGCGGGCTCCACGCCCACGGTGAGTGCGCTGCACCGCCTGCGCTTCGACCAGCTCTCGCCTGACCAACTGGCCACGTTGCAGCGCCTGGCGCGCGTGCACCTGGTGGCCGGCGGCCGGCCGCTGCTGGCGCAGGTGGGCGCCTGGAGCGAGCGGCATGCCACACCGACGGCCGGTGCGTGGAAGGGTTTGGTCACCGAGACCGTGCCGGTGCGCCGGCTGCCGGCCAGTCCCGGCCCGTCCAGCGGCCACTTCGGTCCGGACGGGCGTGATTTCGGCTTCAGCGTCGGCGCCGACCAGCAACCGACACGGCCCTGGATCAACGTGCTGGCCAACCCCGGCTTCGGCTGCATGGTGTCCGACAGCGGCGCAGGCCCCACCTGGGCACTCAACAGCCGCCTGAACCAGCTCACGGCCTGGTCCAACGACCCGGTGGCCGACCCGCCGGGCGAGTGGTTCCTGCTGCAGGACCGCCGCAGCCGCGACATCTGGAGCGTCGCCCCCTCGGCCTGGGGCGCGCCCGGCGTGGACTACACCGTCACGCACACCCAGGGGCTGACCTCCATCAGCCACCGGCGCGGCGCGCTGGCGGTCAGCGTGCACTGGTGCGTGGACCCGGTGACGGCGCTCAAGCAGGTGCGCATCCGGCTGGAGAACCAGGGCGGCCGCAAGGCCCACCTGCGCATCACCGGCCTGGTGGAATGGCTGCTGGGCGAACAGCGCAGCGACCGCGCCACCCTGGTCACGCAGCCCTGCCTCGCGACGCCGCCCGAGGTCGGCCTGACCGGCCTGCTGTGCACGCAGACCGAGGCGGCCGCGGGTCTGGGGGGCGGCACCGCGTTCTTCTGCGAATCTCACGAAGGCGTGGACGCGCCCGAGGCCATCGACTGGACCTGCGACCGCCGCGCCTTCTTCGATGCCCGCGGCCAGCTGGTCCTGCCCCAAAGCCTGGGGCAGCGCAGCGGGGCGGGGCTGGACCCGTGTGCCGCGCTGTCTCGCCCCATCACCCTGCGGCCGGGCGCGGTCATCGACCAGGTGTTCCTGATCGGCCACGCCGCCAGCCCCGAGGCCGCGCGCACCCTGATGCGCCAGGCCGTGCGCAGCCCTGCGCGGGCGCGCGAACAGGCCGCGCAGGCGCAGTGGGAGCGCCTGCTGGGCGCCACACAGGTGCACACGCCCGACCCGCTGTTCGACGCCCTGGTTAACCGCTGGCTGCTCTACCAGACCGTCTCGTCGCGCCTGTGGGCCAAGGCCGGCTTCTACCAGGCCGGTGGCGCCACCGGCTACCGCGACCAGCTGCAGGACGCCATGGCCCTGGTCTGGGCCGACCCGGCGCTGCTGCGCGCCCAGGTCCTGCGGTGCGCGGCGCGCCAGTTCGAAGAAGGCGACGTGCAGCACTGGTGGCACGAACCCGGTGGCGCCGGCGTGCGCACGCATTTCTCGGACGACCTGCTGTGGCTGCCGCTGGCCATCGCGCACCACGTTCAGGCCACCGGCGATGCGTCGCTGCTGGACGAGACGGCCCCCTTCCTGACCGGTCCGCCAGTGCCCGAGGGCGCTGAAGACCGCTACGACGTGCCCGCCGTGAGCGCGCACCGCGCCAGCGTGTTCGAACACGGCGCGCGCGCCATCGACCACAGCCTGCGCGTGGGCGCGCACGGCCTGCCGCTCATGGGCAGTGGCGACTGGAACGACGGCATGAACCGCGTGGGCCACGAAGGGCGGGGCGAATCGGTCTGGCTGGGCTGGTTCCTGTGCCACATCGTGCGCGCCTGGCTGCCGCTGGCGCTGGCGCGCGGCGACCACCACCGGGTGGAGCGCTGGGCTGCGGCGCTGGCGGGCTGGCGCGAGGCCCTGGCCACTCAAGCCTGGGACGGCGCCTGGTTCAAACGCGCCTTCTTCGACGACGGCAGCGCCCTGGGCAGCCATACCAGCGCCGAGGCCCGCATCGACCTGATCGCCCAGGCCTGGGCGGTGCTCTCGGGGGAAGCCACGCCCGAGCGACAGCACCTGGCCCTGCAGGCGGTGGACACCGAACTGATGGACATGGAGCACGGCCTGGTGCGCCTGCTCGTCCCGCCGCTGGTGGACGCCGTGCCCAGCGCCGGCTACATCCAGGCCTATCCGCCCGGCGTGCGCGAGAACGGCGGCCAGTACACCCACGCCGGCGCCTGGGCGCTGATGGCCGCGGCCCTGGTGGCGCTGCGCGAGCCGGGCAACGCCTGGGCCCGCAACACACCCTACCGGCTGTTCACCTGCCTGAGCCCGGCCCACCGCGCCGCGCACCCCCAGTGGGGGCAGGTGTACGGGCTGGAACCCTATGCGGTGGCGGCCGACGTGTACAGCCAGTCTCCCTATGTGGGGCGTGGTGGCTGGAGCTGGTACACCGGCGCCGCCGGCTGGCTGCACCGGGGCGCGGTGGAGTCCATCCTGGGCCTGAACCTGCAGGCGGACGAATTGTGGTTCACGCCCTGCCTGCCGCTGCACTGGCCACGTGCCGAGCTGACGCTGAAGCGGAACGGGTACCGCCTGCACTTTGTGCTGCTGCGTGCCGACATGTCCACGGCCCTGTCCGCCTGTGCCAGACTGAACGCGGGCCTGCTGCGGGTGGACAAACGCCTGCGCTGGCGCGAATGGCCGACCGACAGCACGTTCGTCGTTCCGCTGGACTGAGCGGTCGCCGGCGCGGCTCAGCCGCGGCGGCGCACCACGGGGAAGTGCAAACGGCCCGGTGCCTTGCGAGGAGGGCTGTGGCCGCTGGTGCGCAGCACCCGGTCCCAGAAGCCGCTGGTGACGCCGAAGCAGCAGGGCTGCAGCAGGTGGTGGTGGCGGGCGTGGGCATACCGGCGGGCCTGCCACCAGGGATGAACCATCTGTGCGTGGTGCAGGGCATGGTGCGTGGCCACATAGGCCAGGTAGCCCACGAGAACGCCCAGCGTGAGGGCGCCGCCGCGCAGGGGCTCCAGCGCCAGCACCGCCGGCAGCGCCACCAGCAGGCCGAACAGCGGCGCGCTCACGAGCGTCGGTGTGCCGATCAGCGCCTTCGGCCGACGGTGGTGTTCGCCGTGCCAGCGCGCAAAGGGCTCGAGCCCGTGCAGCACGAAGCGGTGCAGGGCGTACTCCAGCGCGGTCCACAGGACGACGCCGGCCAGGGCCAGTCCCACCAGGGACCACCCCGTACCTTCCGGCGCCTGCAGGGTGAGCCACCCGGCGAGGGCCGCCACCGCAAGACCGTAGACGACGAGGTCGGCGCGGTAGCGTGCGGGGCTGTGTTCGATGGCGAAAGCGGGCATGCGCGGGTCCTGTGGGCTGCGGTGGTGTGGGTGTCGAGCCTGTTCATGTTCGGTCCTGTGCGCCGGGGGGTCTGTGCAGCAGCGAACCGAGCGCGCCGAAATTCCTCGACATTTGTATGTGCGATATCGAACATACGGCGCACGCACCCGTGCCTACACTGAAGAAAGTCACACCACGTGCATGGGCGCATGGCCCGCGCACTTTCCGGGAGCCTCCACATGAACCCTGCACCCATGCAATCCGTCAACGATCTGTTGGCCTCATTGCCACCCGCCGAATGGGCTCGCCTCGCACCCCAGCTCGAAGCCGTCGAGCTGCCCCTGGGCAAGGTGCTGTACGAGTCGGGCGCCGCCATGGGCCATGTCTACTTCCCTACCACGGCCATCGTCTCGCTTCTGTACGTGATGGAGGATGGCGCCTCGGCCGAAATCGCGGTGGTGGGGCATGAAGGCGTGGTCGGCATTGCGCTGTTCATGGGCGGTGAGACCACGCCCAGCCGTGCCGTGGTGCAGAGCGCGGGGCAGGGTTATCGGCTGCGCGCCCCCGCCATCAAGGACGAGTTCAACCGCTCTGGTCCGGTCATGCACCTGCTGCTGCGCTACACCCAGGCTCTCATCACCCAGATGGCGCAGACGGCGGTGTGCAACCGCCACCATTCGCTGGACCAGCAGCTGTGCCGCTGGCTGCTGCTGAGCCTGGACCGGCTGAACAGCAACGAGCTGGTGATGACGCAGGAGCTGATCGCCAACATGCTGGGCGTGCGGCGCGAAGGCGTGACCGAGGCAGCGCTGAAGCTGGCGCGGCTGGGGCTGATCCGCTATGCGCGGGGCCACATCACGGTGCTGGACCGCGCGGCGCTGGAGGGGCGTGTCTGCGAGTGCTACGCAGTGGTCAAGAACGAATACGACCGGCTGCTGCCGCACCGCCTGTCGGAATGATCGCCCGAGGCACGCACCCGCCACGGCGGGCCCCGGGGTCGTGGCAGCGGGTCAGCGGGTGCCGGTGACTTCGATTTCCACCCGGCGGTCGGGTTGCAGGCAGTCGATCAGGCGGGCGCGCGACAGGCTGTCGGGACAGTCGGCCACCGCGGTCACCGGCTGGCGCTCGCTCAGGCCGGTGGCGCTGATGCGGGCCGGGTCGATGCGACCGTGGATCACCAGGTAGTCCTTGACCGATGCGGCCCGCGCATCCGAGAGACGCTGGTTGAAGGCGTCGGACCCCGTGCGGTCGGTGTGGCCCTCCACGCTGATCGATTCGTAGGTGGCCCCGCCGAGTTGCTGGCTGAAACGGTCCAGGTCGTTCTGGCCCTGCTGCTGCACCACCGACTGGTTGGAGCCGAACAGGGCATCGGCCGACAGGCTCAGGCGCTCCGGTTCACGCGGCGCCACTGCGGGAGCCGCCGGCACCGGCGCGGGTTCGGGCGCGGGGGCCGCCGCCACGGCCACCGGCGCCGGTGCCACATAGGCAGGAGCGGCGGCCATGCGCGGCGCCGCCGTGCGACCGAACGGAAACACCAGGCTCACCGAGGCGACATCGATGTTGTTGCGGCGACCGGTGATGTCCTTCACGCGGTAGCGCTCCATCTCGCCGCGCACCCACATGGCGGGGGTCAGCTGGTACTGCGCCCCCAGTCCGACCTTGTAGTTGGTGTTGTTGTGTTTGCTGCTGAACGCGACGCCGGCGCCCGCACCGGTGCCGCTGTAGCGCTCCTCGGACCAGGCGTGGTGCACACCCACCCGCGCCAGTCCGGCGAAGCGCTCGGTCAGTGGCAGCGTGCCCACCACGTCGAAGTTCAGGCCACGCACCTTGGTGGCGCCGGAGAGCGAACCGGCCGGCGAGGTCTGCGTCGTGAACCGGCTCTTGCCCAGGCTGTAGTAGCCCGTTTCAAGCGCGAGGTTGCGGTTGATCTGGTAGCCGCCAAACACCTTGAAGGCGTTGTCGTTGCGGTCGCTGGAACTGGAGAGCGTGTCGACCCCGGGCAGCAGCACGCCGGTGGTGCGGGCCGTCTCGTTGGCCGAGCGGGCGATGCCGGCACCGACGCCACCATAGAAGTGGCTGCTGCTTTGGCCCAGTGCGGGCACGGCGAGCAGGGCACCGAGGCCGGCAAGCCCGATGAGGCGGAAAGAGGAGGCGTGGTTCATGGGGTCTTTCTTGCGTTGTGGACGCGTTGCGCGGATTGCGTGGTCCGTTTGTAGAGGCCCTGACGAGGGCCGTCGGTGCGCTGTCCAACATGGCGTTTGACGGGTGAGCGTGCGCTGTCGAACAGTCGGCACCGAAACGACCCCACACACTGGGCACCCACCGGTCACACCGAGGCGCCTGCACCATGTCCACATCCGAGAATTTCCTGATCCGCCGATTGCCCCGGACGGCACGCAAACACTTGTTGGACCAGTGCGCGCTGTTTGAGCTTGTGCTGTCCGACGAGCTCAGTGTGCGCGGTCAGCCGCTGGGCCATGCGCACTTTCCTATTGATGGGTTCATCTCCATGGTGATCGACATGGACAACTATCCGGAACTGGAGGTGGGCATGGTGGGGTGCGAAGCCATGCTGGGCGCCGAACTGCTGCTGGGTGTGACCCCGGCGCCCTGGCGGGCGCTGGTGCAGGGTCCGGGTCACAGCTGGCGCATTGGCGCCAAGGCCCTGCGGCGTGAATGCGCCACCAGTCCGGCGCTGCTTCAGGCGGTGCAGACCAGCCTGCTGGTGCGCCTGCATCAGCAGGCACTGGCCTCGGCCTGCGAGCGCTTTCACATGATCGGCCAACGCCTGGCGCGCTGGCTGCTGATGAGCCAGGACCGGGCCCAGAGTGATCACTTCCACGTGACGCACGAGGGCATGGCCACGATGCTGGGTGTGCGCCGCGTGGGCGTGACACTGGCGGCCAGCGAACTGCAGGACTGCGGCCTGATCCGCTACCACCGAGGCGAGCTCACCGTGCTGGACCGGACCGCCCTGGAAGGCCGGTCCTGCAGTTGCTACGCGACCGACCGGGCGCTGCACCGGACGCTGTTTCCTGCACAGCCCGCCTGAAGGAAGACGGCACCCGTCCGGCCGACCTGTGAGAGGGGCCGACCGAACCGAAGCGACCCGTTCTCAACCGAGCCAGCTGTCTTCCGCCTTGGCGGCCCATTCCTCCAGCTGCCGCTCGGCTTCTTCCTTGGCGATGCCGTAGCGCTCCTGGATCTTGCCGGCCAGCTGGTCGCGGCGGCCCGCGATCTGGCTCAGGTCGTCTCCGGTCAGTTTTCCCCACTGGGCCTTGGTCTGTCCGGCCAGTTGCTTCCAGTTGCCTTCGATGGTGTCCCAGTTCATACAAGTCCTTTGGTGGGGGTGAACACCGCGTTCACCGTTCCTGTTTGTCGCAGGGCCGGGTTCCGGCGTCTGTGCGCCATCGAACCCGGATGCGCTTTGGGCTCAATCCTTGTCGGCGGGCATACCTTCGAGCAAATCAGCCAGTTCGTCTGCGTGCTCCTCTTCCACCGCCAGGATCTGCCGAAGCAGGTCGCTGGTGGTCGGGTCCTTGTCTTCGAGAACTCGCACCATGTCGCGGTAGCTGTCGATGGCAATGCGTTCGGCCACCAGGTTTTCGCGAATCATCTCGGGCAGGGTCTTGGCGGGCACGTATTCAGCGTGGCTGCGCTCGCTCAGGCTGTCGGGTGAAAAGTCGGGCTCGCCGCCGAGCTGCACGATGCGCGCGGCCAGCTGGTCGGCGTGGCCCTGCTCTTCGTTGGAATGCACCAGGAATTCGGCACCCACGGTCTGGCTGTGGATGCCTCGCGCCATGAAGTGGTGAAGGCGGTAGCGCAGCACGCACACGATCTCGGTCGCCAGGGCCTCGTTGAGCATCTTCAGCACCTGGGGCCGGTCGGCGCTGTAGCCCTCGGTGACGGCGCCGCGTTCGATGTGCTGGCGCGCCTGCCGGCGCAGCACCTTGACGCTCGTGAGCTTGTGGTGAGAGGTCATGGCGGTCACTTCTTGATCATGAGTTCGTTCTTCACGCCGCTCACCCCTTCGGCAGCAGCGGCCAGCTTGCCCGCCTGCTCGATCTGGTCCGGATCGTTCACAAACCCGGTCAGCTGAACCTCACCCTTGTGGGTGAGCACACTGATGTCAAGGCTCTTGATGCCGGGATCGGCCAGCAGCGCGGACTTGACCCGTCCAGTGATCGTGGTGTCGTCGATCGCGGAACCCAAGGTGCCAGGAGCGCCCTTGAGGGAAATGCCGTTCTCCACATCGGTCACACCGGCCACAGCCCGGGTCAGGGCCAGGGCCTGATCAATCTGGGCCTGGCTGTCGACGAAGCCGCTGATCTGCACCACGCCTTTGCGCGTTTCGACCTGCAGGTCCAGGCTCTTGACCAGGTCGTCGGCAATCAGCGCGGACTTGACGCCGGAGGTGATCACCGTGTCGTCCACCTGGGTGCCCAGGGTCATGGGCGGTGATGGCGGCACGACGAGCTCCGGTTCGGCGGGCTTGTTGCAAGCCACGAGTGTGGTCAGGGCCAGGAGGCCGGTGGCCAGGAAGGCGGTGGGGATGCGGCGGTGATGGTTCATGAAGAACTCCAGTGGTTGAAAAACGGGCGATCAGCGGGCCAGGTAGCCGCCGTCGACGGGGTGGTACGAGCCGGTGACGAACGAGGCTCGTGTGGAGGCCAGCCAGACCACGAGCTCGGCCACCTCTTCGGGCAGGCCCAGGCGACCGATGGGATGCGCCGCCACCAGCGCGGCGTGCACGGCGGGGTCGGCGTCCAGCGCGCTGATCATGGGCGTCTGGATGAAGCCGGGACCGACCGCATTGATGCGCACGCCCTGTGCGCTGTATTCGAGCGCGGCCGCCTGTGTGAGACCCAGCACACCGTGTTTAGCGGCGGTGTAGGCAGCGGCCGTGGCAAAGCCGACCGCGCCCAGGATGGAGGCGACGTTGACGATCGCACCGCCACCGCTGCGCAGCAGGGCCGGGATCTGGCAGCGCATGCCGTAGAACACCCCCGACAGGTTGACCTTGATGACCTGTGCCCAGCCGTCCAGCGGGTAGTCGGCCAGCAGTGCCGACGGGCCGCCGATGCCGGCGTTGTTGCAGGCTACATCCAGCCGGCCAAAATGCGCCAGGGCCTGGTCCACCAGGGCCTGGGCGTCGTCGGGCTGACTCACGTCCGATGTCGCGAACAGCGCCTCGGTGCCCAGGTCGCGCACCTGCCGGAGGGTCTCGTTGCCCGCGTGCGGGTCCAGATCGGCCAGCACCAGGAGCGCGCCCTCGCGGGCGGCGACCAGCGCGATGGCCCGGCCAATGCCCGATGCGGCGCCGGTGACGAGCACCACTTTGTCTTTCAGCATGACTCGATTCCCTTCCAGGGTGGCGACCGTGGACATCGACGGCCGCACTCCCGTCCAAGGCAGGCGCCAGCGGAGGGGAGATGCGTGGACCTTGGAGCGCCGCGTTCAGCGGGTCTGTGCGCCAGCAGACACAGCGCCGTGGTGTTCACAGGAGTACCATGGTCCGCACCCAGGGGTGCGCTGGACGTGACACCGCCCCACAACGATTCGCTTGAATCGCCACCGGTGGCAGCGCCGCCCCTGGCGGGACAAGTCCTTTTCAGGAGCTGTCCCTTGTCAACCAGACGCACCAACCCGCCAGCCGCCGGCCCCGGCGAACACGCCGAGCTGCACCGGCAGGGGGCCAAGGCCGCCGCTCGCGGCGATGCACGGGCAACGAACCCGATGCTCGACGTGGTCAACCAGCCCGATGCCACTGGCGAGAGCAACACGGTGTGGACGGGGCGTCGAGACGCATGGGATCGAGGCCACACCACGCAGCTCGCACCGGCCGGCGAGCCGCTGCGCAGTGTGAAGACCGCCGCACCGCCCATGGGTCCACGGGATGAGGCCCTGTTCGGCGTCACCCGCGTGCTCACCTTCGCGGGCGCCCGCGGGCTGACGGAAGCCAGCGGGTTCTTTTTCGAGCGAGATGCCCGGCTGTACCTCGTCACCAGCCGCCACGTGCTGTTCGACGCCCAAAGCGGGCACGCGCCCGACCGCATCGAGATCGAGATGCACACCGATGAGCGCGATCTGACACAGATGGCCCGCTTGTCGATCCTGCTGCACCGCGATGGCGTGACCACATGGCACCAGGCCAGCGACAGCGGTGGAGAGATCGATGTGGCCACCATCCAAATCGATCGGAATGCGGTGCCAACCGGCTGCGTGCTGCAGCCATTCAGGCCGCAGCACCTGGTGGTGGGATTCGATCAATTCGATGTGGGCGACCGGCTGGCCATTCCTGGTTTTCCGCTCGGGTTTTTCGACACCGTGCATCACCTGCCGGTGGTTCGCCAAGCCAGCATCGCATCGTTCTACGGCATCCGCTTCCAGGGTCAGGGCCTGTTCCTCACTGATGCCCGGATGCACCGCGGCGGCAGTGGCTCACCGGTGCTGGCGCGCCTGGAGGGCGACGGTGCCGTGCACCCACGTTGGAGTCTTTTGGGCGTGCACTCCAGTCGCATGGACATGGCCACCCGCGACGTGGTGCTGGATGAGTCACTGGGACTGAACTGCGCCTGGTATGCCGATGTGCTGATGACCTTGACGGCTGACGACCTTTGATGAAACAGCGCTCAAGGAGTGCCACGGCCCTGCTATCTAGAAAGTTGTTCATGCCGAGGACCACTCTGTTTCTGAATCGACCCTGGAGTCTTGGAATTCAGGGTCGATTGAGGTGGCGGGCAGATCTGACTGTCATGGGCAGAAGACGATACGCTGCATCAAGAGGCTCAAAGGCGACGACAGACCTCTGATCGCAGTGGCCAGGCCGCTTTCAGCGGTTAGCAGTCATTCGAAGAACATGGACCGAAGTCCGTTGTTCAGCCTTGAACTGACCTTGACCGTGGCTGAGTGAACTACCGTTCCTGGCCGACATCAGCGCTTCGCGTGTCCCACCGTCTGCGTCAGCAGAATCTGCTGATCATTCGTCAACCCCATCGCTTTCGTCAGCGCATGGCGGTCAAACCAGGCCCGCACCACCGTGCCCAGCCCATGCGAGGCACAAAACAGGTACACGTTCTGCGCCATGGCACCCGCCGCCACCGAGGCGTAGGCCTCACGCTGCGCGGCGGGCACCATCTTCATGCGGCCGTGGTCCGCCACGTAGACCAGGTCCAGCGGCGCGTTGTCGACGAAGTCCTGGTAACCCGTCACACGGCGCACGTCTTCGGCCTTGATGAGCAGCAGCACGTGGCGTTGCGGCTCGTAGAGGTACAGGCCTTGCGGCAGCGCCACGTACAGGTCCACCTCCTGTGCGTTCATGGCCGAGGGCGAGGTGCGGCCGCCGTGCTCGGCACGGTTGATGCCGGCGGCGGCCCACAGCAGGTCCGACAGGGTTGGCGGCTCCAGCGCGTCAGGGCGGAAGTCGCGTTGGGACTGGCGCTGTTGCAGGGCCTGCATCAAGGGCAGGCCGCCCGTGGTCTGTGCCGGGGGCAGCGCCATTTCTCCAAGCACCGCGCCGCTGGCGGGCTGGCCGTGCAGTTGCCCCAGCACACCCAGGGCGAGTTTGGTCAAGGTGTTCATGGTTTCCTCTCTGCAGAAATCAGGCATCCAGGCACAGGTGCCTGTCCGCCCTTGCCCACGACCATGCGGATGGCAAACATCCAGGTGCCAGAGAAGACCGGCGCGGGTCCCACCCAGGAGGTTTCATCGTGTGCTTTTGTTCAGTCGCCGTCCAGGTGCGGGGGCGAGAGGCCTTCGGCCGGTTCACCGGTCTCGGGGTCGATCCAGTCCGAAATGCCAAGTTCACTCTCAGCCTCGCGCAGGCTCTCGCCAGGCTCGAGCGCTTCGAGGTCGGCAGCCTGCAGGTCGGCCAACGCGTCCTCGTAGCTGCTGAAGGGGCCAATCTCCTGCTTGCCATCAGGGGCGGTCCTGTAATAACCGTCGGGCCGCTTGACGATCTGTTCCTCCACCGCATCCGCGGTTTCCGGCACGGCCTTCATCGCGGCGGTCTCGCGTTCCGTCAGGGGGGTCTTGCGCTTCATGCCTTGCACCTTCCTTCTCGGCTGTCGTTCCCAATCCGTCGGACCTCGTGATGGCGGTCCGCATGCTGCGTGCATCCACCCGGCGGCGCCGGCGTTTCTTGAGCCGCGTCAAACGATGTCGAGCATGCCTGAGTCGGCGCCATTGTCAAAGCTGGTGTTTCATCCACCCGCGGTGCCGGTCGGGAGCGCCGCCAGCCACGGGCAGCGCTGTCGGGTCATTGGCCTGTTCGGGCATTCCGGGCGCAGGCCGTGCGTCAGCCTGAGCGTGGCCGCACCCACCACCAGGCCACCGCCACCAGCAGGGCATACGCCGTGTAGGCCGCCTCGAACACCCACCAGGGTGCGTCCCAATACAGCAGGCGCGCGAGCCAGTGTTCGATGAAACCTTCCGGGTAGCCGCCTTGCCCGGCCAGGTGCCGCAGGTCCTGCTCCCACACGGTCAGCGGGCAGAGCTGGCCGAGCCAGGTCTGGGCAGCGATGAACAGGATCAGCCCCAGATGCGTGACACGCAGGCCTCGGTGGTGCACCCAGCGCCAGCCCCGCGCGCCGCCGATGAGCACCAGTGGAAGCAGCCCGACGACGAACAGCACCACGCCCGCATGCAGCGCCATCAGGGCGTCGGCGAGATGGGCTGCGGTGGCGGGGGTCATGGCCGTCGGTGCTGCGCCCGAAGCAGGATGAGAAAGATTCGTCAGCGCTCGTTCGCGCCCTTGCCCGCCAGGATGTGTGGGCGCGCCTTCTCGATCCGCGACACGCGCGTGGCCGCCGTTTTTGCCGAGCTCAGAAGGATCGCGTAGCTGCGCTGGCGGCCCGGGGTGAGGCGGTGGAAGGCCTCGGCCAGTTCGGGGTCGGCGTCCATCGCGTCGACCAGCTCGTCGGGCAGTTCCAGCGCCTGCACCACTTTCAGTGGGCGGATGCCGGCGTCGGCATAGGCCATGGCTTCGAGCAGGTAGGCGTGGATGGCGCTGGCCCGTTCTTCGACCTGCTCGGTGGCGGTGAACCGGATCGAGTCGGGGTGCTGCGTGTTGGGGCCTTGCCGCTCCAGCAGACCCTCGGGGTCTTTCATCAGCGCGGCGTTGAAGAAGTTGAGCCGGAAGTCGCCCTGCAGCGCACCGATGAGCGCGATGTTGCGCCCGGCGTGCATGTAGCAGGGGTGGCCCCATTTCACCGTCTCGACCAGGCCCGCCGAGCGGCAGAGGGCGCGCAGCCGGGTCAGTCCGTCGTGCCACCGGTTGGCGGAGCAGGCGGGGGTGGCGAAGCGTTCGCAGCGGCCGCAGCCCTTGGCAAAGAAGTCCTCGATGTCCGTGATCATGGGGCGTCCTTCGTGGTCTGCCGGGTGGTGTGTGGTCGCGTGGTCAGCGGCGCCGCTGGAGCGGCGCTGGCAGCGGGTCGCCGGCCTGGCGTCGGCGGAACAGTGCGGCGCGTGCCAGCACGATGGTCGTGACCGGGGCCGAGATCGACAGCACGATGATGATCAGCCAGACGTGCAGGCTCAGTCCCGCCCCGCGCGTGCTGAAGTGCACGATGGAGGCCAGGGTGACGATCCAGGCGCCAAGCGTGGACGCCAGGGCCGGTGCGTGCATGCGCAGGAAAAAGTCGGGCAGTCTCCACAGGCCGAGCGCGGCCACAAGGACCAGCACGCCGCTGGACACCAGCAGGACTGCCACCAGGATGTCGGCCAGGGGGGGCATGGTCAGATCACCTCCCCGCGCAGCAGGAACTTGGCCATGGCGACCGACCCGACGAAGCCGAACAGCACCATCACCAGGGCGCCTTCGAAGTACATCTCGCTGTCGTAGCGGATGGCCAGCACCAGCAGGACCAGCATGCCCACCACGTAGACGAAGTCCATTGCGAGCACGCGGTCCTGCGCGTGGGGCCCGCGGAACAGCCGCATCACGCCGACGGCCATGGCGGCGGCGTAGAGAACCAGGGTGGTGGTGATTGCGATCGACAGCAGTGGACTCATTCGAAAATCTCCTTCAGCGGCTGTTCGTAGTCGGACTTGAAGTGCGCAATGAAGGTCGCCTCGTCGTCAAGATCGAACACATGGATCAGCAGCGCGCTGCGGTCGGGCGCGAGTTCCGACCACACGGTGCCCGGGATGACGGCGGTGATCATGGCCAGGGCCGCGAGGCCGTGCATGTCGTGCAGGTCCAGCGGCACGGCCACAAACGCGCCGCGCGGCGGGCGGCGCTGCCCCCGCCACACACCGAACGCCACCTGCACCGCCGAACGCAGCACGTCGCGGCCAACCCGCAGGATCAGGCGCAGCAGCACGCCCCAGCGCCGCAGGGGCCCGGGGCGAGGGCGCAGGGGCGCCATCAGCAGCGGCATCACCACGGCGACCACCAGGCCCAGCAGCACCTGGCCCAGGCTGAAGCTGCGGGTCAGCAGCAGCCAGCCGCCGAACAGGCCCAGCGAGAGCCAGGGCGATGGGAGCAGGTGCTTCATGGCGCACCTCCCGCCGCGCGGGGGACCGGCTGGGCACCCATCACCGCGTTGATGTAGAGGTCGGGGGCGTGCAGCCCCTCGGCCGCGGCCCGGGTGTAGGTGAGCGCGGTTTCGGCCTGCAGCACCATGGCCAGCGAAGCGGCCAGCAGGCCCGCAATCGGCAGGGTCTCGATCACGCGCAGGCGCGGCGGCGGGCGGTCCTGCGTGGTCCAGAAGTGGCGCATGCCCACCCGCATCAGCGACATGGCGGCGAACAGCCCCGAGAGGATCAGCAGCACGAACAGCGTCCAGGCCGCGGGCGTGCGCAGGTCGAGCAGCGCGGTGAGCATGGTCAGCTTGGCCACGAACCCGGACAGCGGCGGCAGCCCGGCCGTCACCATCGCCCAGACCGTGAAGGTGAGGCCCAGAAAAGCCAGTGCCGCCGGGATGGCGCGGCCGATGAGAGCCTCTTCATCGTCGTCGAGGTTGGTGCCCGGCGGTGGCTCGGCGTCGAAAAAGGCGGGCAGGGCGTAGTTGCCGTCGTCGACCTGCTGCGGGCCTGCTTCGACCTCGCGCGCACGATCCAGCAGTTCCACCAGCAGGAACAGCGCGCAGCCCGCCAGCGTGGAGCTGGCCAGGTAGAACAGCGCGCCGCCGCTGAGCGCCGGCGCATCGAAACCGATGGTGGCTACCAGCGTGCCCGAAGAGGCGATGACCGAGTAGCCCGCCAGCCGCGCCAGCTGCTGCGAGGCCAGCATGCCCACGGCCCCGAACACCAGCGTGGCGATTCCGCCCCAGACCAGCACCCCGCCGCCGAAGCCGGCCGAAGCGCCGGCGTCTGCCGGAAAACACAGCGTCCACAGACGCAGCACGGCGTACACGCCGACCTTGGTCAGGATGGCGAACACCGCCGCGGCCGGTGCGCTGGCCGCGGCATAGGCCGGTGGCAGCCAGAAGTTCAGCGGCCACAGACCGGCCTTGGCCAGGAAGGCGATCGCCAGGATGGCGGCCCCGGCGTGCAGCAGGCCGCGGTCGCTCGCGGGCACCGCCGGCAGCTTCTGCGCGATGTCGGCCATGTTCAGCGTGCCGGTGACGCCGTAGAGCACCGCCACGCCGATCAGGAACAGCAGCGAGGCGACCAGGTTGATGGTGATGTAGTGCAGGCCGGCGCGCACGCGTTCGCCCCCGCCGCCGTGCAGCAGCAGGCCATAGCTGGCGGCCAGCAGCACCTCGAAGAAGACGAAGAGGTTGAACAGGTCGGCCGTGAGGAAGGCGCCGTACAGCCCCATCAGCTGCAGCTGGAACAGCACATGGAAGTACACCCCGGCGTGTTGCCAGCGCGCCAGCGCGTACAGCAGCGAGGCCAGGCCCACGCAACCCGTCAGCACCACCATCAGGGCCGACAGCCGGTCCGCGACCAGCACGATGCCGAACGGCACGGACCAGTTGCCGGGCAGGTAGATGCCGAAGGCCGCCGGTGCATCGCGTCCGGCCACGTCCAGCAGCAAGGCGACGGCGATCACCAGCCCCAGGGCGGTGGACACCACGTTGGTCACGGCCTTCAGCCCGCGCCGGCCCTCGCCCAGCAGCAGCATCAGCGCGGCGGTGGCCAGCGGCAGCAGGATGGGCGCGACCAGCAGGTGGTTCAAACCTTCCGTCACAGGCGCTCCTCCTGGCCATCCACATGGTCGCCGCCGGACAGGCCGCGCAGCGCCAGCAGCACGACGAGGAACAGCGCCGTCGTCGCAAAGCCGATGACGATGGCCGTCAGCACCAGCGACTGCGGCAGCGGGTCGCTGTAGTTGACCAGGTCGGCCACCACGCCCGGCTTGACGATGGGCTCGCGGTCGATGGCCAGGCTGCCGACACTGAAGATGAACAGGTTGACCGCATAGGACAGCAGCGTCAGGCCGATCAGCACCTGGAAGGTCCGGGGCCGAAGGATCAGCCACACGCCCGCACTGGCCATCACGCCGATGGCGATCGAGATCACGGTTTCCATCCGGTGTCCTTTCTATCGTCGACGGCCACACCTTGCCGGCGGCGCGCGCGCAGCGACTGGTGGGCGATGGCGGTCAGCAGCAGCAGGGTCGAGCCCACGACGACCGCGAACACACCGAGGTCGAACAGGGCCGCCGTGGGCAGGTGCACCTCGCCGACCAGAGGCCAGGTCACGTGCGCGGTGTGGGTGGTCAGGAAGGGGTGTTCCAGTGCCAGGGAACCCAGCCCGGTGACCAGTGCGACCAGCAGGCCGGTGGCGATCCAGCGCGTGGGCAGCAGGTGCATCCGCGCCTCGACCCAGCGCGTGCCGCTGACCATGTACTGCGCGATGAAGGCAATCGCCACCACCAGTCCGGCGACGAACCCGCCGCCGGGTTCGTTGTGTCCGCGCATGAACAGGTGGAAGGCGAGCAGCCCGGCCACCGGCAGCAGCAGCCGCACCAGCACCGCCGGCACCTCCAGGTAGGGCGGCAGGTGGTCGTCGCCATCGCCGTCGCGATCGATCAGGTCGGCGCCGGCGGCATCGACGTGCACCTGTTGCTGCTCGGTCGGGTCCACCGTTTCGCGCGCCGGCCGGAAGCGGCGCAGCAGCGCATAGACCGTCAGGCCGACGATGCCCAGCACGGTGATCTCGCCCAGCGTGTCGAAGGCACGGAAGTCGACCAGCATCACGTTGACCACGTTCGTGCCGCCGCCTTCGGGCAGCGCCTTCTCGATGAAGAACGGTGAAATCGACTGGGGCGCCTGGCGCGTCAGCAGCGCATACGACAGCGCCGACAGGCCGACACCGATCAGCACCGCGAGCAGCATGTCGCGGCGCCGGCGCCACCGGGTGTGCAGGACCGTGCGCGGGTCGTCCAGCTCCCGCCGCTTGGGCAGCCAGCGCAGGCCCAGCAGGAACAGGACCAGGGTGACGACCTCGACGGAGAGCTGCGTCAGCGCGAGGTCGGGCGCGGAGAACCACGCAAACGTGATGCACATCGCCAGGCCGACGACGCTGAGCATGGTCAGCGCGGCCAGCCGGTGGAACTTGGCCTGGTTGGCGGCCCCGATGGCGCAGGCGCCGGCGATCAGCCAGAGCAGCACGAATTCGGGCGTGGCCGGCACGCGCGCGCGGTCGCCCCAGGTCAGGGGCACGATCAGCGCCGAGCCCAGGCCGGCCAGGCCTGCGATCAGCAGCATCGCGAACAGCTGCGGCTGGAGTCGGCGGGTGCCGAGCCAGCGGGTCAGGTGCCTGGCCGCGCCCGAGGCACGGGCCAGCCCGTTCTCGAACAGGCGCTTGCCGTCCAGCCGCTGCAGCAGCGGTGCGCCGCGCTGGCGGCGCTGCCTGAGGCGGCTGGCAAACCGCAGGTACACCAGCAGACCACCCACGGTGGCCACCAGGCTCATCACCAGCGGGGTGTTGAAGCCATGCCAGACCGCAAGGCTGTACTCGGGCAGGGTGCCGCCGACCACCGGTTGCGCCGCCAACGCGAGCACCGGCCCGATGGACCAGGCCGGCAGTGTGCCGACGACGACGCAGGCCAGCACGAGCAGCTCCACCGGCACGCGCATCCAGTGCGCCGGCTCGTGCGGATTGCGCGGCAGGCCCCGTGGCGGGGGGCCGAAGAACACGCCGTGGGCAAAGCGCAGCGAATACACCACCGCGAACACGCCGGCCAGTGTGGCCAGCGCCGGCAGGCCGTTCTCGATGACCGGGCTGGCGCTCACGAACACGGTTTCTGCAAAGAACATTTCCTTGGACAGGAAGCCGTTGAGCAGCGGCACACCGGCCATGGCCGCGCAGGCCACGATGGCCAGGGTGCCGGTGACGGGCAGGCTGCGCGACAGGCCCTGGAGGCGGCGCATGTCGCGCGTGCCGCTCTCGTGGTCGATGATGCCCACGGACATGAACAGCGAGGCCTTGAAGGTGGCGTGGTTCATCATGTGGAAAACCGCGGCCACCGCAGCCAGCGGGCTGTTGAGCCCCAGCAGCAGCGTGATCAGGCCCAGGTGGCTGATCGTCGAGTAGGCGAGCAGGCCCTTCAGGTCGTTCTGGAACATGGCCACGTAGCTGCCCAGCAGCAGCGTGACCAGGCCCGCACCGCCCACGATCCAGAACCATTCGTCGGTGCCGGAGAGCACGGGCCACAGGCGCGCCAGCAGGAACACGCCGGCCTTGACCATGGTGGCCGAGTGCAGGTAGGCCGAGACCGGCGTGGGTGCGGCCATCGCATGCGGCAGCCAGAAATGGAACGGGAACTGCGCGCTCTTGGTCAGCGCGCCCAGCAGCACCAGACACAGCGCCAGCGGATAGAGCGGGTGGGCGCGCACCAGATCGCCCGAGCGCAGCACCGCTTCAAGCTCGTGGCTGCCCACGATGTGCCCCAGCACCAGCACGCCGGCCAGCAAGGCCAGACCACCCGTGGCGGTGACGGTGAAGGCCATGCGCGCGCCGCGGCGGGCGTCCTTGCGGTGGGTCCAGTAGCCGATCAGCAGGAACGAGAACACGCTGGTGAGCTCCCAGAACACCACCAGCTGCACCAGATTGCCCGAAACCACGACGCCGAGCATGGCGCCCATGAAGCCCAGCAGCAGCGAATAGAAGCGTGCGGCCGGGTCGTCGCTCGACAGGTAATAGCGCGCGTAGACGATGACCAGCAGGCCCATGCCGCTGACCAGCATCGCGAACATCCACGCGAAACCGTCCAGGCGGATGACGACATCGATACCCAGGCTGGGCAGCCAGGCCAGGCGCTCGGTCACGACGGCGCCTGCGCTCACCGCCGGGTACAGCCAGGCCACCTTCGCGCCAATCACCAGAGCGACGGCCGCGGCCCAGAGCGACACGATGTTGCGCGCGCTGGTGGGCAGCAGCGCAGCGACCAGGCTTCCGAAGAATGGCAGGGACAGCAGCAAGAGCAACGACATGGTTGCGAGTCTACTGGCGGCTCATCCCCAGACGCGCCCTGGCCGGCTGTGGCCCCGCGAGAGAACCGGGCACCCCGGGACCGGTCACCAGCCGGTCCGCACCGGTGCGGGCGGCGTCACTTGCGCGCGCTGACCAGCAGCACCAGGCCGCCCGCCACGATGGCGGCCACGCCGGCCCACACGGGGATGTTGACCCGGTTTTCTTCCCGGACCTTGAGTTCCAGCGGACCCAGTTTGGCGGCGGTGCTTTCCGTTGTGTACGAGAAGCCGCCGTACACCAGGGCGGCGATCCCGGCGACGATGACGATCAAGGCGGCGATGCGTGCGATTCCCATGGTGCTGGCTCCTGAAAGGGGACGGTCGGCCCCGTGGCGTCATTGGACCCGGGCCGGTGTTCCGTGTCCGTAGGATAGGTCCTATGCTCCTCGTAGGCCAGGGCCGCGGGCGCAAAAAAAAGCCGCCATCGCACGGGGCGAGGCGGCTTGCGCGCATGGCCTGTTCAGACAGGCGGCGCGCAGCTCTGAGCGGGGATCAGTTCTTCGGGTAGTCCGAGATCACCTTCCACTTGCCGTCGACGATCTGCGACAGGCGCGATGCGTTGCTGCCCAGGCGCTTCTGCGGGCCGAAGCTGGCGGGCGCGCTGCCGAAGATGTCGGTGGGGATCGTCATCGTGTCCATCACCTTGATGAAGCTGTCGGTGCTCAGGCCTGGCCCGGCCTTGCCCGCGACCTTGGCGAAGGTGTCGATGATGTTGTAGCCGTAGACCGAGAACACGGTGGGGTCTTCGTTGAACTTGGTCTTGTACTTGTTGGCCCAGAAGCGCACCGGCTGCGAGGCGTCGTCCAGGTAGGGGTTCTGCACCGTCATGGTGGCGTACAGGCCGTTCATGGCCGGGCCACCGAGCTTGTGGATCAGGTCGGTGTAGAGCGCGCTGCTGCCCATGAAGGTGGGGTTGAAGCCGAGCTTGCGGGCGGTGGCGATGGTGCCCACGGTCTCGCGGATGATGGTGCCGAGCACGACGAAGTCGCACTGCGCGGCGGCCAGCTTCTGCATCTGCGAGCCGAATTCGGTGGCACCGCGCTTGAAGCTGGCCTCTTCGGCCATTTCCATGCCGATGGACTTCAGGCCTTCCTTGGCACCGCGCACCACTTCCAGACCGAACTCGTCGTCCTGGTAGACGGTGCAGACCTTCTTGGCACCTTTTTCCTTCACCACCAGCGGCAGCGAGTTTTTCATCTGGTCGAAGTAGGTGGCCGCGAAGGAGTACTTGAGCTTGTGGAAGGGCTCGTACATCTCGCGCGCGGCGGTGATGGGGAAGAAGTTGATCACGTTCTTCTGGAACTGCACCGGCATGGCGGCCATGTTCTGCGCCGTGCCGATGTGGCCGACCATCATGAAGATCTTGTCCTGGTTGACCAGCTTCTGCGCCGCCAGAACGGCGGTCTTGGGGTCGTACTTGCTGTCTTCCACCAGCAGCCTGAGCTTGCGGCCGTTGATGCCGCCCTGCTCGTTGATCTCGTCCACGCGCAGCATCATGCCCAGGCGGGCCTGCTTGCCGAAGCCGGCGAGCGGGCCGGAGAGGTCCTGGATGGAGCCGAGGACGATTTCGTCCTTGCTCACGCCTTGCGACTGTGCGAAGGTGGCGCCGGCCGTGAGTGCCAGCGCGGCGGCGGTCAGAGTGAGTCGGGCTTTCATGGGGGCTTGTCTCCTGGGTGGAAAAAACGGGGCGGCCGGATCAGCGGTACATGGCCTCGATCTGTTCGGCGTATTTCTGCTGCACCAGCTTGCGTTTGAGCTTCATGGTGGGCGTGAGTTCTTCGTCCTCGGCGGTCAGCTGGGTGTCGAGCAGCCAGAATTTCTTGATCTGCTCGACGCGGGCGAACTTCCTGTTGGTGGCGTCGATCACGTCCTGGATCAGCTGCTGCACCTCGGGGGAGCGTGTCAGGCTGGCGTAGTTGGAGAAGGGCACGTCGTTGTCCTGTGCAAACTTCTCCACGTTCTCCTGGTCGATCATGATGATCACGGTGAGGTAGGCCCGCTTGTCGCCGATCACCACCGCGTCGGTGATGTAGGGCGAGAACTTGAGTTCGTTCTCCAGCTCGCTGGGGGTGATGTTCTTGCCCCCTGCGGTGATGATGATGTCCTTCATGCGGTCGGTGATGCGGAAAAACCCTTCCTCATCCACCACGCCCACGTCGCCCGTGTGCAGCCAGCCGTCCTTGTCGATGGTCTCGGCCGTCTTCTCGGGCAGGTTCAGGTAGCCCATGAACACGTTGGGCCCGCGCACCAGGATCTCGCCGGTCTGCGGGTCGAGCTTCACCTCGTTGTACTGCGCGGCCGGGCCGATGCTGCCGGGCTTGATGCGCTCGGCCGGGATGCCGGTGGAGGCGCCGCAGGTCTCGGTCATGCCCCAGACCTCCAGCATGGGCACGCCCAGGGCGAGGTACCAGCGCACCAGCTCGGGCGAGATCGGCGCCGCGCCGGTGACCAGGAAGCGCGCGCGGTGGATGCCGATCAGCTTGCGCACGTTGTCCAGCACCAGCAGGCGTGCGGCGCGGAACTGCCACTGCAGGCTGCCGGGCACGGCCTCACCCTTGAGCACATGGTCGGCCACGCGCTGGCCCACGCCGATGGCCCAGGCGTAGGCCGCCTGCTGCAGCTTGCTGGCTTCCTTGAGCGCGATCATCACGCCCGAATAGAACTTCTCCCACACGCGCGGCACCGCGGTGAACACGGTGGGCGCGATCTCGCGCACGTTCTCGGGCACGGTCTCGGGGTTCTCGACGAAGTTGAGCCTGGCGCCGGTGTAGAGAGAGAAATACTCGCCGCCCATGCGCTCGGCGATGTGGCACAGCGGCAGGAAGCACATGCACTCGTCGTGCTGGTCGCGCGCGATCAGCGTGTTGTAGCCGCGCACGGTGTAGACCAGCCCCTGGTGCGCGTGCATGGCGCCCTTGGGCTTGCCGGTGGTGCCCGAGGTGTAGACCAGGATGGCCAGGTCGGCGGGTTTCACGGCGGCCACGCGCTGCGCCAGCGCCTGCGGGTGCTGTGCCAGGTGCTGGCGGCCAAGCTCGCGCAGTGCGTCCAGGCTGATGACCATGGGGTCGTGGAAGTCGCGCAGGCCGTCCATGTCGAACACCACGATCTTCTTCAGGCGCGGCAGGTGTTCGCGCACCTCCAGCGCCTTGTCCAGCTGCTCATCGTCTTCCACGAACAGCACGGTGGTGCCCGAGTCTTCGCTGAGGAACTGCACCTGTTCGGCCGCGTCGGTCGGGTAGATGCCATTCGACACGCCGTTGGCGCTGAGCACGGCGATGTCGCACAGCACCCACTCCACATTGGTGTTGGAGAGGATGGATGCGGTTTCGCGCGCATCGAAACCGATGGCCAGCAGGCCGTGCCCGATCTCGCGCACCGCCTGGCCCACCTGGGTCCAGGTCCAGCTGCGCCAGATGCCGAATTCTTTCTGCCGCAACCAGATGTCGGGGCCGCGTTGTTGCACCGCGTTCCAGAAGATCGCGGGAATGGTGTCGCCGGGCATGACCACCTCGGTCTGCGGGCGGATGGCGGAGAGATCCCACAAGTAACTCATGCGCTCACCTCCAGTTCTTCTTCTTTTTCCAGCGGCGGTCGGCGCGCACGCCGGCTTCCTTCATGCCGAGGTAGAACTCCTTGATGTCGTCCTTCTCGCGCAGGCGGGCGCAGGTGTCTTCCATCACGATGCGGCCGTTCTCCAGCACGTAGCCGTAATCGGACGCGTTGAGCGCCATGTTGGCGTTCTGCTCCACCAGCAGGATGGTGGTGCCGCGCTCGCGGTTGATGCGCACCACGATCTCGAAGATTTCCTTGGTCAGCTTGGGCGAGAGACCGAGGCTGGGCTCGTCCAGCAGGATCAGGTCGGGGTTGGCCATCAGCGCGCGGCTGATCGCCAGCATCTGCTGCTGGCCGCCCGAGAGCAGTCCGGCGTCCTGCGCAGCACGCTCGCGCAGGATCGGGAAGTAGTTGAAGACCAGCTCCATGTCCCGCGCCACGCCGTCGCGGTCGCTGCGGGTGTAGGCGCCCATGAGCAGGTTGTCGCGCACCGAGAGCAGCGGAAACACCTCGCGGCCTTCGGGCACGTGCATCAGCCCCTGCTGCACGATCAGCGCCGGGTCCTGCGCGGTGATGTCGTTGCCCTTGAATTCGATGCTGCCCTTGCGCGGGTCGATGATGCCGCTGATGGTCTTGAGGATGGTGGTCTTGCCGGCGCCGTTGCTGCCCAGCACGGTGGCGATCTCGCCGCGCCGCACCTGCAGGCTCACGCCGCGGATGGCCTTGATGGGGCCGTAGGCGCTCTCGACGTTGAGCAGCTTGAGCACGGCCTGGTCCGATACGGGTGTGCTCATGCCCCGGCCCTCACATGGTTCTCGCGGCGCAGGCTGGACACGTCGTCCACCGTGCCGAGGTAGGCCTCGATCACGCCGGGGTGGCTCTGCACCTCGGCCGGCGTGCCGGTGGCCAGCTCGGCGCCCATGCTCATGGCCAGCACGCGGTCGGACACCTTGGACACGAGGGTCATGTCGTGTTCGACCATCAGCACCGTCACGCCCAGCTCGTTCTTGATGTCGCTGATCCAGAACGCCATGTCCTCGGTTTCCTCCACGTTCAGGCCCGACGACGGTTCGTCCAGCAGCAGCAGGCGCGGTTCGGTGCACAGCGCGCGCGCCAGCTCCACCACCTTGCGCACGCCATACGGCAGGCCGGCCACCATCGACTCGCGGTGGTGCTGCAGGTCGAGGAAGTCGATCACCTGCTCCACCTTCTCGCGCGCGGCGATCTCGGCGGCGCGGGTCTTGCCGGTGAAGAGCAGCTCGCTCCACAGCCCGGTCTGCCGGTGGGTGTGGCGGCCGATCAGCAGGTTCTGCAGCACCGTGGCGTGCTCGAACAACTCGATGTTCTGGAAGGTGCGTGCGATGCCCAGGCCGGCCACCTTGTGCGGTGGCAGGTCGGTCAGCTTCAGCGGCCCCTGGTGGCTGGCGAAGTGGATCTCGCCGCTGGTGGGCGTGTAGATGCGGCTGATCAGGTTGAACACCGTGGTCTTGCCCGCGCCGTTGGGGCCGATGAGGGTGAACACCTCGCCCTTCCTGACGTCGAAGCTCACCTTGTTGACCGCCAGCACGCCGCCGAAGCGCACGCTGAGGTCCCGGGCCGAGAGGAGGATGTCGTCGTTCATGGCGCTCATTTCAGACGGTCCGATTTCTGGAACGACTTCTGCCGCTTGAACATGCCCTTGCGGTAGAACGGGAACAGCTGGAACCAGGTGCGGACCTTGAGCCAGCGGCCATACAGCCCCATGGGCTCGAACAGCACGAAGGCGATCAGCACCGCGCCGTAGACCGTGCCCTGCAGGCCGGTGGACTGGCCGATGGCCTCGGGCAGGAAGTCCTTGGCCAGGGCGATCAGCTGCGGCATCACGATCAGGAACATCGCGCCCAGGAAGGCGCCATGGATCGAGCCCAGCCCGCCGATCACCACCATCAGCAGCAGGTCGATGGACTGGATGATGGAGAACTGGTCGGGCGAGAGGAACTGGATCTTGTGCGCGTACAGCGCGCCGCCGATGCCGGCCAGCGCGGCCGACAAGGCGAAGCTCAGCGTCTTGTAGCGCGCCAGGTGGATGCCCATGCTCTGCGCCGAGATCTCGGAGTCGCGGATGGCCACGAAGGCGCGGCCGGTGGGCGCGCGCAGCAGGTTGACGATGGCCAGCGTGGCGCCCACGCAGAGCACCAGGCAGAGGAAGTAGAAGCCTTCGGTGGAGTCGATGGTCCAGCCGCCGATGGCCGGCGGGTTGACCACCAGGCCGGCATTGCCGCCGGTCACGTGCTCCCAGCGCGCCAGGCCTTCCTCGACGATGAAGCCAAACGCCAGCGTGGCCATGCCCAGGTAGATGCCCTTGACGCGCAGCGCCGGCAGGCCCACCACCATGCCCACCGCGGCGGAGAGCAGGCCGGCGCAGGCGATGGAGACAGGGAAAGGCCAGCCCGCGTTGGTGAGCACCGCCTCGGTGTAGGCGCCCACGCCGAGGAAGGCCGCGTGGCCGAGCGAGAACAGGCCGGTGAAGCCGGCCAGCAGCATCAGCCCCAGACCGACGATGGCGTAGATCAGCACGAAGGTCAGCTGCGCCAGCCAGTACTCGGGCAGGGTCCAGGGCGCCACCGCGAGGAACAGGCCCAGCAGGCTGTACCAGAACACATGACCACCGTGTTTGGCCAGCCGGATGTCCTGGTCGTAGTCGGTCTTGAAAATGAAACGCATCGGTTCAGACCTTTTTGCGCAGCTTCTCGCCGAACAGGCCGTTCGGCTTGAGCACCAGCATCAGCAGCACCACGATGTAGGGCGCGATGTCCTTGAAACCTTCGGGCAGGTAGAAGCCAGAGAGTGCCTCCACGATGCCGATCACCAGCCCGCCGACGATCGCGCCGGGCAGGCTGCCGAAGCCGCCCACCACCGCCGCCGGAAAGGCCTTGAGGCCGATGAACCCCATGTTGGCGTGCACGAAGGTGATGGGCGCCAGCAGCAGGCCGGCGATGGCGGCGACACCGGCCGCCAGGCCCCAGACCAGGCCGTTGAGCCGTTTGACCGGAATGCCCATGTAGTAGGCGGCCAGCTGGTTCTGCGACGAGGCCTGCATGGCGATGCCCAGCTTGCTGTACTTGAACATGGCGAACAGGCCGCCGCAGAGCACGGCCGTCACGCCGATGATCACCAGCTGCTCGGCGGCGAGCACCAGGCCGCCCATGCTCAGCACCTCGCCCGCGTAAGGCACGGCCAGAGAATGGGTGTCGGTGCCGATGTTGGGGATCATGGTGATCACGCCGCGCAGCACGTAGCCCACGCCGATGGTCAGCATCACGATGGAGAAGGCCGGCTGACCCAGGATGGGGCGGATCACCATGCGTTCGAGCAGCACGCCGAACAGGCCCATGCCGATGACGGCCGCCAGCACCGAGACCCAGAAGGGAAACCCCAGCAGGGTCATGGTGAGCAGGCCACCGAAGGCGCCGACCATCATCAGGTCCCCCTGCGCGAAGCTCACCGTCTCGGTGGCCTTGTAGATCAGCACGAAGCCCAGGGCAATGAGTCCGTAGATGCATCCCTGGGCCACACCGCCGATCAGCAGTTGCAGCAGTTGCACGCACTGTCTCCTTTGTTGTTGTGGACACAGGGCGCTGCAAATGCTGTGGCGCAGGGTCCAGCTGTGGTGCGGGTTTTATATCGGCCTTGCCTGAAACCGGCGTCAGGGTAGACCCGAGCCCGAGTCGCGCAGGCGGCAGTTTTTCTGCGCCTTATTTTCAGCAAGCAATCGCTTTGCAAAAATAGGGAATGCCCGTATGCTGGCCGCATGAAGTCCATCCGCATCGGCGCCGGTCTCGGCTTTTATGGCGACCACTGGGAGCCCGTGGTCGCCAGCATCGAACGTGGCGATGTGCAGTTCATCGCCAGCGACCACCTGGCCGAACTCACCCTGGCCATCCTGCAGAAAGACCGGCAGCGCGACCCGTCGCTGGGCTACGCGCGCGATGTCGTGCCCATGCTGCTGCGGCTGTGGCCGCTGATGCGGGCGCGCGGCGTGCGCTTCGTCTGCAACGCGGGTGGCCTCAACCCCCTGGGGGCTGCGCAGGCGGTGCAGGCCGCGCTGGCGGCCAAGGGCATGGCGCCGCGCATCGCGGTGGTGACCGGGGACGACGTGCTGCCGCGCCTGCTCGACGCGTCGGTGCCCGACGCGGCGCTGGCCCACCTGTTCAGCGGCGAGCCGGTGTCGGCGGTGCGCGAGCGGCTGGTGTTCGGCAACGCCTACCTGGGCGCGGCGCCCATCGTGCAGGCGCTGGACCGGGGCGCGGACATCGTGATCACCGGCCGCGTGGCCGACGCCGCGCTGTTCCTCGGCCCCATCGCCCACCACCTGGGCTGGGACCTGAAGGCCACCGACGCCGCCGGTCTCGACCGGCTGGCGCAGGGCCTCACCGTGGGCCACCTGCTCGAATGTTCGGGCCAGGGCAGCGGCGGCAACTTCGGCAGCCAGGAGGCCTGGAAGGCCATCCCCGATCTGGCGCACATCGGTTTTCCCATTGCCGAGGTGTGGGACGACGGCACGGCCCTCATCACCAAGGCGCCGGGCACGGGCGGGCGCGTCAACTTCGACACCGTGCGCCAGCAGCTGCTGTACGAGGTGCACGACCCGCACGCCTACCGCTCGCCCGACGTGGTGCTGGACATGGGCGGCATCCACCTGCACGACGAGGGCCACGACCGCGTGCGGCTGACCGGGGCGCGCGGCACAGCACCGGGCGACCAGCTCAAGGTGGTCGCCGGGTTCAGCGACGGCTTCAAGGCCGAGGTGACCTGGGGCTTTTCCTGGCCCGACGCCTGGGACAAGGCGCAGGCGGCCATCGCCACCATCCGCACCCAGCTGGCCGAGCGGCGCGTGCCGCACGAGGAGCTGTACATCGAATACCCGGGCCTGAACTCGGCGCACGGCCCGCTGGCACCGCTGCCGCCGCCAGAGCAGCTGAACCAGATGAACGAGGTCTGGACGCGGCTGGTGCTGCGCACGAACGTGAAGGCCGCCGCCGACGGCTTCGGCCGCCTGTTCCCCTGGATCGGCCTCAGCGGCCCGGCCTACACCTGCGGCTTCACCGGGCTGCACAACACCAGCGAGCTGCTGGGCATCTGGCCAACGCTGATTGCGCGTTCGGACGTGGAGCCGAATGTGCGCGTGGACGTTTTGGGGGAGGGGTCATGAGCACGCAACGCATTCCCCTGGTCCGCATCGCCCATGCGCGCAGCGGCGACAAGGCCGACTGGGTCGACTTCGGGCTGTTCGCCTGGAACGAGGTCGGCTACCGCATCCTCGAACGCGAGGTGACGGCCGAACGGGTGCGCCAGCACTTCGCACCCTGGCTGCCGGGCGAGGTGGACCGCTGGCCGCTGCCGAACATCCTGGCGCTCAAGCTGGTGCTCAAGGGCGCGCTGCAGGGCGGCGGCGCCCGCAACCTGCGGCTGGACAACCTGGGAAAGTCCATGGCGGGGGCGCTGTTGCGGATGGAGATCGAGGTGTCGGCGGACGAGCTCGACGCCACGCTGAACGAACAGCGCGTCGGATGGTGGGGAGGTGAAACATGACCGCCGTCACCATCGAGATCCTGGGCGACATCCACGTCGTCACCTTGAACCGCCCCGAGGTGCGCAACGCGGTCGATGGCGACACCGCACAGGCGCTGCACGCCGCCTTCCTCGCTTTCGAGGACGACCCGGCCGCCAAGGTCGCGGTGTTCCACGGTGCGCACGGCCACTTCTGCGCCGGCTGGGACCTGCAGCACGGCGCCCGCCTGGCGGCCTCGGGTGGCGCTGGGGGCATGGACGCGCTGGACTTCCACAGCGACGACGCCCGCGTCATCGGCCCCATGGGGCCATCGCGTCTGCGCCTGTCCAAGCCGGTGATCGCGGCGGTCAGCGGCGCGGCGGTGGCGGGCGGCATGGAACTGGCGCTGTGGTGCGACATGCGGGTGATGGAAGACGATGCCTACTTCGGTGTCTACTGCCGCCGCTTCGGCGTGCCGCTGATCGACGGCGGCACGGTGCGCCTGCCGCGCCTGATCGGCATGGGCCACGCGATGGACCTGATACTCACCGGCCGCAAGGTCGAGGCGGCCGAGGCGCTGCAGATGGGGCTGGCCAACCGCGTGGTGCCGACCGGGCAGGCGCGCGAAGCCGCCATCGCGCTGGCGCGGCAGCTCGCCGCCTTCCCGCAGGCCACGATGCGCGCCGACCGCGAGAGCGCCCATGCGCAGTGGGACCTGCCGCTGGGCGAGGCGCTGCAGCAGGAGTGGCAGCGCGGCCGGGCGCGCATCCCCGATGCGCTGGAGGGTGCGGCGCGCTTCGCGGCCGGCGAAGGCCGCCACGGCACCTTCTGAGCGGCGCGGATTGGCCCTCCGCCGGGCCGGCCGGCTGGCGATCATCCCGGCCATGAACGATCCGACTTCCCACGACACCGAGGTGCTGGTGCTCCAGCACCTGCACGAAGACGGCCCGGGCCACCTGGGTGACTGGCTCAACGCACAGTGTGTGCGCTGGCGCGTGCTGTGCACCGAGGCGGGTGAGGTTTATCCAGCGACGGTGCGGGGGCTGAAAGGACTGGCCGTGCTCGGCGGCGCCTGGAGCGCCAACGACGACCGACCCAGCCTGCGCCAGGCCGAGGCGCTGATCCGCGAGGCCGACGCGCTGGGCATCCCGGTCATCGGCCACTGTCTGGGCGGGCAGCTCATCGCGCGCGCCTTCGGCGGCCAGGTGCAGACGCTCGACACGCCAGAAATCGGCTGGCTGCCCATCCGCCACGACGGCAGCGCGGCGGCGCGCGACTGGCTGGGCGACGCGCCGGACGCGACGGTCTACCAGTGGCACTACGACAGCTTCACCGAACTGCCGCCGGGCGCACAGCTCGTCGCCGGCTCGGCGGCCTGTCCGCACCAGGCCTTCGTGCTGCGCCAGCACCTGGCGATGCAGTTTCACATCGAGATCACGGAACGCAAGGTGGAAGACTGGATCGCGGTGCCGGGCGCCGGCTACGCTCCGGCCTGCGCGGCGCATCCCGCCACGGTGCAGACACCCGCAGCCATGCGCGCAGGCACCCGTGACCACCTGACCACCAGCCAGGCGCTGGCGGATCGCATCTACGGCCGCTGGCGCGCGCGCTGGCCGCGCTGAACGGCGGGCGGGCTCAGGCCATGCCGGCCGGCAGGCCCTCGCGCGGGATCGGGCGCGGGCGGCCCTCGTGGTCGATGGCGACGTAGGTCAGGCTGGCCTCGGTCACCTTGACGTACTGGCCCTGGGCGGAAAAGCGTTCGGCGAACACCTCCACCTGCACCGTGATCGAGGTGTTGCCCACGCGGGTGACGTGCGAATAGAAGCTCAGGATGTCGCCCACCCGCACCGGCTGCTTGAAGATGAACTGGTTGACCGCCACGGTTGCCATGCGACCCTTGACGTAGCGCGCCGGCAGCACCGCGCCGGCCAGGTCGACCTGGGCCATGACCCAGCCACCGAAGATGTCGCCGTTGCCGTTGGTGTCGGCCGGCATGGGGATGACCTTGAGCACCAGCTCGCGGCCTTCAGGGAGATCGGTGTGGGGGCGGGGGCTTGATTCGGTGGACATGGGCACAATCTCTTGAAAACTCCCACGATTGTCCCGCATGCGCCCTTCGTCCGTCTCCCGGGCCGCCTATCCTGTGCCCACCGCCGACAGCGGTCCCGCGCCCGCCCGTTCCGACTGGGCGACGCTGCGCCGCCTGTTCCCCTACCTCTGGCAGTACAAGTGGCGCGTGATCGCGGCACTGGCCTTCATGGTGGCAGCCAAGGGCGCCAACGTCGGCGTGCCACTGCTGCTCAAGGAGCTGGTGGACGCGATGACCATTCAGCCCGGCAGCGCGGCGGCGCTGCTGGTGGTGCCGCTGGGGCTGATCGTGGCCTACGGCCTGCTGCGCCTGTCCACCAGCGTGTTCACCGAACTGCGCGAACTGGTGTTCGCCAAGGCCACCGAAGGTGCCACGCGTTCCATCGCGCTGCAGGTCTTCGGCCACCTGCACGCGCTGAGCCTGCGCTTCCACCTGGAGCGCCAGACCGGGGGCATGACGCGCGACATCGAGCGCGGCACGCGCGGCGTGCAGTCGCTGATCTCCTACTCGCTCTACAGCATCTTCCCCACCTTGATCGAGGTGGTCTTCGTGCTCACCCTGCTGGGCACGAAGTTCGGCATGGGCTACGTCTGGATCACGCTGGTGGCGCTGGTGCTGTACATCACCTTCACCGTCACGGTGACCGAGTGGCGCACCAAGTTCCGCCGCGAGATGAACGAGCTGGAGTCCACCAGCCAGACCAAGGCCATCGACTCGCTGCTCAACTACGAGACGGTCAAGTACTTCAACAACGAGGCCTTCGAGGCGCGGCGCTACGACGAGTCGCTGGAGAAGCTGCGCAAGGCGCGCATCAAGAGCCAGACCACGCTGTCGCTGCTGAACACCGGCCAGCAGCTGATCATCGCGGTGGCCCTGGTGCTGATGCTCTGGCGCGCCACCCAGGGCGTGGCCGACGGTCACATGACCCTTGGCGACCTGGTGATGGTCAACGCGTTCATGATCCAGCTCTACATCCCGCTGGGCTTTCTGGGCGTGCTCTACCGCGAGATCAAGCAGAGCCTGACCGACCTCGACAAGATGTTCGTGCTGCTGGAGAAGGAGCGCGAGATCGCCGACGCGCCTGGCGCTCAGCCGCTGGTGCTGGACGGGCCGCCGGCGGTGAAGTTCGAGAACGTGCGCTTTTCCTACGAGCCGGCGCGCGAGATCCTGCACGGCATCAGCTTCGAGATTCCGGCCGGCAGGACGGTGGCGGTGGTCGGACCCTCGGGTTCAGGCAAGAGCACGCTGGCGCGGCTGCTCTACCGCTTCTACGACGTCACGAACCACGAGCCCGGCGGTCCCCACGGCGGTGGCCGCATCACCATCAACGGCCAGGACATCCGCGAGGTCACGCAGTCCAGCGTGCGCCAGGCCATCGGCATCGTGCCGCAGGACACGGTGCTGTTCAACGACAGCATCGAATACAACATCCTCTACGGCCGGCCGGACGCGGGCCACGACGCGGCGGTGGA
Organism: Hydrogenophaga pseudoflava; assembly: GCF_004353865.1. NCBI lineage: Bacteria > Pseudomonadati > Pseudomonadota > Betaproteobacteria > Burkholderiales > Comamonadaceae > Hydrogenophaga > Hydrogenophaga pseudoflava. The sequence goes on from NZ_CP037867.1 coordinate 772,672, forward strand.
AGCGGCCAAGGCCGCGCACATCCACGCTTTCATCGAGAAGCTGCCCAAGGGCTACGCCACCACCGTCGGCGAGCGTGGGCTCAAGCTCTCGGGTGGCGAGAAGCAGCGCGTGGCGATCGCACGCACCCTGCTCAAGAACCCGCCCATCGTGATCTTCGACGAGGCCACCTCCGCGCTGGACTCGGCCAACGAGCGCGCGATCCAGGCCGAGCTCAAGAGCGCGGCACGCAACAAGACCTCGCTGGTGATCGCGCACCGGCTGTCGACGGTGGTCGACGCGCACGAGATCCTGGTGCTGGTGAACGGCGAGATCGTCGAGCGTGGCACGCATGCCGACCTTGTCTCCAAAGGCGGCACGTATGCGGGGATGTGGTCCCTGCAGCAGTCCGGTCAGGACTGAGGTTCAGCGCGGCAGCATCGTCCCGGTCTGTTCGTACCGGGCGTGCCAGCTCAGCGCTTCTTCCAGCAGGTGCGGCGTGTGCATGCCCGCGTGGCCGGCCTTGGCGTTCGCTTCGCTGCGCTCCACGTAGTCCAGCAGCGCGGGCCGGAAGTCCGGGTGGGCGCAGCGCTCGATGATCAGGCGCGAGCGCTGGCGCGGTGACAGGCCCCGCAGGTCGGCCAGGCCCTGTTCGGTCACGACGATCTGCACGTCGTGTTCGGTGTGGTCCACGTGGCTGACCATGGGCACGATGCAGCTGATGCTGCCGCCCTTGGCGGTGGACGGCGTCATGAAGATGGAGAGGTAGGCGTTGCGCGCGAAGTCGCCCGAGCCGCCGATGCCGTTCATGATGCGCGTGCCCATCACGTGGGTGGAGTTCACGTTGCCGTACAGGTCGGCCTCGATCATGCCGTTCATGGCGATCAGGCCCAGGCGGCGGATCACCTCGGGGTGGTTGCTGATTTCCTGGGGCCGCAGCACGATGCGCTCGCGGTAGAAGTCCAGGTTCTCCACGAACTCCTTCATCACCTCGGCCGAGAGCGAGATCGCGGTGGACGAGGCCATGCGCATCTTGCCGGACTTGAGCAGCGCGAGCATGCCGTCCTGCAGCACCTCGGTGTAGCCCTGCAGCCCGGAAAAGGGGCCGTCGTTCAGGCTTTCCAGCACGGCGTTGGCGATGTTGCCCACGCCCGACTGCAGCGGCAGCAGGTCCTCGGGCAGGCGGCCCTGCTGCACCTCGTTCTGGAAGAAATCCATCAGGTGGCCGGCGATGCGGCGCGAGGCCTCGTCGGGGGCTGCGAAGCGCGTGTCGCGGTCGGGCAGGTTCGTCTCGACCACGGCGATCACCTTGGCCGGGTCGCAGTGCAGGTAGGGCGTGCCGATGCGGTCTCCGGCGTCCGTCATCGGGATGGGCTTGCGGTGCGGCGGTCGCTCGGTGCCGTAGTAGATGTCGTGCATGCCCTCCAGCGCCAGCGGGTGGCCGTGGTTGACCTCCAGGATCACTTTGTCCGCCTGGTCCAGCCAGGTCTTGTTGTTGCCGACTGAGGTGGCCGGGATCAGACGGCCGTCTTCGAGGATGCCGGCGACCTCGATCACCGCCACGTTGAGCTTGCCCAGAAAGCCGAACCACACATATTGCGCCACGTGCGAGAGGTGGATGTCGGTGTAGGCCATGTCGCCGGCGTTGATGCGGGCGCGGCAGGTCGGGTCGGACTGGTAGGGCAGGCGCATGTCCATGCCGCCCACCTTGGCCAGCGCGCCGTCGAGTTCGGGCGCGGTCGATGCACCGGTCCACAGGCCGATGCGGAACTCGTGTCCCGCGTTGTGTTGCTGCTGGATGTGGCGCGCCAGGGCCTGCGGCACCAGTTTGGGATAGCCCGCGCCGGTGAAGCCGCTCATGCCGACGTGGTCGCCGTGATGGATGAGGGCGGCGGCCGCGTCGGCCGACATGATTTTCTGGCGCAACCCGGCGTGGGCGATGCGGGACGGGAGGATGGCGGGCGGGTTCTGGGTCATGGGTATGCAATATTAGGGTTAACCCTAGGTTGTGGATATCGTAACGGAACCGGGCAGGCTCCAAAACCCGGAAAAACAGGGGGATGTGCGCCCATGCACGGCGCGCATAATCCGCCGCCATGGAAACCAAGTGGCTGGAAGATTTTGTGAGCCTGGCCGAGACGCGCAGCTTCAGCCGCTCCGCGCAGCTGCGCCACGTCACGCAACCCGCGTTCTCGCGCCGCATCCAGTCGCTCGAAGCCTGGGCTGGCACCGACCTGGTGGACCGCTCGTCCTACCCGACGCGCCTGACCCCCGCCGGCCAGACCCTGTACGACCAGTCGCTGGAGATGCTGCAGGCCCTGCAGAGCACGCGCGCCATGCTGCGCGCCCACACGGCGGCGGCGCAGGACGTGATCGAGTTCGCCGTGCCGCACACACTGGCCTTCACGTTTTTCCCGTCCTGGCTCTCGGGCCTGCGCGAGAGCTGCGGGCCGATCAAGAGCCGGCTGATCGCGATGAATGTGCACGATGCCGTGATGCGGCTGGTGGAGAGCAGCTGTGACCTGCTGATCGCCTATCACCACGCTTCGCAGCCCATCCAGCTGGACGCCGCGCGCTACGAGATGCTGCCGCTGGGCCGCGAGACGCTCTCGCCCTACGTCAAGCCCAACGAGCAGGGCGAGCCCATGTTCCGCCTGCCGGGCACCACGGCGCACCCGCTGCCCTACCTGGCCTACGCGCCCGGCGCCTACATGGGGCGGGCGGTCGAGCAGGTGCTCAAGAGCAGCCCGGTGCCGGTGCACCTGGACCGCATCTACGAAACCGACATGTCCGAAGGCCTCAAGGCCATGGCGCTCGAAGGCCATGGCATCGCCTTCCTGCCCGCCAGCGCTGTGCGGCGCGAGCTGCGCGCCAAGCGCCTGGTGAGCGCGGGCGAAGGGCTGGACACCACGCTGGACATCCGCATCTACCGCGAGCGCCCCGGCACCCGCAAGGCCAAGGGCTCGGTGGACGCGTTCTGGAACGATCTCGAGCGGCACCTGGCGACCCACAGCAAGTGAGCCGCGCGGGGTGGGAAAATCGGGATATGAACGCCCCCACCACCTCCCTCACGATCACCCGCCCCGACGACTGGCACCTGCACGTGCGCGACGGCGCCGCTCTGAACACCGTCGTGCCGCACACCGCCGCCCAGTTCGGCCGCGCGATCATCATGCCCAACCTCAAGCCGCCGGTGACCACCGCGGCGCAGGCTGTGGCCTATGCGGACCGCATCCGCGCCGCCGTGCCCGCGGGCGTGGCCTTCGAGCCGCTGATGACGCTGTACCTGACCGACAACCTGCCGGCCGACGAGATCGCCCGTGCCAAAGACGCCGGCGTGGTCGCCTGCAAGCTCTACCCGGCCGGCGCCACCACCAACAGCGACGCGGGTGTGACCGACATCCGAAAGACCTACAAGACGCTGGAAGCCATGCAGAAGGCGGGCGTGCTGCTGCTGGTGCACGGCGAAGTGACCAGCCCCGACATCGACCTGTTCGACCGCGAGGCGGTGTTCATCGAACAGCAGCTCGAACCGCTGCGCAAGGACTTCCCGGGCCTGAAGATCGTGATGGAGCACATCACCACCAAGGAAGCCGCGCAGTACGTGGCCGAGGCCGACGCCCACCTCGGCGCCACCATCACCGCCCACCACCTGCTCTACAACCGCAACGCCATCTTCACCGGCGGCATCCGCCCGCACTATTACTGCCTGCCGGTGCTCAAGCGCGAGACCCACCGCCAGTCCCTGGTGGCCGCGGCCACGGGCGGCAACCCCAAGTTCTTCCTGGGCACCGACAGCGCGCCGCACCCGGCCCACCTGAAGGAACACGCCACCGGCTGCGCCGGCTGCTACACCGCCCACGCCGCCATCGAGATGTACGCCGAGGCGTTTGAAGCTGCGGGTGCCCTGGACAAGCTCGAAGCCTTCGCCAGCTTCAACGGCCCGGCCTTCTACGGCCTGTCGCGCAACACCGGCACCATCACCCTGCGCAAGCAGAGCTGGACCCCGCCCGAGAGCTTCGCCTTCGGCGAGGCCGAGCTCAAGCCGCTGCGCTCGGGCGAGGCGCTGCCCTGGCAGCTGGTGGGCTGAACGGGGCATGTGCGCCGTCGGCAACGCCGTCGCCGGCTGGCCCGCGCCCGACTGGGCTCAGCCCTGGAACGCGCCCTTTGCCGTCGTTGGGGCGGCGGTGCGTGCGGCCTGTGAGCAAGGCGTTCCGCTGCCGCAGGCGCTGAACCTCCGCATCGGTACCGCCGGCCCGCGTTTCGTGCGGCAAGCAGAGCTGCCCGAGGGCGTGGCCTACGAGCAGTTCATCTTCGAGCAGGGCGCCGTGCCGACGCGCGAAGGCCTGCACGACTTCTTCAACGGCCTGGTGTGGGCCCGCTTCCCCGCCACCAAGCGCCTGCTCAACCGCCTGCAGGCGGCGCAGATTGCCCAGGCCGGTGTGGGCCAGGTGCGGGGGCCGGTGCGCGACGCGATCACCCTGTTCGACGAAAACGCGGTGCTGCTGCAGGCCCCCGATGCGATCTGGGATGCGCTGATCGCGCGCGAGTGGACCCGGTTGTTCGTGGACCTGCGGTCCCTGTGGGGGCAGACCCGGCTGGTACTGTTCGGCCACGCGCTGACCGAGAAGCTGGTCTCCCCCTACAAGTCCATCACCGGGCATGTCTACCGGGTGCCCGTGCCCCCCGAACTGGGGGGCGATGTGGCCGCCTGGGACCGCTGGCTGGCGGCGCGCCTGACCGCGGCCGAGCTGGCGACCAAACCCTTCACCCCGCTGCCCGTGCTGGGGGTGCCGGGCTGGTGGCCGGCGAACCAGGACCCGGCGTTCTACGACGACGCCACCGTGTTCCGGCCGCCCCGAACCGCTTTTGCCCCGACGACATGACTTCTTCCGTCTCGCCCTCCTGGTCCCACCTGAACCTCGCCCTCGACGCCGACCGCGCCACCCTGGCCGCGCACTTCCGCGAGACCGGCGTGCGCGACGTCGAGTGCCTGTTTGCCGATGTTACCGGCTACCCGCGCGGCAAGCTGATGCCGGCCGCCAGCTTTGCCGGCGGCACCGAGCTGCGCATCTGCCAGGCCATCCCGATGCAGTGCATCACGGGCGAGTACAGCTACGACCCCGTGTTCCCCGACAGCGACCCGGACGTGCGCCTGGTGCCGGACCTGGCCACGCTCAAGCGTTCGCCCTGGGCCAGCGTGCCGCGCTACCTGGCGGTGCACGATTGCCTGGAGCTGGATGGCTCGCTGTGCGAGTTCGCGCCGCGCTCGGTGCTGAAGAACGTGGTGGCCCGCTACGCCGCCGCCGACCTGACCCCGGTGGTGGCGCCCGAGATCGAGTTCTACCTGACCGCGGCCATGACCGACCCGGCCCAGCCGCTGGCCTCGCCCACCGGGAAGGGCGGCCGGCCCGAGGTCGGTCAGTCGGCCTTCAGCCTGAACGCGCTGAATGAGCTGGCGCCGTTCTGGGACGCCTTCCACGCCGCCATCGACGGCCTGGGCATCCGCGCCGACACCTGGCTGCACGAGGTGGGCGAGAACCAGTACGAGATCAACCTGCTGCACGGCGACCCGGTGGCGGTGGCCGACCAGGCCTTCCTGTTCAAGACCGCGGCGCGCGAGATCGCTCTGCAGCACGGACTCAACGCCGTGTTCATGGCCAAGCCCGTCGCGGGCCAGGCCGGCAGTTCCATGCACCTGCACCAGAGCGTGGTGGACGCGCAGGGCCGCAATGTGTTCAGCCAGGCCGACGGCTCGGCCAGCGAGGCGTTCTTGCATTTCATCGGCGGCCTGCAGGCCTATACGCCCGACCTGATGCTGGTCTACGCGCCCACCGTCAACAGCTACCGCCGCTACGTGGCCGGCAGCCAGGCGCCGACCAATGTGCAGTGGGGCCACGACAACCGCACCGCCGGCCTGCGCGTGCCGGTCAGCGGCCCGGCCGCGCGCCGGGTGGAGAACCGCCTGGCCGGCGCCGACGCCAACCCGTATCTGGCCATCGCTGCGACGCTGGCAGCCGGTCTGGCCGGAATCGAAGGGCGGATCGCACCGGCCGAACCGGTGAGCGGCAACGGCTACGACCAGGCGCGCAGCCTTCCGCGAACCTTTGACGGCGCGCTGGATCAGATGTCGCGGAGCCAGACCGCCAGCCGGCTGATGGGAGAGCGTTTCGTGCGCGGCTACCTGGCGGTCAAGACGCTGGAGCACGACCACTACCTGCGAGAGATCAGCGCATGGGAACGGCGCTACCTGCTGCCCCAGGTCTGAACACATCTTGAAACGGGGTCGACCCACCCCCACTATCATCGTCCCTCTTTGCCACGGAGCCTTCATGAAACGCATCTTCCTGTTCGTTCTGACCAACTTCGCCGTGATGGCGGTGCTGATGGTCACCTCGCGCATCCTGGGCGTGGACCGCTACCTCACGGCCAACGGCCTGAACATGACCGCACTGGCGGGCTTCTCGCTGATCATGGGTTTCGGCGGCGCGACCATCTCGCTGCTCATGAGCAAGACCATGGCCAAGATGAGCACTGGCGCGCGCGTGATCAACCAGCCGCAGACGGCGGACGAGGCCTGGATCGTGCAGACGGTGCAGAAATTCGCCGAGAAGGCGGGCATCGGCATGCCCGAGGTCGCCATCTACGACGGTGCCCCCAACGCCTTCGCCACCGGCGCCTTCAAGAACTCGGCCCTGGTGGCGGTGTCCACCGGGCTGCTGCAGAGCATGACGCGTGAAGAGGTCGAGGCCGTGATCGGCCACGAGGTGGCCCACGTGGCCAACGGCGACATGGTCACCATGACCCTGATCCAGGGCGTGATGAACACCTTCGTCGTGTTCCTCAGCCGCGTGATCGGTTACGCGGTGGACAGCTTCCTGCGCCGCGGCGACGACCGCGACAGCGGCCCGGGCATCGGCTACATGGTCACCACCATCGTGCTGGATATCGTGCTGGGCTTCGTCGCCGCCATCATCGTGGCCTGGTTCTCGCGCCAGCGCGAGTTCCGCGCCGACGCCGGCGCCGCCCAGCTGATGGGCCGCAAGCAGCCGATGATCAACGCCCTGGCCCGACTGGGCGGCCTGACCCCTGGCGAGCTGCCCAAGACCATGCAGGCCATGGGCATCACCGGCAACCTGGGCAAGCTGTTCTCGACCCACCCGCCGATGGAAGAGCGCATCGCAGCCCTGCAGAAATTGTGACCCCCCTGCGCCGCCTTCGGCGTCACCCCCCCGGGGGGCGATGCCTGCGGCCTGGCGAAGCCAGTTCCGCGGCATCCTCGACAGGGGACACGGTCTCCGGACATGAAAACGCGACCCTCGGGTCGCGTTTTTTGTTTCTGGCGGGGTTGTTCAGCGGTAGTAACGGTCCCACTGTTCGTCCTCGCGGTCGCGCCAGTGGCGGTTGTCGTGGCGATAGGGGCGCTGGCCCCCGATGCGCACCACCTCCGGCGCGTTCGACGCCTGCGGGCGGTAGCTCGGGCCGTAGGCCGGCGCGGCACCGACCGGCATCACGCTGACCGGCACCCAGCGGCCCGGGTCCTGCGGCATCTGGGTGGTGTAGCGGCGGCCCGCGTACTCGTAGACCACGTTGTAGGCCACGACCTGGTTTTCCATCACGTTCTGCGTGCTGCATTCCTGCACCGTGCGGGTGTGCGACTGGCCCTTGCCTTCGATCTTGTTGCCCAGGATGGCGCCACCGAACAGGCCGATGGCGGTGGCGGCGGCGCGGCCGTTGCCGTCACCGATCGCATTGCCCATCGCACCGCCGGCGATGGCACCCATGATGGCGCCGGCACCGGAGGTGCGGGCCGGTTCGCGCACGGTCACGTTCTGGCAGACCTGCTGCGGCACGGCGACCTGCTGGATCACCGGGGTGCTGCTGAGCACGCGGCCTCGTTCGTCCTGCGCCTGTGCGGCGCTGGCGCCGGCGAGGGCCATCACGCCGGTCAGGACGGGGATCAGGAGGGAACGGGGGGAGGAGTTCATGGAGGTCTCCGTGTGTTGAAGGAGCCTCCACTGTGCGGGGCCTGTGTCAAGCCGCCCCGCACCCGGTGTAAAGCTGGCGAGCCAGTTGTAACCAGCGGTGTTCAGAGGCCGAGAACGGCCTTGCTCACCGCCTCGGCTACCTTGATACCGTCCACCCCGGCCGACAGGATGCCGCCCGCGTAACCCGCGCCCTCGCCGGCCGGGTAGAGGCCGCGTGTGTTCAGGCTCTGGAGGTCCTCGCCGCGGGTGATGCGCAGCGGCGAGCTGGTGCGGGTCTCGACGCCGGTGAGCATGGCGTCGGGCATGTCGTAGCCCTTGATCTTGCGACCGAACACCGGCAGCGCCTCGCGCATGGCCTCAATCGCAAAGCCGGGCAGGGCGGGCGCCAGGTCGCCCAGCTTCACGCCCGGCTTGTACGACGGCAGCACCTCGCCAAAAGCGGTCGACGGTGTGCCGGCCAGGAAGTCGCCGACCTTCTGGCCCGGCGCCTCGTAGCTCTGCCCGCCCAGCTCGAAGGCCCGGGCCTCCAGCTGGCGCTGCAGCACGATGCCGGCCAGCGGGTGGGTCTGGCCTTTGGCGGCCAGCGCCTCGGCTTCTTTCGCATAGCGCGGGCCGTCGGCCTCGCCGAAAGCGGCGGTCCACAGCGGCGCGTCCTGCGGGAAGCGGGTCGGGTAGTCGGCCAGGTCGATGCCCACCACCATGCCGGCGTTGGCGTTGCGCTCGTTGCGCGAGTACTGGCTCATGCCGTTGGTGACGACGCGGCCGGGTTCGCTGGTGGCCGCCACCACGGTGCCGCCCGGGCACATGCAGAAGCTGTAGACCGCGCGGCCGTTCTTCGCGTGGTGCACCAGCTTGTAGTCGGCCGCGCCCAGCAGCGGGTGACCGGCGTGTTTGCCCCAGCGCGCGCGGTCGATCACGCCCTGCGGGTGTTCGATGCGAAAGCCCACCGAAAACGGCTTGGCTTCAAGGTAGACGCCCGCGTCGTGCAGCATTGCAAAGGTGTCGCGCGAACTGTGGCCGAGCGCGAAGACGGCGTGGCGTGCGGGCATTTCGATGGCGTCGCCGGTGTCGAGCCGCTGCACGCGCAGGGCGGTGAGCCGCTGCTGGCCGTCGCCGGCCGGCGCCAGCGCCACGCCCGTGACCTGGTGCTGGAAGCGGATCTCGCCGCCCAGCGCGACGATCTTCTCGCGCATGGCCTCGACCACCTTGACCAGCTTGAAGGTGCCGATGTGCGGGTGCGCCTGGTAGAGGATCTCGGTCGGCGCGCCGGCGTCGACGAACTCCTGCATCACCTTGCGGCCCAGGAAGCGCGGGTCCTTGATCTGGCTGTAGAGCTTGCCGTCGGAGAACAGGCCGGCACCGCCCTCGCCGTACTGCACGTTGCTTTGCGGGTTGAGCACCTTCTTGCGCCACAGGCCCCAGGTGTCCTTGGTGCGCTCGCGCACCGGCTTGCCGCGCTCCAGCACGATGGGTTTGAAACCCATCTGCGCCAGTGCCAGCGCGGTGAACAGGCCGCAGGGACCCAGGCCGATCACCACCGGGCGGTCGGCCTCGTCGGCGGGCCAGCCGGCCGGCGCATGGCCGGGCGGGTGCCAGGTCATGTCGGGCGTGGGCAGGATGTGCGGGTTCTTCTCGTGCCGGGCCAGCAGCTGCGGTTCCAGCGACGGGTCGGCCAGCGCCACGTCCACGATGTAGACCGCCAGCAGGTCGGCCTTGCGCGCGTCGAAGCTGCGTTTGAACACCGACAGCGTGGCAATGGCCTCGGGCGCCACCTGCAGCGCCTGGGCGGCCAGGCAGGTGAGGGCGGCCACCGGGTGCGGCGGCGGCACGCGGTCTTCGTCGGTTTCGGTGGGGGCGTCGGCGGCGCGGCGGTGCTCGGCGGGCACCTCGGCCAGAGGCAGTTTGAGTTCGGCGATGCGGATCATGATCTCGTGGGGCTTGTGTTCATCAAGCAGCGAAGGCCGTTATTGTCGCTGGGCGCCCAACCAGCAACGCTGTCACCAAATTTACCCGGATAAAATGATTTACCCGGATAAAATAAACCATGTCCCAGACTTTCGACCCCTCCCATCCGCCGCGCACCAAACCCCTGTGGCGCATCTACCTGCTGTTCCTCGTGCCCATGGTGCTGTCGAACATCCTGCAGGGCCTCTCGGGCACGCTCAACGGCATATACATCGGCCAGATGCTGGGCACCCACGCGCTGGCGGCCGTCTCGGGCATGTTCCCGATCGTGTTCTTCTTCATCTCGCTGATCATCGGCCTGGGCGCCGGTGCGTCGGTGCTGATCGGCCAGGCCTGGGGCGCACGCGAGCCGCACAAGGTCAAGGCCATCGCGGGCACCGCGATCACCCTGGGTGCGGTGATCGGTCTGATGGCCGCGGTGGCGGGCACGGTGTTCGCGCGCGAGGCCATGGTGGCGCTGGGCACGCCGGCCGACGTGCTGGACGACGCGGTGTCCTACGCCCGCATGATGATGCTGTTCATGCCGCTGCTGCTGGTGTTCATCCTGCTCACCCAGCTGCTGCGCGGTGTCAGCGACACCGTTTCGCCGCTGCTGGCGCTGCTGATGTCCACCACCATCGGGCTGGCGCTCACGCCGCTGCTGATCAAGGGCTGGATCGGCCTGCCGCCGCTGGGCATCCGCAGCGCGGCGCTGGCCGGTTTCGTCTCGACCGCGGCGGCGCTGGCTTTCCTGGGGCTGCGGCTGCACCGCCAGGGCCACGTGCTGGCGCCCGACCGCGAGCTGCTGCATGCGCTGAAGCTGGACCGGGCCATCCTGGGCAAGGTCATGCGCATCGGCCTGCCCACGGGCCTGCAGATGGTGGTGATCTCGCTGTCGGAGCTGGTGATCCTGGCGCTGGTCAACGGCCACGGCTCGCAGGCCACGGCAGCCTACGGCGCGGTGACGCAGATCGTGAACTACGTGCAGTTCCCGGCGCTCTCCATCGCCATCACCGCGTCCATCCTGGCGGCGCAGACCATCGGCGCGGGGCGCATCGAACGCCTGACCCCGATCCTCAAGACCGGCCTGGGCCTGAACGCCGCGCTCACCGGTGGGCTGGTGCTGCTGGGTTACACCGTCTCCGGCTGGGCGCTGGGCCTGTTCCTCACGCAGGACAGCGTGCATGCGCAGGCCCAGCACCTGCTGCACCTGATGCTCTGGAGCATCCTGGTGTTCGGCTTCCAGGCGGTGATCGGTGGCGTGATGCGCGCCAGCGGCGACGTGCTGGTGCCGATGGCGATCTCGGTGTTCTGCATCCTGGGCGTGCAGCTGCCGGTGGCCTATCTGCTGGACGCGCGCCTCGGTCTGGAAGGCATCTGGATCGCGTTCCCCGTGGCCTATGTGACCATGCTGGTGCTGCAGAGCGCGTACTACCAGGGCGTGTGGCGGCACCGCAAGATCCGCAAGCTGGTCTGACCGGGCGGGGACTACGGGATAATGCCGCCCGTGGAGCGCGCCAGACCGCCGCTGGCACGAGACCCGAAAGGGTGTGCTGGAGGAACGTCCGGACTGCACAGGACAGCGTAGGAGGTAACACCTCTCCACCGACAAGTCGCAAGACCCTAAGGTGAGGATCAGAGCAACAGAGACGAGTCCGGTGGGAGTGCCGCAAGGCAGACCAGCCGGGGTGAAACGGGCAATCTCTACGCGCAGCAATACCAAATAGGCCAGCGTTGATGTGGTTCCGCGGAGCTGGCGGGTAGGTAGCACCGAGCCGGGTGGGCGACCCCCGGCCCAGAGGAATGGCGGTCACACCCGGGGCAACCCGGGTGCACAGAATCCGGCTTATCGGCGCGCTTCACACTTATTTCAGACGTTGAACCCACCCAGGCTCTGGATGTGTTCGACATGCGCCAGCATGGAGCGCTTGGCCACCGGCCACAGCCGTTCGGGCACGTCGTCGTAGGCGATCTTCACCCAGTCGTCCATGCTGCCATCCGGAATGGCCTGCATGGCGCGGGCCACCTTGGCTTCGCGCGCCAGCCGGTGCGCCATCAGATGGGCGATGGCGGCTCGGGCGCCGCCGCGTTCGGGCGCGCCGGGGTTGTCACCGCTGCGCGGGTGGTCGCCCAGCACGTAGCCGTGCGCCGGCAGGATGAAGTGGACACCGTGCTGCTCGCACAGCTGGTCGAGTTTGTCCAGCGAATCGAGGTAGGTGCCCATGTTGCCGTCGGGCGGATCGATGACGGTGGTGCTGCCGTTGAGGATGTGGTCGCCGCTGAACAGCAGGCCGTCTTCCTCCAGCAGCAGGCACAGGTGGTTGGCCGCATGGCCGGGGGTGTGCACCACCTGCAGGGTGTGTGCTGTGCCGTCGGGGGCGCTCAGCACCAGGCGCTCGCCGTCGGCCAGGGTGCGCTCGGGGGTGAAGCGGCTGTTTTCGCGCGACGTGGGCGCGCTGGGCAGGCCGAGGATGGGCGGCCTGGCCCGACCGGCGTTGGCGCACAGCACCTGCAGCCGGGGCGCGCCAGGCGAGTGGTCGGGGTGCGAGTGGGTGCAGACGATGGCGCGGATGTCGCCGCCCGCCGCGCGCCACAGCCGTTCGATGTGCGCCGGTTCGTCCGGACCCGGGTCGATCACGATGTGGCCGGTGGACGGGTCGCCGACGATGTAGCTGTTGGTGCCCGGCCCGGTCATGAAACCCGGGTTGGGCGCGGTGAGCCGCTGCACGTTCCTGAGCAGCGGCACCGGGCGCTCGGTCTGCCAGGCCAGCTCGTGCACCATCTGCCCGTCCGGGCAGACCAGCGCCAGCTCGCCATAGGGCATCTCGTGCTCCATGTGCCGCGACTCGTGGCCGTTCATCAGGCCGGCGCGCGGACAGCTGGTGAACAGCGGCTCGTCGTTGACCGCGCAGGCCTTGAGCACATCGTCCACCGAGGCATAGGTCTGCAGGCGCTCCAGCGTGCGGATGGTCGGGAAGATGATGAAGAACTGGCCCGCGGCATGGCGCGCCAGCGCGTCGGCCGGGCGCACCCAGAGCGGTTCGAACTGCTCGGACTCGTCGGCCACCGGTTCCTGCCCCTCGGGCATGCGCGCCACGAGGAAGGGCACATCGAAGCGGCGCGGCAGGTCGCGGTCGGTGACCCAGTGCGCCAGCACGAAGACCTCGCCTCCCGAAAGCGTCAGGCCCTGCGCGGCGCACTGTGCGGCGAACGGGGCCTTTCGGTCCAGCGCGGCGATCTGTGCCGTGTCCAGGTGCGAGCCATCGGCGTGTCGCGCGAGCAGGATGCCCAGCTCTTCGAAGCTCTCGCGGATGGCGGCGATGGCCTGCGTCAGGTGCCCGTCGCTTTGCGTGGCGCGGCGCGTGGAATGGCCGTGTGCCTGGGCATCGGCGGCGTCGATGCCGCCGCCGGGGAAGACGTAGGCGCCGGGCGCGAAGCTCGCGGTCATCGAGCGGCGCGTCATCAGCACTTCGATGCCCTGAGGCGCATCGCGCAACAGCAGGACGGTGGCGGCGGGGCGCACCGGGGCGGGTGCGCGCTGGGGGTGGAGCAGTTGGGTGGGGCGGACCATGCATCCATTGTGCGTGGACCGCCCGCCCGGCGCTGTCGCGCGGGCTTGGGGTTTACGCCAGCCCCAGGGCGTGCATCTCCGGTGAAAGTCCCTGCCAGGCGTTGTCGAAACCGGGCGTCGCACGCAGGGGGGGCAGCGGCGGCGTGCGCAGCGCCCAGTGGGTGCCGGCGATGACGCTGTCGATCACCGGCACGGGCACCTGGGCCTGCACCGCGGCGGCCATGCCGGCCAGGCCCGCGCCGCCCAGGATGACGGCCTGGACGCCCAGCTGGTGAGCGGCGTCCCGGCAGGCCTGGGCCAGCAGGCGGTGGGCGCCGGCCGGGTCGGCGGCGAGCTGCGCGCCGGTGGGCGCCACGGTGTGGATGCCGGCCGGTTGCTGGGCCTGGCCCAATGCCTGCGCGAGCCGTTGCAGCATCGGCGCCCAGCGTTCGCCGCCGGTGACGATGGCGTAGCGCCCGTGGCGCGCGGCCTCGATGAAGGCCGCTTCGGCCAGGCCGGTCACCGGGGCCGGGCTGGACTCGCGCAACGCCATCAGGCCCGGGTCGCCGAAGCAGCCGATCAGCACGGCGTCGGGTTGGGTCGGCTCGCGGTCGAGTGCCGCCGCCCAGGCGTCGAGCGCCGCGTGCGCGGCCACGGCGTAGCTGGCCTCGTCGGCGATGTAGGGCGCACCGAAGCGGGCGGTGACCGTCTGCACCACCACGTGTGAACCGGCGGCGGCCTGCACGTGGGTCTGCAGCAGCGCGCTGACGCGCTCCGAGGTGTTGGGATTGATGACCAGCAGCCGTTTCATGAGCCGAACAGTTCCAGGAGGTCCGGTGCTGCTTCAGGAGCGGACGTGAAGCTGAGTTGTGATTCCAGCCGTTCCAGATGCTCGCGCATCAGCCGTGCGGCTTCCTTCGCATCGCGCAGCTGGATGGCGGCAATCAGGCCGCGGTGTTCCTGGCAGCCGCAGGCGGTGGCGTCCTCGCGCGCCTGGGCGTGCGGCGCGCTGTAGGCCATGAGGATGAGCGAGGTGCGCGAGACCAGCTCGCGCAGGATGCCGCCCAGGGTCTGGTGGCCGGCGTGTTCGGCGATCTGCAGGTGGAAGTCGCCCGAGAGGCGGATCGCACGCCGCATGTCGCCGGCCTTGCGCGCCGCCTCCTCGTCGCAGATGCAGGCCTTGAGCGCCTGGATGTGAGACGGGGTGGCCCGGCCGATGAAGCGCTCGACCAGCAGCGGTTCGATCATGCGCCGCACCTCGAACACCTCGTGCGCCTCCTGTTCGCTGGGTTCGGCAATCGCCGCGCCGCGGTTGGGTGTGAGCGTGACCACCTTCTCGTTGGCCAGCCGCACCAGCACGGGCCGGATGCGCGTGCGCGAGACACCGAAGGCCGCCGCCAGACGGTCCTCCACCAGCTTGGTGCCGGGCGGCAGCTGGTGGTCGAGGATGGCCGAGACCATGCGCTCGTAGATCGCCTGGTCGGACAGCGGCTGCGCGGCTGCTTTCATTTTTTCTTCAGCCACATCGCGAGACCGACGGTGAGACCCATGACCGCGAACGACACCACTGTGGTGACGGTGCCCAGCGCGTAGATGGCTGGCGTGGTGACGGTCGAGGTCAGGCCCTGCAGCTCCAGCGGCAGGGTATTGACGTCGCCGATGGCCTGCGAGGTGCGGGCGATCTCGTCCCAGCTGAGCGTGAAGCCGAACATGCCGATGCCGACCACCGAAGGACCGATGAGGGGCAGCACCACGTGGCGGAAGGTCTGCCAGGGCGTGGCGCCGAGGTCGCGCGCCGCTTCCTCGTAGGCCGGGTTGAATCGGTTGAAGACCGCGAACATGATCAGCAGGCCGAAGGGCAGGGTCCAGGTCAGGTGAGCGCCCAGCGCCGAGGTGAACAGGCCCAGCGCGGTGCCGTACTCCTCCAGCGTGGTGGTCGCGCCCACCGCTTCCAGCAGCCACTTGAGGCCGCCGTCGAGCAGGCGGAACTGCAGGCCGATGCCCAGCGACACGATGATGGACGGCATGATCAGGCTGGCCACCGTCACGTAGAACAGTGCGTTGCCGCCGCCCAGTTTCTTGCGGAAGGCCAGGCCCGCCAGCACCGACAGCACGACGGTGGAGGCCATGACCACCGCGCCCAGCATCAGCGAACGGGTGAACGCCGCCCCGATGTCCACCGTGCCCAGGCCTTCGGCCAGCTGGCGGAACCAGTGCAGTGACCAGCCCCGCATCGGGAAGGTGAGCCCACCCTCTGGCCCCTGGAACGAGAGCACGAAGATGACGGCCATCGGGCCGTACATGAACAGCACAAAGAGCGCGAAGACGGCAGCCAGCGGCCAGAAGCCGGGCGCGCGGGCGTCGGAGACTCGGGCTTGCATGCTCACAGCTCCTTCCTGATGTCGACCAACCGGGTCAGCCCCCAGATGATCATCAGAACCACGGCCAGCAGGATCACGGCGTTGGCCGCGGCCAGCGGGAACTGCAGGTAGGAGGTCTGCACCTGGATGATCTTGCCGACCGAGGCGATCTGCTGGCCGCCCATGACGCCGATGGTCACGAAGTCGCCCATGACGATGGTGATGACGAAGATCGAGCCGATGAGGATGCCGGTCTTGCACAGCGGCACGATCACGTTCCACAGCGTCTGCCAGGCACTCGCCCCGGCGTCGCTGGCGGCTTCGAGGAGGCTGCGGTCGATGCGCATCATGCTGTTGAAGATGGGCACGATCATGAACATGGTGTAGAGGTGCACGAAGGCCAGCACCACCGAGAAGTCGGAGAACAGCAGCCACTCGATGGGCTGGTCGATCAGGCCGATGCCCTGCAGGCCCTGGTTGACCAGGCCGTTGCGGCCCAGCAGCGGGACCCACGAGATCATGCGGATGACGTTGGACGTCCAGAAGGGCACGGTGCAGAGCACGAACAGCGCCGTCTGCATGCCCGAAGACCGCACGTGGAAGGCCAGGAAATAGGCGACAGCAAAGCCCAGCACCAGCGTGATCAGCCAGACCAGGAAGCTGAACTTGAGCGTCGAGAGGTAGGTCGAGAGCGTGACGCAGAAGTCACCGTGGTCGGTGAGTGCGGAGCAGCCCTCGAAGATGGCCAGGTAGTTGCGGACCGTGAAGGCCGGGATCAGCTCGTACTCGTTGAAGTCCCAGAAGCTGACCATCAGCACCAGGCCCAGCGGGATCAGGAAGAACAGCACGAACACCAGCGTGTACGGCGCGGCCTGCCACCCGGCGGGCACGGTGCGGTTGGGGCTGTCGGTGACGGGGGCCGTCACGGCGGTGTTCGTGCTCATGGGCTCAGAGGGGCTGGGTGGTCAGGCGGCGACGAACTCGTTCCACTTGCGGACCATGTACTCGTTCTCGTCCATCACGGCGTTCCAGCAGGCGATGCCGCCCATGCGCTGCTCGTAGCTGCCGCCGTCGCGCTTGGCGCCCTTCTTGGCCAGCAGGTCGCCGTTGGGGCTCTTGATGTCCTGGGTGGCTTCCTTGCCCTCCATCCAGTAGGCCCATTCGTACGGCTCCATCTTGGCCTTGGCGGTCTCCAGCACGGCGCTGTAGTAGCCCTGGCGGTTGAGGTAGGCGCCGGCCCAGCCGTCGAGGAACCAGTTGATGAACTCGTAGGCGCCGTCGAGCTTGCGGCCCGAGAGCGTGGTCGGCAGGCCAAAGCCGGCGGCCCAGGCGCGATAGCCCTCCTTGAGCGGCTGGAACACGCAGTCGATGCCCTTGGTGCGCACGGCGGTCACGGCCGGGCTCCACATGGACTGGATCACCACCTCGCCCGAGGCCATCAGGTTCACGGACTCGTTGAAGTCCTTCCACAGCGCGCGGAACTGGCCGGCCTTCTTGGCTTCGATCAGGGTCTTGATCGTCAGGTCGATCTCGGCCTTGGTCATGTTGCCCTTGTCGGCGTACTTGTGGATGCCCATGGCTTCCACCACCATGGCCGCGTCCATGATGCCGATGGACGGGATGTTCAGGATGGCGGTCTTGCCCTTGAACTCGGGGTTCAGCATTTCGGCCCAGCTGGAGATCGGGCGCTTGATCAGGTCGGGGCGGATGCCCAGCGTGTCGGCGTTGTAGACCGTGGGGATCAGGCTCATGAACTGGGTCGGGCTCTTGGCGAAGACCTTGCTCTTCTCGCCTTCCAGGAAGATCACCTTCTTGGGCGCGGTGCCCTGGTCGCCCACGGCCTTGCCGGCCACGGTGCCGGTGGTGAACAGCGACGTGATCTTGTCGGCGTTCTTGATCTTCTTGGTGTCAATGCCCTTGAGGTTGCCGGTGGGCACGATCTTCTTGAGCGAGAAGTACTCGGTGTCGATCAGGTCGAAGCTGTTGGGCGCGGTGACGGCGCGCTTGGTCACGTCGTCGGTGGTCACGGCCACGTACTGGATCTTGATGCCGGTGTCCTTCTCGAACTTCTCGGCGATGGCCTTGTCCTGGTTCACCGCGGTGCCCAGGTAGCGCAGGGTGATCTTTTCCTGGGCGATGGCCGGCGAGAGGCCGCTGGCCAGGATGCCGGCCAGGCCGGCGGTGCCTTGCAGCAGGCTGCGGCGCGACAGGCCGTCGTGCTGGATGTCGGTGGAATCGGGCATGGAGAACTCCTTGGTTGCAGGGGGAAGGACAGGGGAGGGGAAAACGGGCGCCATCAGGCGGCCAGGGCGTGCGCCTGGGTCGGGTTCCAGCTCAGGTCGGCGCGCTCGCCGGTCGCCCAGGGGCGGTCGACGAAGGCGGCTTCGGACAACATCACCGACACGTTGCGGTCGGCGCCGTCGCCGTCGAGCTGCAGGCCCAGCAGCACGTAGGTGCCCTGGTACTCCACGTCGCTCACGGTGGCGGTCCAGCCGGTGCTGCCGGCCTCGGCCAGGCGGATGTGGTCGTTGCGCACGGCCACTTTGCCGTCGGCGGTCTGCAGCACGTTGTGGCCGCCCATGAAGCGCGCCACGAACTCGCTGGCCGGCCGGTTGTAGACGGCGTGGGGCGGGCCGGCCTGTTCGATGCGGCCCTGGTTCATCACCACCATGGTGTCGGCCAGCGCCATGGCCTCTTCCTGGCTGTGTGTGACGTGCACGAAGGTCAGCCCCAGCTCGCGCTGCCAGTGGCGCAGCTCGGCGCGCATCTGGATGCGCAGGAAGGGGTCGAGCGCGGAGAGCGGCTCGTCCAGCAGCAGCACGCGCGGCTGGGTGATGAGGGCGCGCGCCAGCGCCACGCGCTGCTGCTGGCCACCCGAGAGTTCGCCCGGCTTGCGGTGCGCCAGGTGCCCCATGGCCACGCGCTGCAGGATGTCTTGCGCGCGGGCGTGGCGCTCGGCCTTGCCGATGCCCTTCATCTTCAGGCTGAAGGCCACGTTGTCCAGCGCCGAGAGGTGCGGGAACAGCGCGAAGCTCTGGAACATCATGGCCGTGCCGCGCGCGGCGGCGGGCAGGTTGGTGATGTTGCGGTTCTCCAGCAGGATGTCGCCGCTGGTGGTGCTCTCATGCCCGGCGACCATGCGCAGCGTGGTGCTCTTGCCGCAGCCCGAGGGGCCGAGCAGGCAGCAGTAGCTGTTGGCGGCGATGCGCAGGTCGATGGCGTCAACGGCCACGGCGCCCGGACCATACTGCTTGGTCAGGGCGATCAGTTCGACGGCGGCGGGGGCGGGGGTGACAGCGTCCATGCCGACCCTGTTGCACGAGCCGTGCCAGCTTTTTTGTATGCAATCCGCACAAGATTGCATACAAAACAGCACCGGCTTTGTGCGCAATGTGCTCGGTGGGGTGCGCCGCAGTCCGCGGCGGTGCGCATGCACCGGCACGGCGCGCACCGGGGTGGGCGGATAATCGAACCATGCGAGTGCACTTCACCAAAATGCAGGGCGCGGGCAACGACTTCGTCGTGCTCGACGAGACCCGTGGCCGCCTCGGTCTGAGCGCGGCCCAGTACCGTTTCCTGGCCGACCGCCACTTCGGCGTCGGCGCCGACCAGATCCTGTCGGTGCGCCCCGCGCCGTCGGACGGCGTGGACTTCGAATACGTGATCCACAACGCCGACGGCGGTGAGGTTGAACACTGTGGCAACGGTGCGCGCTGCTTTGTGCGCTACGTGCGCGACAAGGGGCTCACGGATCTGAACCCGGTGCGCGTGAAGGTGAAACACGGCGAGATCAGCCTGGCCCTGAACGACGATGGCCGCGTCACCGTGGACATGGGCGCGCCCATCTTCGACCTGGCGCGCGTGCCTTTCGACTCGGCGGGCCAGACGCCCACACCGATGGGCAACTTCGAGCGCTGGTCCCTGCCGCTGGCCGCTGGCGATGTGGCGCCGGTGGCCGTGCTCTCCATGGGCAACCCGCACGCCGTGCTGCTGGTGGACAACGTGGACACGGCGCCCGTGCCCACCTGGGGACCGCAGATCGAGCGCCATGCGCAATTCCCTGCGCGCGTGAACGCGGGTTTCCTGCAGGTGCTGGACCGCGCCCATGTGCGCCTGCGCGTGTACGAACGCGGCGTGGGCGAGACCCTGGCCTGCGGCACTGGCGCCTGCGCGGCGGTGGTGGCCGGCATCCGCCTGGGCCTGCTGGACGACAGCGTCGACGTCGAGACGCGCGGCGGCCGGCTCACCATCGCATGGGGCGACAATGCGGCCCATGACGCACCGGTCTTCATGACCGGACCGGCCACCTCGGTGTTCGAGGGCGAGATCGACGTCCCCGAGCTGGCCTGAACATCAGGATCGACACACTTCCATGACCGACCCGACCATTCCCCCGATCACCGAAGACGACATCGCCAACTACCTGGCCAACACGCCCGACTTCTTCGAGCGCCACGCGGGCGTGCTGGCGACGGTGCAGCTGAGCAGCCCGCACGGCCAGCGCGCGGTGAGCCTGCAGGAGCGCCAGGCCGAGATGCTGCGCGAGAAGATCAAGGGCCTGGAGCTGCGCTCGGCCGAGATGATCCGCCACGGCCAGGAAAACTCCGCCATCGCCGACCGCCTGCACCGCTGGACCCGCGAGCTGCTGATGACCCGCGACACGCAGGACCTGCCCCTGGTGGCGGCGCGCGAGATGGCGGCCCAGTTCAATGTGCCGCAGGTGGCGATCAAGCTGTGGGGCGTGGCGGACGACTTCTCCGGTCAGTCCTACGCCCAAGGCGCCAGCGACGACGTGCAGGCCTTTGCCTCGTCGCTGCCGCGGCCCTACTGTGGCGCCAACCCCGGTCTGGAAGCGGCCGGCTGGCTGGTCGATCCCGGTGCGGTGGCCTCGCTGGCCCTGATCCCGCTGCGCGCCGGTGAGGGCCAGGACGCATTCGGCCTGCTGGTGCTGGGCTCGCCCGATCCGCAGCGCTTTGCCGCCGACATGGGCACCGAGTTCCTCGAACGCATGGGCGACCTGACCAGCGCGGCCCTCTCGCGCCTGCGCCCCTGAACCTGGCAGAACCGTGGAGAGCGGTGCCGCGCCGATGAATAACGTCGACGACGCGGCGCTGGTCGAGGCCTACCTCGCCCATGTGCGCATCGACAAGCGGCTGGCGGCGCGCACCGTCGATCTCTACACCGGCGATCTGGCCCGGCTGGCGCAGAACGCGCAGACCGCCGGCGTCGGCCTGCGCCGGGTGCAGAGTGCGCACGTGCGGCGCTGGGTGGCGCAGATGCACAGCGCCGGCCGCAGCGCCCGCGGCATTGCACTGATCCTTTCAGGCTGGCGCGGCTTCTACGTGTGGCTGGGGCGCCAGGGCCTGGTGACCCAGAACCCGGTGCAGGACGTGCGCGCGCCCAAGGCCGGCAAGCCCCTGCCCAAGGCGCTGGGCGTGGACGAGTCGGTGCAGCTGGCCGCGCACGTGGAAGAGGGCGACGACCCGGCGCTGGAGACGCGCGACGCCTGCATCACCGAACTGCTCTATGGCTGCGGCCTGCGCATCGGCGAACTGGTGGGGTTGGATGTCGCCGCCAGCGGCACGGCGCGCGGCTGGATCGACCTGCAGGCGGGCGAGGCCCATGTGCTGGGCAAGGGCTCCAAGCGGCGCAGTGTGCCGGTGGGCCGCGCGGCGCTGGAGGCGCTGCAGCGCTGGCTGGCGGCGCGCCCGGCCCTGGCCGCCGAAGACCCGGCGCTGTTCGTCGGCCGCCACGGCACCCGCTTGACCCCCCAGCACATCCGGGTGCGGCTCAAGCGCCGGTCGCTGCTGGCCGGGCTCTCGACCCCGGTCCACCCGCACATGCTGCGGCATTCCTTTGCCAGCCACGTGCTGCAGAGCAGCGGTGACCTGCGCGCGGTGCAGGAGCTGCTGGGGCACGCCAGCATCGGCACCACGCAGGTGTACACCCGGCTGGACTTCCAGCACCTGGCCCGTGCCTACGACGCAGCCCACCCGCGCGCCAAGGGGCGCGGGCCGGCCAAGTCCTGATGGCGGTCCTTCGACCGACCGGGAATACCCGCTGACGAAACAGGGCGGGTCGATCAAAAATTCTTCTTGCAAATATCATTGCTTGCTTCTTTTAAATGCGCTGTCTGGCGCGACACCACTGGAGACTCCACCATGCCCCGTCTGCTTCTGGCCTTCAAGGCCGCATTGCTCGCCCTTTTCCTTGCGGTGTCGGCGCCGTCGCACGCGGCCGACGACGTGATCAAGACGGTCTACCACATGAGCGAAGGCATTCCCCAGGCCTCGCGCGCCATCAACAACATTCGCAACCACCTGGCGGCCGACCCCAAGGCCAAGATCGTGGTGGTCGCCCATGGCCTGGGCATCGACTTCCTGCTCGATGGCGCGACCAACCAGATGGAGCAGCCGTTTGCCGGCGCCATCGGCGAACTGGCGGCCAAGGGCGTGGAGTTCCGGGTCTGCAACAACACCCTGGTCTCGCGCAAGATCGACGCTTCCAAAGTGGCGATGGAAGCCAAGATCGTGCCTTCGGGCGTGGCCGAGGTGGCCCGGCTGCAGGCCCGCGAAGGCTTCGTCTACCTGAGACCCTGAACTGGCCCACCCCTGCGCCGCGCCTCGCGGCGCGTCACCCCCTCAAGGGGGCGATGCGAGCGGCCCGGCAGAGCCGGTTCCGCCGCATCCTTGGAAGAAGGCACGTTCGCCGGAGGGGTAGCTGTTCCAGGGCACCGCGGAACTGGCTTTGCCAGGCCGCCAGTGCCGCCCCCTGGGGGGTGACGCCGCAGGCGGCGCGAGGGGGACAATACCTCTCATGAAGATCATCAGACTCAAGCCCGGCAAGGAGCGCTCGCTGCAGCGCCGCCATCCCTGGGTGTTCGACGGCGCGATTGCCAAGGGCGGCGCCGATGCCGGAGAAACCGTGCGTGTGGACAGCGCCGACGGCCAGTTCTTGGCTTGGGGCGCGTACTCGCCCAGTTCCAGGATCCGTGTGCGCGCCTGGAGCTTCGACCAGGCCCAGCGCATCGACGCCGTTTTCTTCCGTGACACGCTGCGCCGCGCCATCGCACTGCGCGAGCGCATGGGTATTGCCAGCAATGGGCTGCGCCTGGTGCACGGCGAGTCCGACGGCCTGCCGGGCCTGGTGGTGGACCGCTATGGCGACACCCTGGTGGCCCAGTTCGGTGCGGCCGGGGTGGAGCGCTGGAAAGACGTGATCGCCGACGCGCTGGTCGAGCTGACCGGCTGCCCGCGCCTGTACGAACGCTCCGACGCCAGCGCCCGCGCGCTCGAAGGCCTGCCCGAGGTGACCGGCTGGCTGCGCGGCGACGGCCCCACCGCCTTTGAACTGCAGGAACACGGTTGGCGCCTGGGCCTGGACATCGCCCTGGGCCACAAGACCGGCTACTACCTGGATCAGCGCGACAGCCGGCTGGCGTTGCACGGGTACACGAAGCGCCTGAAGTTCGCCCAGGTGCTCAACTGCTTCAGCTACACCGGCGGCTTCTCGGTGGCGGCGCTGGCCGGCGGGGCCGGGCATGTGACCAGCATCGACTCGTCGGGTCCGGCGCTGGAGCGGGCGCGCGCCAACCTGGTGCTCAACGGGCTGGACCCGACCCAGGCGACTTTCCTCGACGCCGATGTCAACGCCTCGCTGCGCCAGTTTGTGGCCGAGGGCCGGTTGTTCGACGCCATCGTGCTCGATCCGCCCAAGCTGGCGCCGACGGCGGCGCACGCCGAACGTGCCGCCCGCGCCTACAAGGACATCAACCGCCTGGCCTTCAAGCTGCTGCCACCCGGTGGCGTGCTGTTCACCTTCTCGTGCTCGGGTGGCATCGGCGTCGAGCTGTTCCACAAGATCGTGGCCTCGGCGGCCTGCGATGCGGGCGTGGACGGCGCCATCCTGCAGCGCCTGGGCGGTGCCTGCGACCACCCGATGACCACCGCGTTCCCCGAGGGCGAATACCTGAAGGGATTGGTCGTTATGAAAAAGCTCTGAACAGCCTGGTCACATCGCTGCACTACACTCCCGGCCTGCTTTTTGCATACGGAACCTGCCATGTCGCTCATCCCCGCCACCATCCTCACCGGCTTCCTCGGCTCGGGCAAGACCACGCTGCTCAAGCGCGTGCTCACGGAAGCCCACGGCCAGAAGATCGCCGTGGTCGAGAACGAGTTCGGCGAAGAAAACATCGACAACGAGATCCTGGTGGCCGACACGCAGGAAAACATCATCCAGATGAGCAACGGCTGCATCTGCTGCACCATCCGCGACGACCTGCGCGCCACACTGGCCGACCTGGCACAGAAAAAACGCAAGGGTGAGCTGGACTTCGAGCGCGTGGTGATCGAGACCACCGGCCTGGCCGACCCGGGGCCCGTGGCGCAGACCTTCTTCATGGACGACGAGGTGGCCGAGCAGTACCTGCTCGATTCCATCCTGACCCTGGTGGACGCCAAACACGCCGCCGACCAGCTCAACGACCGCCAGGAAGCGCGCCGCCAGGTGGGCTTTGCCGACCAGATCTTCATCAGCAAGGCCGACCTGGTGTCCCAGGACGAGGTGGACGCGCTGATCCACCGCCTCAAACACATGAATCCGCGCGCGCCCATGCGCCCGGTGCATTTCGGCGAGGTGGCGCTCAAGGAGGTGTTCGACCTGCGCGGCTTCAACCTGAATGCCAAGCTGGACATCGACCCGGACTTCCTGAGCGTGGACGACCACGATCATGGCCATGAGCACCACGACCATGACCACGAACACGGCGAGCACTGCAACCACCCCTCACACCAGCACGGGCACGCCCATGGCCACCACCATCACCACGACGACGATGTGAAAAGTTTCGTCTACCGGGCCGACAAGCCGTTCGACCCTGCCAAGCTGGAGGACTTTCTGGGCGCCATCGTGCAGGTCTACGGCCCCAAGATGCTGCGCTACAAGGGCGTGCTGAACATGCAGGGCACCGACCGCAAGGTGATCTTCCAGGGCGTGCACCAGCTCATGGGCAGTGACCTGGGGCCGCTGTGGGCCGAAGGTGAGGCCCGCACCAGCAAGATGGTGTTCATCGGCATCGACCTGCCCAGGGACATCCTGGTCCAGGGTCTCGACCAGGCGCTGGTTTGAGCAGACGCTTGTGCCAACAAAGCGGGAACGGAGCCCCTGATGCTGTTTGTCTCGCTTCTCCAGAGCCTGGGTTTTCCCTCGGATCCCACGTCAGTGTCTTTGAGGGCCGCGTCGTTACAATCGCCGCCCAAGTCGGCAGCCCGCAGCCTACCCGAGTCATCTGTCCGCCAGCAGAGGCAGGCAGGCGCTACCGACGTTCGCAAACGGGGTATAACCACAAACCAGCCGGCTTCGGCCGAGCAAAGCGATGCGGTCGGGGGCTCCACCCCGTCCAGCGCGCCACCCCGCCACCAGGCAGCGTCAGGCACTGAGAGGAGATCCTTTGTGAAAGCCCAGGCCACCCCCACCGCGAAGAATCGCAAACCCGCCGCGTCGGCCGGCAAGGGGCGATCCGCGTCTGCTGTGGCCCCGGCTTCCAAGGCGCCTGCCAAGGCCGCTGCGAAAACCACGGCGAAGCCGGCCAGTGCCAGGGCTACGGTCGGCAAGCCGGCGGCCAAGTTGGCCTCCAAAACCGCTCTGCCTGCCGCCAAAAAGACGGCTGGCCCCAAGGCGCTGGCTGCCGCCAAGCCTGCGGCAGCTCCCAAGCCTGCAGCGAAGCCAGCCAGCAAACCGGCTCCGGTCAAGGTGCCGGCGCCACCGGCCAAGGTGGTGACCAAACAGAAGACGACGGTCGTGCCACCCCCCGTGGCCGCTCCGGCGCCCATCATCATCGAACCGACGCCGCGCCCTCTGGGCAAGCGGGCCGCCAAGAAAGTGATGATGGAACAGA
The DNA here is from genome assembly GCF_004353865.1 of Hydrogenophaga pseudoflava. Classification (NCBI taxonomy): domain Bacteria; kingdom Pseudomonadati; phylum Pseudomonadota; class Betaproteobacteria; order Burkholderiales; family Comamonadaceae; genus Hydrogenophaga; species Hydrogenophaga pseudoflava. Next base: position 798,389 of record NZ_CP037867.1, read on the forward strand.
TGACACAGGCTGCGGTCATTCCGACCCATGCTCCCAACGCCGCCAAGGCGACCTTCTCTTTATCGAACGAACGTGTGATGACTGCTCCCGCGCCCACCGCCATCCAGAAAGACCCGAAACGTGCCAACAACTGGAAGTCTCTGCCGGTCGAGAAACTGACCGACCAGGACGTCCAGTCCATGCCCGATTCGGAGTACATGAACGACGTGCAACTCGCTTTCTTCCGTCGAAAGTTGACGCAGCTGAAGGACGACATGCTGGCCAACGCCGGCGAAACCACCGAGCACCTGCGCGAAGACACCGTCGTGGTTCCCGACCCCGCGGACCGTGCGACGATCGAGGAAGAGCATGCTCTGGAGTTGCGCACCCGCGACCGGGAACGCAAGCTTCTCAAGAAGATCGAGCAGGCCATTGCCCGCATCGACTCGGGCGATTACGGGTACTGTGAAGAGACAGGTGAGCCGATTGGTGTTGGCCGCCTGATGGCGCGCCCGACGGCCAGCCTGTCGCTGGAGGCACAACAGCGGCGCGAGCTCAAGCAGAAGATGTTTGGTGACTGATTGCGGCCTTTTCTGCGGAACACTCTCATACCCTGATCCATGTCCAAGGACGATTCCAGCGGCGGCTTTCTGTCCAAGGTGGTGAAGTTCGTGCGTCATCCGACCACGAGCTGGGCGGATCTGGACACCCGCAACGCCGACCGGGAGAGCGAATACAACAAGGCGGCGCTCAAGGAGATGATCGAGCGCAAGCGGCGCAACGACTTCGTGCGCAAGCGCGAGTTCGACATGCTGCGCAAGATTCGCAGCCGTGAGGGCGCCGTGGACGGGGCCCAGGGTGTTCGGCCGTCTTTCTTCCAGAGCAGTCTTCCTTCCAAGCCCGATGACCGGGCGATGACGCTCAAGAAGATCGACGAGATCGAAGCCCAGATGTCGATGCAGTGGTGGAAGACCAAGGGGCCTGACTCGCTGGTGACCGGCGGGTCCAATTCCGGGACGCACTCTACCGGAGGTACGCCCCTTGAGCGCAAGGTGGAAAAACCGGTTTCCCCCAGGGAGGCGGAAGAGCAGAGGCGCCTCAGAGCCCAGTACAACGAAACCGAAGCGGCGACACTGAGCGACGGCGAACCCACCACCTCGCCACCCCAGCCGCTTTCGGTGCCCGCTGCGAAGACGCAGGCACCGGCACCCACCCCGGACAACGTGCCGGTGCTTCGCGAAGCGGTTCCTCCGCCCAAGTCGGGGCCAGATACTGGCCCGGCGCCGTCGACTGCGCGCACAGGCCTGATGGCGCCCACTTCGGGTACGGCGATCGCAGGCGCCGCTCGCGGCGGGTCGGGGTCGGGCTTCTCGGCCTCGCATTTCTATGCGCTGGACGTGCACGAAATTGCCCAGGACCCGGAGGTCGAGGAAGCCGCCATCCGCTTCGCCAATGGAGACGATGCAGGCGCCGAGCAGGGGCTCAAGGACACGATTGCAGAAGGCGGGCCGCGCGAGAACCAGCTGGACGACTGGCTGGCCCTGTTTGACCTGTACCGGGCGACCGGGCAGATGGCACCGTTTGAGAGCCGTGCCGTGGATTTTGTGAATCGCTTCGGCCGCTCGCCACCCCAGTGGTACGACATGCCCGAGCTGGTGTCGTCCATGACCGGCAAGGCCTTCAAGCCGTCCGTCACGCCGACCCGGGCGTCCTGGGCCTGCGATCCTGAGCTGGATGCCCATGCTGTGGGCACGCTGCAGAACGTGTTGCTTCGAGCGCCTCAGCCCTGGGTGCTGGAATGGACCGAGCTGGAGTCCATCGACGTGAAGGCGGCGCGCGCATTGCTGGGCATCTTCACGCTCTGGGGCGATCAGGAGGTCGAGATCTCCTTCATTGACGCACCTCGCCTGCGCGAGGTCCTCAAGCAACTCACGCCTTCGGGGCGCCGGGACGTCGAACAGCTCTGGTGGGAGTTGCGCATGGCCGTCTTGCGGGTGATGAACCGGCCCGACGAGTTTGAGCTGACGGCGCTGGACTTCTGTGTCACCTACGAGGTGTCGCCGCCGGGATGGGAGCGCCCGCGCTGCCACTTCAAGGCCATGACCAACGGCGCCGTGGACCCCGATGAGGGCGCCTCTGTGCTGGGCGAGGTGGTGCGGGAGACCGTTTCTTCCGGCTACACGACGGAGTCGGGGGCCGAAGGCCCGTCGACAGAGTTCAATCATCTGGGGCTGGTGGAACTGTCTGGCGAGATCCGTGGTGATCCGCAGGCCACCCTGGAGGATCTGGAGCATCGGCTGCAGGGGGCCGATGTCATGATCATTTCGTGCCGCAACCTGATCCGTGTGGACTTCTCCGCGGCTGGCACGCTGCTGAACTGGGTGGCCGGGCACCATGCCTCCGGGCGACTTGTGCAGTTCGTGGATGTGCACCGACTGGTGTCGGCATTCTTCAATGTCATCGGCATCACCGAATACGCCAAGGTCGTCGTGAGGAACGATTAGGCCCGCCCCTGCCGCGCTGCGCGCGATCCCCTCAAGGGGATGGCACGGGCGGCCCCGGCGTAGCCGGTTCCGCGGTGCCTTGGAACGACTCCCTTCAATGCGCCGACGGGCTTGAGTTCGGCCCAGTTGCCTCCACTTTCTTTTGCTATGGACACTTTTCACGGAACCACCATCGTCTGCGTGCGCCGCGAGACGCCCGACGGTGTTCAGGTCGCCATCGGAGGCGACGGCCAGGTCACCCTGGGCAATGTCGTCGTCAAGGGCACCGCTCGCAAGGTGCGCAAGCTCTACCGCGACCAGGTGCTGGCGGGTTTTGCCGGTGCCACCGCCGATGCCTTCACCCTGTTCGAGCGTTTCGAGGCCAAGCTGGAAAAGCACCAGGGCCACCTGGTGCGCGCGGCCATTGACCTCACGCGCGACTGGCGCACCGACCGGGTGCTGCGCCGGCTCGAAGCCATGCTGGCAGTCGGTGACCGCAGTGCCGCGCTGATCATCACCGGCAACGGGGACGTGCTGGAGCCCGAACACGGGGTGGTTGCCATCGGCTCGGGCGGCGCCTACGCGCAGGCCGCGGCGCGGGCGCTGGTGCAGCACACGGCGCTCAGCGCCGAGGACGTGGTGCGGCAGTCGCTGGCCATCGCCGGCGAGATCTGCATCTACACCAACATGAACCACACGGTCGAGGTGCTTTGAACATGTCCTCCATGACGCCGCAGGAGATCGTTTCCGAACTTGACCGTTTCATCATCGGCCAGAACGGTGCCAAGCGCGCCGTCGCCATCGCGTTGCGCAACCGCTGGCGCCGCCAGCAGGTCGACGAAAAGCTGCGACCCGAAATCACTCCCAAGAACATCCTGATGATCGGACCCACCGGCGTGGGCAAGACCGAGATCGCGCGTCGCCTGGCGAAGCTGGCCGATGCGCCCTTCATCAAGGTCGAGGCCACCAAGTTCACCGAGGTGGGCTATGTGGGCAAGGATGTCGACAGCATCGTGCGCGACCTGGTCGAGATCGCGGTGAAGCAGACGCGCGAAACCGATATGCGCAAGCAGCGCATGCGCGCCGAGGACGCGGCCGAAGACCGCATTCTTGACGTGCTGCTGCCGCCGCCGCGTGGCCTGTCCGGTGAACCGCAGCCCAACCCCGACAGCACGGCTCGCCAGACCTTCCGCAAGAAGCTGCGCGAGGGGCAGCTGGACGACCGCGAGATCGAAATCGACCTCGCCGAGTCGGCGCCCGCCATGCAGGTCATGGGGCCGGCCGGCATGGAAGAAATGGCCGAGCAGCTGCGTGGCATGTTCAGCCAGATGGGACAGGAGCGGCGGCGCAAACGCAAGCTCAAGATCGCCGAGGCGAGGAAGCTGCTGATCGACGAGGAGGCCGGCAAGCTGGTCAATGAGGAAGACGTGCGGACGCGTGCGCTGCACAACACCGAGCAGAACGGCATCGTCTTCATCGACGAGATCGACAAGGTGGCCTCGCGCAGCGAGTCGGGCGGTGCCGAGGTGTCCCGCCAGGGTGTGCAGCGCGACCTGCTGCCGCTGGTGGAAGGCACCACCGTCTCGACCAAGTACGGCATGGTCAAGACCGACCACATCCTGTTCATTGCCAGCGGGGCCTTCCACCTGGCCAAGCCCAGCGACCTGATTCCCGAGCTGCAGGGGCGTTTCCCGATCCGGGTCGAGCTGCAGTCGCTGTCGGTGGACGACTTCGAGGCCATCCTCACCAGCACCCACGCCAGCCTGGTCAAGCAGTACCAGGCCCTGCTGGCCACCGAGGGCGTGGCGCTGGAGTTCAAGCCCGATGGCATCCGCCAGCTCGCGCAGATTGCCTGCGACGTGAACGAGCGCACCGAGAACATCGGCGCGCGCCGCCTGGCGACGGTGATGGAGCACCTGCTGGACGAGGTCAGCTTCGGCGCCACCTCCCTGCAGAACAGCACGGTGGTGATCGACGCCGCGTATGTGAACGGCCGGCTGGCCGAACTCAGCCGCAACGAGGATCTGTCCCGCTACATCCTCTAATGGCCGTTCCTGGCATGCAGTCCCGGCCGCCCTCAGGGTCGCTGGGATTTTTCATTGACCCCTGGCGGGCGATGCCCGCATCACTGGCCGTCTGTCGCCCACCCTGTGTGTAACAGGGTTTTCAAGCATCACATTCACAGCGCGCTGTAAGTGCTTGCTTTTGCTGCGTATTTTGAAGTTGAAATTGCTTCAAAATGTGTTCTAAGTGATTGATTTCATTGGAAAAAAACTGCCCGCAGAAGCTTGCAGCCACTGCTTTTCCTGCTACAGTGGAAAAAAGTGCAATTAAGTGGTGAAAAGTGTTTTTAGCAGGGTGATTCCGGGTGTTCCAAGGCGCTTCCTCTCTCAGTCTCGATGCCAAAGGCCGGCTGTCCATGCCGACCCGGCACCGCGACGCCCTGAGCGCCCAGTCCGGTCAGCTGACCATCACCAAGCACCCTCATGGCTGTCTGATGGTATTCCCCCGCGACGAGTGGGAGAAGTTCCGGGCCCGCATTGCCTCGCTGCCGATGGATGCGCAGTGGTGGCGTCGCATTTTTCTGGGTAATGCGATGGATGTGGATATGGACGCCTCGGGCCGGATCCTTGTATCGCCCGAGCTGCGCGCCGCAGCCGGCATCAGCCGCGACGCCGTGTTGCTGGGCATGGGTTCCTACCTGGAACTCTGGGATGCGCAGTCCTACGCCGCCAAGGAGGCCGAGGAAATGCAGAAACCCATGCCCGATGTGCTCAAGGACTTCAGTTTCTGAGGACGGCGGTGAACGACCCATGGGTACACCAAACCGTACTGCTGAACGAGGCTGTGGAAGCACTCTCCGTTCGGCCCGACGGACAGTATGTGGACGCCACCTTCGGCCGTGGCGGACATTCGCGCGCCATCCTGGGGCGGCTGGCCGCGTCGGGGCGGCTGACGGCGTTCGACAAGGACCCGCAGGCGATCGCTGTGGGCGAGGCACTGGCGGCTGCCGACCCGCGGTTTGTCATCCGTCACCAGGGCTTCCGGCAACTGGGCGAGCTTGGGCCGCAGAGTGCGGACGGGGTGTTGATGGACCTGGGTGTGAGTTCTCCCCAGATCGACGACCCCGAAAGGGGTTTTTCTTTTCGTCACGACGGTCCTCTGGACATGCGCATGGACACCACGCGCGGACAGAGCGTCGCCCAATGGCTGGAAACGGCCGATGTGTCCACCCTGTCGGAGGTCATCCGTGAATACGGCGAAGAACGGTTTGCTCAACAGGTTGCAAAGGCGATTGATCGTCGCCGACAGGAACGGGGCCCTCTTCGAACCACCCGCGAGCTGGCCGAAGTCGTGGCTGGCGCGGTCAAAACCCGCGAGCCGGGCAAGGACCCTGCAACGCGCACATTTCAGGCTTTTCGGATTTTCATCAACGCCGAGCTTGAAGAGCTGCAACAAGCGCTAGAGGACAGCCTTCATGTCTTGCGTCCCGGAGGTCGGCTGGTCGTGATCAGCTTCCATTCACTGGAAGACCGCATGGTCAAACAGTTCATGGCGCGCCACTCGCGCGCCGTTGTGGACCGGCGCGTGCCCTTCGCCGAGCCGGCGCCCACGCGCCTGGCCGAGGTGCACCGGGTGATGCCTTCGCAGGCCGAGGTCGAGGGCAATCCGCGCGCTCGCAGCGCCGTGATGCGTGTGGCCACGCGCACGGAGGTGGCGGCATGATCCGGCTCAACCTCATGCTGCTCGCGGCCGTGATGGCCAGTGCCTTCTACCTGGTGCACACCCAGTACGAATCGCGCCGCCTCTACACGGCCATCGACAAGGCCAATGCCCAGGCGCACCGTCTGGCGGCCGATCACGAGCAGTTGCAGGTGCAGAAGCGCGAACAGGCGACGCCGGCCCGGGTGCAGCAGCTGGCCGTGCGCCAGCTCAAGATGCGCCCGGTCACGCCGGGCATCACCGAATACGTCACGGTCAACGAGCCGGCGCCTGCGGCCGGTGCAGTGGAGGGCGCGCGATGAGCAAGTCCGGCCACCGCGCCATCAACTACAGCGCCAGCCCGCTGCTGGCCAGCAAGACGCCGGTCTGGCGCAGCAAGTTCGTCGTGGCCTTGCTGGCGCTGGCGTTCGCCGGTCTGGGCGCCCGCGCGGCCTACGTGCAGGTGTTCGGCAACGAGTTCTTCCAGCGCCAGGGCGAGGTGCGTTTTGCCCGCACGCTGGAGCTGCCGGCCAACCGCGGCCGGGTGCTGGACCGCAATGGCCTGATCCTGGCCTCCAGTGTGGTGGCGCAGAGCATCTGGGCCATTCCCGAGGACGTGGACAAGTCCGAGCCCAAGCTCAAGGACCTGGCCAAGCTGCTGGAAATGCCGCTGAGCGCCCTGAGGAAGAAGCTGGCCAACGAGGACAAGACCTTTGTCTGGATCAAGCGCCAGGTCGACGAGCCGATCGCCAAGGAGATTGCGGCCCTCGGCATCAAGGGCATCTACCAGCGCCGTGAGTACAAGCGCCAGTACCCTGAAGGGGAGGCGGCAGCGCATGTGGTGGGTTTCACCAACGTGGAAGACCGTGGCCAGGAGGGTGTCGAGCTGGCCTTCAACTCCCAGCTGGCCGGCAAGGCCGGTTCGCGCCGGGTGATCAAGGACCGCCTGGGGCGTGTGATCGAGGACGTGCGCGACGTGATCCCGCCGGTCGACGGGCCGGACCTGCAGCTGTCCATCGACAGCAAGGTCCAGTTTTTCGCCTATGAGAAGCTGCGTGAGGCGGTCAAGGAGAACAAGGCCAAGGCCGGCAGCGTGATCGTGCTGGATGCCCAGACCGGCGAGGTGCTGGCGCTGGCCAATTTCCCCAGCTACAACCCCAACAAGCGCGTCAACCTCAGCGGCGAGCAACTGCGCAACCGCGTGCTGACGGACAGCTTCGAGCCCGGCTCCACGATGAAGCCCTTCATCGCGGCGCTGGCGCTGGAGAAGGGTTTGGTCCGGCCCACCACGCAGATTCAGACTGCGCCCGGACGCGTCACCATCGGCGGCTCGACCATCAGCGACGCCCACCCGCACGAGGTGCTGACGGTCAACGAGATCATCCAGAAGTCGAGCAACGTCGGCACCGTCAAGATGGCGATGCAGATGCATCCGCGCGAGATGTGGGAGACCTACGCCCAGGCCGGTTTCGGCCAGAAGCCGCAGGTGCCGTTCCCCGGCGCCGTGTCGGGCCGTCTGCGGCCGTACAAGACCTGGCGCCCCATCGAACAGGCCACCATGAGTTACGGCTACGGCCTGTCGGCGTCGCTGTTCCAGCTGGCGCAGGCCTACACGATCTTCGCCCGCAACGGCGAGCTGATCCCGGTGAGCATGCTCAAGACCGAGGGCCCCGCCACCGGCGTGCGGGTGTTCAGCGAGAAGAACGCGGTGGCGGTGCGCAAAATGCTGGAGCTGGCCACCGGCCCCGGCGGCACGGCGCCCAAGGCACAGACCATGGGCTATTCGGTGGGCGGCAAGACCGGCACGGCCCACAAGCAGGAGGGCAAGGGCTACGCCGCCAACAAGTACCGCAGCTGGTTTGTGGGCATCGCGCCCATTGAGCAGCCGCGCATCGTGGTGGCGGTGATGATCGACGAGCCATCCAACGGGGTCTACTTCGGCGGCCTGGTTGCGGCGCCGGTGTTCAGCGAGACGGTGCAGCAGACCCTGCGCATCCTGGGCGTGCAGCCGGACATGAACGTCAAGCCGCAGATCGTGACCGAAGTGGTTGAGGAGTCGTTCTGATGTCTCAGCACAGCGATCCCCGCCACATTGCCAACTGGTTGCGCGAACGCGTGACCGGCGAGCTGCAGTGCGACAGCCGCCGGGTGCGCCCGGGCGATGCCTTTGTGGCCTGGCCGGGTTTTGCGACCGATGGCCGCCGGTTTGTGCCCGCTGCCCTGCAGGCCGGGGCCACGGCGGTGCTGGTCGAGGCCGAAGGCGTGGAGGCCTTGGGCTTCAGCGACGAACGGGTGCGGGCGGTGCCCGGGCTCAAGGCGCTGGCGGGTCCGATCGCGAGCGCTTACCACGGCGATCCCAGTGCGTCGCTGGACCTCGTGGCCTTCACGGGCACCAACGGCAAGACCTCGTCGGCCTGGTGGATGGCGCAGCTGCTCAACGCCGTGGGGCGCGGGTGCGCGGTGGTCGGCACCCTGGGCATCGGCCGCCCGCCGGCGACCGGAGAGCGCAGCCACACCCTGGTCCCAACCGGCCTGACCACGCCCGATCCGGTGCTGCTGCAGGCGCGGTTGCGTGGCATGGTCGACGAAGGGCTGTCGGCCTGTGCCATCGAGGCCTCGTCCATCGGCCTGGTCGAGGGCCGTCTCAACGCCTGCCAGATCCGCGTCGCGGTGTTTACCAATTTCACGCAGGACCACCTGGACTTCCATCGCAGCATGGCCGACTACTGGGAGGCCAAGTCCCGGCTGTTCCACTGGCCCGGCCTGGCGCACGCCGTGGTGAATGTCGACGATGACCAGGGCATGGTGCTGGACCAGGCCCTGGCCGGTTGCCCGTCGCTGAGCCGCTGGAGCGTCGGCATCGAGCGCGCGGCGCGGTTGATGGCGCGCGACATCCGTTACACCGACCACGGCATGCGCTTCGTGGTGGTCGAACGCGACGCCCACGGGGCCGAGGTGGACCGGGGTGATCTCGCGCTGGACCTGATCGGGCACTACAACGTGTCGAACCTGCTGGGTGTGGTCGGGGCCGCGCGCGCCCTGGGGGTGTCGCTGGCCGAGGCCCTGCGCGCCTGCGCCGCGCTCAGCCCGGTGCCCGGGCGCATGGAGCAGGTGCCGGCCGTGGCCGGCCAGCCGCTGGTGCTGGTGGACTACGCCCACACGCCGGACGCGCTGGAGAAGGCTCTGAGAGCCTTGCAACCCATGGCCCGCCAGCGCGGGGGCGCCCTATGGGCCATCGCCGGGTGTGGCGGTGATCGCGACCCGGGCAAGCGCCCGCTCATGGCCGCGGTGGCGGAACGCGAGGCCCAACGGGTGGTGCTGACCAGCGACAACCCGCGCACCGAAGACCCGGCCGAGATCCTGCGGCAGATGGCAGCGGGGCTGGCGCATCCGGCATCGGCGCAGATCGAGGCCGACCGCGGCCAGGCGATCGCGCAGGCGGTGATGGCGGCCGGTGCGCGCGACGTGCTGCTGATCGCGGGCAAGGGGCACGAGGATTACCAGGAGGTCATGGGCGTCAAGCGCCCGTTCTCCGATCTGGAGCAGGCGCAGTTGGCCTTGGCGAAGCGCATGGCGGCAGGAGGTGCGGCATGAAGGCCCTGCAGCAACTGCTGCCCCGCCTGACCGGCGCGCGCACGGTGGGCGAGTTGCCGCCGTCGATCCGCCGCGTGCACACCGACACCCGCAGCCTGCAGCCCGGCGACCTGTTCGTGGCGCTCAAGGGCGAGCGCTTCGACGCCCACGACTTTCTGCCGCAGGCCCAGGCCGCTGGCGCCGTGGCGGCCATCGCCCACGGGGGCCTGGCGGCGGCCGGCCTGCCGGGCGCCGAGGTGCCGGACACGCGCCTGGCCCTGGGCGAGCTGTCGCGGCTGTGGCGCGAACAGTTTTCGCTGCCGCTGATCGCCGTGACCGGCAGCAACGGCAAGACCACGGTGACGCAGATGATCGCGTCCATCCTGCGGGCGGCGGCGGGCGATGCGGCCCACGCCACGCAGGGCAACCTGAACAACGACATCGGGGTGCCGCTGACCCTGCTCCGGCTGCGGCCCGAGCACCGGCTGGCGGTGATCGAGCTGGGCATGAACCACCCCGGCGAGATTCCCTACCTGGCCGCCCTGGCCCAGCCGACGGTGGCCCTGGTCAACAACGCGCAGCGCGAGCACCAGGAGTTCATGGGCACGGTGGAGGCGGTGGCGCGCGAAAACGGCGCGGTCATCGCTGCCCTGCAGGCCACGGGTGTGGCCGTGTTTCCTTCCGACGATGAGCATTCGGGCCTCTGGCGCGCACTGGCCGACGGGCGCCGCGTGCTCACCTTCAGCGACACCGACCCGCAGGCCGATGTGCGGGCCCTGCGCGCCGAGTGGCGCGACGGCGCCTGGGTGTTGGACTTCACGACGCCCTCCGGCGCGGGGGCCTGCCACCTGCACATCGCCGGTCGCCACAACGTGCGCAACGCGCTGGCCGCGGCCGCCTGCGCCCTGGCCGCGGGCGTGGCGCTGCGCGACATCGAACGCGGCCTGGAAACCTTCGAGCCGGTGGGCGGGCGCTCGCGCGCGCTGGCCCTCCCGCTGGGCGGCCGCACGCTGACCCTGGTGGACGACACCTACAACGCCAACCCCGACTCCGTGGTCGCCGCCATCCGCGTGCTCGCCGAACTGCCGGCGCCGCGCCTGCTGGTGCTGGGCGACATGGGCGAGGTGGGCGAGCAGGGGCTGGCCTTCCACCTGGAGGTGCTGCGCCACGCCATGACCTCGGGCATCGAGGCCGTGCACTGCAGCGGCGACTGGATGGCGCAGGCGGTGCAGGCCATGCAGGCCGCCGGCGAGGCCGCTCCGCGCCACTGGACCGACGTGTCGGCCCTGGTCGCGCACGTCTGCCACGCGGTGTCGGCGCCGCAGCCCTCGCCGGTGCTGAGCGTGCTGGTCAAGGGGTCGAGGTTCATGCGCATGGAGCGGGTCGTGCAGGGGCTGCAGGCCCTGATCACACCGGACGGACGGAACAACACAACAAAGGACGCTTCCCATGCTGCTTAGCCTGGCCCTCTGGCTGCAAAGCCTGGGACCCGAATTCGGGTTCCTGCGGGTCTTTCAGTACCTCACGTTCCGCGCGGTGATGGCCGCGATGACGGCGCTCATCCTCGGCCTGGTGGCCGGTCCGTATTTCATCCGCCGGCTGACCGCGCTCAAGATCGGCCAGCCGATCCGCGGCTACGCCATGCAGACCCACCTGAGCAAGAGCGGCACGCCGACCATGGGGGGCGTGCTGATCCTGTTTTCCATCGCGCTGTCCACCATCCTCTGGTTCGACCTGACCAACCGCTTCGTCTGGATCGTGCTGGTGGTGACGCTGGGCTTTGGCGCCATCGGCTGGGCCGACGACTGGCGCAAGGTGGTGCACAAGAATCCCGAGGGCATGCGCTCGCGCGAGAAGTACTTCTGGCAGTCGCTGATCGGTCTGCTGGCCGCGTTCTACCTGGTGTTCAGCGTCTCGGGCACCTCGAACCTGCGGGTGATCGAGCTGTTCTTCCAGTGGGTGCTCTCGGGCTTCACGGTCGAGCTGCCGCCGCAGGCCGGGCTCATGGTGCCGTTCTTCAAGGAAATCAGCTACCCGCTGGGCGTGTTCGGCTTCGTGGTGATGACCTACCTGGTCATCGTCGGCGCCAGCAACGCGGTCAACCTCACCGACGGTCTGGACGGCCTGGCCATCATGCCGGTGGTGATGGTGGGCTCGGCGCTGGGCGTGTTCGCCTACGTCACCGGCAGCTCGGTGTTCTCCAAGTACCTGCTGCTGCCCTACATCCCCGGCGCGGGTGAGTTGCTGATCTTCTGCGCGGCCATGGCCGGCGCCGGCCTGGCCTTCCTGTGGTTCAACACTCACCCGGCGCAGGTCTTCATGGGCGACGTCGGCGCGCTGGCCCTGGGCGGCGCGCTGGGCACCATCGCCGTGATCGTGCGGCAGGAAATCGTGCTGGCCATCATGGGCGGCATCTTCGTGGTCGAGGCCCTGTCGGTGATGCTGCAGGTGAGCTGGTTCAAGTACACGAAGAAGAAATACGGCGAAGGCCGGCGCCTGTTCCAGATGGCGCCGCTGCACCACCACTTCGAGAAAAAGGGCTGGAAGGAGACCCAGGTGGTGGTCCGTTTCTGGATCATCACCATGCTGCTGTGCCTGGTCGGCCTGTCCACCCTGAAGCTGCGTTGACACCACGATGAACGCCCTTCAAAACCAACACGTCCTGATCCTCGGCCTCGGCATTTCCGGGCTGTCGATGGCGCGCTGGTGCGTGCGTCATGGGGCACAGGTCACCGTGGCCGACACGCGCGAGAACCCGCCGTCGCTGGCGGCGCTGCGCGCCGAGTGCCCGTCGGTCGATTTCGTGCACGGTGCCTTCGACGAGACCCTGCTGGCGCGCGCGGCCTGGAACGTGATCGCGCGCAGCCCCGGCCTGCCGCCCGAGCAGCTGGCGCCCGCCCGCACCTGGGCGCAGTCGCACGGGGCGGCCTTCGTCGGCGAGCTCGACCTGTTTGCCCAGGCGCTGTGCGACCTGTCGCAGCGCGAGGAGCTGCCCTATCGCCCGAAGGTGCTGGCCATCACCGGCACCAACGGCAAGACCACCGTGACCTCGCTGACCGGCCTGCTGCTGCAGCGCGCCGGGCTGCGGGTGGCCGTGGCCGGCAACATCGGGCCGGCGCTGCTGGACGTGCTGTCCGCGTCGCTGGACGCGGAGCGCGAAGCCGTCGCACAGGACGCCGCCCGCGCGGCGGAGGAAACCGCACAGGACCCCGCCGAAGTGGTGCAGGACACCCCGGAGGTGCCCGCCAGCGCCGAGGCTGACGATGGCGCGGAAGAGGGCGTGGAAGAGAGCGTGGAAGAGGGCGACGCGCTGCAGGACGCCGCAGCCGCGGCCGACGACGAAGGCCCGACCCTGCTGGTGCCGCCGCCCCCGCCGGAACCCGAGCCGCCCCACCTGCCGCAGGCCTGGGTGCTCGAACTCTCCAGCTTCCAGCTCGACGGCACCGCCGGTGGCGCTTGGGACCAGGTGCCCACCGCCGCCACCGTGCTCAACATCACCGAAGACCACATCGACTGGCACGGTTCGATGGTGGCCTACGCCCAGGCCAAGGCCGCCGTGTTCGGCGTGCGGGCGCTCATGCTGCTCAACCGCGAGGACCCGCTGGTGGCCGCCATGGCGCCGGGCATGGTCACGGTCAAGATCGGTGGCCGCAACCGCCAGCAGCCGGCCCGCCCCTGGACCAGCTTCGGTCTGGACACCCCGGTGCGCGCGGGCGACTGGGGCATCGAGTCGGTCAATGGCATGGACTGGCTGGTGCGGGCGCTGGCCCTGGACGAAACCCGCCAGCGCGGGCGTGGCCAGGACGCCGGCGAAGAGATCTACTTCCAGCGCCTGATGCCGGTGGATGCGCTGCGCATCCGCGGTCGCCACAACGCTGCCAACGCGCTGGCGGCGCTGGCGCTCGCCACTTCCACCGGTGCGCCGCTGGCCCCGATGCTGCACGGCCTGCGCGAGTACCGCGGTGAGCCGCACCGCGTCGAGCCCATCGGCATCCTGGACGACGTCGAATACTTCGACGACAGCAAGGGCACCAATGTCGGCGCCACGCTGGCCGCCATCCGCGGCCTGGGCGTCGACCGGCGCCTGGTGGTCATCCTCGGCGGCGACGGCAAGGGCCAGGACTTCGGTCCGCTGGCCGAGCCACTGGCCCGCCATGCGCGCGCGGTGGTGCTGATCGGGCGCGACGGCCCCAGGATCCGCGAGCAGATCGCCGAGGCCCTGCAACAGGCTGGCGTGCCGATGGTCGAGGCCGAGACGATGCCCGGCGCGGTGACCCTGTCCGCCCAGCTGGCCCAGGCCGGGGATGCGGTGCTGATGTCGCCTGCCTGCGCGAGCCTGGACATGTTCCGCGACTACAAGCACCGTGCCGACGTGTTCATTGAGGCGGTGCGTGCGCTGGCCGATGAGCGCGGTGTGATGCTGGGAGGGGAGTCGTGAAGGCCGCCCTCGCCAGCTTCCTGCAGCGCCTGCGCACCACCCTGGGCGGCAAGATGCCCGCGCTCGTGGGCCTGGGCAACGCGCTCGGCACCGATGGCCTGCCGGTGCGCCTGTCCAGCCGGACCTACGCCGGCCTGCGCCAGCGGCCCGTGCGCGAGCTGGGCTTCGACCAGCCCCTGCTGTGGGTGGTGGTGGCCCTGCTGGCCTGGGGCCTGGTGATGGTCTATTCGGCCTCCATCGCGCTGCCCGACAACCCCCGCTTCGCCAACTACGCCCAGACCCACTTCGCGCTGCGGCACGGCCTGTTCATCGTGATCGGTCTGGTGGCCGCGTTGATCGCGTTCCAGGTCCCGATGCAGACCTGGGAGCGTTATGCGCCTTGGCTGTTCGCGCTGGCGCTGCTGCTGCTGGTGGTGGTGCTGATTCCCTTCATCGGCAAGGGCGTGAACGGCGCCCGCCGCTGGATTCCGCTGGGGGTCATCAACTTCCAGCCCTCCGAGCTGGCCAAGCTCACCATCCTGCTGTACGCCGCCGACTACATGGTGCGCAAGATGGACGTGAAGGAGCGCTTCTTCCGCGCCGTGGCGCCGATGGCCGTGGCATTGGCCGTGGTGGGCATGCTGCTGCTGGCCGAGCCCGACATGGGCGCGTTCATGGTGATCGTGGTGATCGCCATGGGCATCCTGTTCCTGGGCGGCGTCAACGCCCGCATGTTCTTCCTGATCGTGCTGGTGGTGGTGACCGCGTTCGCCCTGATGGTGATGATGAGCGAGTGGCGGCGCGAGCGCATCTTCGCCTACCTCGACCCCTGGTCCGAGCAGTACGCGCTGGGCAAGGGCTACCAGCTGTCGCATTCGCTGATCGCCTTCGGCCGTGGCGAGATCTTCGGTGTCGGCCTCGGCGGCAGCGTGGAGAAGCTGCACTGGCTGCCCGAGGCGCACACCGACTTCCTGCTCGCGGTGGTGGGCGAGGAGTTCGGTCTGGTGGGCGTGACGATCATCATTGCCGCCTTCCTCTGGCTGGTGCGGCGCATCGTGCTGATCGGGCGCCAGGCGATTGCGCTGGACCAGGTGTTCGCCGGGCTGGTGGCCCAGGGCGTGGGGCTGTGGATCGGCTTCCAGGCCTTCATCAACATCGGCGTGAACCTCGGCGCCCTGCCCACCAAGGGCCTGACCCTGCCGCTGATGAGCTACGGCGGCTCGGCCATCCTGCTGGAGCTGGTGGCGCTGGCCATCGTGCTGCGGGTGGACCACGAGAACCGCCTGCTGATGAAGGGAGGACGCTCATGAGCAGCGTCCACCAGGGTCAGCCCTGCGCCCTCATCATGGCCGGCGGCACCGGTGGCCACATCTTCCCGGGCCTCGCCGTGGCCGAAGCCCTGCGCGAAAAAGGCTGGCGCGTGCACTGGCTGGGTTCGCCGGGCAGCATGGAAAGCCGCCTGGTGCCACCGCGCGGCATCCCGCTGGAGCTGATCGACTTCGGCGGCGTGCGTGGCAAGGGCCTGTCCACCCTGGTGCTGCTGCCGTTGCGCCTGCTCAAGGCGTTCGCGCAGGCTTTCGCCATGGTCGGGCGCGTGAAGCCCGACGTGCTGGTCGGCCTGGGCGGCTACATCACCTTCCCGGGCGGCATGATGGGCGTGCTGCGCGGCAAGCCGCTGGTGCTGCACGAGCAGAACTCGGTGGCCGGCATGGCCAACAAGGTGCTCTCGGGCATCGCCGACCGCGTGTTCACCGCCTTCCCGAACGTGTTCAGGAAGGCGGAGTGGGTGGGCAACCCGCTGCGCGCCGAGTTCCTGCGGCAGGCGGCACCCGCCGAGCGCTTCTCGGGTCGCAGCGGCCCGCTGCGGCTGCTGGTGGTGGGTGGCAGCCTGGGCGCCAAGGCGCTCAACGACACCGTGCCGCAGGCGCTGGCGCTGCTGCCCGAACACGAGCGCCCGGTGGTGGTCCACCAGAGCGGCGAGAAGCAGATCGAGGCGCTGAAGGCCAGTTACGCCGCCGCGGGCGTGCAGGCCGAACTCACGCCCTTCATCGACGACACCGCCACGGCCTTCGCCGAGGCCGACCTGATCGTCTGCCGCGCCGGCGCGAGCACCGTGACCGAGATCGCCGCGGTGGGCGCCGCCGCGCTGTTCGTGCCCTTCCCGCACGCGGTCGACGACCACCAGACCACCAACGCCCGTTTCCTCGTCGAGGCGGGTGGCGCCTGGCTGGTGCCGCAAACCGAGCTGACCGCGCAGTCGCTGGCCGAGCGCCTGCGCTCGGTGAACCGCGCACAACTTTTGGAGATGGCCATCAAGGCCAAACAGATGGAAAAAACACAGGCCGTGGCCGCCGTGGTGACGGCCTGCGAGCAACTCGCGAAGGTGAAGGCGTCATGAAGCACGCGATCCGGCACATCCATTTCGTGGGCATCGGCGGCTCGGGCATGAGCGGCATCGCCGAGGTGCTGCTCAACCAGGGCTACGTGGTCTCGGGCACCGACCTGGGCGAGAACGCGGCCACGCGGCGGTTGGTCTCGCTGGGCGCCACGGTGCACAAGGGCCACGACGCGAGGTTCATCGAAGGCGCCGACGCCATCGTCACCTCCACCGCGGTCAAGGACGACAACCCCGAGGTGGTCGCGGCGCACGCGAAGCTCATCCCGGTGGTGCCGCGCGCGGTGATGCTGGCCGAGCTGATGCGCATGAAAAAGGGCGTGGCCATCGCCGGCACCCACGGCAAGACCACCACCACCAGCCTGGTGGCCAGCGTGCTGGCCGCCGCCGGGATGGACCCGACCTTCGTGATCGGCGGGCGCCTGAACAGCGCCGGCGCCAATGCGCAGCTGGGATCGGGCGAGTACATCGTGGTCGAGGCCGACGAGTCGGACGCCTCGTTCCTGAATCTATTGCCGGTGCTTTCGGTCGTCACCAACATCGACGCCGACCACATGGACACCTACGGGCACGACTTCGGCAAGCTCAAGTCGGCCTTCGTGGACTTCCTGCACAAGATGCCGTTCTACGGTGCGGCCGTGGTCTGCGTGGACGACCCGGCGATCCGAGACATCCTGCCGCGCATCGCCCGGCCGATCACACGCTACGGCTTCTCGGAAGATGCCCAGCTGCGCGCGGTCGACGTGCAGGCGGTCGGTGGGCAGATGCACTTCAACGTGCTGCGCGAGGACACGCCCCCACTGCCGGTGGTGCTGAACCTGCCGGGCATGCACAACGTGCTCAACGCGCTGGCCGCCATCGGCATCGCCGAGGAGCTGGGGGTGCCGGACGCCGCTGTGCAGCAGGCGCTGGCCGAGTTCAAGGGCGTGGGTCGCCGCTTCCAGCGCTATGGCGAGGCCGCGCTGCCCACGGGCGGCACCGCCACCCTGGTGGACGACTACGGCCACCACCCGGTGGAGATGGCCGCCACGCTGTCGGCCGCACGTGGCGCCTTCCCGGGACGCCGCCTGGTGCTGGCTTTCCAGCCGCACCGCTACAGCCGCACGCGCGACTGCTTCGAGGATTTCGTGAAGGTGATCGGCCAGGCCGATGCGGTGCTGCTGGCCGAGGTCTACGCCGCCGGCGAGGCGCCCATCGTGGCGGCCGACGGTCGTTCGCTGGCCCGTGCGCTGCGCGTGGCGGGCAAGGTGGAGCCGGTGTTCGTGGACGACATCGCCGGCATGCCGCAGGCGGTGCTGGACAACGCGCGCGACGGCGACGTGGTGCTGTGCATGGGCGCCGGCTCCATCGGCGCAGTGGCCGGGCAGGTGGTCGACCTGGCCGGCAAGGACAAGGTGTGAACGTGGGAAATGCTGTGAACCCCATTGATGTGAAAGCGCTCGGCAAGGTGGCCGTGTTGCTGGGCGGCCGCTCCGCCGAACGCGAGGTCTCGCTGATGTCCGGCACCGGTGTGCTGGCCGCGCTGAAGTCCAAAGGTGTGGACGCGCACGCGTTCGATCCGGCCGAACGCGACCTGTCCGAGCTCAAGCGCGACGGGTTTGACCGCGTCTTCATCGCGCTGCACGGCCGCTTCGGCGAGGACGGCACGGTGCAGGGCGCGCTGGAGCTGCTGGGCATTCCCTACACCGGCTCGGGCGTGATGGCCTCCAGCGTGGCCATGGACAAGCTCATGACCAAGCGCATCTGGATCGCCGAAGGCCTGCCGACGCCGGCCTGGCGCCAGGTGCACAGCGCCGCCGAGACCCGCGCCGCCTTCGAGGCGCTGGGCTCGCCGATGATCGTCAAGCCGGTGCGCGAGGGCTCGACCATCGGCTTGACCAAGGTGATGACGCTGGAACAGTGCGACTCCGCCTATGCGCTGGCCTCGGGCCAGGACCCGATGGTGATGTGCGAGCAGTTCATCGCTGGCGACGAGGTCACGATTCCGGTGCTCGGCACAGGGGCCGCGGCCCGCGCGCTGCCGGTGATCCGTATCGTGGCGCCCGATGGCAACTACGACTACCAGCACAAGTACTTCACCGACGACACGCAGTACCTCGTGCCCAGCGGCCTGCCCGAAGGCGAGGAGGCAGCGATCCAAGCCCTGGTGCTCAAGGCCTTCCGCGCGCTGGACTGCCGCGGCTGGGCGCGCGCCGACGTGATGATCGACGCCGCCACGCGCAAGCCCTGGCTGCTGGAAATCAACACCTCGCCCGGCATGACCGGCCACTCGCTGGTGCCGATGTCGGCGCGTGCGACCGGCCTGTCCTACGAGGACCTCTGCCTGACCGTGCTGGCGACCGCGTCGCTGGACAACGCCAAGGCCTGAAGCACGCACCATGCAGCACACCGACCTGCCCCTGGACATCCGACTCATGACCGTGGTCACGCGTGGCCTGGTCGTGGTCTTTGTCCTGCTCTGCCTGGGCGCGGTCGGCACCTGGATCGCGCGCCACCCGGCCTGGACCCTCAAGGGCATCAGCGTGCAGGGCGACCTGGGCCATCAGAACGCCGTCGGTCTGCGGGCGCAGCTCGCGACCCCGCTGCGCAAGCTGGAAGGCAGCTTCCTGACCCTGGACCTGCAGCAGGTGCGCCGGATGTTCGAGGCCGTGCCCTGGGTGCGCCACGCCCGGGTGCAGCGCGAGTTTCCCAACCGCTTGCGGGTCACGCTGGAAGAGCACGAGGCCGTGGCCTGGTGGGGCCAGTCCGGCTCGGGCCAGCTGGTCAGCCGCCTGGGCGAGGTGTTCGAGGCCAGCCCCGACGAAGGCGACGGCCTGCCCGAACTGGCCGGGCCGCCGGAGCAGGCGCCGCTGGTGTGGACCCTGTACCAGAGCCTGTCCGAAGAAGTCGCCCGGCTGGACCGGACCCTGGTCCGCCTGGAACTCAACGAGCGGGGCAGCTGGCGCGCCGAACTGGACAACGGCACCCGCCTGGAACTCGGGCGGGGCGACAGCGACGAGCTGCTCGCGCGCACGCGCCGCTTCACCACCACGGTGGGGCAACTGGCGCAGCGCTATCCCGGTGCCCTGCAGTCGGTGGACCTGCGTTACCCCAATGGCTACGCCCTGCGCGTGCAGGGCGTGACGACCGTGACCGAAGACACCCCTGCGACCCCAACACGAAACCGCTGAACAGACAACGATCATGGCCAAGGAATACAAGGATTTGGTGGTGGGACTGGACATTGGCACCGCCAAGATCATGGTGGTGGTGGCCGAAGTCCAGGCCAACGGCGAGCTCAAGCTGGCCGGGCTGGGGGTGTCCGCCAGCCACGGCCTCAAGCGCGGCGTGGTGGTCAACATCGACGCCACCGTGCAGAGCATCCAGCAGGCGCTGAAAGAGGCCGAGCTGATGGCCGACTGCCGCATTGCCCGCGTCTACACCGGTATCACCGGCAGCCACATCCGCGGCATCAACAGCAGCGGCATGGTGGCCATCAAGGACCGCGAGGTGACCACCGCCGACGTGGCGCGCGTGATCGAGACCGCCAAGGCGATCAACATCTCGACCGACCAGCGCCTGCTGCTGGTGGAGCCGCAGGAGTTCGTGATCGACGGCCAGGAGGTGAAAGAGCCGATCGGCATGAGCGGCATCCGCCTGGAAGCCAAGGTGCACATCGTCACCGGTGCCCAGAGCGCGGCCGAGAACATCATCAAGTGCGTGCGCCGCTGCGGCCTGGAGGTCGACCAGCTGATGCTCAACCCGCTGGCGTCGAGCCAGGCGGTGCTGACCGACGACGAGAAGGACCTGGGCGTGGCCCTGGTGGACATCGGCGCCGGCACGACGGATGTGGCGATCTTCGCCGGCGGCGCGATCCGCCACACGGCGGTGATCCCGATCGCGGGCGACCTGATCACCAGCGACATCGCCATGGCGTTGCGCACGCCGACCAAGGACGCCGAGGACATCAAGGTCGAGAGCGGCTGCGCCAAGCAGCTGCTGGCCGACCCGGACACCCAGGTCGAGGTGCCCGGTCTGGGCGACCGCGGTCCGCGCATGCTCAGCCGCCAGGCCCTGGCCGGCGTGATCGAGCCGCGCGTCGAGGAGATCTTCGCCCTCGTGCAGCAGGTGGTGCGCGATTCGGGCTTCGAGGAGGTGCTGTCCTCGGGCATCGTGCTCACCGGCGGCAGCGCGGTGATGCAGGGCATGGTCGAACTCGGTGAGGACATCTTCCTCAAGCCGGTGCGCCGTGGCGTGCCGCAGTACACCAGCGCCCTGTCGGACATGGTGGCGCAGCCACGGGCCGCCACCGTCATGGGACTGCTTGAAGAGGCGCGGCTGGCCCGTGTGCGAGGTCACAAGGTGGCGCAGAAGGCGGGCTCCATGCAGAGCGCGCTGGACCGCGTGAAGAACTGGTTTGTGGGGACCTTCTGATGAACACGATCAACACCGGAGCCCGCCGTCTCGACCGCTGCCGCGAATGCACCGGGCCGCCTGGCTGAGGGTTCTCCTCGACAGCTTTCAAACCCCCCGTCAATACAATCGAAACCATGCCCGGACCCCAGCGGAAAAGGGCCTCACAGGAGAGTGACATGAGCATCGAAATGATCGAAGTGGAAGAGTTCAACATGGGTACCCAGATCAAGGTCATCGGCGTCGGAGGCGGTGGCGGCAACGCGGTGGACCACATGATCGACCGCAACGTCCAGGGCGTGGAGTTCATCTGCGCCAACACCGATGCACAGGCGCTCACGCGCAGTCTGGCCAACCGCACCATCCAGCTCGGTGGCACCGGCCTGGGTGCCGGCAGCAAGCCCGAAAAGGGGCGCGAGGCGGCCGAGATGGCGGTCGACGAGATCCGCACCGCCATCAATGGCGCACACATGCTGTTCATCACCGCCGGCATGGGCGGCGGTACCGGCACCGGCGCCGCGCCGGTCATCGCCCGCGTGGCCAAGGAGATGGGCATCCTGACCGTGGGCGTGGTGACCAAGCCCTTCGACTTCGAAGGCGGTAAGCGCATGCAGAACGCCGACGCCGGCCTGGCCGAGCTGGAAGCCAATGTGGACTCGCTGATCGTGGTGCTCAACGACAAGCTGCTGGAGGTGCTGGGCGACGAAGTCACGCAGAACGAGGCCTTCGCGCATGCGAACGACGTGCTCAAGAATGCGGTCGGCGGCATCGCCGAGATCATCAACGAGTACGGCAACGTGAACGTCGACTTCGAAGACGTGCGCACCGTGATGGGTGAGCCCGGCAAGGCCATGATGGGCACGGCCACCGCCAGCGGCCCGGACCGCGCCCGCATCGCTGCCGAGCAGGCCGTGGCCTGCCCGCTGCTGGATGGTGTGGATCTGTCCGGCGCCAAGGGCGTGCTGGTGCTGGTGACGGCATCGAAGGACAGCCTGAAGCTCAAGGAGTCGAAGGAAGCGATGAACGCCATCAAGGCCTACGCCGCACCGGATGCGCACGTGATCTACGGCGCCGCCTACGACGAAAGCCTGGGCGACGAGATGCGCGTGACCGTGGTGGCCACGGGCCTGAGCCGCGTCGGCGCCCGCCGCACCGCGCCGCCCCTGCAGGTGCTGCGCACGGGCACCGACAACACCCCGTTCACCGTGCCCACGGTCAATGCCGCGGTGGCCGGCACCGGGGCTGCGCAGCCCAACTACGAGACCATGGCCGTGCCGAGCGTGTGGCGCACCAACCGCACCCAGGCGGCGGCCAAGGTCGATGCGCTGGCCTCGGGCGGCATGGACGACTTCGAGATCCCCGCGTTCCTTCGCAAGCAAGCCGATTGAGGATCCCCCCGCGCCGCCTGCGGCGTCACCCCCCAAGGGTGCAACACCTGCGGCCCGGCGAAGCCGGTTCCGCGGTGTTTGCTTGAGGGGAAGGGCGCTCTCGCATATCGCGGGGATAGTTTTTCTGCTCGATGCGAAAACGTTTGCCAACCTAAAATCGACGGATGCTCGCTCAACGCACCCTCAAATCCCTGACCAAGGCGGTCGGCGTCGGCCTGCACGGCGGGCAGCGGGTGGAGCTGACGCTTCGGCCGGCGGCGCCGGACACCGGCATCGTGTTCCGCCGTGTCGACCTGCCCGAACCGGTGGACATCCCGGTCACCGCCGAATCAGTGACCGACACCCGGCTGGCCTCGACCATCTCCAACGGTAGCGTCAAAGTCAACACCATCGAGCACCTGATGAGCGCCTGCGCCGGGCTCGGGCTGGACAACCTCTACATCGACATCACCGCTGAAGAGGTGCCCATCCTCGATGGATCGTCGGCGTCCTTTGTCTACCTGCTGCAGAGCGCTGGCATCGCGTTGCAGAACAAGGCCAAGCGCTTCATCCGTGTGAAGAAGCCGGTCGAGGTGCGCGAAGGTGAGGGGCGCAACCTGAAGTGGGCGCGGCTGGACCCGTTCCACGGCTACAAGCTCGCGTTCGAGATCGAGTTCGACCATCCGGCGGTGAACGCCACCGGCCAGCGCGTCGAGTTCGACATGGGCAGCGGCCGCTATGCGCGCGAGATCGCCCGCGCCCGCACCTTCGGCTTCACTCGCGACGTGGAGATGATGCGTTCGCGCGGCCTGGGACTGGGCGGCGGCCTGGACAACGCCATCGTGATGGACGATGTGAAAGTGCTCAACGCCGACGGGCTGCGCTACTCCGACGAGTTCGTCAAGCACAAGATCCTGGACGCCATTGGCGACCTGTACATCGTGGGCAAGCCGCTGCTGGCGGCCTACAGCGCCTTCCGCAGCGGCCACGCGATGAACAACCAGCTGCTGCGCGCCCTGCTGGCGCAGCCCGACGCCTACGAGATCGTGAGCTTCGAGCACGAGCGCGAAGCGCCGCTGGGCTTTGCCCAGCTCGCACCGGCCTGGTGACCGGGCCCATCCGCAACCACCGGTCATGCTGTTGCTGCGTTTCGTCCTGGTCCTGCTGCTGATCGGTTCGGGCGTCTGTTTCGCCGCCTACGCCGTCACACGCAACACCCGCTACCTGCGCTGGGGCTGGATGGTGCTGAAGGTGGCGCTGGCCGCCGCACTCGGCTTCTTCGGCATCCTGTTCCTTGAGCGCATCCTGTAGCTGCGCCACGCATTGATCCGGCGAGGGTGAACCCCATCCAGTGATGCCGTGGAACCGGCTTCGCCGGGCCACAGGCATCGCCCCCTGGGGGGTGACGCCGCAGGCGGCGCGGGGGGGTCAATAGTTCCGCCCACCCTTGTAGGCCGCGTGGGTGCGCGCCCGGGTCGGGGCCACCTTGTTGATCGCCGCCACGCTGCGCGCCACCTGTGCGTGGGTGATGCACAGCCCGAGCGCGTCGGCCGCGTCCTTGCCGGGCAGGCCCGGCAGCTGCAGCAGGCGCTTGACCATCTCCTGCATCTGCGCCTTGTCCGCCCGCCCGTAGCCGACCACGGCCTTCTTCAGCTGCAGCGCGGTGTATTCGGCCACCGGCAGGCCGTTGGCCACCAGCGCCGTGAGGCAGCAGCCTCGCGCCTGGCCCAGCAGCAGCGTGGCCTGGGGGTTGACGTTGACGAACACGATCTCGCAGGCCGCCACGCCGGGCTGGTAGCGCTGCACCACCTCGCCTATGCCATCGAACAGGATCTTCAGCCGCTCGGGCAGCAGGGCGCCGTCTTTGGGACTGGTCTGGATGGTGCCGCTGGCGACGTAGTGCAGCGCAGAACCCTCTGCGTCAACCACGCCGAAGCCGGTGCATTGCAGGCCGGGGTCGATGCCGAGGATGCGCATGGCGGTCGGTTCAGAGGTCGAAGGTCCAGCGGACCGAGTGAAAGAACACTGGCGCGGCGAAGCACAGGGCATCGACCCGGTCGAGCACACCACTGGCGCCGGTGACCGAGCGGCCGGCGGCACCCCAGTGGGTCACGCCGCGGTCGCGCTTGATGGCTTTCATGACCAGGTGACCGAGCGAGCCGGCCGCGCAGGCGATCAGCGCCATGGCCAGCGCCCGTCCGGGTTTGAACGGCGTCAGGCCGGCGAGCGCGGCGCCCAGCAGACCGCCGGCCACCAGACCGGCGGCCCAACTGCGCCACTGGAAGCTCTCGCTGATGGCCGGGGCCACCGGCCGGTCCAGCCGGCGCGCCACCAGGTGCTGCACCAGCATGCAGGTCTGCACCACCAGCACCAGGAAGACCAGCAGAAAGGCCATCCGGCCCTCGAAGCCGCGGAACTGCAGCAGCAACAGGGCGGGCACGTGGCTCATGCCGTAGACGCAGACCATGATGCCCCACTGCAGCTTGGCGTTGCGTTCCAGGAAGCGCTGCGGGTCGTTCCCCAGGGCGCTCACCACCGGGATGGCGAGGAACACGTAGACCGGGATGAACACGGTGAACAGGTTGAACTCGCGGTGCCAGACCAGTGCGTACTGCAGCGGCAGCACGATGAAGAAGGCCAGCACCAGGCTGCGGTGGTCGCCGCGTCGGGTGGGCGAGAGGCTGATGAACTCGCGCAGCGTGAAGAACGAGACGATGCCGAACAGCACGATGGCCACGTGCTCGCCCGCCGCCCAGGCGAGCCAGAACACCAGGGTCATCAGCCAGGAGTTGCGCAGCAGGGTGGTGTAGTCCTGCAGCCGGTGGTGCTGCCGCTCGTCCACCTCGGACTGCCGCCGCTCGCGCAGCGACAGCAGCACCGCCGCGCCGCTGGCCAGCGTGAGCAGCCCGAACAGGACCACGAACAGCAGGCTGACCTGTTGTTCGGCGCTGAGGCTGCGGAGGAAGGAGGTCATGCGGGGCCTACACGTCTCGCAGGGTGACGACGGCGTCCCGGGCGCGCCGCAGGAAGTCGGCGCGGTCCTCGTCGGCGCCGAGCTTCAGGGGCTCGCCGAAGGTGACCGAGCACAGCACCGGCACCGGGATCACCTCGCCTTTGGGAATCACGCGCTGCACGTTGTGGATCCAGGCCGGCACCAGCACCACGTCCGGAAAGCGTCTGGCCAGGTTGTACAGCCCGGACTTGAAGGGCTGCGGTTCTTCGCCGTGGCCGCGCGTGCCCTCGGGGAAGATGATCAGCGAGTCGCCGCTGTCCAGTGCGTCGATCAGCGGCTGCAGCGGGTCCTCGTCGCCCTTGCGCTCGCGCTCGACATAGACGGCGTTGAACACCGCGGTGGTGATCCAGCGCTTGAAGGTGGAGGCGGTCCAGTAGTCCCGGGCCGCGATGGGCCGGGTGATGCTGCGCAGCTCGGTCGGCAGGGCGGCCCAGATCAGCACCAGGTCGGCGTGGCTCTGGTGGTTGGCAAAGTAGATGCGCTGTTCGGCCTTGGGGGGGCAGCCGTGCCAGCGCGCCTGGGCGCCGGTGAGCGCGCGCACCAGCCCGAGCAGGAACATGCCCATGGCCTGGGCGCGCCAGTTCATGGTGGACTCACATCACCCATGCGCGCGACGATGGTGGCCGTGCGCCGGGACAGGTAGGCCGAGCCCGGGCGGGTTTCAAAGAACTTGGGGCTGGGCAGCATCACCGCCAGCCGGGCGGCCTCATAGGCACTGAGCTTGCTGGCCGGTTTCTTGAAGTACCGCTGGGCGGCCGCCTCGGCCCCGAACACCCCTTCACCCCATTCGACGCTGTTGAGGTAGATCTCCAGGATGCGGCGCTTGGACAGCAAGGCCTCCAGCGTCAGGGTCAGCACCAGCTCCTGACCCTTGCGCAGCAGGTTGCGCTCGCCCGAGAGCAGCAGGTTCTTGGCCAGTTGCTGGGTGATGGTCGATCCGCCGAGGATCTTGGCCGGCTTGATGGCCTTGAGCGCGGCCTCCGCGGCCTCGGGTTTCTTCGCCAGCTTCTTCTCGATCTGCTCCTGGCGCTTCTCGATCAGCTCCTGCCGGCGTTCGTTCTTGGCCCAGGCGGCCTCGATGGCCTCCCAGTCCACGCCGCCGTGCTCGGCAAAGCCCGCGTCTTCGGAGGCCATGACCGCGCGCTTGAGGTTCGGACTGATGTTGTCGTAGTCGACCCACTGCGAGGACCAGCGCCATTGCTTGTCGGCGGTGGTCAGGCTCTCGGTGGCCACGCGCCAGGCCTCCGAACGCATGAAGGCGGTGCTCTGCGGATCGATCACCAGCATCAGCGCGATCCGCAGCACGAAAAACAGCTGCAGCGCCACGCCCGCCAGCAGCATCCACAACAACCAACGCCCGAACGAACGCATCACCGCTCCCGACCTACTGCGAACTCATCTGGGTCTGCAGGCCCGCATCCCGGGTGAACCGGAAGCGCGACACGACCACGATCTGGTCGGCGCGCCGGCGCATGGCCTCGTTGAACTTGCCGAACTTCAGGCTGCGCACGATCGACTCGGCCCGCCGGTCCAGCGTCAGCGTGCCCGAGGTCTGGACCACCTCGGTGTCCAGCACCGCGCCGGTGTGGTTGACCGTGATGACCATGGTCAGCTCGCCATAGAGCTTGCGCCCGGCCACCTCGGGGAAGTTGGTCGTGCCGCGGTCCTCGATCCGGCGCCGCAGTTCGTCGTAGTAGATCGCGTAGACCTCTTCCCGCGTGGCAGGGCTGATGTAGCGCTTGCGCGGGCGGGCGTTCTCTTCGTTGATGCGCTTTTCGATCTCGGCCAGCAGCTTGGTCAGCAGCTGCCGGCGCTGTTCGCGTTCGACCGATTCCGGGCTGGGGTTGACGGCCTGCAGATCGGGCGGCGGCATGCTCGCCAGCTGTTGCCGGACCTGGGCCAGGATCTGGCTCTGGCGCTCCTTGAGCGCTTCGATCATCTGCTCGTCCTTCTCGGGGGTGTCGCCGATCCGGGCTTGCTGCATGGACGGCAGGGGCGAGGTGGCGCGGCCTTTTTCCACATCCCCACCACCGGCCAGGGAGGCCTGTGCGATGGCCTGCGCCTTGTCCGGCCGGTCGTTGCTCTTCGCGTTGACCAGGATCACTTCCAGCGGCGTGTCCTGGAACACGCGGTTGAAGCCTTCGGGGTCGACGAAGCGCACCGTGAGCAGGGCGGCATGCACCGCCACCGAGATGCCCAGGGCGATCTGGAGCGTGCTCAGCCGCCGCAGGAAGTTCAGAACCGGATTCACGGGCGCGATTATCCGTGCAGCGTCAGGAGGCCGCGGGGTCGGCGGCACCGGCCTCGGCTTCGTTGACGTCGATGGCCAGGGCCAGCGGCGCGGCCAGCTCTTCGTCCTCTGCCTCGGCCGATTCGTCCAGCGCTTCGACCGGCCCGTCCAACCGCTCGACCACGGTGCCCGACACATCCAGCGCGATCTCGTCGATGGCGCCCAGGCGCACGCGCACATGCGCGCCGCGCGGCAATCCCTCGGCGCCCAGCACGGGCAGCACCAGCGGCAGGGTGTCGGCGCGCACCAGGTTGTCCTTGATCAGCGTGGCCGTCAGCTCGGTGATGCCCACCTGCTGCAGGTGTTTGAGCGTCCAGAAGCGTTCCATGCCGTTCTGGAAACCGTTGTAGGCGGTGTAGGCCGCGTCGAAGCCGCTGATGATGGCGAACAGATTGGCGTCCTTGGGCTTGAACGGTGCGGCCAGCGCGGCCGTGGTGCCATGGCGGGCGCAGGCAATGATCTGCCATTGGTTGACCAGGTCCACGTAGCGGCGCAGGGGCGAGGTGCTCCAGGCGTAGGCCTTGACGCCGAGGCCGGCGTGCGGCGCGACCTTGGTGCCCATGCGCACCTTG
Source organism: Hydrogenophaga pseudoflava (assembly GCF_004353865.1). Classification (NCBI taxonomy): domain Bacteria; kingdom Pseudomonadati; phylum Pseudomonadota; class Betaproteobacteria; order Burkholderiales; family Comamonadaceae; genus Hydrogenophaga; species Hydrogenophaga pseudoflava. The sequence goes on from NZ_CP037867.1 coordinate 826,572, forward strand.
ACGCCGGGCGCCAGGCTGGCCTGGCTGCGGTAGATGCCGGGCACGCCGCAGGCGGCCAGCCACTGGCCCCAGTGGCTGTTGGCCAGGATCATGGCTTCGGCCACCATCAGGTCCAGCGGGGCGCCGCGCGAGCGGGTGCCGATCACCACGGTCTCGCTGCCGTCGGGCTCGTCGCCCGCCATGCCCTGCAGCTTGAAGGTGTAGTCGGGCCGGGTGAACGTCTCGGGCTTGCCCCGCACCACCTCGCGCTGGGCCTTCAGGTGCCCGGCGAGGCGGAAGATGAAGGCCAGCTGCGGCTGCAGCGCGGCGATCTCGCCACCCGCCGCGTCGACCGGCGACTCGCCGTTCAGCCAGGATTCGGTGATCACGCTGTCGAGCTGGTCGTGGCGCAGGTTGTGCGCAATGGGCACGCGCTCCAGCGCGGTGCGGCTGTCCCTGATCTCCAGGGTCGCTTCGTCGAAGCTCACGTACAGCGACACCGCCGGACAGTCGCGCCCGGCCTCCAGCGTGTAGCGCTGCACCACCTCGTCGGGCAGCATGGTGATCTTGTGGCCCGGCATGTAGACCGTGGACAGGCGCTGGCGTGCCACGTGGTCGATGGCGTCGTCCGGTTTGATCGCCAGGCCCGGCGCCGCGATGTGGATGCCCAGCGTGACCGTGCCGCTGCCCAGCCCCTGCAGCGAGAGCGCATCGTCGATCTCGGTGGTGTGCGAGTCGTCGATGGAGAAGGCCTGCACCGCGGCCACCGGCAGCTCGTCGGTGATGGCCGGTGCCTGCAGGGCCGGGAAGCCCGTGCCCTTGGGGAACTGGTCGAACAGGAAGCGCTGCCAGTGGAACTGGTAGGCGCTGGTGATGGCGCCGGCCTTTTCCAGCAGGGCCAGCGGGTTGAGGTGGCTGCTGCGCGCGGCCTCGACCACGGCCTTGTATTCGGGCGCATTCTTGTCCGGCTTGAACAGGATCTTGTAGAGCTGCGCGCGCACCGGCTCGGGGCAGGTGCCGGCGACCAGCTCGGCCGCCCAGGCGTCGATCTGCGCCTGGATCTGCTTCTTCTTTTCGATGGCGGCGAGCGCCTGGGCCACGACCTCGGCCGGCGCCTTCTTGTAACGGCCCTTGCCGGCGCGGCGGAAGTAGTGCGGCGCGCCCTGCAGGCAGATCAGCGCCGCCACCTGCTGCTCGGTGGTGGCCGGGTCGCTGAAGTAGTCGGCGGCCAGGTCGGCGAAGCCGAACTCGTCCTCGGGCGCGAACTCGTAGGCCAGCTCCAGTTCCATGGTGGCGGCCAGGGCGGTGGCGGCAGGCATGAGCTGGGCGGGGGCGGGCTTCTCGAAACGCAGCAGGGTGTTGGCCAGCTTGACCTTCACGCGCTTGCCCGAATCGAGCTCCACCTGCAGGGAGCTCTCGGCTTCGGACATGAGGCGGCCGGTCATCAGCTTGCCGGCTTCGTCGAACAGGATGTGCATGGGCGCGATTGTCCCACGCAGGGCAGGGCGTTCCTCGTCTCAGGCTGCCAGCCCAAGAAACTGGAACAGCCGGTCGATGTGCCGGTCGAAGTCGGAAATGGCGTGGTCGCCTTCTGGCAGGCGGTGGATGCTGCCGCCTGCGCAGAAGGTCATCATTTCGCGCCAGTCCAGTACCTCGTCCTGCTCGGAGACGATTGCGAAGAGGCGGTCGGGAGTGATCGGTTGGGCTGGCGCCAGCCGGGAGATGTCGCCGGCCAGCGCCACCAGCTCGTCCACGAACTCGGCCCGGAAAAAAATGTGTTCGTCCGGGTTCTGCCAGACCGGGTGTTCGCCGATGTACTTCGCCAGATCGCGCTGCGGAAATGGCGCCGGGTTGAGCAAGGCCGCCACGCAGCCCCGTTGCAGCGACAGCCAGCGGGCGTAGAAGCCGCCCAGCGAAGAGCCGATGACGGCCATGCGGTCGGCCGGCCAGCCGTCTGTGAGCCGCCGCATCAGGTCCGCGGCTTCGCGCGGGGACGGCGGCAGCTGCGGGCAGCACCAGACCACGCCCGGGTGCTGCGAGCGCACCCGCTCGGCCACCAGCAGGGCCTTGGCCGATTGCGGCGAGGAGCGGAAACCGTGCAGATAGAGCAGGTGGCTGACCGGAGGGCGGGGAGGAGTGTGCATGCCGGAAGGATAATGGCTGCCTCATGGCCGCCGTACTCGACAAACCTTCGCTCTGGCAACGCATCCGACCCATCTTCCAGGGCTTTGACGGACCGCTGGCGCTGGCCATCCTGCTGCTGGCCGGCGCGGGCCTGATGACCATGTACTCGGTCGGCTTCGACCACGGCACGCGCTTCACCAGCCATGGCCGCAACATGCTGCTGGCCGCTGTGGTGCTGTTCACCGTCTCCCAGGTGCCGCCGCAGCGGCTGATGGCGCTGGCGGTGCCGATGTACGTGGTCGGCGTGATGCTGCTGCTGGGGGTGGAGCTGTTCGGCATCACCAAGAAAGGCGCCACGCGCTGGATCAATGTGGGCATCGTGATCCAGCCCAGCGAGCTGATGAAGGTGGCCATGCCGCTGATGCTGGCCTGGTGGTTCCAGCGCCGCGAGGGCATGCTCAAACCGCTGGACTTCGCCATGGCGGGGCTGCTGCTGGCGGTGCCGGCCTTCCTGATCCTCAAGCAGCCCGACCTGGGCACCACGCTGCTGGTGCTGGCCTCGGGCCTGGCGGTGATCTTCTTTGCCGGCCTGAGCTGGAAGCTGATCATCCCGCCCGTGCTGCTGGCGGCGGTCGGTATCGTCACGCTGATCATCATGGAGCCCCAGTGGTGCGCACCGGACGTCGACTGGAAAGTGCTGCACGAGTACCAGCGCCAGCGCGTCTGCACCCTGCTGGACCCGTTCAAGGACCCACTGGGCAAGGGCTTCCACATCATCCAGGGCATGATCGCCATCGGCTCTGGCGGCGTGTGGGGCAAGGGCTTCATGCAGGGCACGCAGACCCACCTGGAGTTCATTCCCGAGCGCACCACCGACTTCATCTACGCCGCGTTTTCCGAGGAGTTCGGCCTCGTGGGCACCCTGGGCCTGATGGCGGGGTTCATCTTCCTGATCGTGCGCGGCCTGACCGTCGCGATGGAGGCGCCGACCCTGTTCGCGCGCCTGCTGGCCGGCGCCATGACGCTCAACATCTTCGTCTACGCCTTCGTCAACATGGGCATGGTCAGCGGCATCCTGCCGGTGGTGGGGGTGCCGCTGCCCTTCATCAGCTACGGCGGCACGGCCATGGTCACGATGGGCGTGGGGCTGGGCATCCTGATGTCGATTGCCAAGTCCAAACGACTCATGCAATCGTGATGACCCCGTCCTTTCCCGTCGTGGTCGTCGGCGCCGGCAACATGGGCGGCGCCATGGTGGAGCGCATGTGCGAGGCCGGCACGGCCGTGGTGGTCTGCGATATCGATTCCGCGCGGCAGCAGCAGGCCCTTGTGGCCGGCGCCGAACTGGCCGACACGCCGTCGCTGGCGGCTTCTGTGCTGGAAGACGGCGGCGTCCTGATCGTTTGTGTCGTGGATGCGCAGCAGTCGCACGATGTGCTGTTTGGCACCGACGGCGCGGCCTCTCGCATGCGCGCCGGCCAGACAGTGATGCTCTGCCCCACCATCGCGCCGCAGGACACCGAGGCCCTGGCCGCCCGCCTGGCGGAGCATGGCATCGGCTGCATCGATGCTCCCATGTCGGGCGGCCCGGCGCGGGCGCGCGACGGCAGCATGAGCCTGATGCTGGCCGCACCGGAACCCTTGCTGCAGCGCCACGAAGCGCTTCTGGCCCGGTTGTCCTCGCGCCGCTTCGTCATCAGCGGGCGCGTGGGCGACGGCGCCCGCACCAAGCTGGTCAACAACCTGCTGGCGGGCATCAACCTCGTCGGCGCGGCCGAGGTACTGGCGCTGGCCGACCGCATGGGGCTGGACCTGGGCACCACGCTGGACGTGATCGAGCAGTCCAGCGGCCAGAGCTGGATCGGCTCGGACCGCATGCGCCGTGCGATCGCCGGCGATTTCGAACCCCGCGCGCACGTGACCCTGCTGGAAAAGGACACGCGGCTGGCGGTCGAGGCCGCCCGGCAGGCCGGCTTCGACGGCCCGCTCGGCGCGCGGGCGGCGGCCGTGTTCGCCCAGGCCCGCGCCGCCGGACTGGCCGACCGCGACGACGGCACCCTGCTGCCGCTGCTGCGCGGGCAGGCCGGGCAATCCCACTGATCCGCCCGGGGTCACGACCGGCGGCAGGCGCTCTGGCGCCCGGCTTCCTACAATCGACCCATGATTGCCCGCGAACCCACCCTGGCCCGACTGGCCACCGCCGAAAGCCTGTTGCTCACCCCCTACGGCCTGAGCATGTCCCACCTGCAGCGTGCGCTGGGCGAGATGACCTCGCACGGCGTCGACGACGCCGACCTCTACTTCCAGACCACGCGCAGCGAGGGCTGGAGCCTGGAGGAGGGCATCGTCAAGACCGGCAGCTTCAGCATCGACCAAGGGGTCGGCGTGCGCGCCGTCAGCGGCGAGAAGACCGCTTTCGCCTATTCCGACGACCTGTCCTGGGACTCGCTGCTGGACGCGGCGCACACGGTCCGCTCGATTTCCGGCCAGGGTCAGAGCCGCAAGGTCCGTGTGCCAGCCGCCAAGACTTCGAAGTCGCGTTCGCTTTATCCAGGGCTGGACCCGATCGGAACGCTCGACAGCGCGGCCAAGATCGCCCTGCTGGAGAAGGTGGAGAAGCTGGCCAAGGCGCGCGACCCGCGCGTGGTGCAGGTGATGGCCGGGCTGGCCGCCGAGCACGACGTGGTGCTGATCGCGCGCGCCGACGGCACGGTGGCGGCCGATGTGCGTCCGCTGGTGCGGCTGTCGGTGACGGTGATCGCGGAACAGAAGGGGCGCCGCGAGATGGGCAGCTCGGGCGGCGGTGGCCGCTTCGGTCTGGCCTACTTCGACGACGCTGTGGTGAGCGGCTACGTGGACGAGGCGGTGCAGTCGGCGCTGACCAACCTGGATGCCCGCCCGGCGCCGGCCGGCGAGATGACGGTGGTGCTCGGCCCGGGCTGGCCCGGTGTGCTGCTGCACGAGGCCGTGGGTCACGGGTTGGAGGGCGACTTCAACCGCAAGGGCTCCAGCGCGTTCAGCGGCCGCATCGGCCAGCGCGTGGCAGCCAAGGGCGTGACGGTGCTGGACGACGGCACCATTGCCGACCGCCGCGGCTCGCTCAACGTCGACGATGAGGGCCACACCACACAGAAGAACGTGCTGATTGAGGACGGCATCCTCAAGGGTTACATCCAGGATGCGATGAACGCGCGCCTGATGGGCGTCAAGCCCACCGGCAACGGCCGCCGCGAAAGCTACGCCCATGTGCCCATGCCGCGCATGACCAACACCTACATGCTGGGTGGCGACAAGAGCCCGGACGAGATCGTGGCGTCGATCAAGAAGGGCCTGTACGCCACCAACTTCGGGGGCGGCCAGGTGGACATCACCAGCGGCAAGTTCGTCTTTTCCGCCAGCCAGGCGTACTGGGTCGAGAACGGAAAGATCCAGTACCCGGTCAAGGGGGCGACCCTGGTCGGCAGTGGCCCCGAGTCGCTCAAGAAGATCAGCATGATTGGCAACGACATGCGTCTGGACAGTGGCGTCGGCACCTGCGGCAAGGAAGGCCAGAGCGTGCCGGTGGGGGTTGGCCAACCCACGCTGCGCATCGATGGTCTGACCGTCGGCGGGACCGTCTGACCCGGTTTGTAAGACGCTTGTCAAAACCGCTGTGATACAGTCGTCAGCCATGCAAACCCGCGCCGCCATCTTTTTTGGCTTTTACTTTTGGTTCTCTGTCCCCGGCGGACGAGAGGCAAGGGTGTAAGCGCGCCAAGAAACCCAGAACCTCCGAAACCGCCGGGCCTCCAGCCCGGCGGTTTTTTTTCACCTGTTCACTTTCCAACCCTGCGAGGAGCTTTCGATGAACGCCAAGAACACGACCACCAGCGATGCCTGGTATGCGCGGCCTGCCGACAAGACCAGCCAGACCGACGACCAGCGCATCAAGGACATCACCGTGCTCCCGCCGCCCGAACACCTCATCCGCTTCTTCCCCATCGCCGGCACGCCGGTTGAAACCCTCATCAAGCAGACCCGCAGCCGCATCCACGACATCCTGCACGGCAAGGACGACCGCCTGCTGGTCATCATCGGTCCCTGCTCGATCCACGACCCGGCCGCCGCGCTCGACTACGCCCGCCGCCTCAAGCCGCTGCGCGAGAAGTACGCCGACACGCTGGAAATAGTGATGCGCGTCTACTTCGAGAAGCCGCGCACGACGGTGGGCTGGAAGGGGCTGATCAACGATCCCTACCTCGACGAGAGCTACCGCATCGACGAAGGCCTGCGCATCGCGCGCCAACTGCTCATCGAGATCAACCGCCAGGGCCTACCGGCCGGCAGCGAGTTCCTGGACGTGATCAGCCCGCAGTACATCGGTGACCTGATCGCCTGGGGTGCCATCGGTGCGCGCACCACCGAAAGCCAGGTGCACCGCGAGCTGGCCTCGGGCCTGTCGGCACCGATCGGCTTCAAGAACGGCACCGACGGCAACATCAAGATCGCGACAGATGCCATCCAGGCCGCGGCGCGCGGCCACCACTTCCTTTCGGTGCACAAGAACGGCCAGGTCGCCATCGTGCAGACCAACGGCAACAAGGACTGCCACGTCATTCTGCGCGGAGGCAAGACGCCGAACTACGACGCCGCCAGTGTCGCTGCAGCGGTCAAGGAGCTGGAGGCCGCCAAGCTGACGCCGCGCCTGATGGTCGACTGCAGCCATGCCAACAGCAGCAAGCAGCACGAGAAGCAACTGGAGGTGGCGCGCGACATCGGTCAGCAGATGGCCGCTGGCAGCAAGAGCGTGTTCGGCGTCATGATCGAAAGCCACATCGAGGCCGGTGCCCAGAAGTTCACACCGGGCAAGGACGACGTGAACAAACTGGCCTACGGCCAGAGCATCACCGACGCCTGCCTCGGCTGGGGCGACTCGGTGCAGGCACTGGAAATCCTCTCCCAGGCGGTGGTCCGCCGGCGGACCGTGCGCTGACCGGCCGTTCGTCGCGTAGCTCGCAGATCCTTGTCGCGAACGGGTGCGCCCACCCCTGGGGACAATGGTCTAATGCGAGCAGTTGGTGATGCGCATCGTGGGTGCCGCAGGGGGTGTGTTTGGAGCAGCCGGTTCTGGGTCTGGGATTGTTGGGTTTTTCCGATGCAGCGGGACTGCGCCTGCAGGCTTGGGCGGCCCACACGCCCGCCGGCTGGCCTGAGTGGCGCACCTGCGATCCGCATCTGGCCGACGCCTGGATGATCGCTGGCGATGCCGTCAATGTGCTCGGTCGCGACGAACTGGTGATCCGTCATCCCTACGGCAGCGGTGAGCGCCTGACCCTCAACCGTGCCGAAGTCGACCGACCGCTGGCGTTCGCCATTCCCTTGCCCGAGGGTTTTGCGTCGGCAGAGTTCTTCGAGGCCGACAGTGAAGGCAGCGTGCGCCAGCGCCTGCAGCGTTTCGAGGCCTGGCTGCGTCCCCTGCGCACGCAGTTCGCCCTAGGCGCACGCATATACGACCACATGGACCAGATGCGTTCCGGTGGTGTGGTCCACCTCTCGGCGGGTGACCGGCTGCTGGCGGTCATCGACATTCAACGCTGGCAGGCGTCCCTGCTGATTCCGGCCCGGCCGATCGATCTGGCGATGGCCGAATGGACCTTCGGCGCCAAGCTGTCGCTGGAGGTGCCGCCATCGTTCATCCGCCTTCCGCTGCACCGCGTGATGTGGAACTACGCGGTGCGAACCCGGCGCGATGTGTTGCCCCACCGGTACCGCGAGCAGAGTCTGTACCTGCGCCGGGTGCCGCGCCTGCCGGCGCACTGGTTCGGCGAGTTTCACCTGGTGCTGATGCGCGAACTGATGGACCGGCCGGCCACGTTCGCCCAGCTGCGCGAGCGAACCTCGTCGTCGGATCCGGACCTGGCGCGCCATCTGGCAGCGCTGTACCACGGCGGTGCGCTGACGACCGATGTGGACAGCGCCCGCCGGGCCGAAAGAGACAACCGGCGCTCAATGGTGGCACTGCGGTTTGACCATCTCGACGCTGACCTTTCCTCGCGTCAGCACAATCCAGAGTCGGTGGTGCCGTCCAGCCTCTTGCGGCAGGCGGTTCATTCGCCACTGCGTGTGTCGACGGGCGCACAATGACAATGTAAGAGAGGGGTCCGGTTTGCGGACCGCCGTGTTCATCCCTAGCCGTCAGGAGTATTCCCATGCGCAGCCAAGTCACCGTGACCTGGGGCGAACCCGCCACCTACCGCTTCGACCTTGAAGAGGTGCAACCCATGCCGCACGACCAGGCGCGCGCCTGGCTGGACCAGCAGTTCACGGCGTTCGACTGCGAGCCCATCCGCCTGACCGGCAAGGTGCTGACAGCCGACAAGGTGCTCGGCGTGGCGCAGGCGGCTGGCCAGGAGCGCTTCCGCGATGCGGCGCACCGGGACTGGGCGATGGAGTTTGCGCGCGCCAGCAGCGCTGCCCTGGCCAAGCCGACCGTGACGGTCGACCTGGCCACCATGTCGGTCGGTTACTGAGTCGTCGGACCCAGGGCGGTGAGCAGGCGGGTGTGAACACCGCCAAAGCCGCCGTTGCTCATGCAGACGATGTGGTCGCCGACCCTGGTGGCCGAGACCACCTGCCGCACCAGTTCGTCGACGGTCTCGGCGACCGAGGCGCGTATGCCCATTGGCGCCAGTGCCTCGCGCGCATCCCAGTCCAGCCCGCCCGAGTGGCAGAACGCGAGGTCGGCCTGCTCCAGGCTCCAGGGCAGTTGCGACTTCATCGTGCCCAGCTTCATGGTGTTGCTGCGCGGCTCGAACACCGCCAGGATGCGCCCGCCCGACGGGCCGAGATGCCGGCGCAGTCCGTCCAGCGTGGTGCGGATGGCGGTGGGGTGGTGGGCGAAGTCGTCGTAGACGGTGATGGCGCCGCCTTCACGGGCCACCGTACCGCGGACCTCCATGCGCCGGCGCACGTTCTGGAAGTGGCCCAAGGCCTTCGCCGCATCGGCGGGCGACACCCCCACGTGCTGGGCAGCAGCAATGGCTGCGAGCGCGTTCAGCTGGTTATGTTCGCCAGTGAGTGCCCACTCTACGCGAGCCACTGTCTGGCCACGTTCAAGCACGTCGAACGCGTGGGGTTCGCCTGCCGCACTGAAGTCGCTGACGGCGGCGCCGAAGCTGCGCACCTCGCTCCAGTGCCCCATGTGGAGCACCCGGTCCAGGCTTTCTTCAAGGCCGTTGACCACCAGCCGACCGCTGCCGGGCACCGTGCGCACCAGGTGGTGGAACTGCCGCTCGATCGCGGCCAGGTTGTCGAAGATGTCGGCGTGGTCGAACTCGAGGTTGTTGAGCACGGCGGTGCGCGGGCGGTAGTGGACGAATTTGCTGCGTTTGTCGAAGAAGGCGGTGTCGTATTCGTCTGCCTCAATCACGAAGGTCTTGCCTGCGCCCAGGCGTGCGGACACGCCAAAGTTCATAGGCACGCCTCCCACCAGGAAACCGGGTTGCAGGCCGCTGGCTTCCAGCACCCAGGCCAGCATCGAGGTGGTGGTGGTCTTGCCGTGGGTGCCGGCGACCGCCAGCACATGGCGCCCTTGCAGCACGTGCTCTGCCAGCCACTGGGGGCCGCTGGTGTAGGGGGCTCCCGCTTCCAGGATGGCTTCCATCAGTGGGAATTTCGGGCTGCCGTCGGCCAGTCGGGCGCGGCTGACCACGTTGCCGACCACGTACATGTCCGGGGCCAGGTCCATCTGGTCGGCAGAGAACCCCTCGATCAGGTCGATGCCCAGCGCGCGCAGCTGGTCGCTCATCGGAGGATAGACCCCGGCGTCGCAGCCGGTGACGCGGTGGCCGGCTTCGCGTGCGAGTGCGGCCAGGCCGCCCATGAATGTGCCGCAAATGCCCAGGATATGAATGTGCATCCAGCGATTCTAGGGGGCACCCATGCACAATCCCCGTCCATGGACAGCTTCCGCACCGACACGTCCGCCGAGATCGCCTCGGTGGCAGCGCGCCTGGTGGTCGACGAGGGCCTGGAATACGCGGCAGCCAAGCGGCGTGCGGCCAGGCAGCTCGGCCTTCCACCCTCGCGCACCCCCTGGCCCGACAACCAAGCCGTGGAGGAAGCGGTGCGCGAACACATCGCGATCTTCTGCTCCGACACACAGCCTGTGGAACTGCGGGCGCTGCGGGAGCTGGCACTGGCGTGGATGGAGCGGCTGGCCGCGTTCAGACCCCATCTGTGCGGTGCGGTCTGGCACGGGACCGCCACCCGCCACAGCGACATCTATGTGCAGCTGTACTGCGACGATCAGAAATCTGCCGAGTGGGCGCTGCTGGACCAGCGGGTCGAGTACCACCCGGGGACGGCGGCCAGCGATGCGCAAGGGGATCCGGTCGAGGCCCTCACGCTGAGGCTGCGCTGCGAGGCACTGGGGCAGTGGGTGCTCCTGCACCTGCTGGTGCTGGACCACGACGCCTTGCGCGGCGCGCTCAGGCCGGACGCGCAGGGGCGGCGCCCCAGGGGCGATGCACAGGAGGTGCGCGCCTTGCTGGCCGCCGACGCCGGTTCCCAGAGGGCGCCAGCATGAACCGGCGGACCTTGTTGATGGGGGGGGTGGGCGCGGCGGCTGCGGCGGCCGGTGCGGGCGTGGCCTGGTGGCGGCTGCGCCCGGGGCCGGTGCTCGGTGAGGCAGAAAGCCAGTTCTGGGCGAGCGCGTTTCCTGATGTGTTGGGCGCTCCGGTGTCCATGGCGGGCTTCAGGGGGCGCCCCTTGCTCGTGAATTTCTGGGCCACCTGGTGTCCGCCCTGTGTGGAGGAACTGCCGCTCATCAACACCTTCTACCGGGAGCACTCGGGCCGCGGCTGGCAGGTGCTGGGGCTGGCTGTGGATCAGGCCGCTCCGGTGTCGCGGTTTCTGGCGCGGTTGCCGCTGGACTTTCCCGTGGCGCTGGCTGGCTTCGCCGGTTCCGACATGGCCCGAAGCCTGGGCAACCCCAGCGGGGCCTTGCCTTTCAGCGTGGTGTTTGGCGTGGACGGGGCTGTGCTGCATCGCAAGCTGGGCAAAGTCAGTGCCGAAGAGTTGGCACAGTGGGCTCTTCTGGTCTGAGTCCGCTACCGGACGGGCGGTGCCCGTCACACGTTGCGAACAGAATTAAAAAGCGGTTAAAGTCCCGCCAACTTTGACCAGTTTGCGGGCCTGTCGCGGCCCGCCACCCGCTTCTTCGGGTGTGACGAGCGGCAGCTCCGGTGTGTTCCGCCTCGTGTACACTGCGCACCCCGGCAAGGCGGCAGTGCTTCGTTTGATCGAAAATAAGCGAAGTTTGACCAACTTGACTGCAATTCGTTGGAGAAATCATGGATCTTAGAAAACTGAAGACACTGATCGACCTGGTGTCCGAGTCGAACGTGTCCGAGCTGGAAATTACCGAAGCCGAAGGCAAGGTCAGGATCGTCAAGAGTGCTCCAGCGGCCGCAGTGGCCCAGGTTGTCGCCGCAGCGCCTGTGGCGGCGGTCGCAGCCCCCGTAGTGCAGGCCGTGGCCGATGCCGCGTCTGCAGCTGCCGCTGCGCCGGCTCCGGCCGGGCACACGGTCAAATCGCCCATGGTGGGCACCTTCTACCGAGCGTCCAGCCCGGGTGCCAAGCCGTTTGCCGAGATCGGGCAGGCCATCAAGGAAGGCGAGACCATCTGCATCGTCGAGGCCATGAAGATCCTCAACGAGATCGAGGCCGACAAGAGCGGCACCATCACGCAGATCCTGGTCGAGAACGGCCAGGCGGTGGAATACGGCCAGCCGCTGTTCATCATCGAGTAAGGGGATCCTCGCCCCATGTTCAAGAAAATCCTCATCGCCAACCGCGGCGAAATCGCCCTGCGTGTGCAGCGTGCCTGCCGCGAGATGGGCATCAAGGCCGTGATGGTGTATTCCGAGGCCGATCGAGACGCCAAGTACGTCCGGCTGGCCGACGAGGCGGTCTGCATCGGCCCGGCGCCATCGGGTCAGAGCTACCTCAGCATGCCGGCCATCATCTCGGCCGCCGAGGTCACGGACGCAGAAGCGATCCACCCCGGCTACGGCTTCCTGTCGGAGAACGCCGATTTCGCCGAGCGCGTTGAGCGCAGCGGCTTCACCTTCATCGGCCCGACCCCCGAGTCCATCCGCATCATGGGCGACAAGGTCTCGGCCAAGCAGGCCATGATCCGCGCTGGCGTACCCTGCGTGCCGGGGTCCGAAGGCGCGCTGCCTGACGACCCGGCCGTGATCAAGAAGACCGCCAAGGCGGTGGGCTACCCGGTGATCATCAAGGCCGCGGGCGGCGGTGGTGGTCGCGGCATGCGCGTGGTGCACACCGAGGCGGCGCTGCTGCACGCAGTGCAGACCACCAAGGCGGAAGCCGCGGCGGCCTTCGGCAACCCCGAGGTGTACATGGAGAAGTTCCTCCAGAACCCCCGGCATATCGAGATCCAGGTGCTGGCCGACACGCACCGCAACGCGGTCTACCTGGGCGAGCGCGACTGCTCTATGCAGCGCCGCCACCAGAAAGTGATTGAGGAAGCGCCGGCGCCGGGTATTCCACGCCGCCTGATCGAAAAGATCGGCGACCGCTGCGCGGCGGCCTGCAAGAAGATCGGCTACCGCGGTGCGGGCACCTTCGAGTTCCTGTACGAAAACGGAGAGTTTTATTTCATTGAGATGAACACCCGTGTGCAGGTGGAGCACCCGGTGACCGAGTGGATTTCGGGTGTGGACATCGTGCGCACCCAGATCGCGGTCGCAGCCGGCGAGAAGCTGCCGTTCACGCAGCGCCAGATCCAGCTCAAAGGCCACGCCATCGAGTGCCGCGTCAACGCGGAAGACCCCTACAAGTTCACCCCGTCGCCCGGGCGCATCACCACCTGGCACATGCCTGGCGGGCCGGGTGTGCGCGTGGACTCGCATGCGTACACCAACTACTTCGTGCCGCCCAACTACGACTCGATGATCGGCAAGATCATCGTGCACGGCGATACGCGCGAACAGGCGCTGGCGCGCATGCGCACCGCCTTGTCCGAGTGTGTGGTCGAAGGCATCAAGACCAACATCCCGCTGCACCGCGAGCTGATGGTCGACGCCAGCTTCGTGGCCGGCGGCACCAACATCCACTACCTCGAAGAGTGGCTGTCGCAGCGTGAGCGCTGATCTGTCCGGTGGCTCGCTGCACGAGCTGGTGCTGCTGGTGCCCGAGGCAGGCGTCGAGCCGGTCGGCGATGCGCTGGTGGCGCTGGATGCGCTGAGCGTCTCGGTCGAGGACGCCGATGCGCTGACCCCGGCCGAGCAGGCGCTGTTCGGTGAACCCGGCATGCCGCCACCCAAAGAAGGCTGGAACCGCTCGCGCGTGGTCGCGCTGTTTCCGGACGAGGCGGCGGCGCGCGAGGCGGCGGAGTTGCTGCTGCCGCAAGACTTCTTCGAGGGCTCGCAGGTGATGGGCGTGCGCGCCGTGGTGGAGCAGGACTGGGTGCGCCTGACCCAGTCGCAGTTCGATCCGGTCGAGATCACACCGACCTTCTGGATCGTGCCGACCTGGCACGAACCGCCTGCAGCGGCACAGGAAGTGATCCGGCTCGACCCTGGCCTGGCCTTCGGCACGGGCACCCACCCGACCACCCGCATGTGCCTGCGCTGGATCGCTGCCCATGCGCCGCGGGGTCAGCGCGTGCTCGACTACGGTTGCGGCTCAGGCATCCTGGCCATCGGCGCGGCCAAGTTCGGCGCCGAACCCATCGTGGCGGTGGACATCGATCCGGCCGCCGTCGAGTCCACACGGCTCAACGCCGATGCCAACGGCGTGGTTCTGCGCACCGGCTTGCCCGATGCGGTCGACGGGCACTTCGATGTCGTGCTGGCCAACATCCTGGCCACACCGCTCAAGGTGCTTGCACCCCTGCTGTGCGAACGCGTGAAGGCGGGTGGTCATCTGGTGCTGGCCGGCATTCTGGCCCGGCAGGAGGACGAGTTGCGGGAGGCCTATGCGCCCTGGGTGCAGCTGCGCGTGAGCGACGAGGAAGACGGCTGGATTCTCATGACCGCCCGCAAGGCGTGAAGCGTTCCTGCCGCCGGGCGTGATGCGGGTGCCTGCAATAATTGCCGCATGAGTTTCACCACCCGCTGTCCGGCTTGCGGAACGACCTTCCGGATCGTTCCCGACCAGCTCAAGATATCCGACGGCTGGGTGCGTTGCGGGCATTGTTCCGATGTGTTCGATGCCACGCTGTTCCTGGAGGGAGACCCGGTGGCTGTATCCGCACCGGTGCAAGCCCCTTCCGTCGTCGCCGCCTCGCCGCCTCCAGTCCCTGTGGCGCACGATGACGCGGATGAGGAATGGCTGCTGCACTCGAAGCCATCGACCGACGAGCTGCCGTCAGGGCCGGGCCCGGCAAATGCCGACGACGGGTTTTCCGACGAGTTGCGCCGGTTCGCAGCGCAGGCCAAAGACGATGTCCAGGCTTCGGAAGTCTCCGTCGCACCCCCGGCTCCTGAGCCAACGTCTACCGAAGAGGCGGCGGCGACGGACGTGAGTCCGCCTCCTGCGCGCCCTCCGGTGGCGGCAACACAGCCACCGCCGGTGGCGGCGGAACCGGTGCGGGATGACGATGTGCCCGTGCTGACGGAACCCAGCTTCGTTCGGCAGGCCCGGCGGAAGGCTTTCTGGCAGTCCTCGGGGGTGCGCGTGTCCCTGGTGGCGGTGTGCTTCGTGCTGCTGGCCGGGCTGGTGGCTCAGTGGGCCGTGCACGACCGGGACCGGCTGGCGGCCCGGTATCCGTTCAGCGCGCCCCTGCTGGCGATGCTGTGCCGGCCTCTGGACTGCAGCATCGGTCCGGCCCGCGAGATCGAGGCGGTGCTCATCGACAGCTCCAACCTGGTGCGTCGCCTGGGCAACTTCTATTCATTCGACCTGGTGCTCAAGAACAGTGCCGCGCTGCCGCTGGCGGTGCCCGCGCTCGAACTGAGCCTGACCGATGCTCGGGACAACGTGATCGTCCGGCGGGTGTTTCTTCCGGCCGAGCTGCCGGGAGCACCAGAGGTGTTGCCGGCGCAAGGTGTGGTCTCCATGAGCCTGCGGCTGTCCATCGCTGACAGCGGTGTGTCTTCCATGACGGGCTACCGTGCCCTGGTGTTCTATCCCTGATTCCTTTTTCTTTTCATCATGTCCATCCTCATCTGCGGCTCCCTGGCGTTCGACACCATCATGACCTTCGAGGGGCGTTTCGCCGAGCAGATCCTGCCCAGCCGGCTGCACATCCTCAATGTGTCCTTCCTGGTGCCCGGCATGCGCCGGGAGTTCGGCGGCTGTGCCGGCAACATTGCGTATGGGCTGCGGCAACTGGGGTCCGATGCGGTGCCGCTGGCCATGGTCGGCAACGATGCGCAGGACTACCTGTCGCGGCTGCAGGGCCTGGGTGTGGACACGCGCTTCATCGGCACGACGGCGGACAACTACACCGCGCAGGCGATGATCATGACCGACCGCGACAACAACCAGATCACGGAGTTCCACCCCGGCGCCATGTCGCAGGCCCATGAAAACCGTGTGCCCGTTGACGCCGGCATCCGCCTGGCGATCGTGGCACCGGATGGCAGGGACGCCATGCTGGAGCATGCGCAACAGCTGCACGACGCGGGCATTCCCTTTGTGTTCGACCCCGGTCAGGGCCTCCCGATGTTCAACGGCGACGAACTGCGCCACTTCGTATCGATGGCCAGCTGGGTGGCGGTCAACGACTACGAAGGCAAGATGCTCAGCGATCGCACGGGCCTGAGCCTCTCGGAGATCGCTGGCCAGGTTCAGGGGCTGGTCGTGACGCTGGCCGAGCACGGCTGTGATGTGTATGCAGAGGGGCGCCAGACCCGGGTGGCTGGTGTGTCTGCGAGTGCGGTGGTGGACCCGACCGGTTGCGGTGATGCGTTCCGTGCCGCGCTGCTGCACGGGCTGTCGCAAGGTTGGTCGCTGGAGCGTTGTGCGGAACTGGGCAACCGCCTGGGGGCCACCAAGATCGCCAGCAGGGGTGGCCAGAACTACACGCTCTGACTGGGCGCGGCAATGAAAAAGCCCGGCGTTTTCACGCCGGGCTTGTCAATCATCCCGGAGGATGAATCAGGGCTTGCTGGACGTGGGGAACGGCCAGGCAGCCTGAGGGTTCAGCTTGGTTTGCGCTGCAGGGGCCGCAGGGGCTGCCGGCTTCTTGGCCGGCTCAGCTTTTTTTGCGGGGGCTGCCTTTTTGACAGCGGCCTTCTTGGGGGCAGCGGCTTTCTTGGCCGGAGCAGCGGCCTTCTTCGGCGCAGCAGCCTTCTTGGCCGGAGCGGCGGCCTTCTTCGGCGCAGCAGCCTTCTTGGCCGGAGCGGCCTTCTTCGGCGCAGCAGCCTTCTTGGCCGGAGCGGCCGGAGCGGCCTTCTTCGGTGCAGCAGCCTTCTTGGCCGGAGCAGCGGCCTTCTTCGGTGCAGCAGCCTTCTTGGCCGGAGCGGCCTTCTTCGGTGCAGCAGCCTTCTTGGCCGGAGCGGCGGCCTTCTTCGGTGCAGCAGCCTTCTTGGCCGGAGCGGCCTTCTTCGGTGCAGCGGCCTTCTTGGCCGGAGCAGCGGCCTTCTTCACAGCGGCCTTTTTGGCCGGGGCTTTTTTCGCAGTTGCCATTGTTTTCTCCTTGATCAAGTTGCAAAGAGCACTTCGCGCGGCAAATCTCCGCGGAAGTGATTCAGGGACCTGGCGCCGTGGATGCATCCACGAAAGGCGCCAAGGCCTTGAATCTTGTGACAAAGCCCTGCCCCGGACGCTGGAACGTCTGGGGCAGGGCTTTGTGGTTCGGTGAGCATGGGATGAGGCATCAGTCCCAGGACAGCGCTCCGCCGGACTGGTATTCGATGACGCGGGTCTCGAAGAAATTGCGTTCCTTCTTGAGATCGATCATCTCGCTCATCCAGGGGAACGGGTTCTCTTCGTTCGGGAACAGCGGCTCCAGGCCGATCTGCGTGGCACGGCGGTTGGCGATGTAGCGAAGGTAGCCCTTGAACATGGAGGCGTTGAGCCCGAGCACGCCGCGCGGCATGGTGTCTTCGGCGTACTGGTATTCCAGGTCCACGGCCTTGAGGAACAGCTCCTTGATCTCGGCCTTGAACTGCGGTGTCCACAGCATCGGGTTCTCGAGCTTGATCGCGTTGATCAGGTCGATGCCGAAGTTGCAGTGCATGGACTCGTCGCGCAGGATGTACTGGTACTGCTCGGCGGCACCGGTCATCTTGTTCTGCCGGCCCAGCGCCAGGATCTGGGTGAAGCCGACGTAGAAGAACAGGCCTTCCATCAGGCAGGCGAACACGATCAGGCTCTTGAGCAGGGTCTGGTCGGCCTCGGGCGTGCCGGTCTTGAAGTTCGGGTCCATGATCGCGTCGATGAACGGGATCAGGAACTCGTCCTTGTTGCGGATCGACGGCACCTCGTGATACGCGTTGAAGATCTCGCCTTCGTCCAGGCCCAGGCTCTCCACGATGTACTGGTAGGCGTGGGTGTGGATGGCTTCTTCAAACGCCTGGCGCAGCAGGAACTGGCGGCACTCGGGCGCGGTGATGTGACGGTAGGTGCCCAGCGTGATGTTGTTGGCGGCCAGCGAGTCGGCGGTGACGAAGAAACCGAGGTTGCGCTTGACGATGCGGCGCTCGTCTTCGGTCAGGCCGTTGGGATCTTTCCAGAGCGCGATGTCGCGGCTCATGTTCACTTCCTGCGGCATCCAATGGTTGGCGCAGGTGGCGAGGTATTTTTCCCAGGCCCACTTGTACTTGAACGGCACCAGCTGGTTGACGTCGGTCTGGCCGTTGATGATGCGTTTGTCTGCCACGTTCACGCGGCGTTGCTCGCTGCTGTGTGCGGCGGAGGAAGAAGCGGGGGAGGACACTGCAGCTTGCGCACCCGATGAGGTGGGTGGCAATGTTTGAAGAGCGGGCTTCGAGGAGGGAGTGACTTGTTCGTCCCAGGTCAGCATGGTGGTGTCCAATGCAGCGGATTATCGAAGTGTCGGCATGAAATGCAAAGGACTCATGCGCGCGATGAATGTTTTGTGTTGCGGTGTCGCATCGAAAAAGCACACGGTGCGACACCTTCATCACGCGCATGAGCGCAGGCATCACTGGCAGGCTTCGCAGCCCGGGTCGTCGATCGCGCAGAACTTGATGTCGGTCGCGGGCTCGGAGGCCATTGCTGCCGCAGGTGCCGCGCTCATCGCAGGCTCGCCACCATGGGCCGACACCGCGTTGAGCTGGCCGGTGCGACCGGTGGATTTTTCAGCGTGCGTGGCCGAGGTGGTGCGCAGGTAGTAGGTGGTCTTGAGACCGCGCAGCCAGGCGAGCTTGTAGGTCTCGTCGAGCTTCTTGCCCGAGGCGCCGGCCATGTAGATGTTCAGGCTCTGCGCCTGGTCGATCCACTTCTGGCGGCGTGCGGCGGCTTCCACCAGCCACGTCGGCTCCACCTCGAACGCGGTGGCGTAGAGCGCCTTCACGTCCTGCGGCACACGGTCGATGGGGCGCAGCGAACCGTCGAAGTGCTTGAGGTCCATGACCATCACGTCGTCCCACAGACCGAGGCGCTTGAGGTCCTTGACCAGGTAGCTGTTGATGACGGTGAACTCGCCCGACAGGTTGGACTTGACCGAGAGGTTGCCGAAGCAGGGCTCGATGGATGCGTCTACGCCAATGATGTTGGAGATGGTGGCGGTGGGCGCGATGGCCACGCAGTTGGAGTTGCGCATGCCGTCCTGCGCGATCTTCTTGCGCAGCGCGTCCCAGTCCAGGCTGGCCGAGCGGTCCACGTCCACATAGCCGCCGCGCTCGCGCGCCAGCAGGTCCAGCGTGTCGGGCGGCAGGATGCCCTGGTCCCACAGCGAGCCGCGGTAGCTGCTGTAGCGGCCGCGCTCGCGTGCCAGCTCGGTCGAGGCCCAGTAGGCGTAGTAGCAGATCGCTTCCATCGAGCGGTCGGCGAACTCGACCGCCTCGTTGGAGGCGTAGGGAATGCGCAGTTCGTACAGCGCGTCCTGGAAGCCCATCAGGCCCAGGCCGACCGGGCGGTGGCGCAGGTTGGAGTCGCGCGCCTTCTTGACCGCGTAGTAGTTGATGTCGATCACGTTGTCGAGCATGCGCATCGCCGTGTTGATCGTCTTCTGCAGCTTGGCGTGGTCGAGCTGGCCG
Source organism: Hydrogenophaga pseudoflava (assembly GCF_004353865.1). NCBI lineage: Bacteria > Pseudomonadati > Pseudomonadota > Betaproteobacteria > Burkholderiales > Comamonadaceae > Hydrogenophaga > Hydrogenophaga pseudoflava. Next base: position 845,852 of record NZ_CP037867.1, read on the forward strand.
TTGCTGAGGTGGCGGTGCAGGTTGACCGAGCCGAGGTTGCAGACGGCGGTCTCGGTGTCGCTGGTGTTGAGCGTGATCTCGGTGCAGAGGTTGGAGCTGTGCACCACGCCGGCGTGCTGCTGCGGGCTGCGCACGTTGCAGGCGTCCTTGTAGGTGATCCAGGGATGGCCGGTCTCGAACAGCATTGACAGCATCTTGCGCCACAGGTCGGTGGCCGAGACCTTCTTGTAGGGCTTGATCTCGCCGCGGGCCGCCTTCTCCTCGTAGGCCAGGTAGGCTTTCTCGAAGTCGGCGCCGAACAGGTCGTGCAGGTCGGGCACGTTGTTGGGCGAGAACAGGCTCCACTCCCCCTTTTCCATCACGCGCTTCATGAACAGGTCGGGAATCCAGTTCGCCGTGTTCATGTCGTGGGTGCGGCGGCGGTCGTCGCCGGTGTTCTTGCGCAGCTCCAGGAATTCTTCGATGTCCAGGTGCCAGGTTTCCAGGTAGGTGCAGACCGCGCCCTTGCGCTTGCCGCCCTGGTTCACCGCGACGGCGGTGTCGTTGACCACCTTCAGGAAGGGCACCACGCCTTGCGATTCACCGTTGGTGCCCTTGATGTGCGCGCCCAGGGCGCGCACGCGGGTCCAGTCGTTGCCCAGTCCGCCGGCGAACTTGGACAGCAGCGCGTTTTCCTTGATCGACTCGTAGATGCCGTCCAGGTCGTCGGGCACGGTGGTGAGGTAGCAGCTGGAGAGCTGCGAACGCAGCGTACCGGCGTTGAACAGCGTGGGCGTGGACGACATGAAGTCGAACGAGGACAGCACCTCGTAGAACTCGATGGCGCGGGCTTCGCGGTCGATCTCGTTGAGCGCCAGGCCCATGGCCACGCGCATGAAGAAGGTCTGCGGCAGCTCGATGCGGGTCTTGCGCACATGCAGGAAGTAGCGGTCGTACAGGGTCTGCAGGCCGAGGTAGTCGAACTGCAGGTCGCGCTCCGGCTTGAGCGCGGCGCCCAGGCGGGCCAGGTCGAACTGCAGCAGCTTCTCGTCCAGCAGCTCGTTCTGCACGCCCTTCTTGATCGCCTGCGGGAAGTAGTCGGCGTAGCGCTCACCCATTTGTGCGGCCGGCACCTCTTCGCCCAGCACCTCCTTGACCACGGTGTGCAGCAGCAGGCGCGCGGTGGCGTAGGTGTAGTCCGGGTCCTTTTCAATCAGGGTGCGCGCAGCCAGGATGGCGGCCTTGTAGACCTCCTCGATCGGCACGCCGTCGTACAGGTTGCGCTTGGTCTCGGCCACGATGGGATCCGCCTTGACGTCCTGGCCCAGGTTGGCGCAGGCGGCCTCAATCAGGCCCTGCAGGCGCGCAATGTCCAGCGGCACACGCTGGCCGCCATCCATCACATGCAGCGTGGCTTCGGCGGGCTTGGCCGCTTCGGCCTGATGGGCGCGTTCCTGTGCCCGGCGCTCGCGGTACAGCACGTAGGCGCGGGCGACCTCGTGGTGGCCACCGCGCATCAGGCCCAGTTCGACATGGTCCTGCACGTCCTCGATGTGGAAGGTGCCGCCGCCGGGGCGCGAGCGCATCAGTGCGCGCACCACCGTCTGGGTCAGCGCGTCCACGGTCTCGCGCACGCTGGCCGACGCCGCGCCCTGGGTGCCGTGCACTGCCAGGAAGGCCTTCATCATGGCCACCGCGATCTTGCTCGGCTCGAATGGCACGACCGCGCCGTTGCGGCGGATGATCTGGTACTGGGTCAGCACGGAGGCGCCAGCGGCCTCGGCGGAGGAGCCGGCGCTGCTGGTGGGCATGTGGGGGGTGTTCGGGGAGGCTGTGGGCGTGGCGGTCAGCATGGTTCCTCTTTCGTTTGTGTTGTGGCGCCGAAGGTTCGGCTGGTGCGGCGCACACTATATCTGGTGTCTGGTGGTGGTTCAAGCCACTACCGGTAGTGTTTTGATAAAAAGTGCATGCTGGTTTTCGTCTGGCAAAAAGCCATCGGAAAGGCGGTGCGTTCAGGCCTGGCGTGGTGCGGCGCCGGTGCGTGGCTTGGACTCAGGAACCGAGCGCCGACGCGCATTTCGTGCGGATTCCGCGCGGAAATCCGCGTGTTTGCTGGCGATGCGCGGAGGGGCGCCGGTCAGGCTGTGGAGGCGTCCGGATCGAATGTGGCGATCACACATTCGGGAAAGCACCGATGATCCCAGGCCAGTCCGCGCTGCAGCCGTGCCCAGTCGAAGCCGGACCCCGGGTCGAGTTTGCGACCGGGGGCGATGTGCTCGTGGCCGGCGATGTGGGTGATCGGGTAGCGGTCGGCCAGCTGCCGGCACAGGTCGGCCAGCGCGCGGTATTGCGCGTCCTCGAAGGTCTGGCCTTCGAGTCCCTCCAGCTCAATGCCGATCGAGTCGTCGTTGCAGCGCTCGCGGCCGCGCCAGCACGACACGCCCGCGTGCCAGGCGCGCCGGTCCGCGTCCACGAACTGCACGACCTGTCCGTCGCGGCGCACGAAAAAGTGGGCCGAGACCTCCAGCCCCCGGATCTGCTCGAAGTAGGGGTGGGCCGACCAGTCGAGCCGGTTGGTGAACAGCTGCTCGACCTCCGGCCCGCCGTATTGCCCGGGCGGCAGGCTGATTGAATGCAGGACGATGAGGTCGACCACGGCGCCCGCGGGGCGGTCGTTGGCGTTGGGCGAGAGCACCTGCTGCGCGGTGCGCAGCCAGCCCCCCGACCAGTCGCCGGTGTCAGGTGGTGCTGTCGTCATCGTCGGACGGCATGGTGATGCCCAGGCGCTGGATGCGGTAGCGGATCTGCCGCAGGTTGAGCCCCAGGCGGTTGGCCGCGGCCGTGCGGTTGTAGTCGCATTCCTTGAGCGCCATGAGCAGGACCTGTCGCTCCTGCTCGTCCAGGTAACTCTGCAGATCGTCGGGGATGGTGTCGGGCTGGGTGGTGGGCGGCTCGGTGGACTCCACCGGCTCGCTGGGCGGCCGGGTGGCCGTGAAGCCGGCGTCCACATCGCCCGGGTCCGCGAAGTCCTGCGCTTGCAGATGGCTGCCGGAGCTCAGCGCGAGCGCGCGCTGCAGCAGGTTCTCCAGCTCGCGGACGTTGCCCGGCAGCTCGCGCGCCTGCAGCCAGGCGAGGGCATCGGCAGTGAGGGTGGGGATCGGCTGGCCGGATTCGCTGCAGATGCGCTGCAGCAGGGCATCGACCAGCCCAGGCAGGTCTTCCCGCCGTTCCCGCAGCGGTGGTGTGCGCAGGCCGATCACGTTGAGCCGGTAGAACAGGTCCTGCCGGAACTCACCGTCCCGGACCAGGGCCGCGAGGTCCTTGTGGGTGGCGCTGACCAGCCGCACGTCGACCGCTTCCTCCTGCACACCGCCCAGCGGACGCACGCGCCGCTCCTGGATCACACGCAGCAGCTTGGCCTGCATGCCCAGCGGCAGGTCGCCGATTTCGTCGAGGAACAGGGTGCCGCCGCGGGCCGCCTGGAAGTAGCCTTCCCGGTCGTGGCTGGCACCGGTGTAGGCGCCTTTGCGCGCGCCGAAGAACTCGGCCTCGATGAGGTTGTCCGGGATCGCCCCGCAGTTGACGGCCACGAACGGTCCGTCGGAGCGGTGGCTGCACTCGTGCACGGCCCGCGCCACCAGTTCCTTGCCGGTGCCCGATTCGCCCAGGATCAGCACCGGGGCCATGCTGGTCGCCACTTTTTCGATGCGCTGACGGATCTGCTGCATGGTCGCCGATGCGCCGACGATGCGCCGCAGCGCCTGCACGCCGGCCGGCGGCGGGGGAGCGCTGCGCGGGGGGTCGTTCACCGTGCCGCGGCGCGGCGCGCCGGCCGCCGGATGGCGCTGGCTATGCAGGGCGGCCTGCACTGCGGCGCGCAGCTGCTTGAGGTCCACCGGCTTGGTCAGGTAGTCGAAAGCCCCGCTCTTGAGCGCCTCGACCGCGTTTTCGACCGACCCGTAGGCCGTGATCACGATGGTCTTTTCGGTGCGCTGCTGCTCGCCCAGTTCGCGCAGCAGCTCCAGGCCCAGGCCGTCGGGCAGGCGCATGTCGGAGATCAGCACATCGAAGCGCCGCTGGCCCAGCCACTCCCGGGCCTGGGCGAGGTCGGGCGCCGACACGACCTCATGGCCTTCGCGCAACAGGGTGAGTTCGTACAGGGTGCGCAGGTCCGGTTCGTCGTCGACGACCAGCACACAGGCGGTGGAGGAGGCGGACATGGGCACTCAGAGCGTGGACAGGGACGGTGGTCCGTTGGTGGACGGGCGCGAGGGTGGGGGCACCGAGTCCCCCGGAGGATAGGTCAGGCTCTGCTGGACCGGGGCCCGCACGCCGCCCTGCAGGGTGGGGACCAGGATGTAGAACTCGTTGCCCTCCTTCTGGTCGAGCCGGCTGCGCTGGTAGGCGATCTGCGCGCCGTAGCGCTCGCACAGCTCCCGGCAGATGTACAGGCCCAGTCCGCTGGACCGGCTCTCGGAAGAAAAGAAGGGTTCGAACAGGTGCTTGAGCACGCCAGGCTCCAGCGGCGCGCTGTCGCTCCACACCGAGATGCGCACCCGGTCCGACCCGCTGGGCTGCGTGATCACCCGCACCGATGAGGGGCGCCGGCTGGCGTGGCGCAGGGCGTTGTCCAGCAGGTTGATCAGCAGGCGCCTCAGGTGTTCGGGGTCGAACGCGATGTGCGCGCCTGGCGCGTGCGGGTGCACACCCAGAACGCCCTGCGCCTGCGCCCCGCGGTTCCATTCATGGGTGATGTAGCGCACCGTCTGGTCCAGGGGCAGGGCCGGCGCCGTCTCGCCCTGGCTGGGCTGCGCACGGGCCACATTGAGGATGTCGTCCACGATCTTGGCCAGGCGCTGCGCGTTCTGGTCGATCATGCGCGTCAGCCGCTTCTGCCCCGCTTCGGTGACTTCTTCGTCCAGCAGCGCATTGGCCTGCGTGATCGCCGACAGCGGGTTGCGGATCTCGTGCGCCACCGCGGCCGACATGCGACCCATGGAGGCCAGCTTCTCGGTGCGCACGCGCGCCTCGACCTCGCGCAGGTCTTCCAGGAACAGCACGCAGAGCTCGATGGGGCGCGCGCTCTGGGCGCTGGTCAGCCGCGTGCGCGCGAACAGGCGGTGGGTGGTGAGTTCGTCCAGGTCCACCCGGACCTCGGATTCGAGCTCCTGGCCCCGCAGGAAGGTCTGGTCCACCAGCCGCGCCAGCTCTTCCCAGCCGGCGCGCGCCGACAGCAGCAGCTTGGCGGCATGGGGGTAGGCCTCGCCCATGAGCATGCCCTGCGCCGCGGGATTGGCATTGCGCACCACGCCATGGCGGTCGACCACCAGCACCCCTTCGCTCAGGCTCTCGATGATCAGTTCGTTGACCTGGGCCTGTGCGCGGGCCGCGGCCTGGCTGCTGCGGGCGCGGGCCTCCTCGCGCGCCAGCCGCTGCGCCAGCTGGCTGGCCAGGATGGCGACCAGGAAAAAGCCGGTGCCCGTCAATCCAGACTGCAGGAAGCGCGAAGTCGACACCTCGCTGAGCAGCGGGGCGCTGATCGCCGCTTCGCCCAGCAGGTACAGCGTCACCACGGCGGCGGTGGCCAGTGCCAGGGTCATGGAGCCCAGGATGGCCGCCATCAGCACGGGCAAGGCGAACAGCGGGGTGTAGTTGATGCCGGCCTGCTCGAAGTACTGCAGCACGCCGAAGGCGGCCAGGTCGACCCCGATGGTCAGCAGCCATTGAACACCCAAGGCCTGTCCCGGGGCCGGAGGGCGGGTCGAAAACAGCACGGCCAGCGCCGCACTCAGGTGCAGCGCGCACACCGCCACCAGCCACGATGGCCCGGCGCCCGGGCTGCTCAGCAGAAACACCTGCAGCGCCAGCAGCACGAAGGCGATGAGCACCCGGGCCCGCATGAAAGCGCGCCACAGGCGCACATAGGCCCGCACCTGGTGGTGGCGGTCCTGCGCGCTGTTGCCGGCTTCCAGCGTGGAAAACCAGGAAGGGGCGAACTGGGAGGACGGTTCCTTGGGCATGTCAGGGCGGTGGCCGCGTGTCGCGCATTACCGCACCGAGGCCTCGTGCTGGCGGCGGTGTTCTGCGCAGCAGTACCGGCCCCGGGTGCCCTGCACGACCTCTGCTTCGGGCACATGGGTGCCGCACTGGGTGCAGGCGATCATGGCCACCGGGCCGCGCGGTGCCCTGGGCTTGGGCGTGTCGTCGCGTTCTGCGGTCTGGCGGTTGTTGCGCCAGATCCAGAAGGCGAACAGCAGCACCAGCAGGACAAGCAGGTATTTCATCGGGTCACCCGGCGCGCTGCAGCACCACTTCGAGCACGAAACGCGAGCCGGCATAACCCAGCAGTAGGAATCCGGCCCCCAGGTAGAGCATGCGGATGGCCACCCGGCCGCGCCAGCCCAGCCGCCAGCGCCCGAGCAGCAGCACGCCCATGGTCAGCCAGGCCAGCGCCGAGAAGGCTGTTTTGTGGTTCCACACCCAGCGCTGGTTGAGCAGCTCGGAGAACCAGGCACCCACCAGCAGGGTCGCGGTGAGCAGCACGAAGCCCGCGGCCACGAAACGGAAGGTCAGCCGTTCCAGCGTCAGCAGCGGCATGGCGGTGTCGCCGGTGTCGCCCATGCGCATCGCCTTGTCGGCCCGCTGCATCAGCCAGGCGTGCACCACCGCGGCGGCGATGAGGCCATAGGACGCGATGCCCAGCGCCCAGTGCAGCGGCATCCAGCTCGAGGGCAGGGCGTGGTATTGAGAGCCGGGGAAAAACAGTGCCAGCAGCACGGCCAGGGTGCCCAGCACGGCCAGCGTCCAGCGGGCCTTGAGCTGGGGGTACATACGGCTCTCGATCAGGTAGACCGTGAGCACCAGCCAGGCCGTCACCGACAGCGCTGGGGCGAACCCGAACCGGGCCGGCGTTTCCATCAGTGCCGTGCCGAGCACGACCAGGTGCAGCACCCACGCTGTGGCGAGCACGTTGCGGGTCTGCCGCTCGCTCAGCCGGGGATGCGCCCAGGCCAGAAAGGCATACGCCAGTGCCGCCACCGCCGACAGCAGCGCCGCAGGCGGGTTCGAGGTGAGGGCTGGCAGGAGGGTCATGTCGGGGAATGGAGGCCGGTGGCCAGTGGGCGGGCGGCTAAAATCGCCACTGGAGTTTAAAGCGTCTTGGCCGTGCGAACCGCCGGTTCCGCCACGCGACCGGGCCCTGGCGTCCCGCCGCCACCACCCCCACTTTCTCACCGCACCATGGCCTCAGCCCTTTCCGACCGCCTGTCACGCATCGTCAAGGAAATGCGGGGCCAGGCCCGCATCACCGAGAGCAACGTCACCGACATGCTGCGCGAGGTGCGCATGGCCCTGCTGGAGGCCGACGTGGCGCTGCCGGTGGTGCGCGATTTCATCGCCCGCGTGAAGGAAAAGGCCCTGGGCCAGGACGTGGTGGGTTCGCTCACTCCCGGGCAGGTGCTGGTCAGCGTGGTCAACCGCGAACTGGCGGCCACCATGGGCGATGGTGTGTCGGACATCAACCTGGCGGCCCAGCCGCCCGCGGTGATCCTCATGGCGGGCCTGCAGGGCGCTGGCAAGACCACGACCACCGCCAAGCTGGCCAAGCACCTGATCGAGAAGCGCAAGAAAAAAGTGCTGACCGTCTCGGGCGACGTCTACCGACCGGCCGCCATCGAACAGCTCAAGACGGTGACGGCGCAGGCCGGGGCCGAGTGGTTCCCGAGTTCACCCGACCAGAAGCCGCTGGACATCGCCCGGGCCGCGCTGGACTACGCGAAAAAGCACTATGTCGACGTGCTGCTGGTCGACACCGCCGGCCGTCTGGCGATTGACGAAGCGCTGATGCGCGAGATCCAGGAATTGCATGGCGCGCTGAACCCCGTCGAAACCCTGTTCGTGGTCGACGCCATGCAGGGCCAGGACGCGGTCAACACCGCCAAGGCCTTCAAGGACGCGCTGCCGCTGACCGGCATCATCCTGACCAAGATGGACGGCGACTCGCGCGGCGGCGCGGCGCTGTCGGTGCGTCAGGTCACGGGTGCGCCGATCAAGTTCGCCGGTGTGAGCGAGAAGATCGACGGCCTGGAGGTGTTCGACGCCGAGCGCCACGCCGGCCGCATCCTGGGCATGGGCGACATCGTGGCCCTGGTCGAGCAGGTCACCGCCGGCGTGGACATGGCGGCAGCGCAGAAGCTGGCAGCCAAGGTCAAGAGCGGTGGCGACTTCGACCTCAACGACTTTCTCGACCAGTTGCGGCAGATGAAGCAGATGGGTGGCCTGTCCAGCCTGATGGACAAGCTGCCCGGCAACCTGGCCGCCAAGGCCAGCGAGGCCGACCTCAGCCGCGCCGAGAAGGACATCAAACGCAAGGAGGGCATCATCTGCAGCATGACGCCCAAGGAGCGCAGCAAGCCCGATCTCATCAAGGCCACGCGCAAGCGCCGCATCGCCGCCGGTGCCGGTGTGCATGTGCAGGAAGTCAACCGCCTGCTCAAGGAATTCGAGCAGATGCAGGGCATGATGAAAAAGATGAAGGGCGGCGGTCTGATGAAGATGATGAAGCGCATGGGCGGCATGAAGGGCATGCCCAAGCTGCCCGGCATGGGTTGACCGAAGTCAAGCGGGTCACGCCCTCCCACGCCCATACTCGCGTCCCATGTGGACGGCTCTGAACCTGTTGATGGCGGTGCTTTGTGTGGCGGTGGCCCTGTGGCTGCGGCCCTGGCGCATGCTGCGCGGTCCGCTGTTCACGCCGGCGCTCGCGTCCCTGGTGCTGCTGCCCTGGTTGTGGCTGTTGCCGCAGAAGATGCCGCAGGGCCTGCAGGTGCAGCTCTCGGGCGCCTGCCTGCTGGTGCTGATGCTCGGCTGGCCGCTGGCGGTGCTGGTGCTGGCGGGCATCGCGGCCGTGGTCTGGGTTGTGGGCCAGGCTGAACCGGCAGCGGTGCTGCAGCAGTGGGTGTGGACCGGACTGGTGCCGGCCACGCTGGCGCTGGGCATCGGCGCTGTGATGCGGCGCTGGCTGCCGCCCAACCTGTTTGTGTACACCCTGGGCCGTGCGTTTCTGGGCACAGCCGCCGCGGTGTTTCTCTCCGGCCTGCTGTTGGAGGGCCTCCAGTGGCTGGCCGGCGAGCCCGCCCGTGACCTGTCCCTGGTCGCGCGCTGGCTGATGGCCTGGGGCGACGCCTTCCTGACCGGCATGTTCGGCGCCATCTTCGTGGCCTTCGTGCCGCAGTGGCTGGCGACCTGGTCGGACCAGCGCTACCTCCAGCCGCCCAAGCCATAAAAAAGCCGCCCGGGTGGGGCGGCTTCGCGGTACTCGCAGGCGTGTGATTTACGCGGCCTTCAGCGCCAGGCGGCTGGCGTGGCGCCAGGCGCGGCGCAGCACGGCGGGTGACCACGACTCTTCGGGGATCAGCAGCGCGCCGCGGTTGCGCACCCAGGTGCCCAGTCCCACGTGGCCGGTCAGCACCGTGACGGGCACCGACAGCAGCAGCGGCAGGGCCACCGGCAGCAGCCAGGGCAGGGCGTCGGGGTTGATCAGGCTGGCCAGCGCCAGCAGCGAGGCGACGGCCAGCGACACCGGTGCCAGACGCGCCAGCGCATCGCCCCAGGCCACGCCCACGGCTTCCCGGGGGGGCGACTTCCACTCCAGCTTGATGCCGGTGATGGCGACCACCACAAAGATGGAGTGGCCCACCATGCGGATGGGGGCCAGCAGCACGGCCATCACGCTTTCCAGCACGGCGCTGCCGAGCAGAAGGCCGGTGCCGCCATAGCTGCGCTGCTCGCCCTTGAGCAGCACCGCCAGCACACCCAGCACGCGCGGCAGGAACAGCAGGCACAGCGTCCAGGCCCAGAGGCCGCCGGCCTTGCCGGGGAGGGCCTGCCAGGCGTCGGGCAGGCTGGGGCCGGAGACCAGCATGGCCATGCCCAGCAGCAGGAAGGCCAGCCACATCGGGGCCGAGAGGTAGGACATGGTGCCGATGGCGAACATGGCGCGGTGCACGCGGTGCAGGCCGGGCTCGGCGATCAGGCGCGCGTTCTGCAGGTTGCCCTGGCACCAGCGGCGGTCGCGCTGCAGTTCGGACAGCAGGTCGGGCGGCTGCTGCTCGTAGCTGCCGGTGAGGTCGGAGACCAGCCAGACGTGGTAGCCGGCGCGGCGCATCAGGGCGGCCTCGACGAAGTCGTGGCTCATGATGCCGCCGGACATGCCGCCCGTGCCCTTGATGGGCGCCAGCGCGCAGTGCTCCATGAAGGGCTCGATGCGGATGATGGCGTTGTGGCCCCAGTAGTGCGACTCGCCGAGCTGCCAGAACTGCATGCCCAGGGTGAACAGGCGGCCAGTCACGCGGCTGGCGAACTGCTGGGCGCGGGCGTGCAGCGTCTGGTGGCCGATGGCCTGGGTGGCGGTCTGGATGATGCCGGCGTCGGGATGGGCTTCCATCAGCTTGACCAGCGAGGCCAGGCAGCTGCCGCTCATCACGCTGTCGGCGTCCAGCACCACCATGTAGCGGTAGTCCTTGCCCCAGCGGCGGCAGAAGTCGGCCACGTTGCCCGCCTTGCGGTGGGTGCGGCGTTTGCGCAGACGGTAGTAGACCTCCACGGCCGGCTGGCCGGGCTGCGACACCAGGGCGGCGCGCAGCTGCTCCCAGGCCTCGCGCTCTGCGGCGATGGTCGTGGCGTCGTTGCTGTCGGAGAGCACGAAGACGTCGAACTGGCGCGCATGGCCGGTGGACGCCAGCGACTCGCAGGTGGCGCGCAAGCCGGCGAACACGGTGGCCACGTCCTCGTTGCAGATCGGCATGATGATGGCGGTGCGCGCCTCGGGGTTCATGGCGTGGTCGCGCACCGAGGCCGCCGAGATCGAGTGCCGGTCGCCGAACAGCATCACCCAGGCGCCCATCAGCGCGGTGACGAAACCGGTCACCACCCAGACGGAGAGCACGACGAACAGCACGGTGTACAGGCTCTGCAGCCAGGGCGAGCTGCCGGAGGGGTGTGCGGCGCTGAACAGCACCGCGGCCAGCACCGTGCTCACCACGGTGAGCAGCAGGAAGGCCAGGCGGCGGCGCTCGGCCGCGCGTTGCCATGCGGCCATGGGCACGACGCTGCGGGGCTCGCGGGGCGGCAGCAGGCGGCTGGCCGTGGCCAGCACGCCGGAACCCAGGCCGTTCCAGAAACCGCGCCAGGGGCGCGGCGCCATGGAGCCGCGGTTGAGCGGTGGCGCGGTCACTGCGTTGGGGTGGCGCTCTTCGCGCAACAGGCTGCGGGCGTGCAGGGGCGCGCTCACTCGGGCAAGACGGCGTGTGTCCATGTTTCGCTCAGGGTGTTGTTCTGGTGTTGGAGGAAGACGCGCAGCTCGACCGGACGGGCCGGGTCGAGCCGCTCGACGCGCAGGGTGACGCGCCAGCCGCGCTGGGTCGGGTTGGGGTAGGCCAGGGCTTCGACGATGCGGCCGTTGGCGTCGGCGCTGGCGACGGCGCGCACGGCGGCATCGGCCGGCAGGGCTTCCAGCGCCGGGCCGGCGAAGTCGAGCACGAACTGGGGCTGGCGCTGCTGCTCGCTGGCGCTCAGCTTGGTGTAGCCGTAGCCGCGGCGCGACTGCACCACCCATGCACCGGGCGGCGTCTGCTGGGCCTCGCCCTGCCAGGACAGCTCGTAGGCGAAATCCAGCGGCTGGCCGGGCGCCGGCAGCGTGGCCGGCACCCAGTAGGCGACGATGTTGTCGTGGGTCTCGTCGGGTGTGCGCAGCTGCACCAGCTCGACCCGGCCGGCGCCCCAGTCGCCCAGCGGGCGCACCCAGGCGCTGGGCCGGCGCTCATAGCGGGCCTCGATGTCCTCGTAGCTGGCGAAGCGCCGGTCGCGCTGCATCAGGCCGAAGCCGCGCGGCTGGCGCATGGTGAAGCTGCTGACCGAGATCTGGGCGGGGTTCTGCAGCGGGCGCCACAGCCACTCGCCGTCGCCGGTGTGCATCATCAGGCCGTCGGAGTCGTGCACCTCGGGGCGGAAATCGTTGTTGTTGGGCTGGTTCTCGCCGTGCAAAAACATGCTGGTCAGCGGCGCCAGGCCCAGGGTGTTCACGGGGCCGGCGCCGGCGCGCAGGAACAGCCGGGACGTGACAGTCATGGTGGTGCTGGCGCCGGGGCGGATCACGAAGCGGTAGGCGCCGCTGGCGCGCGGCGAATCGAGCAGGGCCAGCACGGTGACCTCGGTGGCGCCGGGCGCCGGGCGCTGCAGCCAGAAGTCGGTGAAGCGGGGGAATTCCTCGCCCTGGCCGCCCACGGTGTCGATGGCCAGGCCGCGCGCCGACAGGCCGTACTGCTGGCCGGCACCGAGCGCGCGGAAGTAGCTGGCGCCCAGGAACACCACCAGCTCGTCCTTGTAGGCGGGGTTGTTCAGTGGGTAGTGCAGGCGGAAGCCCGCGTGCCCGAGGTCGCCCCAGGCCTGCGGGTCGACGGTGTTGCGGCCGATGTCGTAGTCCGCGCTGCGGTAGGGCAGGTCGGTCACGCCCTCGGGCGCGAGCTCGTGCAGGCGCACCGCCCGCTTCTGGTAGAGGCCGAGGTGGAAGAACTGGGCCTCGAACGGCAGCGACTGGTCGCGCCAGAGCGAGCGCTCGGTGCGGAAGCGGATGTCCCGCATCTGGTCGTAGTCGAGCGCGGCCAGGTCCTCGGGCAGCTTGTCGCCAACCGGTTGAAACGGCGTCTGGGCGCGCTGGCGGGCGAGTTCGCCCAGGGCGTTCCAGTCCATCGCCTGAACCGCGCTGCAGCCCGCGGCCAGCCATGCAAACAGCAGCGCGCCCAGGCCTCGCCGGAGCGCGCGCGTAGAAGAAATACGGGAAGTGGTGGGCCAAGGCATGCCCTTTAAGGGCAAACCCTATGCCAGGTCGAAAATTCCGAATCGAATCAATGGCTTGCGATGAAAGGCCGGAAAAACCACCGGTTTTGGACGGGAAAAGAGGCGCGCACGGGCTCTTTTTGTCGCCGTTCGGCGACATCGTCCGCCAGAGGCGAAAAAAAACCGTTGTGAATCAACGGTTTTGGCTTGTCACAAAGCAGCGACAGGGTCTGCGCCGTCGCCGCCGTCCGCGTCGCTCTTGAACAGCCCGGGGGTCAGGGCGTGTTTCTGCAGCAGGCGGTAGAACTCGGTGCGGTTGCGCTGCGCCAGCCGGGCCGCATCGGCCACGTTGCCGTCGGTCATCTTCAGCAGGCCGACGAGGTACTCGCGCTCGAAGCGCTGGCGCGCCTCGGCGAAGCTCAGCACCTCGACCGAAGGCGTGCGCAGCGCCCGCTGCACCAGGGCCAGCGAGACCAGCGGCGTGGTGGAGAGCGCGCAGACCTGTTCGACCACGTTGTAGAGCTGGCGCACATTGCCCGGCCAGCTGGCCATGGTCAGCGCCTTGAGGGCTTCTGGCGCAAAGCCCGAGCTGCGCTTGCCGTACTTCGCGGCCAGCTGCGCCAGGAAGTGGTTGGCCAGCAGCGGGATGTCCTCGCGCCGCTCGGCCAGGGTGGGCAGGTGCAGCGTCACCACGTTGAGCCGGTAGTACAGGTCTTCGCGGAACTGGCCCTGGGCCATCGCCGTTTCCAGGTCGCGGTGGGTGGCCGAGATGATGCGCACGTCCACCGGGATCGACTGGCTGGAGCCGAGCGGACGCACCGCCTTCTCCTGCAGCACGCGCAGCAGCTTGACCTGCAGCGCCGGGGGCATGTCACCGATCTCGTCGAGCAGCAGGGTGCCGCCGTCGGCGGCCTGGAACAGGCCCTTGTGGTTGGCGTGGGCGTCGGTGAAGGCGCCCTTCATGTGGCCGAACAGCTCGGATTCGAGCAGGGCCTCGGGAATCGCGCCGCAGTTCACCGCCACGAAGGGCTTGCGCGCGCGCCGGCTGGCGCGGTGGATGGCGCGCGCCATCAGCTCCTTGCCGGTGCCGCTGTCGCCGCGCAGCAGCACGCTGGCATCGCCCTGCGCCACCAGGCGCGCTTCGGCCAGCAGGTCGGCCATGCGGCTGGAGCGGCTGACGATCTCGGCGCGCCAGGTCTCGTCGGCCGGACTGGCCGGCAGCGTGGGCGCGCTCAGGGCCAGGGCCTGCGCGATGCGCTCCAGCAGCTCCTTGGCCTCGTAGGGCTTGGTCAGATAGGTGAACACGCCGCGCCGCGTGGCCTCCACCGCGTCGGGGATGGTGCCGTGGGCGGTCAGCAGGATCACCGGCAGCGAGGGGTGGCGGTTGCGGATCTCGTCGAACAGCGCCAGCCCGTCCTTGCCCGGCAGGCGCACGTCGGACAGCACGAGCTGGGGGCGGTCGATGTCGAGCTGGCTGAGTGCCGCCTCGGCCGAGCCAACGGCGGTGACCTGGTAGCCCGCCGCGCCCAGCCGCATGGACAGCAGCCGCAGCATGTCGGCATCGTCGTCGACGACCAGCAGGCGGGCGCGGGCCGGGCTGGTGGTCATGGCAAAGGGCGTGCACCGGGCGCGGGCGCGCGCGGGGTGAGGCTGCGCTCGATGGCGCGCATGGCTTCGAGCCGGTCGTTGAGCACGTCGATGCGACGCTGCGATTCGCGCAGCTGCTGCGCCAGCCGGTCGGCCTGGTCTTCCAGCCGCCGCGCCTCGTGCAGCCGCCCGGCCAGCAACCGCGCCAGCGGGCGCAGCTCGATGGCCTCGGGCGCGTTGCTGGCCGCGACGCGTTGCAGCAGGCCGAGCGCGCGTGCGGTGTCGACGGGCACATGGGTCTGCGACAGCACCAGGGCCAGCTGCATCTGCCGTTCGGCCGAGGCGCCGGGTTCCCCGATCTGGGCCTGTTCGGCCGACAGTTCGCCGGGGCCCATGGTGCGCAGGCGGTCGGCGTAGAGCAGGGCCGCCGCGAGCGGCGAGGTGGCGGCCGGCGGCGTGGCGGGCGTGGCAGGCGCGGTGCCGCGGGCGGTGGCCGGCGGCTCGGGCGGCGGCGGTGGCGGGATGAGCACTTGCGGACTCTGGTCGGGCCCCGGGGTGCCGGCCAACGGCGGTGGCGGGAGCAGGTCGACCGGTGCCCCGGGCGGGGTGGCGCAGGCGGCGAGCACCAGCGCCAGGCAGAGCACCGGCAAGGTCCGGAGGGATGTGGCGGTGCGGCGCAGGCGCTGGGGCCGGAGGTCAGGATGCATGGGGCAGTTCGATGCGGAAGTGGGCGCCGGGGCCGACGGGCAGGAGCTCGATGCGACCCCCGTGGGCCAGAATGTACTCGTGCACGATGGACAGGCCGATGCCCGTGCCCTTGACCGCGTCGGCGGGCTGTCGCTCGCCGCGGTAGAAGGGTTCGAAGATGCGACCCCGGTCATCGGGCGCCACCCCGGGGCCCTGGTCCTGCACGTCGATCTGCACACGACCGGCCGTTGTGGCCAGCGCCACGCGGATCTGGCCGCCGAAGGGCGAGAAGCGGATGGCGTTGGACAGCAGGTTGCCGATGGCCGAGGCCATCTTGTCGCGGTCGACCGGCAGCACCACGGCGGGTCCTTCGACCTGCACATCAAGCTGGTGCGACTGCCAGCGCAGGCGCTGCGCCTCGACCTGGCTTTCCACCAGCGCGCGCATGTCGGTGGACTCGCGGCGAAGCTGGCGCGCCTCGAAGGCGGCGGCGTTGAAGCGCAACAGCGCCTCGATCTGCTGCTGCAGCGCCTGGGTGTTGCCCTGCAGGATGCGCACCACCTCGGCCTGGTCGGGGTTGAGCGAGCCGGCCACGCCGTCGCCGAGCACGGCCACACCTTCGTGCAGCGAGGCCAGCGGCGTCTTGAGTTCGTGCGAGATGTGGCGCAGGAAGCGCGCCTTGTCGGCGTCCAGCTCGGTCAGGCGCAGTCGCAGCCACTCCAGCTGCTGGCCCACGCTGCGGATGTCGGGCGGGCCCGGCACCTCGATCGGCACGTCCAGCCGGTTCTCGCCCAGGCCGACGATGGCCTTTTCCAGCCGGCGCAGCGGGCGCGCCAGCCAGATGCCGAAGCCGAAGGCCATCGCCACCGCGAGCGCGATCGAGCCGCCCACCTGCACCGCCAGCTGCTGGCGGTTGCGCTCGAAGCGCGTCTGCAGCGCGGCGTTGCGGCCGCCGATGATGGCCTGCACCTGCTGAGCGATGGCGGCGCTGTGGCCGTCCAGTTCGCGGAAGGCGCGGGCCACCTCGCGCTCGCGGTCCAGCGCGGTTTCGGGCTCGCCGTCCAGCAGGGTGGTGACGTCAGCGAGCTGCTGGCGCCAGCTGCGCACCAGGTCGGGCGAGACCTCGTTGTCCTGCAGCCGCACCAGGATGTCGCGCGCCTGGCCGGCGGCCTCCTCGAAGCGCTGGCGCAGCTGCGCGTCGCGCAGCACCAGCGACTGGCGCGCCGAACGCTCCATGGCCACGCTGCGTTCGGACAGCGACTGCGCCGCGGTGCTCAGTTCGATGGCCTGCGTCGCACCGTCGCGGCTCTGCGCCATCAGGCTCTCCAGCGTGAACAGCGCACGCAGGGCGCTGGTCCCCAGCAGGGCGCCGATGAGCAGGAACGCCAGCAGCAGCAGCTGCGGGAACGAGAAGCGCAGCCACTTCATGAGCTCAGGCAGGCTCGCGCAGCAGGACTTTACCGCGCAGGGAGTGCGGCAGCGCCTGCGTGATCTTCACGTCGATCATCTGGCCGATCAGGCGGGCGCTGTTCGGACCGCCGTCGAAGTTGACGATGCGGTTGCACTCGGTGCGGCCCATGAGTTCGGCTGCGTTCTTGCGCGACGGGCCTTCGACCAGGATGCGCTGCACCGTGCCTTCGCGGCTGGCGCTGATGCGGCGCACGTTCTCTTCCAGCACCGCCTGCAGGTGCTGCAGGCGTTTGAGCTTGACCTCGTGCGGCGTGTCGTCCGGGAGGTTGGCCGCCGGCGTGCCGGGGCGCGGGCTGAAGATGAACGAGAAGCTGCTGTCGTAGCCGACGTCGGTGATCAGCTTCATCATTTTCTGGAAGTCTTCTTCCGTCTCACCCGGGAAGCCGACGATGAAGTCGCTGCTCATGGACAGGTCGGGCCGGATCGCGCGCAGCTTGCGGATCGTGCTCTTGTATTCCATGGCGGTGTAGCCACGCTTCATGGCCATGAGGATGCGGTCGCTGCCATGCTGCACCGGCAGGTGCAGGTGGCTCACCAGCTTGGGCACCTTGGCGTAGGTGTCGATCAGGCGCTGGGTGAACTCGTTGGGGTGGCTGGTGGTGTAGCGGATGCGCTCGATGCCCGGGATGTCGGCCACGTACTCGATCAGCATCGCGAAGTCGGCGATCTCGTCCGTGTCGCCCATCCGGCCGCGGTAGGCGTTCACGTTCTGGCCCAGCAGCGTCACTTCCTTGACGCCCTGATCGGCCAGGCCGGCCACCTCGACCAGCACGTCCTCGAACGGGCGGCTGACCTCTTCACCGCGGGTGTAGGGCACCACGCAGTAGCTGCAGTACTTGCTGCAACCTTCCATGATGGAAACGAAGGCCGAGGCGCCTTCCACGCGCGCGGGCGGCAGGTGGTCGAACTTCTCGATCTCGGGGAAGCTGATGTCCACCTGCGGCTGGTTCAGCCGATCGCGTGCCTTGAGCATCTCGGGCAGGCGGTGCAGGGTCTGCGGGCCGAACACCACGTCCACGAAAGGCGCGCGCTTGATGATCTCGGCGCCCTCCTGGCTGGCCACGCAGCCGCCCACGCCGATCAGCACACCCTTCTTCTTGAGGTGCTTGACGCGGCCAAGGTCGCTGAACACCTTCTCCTGCGCCTTCTCGCGCACCGAGCAGGTGTTGAACAGGATCAGGTCCGCCTCTTCGGGGTCCTGGGTTTTTTCGAAGCCCTCGGCGGCGCCGAGCACGTCGGCCATCTTGTCCGAGTCGTACTCGTTCATCTGGCAGCCGAAGGTTTTGATGAAGACTTTTTTAGACATGGGAATCACCCCCTGCGCCGCTGGCGCGGCTTCCCCCTGGAAGGGGGACCACGCCTGTGGCCCGGCGAAGCCGGTTCCATGGCGTGTGCTGGACGGGGGCCCTGCAGTGGTTGGTTGGGGGTTACTGGCCGGCGCGCTTGCGCTTCTCGGCCGCTTCGGCTTCGGTCAGGATCCAGACGTCGTGGACCATGCCGTGGGGCTCGACGGTGTAGTTCACCAGCAGCTCTTTGCCGACGATGGCGCTGGAGAGGACGAGCAGGTTGTCGGGGCCCTTGATGCGGGCGCCCGGCGAGAGCTGGGCGGCCTTGCCGTCCATGCTGATGACCGGCGGCTGGGTCACGACCAGGGTTCCGCGCAGGGCGCTGGCGGGGAAATTGCGCGGGGCGTTCTGTGCCTGCACCAGGGAGGTCAGCGCACACAGGCCGGCGCCGGCCAGGGCCAGGGCGGTGCGTCGTGTGGCGAGGGAAAGGCAGCGGTTCATGGTGTAGATCCAGAGGCTGAGGGGTGCGTGGCGGCGGTCGCCGTCGCTGGCGCCGATTGTCTCACGCAGTGCGGTGGCCGGTCATTTCCAGCGCACGGGCTCGATGTGCACGCTGCCCAGGGTGCTGGAGAGCGTGAGCGCGCCGTCCTGCACCGTGGCTTGCAGCTGCATGCTGCGTTCGGCCATGGCCGCCAGCGCGGGCGCCACCTCGGTGGGCAGGCGCCAGACCTGCAGCCTGTCCAGCCGGGTCAGCTTGTTCTCGATGCCCTTCCACCACACGTCGGCGGCCGAGCTGAAGGCGTAGACGAACACCGCGTCGGCCTGGCTGCAGGCCTTGGACAGGGGTTTGTCCTCGGGCTGGCCGACCTCGATCCAGACCCGCTTGCGGCCGGTGAAGTCGGTCAGCGAGGCGTCCGGATCGTCCGGGTCGGACAGGCCGGCGCCGAAGGCCAGGGTGCCGTCGCCGCCGCAGGTGTCCTGCAGCTCGTGCGCCTGCAGCGCCATCGCCACCAGGCGGACCATCATGCGCTCGTCGGTCTCGCTGGGGTGGCGGGCCAGGGTGAGGGCGTGGTCGGCGTAGTAGCCGTGGTCGATGTCGGCGATCTGCAGATTCGCCTTGAAGATGGTGGACTTGATGGCCATGGGCGCTCCGGTGTCGCAAGAGATGCCGGGCAAGAAAAAACCCCTGAAAACAGCGTCTTCAGGGGTTTCTTGTCTGGTGGCGATAGGTGGACTTGAACCACCGACATCAGCATTATGAATGCTGCGCTCTAACCAACTGAGCTATATCGCCGAAGCCCGGCATTATAAGCCCATTTTTTCGAAGCGCTCAAGCCCCCTTGCGCGACAGCGGGGCCAGTTCCTCGCGGATCAGCCGGCCGATCAGCCGGTCCAGAGTGGCCACCGAGTAGTTCTTCACATCGTGCACCGTCTCGCGGCCCGGTCCGCTGGCCGGGTCGTCGGCGCGGTCGTAGGTCAGGAACACGAAGCGGCCGCCGGTGTACTGGGCGATCTGGCGCTGGACGAACTCGCCCTGCGGGTCCAGGCCGCTGGCGCCGACGCTGAAGACCTTGATGCCCTTGCCCAGCGCCACCTGCATCGCGGCGTCGTAGCGCGGCCGCTCGGGACCGAGCTGGGGCGGCGCGTCGGCCAGCAGCACCACCATGCGGGTGGCGCCCTCGCCGCGCCAGCTCAGGCGGTGCACCGTTTCGTGCAGCGCCTCGCTCATGGCCTCGGGGTAGTCGCCGCCGCCGTCGGCCTGCAGCTGGTTGAGCACCTTCTGGAAGGCGCCGAGGTCGTCGGTGAAGTCGTGGCTGCGCAGCACGAAGGGGTCGGTGGTGTCGCGGTAGGCGACCAGGCCGAAGCACAGGTCTGGCCGGCTGGGCAGGCGCGCGGCGTCGTCGGCGATGCTGCGCAGGCTGCTCTTGAGCTTCTGGATCTCGTCGGCCATCGAGCCGGTGGCGTCGATCAGGAACACCAGATCCAGGCGCGCACGCTGGGGCGCGACGGCGCCGTCCAGCTGCAGCTCCAGCGCGTCCTTCTGGCCCCGGCGCAGCAGGCCCTGGGCGGTCTGACCGCCGCGGGTGGCGGTCACCTCGTACAGCGTCGACTGGCCGGCGTCGAAAGACCGGGGGTGGAGCCAGACGCGGCCGGCGCTGTCGGTGCGCGCGCGCAATTGCGCACCGTTGGGCGAACGCACCTGTACCTGGGCGTCGGGCACGCCGCGGCCGGTGCGGTCCCGCACGGTGAGCAGGTGGCGCTCGCTGATGTCGCGCGCCTGGTGGGGCACCGGGGTGCGTTCACGGAAAGCCAGGTACTCGGCGAAGTCGGCGTTGTCGTCGACCATGCCGGCGGTCACGACAGCAGCACGGTCGGAGCGCGCGCCGCCGGGAGAGGAGGCCGGCGCGACCGCCATCGCCTCGGGCGCCGCCTCCATCGCCATGGTGGCCGGTGACGCAGCCTTGGCCACCGCATCGCGCGAGACGCCCGCAGCTCGGGAGCGGGGCAGGGCCTTGCCGATGGACACCGCTGGCTCAACAACTTCGGGACGACCGGGCACCTCGTGGGTGCGCATCGGGCGCCGGCAGTGGTTGGCGCTGGGGGGCGTGAAGTCGGGCTGGGCGGGCACCGCAGCGGCCGGGGCCACCGCCGGCGTGGGCTGAGCGGTGACGGGCACGCCGGAGAGCAGCAGCTGGCCGCCGAGCAGGGCGGTCAGCAGGCGGGACAGCCGGGGATTCTGGAGAGGCATCGTGAACTCCGTGGGGGTTGGTGATGCCACTGAAACGAACCGGCGGGCCGGACGGGGTTGAACCCCGTGAAAAAAATCAGCCGTGCTTGAACACCGCCTTGCGCTTGTTCACGAACGCGTCCATGCCTTCCTTCTGGTCCTCGGTGGCGAACAGGGCGTGGAACATGCGGCGTTCGAACATCACGCCGTCGGCCAGGCCGCCTTCGAAGGCGCGGTTCACGCATTCCTTGGCCGCCATCACGCTGGGCAATGAGAACTCGCAGATCTGCAGCGCCGCGCCCAGGGCTTCGTCCATCAGTTTGTCCAGCGGCACCACGCGGCTGACCAGACCGGCGCGTTCGGCCTCGCTGGCGTCCATCATGCGGCCGGTGAGCGCCATGTCCATGGCCTTGCTCTTGCCCACCGCGCGCGGCAGACGCTGCGTGCCGCCGGCGCCGGGGATGATGCCCAGCTTGATCTCGGGCTGGCCGAACTTCGCGTTGTCGGCGGCGATGATGAAGTCGCACATCATGGCCAGCTCGCAGCCACCGCCCAGGGCGAAGCCGCTGACGGCCGCGATGACCGGCTTGCGCACGCTGCGGATGGTTTCCCAGTTGCGGGTGATGTAGTCGCCCTTGTAAACGTCGGCGAAACTGTATTTCGCCATCGCGCCGATGTCGGCGCCGGCCGCAAACGCCTTCTCGCTGCCGGTGACGATCATGCAGCCGATGCCCTCGTCGTTGTCGAAGGCCTTGAGCGCGGCGCCCAGCTCGTTCATCAGCTGGTCGTTCAGCGCGTTGAGCTGCTTGGGGCGGTTGAGCGTCACGATGCCGACACGGCCCTCGGTGCGCACGGTGATCAGTTCGGGGGTGGCGTTTTCGCTCATGGTGTGTCCTCGGGTGGTGGGGGATGATTGACGTGAACGTCAACTATAGCCGCCCCGTTTTCGGGTGCAGCACCCAAGGGAAAACATTAACCGACCGATGGGTCGGTTAATGACAGAATGGCCCGTTCAAGAACGACAGGAGACAGCTTTTCATGAGTGCCGCCCCAGAAGACAGCAGCGTTCTCTATATGGAACACGGTGCCGTGGCGCAGGTCACGCTCAACCGGCCCGACGCCCTCAACAGCTTCACGCGCCAGATGCACCGCGACCTGTGGGCCGCGCTGGACCGCGCCGAGGCCAACCCGGCGGTGCGGGCGCTGGTCATCACAGGGGCCGGGCGCGGCTTCTGCGCCGGCGCCGACCTGTCGGAGTTCGACTTCGAGCCCGGGCCGGACCTGGTGCAGCGCGCCGATCCCGGCCCGGTGATCGACCAGGCCTTCAACCCGACGGCGCGGCGCATCCAGTCGCTGCGCATGCCGGTGATCGCGGCGGTCAACGGTGTGGCGGCGGGCGCGGGCGCCTCACTGGCCATGACCTGCGACATCGCCATCGCGGCGCCCGGCGCGAGCTTCATCCAGGCCTTCAGCAAGATCGGCCTGATCCCCGACGCTGGCGGCAGCTGGTTCCTGGTGGAGCGGCTGGGCCTGGCGCGCGCCATGGCGCTGGCGATGACGGGCGACAAACTCCCCGCCGCGCAGGCCAAGGAGTGGGGAATGATCTGGGACGTGCAGGACGACCCACTGGAAGCCGCGCTGGCGCTGGCCGAGCGTCTGGCGGCCATGCCCACCAAGGCCCTGGTCGCGACCCGCGCACTGCTGCGCGACGCGTCCACCCGCACGCTCGATGAGCAGCTGGACGCCGAGCGCGACACGCAGTCGGCCCTGGGCAAGACGCACGATTACATCGAAGGCGTGATGGCGTTCCGTCAGAAGCGCGCGCCTCAGTTCAAGGGGGAATGAGGATGACGCCGCAAGAACGCGCGACCAAGGTGGGCGAAACCATGTTTGCGGTGGATGTCGCGAGCAAGGACACCATGGGCATGGAGTTGCTGACGGTCGAGCCTGGCCGGGCGGTGATCCGCATGGCCGTACAGCCGCTGCACCTCAACGGCCACCAGATCTGCCACGGCGGCTTCATCTTCACCCTGGCCGACTCGACCTTCGCCTTCGCCTGCAACAGCCACAACAAGAACGCGGTGGCCGCCGGCTGCAGCATCGAGTTCCTCAAACCGGCGCACGCCGGCGATGTGCTGACCTGCGAAGGCGTCGAGCAGACCCTGCAGGGCCGGCACGGCATCTACGACATGAAGGTCACCAACCAGAAGGGCGAAGTCGTGGCCATGTTCCGCGGCAAGAGCGCGGTGATTCCCGGCCAGGTGTTTCCGGAGGAGGCAGGCGCATGAACCACTTTCCGCTCGAACCGATCGAGAAGGCCAGTGTCGATGAGCTGCGCGCGCTGCAGCTCAAGCGCCTGCAGGCCACGCTGCGCCACGCCTACCAGAACTCGCCGGTCTACCGCCGCAAGTTCGACGAGGCCGGCGTTCACCCGGACGACTGCAAAAGCCTGAGCGACCTCGCGAAGTTTCCGTTCACCACCAAGAAGGACCTGCGCGACAGCTACCCCTTCGGCATGTTCGCGGTGCCGCGCGAGAAGTGCGCGCGCATCCACGCCAGCAGCGGCACCACCGGCAAGCCGACCGTGGTCGGCTACACGCTCAAGGACATCGACACCTGGGCGACGGTGGTGGCGCGCAGCATCCGCGCCAGCGGCGCACGGCCCGGCGACCTGGTGCACGTGAGCTACGGCTACGGCCTGTTCACCGGCGGCCTGGGCGCGCACTACGGCGCCGAGAAGCTGGGCCTGACCGTGGTGCCCTTCGGCGGCGGCCAGACCGAGCGCCAGGTGCAGCTGATCCAGGACTTCCGGCCCGACATCATCATGGTCACGCCCAGCTACATGCTGGCGATTGCCGACGAGTTCCAGCGCCAGGGCATCGATCCGCGCGAGAGCAGCCTGCGCATCGGCATCTTCGGCGCCGAGCCGTGGACCAACGACATGCGGCTGGCGATCGAACACCGCATGCGCATCGACGCCGTGGACATCTACGGCCTGTCGGAGGTGATGGGGCCGGGCGTGGCCAACGAGTGCGTCGAGACCAAGGACGGTCCGACCATCTGGGAGGACCACTTCTACCCCGAGATCATCAACCCCGAGACCGGCGAGCCGGTGGCCGACGGCGAGATGGGCGAGCTGGTGTTCACCAGCCTGACCAAGGAGGCGCTGCCCATCATCCGCTACCGCACGCGCGACCTCACACGGCTGCTGCCCGGCACCGCGCGCACCATGCGCCGCATGGAAAAAATCACCGGCCGCAGCGACGACATGATGATCGTGCGCGGCGTCAACGTGTTCCCGACCCAGATCGAGGAGCTGATCCTCAAGCGCCCCGAGCTGACCGCGCATTACCAGTGCGTGCTCACGCGCGAGAACCACATGGACTGCCTGACGGTGGCGGTGGAGACGCGGCCGGGGCTGTCACCGGACAGCATCGAGGCGCGCGCGGCGGCCGAGCTGCTGCGGCACGAGATCAAGGTCTACGTCGGCTCCAGCGTCGAGGTGTCGCTCCAGCCCGAAGGCGGTGTGGAGCGCAGCCAGGGCAAGGCCAAGCGGGTGGTGGATTTGCGCAAGCATTGAGTCGAGCCGACACGCTCTGGCGGCGTCCGAGGTCCGTGTTCTGCCGGTCCCGCTCACCCAGAGGGGCTGCGGTGTTGAAGTGTTGGAAGCAACGCGAGGCGCTTCAAGCGCCCGCTTGTGTGTCTGCTTTTACCAGCCAAGGTTGGGGTGCGAGCTTCCGATCGGGCCGTCGTTCGGGTTAATGTCTTTGACCATGAAAGTGCCCGCCGACGTGCCATCGGTGGTCCACAGTTCCACGCCGTGGATGCCATCGTTGGCCGAAAAGAACAGTGCGTCATTGAACGCCCTGAAGCTATAGGGCGAGCTGCTGCCTGACCCTGGAAAGATGTCTTTGACCATCGTAGTGCCCACCGATGTGCCGTCGGACTTCCAAAGTTCATAGCCACTGTTGCCGTCGTTGGCCAAGAAGTAGAGAGCACCGTTGAATACCGTGAACCCCGGCACCTCCCCGCTGTAATACCAGGACGGGGTGCGGTAACTGCCACCCGAACCTGGGTGGATGTCTTTGACCAACACCGTACCGGTTTCGGTGCCATCGGATTTCCACAATTCGTAGCCGTTGCTGCCGTCGTCGGCCATGAAGTAGAGCGCGCCGTTGAAGACCGTCGGTTCGACAGGCGCGTTCCGCGACAGCCCTGGGTTGATGTCCTTGACCATCACCGTACCGGTTTCGGTGCCATCGGTTCTCCATAGCTCGACGTCATCGTCGCTCTGGAAGGCTGTGAAATACAAAGCGTCATCGAATACCGTGAAGTCTGCAGGGTGACTGCCGTTCGCTCCCGGGTGGATGTCTTTGACCAACACCGTACCGGCTTCGGTACCATCGGTTTTCCAAAGCTCATAGCCATTGCTGCCGTTGTGGGCCTTGAAGTAAAGGGCACCGTTGAACACGTTGAGGTCAACTGGAGAGCTGCCCACAGCTCCGGGATTGATGTCCTTGACGAGCACGGTGCCAGCAGCAGTGCCATCGCTTTTCCACAGTTCGAAGCCGTTGGTGTTGTCGTAGGCTTGGTAGTACAGGGCGCCGTTGAATACGGTGAGCTGCGTTGGGTAGTTGCCTGTTGCGACCGCGCCTGCGCCGGTGACCATCTCTGTGCCCGCTTCCGTTCCGTCGGTTTTCCACAACTGCTCGCCGTGGATGCTGTCGCGAGCCCGAAAGTACAAGGCTCCGTCGAACAATGTGAAGTGAATGGGGGCGCTGTACGAGATGCCGGGGTTGATGTCTTTCAGCATGACCGTGCCGGTAGTGGTTCCGTCGGTTTTCCAAAGTTCGGCGCCGTGGGTGCTGTCGGTGCCCGAGAAGATATAGACCCCGTTGAGTTGCGTGAACTCTGAGGGATAGCCGCTTGGGCTTCCGGTAAAGATGTCTTTGACCAACGTCGTGCCTGCTTGTGTGCCATCGGTGGACCAAAGTTCGTAGCCGGTGCTGCCATCGGTTGCAACAAAGATCCGCGACGCAGCAACGCTGAAGCCTTCACTCATTACGTAGTAGCCCACTCCCTCGAAGCGGTAGGTGTCACTCTGCGCGGCCTGCACTTGCTGCCGTTCGGCGTCGCTGGCGGTGTAGAAATGGGTGCCCGAGCCGGACCGGAAGAAGCGGTAAAGCGGCTTGAAGCCTGCGCCCGCCACCTGGCTGGCATAAAAGGCCACGCCCTCCAGCCTGTACTGAGGCAGGCTGGCTTCAATGTGCACCCGCTCGCTTTCGCTGATGGTGTAGAAGTGCACGCCGTTTTGCGTGTTGAGGAAACGGTAGACCGGCTTCAATCCAGCCGAAGCACTGGAGGCGGCAAAAAATGCCATGCCCTCGAAGCTGAAACTGGGCAAGTGGGCGATGACAGAGTCGCGCTCGCTGGGGTCGCTGGTGTAGAAGTGGGTGCCCGTGCCTGCGTTGAAAAAGCGGTAGACCGGCAGCAGCAAGGTGCTGGCTTTTTGTGCGATCAAACCGGACTTGTAGGCTGCTGAGGGGGCCGGCTGCCCAGCTCGGAGTGGTGTGTCGGGCGAGATTGACGCTGCTTCCTGGCGTGCATGTTCAAGGTCCTGTGTGTTCAGTGCAGATCCTTGTTCCAGGCGTTGCAATGACTCTTCAGGGGTGGTCATGGCGCTGTCTTCGGACTTGGCGGTCCCGCCCTCAGCGGCCCCCCCGCATGCGCTGAGCAAAAGTGCAGCGCTGGTGGCCAACGCAAGCAGGCTCAGCCAAGCAGGCCGATGCTGCGCAGGTGTGTGTGACATTTGGCTTCCCTTGATGTAATACAAACAAGTCACTATGGCAGGGAGATTCGCCGGAACCCGCCGCAGCAGCTTGCTGATGATGATGCGCGGCGTGAAGTATGTCCGCCCAGCTTGAAAAACGTGGACCTGAAGATGATCTGGTCGAGTGGAAAATGCTCGGGCAAGGCCAAACAGGTGGTCGACCGGCGGCCCAGGTGATGTCTGCGGCGTGCTTGCGAAATTTGTCAGTCTGCCGTAAGTAATTCTTTGGGCTACAGGTTAAACCCCGCTATTCGATTGGGAGCACGGTGGCTACATTGCTTGCCATCTGTTGGGGTTTCATGGACAAGAACACACTGCTCGTCAAGACCGATAAAGGCCGGGATGCGATGGCGCGCCGGGCGCCGGAGCTCGGGCCCCGCCTGCGGTCCATGCTGATCCTCGTGGATGGCAAGCGCAACGTCGCCGAGCTCGACAAGCTCGGGGCGGGCCTGGGCGGCGGTGCGGCCTTGCTGGAGCAGTTGCTGGAGCACGGCTGGATCGCACCCCATGACCCGAATGGGCAGCCGTTCAGCACTGCCCCGCTGGCCGACAGCCCGCCTGCACCGGTCGCAGCGCCAGCGTTGTCCACTGCCTCGTCTTCCACCGCCGCGGCTGCACCCGCGGCAACGGTGTCGCCAACCCTGCCCTTCCTGGACGCGCGCCGCCTGGTGGTCCGTTTCATCAACGATGTCGCAGGACCCATGGGCGAGCTGACGGCGATCAAGGTCGAGTCCTGCAAGACAGCGGCCGAGCTGCAGGCCCAGCTGCCCCGCGTGCGCGAAGCACTGCAGAACTACCGGGGCGCGGCCACGGTGCAGCGGTTCGACCAGGAGATCGTGCCGCAACTGCCGCGCCACTGAGGCGGCCGGGCGCTGCTCAGCCGGTGGAGCAGCGGGTCAGCCAGTCGCCCAGGCGGGCAGCGTCCTCGACCGTCAGCCGCACGGCGGTGTCGTCGGCGGGCCAGGTCAGCGAGCAGCGCAGCAACCGCCCGTCGCGCGAAACCAGGGCCGTGAGCGCGCTGCGGGTGCCGCGCAGGGCCGCCACTTCGTCGAGCTTGCGCACGCGCCAGGCCTCGGCCGGCAGGCCGCGCCGCGCGGGGGCGAATTCCACGCCCAGCCACTCGTCGCCCGCCGCCAGGCCGGCCGCCTCGCCCGCGCCGCCGCGCAGCACGTTCTTGACCGTCAGGCCACTGCTGTCGGCTGCAACGCGCAGGCCTAGCGATTGCGCCAGCGGCGCCTTGTCGCGGTGCACCTTGGCGCCGGCCGCCGCCAGCAGGTCCAGCACCGGCAGGTCGGCCGTGCCGTGCACCCACTGGGCCAGTTCGGCGGCGAAACTGCGCTTGCCGAGCTGGCGCAGCACCGTGGACAGGTCGGACTCGCGCATCGGCCCACCCTGCGTGCGGTGCCAGAGTGCGCGCATCACCTCGTCCAGCGAACCGCGGCCTTCGGCACGCAGCGTCAGGTCCAGACACATCGCCACCAGCGCACCTTTGGTGTAGTAGCTGATGGTGGCGTTGGGCGTGTTCTCGCCCACGCGGTAGTAGCGGGTCCAGGCGTCGAAGCTGGCCTGGGCCACGCTCTGCACGCGCTGGCCCGGGCTCTGCTGCACCTGGTTGATGGTCTTGGTCACCAGCTGCAGGTAGGTGGCGTCGTCGATCAGGCCGGCGCGGCGCAGGAACAGGTCGTCGTAGTAGCTGGTGAAACCTTCGAAGAACCACAGCAGCTCGGTGTGGTTCTCGCGCGTGTAGTCGTAGCGCTTGAACTCGGCCGGCCGCAGGCGCTTGACGTTCCAGGTGTGGAAGTACTCGTGGCTGATCAGGCCCAGCAACGTGGTGTAGCCGTCGGTGGCCTTGAGGGCGGCGGGCTTGGCGTCCTTGGCGCTGATCTTGGGCAGGTCGGTGCGCTGGGCGATGAGCGCGGTCGAGTTGCGGTGTTCCAGTCCGCCGTAGCCCTCGCCGCTGGCGTGCAGCATGAAGACGTAGCGCTCGTAGGGCGGCTGGCCGTCACCGTGCCAGAAGCGGATCTGCGCCTCGCAGATGCGGCGCGTGTCGTCCAGCAGGCGCTGGCCGTCGAACCAGCCGCCCGCGCCGCTGACCACGAAGCGGTGCGGCACGCCGCAGGCGCTGAACTCGCCGCTCCAGAACGTGCCCATCTCCACCGGGCAGTCGGCGAGTTCGTCGTAGTTCTGGGCCAGGTAGGTGCCGAAGCCCTGCTCGTTGGCCTTCACCGGGCTCAGGCCGGTGGCGACCTGCCAGCCGGCGGGCGCATCACCCGGCTGGATCTCGATGGCGTGCGGCTCGTCCTCGCGGCCGGCCACCATCAGGCACAGGCTGGTGGCGTTGAAGAAGCCGCGCGTGGCGTCCAGGAAGGCGGTGCGCACCGAGGCGTCGAAGGCGTAGACCTCCCAGCGCAGGCTGAGCGTGCGCTGGCCGTCGTTGTCCACCTGCCAGCGGTGCTTGTCGAGCTGTTTCACCGCCAGCGCCTCGCCGCCCTGCGTCGCGCTCAGGTGCTGCAGGTGCTGCGAAAACTCGCGCACCAGGTAGCTGCCCGGAATCCAGACCGGCAGCGTGAGTTTCTGTGATCTGGCCGGACGGGTGATGTCGAGGGTGACCGCGAACAGGTGGGCGCGGTGGTTCAGCGGCTCGACACGGTAGTGCAGGGCAGGGGTCGTGGGTTTGTTGCGGCTCACAGGGCTCCCGCGCCGATGAAGCAGCTCAGCGCTGCGATGGAAGAAAGACGGAAGCGCAGCGTGAGCCAGGCCTCCAGGCCGGCGCGGCGGTAGAGCGTGCGGTCGGCCAGGTAGCAGATGATCAGCACGAAGCCCAGCCAGGCCAGGCCCGCGAAGGCGGGCATCAGCAGCCCGGGCCAGGCCAGCAGCGAGGGCACGATGCCCCAGAGAAAGTGGTTGCGCTGGTGGTGCGGGACGTGCGGCAGCCCACGTTCATGGCGGCCACCGAGCCAGCCGATGCCCCAGTGAATGCCGCCGAGGAACGAGATGATCAGCGCCGCGTAGCCGGTCAGCGCGATGGCCACCCAGGGCTGCAGGGCCACGTCCACCAGCCACAGCAGCGCCGCCAGCATGACGAAGGGAATCAGACCGGCCTGGCCCAGGGTGCGGGCCAGCGCCGCGTCGTCGGGGTCGTGTAAAGGCAGGGTCATCGGCGAGGCGGCGTTTTCTTGAGGGCGTTTTACTTGGCTTCGGCCAGCAGCTTCTCGACACGGTCGGCGCCGATGGCGCCCGGCACGCGGGTGCCGTTGGCGAAGATCAGGGTCGGCGTGCCGGTGATGCGGTTCTTCTTGCCGAACTCCAGGTTGCGGGCCAGGGCGGCGGTGTCGCAGCTGGCGGCCGCCGGCGTCACGTCCTTGACCATCCAGTCGAGGAAGGCCTTGCCCTTGTCCTTGGCGCACCAGATGTTGCGCGACTTGTCGACCGAATCCTGGCTCAGGATCGGGTAGAGGAAGACGTGCACGGTGACGTTGTCGATCTTGGTCAGGTCGCGCTCGAAGCGCTTGCAGTAGCCGCAGTTCGGGTCTTCGAACACGGCCACCTTGCGCTTGCCGTTGCCGCGCACGATGGTGAAGGCGTCCTTGATCGGCAGGTCCTTGAAGTCGATCTCGGTCAGCTTGGCCTGGCGCTTCTCGGTCAGGTCTTCCTGGGCACGCACGTCGATCAGGTTGCCCTGGATCAGGAAGTTGCCCTGCGCGTCGGTGTAGAAGATCTCGCTCTGGTTGACGCGCACCTCGTACAGGCCTTCCATCGGGGTCTTGCTGATCTCGTCGATGGGCGGCAGCTTGGGCAGGCGCTCGGTCAGGTTCTTGCGGATGGTGGCTTCCTGCGCGAAGGCACCCAGGCTGGCGAGGGCCAGGGCGAGCGCAATGGCGGAAGTGTTGAGGAATTTCATGGGTTCGCCTGTGGCGTGAAGGTTGATCGGGGGCCGACAGCGGTTCAGGCCGTCTGGCCCATGGCCTTGCGGGCCAGCCAGTGTTTCAGCGGTCCGAGACGGTCGACGCCGCTCATGCCCCAGTTGCGCAGCGCCTGCACGCGGCTGTCGGTCTGGCCGAACAGCCCGAACAGGCCATCGGTCAGCCAGCCCATGGCGCCCACCTCGGCCTGCCGCGCGCGCTCGTAGCGGCGCAGCAGCTTGAGGTCGCCCAGTTCGCGCCAGAACTCGCGCTCGTGGACCACGCGCGCCAGTTTTGCCGCGTCGGCCAGGCCGACGTTCAGGCCCTGCCCGGCCAGCGGGTGCATGGCGTGGGCCGCGTCACCGGCCAGCGCCACACTGCCCTGCGCCGTCTGCGCGATCCAGCGCCGGGCCCGGGAAAGCTCCAGCGGCCAGGCCTGGGCCGGACCCTGCAACTGCATGCCGCCCAGCGCCGAACCACAACGTTCCTGCACCGCCTGTGCCAGCGCCTGGGGATCGGCGGCCAGCCATTCTTCGGATTGCTGAGCAGGGACAGACCAGACCAGCGCCACGGAGTTCCCCTGCGCACCGTCCAGCGGCAGCAGGGCGAGGATTTCTCCACGGGCGAACCACTGGCGCGCGACGCCGCCGTGGGGCTGTTCGGTGGTCAGGCGGGCGGCCACCGCCTTGTGCGGGTAGGGGCGGACGTCGAATTCCAGGCCCAGTTCCTCGCGGGTGGCGCTGCGCTTGCCCTCGCAGACCACGGTCAGCGCCGCCGGCACGGGTTCGTTCACGCGCTCGATGCCACACTGGAAGCTGATGGCATCGGCCAGGCGCTTTTCCAGCGCCGGCACGTCCACGATCCAGGTCAGCGCCTCCACGCCCTGGTCGGCGGCCGAGAAGTGCAGGTCGCCGCCGTCGTCGCCGTGCACCTCCATGCGGCTGACGGGCGTCACGGCCGCGGGCCCGGCGTCGCCGTCTTCGGGCCAGGCCCGCAGCGACTGCAGCAGGGCGCGGGCGCTGGTGTTGAGGGCATAGGCCCGGACGTCGGGGGCGGCGGCAGGGGGGCGGGGAGAAGCCACCAGCGCCACCTTCAGGCGCTCGCGCGCCAGCAGCAGGGCCAGGGTCTGCCCGACCACGCCGGCGCCACGGATGCACACATCAAAACGCCGCGCGGCGGCCGGAGACGGGGAGGGGAGAGCCATCCGGGGATTTTAGGAGCAGGCCACAATCCGGGCATGAACACCCTCACCGAGTCCCCTGTGGCCGCCGCCGATGTCCAGGCCCGCATCGCCCAGCTCTGGGTCTACCCCGTCAAGTCCTGCGCTGGCGTTCCGCTGGAGCAGGCGGTGCTCACGCCGACCGGCCTCGAATGGGACCGCGCCTGGATGGTGGTGGACGCGCAGGGCGGGTTCGTGACCCAGCGCGAGTTGCCGCGCATGGCGCTGATCCAGCCCGCGTTCAAGCTCGACCAGCTGGTGCTGCGCGCGCCGGGCATGCTGGCGCTGCACCTGTCGCTGGATGGCGTGGAGTCGCCGCGCCGCGTGCGGGTCTGGGACGACGAGGTCGACGCCTGGGACATGGGCGACCTGGCGGCGCAGTGGTTCTCCGACTTCCTCGGGCCGGACGCGCCTCAGGACCTGAAAAAACTGCGCCTGGTGCGCTTCGATCCGGAGGTGCGGCGCCTGTGCAGCCAGAAATGGACCGGCGGCCGCGAATCTGTGACGCAGTTCGCCGACGGCTTCGGCGTGCTGGTGGCCAGCACCGCCTCGCTGGATGGGCTGAACGCGCGGCTGGCGGCCGCGGGCGAGGCGCCGGTGGACCTGCGGCGCTTCCGGCCGAACATCGTGCTGTCCGACGTGGAGCCGCACGACGAGGACCGCATCGCCGGCTGGCGGGTGCAGACGGACGGCGGCGTGGCCGCGCTGGAGAACGTCAAGCCCTGCGCGCGCTGCCCGATCCCGAACATCGACCCGGTGACCGCCACCTCGACCCCCGCGGTCAGCGACGCGCTGCAGGCCTACCGGCAGGACCCGCGCCTGAACGGCGCCATCACCTTCGGCATGAACGCGATCGTGCTGGAGGGCGATGGCCTGGTGCTGAAGGTCGGGCAGGCCGTGGGCGCCGACTGGCAGTTCGACTGAGGGCGGCCCGGCGCCGCTCAGTCGGCGCGGGCGAACTGCGCCCGGTAGCGGGCCGGTGTCATGGCGGTGGATTGCCGGAACTGCCGTGAAAAGTGCGGCTGGTCGGCGAAGCCGCAGTGGTAGCCCACCTCGGCCACCGACAGCCCGCTGGTGGTGAGCAGGTCCGCCGCACACTGCACCCGGGCGGCGGTCAGCAGGCCGGAGAAGCACAGCTGCCGCCGGGCCAGGTGGCGCTGCAGGCTGCGGGCCGACAGCGCACAGACGCGGGCCAGGTCGTCCACCCGCCACGGGCGTCCGGGGTCGGCGCGCAGGGCGGTGTGCAAGGCCTCGAGCCACCGGTCGCCGGACGCCGGGTGAGCCTCGGGCGGGTGCGGGTCCCCGGCCACATCCGCGGCATCCCAGCGCAGTTCCCAGGTGTGCAGGGTCTGCGGCCAGGGGCCGTCGCGCCATTGGCCGTCCCGCCGCAGCCAGTGCCGGCCGCCCACCGGGCGGGCCTGCACCGGCCGCCCCGCCACCCGCTCGCACAGGGCGACCAGCAGGCCGAACACCAGCACGTCCTCGGCCGCGGTGGGTCGCTGGCCGGGCGACAGGGACAGGTGCTGCAGCCGCACGCGACCGGGGCCCAGGGCCTCCACGCGGGTGCGGTGCCGGGCATGGACAAAGCGTTCCAGCCGCTGCCACCGCGCCAGCAGGTCCCAGGGGTCCGTCGCGAGCACCAGCGCCCGCAGCGTGGGTTCTTCGGGCAGCTCCCGGATCGCGTCGCCGATGCGCGCCAGGCCCGCCGGGCCGATCGACGGCCACAGCCCCGCCAGCAGGGCGCGCTTGTCGTCCAGCGCCACAAGCCCATGCCGCGCCGCAACCGGCGGCGGTGGTGCGTGGCCCTGGTGCCGCAGGCCGTGGGCCACCAGCCGGAGCATCGCGGCCGAGGCAAAGTCGTTCATGGGGTGCGCCGGGCCAGCTGCGATGCGTCCACCGGAAAGCGGGTGAGGCGCACGCCGGTGGCGTCCCGGATGGCGTTGGCAATGGCGCCGGCCGCGGCCACGATGGCGGTTTCACCGGCCCCGGCGGGCGGGCCGTCGTCGTCGATCAGCACGATGTCCATGGGTGAAGTGTCGCGCAGGCTCGGCACCGGCGCCTCGCCCAGGCTGCCGGCGGCGATGCGCGAGCCGGCCGCCGTCAGACCGTCGTGCAGCACCATGCCCAGGCCCCAGACCAGGTTGCCTTCGCACTGGGCGCGCACCTGGTCGGGGTTGATCACGGTGCCGCAGTCGTGGGCGCAGCGCAGCCGGGTCACCACCACCGTGCCGTCGGGCGCCACGCGCACCTCCGCGAGCACGGCGGCATGGCTGCTGGCCTTGTAGGTGCCGCAGGCCACGCCGCGGCCAATGCGGTCGTTCCCGGCGGCGGGCGCCGGCGCCGGCACCCCGTCGACCACGGTGCGCAGCACGCGCGCCAGGCGCGGCTCGCCGATGTGGCGCAGGCGGAATGCCACCGGATCGGCGCCCGCCAGGCGGGCGCACTCGTCGATGGCCGACTCGATCGCCAGCGCGTTGGGGCCGGCGCCCAGGCCGCGCCAGGGGCCGGTGAACACCGGCAGCCGCGTCACCGCGAACTCGGTGCGGCGGCGCTGGGCGCGGTAGGGCAGGTCGGCGCCGCGCGCCACGCCGCGGTCGCCCACCAGGTCGGCCAGCCGCTGCATCCAGACCGGCATGCCGGCGTTGGTGAACAGGATGTGGCTGCTGGAGAACGCGTGCCACCAGTCGACCAGCTCGCCGTCGCGCACGCGGGCACGGATGCGGTGGCTCGACGGCGGCCGGTGGAAGCCCTGCCGGTACTCCTGGGCGCGGGTCCACTGCACCTTGACGGGCGCGCCGATGGCGTGGGCCAGCACGGCAGCCTCCAGCTCCACCGTGCACAGGGTGCGCCCACCGAACGCGCCGCCCACCCGGCATGCCTGCACGCGCACGCCGGCCTCGTCCAGCCCGAGGCTGCGGGCGATCACGTCGCGCACATAGAACGCGTCCTGTGTGCCGGCCCAGACCTCCAGCACGCCGTCCGCGCCCTTCGCGGCCACCGCGGCGCGCGGCTCGATGGCGTTGTGCGCCGCCAGCGGCGTGTCGATGCGCAGGTCCAGGTCCCAGGCAGCGCTGCGGTCGATGGCGTCGTCGTGGATCTGGTTCCCCAGCCTGCCGCCGGCCAGGTGGCGGTCGATGTCGATCAGCCGGTCGATGTCGGCCTGCTCGAAGGCGTCGTCGTGCTGCCAGCGGGGTGCCAGCGCGGCCTCGATCCGGTCCAGCGTCCCGGGGGTGCGCGCCACGATGCCCAGCCCCGGACTGAGCCGCTGCATCAGGCGCTCGTCCTGCACGAGGGCCACGAACCCCGGCACGGCGCGCGCCGCGGCCTCGTTCCAGCCCGCCAGCCGCGACGGCCGGTCGGCGGAAACCGGGGCGCGCAGCACCCGGCCAAACACCATGCCGGGCAGGCGCACGTCGGCCGCGTACAGCGGGGCGCCGGTGACGATGGCGCGCCCCTGTTCCAGCGGCACGCGCCGGCCCACGAGGCGGGCGCCGGGCCGGAACGCGCGCAGCTCGTTCATCGGTCGGGGCTCGGCGCTGCGCACGCCCGTGGTGTGGCTGGCCGCGAGTGCGTCGCGCAGCGTGGCGCAGGCCTGCGCGAGCGGCAGCGCGAAGTCCTTGACCGATTCGCTGCCCACGGTGGCGCGCACGCGGGGTATGTCCTGGGTGTGCGGCAGCCGCAGGGTGACGCGGTCCCAGTCCACACCGAGTTCGTCGCAGGCCACCTGCTTGAGCGCGGTGGCGATGTTCTGGCCCATCTCGGCGCGCGGCAGCAGCAGCTCGTAGTGTCCGTTGGCGTGTCGGACCCAGCCCAGTGCATCGTCGTAGGCCGCCGCCGGGCGCTTGGGGATCACAGGGATGGAACAGCCGGCGACAAAGCCCACGGTCAGCACACCCCCGGCCTGCAGGAAGTGCCGCCGCTTCATTGCCCGCTCCCGGTGGCCTGCGCGGCGCGCAGCACCGAGGCCCGGATGCGCTGCTGGGTGCCGCAGCGGCAGAGGTTGCCGGACAGGGCCGCGTCGATGTCCGCCGCCGTCGGGGACGGGTGGGTTCGCAGCAGCGCCACCGTGGCCATGATCTGCCCCGACTGGCAGTAGCCGCACTGCGGCGTGGCCTGGTCCAGCCAGGCCTGCTGCACCGGGTGCAGGCCACCGTCCGGGGCCGCCAGGCCCTCGATGGTCTCCACGCGGGCGGCGCCCAACGCCGCCACCGGCATGAGGCAGGCGCGCCGCGGCTGGCCGTCGATCAGCACCGTGCAGGCCCCGCACTGGCCCGCGCCGCAGCCGAACCGGGTGCCGGTGAGGCCCAGCGCCTCGCGCAGCACCACCAGCAGGCTTTCGTCCCGCCAATCGGGAGGGACCTCCCGGACGCTGTGGTTGACCTGGATCTGCATGAGGGCCTCCGCGTGGTGAACACGCGTGCAATGTGCCGCACACAGGCCGGTGCGGTCTTGAACAATCGCGCCACATGGGGCGCGAGGCCGACCCGCGCGTCAGCAGGTCAGGCAGACCGTCTTAGAGCCCGACCAGTTGCTCAGCGGCCCGCTCAGGTCCATGCCGCGGCGGATGGCCGTCATCTCGGCGACGATGCTCATCGCGATCTCCGGCGGCGTCAGTGCGCCGAGGTTCAGGCCCACCGGGCCGTGCAGGCGCGCGGCCTCCTCCTCGCTCACGTCGAACTCCCGCAGGCGCTCGCGCCGCTTCGCGTTGTTCTGCAGCGAGCCCAGCGCGCCCACATAGAAGGCCGGCGTGCGCAGCGCCTCCATCAGCGCCAGGTCGTCCAGCTTGGGGTCGTGCGTCACCGCCACCACCGCGCTGTGTTCGTCCAGCCGCATGGCCAGCACCAGGTCGTCGGGCATGGTGGTCGACAGCGCCACACCTTCCATGCGTTCCCAGCCCTCGTGGTACTCCTCGCGCGGTTCGCACACCGTCACCTGGTAGTCCAGCATCACCGCCATGGTCGCCAAGTAGCGCGAGAGCTGGCCGCCGCCGATGATCAGCAGGCGCAGCCTAGGGCCGTGCACCGTGGTCAGCATCTGGCCGTCAAAGCGCACGCGGTCACCTTCGTCGGCAGGCGCCAGTTGCGCCAGGCCGGTGGCCATGTCCAGCCGGCGCTGCACCCGCTGGTGGCCTTCGATGGCGGCCAGCAGTTCGCGCAGCTGCGAGGCGGGCGAGAGCGGCTCCAGCACCAGCTGCACCGTGCCGCCGCAGGGCAGGCCGAAGCGCCGCGACTCTTCGGCCGTCTCGCCGTAGGTCGTGGTCTCGGGCTTTCTCAGCGCCAGCTCGCCGCGCGCCACGCGACCGATCAGGTCGTCCTCGATGCAGCCACCCGAGACCGATCCGGCCACCTGGCCGTCGTCGCGGATGACCATGAGCGAACCCGGCGGGCGCGGAGCCGAGCCCCAGGTGCGCACCACCGTGCCCATGACCACGCGCTGGCCGCGCGACTGCCAGTCCAGGGCGGTGCGGATGACATCGATGTCGAGGCTGTTCATGAAGCGTCCTTCCAGGTCAGGGGTGGCGGGGCGAGAGGATCATCCGCCAGGCGTTTGCCGCACGCGGCCCAGAGGGCCAGGACACCCAGCACACCGTAGGCCCATTGAAGCGACTGGGGGCCGAGCGTGGGGCTGCCCAGGCCCACGGCCAGCAGCAGTGCGGGGCCCAGGGCGGCCGGCAGCGGTGAGCGGGCGGAGGTCGGTGCGCCCGCGCCGAGCGACCACGCCATCACCAGCAGCACCATGCCCGCCAGCCGCCCTTCGGTACCGCTGGCGCCGGCCAGCAGCAGCGCGCCGGTGGCCAGCAGCGCGGCCAGCAGGCGCGAGGAGGCGCGCAGGCACACTGGGTCGTACCGACGGGCCGCGGCCACCAGCAGGGGCAGTCCGGTCATCAGCCCGATGTGCAGCGCCACCGCCTGGGCGTCGGTCCAGCCCGGTCCCAGGCACCACTGGCTGGACAGCCACAGGCTGCCCATCATCAGGCCCATGGCCTGGCCGGCCAGGGTGGGGGTGTTGTCGCCGGCGGCGAGCGCGGCGCTCCAGGCGCCCCACAGCGCCGAGCCCAGCAGCAGACACGCCAGCGCCGCGTGGCCGGCGGGGAGCAGCGCCAGCGAGACCAACAGCCCCAGGGCCCCCGCCGCGCAGGCCCGCGGCCAGGTCCGGGGAACCGCGCCGTGTGTGACCAGCGCGGTGCCGCCGCAACGCACCACCCACCAGACCACCACCGGCAGCACGCCGCTGGCCACCGACCAGCCCAGGCGCTGGCCCAGCCAGCCCAGCAGCAGCCAGGCGGCCAGCGCGTCGGCCTGGCGCAGCGTTGCGTGGAGCGCGGGGTGCAGTCGCTCAGACATGGCTGTAGCCGTGCAGCTGGTCGCTGCCCGAGGCGGCGTGCACGCTGGCGTTGAACGAGACGATGACCCGGTCGGTTGCGCCGTCGTAGGGCATGGCCTGGTGCGGCAGCCAGGACGGGAAGACGATGAGCTGGCCCGGCACTGGTGGGATGTCGAGGTGCGCCGACTGCAGGTAGGCGTTGCCGAAATCCATGTGCGCGCCGCCCAGGTGGTTGAAGTGCGGGCCGTAAAAACGGGTCACGCCGTTGGTCGCGCCCAGCAGCGGGTGGGTGGGGCGCTGCGCGTCGTCGTCCACCTGCAGGCAGTACACGCCCGACCACGAACAGTTGCCGTGGGTGTGCACGTCGTGGTGGCTGCCGCGGTTGGCGATCTGAAACCAGACGCCGCGCAGTGCGATCTGCAGGCCGGGCGTGGCCTCGGGCCAGGCGCCCTGGTTGGCCAGCGCCACGGTCTGGCGCAGACCGTCGACGATGAAGCGCAACAGCGCGTCCCACTCGGGCAGGTGCACGCGCTGCAGCAGGTCGTCGCGGCTGGCGTAGAAGGCGGCGGCCGGGTCGGCACCGTCGTCGGTGGCCCGCAGCGTGCGGAACACCCGCACCAGCAGCGGGTTGATCTCATCGGCCTGCGCGCAGCGGTGCACACCCACCGGCGTGGACCAGAGCGGCAGCAGCGGATCGGGTGCCATGACGTACCGTGCGGTTCAGGCTTCGGTCATCAGGTCGGCGGGCCAGCGCAGGCGGTGGCCGGTGCGGGCGGCCAGGGCCTCGATGTCCTCGGGGCTGTCCACATCGGTGCGGTAGCGGGTGTTGGTCGTGGCCCAGGCGTGCACCGCCTCCGGATGCGCCGCCTGCCACTGCTTGCAGCCGACGCGCGCCTCGCCGGCCAGGATCTGCTCGCGCACGCTCTGGCTGAACATCACGGGGTTGCCGGGCAGGCCGTCCACCGTGGGCTGCACGACCTCGGTGCCGGCCGGACGCTTCTTGTAGGCGCCGATCAGATCGTTGATGTCCTGCGAGTTGATCAGGGGCTGGTCGGCCAGCGCCACCAGCACGGTGTCGATCTTGCCGGCCAGCGCCTGCAGGCCGAGCCGAAGCGACGACACCTGGCCGGCGTCCGGGTCGGGATTGCGCACCAGCGTGACCGGGAAGTCGCGCACCACCGGCTCGATGCGGTCGGCGTAGTGCCCCAGCACCACCACCAGCTCGTCCACGCCCGCACCCGAGAGGGCAATCAATTGGCGCCGGATCAGGGGCACGCCGCCCAGCTCCAGCAGGCACTTGGGCTTGTTCCCCATGCGCGTGGCCGAGCCGGCCGCCAGCAGCACCGCACCCACCACCACGCGGCTGTAAAGGCCGCCTCCGCCTTTGAGAATGCAACCCACGTCAGCTTCCTCCACAACAGGACTTGGCGGCCACCACCGGCGGTGCCGCTTCCCCGGTCGATTCTGCGTCGGCGGCCTTCGAGGCGCCACCGCCGCAACAGCTGCCCATTTCCATCGGAGGCAAATCGAGCTTGAACTTCGGCGCTGTTTTCTCGGTCACCGGGGCAGAGGCGCGCACCGGCCGGCCGCGCCGCGCCGCGACCACGGTGGCCAGCACCGCCAGCGCGATCTCTTCTGGCGTCTGCGCGCCGATCGGTTCCCCGGCCGGCGCCACGATGGCGGCCACCCGCGCCGGATCTTCGCCCGCGCCCACCAGGCTCTCGCGCAGCACGCCGGCCTTGCGCTCGCTGGCCACGAACCACAGGGTCTGCGGCTGCAGCGCCAGCGCGGCGCGCAGGGCCTGCAGGTCGCGCCGGCCCTGCGTGGCGACGACCACCAGGCCGCCGGCGGGCAGGGCCTGGGTGACGGTGTCGGTGCGGTCGCTGCCCACCACGCGCGCCGCGTCGGGGAAGTCGGCCGCCTGCGCGCCCTCGGCCACCAGCACCGTCTGCAGGCCGATGCGCGGCGCCAACCCGGTCAGCGCGCGCGCTACCGGCGAGTCACCGAACACCACCAGCTGCGGTGCGGGCAGCACCGGGTCGACGAACAGTTCCAGCGTGCCGCCCGAGTGGCAGGCCATGCCGAACTCCAGCACGTCGCCCAGCGTGCGCTCGGCGGTTTCGTCGGTGGGTGCGATGCGGATGCTCTGCGGCTGGCCGCTGGCCAGGGCCTGGCGCACGGTCTTGACCACCGCCGGCTGTGCGCAGCCGCCGCCGATCCAGCCGTGGATCTGGCCGTCGGCGGTGACCAGGGCCTTGTCGCCGGCCTTGGCCGAGGTGGGCGCCTGCGCGCGCAGCACGGTGACCAGGGCAAAGGGCCGGTCTTCGGCTTGCAGCCGGGCGGCGTCGGCGATCCATTGGTTGCGGTTCATGGTGTGTCTCCTTCAGTGAAGCAGGGGCTTGGCCGCTACCAGGTCGGCCAGGCTGGCCAGCGGCACGAAGCGGTGGATGTGTGTGCGCGCGCCCTGCACCGCAGCAGCGGCGGGCACGCCGCGCGTGGGGTGAAACCAGGTGATGCGCGCGCCGCGGCCGCGCAGCGCCTGCAGCGCCTCGGCCAGCTGTTCGGGCGCGTCGGTGTCGAAGCCGTCGGACATTACCCACACGCGGGCGCCGCGCCGCAGCTGGGCGCGGGCGTGGGTGCGGGCAAAGTCCTGCAGGCTGGCGGCGATGCGGGTGCCGGCACCGAAGCCGGCGGTGACCGCGTTGATCTTTTCCTGCACCGTGGCCGAGTCGCGCTGCATCAGCGGCGTCACTTCGGCCAGCCGGGTGTGGAAGACGAACACGCGGGCTTGCGCTTCCATCGCAAAGGCCCGCGCCACGCGCAGGAACAGCGCGGCGTGCGCCTCCATCGATCGGCTCACGTCGGCCAGGATGAACAGGCGCGGCGGTTCCTCGCGCCGCACCTGCCAGGCGGGGGCCAGCGGCTCGCCGCCCCAGGCCACGCTGCGGCGCAGGGTCTGGCGCAGGTCCAGCCGCTGGCCGCGGTGCACGCCGCGCCAGCGCCGCGTGGGCAGCGGGCGCAGTTGCGCGGTGATCTGGCGCGCCAGACGCTGCAGCGTGCCCAGCTCCTGCGGCAGCCACATCTGACCGTCGCGTTGGTGCAGGGCTTCGAGCTGTGGTGCGCTGCGGCTGGCGCCGCCCATGGCACGCGGGCTGCCGGCTTCGCTGTCGCCCGCGCCGGCCTGCGGTGCATCGGCGGCGGTCTGCGGTGCTGACCTGGCAGGCGTGGGCGCTTGTTGCGCCGCATCCATCTGCTCGCGCATCTGCTGCACCGACTGGCGCAGGTCGCGCGAGGGCCGAGTCTGCCCACTCACGCGCACCGTGCCGCGCACCCGCTCGGGGTGCCAGTAGCGGTCAAAGAGGTCGGGCCAGAGCTTCCATTCGCGCGCGCTGTGGCAGGCGATCGCGCGCCAGGCCGCGTTCAGGCGCGCACCGTTGAGCGCACCGAGCGCCAGGGCGGCCTGCAGTATGGCCCGCTGCTCGGCCACGCCCACCGTCAGCCCGTGGTCGCGCAGCAGGGCCGCGAAACCGGCGAGCGTTTCGGTGGGGGCGAATGCGGGCGTGTGGTTCATGACGCGGCGGCGTTGGCCGGGGCTTTTTCGGCCACGCCCACGGTGCGCCGGCCCTCGATGAGCTGGCGCGCGCGGTCGGCGCCGAGCACGAAGCGGTCTTCGCGCGTCTTGAGCAGACAGCCCAGCGTGGTCAGCAGCACCGCCATGTCCTCGGGCAGGGTGTGGTGGTGCAGGCGGTGCAGCGCATTGACCCAGTCCAGCGTCTCGGCGATGCCGGGGATCTTGCTCAGGTCTTCGTGGCGCAGGCGCTGCACGAACTGCACCGCCTCTTCCACCAGCCGCGTGTCGGCGTCGGGCAGGGCGGCTTTGACGATGGCGATCTCGCGCGCCAGCGTGGGGTAGTCCAGGTGATGGTACAGGCAGCGGCGGCGCAGCGCATCGGACAGCTCGCGCGTGCCGTTGCTGGTGAGGACGACGCGCGGGATGTGGCGCGCGCGCAGGGTGCCGATCTCGGGCACGGTGATCTGGTAGTCGGCCAGCACTTCGAGCAGGAAGGCTTCGAAGGCTTCGTCGGCGCGGTCAATCTCGTCGATCAGCAGCACGCAGGGGCCGTCCTGGCTGATGGCCTGGAGCAGCGGCCGTTCCAGCAGGAACTCGCGGCTGAAGACGTCGGACTCCTTGACCGTGCCGGGCTCGCCGTCGTGCAGGCGGATCGCCATCAGCTGGCGGCCGTAGTTCCATTCGTAGGCCGCCTGCGCCAGGTCCAGACCCTCGAAACACTGCAGCCGCACCAGCACCGCCCCCTGGGCCTGCGCCAGCGCGGTGGCCAGAGCGGTCTTCCCCACCCCCGCATCGCCTTCCAGCAGCAAGGGTCGCTGCAACTCGCCGGCCAGCCACACCGTCGTGGCCAGGTCGGCGTCGGCGAGGTAACCCACCTGCTGCAGCGATTCGTGCAACTGGCGGTCGGTGGCGGCGGGTGCGTCCATGCTCAGGATTTCTTGCCGAACAGCCCCAGCCACCAGCTCTTGATCAGCGCCCAGGCGATGGCCAGGCCGTTGATCTCCTGGGCCACCGGCGGCGCGCTGCGAGGTGCGGGTTCGGCCACGGCTTCTGCCGCACCGCCAGCGAACGCCACCGCTGCGTCGTCTGCGATCGCTTGCGACGCTGGCGCCGGCAGGGCCAGTGCGGCCTGGCGGAAGTTCTCCACGAACTGCACCAGGATCATCTCGGACACCTGCACCATCATGCGGCCGCCGAACTGGGCGAACTTGCCGTTGACGATGACGGCCGCGTCGCCGTGCAGCACGCTGGCCGCCGGGTTGGCAGGGTCGGCTTCGATGGTCGCGCTCAGGTCCATGGAGGCGGACGAGCCGCCCTTGTCCGCGCCCTTGCCGCGCAGCACCATCTTGCGCGCCGCTTCGTCCTTCTCCAGCACGTCGACCTGGCCGCCGAACTGGGCCACGGCCGGACCGACCTTGACCTTGACGCCGCCCTTGTAAGACGTGTCGGAGAGTTGTTCGGTCAGCTCGGCCCCGGGCATGCAGCCGGCCACGGCCTTGAGGTCGCCAAGGATGGCCCAGGCCCGGCCCGGGTCCACATCCAATGGGTAGCGTTTGTCGAGTTTGACTTCCATGATCGTCTTGCCTTTACAGGGCCAGGTTGTGTTCCTTGAGCGACTTCCACACCCGGTAGGAGGTGTGGGGCATGTCCAGGTGCGTCACGCCGACATGGGCGAAGGCATCAACCACCGCGGCGGTGAAGGTAGGGATGGAGCCCACGTGCGGCGACTCGGCCACGCCCTTGGCGCCGATCGGGTGGTGTGGTGAAGGTGTCACCGTGTGGTCGGTTTCCCAGTGCGGCGTTTCCACGGCCGTGGGCAGGAAGTAATCCATCAGCGTGTTCCCCAGCAGGTTGCCCTGCGCGTCGAACGGCATCTGCTGGCCCATGGCCACCGCGTAGCCTTCGGTCAGGCCGCCGTGGATCTGGCCCTCGATGATCATCGGGTTGATGCGTGTGCCGCAGTCATCCAGTGCGTAGAAACGGCGGACCTTGGTCTCGCCGGTGGCGCGGTCGATGTCGACCACACACAGGTAGATGCCGAAGGGGTAGGTGAAGTTGGGCGGGTCGTAGTAGTGCACCGCTTCCAGCCCCGGCTCCAGGCCGGCGGGCGGCTGGTGGTAGGCCTGCCAGGCGATGTCGGCCATGGTCTTGAACTTGCTGTCGTCGCCCTTGACCTTGAAGCGGTCCACTTCCCAGTCGAGGTCGTTCTCGTTGACTTCGAGCATGTGGGCCGCGATCTTGCGCGCCTTCGCGTGGATCTTGCGTGCGGCCAGGGCAATGGCGGCACCGGCCACCGGCGTGGAGCGCGAACCGTAGGTGCCCAGGCCATAAGGCGCTGTGCTGGTGTCACCTTCCTCGACCTGGATCACCTCACTGGGGATGCCCAGTTCGGTCGCGATGATCTGCGCGTAGGTGGTCTGGTGGCCCTGGCCCTGCGTGATGGTGCCCATGCGGGCGATGGCCGAGCCGGTGGGGTGGATGCGGATCTCGCACGAATCGAACATGCCCACGCCCAGGATGTCGCACATCTTGCTCGGGCCGGCACCGACCACCTCGGTGAAGGTCACCAGGCCGATGCCCATCAGGGTGGGGCTGTTGGGGTCGGCGCGCCTGGCGGCCTGCTCGGCGCGCAGCGCGGGGTAGTCCACGGCGTCCAGCACCTTCTTCAGGGCCGTGTGGTAGTCACCGCTGTCGTATTCGAAGCCGAAGGCGCTGGTGTAGGGGAACTGTTCTTTCCTGATGAAGTTCTTCGCGCGGATTTCGGCCTTGTCCATGTTCAACTTCTGGGCCAGCACGTCCACCATGCGCTCGATCAGGTAGACGGCCTCGGTCACGCGGAAGCTGCAGCGGTAGGCCACGCCTCCGGGGGCCTTGTTGGTGTAGACGCCCTTGACCGAGCAGTGCGCAGCCGGGATGTCGTAGGAACCCGAGCAGATGTGGAACAGGCCGGCCGGGAACTTGGTCGGGTCGGCGCAGGCGTCGAAGGCGCCGTGGTCGGCCACCACGTTCACCCGCAGGCCCAGGATCTTGCCGTCGGGCGTGGCGGCCAGCTCACCGTCCATGTGGTAGTCGCGGGCAAAGGCGGTGGTGGAGAT
The DNA here is from genome assembly GCF_004353865.1 of Hydrogenophaga pseudoflava. Lineage (NCBI taxonomy): Bacteria > Pseudomonadati > Pseudomonadota > Betaproteobacteria > Burkholderiales > Comamonadaceae > Hydrogenophaga > Hydrogenophaga pseudoflava. The sequence goes on from NZ_CP037867.1 coordinate 890,364, forward strand.
GTTCTCCACCCGGTCCTCCACCCACTTGACCGGGCGACCCAGCACGATGGAGGCCACGATGGCGCAGACGTAGCCGGGGTAGATGCCGACCTTGTTGCCGAAGCCGCCGCCGATGTCGGGACTGACGATGCGGACCTTGGATTCCGGAATGCCCGAGAGCATGGACACCACAGTGCGCACCACGTGCGGTGCCTGGCTGGTAATGTAGGTGGTCAGATCACCCTTGATCGGGTCGAAGCTGGCCACGCAGCCGCAGGTCTCCAGCGGGCAGGGGTGCACGCGCGGGTAGTACATGTGCTGGCTGACCGTCACCGGCGCGTTGGCGAACACCGCGTCGGTCGCGGCCTTATCGCCCGCGCCCCAGGTGAAGATGTGGTTGTGGTGCTCGCGCGGGCCGTGGGCGCCGCTGGTCTTGCCGGCCAGATCCTCGCGCAGCACCGGGGCGTCGGGCTTGAGGGCGTCGATCGGGTCGATCACCACCGGCAGCTCGTCGTACTCCACCTTCACGGCTTCCACCGCGTCGGCGGCGATGTAGCGGTCGTCGGCAATGACGATGGCCACCTCCTGCATCTGGAAGTGCACCTTCTCGTCGGCGAGCACGGCGGCCACGTCACCGGCCAGTGTCGGCATCCAGTGCAGCTTCAGCGGCTTGAGGTCCTCGGCCGTGAGCACGGCATGTACGCCGGGCATGGCCAGCGCCGCATCCTTGTGGATTTTCTTGATGCGGCCGTGGGCGATCGGGGCGCGCACGATGTCCATGTGCAGCATGCCGGGCATCTTGATGTCGTCGACATAGTTGCCCTTGCCCTGGATGAAGCGGGCGTCTTCCTTGCGCAGGCGCGAGGCGCCCATGCCGGCCAGGGCCAGTTCGCGGGCCTCGGCGTCTTGTACCGGTGCGTTCATGGTCTTGTCTCCAATTGTTCTGTGAGGGGCCTCAGGCGGCGGCGGTGGACGGTTCCTGCAGCTTGCGGGCGGCGTACTGCACGGCCTTGACGATGTTCTGGTAGCCGGTGCAGCGGCAGAGGTTGCCGCTCATGCCCATGCGGATCTCGGCCTCGGTCGGGTTCGGGTTCTCCTGCAGGAAGCGGTAGGCCCGCATCAGCATGCCGGGGGTGCAGAAGCCGCACTGCAGGCCGTGCTCTTTGTAGAAGCCTTCCTGCACCGCGTGCAGCACGCCCTTGTTGGCCAGGCCTTCGACGGTGAGCACTTCCGAGCCGTCGCACTGCACCGCCAGGTGGGTGCAGCTCTTGACCGAGCGGCCGTCGATGTCGACGGTGCAGGCGCCGCAGTGGCTGGTCTCGCAGCCGATGTGGGCGCCGGTCAGGTTCAGTTCCTCGCGCAGGAAGTGGATCAGCAGGGTGCGCGGCTCGACCGCCTTTTCCTGCGCCTTGCCATTGACATTCACAGTGATAATTTTCTTGGCCATGGTGTGTCTCCTCGTGTTCAGGCGCAACGGGCCCAGGCGGCGTTCAGTGCCCGCTTGACCATCTGGCCGGCCATGGCGGTCTTGTAGTCGGCGTCGCCGCGCAGGTCTTCGGCGGGCTCGCAGATGGCGATGGCCGCGTCAGCCGCAGCCTGAACCGCCTCTTTCGTGAAGGCCTTGCCCAGCAAGGCGGCTTCGGCCGCTTCGGCGCGCAGCGCGGTGGGCGCCACATTGGTCAGCGCAATGCGGATGTGGCTGACGGTGTTGCCGCTCTTGCGCATCACCACCGCACAGCCGGCAGTGGCCCAGTCGCCCGTCTTGCGCTTGAGCTTTTCATAGGCCCAGCCGGTGCCCTGCGCAAAGGCCGGCACGCGGATCTCGACCATCACCTCGTTCTCTTCCAGCAGGGTCATGTAGGTGCCCAGGAAGAAGCCGTCGGCCGGCACCGTGCGGCGGCCGTTCGGGCCTTCGAGCACGAAGTGCGCCTCCACCGCGATCGACAGCGCCGGGTGGTCGTTGCCCGGGTCGCCGTGGGCGATGTCGCCACCGATGGTGCCGCGGTTGCGCACCTGCGGGTCGGCGATCAGTTTCGCGGCCTCGGCCAGCAGCGGCAGCCTGGCCTGCACGATGGGCGAGCTGATCAGGTCGTTCTCGACCGTCATGGCGCCGATCACCACCGTGCTGCCCTCTTCGCGGATACCGCGCAGTTCAGGGATGCGGTTGATGTCGATCAGGTGCTCGGGCTGCGCGAAGCGCAGCTTCATCATCGGCAGCAGGCTGTGGCCACCGGCCAGCAGCTTGGCATCGGACCCGAGCTGGCCCAGCAGGGCCACGGCCTCGCCGACCGACTTGGGCGCGTGGTACTCGAAACGCGGTGGAATCATCGTGTTGTCTCCTGTCTTCTGGGTGGTCGATTGACTTTTGTCAATGCACAGCCAGTCTGAGGGAGACCGTGTTTCCGACGCCATCGTCGGGTCTTGAACTCAAGGATTCACAAAACAACCGTTTTTTCGCACGAACTGCACGCCTGGCTGCACGAAACGCTCAGATCAGGCGCGCGCGGCATGGCAATACGGGTATGTCCTAGGCCGTGAAAAGGCCTGGAGTTCAGTGCTTGGCCAGCAGGCCCAGGGCCTCGCGCAGCCGCGCCACCTCGCTGCGCGAGACCGGGATGGGTTCGCGGTGCTTGCCCTTGAGCACGATCTGCGTCTTGCTGCCCTCGCGTCCGAGCTCGGCCACCGCCTGCAGGTTGACGATGAAGCAGCGGTGCACCCGCATGAACTGCGCCGGGTCCAGTCGGGCCTGCAGGTCGCCGATGCTGAGGTTGCAGAAGTGGAAACCCTCGCGCGTGAGCACGCGGGTGTAGTGCGCCTGCGATTCCAGGCTCAGCACCTCGGCCGTGTCGACAAAGGCCACCCTGTGGTTGGCCACCATGGGGATGCGGTTCAGACGCAGGTTCACGGGCGTGGGCCGGTCGGCGGTCGCCGGGGCCTCCTGGCTCACCACCTGGGTCACGTCGTAGAACACCAGCACGAAGCCGGTGGTGGCGCCCAGGTGGTCGCCCAGCCGGGTCACCTTGATCAGCAGCACCTGTTCGGGGATGTTGATGATCATCGTCATGGGCGTGGAGCTGGCCACAGGGCAGCCCGAGGCCTGGTCCAGCAGGAAATTGACCTTGGGCTTGGAGCGTTCGGGGTGGAAGGAGGCGGCCAGCTTGTCAAAGGGCTGCTTCTCGCCCACCGGCAGCACCTTGCGTGCGAAATCGTTCATCGCCACGACATTGCGCGCGGCGTCGAGGTGGATCACGCCGACCTCGAACTTTTCGAACAGGTACAGGGGCGAGTTGCCGGTGGCCTGGACTTCCATCTGTGTTGTCTCCGAACGCGTCTGGGATCTGCCAGAACCGGCCAGCCTACCGCAATCGGGGCCATCGCATACACTTTCGGGTTGATTTTTCGAGGTATTTCATGAGTCTCCAATGCGGCATCGTCGGCCTGCCCAACGTCGGCAAGTCCACCCTTTTCAACGCCCTGACCAAGGCCGGCATCGCCGCTGAAAACTACCCCTTCTGCACCATCGAGCCCAACACCGGCGTGGTGGAAGTGCCCGATCCGCGCCTGGCCCAGCTGGCCGAGATCGTCCAGCCCGAGCGCGTGGTGCCGGCCATCGTGGAGTTCGTGGACATCGCCGGCCTGGTGGCCGGTGCCAGCACCGGCGAAGGCCTGGGCAACAAGTTCCTGGCCCACATCCGCGAGACCGACGCCATCGTCAACGTGGTGCGCTGCTTCGAAGACCCGAACGTGATCCACGTCGCCAACAAGGTCGACCCGATCGCCGACATCGAGGTGATCCAGACCGAGCTCTGCCTGGCCGACCTGGCCTCGGTGGAAAAAGCCATCCACCGCATCAGCAAGGTGGCGCGCGCGGGCGACAAGGAAGCCATCAAGCAGCTGGCCATCCTGGAAAAGTGCCAGACCGCGCTCAACGACACCCAGCCGGTGCGCACCATCGACTTCAGCAAGGAAGAACGCGCCCAGCTCAAGCAGTTCTTCCTGATCACCGCCAAGCCGGCCATGTTCGTGGCCAACGTGTCGGAAGACGGTTTCGAGAACAACCCCTTCCTGGACCGCCTCAAGGCCTTCGCCGAGAAACAGAACGCGCCCGTGGTCGCCATCTGCGCCAAGATCGAAGCCGAACTCTCCGAGATGGACGACGCCGACCGGCTGGAATTCCTCAAGGAACTGGGCCAGGACGAGCCGGGCCTGAACCGCCTGATCCGCGCCGCCTACAAGCTGCTGGGCCTGCAGACCTACTTCACCGCAGGCGTGAAGGAAGTGCGCGCCTGGACCATCCACGTCGGCGACACCGGCCCGCAGGCGGCCGGCGTGATCCACACCGACTTCGAGAAGGGCTACATCCGCGCCCAGACCATTGCCTTCGACGACTTCATCGCCTACAAGGGCGAGCAGGGCGCGAAGGATGCCGGCAAGATGCGCGCCGAGGGCAAGGACTACGTCGTCAAGGACGGCGACGTGATGAACTTCCTGTTCTCGTCCTAATCTCTGACATGTCCGACACCGGCCGGCCCGAACCGCAACGCCTGGCCAAACGCCTGGCCGCGCAGCTGCCCTGCTCGCGCGGCGACGCCGAGCGTTACATCGCCGGCGGCTGGGTGCGGGTCGATGGCGTGGTGGTTGAAGAACCCATGGAGCGGGTGCGTGACGAACAGGTGGTCACCCTCGATCCGAAGGCCAAGCTCGAATCGCTGGCCTCTGTGACGCTGATCTGGCACAAGCCGGCGGGGCATGTCCTGCCCGAGGCACCGCTTCTCCCCGACGACATCGCTGCGCGCTGGTTCACCCCGGAGCTGCGCTTTGCCGGCGACCGTTCGGGCGTGCGCCCGCTCAAGGCACACCGCCACAAGCTGCTGGCGGTGGCGCCACTGGGCGAGCTGGCCAGCGGCCTGATGGTGTTCACCCAGAACCCCGGCGTGGCGCGCAAGATGACCGACGACGCCACCCAGCTGGAGCACGAATGGCTGGCCGAGGTGGCGGCCGATCCGGCGCTGGAAGACGAGGCGCGGCGCGACGAGGTGCTCCGGTCGCTGGGCAAGCCCGCGTTCTTCGACGGCTGGGCGGTGCCGACGGCGCGCGCCAGCTGGCAGAGCGAGTTTCGGCTGCGGCTGGCGATCAAGGGCAACCGGCCCGGACAGGTTCCACACCTGTGCGAACGCGCCGGCCTGCAGCTCACCGGCTTGCGGCGTCTGCGGCTGGGCCGCATCGCCCTGGCCGGGCTGCCGGTGGGGCAGTGGCGCTACCTGATGCCTTACGAACGCTTCTGAGCCTTCGAGGCGCGAGCGCTCAGGCCCATGGCCAGCAGCATCAGCGCCAGCCCGACCCAGTGCAGCCGCAGCATGTGGCCTTGCGCAATCAGCGCGCCGCCCAGCGCGGCGCCCAGTCCCTGGCCGGCGTATATCGCCGAGGTGTTGAGCGCCACGGACGCCGGCGCCAGCACTGGAGACAAGTGCACCAAGCGCGCCTGCTGGGCCGAGTTGCTGGCGAAGCAGCCCAGCGCCCAGGGCACCATCACCAGGGCCTGCGCCACCAGCCCCGCATGACCGAGGGGCCAGAACATGAGGCTGGTGGCCATCAGCAGCAGGGAAATCTGGACGGCACGCGGAGCGCCCAGCCGGTCGACCCAGCGGGTGAGCGCGATGTTGCCGAACAGGCCGAAGGCACCGAACCACAGGAACAGCATCGAGAGCACCGCAGCGCTGGCCGACAGCGTCTGCTGCAGATAGGGCGCGAAGTACGCGAACAGGATGAACTGTCCGAACGCGGACAGCAGGGTGACACCCAGCGCCAGCACCAGCGGCGCCGACCCCAGCGTCTGGCCCCAGGCGGCCCGTGACAGGGCCGCCGGCCGCACGCCGTCGGGCATGGCGCGCCAGACCCAGGCGGCGCTGCCGACGGCCAGCACCGCGACCAGCGCGAATGCCCAGCGCCAGCCCAGCACGCCGCCGATCCAGGCCGACAGCGGCATGCCCAGCACCGAGGCCACCGACCATCCCAGGAACACGAAGGAAATGGCGCGCCCGCGCTGCGCCTCGGGCACCAGCAGGCCGATGCAGGCGGCCGCCTGCGGGGTGAAGACGGCTGGCGCCACCACCGCCAGCACGCGCAGCGGCAGCAGCGAGAGGTAGCTGGGAGCGAGGGCGCTCAGTCCCATCAGCAGCGCGTACCAGAGCAGGGTCAGGGTGAGCAGGCGGCGCCGGTCCCAGCCGGCGACCAGGGTGGCGAACAGCGGTGCGCCCAGGCCCATCATGATGGCCGCCGCGGTGATCAGCTGGCCGGCCTGAGGGATCGACACGTTCAGCGACTGGCTGATGTCGGTCAGGGTGCCCGGCACCGCCATCACGCCGGTGCCGATCACGAAGTTGCCGGTCATCAGCGCCCAGAGGGCGGACGGCGGGCGCGCATGGTGAGACGGGGTGGACATCGGTGCAGTATCGCGGGCGGGTGGGGCTGTCGGTCAGAACGACAGTCCCCCCGGGAACACCCACAGCAGCAAGGCCGTGAGCACGATGTAGCGCAGCAGCTTGCCCACGGCCATCCACGCGACACAAGGCCAGAACGGAAAGCGCAGCCAGCCCGCCACCGCGCACAGCGGGTCGCCGATCACTGGCAGCCAGGCCATCACGCAGGCCTTGGGGCCGAAGCGCTGCAGCCAGTCCAGCGCGTGCAGTTCGGTGGACTTGTGGCGCGCCCGGTCGACCACCCGGTGGGCGCCGGCGCCGATGAACCAGTTGAGCGCGCCGCCTGCGGTGTTGCCCACCGTGGCCACCGCGATGGCCGGCCAGAACAGCTCCGGGTTGAGCTTGAGCAGGCCGAACAAGGCGGCTTCCGAACCGACCGGCAGCAGCGTGGCCGACACGAAGGACACCACCAGCAGGGCGCCCAGGCCGGCCTCGGGCATGGCCAGCCAGTGCAACAGGGAACTCAGCCAGTCGGACATGTGCGGGGTGTGGGTATCAAGGTGCAACCGGTGGTCGGGATATCGTCTGCTGAAAAAACAGGCAGATACAATGCGCATCCCCTTCGCGCGGGCGACGCCGCCTTCGCCGCGACACCCACCCTCCAGACCATTCTCCCATCGCCATGCAACTGGGTCCGTACACCCTGCCGAATGCCCTGTTCGTTGCGCCCATGGCGGGGGTGACGGACCGGCCGTTCCGCAAACTGTGCAAGCGGCTGGGTGCAGGGTATGCGGTCAGCGAGATGGTCACCAGCCGGCCCGATCTGCAGGACAGTCTCAAGACCTCGCGCCGCGCCGACCACAGCGGCGAGCCCGGCCCCATCGCGGTGCAGATCGCCGGCACCGACGCGCAGATGATGGCCGACGCCGCGCGCTACAACATCGACCGCGGCGCGCAGATCATCGACATCAACATGGGCTGCCCGGCCAAGAAGGTCTGCAACAAGTGGGCCGGCTCGGCCCTGATGCAGGACGAGGTGCTGGCACTGCAGATCGTCGAGGCGGTGGTCGAGGCGGCCGCGCCGCACGGCGTGCCGGTCACGCTCAAGATGCGCACCGGCTGGTGCGCCGACGTGAAGAACGCGCCCGTGATCGCGAAGGCCGCCGAAGCCGCGGGCGTGCAGATGCTGACGGTGCACGGCCGCACACGCGAGCAGGGCTATCGTGGCCTGGCCGAACACGACACCGTGGCCGCGATCAAGCGCACGGTGCGCATTCCCGTGGTCGCCAACGGCGACATCGACAGCCCGCACAAGGCGGTCGAGGTGTTGCGCCACACCGGCGCCGACGCGATCATGATCGGCCGCGCGGCCCAGGGCCGGCCCTGGATCTTCCGCGAGATTGCGCACTTCCTGGCGACCGGCCAGGAGCTGCCGGCGCCCGACCTGATGGAAGTCAAGGCCTGGCTGCTCGATCACCTGGAAGATCACTACAGCCTGTACGGCGAGTACACCGGCGTGCGCAGCGCGCGCAAGCACCTGGGCTGGTATGCCCAGGCGCTGCCCCTGCCCGCGGGCGAGGCCGCGACGTTCCGCCAGCGCGTCAACGTGCTCACGACCGCCCAGGCGCAGCTGGACTGCGTGCGCGACAGCCTGGACGCCTGGGCCATGGCCGGCCAGCAAGAAGACAACCACACCCGAGAAGACTGGAAACTGGCAGCATGAGCAACCACAACCTGCACGACTGTGTGCGTGCCAGCATCGAAAGCTATTTCCGCGACCTCGACGGCACCGACCCGGCCGGCCTGCACGACATGCTGGTCAAGGCGGTCGAGAAGCCCTTGCTCGAAGTCGTGATGCAGCAGTCGCAGAACAACCAGTCGCGCGCCGCGCAATGGCTGGGGCTCAATCGCAACACGCTGCGCAAGAAGCTGCTCGAACACAAGCTGATCGACTGAACGATCCCCCGTTTTTCAAACTTCCCGACCCCACCCCATGCGCGCACTTCTCTCCGTCTCCGACAAGACCGGCATCGTCGAATTTGCCCAGGCCCTTCACAGCCTCGGCGTGACCCTTCTCTCCACCGGCGGCACGGCCAAGCTGCTGTCCGACAAGGGCCTGCCCGTCACCGAGGTGGCCGAGGTCACGAACTTCCCCGAGATGCTCGACGGCCGCGTCAAGACCCTGCACCCCAAGGTGCACGGTGGCCTGCTGGCCCGCCGCGAGCTGCCCGAGCACATGGCCGCACTGAAGGAGCACGGCATCGAGACCATCGATCTGCTGGTGGTCAACCTCTACCCGTTCGAGGCCACGGTAGCCAAGGCCGGCTGCACCCTGGCCGACGCGATCGAGAACATCGACATCGGCGGCCCGGCCATGGTGCGCAGCGCCGCCAAGAACTGGAAGGACGTGGGCGTGGTCACCGACGCCGGCCAGTACGAGGCCGTGATCGGCGAACTCAAGGCGGCCGGCAAGCTCTCCGACAAGCTGCGCTTCGCGCTGTCGGTCGCCGCCTTCAACCGCATCGCTCAGTACGACGGCGCCATCAGCGACTACCTGTCGTCGGTGTCGTTTGAAGAAGAGAAGCTGGCCGAAAGCTATGTGCCGGCGCGCAACCTGTTCCCCGGCCAGTCCAACGGCCAGTTCATCAAGGTGCAGGACCTGCGCTACGGCGAGAACAGCCACCAGCAGGCCGCGCTGTACCGCGACCTGTACCCGGCCCCCGGCTCGCTGGTCACCGGCGTTCAATTGCAGGGCAAGGAACTGTCCTACAACAACATCGCCGATGCCGACGCCGCCTGGGAATGCGTCAAGAGCTTCGAGGCACCGGCCTGCGTGATCGTCAAGCACGCCAACCCCTGCGGCGTGGCCGTCGGCAAGGATGCGCACGAGGCCTACGCCAAGGCCTTCCAGACCGACCCGACCAGCGCCTTCGGCGGCATCATCGCCTTCAACCGCACGGTGGACAAGGCCGCGGCCGAGGCTGTGGTCAAGCAGTTTGTCGAGGTGCTGATGGCGCCCGACTTCACGGCCGAAGCGCTGGAGATCTTCAAGCCCAAGGTCAATGTGCGCCTGATGAAGATCGCCATGCCCAAGGGCGGCGCCAGCGCCTGGGACCAGGGCCGCAACGCCATGGACGCCAAGCGCGTGGGCTCGGGCCTGCTGCTGCAGACCGCCGACAACCACGAGCTGGCACTGGCCGACCTGAAAGTCGTCACCGTCAAGCAGCCGACGCCGGAAGAACTGCAGGACCTGCTGTTCGCCTGGAAGGTGGCGAAGTACGTGAAGTCCAACGCCATCGTGTTCTGCAAGAACGGCATGACCATGGGCGTGGGCGCGGGCCAGATGAGCCGCCTCGACTCCGCCCGCATCGCCAGCATCAAGGCCGAGGCCGCGAAGCTGAGCCTGCAAGGGACGGTCGTCGCGAGCGACGCCTTCTTCCCGTTCCGCGACGGTCTGGATGTGGTGGTCGACGCGGGCGCGACCTGCGTGGCGCAGCCGGGCGGCTCCATGCGCGATCAGGAAGTGATCGATGCGGCGAATGAGCGCGGTGTGGCGATGGTGTTCACGGGGGTGCGCCACTTCCGCCACTGAGGCTCGGTCCCGACTGAACGCAAAAGGGCTCTTCGGAGCCCTTTTGCGTTGTTAAGAGCAAGATAAGTCGCAGCAGATACAAACGCAGCACCCGTCGTGACGGGGTGTTGAGCGCCAGACCGGCCCGGCCCCGTAGTCCACAAGGCCTGCCATGCGCTCTGCTTCGTCCTTCGCCCCTTCCGATTCGTTCAACCGCTCGTTCGGCCTCCTGGTCATGGCGGTGTGTGTGGCTGGTGCCGTGATTGCGCAGACCCGTCACGCGGTCATCGGCTGGAGCGTGGCCGCGGTGGTCGGCGCCTTGTGCATGGGGGCTCTGGCCCTGTGGGCACCGCGCAAGCTGACTCCCCTCAGCAAGGCCTGGATGGGACTGGGCAGACTGATGGGCCGGGTGGTGAATCCGCTCGTGTTCGGCCTCATGTTCTTCGTTCTCATCACCCCTGTTGCATGGGTGATGCGCCTGCGGGGGCGGGACGCACTGAAGCTGCGTCTGGACGCCTCCGCGCGCTCGTACTGGGTGGACCGGCAACCGCCGGGTCCCCGCCCCGAGTCGTTCAAACATCAGTTCTGAGGTCGGACATGCTGGAGATCGTCAAGGAGTTGTGGGCGTTCCTGCGCACGCGCAAAAAGGTGTGGCTCGCGCCCATCATCGTCATCGTGGTGCTGCTGGGCCTGCTGCTGATCGCCGCAGAGACCTCGGTCATCGCGCCCCTGATCTACACGCTGTTCTGAACGATGAACATCATCGGTATCTCCGCCTACTACCACGACTCGGCGGCCTGTCTGGTGCAGGACGGACGCATCGTGGCAGCGGCCCAGGAAGAGCGGTTCACCCGCAAAAAGCACGACGCCGGCTTTCCTTTGCAGGCGATCCGGTACTGCCTGGCCGAAGCCTCGCTCGGGGCGGCGGACATCGATCACGTGGTGTTCTACGACAAGCCCTTCCTGAAGTTCGAGCGCCTGCTGGAAACCTACCTGGCGTTTGCGCCCCGCGGGTTTCAGAGCTTTGCCACCTCGCTGCCGGTGTGGATCAAGGACAAGCTGTTCCAGAAGAGTGTCCTGGTGCGCGAGCTTCAGGAGCAGTTGGACCAGGGGGTCGACTGGTCGTCGAGGCTGCTGTTTTCAGAACACCACCACAGCCACGCGGCGTCGGCGTTTTTCCCTTCGCCGTTTGAAGAGGCCGCGGTGCTGACGATGGACGGCGTGGGTGAGTGGACCACCACCTCGCTGGCGATCGGTCGGGGCAACAGCCTGGACATCCACCGGGAGATCCACTTTCCTCATTCCCTGGGTCTGCTGTACTCGGCCTTCACCCACTACACGGGCTTCAAGGTCAACTCCGGCGAATACAAGGTCATGGGCCTGGCGCCCTATGGCGAGCCGCGCTTCGCCGACAAGATCAAGGAACACCTGATCGACCTGCGCGAAGACGGCTCGTTCCGGCTGAACATGGCCTATTTCGACTACTGCACCGGCCTGACCATGACCAACAGCCGGTTCGACGAGCTGTTCGGCGGGCCGGCACGCAAGGCCGAGGCCCAGCTCACTCAGCGCGAGATGGACCTAGCGGCCTCGGTCCAGGCGGTCACCGAGGAGGTGGTGATCCAGCTGGCGAAGGGCATCCGCAAGAGCACCGGGCAGCGAAACCTGTGCCTGGCCGGTGGCGTGGCGCTCAACTGCGTGGCCAACGGCAAGCTGCTGCGCGAGCGGGTCTTCGACCACATCTGGGTGCAGCCCGCATCGGGCGATGCGGGTGGCGCGATCGGCGCGGCGCTGGGCGCCCACCACATCCTGCTGGGCCAGCCCAGGTCCGTGGGACCTGGCGACACCATGAGCGGCTCGTACCTGGGCCCGGCCTTCGCGCAGGACGATATCGAGGCCCGCCTGCGCCGGGCCGGAGCGGTCTTCACCACACTGGACGACGACGCCCTGATCGACGCCACCGCCGACGCGCTGGCCCGCGGCTGCGCCGTGGGCTGGCACCAGGGCCGCATGGAGTTTGGTCCCCGGGCACTGGGCGGCCGGTCGATTCTGGCCGACCCCCGCTCCCCCTCGGTGCAGAAACAGCTCAACCTGAAGGTCAAGTACCGGGAGTCCTTCCGGCCATTCGCACCCAGCGTGCTGCGCGAAGATGTGCAGGACTGGTTCGACATCGACGTGGACAGCCCCTACATGCTGATGGTGGCCGACGTGGCCAAGGAGCGGCAGTCGCCCATGACGGCAGAGCAGCAGAAGCTGTTCGGCATCGACAAGCTCAATGTCCCGCGCTCGTCGATTCCCGCCATCACGCACGTTGACTACTCGGCGCGCATCCAGACGGTCCACGCCGACACGAATCCGCGCTACCACCGCCTGATCTCACGGTTCAAGGAGCTGACAGGCTGCCCGGTGCTGGTCAACACCTCGTTCAACGTCCGGGGCGAGCCGATCGTCTGCACGCCCGAAGACGCTTTTCACTGCCTGATGGGCACGGGCATCGAGTTTCTGGCCGTGGGCAACTGTGTGATGCGCAAGGAAGACCAAGACCCTGCGCTGCTGAGGGACTACCGCAATGCCTACGAACTCGACTGAAACCTTGTCCGCTGGCAAGCGGCTGGTGTTCTACCTCGTGCTGCTGAGCCCCTTGCTGGCCCTTGTGGGCGGTGGTCTGTACCTCGTGCTGGGCACGTCCCTGGTCCAGGATGTGTACCTGGCGTCGTGGCGCAACCTGGAAACGCCCTGCATGCGGTGGACCGACGAAGGGTACGGCTACAAGGCCAAGCCCGGGCCCTGCGTTCTGAACAATCTGGAATACCAGACGGTGATGACGTTCGACGAAGAAGGCTTTCGCAACGCCGACACCCGGGCGCCTTCCGATGTGGTGCTGATCGGGGACTCGCACACCCAGGGCTTCGGCGTCAAGGACGCCGAGTCGTTCCCGGAGGTCCTCCGAAGCCGCTACCACCTCCGGACCAAGAATCTCGGCATTTCCTCTTACGCCACCCTGCGCGAGCTGGAGTCGCTCAAGGCCTATTCGGGTGGAGCGAAGGTGGTGGTCCTCCAGTACTGCAACAACGACGCCGACGAGAACAAGCGGGCGGTGGAGAGCACGCGGGAGGAGTTCCTGCGGCAGGTCCACTCGCGCTGGCTGCACATGCAGGCCCGCTACCACGACAACAAAGCGCGCGGCCCCATCGCTCCGGTGCTGGACTTGGCGCATGCGATCTACAAGGGTGACTACAAGAGCCGGGCCCGGTTCGAGGCGCGCAGCCTGGCGCGCAACATGCCCTGGGAGGCGGACAACTTCGCCAAGATCGTCGCGCGCTACCGCCCGGTGCTCGAAGGCAAGAAGCTCATCGTGTTCGAGTCCAGTGGCTACGGCTTCAACCACCCCGGCTTCAAGAGCACATTCGAAGCGGCCCTGTCACAGCATGCGCCCGGTCTGGACGTGGTGGTGCTGGACAGCCAGGCCCTGCTGAAGCGCTCGGACTACTACCGCATCGACGACCACCTCAACCCCCAGGGGCACGAGCACCTGGCGCAGATCCTCTCGCCCCTGATCACCGACGGCCTCAAGTCCCCCGCACCCTGAAGCAGCCGCGGGGGAACAGCGAGACCATTTACCGGAGTGAGGCGAACACTTCGCGCGCCGCCGCGACTGTGGCCGCGATGTCGTCCGCGGTGTGCGCCGCGCTCACAAAGCCTGCTTCGTACAGGGCGGGCGCGATGTACACACCCCGGTCCAGCAGACCGTGGAACAGGGCGTTGAACTTCGCGCCCTCGGTCTTCATCACGGTGGCGTAGTTCTGCGGCAATTCGGGCATCAGGAAGAAGCCGAACATGCCGCCCTGGCAGTCCACGCTGAACGGAACACCTTCGGCATCAGCCGCGGCCTTCAGACCATCCACCAGCGAGCGGGTGGTGGCCGACAGGGCTTCGAAGAAACCGGGCTTCTGGATTTCTTTCAGCGTGGCCAGACCGCAGGCCGTGGCCACGGGGTTGCCCGACAGCGTGCCGGCCTGGTAGACACCACCCAGCGGAGCGAGGTGTTCCATCACCGCGCGTTTGCCACCGAAGGCCGCCAGCGGCATGCCGCCACCGATCACCTTGCCCATCACCGTCATGTCGGGTTCAAAGCCGGGAATCAGCGACGCGTAGTGGCCTTGCGCGCTGCCCAGACCGACGCGGAAGCCCGTCATCACCTCGTCGAACACGAACAGTGCACTGTGCTGGGTGCACAGCTCGCGAATGCGCTTGACGAACGGCACGCTGGCGCGCACAAAGTTCATGTTGCCCGCGATCGGCTCGATGATCACGCAGGCGATGTCGGCGCCGTGCTCGGCAAACGCGGCCTCGATCTGTGCCACGTTGTTGTATTCGAGCACCAGGGTGTGCTGCACCACCTCGGGCGGCACGCCGGCGCTGGTGGGGTTGCCGAAAGTGGCCAGGCCCGAGCCGGCCTTGACCAGCAGGGCGTCGGCGTGGCCGTGGTAGCAGCCTTCGAACTTGATGATGGTCTTGCGCCCGGTGGCGCCGCGGGCCAGCCGGATGGTGCTCATGCCGGCCTCGGTGCCGGAGCTTACCAGGCGCACCATCTCAAGGCTGGGCACCAGCTTGACGATCTCTTCGGCCAGTTCGACTTCGCGCTCGGTGGGTGCGCCGAAGGAGAAACCTTCTGTGGCCGCCTTCTGCACCGCTTCGAGCACGGCAGGGTGGCCATGGCCCAGGATCATCGGGCCCCAGGAGCCGATGTAGTCGATGTACCGCTGGCCGTTGGCGTCCCAGAAATAGGCGCCCTGTGCGCGCTGCACGAAGCGCGGCGTGCCGCCGACCGCGCGGAAGGCGCGCACCGGGGAGTTCACGCCGCCGGGGATCAGCTGCTTGGCGCGTTCGAAGAGATCAAGGTTGCGGTCGCTCATGGATGGTTCAGTGCTTGGTGGTGTCCAGGGGAAAGTCGTCGGCGTCCAGCTGGCTGTCCGGCGAGGGCGTTTCGCCGGCGGCGCCTTCGGGGGCCTCGTCGCCCTCGTCTTCGTGCGCCCAGAACAGCCGGTCGGGAACGGCATGACCCATGCCAGGCTGGAACCCGGCGTCCAGACACTGGTCCAGATAGGTCAGTGCCTCTGCGCAGGCCGATTGCAGGTCGGCGCCGGCGGCGATCAGGGCGCACAGCGCGGCGGACAGCGTGTCGCCCGCGCCGCCGAAGGTCGCCTCAAAGCGCTCGTAGCGAGCGGTGGCCAGCACGGCCTCCGGGCTGGCCAGGTGGCTCTCAAGGTACTGGTCGGCGGCGTTGAAGCCTGTCACCAGGGTGTAGGGCACGCCATGCACCGCCGCCGCCCGGGCCACCTCGCGGGCGTTGGGAGGACGGTCGCCCTCCCACTCGGGCAGAAGCCAGCGGCAAAGGGTGCTGTGGTTGCCGACCAGCACGGTGGTCTGTGGCAGCAGCAGCTCGACACAGGCGTCGAGATAGGTCTCGATGGCGAGTTCGTCCCACCACGAGAGGTCGGGCATGTAGGTGACCACCGGGACATCGGCGTAGTCGGTGGTGATGCCGGCGATCGCGCTGAGATTTTCCGGGTTGCCGACGAAACCGACCTTGAAGGCCTTGACCGGCATGTCTTCGAGCGCACAGCGGGCCTGGTCGGCGACGGCTTCTTCGTCAAAAGCGATGTGGTCGTGGATTTCGGAGGTGTCCCGGATGTAGGAGCCCGTCACCACCGCCAGCACATGGGCAGAGGCGCTGGACATGGCTGTGAGGTCCGCCGCCAGTCCACCGGCTCCGCTGGGGTCGTTGGCGTTGAAAACCATGACGCATGGCAGCGAAGTTTCACCAGGCTCCACTGCGTTGGCGGGCAGGGGAGGGGCGGAGTTTTGGGGCATTGTGAACGCAGCGTGTTACGCGTAAATCGGTATCTGGCGCCTTGGGGATTTCCACCAGCGCGAGCTCAGCGGCGGCCCTCCGTGGCTCGATACAATGACCGGATTCTATGACAATGCCTTCGCTGACATGACCGAAACCAAGACTTGGATGTGCCTGATCTGCGGGTGGATTTACGACGAGGCCGCAGGCTCACCCGAGCACGGTATCGCACCGGGAACCGCGTGGGCGGATGTTCCGATGAACTGGACATGCCCCGAGTGTGGCGCCCGCAAGGAAG
This sequence comes from Hydrogenophaga pseudoflava, assembly GCF_004353865.1. Classification (NCBI taxonomy): domain Bacteria; kingdom Pseudomonadati; phylum Pseudomonadota; class Betaproteobacteria; order Burkholderiales; family Comamonadaceae; genus Hydrogenophaga; species Hydrogenophaga pseudoflava. Next base: position 906,485 of record NZ_CP037867.1, read on the forward strand.
ACTTCGAGATGGTCCAGATCTGACGAGCCTGCGCCTCGGCGTATGCTGCAGGCTGGCATCCCGTCACCCTCCCTCCACACCATACAGGAGCGACCAGCAGTGAATCCGACGCCCACATTCAAAGTTCTGGTGGTCGACGACAGCAACACCATCCGTCGCAGTGCAGAAATCTTTCTCAAGCAGGGCGGGCACGAGGTGCTGCTGGCAGAGGATGGTTTTGATGCGCTGGCCAAAATCAACGACTACCTGCCCGACATCGTGTTCTGCGACATCCTGATGCCGCGGCTGGACGGGTATCAGACCTGCGCGATCATCAAGCGCAACGCCCGATTCGCCAACATTCCGGTCGTGATGCTGTCGTCCAAAGATGGCGTGTTCGACAAGGCGCGGGGCCGCATGGTCGGCTCGCAGGAATACCTCACCAAACCGTTTACCAAAGACCAGCTGCTGCAGGCTGTGCAGCAGTTTGGCGCCCACCTCACCGGAGCCGCATGATGCCGATTCAGAAGATTCTCGTTGTGGACGATTCCAAGACCGAGCTCATGGTTCTGTCCGATCTGTTGGTGAAAAATGGCTACAAGGTGCGAACCGCTGAGAATGCGGAAGAGGCCTTTCGTCGGCTCGGGGAGGAAAAGCCGGAACTGATTCTGATGGACGTGGTGATGCCCGGTCAGAATGGATTTCAGCTGACGCGGGCCATCACCCGCGACCCCCAATACTCTGATATTCCCATCATCATGTGCACCAGCAAGAACCAAGAGACGGACCGCGTCTGGGGAATGCGCCAGGGTGCACGCGACTACGTGACCAAGCCAGTCAACGCAGAAGAACTGATCTCCAAGATCCGGGCTCTCGGTTGACGCGGCAACCGGGCGAACGACTGAACGCATGGCCAACCGTCAATCCCTCAAAGACCTTCAGGTGCGCCTCGCGGAGCGCCTGACCGCAGCCAGAACCGAGGGGGCCTCGGCATCCTGGCTTGCTTTGGAGGCCGGCGGCGGGCGTTTCCTGGTACCGCTGGTTCAGTCGGGCGAAATCTTTCCGTGGACCAGCCTGCAGACAGTGCCGTACACCAAGCGGTGGTACGCCGGGGTGGCCAGTCTCCGGGGTGGTCTGCACGGCGTGGTCGATCTGGCTCTGCTGTCCGGGCGGCTCGCAGCGGCTTCCGCCGCCAGGGTGTCTGACCGTGTGACATCAGAGTCGCGACTGGTGAGTCTGCACTCCGCGCTGGGTGTGAACGCCGTTCTGTGGATCGACCGCCTGCTGGGGCTGCGCAACCCCTCCATGTTTGCGTCTGTGATGGAACGGGATGCACAGGCGCCCGCTTGGTACGCCCGCCGTTTCACCGACAAGGATGGTCAGGAGTGGCAGGAGCTGAACCTTCAGGCGCTGTCCCATGACCCGGAGTTTCTCGCCATCGCGGCCTGATGTGCATCGCCATGCGGTGCACGGGTGGCAGGTCGTCATCAATAACGTGTGAGCGGATCCCGATGGATCCCGTCTTTTCTGTTGGAAGGTTGTTTCATGGCCATGCTTGATCGAATCCAGGGGATGTTCCGCAAGAACGGGGCCGACGATCCCGATCTGAGCGACCTCGCCGAACAGGACGTGGCCCGCATCGCTGCCGAGCGGCTAGATGAGTCGCGCAACGATGCAGATTTTGCGGAGAGTCGCCTGAGCTCCGATGGTCCGGAGCCAGCCGACCTGGAGCTTGGGGTGCTCAGCCTGCCGGTGCTTGGTCGGCGGAGCGCGGAGCAGCATCGTCGTACCCTGGGCACCTTGCTGTTGTTTGCGGTGGTGCTGTTGACGGCGGTGGTGTTCTTCGTGCTGAACAAGACCGAGAAAGTGGGTCAGCAAGTGGCTGCCAGCGGTCAGGCACTGATGCAGTCGCAGCGGCTGGCCAAGAGTGTGTCCCAGGCCCTGATTGGCAACCCGGCTGCCTTCGCTGAAGTGAAGGACAGTGCCGACGTGCTGTCTCGCAACGTGCGTGGCTTCAAGCAGGGTGATGATGCACTGGGACTGAGCCCTCTGGGCCCCGAGTTTGAGGGGTTGCTGGGCGAGTTGCTGCCCAAGGTGGATTCCGCCGAGCGCAATGCCGGCGTGGTGCTGTCTCAGCAAAAGATCCTGACCCAGGTGGGTGACGCGCTTCGCTCCATCAACCGCCAGTCGTCCGACCTCCTGGAAATCGCTGAAACAGTCTCTTCTCTGAAGCTGCAACTTGGCGCTCCCCCGACCGAGATCTCGGCGGCAGGCCAGTTGGTGATGCTGACGCAGCGCATCGGCAAATCGGCGAACGAGTTCCTGACCATGGAAGGCGTGAGCCCCGAGGCCGTGTTCCTGCTGGGCAAGGACCTGAACACCTTCAAGGAAATCGCTGAAGGCCTGCTCAACGGCAGCGCCGAGCTGCGCCTGAAGTCCACCACCGATCCTCAGATCCGCGAGCGGCTGGAAGCCCTGCTGAAGCTGTACGAGCAAACCCGCACCGACGCTGGTGCCATTCTGGGCAACCTGCAAGGTCTGGTGGCGGCCCGCGAGGCGCAGGCCGGCGTGATCGGCGACAGCGAGCCGTTGCGGACGGGTCTCGAGAGCCTTCAGAGCCAGCTGTCTGCCGCCTCCGGTCTGGGCGGGGGTGAGCTGTTCGCCATGGTGGCGTCGGCGCTGTTTGCGCTGGCCTGTGGCGCGGCGCTGGCGTATGTCCAGCTGCTCGAAAGCCGCCAGCGTCAGCTGATCGCAGAAAGCCAGCGTGTGGCTGCCGAAGCGCAACAGCAGGACGCCAAGCGCGTCAACGATGCCAACCAGGCCGCCATTCTGCGGCTGATGAACGAACTGCAGACGGTGGCCGAAGGCGACCTGACGCAGGAAGCCACGGTGACGGAAGACATCACCGGTGCCATTGCCGACTCGGTGAACTACACGGTGGAAGAACTGCGATCGCTGGTGGGCAACGTGCAAGCCACGGCAACACGGGTGGCCCAGACGACGTCGGCGGTGGAGAGCACCTCGACCGAACTGCTGGCCGCGTCAACGGAACAGCTGCGCGAAATCCGCGAAACCGGCCAGTCGGTGCTGGACATGGCGCAGCGCATCAACGACGTCTCCGGACAAGCGCAGGAATCGGCTCGTGTGGCCCGCTCGTCTCTGCAGGCCGCAGAGTCCGGTCTGCAGGCTGTGCAGGACGCCATCGGTGGTATGAACGCCATCCGCGACCAGATCCAGGAAACCTCCAAGCGCATCAAGCGGCTGGGCGAGTCGTCGCAGGAGATTGGTGAAATCACCGAGCTGATTTCCGACATTACCGAACAGACCAACGTGCTGGCCCTGAACGCCGCCATCCAGGCCGCGTCCGCCGGTGAAGCCGGTCGCGGCTTCTCGGTGGTGGCGGAAGAAGTGCAGCGCCTGGCCGAACGCTCCGCAGATGCCACACGCCAGATTGCTGCGCTGGTGAAGGCGATTCAGACCGACACGCAGGACGCGGTGGCCGCCATGGAGCGCTCCACGCAGGGTGTGGTGGAAGGGGCCAAGCTGTCCGACAACGCCGGTACCGCCCTGTCCGAGATCGACCGCGTGTCGCGCCGTCTGGCCGAGCTGATCGAGCAGATCTCCAGCGCCACGCTCCGCGAAGCCGAGTCTGCCAACGAAGTGGCCGGCAACATCCAGCACATTTTCGCGGTGACCGAGCAGACCGGTGAAGGTACGCGTTCGACCGCCGCGCAGGTGCGTGAGCTGTCCTCCATGGCCGAGGAACTGAGGCAGTCGGTGGCCCGATTCAAGATCGCCTGATCGGCCGTCAGGCCTGACCCAACATGCTCGATACCCAAGACCACGCCCCGACCGATACGCCTCTCAACGACCTGGGGCCGCTGGCCTGGGTGTTTGAGGAGTTGCGCAAGTCGCTGGAGGGTGCCAACAAGGCCATCCGGCGGTTCATCCGGGAGTCCGAGCAGGCGCGCCACAGCGACCTGGAAGCGGTCGACCCCGGGGCCTTGCGTGTGGCCCGGCAGCAGCTTCACCAAGCGGTGGGTGCGCTCGAGGTGGTCGGTCTCGCGGCCCCGGCGCAGGTGCTGCGGGGCATGGAGGCGGCAGTCCAGCGGTTCGTGCAGCGCCCGCTCAGTTGCACCGATGAGGCGGCGGGCAAGGTCGAGCGCGCGAGCTTCGCCCTGATCGAGTACCTCGAGGCGGTGCTGAACGGCAAGCCGGTGCCGCCGGTGGCGCTGTTCAGCCAGTACCGCGAGGTGCAGGAGCTGGCGGGTGCCGAGCGCGTCCATCCGGCCGACCTGTGGTCGTTTGACCGGCGGGGGGTGGAGGCGCCAGCGCCTGCCGGGGTGCCGCCGATGAAGGTGGATCCACAGGTGCGCTCGCTGTTCGATCGGCTCGTGCTGCTGGTGGTCAAGACCAACAGCCGTGCTGCCTCGACGCAACTCTCGCGCATGTGTGCCAGCCTGGCCGCTGGTGCGCAGCAACCCCGTGCGGTCACGTTCTGGCGAACAGCCGCGGCCTATTTCGAGGGTTTGTCGCAGAACCTTCTCGTGCCAGATGTCTATGCAAAGAGGGCGGCCTCCCGCATCCTGCTGCAGCTGGCCGGTCTGGTGCAAGGTGGTGCGCGCGCCGATGTGTCCGAGACGCTGTTGCACGACCTCCTGTTCTTCTGTGCCCAGGCGCGTCCTGTGCCGGGCACACGGGCGCCTCATCTCGAAGCGGTGCGCGCGGCGTTCGGTCTCAGCGATGCCGCGCCGGTGGACTACAGCCAGGCCACGTTGGGGCGTTTCGACCCCGCGTTGCTGGTGCAGGCCCGCAAGCGGATCAATGCGGGCAAGGAGTCGTGGTCGCTGCTGGCGGGCGGCGACCTGAGTCGTGCGCGGTCGGTGCTCGACCAGTACACCCTGATCGGCGAGTCGCTGCTCAAGCTGCATCCGGCCAGCACCGGACTGGCCCGCTCGCTCGTCAAGGCGGCCGAGCACGTGGCGCGCTCACCCGGGAACGTCAAGCCCGAGTTGTCAATGGAGGTCGCGACCACCACCCTGTACCTGGAAGCGGCGTTCGACGATTTTGATCCCAACGATGCAACACTGACAGACCGCACCCAGTTGCTGGCCGAGCGTCTGGAGAGGGTGCTGGCGGGTGAGTCTGCCCAGCCCCTCGAACCGTGGATGGAGCAGCTCTACCGCCGCGTCAGCGATCGCCAGACGCTGGGCAGCGTGGTCGGCGAACTGAAGGTGGCGCTGGGCGAGGCGGAGAAGTCGCTGGACCAGTTCTTCCGGGCGCCGAAGGAAAAGGCGGGGCTGCACGTGGCAGTGTCCCAGCTGGTGCAGATGCGCGGCGTGCTCTCTGTGCTGGGCCTTGAACAGGCGGTGCAGACCGTCTCCCGCATGCGCGCGACGGTCGAGCAAATCCTGGACACCGAAATCGACGAGGACATGGCCCGAGAGGCCGGAACCTTCCAGCAGCTGGGCAACAACCTCAGCGCCCTGAGTTTCCTCGTGGACATGCTCAACTACCAGCCAGCGCTGGCGAAGAAGCTGTTCGTGTTCGACGACCAGGCGGGCGAGCTCCGGCCGCTCATGGGGCGAATGGCTCCGGAGGTGCCGGTGTCCCTTCCTTCGCAGCACGCAGCTGAAACGCTGAGCCAGGACGTCCAGCGCGTGGTCGAAGGCGCCCAGAACAATGTGGACTTGGCCGAATTGAGCGAACAGCTCGACTCTCTGGCTGACCAGGCATCGCTGGCTGAACAGGAAGGTGTGGCACGCGCCGCGCGCGAGGCAGCCCAGGCCGTGGTCGGCAGTGACGCCGTGGCCGGTGCCCAGGCACTGGTGGGACTGGCCCAGTCGGGCGTCCCGGCGGCGCATGTGGCGCAGGCGGCCCCGGTCAGCACGCCGCCCGATGACGATGGAGAAGACGATCTGCGCGACATCTTCCTGGAGGAAGGTCGTGAAGTGGTGGGCAACGGACTGGCCGCGCTCAAGGCGCTGCGCCACGAACCCGGTCAACTGGAGCAGCTCACGATCCTGCGCCGTGCGTTCCACACCCTCAAGGGCAGCTCCCGGATGGTGGGACTGGGTGAGTTCGGTGAAGCCGCCTGGGCGATGGAACAGGTTCTCAACTCGGTGTTGGCGGAGCAGCGGCCAGCCGAACCGGCGCTGCTGTCGCTGGCGCAGGAAGCCATGACCGAGCTGGGCCGCTGGGTGGAGGACATCGACCAGAACCAGGACGCGCACTGGAAGGCCCAGCCCTTCCGCAACAGCGCCCAGGCCTGGCGCGATCGGCGGGAACACCTGCCGCTGGAGGGTGCCCTGCCAGAGTTGGCGGTGGAAGCGGTCGAGGTTGTTGAACTGACCGAGCCGGCGGCCGAAGAACCGGTGGCGTCGATCGAGGTCGAAACGGATGACGCGCCTGCGGTGGACCTGGACTTGGGCGTGGGCGCACAGGAGTCTGGCGATGCCCCGGTGATGGAGCTTGATCTTCCCGAGCCTGTGCCGTCGGAGCATGCATCGCTCGCTGATCCGGTCGAGTCCGGAGCGGGTGGTGAGGATGCGGAATCTCCCGCGCAGTTGGACCCCGCAGACGAGAATCCATCCATCTTCGACGAGATCTCTCTCGATCTGGAGGCGGAGCTTCCACAGGCTCAGGACTTGCAGGATTCCATGCCTGCTGCGCTGTTCAATCCGGCCGAGCCCGACAGCGTGCAGGTGATTGAGCTCGACGCGGTGGTGATGCCGACGCCAGAGCCCGTGCTGGTGGAAGAGCCCATGAGCGCCCCGGGACCTGCTGAGGACGATGAGGCACCGGACGTCGAGGTGGGTGAGGAAGTCGCAGACATCGCTGTGTCTTCCGATGCCGCGGCAGAAGAGATGCTCGATGAGCAGACACGCGCCATCGGGCCGCTTCGCATCGGCATCCGTCTCTACAACGTCTACCTCAACGAGGCGGATGAATGGTCGCGCCGGCTGGGTGTGGCGCTGTCCGAGTGGTCGCTGGAGCGGCACGAACGCCTGCCTGAGCAGGCCGAGGCGCTGGCACATTCGCTGGCAGGAAGCTCGGCGACGGTGGGCTTCCAGCCCCTGTCGGATATTGCCAGGGCGTTGGAGCACGCATTGGCGCTGGTCGGTTCGCACCAGCGCGCGGGCCAGCCGGCGACCGATGCACAGGCACAGCTTTTCGTCGCCGCCGCCGAGGACATCCGCCGCCTGCTGCACCAGTTTGCGGCGGGTTTCTACAAGGAACCCAATCCCGAACTGCTGGCGGGCCTGGAGGCGTTGCTGCACCTGCCCACGCCAACCGAGTCGGACGCAGTCAGCGAGTCCACGACCGATGAGCCATCGCTGGACAACGAACTGAACACGCAATGGGATGCGTCGTCCATCGACACCGGGACGCCAGTCGACACCGTGGAGCCCGTCGCGGTGGTGGACGAAGAGCCGCTGCACGTGGCACCCGAGGTCCTCGAAGCCGAGTCGCTTGTACTGGCGGACGACGACACGACGCTGTCGCCCTTGTCAGAAATGGACGAGCCCAGGGGGCCTGTCCAGGACATCGACGACGACATCGATGCGATGGACACGATCGATGTGGACCTGTTCCCGATCTTCTCCGACGAAGCACAGGAGTTGCTGCCCCTGCTGGGCGGTGCCCTGCGCCAGTGGATCGCGCGACCGGACAACGGCAGTGCACGCGCCGAGGTGCTTCGCAACCTGCACACGCTCAAAGGCAGCGCCCGGCTCGCAGGCGCGTTGCGTCTGGGCGAAATGGCGCACCGGATGGAAACCTCGGTTGAACGCCTGGGCACCGACACCCCGCAGACCGGGGAGCTGGAGCCCCTGCAGTCCGCCTACGACGCCCTGTGCGCCCGCTTCGACCTGCTCCGCAGCACCGATCCCGCCTCTCATGGCGTGGTGCAGACCGCGCCGGAGCAAGCCGCCGAGCCACCACTGTCGATCACGGTCGAGGACGAGGTTGTGGTGGGTTCCGGGGAGGCTGTGGTCTCGTCGGAAGCCGCTGCTTCGGTGGCGGTGCCTCAGGGTGCCGGACTGAGTGGCCTGTCTCTTCAGCAGGCGCCGGTGCCGGTGCCACAACGTGCAGGAGCCGCCGTCCGGGTCCGTCCGGAGTTGCTGGACCGCCTGATGAACCAGACCGGTGAGGTCATGATCACCCGCTCGCGCATGGAGTCCCAGCTGGTGACCCTGCGCGGCTCGCTCAAGGACCTGACGGGCAACCTCGACCGTTTGCGCCATCAGCTGCGCGACATCGAACTGCAGGCCGAAACCCAGATGCAGTCGCGCCTGGCGCAGGCGCGCGATGCCGAACTGGCGTTCGACCCGCTGGAATTCGACCGATTCACGCGCGTACAGGAACTGACCCGCATGATGGCCGAGTCGGTCAACGACGTGGCCACGGTGCAGCGCAATCTGCAGCGTGCGGTCGAAGCGACCGAGGACGGGCTGGTCGCGCAGGGGCGCCAGACCCGCGAGTTGCAACGCGACCTGCTGCGCACCCGCATGGTGGAGTTCGAAGGCATTTCCGAGCGCCTGTACCGCGTGGTGCGCCAGGCCTCGAAGGAGACGGGCAAGCAGGTGCGGCTGGACATCACGGCCGGTCACATTGAAATGGACCGCGGCGTGCTGGACCGGATGACGGCGGCGTTCGAACACCTGCTGCGCAACAGCGTCGTGCATGGCATCGAATCGCCCGAGCGCCGGCTTGAAAAGGGCAAGCCCGCCGAGGGTCACATCGAGATCCGGCTGGCGCAGGAGCTCAACGACGTCTCGGTGACGTTCGAGGACGACGGCGCGGGCATCGATCTGGCGCGTCTGCGCGAAAAAGCCCTGGCCCAGGGGCTGGTGCCCGCCGACGCGGTGTTGTCCGACGACGAAGCTGCGCAGCTGATCTACACCCCTGGCCTGAGCACGGCTGCCGAGGTGTCCTCGCTGGCGGGGCGCGGTGTTGGCATGGACGTGGTCCGCAACGACGTGGTGGCGCTCGGTGGCCGCATCGAGACCCACACCCACGCGGGGCAGGGCAGCAGCTTCAAGCTGGTGCTGCCGCTGACCACCGCCGTCACGCAGGTGGTGATGCTGCGTGCGGGTGAACTGACGGTCGGTGTGCCGTCGACGCAGGTCGAACTGGTTCGCCGTGTCAGCGCCGACGAGCTGGCGCAGGCGTACGCCAGAAAGACGCTCATGGTCGGCGGCGAGGAGGTGCCGTTCTACTGGGCAGGGGCTCTGCTCCAGTCGACACCGCAATCGCAGGAAACACAGACCCGCACGCTGCCGGTGGTGATCTTCCGAAGTGCGGCGCAGCGCGTGGCGATGCACGTGGACGAGGTGCTGGGCAACCAGGAAGTCGTGGTGAAGAACCTCGGTCCGCAGCTCTCGCGCCTGCCCGGTCTGGCCGGCATGTCGGTTCTGGCGTCTGGCGCTGTGGCGCTGATCTACAACCCGGTGGCGCTGGCCACGGTGTACGGTGACCAGGTGCAACCCTGGATCGAGGGCCGGCTGCACCGCGACGCGGCGTCGTCCGAAGGCGCTCCCGAGCTGCCGGTCGAGGCGGCGGTCAGTGCCGTGCCGCTGGTGCTGGTGGTCGACGACTCGATCACGGTGCGCCGCGTGACGCAGCGCCTGCTGCAGCGCGAAGGCTACCGCGTGACGCTGGCGGCCGATGGCCTGCAGGCACTGGAGCGCCTGCAGCAGGAGCGCCCGACCGTGGTGCTGTCGGACATCGAGATGCCGCGCATGGACGGTTTCGACCTGGTGCGCAACATCCGCAACGATCCGCGCCTGTCCGACCTGCCGGTGATCATGATCACGTCGCGCATCGCGGAGAAGCACCGCGAGCACGCCCGCGAGCTGGGCGTGGACCACTACCTGGGCAAGCCCTACTCGGAAGACGAGCTGCTGGCCCTGGTGGCGAACTACGCGCAGGCCTCAGCCAACGCCTGACCACTGGTCGCCTGGTGATCAGGGGCAGCGCTTGACCACTGCGTAGCGTTCCAGCGTGCGCTCGCGGGCGATGGCGTGGTCGACGATCGGGTTCGGGTAGGTCTGGCCCAGGCGCACATCCGCCGCCACCAGTTCCAGTTCGGGCGCCTTCCAGGGAGCGTGGATCGCCGCGTCGGACAACCCTGCCAGCTGTGGCAGGTAGCGGCGGATGAACTTGCCCTGGGGGTCGAACTTCTCGCTCTGCGTCACCGGGTTGAAGATGCGGAACCAGGGCTGGGCGTCGCAGCCGGTCGAGGCCGCCCACTGCCAGCCGCCGTTGTTGGCGGCCAGGTCGAAGTCGATCAGCTTCTCGGCGAAGTAGCGCTCGCCCCAGCGCCAGTCGATGCCCAGGTCCTTCACCAGGAAGCTGGCCACCACCATGCGCAGCCGGTTGTGCATGTAGCCGGTCTGGTTGATCTGGGCCATGGCCGCGTCCACCAGCGGGTAGCCGGTGCGGCCCTCGCACCAGGCCGCGAACAGCGCCTGCGCGTGTTTGCCATGTTCGAAGCGCACCTTGTCGTACTCGGGGCGGAATGCCTTGCTCACCACGTGCGGAAAGTTGGCCAGGATCTGGTGATAGAAATCGCGCCAGATCAGCTCCGATAGCCAGGTGCTGGCCCCCTTCATGCCCTGCAGGTGCATCTGCCAGGCCAGCGAGGCCAGCTGGCGGACCGACACCGTGCCGAAGCGCAGGTGCACGCTCAGGTAGCTGGGGCCCTTGACCGCCGGAAAGTCGCGCGCGGTGTCGTAGCGCTCGATGCGCTCCATGAAATCCGCCAGCAGGGTCTGAGCACCGCTGGCGCCGGTGGGCATGGGCAGCTTCGACAGGTTGGTGGTCTCGAAGTCCAGATCAGACATCCGGGGCAGCGGCCCATCCATCGCATCGGGCAGTGGTGCGAGGGCCGGTGCGTACTTGTCGACGGGATAGGCCTTGAGAAAGAAGGGCTCGATCTTGCGCAGCCAGGCGTTCTTGTAGGGCGTGAACACGCCGAACGGCTGGCCGGCCTGGGTCAGCACCTCGCGGCGTTCGAAGATCACATGGTCCTTGTGGCTGTGCAGCATGACGCCGGCGTGTGCCAGCGCGCCCAGCACCTGGGCATCGCGGGCCAGGGCTGCGGGCTCGTCGTCGTGGTTGGTGAACACCGCTTGCACATGCAGCTGCCGGGCCAGCCGCGGGATGTCTTCGCGCGCGGCCGCGTGCCGCACGATGAGGCCGGTGCGCTCGCGGCCGTGCCGGGCGCCCAGGGCGCGCAGCCCGGCATCGAGTTCGAGCACGCTGGCGTGGATGAACTCCACCCGCCGGTCGGCGCGCGGCAGCGGGTCGAGGATCTCCGTGTCGAACACGAACACGCACCAGACCTGGCGGCAGTGTTTGAGCGCGTGGTGCAGGGCGGCGTTGTCCTGCACCCGCAGGTCGCGCCGGAACCACATCAGTCCTCTGTCGTAGCGTGTCATCGGGGGCTGCTCGGTGACGGCGGGGCGGGCACGGGCCGCCGCTTAAAATTGCGCCATGACTGCGGATTCTGCCCCGATCAATCTCACCAATCACTTCCTGATTGCAATGCCCGGGCTGAACGACGAGCTGTTCGGCCGCAGCGTGGTGTTCATGTGCGAACACAGCGAGCGCGGCGCGCTCGGACTCGTGATCAACAAGCCTTCCGACATCCTGCTGCCCGGACTGTTCGCCAAGGTCGACCTGGTGCTGGGGCGCGACGATCTGCGCGATCAGCCCGTGTTCCAGGGCGGTCCCGTGCAGACCGAGCGCGGTTTCGTGCTTCACGAAGCCATCGACGCGGGTGAAGGCGAGTCGGTCTACGCCTCCACGCTGTCCATTCCCGGCGGGCTGGAGATGACGACCTCGCGCGATGTGCTCGAAGCCATCGCCTCGGGCGCGGGCCCGCGCAAGGTGTTTGTCTCGCTGGGCTACGCGTCCTGGGGCGAGGGACAGCTCGAATCCGAGATCACCGAAAACAGCTGGCTCACGGTGGCCGCCGACCCGGCGCTGATTTTCGACACGCCGGTGTCGCAACGCTATGAGAAGGCGATGGGCCTGCTGGGTCTGGCGCCCTGGATGCTGTCCCCCGATGCCGGACACGCCTGACGCCATGGACGTGCCGGCCGCCTGCCAGACCTTTCTGGCCTTTGACTTCGGACTCAAGCGCACCGGTGTGGCCAGCGGCAACCGCCTGACCCGCACAGCCACGCCGCAGGCCACCATCGCCGCCGAAGGCGACGCGCGCTTCGCGAAGCTCGCCGAGCGCATCAAGGAGTGGCAGCCCGACGCCCTCGTCGTCGGCGTGCCGTTCCACCCCGACGGCGCCCCCCACGAGAACACCTTGCGCGCACAGAAGTTCGCACGCCGGCTGCGCGGCCGCCACGGCCTGCCGGTGTACGAGGTCGACGAACGCTACTCGACCACCGAGGCCCACGCACTGGGGGCCAAGGACGCCGATGCGGCCAGCGCCTGCATCATCCTGGAACAGTTTCTGAGGAGCCTGCCGTGATCCAAAACATCCAGCTCGACGCCGAGCTGCTCTATGCCGAACTTCGCGAAGGCGTCCAGGCGCTGATTGCCGCCACCCCGCAACCGGTGGTGCTGGCCGGCATCACCTCGGGCGGTGCCTGGCTGGCCGAGCGCCTGCAGCGCGACCTGGGCCTGCCCGGCGACGCCGGTGTGATCTCCTCGTCCATGCACCGCGACGACTTCGCGCAGCGCGGCCTGTCGATCTCGGCTCAGACCGTGCTGCCCTATGAAGTGGACGGTGCGAACGTGGTGCTGATCGACGACGTGCTCTACACCGGCCGCACCCTGCGCGCGGTGATCAACGAGCTGTTCGACTACGGCCGCCCCGCGAGCGTGCAACTGGCGGTGCTGGTCGACCGCGGCGGTCGCGAGCTGCCCATCCAGGCCAATGTCTGCGCCGCCACCCTGACCCTGCCCGCCAACCAGTTGCTGGAGCTGGCGCGCGACAGCGAGGGGCGCTTCCGATTCGTGCTGGAAACCAAGGAAAACTGACGTGCCACGCAACCCCCAGCTGAACAAGAACGGCGAGCTGATCCACCTGCTCTCCACCGAAGGCCTCCCGCGCGACATCCTCACGCACATCCTCGACACTGCGTCGAGCTTCGTGAGCGTGAGCGACCGCGAGGTCAAGAAGGTGCCGCTGCTGCGCGGCAAGAGCGTGTTCAACCTGTTCTTCGAGAACAGCACCCGCACCCGTACCACCTTCGACATCGCGGCCACGCGCCTGTCGGCCGACGTCTACACGCTGGACATCGCGCGCAGCTCCACCGCCAAGGGCGAGTCGCTGCTGGACACCATCGCCAACCTGTCGGCCATGGCGGCCGACATCTTCGTGGTGCGCCACAGCGAATCGGGAGCGCCCTATCTCATCGCCCAGCATGTGGCCCCGCACGTGCACGTGGTCAATGCCGGCGACGGCCGCCACGCGCACCCCACGCAGGGCCTGCTGGACATGTACACCATCCGGCACTACAAGAAGGACTTCAGCAAGCTCTCGGTGGCCATCGTCGGCGACGTGCTGCACTCGCGCGTGGCGCGCTCCGACATCCACGCGCTCACCACGCTGGGCTGCCCCGACGTGCGCGTGGTCGGCCCGCGCACCCTGGTGCCCAGCGACCTCTCGCATCTGGGTGTGCGGGTTTGCCACACGCTGGAAGAAGGCATCAAGGACTGCGACGTGGTGATCACCCTGCGGTTGCAGAACGAGCGCATGAGCGGCGCCCTGCTGCCATCGAGCCAGGAGTATTTCAAGAGCTTCGGTCTGACCACCGAGCGCCTGCGCTGGGCCAAGCCGGACGCCATCGTCATGCACCCGGGGCCGATCAACCGCGGCGTCGAGATCGAGTCCGCCGTGGTCGACGGACCGCAGAGCGTGATCCTGCCGCAGGTGACCTTCGGCATCGCCGTCCGCATGGCCGTGCTGGGTATCGTGGCCGGGAACGAGGCATGAGCTCTAGGAAAGAGGCTGCTGCGCGTGCGCTCTGGAGCCCCGCGGTGCGCGGGCTGCACGCCTACGTGCCCGGCGAACAGCCGCAGGGCGCGGGCTGGATCAAGCTCAACACCAACGAGTGCCCGTACCCGCCGTCGCCGCGCGTGCTCGACGCGGTGCGTGATGCAGCTGACGAACGCCTGCGCCTCTACCCCGACCCGACCGCGTTGTCGCTGCGTCAGACCATCGCGAAGCGTTTCGGGCTGACGCCCGAGCAGGTGTTCGTCGGCAACGGCTCCGACGAGGTGCTGGCCCACGCGTTCTGCGCCCTGCTGCGCCACGGCCGGCCTGTGCTGTTCCCGGACGTCAGCTACTCGTTCTACCCGGTGTACTGCGCGCTCTACGGCATCGAGCCGCAGCCGATCCCTCTGGACGATGCCTTCCGCGTGCGCGTGGCCGACTACCGGCGCGGCAACGGCGGCATCGTGCTGCCCAACCCGAACGCCCCGACGGGCATCGCTCTCTCTCTGTCCGAACTGACCCAGCTGCTCGAAAGCAACCCGGGCTCGGTGGTGGTCATCGACGAAGCCTATGTGGACTTCGGCGCGGAGAGCGCCGTGGCGCTGATCAATCGTTTCCCGCAGCTGCTGGTGGTGCGCACGCTGTCGAAGTCGGCCGCTCTGGCCGGGCTGCGCGTCGGTTTTGCCATGGGCCACACCTCGCTGATCGAGGCGCTGCACGTGGTCAAGGACAGCTTCAACTCCTACCCGCTGGACCGGCTGGCGCTGGCCGGCGCGCAGGCGGCCATCGAGGACGACGGGCACCTGCAGGCGCTGTCGGCGCGCATCACCGCCAGCCGCCAGTGGCTGGAACAGCAGCTCGACGGCCTGGGTTTCGACTGCCTGCCGTCGAGCGCCAACTTCCTGTTCGTGCGCCACACCAGCGCGCGCGCGGCCGACCTGTTCAGCGCCCTGCGCGAGCGCCGCATCCTCGTGCGCCACTTCAAGCAGCCCCGCATCGACAACCACCTGCGCATCACCATCGGCACCCAGGTCGAGTGCGAAGCCCTGGTCGATGCGCTGCGCCACATCCTGTCCACGTCCTCTTCCGCCGGGGCCCCGATCTCCGCACCGATAGGCACACCATGAAGATCCTGATCC
Source organism: Hydrogenophaga pseudoflava (assembly GCF_004353865.1). Taxonomy (NCBI): domain Bacteria; kingdom Pseudomonadati; phylum Pseudomonadota; class Betaproteobacteria; order Burkholderiales; family Comamonadaceae; genus Hydrogenophaga; species Hydrogenophaga pseudoflava. The sequence goes on from NZ_CP037867.1 coordinate 921,566, forward strand.
AGAACGGCCGCGTCATGGACCCGGCCAGCGGCCGCGACGAGCTGGCCGACATCGCGATTGCGGCGGGCCGCATCATCGCCATCGGCAAGATCGCGCCCGACTTCCACCCCAACCGCAGCATCGACGCCTCGGGTCTGGTGGTCGCGCCTGGGCTGGTTGATCTGGCGGTGCGCCTGCGCGAGCCCGGGCAGGAACATGCCGCCATGCTGGAGAGCGAAATGGCCGCGGCCGTGGCCGGCGGCGTCACGTCGCTAGTCTGCCCGCCCGACACCGACCCGGTGCTGGACGAACCGGGCCTGGTGGACATGCTCAAGTTCCGCGCCGAGAAGCTGCACCAGTCGCGCGTGTTCCCGCTGGGCGCGCTCACGCGCGGCCTCAAGGGCGAGGTGCTGACCGAAATGGCCGAGCTCACCGAGTCCGGCTGCATCGGCTTCGGCCAGGCCGAGGTGCCCATCGTCAACGCGCAGGTGCTGCAGCGAGCGCTGCAGTACGCCGCCACCTTCGGCTACACCGTGTGGCTGCGGCCGCAGGATTTCTGGCTCGGCAAGGGTGTCGCTGCCAGCGGCCCGCTGGCCACGCGCATGGGCCTGGCCGGCGTGCCTGCCGCGGCCGAGACCATCGCGCTGCACACCTTGTTCGAGCTGCTGCGCGGCGTGCACAAGAGCAGCCAGTCGGCGGGCGAGAAGGGCGTGCACGTGCACCTGTGCCGCATCAGCAGCGCCGCCGGCCTCGACCTGGTGCGCCAGGCCAAGGCCGAGGGCCTGCCGGTGAGTTGCGATGTCAGCGTGCACAACCTGCACCTGACCGATGTGGACATCGGCTTCTACGACAGCCGCATGCGCCTGCAGCCGCCGCTGCGCCAGCAGCGCGACCGCGAGGCTTTGCGCGCAGGGCTGGCCGACGGCACCATCGATGCCCTGGTGTCCGACCACAACCCGGTGGACGCCGATGCCAAGGTCCTGCCCTTTGCCGAAGCCGAGCCCGGCGCCACCGCGGTGGAGCTGCTGCTGGGGCTGGCCGCCAAGTGGGCGCAGCAGGACGGCCTGGGCCTGATGCAGGCGCTGGCCGTGCTCACCAGTGGCCCGCAGGCCGTGCTGGGCAGTGCGCTGGGCACGCTGCAGCACAGCGTGGGCCAGATCAGCGTGGGCGGCGCGGCCGACCTCTGCCTTTTCGATCCCAACGCCAGCTGGGCGGTGGAACCGGCGGCCTTGCGCAGCCAGGGCAAGCACACGCCGTTCGAAGGCCACGAGATGCCGGCGCGCGTGCGCGCCACGCTGGTGGCCGGCCAGGTGGCCTACGAGGCGGCCCGGGCCGCGGCGTGAGCGGCCGGCGGCGTTCGGCCCTGGCCGCGGGGTGGCGCATCCTGCGCGCCCTGGTCCATGTGCTGCGCGGCCTGTGGATCATCCGCAGCGAATTCGGAAAGCTGACGCCCGAGGCGACCGACCTGCTGGTGCGCGAGTGGACCCGCCAGATGCTGGGCATCCTGGGCGTCACGCTGCAGGTGCGCGGCACGCCGCCGGTGCACGGCCCCCTGCTGGTGGTGGCCAACCACATTTCTTGGCTCGACATTCTGGTGATGAACGCGGCGCGGCCGTCGCACTTCGTGTCCAAGGCCGACGTCAAGGCCTGGCCGGTGATCGGTGCGCTGGTGACCGGCGCGGGCACGCTCTACATCGAACGCGAGAGCCGGCGCGACGCCATGCGCGTGGTGCACAAGATGGCCGAACATCTGCGCGGTGGTGACATCCTGGCGGTGTTTCCCGAGGGCACGACCGGCGACGGCCAGACCCTGCTGCCCTTCCACGCCAACCTGATCCAGGCCGCGATCGCGGCCGAAGCGCCGGTGCTGCCGGTGGGGCTGAGCTATGTCGATCCGGTGCACGGTCGGCGTCACGACGCGCCGCTGTTCATCGGCGATACCACGCTGCTGCAGTCGCTGTGGAACACACTGCGCGCCACCGACGTGGTGGCGGTGGTGCACTACGGCGAACCACAGCGCGCCCAGGGCCGCGACCGACGCACCTGGGCGCAGAACCTGCGCGATGCGGTGACCGCACTGCGCGAGGGCTGATTTTTCTGACTACGCTTTCGCGCGCGCCAGCATCAGTTCGGTGTTGGCCTTGCGGTCGGCGTTGACCTTCTGCACCGCAGGGCGTTCACCGATGCGCCTGAGGTAGTCGCGCACCGGCAGGTCCGCCAGCACGTCCTTGCCATAGATGATCTTGCTGGCGCTGCTGACCAGCGGCAGGTGCACCGCGGCGCCCACATCGGCCAGCGTGAATTCGGCGCCGCCGATGAAGGACGGGAAGCCCGCCAGCGTGGCGAACGCGGCCACGTTCTTCTCCAGCTGCTGGGCCGTCTTCTCCTTGGCCGCGTCGCTGATCTTGCCGCCGAAGAAGGCCTCGGGGTAGAGGTTGCGCGCCACCAGCTCCAGGTGCAGCTCGATGAAGCGCAGCAGTTCGCGCGCCTTGGCCGCGGCGAACGGGTCTGCCGGCAGCAGCGGGTGCTGCGGGTACTTCGCTTCCAGGTATTCGAGGATCACGGTCGACTCGCACAGCGGGCCTTCGTCGGTCTTCAGGTAGGGCACCTTGCCCAGCGGGCTGGCCGCCCGGTCGGTCTGGCCGACCCAGACCAGTTCTTCCTGGAAAGGGACGTCTTTTTCGAGCAGGGCGAGCTTGACCTTGTTGTAGTAGTTGCTGGCCGAGAAGCCGCAGAGGGTGAGCATGGGGTGTGTCTCCTGGAGGTTGGGCGAACAGCGGCATCGTAGGGGCCGCGGGTTCCGGGATGCGTCGCCCACAGGACCGCGCTGTTAACATCGCGCGATGTCTTTCCTGCGCCTGCGTCGCCGTTTTGCCGCCTGGCTGGCCCTTGTGGCCATGCTGCTGGGCGCACTCGCGCCGACCATCGCGCAGGCCCGGATGGGCGGCAGCGACCGCGCCGACTGGCTGGAAATCTGCACCACCACCGGCATGGTCTGGGTCCAGGCCGACACCGGCGAACTGGCGCAGAAGATCGATGGCCAGCCCGCTGGCTCCGATGCCAGCCCGCACTGCCCCTGGTGCACCCTGCACGGTGGCGCCAGCGGCCTGCCCCCGGTGGAGGCCGTGGCCATGCTGCCCGCCCCGCTGGCCGAACAGCCTTCGGCGTTCTACCGCGCCCCCCTGACCGACACGGTCTGGGCGACCGCCCGTTCCCGGGCGCCTCCGCTGAGCCTCTGAAAACCCGCGCCGTGGCGCGCTCCTGCGGGAGTGCGCCTGTGTTGTCCGTTTTTCGGGGGTGCCATGCCTCTCGCGTCCGTTTCCTCTTCGCTGTTTTCACGCGCCATGAGCCGTCGACAGAGCCTGCTGTGGCTCGCAGCCGGTGCCGCCGGTCTGCTGTCGGGCTGTGACCGGCTGTCCCCTGGTGGCCAACCGGCGACGCCCTCGTTCAAGGGCATCGACATCACCGGGGCCGACTACGCCCGCGGTTTTTCGCTGACCGACTTCAACGGGCAGACCCGCACCCTGGCCGACTTCCAGGGCCGGGTCGTGATGCTGTACTTCGGCTTCGTGCAGTGCCCCGATGTCTGTCCGACGGCGCTCACGCGCGCCGCGGCGGTGATGGAGCGGCTGGGCCCCCGGGCCGGCGATCTGCAGGTGGTCTTCGTGACCGTGGACCCGGAGCGCGACACGCCTGAGCTGCTGCGCGAGTACATGGCCGCCTTCCACCCCAGCTTCCTGGCCCTGACCGGCAATGCCGAGCAGATCGCGCAGACCGCGAAGGACTTCCGCGCTTTCTACAAGAAGGTGCCCACCGGCAGCAGCTACACCATGGACCACACGGCGCTGAGCTACCTGTTCGACCGCCAGGGCCGCATCCGCGTGGCGCTGCGGCACGAACAGACCGCCGACGACTACACCGCCGACGTCCTGGCGCTGCTGGATGCGCCAGTGCCCTGATCCCTTTTCCCCAACCCCGTTTTTTCAACCCCAAGGAGTCCCCATGAAACACCTCATCAGCATTGCCCTCATCGCCGCGTCGGCCAGCGCCTTTGCACAGTCCTCGGTCGAGATCAAGGACCCCTGGGTCCGCGCGACCGTGGCCCAGCAGAAGGCCACCGGCGCCTTCATGCAGCTCACCGCCAAGGCCGACAGCAAGCTGGTCGAGGTCCAGTCGCCGGTGGCCGGCGTGGTCGAGATCCACGAGATGGCGATGGACAACAACGTGATGAAGATGCGCCAGATCCCCGGCCTGGCGCTGCCGGCCGGCAAGGCGGTCGAGCTCAAGCCTGGCGGCTACCACGTGATGCTGCTGGACCTGAAGGCCCAGGTGAAGGAGGGCGACGTGGTGCCGGTGACGCTGGTGTTCGAAGGCAAGGACGGCAAGCGCGAAACCGTCGAGGTCAAGGCCCCGGCCAAGCCGCTGGCTACCATGCCCGCCATGGCCAACAAGCCCGTACCGGCCGCCGAGCACAAGCACTGAGGCCCTGAGCCGCGCGCCCGATGACCCTGCTGTCCTGGCACCGCCTGTCCCGACGCCTGTCGGGCGGGCTGCTCGCCGCCCTGCTGCTGGCCACGCTGGCGCCCGCGGTCTCGCGCGCGCTCGCGGCCGGGCCGCCGCAGGACGGGCAGGACTGGGTCGAGCTCTGCACCGCGCAGGGCATGCAGTGGGTGCTGGCGAGCGAGCTAAGCGGCGACTCGGCCGCAGGCCCCGACGGTGAGCGTACGGGCGCGCTGGACCTGTGCGGCCACTGCACGCTCGCAGCCGAGCGGTTTGCGCCCCTGCTTCCGAACTGGCCCGCGCTGCCCGCGGTGGTGGCGAGCTGGCCCACCCCGTTCTTCTTCTCCACCGACCTCCGGTCCGCCGAGGCGCCCCGCGCCGCCGCGCGCGGCCCGCCGCTCCAGGGCTGATTCACCGGCGGGCCTGTCCCGCCTCGTCGGCCGCGGTGCACCGATGCACTCGGCCTCGTGAAGTCCGTTTCTGGAGTTGCCATGTCGAACCCTGTGAAAGAACCGGTGCGCCTGTGCGCCGGTCAAGACCCCCTTTTCAAGGCCGGTGCCACCGGTGGCCTGTGGCGCGTGCTCGACGGCACGGTGCGCCTGGACCGCGAGAGCGGCCCGTCCCGTCTGCCGGTGCTGATCGCCCTGCCGGGCGATCTGGTGGGCATCGAGTCGCTGTGTGACCAGCCCTACCAGTTCACCGCCATTGCCTTCACCGACTGCCGGCTGGCCCTGGTGCCGGTGACCACCGAGACCGAGCGCGAGGCCCTGCTGCGCGAGGCCCTGTTCCAGCAGCAGATGCGCACCCAGGACATGGCCACGCTGCGCACCGGCAACGTGCTGTCCCGGCTGGCCTGCCTGCTCCAGTTGCTCGGCCTGCCCTGGCAGGGCGCACAGGCGGCCGACGAGGCGCGTGCGGACGCGCTGCGCTCGGCCCTGCCTGCCCTGCGCGAGCTGGCCCAGATGGTGGACGCCAAGGCCGAAACCGTCTGCCGCGGCCTGGCCCAGCTGCTGCCTCCGCGCCGCCGCAAGAGCGGACCGGCCCGTGTCCACCCGCTGCCCCCGGTCGCGCCGACAGGGCTCGCGCCCTGGGTGTCGCCGTCCATGGCCATCGGCGCCCTGTCATGAACCTTCAGAAACCCCCCATGCCACCCACCACCCCCCCGACGCTGGGCAAGTTCCACATGCTGGCCTGGCGCTGGCACTTCTACGCCGGCCTCTGCGTCGTGCCCTTCCTCACCATGCTGGCCGTCACCGGCCTGGTGATGGTGTTCTTCACCGGCTTCCAGCACCGCCTGGGCCTGAACATCGACGTGCAGCCGCAGGCGACCTCCGTCCCGGTCGGCGCCATGGCGCAGGCGGTGCTGGCCCAGCGGCCCGGCGCGCAGCTCAAGGAGGTCGTGGCGCCGAAGTCCGACACGCGGCCGGCCTGGTTCGTGGTGACAGCGGACGGGCGCGACGAGGCCGTGGCCGCCAACCCCTACACCGGCGAGCTGCTGCGCACCGTGGACAAGGAGCGCACCGTGTTCGCCTGGGCCGAGAAGATCCACGGCACGCTGCTGCTCGGTGACCTGGGCGACCGGCTGATCGAGATCGCCGCCGGCCTGGGCATCGTGCTCATCGTCACCGGCGCCTACATGGCCTGGCCGCGCGGTGGGCAGGGCTGGACCCGGGTGCTGCTGCCCGACCTCTCGGCCAGGGGCCGCAGCGCCTGGAAGTCGCTGCACGTGAGCGTGGCCTTCTGGGGCGGCCTGGTGCTGGCCTTCTTCCTGCTGACGGGACTGGCCTGGGCGGGCATCTGGGGCGGCCACTTCGTGCAGCCCTGGGGCAGCTTTCCGGCCATCAAGTGGGACGACGTGCCGAAGTCCGACGCGACGCACGCGGCGCTCGCCACCCCAGGCCTGAAGGAAGTGCCCTGGGGGCTGGAGCAGACGCCGATGCCGGCCTCCGGCTCCAGCGCTGGCCGGCCGGGCATCCCCGCCGGCCAGCCGGTCAACCTCGACACGGTTGACGCCTACGCGCGCTCCATCGGCTTTGGCGGCCAGTTCCACATCGCCGTTCCTCAGGACGACACCGGCGTCTTCAGCATCAGCGCAGACAGCATGAGCGGCGACCTGAGCGACCCGACCGGCGACCGCTTCGTGCACCTGGACCAGTACACCGGCCGCGTGCTGGCCGAAGCTGCATTCGCCGACTACTCGCCCATGGCCAAGCTCATGGCCGTGGGCATCGCGCTGCACCAGGGCGACATGGGCCTGTGGAGCGCCTGGGCCAACGTGCTGTTCTGCCTGGCGGTGCTCTTCCTGTGCGTCAGCGGCATCGTGATGTGGTGGAAGCGCCGGCCCGCGAACGCCGGTCGTCTGGTGGCGCCGCGCGCACCCGCCGACGCCGCGCTCTGGAAAACCGGTGCGGTGGTGATGCTGGCGGTGGCGCTGGCGTTCCCGCTCTCGGGCGCGGTGCTGGTGGCGGTGCTGCTGCTGGACGGCTTGCTGATTTCGCGCATCCCGGCGCTCAAGCAGCGCCTGAACTGAAGCGGAGCGGGATCAGTCCAGCGCGCCGCCCACGCGCTGCAGGTCGCCCCGGCCTCGCCACTGCAACGCTGTGGCCAGCAGGTGCTGCACGGCGTGCACCTGGGTGTCCAGCGGGAGCGCGAAGGCCCTGGGGCGCTCCGCGACCTGCTCGGGCAGCCAGGGCAGGTGCACGAAGCCGGCCTGCACGCTGCGGCGGCGCCGCAGGGCGTGCATCAGGCCATAGAACAGGTGGTTGCAGACGAAGCTGCCGGCGCTCAGCGACTCAGCCGCCGGCACGTCCTTGGCCTGCAGCGCCGCCACCAGGGCCTTGACCGGCAGGCGGCTGAAGTAGGCCGCCGGTGCGCCTGGCAGCACCGCACGGTCCAGCGGCTGCGCGCCCGCGTTGTCCGGGATGCGCGCGTCGTCCCGGTTGACGGCGATGCGCTCCACCGTCACGCCTTCGCGTCCGCCGGCCTGTCCGAGGCAGAGCACCAGGGCGGGTCGCTGAGCCGCCAGCTCCTGCTCCAGTGCGGCGATGGCGTCACCGAACACACAGGGCAGCACCAGAGAGGTCACCGGCCGGCCGCCGATGTGCTGGCCGTGCAGGGCCTGCGCGACGAGCGCGCTGGGGTTGAGGCGTTCGCCACCGAACGGCTCGAAGCCGGTGAGCAGGATGGACGGCGTGGTCCGGGCACCCGCCACCGGGGCCTCAGCGCAGGTGCACGCCCGGCGCGGGCGGCGTGGTCGCCGTGGCGCCGCGCTCGAAGGTGACCACGTGGTCGACCTCGGCCCGGATGCCGATCCACTCGCCCACCGCGTGGTTGTGGTGCGAGGGCACGTGCGTCATCAGCGTCTCACCGCTGGACAGGCGCAGCGTGTAGAGGAACTCGGAGCCGCGGAAGGCCTTGCGCACGATCTGCGCCTTCACCGGCGCCTCGTCGTCGTGCACGATGTCGTCGGCGCGCAGCAGCACGTCGCACAGCCCGGCCTCGTAGGCCGAGGGCAGCGGGCATTCCTCGACATCCAGCAGCGCGCCCATGGGCGTCTGCACGATCACCTCGCCGGCCACCTGCTGGATCTGTGCCGGCGCGAACACGCCGTGGCCGATGAACTCGGCCACGAAGCGCGTGGCGGGCCGGTGGTAGAGCGCGTAGGCGTCGTCCCACTGGTGCAGGTGACCCTGGTGCATGACGCCGATCAGGTCGCCGATGGCGAAGGCTTCCAGCTGGTCGTGGGTGACGAAGAGGGCGGTGGCACCGGCGGCCTTGAGGATGCCGCGCACCTCGTGCGCCAGCCGCTCGCGCAGGTCGACGTCGAGGTTGGAGAAGGGTTCGTCGAGCAGCAGCAGCCGGGGGTGCGGAGCCAGGGCGCGGGCCAGGGCCACGCGCTGCTGCTGGCCGCCGGAGAGTTCGTGCGGGTAGCGCGCCTGCATGCCGTCCAGGCCCACCAGCGCCAGTACCTCGGCCACGCGCTGCTCGCGTTCGGCGCGCGGCAGTTTGGCGATGCCGAAGGCCACGTTGCGGCCGACGTCGAGGTGGGGGAACAGCGCATAGTCTTGGAACACCATGCCGATGCGCCGCCGCTCGGCGGGCACGTGCAGCGAGCCGTCGCTGACGGTTTCGCGCTCCAGCGTGATGCTGCCGGCGTGTGCACGTTCCAGTCCGGCGACCGCGCGCAGCAGCGTGGTCTTGCCGCAGCCCGAGGGCCCGATCAGCACGCCGATGTCGCCCGCACGAAGGCCGAGCGACACGCCGTCCACTGCGGGGTGGGACGAGCCGGAGTACTTGACGCTGAGCTGGCTGACTTGGAGGAACATGGTGGTCCATTGTAGATAACTACAATTCTCATTTGTGTTGTCCCGCATTTCCTCCACCGTTGGTCTGCTGCTGCTGGCCCTGGCGCTGACCCTGCCGGTGCTGGCGCTGCTGGCGTCCTGGTCCCAGTTCGACGCCGCGGCGCGCGAGGTGCTCGCGGAAATGTCGCGCACCGTGCTGCCGGACTACACCGTCACCTCGGTGGTGCTGTGCCTGAGCGTGGCGCTGGGTGTCGCGGTGGTGGGCATGGCCACCGCCAGCGCCGTCACCCTGTTCGACTTTCCCGGGCGGCGCGTGTTCGAGTGGGCGCTGCTGCTGCCGCTGGCCATGCCGGCCTATGTGGTGGCCTACGCCTACACCGACTTCCTGCAGTTCAGCGGTCCGCTCCAGGTCTGGATGCGCGAGAGCTTCGGCCTGCGCGGGCGGGTGTTCCCCGAGATCCGCAACACGCCCGGCGCGGTCTGGGTCTTCACCTTCTCGCTTTACCCCTATGTCTACCTGCTGGCGCGCACGGCACTGACCGAGCGCGCGGCGCAGCTGATGGAGGCTGCCCGCCTGCTGGGTGCGCCGCTGTCGCGCCGCATCCGCGAGGTGGCGCTGCCGCTGGCGCGGCCGGCGGTGGCGGCCGGTGTGGCGCTGGCACTGATGGAGACGCTGGCCGACTTCGGCGTGGCCAGCTACTTCGGCATCCAGACCTTCACCGCCGGCATTTACAAGGCCTGGCTGTCCATGGACATGCCGCTGGCGGCGGCGCAGCTGGCCACCATGCTGCTGGCGCTGGTGGCGCTGCTGCTGTGGCTGGAGCGGCGCGCGCAGCAGCGCATGCGCTTTGCCTCGCTGCGCGGCCAGCGCGCCGGCAGCGCCGACGCGCAGCCGGTGCCGCTGTCGGGCGGGCGGTCCGCGCTGGCCTGGCTGGCCTGCGCGCTGCCCATTCTGTTTGGTTTCGTGCTGCCGGTGCTGTTCATGCTGCGCCCGCTGATCGGCGGCTGGGAAGAACTGCCCTGGACCTCGTTCGTGCAGTGGGCCGGCAACAGCGTGCGCCTGGCCGCCATCAGCGCGGCGGCGGCCACGGTGCTGGCCCTGGTGCTGGCGTTTGCCGTGCGCACCCGGCCCGGTCCGCTGACTCGGGGTGTGGTGCAACTGGCGGGGCTGGGCTATGCGGTGCCGGGCGCGGTGATCGTGGTCGGCCTGCTGCTGCCGGTGGGCTGGGCGCAGAAGGCCTTTCCCGATGGCAGCATCGGCTACTGGGTGACCGCCACCGTGATGGGCATCGTCTGGGCCTACCTGGTTCGCTTCACGGCGGTGGCCCTGCAATCGGCGCAAAGCGGCTATGCGCGCATCCCGGCCAGCCTGGACGACTCGGCCCGCATGCTCGGCACCACCGGTGCCGCGCTGGCCGCCCGCGTGCACTGGCCGCTGCTGCGGCGCACGACGGCGGCGGCGGCGCTGCTGGTGTTTGTGGACGTGATGAAGGAACTGCCGGCCACCCTGGTGCTGCGGCCCTTCAACAGCGACACCCTGGCGGTGGTGGCCTACCAGCTGGCGCGCGACGAGCGCCTGGGGGAAGCGGCCTTGCCGGCCCTAACGCTGGTGCTGGTGGGCCTGGTGCCGGTGATCATGCTTTCGCGCACGCTGCGCCAGCGCTGAGTGGTACACCAACAGGAACCGCACGTAGTGGGCTAGGGTGTTGATTTACAACGCCTAGGGGCTGTTGGCACAATGGTTGTGCCCCCAAAAATGCCCCCAGACTTGCAAGGATGCCCCGCCATGAAGCTGACCGACGCCAAGCTGCGAACCCTGACCGAACCCGGCAAACACTTTGACGGCGGCGGCCTGTACCTGGAAGTGACCACGACCGGGGGCAGGTACTGGCGCCTGAAATACCGCCACGGCGGCAAAGAGAAGCGGCTGGCCCTGGGTGTGTACCCCGAGGTGACGCTGGCCGACGCCCGCAAGGGACGCGAGCGGGCACGCGAAGAGCTGGCAGCCGGCAACGACCCGGGCGAGCTGCGCAAGGCGGCGAAGGTCAAGGCCACACACGAGGCCGTCAACACCCTGCAGGCCGTGGCCGAAGCATGGATGCAGCACCAGGCGCAACGCTGGGACCCTGTGACCGCCGAACGCATCCGGGCATCGCTGGCGGCCGATGTGTTCACCGTTCTGGGGGCACGCCCGCTGGCCAGCATCCGGCCGGGCGAGGTCATGGCCGTGGTGAAGAAGATCGAGGCACGCGGGGCCAGCGACCAGGCCGGCCGCGTCCTGCAGCGGGTCAAGGCTGTGTACCGCTGGGCCGTGACGCATGAGCGCATCGAATCGAATCCCATGCTTGATCTGGTGCCCTCTGAGATCCTCAAGCCCCGGCAGGTGCACCACCGGGCGGCCCTGTCCGACCGTGACCTGCCCGAGTTCCTGGGCAAGCTGGACGCCTACGAGGGCGACCCCCACACCGTCAACGCATTGCGCCTGCTGATGCTGACCGCCACGCGGCCCGGTGAAGTGCGCGGCGCCCGCTGGGCAGAGTTCGACCTGGACGCGGCTCTGTGGATCATCCCGGCCGAGCGCATGAAGATGCGCACCGAACACCGCGTGCCCTTGTGCCGGCAGGCGCTGGAAGTGCTGCGCACCATGCAGGGCCTGAGCGGTGGCCGTGACCTGGTGTTCCCTTCGCCCTTCTACCCGTCCAAGCCCCTGAGCGAAAACACCTTCAATTCGGCCCTGGCCCGCATGGGCTTCAAGAACGCCGCCACCGCCCACGGCTTCCGCGCCCTGTTCTCGACCGTGGTCAACGAAACCGGATGGAACCCGGATGTGATCGAGCGCCAGCTGGCGCACAAGGAACGCAACGGCGTGCGGGCGGCATACCACCGCAGCACATACATGCAAGACCGCGAACGCCTGATGCAGTGGTGGGCGGACTACCTTGACGGGCGCAAGGCCGGCAACGTGGTGAAGCTGCCTCAGCGGGCCGCCTGATGCACACGTCTGCACCGTCACCCCAGACCATTCCCGGCGAAACACCGGGGACACCGGGGACAAACCGGCGAAACCCAGCAACCATGCGGGCTGCAGGCCGACATGACACCGGGGACAAACCGGGGACATATAGGGGACAGACCGGGGACACTCACTCACCTACAGCCAGCCCCGGCCCCACGCCCTGCCACCAGTCCCACGGGCAGGCCCTCGACCTGGTGCAGCTGGTCGGCCAACGCCAGCCCCTGGCCCTGATCGCCAGCCCCAAGCCTCAGCACCCCAGCCCGCCCGGCTGTACAGCCGCACCGCGCCGGCCGCTTGCGCACTTAGCCGGAATGCAGCGCAAGGGCACTTCCCCTGGCGCCAGTTCATCGCGCCGCGTGCACCTGTGGATAACTTTCCAGACGTGCACGCATACGTATTTGCTCAAAAAACAGGCGGTGTGGACAAGTTCGCAAGCCCATGATTCGCAAAGAGTTTTCCCGATAATGTGCAATACTTGTTCAATAGCGCATATTCGACAACGGGCGTTATGTAAACAAAGTGTGCTGTATCGTGCGTATTCAGCACACTATCGGGAAAACCAAGTATCATGCCCCGACACGCCAAAAGGTGCAACACATGACCATTGAAGAGTTTGACGCGGCACTGTCCGCCCTGGGCTGGAAGGTGGCCGACTTCTGCCGCGCCACCGGCCTGCATCGCAACACCCCGAGCCGCTGGCGCACCGAGGGCGTGCCCATTCCCGAGTGGGTGCCCAAGCACCTGGGGCTGCTGCAGGATGTGCAGCGCCTGCATGCCGCCTACCTGGTGCCTCCGAGCCCCACGGCGGCCGACTGATACCCGCCATGCCCAGCGGCGGCCCTGAGCTGGGCACAAAAGGCGGCGGGGCCTGGTGGTACGAACACCGGCCCCGCCTGACCATCATCAAAACGGAGCTTTGACAATGGCTGTTGCCGAATCTACCCCACGCCGAACCCGCCCACGTGCGCGAGTGGAGGCACGCGAGCTGGTGCCCTGCTACCGGGCGGGCGATGGGCCTGCATCCTTCCGCCACGGCATGCCCGAACATGAGCGCAGCGTGGTCGATGCGGCGCTTGCCATCTTGGGGCGCTACCTGGGTGAACCCGGCGCCATGTTCGACAGCCCTGGCGCTGTGCGTGACTTCCTGCGGCTGCACCTGGGGGCAGAGAAAACCGAGGTGTTCGCGGTGCTGTACCTCGATAGCCAAAACCGCGCCATCGCCTTTGAGGCGCCTTTTCATGGCACCGTGACCCGTACCAATGTGTACCCCCGAGAGATTGCGCGAGCGGCCATCGGGCACAACGCGGCGGCGGTGATCCTGGCACACAACCACCCAAGCGGGGTTGCACGCCCTAGCCGGTCGGACGAAGTGCTGACGCAGGCACTCAAGAGTGCCCTGGCCTTGATCGATGTTCGCGTGCTGGATCATTTCATCGTGACCGGTGGCGCCTGCACATCCATGGCAGAGCTGGGACTGGTTTAAGGGAGGCAAGACCATGAACAAGACCGAATCCAAGCCCCTGAACCTGCCCCCCGAGTCGGCCGACCTGCTGGCCGATGCGTGTTCGGAGATTGACCAGCTGGCCCGCATGATCGGGACATGGCCAGACGACCCCGAGACCCTGCTGGCGCTGCGCGGTCTGGCCATTCGCTTGCGCGACCTGAACGGGGTCATGGGGTGGGCACTGTTTCGGGATGGTTCTTTTGACCTGGAAGAGGCCACGCAGACCGTGCGCGGGCCGGGATGGTGGCGGCCCGCATGAAGCCCCAACGTGCCCAGCTGCTTGCCGGATGGCAAGAGCTGTCCGAGCTGACCGCCATCATCGGTGATGAGCGGGAGACGCAAAGGCTTCTGTTTGTCTGGACTGGCATGGCCAGCATGTTTGCCGGTGAGCGTGACGAATTCTTTACTGGCCCCTTCCCTGAGACCGACGCGGAGCGGGTCAAAAAGATGCGCTCCGCCGTCGAACACATTGACGCTCTTCTGCCCCTGCTTGATCGGCGCATGGCATGGCTTATCGCAGTGCAGACGCCTGGCTTTGACGATGGGCCGGAAGTGGCGCACCAGACCGAGGACAGATTAGATGGACTGGGGCAGTCTCTAGCCGCCCTTCGCCTCGACATAGAGCGGGCGGCAGTCGCCATCAAGCCTAAAAAGGGGCGCCCCCTTCGTCCCACGCCGCCTTTAATGCTCCTGGTGTCACTGACGGGCAGTCTTGAGGAGTTGGGTGTTCCTTTCAGCGATGCTGAAAACTCCAAGATGGTTCGAGCTGTGCGGCTGTTCTGGCAAGCGGCCGGATTGGACGGCGACCCGAGGGACCATATCCGCAGCCTCAAGACCAGGAGGGAGGGGGCTTAATTGGGTTTGCGGGGATGAATTGAGCCCCTTAGCGTGCTGAGCCGCACGCGGAAAACTGCGCACCGTGTTCAACTTTCACGGAGCGCAACAAGTGCAAACCAGTTCAAACCCCACGCCCGCAAAGCCTGAAAAGCTGCTGCGGCTTCCCGAGGTCGAAAGCCTGACCGGCCTCAAAAAATCCAGCATCTATGCGGGCATGAAGGCCAGCCCGCCGACCTTCCCCCACTGCGTGCGCCTGTCCGTCCGGGCTGTGGCCTGGCGTGAGTCCGACATTGCGACCTGGCAGGCACAGCGCCAGCAAGGCGGGGGCCAATGATGGGCAAGGCATCGAACCGAAAGAAGGCCGCCCGACCTGGTGGGGGTGCAGACGTGCACACGCAAATCGCGGCAGAGGCCGAAGCGGTGCGCAACAAGGACCGGCTTGCATTCCAGCCGGCAGAGCGTACGCCCGCCCTCAGTGCGCTACTCGACAGCGCAGCGGCGGCCCTGTCCAAGGCGGTGCCCGCCACCTTTGAGCATGAAGGGCGCCCGTACTACCTGCGGGTTTCGTTCGGCCTGGTGCGCGTCATGGTGTTCGAGACCGCCACGGCATCCGAGCCCATGACTCTGGCAATCACCGGGAGCATGGACGAGTTCGGCCACTTGCCGTACCACTGAGGCGGCGCCATGGACCCGCAACAGCCCCAGCGCCCATACAACGGTATCGCCACCCAGCGGGCCGCCATCCTGGCCCGGCTTGAGCGAGGCCCGGCAACTGGTGCCCAGCTGCAGAGCGAGTGCAACGCACCAGATCCGACGCGGCGCATTCACGAGCTGCGCGAGGCCGGGCACCTGATCGACACCACCCCAACAGCCCAAGAGAACCCGGACGGCACCATCAACACGGTGGGGCTGTACGTGCTGCGCGTCAAAGACACCCGGCAGGCAGAGCTAGACCTGAACACATGACTCCTCAGACACCAATCACGCCCGAGCTGATCCGGCAGGCCCTGGCACACATACCGGCGAACCTGCCGCGCGACGAATGGGCGCGGGTGGGCATGGCCATCAAGAGCGAGTACCCGGACGGCACCGGCTTCGACCTGTTCGACGCATGGAGCGCCAGCGACGTGGACCGCTACGACCGCAAGGCCGTGCAATCGACCTGGCGCAGCATCAAGGCGGGCGGCGGTGTGGCGGTGGCCACGCTGCTGCACCTGGCCAAGGAACACGGCTTCATGCTGCCCAAGACCGGGCAGACGCCGGCCGCGCCATCGGCCGCAGAGCTGGCCGAACGCGAGCGCCAGCGGGCAGAGCGCCAGCGGCAGGAACAGGCCCGCATTGATGCCGGCCACCAGGCAGCGGCCAACCGGGCGGCGGCGCAATGGGAAGAGGCCAGCGAGGCCGGCGCTAGCCCGTACCTTGTGCGCAAGGGCGTGCAACCGCACGGCGTGCGCTTTGCTGCTGGGGGCTGGCTGCTGGTGCCCCTGCGCGACGGCGCCGGCCGGCTGTGGAACCTGCAGCGCATCGCGCCCGCGAAGCCCGACAACAGCGCACCGGAAAAGCTGTTCCTCAAAGGTGGCCGAAAGTCGGGGCTGTGGCACCTGGTGGGCGAGCTGGCCGGCGACGACAACACCGCCCCCGAGGGCGCCGGCCCGGCCGTGCTGCTGATCGCCGAAGGCTACGCCACGGCGGCCACCTTGCACGAGGCCACGGGCTACCCCGTGGCGGTGGCCTTCGACGCCGGCAACCTGCAGCACGTGGCCCGTGCGCTGCGCCAGCTGCACCCGGCCGCCCTGCTGGCCGTGTGTGGCGACGACGACCAGGACACAGAACAGCAGACCGGCACGAACCCTGGCCGCGTCAAGGCGGCAGCGGCGGCCCGTGCGGTGCATGGCCTGGCCCTGTTCCCCAAGGGGTTGCCGGCTGGGGGCTCAGACTTCAACGACCTGGCCGCCCACGTCAACGCCGAACAGGGCGACGGAACGGGGCTTGAGGCGGTGCGGCGCATCGTGGCCGGTGTGATCGAGGCGCACGCGGCGGCACAGTCTGGCGCACAGGGCGCGAAACAGAGCAAGGCAAGGGGGCAGGCAGGGCAGCACCCGAAAAACGGCGCCAGCGCCCCGCCTGCAGCGCCACCAGGTGCACCACCGAACACACCACCGGGCGGGCCTGCCGACCTTGGCGACAAGCCGGCGCCCGAGCCGGGCCGGGAGTGGGACCGCTTCACCGTCACCGATGCTGGCGTGTTCTTCAATGGTGTGGACAGGGAAGGCGAGCCGACGAAACCCGTATGGGTGTGCAGCCGCCTGGACGTGCAAGCCCTGACCCGCGACCAGGACGGGCAGGGCTGGGGCTACCTGCTGACCTTTGGTGATCCGCTGGGGCGACCGAAACAATGGGCCATGCCGGCACGGATGCTGGCCACCGATGGGGGCGAGTACCGGGGCGCCTTGCTGGGGCTGGGGCTTCGCATCGCCACCAGCCCGGCCGCCCGCAACCTGCTGACGCAGTACATCCAGACCCGCGACCCTGGCGAGTACGCCACCTGCACCGATCGCGTGGGCTGGCACCAGAGCGGCGACCGGCTGGCCTTCGTGCTGCCACACGAGACCATCGGCGACGATGCCGAGCGCATTGTTTTCCAGACCGAGAACGCACAGGAAAACACATTCCGCGTGAAGGGCACGGCCGAACAGTGGCGCCAGCGGGTGGCGGCCCTGTGCGTGGGCAATTCGCGCCTGGCCTTCGCTGTGTCGGCCGCCTTCGCTGGCCCGCTGCTGCGCCCGGCTGGTGTGGAGAGCGGGGGCTTTCACTTCCGGGGCGACAGTTCAAGCGGCAAGACGACCGCCCTCAAGGTGGCGGCCAGTGTGTACGGCGGTGCGTCCTACCTGCAGCGGTGGCGCACCACCGACAACGCCCTGGAGGCCATCGCGGCGCAGCACTGCGACGGGCTGCTGATCCTGGACGAACTGGCACAGGTGGACCCCAAGACCGCGGGCGAATGCGCGTACATGCTGGCCAACGAGCAGAGCAAGGCACGGGCAACCCGCACCGGCACACCACGCGCCCGGCTGGCCTGGCGCCTGCTGTTCCTGAGCGCTGGCGAGCTGGGGCTGGCCGACCACATGGCAGAAGGCATGAAGCGAGCCCGCACCGGGCAAGAGGTGCGCATGGCCGACATTCCGGCCGATGCTGGCCGGGGCATGGGGGCTTTCGAGGATCTGCACAACCGCGAAGGTGGGGCCGACTTTGCGCGGCACATCACAGGGCAGGCGGGCACCGTGTATGGCGCCACCGGCCGCGCCTGGCTGCAATGGCTGACCGAGAACGCCGACGGGCTCAAGCCCCGCATTCGGGACGCTGCGGGCAAGCTGGCACGCCAGATCGTGCCCGAGGCTGCGGGCGGGCAGGTTGAACGGGTGGGCGCCCGCTTTGCCCTGGTGGGGGCTGCTGGCGAGCTGGCCACGTCTGCAGGGCTGACAGGCTGGCCACCAGGCGAGGCGGAGCGGGCCGCCCGTGAATGCTTCAATGCCTGGCTGGCCGCCCGTGGTGGCATCGGCAATGGCGAGGTGTCGGCCATGCTGCGTCAGGTGCGCCGCTTCCTGGAAGCGCACGGCGAAGGGCGCTTCACCTGGTGGCACCGGGCGGCCGACGACCACAACGCCAAGACCCTGAACCGGGCCGGCTTGCGGCGCATGCTGAACGAACAGGGCGAGCCGATCAAGACCAACAGCCAGCACCTGGGGGAGTACGGCGACAAGATGCCGGCCGCCTTGGGTGAAACCGTGTCGGTCGAATACTTCGTGCTGTCCGAGGTCTTCAAGGCTGAGATGTGCCAAGGCTTCGACCCGCAGGCCGTGGCCCGTGTCCTGGTCGAATACGAGTGCCTGACCGTGAAGGAGCCCGGCCGTTACAGCGTCAAGGAACGGTTACCGGGGCTGGGGTCGGCCCGCTGCTACCGCATCACGCCGGCTATCTTTGAACTCGACGTGTGAGCCTTGCGAGGCTGGCCCCTGCGGGGGCTGGCCTTGCACCATTGCCCATGGGCTGCGGGCCGCCGATGGGCGGTGGTGGCGGGGGCTTGCTTCGCGCTGCACATGACCGCCTGAGCGTGCACCAGGCACCAGAGACAGAGGGCGCCGCCTGTTGTCTGCACTGCCGTGCACTTCGCTGGAATGAGTTGTCCCCGGTGTCCCCGGCGTTTGGGGGCTTGTCCCCGGTCCGACCGGGGACAGAAAACACAAGGCAGGGCATGGACTTAGCGCCGATTCGGGCATTTGTCCCCGGTGTCCCCGGTGTTTTGCGGTCACACCCGGATGGCACCCAGCCCGACAGCCCGCCCCAGCCGGCCGCCTGTGGGCTGCGCTGGGGCTTGGGTCTCATGTCTTGCGGCCTACCCATGCGGGCGCCTGTCGCTGGCCGTCTGGTGGGTGTCCTGGGGCTTCGCTGGCCCATGGCTGGGGGCTGGCATAGGTGCAGGCTATAGGACCGGGGGGCGGGTAAAAGTCTGGACCCGCATACCGGAAACCGACCGGTTAGACAGATTTTTACGTGCGCGAGTTTTGGGAGGGGGGGTACCCCCTGAATAGGATTTGCCTATGCCGGCCGCCCTTGGCCGTGCGGCCTGGCTGCACAGCGAGGGCAGGGCCGCCGAACAAGACGCCGGCCTTTTCAATGCGCCCGCGCATCATCGGCGCACGCTTTCGCACCGCTTCGGCCGGTAACGGAAACTCAAAATGGGCGCCCCACATGATCGCGGGCCGGCCCCCCCCGAGCTGGGGACAAGTCACCAGCACCAGCGGCAAGCCCTCGCCCTGGTGCACCTGATCGGCCACGCCAGCACCTGGGCGAGCGGCCAGCAGCACCACGGCGCCGGCCCTGTTGCCGGCCAGCCCCGCGACCTCGACCAGGGGGGCGCCCCGCGTGATCGCGGGCCGGTGCCCCCGAGCTGGGGGCAGGTCACCAGCCCCAGAGGCAGGCCCTCGACCTGGTGCACCTGATCGGCCACGCCGGCACATGGGCGGGCGGCCAGCAGCACCACGGCGCCGGCCCGGTTGCCGGCCGGCCTGACGACCTCGACCAAGTGGGCGCCCCGCGTGATCGCGGGCAGGTGCCCCCCAAGGTGGGGGCAGGACACCAGCCCCAGCGGCAAGCCCTCGACCTGGTGCACCTGATCGGCCACGCCTGCCGGGTGATACCCCGTGATACGGGTATCACGAGCCCCTACAAACACATGCCCCCAGATGGCCGATCTGTGCCCCCGAAAATGCCCCCTGTTGCCCCCGGATGTTGCTAGACTCTCACGGACCCTAGCGCACTATCTCAAGGGCTACGCCAGAGGGAGAAACAAAAAAGCCGGAAGGCTTTAAACCGTTCCGGCTTTCGGTTTGGTACCACCAACAGGAATCGAACCTGTATCTAGCGCTTAGGAGGCGCTCGTTCTATCCATTGAACTATGGCGGCTTGAGAGAGCCCGCATTGTATGTGCGGCGCCCGGGCGCTTCAGTCGTAGCGGTGGGTGAAGATCAGGTCGATCGCGTTCTCGGTGCCGGCGCGGGCGCGCAGGGTCAGTCGGCGCGAGAGGTCGTACAGGATGGAGACCGTGCTCATGGCGCCGGCCAGGCTCTGTTCGTAGCTCAGGTAGAGGTCGCTGGAGAGGCGCTTGCCCAGCGTGAGGGCCGCCCCTGTGGTGGTGCCGTCGGCGCTGGTGCCGGAGCCGGAGAAGCCGATTTCGTCGATGCCCAGCGTGCGCGCCAGCGCACCGTCCAGCGGCTCGCCGCCGCTGGAGAGCAGGCGCCGCGCCGCCTGCTGCAGCACGAAGGCCTGCGCCCCGGCGGCCGAGGCCGGGCGACCGAGCACCAGCCAGGCCAGCTTGTCGCCGTCGGGCAGGTCCGGGTCGGCGAACAGGGCCACGCGCGGGGCCTGGGCGTTGCCGCTGAGCTGCACCCCCACGCGCTGGTTGGTGTTTTCGGGCAGCACGCGCACGGCGCGGATGTCCAGCGCCGGGTCGTCGTAGGGGCCGGTGAAGCGCAGCACGCCCGACTCGATGCGCAGATTCTGGTCGTAGGCGCGGAAGGTGCCGTTGACGGTGCGCACCTCGCCCAGCACGCGCGGCGTCGGCAGGGCGGGCGTGGCGCGCAGGCTGAGCTGCCCTTCCAGCCGCGCCTCCAGGCCCTGGCCGCGCACCTCGAACTGCGGCCCCAGGTCCAGCGTGACCGACACGTCCGGCAACACGCGCTGGCCGGTGCCTTCGGGCACGGGCAGGTCGCGCGTGCTGCGCACCACCACGTCGTCGCCCAGGCTGGGCGTGCTCTCGTCGGGCAGGATGAACAGGGCCGAGTCGGCCTTGAGCTGGCCGCGCAGCTGCAGCAGGCGGCCGTCCAGCGTGGCAGTGGTTTCGCCCGAGAGCGTGAGGCGGCGGTCGGGGCGGCTGGAGATGCGCAGGCGCTGCGCCTGGGCCTTCAGCTCGATGTAGGGCTGGCGCAGCAGGCTGCCGGGCACGCTGCGCCACTCGGCCTGGCCGCTGGCCTCCAGCGTGCCGCCGCTGGCCGCGCCGCCCGGGCCCTGCAGGCTGAAGCGGTCGACGCGGATGCGCTCGCCCGCAAGGGTGGCGCGGAGCTGCCCGTTGGTGAAGGCGATGCCATCGACGACGGAGCGCAGGGCCAGCTCGTCGGCCTGCAGGCTGCCGCTCCATGCGGGCGATCCGCGCGTGCCGCCCAGGCGGGCGTCGGCGCTGAGCGTGCCCTGCATGCGCCAGCCGGGCGGCGCCAGCAGCGACCACACCCCCACCTGCGGCAGCCGCACCTGGGCCGAGCCGCTGAGCGGCGCGCTGGCGGGCCACCAGCGTTCGAGCGGGTCGGCGCTGTCGCCAGCGCCACTGCCGAGCGTGCTGGCGAGGTCGGCGCTGGCCTGGCCCAGGCGTTCGGTGTCCCAGCGCAGCAGCGCCTGCAGCCGCCGGTCCTGCACGTTCAGGCTCAGCCTCGCGTCCTGCACACCGGCCGACAGGGGCGCGTCCGGGCTGCCGTTGCCGCCGTTCCATCGCAGGTCGCCGCTGCGCCGCTGCAGGCTGGCCGCCAGGGTGAACGGGGCGGACGGGTTCGTGGGCAGGCGCAGGTCCCAGTCGCCGTCGAGCACCAGGTCGCCGGCCAGGCCGTTCGAGGCCAGCGGGGACGGCGCGGGCCCCAGGGCCGCGAACGACTCCAGCCAGGGCAGCGACAGGCCCTGCAGCCGGCCCCGGGTGTCCAGCGTCTGGGCTTGCCAGACCAGGCGCTGCCAGTCCAGGGTGAGCGGGGTCTGGGGGGCGGCTGTGGTGCCGGGCAGGGGGCTGAGCGCCAGCGCGCCGGTGCCTGCGTCCAGCGCCAGCCCGGTGGCCGGGTCGATGGTCCACCCCAGCCGCAGCGGCGTGGTGCTGTCCAGCCGCCAGCCGGGCGTGCGGGCCGATGCCGTCTCGGGGTTCAGGCGCAGCTGCAGGCGGGACAGGTCGAGCCGGCCGCCCGTGGAGGCCACGCCCAGCTGCCCTCCCGCGTCTAGGCCCAGCCGCCAGCCGGCGGTGGTGGCGCTGCCGGCCGCGTTGAGCGCGAGGGCGTCCAGCGGGCCGGCGGCGCTCAGCGCCAGGCCTTCGATGCGCAGCGGTGCGGCGCCGTCGCCGCCCTGCCAGCCGAGGCCGGGCAGGTTCAGCGTGGCCTGCAGCCGGGGTGGTGCCACCGGGGTCACCGGCGCTGATGGGGATGTGGACGCCGCAGCCGGTGCCGGCCAGCCCAGCGCGGCCAGCCCGCCCGACCACTGCACCCGGGCGCTGCCGCCGTTGTCGGCGCGCAGCCGGTCGAGCGAGGCCAGCATGTCGCGTGCCGATGCGCTCCACACCGGCAGGCTGCGCAGGCCGCGCGCCCAGTCGAGCAGGCGGGGCGTGTTGTCCAGCCGCGCGCGCAGGTCGCCTTGTCCGCTGGCGTGGGCGGCCTGGCCGTCCCAGTCCAGCCGCGCCCCGGGCAGGTCCAGGCCCCAGCGGCCCTGCAGGCTGCGCTGCGCCGGCTCCAGCCGGCCCAGGCCCTGCAGCCGTGCGCCCACCGCGCCCAGCTGCGCCTGCAGGTCGACGGCGCCGGCAGGTGCGGGTGAGGGGGCGGCGCGCGCGCTGGCCTTGCCGTCGAGCACGCCGGGCGGCAGCGTGCTCCAGAGCCGCGTGGACTGCACACCCTGGACCTGCAGTTCGCCTTGCCAGTCGGTGAGGGCCGATGCCCCCTGGCCAGCAGGGCCCGCTGTGAACGAGGCCTGGCCTTGCAGGGTGCCGCCGCCCAGCCGCGCCTGCAGCCCGCGCACGGTCCAGCGCCCGCCGCTCTGCAGCACCTCGGCCTGCAGCTGCTGCAGCGGCAGGCCCTGCTGGTCGGCGGGCTGCTCGCGGGCGTTGGTGAGCTGCACCCTGGCGCGCCAGCCGTCGCCTTCGGGCTGCGCCTGCAGCTGCCCGCTCAGCGCTGTCACCGGCGCGGTTGGCCAGAGCATGGCGAGGTTGAGGGCGCGCGCGTTCACGTCGGCGCTGTGCAGGGGCTGGTCGGCCCAGGGCAGCACGCGGGCGGTGAGCGACAGGGTGGTGGCGTCCGGGCCGGTGGCGCCGTCCGCGGGTTGGGCCTGGGCGCTGATGTCGAGCGCGGCGCCCACACCGGCCAGCGTGCCGTTGGCGCGCGCCTGGGCCTGCAGCTGCAGCGCAGGCCCGTCGGGCACGCGGCCCTGCACCTCGCCCTGCAGCGCCAGCGCCAGGGGCAGCGGGGCCTGCGCGCCCAGGTTGAGCTGCCCGCGGTAGCGCCCGTCGGCCCACTGCAGCGAATCGAGGCGCAGGCGGTGCGCGGCGGTCACGCCCGGCGTGTCGGGCAGGGCGGGTTCGTCCATGGGCGTGGACAGCGCGGCGTAGCGGTAGTGCCCGGCGATGTCCGTGGCGCTCAGCGCCTGCCGGCCCGTGAGCTCGAAACGCTGCAGCGAAAAGCCCAGGCTCAGCGGCAGGGGCAGGCTCAGGTCTGCCAGTGGCTCGCTCGGCGTGGGAGGGCGCTGGTCGTCCACCCGCAGGCTGCGGATGGCCAGCGACGGGATGTGCAGGCCCCGGCCTTGCAGCGCGTCGGTCCACAGCGCGTCGCCCCATTGCAGCGCCACGCCCTCGGCCTGCACCGTGAGGCCGTCCTGCGACCAGCGCAGGCTGCCGATGCGCCCGCCGCCGCGCAGGCTGCCTTCGACGTTGTCGGTCTGCAGGCGGCCCGGCGAAGCGTCCGCCTCCTGGGTCCAGCGTCCGGCCCAGGCCAGTGCCTGCGCGAGCGAACCGGGCGTGCCGGCCCATAGCCAGAGCGCGACCACCGCCGCGAGCAGCAGACCCAGCGCGCCGCCCGCCAGCCACAGCCCGGTCCGAAGCGCGCGCATCAGAAACTGAACCCCACGTTGAGGTGGACGCGCAGGCGCTTGGGCCCCAGGCCATAGGCCAGGTCCAGCTGCAGCGGGCCCACCGGGCTGTTGTATCGCAGCCCGGCGCCCACGCCCACCTTGGGGCTGGTGTGCGAGGGCTGGTTGGTCACGATGCCCGCGTCGGCAAACAGCACGCTTTCCCAGTCGGTGCGCACGCCGCCGCGCCAGATCGGGCGCTGCCATTCGAAGCTGGCCACCGCCATGTAGCGCCCCGGCGCGACGCTGCCATCGGCCTGGGGCACACCGATGTCGCGCAGGCCGTAGCCGCGCACCGTGTTGTCGCCCCCGGTGAGGAACAGCTGCGTGTCGGGAATGCGGGCGGTGCTGTCGGCCAGCAGTGCGCCACCCTGCAGCCGAAGGGCCAGCCGGCCGAGGCGGCTGGGCGGCGGGGCGGTGGTGGGCTCGCGCGTTTCAGCGGTGGCGGTCCAGGCGCCGAGCCCGCGGTCCAGCGGCCAGTAGCCCAGCCAGCGCGCCTGCGTGCTCAGGAACGGTTTGCGCTCACTGCCAAGCGTGGTGCCGGCGCCCAGCGTCAGGCCCAGGCCGTAGCCGCTCTGGGGAAAGGGCAGCTGGTCGAAGCGGCGCCAGGTCCAGCCGTAATTGACCGAGACGGCGGCCTCGTTGCCGTCGGACGAGAGGCTGGCGAGCGCGGTGTTCACGGTTCGCGCGCGGTCGTATTGCACGAAGTAGCGCCGGTCCATGCGCGGGCTGTTTTGCGCCTTGCCCAGGCTCAGCCGCAGGCTGGAGACGGTGTTGTCGCCATCGGTCTGCCGCGCCAGGCGTCCGCCCGTCAGCCAGTGCCAGCCATCGTCCTCCACCGGCGCGCTCCAGTCGGTGGACAGCAGCTGGTCGTGGCGCTCCAGCTGCAGCTTGCTGCGCGCCTGCCAGCCCAGGAAGGGCATGCGCAGGTGCTGGTGTTCGGCCGAGAGGCGCGGGCCGTTGTTGGTGCTGCCGCCGATGCCCAGCACCACCTTCTTGAGCGGCGCTTCGCGCACCTGCACCACCACCGGCGCCGGGGCGTCGGCCTCACCGGCAGCGTCCAGGTCCACGTAGGCGAACACCGAGCTGTAGTAGCCGGTGTCGGCGATGTGCTGCTGCGCGTCCTGCAGCCGCGACAGGCTGTAGTCGGCGCCCGGCCGCAGACCGGCCAGCCGCACCAGGCGCTCGACCGTGCGCGGGTCGTAGCGCTCGGCGCCGTCCACCCGCACCTCGCCGATCCGCACCGGCGCGCCCGAGTCGAGCTCGATGTGCCAGTGCGCGGCGTGGCCGGTGGCGTCGATGTCGCTCAGGCTGTTGGCAATGCGCGCGCGCGGGTAGCGCTCGGCAGTGAGCAGGCGCAGGGTGTCGGATTTGGTGCGGTCCCAGGCCGCCTGCGAGAAGGGCTGGCCCACCGCCTGCTGGCTGCGCCGGCGCACGGCCTCGCGCTGTTCCTCGGCCGCGGCGTGGCGGGCGATGTCGCCGCTGAAATAGACCGCCGAGGACGCCACCTGGGTGGCCGGGCCGGGCTCGATGCGGATCAGCACCTCGCCCAGCGCCGGGCCGCCCGGTTGGCGGGTGACGGTCACCTCTGGCGAAAAGAAGCCCTGCGTGCCCAGCAGCTGCCGCAGGTTGTCAGGCGCAGCGATCAGCAGCCGGTCGAGTTCACCGCTGTCCAGGTCCGGCAGGTGGCGGTAGCGCTGCAGCTCGATGTGGCGCAGGAGGAAGGCCTGCAGATCGCCAGGCGCCTGCAGCGTGATCGCAAAACGCTCGGGCGCGGCGCTTGTGTCGCTGGCTTCGGGGACGCTGCCCGGTCCGGGCTCCGCCGCCTGCAGCGGCATGCCCAGGAACAGCAGCGACAACAGACAAAAAAGCCGTGTGGAAGCCACACGGCGCCGGGAGGTGAGGGTCATGCAGGCTTATTTCGAGAGCATTCTCATCGTGTCCTCCAGCCCCTTGAGGGTCAGCGGGAACATGCGCTGCCCCACAAGTTGCTGGACGATGCTGATGCTCTGTCGATACTGCCACACGCCCTGAGGTTCCGGGTTGATCCAGGCAAATTTCGGGAACGCGTGTGTGAGCCGTTGTAACCACTCCGCACCCGCTTCCTCGTTGTTGTATTCCACGCTGCCGCCGGGCTGCAGGATCTCGTAGGGGCTCATGGTGGCGTCGCCCACGAAGATCAGTTTGTAGTCCTTGTTGTACTTGCGGATGATGTCCCAGGTCGCGAACTTCTCGGCGTAGCGGCGCTTGTTGTTCTTCCACATGAAGTCGTAGACGCAGTTGTGGAAGTAATAGAACTCCAGGTGCTTGAACTCGGCCTTGACGGCGGAAAACAGCTCCTCGACGCGCTGGATGTGCTCGTCCATGGTGCCGCCCACGTCCATCAGCAGCAGAACCTTCACGTTGTTGTGCCGCTCCGGAATCATCTTGATGTCCAGCCAGCCGGCGTTGGCGGCGGTGGCGCGGATGGTGTCGGGCAGGTCCAGTTCGAGGTCGTGGCCCTCGCGCGCGAACTTGCGCAGGCGCCGAAGGGCGACCTTGATGTTGCGCGTGCCCAGCTCCTGCGTGTCGTCGTAGTCGCGGTAGGCGCGCTGGTCCCACACCTTCACCGCCGACTTGTTGCCGCCCTTGCCGCCGATGCGGATGCCCTGCGGGTTCTTGCCGCCATGGCCGAAGGGCGAGGTGCCGCCCGTGCCAATCCACTTGTTGCCGCCCTCGTGCCGCTCCTTCTGCTCTTCGAGGCGCTTCTTCAGCGTCTCCATCAGCTCGTCCCAGTCCATTTTGGGCGCGTTGGCGATCTGCTCGTCGGAGAGGAGGCGTTCCATCTCCTGGCGCAGCCAGTCGGCGGGAATCGGCTTGCTGAAGTCCGCGATCATCTCCACGCCCTTGAAATAGGCGGCGAAGGCGCGGTCGAACTTGTCGAAGTGCTTCTCGTCCTTGACCAGCGCGGTGCGGGCCAGGAAGTAGAAGTCGTCCATGGTGCAGGCGTCCGGGTTGGTCGGCCCGACCACGTTGGCCTGGAGCGCTTCGAGCAGCGTCAGGTACTCCTTGACCGAGACCGGCAGCTTGGCCGAGCGCAGGGTGTAGAAGAAGTCGATCAGCATGACGGACTCCCGTTGACGAGCAGGGGGCTCACCGGTTCCGCTGGTTCATGAACACCAGCTTTTCAAACAAGGTCGTGTCCTGCTCGTTCTTGAGCAGGGCACCCACCAGCGGCGGGATCGACACCTTGTTGTCGGCGCTCTGCAGCGCTTCGAGCGGAATGTCCTCGGCCATCAGCAGCTTGAGCCAGTCCAGCAGCTCGCTGGTGGATGGCTTCTTCTTCAGGCCCGGCAGGTTGCGCACGTCGTAGAACGTCTTCATCGCCGCGGTCAGCAGCTCGTCCTTGAGCGTGGGGAAGTGCACGTCCACGATCTTCTTCATCGTGTCGGCATCGGGGAACTTGATGTAGTGGAAGAAGCAGCGGCGCAGGAAGGCGTCGGGCAGTTCCTTCTCGTTGTTCGAGGTGATGAACACCAGCGGCCGGTGTTTGGCCTTGATGAGTTCGCGCGTTTCGTAGCAGTAGAACTCCATGCGGTCGAGTTCGCGCAGCAGGTCGTTGGGGAACTCGATGTCGGCCTTGTCGATTTCGTCGATCAGCAGCGCCACCGGCTGGTCGGCGGTGAAGGCCTGCCACAGCACGCCCTGCACGATGTAGTTACGGATGTCCTTGACGCGCTCGGCGCTGTCGGCGGTGTTGAGCTGGCTGTCGCGCAGGCGGTTCACCGCGTCGTACTCGTAGAGGCCCTGCTGTGCCTTGGTGGTGGACTTGATGTGCCACTGCAGCAGCGGCATGTCCAGCGCCTGCGCCACCTCCTCGGCCAGCATGGTCTTGCCGGTGCCTGGTTCGCCCTTGACGAGCAGCGGGCGTTTGAGCGTGATGGCGGCGTTCACGGCCAGCATCAGGTCCTGGGTGGCGACGTAGTTTTCAGAGCCTTGGAACTTCATGGAGGGGGCGGAGAAGGGCGGTGGATGGGCCTGTGGGTCAGGGTTATCAATAAGCCGTTATTGATGGTCAAGTCTATATAATCGTCTGTTGATTTTTATCAATCGTTCACTTCATTGTGCTTGCAAAATGACCCATCCGCTGCCTACGTTCGCCCGTACTGTTGTCGCCGCTGCGACCCTTCTTGCAGCGGTTTCGGCTGCCCAGGCGCAAGGTGTGACCGGCTCGGCTGAGGCCGGCCAAAAGAAAGCTGAAATGTGCATTGGTTGCCACGGCATCAAGGGCTACCAGAACAGCTTCCCCGAGATCCACAAGGTTCCCAAGATCTCGGGTCAGTCCGACAAGTACATCGTCTCCGCGCTGACCGCCTACAAGAAGGGCGACCGCAAGCACCCTTCCATGCGCGGCATCGCCGGTTCGCTGAGCGAGCAGGACATGGCCGATCTGGCCGCGTTCTATTCGGCACAAGCTGGCGCCGCGCCCGCGGAGACACCCAAGACCGCGAGTGCAGCCGCCGCCGCACTGATCCAGAAGGGTGCCTGCGCCTCCTGCCACGGCGCCAACTTCGCCAAGCCCATCGATCCGAGCTACCCCAAGATCGCCGGCCAGCATTCGGACTACCTCTACGTCGCGCTCAAGTCCTACACGGTCGAGGGCAACAACGTGGTCGGTCGCTCCAACGGCGTGATGGCCGGCATTGCCAAGCAGTTCAAGCCCGCCGAGATGCGCGAGATCGCCAAGTACCTGGGTTCGCTGGACGGCGACCTGCAGACGGTGCCGCAGTCGCGCTTCCGCTGACCTCTGACCTCCCATGAAAAAGCCGCTCATCGAGCGGCTTTTTTGTTTCAGTCCTGGGTGGCGCGTCGGCGCACCTGGTCGATGTAGGCCTGCCCGTCCGGCGGGCGGCCCGAGCGCTGGCTCTCCCAGATCATGCGGCCCAGGCATTCCATCACCTCGTGGTGGGCGGCGTGCAGGTCGCCGCGGCGCGCGGTCAGCAGCTCCACCGCTTGGCGGATGCCCGGGGGCTGGTCGATGCTGCACTGCTCGCTGATCGACAGGTGCATGGACAGGTGCAGGAACGGGTTCTCCTGCCCACCGTCGCCGGGGGTGCCCATCTGCGCCAGCGCCGCGTCGACATCCGAGAGCGCGGCGTGGTACTCCGGGTGCTCGGCGATCCACTGGCCGGCCAGCATCTCGATGGCCTCCATGGCCTCGCCGGACTGTTGTTTGGCGTGCACGGCACAGAAGAAGCGCCGGACATCGGCTTGGGACGGACTGAACATGGATGCATTATCCTGCATGTTTTTCGAGGAGACACACCATGCCACAGGCATTCATCTGCGACGCCATCCGCACCCCCTTCGGCCGCTACGGCGGCGCCCTGTCCTCCGTGCGCACCGACGACCTCGGTGCCATTCCCCTCAGGGCGCTGATGGCGCGCAATCCTTCGGTGGACTGGGAAGCCGTCACCGATGTGCTGTTCGGCTGCGCCAACCAGGCCGGTGAAGACAACCGCAACGTCGCCCACATGAGCAGCCTGCTGGCGGGGCTGCCGCTGGAGGTGCCGGGTGCCACCATCAACCGCCTGTGCGGCTCGGGGCTGGACGCGGTGGGCACGGCCGCGCGCGCCATCAAGGCCGGCGAAGCGGGGCTGATGATCGCCGGCGGCGTGGAGAGCATGAGCCGCGCGCCGTTCGTGATGCCCAAGGCCGAGAGCGCCTTCAGCCGCGCCAACGCGGTCTACGACACCACCATCGGCTGGCGCTTCGTCAACAAACTGATGAAGGAGAAGTACGGCGTGGACTCCATGCCCGAGACGGCTGAGAACGTGGCGACCGATTTCAAGATCGAGCGCGAAGCCCAGGACCGCATGGCCCTGGCCAGCCAGATGCGCGCGGTGGCGGCGATCAAGGCCGGGCACTTGGCGCGCGAGATCTGCCCTGTGAGCATTCCGCAGAAGAAGGGCGATGCGGTGGTGGTCGACACCGATGAACACCCGCGAGAGACCAGCCTGGATGCACTGGCCAGACTCAACGGTGTGGTGCGTCCTGACGGCACGGTGACGGCCGGCAACGCCAGTGGTGTCAACGACGGTGCCTGCGCCCTGCTGCTGGCCGACGAGGCCACGGCCGCGAAGAACGGCCTGACGCCCAAGGCCCGCATCGTCGGCATGGCCACGGCCGGGGTGGCGCCGCGCATCATGGGCATCGGCCCTGCGCCGGCCACGCAGAAGGTGCTGGCCCAGACCGGGCTGACGCTGGAGCAGATCGACGTGATCGAACTCAACGAAGCCTTTGCGGCCCAGGGCCTGGCTGTCCTGCGCCTGCTGGGGCTCAAGGACGACGACGAGCGCGTGAACGCCTGGGGCGGCGCCATCGCGCTGGGCCACCCGCTGGGCGCCAGCGGCGCGCGCCTGGCCACCACGGCGGTCAACCGCCTGCACGCCACCGGCGGACGCTACGCGCTGTGCACCATGTGCATCGGCGTGGGCCAGGGCATTGCGCTGATAGTCGAGCGCGTGTGAGCGCGCTGCCGCTGATCACCGATCCGTTCTTCTACGCGGTCTCGATCCCGGCGGTGCTGCTGCTGGGCGTGAGCAAGAGCGGCTTCGGTGCGGGCTTCGGTTCGCTGGCTGTGCCCATGATGGCGCTGGCGGTCACAGTGCCGCAGGCGGCGGCGATCCTGATGCCGGTGCTGCTGGTGATGGACCTGCTGGGCATGGCGGCCTTTCGCAAGGATGTGGACCGGGCACTGCTGAAATTCCTGCTGCCGTTCGGCCTGGCCGGCATCGTCCTGGGCACCGTGTTGTTCCGCGTCCTGGACGCCCGGGTGGTGGCCGGGGTGGTGGGGCTGGTGACGCTGCTGTTCCTGGCGCAGCGCCTGCTGTTTCCGCCCCGCGCCGACAGCCCGCCACCGCCGAAATGGCTGGGCGCGATCCTGACAGCCACGTCCGGCTTCACCAGTTTCATCGCCCACGCGGGCGGGCCCCCGATCAATGCCTATGTGATTCCGCTGAAGCTCCGGCCGGTGCTGTTCACAGGCACCATGGCCTTTTTCTTCTTCTTCATAAACCTGTCCAAGTGGATTCCGTACGCCTGGCTGGGCCTGCTGGACTGGCGCAACATGGCCACCTCGCTGGCATTGCTGCCATTCGCGCCGATCGGGGTGTGGGTGGGTGTGCGCATCGCGCACCGCATCAACCAGGCGCTGTTCTACCGCATGGTCTATACCGGCATGTTCCTGACCGCGGTGAAGCTGCTCTGGGATGCACGCCCGTTAACATAGCCGGCGTTCCATGCACCCGAGGAGGTCCGTATGCCGGTGGTGGTGATCGCAAATCCGAAGGGAGGGGTGGGCAAGTCCACCCTGTCGACCAACGTGGCCGGCTACCTGGCCAGCCGCGGCCACGCCGTGATGCTGGGCGACGCCGACCGCCAGCAGTCGTCCGCGCTCTGGCTGAGCCTGCGCCCTGCGGCCGCCCGCCCGATCCGCTCGTGGGAAGTGTCGGGCGACCATGTGGGCAAGCCGCCCAAGGGGACGACCCATGTGGTGCTGGACACGCCCGCCGGCCTGCACGGTTCGCTGTGCAAGGAAGCGCTCAAACACGCCGACAAGGTGCTGGTGCCGCTGCAGCCGAGCATCTTCGACATCTACGCCACGCGCGCGTTTCTTGACGAGCTCGCTCAGTCCAAGCACGCGGGGCATCTGCAGGTGGGCATCGTCGGCATGCGGGTCGATGCCCGCACTATTGCGGCCGACAAGCTGCACGAGTTTGTCGATGGGCTGGGGCTGCCGGTTCTGGGCTACCTGCGCGACACGCAGAACTACATCCACCTCGCCGCGCGCGGGCTCACGCTGTTCGATGTGGCGCCCAGCCGTGTGGAAAAAGACCTGGAGCAGTGGCGCGGCATCTGCGACTGGCTGGACCGCTGAACCCGGTCCGGCGCTGTCGCGGTGCCGACAGTGCCTTTCAGGGTCCTGGACCTAGAGTCGGCCTCCATGAGAAGCTTTGACACCCTCGACGAACTTGCGGCCTGTGTGGGTCAGGAAGTGGCCACCAGCGACTGGGTCACCGTGACCCAGGAGCAGGTCAACCGCTTCGCCGACGCGACCGGTGACCACCAGTGGATCCATGTGGACGTGGAGCGCGCGCGTGCGGGCCCCTTCGGTGCACCGATCGCGCACGGCTTCCTTACCCTGTCGCTGCTGCCCGTGTTTTTCGACTCGGCGTTCGAAATCCGGCAGGGCGGCATGGGGGTGAACTACGGACTGAACAAGGTGCGCTTCACCTCACCCGTCCCGGTGGGCAGTCGCCTGCGGGCGCGCATGACGCTGTTGACGGCCACCCCGATCGAAGGCAATGGCCTGCAGATGGCCTGGTCGGTGGCCATTGAGCGCGAAGGGGCCGAGAAGCCGGTGTGTGTGGCCGAAGCCTTGGTGCGGCGCTATCCCTGAGCGTCGCTCAGCGGATGCGTCCCAGCTGACGGGCGTCGACCCAGCCTTCGAACACCGCCAGGAGTGCGTTGATCCGCTCGGCCGCCACCGTCTGGCTGGTGGCTTGGGAAATGAGCTGGTAGGCGTCGTTGCGCAGCAACCAGAGATCCTGCACGGTCTGCGTTTGCTCGATCTTGTGCCGCAACCGGTGCACGGAGATGCCGTCGCAGTCCGCCACGGTCTGCAGCAGGGCAGACCGGATGACCTGAAGATCTTTTAGGCTCGGCACGGCCTTGGCCCCCTTGCCGGGCGCAGCCTTGCCTTTGAAGAGCTTGGTCAGCGTCGCAATCAAAAAAACCTCCGGGCTGCCCGCAGGGGCAGGACGTCTACACAATACAGCAAGGGAGTATGTGCCGCATGATGCGGCGGACAAACGAACCCGCGTATTGTGGTTGACCGCAACCCCCAAATGTGGGGTGCGTCCCTCAGCAAAGAAGTGATATGCATCACGGTTTTGTTGCTCCGAATCCCTGTTGGCGCCACGCTTCGTAAACAAGCACCGCCACGGCGTTGGAAAGATTGAGGCTGCGTTGGCCTTCCAGCATGGGAAGCCGCAACTGCCGTTCTGCGGCGAAGTGCTCGCGCACGCTGGTCGGCAGCCCCTCGGTTTCGCAGCCGAAGACCAGCCAGTCGCCGGGCATGAAGCGCTGGGCATAGGCCTGCCCCTGTCCCCGGGTGGTGAGGGCGAACATGCGCTCGCGAACCGGTTGGGCGGTGTCGAGGAACTGTGTCCATGAGGGGTGGCGCTGGACACTGGCGTATTCGTGATAGTCCAGTCCGGCCCGGCGCATCTGCTTGTCGTCCATCGAGAAACCCAGGGGCTCGATCAGATGCAGATGGCATCCCGTGTTGGCGCACAGGCGGATCACATTGCCCGTGTTGGGCGGGATCTGCGGTGTGACCAGGACAACGTGGAACATGGGGCGAGGCGCTGCCTTCAACGCGGTGACCGGTGGGCCGGCCTTGTCTTCTACCCCCTTGGTGGGCGCGATCATAAGCGCATATGGAGCGGTGTCATCGACCAGTCTCCCCGTCTTGTGCCGCCTGTGGCGTTCGCGCCAAAACCAGGGCCCGAACCTCGGTGGCGCCGGCATGGCGAAGCGCCAGTCCTGCATGATGCAAGGTAGCGCCCGTGGTGCGCACGTCGTCAACAAGGACCACCCGCTTTTCTGCCAGCCTTGATACCACGAGGGGGTGGACCACGAATGCGCCTCGCAGATTGACCAGTCGCTGCGCGCGCGTGAGGCGGTGCTGGTCCGACGTGTCACCCAGGCGCACCAAGGCCTCCGCCATGGTCTGGAGGCCGGTGCGCCGACCGATCACTCGGCACAGCTCCCAAGCCTGGTTGTAGCCCCGCTCGGCCAGCCGGGCTGGTGTCACGGGCACCGGCACCAGCAACATGTCGGGCGCAAGGAAGTCCTGCCTAGAAGCGCATTGCACCATCAGGTCCCCGAGCGGTCCGGCCCAGCCCGGTTCGTTGCGAAACTTGAACCGGCCAATCAACCCGTCCCACGGGAACAGGTAGTCCACGGCGGTCAGGCATTTTTGCACGGGTGATGACCCTGTCGCCGTCAGGCATTCGCCGCACAGCGCAGCATCTTCTGCGAGCGGCCGGGCACAGCACTGGCAGCGACCGAGGGGCGGTGCATGGCGCTGGCGACACGCGCGACAGACCGGCGCCGCCGGCCAGCTGCCACAGACCTGGCAGACGGAGGGCAGCCCGGGCATCCGGTGCAGCAAAGCGGTCAAAACTCCCATGCGGCCAATATACTGGCGCGCCTCCGCCAGCCGGCCTCCACCCCTGTCAACCCATCTCCGTGACCAACCCGACCGAAGAATCGCCTGTGCCCGGGCTTGATCCCGTCGCAGCGCGGCGCTGGCTGCTTCGCTCGCATGCGGCCAGCCCCTGGCTGCACGAAGAGGTGGCTCGGCGCATGATCGACCGCCTTCAGTGGTTCCGGGAGCAGCCGGCCAGCTGGTTGCACTGGGAGCCTTTGGTGGGTGGGCTGGAGGCGCATCGCGCGCTTGCGGCGCGACTGCCGGACGCCCGCTGCCTGGTGTCCGCAGAGGACCCGCGCGTGCCCGGGCGCTTGCAGGGCGGGGTTGGTCGGTCGCTGCGGTCGCTCCTGGGCTGGGGCGGGTCCAGCGCACCCAGTGTCGCCACCGCAGACACCCGGGTGGCAATGCTGTGGGCCAATATGGTGCTGCACCAGGAGCCCCGCCCCCAGGCCCTGCTGCGTCGCTGGCACGGGCACATCGATGTCGGCGGATTTCTGATGTTCTCCTGCCTGGGGCCCGACAGCCTGAGCGAGCTGCGGGGCGTCTACCAGGGCCAGGGCTGGCCATCACCCGCCCACAGCTTCACCGACATGCACGACTGGGGCGACATGCTGGTGCAGGCGGGCTTCGCCGAGCCCGTGATGGACATGGAGCGCATCACGCTGACCTACAGCAGTGCGGCGGCCATGCTGGACGATTTGCGCAGCTTTGGTCGCAACCTGGGAGCGGCTCGGTTTCCTGCGCTGCGGGGGAGCGGGTGGCGCGCGCGCATCGAGTCTGCCATCGAGCAGCACGGGCCGCGCGACAGTCATGGGCGCCTGACCCTGGGGTTCGAGATCAACTATGGGCACGCGTTCAAGTCGGCGCCCCGGCCCAAGGCAGGTGACAGCCAGTCGGTCTCGGTGGACGAGATGCGGGCCATGCTGCGAAAACGGCGCAGCTGATCGGCTGCCAAGGCGCGTCCCAGATGCCGTACAGCGGGCGGTGGGCGGTTTCTGGTCGCTACAATTGACATAAATCAAACTCCGCACGCCGATTCTTCGGCAGGCGTAATCCCATGTCGGACGCTCCCGGCGCATCCGGTTGTGTCGGAGACACAACATGTATCGCCTCGCAAGCGTCACCGCGGACGGGACTCACTGGGTGCTGAGGCGCAACTGTTCGGTCACGCCACAGCAACTGGGGGTGATGTACGCGCTGTTGAGTGCGCTGTCCCTGGTGGTGGCTGGGTTCTTCTGGACCCACGGCGCCTGGATGGTTTTGCCATTCTCCTTGGTGGAGCTGGTGGCGGTTGGCGTGGCCTTTCTGGCCTATGCGCGCCATGCGACCGACAGTGAGCACATCTGTGTGAGCTGTGGTCGGCTGGTGGTGGAGCGGGAGGACGCCGGCCGGTTGCTGCGTGTCGAGTTTGCGGGCCATGCCGTCAGCGTGGATGCTCCGTCCGGTCACCAGTCGCTGGTGTCGGTGCGGGGTGGAGGGCGTTCGGCGGAAGTCGGGCGGTATGTGAGGGCCGAGTTGCGGCCGGTGCTGGCCCAGGAAATCAGGCGGGCACTGCAGGGGTCATGAAGCTGGTGTGGGTATTCCCTGAGAGGGCGTTCAGGGTGTTTTTGGTCTAATTGGATTGATATAAATCAATACTTATATTTGAGGCGTTCAACGTGAGTACGACAAGACAGATGGGTGATTTCCTGCGCCAGCGTTCCGGTGGCCTGCGTGCGACGACTTCTGCCTGGATTCTGGGCTCCTCGGTCTGGCTGGCCGAGGCGGCCCATGCGGTGAACGACTTGCCCGGTGGTCCGGCGGTCAACCAGCTCAACTTTGCCCCGCCTGCCACCAAGATCGCAGAAGAGCAGCACTGGCTGCACTGGTTCATGATGGCCATCTGCTCGGTCATCTTCGTGGTGGTGTTCGGGGTGATGTTCTATTCCATCCTCAAGCACCGGAAGTCGGTGGGGCACAAGGCGCAGGAGCTGCCCGAGCCGATCTGGGTCGAGCTGGGCTGGACCATCGTGCCGCTGCTGATCGTGATCGGCATGGCCCTGCCGGCCACCAAGGTGCTGGTGGCCCAGAAGGACACCACCAACAGCGACCTGACCATCAAAGTCACGGGCATGCAGTGGAAGTGGGGCTACGACTACATCAAGGGAGAAGGCGAGGGCATCGGCTTCCTCTCCACCCTGGACAACAGCCACCGTGAAATGTCCAACAGCGGCAAGCCGCCCGCCACGGACGACTACCTGCTGAAGGTGGACAACCCGCTCGTGGTGCCCGTGGGCAAGAAGGTCCGCATCATCACCACCGCCAACGACGTGATCCACGCCTTCATGGTGCCGGCTTTCGGCATCAAGCAGGACGCCATTCCGGGCTTCGTGCGCGACACCTGGTTCCGTGCCGAGAAGACCGGCGACTTCTATGGCCAGTGCGCCGAGCTGTGCGGTAAGGAGCACGCCTACATGCCGATCCACGTCAAGGTGGTGTCCGCCGAGGAGTACACCCAGTGGGTCGAGGGCGAGAAGAAAAAGATGGCTGCTGCTGCAGACGATCCCTCCAAGGTCTGGAACCTGGCCGACCTGGTCAAGCGCGGCGAGTCGGTCTATGCCGCCAACTGCGCAGCCTGCCACCAGGCCAATGGCAAGGGCGCCGGTCCGATCAAGGCGCTCGATGCATCCCCCATCGTGCTGGACGCTGACAAATCCAAGCAGATCGCTGTTCTGCTCAATGGTGTCAACAACGGTGCCATGCCGGCCTGGAAACAGCTGTCCGATACCGAGATCGCTGCCGTGATCACCTACACCAAGAACAGCTGGTCCAACAAGACCGAGCAGATCGTGCAGCCCGCCGACATCGTCGCGGCCCGCAAGTGACGCGGACCCAGAACAGATTGAAATTCTCAAGGACTAGAACATGAGTGCAGTACTGGATCCCCACGACGCTCACGCGCACGACCACGATCATCACGCCCCCGCCGGCTGGCGCCGTTGGGTCTACGCGACCAACCACAAGGACATTGGCACGCTGTACCTGCTGTTCGCCTTCACCATGCTGATGGTGGGTGGTGTGCTGGCCCTGCTGATCCGCGCCGAACTGTTCCAGCCCGGCCTGCAGCTGGTCAATCCCGAGCTGTTCAACCAGCTCACCACCATGCACGGCCTCATCATGGTGTTCGGCGCCATCATGCCGGCCTTCGTGGGCTTCGCGAACTGGATGATCCCGCTGCAGATCGGCGCGTCCGACATGGCGTTCGCGCGCATGAACAACTTCAGCTTCTGGCTGATGATCCCGGCAGCGATCATGCTGGTGGCCTCGTTCTTCATGCCCGGCGGCGCCCCGGCCGCCGGCTGGACGCTCTACGCGCCGCTGACCCTGCAGATGGGTCCCTCGATGGACGCCGGCATCTTCGCCATGCACATCCTGGGTGCCTCGTCCATCATGGGCTCGATCAACATCATCGTGACCATCCTGAACATGCGCGCGCCCGGCATGACGCTGATGAAGATGCCGATGTTCTGCTGGACCTGGCTGATCACCGCCTACCTGCTGATCGCCGTGATGCCCGTGCTGGCCGGCGCCATCACCATGACGCTGACCGACCGCCACTTTGGCACCAGTTTCTTCAACCCCGCCGGCGGCGGTGACCCGGTGATGTACCAGCACATCTTCTGGTTCTTCGGCCACCCGGAGGTCTACATCATGATCCTGCCGGCCTTCGGCATCGTGAGCCAGGTCGTGCCCGCCTTCGCGCGCAAGAAGCTGTTCGGCTACGCCTCCATGGTGTACGCCACCGGCTCCATCGCCATCCTGTCCTTCGTCGTGTGGGCCCACCACATGTTCACCACCGGCATGCCGGTGACGGGTCAGCTGTTCTTCATGTACAGCACCATGCTGATCGCCGTGCCCACGGGCGTGAAGATCTTCAACTGGATCGCGACCATGTGGAAGGGCTCGATGACCTTCGAGACGCCCATGCTGTGGGCTGTCGGCTTCATCTTCGTGTTCACCATCGGCGGTTTCACCGGCCTGATCCTGTCGATGGCGCCGATCGATATCAACTTCCAGGACACCTACTACGTGGTGGCCCACTTCCACTATGTGCTGGTGGCCGGTTCGCTGTTCGCCATGTTCGCTGGCATCTACTACTGGTTGCCCAAGTGGACCGGTGTGATGTACAGCGAAGGCCGTGGCAAGCTGCACTTCTGGTGGTCGATGATCTCCTTCAATATCACCTTCTTCCCGATGCACTTCCTGGGTCTGGCCGGCATGCCGCGTCGCTACGCCGACTACCCGATGCAGTTCGCTGATTTCAACGCCATCGCGTCTGTGGGTGCCTTTGCGTTTGGTCTGGCCCAGGTGTACTTCTTCCTGTTCGTGATCGTCCCCGCGATGCGCGGCGTTGGCCCCAAGGCGGTTCAGAAGCCCTGGGATGGCGCCGAAGGCCTGGAGTGGGAAGTGCCGTCCCCGGCGCCTTTCCACACCTTTGAAAACCCGCCAAAGCTGGACGCCACCGCCACCAAGGTGATCGGCTGAGCACGTCCATGACCTCGACCGAACAGAAAAAACAGAACCAGCGCCTGGGCCTCATCCTGGCCTCGGTGGCGCTGGTGTTCTTCCTGGGCTTCGTCGGCAAGATCGTGCTGCTGGGCGGCTGAGCCGTTCCGGGAGAGCATTCGATGGGTCTGAAACGAGAGAACCTGAAGATGGTGGGCAAGCTCGGCGTGATCACGCTGGGCATGTTCGCCTTCGGGTATGCGCTGGTGCCGCTGTACAAGGCCATCTGTGAAGCCACGGGCATCAATGTCCTCGCGCTGACCGAGCGCACGGTGCCCGGTGCCCAGCCCAAGGTGCTCAACACCCAGGTCGACAGGTCGCGCACCATCACGGTGGAGTTCGATGTCAACGCACGCGGGCCCTGGCACTTCAAGCCGACCGTCCGGACACTGCAGGTGCATCCGGGCGAGTTGACCACCGTGCTCTACGAGTTCCAGAACATCCAGAACCGCACGATGGCGGCGCAGGCGATTCCCAGCTACGCACCGACGCAGGCGGCCTCCCATTTCAACAAGCTCGAGTGTTTCTGCTTCACGCAGTACACCCTCGCGCCTGGTGAGAAGAAAGAGTGGCCGGTGGCCTTCGTGATCGATCCGAAGCTGCCCAAGGACGTGACGACCATCACGTTGTCCTACACCTTCTTCGAGGTGGGCGGCAAGGTGCCCGCGGCGCCGCAAGGCATGGTCGGTCGCGCGCCGGCGCCTGTGGCCGTGACCAGTCAGGGGGCCGTGTGAGCACGCCCCCGGTCCACAAACGCAAGGGCTCGGTCATGGACACCGTGAAGGCGGTGCTCTGGGGCTTTCTGGGAATCCGTCGCCAGGCCGACTATCAGCGCGACATCGCCCGCCTCAACCCGATCCACCTGATGGTGGTGGGGGTGTTGATGGCCCTGGCGTTTGTCGGCATCCTGATCCTGATCGTGAACTGGGTGGCTGGCTGAACCAGTCATCCGAATCAAACAGTTTTATTCATTCATACCAGCGAAAGCACTGAGGAGCGAGCATGTCAGCAGCAACCCACGGCACGACGCCTTATTACTTCGTCCCCGGACCCTCCCGTCACCCGGTGATGGCGGCCGTCGGCCTGTTCTTCGTGATTCTTGGTGCAGGTCAGTGGATCAACGGTGCCGCCTGGGGCATGTATTCGCTGGCTTTTGGCCTGGCCTTCTGGCTGGTGGTGCTGTTCCAGTGGTTCCGTGATGCGGTGACCGAGAGCGAGGGTGGTCTGTACGGCCGGAAGATCGACCTGTCCTACCGCTGGAGCATGAGCTGGTTCATCTTCTCGGAAGTGATGTTCTTCGGTGCGTTCTTCACCGCGCTGTGGTGGGCCCGCACCCACTCGGTGCCGGCGCTGGGCAACATCGAGAACGCCCTGCTGTGGCCCGACTTCACGTCCGTCTGGCCGAGCCGCCAGGTCGGTGCCACCGCCTCGCCGGCCGGCATCGTCGAGCCGTTCCAGACCATGGGCCCGTTCTGGTTGCCCACGATCAACACCGCGCTGCTGCTGACCTCTGGCGTGACGCTGACCATCGCCCACCACGCCCTGCAGGCGGGCAACCGCGGCAAGACCATCGCCTTCATGTGGATGACGGTGATCCTGGGTCTGGTGTTCCTGTTCGTGCAGGGCTACGAGTACGCCCACGCCTATGGCGACCTGAACCTCAAGCTGTCGTCGGGCATCTTCGGTTCGACCTTCTTCATGCTGACCGGCTTCCACGGCTTCCACGTGTTCGTCGGCATGCTGATGCTGCTGTTCATCACCCTGCGCCTGCAGAAGGGCCATTTCACCGCCCAGAAGCATTTCGGCTTCGAAGGTGCGGCCTGGTACTGGCACTTCGTGGACGTGGTCTGGCTGGGCCTCTACATCCTCGTGTACTGGATGTGACGCACTGGGCGGCCCCGCCGCCCGTCCCAGAGAAAACGGCGCCGGAAGGCGCCGTTTTTTTGGACCCGGTGTGCCGGCCCTTCAACCCCGAAGCGGCAGGCCGGTGGGCTGGATCCAGCCCATCCAGTAACTGAGCAGCACCACGACGAACAGCAGGATGGAAAAGCCGACGCGGAAGGCCAGAGCCTTGGCCATGGGGTTTTTGCGGCGGGATCCGGTGTCGTCGCCCTGGCCGCCGCCGCGCATCATGAACACCAGCGCCGCCGCCAGGCTGCCGAGGATGGCCACAAACGCCACAATCACAAGATAGGTCATGCGGGGATTATCCGCCGCTCCCAGTTCTTCATTGCCTTCCATGACACCTCGCACCCGCTTCTGGACCGTGACCATTGCCGCAGCCGGCACGGTTGGGCTCACGGCATCGCTGGGTGTCTGGCAACTCTCGCGTGCAGCCCAGAAGCAGGCTCTGGAAACGGGCATCGCCGAGCGGGGCGCGATGGCGGCGCTCGACGGTGCCGCGGTCCTATCGGCCAACGGTGTTGTCGAGCCGCTGCTGCACCGCATGGTCCGGCTCAAGGGGCAGTGGGTGCCGGAGGCCAGTGTCTTTCTGGACAATCGGCCCATGGCCGGGCGCAGCGGCTTCATCCTGGTCACGCCGCTCAGACTCTCGGGTGACGGGCGCGCGCTGCTGGTGCAGCGCGGCTGGGTGCCCCGCAACTTCCAGGACCGGTCGCAGGTGCCCGAAGTCCCCACCCCTTCGGACGAGGTGGAGGTCACCGGACGCCTGGCCCCACCGCCCAGCCGGCTGTTCGAGCTGGGCGCAGCGGAGCAGGGGCGCATCCGGCAAAATCTCGACATCGAGTCGCTGGCCAGGGACACCGGGCTGGCGCTGCTGCCGATGTCGGTGTTGCAGACCGGCGCCTCGCCCGAAGGCCTGCTCCGCGAGTGGCCGCGCTTCGAATCCGCTGCTCACAAGCACCACGCATACGCCGCCCAGTGGTTCGCCATGAGTGCGGTCGCCGCCGGGCTGTACGCCTGGTTCCAACTGATTTCTCCCCGTCGCCGACGCACGCTTCATGGCCAAGACCCCCGATGAACCCCTGACCCTGACGGTGCACAGCCTGCCCAAGGCCGATGCGCCGGACACCAGCGCCGCCACCCGGGCCGGGCGCTGGAAGATGCTGCTGCTCCTGCTGGTGTGCGCCTCGCCGGTGATCGCGTCGTACTTCACCTACTACGTGATCCGGCCCGAAGGCCGCCGCAACTACGGCGAACTGATCGACCCGCAGCGCCCTCTGCCCGATCTGGTGGGTACCGACGCCAGCGGCCGGCTGGTGCCGCTGACCCAGCTGAAGAACCAGTGGCTGTTCATCAGCGTCGCCGACTCCGCCTGCGACGATGCCTGCCAGAAGCACCTGTTCCTGCAGCGGCAGCTGCGCGAAACCCTTGGCAAGGACAAGGACCGGCTGGACTGGGTGTGGCTGCGCACCGGCTCGCCCGCACTGTCCGAACCCTTGAAGCAGGCGACGGCGGCGGCGACCGTGCTGCACGTCGACGCGGCCGCACTGGCGACCTGGCTGCAGCCCGCGGCGGGCCAGCGCCTGGAGGACCACCTGTATGTGGTCGATCCCATCGGCAACTGGATGATGCGCTTCCCGGCGCAGGCCGATCCGAAGCAGGTCAAGCGCGATCTCGACCGCCTGCTGCGCGCGTCGGCGTTCTGGGACAAGGCCGGGCGCTGACATGGGCGAGCTGTACGACCTGTCGCCCGCACTGCGGCTGATGCTCTTGGGGGCCGTGATCGCCCTGGGGCCGCTGGCCTGGGTGTGGCTGCGCCACCGCCGCGCGAGCGGCGCGCAGCGCCTGCGCGCGCTGACCCTGCTGACCCTGTTCCTGACCTTTGACCTGGTGCTGTTCGGCGCCTTCACTCGGCTGACCGACTCCGGCCTGGGCTGCCCAGACTGGCCGGGCTGTTACGGCAGCGCCAGTCCGGTGGGCGCGCACGCCTCCATCTCGGCGGCGCAGCAGGCCATGCCCACCGGACCGGTCACGCACAGCAAGGCCTGGGTGGAGATGATCCACCGCTATCTCGCGACGGCGGTCGGGGTGCTGATCCTGGTGCTTGCTGTGACCAGCTGGATCGAGCGCCGGCGCCTGAGCATTTCCCCGGCCTGGGCCTGGCTGACCCTGTTCTGGGTCTGTCTGCAAGGCGCCTTCGGCGCGCTGACCGTGACCATGAAGCTGTTCCCGGCCATCGTCACCCTGCACCTGCTCGGGGGCATGGTGTTGCTGGCCCTGCTGAGGGCCCAGTCGGTGGCCTACGACCTGGGCGTGCAGGGGCATGCGCCGCTGATGCTGGGCCGACCGGCCCGCCGGGCCCTGCTGCTGGTGTACGCGCTGCTGTGGCTGCAGATCGCGCTGGGCGGCTGGGTCAGCACCAACTACGCGGTGCTGGCTTGTGACACCTTCCCCACCTGTCAGGGTGGCTGGTGGCCGTCGATGAACCTGCGCGAAGGCTTCACGGTCTGGCGCGAGTTGGGCATGAACGCCGATGGCCAGCCCATCACTTTTGCCGCGCTGACCGGCATCCATTACGTGCACCGCCTGTTTGCCTACCTCGTGCTCGCTGCGCTCGTGGCGCTGGCCGGGCACCTGTGGTCTCAGCCGGGCGCGCGCCCATCGGCGCGCTGGTTGCTCGCGCTGGCGGGTCTGCAGCTGGCGACCGGCCTGAGCAATGTGGTGCTGGACTGGCCGCTTCTGTCTGCCGTCGGTCACACGGGTGGCGCGGCCGCTCTGGTGGTCGTGATGACCGGACTGCTGGCAGGCACCCGCACCGCACCTTCTTCCGTGGGCGCACCCGCGCTCACCGTTCCCCGCACCTCCCCATGAGCACCGCGCCCACTTCCCTGGCCCCGACCATGCCCTCGGTCTGGCGCCAATACCACGCGCTGACCAAGCCGCGCGTCATCCAGCTGATCGTCTTCTGCGCCCTCATCGGCATGGTGCTGGCCGTGCCCGGGCTGCCCAGCTGGGCCCAGTTGCAGACGGCCGCGCTGGCCTGCCTGGGCATCTGGCTGGTGGCCGGCGCCGCCGCGGCCTTCAACTGCGTGGTCGAGCAGCAGATCGACGCCAAGATGCGCCGCACCGCCTGGCGGCCCACCGCCAAGGGCGAGCTGGGCAATGTGCGGACGCTGACGTTCTCGGCCGTGCTGTGTGCGCTCGGCTCGGCCATCCTGTACCTGTGGGTCAACCCGCTGACCATGTGGCTGACCTTCGCCACCTTCGTGGGCTACGCGGTGATCTACACCGTCATCCTCAAGCCGCTGACGCCGCAGAACATCGTGATCGGCGGGGCGTCCGGTGCCATGCCGCCGGTGCTGGGCTGGGCGGCGATGACCGGTGTGGTCGCGCCCGAGGCGCTGATCCTGTTCCTGATCATCTTCCTCTGGACGCCTCCGCACTTCTGGGCGCTGGCGCTCTACCGCGTCGAGGACTACCGCAAGTCCGGTCTGCCCATGCTGCCGGTCACCCATGGTTCGGAGTTCACGCGGCTGCAGATCCTGCTTTACACCTTCGTGCTGTTCGCCGCCTGCCTGATGCCCTTCATCATGCGCATGAGCGGCTGGGTTTACCTGGTGGCCGCACTGGCGCTGAGCGTCGGGTTCTGCGGCTACGCCTGGGCCCTGTGGCGCAACTATTCGGACGCGCTCGCCCGCAAGACCTTCCGCTTTTCGCTCTGGCACCTGTCGCTGCTGTTCGCCGCGATGCTGATCGACCACTACATCTGAAACACCCTCCCGCCATGAAACGTCGGCATCTGATTTCCCTGGCACTGTGCAGCACCCTGCTGGCCGCCTGCTCCGACAAACCCGCGGACGCCACCGCCACCGGCTTCTCGGGCATCGACATCACGGGCGCGGACTACGCCACCGGCTTCTCGCTGACCGACCACAACGGCCAGGCGCGCACGCTGGCGGACTTCAAGGGCAAGGTGGTGGTGATCTTCTTCGGCTACACCCAGTGCCCGGACGTGTGCCCGACCTCCATGAGCGAGATGGCGCAGGCCAAACAGCTGCTGGGGGCGGACGGGGACAAGCTGCAGGGCCTGTTCGTCAGCGTCGACCCGGAGCGGGACACGCCGGAGATCATGAAGGAGTACATGGGCAGCTTCGACCCCACGTTTCTCGCACTCTACGCGCAGCCGGACAAGCTGCCCGAGG
The DNA here is from genome assembly GCF_004353865.1 of Hydrogenophaga pseudoflava. NCBI lineage: Bacteria > Pseudomonadati > Pseudomonadota > Betaproteobacteria > Burkholderiales > Comamonadaceae > Hydrogenophaga > Hydrogenophaga pseudoflava. The sequence continues at coordinate 966,027 of NZ_CP037867.1, forward strand.
TCGCCAAGAGCTTCCGCATCTACTACAAGAAGGTCGACGGCAAGACCCCCACCAGCTACACCATGGACCACTCGGCGGGCAGCTATGTCTACGACACCCAGGGACGCCTGCGGCTGTACCACCGCTATGGCAGCGGCGCGCCGGCGCTTGCCGGCGACCTGAAGAAGCTGCTGGCCGAGGCCGGGGTCTGATCAGTCGACCTGGGCGCCGCTGAGTTTGACCATGCGCTCGTACTTGCCGCGCTCTTTCTGCAGGAAGGCTTCGAACGCCTGAGGCGTGCTGGGCGCCGGTTCGGCCAGCAGGCGCGCGAACTGGGCCTTGACCTCTGGCGTGCCGAGCGCGGCAGTGAACGCGCTGTTGAGCTTGCGCACGGTCTCGGCCGGAGTGCCCGCCGGCGCGATCAGCCCCCACCAGGTGTCCACTTCAAAGCCGGGCAGGGTCTCGGCCATCGGCGGCACCTCCGGCAGCATGGCGCTGCGCTGTGCCGTGGTCACGGCCAGGGCGCGCAGCTTGCCGGCGCGGATGTTGGCGGCGGCGGTGGCCAGGTTGTCGATGTTGAAATCCACCTGCCCCGACAGCAGGGCCAGCTGCGCCGGGTTGCCACCGTTGTAAGGGATATGAACCGCGAAGATGCCGGCCTGGTGTTTCAGCAGCTCGCCCGCCAGGTGGCCGGCGCTGCCGTTGCCACCGGACCCGTAGTTGAGCTTGCCGGGGTTGGCCTTGGCGTAGCGGATGAGATCGGCCAGACTGCGGATGTTCAGCCGCTGCGCCGTGTCGGCGTTCATCACCAGCACATTGGGCACGCGCAGCATCTGCGTGACCGGGGCGAAATCCTTGGCGGGGTCGTAGGGCAGCTTGCTGAACAGCCAGGGGTTGATGCCGTGCGAGGCGGTGGTGGCAATGCCCAGCGTGTGGCCGTCGGGCGCGGCCCGGGCCACGGCGCTGACGCCGATGTTGCCGCCGGCACCGGGCCGGTTCTCTACGATCACCGTGCCCAGCGAATCCTTGACCGCCTCCGCCAGGATGCGTGCGGTCACGTCGATCGGGCCGCCGGCGCCAAACGGCACGATGATGCGGGTGGGCTTGTCGGCCTGCGCCATCGACAGCGCAGGGAACGCGAGGGCCGCGGTGGCGGCGAGTGCAATGATGTGGCGGCGGGTGCTCACAGCTTGTCCTTGGCGCTGGTGAACGAGTCGGCGTAGAACGCTTCTTCGGGCAGGCCGGCGGCCAGGTAGTCGCGCTTGGCCGACTCCACCACGATCGGCGCGCCACAGGCGTACACCTCGTGACCCGAGAGGTCGGGCGTGTCTTCCAGCACCGCGCGGTGCACGAAGCCCGTGCGGCCGGTCCAGGCGTCCTCTGGCAGCGCATCGGAGATCACCGGCACGTAGCGCAGGTGGGGCATGGTGGCCAGCTGCTCCTCGATCCAGGCCGACTGGTACAGGTCGGCCGGACGGCGGCCGCCCCAGTAGAGCGTGGCCGGCCGCGTGATGCCCTTGTGGCGCATGTGTTCGATGATGGCCTTGATGGGCGCGAAGCCGGTGCCCGAGGCCAGCAGCACCATGGGCTTGTCGCTGTCCTCGCGCAGGTAGAAGCCGCCGTAGGGCCCTTCGACGCGCAGGATGTCCTTTTCCTTCATGGCTCCGAACACATGGTCGGTGAACTTGCCGCCGGGCATGTGGCGGATGTGCAGTTCGACCTGCGGGCCCGCGGCCTGGGTGTGCGGTGCGTTGGCCATCGAGTAGCTGCGGCGGTCGCCGTCGCGCAGCAGGAACTCGACGTACTGGCCGGCGTGGTACTGGAAGGTGTCGGCCGCAGGCAGCTGCAGCTTCATCACGATCACGTCGTGCGAGGCGCGTTCCAGGCTGATCACGCGCACCGGCATTTTCTTGATCGGGAACGCGCCCGCTTCGGTGACCTGGCGCGACTCGAGCACCACGTCGCTCTGCGCGACGCCGCAGCAGGTGAGGATGTAGCCGGAGGCTTCCTCTTCTGCGCTCAGGGCCTTGGCCTGGTGCGGGCCGTGGGCGACGCTGCCGCTGACGAGCTTGCACTTGCAGGAGCCGCAGGCGCCGTCCTTGCAGCCGTAGGGCAGGCCGATGCCCTGGCGGATGCCGGCCGCGAGAATGGCTTCGCCGGATTCGGCGCTGAACTGTCGGCCGCTGGGCTGGACGGTGATGCTGAAGGTCATGGTGAATCAGGCTACAGTGGTTTGTATGAACGGGCGCTGAACCGCGGGCGCCCCCGCAGGCAACCCGCCATTTTCCCAAATTCGAATCCATGACATTTCTTGGTGCCCTTCCAGCCCGTTTCCGCCGCGAACGGGTGCTCATCATCGGCTGCGGTGACGTGGGCCGGCGCGCCGCGCGCGAGCTCGGTGGCGGGCGGCGCGTCCGTCTGCTGGCGCTGACCTCCAACCCCGACAATGCCGGCGCCTTGCGTGGCCAAGGCATCACGCCCCTGATCGGCAACCTGGACCGGCCGGCCGACCTGCAGCGGCTGGCCGGCCTGGCCACACGCGTGCTCCACCTGGCGCCACCGCCGTCCGAAGGACAGGCCGACTGGCAGGCCGACGCGAGGACCCGGTCCCTGGTGCGGACACTGGCGCGGCGGTCGCCTCCGAGCGCCCTGGTCTATGGTTCCACGACCGGGGTGTATGGCAACTGCGAGGGCCGCTGGGTGGACGAGTCGGCGCCCACCCGGCCGCTGACCCCGCGCGCCTGGCGACGGGTCGACGCCGAGGCCTCGGTGCACTGGCTGGCGCGCGCGCTGGGCGTGCGCAGCAGCGTGCTGCGCATCCCGGGCATCTACGCGCCCGACCGGGCGGGCGGCACGCCGCAGGAGCGCTTGCGCCGCGGCACACCGGTGCTCCGGCCCGAGGACGACGTCTACACCAACCACATCCACGCCGACGACCTGGCGCGCGCCTGCGTGCTGGCGCTCTGGCGCGGCAAGCCCCGGCGCACCATCAACGTGGTGGACGACACCGAGCTCAAGATGGGCGACTACTTCGACTTCGCGGCCGATCTGTACGGCCTGCCCCGGCCGCCGCGCGTTGCGCGCGACGCCGCGGGCGACCAGCTGCCGATGGTGCTGCTGAGCTTCATGAGCGAGTCGCGCCGCCTGCACAACCGGCGCATGAAGACCGAGCTGGGCCTGCGGCTGCGCTACCCCACGGTGGCGCAGGGCCTGCGCGGCTGAAATTTCACAGCGCCGTCAGCGTGGCCCCATGGTCCAGAGCAGCCAGAGCGTGTAGGCCCCGTAGACACCGAGCAGACCGCCCGCCTCCCAGCGGTTGATGCGCCCAGGCCTACGCCAGCCGCGGCCCATCTTCCAAAGGAGCACCGTCAGGCCCGCCATCACCGGCAGGTCGCGCGTGAGCGCGGCCGATTCCACGTCCATGGGCGCGATGGTGCCCGCCAAGCCCACCACCGCCAGCGTGTTGAACAGACCCGAGCCCAGCACGTTGCCCAGGGCGATGTCGTCTTCGCCCTTGCGCGCGGCCGCCACGCAGGACGCCAGTTCGGGCAGCGAGGTGCCGATGGCCACCACGGTCAGGCCGATCACGAGGTCGCTGATGCCCAGGTTCTGGGCGATCTCCACCGCGCCCCAGACCAGCAGGCGCGAGCTGGCCACCAGCACCACCAGCCCCAGAACCAGCCACAGCAGGGCGCGCGGCAGCGGCAGGGCGCCCGCTTTCAGCTCGCTGGCGGTCTCCTGCGCCAGCGCGTCGTCGCCATGGGTGCGGGCTTTGCGGATGGACCAGACCATCAGCGCCGCAAACGCCGCCAGCAGCACCAGCGCGTTGGCGCGCGAGAGGGTCAGGTCCCAGGCCAGCAGGGCCGAGAGCGCGGTCACCGCCATGAGCAGGGGCAGTTCCTTGCGCAGCACCACCGACCGCACCTGGATCGGCGCGATCAGTGCGGTCACGCCCAGGATCAGGCCCATGTTGACGATGTTCGATCCCCAGGCGTTGCCCAGCGCCAGCGCCGGGTTGCCCTGTGTGGCCGCAATGACGGACACCACCAGTTCCGGTGCCGAGGTGCCGAAGCCCACGATGACCATGCCCACCAGCAGGGGCGGCACCGCGAAGTGCTGGGCGGTCGCGGAGGCACCCTCGACGAAGCGGTCGGCGCTCCAGATCAGCAATAGCAGTCCGGCGATCACGGCGGCAACGGGCAGCAGCATGGGCTTGGTGTGGGTGTTGGACAATGCCCATTGTCTCAGCGCCACCCTGCACCCACCGACCCCATGTCGCACGACCTGAACCAACGGCCTTCGCACCAGCGCGACTTCTGGGGTTCACCCTGGCGCGCCCGCCTGGGGCTGACGGCGCTGGCGGTTGCGTTCATGCTGCTGATGCTCTGGCTGTGGCGACCCTGGCTGCTGCTGCCGGGCACCCAGCCACTGGTGATGGCCGGGGGCGACCCCTACCTGCGGGCGCTGATGCGCACCATCTCGGCCAGCGAGTCCAATGTCATGCGCCCCTACCACGTGCTGTACGGAGGCGACTACGTGGGCACCCTGGAGCGGCATCCCAACCGCTGCGAGTCGATCGGTCAGGGGCCGAACCGGGGCAACTGCTCCACCGCGGCGGGCCGCTACCAGCTGCTCTACAGCACCTGGCTGGAGCTGGCTGCGCGTTACCACCCGGAGCGCACCGACGATGCACTGGACGCCACTGGCCTGAGCTTTGCACCCGTGTACCAGGACGTGGTTGTGCACGCCTGGCTGCAGGAAGGGCGCTGGGGCAACCTCTCGGCCCAGCTGCGCCAGGGCCGCATCCAGCCGGTGCTGCGCCGGCTTTCGGGCACCTGGACCAGCCTGGGCTATGGCATCGAGAACAACAGCATGTCCCGCGAGCTGCCGCGGGTGTACCGGCAGATGCTGGAGGATGAGCTGGCCAACGCGGATGCCCCCGCGGAAAGCACCAAAACAAAAGGCCGCGCAACCAACGCTGCGCGGCCCTGAAAGCTGGTGCCCGGGGTCGGACTCGAACCGACACACCATCTCTGGCGGGGGATTTTGAATCCCCTGCGTCTACCGATTTCGCCACCCGGGCGGGTGTCATGGACAGCCCGAAATTATGGCACAGTGGGGTGCATGAACTACCCGACCATTGAAGACGCCATCGGCCGCACGCCGCTGGTTGCGTTGCAGCGCATCGGCTCTGAGATGCTCCGTGCGCGGGGCAACGTGATCCTGGGCAAGCTCGAAGGCAACAACCCGGCCGGTTCGGTGAAGGACCGGCCCGCGCTGTCGATGATCAAGCGCGCCGAGGAGCGCGGCGACATAAAGCCCGGCGACACGCTGATCGAGGCGACCTCGGGCAACACCGGCATCGCACTGGCCATGGCCGCGGCCATCAAGGGCTACCGCATGGTGCTGATCATGCCGGAGGACCTGTCCATCGAGCGCGCCCAGACCATGAAGGCCTTTGGTGCGGAACTCGTCCTCACGCCCAAGAGCGGCGGCATGGAATACGCGCGCGATCTGGCCGACAAGATGGAGAAGGAGGGCAAGGGGCGCGTGCTGGACCAGTTCGCCAACGCCGACAACCCGCGCATCCACTACGAGACCACCGGACCCGAACTGTGGGAGCAGACCGGCGGGCGCATCACGCACTTCGTCAGCGCCATGGGCACCACCGGCACCATCACCGGCGTCTCGCGCTTCCTGAGGGAGAAGAACCCGGCCGTCCGCATCATCGGCGCCCAGCCCAGCGAGGGGTCGCGCATCCCGGGCATCCGCAAGTGGCCGCAGGAGTACCTGCCCAAGATCTACGACCCGTCGGGTGTGGACGAACTGGTCCTGGTGGGGCAGTCGGACGCCGAGGAGATGTGCCGCCGCCTGGCGCGAGAAGAGGGCATCTTTGCGGGCATTTCGGCCGCGGGCGCCTGCTGGGTGGCGCAGCAGATCGCGGCGCAGGTCGAGAACGCCACCATCGCCTTCATCGTCTGCGACCGCGGCGACCGCTACCTCTCGACCGGCGTGTTCCCGGCCTGAGGCCGTTGCCTGCCATGGCCGCCGAGTACCGGTTCTGTCCCTGCTGTGCCGCGCCTCTGGCGCTGACCGCTGCGCAGGAAGATGGCGGTCTGAAGCACCGCCTGCGCTGCACGGCCTGCGACTTCACCCACTGGAACAACCCGACGCCCGTGCTGGCCGCCATCGTGCAGGTGGGCGACAAGGTGCTGCTGGCCCGCAACGCCGCCTGGCAGCACCGCATGTTCGCGCTGATCACCGGCTTCATGGAAGCGGGGGAAACGCCGGAAGAGGGCATCCGGCGCGAGATCGCCGAAGAAACCGGGCTGACCGTGACGGCCTTGAAGCTGATCGGCGTGCACGATTTCCAGCGCATGAACCAGGTCATCATCACCTACCACGCACTCGCCGAAGGGCAGATCGTGCTGTCCCCGGAGCTGGCCGAATACAAGCTGCTCACGCCGGAACAGGTCCGGTGCTGGCCGGCCGGAACGGGCTTTGCCCTGGCCGACTGGCTGCGCTCGATCGGCATCGAGCCCCAGTTCATGGAGGTCCCGGCGGCGTGACTTTTCTTCGTACAAATTGATACAGTTTTTGATCTCTGTCACCCTTCCTGTTTAAAATTCGATCTCCGAGGATTCCTTCATGAACGCCACCAAAGAACTCGACGCCCGCGGCCTGAACTGCCCGCTGCCCATCCTGAAGGCCAAGAAGGCCCTGGCGGACATGACCAGTGGCCAGACGCTCAAGGTGATCGCCACCGACGCCGGATCGGTTCGCGACTTCCAGGCCTTTGCCAAGCAGACGGGCAACGAACTGGTGGAGCAGCAGACCGTAGGGCGCGACTTCATCACGGTGCTCAAGCGCCGCTGAACTGGGTCCACCATGGTTGCGGCATGCCGCAATCGCCGGCCCGACGACCATGGAAATCCTGCTCCTCGACCCCTTAGTTCCTGAAGCCCTGTCCTGGCTCCAGGAGCGCCACGCCGTGACGCTGGCCCCGGAGCTGGCAGACGACCCCATGGCACTGCGCAAGCAGGTCTACAAGACGAAGGCACTGGTGTTGCCCTCGCATGTGGTCGTCTCGCGGGAGTTTCTCGATTTCGCGCCCCTGTTGAAGGTGGTGGCGCGCATGCAGATCTCCAGCGAAAACACCGACCTGGAGGCCTGCGCGCAGCGCCAGATCCGGGTGATCCAGGCGCGCAGCGCCACGGTGCGTTCGAATGCAGAGTACCTGCTCTATGGTCTGCTGATGCTCTACCGGCGCGGCATGGTCAGCGCCCTCCTGGGACGCAAGCTGGCGCAGGTGCGCATGGGCCGGGAGCTCTATGGCAGCACCGTGGGCCTGCTGGGCCTGGCCCCGGTGGCCCACACCCTGGCGCCCATGCTCAGGGGGCTCGGGGTGCGCCTGCTGGGCTACGACCCGGCGGTGCACCAGGGCGCACCGATCTGGAAGAAGCTGGGCATCGAATACATCCCGGCCAACGAGCTGCTGGCGCGCAGCGACGCCGTGTCGCTGCAGATGGTCTATGCCTCCCGCTTCAAGGGCTGGATCAACGAACGCCTGCTCAACAACTGCAAGCCCGGTCAGCTGTGGGTGGGGCTGAGCCGCAGCGCGCTGTTCGAACCCGAGGCACTGGCACTGGCGCTGACGGATGGCCGGATCGACGCCTGCCTGCTCGACGGGGCGCACCCCCAGTTCGCCGGGCCCGGCACCCCGCTGCACAACATTCCCAACCTGCACCTCACACCCCGGCTGGGGTCGCACACCCGCGAGGCCAAGCTGCGCGCCAGCTGGTACGTGGCGCACCGCATCCACGAAACCCTGTCACCAGTGGTGGAGCGGGGGCAGGCACAGGCCAGCGACTTCTCCGTGCTCGACAGCCTCGACAGCTCGCGCGACCCGGAATGGCCGCCGGTCGACTCGGGGTCCCAGTGGGCCGAGATCTCGCGGGGCGAGGAGCGACCGGGCTGAGATCCGGTCGCTGGCGCGTCAGAGCCGCGCCAGCTGCTCGCGCACCTTGGTCAGCGTGGCGCCGAAGTCGGCCACGCGCTTCTTCTCCTGCTCGATCACGGCCGGCGGCGCCTTGGCCACGAAGGCTTCGTTGGACAGCTTGGCGTTCGCCTTGGCGATTTCGCCCTCCAGCCGTGCGGCTTCCTTGGTCAGGCGGGCCTTCTCGGCGGCGACGTCGATTTCCATGAACAGGCACAGGCGGGCTTCGCCCACCACGGCCACTGGTGCGGCCTGTGCGGCGGCGGCCCAGCCGGCCTCGTCGTCGAACACCTTGACCTCGGCCAGTTTGGCCAGACCCTGCAGCACGGCGGCGTTGGCGCGCATGAAGTCCGCATCGCCGACCACGAACATCGGCAGACGGGTGGCGGGCGAGACGTTGAGCTCGCCGCGCAGCGTGCGGCAGGCGTCCACCAGGCTCTTGAGCTTGGCGACCTGGGCCTCGGCGGCTTCGTCGATGCGCTCGGGCTGGCTCACCGGGTAGGCCGCCACGCTCACCGAGGCACCCTCACGACCGGCGACCGGCGCGACCTTCTGCCACAGCTCTTCGGTGATGAACGGAATGACGGGGTGTGCCAGGCGCAGGATGGTCTCCAGCGTGCGGATCAGGGTGCGGCGGGTGGCGCGCTGCTGCGCCTCGTTGCCGGTGTTGATCTGCACCTTGGCGATTTCCAGGTACCAGTCGCAGAACTCGTTCCAGACGAAGTCGTAGATCGCGTTGGCCACGTTGTCCAGGCGGTACTCGGCAAAGCCCTGGGCCACCTCGGCCTCGACGCGCTGCAGGCGCGAGACGATCCAGCGGTCGGCGTGGCTGAAGCTCATGTAGCCGTGCGCCTTGCCGCCGACTTCGCAGTCGGCCTTGGTGTGCTCCATCAGGCCGCAGTCGTGGCCTTCGCAGTTCATCAGCACGAAGCGGGTGGCGTTCCAGAGCTTGTTGCAGAAGTTGCGGTAGCCCTCGCAGCGCTTGCTGTCGAAGTTGATGCTGCGGCCCAGCGAGGCCAGTGCGGCGAAGGTGAAGCGCAGCGCGTCGGCGCCGTAGGCCGGGATGCCGTCGGGGAACTCCTTCTCGGTCTGCTTGCGCACCTTGGGCGCCGTCTCGGGCTTGCGCAGGCCGGTGGTGCGCTTGTCCAGCAGCGGGGCGAGCGAGATGCCGTCGATCAGGTCCACCGGGTCGAGCACGTTGCCTTCGGACTTGCTCATCTTCTGGCCCTGCGCGTCGCGCACCAGGCCGTGGATGTAGACGTCCTTGAACGGCACGCGGCCGGTGAAGTGGGTGGTCATCATGATCATCCTGGCGACCCAGAAGAAGATGATGTCGTAGCCCGTGACCAGCACGCTGCTGGGCAGGTAGAGGTTGTAGTCGTCCGTGGCGGCGTCGCCCTGGTTGGGCCAGCCCATGGTGGAGAAGGGCACGAGGGCAGAGGAGTACCAGGTGTCGAGCACGTCGGGGTCGCGCGTGAGCGTCTTGCCCGCGCCGGCCAGGGCCTGCGCCTCGGCTTCGTTGCGCGCCACGTAGACCTGGCCCTGTTCGTCGTACCAGGCGGGGATCTGGTGGCCCCACCAGAGCTGGCGGGAAATGCACCAGTCCTGGATGTTGTTCATCCACTGGTTGTAGGTGTTGACCCAGTTCTCCGGCACGAACTTGACCTGGCCGCTGGCCACGGCGTCGATGGCTTTCTGGGCGATGCTCTTGCCGGTCGGGTCCTGGTCGCTGACCTTGCTCATGGCCACGAACCACTGGTCGGTCAGCATCGGCTCGATCACCTGGCCGGTGCGGGCGCAGCGCGGCACCATCAGCTTGTGCTTCTTGACCTCGACCAGCAGGCCGGCGGCTTCCAGGTCGGCCACGACCTGCTTGCGCGCCACGAAACGGTCCAGGCCGCGGTACTTCTCGGGCGCGTTGTCGTTGATGGTGGCGTTGAGGTGCAGCACGCCGATGATGGGCAGCTGGTGGCGCTGGCCGACGGCGTAGTCGTTGGCGTCGTGCGCGGGCGTGACCTTGACCACGCCGGTGCCGAAGGCTCGGTCCACGTACTCGTCGGCGATCACCGGAATCTCGCGGTCACACAGCGGCAGCTTCACGTACTGGCCGATCAGGGCGCTGTAGCGCTCGTCCTCGGGGTGGACCATCACGGCCACGTCACCCAGCAGGGTCTCCGGGCGGGTGGTGGCCACGGTCAGGTGGCCGCTGCCGTTGACCAGCGGGTAGGCGATGTGCCAGAGCGAACCGTCTTCCTCTTCGCTCTCCACCTCCAGGTCGGACACGGCCGACATCAGCACCGGGTCCCAGTTGACCAGGCGCTTGCCGCGGTAGATCAGGCCCTGCTGGTAGAGCTTGACGAAGGTCTCGGTCACCACGGTCGAGAGCTTCTCGTCCATGGTGAAGTACTCGCGGCTCCAGTCCACGGAATCGCCCATGCGGCGCATCTGCGTGGTGATGGTGTTGCCCGACTGTTCTTTCCACTCCCAGACCTTGGCGACGAAGTTCTTGCGGCCCAGGTCGTGGCGGCTGATCTTCTGTTCCTGCAGCTGGCGCTCCACCACGATCTGGGTGGCGATGCCGGCGTGGTCGGTGCCCGGAATCCAGGCGGTGTTGAAGCCGCTCATGCGGTGGTAGCGCGTCAGCGAGTCCATGATGGTCTGGTTGAACGCGTGGCCCATGTGCAGCGTGCCCGTCACGTTGGGCGGCGGCAGCTGGATGGCGAAGTTCTTGCCTGCGGTGGCCGCTTCGGCGCTGGGGGCCGAGGTGCCGCGGAAGCCCGCCACGCCGTAGCCGCGCTGCTCCCACTCGGGGCCCCAGTGGGCTTCGAGCGCGGCGGGCTCGAAGGACTTGGACAGGCTGTTCAGACCGGGTTGCTGCAGGGTGTCGGGAGCGTCGGACATGGGGGTGGGGCGCAGAAAGTGCGACGGCGCCCCGCAGGGCGCCGTCGGGTGGGTGTTCGGGAAGCCCCCGATTTTATTCGAGGGTGTCCCGGGCGGTGGCGACGCAGTCGGCCAGCACCTGGGCGGTGCCGATCTGGTTGGCCAGCAGCAGGACCAGGCGGGCGTTGAGCAGTTCCGACTGCTCGCGCGAGAGGCCCTGGTGGGCGTCGAGCAGGCGCTCATAGAAGCCGTCGGCGTCCTGGAAGTTCGGGGCGGTGTTCATGCGGTTCTCCAAAGGGTTTCAGCGCAGGCCGAGCGACCGTTCGAGCGCGGCGACCAGTCGACCGTCGATGCGGTCGCCGGTGGTGGCGAGATAACCGTCTGGCCGGACCAGCGCCCAGCCCGGACCTGTGAGTTGGCAGGCGGCGCGCAGGTGGCCGTCGGGGTCGCGCACGTGTTCTGTCGCCTGGGCGCGCTCACGGCCGGCCGGTACCTGCACCGCGCGCAGCGGCGCGCCGCCGGTCAGCGTCTTCAGGCGCTGAAGGTCGGCGCGCCCCAGCGGTCCGAAGACCAGCAGCAACAGGTCGCCCGCCGCCCAGTTCAGCAGGTCGTTGACGCAACCTGCCGAACCGTTCGCCCAGCGCAGCGCCACGTTCTGCACCGACTGGCCGGCGGCGCTGCCCTCGGCGTAGGTGCAGGCGCGCGAACGCGAGTACGGGTTGGCGACCGCCATGCGGCCGGTGTTCATCAGCGTGCGGGCGAAGGGGTGCTTCTTCGCCAGACCGATGGCGGCGTGGCGGAACAGGCGCTCCACGCCATCGGCCGGGCGCAGGAAGCGCGCGGTGCGGTTGGTCACCAGCACGTTCTGCTGCGCGGCCTCCAGCCGCTCGTCGCCGTAGCTCTCCAGCAGCGCGGGGTGGGCGCGGCCGCGCAGAACAGCCGCGAGCTTCCACGCCAGGTTGTCGGCATCGGCCACGCCGGTGTTGCCCCCGCGCGCGCCGAAGGGGCTGACCACCTTGGCCGAGTCGCCCATGAAAAACACCCGGCCTTCGCGCATGCGGTGCACGCACTCGCTGCGGTAGGCGTAGGGGCCCACCCAGACGATCTCGACCTCGGTGTCGGGCCCGAACTGGCGCGCCAGCCGCTCGCGCACCACGTCCTCGCGGCTCACATGGGCCGGGTCGCTGTCGGGCGCCATCTGGTAGTCGATGCGCCAGACGTCGTCGGCCATCAGGTGCTGCCAGACGGCGCGGTTCTCGTTGAACGGCGCCTCGACCCAGGTGTGGCGCTCGACCGGCGGTCGTTTCGTGAAGCGCACGTCGGCGATGCACCAGCGGTCGTCGCCGCGCTTGCTGGTGAACGGCACCTGCAACCACTGGCGCAGCGGGCTGTGCGAGCCGGTGGCGTCGATGACGTGGTCGGCTTCGATGACGTAGGAGCCCGCGGGTGTCTCGACCGTGAGGGTGGCGAAGTCGGCGTTCTGTGTGAAGGCGGTCAGGCGGTTCTGCCAGCGCAACTCGACATGGCCAAGTTCGGCGATGCGTTCGACCAGGAATCCTTCGATGTAGAACTGCTGGATGTTGATGAAGGGGGGCTGCTGGGAGAGGTTGTAGCCGCCCTGCTGACGAAGGTCGAAGCTGTAGACCTCGTCTTGGCCAGCGAAGGTCCTGCCGACGCTCCACTGAATGCCTTTGGTGGCGATGCGGTCGTAGATGCCGAGGCGCTGGAAGATTTCGAGCGATTTCTGGGTGTAGCAGATGCCGCGGGAGGACGCGCCCTTGACGCCGACGGTGTTGTCTTCGTCGAGCAGGATGGCGGGGGTGCCGAGTTTGGCGAGCGAGCAGGCGAGGGTGAGGCCGGTGATGCCTCCTCCGACGATGACGATGGGGTGTCGTCTTGTTCGCGCTTCGCCGAGTTCGGGTGGGGGGACGAAGGGGTATTCGGGCAGTTGGTAACCACTGCCTTGGGTGAACTCGTAGCTGTTGGTGTGGGCGGCTTGCTTGTATGCCGTTGGTGTCACGGGTGTCTCCTGTCTGTGTTCTGTTTTTCGTTCATCGACCTCGCGGGCTCATGGGTGCGGTGTGCCCTGTTCCGCTCATGTCCCCCGGATCGGGCTTCGCCCGATCCTCCTCCTTTACTTCGCTGCACAGGGCACACCACCCCCATGAACCACCAGATACGTGCGTGCGAACTGTTGGCGCGCCAACGAGTGTGGTGAATGGCTGGGGGACACGAGCGGAGCCGGTCACCCAGCCATTCACCGCACGGACCCACCGCCAAGAGAAATCAAGACGAAGAGGGCACAAACTCCGGCCGGTCATTCGACTGCGGCTTCAACGGCGCCGAAGTCTGACCCGAAGCCCTCTCCTTGCGCCACTGCTCCTTGCGCGCGTTCCACTCCGCCAGCCGCGCATGCGCCGTCTTGCTCTCCTGCAGCATCTGGAACTCGTCCGCCAGCTGCGCCGTCAGCTCCAGCCGGATCCCGTTCGGGTCGAAGAAATAGATGCTCTTGAAGATGTGGTGGTCCGTCACCCCCAGCACCTCGATCCCGTGCGCCTGCAGGCGCGCCTTCGTGTTCTCCAGCTCCTGCACCGTGTTCACCCGGAAGCTGATGTGGTTCACCCACTTCGGCGTGTTCGGCGACGGCTCGGCAGCCACGTCGTCGCCCAGGTCGAAGAAGGCGATGAACGAACCGTCCTGCAGGCGGAAGAAGAAGTGCGTGTACGGGCAGTACTCGCCCGTGCTGGGCACGTAGTCGCTCTGGATGATGTGGTAGAGCGGCAGGCCCAGGATGTCTTCGTAGAAATGCCGCGTCTCCTCGGCGTCGCGCGCCCGGTAGGCGTAGTGGTGCAGCTGCTGGACCGGGGCGGGCGGGGGCAGGGCGGTGTTCATGGAGTCTCCTGTTCTATTGCGGGGTTTCGCAATGTTGAATGCATTTAACAAAACGAAATCTTATCGGGCATCCGACACCGGGTCAGTGTGAGGGTTTTCCAGAGGGGTGTCGACCCAGTTGAGAGTGGTTATCAATGACTCCCTCTGAATAGCTTTGAACAATTCGTCACATAGCCTGCGGCAATTTGACGGACGCAGGAGGGCGGCGTACGGTCTGTCTGTCACAGACCTTCCCGCCGCCTGGCGGGCAGGCTGGGCGCTTCCTCAACCCACGAGACAAGGAGATATCCATGGCCGCATTGAAAGGCTCGAAAACCGAGCAGTGCCTGAAGGACGCCTTCGCCGGCGAATCCCAGGCCAACCGCCGCTACCTGTACTTCGCAAACAAGGCCGACGTGGAAGGCCAGAACGATGTGGCGGCCCTGTTCCGCTCCACCGCCGAAGGCGAAACCGGTCACGCGCACGGTCACCTGGAGTTCCTGGAGCAGTCGGGCGACCCGGCCACCGGCCTGCCGATCGGCAGCACCCGCCAGAACCTGGCCTCCGCCGTCGCAGGCGAAACCCACGAGTACACCGACATGTACCCCGGCATGGCCAAGACCGCGCGCGACGAAGGTTTTGACGAGATCGCCGACTGGTTCGAGACCCTGGCCAAGGCCGAGCGTTCGCACGCGAACCGCTACCAGAAGGCTTTGAACGAGCTGGTGGACTGATTGACCCACCCCTGGCGCGCCGCACCCGCGGCGCGTTTTTGAAAGCGCTTGCGCGAGCGCTTTCAAAAACCCACGAGCCAACCCGCACAGACGAGGACAAGAGACATGGCCACAGAAGGCAACCTGCAGGCACCGACGCGCCACCCGCTGGACTGGAAGAACCCCGACTTCTACGACGAGGAGAAGTGTTTCCACGAGCTCGAGCGCATCTTCGACATCTGCCATGGCTGCCGGCGCTGCGTGAGCCTGTGCGGCTCGTTCCCGACCCTGTTCGACCTGGTGGACGAGAGTGCGACCATGGAGGTCGATGGCGTCGCCAAGCAGGACTACTGGAAGGTGGTGGACCAGTGCTACATGTGCGACCTCTGCTACATGACCAAGTGCCCCTACACGCCACCGCACGAGTGGAACCTGGACTTTCCGCACACCATGCTGCGCGCCAAGGCCATCAAGTTCAAAAAGGGTGAGGTCAAGACCAGTGAGAAGCTGCTGGCCTCCACCGACGTGCACGGCCAGTTCGCCGGCATCCCGATCGTGGTGCAGGTGGTCAACGCGGTGAACAAGACCAAGGCCGCGCGCGGCGTGATGGAAAGCGCCATGGGCGTGGACAAGGACGCCTGGCTGCCCGATCTGGCGACCAAGCGCTTCCGCTGGTCGGCGCCCGACGCCAGGGCCACCAAGGTCGTCGATGGCGAGAAGACGCCCGGCAAGGTCGCCATCTTCTCCACCTGCTACATCAACTACAACGAACCCGGCATCGGCCTGGACCTGCTCAAGATCCTCGACCACAACGACATCCCCTACACCATCGTCGAGAAGGAAAAGTGCTGCGGCATGCCCAAGCTGGAACTGGGCGACCTGGAATCGGTGCAGGCCAGCAAGGAGGCCAACATCCCGGTGCTGGCGAAGTACGCGCGCGACGGCTTTGCCATCCTCGCCGCCGTGCCCAGCTGCGCGCTGATGTTCAAGCAGGAGATCCCGCTCATGTTCCCCGACGATGCCGACACCCAGCTGGTGAAGGAACACATGTGGGATCCCTTCGAGTACCTGATGGCGCGCAAGCGCGACGGTCTGCTCAAGACCGAGTTCCCCCAGAAGCTGGGCAACATCAGCTACCAGATCCCCTGCCACGGCCGGGTGCAGAACATCGGCCGCAAGACCGAAGAGATGCTCAAGATGATCCCGGACACCACGGTGAACACCATCGAGCGCTGCTCGGGCCACGCCGGCACCTTCGGCGTCAAGAAGGGCACGCACCAGCAGGCCATGAAGATCGGCAAGCCGGTGTTCAAGGCCATGGCCACCATGAAGGACGGCGCCAAGCCCGACTACATCAGCTCCGACTGCCCGCTCGGCGGCCACCACATTGCGCAGGGCTTTGAAGTGAACGGCCATGGTGCGCCCGAACTGCAGCATCCGCTGTCGCTCGTGGCCCGCGCCTATGGCCTGAAGTGAGGATCGAGGATCACACCATGCAACTGACCGGCAAGATCACCCCCGAGAACCTGATGAGCCTGGAGGCCTACAGCAAGTGGCGCAAGCTGCACAAGGGCGAGGTCATTGCGCACCGCAAGCTGCGCAGCGTGCAGCTGGGCGAGCACCTGAACCTGCAGTTCGAGAGCGAGACCACCATCCGCTACCAGATACAGGAGATGCTGCGGATCGAGAAGATCTTCGAGGAAGAGGGCATCCAGAGCGAGATCGAGGCCTACGCGCCGCTGGTGCCCGACGGCGGCAACTGGAAGGCGACGATGATGATCGAGTACATCGACGTCAACGAACGCAAGCGCGAGCTGGCGCGCCTGATCGGCGTGGAAGACCGCATGTTCGTCGAGGTCGAGGGTTACGAGCGCGTCTACGCCATCGCTGACGAGGACCTGGACCGCGAGAACGAACAGAAGACCAGCGCGGTGCACTTCGTGCGCTTCGAGTTCACGCCTGCGATGCGGGCCGCCATCAAAGCCGGTGCGGCCGTCAAGCTCGGCTGTGACCACACGCACTACCCCGCGCACCTGCAGATTCCGGCCGAGACGCTGGCGAGTCTGGCGGGGGACTTGAAGTAGGTCTCAGGCGCGGAACCAGCGCGACCAGTCCGGATCGCGTGGTGCCTCCAGTGACAGCGCTTCGCCGCTGACCGGGTGGTTCAGCGCCAGCGAACTCGCATGCAGCCACAGCCGCTGCATCCCCAGGTACCCGGCCACCGCCCGGTTCAGCGGCCCCTTGCCGTGCGTCGCGTCGCCGATGATCGGATGGGCGATGTGCTTCATGTGGCGCCTCAGCTGGTGGCGCCGGCCGGTCAGGGGTTGCAGTTCGACCAGGGCGCAGCGGGTGGTCGGGAAGCCGCCCTGGGGGATGGGCAGTTCGCAGCGCTCCAGCGTCGCAAACCGCGTCTGCGCGTCCTGCACCTCTTCGCGCTCGGTGCGCATGTCGTCCGGCAATCGCCGCAGCGGGTGGTCGATCAGGCCGGCGTCGGCGGGCCAGCCGCGCACGATGGCGTGGTAGGTCTTGCGCATGCCCTGGCCGGATTCGAAGGCGCTGCCCATCTGGCGGGCCGTGGCCGCGTCCAGCGCGAACAGCAGCACGCCGCTGGTGCCCTTGTCGAGCCGGTGCACCGGCCAGACCGGCTGGCCGATCTGGTCGCGCAGCAGCTGCACCGCAAAGCGCGTCTCGCCCGCGTCCAGCCCGGTGCGGTGCACCAGCAGGCCGGGTGGTTTGTCGATGGCGATCAGGTGGTCGTCGCGGTGCAGGATGCGCAGCATGGGCCGATTGTCCGGCGACTGAATGCTTCGGATGCCACAGGTACACTCGCTTTTTTCCTCTTTTTCCCCCTCAAACACCATGTTCCGACGCGTCTCGACCCTCGCCGCGCTGGCCTTGTCGCTGCTGCTGGCCGCCTGTGGCAAGCAGGGTGTGGAACTGGGCGAAGGCGGCTCCGTCGTCAAGGGTTCGGCCGGGCCGGACGGCGCGCACAACGCGGCCACCGAGCTCAAGACCTGTGCGGCGCCGGTGGCGGTGGTGGCGCTGATGGAGAACCCGCGCGGCTACGTCGGCATCGGCCGTGGCGGGCTCCCCGATTCGCCCCTGCCGCTGGTGCGCGTGATGATGCAGCAGAGCGGGTGCTTCCGCATCGTCGACCGCCACTCGGGCCTGAACGCCACCGTCAAGGAACAGGAGCTCAAGGAAGAGGGCGTCCTGCGCCAGGACGACACCACGGTCAAGAAGGGCCGCGGCATCGTGGCGCAGTACACCCTGGTGCCCAGCCTGACCTTTTCCGAGCAGGACGCGGGCCGCCAGATCGGCGGCATCCTGGCGCAGATTCCGGGGCTGAACGTGATCGCCGGCGCGGCCGAAAACGTCAAGCTCAAGGAGGCGCAGGTGGTGCTGCTGCTGACCGACAACGAAACCACCGAGCAGCTCTCCGCCGCCACCGGCGCCGCGCGCAGCACCGATCTGGGCATCGGCGGCCTGGCCATCGGCAAGGCCGGCGGCGCGGGCGGCCTGGGCTGGAGCAACACCAACGAGGCCAAGGTGATTGCGGCGGCCTTCCTGGACGCGCACAACCACCTGGTCGACGAGGTGCAGCGCCTGGTCGAGAAGCCGCTGCCCGAACCCGTGCCCACCAAGAAGAAGGCTGGCTGAGCCACCATGCTGTTTGTCATTTCCCCCGCCAAGGCCCTCGACTACGAGACGCCGGCCCACATCAAGACCTACACGCAACCGCTGTTCGTGGAACAGGCGAGCGAGCTGATCGCCGTGCTGCGCGAGAAGTCGCCGCAGCAGGTCGCCGAGCTGATGGACCTGTCGGACCAGCTCGCAGGCCTGAACGCCGCGCGCTATCAGGCCTGGTCGCCCAAATTCACCGCCAAGAACTCCAAGCAGGCCGTGCTGGCTTTCGATGGCGACGTGTACGGCGGGCTGGATGCGAAGACTCTGAACGAGGACGAGCTGGACTGGTTGCAGCAGCACCTGTGCATCCTCAGCGGTCTCTACGGCGTGCTGCGCCCGCTGGACCGCATGCAGGCCTACCGGCTGGAGATGGGCACTCGGCTCAAGACCGACAAGGGCAGCAACCTCTACCGCTTCTGGGGCAGCCAGATCGCCGAGTACCTCAATAGCCGCGCCCGCGCCGACAAGAGCCCGGTGCTGGTCAACCTGGCCAGCGAGGAGTACTTCAAGGCGGTGGACCTCAAGGCGCTGCAGCCGCGTGTGGTGAACTGCGTGTTCGAAGAGAAGAAGGGCGCGAACTACAAGATCGTGAGCTTCTTCGCCAAGCGCGCGCGCGGCCTGATGGTGCGCTACGCGCTGCAGCACCGGGCGTCCACGCCCGAGCAGCTCAAGGGCTTCGATCTGGAGGGCTACCGTTTTGCGCCCGCCGCCAGCGAGCCCGACCGTTTCGTGTTCCGGCGCGACCAGGGCGCCTGACCGCCGACAGAGGAGACGACCATGACCCAGACCGTCACCCCCGAACTGCGCCAGTGGATCATCGAGCAGTCCACCGCCGGCTGCATGCCCGAGGCGGTGCTCGAAGCCATGGTCAAGGCGGGTTGGCAAGCGGACGTGGCCGAGGCCGCGCTGGAGCAGACCCTGCGCGATCACCTGCAGAAGCTCGGTGCCGGCCGCGCCGCCGCGCCCGCGCCCACCCAGGCCCCAGCCCAGACCCCGGCGCGCGAGATGGCCACGGTGCGCGTGCCCGACATCGCACTCAGCGGTTCGCCGCGCCGGCTGGACGCGGGTGACCGTTGGGTCGACGTGATCATCACGGTGACGCAGCCTCGGGTGGTGGTGCTCGGCGGCCTGCTCAGCCACGAAGAGTGCGACGGCCTGATCGAAGCGTCCCGGCCGCGCCTGGCGCGCTCGCTCACCGTGCAGACCGCCACCGGCGGCGAGGAACTCAATCCCGACCGCACCAGCAACGGCATGTTCTTCAACCGCGGCGAGAGCGAGCTGGTCAAACGCATCGAGGCGCGCATCGCGCGGCTGGTGAACTGGCCGGTGGAAAACGGCGAGGGCATCCAGGTGCTCAACTACAAGGTGGGTGCGGAATACAAGCCGCACTACGACTACTTCGACCCGGCCGAGCCGGGCACGCCGACCATCCTCAAGCGCGGTGGCCAGCGCGTGGGCACGGTGGTCATGTACCTCAACGAACCGCCGCGCGGCGGCGGCACCACCTTTCCGGACATCGGTCTGGAAGTGGCGCCGGTGCGCGGCAATGCGGTGTTTTTTTCCTACAACCGGCCGCACCCCGGCACCCTGACCCTGCACGGCGGCGCGCCGGTGCTCGAAGGTGAAAAATGGGTGGCGACCAAATGGATGCGCGAACGGGTATTTGAATGACGCCAGACCAATCTCCCCTGGGCAAGACCACCGACTACGTCGACCAGTACGACCCGTCCCTGCTGTTTCCGCTGCCGCGCGAACTCAAGCGCGTCGAAATCGGCATCACCGGCAGCGTGCCCTTCCTGGGCGCCGACCTCTGGACCGCCTTCGAGCTGAGCTGGCTGAACCCGAAGGGCAAGCCGCAGGTGGCGATCGCCCACATCACCATTCCCTGCGAGAGCACGCACATCGTCGAGAGCAAGTCGTTCAAGCTCTATCTCAACAGCTTCAACAACACGCGCATGGACAGTGCGGACGCAGTGCGCGACCGCATTCGCGACGACATCAGCCGCGCCATCTGGGGCGGTGAGGCGGTGAAGTCCTCGGCCGGCGTGCGGCTGCTGCTGCCCGAGCTGTTCGAATGCGAACCGGTGAAGGAGCTGGAAGGCGTGTCGATCGACCGCCTCGATGTCGAGTGCGACACCTACCAGCCGACGCCGGCCTTTCTGAGCGCCGCGCTGGACGAGAAGCCGGTGGACGAGGTGCTGGTGAGCGACCTGCTGCGCAGCAACTGCCCGGTGACCGGCCAGCCCGACTGGGGCAGCGTGCAGATCCGCTACAGCGGGCCGCAGATCGACCAGGCCGGGCTGCTGCAGTACATCGTGAGCTTCCGCAACCACAACGAATTCCACGAGCAGTGCGTCGAGCGCATCTACATGGACATCATGGCGCGCTGCAAGCCGGCCAAGCTGATGGTCTACGCGCGCTACACCCGCCGCGGCGGGCTGGACATCAACCCCTGGCGCAGCAGCCACCCGCAACTGCCGCCGGCCAACACCCGCACCGCGCGGCAGTGATCAGAGCATCTTCTGGATCAGCGCGCCCTTGAACAGCACGGGGCCGGTCGGACCGGTCTCGCTGGGCACGCCGCCCTTGGGCTCCAGGCTGATGGCCAGCGCCGGCACCTCGCGCACGTCGCCCTCGCCCGCTGCGAGCTGCAGCAGCTTCTCCTGGCTCAGCACGCCCAGCGAGCGCGGCTTGCTGCCCGGCGGCAGGGCCCAGAGCTGCAGCGACTTGTCGGCCGCTTCCTGGTAGCCGCCCACGCGTTGCAGCGTCAGCTTGCGGTTCTTGGGGTCGAAGGTCACCAGCATGGAGGCGCTGGCCTGTTCGTCGTTGAGCACGGCCACGTATTCGATCTGCGGCTGGGCCGAGAGCTTCGCCTGCAGTTCGTCGATCTGCGCCCCCATGCGGTCGCGCAGGCCCACCGTGGTGATCACGGCCAGCACGGTGGCCAGCGCGCCGGCACCGGCCGCACCGCGCCACAGCGCCAGGCTGCGCCACCAGCCGGCAGGCACGGGTGGTGCCGGCTCGGCCCGGGCCGCGGCCATGGCCGCTTGCTCGCGCTCGGCTTCGATCAGGTTGTGGATGCGCGTCCAGACCACGGGCGAGGGCGTCACCGCGGGCTCCAGCTCGGTCATGCTGGCCACGCGGCTCTGCCAGACAAGGGCGGCGGCGCGCACCGGTGCCCGCTCGCGCGCCAGCGTTTCGAAGCGGCGCCGCGCGCCTCCGCGCAGGGTGCCGATGGCGTAGGCCGCGGCCAGGCGGTCCAGCAGGTCGGGGTGTCGGTGGATGTCCATGGCGTTCCTCAGGCAAAGCGCGCCATGCAGATGCGCAGCTGGTCCAGCCCGCGGCGGATCCAGGTCTTGACGGTGCCCAGCGGCAGCTTGAGCTGTTCGGCCAGCTCGCCGTGGCTGAGGTCGCGCAGGTAGGCCAGGCTGACCACCTCGCGCTGCTTGTTCTCCAGCCGCGTCAGGCACTGGTGCAGTGCCCAGGCCTGCTGGCTGGCCAGGCTGGTGTGCAGCGGGTCGGGGGTGTCGCCTTCGAGCCGGTCGGCCATGCCGTCGTCGTCGATGTCGTCGCTCAGGTGCTCGCGCTCGGCCTTGCGCCGGCGCAGCAGGTCGAGCGCGCGGCTGCGCACGATCAGGCCCATCCAGGCCATGGGCGGGCTCAGCGAGGCGCGGTAGTCGGGCGCGCTGCGCCAGATCTGCAGAAAGGTTTCCTGCAGCGCGTCCTCGGCCCACTCGTGGCGCTCCAGCACCCGCAGCGCCAGGCCGTAGAGCTTGCCGCTGGTGAGGTCGTAGAGCGACTTGAGCGCGGTCTCGTCGCGCAGCGACACGCGGTCGAGCAGCGCCATCAGGGTCGGGTCGGTGTCCATGCGGTGCTCAGGCCTCAGTAGGTGCTGCCGGAATCGGACTGCACCCGGCGCGCCTTGCGCGGCTGCACCAGGGTCGGCACGTTCACCGTGGTGACCGGCTGCACCTGCAGCGCGACGCTGGCCTGGTCGACCAGCTGGTCCGGGTGCCAGACCCGCAGCTGCATCGCGCCCTCGGGCACCTGGGGCAGGGTGGCGGTGCCGTCGGCAGAGGTCTTGGCCGCCCAGGGCGTGGGCGCCACATAGACGAAGCCGCGCATGGAGCCGTGCAGGTGGCAGCCGAGCTGGATGGGTCCGGCCTTCTCCATCGTGACTTCGCTGCTGGGAGGCGTCTGCCCCTGCACACGTCCCGCCAGCCGGAACTCGAAGGCGGTGGTGCCTGCGGACAGGAGGCTGGGCGTGCCGCCCTTGACGTGGTGGTCCCATCGGTCGAGGTTGGCAAAGCGGATCTTCGAGCCGACCGGTACCACGCTGAGCATGGGGTCGAACTGCATCTTCTCCTGCGTCACCGTCTGGCTGATCGGCTGCGCCGCCGGCACCGGCTGGCCGGCGGCCGGCTCCAGCACCACCACCGCGTCGGGCAGCGGCTTGCCGTCGCGGGCGAGCACGGTGACCTGCACGGTGGCGGCCTGCGCCGCGTGAAGGCCGGCCAGCAGGCAGGCGGCCAGAAGGGGGGCGTGGCGCATGGGGTCTCCTGGTTTATCGGACGTTGATCACGTCGCGGTGCATCGGGGCCAGCAGCGCGAGCAGCTGATTCTGCCGGGCAAACGGAATCCCGCGGGCGTCCATGCTCATTTGCAGCACCTCGACCAGCGCGTTGAAGTCGGCGCGGGTCACGTCCATGTTGCTGTGGGCTTCCTTCATGTCGGGGCCGTTGTAGACGCAGGGACCGCCGGCGAGCTGGCAGATCTGGTCGGTCAGCTGCTTGGCGAGGTTGGCACCGTTCGCGTCCTTGAAGGCTTCGGCCAGGCGCGCGTCGGCCTTGAGGCGGTTGACGAAGTCGTTCATCAGGGTGCGCAGGCCGGTCTGGCCGCCGAGGGCGTCGTACAGGCCGGGGGCCGGCGCCACCGGGTAGGCCGATGCGGCCGAGGGCGCCATGGGCTTGTCCATGGACTGGGCGCCCGCCGGTGAGCCAATGAGGGCCAGCAGAGAGAGGGCGGAGAGGGTGATGAGCTGTTTCATGGTGGTGGTGACTTGTTTGGGTGGGCGTTCAGAACGCGAACTGGGCCGAGAGGTAGGTGCCGGTCTGCTTCTTGCCTTTCGTGGTGGCCGGCACGACGGTGCCCAGATCTACATAGGCCAGGGTGAGCGAGACGTTCTTGCTGGGCGCCCAGGCGATGAAGATGTCTTTCCAGTCGCCGGCGCGCAGGCCGTCGCCCAGACCGGCCGCGGCACCGGCCTTGTTCAGCTTGTCGGGCATGGCGCGGTACTCGAAGCCGACCGCCAGGTTCTTGCGCAGCAGCCAGGCCACCGAGAGTTCGGGCATCAGCTCGTAGCCGTTGTCGGCGCCGCCCAGCGTGGCGCCGTGGCCCAGCAGGCCGCCCTGGTTGGCCTTGGTGGCGCGCAGCGTTCCGTTGACCAGCAGGCCCTGGGCCAGGAACAGCTTGGTGGCGTTGACGTAGAGGTCGGTGCCCGAGCGCTTGGCGCCCAGGGCGGACAGCGTGCTGTCCAGTCCGGTGGAGCCCAGGCGCTTGGCCATCACGCCAACCGCAATCTGCGGCATCAGCGTGTCGCTGTCGAGGATGGCGTCGCCCGCCACGCGGAACTTGGCGCCGACGATGTCCTGTTTCAGCTTCAGGCCCGGCAGGCCCAGCAGGGTGCCGGTGATGCCGGTGTCTAAGTCCTGCCGCGCCACGGACAGTTCCACCCGGTCGTTGATTCCGACCGCGGCGCCGAAGGCGTTGAGCCGGTAGTCCTGCGTGCGCGCATGGCTGAGGTGTGCCGAAAAGCCGGTCTGGCCTTCGGTCGCCTGACTGCCGATCACGGCCCAGGGCGAGAGGCCACCGCCGGCCGCGCCGTCGATGGTGCTGACGCCGCCGGTCAGCAGCAGCTTGCCGGTGTCGGCGTGGGCGGGCGCGTGGGCCAGCAGGGCAGCGGTGGCGCCCAGGGCGAGCAGGTGGCGGACAGGGTGCCGGCGCAGTGGGGAGTGGAAGGTGTGGGGCATGGTGGTGGGATGTGATGGGGAAAAGGTGCCGGTCGCTGAACAGACCCGACCTTCCCTGTACGCGGCCACCGGGCCAGTGGATTCAGGCGCGGCATACCCACAAGAAATTTGTGGGTTTCTGAATCCGCTGCGGGACCGGCCTGCGTATCCGGTCCGTCGGTGCTGATTTCTCGACCGGCGCTGTTTCCCTCACCCACCACACAAGGACCCCACCATGTCGAACATCATCCTTCCCGCTTCCGAACTCGTCGGCCCACCCGCCTCGCGCCGCAGCTTCATGCGCCGCGGCGGTGCGCTCTCGGCCGTGGCCGTGGCGCTGCTGGCCGGCAAGGACACCCTGGCCCAAGGCATGTCCGCCGATGTCTCCAAGGACGTGTCCATCCTCAACGTTGCGCTCGGCCTGGAGCACGAGGCCATCAACGCCTACCAGCTGGGCGCCGGCAGCGGCCTGCTGCAGAAGGGCGTGCTCGATGTGGCGGTGAGCTTCCAGGGCCACCACAAGGCGCACCGCGACGCGCTGATCGCCACCATCCAGAAGCTGGGCGGCACGCCGGTGGCCGAGAAGAAGCTGGACGACTACGCCAAGGCGCTCAAGGCCGACACGCTGCGCAACCAGGCCGACGTGCTGGACCTGGCGGCGCGGCTGGAGCTGGGCGCCACCAACGCCTACCTGGGCGTGATCCCGTCGCTCGGCAGCAAGGACCTGGCCAAGGTGGCCGCGCGCCTGGCGGCCGACGAGACCATGCACTTCACCGTGCTGACCAACGCCCTGGGCCGTCCGCTGCCCGGCGGCGCCCTGAGCTTCGGCGCCTGATGGCCATGTCGTTGCGCCGCGCCGCGCTCGCGCTGGGTCTGCTGGCCGCCGCCTGGCCGGCGGCCCAGGCCCAGTCGGGCGATGTGGCGCGTGGCCGCGGGCTGTTCGAGTCGCGCTGCGGCGGCTGCCACAGCCTGGACGACGACCGCGTCGGTCCCGCGCTGGGCACCGTGGCCGGCCGCGTGGCGGGCAAGAAGGCGGACTTTGCCTACTCCGCCGCGCTGGCCGCCGCCACCCACGTCTGGACGCCCGAGAAGCTGCAGGCCTGGCTGACCGACCCCGAGACCCTGGTGCCCGGCCAGGCCATGGGCTACCGGCTGTCCGAGGCGGCCGACCGGCGCGACGTCGTCGCTTTCCTGCAATCCCTCGCCACGGGCCAGCCGGCCCGCTGAGTGCCGTTCACCCACCTATATAGATACACACAGGAGCTGTTCCATGTTCTCCCGCTTCACCACCACCGCACTGGGCGGCGCCGCCGTCCTCGCTCTCTCCGCCTGCGCCAGCGGCCCCACCATGGCCCCGTTCTCGCAGGCCGATCTGCCGGCCGCGGTGCAGGTGCCCGCAGGCCACCGCGTGGCCTTCGAGACCGCCGCCGCCGGCGACATCACCTACCAGTGCCAGGCCAAGAAGAACATGGCCGGCCAGTACGAGTGGGTGTTCATGAGCCCCGACGCCGGCCTCAAGGGCCGCAAGGGCGAGCGCCTGGGCAAGTACTACGGCCCGCCCGCCACCTGGGACTTCAACGACGGCTCCAAGGTGAGCGGTGCGCAGCTGGCGGTGGCGCCCAACGGCAGCGGCAACATCCCGCTGCAGCTGGTCAGGGCCAACCCGGCCATGGGCAGCGGCATGGCCCAGGGCGTGAGCCACATCCAGCGCGTGGCGACCAAGGGCGGCGTGGCGCCGGCCGCACCCTGCGATGCGTCGACCATGGGCAGCAAGCGCGTGGTCACTTACACGGCCGACTACATCTTCTGGAAGCCGGCGTGAGCCGGCGTCAGATCGAGCGGCAGTAGGCTTCGAGCAGGTTGACCGCGTTGACGCCGACCTCGTCCACCGCGTAGCCGCCTTCGAAGGTGAACACGGTGGGCAGGCTGGCGGCGGCCAGCAGGCGGCCGACGGTGTCGTAGTCGCTGCTCTCCAGCGTGAAGCCGGAGATCGGGTCGCCCTTGAAAGTGTCCATGCCCATGGGCACCACCAAGGCGTCGGCGCCGAAGTCTTCTACCGCCTCGATGGCGGTGTCCAGCGCGGCGCACCAGGCGGCGAAGCCGGTGCCGCGCGGCAGCGGGATGTTGAGGTTGAAGCCTTCGCCCGCACCCGCGCCGCGTTCGTTGGCGTGGCCCAGGAAGAAGGGGTATTCGGTCGCCGGGTCACCGTGGATGGAGACCGTCATCACGTCGGCGCGCTCGTAGAAGATGGTCTGCGTGCCGTTGCCATGGTGGTAGTCGATGTCCAGCACGGCCACCTTGGCGTGGCCCAGGTCGCGCAAGGCCTGCGCGGCGATGGCACCGTTGTTCAGGAAGCAGTAGCCGCCGAAGAAGTCCGGCCCGGCGTGGTGGCCCGGCGGGCGGGTCAGCGCAAACGCCGCGCGGGCGCCGCCGTGCACCTCGCGCGCCGCCGCCACGGCGCAGGCCGCGCCTGCTCGCGCGGCGGTCCAGGTGCCGGCCATCAGGGGCGAGCCCGAATCGAACGAGAACAGGCCAAGCCGCGCCGCAAAGTTCTGCGGCAGCACATCGGTGCGGAACGCGTGTTTGTTGCCCAGTGGCCAGACCGAGGGCAGGGCGTCGCGCTGCGCGTTCGCCGGGTCCATCGCCACCCACTCGTCCCAGGCGCCGGCCAGGAACTGCGTGTAGCGCGGGTCGTGCACACGGGCAATGGCGGCGTCCAGATCGGTGTCGCCCACCTCGGGCAGGAACAGCCCGCCCTGCGAACGACGCTGCAGCTCGGCCAGCACGTAGTCCAGCCGCGCGGGCACCTCGTGACAGTGCACCATGCGGCCACGGAACATCTCTTCGCGCCCCTGGTGCAGGGCGTGGTGGGGGTTGTGGAAGGTCTTCATGCGCGACAGTGTCCCACTCTGCGGCGCCGAAGGCTATATTGCGCGAGCACACTTTTGCCGTCACCCAGAGGTTCACCATGTCGTCCGGAAAAATCCTCGTCGCCCAGGGCGGCGGCCCCACTGCCGTGATCAACCAGTCCCTCGTGGGCGTGGCGCTGGAGGCGCGGCGCTTCCAGAACGTGCAACGCATCTACGGCGCGCGCCACGGCGTGCGCGGCATCGTCGACGAGAACTTCGTCGACCTCACGCAGGAGACCAGCCACAACCTCGAAGCCGTGGCGCGCACGCCGGCCTCGGCGCTCGGCTCCACGCGAGACAAGCCCGACCTGGCCTACTGCCAGGAGATCTTCAAGGTGCTCAAGGCGCACGAGATCGAGCACTTCTTCTACATCGGCGGCAACGACTCGTCGGACACGGTGCGCATCGTCAGCGAGGAGGCGCGCAAGGCGGGCTACCCGCTGCGCAGCATCCACATCCCCAAGACCATCGACAACGACCTGGTGGGCAACGACCACACGCCGGGTTTTCCGTCGGCGGCGCGCTTCGTGGCGCAGGCGTTTGCGGGGGCGAACCTGGACAACGCGGCCCTGCCAGGGGTGTACGTGGGCGTGGTGATGGGGCGGCACGCCGGCTTCCTCACGGCCGCGTCGGCCCTGGGCAAGAAGTTTCCCGACGACGGCCCGCACCTGATCTACGTGCCCGAGCGGGTGTTCGATATCCCGAAGTTCCTGGCCGACGTGAAGATCATGTACGCGCGCCACGGCCGCTGCGTGATCGCGGTGAGCGAAGGCATCCACGACGCCTCGGGCCAGCCCATCATCACCCAGCTGGCCAAGGACGTGGAGAAGGACGCTCACGGCAACGTGCAGCTCAGTGGCACCGGCGCGCTGGCCGACCTGCTGTGCGAGGAGATCAAGGCGAAGCTCGGCATCAAGCGTGTGCGCGGCGACACCTTCGGCTACCTGCAGCGCAGCTTCATCGGCTGCGTGAGCGACGTGGATCAGCGCGAGGCGCGCGAGGTGGGCGAAAAGGCGGTGCAGTTCGCGATGTGGGGCAAGGTGGACGGCTCGGTGGCGATCAAGCGCACCGGCTTTTACTCGGCCGACTACGAGTTGCTGCCGCTGGAAGCCGTGGCGGGCAAGACCCGCACCATGGAGGACGAGTTCATCGCGCCCAGCGGCACCGACGTGACCGACGCCTTCCGGCTCTACCTGCGCCCGCTGCTGGGTTCGGACATGCCCGACGCCTTCCGCCTGCGCTACAACCCGGTGGCCAAGGTCCTGCGGCCCTGAGCGGTGCTGACCTGGGTCAAGGCGGCGGGTGGCCACAGCGGCGACACTGTGCGCCTCTGTCGACCGACCGATGCCCATGACCGCCGCTGTCCGATCCACCGCCATGCCCGCTGCCGCCGCAGCCCCCTCCCGCCACCGGCCGCACGAAGACGTGCAGGCCCTGTTCACCGGCACCCTGTTCGTCGGCCTGGGCGTGGTGATGTTCGGCCACGTCGGCCTGCTCAGCGGCGGCACCGCGGGGCTGGCCTTCCTGCTGCACTACGCGACCGGCATGAGCTTCAGCGTCTGGTTCTTCCTCATCAACCTGCCGTTCTACTGGCTGGCCTGGCGCCGCATGGGCGCGCCGTTCGCGCTCAAGACCTTTGCGGCGGTGGGTCTGCTCTCGCTCTGGGCCTACCTGATCCCGCGCTGGATATCCATCGGCGCACTGGCCCCGGGCTTTGCCGCGGTGGCAGGCGGGCTGCTGGTGGGTGCGGGCATGCTGATGCTGTTCCGCCACCGGGCCAGCCTGGGTGGTTTCAACGTGCTGGTGCTGTACCTGCAGGAGCGTTTCGGCTGGCGCGCTGGGCACATCCAGATGGGGCTGGACTGCGCCATCGTGCTGACCGCGTTCGCGCTGCGCGAGCCGGTGCAGATCGCCTGGTCGGTGCTGGGTGCGGTGGTGCTGAACATGACGCTGGCGATCAACCACCGGCCGGGCCGGTACATGGCGGTATGAGGGGCTCCCCCCTGCGCCGCTTCGCGGCTTCCCCCCGGAGGGGGGACGCACCCTGTGGCCCGGCGAAGCCGGTTCCACGGGTGCCCTGGTCTCTCTTCGCTCCGTTGCTTTTTGTGTTCGGCGCTTCGCTTGCGCTCGCACAGTCGCCTGCTTCCACGTCGTCCGCTGCTTCGGGGTTTCGTCCCCGGTTCAACGAGGCCTATGAGGCGCGGGTGACGCGGGTGCCGGATGGGGACACCTTGTGGGTGAAGCCGCTGGCGGGTGGGACGTACCGCAAGCTGCGGCTGGACGGGGTGGATGCGCCGGAGATCTGCCAGGACGGCGGTGTGGCGTCTCGCGAGGCGCTGGCCGGGCGTCTGCTGGAGCAGACGGTGACGGTGACCGAGCGGCGGCGCGACGACTACGGGCGGGCGCTGGTGCGGCTGAAGCACCGGGGTGACGATGTGGCGGGCTGGCTGGTGCGCGAGGGCTGGGCCTGGTCGTACCGCTGGCGGCACAGCGACGGGCCGTTCGCCATCGAAGAGGTGTTGGCACGCAAGGACCGCAAAGGCATCTTCGCGTCGGCGGGTGCCGAGAACCCGCGGGATTTCCGCAAGCGCCACGGGCCGTGCCCGATGCCGCCGCGCAGCAGCGCGAAGGATCAGCCGTCGCGCTGAGCGCAGACCGCGCAGTGCGGCTGGCGCGGCAGGGCGATGGTGTTGAAGGCCAGATCGCGGCCATCGATCATCAGCAACTGACCGGTCAGGCGCGAGCCCAGGCCGCTGAGGATCTTGAGCGCCTCGGCCGCCTGCATGGTGCCCACGATGCCCACCAGCGGCGCGAACACGCCCATGGTGGCGCAGCGCACCTCTTCCACCCCGGCGTCCTCGGGGAACACGCAGGCGTAGCAGGGCGAGTCGGCGTCGCGCGGGTCGTACACCGCCAGCTGCCCGTCCATGCGGATCGCGGCGCCCGAGACCAGCGGCACGCCGTGGCGCACGCAGGCGCGGTTGACCATGTGGCGGGTGGCGAAGTTGTCGCAGCAGTCGATCACCACATCGACACCGGGCAGCAACTGGTCCAGCAGTGCGTCGTCGGCGCGCTGTACCAGGGCCGCGACCTGCGGGTCGGGGTTGATGGCAGCGATCGCGTGGCGCACCGACTCGGCCTTGGGCGTGCCCAGGCGTTCGAGGTTGTGCGCGATCTGGCGCTGCAGGTTGGTGGCGTCCACCTCGTCGTCGTCGATCACGGTGATGCGCCCGACGCCGGCGCTGCCCAGGTAGAGCGCCACCGGCGACCCCAGGCCGCCGGCACCGATCACCAGGGCGTGCGACGCCAGCAGCTTCTCCTGGCCTTCGATGCCCAGCTCTTCGAGCAGGATGTGGCGCGAGTAGCGCAGGAGCTGCTGGTCGTCCAAGATCGCGTCGCCGACCCGTTCACCGGGGCGGTGATCAGTTCTCTTTCTTCTCTTCGGGGCGCTCGGTCAGGGTCTTGCTGACCAGCACCGGACGGCCCTTGAGCTTGTTGAGCGCCTGCTGCAGCTGGAAGTCCTTGTCGCTGCCGAATTCCGGCACCAAGCGCTGGCCCGGGTTCTTCTTGGACTCTTCTTCCAGCCGCTTGCGGGCCTGCTCACGTTCCTGGTCGCGCTGCTGTTCGGCGGCGCGCTGGGCATCGGTCATCGGCTCGCCGGCCTTGGCCTCTTCGCCATTGGTCAGGTGTTTGGTCAGGTCGGCCTCACGGGTGCGCAGAGCGGCGAACACATTGCCCTCGGGCGTTTCGTCGACCATCACGTCGGGCACGATGCCCTTGGCCTGGATCGACTTGCCGGCCGGCGTGTAGTAGCGCGCGGTCGTGAGTTTCAGGCCCGTGTCGGGGCCCAGCGGGCGCACGGTCTGCACCGAACCCTTGCCGAAAGTCTGGCTGCCCAGGATGGTGCCGCGCTTGTGGTCCTGCAGCGCGCCGGCGACGATCTCGCTGGCCGAGGCCGAGCCTTCGTTGACCAGCACCACCAGCGGCACGTTCTTGAGCGCGCCGTTGGTCGCCTTGGTCAGGCGGGCGATCGGGTCCGGGCCACCCCGGCGCAGGTAGTGCTGCGGGTTGGCGGTGTAGGTGAACTTGCTGTCGGCAAGCTGCCCATTGGTCGAGACCACGGTCACGTTCTCGGGCAGGAAGGCCGCCGACAGCGCGACGGCGGCGTCCAGCAGGCCGCCCGGGTCGTTGCGCAGGTCCAGCACCAGGCCCTTGAGCGGGCCGGCCTTGTACAGCTCCTCGACCTTGCGCGCGAAGTCCTCGACCGTGCGGTCCTGGAACTGCGAGACACGCACCCAGGCGTAGCCGGGTTCAACCAGTTTGCTCTTGACGCTCTGGGTCTTGATCTCTTCACGGGTAATCGTGACCGGGAAGCTGCGGTTCTCGTCCTTGCGGAAGATGGTCAGCAGCACCTTGGTGCGCGGCTCGCCGCGCATGAGCTTGACGGCGTCGTTGATGGACAGGCCCTTGACGGCGGTGTCGTCGATCTTGGTGATCAGGTCGCCAGACTTGAGGCCGGCGCGGAAGGCGGGTGAGTCCTCGATGGGGGACACGACCTTGACCACGCCGTCTTCCATGGTGATTTCGATGCCCACGCCGACAAACCGGCCACTGGTGCCCTCGCGGAATTCCTTGAAGGACTTCTTGTCGAAGTACTGGGAGTGTGGGTCCAGGCTGGAGACCATGCCCGAAATCGCCTCGGAGATCAGCTTCTTCTCGTCGACCGGTTCGACGTAATCGGTCTTGACCATGCCGAACACGGCGGCGAGCTGCTGCAGCTCCTCCAGCGGCAGGGGAGCGAGCGAGCCGCGCGCCACCGCCTGAAGCTGCACCGTGGTCAGCGCACCGGCCACAGCGCCTGCGGCCACCCAGCCGACGATCTTCAGCTTCTGATTCACTTGCTTGCCCATCCATTCACCCCGAAAAAAGCGCTGGCCCGGGCGGTTGCGCCGCGGGCCTGCAAACCAATATACACCTAGGAGTCAAGCCTTGTGATTCGGTTCCGTCCGGGCGGTTCAGCGTTTGCCCTGAGCGGCCACGGCAGCGGCGGCCTTGGCGGCTGCTTCGGCGTCGCCCAGGTAGTAGCTCTTGATGGGCTTGAGGTCGGCGTCCAGTTCGTAGACCAGCGGAATGCCATTGGGGATGTTCACGCCCACGATGTCGGCGTTGCCGATGTTGTCCAGGTACTTGACCAGGGCGCGGATCGAGTTGCCGTGCGCGGCGATCACGATGCGCTGGCCCGCCTTGATGGCCGGGGCTAGGGAGTCGTTCCAGCAGGGCAGCACGCGGGCGACGGTGTCTTTCAGGCATTCCGTCAGCGGCACGGCGTCGGCCGGCAGCTTGGCATAGCGCAGGTCCTGGCGCTGGCCGCGCGGGTCGTTGGCCTCCAGGGCGGGCGGCGGGGTGTCGTAGCTGCGGCGCCAGATCAGCACCTGCTCGTCGCCGTACTGCTTGGCCATGTCGGCCTTGTTCAGGCCCTGCAGGCCACCGTAGTGGCGCTCGTTCAGGCGCCAGTCCTTGACCACCGGCAGCCAGCTGCGGTCCATCTCGTCCAGGCAGTAGTTCAGCGTGTGGATGGCGCGCTTGAGCACCGAGGTGTAGGCGATGTCGAACTCGTAGCCCTCGGCCTTGAGCAGCTTGCCGGCGGACATGGCCTGGGAGACGCCGGTGGGGGTCAGCTCCACGTCGGTCCAGCCGGTGAAGCGGTTTTCGAGGTTCCAGGTGGATTCGCCGTGGCGGATCAGGACGAGCTTGTGCATGGGCGTGAAGGCGTTGGGAGCAGGAAAAAGGGGCATGGAGGCTGGCCGGACCGCGCCGGACAGCCCCACATTCTAAAATCCCGGCCTTGTCTGACCTGAAAGGTGTTTCGTGAGTTTTTTTCTCGACAACTGGATGCTGTTTGCCATCGCCCTGGCCTCGGGCGGGATGTTGATGTTTCCCGCCCTGACCTCGGGCGGCGGCGCGGCGGGCCTGACCCCCGCCGAAGTGGTGCAGCTGATCAACCGTGAGAAAGCCGCGGTGGTGGACGTGTGTGGGCCCGATGAGTTCGCGGCCGGGCACGTGACCGGTGCGAAGAACGTG
Source organism: Hydrogenophaga pseudoflava (assembly GCF_004353865.1). Classification (NCBI taxonomy): domain Bacteria; kingdom Pseudomonadati; phylum Pseudomonadota; class Betaproteobacteria; order Burkholderiales; family Comamonadaceae; genus Hydrogenophaga; species Hydrogenophaga pseudoflava. The sequence goes on from NZ_CP037867.1 coordinate 999,151, forward strand.
CCGCTGCCCGAGCTGGAGGCCAAGCTGGCTGGTGTGGTGAAGAACAAGAACCTGCCGCTGGTGCTGGTCTGTGCGTCCGGCATGCGCTCCAAGCGCGCGGTGTCGATCGCCAAGAAGCTGGGCTACGAGAACACCCATTCGCTGACCGGTGGCATGGGCGCCTGGCGCACCGCCAACCTGCCGGTCGAAAAGGCCTGAAACGGAGCGCACCATGGCCCACGTGAAGATCTATTCCAGCGACTATTGCCCGTACTGCAGCCGTGCCAAGGCCCTGCTGGCGCAGCGCGGCGTCACCGACTACGAGGAGATCGTGGTGGACGGCCGGCCCGAGGTGCGCGCCCAGATGACGCAGATCACCGGACGCACCAGCGTGCCGCAGATCTTCATCGGGCAGACGCACGTGGGCGGTTGCGACGACCTGCACGCGCTGGACCGCCAGGGTGGCCTGGAGCCGCTGCTGCGGGGCTGAGAGCGTTGCCGTACTGCTGAGATAATCCGCCCTCGGGCCCGCTGCGGGAGACTTCCCGGGCGGGCCCTGTTCATTCCTGAATCATCCGAAAGCTCTTATGGCCGACCAAGATCCCGTTTTCCAGATCCAGCGCGTCTACCTCAAGGAGGCGTCCCTGGAGCAGCCCAATTCCCCGGCCATCCTGCTGGAACAGGAGCAGCCCTCGGTCGACATCCAGCTGGGCGTGGAAGCCACTCCGGCTGCAGACGGCGTGTACGAAGTGGCCGTGACCGCAACCGTGCAGACCAAGATCAAGGACAAGACCGTGTTCCTAGTCGAGGTCAAGCAGGCCGGCATCTTCGAGATCCGCAACCTGCCGGAAGACCAGATGGGCCCGATCATGGGCATCGCCTGCCCGCAGATCGTGTACCCCTACCTGCGCGGCAACGTGGCCGACCTGATCCAGCGCGCCGGTTTCCCGCCGGTGCACCTGGCCGAAATCAACTTCCAGGCCATGTACGAACAGCAGCAGGCGCAGGCTGCCGGCGCTGTCACGCAGTAAGCCAGGCTTGAACCGCAGGCGATGAACATCGTCGTTCTCGGTGCCGGTGCCTGGGGCACGGCGCTGGCCATTGCGGCCGCCCGTCTGCCGGGCACTCCCCACCAGGTGACCCTGTGGGCGCGCGACGCGGCGCAGGTGGCTGCCATGCGGGCCGAGGGTGAAAACGCCCGATACCTCCAGGGTGTGACCCTGCCGCCGGCCCTGCGGCTGGCGGGCGATGCCGAGCCCTGGCCGACCGCTGCGCTGGCCGGGGCCGATCTGGTGGTGGTGGCCACCCCGATGGCAGGTCTGCGCGGCATGCTGGAGCGGCTGGCGGACCAGGGTTCGCCGGTGGCCTGGCTCTGCAAGGGCTTCGAGGCGCCTCGTGAGGGTGGTGGGTCACCGGGCCTGCTTGGTCACGAGATCCAGGCCGCCGTGGCGCCCAGGCTGAAGGCCGGGGTGCTCAGCGGTCCCAGTTTTGCGCAGGAAGTGGCGCGCGGCCAGCCGACCGCCCTGGTGGCGGCCAGCGCCCACGCCGAGGTTCGAGACGCCCTGGTGAGCGCGTTCCACGGCCCGTCGCTGCGCATCTATGCCAACGACGACGCGGTCGGGGTCGAGGTGGGTGGCGCGGTCAAAAACGTGCTGGCGATTGCCACCGGGCTGTGCGACGGCCTGGCGCTCGGACTCAACGCCCGGGCAGCACTGGTCACGCGCGGGCTGGCGGAAATGACCCGCCTGGGCCTGGCGCTGGGCGCGCGCGCCGACACCTTCATGGGGCTCTCGGGTCTCGGGGATCTGGTGCTGACCGCGACCGGTGATCTCTCCCGCAACCGCAAGGTCGGCCAGCTGTTGGCGCAGGGGTTGAGCCTGCAGCAGGCGGTGGATTCGCTGGGGCACGTGGCCGAGGGCGTCTACAGCGCCAGGACCGTGGTGCAGCGCGCCCGCCTGCTGGGCGTCGACATGCCGATCAGCGAAGGCGTGGTGGCCTTGCTCGACGGGCGCTTGCAGCCCGCCCAGGCTGTCGCGGCCCTGATGGGGCGCGACCCCAAGGAAGAAACCCTCTAGATTTCGAAGTTGTCGATGAGGCGGGTGCGCCCCAGGCGGGCGGCGCCCAGCACCACCATCGATTGCGGCGCCAGCGCATCTTCCGCGCGTGGGGGCTGCAGGTCGGCGCGGCGCCGCACGGTCAGGTAGTCGGGCTGCCAGCCGCGCAGGGCCAGCGCACGCATCGCCTGCGCTTCCAACGCCTCGCGCTTCTCGGGCAGCGAGCCGGCGGCGGCCAGAGCGTCGCGCGCCAGCGCGCGCAGCGACATCGACAGCTGCACCGCTTCGGCGCGCTCGGACTCGCTCAGGTAGCCGTTGCGAGAGCTGAGCGCCAGCCCGTCGGCGGCCCGCTGCGTTTCACCGGCCAGGACCTGGATGGGCATGCAGAACTGCTGCACCATGCGGCGGATCACCATCTGCTGCTGGTAGTCCTTCTTGCCGAACAGCGCGTAGCGAGGGCCTTTGGCTTCCGAGAACACGCACTGGAACAGCTTCATCACCACGGTGCAGACGCCGATGAAGAAGCCGGGCCGGAAGTGGCCTTCCAGAATGTCCGCCAGATCCGCAGGCGGCTGGATCTTGTAGCCCTGCGGTTCGGGGTACAGCTCTTTCTCGGGCGGCGCGAAGACGATGTCACAGCCGGCCTGCTCCAGCCGGGCGCAGTCGGCCTGCAGTGTGCGCGGGTAGGTGTCGAAGTCTTCGTGCGGCGCGAACTGCAGCCGGTTGACGAAGATGCTGGACACCGTCACGTCACCCAGCGGCTGCGCCTGGCGGACCAGGTCAAGATGGCCATCGTGCAGGTTGCCCATGGTGGGCACGAAGGCAGGCGATTGGTAGGGCGCCAGGGCGGCGCGCAGATCGGCAATGGTGTGGACGAGTTGCATGTGAGGGTGCGGAGTGGGGCGGGACGGTGCCTAGGGGAAGGGGTCACCAGGCGTGCAACTGGTCGTCCGGGAAGCTGCCGTCCTTCACGGCAGCGACGTAGGCGGCCATGGCATCGCGCACGCTCGCGGCACCGTCCATGAAGTTGCGAACGAATTTGGGGTTCTTGCCGAGGTTGATGCCCAGCATGTCGTGCATCACCAGCACCTGGCCGGCCGTGCCCTTGCCGGCGCCGATGCCGATGGTGTGGCAGGTGGGCAGCGCCGTGGTGATCTCGGCAGACAGCGCCGCCGGCACCATCTCCAGCACCAGCATGGTGGCGCCGGCGTCCTGCAGTTCCAGTGCTTGCGTGCGCAGGGTGCGCGCCGCCGCCTCGTCACGGCCTTGCACCCGGTAGCCGCCGAGCGAGTGAACGGTCTGGGGCGTCAGGCCCAGGTGGGCGCAGACCGGGACGCCGCGCTCGACCAGAAAACGGACGGTGTCGGCGGTCCAGCCACCACCTTCGAGCTTGATCATGTGGGCACCCGCGTGCAGCAGCTGCGCTGCGCTGCGCATGGCCTGTTCCTTCGACTCGTGGTAGCTGCCAAACGGGAGGTCGCCGATGACCCAAGCGGTGCCCTGCACCCGGCGCAGGCCACGCACCACGCTTTCGGTGTGGTAGACCATGGTCTCCAGCGTGACGCCGGCGGTGCTCGACAGCCCCTGGCAGACCATGCCCAGCGAATCGCCGATCAGGATGCACTCCACACCGGCGGCGTCCGCCACCGCCGCGAAGGTGGCGTCGTAGGCGGTGAGCATGGTGATCTTTTCGCCGCGGTCGCGCATTTCCTGCAGCCGGGGCAGGCTGACCGGCTTGCGCTGCGGCAGCGGAGACGCCGAGGGCAGGGTGCCGTAGGGTGTGCCGGTGGCGGGTGCTAGGGAGGCGGTCTGGCTCATGGTGATGTCCCCTCGGCGGGTGGTCGATTTGGGGCGCACTATAGTCCATCCCGCCCATTCGTTCCCGTTATGCTCCGCCCCATGAAACACCTCTCTGAATTCGATGCCTCGGACGTGGCCGAACTGGCGCGAGCCGACGTCACGCGCGCGCTGGCCGAGGACGTCGGCGCGGGTGACCTGACCGCCGCGCTGGTCGATGCCCGCCGTCCGGCCCGGGCCCGCATCCTGGCCCGCGAAACCGCGGTGATCTGCGGTCGCCCCTGGGTAGAGGCGGCGGTGCGTGCCTGCGATCCGTCGGCGCGCCTGAGCTGGCAGGTGGAGGAAGGTGGGCGCTGTGCCGCCGACCAGGTGGTCCTGCACATCGAGGGCAACGCCCAGGCCCTGCTGACTGCCGAACGCACCGCGCTCAACTTCCTGCAACTGCTGTCCGGGGTGGCGACCAAGACGTCGGTGTTCGTGGACGCTGTGAAGGGCACGCGCGCGGCCATCGTCGACACGCGCAAGACCATCCCCGGCCTGCGCCTGGCGCAGAAGTACGCCGTCAAGACTGGCGGCGGCGTGAACCACCGCATCGGCCTGTACGACGCGGTGCTGATCAAGGAAAACCACATCGCTGCGGCGGGCGGCGTGGCCGCGGTGCTCAAGCGGGTGCAGGAAACAGCCCCTCAGGCGCGTTTCGTCGAAATCGAGGTCGAAACGCTGGGGCAGCTGGATGAGGCCCTGGCCTGCGGCGCGACCATGGTCCTGCTGGACAACATGGACATACCGACGCTGCAGGAGGCGGTGCGCCGCAACGCCGGCCGGGCGATCCTGGAAATTTCCGGCGGCGTGAACCTGGACACGGTGCGTGCCCTTGCGGAAACCGGTGTGGACCGCATCTCCATCGGGGCCCTGACCAAGGACGTCAGGGCCACCGACTTCTCCATGCGCTTCGAAACCCTGTGAGCACCACCATGACCGCCAACGCCATCATCGACGTCGAGTACGAACAGCCGGCCTGTCCGACGAAACACGCCTGGGCTCGGGTGCCAGCCGAGCCCACGGCCAGCCAGCGCACCGAACTCAAGGAGCGCATCCGCCGACTGCTCAAGGAGCGCAATGCGGTCATGGTCTCGCACTACTACGTGCACCCGGACCTGCAGGATCTGGCCGTCGAAACCGGGGGGATCGTCAGCGACTCGCTGGAGATGGCGCGTTTCGGCCGCGACCACGCGGCGCAGACGCTGGTCGTGTCGGGGGTTCGTTTCATGGGCGAGACGGCCAAGATCCTCTCGCCCGAAAAGACCGTGCTGATGCCGGATCTGGACGCCAACTGCTCGCTCGATCTGGGCTGCCCGATCGACGAGTTCAGCGCCTTTTGCGACCAGCATCCGGACCGGACGGTGGTGGTCTACGCCAACACCAGCGCCGCTGTGAAGGCGCGCTCGGACTGGCTGGTCACCTCCAGCTGCGCGCTGGACATCGTTCGCGCACTCAAGGACAAGGGCCACAAGATCCTGTGGGCGCCCGACAAACACCTGGGCGGCTACATCCAGCGCGAAACCGGCGCTGACATGCTGATGTGGACAGGTTCCTGCATCGTGCACGATGAGTTCAAGGCCTTCGAGCTGGAGGCGCTCAAGATGGAACATCCCAAGGCCAAGGTGCTGGTGCACCCGGAAAGCCCGGCCGAGGTGGTGAAGCTGGCCGATGCGGTGGGCTCGACCTCCGGCATCCTGAAGGCGGCGCACGAGATGGACGCACCGGAATTCATCGTGGCCACCGACAACGGCATGATGCACATGCTGCGCCAGCAAAACCCGGGCAAGGTTTTCATCGAGGCGCCCACGGCTGGCAACAGCGCCACCTGCAAGAGCTGCGCACACTGCCCCTGGATGGCCATGAACGGCCTGGCGGGCGTGGCCCGCGTGCTGGAGACGGGTGAGAACCAGATTCACGTCGACCCGGCGCTGATCCCGCGCGCGCGCCTGCCCATCGACCGCATGCTGGCCTTCACGGCTGCGCACAAGGCCGGTCAGGACGCGGGTGCGCTGGTTCCCAACATTGGAGCGGCCTGATCGGGCGACCCTCCAGGCCAAAGAAAAAGCCCGCTGATCAGCGGGCTTTTTCTGTGGGGCAGATCCGATCTTGATTGATCAGGTCGGCACTTTCTTGAGCATCTCCAGGCCAACCTTGCCTTCGGCGATCTCGCGCAGGGCGGTCACGCCAGGCTTGTTCTTGCTTTCGATTTTCGGTGCATGACCCTGGCTGAGCATGCGGGCACGGTAGGTGGCCGCCAGCACCAGCTGAAAGCGGTTGGGGATCTTTTCCAGACAGTCTTCGACGGTGATGCGTGCCATGTGCGGGCCTCGGTAGGAAAGCGGGGGTATCAGGAGATGTTGAGCGCCTGGAAGGTGTCGCTGCGGGCGATGCGCTGGGCGGTAAATCGCAGGCGCTGCGCGTGGACGATGGCCTTGAGGTCGAACAAGGCGCGCTCAAACAATTCGTTGATTATAACGAAATCGAATTCCTTGGCGTGCGCCATCTCCTGGGCGGCATTCTTGAGGCGCACCTCGATCACGTCGGCGCTGTCCTCGGCGCGCCGCTCCAGGCGCGAGCGCAGCTCTTCCCAGCTGGGCGGCAGGATGAAGATGAGCACGGCGTTCGGAAAGATGCGCTTGACCTGGATGGCCCCCTGGAAGTCGATCTCCAGCACCACGTCGGCTCCCTGGGCCATGCGCTGCTCGATCGCATGTTTGGAAGTGCCGTAGCGATTGCCATGCACGTGCGCCCATTCCAGGAACGCATCCTGCGCCACCATCTGGTCGAAGGTTTCTCGGCTGACGAAGTAGTACTCGCGACCATGCACCTCCTGGCCACGCGGCGCCCGGGTGGTGTGCGAAATGGACGGCGAGACGCGCTGGTCCAGCTCCATCAGGGCCTTGACCAGGCTGGATTTGCCGGCCCCGCTGGGGGCCGCAACGACAAACAGGTTTCCCGGGTATTGCATCAGTTCATTCCAGGTTCTGGACCTGTTCACGCATTTGTTCGATCAGCACCTTCATGTCCACCGAAATGCGGGTGAGTTCGAGGCTGGAGGACTTGGAGCCGAGGGTGTTGGCTTCGCGGTGCAGTTCCTGGATCAGGAAATCCAGCCGCTTGCCCACATCGCCGCCCTTCTTGATGAGCCGCTCGATCTCCACCAGGTGGGAGTCCAGCCGGGTCAGTTCTTCGGCGACGTCGATTCGGATGGCGAAGGCGGTGGCCTCGGCCAGGGCGCGCTCCTGCACGGCGTCGGTGGACAGGTTTGGCGTGCCGGCCGCGTTGCCCGCACCGAGCGCCTCGTTCCAGCGGTCGATGAAGCGCTGGCGCTGCTGGGCCACCAGTTCAGGGATCAGCGGTTGGGCTTCGCGGGCGAGCTGGCGCAATTGCTTCAGGCGGTCCAGCAGCATGTCGGCCAGCCGTTTGCCTTCGCGTTCGCGCGCACCCACAAAGCTGTCCAGCACGGTCTGGGCGAGGGTGAGCAGGTGGTCGTGCAGACCGCTGGGCAGTGCCTGCTGGCGGGAGGTCAGCTGGATGAGTTCGGCGACCGACAGCAGGGTGGCTTTGGGGTGCCAGGCGACGATGCTGTCCTGCAGACCGACCAGACGCTGCAGCTCGGCGGGTGAGGGGGTGCGCAGCCCGCTTTCCGTGCGACCTTCGATCCAGGCGCGGACCTCGACCTTGCCGCGTTTGAGGCGCGCGCCGAGCAGTTCCCGCAGTGCGGGCTCAGTGCCGCGCAACTCGTCGGACATCTTGAAGGCCAGGTCCAGGAAGCGGCTGTTGACCGATCGAATCTCCATGCCCAGCACGGGCATGGCCTCCCGGCCGGTCTCGTCCGCAGGCCCGTTGTACTGGGCCGTGGCATAGCCGGTCATGCTGTAAACTGCCATGAGACTGGGTCCGATCCGGTTGAATGGTCCACAACGAGGCGTTCCGGACTCCTCCCGAATTATGTCAAAGGTCAAACCAGCTTCCTTGCCACCGGACACGGTGATCGGTGGTTACCGGATCGTTCGCAAGCTGGCTGCGGGCGGTTTTGGCGTCGTTTACCTGGCTGTCGACACCGAAGGTCAGCAGGTGGCCGTCAAGGAATACCTGCCGTCGTCGCTGGCCTCCCGGGCTCCGGGCGAACTGTTGCCGCAGGTCCAGCCCGAAAAGCTGTCGCTGTACCGCCTGGGCCTCAAGAGCTTCTTCGAGGAAGGCCGCGCGCTGGCCCAGATCTCCCACCAGTCGGTGGTGAGCGTGCTGAATTTCTTCCGCGAGAACGAGACCGTGTACATGGTCATGAACTACCTGGAGGGCTCGTCCCTGCAGGAGTTCATCATCACCGCACGCGAGCTGAAAAAGCAGAAGGTGTTCCGCGAGTCCACCATCCGTTCGCTCTACGACGAGGTGCTGCGCGGCCTGCGGATCGTGCACCAGCACAAGATGCTGCACCTGGACATCAAGCCGGCCAACATCTTCATCACCGACGACAACCGGGCGGTGCTGATCGATTTCGGCGCCGCGCGCGAGGTGCTGAGCAAGGAAGGCAACTTCATCCGCCCGATGTACACGCCCGGCTTTGCCGCGCCCGAGATGTACCGCCGCGATTCGAGCATGGGGCCGTGGACCGACATCTACGCCATCGGCGCCTGCATCTATGCCAGCATGCAGGGCTATCCGCCCAACGACGCGCCGCAGCGGCTGGAGAAAGACCGCCTGTCGCTGGCGTTGTCCCGTCTGCGCGGTGTGTACTCCGACAACCTGATCGAGGTGGTCGAATGGTGCATGTCGCTCGATCCGCTGTCCCGCCCGCAATCGGTGTTCGCCCTGCAGAAGGAGCTCAGCCGTGAGACCGAACGCAGCTACACCAAGCTGACGGTGGCAGAGAAGATGCGCCTGCAGTTCGACAACATTGTCTCGGACAACAAGAAGTCGACCCGCAAGACCACCGCTGGCGGAACCAAGTTCAAATGAAGTTCTCGGTCTACCAGATCAGCCGTCAGGGCGGTCGGGAGCGCAACGAAGACCGGATGGGCTACGCCTACACGCGTGAGTCCGGCCTGTTCGTGCTGGCCGACGGCATGGGTGGGCATCCTGAAGGCGCCATGGCCGCCCAGCTGGCTCTGCAGACGCTGTCTGCCTACTTCCAGAAGGCCGCCAACCCGACGGTCAAGGAAGTGCCAGAGTTTCTCTCCAGCGCACTGATGGCGGCGCACCACCAGATCATCCGCTACGCCGCCGAAAAAGGCATGCTGGACACGCCGCGCACCACGCTGGTGGCGGCGGTGATGGAGCGCGGCTCCATGCACTGGGTGCACTGCGGCGACTCGCGTCTCTACCTGATCCGCAACGGCGAGTTGCTCACGCGTACGCGCGACCACTCCTATATGGAGCAGCAGGCGCATCTGGGGCGTGCCACTTCGCACATCAACCGCAACATCCTGTTCACCTGTCTGGGGTCGCCGGCCAAGCCGGTGTTCGATCTCTCCGGGCCGGTGCAACTGCAGCAGGGCGACCGCGTGCTGCTGTGCTCCGACGGGCTCTGGGGCACGGTCAAGGACTTCGAGATCGCCTCCGAAATGGCGTCGCAGCCGCTGGAGCAGGCGGTGCCCGAGCTGGTCGAGATGGCGCTCAAGCGCGGCGGCCCGCGCTGCGACAACGTGACGGTGCTGGCGATGGAGTGGGAGACGCCGGACGAGTACCAGACCACGCGCATTTCCACCGAAGAGATCGAAGAGGGTGTCTTTGCGTCCACCATCCAGTCCGGTGTGCCCGATCCCACGATCGAGGACATGGACGACGAGGCGATCGAGCGTTCGATTGCCGAGATCAATGAAGCGATCCGGCGCACCGCCGAACGCAATTCCTGAGGTTTTCCCATGAGCATTTCCAGCCGGCCCGGTCAGCGGGCCAACGATTCGTTGCGCCCGGTGCGCATCACCCGCGGCTACACCATGCACGCCGAAGGTTCGGTGCTGATCGAATTCGGCCACACCAAGGTGCTGTGCACCGCGTCGGTGGAGGAGAAGGTGCCACCGCACAAGAAGGGCAGCGGCGAGGGCTGGGTGACGGCCGAGTACGGCATGCTGCCGCGCGCCACCCACACCCGCAGCAGCCGTGAGGCCGCCAAGGGCAAGCAGAGCGGGCGCACGCAGGAGATCCAGCGCCTGATCGGTCGCTCGCTGCGCGCGGTGTTCGACCTCAAGGCCCTGGGCGAGCGCACGATCTCGCTGGACTGCGACGTGCTGCAGGCCGACGGCGGCACGCGCACCGCGAGCATCACCGGTGCGTTCGTCGCGGCCCAGGATGCGGTCAACAAGCTGATTGCCGAAGGCAAGCTGGGTGCTTCCCCGATCAAGGACCACGTGGCTGCGATTTCGGTCGGCATCCTGGACGGCCAGCCGCTGCTGGACCTGGAGTACGTCGAAGACTCGGCCTGCGACACCGACATGAACGTGGTGATGACCGGTGCCGGCCACTACGTGGAGGTGCAGGGCACGGCCGAAGGCGCTGCCTTCACACGCAAGGAAATGGACGCGCTGCTGGCGCTGGCCGACAAGGGCATCGGTGAGCTGATCGTGGCGCAGAAGAAGTCGCTCGGCGAATGAGACTGGTCCTCGCCTCCAACAACAAGGGCAAGCTGGCCGAGCTGCAGGCCCTGTTCGCGCCGCTGGGCGTGGAACTGGTGCGCCAGGCCGATCTGGGCATTCCCGAGGCGCCCGAGCCGCACAGGACCTTCATCGAGAACGCGCTGGCCAAGGCGCGCCACGCGTCGCAGGTGAGCGGCCTGCCGGCCCTGGCCGACGACGCGGGCCTGTGCGTCGAGGCCTTTGGCGGCCTGCCGGGCGTGGACACGGCCTTCTACGCCACGCAGTTCGGTTACGAGAAGGGCGACGACAACAACGTGCGGGCGCTGCTGGAGCAGATGCGGGGCATCACCGACCGCCGCGCCGCGCTGGTGAGCACGCTGGTGGCGCTGCGCAGCGCCGACGACCCGGAGCCGCTGGTGGCCACGGGCCGTGCGGCGGGACTGATCACGCAGGAGCCCATCGGCGACCAGGGCTTCGGCTTCGACCCCGTATTGCTGCTGCCCCCGTTCGGCAAGACCTTTGCCCAGCTGCCCGCCGAGGTGAAGAACGCCAACAGCCACCGTGGAAAAGCCGCGCAACAGATGCTGGCGCTGATGCGCGAGCGCTGGTTCCCGCAAGCATGAACGAGACCCCGCACTGGAGCGACATCCGCCACTGGATGCGCCCCGGCACGCTGCAACTGCAGGGGCTGCCGCCGCTCTCGCTCTACATCCACCTGCCCTGGTGCCTGAAGAAGTGCCCGTACTGCGACTTCAACTCGCACGAATGGAGCGCGACCTCGGCACCGGGCCAGGCGCTGCCCGAGCAGCCGTACCTGGATGCGCTGCGGGCCGACCTGGAGGCCGCACTGCCGCTGATCTGGGGGCGTCCCATCCACAGCGTGTTCATCGGTGGTGGCACACCCAGCCTGTTCTCGCCCGAGGCGATCGACCGCCTGCTGGGCGACGTGCGGGCGCTGACGCGGCTGGACGCCGATGCCGAGATCACGCTCGAAGCCAACCCGGGCACCTTCGAGAAAGACCGCTTCAAGGCCTTCCGCCAGGCGGGCGTGACGCGCCTGTCGATCGGTGTGCAGAGCTTCCACGACGCGCATCTGAAGGCCCTGGGCCGTGTGCACGACCGGGCGCAGGCGCTGGCGGCGGTGGATGAGGCGGCGGGCGCGTTCGAGACCTTCAACCTGGACATCATGTACGCGCTGCCCGGCCAGACCCTGTCGCAGTGCGAGACAGACATCCGCACCGCGCTCGGCTTCAACCCGCCGCACATCTCGATCTACCACCTGACCATCGAGCCCAACACGGTGTTCGCCAAATTCCCGCCGGTGGTGCCCGAGGACGACGACGCCTACGCGATGCTCGACCGCATCACCGAGCTGACGACCGCGGAGGGACTGGATCGCTACGAGGTGTCGGCCTATGCGCGGCGCGGCCACCGCTGCCGGCACAACCAGAACTACTGGCAGTTCGGCGACTACCTGGGCATCGGCGCGGGTGCCCACAGCAAGCTGAGTTTTGCGCACCGGGTGGTGCGGCAGGTGCGGGCGCGCGAGCCGCGCCTGTACATGGACAAGGCCATGGCGGGCGACGCGGTGGTGGGCGTGGAGGAGGTCGCGCGGCGCGACCTGCCGTTCGAGTACATGCTCAACGCGCTGCGACTGCGCGAGGGCTTCAGCCTGACGGACTTCAGCGCCCGCACCGGCCTGCCGCTGTCCGCCATTGATGGCGCGCTGCGCGAAGGGCTGGCCAAGGGCTGGCTGGCGCAGGACGGTGTGTGGGTGGCGCCCACCACACGCGGTTTCGATTTCCTGAGCGACCTGCAGTCGCTGTTCCTGCCCGGCTGACTCAGGCGGTCGCTGGTTCGTCGGCCGGCACGGCCGAGGGCGCGCGCCGGAGTCTCATGCGGGCCGTGGTGCCCGCGCCCGGCTCGCTGGCCAGCTCGATGGTTCCGCCATGGATCTCGACGATTTCCTTGACCAGGTTCAGTCCCAGTCCGGTGCCCGGGATGTTGCCGGACGTGTCGGCGCGGTAGAAGCGCTCGAAGGCACGGGCCAGTTGCGCGGGGGGCATGCCGATGCCCTGGTCGCGCACCTCGATCTCCACGGCTTCTTCGCCCTCGCGCCCGCTCAGCTGGACCTTGAGTGACACCTCGCCACCGGCGGGCGAGTACTTGAACGCGTTGCTCAGCAGGTTCGTCAGTGCCTGTTCGATCTTGCTGGCATCGGCCATCACCTGCACCTCCGGGAGCGGGTCCACCGTGATCTGCCGGCCCAGCTCCTGGTGGGCGATGCCGTCCAGCGCGGCGTCCACGATGGCGGCCAGCGGCGTCGAGACGATTTGGAAGTCCTTGCCCTGGCGTGCCTCGATGCGCGAGAGATCCAGCAGCTCCTGGATCAGGTTGTTCAGCAGCGTGCCCTGCCGGTGCACGGTCTGCAGCAGGTCCTTCTGTCTTTCTTCGCTGTACCTGCGGTGGATCATCAGCTCGGTGAACCCCAGGATGCTGGCCAGCGGTGTGCGCAGCTCGTGCGCCGCCGTGGCGAGGAACTCGCTCTTCATGCGGTCGACCTCGAACTGGTGGGTCACGTCCCGGAAGTACACGAAGGTTTCGCCGCTGCCGCCGAGGTGGCGCCGGACCTCGCGCTCCAGCACCTTGCGGGACGGACGCGCCAGCACCATCGTGTGCCGTGAGCCATTGCCCGCATCGCTGGCCACTGGGCCATAGCGCTCGGGCTCTTCGCACAGCTGCCGCATCCATTCGTCGAAGCTGGACAGCGGCATCCAGGGGGGCATTGCGCCCACCATGGCGCGCAGGGCGGGGTTGCTGGTGATGAGCTCACCTCCGGCATCGAACACCGCGAATCCGTCGGGACTGAGGTCGAAGGTGGCGTTCAGCCGCGCGGTGCGTTCGATCAGCCGCTGCTTGACCTCGACCTGGGCGGTGACGTCCTCGATCACGTTGATGTAGTGCGTGATCTCTCCCTTGCCGTCGCGCACGGGAGACACCGACAGCTTGTTGTGGAACACGCTGCCGTCCTTGCGGTAGTTGCGCAGCGTGACCTTGACCTCGGCACCGTTCTGCACCGTTTTTGTGAGCAGTGCCATGTCGTCCGGATCGGTCAGGGGTCCTGCCAGCAGGCTGGCATCGCGTCCGAGGATCTCGCGGGCCGTGTAGCCGGTGATGCGGGTGAAAGCCGGGTTGACGTGGACGATGGGCTGCGGGTAGCGGCGTGCATCGCTGACCGAGATGCCGTTGGGGGTGCAGTCGAGCACACGTCCGTACAGCGTCAGGTACTCCTCGGCCAGCTTCATGTCGGTGAGGTCGCGTACGATGCAGGTGTAGCGGATCTCCGGGTCGCCCGAGATCTCGCCCAGCAGCACCTCCACCGGAAACGGGGTGCCGCCATGGCGAAGCGCCTCCATCTCGACCCGCCCGATGCGGCTCTGGGTGCTGTGGATGAGCATGCCGTCGGCCATGGTCTGGCGCAGCCGGCCGGCGTCCATGCCCGGCAGCGCGCCGGCCAGCGGGCGCCCGATCAGTTCCTTCTCGTCCGATCCGAACATGCGTTCGGCGGCAGGGTTCGCACCAACGATCTGCCCGTCGGGCCCGACACTGACGATGGCGTCGGCGGCGGTGTCCAGCACCGCCTTCATGCGGGAGAGGCGCTGGCGGGTTTCGGCCATCCGGCGGGCCAGCTCCTGCGAGGACCAGTTCAGCGCGCGACCGAGTTCGCGCACCTCCCGGCTGCCCCAGCGCAGCTTCAGGGTGTTGCCGGGCGATTCGGCCATGGTGCTGGCGTAGGCCGCCAGTGCGCGGATGGGCTGGATCGTGCGCCGCAGGAACATGGCGAAGCCGACCAGCGCCAGCAGCACCAGGATCAGGACGCCGGTCGACGCGATCACCCAGCTCTTGCGCGCGGCGGCCATCCGGGCCGCGAAGCTGAACTCCACCTCGACCCAGCCTTCGCGGGCGAGTTGCGGATAGTTCACCGCCTTGCCCTCGCCGCCGCGGTTCGAGGTCAGCAGGCTGGCCACCGCGTGCAGGTGCTCGCCGGACAGATCGTGTCCTCGTGTGGGTGCCGGCAGGGCCTGACCGCTCCGGGGACGCACCGACACGATGCTGCCGCTCGCGCGCTGCTCCACCCGCATGGCCTCGTACCCGCCGGGACGGACCACCCGGACCGCCTGCACGCCGGGCAGGGCCACGACCTCCTGCAAGGCGTTGTTCAGGGCGCCGAAGTCGTTGTCCGCCAGCGGCACACTGGCGGCGTGCGCCGCCATCCTGGCCAGTGCCTGTGCCCACTGGATGCTTTCCCGTTCGGTCTGCTGGCGGACGCTGGAGAGCGACAGCGGCACGGTGACGGCCATGGCGGCCAAGCACAGGGCGATGGCGATGGTCATCAGCTGCGAGCGCAGCGAGCGCAGGGCCATCCAGTGGCCGAACAGTCTAGGCACCGCTTTCATCGGACGTCCGACGACCGTTGTCGAAATCAGACCGTGCGGCCCAGCATGTTGTCCACCAGGTCGAGCAGCTTGAGCGGGCTGAACGCCTTGGTCAGGTAGGCATCGCTGCCGGCCTTGCGGCCCTGTTCCTGGTCCTCCACCTGGGCGCGCGCGGTCAGCAGGATCACCTTGGTCTGGCCCGCCAGCACCGGATGGCCCTTGACCTTGGCGCAGACCTGGTAGCCGTCGAGCTCGCTGGGCATCATCACGTCCAGCAGCATGAGGTCGGGCCGGATGTCCTGCGCCAGGCGCCAGCCGTCGCCGCCGTTGTCGGCCTCGTGGATCTCGGCGTCGTCCAGGTGCTGCAGCGTGAGCCGGATCAGTTTGCGGATGTCGGGCTGGTCGTCGACGATGAGGATGCGGGCGGTCATGCGAGGCTCCTTCGGCGGGTGCGGGCCATCAGTTTCGACAGGTCTTCGGCGTAGATCTGGGCCTGCAGCATGTCGAGGTGGTGCGTGTTGCGCAGGGGGGCGCCGGTGGGCAGTTCCAGCATCACGTGCAGCCCTTCGACGGTGTCCTGCTCGAAGCGGAGCCGGCCGCCGTGCAGCTGCAGGATGCGCTGGGTCAGGGGCAGGCCGATGAGCAGGGCGTCGGTGTCGCCGCCTCCTTCGCCCTTTGAGTCGGCCACGGGGCGGAAGATGGCCGCGGCGTGTCGCGACAGCGTGGCGGCCGAGAGCACGCCCAGGTGGTGAATGTCCATCAGCAGGTGGTGCCCGGACGGCCGGAAGCCGATGCCGATGGCCACCGGCTCCCTGCTCTGAACCCCCTGGCGGGCCTGGGTCACCGCGTTGTGCAGGCACTCGTACAGCGCCCGGCGCATCAGACGCCGGCTCCCGTAGACCGGCGGCAGGTCGTCGCGGTCGCCCTCGACCACGAAGGACACGTCCTGCTGGTCGGTCAGCGGCGCGAGTTCCTGCGCGACGCCGCGCACCAGTTCGGGCAGCAGCATCCGGTCTTCACCGATGAGCACGTCCTCTCCGAACACGTTGACCAGGTCTGCCATGCGTTCGAGCCGCTCCTGCAGGTCGCGTACCGACTGCGCCAGCACCGGGTTCGATGAGGGTTCGAGCAGGCCCGTGACCTGCTGGATGGGGGGCAGCAGCTCGGCCTTGAGCAGCTCCATGATCTACTGCATCGACAGGCGAGGGTCGGTCTCCGCCGCTGCGCCGGGAGAGGGGTCGAGCGCATCCACCTCGGCCACCGCCACCGACACCGGCACCAGTCCGGCCACGGGGCGGGGGGCGCTGCGGCAGACCAGCCGCGCGATGCCGTCGTCCGACAGGGCCTCCACGCGCAGTTCCAGGCTGGGCAGCGTGCGGCCGGCCGCCACGTCGCGCACCAGCGCCTTGACGTGCGGGTCGCTGCCCAGCAGCAGCGCCGGCCTGCAGCGCATGGCCTTGGCGGCCTGGTTGGTGAACACCACGTGACCGTCGGCGCCGAACAGCAGCAGCGGACTCGCCACGAAGTCCAGCAGGATCAGCAGCGGGTTGTTGGCGGCGGCGGCAGGGGGGCGTTCATGGCAGGTCCGAAGCTTCGGGAAAGGCAGCCCCCGAAGGCCTCGTCAGACTTGCTATCGGCCCGCCGGTGGAAAAGTTGAGCGGTAGCGCTGGCAGTACCCGGTGGGCCGGAAGTCGTGCAGGAACAGGGCGCCACCCTCCAGCGGAACGGTTTGCAGGGGAGGGGACAGGCTGCTGAGCGCTTCCAGAAAGGCGCGGTTGTTGGCAACGATCTGGTTGGTGGCCAGCACCCAGGTCCGGCCCGAGGCGGGGTCCTGGCAGATGCGCCGCACCGTGGAACGGATGTTGTGGACCTCGTTGATGGTGGGCTGGTAGACGAACCGGGGCAGGTCGGCCAGCCCCGTCCGGGGGGCGTAGAAGCTGTAGGCGGGATAGGTCCAGCTGCCGAGCATGGCGTGGTCACCGGGCTGGCGGTGGTCGGCGATGTACTGCAAGGCGCCCCGGATGTCCTGGTAGTTGTGGGGGTGCCGGACGACGTGCAGGCTCAGACGCAGGGGCATCCACAGGACGCCGGCGGCCAGACCCGCCGCCAGCCAGGGGGCTGCCCGCCGAAGGGGCAGCTCGTGCAGCTGCTGCACCAGGGCCGCCAGAGCAAGGAACACGAACGGCACCAGAAAAAGAATCAGGCGGGCGCGGAACGGGTACTGGTGGAGCGCGGAGGCTCCCAGCACCGTCATCAGCGTGATGGCCCCCATGGCGGCGGCCCGTACCCGCTGGAACGCCAGTGCCACGCTGCCGAGCACGGTGAGGGCCAGCAGCGCGTGCACCGGGCCGCTGAACCAGCCGGGCAGCACCTCGCGGAACGCCGTGCCCATCTGCAGGAAGCCCAGGTACACCAGGCCCAGGGCTGCTTCCCGGAACCAGTGGAGGTCGGCCAGTGTGGTGGGGGGAATGGGGGCGAAGCTGGTGGCCCAGAAGCCGGCGAGGTAGGCGTTGTGCGGCACCGACCGCAGGGCCACCAGGTAGTCGGCCACGAAGCTGACCAGCCAGACCAGGCCGACGGCGTTCACCGCGAGCCAAGCCCTGCGATCCCGGCGCCGCGCCATCTCCAGCCAGAGCGCGAGCCCGCTGCCGGCGAGCACGAAGTCGATGGCGTGGGAGCACCAGATGCCGATCGCGCCCGCCAGCGCGAGCCAGAACGCATCCTCGCGGCAGTGGTCGGGCCTGAACCGCAGCGTCAGCCACAGGATGAGCAGGGTGCCGAGCACGTCGCCCTGGTACTGCTTGAACTCGGTGCTGTAGTACACCAGCACCGGCGAGACCGCCACCAGCCCCACCAGCGTGGCGCGGGCCACAAAGGAAGAGAAGCTCAGCCGGGCCACGGCCAGCGCCAGCGGCAGGGTGGCCAGGCCACTGAGCAGCGACACCAGGCGCAGCGTCCATTCGTGGGTGCCCAGCAGGACGGTGACCAGTTTCACCAGCACCAGATACCCCACCGGGGCCGCCTGGTTGTTGGCCAGCGGTTCAAAGACCAGTTGCGCAAAACCCCGGTCAACGAACGCCGTCGCCAGCAGGGTTTCGTCGTGCCAGAAGGAGCGGTTGAAGATGAACTGCTGCAGGCGCAGGGTGCTGCCCGCGGCAACGATCAGCCAGAGCCACAGGCCGTTCGAACGCAGCAGGTCCCGCACGGCGGGCAAACGGTGTGTGGTCGCTGGTGCGGTGGTGGCCATGGATCTCCCCCGATTCGTCTGGTGTCGGGGCCGATGCCCGCCGCGCCGGTGGCGGCGACGGCATGCTCCGCAGAGGCGGCACTATACGCACGCGAACTTAAGAGATCCTTGATTTTCTTAAGGAAAACCTGAGTCCAGGGCGGCGGGCCGCTGCGCTGACGCCAGCGCTGAAGCGCACGGAGGGTAGAAAACAGAAACGGGCCGCGAGGGCCCGTTTTGCTTGATGTCCTGGCGGAGACGGTGAGATTCGAACTCACGGACCCTTGCGGGTCGGCGGTTTTCAAGACCGCTGGATTAAACCACTCTCCCACGTCTCCGGAGTGGGCGGCATTGTAGCCGCCGGCGTGCTCAGTCCGTGGTGCCGGCCGGGGCCAGCATGCCGCGCTGTTCGATGAAGCGCACCACATCCTGCACGCCGTCCAGGGTCTTGAGGTTGGTCATCACCCAGGGCTTGCGCGCCGTGTCCGGCCGCATGCGCGCGGTGTCCTGCTTCATCACCTCCAGGTCGGCACCGACGTGCGGGGCCAGGTCGGTCTTGTTGATGACGAACAGGTCGCTCTTGGTGATGCCGGGGCCGCCCTTGCGCGGGATCTTCTCGCCCGCCGCCACGTCGATCACGTAGATGGTCAGGTCGCTCAGTTCGGGGCTGAAGGTGGCGGCCAGGTTGTCGCCGCCGGACTCGACGAACACGATGTCGGCGTCCGGGAACTCGCCCAGCATGCGGTCGATGGCTTCGAGGTTGATCGAACAGTCCTCGCGGATGGCGGTGTGCGGGCAGCCGCCGGTCTCCACGCCCATGATGCGTTCGGCCGGCAGCGCGCCGCTGACGGTCAGCAGGCGCTGGTCTTCCTTGGTGTAGATGTCGTTGGTGATGGCGACCAGGTCGTAGCGCTCGCGCATGGTCTTGCACAGCATTTCGAGCAGCGTGGTCTTTCCGGAGCCGACGGGGCCGCCGATGCCCACGCGCAGCGGGGGCAGGGTCTTGGTGCGGTGGGGGATGTGGTGCAGGGCGGTCATCGTGTGCGTCTTCAGGAACGGAAAAGCCGTGAGTACTGGGTTTCGTGGCGGGCGCTGAGGATGGCGAGCAGGGGCGTGAAGGCCTGCCGGTCGTCGTCGCCCATCGCCATCGCGTGGGCCACCGCAGCGGGTATGTCCGCTACCAGTCGCGCCAGCATGCGCTGGCCCGCACTCTGGCCCAGCGGCACCGACTTGATGGCGGCTTGCACCATGTTCTCGGCCCAGCCGAAGGCGAAGCCGGCCAGGCTGTCGGCCAGGGCGGCGCCCGAGGTCGCGGCGGCGCAGGCCATGGCGACCGGGTAGGCGGGCGGCTGCAGGTCGGCGGCCTGCAGGCGCTGCAGCACACCGCCGCCCAGTTCACCCAACGACTGCGCCCAGGCCTGCAGCGAGCGCCCCATCTGTTCGGTCTGCAGGCGGAATTCCTGGGTTTCCCGGGTGCTGAGCACCCACTCATTGAGCGCACGGATGCGGGCCAGGTCATGGGCCCGCCAGGCGGGGATGGCCTGCGCGACCACCGCCAGGTCGCTGCGCGCGAGCGAGAGCTGCAGCTGGTCGGTGAGCCAGGCGGCGGCGCTGGCCTCGTCGTGCACGAGCCCGGCGTCCACCGCCGCCTCCAGCCCTTCGGAATACGAGAAGCCTCCCACCGGCAGGGCCGGCGAGGCGAGCCAGAGCGTGTACAGCAGGCCCGCCGCCACGCTGGCCGGGGCGTCAGCCGTGGTCGTGGGCATGCGCGGGGTGGTGACCGTGACCATGGTCGTGCCCATGGTGATCGTGGTCATGGCTGTGGCCGTGTCCAGGGGTCGCGGCGTACGCGCCGCCCTCGGGTTCGAAGGGCTCGCGCACCTCGGCCACGTTCAGGTGCATGGCGCGCAGCATGTCGGCCAGCACGTGGTCGGGCTCGATCTTCAGGTGGTCGGGCTGCAGCTCGATCGGCACGTGGCGGTTGCCCAGGTGGTAGGCCGCGCGCATGAGGTCGAAGGCGGGGTCGTGGTCGTGACCGTGGTGGTGGTCGGTGCAGGCGGTGATCCTGAGCACCGGCTGCGGCGCGGCGATCACGCGCAGCAGCGAACCGTCCTGCGTGATCAGCACGTCACCGCCGCGCACCACGGTGCCGCGCGGCAGGAACACGCCGACGCGGCGGCCGTCCGAGGACTCGGCGTCGAAGCGGCTTTTCTGGCGCACATCCCAGTCGAGCGTGACGGTGGCGGCGCGGCGCACCAGCACCGGCGCCAGGCCCTTGCCCTGTGGGACGAGTTTGGAGACTTGGAGCATGGAACTTCCCTGTTTTGCTATCAAAACAGGAAGTATCGCTGGGCCATGGGAAGTTTGCTGGCGGGCTCGCAGGTCAGCAGCACGCCGTCGGCGCGCACGGTGTAGCGCTGCGGGTCGATCTCCATCTTCGGCAGGTAGCTGTTGTGCACCATGCTGGCCTTGGTGACGCCGCGGCAGTGCTGCACCGCCACCGTGGTCTTGGCCAGGCCGTATCGCTGCGCCACGCCTGCGGCCTGCGCCGCTTGAGACACGAAGCTGAAGCTGCCTCTGGCCAGCGCACTGCCGAAAGCGCCGAACTGCGGCCGGTAGTGCACCGGTTGCGGCGTCGGGATGGAGGCGTTGGGGTCGCCCATGGCGGCCAGCGCAATGCTGCCACCCTTGAGGACCAGGGCCGGCTTGACGCCGAAGAAGGCCGGTTTCCAGATCACCAGGTCGGCCCATTTGCCGACTTCGAGCGAACCCACGATGTGCGACATGCCGTGTGCGATGGCCGGGTTGATCGTGTACTTGGCGATGTAGCGTTTGACGCGGAAGTTGTCGTTGCGCGAGCTGTCCTCGGGCAGCGAGCCGCGCTGCGCTTTCATCTTGTCCGCCGTCTGCCAGGTGCGGATCACCACCTCGCCCACGCGACCCATGGCCTGGCTGTCGCTGCTCATGATGCTGATCGCGCCTATGTCGTGCAGGATGTCCTCGGCCGCAATCGTCTCGCGGCGGATGCGGCTTTCGGCGAAGGCCAGGTCTTCCGGAATCGACGCGTCCAGGTGGTGGCAGACCATCAGCATGTCGACGTGTTCGTCGAGCGTGTTGACGGTGTAGGGCATGGTCGGGTTGGTGGAGGAGGGCAGGAAGTTGGCCTCGCCCACCACGCGGATGATGTCGGGTGCGTGGCCGCCGCCGGCGCCTTCGGTGTGGAAGGCACACAGCGTGCGGCCCTTGGTCGCGGCGATGGTGTCTTCCACGAAGCCGGACTCGTTGAGCGTGTCGGAGTGGATGGCGACCTGGGTGTCGGTTTCCTCGGCCACGTCCAGGCAGTTGCTGATGGCACTCGGCGTGGTGCCCCAGTCCTCGTGCAGCTTGAGACCGATCACGCCGGCCTCGATCTGCTCGCGCAGCGGCGCGGGCTGGCTGGCGTTGCCCTTGCCCAGGAAGCCGATGTTCATGGGCAGACCGTCGGCGGCCTGCAGCATGCGTTCGATGTGCCAGGGGCCGGGCGTGCAGGTGGTGGCAAAGGTGCCGGTGGCCGGGCCGGTGCCGCCGCCGAGCATGGTGGTGATGCCCGAGGCCAGGGCCTCGTCCACCTGCTGCGGGCAGATGAAGTGGATGTGGCTGTCGATGCCGCCAGCGGTGACGATGTTGCCTTCGCAGGAAATGATCTCGGTGCCGGCACCGATGACGATGTCCACGCCGGGTTGCGCGTCGGGGTTGCCGGCCTTGCCGATGGCCACGATGCGGCCGTCCTTGAGGCCGATGTCGGCCTTGACGATGCCCCAGTGGTCGACGATGAGGGCGTTGGTCAGGACGGTGTCCACCGCGCCTTCGGCACGCGTTCTTTGCGACTGCGCCATGCCGTCGCGGATGGTCTTGCCGCCGCCGAATTTCACTTCTTCCCCGTAGCCACCCGCGGCCAGGGTGAAGTCCTTCTCGACCTCGATGAGCAGGCCGGTGTCGGCCAGGCGCACGCGGTCGCCGACGGTGGGGCCGAACATGTCGGCATAGGCGCGTTTGGGAATGCTGGCCATGCGGTTACCTGAAGGCTGTCCGGGCGCGGGCTTGAACGGGAATACCGGTGGCGGTAACCGAAGTTCACAACCGTATCTTTTTCAAGCAAACCGTGCCGGCGGTTGATGTTTCAATGTTTGCGGTTTGGAGTGGGCCATCTTCAGCATGAACCGTGCCAGTGCGGTGGGTGCTCTGGTTGCACTCGGTGGTGTCGGTTGACCAAGTGGATACAAGATGGCGTTGAGAAACGGTGAGCGGATGGCGGCCAGGTGGCCGAAGACCTGTGGATGGTGCGTGGCGGTGCTTCTGGCGGTGGGCCTGGGCGGCTGCGGAGGTGGCCAGGACGCAGACGGGGGCGGTGTGGTGTCGTCTGCATCGTCCAGTCGCGCCGATGCGGTGGACGACCCGGGGACCGATCCCTGGTTGAAGTCCGCGGAGTTGAACGCGGCCGAGGTGCAGCAAACGGACGTGGCTGCAGGAGAAAGTGGAAGCCCGGCGACGAACATCGTCGCCAAGGCGGTGACGCCGGTGAACGTGTACCGCTTCTACAACCGCAACAGCGGTGCCCACTTCTACACGGCCAGTGCCACCGAGCGGGACCGGGTGATCGCCACCGTGCCCGTGCTGGCCTACGAAGGCCTGGCCTTTCAGGCCAGCGGCACCTCAGACGCCGCCCTGAGCCCGGTGTACCGGTTCTTCAATGGCCAGACCGGTGTGCACTTCTACACCATCAGCCAGTCGGAGCGCGACCACATCATCGCCACCCTGCCCCAGTTCACCTACGAGGGCGTGGCCTACCACGCCCGCACGGCGGCGGGCACAGGCTTCCGGCCGCTCTACCGCTTCTACGTTGCCAATCGCGGTTTCCACTTCTTCACGACCAGCTCGTCAGAGGCCGGACAGGTGATCGCCACCCTGCCGCAATACCGGTACGAAGGCGTTGCCTACTACGTGCTGGGGGAGGCCGATCCCCAGCCCCCTGCGGGCGTGGGCTACCACGGCAACCCGGTACCCGTGCCCCCGGACGGCGCGGCGGTGGACACCAGCCAGCCCGATCGGTTGATCGGCAGTGGCACCCCCGCCAGCTGCACCGGGCAGGCGGTGGTGGATGCGGTGGCCCTGGGCGGCAAGATCCGGTTCAACTGCGGGCCGAACCCGGTCACCATCACCCTGCCGAGCACGGCCAAGGTCTTCAACAACCGGCCCGACGTCACGCTCGACGGCGGCGGTCTGGTGACGCTCAGCGGCGGTGACCGCGTGCGCATCCTCTACCAGAACACCTGCGACCCGGCCCAGGTCTGGACCACCTCGCACTGCAACAACCAGGAGACGCCCCGCCTGACGGTGCAGAACATCGGCTTCACGCAGGGCAACTCCACCGGCCAGCTCACCGATGGGGGCGGCGGTGGCGCGATCTTCGTGCGCGGCGGGCAGTTCAAGATCGTCAACAGTGTCTTCACCCGCAACCGCTGCGAGACCACCGGCCCCGACATGGGCGGCGGCGCCGTGCGGGTGCTCAGCATCTACCAGAACCGGCCGGTGTATGTGGTGGGCAGCACCTTCGGCGGTGGGCTGGGTCTGGGCAACAGCTGCTCCAACGGCGGGGCGCTCAGCAGCATCGGCGTGTCCTACAGCGTCTACAACAGCCTGCTCACGCACAACTCGGCGGTGGGCAACGGCGCCAACCCGGCCCGGGCAGGCACCCCCGGCGGCGGCAGCGGCGGTGCCATCTACAACGACGGCAACAGCTTCACGCTGTCGGTCTACGGCAGCATGGTCAGCGACAACTATGGTGTCGAGGGCGGCAGCGCGGTGTTCTATGTGAGCAACGACCGCAGCGGCCTCATGACGCTGTCCAACTCGGTGTTCGTGCGCAACCCGGCCACACGCTTCGGCACCGCCGGGCTGCCGGGCTTCTTTGTGCTGGCCGCGCCCGGCCAGCCGGTGGTGACGAACACCACCATTTCGCACTGAGGCTCAGGCCAGGGGGCCCTGGGTCAGACCGCGGAAGCCGTACACGACTCGGTCGCCGGAGAAATCCACCAGCTCCACCGTGCGCTGCTGGCCGGGCTCGAAGCGCACCGCGGTGCCGCTGGCGATGTTCAGGCGCTTGCCTTGCGCGGCGGCGCGGTCGAAGGACAGGGCCGCGTTGGTCTCGGCAAAGTGGTAGTGCGAACCGACCTGCACCGGGCGGTTGGCGGTGTTCTGCACCACCAGGGTCAGCGTGGCGCGGCCGGGGTTGAGGGCGTGCTCGCCCTCGTCGATCAGGTATTCGCCGGGGGTCATGGCGCGGCGCTCACAGTTGGGCAAACAGGTACAGGCCGGCGCCGCCGAGCGCAGCGCCCAGGCCGCCCAGGGCCGCGCCCCGGCGCTCGCTGAACAGGCGCCGGATGGCCAGGCCCACACCCACGCCGCCGATGTGCAGGGCGGCGGTGGTCAGCAGGAAGCCGGCGGCGTAGCCGGCGAAGCCGGTGACGGGGGTTTCCGAGCCGTGGGCGAGGCCGTGCAGCACGGACGCCATGGCGATCAGCCCCAGGCCCAGGGCCGGCGGCAGGGGCCGGGTGGCGATGGCCAGCATCAGCCCGAACAGCACCACCGACATCGCGACGCCCTGTTCCAGATAGGGCAGGGTCAGACCCATGGTGCCGGCCAAGGCGCTGAGCACCAGCGCGAGTAGGAAGGTCGCGGGGCCTTGCCAGGCCTTGCCCGCCGGCAGGGCCGAGACCGACCACACGCCCACGGCCACCATGGCCAGCAGGTGGTCCAGGCCGAAGGGGTGGACCAGGCCTTCCATCAGGCTGCTGGTGCCGTGGCCGGTGTGGGCTTGGGCGGCGAGGGCGGTGGTGGCCAGTGCGGCGGAGAAAAGGGTCTTGACGATTCGTTTCATGGGAACCTCTGCAAGTGCGTTGGAGCGAAATGTCTGATTCAAGGGCGCCGCGGAACCGGCTTTGCCGGGCCGCCAGCACCGCCCCTGGGGGGTGACGCGCGCAGCGCGGCGCGGGGGGTCAACTGATCGGAGTATGGACGGTGACCAGCTTGGTGCCGTCCGGGAAGGTGGCTTCGACCTGGATGTCGGGAATCATCTCGGGCACGCCCTCCATCACGTCGTCGCGGGTGAGCACCGTGCGGCCTTCGCTCATGAGCTGGGCGACGGTCTTGCCGTCGCGGGCGCCTTCCATCACGGCGGCGCTGATCAGGGCCACGGCTTCGGGGTAGTTGAGCCTGAGGCCCCGCGCCTTGCGCCGTTCGGCCAGCAGGGCGGCGGTGAAGATCAGCAGCTTGTCTTTTTCTCTCGGTGTCAGTTCCATGGGCGGTCCTTGTTCTTTGGGGTCTGACAGCAAATCCCGTGCCCTCCCGGGGCCGGCACGAAAGCTGCACAAACCACCGCGTGAACCCAAGGCCTGATCCAGCTCCACCCCAGCGCATCATCAAGGTGCGCCGCGACTACAACAGCTGGGTCGGCCGCGAGACCATGGAGGACTATGCGCTGCGTTTCACACCGCAGCGTTTTCGCCAGTGGAGCGAGTGGCGGGTGGCGAACACGGCGTTCGGCGCGGCCTCGTTCCTGATCCTCGAAGCGGTGGGCGCCACGCTGCTGGTGCAGGTCGGCTTCGTCAACGCCTTCTGGGCCATCCTCGCCACCGGCCTCATCATCTTCCTGGCCGGCCTGCCGATCAGCGTATACGCCGCGCGCTACGGCGTCGACATGGACCTGCTCACGCGCGGCGCGGGCTTCGGCTACATCGGCTCCACCATCACCTCGCTGATCTACGCCAGTTTCACCTTCATCTTCTTCGCGCTTGAAGCCGCCGTCATGGCCTACGCGCTGGACCTGGCGCTGGACATCCCTCCGGCCTGGGGCTACCTGATCTGCGCCCTGGTGGTGATTCCGCTGGTCACCTACGGCGTGTCCATCATCAGCCGCTTCCAGGTCTGGACCCAGCCGCTGTGGCTGGTGATGATGGTCGTGCCCTTTGTGGCGGTCTGGGCGCTCGATCCGGGTGCGTTTTCCAATGTGGTGCATTACGGTGGCGAAAGTGGTGCGGGCACCGCGTTTGACTGGCACCTGTTTGGTGCGGCGCTGACCGTTGGCATCGCGCTCATCACGCAGATGGGCGAGCAGGCCGACTACCTGCGCTTCATGCCTGCGCCGCAGCCGGGCCGGGCAGGGCGATGGTGGGCCGGCGTGCTGGCCGGCGGCCCGGGCTGGGTGGTGCTGGGCGTGCTCAAGATGCTGGGCGGCGCGCTGCTGGCCTACCTGGCCATCAGTCACATGGTGCCCACCGAGCGCGCGGTCGACCCCAACCAGATGTACCTGGCGGCCTACGAATACGTGTTCCCCAACTACGGCTGGGCGGTGGCGGCGACGGCGCTGTTCGTCGTGGTCTCGCAGCTCAAGATCAACGTCACCAACGCCTACGCCGGCTCGCTGGCCTGGAGCAACTTCTTCTCGCGCCTGACGCACAGCCACCCGGGTCGCGTGGTCTGGGTGGTGTTCAACACCCTGATCGCCTTCATGCTGATGGAGATGGAGGTGTTCCGTGCGCTGGGAGAGGTGCTCGGTCTCTACAGCAACATCGCCATCGCCTGGATCATGGCGGTGGTGGCCGACCTGGTGATCAACAAGCCACTGGGCTGGAGCCCCAGGGGCATCGAGTTCAAACGCGCGCACCTGTACGACATCAACCCGGTCGGCGTGGGCGCGATGGGCCTGGCCTCGGTGCTGTCGATCACGGCGCACATGGGCCTGATGGGCGCAGGCGCCCAGGCCTTCTCGGCCGTGATCGCGATGGTGACGGCGCTGATCACTTCGCCGCTGATCGCGTGGGCGACCAAGGGCCGTTACTACATCGCCAGGGCTGCTCAGTCCAGCACACACCGCGGAACCGGCTCCGCCGGGCCGCTGGTGTGGCCCCCCTTCCAGGGGGGTGACGCCGCAGGCGGCGCGGGAGGTACACACAAGTGTGTGATCTGCGAACGCGACTACGAAGGCCCCGACATGGCCCATTGCCCCGCCTACCAGGGGCCGATCTGCTCGCTGTGCTGCACGCTGGACGCGCGCTGCGGCGACCTGTGCAAACCGCACGCGCGGCTGTCGGTGCAGTGGCAGTCGGCGCTGCGCACGGTGCTGCCGCAGCGGGTCTGGCCCTACCTGGAGGCGGGGCTGGCCCATTACCTGTTGCTGATGCTGGTGATCGCACCGGTGCTGGCGGCGGTGCTCGGGCTGCTCTACCGCCAGCAGGTCGAGGGGCTGGGACAGGGCGTCGCCGCGGTCGGCGACGTGGGCCTGCTCGACGCGGCGCTGCGCTCGGGCTTTCTGCGCGTCTACGCGGTGCTGCTGCTGATCGCGGCCACGGTGGCCTGGTGGCTGGTGCTGGCGCACAAGAGCCGCGAGGTGGCGCAGGAGGAGTCCAACCGCCAGACGCGGCTGCTGATGCAGGAGATCGAATCGCACCGCCGCACCGACGAGCAGCTGCAACGCGCGCGCGAAATCGCCGATCAGGCCAACCAGGCCAAGAGCCGCTACATCAGCACCATCAGCCACGAGCTGCGCACGCCGCTCAACAGCATCCTCGGCTACGCCCAGCTGCTGCAGGAAGACCGCGAGCTGGCGCCGCACCGCGCGCAGGCGATCCGCGTGATCTACCGCGGTGGCGAACACCTGCTCTCGCTGATCGAGGGCACGCTGGACATCGCGCGCATCGAGTCCGGCAAGCTCCAGCTCGACGTGAAGCCGATGGCCTTCGCCGACACCGTGCGCGAGGTGGCCAGCATGTTCGAGCTGCAGGCGGCGGCCAAGGGCCTGCGCTTCGTGTTCGAGCCAGGGCCCCGCCTGCCCGAGGCGGTGCGCGCCGACGAGAAGCGGCTGCGCCAGATCCTCATCAACCTGCTGGGCAACGCGGTGAAGTTCACGCGCGCCGGCGAGGTGCGGCTGACGGTGGGCCATGCGCGCGAGATGGCGGTGTTCGAGGTCAGCGACACCGGGCCGGGCATGACCACCGCCGAACTGGACCGCGTGTTCGAGCCCTTCGCGCGCGGGCAGCAGGCCGAGGGCGGCTCGGCGGCGGCGGGCGGCGGCACCGGTCTGGGCCTGACGATTGCCAAGATGCTGACCGACCTGATGGGCGGCGAGATGACGGTGCGCAGTGCGCCGGGCCAGGGCACGGTGTTCAGCGTGCGCCTGTTTCTGCCGGCGCTGCACGGCGCGGCCACGCGCCCGGCCGCGGTGGCGGCGCCGGTGACCGGTTACGAGGGCCCGCGCCGGCGCGTGCTGGTGGTGGACAACGAAGAGAGCGACCGCGAGCTGATCGCGCGCTGGCTGCAGCCGCTGGGCTTCGAGGTGCTGATGGCCACCAGCGGCCACGACGCGCTGGCCCTGCTCGACGGTGTGGCGCCGGGCAGCGAGCGCGCGCCGCACGCGGTCTTCATGGACCTGGCCATGCCCGGCATCGACGGCTGGGAGACGCTGCGCCGGCTGCGCGCCGCGGGCTGGTCGTCGGTACCGATGGCGGTGGTGTCGGCCAACGCCTTCGACAAGGGCCTGCAGGCCGACGCCGCCGACGGTCGCCCGGCCGACCAGGCCTTCTTCGTCAAGCCGGTGCGGCGCGACGACCTCACGGGCTGGCTGCAGCAGCAGCTCGGTCTGCGCTGGGTGCACGCGCCGGTGGCCGCCGAGGCCGCCACCGCAGCGACCACGCCGGCCGCTGTGGTGCCGCCGCCCGCCGAACACGACTTCTCGCCCCTGCTGGAGCTGGTGCGCCTGGGCTACGCCAAGGGTGTGATGCGCTGGCTCGACGACTGGGTGGCCAACCACCCCGACCAACTGGCGTTTGCCGACGCGCTGCGCGCCCTGGCGCGCGAGTTCCGCTTCGAGGCCATCGAACAGCGCCTGCTGCCGCTGGGCGCGGGCCAGGCTTCCTCCGACCGCACCGCATGATCCGCTCGCCCGACCACCCCTCCCCCGACGCCCCGCTGGCCGCCGAACCCGGCGCGGTGGTGCTGATCGTCGACGACGTGCCCGACAACGTGGCGCCGCTGCACGACGCGCTGGACGACGCCGGCTACACCGTGCTGGTGGCGCTGGACGGCGAGGCCGCGATCCGCCGTGCGCGCCAGGCCCTGCCCGACGTGGTGCTGCTGGACGCGGTGATGCCTGGCCTGGACGGCTTCGAGGTCGCGCGCCAGCTCAAGGCCGACCCGCAGACCGCCCACATTCCCATCCTGTTCATGACCGGCCTGACCGAGACCGAGCACCTGGTCGCCGCGCTGGAGGCGGGTGGCGTCGACTACGTGACCAAGCCCATCAAGCCGCGCGAGGTGATGGCGCGCATGGGCGTGCACCTGCGCCAGTCGCGCCAGAGCCGCCAGGGCGCGGTGGAGCGCAGCCAGGCGCGCAACGCGCTCGACGCCTTCGGCTACGCCACCATCACCGTGCGCGCGCGCGACGGCCGGCTGATGTGGCAGACCCCGCTGGCGCGCGACCTGCTGCAGCGCTACTTCGGCACCGAGGCGCCGGTGACACCTGCGCCGGTGCTGCAGTGGCTGGAGCGACTGCTGCCGGAGTTCGCGGCGCCGCCCGCGGCGGGCCAGCCGCTGCGCGAACCGCCGCGCCTGACCATCGACCAGGGGCCGCGCCGCCTGAGCTTCCGCCTGCACCAGCAGATCGGCGACGAGGACGAGGCCCAGGGCGAACCCGGCGACTGGCTGATCGTGATGCAGGAGACCTCGGACGCGGCGGTGCTCGAAGCGCTGGCCCAGGCCTTCGGCCTCACCGCGCGCGAGGCCGAGGTGCTGTACTGGGTGGTCAAGGGCAAGATCAACCGCGACATCGGCGACATCCTCGGGTCCAGCCCAGCGACGGTGAAGAAGCACCTGGAGCGCATCCACGCCAAGCTGGGGGTGGAGACGCGCACCGCGGCCGCAGCCATGGCCATCAACCGCGTGCCGTTGCTCCAGCCACGCGGCGGCTGAGCCGTTCAGTCGCGGGTGCCGAAGCGGTATTCGGTGCGCGCCCGGTAGGGCTGGTTCGCCGCCACGCGCAGGAGCGGGAACGCCGGGCAGTTCACCGCGTTGGGGTACTGCTGCGGTTCCAGGCACAGGCCCGCGCGCGGCCGGTGCACCACGCCGTGTTTGCCGATGTCCGGCGTGGCGCCCGTGCCCAGAGCGCCTGCGGTGTAGACCTGCATCACCGGCTCGGTGGTCCACACATCGAGCGTGCGGCCCGAGGCCGGGCTGTGGGTCTGGGCCACGTGCCGCAGACCGCCGTCCGGTGGGCCGGCGAGTTCGTAGGCGTGGTCGATGTCGGGCAGGTCGCCCAGCCGCCGCGGCTGGCGCAGGTCCAGCGCGTGGCCGTCCAGCAGCATGCGTTCGCCCGTGGCGACGTTGTCCGCATCGGCGGCCAGCAGCCGGTCGGCGAACACCTGCAGGCGGTGCTCGTCGACGAGGTGCTCGCCCGGTCCGTCGAGGTTGAAGAAGATGTGCGGCGCGAAGCTCGCGGGCGAGGCCGGGCTGGCGGGGCAGACCGCCACCGCCTCGTGCTCCACCACCAGGGTGGGGCCGTCGGTGAGGCGGTAGCTCAGCGTGAGGTCGAGGATGCCGGGGTGCCGGTCCACCGAGGGCTCGAAGCGCAGGCGCAGCGTGAGCGCATCGGGCGTGTCCTGGTGGGCCGAGAACACGCGGTGGCGCGAGCCGTTCGGCCCGCCGTGGATGCTGTGTGGGCCGGCGTTGGCGCCGAGGGTGTAGGCCGTGCCGTCGAGCGTGTAGCGCGCCTGCGCGATGCGGCCGGCGACGCGACCGATGAAGGCACCCATCGACGGTGCGCCGGCCTGCAGCGCGGCCAGGCTGTCGTAGCCCAGGGCCACGTCGCCCCGCACGCCGTCGCGGTCGGGCACGAGGATCTGCAGCACCTTGGCGCCGAGGTTGCAGACGGCCACCTCCATGCCGCTGGCGTGGCGCAGGCGGAACAGGGCGACCGGCTCGCCGCCGACTTCGCCAAAGAACCGGGCGGGGTCGAGTCGCGGGTGCTTCATGCGGTCGGCAGCGCTCTTCTGGCTCAGGTCACCGGTGCCGGGTTGAACAGCACCAGGTCGTTGTGCAGGCCCCACTTTTCGGCCCAGGTCTTCTCGCCGCTGGCCACCGCCAGCATGCGGTGGAACAGTTCCCAGCCCAGCTCGTCGATGCTGGCTTCGCCGCTGGCGATGCGGCCCGCGTTGATGTCCATCAGGTCGTGCCAGCGGCGCGCCAGGTCGTTGCGCGTGGCCACCTTGATCACCGGGCACTCGGCCAGGCCGTAGGGCGTGCCGCGGCCGGTGGTGAACACGTGCAGGTTCATGCCGGCGGCCAGCTGCAGCGTGCCGCAGATGAAGTCGCTGGCGGGGGTGGCGGCGAACACCAGGCCCTTCTGCTTCACCTTCTCGCCCGGGGCGATCACGCCGTGGATGGGGCCGTTGCCGCTCTTGACGATGGAGCCCATGGCCTTCTCGACGATGTTCGACAGGCCGCCCTTCTTGTTGCCGGGCGTGGTGTTGGCGCTTCGGTCGGCCTGGCCGCGCGCGAGGTAGGCGTCGTACCAGGCCAGCTCGCGCATGATGGCGTCCGCTACCTCCTGCGTCGCGGCGCGGCGCGTAAGCTGGTCCACCGCGTCGCGCACTTCGGTGTTCTCGCTGAACATCACCGTGGCGCCGGCGCGCACCAGCAGGTCGGTGGCAAAGCCCACCGCCGGGTTGGCCGTGATGCCGGAGAAGGCGTCGCTGCCGCCGCACTGCACGCCCACCACCAGCTCGCTCACCGGGCAGGTGGTGCGCTGGCGCGCGTTCAGGCGCTCCAGATGACCCTTGGCCTGCGTGAGGATCGAATCGATCATCGACATGAAGCCGACGTGCTTCTCGTCCTGCAGACAGACCACGTCCGGTCCTTGGCGCTCGTCGCTGATCGGGATGCTGCCCGGCGGCAGCAGCCGCTCGGGCTGCAGCTTCTCGCAGCCCAGGCTGAGCACCATCACCTCGCCGCCGAAGTTGGGGTTCATCGCCAGGTTGCGCACAGTGCGGATGGGGATGATGGCGTCGGGCGCGTCGATGGCCACGCCGCAGCCGTAGCTGTGCGTCAGGCCCACCACGCCGTCCACATTCGGGTACTTCGGCAGCAGGTCTTTCCTGATGCGCTCGACGGCGAATTCGAGCACGCCCGCCACGCACTGCACCGTGGTCGTCACGGCCAGCAGGTTGCGCGTGCCCACGCTGCCATCGGCGTTGCGGTAGCCCATGAAGGTGTGACCTTCGAGCGGCGGCAGATCGGCGGGTGGTTGCGGTGCGGGCAGGCCCTGCAGCGAACGCGCCTCGGGCATCACCAGCCGCTGTTCGTTGACCCAGCCGCCGGCGGGAATGTTCACCGCGGTGTGGCCGATGACCACGTTGTAGCGGCGCACGGCGGTGCCAGCGGGCAGGTCGGCCAGCGCGACCTTGTGGCCCTGCGGCACGGCCTGCACGAGCGTGGGTCCGCCGGGCAGGGCGGTGCCGGCGGGCAGGCCGCCGTCGTTGACGACCACGGCCACGTTGTCGTCGGTGTGGATGCGGATGGTGCGCGGGGTCACGGGTGCGTTCATGGTCGGCAGGCGGGTCGGAGGCGGAAAAGGGTCAGGCCGCGCGGGCGGGCAGGGGTTCACCGGCCAGGCCGGCGCGCAGGTTGGCCAGGGTGAGGTCGGCCATGGCCTGGCGGGTGTCGTGGGTGCCGCTGGCCATGTGTGGCGCCAGCACCACCTGCTCCATCGCCAGCAGGGCAGCGGGCACGCGGGGCTCGTCGTCGAACACGTCCAGCGCCGCACCGCCCAGTTCGCCGCTCTGCAGGCTGGCAATCAGGGCGGCTTCGTCCACCACGCTGCCGCGCGCCACGTTGACCAGCAGGCCCTTCGGCCCCAGCGCGCGCAGCACCTCGGCGTTGACCAGGTGGTGCGTGGCCGGTCCGCCGGCCACGGTGAGCACCAGGAAGTCCGCCCATGCGGCCAGCGCCAGCAACGACGGCTCGTGGCGCCAGGCCACGCCCTCGGCCGGTCGGCGGTTGGTGTAGGCGATGGCCATGTCGAAACCGGCCGCGCGCCGCGCCACCGCCTGGCCGATGCGGCCCAGGCCCACGATGCCCAGGCGCTTGCCGCTGACGCGTGTGGTCAGCGGGTAGCGGCCCTGCAGCCAGTCGCCGCGCCGCACGAAGCGGTCGGCCGCGGCGATGCGGCGCGCGCCGTCGATCAGCAGGCCCATGGCCAGGTCGGCCACGCAGTCGTTGAGCACATCGGGTGTGTAGCCCACCGGCAGACCGGCGGCGCGCGCCGCGTCCAGCGGCAGCCGGTCCAGGCCCACGCCGAAAGACGACACCACCTTCAGCGCCGGCAGTTGCGGCAACCAGGCGGCCGGCACCCCCACCGGGGCCGAGGTCACGACCGCCGTCACGCGCGCCGCATCGGCGCGGTTGGCCAGCGGCGCGTCGGCGGTGAGGGCCTGTGCGCTCAACACTTCGTGCTGTTCGCGCAGTGCCGCTTCCAGCGCCGGCATCAGCGGGCCGATCTGCAGGACGGTGGTGGTTTTCATGGGATCAGCGGACAAGGCAAGGCTTCTTGTTGTCGAACTTCCAGCCCGGGATCAGGTACTGCATGGCGATGGCGTCGTCGCGCGCGCCCAGGCCGTGCTGCAGGTAGAGCTGGTGGGCCTTCTCGACCTCGGCCATGTCGATCTCGATCCCCAGACCCGGCTTCTTCGGCACCTGCACGCAGCCACCTTCGATCTTCATCGGCTCCTTGGTCAGGCGCTGGCCGTCCTGCCAGATCCAGTGCGTGTCGATGGCCGTGACCTTGCCCGGTGCGGCCGCGCCCACGTGGGTGAACATGGCCAGCGAGATGTCGAAGTGGTTGTTCGAGTGCGAACCCCAGGTCAGGCCCCAGTCGCGACAGGTCTGCGCCACGCGCACGCTGCCGGCCATGGTCCAGAAGTGCGGGTCGGCCAGCGGGATGTCCACGCTCTGCAGCGCCAGCGAATGCGCCATCTGCCGCCAGTCGGTGGCGACCATGTTGGTGGCGGTGGGCAGGCCGGTGGCGCGGCGGAACTCGGCCATCACCTCGCGGCCGCTGAAGCCTTCTTCGGCACCGCAGGGGTCTTCGGCATAGGCCACCACGCCGCGCATCTTCTCGCCCAGGCGGATCGCGTCTTTCAGCAGCCAGCCGCCGTTCGGGTCCAGCGTCACGCGGGCCTCGGGGAAGCGTTCGTGCAGCGCGGTCACGGCCTCGACCTCGGCGTCGCCCGCGAGCACGCCGCCCTTGAGCTTGAAGTCCTGGAAGCCGTAGCGCTTCTGCGCGGCCTCGGCCAGGCGCACCACGGCCTCGGGCGTCATCGCGGCCTCGTGGCGCAGGCGGCACCAGTCGTCGGCGTTGTCGGGTTCGCTCGCGTAGGGCAGGTCCGTCTTGTTGCGGTCGCCGACGAAGAACAGGTAGCCCAGCATCTGCACCGCATCGCGCTGCTGGCCTTCGCCCAGCAGGGCCGCCACCGGCACGTCCAGGTGCTGGCCCTGCAGGTCCAGCAGGGCCGATTCCACAGCGGTGACGGCGTGGATGGTGGTGCGCAGGTCGAAGGTCTGCAGGCCGCGGCCGCCGCTGTCGCGGTCGGCGAACTGGCTGCGCATGGCGTTCAGGATGGCCTGCAGGTTGCCGATGGACTGGCCTTCGACCAGCGCCCGCGCGTCCTCCAGCGTCTGGCGGATCTTCTCGCCGCCCGGCACCTCGCCCAGGCCGGTGTGGCCCGCGTTGTCGGTGACGATGACGATGTTGCGGGTGAAGAAGGGCGCGTGCGCACCCGAGAGGTTGAGCAGCATGCCGTCCCGGCCGGCGACCGGGACGACACGCATCGACTGGACGATCGGTGCGGTCATGGGAAGGTCAATCCGCCTTGATGCCACGCGAGGTGATGAGCTTCTGCCAGCGCGAGAACTCGCTGGCCTGGAAGGCCGCGAACTGCTCGGGCGTGTTCAGCACGACCTCGAACCCCAGTTCCAGCAGCTTGGGCTTGATGGCGGGGTCGTTGATCGAGGCCACCACGGCTTCGTGCACGCGCTTCTTCACATCGGCGGGCAGACCCTTGGGCGCGGCCACGGCCTGCCAGGACTGCACGTTGGCGTCCTTCACTCCGCTTTCTTCCAGCGTGGGCACCTCGGGCAGCAGGGGCGAGCGCTTGGCGCTGGTGATGGCCAGGGCGCGCAGCTTGCCGACCTTGATCTGCGGCATGGCGGTGTTGATGTTCATGAACGACGAGTCCACCTGGTTGCCCAGCAGGTCGCTCATCACCGGGCCGCCGCCCTTGTAGGGCACGTGCACGCCGCTGGTGCCGGTCTGCTGCCAGAACAGCTCGGCCGTCAGGTGGTCGCTGGAGCCGTTGCCGGACGAGGCGAAGGTCATCTTGCCGGGGTTGGCCTTCTGGTAGGCGATCACGTCGGCCAGCGACTTGTGGGCCGAGGCGGCGGGCACCACCAGCACGTTGGGCGCCTGCACCACCACGGTCACCGGGTCCAGGTCCTTGAGCGCGTCGTACTGCACCTTGATCAGGTGCGGCGCGATCACGAAGGGGCCGAGCGACGCCACCAGGAAGGTGTGGCCATCGGCCGGGGCGCGGGCGACGAAGGTGGCGCCGATGGTGCCGGTGGCGCCGGCCTTGTTCTCGACGATCACGGTGGCGCCGCCGCCAAGCTTCTCGCCCATCTTGCCGGAGAGCTGGCGGGCGATCA
Source organism: Hydrogenophaga pseudoflava (assembly GCF_004353865.1). Lineage (NCBI taxonomy): Bacteria > Pseudomonadati > Pseudomonadota > Betaproteobacteria > Burkholderiales > Comamonadaceae > Hydrogenophaga > Hydrogenophaga pseudoflava. The sequence goes on from NZ_CP037867.1 coordinate 1,035,044, forward strand.
GGTCGGTGGAGCCGCCGGGCGGGAAGGGCACGACCAGGGTGATGGGCTTGTCGGGCCAGGCGAAGGCGGAGAGGCTGGTGGCCACCAGGGCAAGGGCAATCAGGGACTTTTTCATGATGGGTGTCTCGGTGTTCAGTTTTCCAGGGTGATCTTTTCTTCGCGCACGACCTGCGCCATTTCGGGCAGCTCGGACTTGATCCAGGCGGCGAACTCGGCGCTGCTCATCGCAGAGGGCTCCAGGCCCAGCGACTGCAGCTTTTCCTTCACGTCGGGCAGGGCGGTGATGCGCTGCACCTCGGCGTGCACCAGGTCCACCACGGCCTTGGGCGTGCCGGCCGGGGCCAGCAGGCCCTGCCAGCTGCCGGTCAGGAAGTTGGGCGTGGTCTCGGCCACGGCCGGGGTGTCGGGCAGTTCGCTCCAGCGCTTGGCCGACGACACCGCCAGCAGCTTGAGCTTGCCGGCCTTGACGTGCGGGTAGGTCGCGACCATGCCGTTGAAGGTGACGTCCATGTGGCCGCCGACCAGGTCGGTCATGGCCTGGGCGCCGCCCTTGTAGGGCACGTAGTTCCACTGGATGCCGTTGCGGCGCGCGAACTGCACGCCGGCCAGGTGGGTGGCGCTGCCGATGCCGGCGGCGGCGGCGAAGTTCAGTTTGCCGGGGTTGGCCTTGGCGTACTTCACCAGCTCGGCGATGTTGTTGGCCGGCACCTTGGTGCTGACCACCAGCAGGTGGGGCGAGTAGCCGACCATGGCCACCGGCACGAAGTCCTTCTGCACGTCGAACGGCAGCTTGTACAGCGCCGGGCTGATGGTCAGGTTGCCCACATCCATCAGCACGAAGGTGTAGCCGTCGGCCGGCGACTTGGCGACCAGGTCGGCGCCGATGTTGCCGGCGTTGCCGGCCTTGTTCTCGACCACCACGGGCTGGCCCAGCTTCTCGCTCATCTTCTGGCCGACCAGGCGGGCCAGCACGTCGGAGGTGCCGCTGGCCGGGAAGGGAACGACGATGCGGATGGGCTTGTTCGGGTAGGCCTGGGCCAGGGCGGCGGTGCTGCCCAGGGCCAGTGTGGCGGCCGCCGCAGCGGTCAGCAGGAAATGGCGTTTGTTCATGATGTCTCTACTGGTGGTTGTGAAGGGGAGTCAGGCCAGGGGCGCCGTGGAACCGGCTTTGCCGGGCCACCAGCGCCGCCCCCTGGGGGGTGACGCCGCAGGCGGCGCGGGGGGTACCTTTATTGCGGACCCAAAGCGTCGATCAGCGCCTTGAGTTCGTCCATCTCGCCGGGCTTCAGGTCGGACAGCGGCGCGCGCACCGGGCCGGCGTCGTGGCCGACCAGCCTGGCGCCCGCCTTGATGATGCTCACGCCATAGCCTTCGACGCGGTTGCGGATCTTCAGGTAGGGCATGAAGAACTGCCTGAGCAGCTTGTGCTGCGTGGCCATGTCGTCGGTGCGCACGGCTTCGTAGAACTGCACCGCGGTCTTGGGGATGAAGTTGAAGACGGCGGACGAATACACCGGGGTGCCCAGCGCCTTGTAGGCGGCGGCGTACACCTCGGCGGTGGGCAGGCCACCCAGGTAGGCGAAGCGGTCGCCCATCTTCATGAAGATGGAGGACATCACTTCGATGTTGCCCATGCCGTCCTTGAAGCCGATCAGGTTGGGGCAGCGCTCGGCCAGGACGGCCAGCGACTCGGGGGTGAACCGGGTGCGGTCGCGGTTGTAGACGATGACGCCGAACTGCACGCTCTTGCAGACCTGCTCCACGTGGGCGATCAGGCCCTCCTGGCCGGCTTCGGTCAGGTAGTGCGGCAGCAGCAGGATGCCGTGGGCACCCAGGCGCTCGGCTTCCTGCGCGTGGGCGATGGCCGTACGGGTGGGGCCACCGGCGCCGGCAATGATGGGCACCTTGCCGCGGCAGGTGTCCACCGCGGTCTTGATGATCTGGCCGTATTCCTCGCCGTAGAGCGAGAAGTACTCGCCCGTCCCACCGGCGGCGAACAGCGCGCTGGCGCCGTACGGGGTCAGCCACTCCAGGCGGGCGGCGTAGGAGGCGGCATTGAAGTTGCCCTGGGCGTCGAAGTCCGTCACGGGGAAGGACAGCAGGCCGCTGGACATGACTTGTTTGAGGTCTTGGGGGGTGTATTGCATGGTGGTTCAGCCTGGGTGGGTGGAGAAGGTGGTGTCGGCGATTGAGTTATAGGATGTCAGACAACTGACGTGATTGTGCGAAAATGGAGAGGAGGGCGTCAAGGGTTTCGGTGCACGTATGTGGAAACCCCTTATCCCCTGTCAGAAGCGCGGCTGGTGACCGGTGAAGCCGGGGTCGTACTTGCGCATCTGCCCCAGGTCGTCCCGGTTGCGGATGCCCGTGTTCAGGTAGTTGTCATACAGGCGGGCCAGGGCCTCGCGGTCGATCTGCACGCCCAGACCCGGTGTGCTCGTCACCCGCAGGCTGCCGTCTTCAAACTGCAGGCGCCCGCCCTGCACCACCTCGTCGTCCTGCCAGGGGTAGTGCGTGTCGCAGGCGTAGGACAGCAGGGGCACCGAGGCGGCCAGGTGGGTCATGGCCATCAGGCTGATGCCCAGGTGCGAATTCGAGTGCATCGACAGGCCCAGGCCGAAGGTCTCGCACATCAGCGCCAGGCGCTGAGTGGCGCGCAGGCCGCCCCAGTAGTGGTGGTCGCTCAGCACGATCTTGACCGGACAGCCCATCTCGGCGTTGCGGCGGAATTCCTTCAGGTCGGTGACCACCATGTTGGTGGCCAGCGGCACGTCGCAGGCGGCGGCCACGGCGGCCATGCCCTCCAGCCCAGGGGTCGGGTCTTCGTAGTACTCCAGCACGCCGCGCAGCTGCTCCACCACCTGCAGGCTGGTGGCCACGGTCCAGTTGGCGTTGGGGTCGATGCGCAGCGGCGCGCCGGGGAAGGCCTGGGCCAGCGCCCGCATCGCGGCCACTTCCTGCTCGGGCGGCAGGGCACCGGCCTTGAGCTTGATGCTCTTGAAGCCGTACTGGTCGATCATGCGGCGCGCCTGCGCCACCATCTGCCCGGGCGTGATGCCTTCGCCGAACGGGTCGGGTGCGTAGGGCTTGTCGATGTGCTCGGCGTACTTGAAGAACAGGTAGGCGCTGAACGGCACGGCCGGGCGTGCGGCACCGCCCAGCAGGTCCACCACCGGCGCGTTCGCCAGCTGGCCCTGCAGGTCCATCATCGCCACCTCGAAGGCGCTGATGACCTTGGCCACCGTCTTGGACACGTGCGTGCCCGGAGCCAGCGAGACCTGCTGGCCCAGGAACTCCGAGGCGGACATCTGCCTGGGGGCCACCAGCGCGGCCACGCGGGTGTCCATCTCGTTGAGCGCCCAGGGCGAGAGCCCGGTCAGCGCGGGCGCGGCCTTGGCCAGCGCCTCCAGCATGGGCAGGTCGCCGTAGCTTTCGTTGATGCCGACCAGGCCCGAGTCGGTCTCGATCTCGATGATCGAGCGCAGGGCCCAGGGCTCGTGGATGCCCGCCGCGTTGAGCAGCGGCGGGTCGCGGAACGCGATGGGCGTCACGCGGACGTGGCGGATGGCGTGCGAGGTCATGCCGCGGTCCTCACAGCAGCAGGCCGGGCAGCCACAGCGACAGCGCGGGGATGTAGGTAACCGCGATCAGCACCAGCAGCAGGGCTCCGAAGAAGGGCAGCAGGGCCTTGACCACCTGCTCCATCGGCAGCTTGGCCACGGCCGCACCGACGAAGAGCACGCCGCCCACCGGCGGGGTGATCAGGCCGATGCCCAGGTTCACCATCATGATCATTCCGAAGTGCACCGGGTCCACGCCGATGCTCTTGATGACGGGCAGCAGGATGGGCGTGAGGATCAGGATCAGCGGCGCCATGTCCATCAGCGTGCCCAGCGCCAGCAGCAGCAGGTTGATCAGCGCCAGGATCACGTAGCGGTTGTCCGACAGCGTGGTCAGCGCGGTGGTGATCTGCAGCGGGATCTGCATCAGGGTCATGATGTAGCCGAAGCTTGCGGCAAACGCGATCAGGATCATCACGATCGACAGCGTCTTCACCGTGCGGTGCACCAGCTTCGGCGTCTCGGCCCACTTGTAGTCGCGGTAGACGAACATCGTGACGAAGAAGGCCCACAGCACCGCGATGGAGGCCGACTCGGTGGGCGTGAACACGCCGCTCAGGATGCCGCCGAGGATGATCACCATGGTCATCAGGCCCCAGAGCGCGTCGGCGCAGATCTTCAGCGCCTGCTTCATCGGAATGACCTCGCCCTTGGGGTAGTTCTTCTTCTTCGCGGTCCACAGGCACAGCACGGCCAGCGTGGCGCCCAGCAGCAGGCCCGGCAGCACACCGGCGATGAACAGCGCGGCGATGGACACCGTGCCGCCCGCGGCCAGCGAGTAGATGACCGCGTTGTGGCTGGGCGGGATCAGGATGGCCTGCACCGAACCCGAGACCGTGACGGCGGTGGCGAAGTCGCGCGGGTAGCCCTTCTTCTCCATCTCGGGAATCAGGACGGTGCCGACCGAGGCCGTGTCGGCCATGGACGAACCCGAGATGGCGCCGAAGAAGGTGGAGGCCAGGATGTTCACCAGCGACAGGCCGCCACGAATGAAGCCGACCAGCACGTTGGCGAACGCCACCAGGCGCCGCGCCATGCCGCCCTCGGCCATGATGGCGCCGGCCAGCACGAAGAAGGGAATGGCGAGCAGCGAGAACTTGTTGACGCCGTTGGCGATCGCGATCATCACCGCGTCCAGCGGGATCTCGATCCACCAGGCGCCGATCAGCGCCGCGATGCCCATGGCGTAGGCCACGGGGGTGCCGATCAGGATCAGCACGAAGAAACTGCCGAGCAGGACCCAGGCTTCCATCACGCCACCCCTTCTGCGTTCGCTTCGGCCTGGGCCGGTTCGTGGTCAAAGGTGACGACAGCGTTGTGGCGCTGGTCGCCCAGGAGGATGTGTTCGAGCACGAACAGCGCGGTCACGGCACCGCCGACGGGCACCGGCAGGTAGGTGAAGCCCACGGGCATCCAGGGCAGCTCGGGAATCGACTGGCCCCAGGTGCCGATGCACAGCTGGATGCCGTACCAGAGCATGAACAGCGAGACGGCCAGCATCAGCAGGTGCACCACGCCGCGCAGCGGGCGCTGCACCGACGACGGCAGGCGCTGCGTGACCATTTCGACGGCGATGTGGCCGCCCGCGCGGTAGCTGCAGGCCGCGCCGAGAAAGGTGAACACCACCATCAGCAGGATGGAGATCGGCTCGGGCCACTGCGCGCCCGTGCCCAGCACGTAACGCGAGAAGATGCCCCATGGAATGAAAAGGGACATGAAGAAGATGCACGCCCCGGCGATCCAGATGCAGGCCAGGTAGACCAGGTCCAGGAAGCGCGAGACGGGATGTCCGCTGGAAGGGTGGTGACTCATGAGAGCCTCGGAGAGAGGGAGGGGAAAGAGAAGTGGCAGGGCGAGCGCGTCCAGCACACACCGAGGAACCGGCTTCGCCGGGCCTCAGGTGTGTCCCCCTGGGGGGAAGCCGCGATGCGGCGCAGGGGGGGACTTACTTCACAGCGGCGATGCGCTGCATCAGGTCCTGGAACTTCGCTCCGTACTTGGCGCGCACCGGCTCGGTGGCGTCGTAGAAGGGCTTGTTGTCGATGTTGATGAACTCGACGCCGGCCGCCTTGAGCTTGGCCGAGTACTCCTCCACGCTCTTGTCCCAGAGCTGGCGCTGCTCCAGCTGGGCCTCGCGGGCCAGCTTCTTCACCAGGGCCTGGTCGGCCGGGCTGAGCTTGTCCCAGGCCACCTTGGACATCACCAGGATCTCGGGAATGATCAGGTGGTTGGTCTGGCTGTAGTACTTGGCCGGCGTGTTGTAGTGGTTGGCGGTGAAGTAGCTCGGCGGGTTGTTCTCGGCGCCGTCGATCACGCCGGTCTGCAGCGAGGTGAAGACCTCGCCGTAGGCCATGGCGATGCCGTTGCCGCCCATGGCGTTCATGGTGTCCACGAACAGCGGGTTGCCCATCATGCGGACCTTCTGGCCCTTGAGGTCGGCGGGGGTGCGCACCGGCTTCTTGGTGTAGAGGCTGCGCGCGCCGCCGTCCATCCAGCCCAGGCCGACCAGGCGCGCCGGGCTGGCGGTCACCTTGGCCAGCAGCTCGTCGCCCACGGCGCCGTCGATCACGGCGCGCATGTGCTTGATGTCGCGGAACACGAAGGGCATGTTGAACACGTCCACCTCGGGCACCACCGGGCCGATCACGCCCAGCGAGATGCGGGCCATCTGGATCGCGCCCAGCTGCACCTGCTCCACGGCCTCTTTTTCCTGGCCCAGCACGGCGCCGGGGAACATCTGCACCTTGATGCGGCCTTGCGTGGCGGCTTCGAGCTTCTTGCCCATGTTCTCGACGGCGACCACGGTGGGATAGCCGGCGGGGTGGGTGTCGTGCGACTTCAGCACGGTCTGGGCCTGTGCGGTCAGGGGCAGCAGGGCGGCCAGCACCATGCTGGCGATCAGTCGGCGTTGCAGTTTCATCAAAGTCTCCGTTGTGGTGGTTGGGTTGAGGTGAAGAAAACCGTGCCGGCGCGTTGGTGGGTTCAGGGGACGCAGCGCGGCTCGTCCAGGCCCCTCACGCCCGGACGCAGTGCAAAAACGCCGCCGGCCAGGGGCTGATCGGTCAGATCACCGCCGGGCCGGATGGACGTGACGAATAGGGTGTCGAGCCCGGCGCCGCCGAAGGCGCACATGGCCGGCTTCTTCACCGGCACCGGCAGCGAGCGGTCGAGCCGGCCGTCGGGTGTGAAACGGTGCACCAGGCCGGCGTCGTTGCCGCAGATCCAGTAGCAGCCGCCTTCGTCCACCGCGGCGCCGTCGGGGCGGCCGGGCAGGGGCTTGAAGTCGATGAACACGCGGCGGTCGCGCGGCGTGCCGGTGTCGGTGTCGTAGTCGAAGGCCCAGACGGTCTGCACGTCGGGGTGCGAGTCCGAGAGGTACATGGTCCGGCCGTCGGGGCTGAAGGCCATGCCGTTGGGGGTGATGAAGCCGTCCAGCAGTGCGTGCAGCCGCGTCCCGTCGAGGCCGTAGAGGCTGCCCGAGGCGCGCGCGAGCGACATGTCCATCACCATGGTGCCGGCGCGCAGACGGCCCTGGCGATCGCAGCGGCCGTCGTTGAAGCGCATGCCGGCCTCGGGCTGGTCGATGCGGACGACCCAGTCGCAGTCCACCGTGCCGTCGGTCTGCGGCGTCAGGCGCGCAACGCCGGTTTCCATGGCCGCGATCCACTGGCCGTGGGGCAGGGCCTCGCTGCCGGCCGCCAGCGCGATGCAGCCGGTCTGCTCGGGCGTGGGCCACTGCAGCGCGCGGCCGCTGGCGACGCTCCAGCACCAGAGCTGCTTGCCAGGAATGTCCACCCACCACAGGCACTGGCGCGCAGCGTCCCAGACGGGGCTCTCGCCCACGCCGTTGCGGGCGTCCAGCAGCAGCTCGGCTTGATCGCTCATGGCGCGCACTCAGGCTTTCTTGAAGGGGTCCGCCTTGACGAAACCACCGCCCTGGTAAATGGCGGCCGGGTCGTTCAGGTCCGGGGCGGATGTGCGCGCGAACACCGCGTCGTGGAACACGTCCGAGCTGTCCTGCGGTACGTAGCCGATGTGTTTCGCGCGGCTGTTGTCCCACCAGGTCACGGCGTTGTCGGACATGCCGAACACGATGCTGTGGCCCAGCACCGGTGTGGACAGGCAGGCGCTGATGAGGCGGTGCAGGTCGTCGAAGCTCAGCCACGTGGCCAGCATGCGGCGGTCCTTCGGCTCGGGGAAGGAGGAGCCGATGCGCACGCAGGCGGTCTCGATACCGTAGCGGTCGAAATAGAAGCGCGAGAAGTCCTCGCCGAAGGCCTTGCTCACGCCGTAGTAGCTGTCGGGGCGGGCCGGGTGGTCGGCGGTGATGGTCTCGCTCTGCTTGTAGAAGCCGGTGACGTGGTTGGAACTGGCGAACACCACGCGCTTGACGCCGTGCCGGCGCGCCGATTCATAGAGGTGGTAGACGCCCAGGATGTTGGCCTGCAGGATGGCCTCGAACGGCGCCTCCACCGAAATGCCGCCCAGGTGCACGATGGCGTCGCAGCCGGCCACGGCGGCGTCCACCGCCGCCGCATCGGCCAGGTCGGCCAGGGCGATCTCTTCGCCGGCTTGCGCCTCGCCCAGTCCCGTCTTGTCAGACAACCTGAGGACCTCGCAGTTCGCGAGCAGCCGGGAACGCAGGGCGGTGCCCAGGCCGCCGGCGGCGCCGGTCAGCAGGATGCGGTGGTGTGTTTTCCTAGGGTTAACCATGATATTGGGTGCTTTTCCCGATTCGGTTGCACAGAACAGCGGGCCTTTGCTACAGTTCAACCGTGTCTGGAATGTCAGTTGTGTGTTGTCAGACAAGTGGGCGCCATTTTGAAAATCCGCGTCCCGGCTGTCAAGGAAAAAACCATGGACCCCGTGAAAACCCTAGGTGAGGAGATCCCCGCCGGAGCCGCAGCTCCCGCGCGCATGCGCCGTCCCCGCGGCCTGGTGCCCGAAATCGTGGCCTCGCTGGAGGCCGACATCCGCGAGGGGCGGCTGGTCCCGGGCCAGAAGCTGCCGAGCGAGTCGGAGCTGGTGGGTCGCTTCGACGTCAGCCGCACCGTCGTGCGCGAGGCCATCTCGCGCCTGCAGGCCTCTGGCATGGTCGAGACGCGCCACGGCATCGGCACCTTCGTGAACGAGCCGCGCGCCGTCGAACCGAACTTCCGCATCGCGCCCGAAGACGTGGCGACCGCCGCCGACGTGATCGAGCTGCTGGAGCTGCGGATCAGCCTGGAGAGCGAGGCGGCCGCGCTGGCGGCGCAGCGGCGCTCGCCCGAGAGCCTCTCTGCCATGGCGGCGGCGCTGGCCTCGTTCAACGTCGCCATCCACGCCGACTCCGACGCCGTGCCGTCCGACTTCCATTTCCATGTGGAGGTGGCGCGCGCCACCGGCAACCGGCACTTCGCCGAGCTGATGACCTACCTGGGCACCATGATCATCCCGCGCACCCGGCTCAAGACCGCGGCCAGCGCCCCCGAGGGCCGGCTGCCGTATCTGGAACGCGTGCATCACGAACACGAAAACATCCTCGACGCCATCCGGCGCCAGGACCCCGAGGCCGCGCGCGCCGCCATGCGCACCCACCTCTCCAACAGCCGCGAGCGCCTGCGCCGCGCACAACCCGAAGCCTGAACGAACCCATGAGCACCCTGCAATCCTTCAACGCCCGCACCGGCGAAGCCCACGGCGCCGCCCTGGCCCCGTCCACCGAACAGGACATCGACCGCGCCGCCACCGACGCGCACGCGGCCTTCGGCGACTGGGCCCGCAGCAGCGGCGAACAGCGCGCGGCCCTGCTGCGCGCGCTGGCCGACGGCCTGGAGGCCGAGCGCGAGCAGCTGGTCGCCTGTGCCGACCTGGAAACCGCGCTGGGCCCGGTGCGCCTGAACGGTGAACTCGACCGCACCACCTTCCAGTTGCGCCGCTTCGCCGACATCGCGCAGCGCGGCGTTCCGTTCGAATCGCTGGACGACCCCGCCGTCGCCGGTGGCCCGCCCGCCGGGCACCCGGCCATGGTGCGCCAGCGCATGCCGCTGGGCCCGGTGGCCATGTTCGCGGCCAGCAACTTCCCGTTCGCCTTCTCGGTGCTGGGGGGCGACACCGCCTCGGCGCTGGCCGCAGGCTGCCCGGTGGTCGTCAAGGCACACCCCGGTCACCCGGTCCTGTCGCAGCAGGTGTTCGCCATCATCCAGGGCGTGCTCAAAGCGCAGGGGCTGCCCGCCGGCCTGATCGGCCTGGTGCAGGGCGCAGGCGTCGAGGTCGGTGTCGGCCTGATCCGCCACCCGCTGATCGCCGCCGGCGCCTTCACCGGCTCCACCCGCGGCGGCGCCGCGCTGCAGGCCGAGGCCAACGCGCGCCCGCGCCCCATCCCGTTCTACGGCGAACTCGGCTCCATCAACCCGCTGATCGCGCTGCCCGCCGCCCTGGCCGCCAAGGGCGCCGAGCTGGCGACCACACTGGCCGGCTCCATCACCCTGGGCTGCGGCCAGTTCTGCACCAACCCCGGCCTGCTGGTGCTGGTGGACGGGCCCGAGACCGAGGCCTTCATCCCGCAACTGGTCGAGGCGCTGGCCAGGCAGCAGCCCCACCCCATGCTGACCGCCGGCATGCGCAAGGCCTTCGACGCCGGCATCAAAGGCTTCATGGACGCGGGCGCGCGGTCGCTGCTGCAGGGCCAGGGCGTGGCGCCCGCGCCCGGCCCGCAGCTGCTGCAGGTGAGCGCGCAGCGCTTCATCGAGCGCCACGAACTGCGCGAAGAGGTGTTCGGCCCCAGCAGCCTGATCGTGCGCTGCGCCAGCCTGGCCGAGGTGAACGCCGTGCTCGCCGCCGTCGGCGGCAGCCTGACCGTGACGGTCTGGGGGGCCGATGAAGACACGGCCGACAACCGCGCCATCGTGCGCAGCGCCACGCAGATCGCTGGCCGTGTGCTGTTCGCGGGCGTGCCCACGGGCGTGGCCGTGACGGCCGCGCAGCAGCACGGCGGCCCCTGGCCATCGAGCACCGCGCCGATGACCACCTCGGTCGGTGACGCCGCGCTGGAGCGCTTCCTGCGCCCGGTGTGTCTGCAGGATGCTCCGGCCTGGCTGCTGGCGCGCGGCGGCGTGCCGTGCTGAGCGGTACCGGCCTCCCCACCAGCGTCTTCAGCCGCCCGCGTTACCTCATCCTGCTGGCCACCCTGTGCTGCCTGCTCTGGGGCAGCGCCTACCCGGCCATCAAGGGCGGTTACGCGCTGCTGGGCATCGCGCGCAGCGACACGGCGGCGCAGCTCGTGTTCGCGGGCTGGCGCTTCCTGCTCGCGGGCGCCCTGCTGCTGGTCATGGCGCAGCTGACGGGCCGGCGCGTCTGGGCCCTGGCGCCGGTGCAGTGGGCCCAGCTGGGCCTGCTGGGGCTGGCGCAGACGGCGCTGCAGTACGTGTTCTTCTATGTCGGGCTGGCGAACACCACCGGCGTGAAGGGCTCCATCCTGAACGCCACCGGCACCTTCTTTTCCGTGCTGCTGGCGCACTTCCTCTACGCCAACGACCGGCTGAGCCGGCGCAAGGCCCTGGGCTGCGCGGTGGGCTTCGCGGGCGTGATGGTGGTCAATCTGCGCGGCGGCACGCAGGGGCTGGATGCCGGCTTCACCCTGCTGGGCGAAGGCTTCATCGTCATCGCCGCCTTCGTGCTCTCGGCCGCCAGCATCTACGGCAAGCGCCTGTCGCAGCGCATCGACCCGATGGTGATGACCGGTTGGCAGCTGGGCATCGGCGGGCTGGTGCTGCTGCTCGGTGGTCTGGCCGGTGGCGGCGACATCCGCGGCTGGAGCGCCGGCTCGCTGGCCCTGCTGGGCTACATGGCCGTGCTGTCGGCGGTGGCGTTCACGCTCTGGGCCGCGCTGCTCAAGCACAACCGCGTCGGCCAGGTGACGGTGTTCAACTTCCTGATCCCGGTGTTCGGCGCGCTGCTCTCGGCCCTGTTCCTCGGTGAGGCGGTGCTGGAGTGGCGCAACCTGGCCGCGCTGGTGATGGTGTGCGGGGGGATCTGGCTGGTGACGACGGAGGGGCAGCGGGTGCGGTAGCGATCAGGCGGTCAAGGCGTAAGCAGCTCTTGGCAGAGCGCATGCAGTGACACGGCGTGGACGTCTTCTCTCAGACGATAGCTTTCCTGCCCTGGATAGACCACCAGCTTGCGTGCGGGCTGCAGGTCTTCACAAGCCGAGTGAAAACCACGCTCCACTTTGGGCGCAGTGCTGCGCTTGATTTCAATGGCCCAGCGCTCGCCGTTGGGCCACAGGAGCAGCAGGTCCACCTCGGCCCCGCCGCTGCTGCGGTAGAAAAAGGCTTGCACACCGCGCGGCGCGCAGGCGAGCAGGTTTTCGATGCAGAAGCCTTCCCAGCTGGCGCCGACCACGGGGTGGGACAGCAGATCGTCCTTGCTGCCGATGTGCAGCAGCGCGTGCACCAGCCCGCTGTCGCGCACATAGACCTTGTGTGATTTGACGAGGCGCTTGCCCTGGTTGTCGTGCCAGGGGGCCAGACGGCGCACCAGCAGCAGGTCGCTGAGCAGGTCGATGTAGCTGGCGGCGGTCTTGGCGTCCACGCCGATGTTGCGCGCCAGCTGGGCCACGTTGAGCAGGCCGCCCTGGTGGTGGGCGAGCATGGTCCAGAGACGCCGCAGCGTTTCGGCCGGGATTCTGGGTCCGAACTGCGGGATGTCTCGCTCCAGGTAGGTTCGGATGAAGCTTTCGCGCCAGCGCAGGCTGCGGGCCTCGTTGGGGCTTTGCAGGCTGTCTGGAAAACCCCCACGCAGCCACAGGCTGTCTTGCTGATCGGCGCCTGTTTCCTGCACGGTCAGACCGGTCATGTCCAGGTAGCTGATGCGCCCGGCGAGCGTTTCGCCCGATTGCTGCAGCAGATCCCAAGACGCGGAGCCGAGCAACAGGTATTGCCCGGCGGTCTTGCCGCTGCGCCGGGCCTGGTCGATCAACCCGCGCAGCAGGGGGAACAGGGCGGGTGTGCGGTGCACTTCGTCCAGGATGACGAGTTTGTCCAGATGGTCGGAGAGGTACAGCTCGGCGTTGTCGAGCTTGGCGCGATCCCGTTCGGACTCCAGGTCCAGGTACACCGAGGGCCGGTTGTGGGCGACCTCCAGGGCCAGTGTGGTCTTTCCGACCTGCCGCGGCCCCAGCAAGGCCACCGCCGGGGTGTGATCGAGTTCAAGGGTCAGTTCGGCGGCAATGGTGCGGTGAAACATCCTTGCAATTATGGAATTTAAATCCTGAATTGCAAGGATGATTTGTTGAATCAACGCCACTCACCCGCTGCTTCCAGCACATAAGCCACCAGCCGCTCCCCCGCCGGCCCCAGGCCTTCAGCGGGCCGCAGCACGCCCAGCGGCTCGAAGGGCAGGTCCAGCGGCAGCGGCAGCACCTTCAGCTGGCCGCGCTCCACCCAAGGCCGCAGCACGCTGAACGGCACCAGCGCCAGCAGGGGCCGGGTGTCCAGCAGCGTCCAGGTCAGGGGCGAGATGCGGGTGACGATCTGGCAGGTGCGCGGGGTCCAGCCCTGCTGCTGCAGCAGCTGTTCGTAGCGGTCGCGCGCGGCGCTGCCCATGGCGTTGGGCAGCCAGGTGGCGTGTTCCAGATCGGCCAGCGCCAGCCGCTTGCGCCGCGCCAGCGGGTGCTGCAGGCCACAGGCCACCACGAAGCGGTCGTCCTGGCAGGGCGCGAAGCGCCAGCCCTGCGGGACCACCGCCGGCTGGCGGCAGAACACCAGGTCGGCCGAGCCGGTGTCGATGGAGGCCGACACCGCCAGGATGTCCACCTCGTTCACCAGCACCTGCACCTGCGGGTGCGCCGCCAGGAAGCCCGGCAGCACCTGCGCCAGCAGGCCGTTGGCGCCAGCGGCGGTGGTGGCCACGCGCACCGTGCCCTGCTGGTGGTCGAGCCGGCTGGCCACCAGCTCGGCGCTTTCCTCCAGCCGGCCCAGCATCTGGCGCACCAGCGGCAGCAGCTCGCGCGCCAGCGGCGTGGGCGTGACGCCGCGCGCGTGGCGCACGAAAAGCGGCGCTTCCATGAGCCGCTCCAGGTCGGCCAGCAGCAGCGTCACGGCTGGCTGCGTCATGCCCATGGCCTGGGCCGCGCGGTTCACATTGCCCAGCTCGGCCAGCCGGGCCAGGGCCTGCAGGTGGCGCACCCGCACCTTGGCCAGCAGGCGGTTGAGCACCACCGAGGAGCGTAGCGTCATGTGATTCGGATTGCTGATTGAAGGGCCACAAATTTTATTGGTTGCTTATGGCTTGGCGCCCTAGCATCCGCCCTCATCACAACCACAACGGAGACACCGCATGCCTTCCATCCCCAACCGCCGCCAGGCCCTGCAGTGGCTGGGCGCCAGCGCCGCTGGTATCGCGCTGCCTCTGCCCGCCGCGTTCGCGCAGGCCTTCCCGAACAAGCCGGTGCGCGTGCTGGTGGGCGCCGCCCCGGGCGGCCCGGCCGACTTCATGGGCCGCGCCTTCAGCGACGCCGCTTCGCCCGCGCTCGGGCAGCCCTTCGTGGTGGACAACAAGCCCGGCGCCACCGGCACCATCGCCGCTGGCATGGCCGCCAAGGCCCCGGCCGACGGCCACACCCTGCTGATCGGCGCGCCCGGTGCCATCGTGGTGGCGCCCCACCTGATCGCCAAGCTCGACTACGACGCCGACAAGGATTTCACCCCGATCACCATGCTGGGCGCGGGCGCTTTTGTGCTGGTGGTGCACCCCTCGGTACCGGCCAACAACCTGGCCGAGCTCATCGCCCACGCCAAGGCCAAGCCCGGCGCGCTCAACTACGGCTCGGGCGGCAACGGTTCATCGGGCCAGCTGTGCAGCGAGTCCTTTGCGACCCGCGCCGGGGTCGACCTGACGCACGTGCCCTACAAGGGCGACGGCCCGGCCGTCAACGACCTGCTGGCCGGCCAGATCCAGCTCATGTTCACCGCGCCCAACGTGGCCATGCCGCACATCAGGTCCGGCCGGCTCAAGGCCATCGCCGTCACCTCGCACGAGCGCATGGGCGCGCTGCCCGAGGTGCCCTCGGTGCACGAGGCGCTGCCGGACTTCGAGTACCTGGGCTGGATCGTGCTGTTCGCACCCGCCGCCACGCCCGCGCCGGTGGTCGACGCGCTGGCCGCCTTCTGGGCCCAGGCGCGCAACCAGCCCGCCATCAAGAGCAAGCTCGAGGGCCTGGGCATGTACCCGCCGGCGCGCTACGCCAGCCGCGAGGCGGTGGTCGGCATGCTGCGCGCCGAGAAGACGCGCACCGCCCAGCTGGTGAAGAAGCTGGGCATCACCCCCGCCTGAACCGGAGCCCGATCCGCATGACCGACACCGCCAACCCCGAGGCCCCCACCACCCTGCGCGTGGCGCGCCTGCCCAGCGGCGTGGAACTGGCCCACGACGTGGCCGGGCAGGGGCACCCGCTGGTGTTCATCCACGGCGTGATGGGCGACTGGCGCTCCTGGGACCCGCAGTGGCCGGCCTTCAGCGCGCGCTACCGCTGCGCGCGCTACAGCCGCCGCTACAACCACCCCAACCGCAACACCATGGCCTCGCCGGACCACTCGGCGCTGCAGGAGGCCGAGGACCTGCTGGGCCTGCTGGACCACCTGGGCTGGGAGCGCGCGATCCTGGTCGGCAGTTCCTACGGCTCCTTCGTGGCGCTGGCCCTGGCCCTGCAGCACCCGCAGCGCTGCGCGGCGCTGGCGCTGTCCGAGCCGCCCATGATGAAGTACGCGCAGCGCAGCGCCGCCGGGCGCGAGGCCGAGGCGCGCTTTCGCGCCGAGGTCATCGAACCGGCCAACGACGCCTTCCGCCGCGGCGACGACGAGGCCGGCGCGCGCATCATGACCGGCGGCATCAACGGCCAGGGCATGGCCACGCTCACGCCCGAGGCCATGCAGCGGCGGCTGCAGAACATCGGCGCCATGAAGACGCTGGCGCTCTCCAGCGACGAATTCCCCTGGCTGCCGCCCGAGCGGCTGGCCGCGCTGCCCATGCCGGTGCTGCTGATGGCGGGCGAGCGCACACCGCCCATCCACGCCGAGATCTTCCGCAACGTCTGCGCCACCATGCCGCAGGCCGAGCGGGCGCTGATCAATGGTGCGGGCCACGGCACCTCGCGCGACAATCCGGCCGCCTTCAACGCCCACGTGCTCGACTTCCTGGACCGCCATGACCAACCGTTCGCCCGCCCCCACAGCACCGCCCGCGCCTGAGGCACGCCTGGCCTGGGAGGCGCAGGTGGACATCGGCGAGCGCCAGAGCCTGGGCCAGGGCCCGCGGGGCGAGCGCTTCATCGTGCCCATCCTGGGCGGCCGCTTCGAAGGCCCGCGCCTGCGCGGCACCGTGCTGCCCGGCGGCGCCGACCGCCAGCTGCTGCGCGCCGACGGCGTGAAGGAGCTGGATGCGCTGTACGAACTGCAGACCGACGACGGCGCCGTCATCACCGTGCGCAACCGCGTGCTCATCGACGAGAGCGCCACCCCCGGGCGCTACGCCCGCAGCGTGCTGCAGCTCAGCGCGCCCGCCGGGCCGCACGACTGGCTCAACCGCCGCGTCTTCGTGGGCACCCTGCACAGCCTGCGCCCGGCGCGTGCGGCGGTGTGCATCCGCGTGTACGAACTGGCCTGAGCCCGCGTACGCCACCCGGCGTACAGACGCTTTTCAGGGTCTTCCCTAGCATCCGTCCGACACCACCACAAAGCCCTTCGAGGCCTTGGCGGTGGCGAAAGTCAGACCCACCAACGGATGTTTTAGAACCCTGGAGAAGCGCCATGCAACAACGTCAGAACTCGCGTCGATTCACCCTCAAAGCCCTGACGGTCGCCACCGCCCTGGGCGCCTTCGGCCTCACCGCCCACGCCGCCGACACCATCAAGGTCGGTGTGCTGCACTCGCTGTCGGGCACGATGGCGATTTCCGAGACCGTGCTCAAGGACGTGGCCCTGATGGCCATCGACGAGATCAACGCCAAGGGCGGCGTGCTGGGCAAGAAGCTCGAGCCCGTGGTGGTCGACCCGGCGTCCAACTGGCCGCTGTTCGCCGAGAAGGCCAAGCAGCTGATCGACCAGGACAAGGTGGCTGCGGTGTTCGGCTGCTGGACTTCGGTGAGCCGCAAGTCGGTGCTGCCGGTGTTCGAAGAAAAGAACAGTCTGCTGTTCTACCCGGTGCAGTACGAAGGCGAAGAGCTGTCCAAGAACGTGTTCTACACCGGCGCCGCGCCCAACCAGCAGGCCATTCCCGCCGTCGAGTACCTGATGAGCAAGGACGGCGGCAGCGCCAAGCGCTGGGTGCTGCTGGGCACCGACTACGTGTACCCCCGCACCACCAACAAGATCCTGCGCGCCTTCCTGAAGTCCAAGGGCGTGAAGGACGAGGACATCATGGAGGAGTACACCCCCTTCGGTCACAGCGATTACCAGACCATCATTGCCAACATCAAGAAGTTCGCTTCCGCCGGCAAGAAGACGGCCGTGGTCTCCACCATCAACGGCGACTCCAACGTGCCGTTCTACAAGGAACTGGGCAACGCCGGCCTGTCCGCCAAGGACGTGCCGGTGGTGGCCTTCTCGGTGGGTGAGGAAGAGCTGCGCGGTGTGGACACCAAGCCGCTGGTGGGCCACCTGGCCGCCTGGAACTACTTCATGAGCATCAAGAACCCTGCCAACGCCGAGTTCGTGAAAAAGTGGAGCGCGTACGCCAAGGCCAAGAACATCGCCGGCCACAAGGACAAGCCGCTGACCAACGACCCGATGGAAGCCACCTACATCGGCATCAACATGTGGGCGCAGGCCGTCGAGAAGGCCAAGTCCACCGACACCGACAAGGTCATCGCCGCCATGGCTGGCCAGACCTTCAAGGCGCCGGGCGGCTTCACCAGCACGATGGACAAGGAAAACCACCACCTGCACAAGCCGGTGTTCATCGGCGAGGTGAAGGCCGACGGCCAGTTCAACGTGGTGTGGAAGACCCCGGGTCCGGTCGTGGCCGATCCCTGGAGCGACTACATCGCCGAGAACAAGGGCAAGAAGAACGTTCCCGAGAAGAAGTAAGCGGGGGTCCTGATGCGCTGGCTGCGTTCCTTTCTTGTGTTGTTGTGCCTGATCGGCGCAGCCAGTGCCCATGCCCTCACCCCGGCCGACGCCCTGGCGCTGGCCGTGGGCGACAGCGACGACCGCATCGCCGCCATCAACCGGCTGGCGGCCGAACCCGACGAGCGCACGCTCGCGCTGCTGCAGGCGCTGGGCAACGGCGCGGTCAAGGTGCAGGGTGAGCAGGTGCTGCTGATCGCCGACGACGGCAGCGCGACCGACGCCGTGACCGGCGCCGCAGTCACCCTGGCCGACGAGGCCGAAGATTCCATGGTCAACAACCGGCTGCGCGGCGCACTGGAGGCCGCGCTGTCGGTGCGCGACCTGTTCGGCAGCGACGTGCAGGCCCAGCAGGCCGCCGCCGCCATGCTGCAGAAAGCAGCGTTCGACGAGCCCGATGCCGCGCAACTGCCCCTGGTGGACAAGGCGCTGGCGAACACCGCACTCGATGCGAAGGCGCGCACCAGCCTGGAGCTTGCGCGCGCCGCCATGCAGCTGGCCAGCGACGACGAGGCGCAGCGCCTGGCCGCCGCGCAGGCGCTGGGTGGCATGGGCGACCCCGCGCTCAAGCCCCTGCTGGCCGCCCGGCTGGAGGCCGAGCAGAGCGCCACCGTCAAGACCGCGCTGGGCGCCGCGATGTCGGCACTGGACCGCTCGCTGGCGATCAGCAGCGGCCTCTCGCAGGCCTTCACCGGCATCAGCCTGGGCAGCATCCTTCTGCTGGCCGCGCTGGGCCTGGCCATCACCTACGGGCTGATGGGCGTGATCAACATGGCGCACGGCGAGCTGATCATGATCGGCGCCTACGCCACCTGGCTGGTGCAGGCTTTCTTCAAGAGCACGCTGCCCGACTTTTTTGACTGGTACCTGCTGGCCGCCATGCCGGTGGCCTTCATCGCTTCGGCCCTGGTGGGCGCTGCGATGGAGCGCAGCGTGATCCGCTTCCTCTACGGCCGGCCGCTGGAAACGCTGCTGGCCACCTGGGGCATCTCGCTGGTGCTGATGCAGGGCGTGCGCAGCCTGTTCGGCGCGCAGAACGTGGGCGTGGAGAACCCCAGCTGGATGAGCGGCAGCGTCACGCTGCTGGGCAACCTCACGCTGCCCTGGAACCGCATCCTCATCATCGCCTTCGCGGCCGCGGTGCTGATCGGCGTGACCCTGCTGATCTCGAAGACGCGCCTGGGCCTGTTCGTGCGCGGCGTGACGCAGAACCGCCCGATCGCCAGCTGCATGGGCGTGAACACCGCGCGCATCGACACCTACGCCTTCGCGCTGGGTTCGGGCATCGCCGGTCTCGCCGGTTGCGCGCTGAGCCAGATCGGCAACGTCGGCCCCGACCTGGGCCAGAGCTACATCGTCGACAGCTTCATGGTGGTGGTGCTCGGCGGCGTGGGCCAGCTCGCCGGCACGGTCTACGCCGCGCTGGGCCTGGGCCTGCTGAACAAGTTCCTCGAAGGCTGGGCCGGCGCCGTGCTGGCCAAGATCGCGGTGCTCGTTTTCATCATCGTCTTCATTCAGAAACGTCCGCAAGGCATCTTTGCATTCAAGGGTCGCGAGGCATGAACACCGCCGCCATTTCTCTTCCCTCGCCCGGCCCGCTGCTCACGCGCGGCGCCTTCAGCGGCGTGATGGTCGCGCTGCTGGTGGTCTGCGCCCTGGCGCCCGCGCTCAACCTGCTGGTGCCGGCGGACAGCGTGTTCCACCTGTCGGACTACATGGTCGGCCTGCTGGGCAAGATCATGTGTTACGCCATCTGCGCGCTGGCCATGGACCTGATCTGGGGCTACACCGGCATCCTCTCGCTGGGCCACGGCCTGTTCTTCGCGCTCGGCGGCTACGTGATGGGCATGTACCTGATGCGACAGATCGGCCGCGACGGCAACTACGGCAGCGACCTGCCGGACTTCATGGTGTTCCTGGACTGGAAGGAACTGCCCTGGCACTGGGCGCTGTCCGACAGCTTCATCGCCACGCTGCTGCTGATCGTGCTGGTGCCGGGCCTGGTGGCCTTCGTGTTCGGCTACTTCGCCTTCCGCTCACGCATCAAGGGCGTGTACTTCTCCATCATCACGCAGGCCCTGACCTTCGCCGCGCTGCTGCTGTTCTTCCGCAACGAGACCGGCATGGGCGGCAACAACGGCTTCACCGACTTCAAGCGCATCCTCGGCATGCCACTGGCGACGCAGGAGATGCGCATGACGCTGTTCGTCATCACCGGTCTCACGTTGCTGGGCTTCTATGTCTTTGCGCGCTGGCTGGTGGCCAGCAAGTTCGGCCGCGTGCTGCAGGCCATCCGCGATGCCGAGAGCCGCGTCATGTTCTGCGGCTACAACCCGCTGCCCTACAAGCTCACCATCTGGACCATCTCGGCCGTGATGTGCGGCATCGCCGGCGCGCTCTACGTGCCGCAGGTGGGCATCATCAACCCGGGCGAGATGAGCACCGCGGCCAGCATCGAGATCGCGGTGTGGACGGCGGTCGGCGGCCGCGCCACCCTGGTCGGACCCATCGTCGGCGCCTTCCTGGTCAACGGCGCCAAGAGCTGGCTGACCGTGGCCTTCCCCGAGTTCTGGCTCTACTTCCTCGGCGTGCTGTTCATCGCGGTGACGCTGTGGATGCCGCAGGGCGTGGTGGGGCTGGTGAAGAAGCTGCGGGGAGGCAAGGCATGACGCCGGATCTGATGGAAGCGGGCGCGCAGCGCTACGAGAAAATGCATTCGGCGGCCTTGCAAGGCCAGACCGAATCGGGTGGCCGCAGCGCCGGATACGGCCGCGTTGCGAAGGCGGGCGAGGTGGACACCACGCACGGACGCATCCTCTACCTCGAAGACGTGCACGTGTCCTTCGACGGCTTCAAGGCCATCAACGGCCTGAACCTGGACATCGCGCCCGGCGAGCTGCGCTGCATCATCGGCCCCAACGGCGCCGGCAAGACCACGATGATGGACATCATCACCGGCAAGACCCGGCCCGACAGCGGGACGGTGTTCTTCGGCAGCACCATCGACCTGCTGCGCTACCGCGAACCCGAGATCGCGGCCCTGGGCATCGGCCGCAAGTTCCAGAAGCCCACGGTGTTCGAACAGCTTTCCGTGTTCGAGAACCTCGAACTGGCGCTGGCCACCGACAAGCGCGTGGGCCACAGCATGGTGTTCTCGCTCACCGGTGAAGAGAAGGACCGTCTGGCCGAGGTGCTGAGCACCATCCACCTGGCCGACAGCGCGCGCCGACAGGCCGGCCTGCTCAGCCACGGCCAGAAGCAGTGGCTGGAGATCGGCATGCTGCTGATGCAGGACCCCAGGCTGCTGCTGCTGGACGAACCGGTGGCCGGCATGACCGACGAGGAGACCGCGCGCACGGCGGAGCTGTTCCTCTCGCTCAAGGGCAAACACTCGCTGATGGTGGTGGAGCACGACATGAGCTTCATCCGCGCCATCTCCGAGAAGGTCACGGTGCTGTGCGACGGCTCGGTGCTGGCCGAGGGCACGCTCGACGAGGTGCAAGCCGACGAGCGCGTGATCGAAGTCTATTTGGGCCGCTGAGGAACCCGCCATGAGCCTTCTCGAAGTCAAGGACGTCAACCAGTACTACGGTGGCAGCCACATCCTGCGCAACGTCAGCCTCACGGCCGAGCTGGGCCAGGTGACGGTGGTGCTGGGCCGCAACGGCGTGGGCAAGACCACGCTGCTCAAATCGCTCATGGGCCTGGTGCCGATCAAGAGCGGCGCCATCACCTTCGACGGCAAGGCCATCGACAAGGCCACGCCCTACGAACGGGCCCGTGCCGGCATCGGCTTCGTGCCCCAGGGACGCGAGATCTTCGGCCGCCTGACGGTGCAGGAGAACTTGCAGATGGGGCTGGCCTACAAATCCGGCGGCACGCCCATCCCGGCCGAGCTGTTCGAGCTGTTCCCGGTGCTCAAGCAGATGCTGGGACGGCGCGGCGGCGACCTCTCGGGCGGGCAGCAGCAACAGCTGGCGATTGCAAGGGCGCTGGCGGCTGGCCCCAAGCTGCTGGTTCTCGATGAACCTACCGAGGGCATCCAGCCGAACATCATCAAGGACATCGGCAAGGTCATCCGCATGCTGGCCGACCGCGGCAACATGGCCATCGTGCTGGTGGAGCAGTACTACGACTTCGCGGAAGAACTGGCCGACCAGTACGTGGTGATGGAGCGCGGCGAGGTGATCGCCAGTGGGCCGGGCTCTGAAATGCAGGCGAAGAACATCCGCCAGCTGGTGGCGATCTAGGCCCCCACGCTCCGCCGCTGCGCCGGATCGTCAGGCCCCCACAGCGTTCACGTTGGCCAGCAGGCCTTCGTTCTTCTGGGGCGGCTTGTAGCCCGACGACAGGGACATGCCGCCCGCCGCACGGCCGGTGTGCGCCTGTTCGCCCAGGCCGGCGTGGATGTCGGTGGTGCGGTAGCGCTCGCGCATGGCCTGCGCCTTCTTTTGCAGTTCTTCGTGGTCGGGGATGCGCGCCTCGTAGCGCTGCAGCACCAGGTGGGCCGACTCGATGATCTTGGCGTTGAGCGTCTGCTCCCCGTCGTTCAGCAGCTTGACCACCGCGGCCTGCGGATCGCCCTTGAGGCTCAGGGACATGGCCTCTTCGGTCTGCTTGAGGATGTGGGCGTGGCCGCTGCGCACGCGGTTGATGAAGTCCTGGCGGCCCGTGGCGGCGCAGACCAGCAGCTCGGTGAGGGCCCGGCTGGTGCAGAAGCGCAGCGCCATGGTGTCCACCGCGGCGTCGACTTCGTAGAGCTGGATCGAGCGCATCGCCAGCCGCGTCATCAGCGCCAGCAGGTTGCAGGCCGACTCGACATCGAACGCCGGCTGGTGGATGGTCTTGGCCATGCGCCGCACGTCGTCCAGCGCCTGCGCGGTCTGGTAGTCCTGGATCGCGACCAGCGCCTCGATCACCTCCAGCAGCCGCAGCGGGCGCGGGTTGTCGGGGTACCGGTCGCGGATGCGTTCCATCTGCTCGCGGCAGCGCTGCAGGCCCTTGTGTTCGGCGTTGTCCAGGCGGGCGAACGCGAGCAGCACCAGGGCCTGGGGGTCGTAGAGCTTGGAGTCCAGGCCGAGGCGGGTGGCGCGGTCGAGCATCTCGATCCCTTCCTCGCGCTCGCCGGCGTACCAGGCCATCATGCCGTGCTTGAGCAGCCGGTTGACCGACGAGGGCGTGAGCATGGTGGAGCGCTTGAAGGTGGCGAGCGCGGCCTGGAAGTTGCCCAGCTCGAACTGGGCGCGGCCCATGATGTCGTAGGCGTCGGTGTAGCCCGGGTCGGTCTCGATCAGGCTCTCCAGCGTGGTGACAGCGCGCTGCTGGAAGCCGCCCTCGACCTGCGCACGGGCCACGCCCAGCCTGGCCCAGGGCAGCGTCTTGGCCGCGATGACGGCCTCGTAGAACATCTCGGCCTCGTGCAGGTGGCCGCCGCGCAGCATCAGCTCGGCCCCGATGCGGGCCGCGTAGAGGTAGTAGGGCTTGCGCTGCTCGAAGTGCGCCTTGCACATCTGCGCGGCCTCGTCGAACCGCTGTTCGTCGATGGCGGTGAAGATGTGCCGGAGCGCGTCCTTGCGGTCGCGCGCCTGCACGATGCGCTCCACCAGGCCCGCGGCCGTGTGGGGTTTGAGCAGGTAGGCGTCCAGGGCCGATTCGGCGGCCTCGGCCACCTTGCTGTACGAGGCTTCGGACGTCACCATCACGAACACCGTGTAGAACGGCAGCAACTGGTTGCGGCGCAGGTCGTCCAGCAGTTCCTGCCCGGTGGTGGCCTCGCGGTCGAAATACTGCTCGCAGATCACGACGTCGAAGGGCCAGGTCTCCAGTTTGGTGCGGGCGTCCGCGACGCGGGGGCACTGCACGATGGTTCCCACGCCGGCGTCCCGCAGCTGCCCGACGATGATCGACCGCGACAGCGGGTTGCCGTCGATGACGAGCGCTTTGGCGTCATGGAGCGGGGCAGACATGGTGGGCGGGGGCGGGGGCGCGGCCGGGGTGGTGATGGTCGTGGTGGATCCTGCCCCGATTCTGTGCAGGCAGGCCCAGGCCCGATCGGCCGAACAACGCCGCAAAACCCGGGCAGTTCGACGGAGGATCAGACCCGCCAGATGCGGGGGGCGTCGCCCGGCAGGCCCCAGGCCGCCGGGCGCAGCGCCGCCCATACGGCCTGCAGGCCGGCCATCAGCGGCTCCACCAGCGGCGCCACGGCCCGCACCGCCAGCACCCGGTCGTTGGGGCAGGTGGTGCCGGCCACCACCCCGGCCGGGGCTTGCTGCAGGGCTTCGCGCGCCACCTCCAGCAGGTGCTCGCGCCGCTCGCGCGCCAGTGGGCCGCCGGTGGCGAACACCAGCGTGCCCAGGCAGCGGTGGCCGCCCAGACCGAGGGGTGAGTCCAGCAGACGCCGGTCGTGCGCGGCGATGCGCGCCTGCTCCAGCCAGCAGCCGGGAATCTCCAGCCGCTGCCGGAACTCGCCCTGCTCGTAGGGCTGGGCCGCACCGGGCAGGCCCAGCGCGGTGACGTCCCAGGCCATCAGCTCGGCGCCCTCGGCCAGGGTGGCGCTCCAGCGGTTGTCGGCCCGGCAGCCGGGGTAGGCAATGGTTTCCAGCGGCAGCCACTCCAGCCGCGCGCCCGCGTCCAGCTGCAGCCGCACCTGTTGTGTGGCGAAGGCCTCGTCGCTGGCGTAGAAGCGGGTGGCGCCCGGGGTGCTGACCAGGGCATGGGCGCCGGCGCCGACCTGCACGCCGATGTCCAGCACGTCCCCGCCGACCAGACCGCCCGGCGGGTGCACGATCACGTTGTGGCAGACCGCGTCGCCCTCGGGGTAGAGGCTCTTGAAGATGCGCAGCGGGCCGTCGTGCGAGTGCTGCAGGACGGTGCGTTCACCGTGTCGCTGGTAGTCGAGGGAAAGACGGGCGTGCCAGGGCATAAGACTCAGGATAGCCCCCCGCGCCGCTTCGCGTCACCCCCCAGGGGGCAATGCCTGTGGCCCGGCAGAGCCGGTTCCACGGCATTCTGGAGCGGCATATGTCGCACCTGAGCCGCTCTATCGTTTCCAAAAATCCTGGTGCGGCGCCACCATCTCGGCCTCCAGCGCCGGGATCGGGCCGATGACCTCGATGGCCTTCTGCCCGCGCGCGATCAGCTCGCGGCAGGGCAGGGACAGCGTGGGGTTCTCGGCGTGGTTGCCGGTGAGGGCCAGCAGGGCCTCTTCGCTGGCGCCGTAGACGATGCGGCCGATGTTGGCCCAGTAGACGGTGCCGGCGCACATCGCGCAGGGCTCGAAGGTGGTCACCAGGGTGCAGCCCGAGAGGAAGCCCGCCGGGTAGTTGAGCGAGGCCGTGCGCGCCAGAGTGGCCTCGGCGTGGTGCACGGTGTCGATGTTGCCCTGCTCGGCCAGCACCGTCTCGCCGTCGGGCGCCACCAGCAGCGCACCGAAGGGGTGGCGGCCCATCTGCATCGCGCGCAGGGCCACGTCGTTGGCGCGGCGCAGGTGCCGCGCGATCTGGTCGTCGTTCATCAGCCTTGCGATCCTCTGTGGGCCCAGCCGGTGGTGTGCTTCTCGATGAAGCTGAACAGCTCGTACATCACCATGGCCATGATGCCGACCACCAGCAGGCCGCTGAACGCCAGGCCCATCTGCATCGAGCTGCCGGCCGAGATCAGCAGGTAGCCGATGCCTTCGTTGGCGGCGGTCATCTCCGACACCGTGGTGCCCACGAAGGCGAGCGTGATGGCGACCTTGAGCGAGCCGTAGAAGTAGGGCATGGAGCGTGGCAGGCCCACCTTGACCAGCACGTCCCAGCGCCGGGCACCGAGCACCCGCAGCACGTCTTCCAGCTCGGGCTCCAGCGTGGCCAGGCCGGTGGCGATGTTGACCATGATGGGGAAGAAGCTGATGAGGAAGGCCGTGAGGATGGCCGGCCCCGCGCCGATGCCGAACCACACCACCAGGATGGGCACGAAGGCCGCCTTGGGCAGGGCGTTGAAGGCTGTCATCAGCGGGTAGACCGCCGCATAGGCGATGCGCGACGAACCGATCAGGAAGCCGAGCAGCACGCCCACCACGATGGCGATGGCGAACCCGGCCATGGTGACCCAGAAGGTGCGCCAGGCGTGGCCCAGGATCACCTCCTTGAACTCCACCGTCTGTTCCCAGATGCGCGAGGGGCTGGGGAAGATGAACTCCGAGACCTGGAAGCCGCTACAGATCACTTCCCAGATCACGATGATCGCGACCAGCAGCAGAAAAGGCGACCAGCGCTCCATCTGTTTCTTGTTCATGTGATGGCTTTCACTGGTTGATCATGGCGCCTGCTTTTCGCATGGCTCCAATGTGCCCTCTGAGTTCATGGACGATGTCGGTGAACTCGGGCGTGTAGGTCACTTCCAGGTCGCGGGTGCGCGGAATCGGGATCTCGCGCTGCACCACGAACCGGCCCGGGCTCTTGCTCATGCAGTACACCGTGTCGGCCAGGAACACGCTCTCGCGCAGGTCGTGCGTGACCAGGATGACGTTGAACTGCTGCGCTTCCCACAGGTCGCGCAGCGTGCACCACAGCTCCTCGCGGGTGAAGGCATCGAGCGCGCCGAAGGGCTCGTCCAGCAGCAGCATCTTGGGTTCGTGAATGAGCGCGCGGCAGATGCTGGCGCGCTGCTGCATGCCGCCCGAGAGTTCCCAGGGAAACTTCTTCTCCATGCCGCCCAGGCCCACGCTGGCCAGCAGCTTCTTCGCCCGCTCCTCGAACTCCTTGCGCCGGTCCTTGAACTGGTGCCGGAAGGGTTCGACGATCTCCAGCGGCAGCAGCACGTTGTCCAGCGTCGTGCGCCAGGGCAGCAGGCTCGGCGCCTGGAAGGCCATGCCCGAAATTTTCAGCGGGCCGTTGACGGGCTGGCCGTCGATGGTGATCTTGCCCATGCTGGGCATCTTCAGCCCGGTGGTGAGCTTCATGAAGGTGGACTTGCCACAGCCCGAAGGCCCGACGATGGCGATGAACTCGCCTCGCCGCACCTTCAGGTTGATGTCCTCGACGGCGAAGATGTTCTTCGCCAGCAGGTCGTCGTTGTAGGCCAGCCAGACTCCGTCGAAGTGGACGAAGGCCTGGTC
This sequence comes from Hydrogenophaga pseudoflava, assembly GCF_004353865.1. Lineage (NCBI taxonomy): Bacteria > Pseudomonadati > Pseudomonadota > Betaproteobacteria > Burkholderiales > Comamonadaceae > Hydrogenophaga > Hydrogenophaga pseudoflava. Next base: position 1,061,869 of record NZ_CP037867.1, read on the forward strand.
GGCCCCGGAGGGCGCGCCGGGCATCACTTCTTGGCCGGGGGCAGCACGTTGAGTTCGGCCGCCGACGGCAGCATGGAACCGTTCCACACCTGCGCCACGTCGACGCGGTTCTTGGTGCCGTAGGCGTCGGACACCTGCGAGGCCATCAGCGCCATGCGGCCGGGCACGATCTGGCCGAAGCCTTCCTTGCGCGCATCGGGACTGGCGATCACCGAGTCCACCGCCAGCTGCAGGCGGCGGGTTTCCAGGGCCACGTTGATGATGCCGTCGCGTGCCTTGACGGTCTCGATGGTGGCGGCCGGGTTGGCCATGACTTCCTTGGCGCCCTTGGCGAAGGCCGCGAGGAATGCCTTGACCGCGGCCGGGTTCTCCTTGATCAGCTTGGGGCTGGCGATCACCACGTTGCCGTACAGCTTCACGCCATGGTCGGCATAGGGCAGGATGACCACGTCCTCGGTCTTCACACCGCGTGCTTCCAGGTTGAGCAGCGAGGTGAAGGAGAAGCCGGTGATGGCGTCGATGTCGCCGCGCACCAGCATGGTCTCGCGCAGCGGCGGGTCCATCGAGGTCCAGGCCACATTGCCGACGCCGTTGGCCTTCTGGAAGATCGGGAAGGCCTTGCGACCGGCGTCGAACACCGGGGCGCCGAGCTTCTTGCCATTGAGGTCGGCGGGCTTGGTGATGCCGCTCTTCTTGAGGGCCAGCACGGCGGCGGGCGTGTTGTTGTAGACCATCATCACGGCCACCGGCTTGTTGGGCGCGTCCGGGTTGTTGGCGTGGAATTCCATCAGCGCGGCCATGTCGGCAAAACCCATGTCGTAGGTGCCGGAGGCCACACGGGTGACGGTGCCGCCGGAGCCGTTGCCGGCGTCGATGGTGACGTTCAGGCCGGCGGCCTTGTAGTAGCCCTTGGCTTCCGACTGCAGGAACAGCGCGGCAGGGCCTTCGAAGCGCCAGTCGAGCTGGAACTTGATGGGCGTCTGGGCGGAGGCGCTGCCGAAAGCGGCTGCGGCGGCCAGGGCGGCGGTGAACTTGAGAAGGTGGCGTTTGTTCATGGCGAGGGTCTCCGTCGGGGTGGGGCGCTCAGGGATGCGGAAGGGTGCTGAAAGCGGGTCAGCAATTTCGATGCCAGGCGCGGGCGCGGCCTGCGCATTGAACACAGAAGGTGTATACAGATTTTTGGGGCTCCCGGCGGGGGCGTCATCCTGACTAACCCTGTATTGGTGCGGCGCGCACAAAAAAGGGGCCCCGTGTGGGGCCCCTGCGGAGCTTGGGGGACGTGAATCCGGCGCCGGAGCGTGGGGCCCGATTCAGTGGGCTTCCGCCTGTTTCGCCGCGTGGATGGCGGCGGCTTCATCGGCCTTGCCGCCGTTGAAGAACAGGTTCAGCAGCACGGCACTGATCGACGCCAGCAGGATGCCCGACTCGATCAGCGGGTGGATGGCGTGCGGCATCCACTGCGAGTACTTGGGCGCGATCAGCGGGATCATGCCCACGCCGATGGAAATCGCCACGATCAGGGCGTTGTTGCGCTGGGTCTTGAAGTCCACGCCACCCAGGATGCGGATGCCGGTGGCCGCCACCATGCCGAACATCACCAGACCCGCACCGCCCAGCACCACGGTGGGCAGCGACTCCACCAGCGCCGCCATCTTGGGCAGCAGGCCCAGCACCAGCAGGATGACGCCGGCGGCCACGCAGACGAAGCGGCTCTTGACGCCGGTGACCGCGACCAGGCCCACGTTCTGCGAGAAGCTGGTGTAGGGGAAGGTGTTGAAGATGCCGCCGATGAGGGTGCCCAGGCCGTCGGTGCGCAGACCGCGGGCCAGCGCCGGCTGGTCGATCTTGCGGTCCGTCATCTCGCCCAGGGCCAGGAACATGCCGGTGGATTCGATCATCACCACGATCATCACCAGCGTCATGGTCAGCACCATGACCGGGTCGAAGATGGGGATGCCGAAGTGGAAGGGCAGCACCACGTCCACCCACTTGGCCTGGCCGACCTTGTCGAAATGCATCATGCCCATCATGGTCGCCATGACCCCGCCGACCACGATGCCGATCAGCACCGAGATGTTGGCCAGGAAGCCTTTGGCAAACCGGGCCACCAGCAGGATGGTGGCCAGCACCACGGCCGACACCGCGATGCCCGGCAGGGCGGCGTAGCGCGGGTTGGGCTCGGTGGGTGCCAGGGTCAGGCCCTGCGGCACAGGCGGGTAGCCGGGGGTGCCGGCGGCCGCGGCGCTGCGCAGCGTGCTCAGCCACTCGCTGTGCTCCGGCGGCACCACCGACGGCGCGGTGGGGCCCACCGGGTTGCCGAAGATCCAGTTGATGCCTACGCGCATCAGGTTGATGCCGATGACGGCGATGATGGTGCCGGTGACCACCGGCGGAAAGAAGCGCAGCAGGCGGCTGACCATCGGCGCGATCACGATGGAGATGACTCCCGCGCCGATGATGGCGCCGAACAGCATGCGCGCGCCGTCGGTGCCGGGGGTGGTGTTGGCGATGGCCACCATGGGGCCGACGGCGGCGAAGGTCACGCCCATCATCACGGGCAGCTTGATGCCGAACCACTGCGTGACGCCCAGCGCCTGGATCAGCGTGGCGATGCCGCAGCAGAACAGGTCGGCCGAGATCAGCATGGCCACCTCCTGCGGGCTGAGCTTGAGGGCCCGGCCGACGATCAGCGGAACCGCGACCGCGCCCGCGTACATCACCAGCACATGTTGCAGGCCCAGCGCGGTCAGCTTGCTGCCGGGCAGTTGTTCGTCCACGGGGTGCACCGTTGTTGACATGGCATCTCCTTTTGCATGCAAAACTGTATACACATTATGTGTACCCGTATCTGGCGAAGACATCGGGGAAACCCTCGTGAGCGGCGCTGGCCGACGGGTGGCGTCCGGGCCGCGGGCACAAAAAAAGGGACGCCGGAGCGTCCCTGTGTGCCGGGCGGGTGGCCGCTCAGCCGCGCGGGCTGGCCGCTGCGGCCAGGGCCGTCATGTTGAGCACGCGGCGCACGGTGGCGGCCGGCGTCAGGATGTAGGCGGGGCGGGCCACGCCGGTCAGCACCGGGCCCACGGTCACGCCGCCGCTGGCGGTGGTCTTGAGCACGTTGTAGAGGATGTTGGCGGCGTCCACGTTGGGGCAGACCAGCAGGTTGGCCGAGCCGCTCAGCGTCGAGTCGCCCAGGTAGGCCTGGCGGATCTCGGGTTGCAGCGCGGCGTCGCCGTGCAGCTCGCCGTCGCACTCGATGCCCGGATGCTGGGCCACGAACAGGTCGCGCGCGGCGCGCATCTTCTTCGCCGACGCGCGCTTGCTGGAACCGAAGCTGGAGTGCGAGAGGAAGGCCACCTTGGGTGGCAGGCCGAAGCGCTGCACCTGCTGCGCCGCCATCCAGGCGATCTCGGCCAGCTGCTCGGCCGCCGGGTCCTCGTTGACGTAGGTGTCGGCGATGAACAGCGGGCCGCTGGCCGTCATCAGCGCGTTGACCGCGGCGTAGTTGTTCACGCCCGGCGCCTTGCCCAGGATGGCGTCGATGCGCTCCAGATGGGTGGCGTAGGTGCCGACCAGGCCGCAGATCAGCGCATCCGCATCGCCCAGCGACAGCATCAGCGAGCCGATGATGGTGTTGGAGCGGCGCACGGCGGCCTTGGCCACTTCGGGCGTGGCGCCGTTGCGCTTCATCAGGCCGTGGTAGTGCTCCCAGTACTGGCGAAAGCGCGGGTCGCCCTCGGGGTTGACGTTCTCGACGTCCACACCCAGGCGGATGCGCAGGCCCGCCTTCTGGATGCGCGCCTCGATCACGGCCGGGCGGCCGATCAGGATCGGCGTGGCCAGGCCGTCGTCGATCGCCATCTGCGCGGCGCGCAGCGCGCGCTCGTCCTCGCCGTCGGCGTAGGCCACGCGCTTCTTGTTCGCAGGCAGGGCCTTGGCGGCGTTGAAGATCGGGCGCATCAGGATGCCGGTCTGCGTCACGAAGCGCGAGAGCGACTGGCGGTAGGCGTCCATGTCGGTGATCGGGCGGGTCGCAACGCCCGAGTCGGCGGCAGCCTGGGCCACGGCCGGAGCGATCTTGAGGATCAGGCGCGTGTCGAAAGCCTTGGGGATGATGTAGTCGGGGCCGAACACCAGGTCCTGCCCGGCGTAGGCGGCGGCCACTTCGTCGCTGGTCTCGGCCTTGGTCAGGTCGGCGATCTGGCGCACGCAGGCCATCTTCATTTCTTCCGTGATCTTGGTCGCGCCGCAGTCCAGCGCGCCACGGAAGATGTAAGGGAAGCAAAGCACGTTGTTGACCTGGTTCGGGTAGTCCGAACGGCCGGTGGCGATGATGCAGTCCGGCCGCGCGGCCTTGGCCACTTCGGGGCGGATCTCGGGCTCGGGGTTGGCCAGCGCCAGGATGATGGGCTGGCGCGCCATGCTCTTGACCATGTCGGCGTCCACCACGCCGGCCGCCGAGCAGCCCAGGAACACGTCGGCGCCGTTCATGGCGTCGGCCAGGGTGCGCGCCGACGAGGTGCGGCAGTAACGCTGCTTGGACTCGTCCAGCTTGCCGGCCTTGGCGTCGTCGCGTTCGGTCTGGATCACGCCCTTGGAGTCACAGACCAGGATGTTCTCGATGTTCACGCCCAGGTTGACCATCAGGTCCAGGCAGGCGATGGCCGCCGCACCCGCGCCGCTGACAGCGACCTTGACAGCGCCGATGTCCTTCTTGACCAGTTCCAGGCCGTTGATCAGCGCCGCGCTGGAGATGATGGCCGTGCCGTGCTGGTCGTCGTGGAAGACCGGGATCTTCATGCGGTCGCGCAGCTTGCGCTCGATGTAGAAGCACTCGGGCGCCTTGATGTCTTCCAGGTTCACCCCCCCCAGCGTGGGCTCCAGCGCCGCGATGATGTCGACCAGCTTGTCCGGGTCGCGCTCGGCCAGCTCGATGTCGAACACGTCGATGCCGGCGAACTTCTTGAACAGGCAGCCCTTGCCCTCCATCACCGGTTTGGAGGCCAGCGGGCCGATGTCACCCAGGCCCAGCACGGCCGTGCCGTTGGTGATCACGCCCACCAGGTTGCCGCGGCTGGTGTACTCCGAGGCCAGGGCCGGCTCGGCCTCGATGGCCAGGCAGGGAAAGGCCACGCCCGGCGAATAGGCCAGCGACAGGTCGCGCTGGTTGGACAGCGGTTTGGTCGGGACGACGGCGATCTTGCCCTTGTTGGGCGAGCGGTGGTATTCGAGCGCGGCGTCGCGCAGGGCTTGTTCGGCGGGGGTCATGAGGTCTCCAGAGTGCGAACCGCCCGGCGGGGCGGGCGGTCATTGTGTCACGGGGTGGGGGGCGCGTTCATGCGGACTTCAACAGGTCCAGCAAGGTGCGAGCCACCACCTTGGTGGCGCGGCGCAGGTCTTCCAGCACCAGGTTCTCGTCGGCGCGCTTGGCGTTCGACTCGCGCACTGTGCGGGGGCCGGCGCCGTAGATCACGCCCGGGATGCCGTGTTCGCCGTAGATGCGCACGTCGGTATAGAGCGGCGTGCCGACGGCGGGGATGGGTTCGCCGAACAGCTCGCTGCCGTGTTTCTGAAGGGCCTCGACCAGAGGTTTGTTGCCCGGCAGGGGCTTGAGCGCGCGCGCCAGCAGGATGCGCTTGACATCCACGCTGATGGCGCGCCCGCCGCGCGGGGGCTGGTAGCGGGCGGCGGCCTCGGCGATGGTGCGGCGCAGCGCAGCCTCGACCTCGGCCGGGTCTTCCTCGGGAATCATGCGGCGGTCCAGCTTGATCACCACCTTGCCGGGGATCACGTTGGTGTTGGTGCCGCCCTGGATCAGGCCGACGTTGAGGTAGGGGTGGGTGATGCCTTCAACGTCCGAGCGCACCTTCAGGTAGTCGGCGTTCAGGGCGTACAGCGCGTTCAGGATGTGCACCGCGCCCTGCAGCGCGTCGGTGCCGCTGTCGGGAATGGCGGCGTGGGCCATGTCGCCATGCACCGTCACTTCCAATTGCAGGCAGCCGTTGTGCGCCACCACCACCTGGTAGCTGAAGCCGGCGGCGATCATCAGGTCGGGCTTGGTCAGGCCCTTGTCCAGCAGCCAGGCGGGGCCGACCTCGCCGCCGTACTCCTCGTCGTAGGTCACGTGCAGCTCGACGCCGCCCTTGAGTGGAAGACCGAGCGATTCCAGCGCACGGATCGCGAAGGTGAAGTTGGCGATGTCGCACTTGCTCACCGCGGCGGCGCGGCCGTAGATCTTGCCGTCCGCGATCTCGCCGCCATAGGGGTCGTGGGTCCAGCCCTCACCGGGCGGCACCACGTCGCCGTGGGCGTTGAGCGCGATGGTCTGACCGCCGTCGCCGAAGCGGCGGCGCACGATCAGGTTGGTGATGGTTTCCAGACCGGCGGCCTTGACCTCGGCCTCGGGCACGGCGTGCTTCTCGGCGGTCAGGCCCATCGCGGCGAGCAGTTCGGCGGTGCGCTCGGCGTGCGGCGCGTTGTTGCCAGGGGGCGTGTCGGTGGGCACGCGGATGAGTTCCTGCAGGAACTTCACTTCCTCGTCGAAGTGGGCGTCGATCCAGGCGTCGAGTTGCTGTTGGGCGGTGGTCATGGCGGCTTTCAGTGGGATTCGGTGGTCAGTTGGTGCAGCACGTGGTCGAAGGCCTTGACGGCCAGGTCCATGTCGTCGGCGGTGCTGGATTCGAGCGGGTTGTGGCTGATGCCGCTGTTTTCGCCGCGCACGAACAGCATGGCCTGCGGCATGATTTCGTGCAGCTTCATCGCGTCGTGGCCCGCGCCGCTGGGCATGCGGTGCAGCGGCACGCCCAGTGCGGTGCAGGCCGCTTCCCAGCGCGCCTGCCATTCGGGGGCGCTGGGCGCGGCGGCGGCGCGCATGGTTTCTTCCAGGGTGTGGCGCAGCCCGCGGCGTTCACAGATCTCGGCCAGCTTCGCCAGCACGTCCTGCGCCAGCGCATCGCGTTGCGCATTGGTGGGCGCGCGCATGTCCAGGCTGAACTTGCAGGCACCGGGCACCACGTTGATGGAACCATTAGGCACCTGCAGCATGCCCACGGTGGCGACCGAGTCGCCGTCCTGCGCGGCGCGCTGTTCCGCGTAAAGGATCAGCTCGGCCACCGCGGCCGCGGCATCGCGCCGGCGGTCCATGGGCGTGGTGCCGGCGTGGCTGGCCATGCCGATCACCTCGCCGAGGTAGCGCACGCTGCCGTTGATGCTGGTGACGATGCCCAGCGGCAGGTTCAGCTCGTTGAGCACCGGCCCCTGCTCGATGTGCACCTCGATGAAGCCCAGGTACTGCGCCGGGTCGCGCTGCAGTTTGGGAATGTCGTCGATGCACAGGCCGGCGTGCTGCATGGCCTCGCGCATGGTGATGCCATCGGCGTCCTTCTGGTCCAGCCAGGCGGGGTCGAAGTGGCCAGTGAGCGCGCCCGAGCCGAGGAAGGTGGCCTTGTAGCGCTGGCCTTCTTCTTCCGCGAAGCCCACGACCTCGATGCCGAAGGGCAGGCGCTGGCCGGCCGCGTGCAGCTTCTGCACGCAGGCCATGGGCACGAAGATGCCCAGGCGGCCGTCGTACTTGCCGCCGTTGCGCACGGTGTCGTAGTGGCTGCCGGTGATGAGGTACTTGGCGCCGGGCGCGGCCGGGTGGTAGCGACCCACCACGTTGCCCACGGCGTCGATCTCGATTTCGTCGAACCCGCAGTCCTTCATCCAGTGGCTGATGCGCTGGGCGCAGGCGCGGTGCGCGTCGGTGAGGTAGGTGACGGTCAGCTGGCCCTTCTCGGCATAACCCGGGTCGCTGTGCTGGGCCAGCTTCTCCTGCCAGTCCCATACCAACTGACCGTCCACCGGCTCGAAGCCGAACTTGTCGTTCAGCCGGATCTCGGCGATGCGGTGGATGTTGCGCAGGCACTCCTGCCGTTCGAAGTCCGGGTGGCCGTGCACGCGGCGCTCGAAGGCCTCGATGATCTGTGCCTTGGTGAGGCCGGTGCCCCGCGGGCCGCGCACCGCCAGGATGAAGGGGAAGCCAAAGCGCGCGTTGTAGTCGGCGTTGAGCTGCTGGATGTGCGCGAACTCTTCCGGCGTGCAGTTCGTGAGACCCGCCTTGGTCTGTTCGTTGGTGGACTCGGCCGTCAGCGTCTTGCTCACCATGGCCTTGCCGGCCAGTTCCGGGTGGGCGCGGATCAGGGCCAGCTGCGGTTCGACACCGGCCTCGTCCAGCACCCGCGTCATGGCGTGCTTGAGCTGCGCCAGCGAGGCGAATGGGCGCTGCGCCAGCGCGCGCTCGGCGATCCAGGGGGAGTGCTCGTACAGGCCGTCGAGCATCTGCAGCGCCTCGGGCAGGGGCGCGGCATTGAGTTGGTCCAGGGTCAGGGGCATGGGGGCGACCTCAGGCAGGGTTCAGCGGGTGCGTGGCCTTCCAGTGGCGCGCGATGTCCAGCCGGCGCGCCACCCACACCTGGTCGTGCGACTGGATGTGGTCCAGGAAGCGCTGCAGCGCGGTGATGCGGCCGGGGCGGCCGAGCAGGCGGCAGTGCATGCCGATGCTCATCATCTTGGGACGGTCCAGTCCGTCAGGGTCGCCTTCGGCGTAGAGCGCGTCGAAGGTGTCCTTCATGTACTGGAAGAACGGGTCGGCGTGCGAATAGCCCTGCGGCAGTGCGAAGCGCATGTCGTTGCAGTCGAGGGTGTAGGGCACGATGAGCTGGTGCGCGTCCGTTCCGTCGGTCTTGCGCACCTTCATCCAGAACGGCAGGTCCTCGCCGTAGTAGTCGCTGTCGTATTCGAAGCCGCCGAAGTCGGCCACCAGGCGGCGCGTGTTGGGGCTGTCGCGGCCGGTGTACCAGCCCAGCGGGCGCTCGCCCGTCAGCCCTTCGATGATCTGCATCGCCTCGGCCAAGTGGGCGCGCTCGGTGGCCTCGTCCACGTTCTGGTAGTGGATCCACTTGAGACCGTGGCAGGCGATGTCGTAGTCGAGTTCCTTGAACGCCGCGGTCAGCTCCGGGTGCTTCTGCAGGGCGGTCGATACGCCGAACACGGTCAGCGGCAGGCCACGCTTCTCGAACTCGCGCAGGATGCGCCAGACGCCCGCGCGTGAGCCGTACTCGTAGATGCCTTCCATGCTGATGTGGCGGGCCTCGAAGGCGGCCGGGTTGAACATTTCCGAGAGGAACTGTTCGCTGGCCTTGTCGCCATGCAGCACGCAGTTTTCGCCGCCCTCTTCGTAGTTGAGGACGAACTGCACCGCAATGCGCGCACCGCCCGGCCAGCGGGCGTGGGGCACGTCGCGGCCGTAGCCGATCAGGTCGCGCGGGTAGGGGGCGGTGCTGTCGTAGATCATGCGGGTGCTCAGGAAGAAAGGGCCAGGGACAGGTCGTTGGTGGGCAGCTTGCGGTCGAAGGTCAGGCCCTCCTCCACATGCAGCAGGTGTTCGTTCATCAGGCGCACGGCCAGTTCTTCGTCCCTGGCGGCGAGCGCCTTGACGATGTCGGCGTGCTCTTCGTTGGAGTGCTCGGCGGCGGCGGTGCTCTGGTACATCAGCGTGATCAGGGCGCAGCGCGAGATCAGGTCGCGCAGCAGCTCGGCCAGCACCTCGTTTCCCATGAGTTCGGCCATGCGCACGTGAAAGTCGCCCAGCAGCTCGGTGCGGCCGGGCACGTCCTGGTTGTTCACGGCCTGTTTCTCCTGGGCCACGTGCTCGCGCAGGGCTTTGAGCTTGGCGGGGCTGACCTGACGCGCGAACGCGCGTGTCATCTCGACTTCCAGCATGCGCCGCACCGCGAACACCTGCTTGGCCTCCTCCACCGAGGGGGCGGCCACAAAGGCGCCGCGCGCGGGTTCGAGCCGGATCAGGCGGTTCTGGGACAGCTGGAACAGGGCCTGGCGGACCAGGGTGCGCGACACCCCGAAGTGGTCGGCCAGTTTCTGCTCGGCGAGCTTGGTGCCCGGGTGCAGGCGGTGCTCGACGATGGCCCGGGTCAGCGACTCGACGATCTGGCTGGTGCTGGACGTTTCCATGAAGTCATCATATCCAGAAAAACAAAAAGTGTATACACTTTTGGTCGACCGAACTTCACGAGGACTTCACCATGGGCCTGAGCACCCACGTTCTGGACACGATGCACGGCTGCCCCGCGGCAGGCATGGCCGTCGAGCTCTACACCACCGAGGGCGAGCAGGCCACGCTGGTCAGGCGCTTCACGCTGAACCACGACGGCCGCAACCCGGACGGGCTGCTGTACGACAACGCCAGCCTGAAGGTCGGCACCTACCGGCTGGTGTTCGATGTGAAGGGTTATTTCGCGGCCAGGGGGGTGGCGCTGCCCGAGCCCAATTTCCTGAACCGCGTGGCGCTGGACTTCGGCGTCGCCCATACCGACCAGCACTACCACGTGCCGCTGCTGGTCAGCCCCTGGAGCTACAGCACGTACAGAGGCAGCTAGAAACGATCCCCCCGCGCCGCCTTCGGCGTCACCCCCCAGGGGGCGATGCGAGTGGCCCGGCAAAGCCGGTTCCACCGCATCCTCGAAAAAGTCAGCGCGCCCCGATGACGTTGTCGGAGTGCGTGCTCCCCATCCAGTGGCCCCGTGGAGCGGGCTTTGCCCGGCCACAGGGGCCGTCCCCCCGCGCAGCAGGGGGGAAGCGCCGTCAGGCGCGCAGGGGGCTACTTGTTTCGCTGCCCTTCGGTCAGCGTGTCGAGCTGGAACTGCCCGCTCTTGTCCCAGAGCCAGGTGTCGACGTAATAGACACGGCCCATGAGCACTGGCGCGGGGTAGGGCGCGGCTTCCTGGATGGCGCGCTCGATCTCGGCCTTGGCGCCCGGATGGCTGGGCGGTCGCATCCAGTTCATGGTGACGATCCGGCCGCGGTGGTCCAGCTCCAGCTGCATGGTGCCCACGCCCTGCAGCAGCGGCGGCATCTTGCCCTTGAAGATGCGGTGGGCGTTCTTGCCGTAGATGTGTTGTGCGCCATCGCGGCGGTAGTCGCGCGGAGTGGCCGCGTGCGACACGTAGGTGGGCGGCGGTTCGATGGCCACCGGCGCTTCGGACGGCGGGGCCGTGGTCTCCAGCGCGGGCTCGGCGGGCGGCGGCGTGGGCACCGGCGAGGCGCAGGCGGCGAGCAGGGCGACCACGGCCAGGGAGGCCAGTCGGTGGGCGGCAATGAAACGGGCAGTTGGAGCGTGCATGGTTGTCTCTCGGTGTCTTCGTGATCGGCGAAGTCGCCGCCAGGCAGGGCGCCATAGGGCTGGGAGGATGCAGTTTATGGCTCTTTGCCCACTTGCCCAAGCAAGAACCCGGTGGATACTGCCAGGCGGTCGCCGCATCGGCGTATATGGACGGATTTTTGGCATGCACGCCACACAGCACCCCGATCTTGCCCCCCTGTTTGAACGCCTGGCGCGGGCACCGGCGGTGCTGGTGTCGGTGTCGCACACCCAGGGCTCGGTGCCGCGGGAGGCCGGCACCTGGATGGCCGTCTGGCCCGACGGGCAGATCGGCACCATCGGTGGCGGCCACCTGGAATGGGACGCGCTGAAGCAGGCCCGGGACGCGCTGGCAGCCGGCGCGTCGATGCCCTGGACACACCGGGTGGCGCTCGGTCCCAGCCTCGGGCAGTGCTGCGGCGGGGTGGTGGAGCTGCGCTTCGAGCCGGTCACGCTGGCCGAGGCGGGCGCCCTGCGGCAGCGGCTGGCACCGGTGCTCACGCCGGTCGCCCTGTTCGGCGGCGGCCACGTCGGGCAGGCCATCGTGCGGGCGCTGGCGCCGCTGCCGTTCGCGGTGCACTGGATCGACAGCCGCGACGGCGTGTTCCCGGACCGCCTGCCATCGACGGTGTGCGCCGAACATTCCGAGCCGGTGCAGGACGCGGTCCGCGATCTGCCGCCTGGCGCGCGGGTGCTGATCATGAGCTTCTCCCACGCCGAGGATCTGGACATCGTGGCGGCCTGCCTGCAGCGGCGCCGGGCGTCGGGCGACCTGCCGTTTGTGGGCCTGATCGGCAGCAGGACCAAATGGGCCACCTTCCGGCGCCGGCTTCTGGAGCGGGGTTTCACGGAAGATGAACTCGGGGGCATCACCTGCCCGATCGGACTGCCCGGCATTGGCGGCAAGGAGCCGGCGGTGATCGCTGCCTCGGTGGTGGCTCAGTTGTTGCTTGTCCGCTCAGGGTAAGTACGGAACCAACTGTCTCCAAAAAGTGTATACACTTTGTTCATCCGGTCGCAGCGGAGCGGGTGCCTGGGCCTCAGCCCGGGCGCTCATTTACGCGGCCCTCAGTCGGCTCAGAGCGCCCGCGGTGGTGAGTCGCAAACCCTGACGGTGTCACCGTCCACGTGTTGAGGTGCCATGGAAACCTATCTGCTCGACTGGGCCAATCTGCTGCTGCGCTGGTTGCACGTCATCGTCGCCATCGCCTGGATCGGGTCTTCCTTCTACTTCGTCTTTCTCGACAGCAGCCTCACACCGCCCGAGGACGAACAGCTCAAGAAGGACGGCGTCGGCGGCGAGCTCTGGGCGCTGCACGGCGGCGGGTTCTACCACCCGGTCAAGTTCAAGGCCGCGCCGCCCAAACTGCCCGACCACCTGCACTGGTTCTACTGGGAAAGCTATTCCACCTGGCTCTCGGGCTTTGCGCTGTTCCTCATCTCCTACCTCTGGAGCCCCAGCGTCTACCTGATCGACCCTCGGGTCATGGAATGGTCGCCTGCGGGCGCGATTGCCGCGGCACTGGCCTTTCTGGTGGTGTTCTGGTTCGCGTACGACATCATCTGCCGCACCCTGGGCCAGACGAAGAACGGCGACGCCAAGGTGGGCGCGCTGGTGCTGGTGCTGGTCTGCATCGCGGCTTATGCGGCCACGCAGATGTTCGCCGGCCGCGCCGCCTTCCTGCTCATGGGCGCGATGCTGGCCACGGCCATGAGCGCCAACGTGTTCTTCTGGATCATCCCCGGCCAGCGCACCATGGTGGCCGACATGAAGGCCGGCCGGCCGGTGGACCCGATCCACGGCATCCGCGGCAAGCAGCGCAGCGTGCACAACACCTACTTCACGCTGCCGGTGCTGTTCGCCATGCTCAGCAACCACTACAGCTTCACCTACGCCCACCCGCAGAACTGGCTGATCCTGATCGCCATCATGTTCGCGGGCGCGGCCATCCGCCAGTTCTTCGTCATGCGCCACGGCTACAAGCTCGGCCGCAACCCGCACCCCTGGAAATACGCGGCCGTGGGCGTGGTGGTGCTGCTGGGCCTGATCGTCTGGCTGCGGCCCGCGCCCGCCGCGCCGGCGGCAGCGGCGCCGGCCACTGTGGGCTATGCCCAACTGCAGCCGGTGGTGGCGCAGCGCTGCGTGATGTGCCACGGCGAAGCCTTGCAGAGCAAGGGCGTGCGCCTGGACTCGGCGGACGAGCTCAAGAAGAACGCCCAGATGGTCTACCAGCAGGTGGTGGTGCAGAAGCTCATGCCGATGAACAACGCCACCGGCCTGACCGAGGACGAACGGGCCTTGTTCGCGCAGTGGTTCAAGGCCGGCGCACCGGTGAACTGAAGCGTCCTGCGCTACCCTCAGGGTTTTCCAACCAACGGGAGACCCCATGAAAACACGCGCTGCGGTGGCCTGGAAAGCCGGCGAACCCCTGACCATCGAAACCGTCGATCTGCAGGGGCCGAAGTTCGGCGAGGTGCTGGTCGAGATCAAGGCCACCGGCATCTGCCACACCGACTACTACACGCTCTCGGGCGCCGACCCCGAGGGTCTGTTCCCCGCCATCCTGGGCCACGAAGGCGCGGGCATCGTGGTGGACGTTGGCCCCGGCGTGACCTCGCTCAAGAAGGGCGACCACGTCATCCCGCTCTACACGCCCGAATGCCGCCAGTGCAAGTTCTGCCTGAGCCGCAAGACCAACCTCTGCCAGCTCATCCGTGGCACGCAGGGCAAGGGCCTGATGCCCGATGCCACCAGCCGCTTCTCCATCGACGGAAAGCCCATCCTGCACTACATGGGCACCAGCACCTTCGCCAACCACACCGTGGTGCCCGAGATCGCGCTGGCCAAGATCCGCGAGGACGCGCCGTTTGACAAGGTCTGCTACATCGGCTGCGGCGTCACCACCGGCATCGGCGCGGTGCTGTTCACCGCCAAGGTGGAGGCGGGCGCCAACGTGGTGGTGTTCGGCCTGGGTGGCATCGGCCTGAACGTGATCCAGGGCGCAAGGATGGTGGGTGCCGACAAGATCATCGGCATCGACCTCAACCCCGAGCGCGAGGCCATGGCCCGCCAGTTCGGCATGACGCACTTCCTCAACCCCAAGGACCACGAGAACATCGTCGATGCCATCGTGCAGCTGACCGACGGCGGCGCCGACTACTCGTTCGAGTGCATCGGCAACACCAAGGTGATGCGCCAGGCACTGGAGTGCACGCACAAGGGCTGGGGCCGCAGCATCATCATCGGCGTGGCCGAGGCTGGCGCCGAGATCAGCACCAGGCCGTTCCAGCTGGTCACCGGCCGCAAGTGGGAAGGCTCGGCCTTCGGCGGCGCGCGTGGCCGCACCGACGTGCCCAGGATCGTCGACTGGTACATGGAAGGCAAGATCGACATCGACAGCCTGATCACCCACAAGCTCAAGCTCGAAGACATCAACGAAGGCTTTGCGCTGATGAAGCGCGGCGAGTCCATCCGTTCCGTCGTCGAGTTCTGAGCCCGCCATGGCGCTGCCGCTGCTGAACGCCGACACCCGCGTGCGCGCTGGCGTGCTGGAGGTGGCCTGCCACATGACCGGGCCGGCCGACGGCCCGGCCGTGCTGTTGATGCACGGCTTCCCGTACGACATTCATTCGTATGTCGACGTTGCACCGATGCTGGCCGCCGCCGGCTGCCGCGTGGTCGTGCCCTACCTGCGCGGCTACGGCGGCACGCACTTTCTCGACGCGGCCACGCCGCGCTCGGGCGAGCAGGCGGTGCTGGGCGATGACCTGCGGGCTTTGCTCGACGCGCTGTCCATCGAACGCGCCGTGCTGGCCGGCTACGACTGGGGCGGCCGCGCTGCCTGCGTGGTCGCGGCGCTGTGGCCCGAACGCTGCACCGGTCTGGTCACGGTCAACAGCTACAACCTGCAGCACATCGCCCGCGCGATGGTGCCGGACACGCCCGAGAACGAGCAGCGCCTCTGGTACCAATACCTGTTCCACAGCGAGCGCGGCCGCGCGGCGCTGACGCAGGACCGGCGCGCGCTGTGCCGCCGGCTGTGGGCACTCTGGTCGCCGACCTGGGCGTTCGACGACGCCACCTTCGAGCGCAGCGCCGCCGCCTTCGACCACCCCGACTTTGTGGACGTGGTCATCCACTCCTACCGCCACCGCTTTGGCCTGGTGCCGGGCGATCCGGCGGTGGCCGCGGTGGAGCGCCGCATCGCCGCCCAGCCACCCATCACCGTGCCCACCATCAGCTTCGACGGCACGGCCGACGGCGTGCGCCCCTGGGAGCCCGCCGCCGCCAACGCCCACCGTTTCACCGGCCTGCGCCAGCACCGCGTGCTGCCCGGCATCGGCCACAACCTGCCGCAGGAAGCGCCGCGCGCGTTTGCCGACGCAGTTCTTGAACTGATCCGCCGCTGACTCTTTTCATCACGAACAACACCATGGCCCTCGAACGACTTGAACTGCTCAGCGAACACGGCTGCTTCGGCGGCGTGCAGCGCTTCTACAAACACTTCTCGGTCAACCAGATCGGCCTGCCGATGCGCTTTGCGCTGTTCCTGCCGCCGCAGGCGCTGGCCGGGCAGAAAGTGCCGCTGCTGACCTACCTGGCCGGTCTCACCTGCACCGAAGAAACCGCGACCATGAAGGCCGGCGCGCAGCGCATGGCCGCGCAGCTGGGACTGGCCCTGCTGTTCCCCGACACCAGCCCGCGCAACAGCGGCATCGACGGCGAGGACCACCACTGGGACTTCGGCGTGGGCGCCGGCTTCTACCTGGACGCCACCGAACACCCCTGGGCCGGCCACTGGCAGATGGAGAGCTACCTGCTGCAGGACCTGATCCCCGGCGTGGTGGCCGAATTCGGCCTCGACGGCGACCGCCTCGGCATCACGGGCCACTCCATGGGTGGCCACGGCGCGCTCACGCTCGCGCTGCGCCATCCCGGCGTGTTCCGCAGCCTCTCGGCCTTTGCGCCCATCTGTGCGCCGACGAAGTGCCCCTGGGGCCACAAGGCGTTTCTGGGTTACCTGGGGCAGGACGAGTCGACCTGGGCCACGCACGACGCCGGTCTGCTGATGGCGGCGCAGCAGACGGCGCCATATCCCGGGGGCATCCTGATCGACCAGGGCCTGGCCGACAAATTCCTGACCGAGCAGCTCTACCCTGAAGCTTTCGAGGCCGCCTGCGCCCAGGCGGGCCAGCCGCTCACGCTGCGCCGCCACGCCGGCTACGACCACGGCTACTACTTCATCAGCAGCTTCATCGACGACCACCTGCGCCACCACGCGCAGGCGCTGGCCTGAGCGATCACCCAGCGCACCGGACCCCTGGTCAGCGCGGCAACTGCCGGTAGGCCGCATCAGCCAGCACCGCCAGCCGTTCGCGCGCCAGGTTGCCGCTGAGGGCATAGCCCATGCGGCGGTCGACCCAGTAGAAGGTCTCGGTCTCGCCCACCCGTGTGAACTGGAACGCGGTGTCCTGGCCGGCCTGGTCGCCCAGCACCGAGACGTGCAGGGTCACGCGTTCGCCGGCCGCCGATTCGTACATGAACAGGGCGCGCGCCTCGCTGTTCTGTCCGGGCAGCAGGCGCCCGCCGATCAGCGCGAAGCCCTGCTCCTGCAGTTGCGGGGCGGTGAGCGGCGTGCCCAACCGCCGGGACAGCCACTGGATCAGGTGCGCCTGCTCGGCCACGCCGACCTCGACCGGATGGCGCTTCTCGGGCGTGTAGACCGCGTGGGCCACGCGCGCCTCCTGCACGAAGCCCGGAGTCGCGCCGGCCAGGCGGGCGGCCGGATCGCCGGCACTGCGGCCCCACCAGCCACCAGCGAAGCCCAGCGCCAGCAGCACGCTGGCGGCGAGCGCCTGCGGCCAGACGGCGCGGCGCGCCGGGCGGGTGGCCCGGGCCAGCGCGAGCGGCACCGGCTCGTCGAGCACGCTGCGCTGCAGGCCTTGCAGCGCGGTGCGCTGGGCCTGCCAGTCCTGGACGCGCCGCGCGTCCTCGGGGTGGTCCTGCAGCCAGGCCGACACCGCGTCGGAGCGGTCGGCCGGCAGCTGGCCGTCGACCCAGGCATGCAGCTCGGCGTCGGTCACGGGCGGGATGGGGTCGGCGTTCATGATTCAGGCAACGATTTTCAGCCGGGGCGTGACCGCGGTCGGAGGCTCTCCGCTGGTGAGCCGGCGCAGCTGTTCGCGGCCCCGGGAGAGGCGCGACATCACCGTGCCCACGGGCACACCCAGGACCTGGGCGGCCTCGGTGTAGGACAGCTCTTCCACACAGACCAGCAACACGGTTTCGCGCAACACCGGGCTCAACTCGGCCAGCGCGTGCTCCAGGTCCAGCCGCTCGGGCACCCGTGCCAAGGGGTCGTGGCTGGGTTCGTGGCGCTCCTCCAGTTCGACCGTGTCGCGCTCGTGCACCTGGTCGCGGACCTGGTTGAGGTGCAGGTTGTGCATCAGCGACAGCAGCCAGGCGCGCAGGCCGCTGCCGTCGGGCCGCGGCTTCCAGAGCGGCCACTTGTGGCAGGCGCGTTCCAGCGTGTCCTGCACCAGATCGTCGGCGCGGCTGGCGTCCCCCGTGAGCAGCCGCGCGTATCGGCGCAGGCGGGGGATGTGGGGCAGGGTGTCTTCGGGGCCCAAGGGGGATCAGGGGGTGGCCACGCGCCAGACCTTGTTGAAGCCGTCGCCGGTCTTGTCGCCGGGCTTGGTGTCCTTGATCCAGTAGTAGAGCGGTTTGCCCTTGTAGGCGATCTGCCGGCCGCCGTCGTCGCGGGTGATGACGCTGTAGTCGCCCGAAGCGTTGGCAGCGCCGGCCATCAGCGGGGGCCAGTTGGTGGCGCAGGGGCCGTTGCAGGTGCTCTTGCCGCTGCCGGCCACATCCTTGTCGAAGGTGTAGAGCGTCATGCCGTTGGGGCCGGTGAGCATGCCGTCGCGCGCCATGACGCCGCCGGGCGCGCTGGTGCTGCTGGTGGTGCTGGCACAGCCGATCAGTGCGGCGGTGCCCAGCGTCAGGGCGGCGGCCGTGCGAAGGATGGGGAATCGGGACATGGTGAACTCCTGGAAGGGGAATGAAAAAAACCGGTTGGCAAACGGTAAACACCGTGGCCCACCGGTTTATTCCCTGCCGATCCCGCTTTTTTTACCTCAGGACTGCCAGAGCACGGTCTTGCCGGAGTTTTCCCAGGCCTCGTAGTGTTTCGCGTACAGGTCTTCGATGCGGTTGCGCTTGACCTTGAAGGTCGGCGTGATCACGTCGTTGTCCACCGTCCAGGCGGTGGTGGTCACCACCAGGCACTGCAGCCGCTCGTGCGGGTCCAGCGTGGCGTTGATCGACTTGATGTGGGCGCTCAGCGAGCTTTCCAGCGCGGCGCGACCTTCGGCGCTGGCCGACTGGGCCACGGCATCGGCATTGAGCATGGCGATGCCCAGCGGCTGGCCCAGGTTGGCGCCGGTGACCACGCAGGCCTCGATGGCCTCGTGCATCACCAGCTTGTCCTCGATCGGCGCCGGTGCCACGTACTTGCCCTTGCCGGTCTTGAACAGGTCCTTCACGCGGCCGGTGATGTGCAGCAGGCCCTGCGCGTCGATGCTGCCCTTGTCGCCGGTCTTGAGCCAGCCGTCGGGGGTGAACACCTCGGCCGTCTTCTCCGGCTCCTTGTAGTAGCCCTGCATCAGCGCCTGGCTCTTCATCTGGATCTCGCCGGTCTCGGGGTCGATGCGCTGCTGCACGTCGGGGTAGGTCGGGCCGACGGTGCCGCGCTGGTTCTTTCCGGCTTCGGTGATGTGCGAGAGCGCCAGGTTCTCGGTCATGCCGTAGCCCTCGTTGATGGCAATGCCGAGCTGGCCGTACCACTCCAGCAGGGCCAGCGGCATGGGCGCCGCGCCGCCCGCGGCGAAGCGGCATTGGTCCAGGCCCAGGGCCTTGCGGATCTTCTTGCGCACCAGACCACCGATGAGGGGAATGCCCAGCAGCCGGTTCAGCTTGGCCGGCGGCATCTTGTGGTGGATGCCCTGCTGGAACTTGACCCACAGCCGCGGCACCGAGAAGAACACCGTGGGGCGCGAGCGCTGCAGGTCGGCGGTGAAAGTGTCCAGCGACTCGGCGAAATACACGTGCATGGCGGTGCGCAGCCAGCCGTGCTCGACCAGCATGCGCTCGACCACGTGCGCCAGCGGCAGGTAGGACAGCATGCGGTCGTCCTGGGTCAGTGGAATCCGCTGCAGGCCGCGGTCCAGCGCCCAGGCGAAATTGCCGAAGGAGTGCATCACGCCCTTGGGCAGGCCGGTGGTGCCCGAGGTGTAGATCAGCGTGGCCAGCTCGTCCTCTCCGCGGACGGGCGACTCCTTCATCGGCGCGGTGCGCGCCACGATGGCATCCCAGCCTTCGTAGGCCTGCTTCGCGTCGTCGGGCGAGAGCGGGTAGCTCATGCAGGGCAGGCCGGCGGGCACGCCGGGCTTCATGTGTTCCCAGCCGTCGAGCTTGCCGACGAACAGCGCCTTGGACTCGCTGTGGGTCAGGATCTGGGTGATGGTGTCGGGCGCCAGCGTGGGGTACAGCGGCACCGAGACATAGCCAGCCATCCAGATCGCCAGGTCGCTCATCATCCACCAGGCGCAGTTCTTGGACAGGATGGCGACCTTGCTGCCGGGCGCCCAGCCCTGGGCCTTCAGGTGCGCGGCCATGCGCCGGCTGTGGTCGGCCACCTGGGCCCAGGTGAAGTCCTGCACCGCACCGGCGCCCATGGGCTGGGTCAGGGCCACCCGCGTCGGGGCGGTCTTCTCCCAGTGGTACAGGCGTTGAAGGGCGAGGTAGTCGGGCGATATCTTGCTCATGCGTGTCTCCAGGTGAATGCCGGACTCTACCGGGGCCTGGCCGGCCGACGGCAGCGGGCTTTCCCGCGTGTTTTCTAGAGCCTGCGCTCCAGTTTTGCACGCAGCCCTGAGCTGGATCAAGCCGCCTGCAGTTGCGGGAGGCAGCGCTGGCAGATCTCGCGGGCCGTGGCCACGTAGCGCTGGCTGCGCTCCTGTGCACCGTCTTCGCCCAGACGGGGAACGACCCAGCCGACATAGGTGGTGGCCCGCAGGGCCAGGAAAAGGTCGAGCGTGCCCAGGTCCAGGGGCCGCAGGTCCTGGTAGCCCCGCAGCAGGGCGTCCCGCAGCACCGCGTAGTTGGGCCACCCGATGAACTTGAGCAGGGTGGTCGCCAGGTCGAAGGCGCGGTAGCCCCAGCCGCCATCGTCGAAGTCCAGCAGGCCGATGCGCTCGCCGTGCAGCAGCACGTTCTCGCGCACCAGGTCGGCGTGGATCAGACCGAAGTCGAGCCGGTCCTGCAGGCGCTGCAGCTCGCGCTGCGCCGCACAGCGGAAGTGCCCGAACAGGCGCCGGTCGTCGTCGGACAGGGCGGGGTGTTCCCAGAAGCGACCCCAGACCGGCGCCTCGCCCAGCAGGCCCTCGGCGTCCCAGCGCACGCGCGTGAAACCCGCCGGTGGGGCCCAGGCGTCCGAGGCGTTGTGCAGCCGCGCCATCTGTTGCCCGAGCGCATGGAACAGGTGGTCGAGGTCGGGGGCCGGGTCTTCCTGCAGCGCCGCGCCCAGGGTCTGGCCGGGCAGCCAGGTGAGCAGGTCCACCTGGTGGCCGCCCACTTCTTCGAGCAGCCGGCCGCGCAGCGACGGCACGGGCCGGGGCACCAGCAGGCCGGCCTGGGCCAGTGCCGCCATCCACTGCAGTTCGGATTCGAGTTCGGCGCTGCTGCGGTAGCCCGGCCGCTTGATGCGCAGGGCGTAGTGCCCGGCCGATGCGACGGTGAGCCGGTAGACCTGGTTCTCCCGGCCCGCCACAAACCGCAGGCGCGCGTGACCGAGGCCCCAGGCGGTGGCCGCCCGCCGGGCGAGGTCCGTCATGGCGCCAGCCCGGCCAGCACCTCGTCCAGCGTCTGCATGAGCAGCCCCAGGTGCTCCTCCGAAAAGGTCATCGGCGGCCGGATCTTTAGGGTGTTCTTGTGGCGACCCAGCTTGGACAGCAGCACGCCGCGCTCGCGCAGGGCATTGACCACCTGGTCGGCCAGCTCCGACGCGGGCGCGAGGGTGTCCCGGTCCTTCACGAACTCGACACCGAACACCATGCCGCTCTGGCGCACATCGCCGATCGCCGGGTACTTCGCCGCCAGCCCGCTCAGCGCCTGAGCGGCCAGCGCGCCGATCTTCGCGGCGTTGGCCTGCAGCTGGCGCTGACCGATCTCTTCCAGCACCGCCATCGCCGCGGCGCAGGCCACGGGGTTGCCACCGAATGTGTTGAAGTAGCGGTAGGAGCCGCGGAAGCGCGCCATCACCTCCGGCCGCGTGACCAGACCCGCCACCGGGTAGCCGTTGCCCATGGGCTTGCCCATGGTCACCACATCGGGCGTCACGCCCTGCTTCTGGTGGGCCCAGAAGTGGCTGCCGCTGCGCGCGAAGCCCGACTGCACCTCGTCGCAGATCAGGAAGCCGCCGGCCGCGCGCACCACCTGCTCGGTCGGCCTCAGCCAGCCGGGCGCCTGGGTCGGGAAGCCCTCGTTAAGGAACAGCGGGCACACGATCAGCGCCGCGAAGCCGATGCCCGAGCGCTCCAGCTCGTCGATCTGTTCCTGCACCTTGGCAGCAAACCTCAGCCCCTGGGGGTCATCGATGCGCAGGCTGTCGGGCGCCTCGACATGGCGCACGTACTGGCCCAGCCCGAAGCCGTGGGCCGGCGGGTTGCTGGTGGAGAGCTGGCTGACCAGGCTGGTGTTGCCGTGGTAGGTGGCGTCGGTGGCGATGACACCGCGCTTGCCGGTCATGGCCTCGGCCATGCGCAGCGCGATGTCGTTGGCCTCGGAGCCGGTGCAGGTGAGCAGGGCGTTGGAGAGGTCACCGCCGAAGGTGGCGGTCAGCTTCTCCGCATAGGCCACCAGGTTCTCGTGCAGGTAGCGGCTGTGCACGTTGAGCTGGCGGCTCTGCGCACAGATCGCTTCCACCACCCGCGGGTTGCAGTGGCCGACGTGGGGCACGTTGTTGTAGCAGTCCAGGTAGCGGCGGCCGTCCGCGTCCCACAGCCACACGTCCTCTCCCCGGACGATGTGGACCGGTCGCTGGTAGAAGGTGGAGACGTTGGGCCCCAGCAGGGCCCGCCGCTTCTCCATGAGTTCGGTGTCGTTCATGCCGGGTGTTGGTTCGTGCATCCGCTGTGCCTGTCAGGAAATCACGTCCTGGATCAGTTCCTTGTTCTCCTTGTGCCGGGCCATGGCAAAGAAGTAGCCCGCCACGAGCACGCCGAAGGGCAGCAGCGCCATGAACCAGCCCAGACCGTTCATGGCCCAGGAGGTCGTGGTCGGGTCCAGGCCCTCGGCCACGGCCCCGGTCAGCAGGCCAAAACGCGCCATCAGCAGGTACAGGCCCACCGACAGACCGATGGTGGCCAGCACCGGCGCGATCAGCGACTGGAAGATGTTCGAGTCACCGGGCACGCGGCGGAACCAGGCGATCACCGCGAAGCACACCAGGATTTCGATCAGCAGGATGGAGACCACCGCCAGACCGGAGAACCAGAAGAACATGTTGAGGATGGGGTCCAGGCCGGCCAGGGCGAAGAGCACGATCACGGCCAGCGTGATCACCGACACGGTGACCGAGCCCGCCGAGGGCGCGCCGCGGCTGTTCACGTTGGCCAGCGCGGCCGGCAGCGTGCCGCCGCGGCCCAGGGCGAACAGGTAGCGGGCGGCGGAGTTCTGGAACGCCAGCATGGCGGCGAACAGGCTGGAGAGCACCAGGCTCTTCATCATGGCCGCCAGCCAGTCGCCGACGTACTGGCTCGCCAGCGTGAACAGCACGTTGGCGGGGTTGACCAGGGGCGCGCCGTCGACCGAAGACAGCTCGACCACCCGGTCCATCACCTGGCCCGAACCCAGGCCCGTCACCACGGCGAAGGTGGTGCTGGCGAACAGCACAGTGATGAACAGCACGGCCACATAGGTGGCCAGCGGCACCGTGCGCTTGGGGTTGATCGACTCTTCGCCGTAGATGGCGGTGGCCTCGAAGCCGACGAAGGACGCGAAGGCAAACGCCAGTGCGATGCCCGCCGAGCCGGCCAGACCGCCGGCCAGGATGTTGGACGGGCTGAACGAGGCGGCGAAGTTCCAGCCTTCGGGGCCGCCCTGGACGAGTATGGCCACCGTGGTGATCACCAGCACCAGCAGTTCCAGCCCCAGCAGCAGGCCCAGCACGTGTGCGCCCACGTCGACGCTGCGCAGCGACAGCCAGGTCACCGCGGCCCAGGCCAGCAGCGACCAGCCCCACCAGGGCAGGGCGCCGACCTGCTCGGCCATCAGCCCGCCGAAGAAGCCGAAGATGGACAGGTGGATGGCCAGGTAGGCCAGCAGGGAGACGAAGGCCGAACCCACGCCCAGGTGCAGGCCCATGCCGCGACCGATGTAGGCGAAGAACGCGCCGGAGTTGGTGACCTGGTGGCTCATGGCGGCGTAGCCCACGCTGAACAGCAGCAGGGTCAGTCCAGCCAGCAGGTAGGCGCCGGGCGCCGCGGCGCCGTTGCCCAGCAGGATGGCGGCGGGCAGCGCGCCGGTCATGCCCACCAGCGGCGAGGCGGCGGCGACCACGAAGAAGACGATGCCGATCACCCCCAGGCGGCCGGATCGCAGGGACTGTTCGGCGCCCGGGGCGGGCCCGGACGATGAGAGTGAAGTGGAAGCGGTGTTCATGGCTGTTCCTCGTCGTTGTATCTGGATATCCGTGCCGCTGGCGCTTGGAGCCAGGGTGGACGGGATGCTAGGGACGGGTCACCGAACGGGTTATCAAAACTGCGCACGATGTGGTCCGGGTTTCTCCCAATCGGCCTTGCGGCTGCTACGCTGCGCGCCATGAGCGACCCCACTGCCGAGGCCCCCGAAGATGCGCCAGCGCCCGGCTGGGCCCAGTCCCTGCTGACCTTCGACATCGACGCCCACGCCGCGGCGCAGGGCGACTGGTCGCTGCACTACGAGCAGCTCTCCAGCGGGCGCTTTCGTGGCGAGCTGTCCCTGGTGCAGCTGGTCGGCGTGCGCCTCACCGAAGAAAAGACCAGCCTGGCGCTGCGCCAGCGCGGGCGGCTGGGCGAGCAGGTCTACGGGTTTGCGATGTCGGTGGCGCCCACGGGGGATGTGTACTTCGACGGCCGCAAGGTCCACCCGGACGCCATCCTCTGCGGCAGCGGGCGCGAGATCGATTTCGTCACGCCGGCGCAGCACCACCTGATCGCACTGACCGTGGAGCGCAGCCTGCTCAACCCGTTGTGGGAGCACATGTACCAGAAGCCGCTGGCCAGCTGGCTGGAGCGGCAGATGGAGCTGCTGCCCACGCCCGAGAGCGCCGCCGCGCTGCGCCGCAAGCACCAGCAGGCGCTGAAGGAGTCGCTGGCGCTGGCGCAGCATTTCACCGATCCGTCGGCGCTGAACCAGCTGCGCGACGACATCCTGATCGAGTGGATCGAGGCGCTGCCGCCGAGCGTGGACACCTCCGACCTGGATTCGCTGGCGCGGCGCAAGCGCATGGTGGACAAGGCCTGCGAGCTGATGATGGCGAACCCGGATGAGCCGCCGTCGATCCTGGATGTGTGCAGCCGGGTGGGGGCGAGCCGGCGCAAGCTGAACTACTGTTTCCAGGATGTGCTGGGGACGTCGCCGACGCAGTACCTGCGGGCCTTGCGGCTCAACGGGGTGCGGCGCGGGTTGCGCGAGGCGGCACCGGGGGCGACAGTGCAGGACGTGGCGGCGCGCTGGGGCTTCTGGCACCTGGGTCAGTTTTCGCTGGATTACAAGAAGCACTTTTTCGAGCTGCCGTCGGAGACGCTTTCCCGGGTTCGGAAGGGACGCTAGGGGAAAACCCGCAAGGCGGTTTTGCGCATTTCCGATCACGCGTGAAGAGGGGGCGCCGGCACAGTGTCCGGCATGAGTTCTTCCTACCCCCATCTCTCCCTGCACGTGGCCGGCCAGTGGCTGTCCGCGGCCTCGGGCGGCGAGCGCCCGGTGATCAACCCCGCCGATGAAAGCGTGCTCGCCACGCTGCCGTTGGCCGGCCCGGCCGAGCTCGCCGTAGCCGCCGAGTCGGCGCAGCGTGGCTTCGAACAATGGCGCCGCGTGCGCCCGCACGACCGCTATGTGATCCTGCGCCGCGCCGCCGAGCTGCTGCGCGAGCGCGCCGGCGAGATCGCCACCGTGCTCACACTCGAACAGGGCAAGCCGCTGGCCGAAGCGAAACGCGAGGTCACGCTGTCGGCGGACATCATCGATTTCCAGGCCGAGGAGGGCAAACGCCTCTACGGCCGCACCGTGGCGCCGCGCGTCGACGGCATCCTCTCGCACACCGTGCAGCGCGTGCCGGTCGGCCCGGTGGCCGCCTTCACACCCTGGAACTTCCCGGTCAACCTGCCCAGCCGCAAGCTCGGCAGCGCGCTGGCGGCGGGCTGCAGCGTGGTGCTCAAGCCGGCCGAAGAGACGCCGGGCAGCGCCATGCTGCTGGTGCGCTGCTTTCTCGATGCCGGCGTGCCGGCCGAGGCGATCCAGCTGGTCTGGGGTGACCCGGCACAGGTCTCGTCGTTCCTGATCGAGCGGCCCGAGATCGCCAAGGTCTCGGTCACCGGCTCGGTGGCTGTCGGCAAGCTGCTGGGCGAGCAGGCCGCACGCCACGTCAAGCGCTTCACCGGCGAGCTGGGCGGCCACGCGCCGGTCATCGTGGCCGAGGACATGGCCGATGGCGCAGGCATGGGCTTCGTGCTCAAGCAGTCGGTCACCGCCAAGTACCGCAACGCCGGCCAGGTCTGCGCTTCGCCGATCCGGTTCTATGTGCCGCGCGCGCAGCTAGCGACGTTCGGCGAACGCTTCGCCGCCGCCTCGCAGAAGCTGCAGCTCGGTTCCGGCCTGGACGCCGCCACGCAGATGGGCCCGCTGGCCCACGCGCGCCGCATCGAAGACATGGAGCGCTTTGTCGACGACGCCGTCGGCCAGGGCGCGCGCCTGCTCACCGGCGGCCACCGCGTGGCGCGGCCCGGCTTCTTCTTCGAACCCACCGTGTTCGCCGAAGCGCCGCTGAGCAGCCGCGTGATGCAGCAGGAGCCCTTCGGCCCCATTGCGGTGATCCAGCCCTACGACACGCTGGACGGCGCGATCGAACAGGCCAACGCGCTGCCCTATGCGCTGGGCGCCTACGCCTTCACGCGCGACCTGCACACCGCCCACCGCCTGGGCGAAGGCATCGAGGCCGGCATGGTCGGCATCAACCACTTCGGCGTCTCGCAACCCGAGCTGCCCTTCGGCGGCCACAAGGAAAGCGGCCTCGGCCAGGAGCAGGGCGCCGAGGGCATCACCCACTACACCGAGGTCAAGACCGTGACCATCGGCACACCTTTCTGAACCCGGGAGCAAGCACATGAGCACCATCGAACAACTCAAGCAGGACAACGCCGAATTCCAGTGGCACCCGATGGCCCACCCGGCGGCCATGAAGAAGAGCAAGCCCGACATCGTCGCGCGCGGCGAAGGCTGCTGGATCTGGGACGTCGACGGCCACAAGCTGCTGGACGGCGTGGGTGGCCTCTGGGCCAGCAACCTCGGCCACAGCGCCACCGCGGTGCGCGACGCCATCGTGGCCCAGCTCGACGAGCTGCCCTTCTACAACACCTTCCGCGGCACCTCCCACCCGCGCGCCATCGAACTCTCGGCCCAGCTGGTGAAGATGATGGAGCCCGACGGCGTGGCCAGCGTGATGTTCTCCAGCGGCGGCTCCGACGCGGTCGAGACCGCGCTCAAGCTGGCGCGCCAGTACCACAAGCTGCGCGGCGAGAAGGATCGCTTCAAGTTCATCAGCCTGCGCCAGGGCTACCACGGCGTGCACTTCGGCGGCATGAGCGTCAACGGCAACACCAACTTCCGCCGCGCCTACGAGCCGCTGCTGCCCGGGTGCTTTCACATCGACACGCCCTGGCTCTACCGCAACCCTTACACCAACGACCCGCTGGAACTGGGCGAGATCTGCGCCGAGCTGCTGGAACGCGAGATCGTGTTTCAGGGGCCGGACACCGTGGCCGCTTTCATAGCAGAGCCGGTGCAGGGCGCGGGTGGCGTGATCGTGCCGCCGGCCAACTACTGGCCGCTGGTGCGCAAGATCTGCGACAAGCACGGCGTGCTGCTGATCGCCGACGAGGTGGTCACGGGCTTCGGCCGCACCGGCCATCTGTTCGGCACGCGGCTGTGGGGCGTGACCGCCGACCTGTGGTGCCTGGCCAAGGGCATCAGCTCGGGCTACGTGCCGCTGGGCGCGACCGCGATCTCGGCCAAGGTGGCCCAGGTGTTCAACGACGACAAGAGCGGCCAGGCCGCCGTGGGCCACGGCTACACCTACAGCGCCCACCCGGTGGCCGCGGCCGCCGCGCTGGCCACGCTGGCACAGATCCAGGCGCTGGACGTGCCGGGCAACGCCGGCCGCGTCGGAGCGGTGATGCAGGAGCGCCTGCGCCAGCTGGAGAAGACCTGCAGCTTCGTCGGCAACGTGCGTGGCGTCGGCCTGATGCTGGGCATCGAGATGGTGGACGACAAGGCCACGCGCACGCCCATGCCTCGCAGCAGCGACATCCCGGCCCGCGTGGCGAAAGAGGCCTACCAGCGCGGCCTGATGGTGCGCATCTCCGGCCCCAACCTGATCCTTTCGCCGCCGCTGGTGATTTCGCTGGACGAGGTGAACCACCTGTGCGACGTGCTGGAAGCGTCCTTCGCCGCCGTGGAGGCCTCGCTGTGAGCCCGACGAAGGCCGGCCGCGCGCCGGTCATCCTGCTGATCGGCACCGTCGACACCAAGAGCGACGAGATGGCCTTCCTGCGCGAGTCGGTCGAGCACCTGGGCGGCAGCGCCTTGGTGATGGACGTGGGCGTGCTGGGCCGTGGCGGCTTCACGCCCGACATCCTGAACAGCGAGGTGGCGGCCGCGGCCGGCGTGACGCTGCAGCAGGTGATGGACACCGGCGACGAGAACACCGCGATGAAGCTGATGGCCACCGGCGCTTCGCTGATCGCGACGCAGTGGTACGTCGAAGGCCGCTTCGACGGCCTGCTGGCCCTGGGCGGCACCATGGGCACCGACCTGGCGCTGGACGTGGCCAACGCGCTGCCGCTGGGTTGCCCGAAGGTGGTGCTCTCGACCATCGCCTACTCGCCGCTGATCCCGCCCGACCGCATCCCGCCCGACCTGATCATGCGGCTGTGGGCCGGCGGCCTGTACGGGCTGAACCGCCTCTGCAAGGCGGCGCTGGGCCAGGCCGCTGGTGCGGTGGTGGGCGCCTGCCAGGCGCGCGCGGCCGAGGCCGACCCGCGCCCCGTCATCGGCATGACCTCCCTGGGCAGCAGCGCTCTCTCTTATATGAAGAAGTTCAAGCCGGCGCTGGAAGTGCGCGGCTACGAACTGGCGGTTTTCCACACCACGGGCATGGGCGGGCGCGCGTTCGAAGATCTGGCGCGGCGCGGCTACTTCGCGGCGGTGATGGACTTCAGCCTGCAGGAGCTGGTCAACGACCTGGCCGGCAGCTGCGTGAGCGCCGGCAGCGAGCGCCTGCTGGGCGCAGGCCGCGCGGGTGTGCCGCAGATCGTGGCGCCCGGTGCGACCGACATGGTCGACTTCGCCGCCTGGACGCGCTGCCCCGAGCCCTTCATCGGCCGCTCGGTGCACGAGCACAACCGCCTGATCGCCTCGGTCTGCATCGACCCCGAGATGCGCCGCCACGTGGCGCGCGCCATCGCCGACCGGCTGGAGCAGGCCACCGGCCCGACCTGCCTGCTGCTGCCCATGGGCGGCGTCGAGCAGTGGGACCGGCCGGGCGAACCGCTGCACGACCCCGAGGGACTGAAGGCCTTCACCGACGAAATGGGCCATGTGGTTTCACCACAGACCGTGTTCCAGCCGGTGGACGCGCACATCAACGACGAGGCCTTTGCCCAGGCCGCGCTGCGCGTGTTCGACGGCTGGGTGGCCGCCGGTCTGGTGCCGCCGGGCGTGGTGGACGTGACCGAAGAAAGGAAGGCCGCATGAGCGCGCAGGCACTGGTTCTTGATTTCGGCGGCGTCGTCAGCCGCATGCTGTTCGAAACCCACGAACTCTCCGAGCAGGCCCTGGGTCTGAAGCCCGGCACGCTGACCTGGAAAGGCCCGTTCGACCCCGCCACCGACCCGCTCTGGCAGGACATGCAGGCGGAAAAACTCAGCGAGCGCGACTACTGGATGGCGCGCACCCGCGAGGTCGGTCGCCTGCTCGGCGAGGACTGGGACAAGATGGAAACCTTCGTGCAGCGCGCGCGCGGCGCCGATGTTGAGGCGGTGATCCGGCCCGAAGCGGTGTCTATCATCTGCGCCGCCAAGGCGGCGGGAAAAAAACTGGCCGTCCTGTCCAACGAGCTGGACCTGTTCTACGGCGCCGGCTTCCGCCGCCGGCTGTCGCTGCTGCAGCTGTTCGATGTGATCGTGGACGCGACCTACACCGGCATCCTCAAGCCCGACCCGCGCGCCTACGCGGCGGTGACCGAGGCGCTGGGCCTGCCGGCGCACGACTGCGTGTTCGTGGACGACCAGAAGCGCAACGCCGACGGCGGCCAGAGGGCCGGCATGCAGGTGGTGCACTTCAACGTGCTGCAGCCGGCGGCCTCGTTTGCAAAAGCCCGGGCGCTGCTGGGGCTGGGCGCCTGAGCGTCGCCGGGCCGTTCCCAAGGTGCCCAGCCCCGCAGTGCGCAGCACGGAGGCTGGTCCAGTGAGTGCCTCAGCCCTGGGCTACCCGGTGCACTGGCATTCCTATTCCATGGGGCACGAGGTGTGTATGGACGAGATCGCCGACCTCAACGCCTGGCTGGTGCGGCGCCTTGCGGCTTGATCTGGCGCAAACAGGGCGGTTCTTGCGCCGCTGATCGGCGTTTCAGTATGGGCGGGTGTGTCCGATAGTGGCAATAGCCCCATCGTCACCTTTCGGAAAACACCGCCATGACCCCTGTTGCCCCGTCTTCCCGGTTTCGACCGGGTGCCTGGTCCCTGACCACCAAGCTGAGCCTGTCCGCCGTGCTGTTGTGTGTGCTGTGTGTGGGTGCCACCAGCGCGGTCGTGGGTCTGCAGGCCAGTGACCGGGCCCGCCAGGCGGCTAGCGAACAGGCCCGCGTGGTGGCCGAGCAGGCGGCGGCGCAGGTCGGCGGCGAACTTGGCCGCAGCTTCGCTGCCGTGCTCGGCATGGCCGCGAGCATGGAGGGTATGAAATCCGCCGGCCACCCTCCGAGCCGCGAGCAGCTCGATGACATGGCCCGCCAGCTGCTGGTCCAGCGCAAAGAATTCATCGGCACCTACTCGATCTGGGAGCCCAATGCCCTGGATGGCCGGGACGCCGAGTACGTGAAGCAAGGGCCGACCTACGACGACACCGGGCGCTACATCGCCTACTGGCACCGGGGCACCGGTCAGATCACGGTGGAGGCGCTGCTGAACTACGAAAAAGAAGGCGAGAACGACTGGTACGCGATTCCCCGCAAGACACTCAAACCCGCCCTGATCGAACCCTACGTCTATCCCCTGGCCGGCAAGGACGTGCTGCTGGCCACCATGGTCACGCCGGTGCTGGTGGACGGCAAGTTCGTCGCTGCCACCGGGGCCGACATGTCCCTGGCGGACCTGTCCGAACGGCTGAGCAAGCTCGAACCGCTGCCCGGTGGTCGCTTGTCGCTGCTCTCCAATGGCGGCCTGTATCTGGCGTCGCAGGACAAGGCGCGGCTGGGCAAGCGGGCCGACGACCTGCCGGCCGAGGTGCTGGCCCACATCGCCAAGGGCGAGCCCCATGTGTGGGACGACGGCCAGGGCTGGGTGCACCTGTACACGCCGGTGACCGTGCTGCAGGGCACGGCGCCCTGGAGCGTGGCGGTGTCCTATCCGCTGTCGGTGGCTGCGGCCGCCGCCCAGCAACAACTCTATGGCGCTGTCGCCGCCGCGGCCGTGGCCTGCGCGCTGGCCGCGGTGTTCATGACGCTGCTGGTGCGTTCGCTGATGAGGCCGCTGCGGGAACTCGGTCGCACCATGAACGGACTGGCCTCGGGCAGCACCGATCTGCGCGTCGAACTGCCGGTGCGGGGCACCGACGAGCTGTCGGTGATCGCCCAGGGTTTCAACGGATTTGCGAGCAAGCTGCGCAGCGCCTTCAGCGAGGTCGGCGACGTCTCGGGCGGCGTGGCCAACGCCTCCAGGGAAATCGCCACCGGCAACGCCGATCTTTCGGTCCGCACCGAGCAGCAGGCTTCGCACCTGCAGCAGAGCGCCAGCGCCATGCGCGAACTCACCGAGGCTGTGGCCCACAGCGCGGAGTCGTCCGATCACGCGGCCCAGCTGGCGCGCGATGCGGTGGCACAGGCGCACAACGGCCAGAACGTGATGCGCGAGACCCGCGACGCCATGGACAAGATCAACGAGTCCAGCCGCCGAATCGCCGACATCACCGGCCTGATCGACTCGATCGCGTTCCAGACCAACATCCTGGCCCTCAACGCCGCCGTCGAGGCGGCCCGGGCCGGCGACCAGGGGCGCGGTTTTGCGGTGGTGGCGGGCGAGGTGCGCACGCTGGCGCAGCGCAGCGCCACCGCGGCCAAGGACATCCGCCAGCTCACCGTCGACTCGGTGGACCGGGTGGCTTCCGGCGCGGCACTGATCCGCCAGGCCGAGACCTCGCTGAACCAGCTCGGCGACGCGGTGCAGCAGGTCGACCAGCTGCTGTCCGAGGTCAGCCAGGTGACCCGGGAGCAGTCCGGCCGCATCCGGTCGGTGACCGACGCCATCGGCGAGCTCGACCAGAACACCCAGCAGAACGCCGCGATCGTGGAACAGGCTGCGGCTGCGGCCGATTCCCTGCAGCAGCAGTCGGCCCGGCTGGTGCAGACCGTGCGCGAATTTGTGGGGCAGTCGTGACGAATATTTGTTACTGATCAATTCAACTGCAACCAGCCGGCGTCGGAGCGCCTGCGACCTGTGGCAACGCCATGGCTGGCGCTATGCTGATGCCATGAGCACCCGTCGGAAGATCCAGCTGCGCGAAACCGTGACCGGCGGTGACCCGTCGGCGGTGCCTTCCGCCACCCTGATCGTCCTGCACGGACTGGGCGCCGACGGGCAGGACTTTGCGCCGCTGGTGACCGAGCTGGACCTGTCGTCCGCCGGGCCGGTGCGGTTCGTGTTTCCCAACGCCCCGCTGCGCACCGTAAGCCTCGGCGACGGTGAACCCGGTCAGCCCATGCGCGCCTGGTACGACCCGCGCCCGGTGGCGGCCGAAACCGGTGCGGTGTCGACGCAGGACGAGGAGGGCCTGCGCGCCTCCTGCGAGGTGGTGCAGGCGCTGATCGACCGCGAGGCGGCGCGCGGCGTGCCACCCGGCCGCGTGGTGCTGCTGGGCTTTTCTCAGGGCGCGGTGATGACGCTGATGGCGGGCCTGCGGGCGCCCCAGCGGCTGGCCGGCCTGGTGGTGCTCTCGGGTTACCTGCCGCTGTCGATTGCGACCGAGGCCGAGGCCAGCCCCGCCAACCGCGACGTGCCGATCTTCATGGCGCACGGCCGGCAGGACCCGGTGGTGCTGCCGCAGCGCGCCGAGTCCTCGCGCGACAAGCTGCTGCGCCTGGGCTACGACATCGCCTGGCACGACTACCCGATGGGGCACGAGGTCTGCCCGCGGGAGATCCGCGACCTCAACGGCTGGCTATCGGTGCTGCTCGCGCCCTGGCACTGAGCGCGGCGGCGCTCAGCGTGCCGCGTTCGCCAGTTCGATGGCCAGGCGGTTGTGCCGTTCCACGAGTGGGCCAAGGTCCGCGGTGACGAGCCGGCCTTCCCGCACCACCACCCGACCGTTGACCACCGTGTAGGCCGCCTGCGGGCTGGCACACAGCAGCAGGCTCGCCAGCGGGTCGTGCACCGCACCGCCGGCAAAGCCCAGGCTGCGCAGATCGAACAGCGCCAGGTCGGCGCACATGCCCGGTGCCAGGTGGCCGATGTCTTGGCGGCCCAGCACCTGCGCGCCACCGCGGGTGGCGATGTGCAGCACGTCGCGCGCGGTCATCTCGGCCGGGCCGAGGTCGCAGCCGAAGAAGGTCTTGCCGCCGCGGGTCTCGGGGGCTGAGAGCGCGCGGCCCACGCGCGCCAGCAGCAGCGCCTGCCGCGCCTCGTTCACCATGTGCGCGCCGTCGTTGCTGGCGCTGCCGTCCACGCCCAGGCCCACCGGCACCCCGGCGTCCAGCATGCGGCGGACGGGCGCGATGCCGCTGGCCAGGCGCATGTTGCTGCAGGGGCAGTGCGCCACGCCGGTGCGGCTGGCGGCGAACAGCGAGATGCCCTCGTCGTCGAGCTTGACGCAGTGCGCGTGCCAGACGTCCTCGCCCAGCCAGCCCAGTTCCTGCGCGTACTGCGCGGGCGTCATGTGGAACTTCTCGCGGCTGTAGGCGATGTCGTGGTCGTTCTCGGCCAGGTGGGTGTGCAGGCGCACGCCCTGGCCTTTGAAGCTTCGCGCGAGTTCGGCGCTCTGCTGCATAAGTGCGGGGCTGACCGAGAACGGTGAACACGGCGCGAGCGCCACCTGCACCATGGCGCCGTGGTCGGCGCGGTGCCAGGTCTCGATCAGGCGCTGGCTGTCTTTCAGGATCGCGTCTTCCTGTTCCACCACCCGGTCCGGTGGCAGGCCGCCCTGCGACTGGCCCACGCTCATGCTGCCGCGCGTGGCGACGAAGCGCATGCCGATGGTCTGCGCGGCTTCGATGCTGTCTTCCAGCCGCACCCCGTTGGGGTAGATGTAGAGGTGGTCGCTGCTGGTGGTGCAGCCGCTCATCAGCAGCTCGGCCATCGCGACCTGGGTCGAGACCTGCACCATCTCCGGCGTGAGGCCGGCCCAGATCGGGTAGAGCCCGCGCAGCCAGGAGAACAGCTCCGCGTCCTGCACGCCGGGGATGGCGCGCGTGAGCGACTGGTACATGTGGTGGTGTGTGTTCACCAGCCCGGGCGTGACCAGGTGGCCATGCGCGTCGATCACCTCGCCGGCCGATTCGCGCAGCGCGCGCGGCAGCTCGGCGGTGGGGCCGATCCACTCGATGACGTTGTCGCGCACGAACAGCGAAGCGTCCTTGAGTTCGCGCCCTTTCGACGGGTCGGCGTGGTCGAAGGTGGCGATGCAGGCGGCGTTGTGGATCAGCAGGGAGTTCATGTCACTTCAACCAGTAGTGGGGTTTGGCGTAGGTCTTCTTGAGGTGCTCGATGAAAAACCGCACCTTGGCCGGCAGGTGGCGCTGCTGCGGGTACACGGCCAGGATGTCGTAGGCGGGCAGGGCGAACTCGTCGAGCACGGTCACCAGTTCGCCGCGCTGCAGCTGCGCCTGGATTTCCCAGGTGCTGCGCCAGCCCAGGCCCAGGCCCTCGCTGACCCAGCGGTGCAGCAGCTCGCCGTCGTTACAGTCCAGGTTGCCCTCGGCGCGCACCGTCACGGTCTTGCCGTCCTGCTGGAAGTACCAGCCGCGCTGCTGGCCGCCCTGCAGGTTGAAGGCCAGGCAGTTGTGCTGGGCCAGATCGTCCAGCGTCTGCGGCTTGCCGTGTTTGCGGAAATAGGCCGGCGTGCCACAGACCACGCGCTGGTTGGTGGCCAGCTTGATGGCGACGAAATTCGGGTCGATGGCGCCGCCGATGCGGATGCCCATGTCGTAGCCCTCGCGCACCAGGTCCACCACCCGGTCGGTCAGGTTGAACGAGAGCTTGACCTCGGGGTTGGCCTTGAGGAAGGCGCTGGCGTGCGGCGCCACGTGCAGGCGCCCGAAGGCCGCAGGGGCCGAGACGATCAGGTGGCCACTGGCCTGGTGCTTCTGCGCCGCCACGCTGGCCTCGGCCTGTGCCCACTGCGCCAGCAGCGGCCGGCATTCGTCCAGAAAGCGCGCGCCCGCGTCGGTCAGCACCAGGCGCCGGGTGGAGCGGTGCATCAGCTGCGTGCCCAGGCGCTTCTCCAGCGCGTCGATGCGCCGGCCCATCATCACCGGGGTGATGCCGGCGTGCAGCGCAGCGGCGGCCAGGCTGCCGTGCTCCATCACCTGCACGAAGGCTTCGATTTCCTTGTAACGGTCCATGGGGGCATGTTATCGGCGCGATTGCATACCGCAAGTATCGAATCAACTGACCGCCAGTGGCATTCACAAGACCGTATGGCCTCCATAGCATCGGTCCCAGTCCACAAACCACTGGAGACAGACATGGCGAAGATGAAGGCCGCGATGGCGGCGGTGCTGGTGATGGAGAAGGAGGGCATTGCCCAGGCCTTCGGCGTACCCGGCGCGGCCATCAATCCGCTGTATGCGGCCCTGCGCGAACGCGGCAGCATCGCCCATGTGCTGGCGCGCCACGTGGAGGCCGCCTCGCACATGGCCGAGGGTTACACCCGCGCCAGGGCCGGCAACATTGGCGTCTGCATCGGCACCAGCGGTCCGGCCGGCACCGACATGATCACCGGCCTGTACTCGGCCAGCGCCGATTCGATACCGATTCTCTGCATCACCGGCCAGGCGCCGCGCGCACGCCTCTACAAGGAAGACTTCCAGGCGGTGGACATCGAGAGCATCGCCAAGCCCGTGACCAAGTGGGCGGTGACGGTGCGCGAGCCGGCCCTGGTACCGCGCGTGTTCCAGCAGGCCTTCCACCTGATGCGCTCGGGCCGCCCGGGCCCGGTGCTGATCGACTTGCCGTTCGACGTGCAGATGGCCGAGATCGAGTTCGACATCGACACCTACGAGCCGCTGCCGGTCTACAAGCCCGCCGCCACGCGCAAGCAGGTTCAGAAGGCGCTGGACATGCTGGCCGCGTCCGAGAAGCCCCTGATCGTGGCCGGCGGCGGCATCCTCAATGCGGATGCGGCGGACCTGCTGGTGCAGTTCGCCGAACTCACCGGTGTGCCGGTGGTCCCCACGCTCATGGGCTGGGGCAGCATCCCCGACGACCACCCGCTGATGGCCGGCATGGTGGGCCTGCAGACCAGCCACCGCTATGGCAACGCGACCATGCTCGCCAGCGACTTCGTTCTGGGCATCGGCAACCGCTGGGCCAACCGCCACACCGGCAGCGTCGAGACCTACACCCGCGGGCGCAAGTTCGTGCACGTGGACATCGAGCCGACGCAGATCGGCCGCGTGTTCGAACCCGACTTCGGCATCGTGAGCGATGCGAAGGCCGCGCTGGAGCTGTTCGTGCAGGTGGCGCGCGAGCGCGTCGCCGCCAAGGCCTGGCCGAGCTATACCGACTGGGCCGAGCGCTGCGCCGAACGCAAGCGCGTGATGCTGCGCAAGACGCATTTCGAGCAGATCCCCATGAAGCCGCACCGCGTGTACGAGGAGATGAATCAGGTCTTCGGCCGCGACACGGTGTACGTCAGCACCATCGGCCTGTCCCAGATTGCGGCGGCGCAGTTCCTGCACGTCTACGGTCCGCGCCAGTGGATCAATTGCGGCCAGGCCGGCCCGCTGGGCTGGACGCTGCCGGCCGCGCTGGGCGTGGTGGCGGCCGACCCGACGAAGCAGGTGGTGGCCCTCTCGGGCGACTACGACTTCCAGTTCCTGATCGAGGAGCTGGCCGTGGGCGCGCAGTTCCGCCTGCCCTATGTGCACGTGCTGGTCAACAACAGCTACCTGGGTCTGATCCGCCAGAGCCAGCGCGGCTTCGACATGGACTACTGCGTGCAGCTGGCCTTCGAGAACCAGAACGTGCCCGATGCCGCGGGCGATCTGCGGGGCTATGGCGTGGACCACGTGGCCGTGGTCGAAGGCCTGGGCTGCAAGGCCCTGCGCGTGACCGACCCGGAGCAACTGCAAGGCGCGCTGCGCCAGGCGCAGCAACTGGCTGCCGAGCACCGCCTGCCTGTCGTCGTGGAATGCATACTGGAACGGATCACCAACATCGCCATGGGCACCGAGATCGACAAGGTGGTCGAGTTCGAGGACATCGACTGCCGCGCCGCGCAGGGTCTCGAAACTGCGGGCCTGCTGGACTGAACACAACAACAATGGAATACGACATGCCGCAATTCGCCGCCAACCTTTCCATGCTCTGGAACGAGCTGCCCTTCCTCGACCGCTTCGACGCGGCGGCGAAGGCCGGTTTCAAGGCCGTGGAGTTCCTGTTCCCTTATGACTTCAAGGCCGAAGACATCGCCGAGCGCCTGCGGCGCAACGGCCTGCAGCTGGTGTTGCACAACCTGCCGCCGGGCGACTGGGCGGCGGGCGAGCGCGGCCTGGCCTGCATTCCGGGCCGTGAAGACGAGTTCCGCGCCGGCGTGGCCAAGGCCGCCGAGTACGCGCCGGTGATCGGCGTGCAGCGCTGGCACTGCATGGCCGGTCTGGTGCCCGCGGGCGTGAGCGAGGCGCAGGCGCGCGCCACCTGGGTGGCCAACGTGCGTTACGCGGCCGCCGAGGCGAAGAAGCTTGGGCTGCCGCTGCTGATCGAACC
This sequence comes from Hydrogenophaga pseudoflava, assembly GCF_004353865.1. Lineage (NCBI taxonomy): Bacteria > Pseudomonadati > Pseudomonadota > Betaproteobacteria > Burkholderiales > Comamonadaceae > Hydrogenophaga > Hydrogenophaga pseudoflava. Next base: position 1,099,568 of record NZ_CP037867.1, read on the forward strand.
CATCAACAGCTTCGACATGCCGGGCTACTTCGTCAACCGCCCCCGCCAGGCCATCGCGCTGATGGACGAAGTGGGTGCGGACAACGTCTTCCTGCAGTACGACATCTACCACGCACAGCGCATGGAGGGCGAGCTCTGCAACACCATCCGAGAGCTGCTGCCGCGCATCGCCCACATGCAGCTGGCCGACACACCCGGCCGGCATGAACCCGGCACCGGCGAGATCCACCACCGCAACGTCTTCGACCACATCGACGCGCTGGGCTACAGCGGCTGGATCGGCTGTGAATACAAGCCGAAGGACGGCACGCCCGGCGGCACGGACCGCGGTCTGGGCTGGATCGCCGCCCACGGTCAAACACTCTGAACAGAACCCGATAGGAGACACCACATGACCAAGAGCGGCACCAAGGTCGGCTTCATCGGCCTGGGCATCATGGGCACGCCCATGGCGCTGAACCTCATCAAGGCCGGGCACATGCTGTTCGTGTCCAGCCGCAGCAAGATCCCGGCCGAACTGGCGGAGGCGGGCGCGACGGTCTGCACCAACGCCACCGAGGTGGCCAGGCGGGCCGACGTGATCATCACCATGGTGCCGGACACGCCCCATGTGCAGGACGTGCTGTTCGGCGAGACCGGCGTGTCCAAGGGGCTTGGCGCTGGCAAGACCGTGGTGGACATGAGCTCCATCAGCCCGATGGCGACCAAGCAGTTCGCGCAGCAGATCAACGCGCTGGGCTGCGACTACCTGGACGCGCCGGTCAGCGGTGGCGAGGTGGGCGCCAAGGCCGGCAGCCTGACCATCATGGTCGGCGGGCCGGAGGCGGCGTTTGAACGCGTGAAGCCGCTGTTCGAGGCCATGGGCAAGAACATCACGCTGGTGGGCGGCAACGGCGACGGCCAGACCACCAAGGTGGCCAACCAGATCATCGTGGCGCTCAACATCGAGGCGGTGGCCGAGGCCCTGCTGTTCGCCAGCAAGGCTGGCGCCGACCCGGCCAAGGTGCGTCAGGCCCTGATGGGCGGGTTCGCGGCCAGCCGCATCCTGGAAGTGCATGGCGAGCGCATGGTCAAACGGACCTTCAACCCGGGCTTTCGCATCGAGCTGCACCAGAAGGACCTCAACCTCGCGCTGCAGGGCGCGAGGGAACTGGGCGTGAGCCTGCCGAACACCGCCAGCGCGGCGCAGCTGATGCAGAGCTGCGCGGCGCACGGCCTCGCTGGTCTCGACCACTCCGCCTTGTGCCGTTCGCTCGAACTCATGGCAAACCACGAGATCGCCCCAGAACCCGCCGCCTGATGCACCGCTAGACTGCGGCGACCATGACCCAGCCCACCCTTGAAAACCCGCGCGCCCTGCTGCGCCACCTGTACGACGTGGCGGTGCAGCGCGCGCTGCCGTTGCTCAACACCGCGGCGCACCTGCCGGCGCCGCCCAAGGGCCGCACGCTGGTGCTGGGCGCCGGCAAGGCGGGTGGGGCGATGGCGCACGCGGTCGAAGCCCTGTGGCCTGCGGACGCACCGCTGTCGGGTCTGGTGGTCACGCGTTACGGCCACACGCCGCCGCGACCGGAAGAGCTCGCACAGCGCATCGAGGTCGTCGAGGCGGCGCACCCGGTGCCCGACGCCGCCGGCCTCGACGCTGCGCAGCGCATCCTGGCGCTGACGCAAGGGCTGACCGAAGACGATCTGGTGCTGTGCCTCATCTCGGGCGGCGGTTCGGCGCTGCTGACGCTGCCGTGCGACGGCCTGACGCTGGCAGACAAGCAGCGCATCAACCGCCAGCTGCTGGAGAGCGGCGCGCACATCGGCGAAATGAACACCGTGCGCAAGCACCTCTCGCGCATCAAGGGCGGGCGCCTGGCGGCGGCCTGCGCGCCCGCAAGGGTTGTGACGCTGACCATCAGCGACGTGCCGGGCGACGACGTGAGCGTGATCGCCAGCGGCCCCACCGTGGCGGACGCGACCACCTGCGCCGACGCGCTGGACATCCTGCGGCGCTATGGCATCGAAGTCCCTGCGGTGGTGCAGCAGCAACTGGAAGCTGGCGCGCTCGAAACCCCCAAGCCGGGCGACCCGCGGCTGGCGCGCTGCACCACGAACCTGATTGCCACGCCGCAGCAGAGCCTGGACGCGGCGGCCGACGCCGCGCGCGCGCTCGGCCTGCGCGCCTACGTGCTGAGCGACGAGATCGAGGGCGAGTCGCGCGAGGTCGGCAAGGTGCATGCGGCGCTGGCGCGCTCCGCCACGCTCGGCCGCAGCAGCTTCGAGGCGCCTTGTGTCATCCTCAGCGGCGGCGAGACCACGGTGACGGTGCGCCCGCGCGCCGAAGGCCAGCCCAAAGGGCGGGGCGGGCGGGCAGGGGAGTTCTGCATGGGCCTGGCGCAGGCGCTGAACGGGCATGCGAACGTGTGGGCGCTGGCGGCCGACACCGACGGCATCGACGGCGTGGAGGATAACGCGGGCGCCCTGGTCGCGCCCGACACGCTGGCGCGCGCCTCGGCCCGGGGCCTGAAGCTGGCCGACCACCTGGCGCGCAACGACGCGGTCGGCTTCTTCGAACCCCTGGGCGACCTGGTGTTCACCGGCCCCACGCACACCAATGTCAACGACTTCCGCGCGCTGCTCATAACCCGGTCGTAGGTTGATCGTGCACGTTCGTGCATGTTGTGATTCTTGTTTGTGCACGATATGATGCGCGCATGAACACGGACATCCCCCTGGCCCGCCGCGACCAGATTGCCGCACGGCTGGCCCAGGGCCAGTCCGTGGTGGCCGCCACGCTGGCGGACGAATTCCAGGTCTCGGAAGACGCGATCCGCCGCGACCTGCGCGCCCTCGCTGGCGAAGGTCTGTGTCGCCGCGTCTATGGCGGCGCGCTGCCGCCGCTGCCTGGCGCCACCCCGATGGCGGTGCGCATGGACGAGCGGCGCGAGCGCAAGGCCGCGCTGGCCCGGGCGGCGGTGGCCATCATCGAACCTGGCGAATTCCTGTTCCTGGACAGCAGCAGCACCAATCTCGCGCTGGCGCAGTGCCTGCCGTCCGAGTACGCGCTCACCGTGGCCACCAATTCGGTGGATATCGCCGCCGCGCTGCTGCGCCGCCAGGACGTGCACCTGATCATGGTGGGCGGCGCGGTCGACCCGCTGGTGGGCGGCTGCATCGACGCCACCGCCGTGCTGGCCGTGGGGCAGATGAACATCCAGCGCTGCTTTCTGGGCACCTGCGGCGTGCTGGTGGACACGGGCATCTGCACGGTGGATGCTGCCGACGCCGCCTTCAAGCGCGCGCTGCGCGCCGCCAGCCAGCGCTGCGTGGCGATGGCCACCAACGACAAGCTCGGCCTGCTGCTGCCGCACCGCGTCACCCCCACCCGCGAGATCGATCATTTCGTGGTCGAACACGACGCCGACTTCGCCTTCCTGAAGGCGTTGGCGAAGCAGGGCACGCAGGTCCTCAAAGCGGACCGGCCGGAGTGATGCATTCATGACCACAGCTGTGTTGACGGCGGGTGCCGACCGACCCGCCACCCGCCTGGCCACGCGCCTGGCCTTTCTCGTCGCCGGATTCGGGCTGGCCTGCTGGGCGCCGCTGGTGCCGTTCGCCAAGCAGCGCCTGGGCGTGGGCGATGGCGTGCTGGGTGCCTTGCTGCTGTGCCTGGGCATCGGTTCGGTGGTGGCAATGCTCTGGGCCGGCTGGTTCAGTGCGCGCCACGGCAGCCGGCCGGTGGTGATCGCAGGCGGCCTGGGCGTGGCCCTGCTGCTGCCGCTGCTCGCGCTGGCGGACGCGCCGCTGACGCTCGGCCTGGCCCTGATGGTGTTCGGCGCGGCGCTCGGCTCGCTGGACGTGGCGATGAACGTGCACGCGCTGGCGGTCGAACGCGGCGCGGGCCGGCCGCTGATGTCCGGCTTTCATGCGCTGTTCAGCGTGGGCGGCCTGCTGGGTGCGGCGGCCATGGCCGCGCTGCTGTCGGCGGGCTGGTCGCCGCTGGCAGGCACGCTGCTGGGCTCTGCGCTCATGCTGGCCACGATGGGACTGGTGGCGCCGCGGCTGCTGCGCACCACGCCCGCCGCCGAAGCCCCGGTGCTGGCCTGGCCGCGCGGGCCGGTGCTGCTGCTGGCGCTGCTGGCGGGTGTGTGCTTTCTCGTCGAAGGCGCGGTGCTCGACTGGAGCGCGCTGCTGCTGACCGAAGGCGGCCTGCTGGCCGCGGCGCAAGGGGGCCTGGGCTTCATGGTGTTTTCGGTGGCCATGACCGCAGGGCGCTTCGGCGGCGACGCGCTGTGCGCCCGCCTGGGCGACCGGGTGGTGCTGACGGTTGGCGGTCTGCTGGCGGTGGGTGGCTTTGTGCTGGTGCTGCTGGCAGGGTCGGCGGGTCTGGCGATGGCGGGCTTCTTCTGCATCGGCCTGGGCGCTTCCAACCTGGTGCCGGTGCTCTTCCGGCGCGCCGGTGCGCAGACCGTGATGGCCCCGGGGCTGGCGATCGCGGCCATCTCGACCACCGGCTATGCCGGCGTGCTGCTCGGCCCCGCCGCCATCGGCTTCGTGTCGCATCTGGTGGGCCTGCCCATCGCCTTCGCCCTGCTGGCGGCCCTGCTCGCCCTGCTGCCCCTGTTGGCCCACCGCGTGGTGGCGCGCCCCGCCTGAAAGGCTCTCCATGAAACTGGCCCACATCGCCCTCTGGACGCGCGACCTCGACGCCGCCGCCACGTTCTGGCAGACCTATTTCGGCGCCACCGTCGACGAGTCCTACCGCAGCCAGCGCCGGCCCGGCTTTGTCTCCCGCTTCGCCGCGCTGCCCGGCGGCGTGCAGATCGAGCTCATGACCGGCCCCTGGATCGAGGCCGTGCCCGACGCCGAGCGCCCGGGCTGGGACCACCTGGCCCTTTCGCTGGGCAGCGCCGAGGCGGTGAATGCCCTGGCGGCGCGCTGCCGCCACGCGGGCTGTCTCGTCTCCGGCCCACGCACCACGGGCGACGGCTTCTATGAAGCGGTGCTGGCCATGCCCGACGGCACGCGGATCGAAATCACGGCCTGAGGGAGGGGCCGGGCGGCGGTTACAAACCCGGCCGCCGGATCGTTTCTAATTACGCCCTGCCGCTGGCGACCCGCCGGCGCCGCACCCGGCCCCTCGCGGGCCGGGAACACCCCCTTCAGAATCGATTCACCACCGGCGCCCTCCGGGGCGCTGCGGACCCGTTTTGCGCAGTTCCTTCCACCACGTTGCTCCTTCTGCCCTGGCGCGCCAGCTCGCGCGTGCGCTGCCTGCGGGCGCGTCGCCCGACGCGCCGCGGCAGGACGTGGCCGAGCGCCTGGGTGGCTGGCTTCATGTGGCCGAAACCATCCAGCTGCACGCCGCACAGTCGGCAATCGAGGCGGCCGGCACGGCCGCCGCCCGTCGCCCGCCGCGCACCGGGCCGGCGGCCCTGCACGCCGCACTGAGCGCCGAGCTCGACCGGGTGCGCGCCGTGCTGGCCCGCTCCATCACCACCGCGCCGGCCCACAAGCCCGATCCGAACGACCTCGACACCGAGTTCGCGCTGTACCACCAGCGGCTGGGCGATCAGCAGCGCCGCATGGAGATGAGCATCGACGCGCTGCGCGAACACGTGCGCCAGCAGCTGGCGCAGTCCACGCCGGCCATGGCCCAGCTGGCCGCCACCGACGCCGTGATGGACGGCTTCTTCGGTGGGCGCGAGCAGCGCCTGCTGTCCACCCTGCCGGCCTTTCTGAAGGCGCGTTTTGCGGCGCTGCGCCGCGAAGCGGCCCAGGCCCGCGAACCCGACGCTCCCGACACCCCCGACGACCTGCGCTGGCTGCAGACCTTCGCGGCCGAGTTCGAGCAGACCCTGCTCGCCGAACTCGACCTGCGCCTGCAGCCCGTGACCGGCCTGATCGAAGCCCTTGCCCATGAGCACTGAAACCTCCACCTCCCGTCCTTACCGCGCCCTGTCGTTTTCGGCCTTCCTCGTGGGCCTGGCCGCCGTCGCCTGGGTGGCCAGCGGCTTCGTTGGTACCAGCGCCTTCGCGCTGGGCATGACGCTGCTGATCGGCGCCGTCTACCTGGGCGGCGCCTGGGAGCTGCGCCGCTTCGGCCAGACCACCGCCGGCTTCCGCGCCGCCATGGCCGGCGTGCCGCAACCGCTGGCCCAGCTGGCCGACTGGCTGCCCAGCGTGCCCGCGCCGCTGCGCCACGCGGTGCGCCAGCGCATCGAAGGCGAGCGCAGCGCCTTCCCCGGCCTGGCGCTCACGCCCTACCTGATCGGCCTGCTGGTCATGCTCGGCATGCTGGGCACCTTCCTGGGCATGGTGGTCACCTTCAAGGGCGCCGTGTTCGCGCTCGAAGGCTCGGCCGACCTGAACGCCATCCGCGCCGCGCTGGCCGCGCCCATCAAGGGCTTGGGCCTGTCCTTCGGCACCTCGGTGGCGGGTGTCGCCACCTCGGCCATGCTCGGCCTCATGGCCACGCTGGCGCGGCGCGAGCGCGCCCAGGCCCTGCGCACGCTGGACGCACTGGCCGCCACCACGCTGCGCCCCTTCTCGGCCGCGCACCAGCGCCAGCAGAGTTTTGAGGCCCTGCAGCGCCAGGCCGAGGCCTTGCCCGCGGCCGCGCAGCACCTGCAGACGCTCATCGAGCAGGTCGAGCGCCGTAGCCAGCAGCTGGACGAGGCCCTGCTGGCCCGCCAGGCCGAGTTCCAGCGCGAAGCCGCTGCGGCCTACACCGGGCTGGCGAAGTCGGTGGAACAGTCGCTGCGCGAGAGCCTGGCCGCCAGCGCCCGCGCCGCCACCGACAGCCTGCAGCCCGTGGTGCAGCAGGCCATGGCCGGCATCGCCGCCGAATCCAGCCGCCTGCACGAGGGCGTGAACGCCGCGGTGCAGGCCCAGCTCGAAGGCCTGTCGGCCCGCTTCAGCGCCACCACCGCCACCGTGGCCGACACCTGGGCCCGTGCGCTGAACCGGCACGAACAGGGCAGCCAGCAGCTGCTGCAAGGCCTGGGTGAGTCGCTCACCGCCTTCAACAGTGGCTTCGACCAGCGCGCCGGCCAGCTGCTGGCCAGCGTGCAGGCCGCGCAGACCGAGGCCCAGACCCTGCGCGCCCAGGCCGAGCAGCAGCAGCAGGCCGCGCTCACCGCCGCGCTGGAGCGCATGGCGCAGGACCTGCGCAGCCAGTGGCAGCAGGCCGGCGAACAGACGCTTGCGCAGCAGCGCACCGTGCTGCAGGCGCTGCAGGACACCGCCACCCGCCTCACGCAACACAGCAGCGAACAGACCGACCGCAGCCTGGACGGCGTGGCCCGCCTCATCGCGCAGACCGAGGCCCTGGTGGACGCGCGCACCGCCAGCGAAGCCGCGTGGACCCAGCAGCACGCGCAGCGCATGGACGAGCTGGCCGCGCTGTGGCGCAACGAACTGGCCGCCCTGCACGAGGCCGAGCTGCAGCGCCAGCAGGCCCGGTCCGAACAGCAGGGCCAGGCCTTCAGCGCCCTCGCGCGGCAGCTGCAGACCTTGCGCGACGAAGAGGCCGCGCGCGGCGATGCCGCCGTGCAGCGCCTGGCCGATCTGCAGGCCGCGCTGGCCACCCAGCTCGCCACGCTGGGCACGGCGCTGGAAGCGCCCATGGCCCGCCTGATGCAGACCGCGTCCGAAGCGCCGAAGGCCGCGGCCGAGGTGATCGGCCAGCTGCGCGAGCAGATGAGCCGCCTGGCCGAGCGCGACAACGCCACGCTGGGCGAACGCGCCGAACTGGTCGGCCAGATCGGCACCCTGCTGCAGCAGGTGCAGCAGACCACGGGCGAGCAGCGCGCCGCCATCGAACACCTGGTCGGATCGGCCACCGGCGTGCTCGACCGCGTGGGCCAGCAGTTCGCCGACACCGTGGGCGCGCAGGCCGGCCGCGCCGAGGCCATGGCCGAACAGGCCGCCACCAGCGCGGCCCAGCTGGCCAGCCTGGGCGAGGCCTTCCAGCAGGGCACGCAGCAGCTGGCCGCCAGCCACGAGCAGCTGGTGCAGAACCTGCAGAAGGTCGAGAACGCCATTGGCCAGTCGCTGGCGCGCAGCGACGAGCAGCTCGCCTACTACGTGGCGCAGGCGCGCGAGGTGATCGACCTGTCGATCAGTGCCCAGCAGGGCATCATCGAAGACCTGCGCCGGTTGCGAGGGCCGGTTGCCAAGGCCAGCGCAGGGGTCGCGGCGTGAGCGCCTTCCACGACGCATCGGAAGACCTGCAGGTCGACGGCGACGACAGTGCCGAGATCACCGCGCCCGCCTGGGCGGTGTTCGGCGATCTCATGGCCGGTCTGGTCGGAGCCTTCGTGCTGGTCTTCATCGGGGTGCTGCTCACCCAGGTCGATCTGGTCAACAGCCTGCAGAGCGAGATCGCCAAGCGCCAGCAGGAAGAAGCCCGCCGCATGGCGCTGGAAAAGGCATTGGCCGTGCCGCTGGCCAGCGGCCGTGTCACGCTCAACAACGGCCGCATCGGCATCAGCGGCAGCGTGCTGTTCGACTTCAATTCCGACCAGCTGCGCCCCGAAGGCGAACAGCTGCTCAAGGCCCTGGTGCCGCCGCTGCAGGTCTACCTGGGCGAGCGCGACGAAATGCTCATGGTCAGCGGCTTCACCGACAACAAGACCGTGGTCAAGGGCCCCAGCCAGCGCTACGAGGACAACCTCGAACTCTCGGCCCAGCGTGCGCTCACGGTCACGCGGGCGCTGATCACCAGCGGCATGCCGCGCTCGCGCGTGTTCGCCGCCGCCTTCGGCGCCGAACAGCCCGTGGCCAGCAACGCCGACGAACAGGGCCGGGCGCTCAACCGCCGGGTGGAAATGGCGCCCGTGCCGCGCGCCAGCGCCGCCGCGGGCGACGCGGGCACACAGGCCACCCGACCCTGACCATGAAGCCTGCCACCGCGCGCCCATCGCCCCTGGCCGAGCTCAATGCCCACATCGAGCGCGCGTCGGCCGCCGCGCGCGACGGGGTGGCCGGCGGCGGTGGCCCCTGGCCCGAACTGCGCAGCGCGCAGCGCTTTCGCGAAACCTGGGAGCGCATCGGCGCCGAGGTGCAGGTGCAGCGTGCGCTGGACCGCGCCCCGCCCAACGCCGGCCCGCTCAATCCCCAGCGCCTGATGCTGGAGACCCTGGCCCGCATGGGCGAGCTCTCGCCGCACTACCTGCGCCGCTTCCTGACCCACACCGAGACCCTGCTCTGGCTGGAGCAGGCGCATGGGGTACTCAGACAGCCTGCAGCGGGCAAGGCCGTGAAGGCAAGGCGGCAGAAGATGTGACGCAGGGTTGTGCTGTGCGTATGCGCTCATGCCGGAAAGGCCACCACCCGGTTCGCCTCCAGCTTGCACATGGCGCGGGTGAACAGTCCGTCAGACAACCACCCACCCAGCCAGCCCTGCAGCGCAGGCAGGGCCAGCGCCTCAAACCAGGCCGGTTCCACCGCCGCGAACTGCCGCACGAACGGAAAGATCGCGATGTCGGTGGCGCACGGAGTGGCTCCTCCCAGCTGCCCGGCACGTTGCAGTTGCCTGTCCAGCGGCTTGAGAAGCCCCTCCACCGCCTGCGCGTGGTGCAGTGCCTTGGCGTCGGCGCCCTCGCCGAAACGCTCGGGGTACTTGGTGCGGTCCAGGTGCTGTTTGAAAGGGCCATCGCAGGCGGCCAGCAGCGCGAGGTTTTCGTCGCTCTGCGCGCGTGCCCACCAACCGTCGTCATCGCCGTTGGTGGCGAAGGCCCAGCGCATGATGTCCAGGCTCTGTTCCAGCACGCTGCCATCGTGCAGCCGCAGAACCGGCACCGTGCCTTTGGGCGAAAGGGTCATCAGCTCGGCCGGTTTGTCGCGCAGAACGATCTCGAACGCGTCGAATGCCACGCCGGCCTGCAGCAGGGCCATGCGCGCGCGCATCGCGTAGGGACAGCGGCGGTAGGTGTAGAGCAGCGGGAGCGTGTCCATGGCCCGGCATTACAGCGCAAACCGGGCGAACCCACGCGGCCATTACCATCGCCCCCCATGACCGAAGACACCCAGGACCCCATCCACGAAGACCGCGTGTGGAGCGACGAGCGCTGGACGGCGCGTGTGATCAAGAACGAAGACGACGATGGATGGGCCGTGGCCATGTTCCTCGAAGGGCAGGCCGAGCCCGCGCTGGTCGGCCCCTGGACCATGGGGCGCGACAAGAAGAACCCCAAGCCGCTGGACGTGAACGCGTTCAACACGCTGGTGAAGACGGCCAGCGAGTTCATACGACGATCCGAGCAGCAGCGCCACGCGGAGCTGAACAAGAGCGTGAATGTGACGGTGGACGGGCGACGCCTGCGCGTGGCGCTGGCCATCGTGCCCGACGAAGAGGGGGCGACCGCCACGCTGCGCGCGACCGACGAATATGGTGAGGAACTGGCCTGCGTCCCGGTGCCGCCGACCTTCCGGCTGAACATGGCCAGCGCCGAGGCCTGGGTGGTGTCGGGCTTCGAGAAGCCTCGCCGATGAACGTGGCCAGGATCCGCTCTGCGTCAGAATGCGCGCCTTGTTCCAATTTCTGAATCTCTTGAGCCGTCCCGACCCCACCGCCGTCTGGCCCGAACCGCCGTCCATCGTGGCTGCGCGCGCGGAGATTGCCATGCGCCTGTCATGGATGACGTCGGTGCTGGGCATGGTGCTGTTTGCGGTGGACCGGTTCATCGGGATGCCGGTCACGGCCGACAGCATGATGACGCTGGTGCTGGCGGTCATGGGGGCTCTGGCCTGGGTGCTGCTGAAGGTCCGCCGCTACAACAGCGTGGCCTGGCTGCTGGTGGTCTTCCTGTTCGGGATGGCGGCGGCGTCGACCTGGTTCTTCGGTTCGGTGCGCACGATCAACATCGTGCTGATCCTGATGGGGCTGGTCGCAGCGGGCATCTTCCTGAGCCGGCGTGGGCTGCTCTGGACCACGGCTGCGGCGGTGGCGCTGCTCGGTCTGCTGACCTGGGCCGACGCCGCCGGTCTGCTGGCCGGGCAGCCGCGCTTCGCCGTGAGCTGGCGCAACTGGCTGTCGCAGAGCGCGAGCCTGGTGGGCGTGGCCGCGATGATGTTCCTCAACCGCACGCAGGTGCGTCTGGCGCAGGAGCTGCATCTTCAGGAGGCCACGCAGCGCCTGCGGGCCCAGCTGGACCGCGACCTGGGGCAGGGCCGCTTCTCGCGCCTGTTCCGGACGAGCCCCACGCCGATCTTCGTGCAGTCCATGCGCAACGGCGCCATCCTGGATGTGAACCTCGCGTTCGAGCGCGCGCTGGGCTACACGCGCCAGGAGGTGCTGAGCCGGCGCGACGGGTTCCTCTGGCTGCACGACGAAGCCTATGCAGCCTTCTCGCAGGACCGCCGGGCCCACCGGCGCACGGGTTGGCACAGCATCACCGGCGTCGGGCGCAACGGGCAGCAGGTTCCTCTGCAGATCTGCAGCGAGCGGGACGACGATGCGGACGACGGCCTTCGCATCACGGTGTTGCGTGTGCCCGGTCACACGACCAGCGCGATGCCGACGGTCTATGCACCGCTGGAAGGAGGCCAGGGTGCTTGACTCCCTGCCGCTCGAAGATCCTTCCGAGATCGAACGCAGCCAGCATCGGCACCACAACCGCAGCCTGCGCTGGGTGCAGTTGTGCGTGGCGCTGCTGCTGGCGGGCATGGCTTTGGCGGACCACCTGCTGGCGCCACCCGATGAGTCCCTGGCGCACATATCCTGGTCGATGGCAGGGGTGGCACTGCTGTCCTACCTGCTGCTGAGATCGCATCGGCGCCGCTGGGAGAGTCCGCTGGTGGTGACGGGCATTCTGATGGTGGCGGCCTGGTCGGTGTACAGCTTCGGCTCGGTGCGGGCGGCGTCGGGGTTCGCATTCCAGGGTGCGGTGGTCATGGCTGGCACCTACCTGAGCCTGCGTGCGCTGCTGGCCACCACGGTGGCCAGCATGGCCATTCTGGGGGGGCTGACCTGGGCCGAGACGAGCGGGCACCTGCCGCCGGCGAGCATGGGGGCCGACCTGCGCTACTGGCTCACGGGCAGCGCCATCCTGCTGCTGATCGGGTTGCAGCTGTCTCAGACACGCCAGGCGACCGACGAGGTCTACCGGCGACGGCGGAGCCAGATGGAGGACCGCTTGCGGCTGGAGCACGAGCGCGACCGTTCCCTGCGCCGCTTCCGACGCATCTTCCAGCTCAACCCCACGGCCCTGGTGGTGCAGGCGGCCAATACACAGGCGGTGGTGGAGGTCAACCCCGCGTTCGAGCGCTGTTTCGGATACCCGGGCGCCCAGGTGGAGGGGCTGCGCGCGGAGACCTTCTGGGCGGACGCGCAGCAGTGGCAAGAGCACCGCCGGGTGCTGTTCGAGAAAGGCCACACCGGGTGGCAGCAGGCCTGGTGGCGCCATGCCGACGGTCATTCTGTCGATGTGATGGTGTGCAGCGAGCTGAACGAAGACCCCGGCGGCCTGCTGATTCTCACCACGGTTGTCGACGAAAAAAGCGCCCAGGACATTCCGGGCGCATAATCCCGCCTGCGCGGGCATTCGGCCCGTGCAATCCAAGTGATCGGTCAGTTTCGCGTGCCACGGTGCACTTTCGGGTTTGTTGTGCTTTCGGGACCCCATCGCTTTTTGTGTATCTGCTTTCTTAGGAGTCCTCCATGGGCAACAAACTTTACGTCGGCAACCTGCCGTATTCCGTGCGCGACGAAGACCTGCAACAGGCCTTCAGCGAATTCGGCTCTGTCAGCAGCGCCAAGGTCATGATGGAGCGCGACACCGGCCGCTCCAAGGGCTTCGGCTTTGTCGAAATGGGCAGCGATGCCGAGGCGCAAGCCGCCATCAACGGCATGAACGGCCAGTCCCTGGGTGGCCGCAGCGTCACCGTGAACGAAGCCCGTCCGATGGAAGCCCGCCCGCCCCGCACCGGCGGCTTCGGCGGTGGTGACCGCTCGGGTGGCGGCGGCTACGGCGGTGGCAACCGCTCGGGTGGCGGCGGCTACGGCCGCGGCGGCTACTGAGCCCTGCAGATTGGTTGATCCGGCCCCGCGCCGGGTCCTGCAAAAAAAAAGCCCCGAGGCCGAAGCCCCGGGGCTTTTTTCTTTGGGGTGCCCAAGGTTCAGGCCAGATCGGCTCCCCGCGCTGCCAGCAGCTCGCGCAGCACCGAGCGGTGGCAGTGCGACTCGTGCTCGCAGTAGCAGCCGACCGACAGGTTCGAGGTATGCGAGAGGCTGGCCAGCAGGTTCAGGCTGTGTTCGGCCTCGGCGGCTGCCATTTCCTTGCGGTACTGGCGCACGAAGACGGCCCACTGCGCCGGGGTTTCGGCGGCCTGGCCCAGCTTCATGGTCTCGGCGCTGGGGGCGAGCACCGGGAACCACACGTCATACCAGTTGCCGCTGGCGAAGTCCGCCTTGGGCACGCCGCGCGGCGGGCGGCGCACCGTGCCGATGCGGGTGCCTTCGTCGGGGTGCCGCTCGGTGCCGAGCCGGACGATGCGCAGGGTCATGGGCGTGCTCCTGTGGCGTGGCTCAGCGCCGGATGCGCCGGCCGGTCTTGAACACCCACCAGACCACGGTCAGGCAGGCGGCCATGAAGACCAGTGTCATGCCGGTGCTGACGGCGATGTGCACGTCGGCCTGGCCGTAGAAGGCCCAGCGCAGGCCGCTGATGAGGTAGACCACCGGGTTGAACAGCGAGACGGTCTGCCAGGGTTCGGGCAGCATGTTGATGCTGTAGAACGCGCCACCCAGGAACGTGAGCGGCGTGATCACCAGCAGCGGGATCACCTGCAGCTTCTGGAAGCTGTCGGCCCACAGGCCGATGATGAAGCCGAACAGGCAGAACGACACCACCGTCAGCAGCAGGAAGCCGACCATCCACACCGGGTGGGCGATGTGGTAGGGCACGAAGAAGCGCGCGGTGAGCAGGATCAGCGTGCCCAGCAGCAGGCTCTTGCTGGCGGCCGCGCCCACGTACCCCAGCAGCACCTCGACCCAGTTCACCGGCGCGCTCAGCAGTTCGTAGATGGTGCCCGACCACTTGGGCATGTAGATGCCGAAGGACGCATTGGAAATGCTCTCGGACAGCAGCGAGAGCATGAGCAGGCCGGGGATGATGTAGGCGCCGTAGTCCACGCCGCCGATGTCGCCCATGCGCGAGCCGATGGCCGTGCCGAAGACGATGAAGTACAGCGAGGTGGTGAGCACCGGCGCGATGATGCTCTGCGCCCAGGTGCGGAAGGCGCGGTTCATCTCGAACATGTAGATGGCGCGCACGGCATGGATGTTCAAGGTCATGGAGCCCCCACGCTGGTCACTTCGTGTACGGCGCTGCCCCCCGAGGGGGCGCGAGCTTGCTTGGGGCGGCCCTGCGCTGCGCTCTGGTTCATGTTCAGGCCTCCGCTTTCTGTTCGTGGACGAGGCTGACGAAGATGTCTTCGAGCGAGCTTTCGCTGGTGCGCAGGTCCTTGTAGGCGATGCCCTGCGTGGCCAGCGCGGCCAGCAGCTCGGCGATGCCGGTGTCGTCCTTCTGGGTGTCGAAGCCGTAGGTCAGCGTCAGGCCGTCGGCCGAGAGCTGCAGCGGCCAGTGCGCCAGCGCCTCGGGCACAGCGGTCAGCGGGTGCGGCAGCGACAGCGCCAGTTCCTTGCGCCCGAGCTGGCGCATCAGCACATTCTTGTCTTCCACCACGATCAGCTCGCCCTTGCGGATCACGCCGATGCGGTCGGCCATGTCCTCGGCTTCCTCGATGTAGTGGGTGGTCAGGATGATGGTGGTGCCGGCTTCGCGCAGCTGTCGAACCAGGCGCCACATGTCGTGCCGCAGTTCCACGTCCACGCCCGCACTCGGTTCGTCCAGGAACAGGATCTTGGGTTCGTGCGACAGCGCCTTGGCGATCAGCACGCGCCGCTTCATGCCGCCCGAGAGCGTCATGATCTTGTTGTCCTTCTTGTCCCAGAGCGAGAGGTCTCTGAGGATCTGCTCGATCAGCGCCGGGTTGGGCGCCTTGCCGAACAGGCCGCGGCTGAAGCTGACCGTGGCCCAGACGGTTTCGAAGGCGTCGGTGTGCAGCTCCTGCGGCACCAGGCCGATGGTGGCGCGCGCCTGGCGGTAGTCGCGCACGGTGTCGAAGCCGTCGGCCGTGATGGTCCCTTCGGTGGCATTGCTCATGCCGCAGATGGTGCTGATGAGGGTGGTCTTGCCGGCGCCGTTGGGGCCGAGCAGGGCGAAGATCTCGCCGCGGCGGATGTCGAGCGTGACGTTCTTCAGCGCCTGGAAGCCGCCGTCGTAGGTCTTGCTCACGCCACGCACGCTGACGATGGCGTCGGTGGGCAGGGAAACGGGGTTGAGGGTCATCCCGCCATTGTGGCCGGGGTGGCGTTTGCCTGCTCAGCGGCGGGCGTTGTCCACAATGCCCTGGGCGAATCGCGGCAGCAGTTCCTCGGGCAGGTCGTGGCCCATGCCGGGGATGAAATCGGCCCGGGCGTCGGCGATGCGCTGCGCCAGGTCCTCGCCGCAGGCCACGGGCACGAGTGGGTCGTCCACGCCGTGGATCACCAGAGTGGGTGCCTGGATGTGGGGCAGCAGGGCCGAGCGGTCGCCGTCGGCCACCACCGCCAGCAGCTGCCGGGCCGAGCCCGACGGGTGCCAGGCGCGCTGCACCGATTCCAGCGCCCGCGCCCGCAGGGCCTGGGGATCGCTCGGATAGGCGGGGCTGCCGATGAGGTGCAGCACCTGGATGATCCAGTCCACGGCGGCGTCGGCGCCCGGCTTCATGGGCCGCGACATCAGCGCGCGCCGCACCCGCCACGAGGGCTGGGGCAGGCGGCGCGAGCCGCTGGTGGTCATCATCAGCGTGAGGCTGGCGACGCGCTCGGGTGCCATGGCCGCCAGGTGCTGGGCGATCATGCCGCCCATCGACGCGCCGCAGACGTGGGCCTGTTCGATGTCGAGGGCGTCGAGCACGCCCAGCGCGTCGCGCGCCATGTCGGCCAGCGAGTAGGGGCTGTGCACCGGCAGGTGCATCGCGTGGCGCAGCCCGGCCAGCGCCATGTTGGGCACCCCGGCGGCGTCGAAGCCCTGGCTCAGGCCGATGTCGCGGTTGTCGAAGCGGACCACGCGAAAGCCTTGCCGCACCAGCATCTGCACCATGGTCTGCGGCCACGCGATCAGCTGCATGCCCAGGCCCATGATGAGCAGCACCACCGGGCCATCGGCGGGGCCCTGGTCGTCGACCTCGATCCGGACGCCGTTGGCTTCGACCTTCATGCTCAGTACCAACGGGTCAGCGCTTCAGGCTGGTGCGCCACCTTGAAGAACCAGCGCCGCGCGCCCCGCACGTCGAAGCGCCGCCAGTGGTCAGGGTCCTGGCGCAGGCGGTCGGCGATGGCGTACATCGCCATCGGGTTCATGCCCATGCCGATGTGGCTGGCGTGCACCTCGATGTTTTCGGTGTGGGCGTGGCGCATGGGGTTGATGCTGCACTGCCAGGCCACCACGCCGTCGGTCTTGCTGTAGATGGAGGTGGTGGGCACCGGCGGTGGCCTGCGCACCTGGGCCAGCAGTTCCTCGTCGTGCGGGTGCTGGCCGCTGACCAGCTGGTAGAAGCGCCAGGCGTTGGTGGCCTTCGGGTGGCCGGTGAAGGGCGTGCCCAGCGTGATCACGCAGCGCACAAGATCGGGCAGCTCCTTGGCCATCTCGCGCGCGTAGATGCCGCCCAGGCTCCAGCCGATCAGGCTGATCTTGCCCCGGTGTTTCTTGTGCAGCGCCTCGATGCGCGCACGGCAGCGTTCGAGCACGCCGTCGCGTGGGCCGAGGTTGAAGCCCTGCTCCCAGCCGTAGGCGGTGTAGCGGTGCTGCCTGAGGAAACGGCGCAGCGCCAGCGTGCTCATGTCGTTGGCGCCCAGGCCGGGGAACACCAGCACGGCGTGGCCGTCGCCCGAGGGCATGCGGGAGAGCCAGGGGGAGACGGCGGCCAGCGCCATCGCCTCCCAGGGGGCGCGGGCCTCCAGCATCATCAGCCAGAGGCCGGGCGGCACGGTGTGCAGCTCGGCGTCCGGGTCCGTCGGGTCGGGAGGCGCGGGCTGGCGGCGGTGGCGGGTGGAACTCATGCGTGCGCAGACGCCGGGCGGCGTCGAAATGGGCATCGGGCCATGTTAGCCAGCGCGCGGCTTTTTCTTTGGTGCGGCGGCCCTAGAGGCGGGTCGCTTGCGGGACACGGGGCCGGGCTTCACCGCGGCGGGCGCTGCGGGCACCGGCAGGGCCCGCAGCTCGTCCAGCGCCGCGTCCACCGCCTGCGCCAGCGCCCGCACATCCGGCAGCGCTGCGGCGTCGGCCATCAGCCCGAAGTCCATCGCGGCATCGAAGCTCTGCACCGTGATGTTGAGCGCCAGACCGTGCACCACGATGCTGGTCGGGTGGTTCGAGCGCACGCGGGCGCCGGCCAGGTACAGGGGCACCTGCGGGCCGGGCACGTTGGAGATGACCACGTTCGCCACCTGCGGCAGGCGCTCGGCGGCTTTGGCCTTGCCGTAGAGCGAGGCCGCGGCCTCGATCAGCCAGGGCACGCCGATGGACGGAAAGTCGGTGGGCAGGATGCTCTTCATGCGGCCCATGGTCGACTTCATCGCCCCGGTGGCGGCGCGGATGTGCGCCAGCCGCTTGGCCGGGTCGGCCAGGTGCGTGCCCAGGCTGACCAGGCTCATCGAGGCCTGGTTGTCGGCGCGGGTGTCGCCTGCCTCGCGCAGCGAGATCGGCACCGCGGCCACCAGGCTCTTGCGCGGCAGCGCGCCGTGTTGCTGCAGGTAGGCGCGCAGCGCGGACGAACAGAGCATGAGCACCCCGTCGTTGAGCGTGGCACCGTGCACGCGCGCCAGGGCCTTGAGGTCGGCCAGTGGCACGCTGGCGGCGGCGAAGGCGCGCGCGGGCGTGACGGTGGCGTTCATCGGCGTGGCGGGCGCCAGGGTGACGTTGCCCGAGCCTTGGCCCAGCAGGTTCTTCACGCTGAGCGCGCTCTTCGCCGTGCCGGCCACGGTGCCCAGCGTGGCCGGCAGATCGCGCACGATGCGCGCCACCTGCACCGCCTCGTGGCTCAGCGCGCCGCGCAGCATCTCGACCATGTCGAGCCGGAAGGTCCTGGTGCGCCGGGAGGGGCGGATCTCGATGTCGCGCGGCTCGGGCGTCAGGTCGAACAGCACATTGGCCAGCGCCACCGCGGCCTGGCCGTCGACCGCCGCGTGGTGCAACTGGGTGACGAGGCCCACCTGCTTGCGCCCTGCGGCGCTGCGCGGAAGGCCTTCGATCACGTGCATCTTCCACAGCGGCCGGTGGCGGTCCAGCAGGACCGGGTGCAGCAACGAGACCTGTTCCTCCATCAGCGTACGCGCGTCGGCGCGGCGGGCGCTGCCGCTGGGCAGCCGGATCTCGACGATGTGTTCGTTGAGGTCGGGTTCCGCATCCACCCAGGCCGGGTTGGCCATGTTCAGCGGCATCCACCACAGCCGGCGGCGCAGCACCGGCGTGGCGGGCAGGCGGGCCGCGATGTGTCGCCGCAGGTCGTTCACATACCGCCCGCGGTGGCCGGCCGGCAGCTCCAGCAGGTGCATGGCGCCGACGTGCATCGGCATCTCCGGCGTTTCCAGGTAGAGGAAGGTGGCGTCCAGGCCGGAGAGTTGTCGCATGCCCATGGCGTGTCCCGGTGTGTGTTGGCGGTTGCCGGCCATTGTGGGCCGCCGCCGCAGCGCGGGAAACCGTCGCCTGTCTCTTGCGAAATGACTGTATTTATGTACAGTATCCATCCCGACCCTGCACCGCCATGAACGACGTCCACATTCCCCTGCACGCCCTCAAAGGCCGCGGCGTGTCCCACCGCCAGCCGCACCGCTTCGAGCGCGATCAGCGCGCCGCCTTCGACGACGGCTGGGGCACGCTGGACGAGCAGCGGGCCGAGGGCGAGGAGGCTGTGGCACCGGCCACCCAGGTGACGTTCGAAGAGGCGCGCAGCGCGATCACCACCAACGACTCGCCCGACATCGGCTTCCGGCTCGGCCTCAACCCCTACCGGGGTTGTGAACACGGCTGCGTCTACTGCTACGCCCGGCCCACGCACAGCTACCTCAACCTCTCGCCGGGGCTCGATTTCGAAACGAAGATCGTCGCCAAGCGCAACATCGCCGAGCTGCTGCGGCGCGAGCTGCTGGCCCCGCGCTACCAGCCCGACCTGCTGGTGGTGGGCACGGTGACCGACGCCTACCAGCCGGTGGAGCGCGAGCTGCGGCTCACGCGCGCGGTGCTGGAGGTGCTGAGCGCAGCGCAGCACCCGGTGGGCATGGTGACCAAGGGCAGCGGGGTGGAGCGCGATCTGGACCTGCTGGCGCCCATGGGGCAGGCCGGTCTGGCGGCCGTGTACGTGACGGTCACCACGCTGGATGCGAAGCTGGCCCGCGTGCTGGAGCCGCGCGCCGCCGCGCCGCACCGGCGGCTGCGCACCATCCGCACCCTGGCCGAGGCGGGCGTGCCCACCGGCGTGAGCGTCTCGCCGCAGATCCCGTTCCTCAACGACGACATGGAGCGCGTGCTCGAAGCGGCCTGGGAGGCCGGCGCGAGGCGCGCGTTCTACCAGGTGCTTCGCCTGCCCTGGGAGCTCTCGCCCATGTTCCGCCAGTGGCTGGACCTGCACTACCCCGACCGGGCCGAGCGCGTGATGGCGCGGGTGCAGGACCTGCGCGGCGGCAAGGACTACGACGCCGACTTCGCCACGCGCATGAAGGGCCAGGGCATCTGGGCCGACCTGATCCGCCAGCGCTTTGTGAAAACCTGCGACCGGCTGGGTTTCAACCGCGAGCGCGAGCCGCTGGACACCTCGCGCTTCCGGCCGGCGGCGCTGCGCGGGCAGGGGGATCTGTTCTGAACGGCGATCCGGCGCCGGGCCGCCCCAAGCCGGATCAGCCCCCTTGGGGGGCAGCGACCCGCGCCAGCGGAGGAGCGTGGGGGCCCAACAGTTCCAGCGCGTCCACCCGCCAGTGGTGCAGCGCCTCATAGAAGCCTTCCCACACGCAGCCGTTGCAACCGCGGCCGCAGCAGCTGTCGGGCTCGGGGGGCGGCGGGCGCAGGGCGGTGTCCAGGTCGGTGCCGCGCTCCCGCTGCGCGCGACCGCGCAGGTGGGCGATCAGGGCGCGGGCGGTGGCCAGGTCGCCCAGCGGCACCCGCGCCGGGTCGTGCGGGGTGAAGCGCGGCTGTTCCTTGCCCTCGAACACGCCGCGCTCGGCGAACATGGCTGCCGGCCGCACCCACAGGCCGAAGCCGCCGTAGAGCGCGCGGTACAGCGTCATGCCCTGCAGGGTTTCGCTGCAGCGTACGGTGTCGATTACGTCGTACCAGCCGCCCTTGTAGTGGCGGTACAGGCCGGGCGGGGTGGCGTTCAGCGGGGGCAGGTCGTGGTCGGTCGGCGCGGTCATGCAGGAACAGAAAACGGAAGACGCTCAGTCGTCGGCGATCAGCCGGCCCATGCGGTGGGCCAGTTCCACCGCCGACGCCACGCCGAGTTTGTCGAAGATGTTGGCGCGGTGGAACTCCACTGTGCGCTGGGCGATGCCCAGGTGGTCGGCGATGTTCTTGTTGTAGTGGCCGGCCAGCAGCTCGTCGAGCACCTCGCGCTCGCGCGCGCTCAGCGCGGCCAGGGCCTGCTGGAAGCGCAGCTTCTCCCGCGCCTCGGTGTGCAGGCGCACGGCGGCCTGGCAGGCGGCCTCCACCTTGTCCACCAGCTGGTTGTTCTGGAACGGCTTTTCCAGGAAGTCCCAGGCGCCGTTCTTGACCGCGGCCACCGCCATGCCCACGTCGCCGTGGCCGGTGAGGAAGAGCACCGGCCAGGGCCAGCGGGCGGCCTTGAGCTGCTCGAAGGTGGCCAGGCCCGAGAGCGGTTCCATGCGGATGTCCAGCAGCACCACGCTGCAGGCCCGGGCCAGTTCACCCAGCTCGCCGCGCTGCAGCGCCTGCACGAAGGCGTCGCCCCCGGTCCACACGCGGGTGGGCAGGCCGCGCGAATCGAGCAGCCAGGCCAGGCCGTCGCGGAAGTCCGCGTCGTCGTCCACGATGTGGACCGGCGGGTTCGGGGGGGTCAGGGGTTCAGGGGCAGCCACAGCGTGAATTGTGCGCCGAGCAGGTCGGGGCAGTCGCTCAGGTCGATGTGGCCGTGGTGCGCTTCGGCGATGGAGCGGCAGATGGCCAGGCCCATGCCCATGCCGCCGGGTTTGTGGCTGGCGAAGGCGTCGAACACCGTGGCGCGCTGCTCGGGCGGCACGCCGGGGCCGCTGTCGCACACGCGCAGGCCGATCTGGCCGTCGCCGGTCACCAGGCCTACGCGCACGGTGGGCGGGGTACGGCCGCTGCGCGCGGCCCACTCGCCGGCGTTGAGCACCAGGTTGTGCAGGGCGTTTTCCAGCAGCAGCGCGTCGGCCGGCACGGTGGGGCCGTCGCTCCCAGGCAGGGCCAGTTCCAGCCGCACGCCCTCGGGCAGCGGCACGGCCTGCGCCACGCGCGCAGCCCACGGGGCCAGCGCCAGCGGCAGGCGCACGGTTTCCTGGCGCCGGGCGAGGGCGTTCACGCGCTGGATCACGCGGCCGGCCTTGTCGGCCATGCGCTCCATGCGCTCGACCACCGGCACGATCTCTTCGAGTGTGATGCGCTGCTCGCGCACCCGGTTGAGCAGGCCGGTGGCGAAGCTGCTGAGCGCGCCCAGCGGCTGGTTGAGCTCGTGCGCCAGGGTGGACGCCACCTCGCCCATGGCCACCAGACGGCCCGAGGCTTCGAGCTGTTCCTGCTGGCGCGCGGCCAGGCGCTCGATGCGGCGGCGCTCGGTCACGTCCAGCACCGAGCCGACCCAGCCCACCACCTCGCCGCTGGCCAGGCGCAGCGGCGCGCTGTGCGCCAGCACGTCCAGCCGCTGGCCGTCGCGGTGCTGCAGCTGCAGGGCCAGGGCCTCGGGGGCTTGCGCGGCGCGCTGCACCTGCTCGAACTCGTCGCCCTGGTCGGCGGGCCAGTAGGGGAGTGGTCCTGTGTGTGCCATCAGCTCGGCCGGTGTCCAGCCCACCAGGCGGGCGAAGGCCGGGTTCACGTGCAGCAGGCGGCCCTGGGTGTCCCAGGCGCGCAGGCCCAGCGTCACCGAGCGTTCCATGGCGGTGCGCAGCGCCAGCTGGGTCTGCAGCCGCGCCTCGGCGCGCTGGCGGCGCGCGCTGTCGCGCCACAGGGCCAGCAGCGCCAGCAGCATGCCCAGCAGGCACAGCAGCGCCGCGGCGAAGAAGGCGCGCGGCGCCAGCGGGGGTGTGCTGTCGGTCAGTGCGACCCGCAGGCGCAGCTGGGCGCCCGGCAGCTGGATGGGGGCGGTGAAGTGCAGGCCGTCGTCGGGTGCGGCCGTGCTGTTCTCGTCGGCCAGCGCGACGTTGTGGTCCTGCAGGAACCAGGCGGGCAGCACGTCGGCCAGCAGGCGCTGGACCGGAACCGCGGCCACGGCGTCGCCGGTGAAACGGCCCTGTTCAAAGTGCGGCACGGCCAGCCAGAGCCAGGCGTCGCCACCGTCGGCCGTGGCGAACGGGCCGGCGTAGGCCGGGCGCTGCAGGCCGCGCGTGGTGTCCAGCATGGTGGCCAGGGCGGCGGCGTGTCCGGGGTCCTGCGCCGCGGCCTGCAGTTCGGCCGGCCAGCCGCTGCGCCCACCCGGCGGCGCGGCCGGCACCCAGCCGTGGAAGGCGATGCGGCCGGGGCTCTGCCACCAGGGGCCGTGGCGCGCGGCCACCGCGTGGTCGTCGCCGCCGTTCTGGTGGGCCTGTGCCAGCGCGGCCAGGTCGGTTTCGAGGCGGCGGAAGTGGAAGCGCAGGGTCTGGTCCAGCCACTCGGCGTCGGCGGTGCGTCGGCGGTCGGCCTCGCGCGTTTCCTCGCTGCGCAGGAACAGCCACAGCGCCAGCGCCGACGCGGCCACCAGCAGCAGCAGCGCCACCAGCCAGCCCATGGCGCGGCGCGTCAGGGCCGCGGTCTGGCGCGTGTCCAGATCGAGCGCGTCGAGGTCGGGTGCGGGCCGGGCGGGGGTGTCGGAGGACATGGGCCCGCTAGCATAGCCAGCATGCCTGTCGAGTACCCGTCGCCGTCCACCCCGTCCCTGCCGCGCGTGCGCCGCCGGGCGCTGCTGGGCGCGGCCTGCGCCCTGGTGGGCGGCCCGGCGCTGGCGGGCGCGCCGCCGGTGCTGCTGCGCTTCTCGCACGTGGTGGCGCCCGACACGCCCAAGGGCCAGATGGCGCTGCGCTTCCAGGCCCTGGTGCACCAGCGCGGAGGCGGGCGCATCCGCGTCGAGCTCTACCCGGACTCGCAGCTCTGGGGCGACGACGAGATGGAGGCGCTGCGCCTGGGCGCGGTGGAGATGCTGGCGCCCTCGCTGTCGAAGTTCGGCATGGCCGGGGTGCCCGAGTTCGAGGTCTTCGACCTGCCCTACCTGTTCGCCGACCTGGCCCAGGTGCGCCGCGTGACGCAGGGGGCGGTGGGGCGCGGGCTGCTGGAACGGCTGGCGCGCCAGCAGATGCGGGGGCTGGGTTTTCTGGACAACGGTTTCAAGCAGATGAGCGCCCGGCGCGCGCTGCGCACCCCCGCCGACTACCGCGGCCTGCGCGTGCGGGTGCAGGCCTCCCGGGTGCTGGGTGAGCAGATGCGCGCCCTGGGGGCGCAGCCGGTGGTGCTGCCGTTTGGCGAAACCCAGCGGGCGCTGGCCAGCGGCGTGGTGGACGCGGCAGAGAATCCGCCGAGCAACTTCCTGACCCAGGGCCTGGCCGCGCTGCAGCCGCACCTGACGCTGACGCAGCACGGCTACCTGGGCTACGCGGTGGTCACGCACCCGCGCTTCTGGGAGAGCCTGTCGCGGGTCGACCGGGTGCTGGTGGACGACGCGCTGGCCGAGGCGCTGGCGCACGGCAACCGGCTGGCCGAGGCGCTGGACCGCCAGGCCCTGGCGACCCTGCGCCAGACCCCCGGCCTGCGGTTGCACGCGCTGGGCGCGGCCGAGCGCGAGGCACTGCGCCGCCACCTGCGGCCGGTGGTGGACGGCTTCGGGCGCAGCGTGGGGGCGGGGCTGCTGCGCGACGTCCAGCGGGCCATCGGCAGCGGCTGAACCGCCCGGTACGTAGTTCTACGACTGTTGAACGCCACAGTTGGCGCGCGGCGGGGGGCTGCGTATCGTCCCGCATCCCCCAAAACAGCCCCACGGAGACACGCCATGGCTGCAACCGCCGAGCGCAAGCCGCTCTACAAATCCCTCTACGTCCAGGTCCTGTTCGCCGTCACGGTGGGCGTGCTGCTGGGCCACTTCTACCCCGCGCTCGGGGAGCAGATGAAGCCGCTGGGTGACGCCTTCATCAAGCTGATCAAGATGATCATCGCACCCATCATCTTCTGCACCGTGGTGGTGGGCATCGCCGGCATGGAAGACATGAAGAAAGTCGGCAAGACCGGCGGCCTGGCGCTGCTGTACTTCGAGGTCGTGTCCACGGTGGCGCTGCTCATCGGCCTGCTGGTGGTCAACCTGATCCAGCCCGGCTCGGGCATGCACGTGGACGCCGCCTCGCTCGACACCAAGGCCATCGCGGCCTACACCGAGCCCGGCAAGATGAAGGGCACGGTCGATTTCCTGATGGGCGTGATCCCCAGCTCGGTGGTGGACGCCTTCGCCAAGGGCGACATCCTGCAGGTGCTGCTGTTCTCGGTGCTGTTCGGCTTCGCGCTGCACAAGTTCGGCGGCCGCGGCACCATGGTGTTCGACTTCATCGAGAAGAGCTCGCACGTGCTGTTCGACATCGTCGGCATCATCATGAAGGTGGCCCCCATCGGTGCCTTTGGCGCCATGGCTTTCACCATCGGCAAGTACGGCATCGACTCGCTGTTCTCGCTGGGCAAGCTCATGGGCACCTTCTACCTGACCTGCCTGATCTTCGTGTTCGGCGTGCTGGGCCTGATCGCGCGCCTGCACGGCTTCTCCATCGTCCGGTTCATCAAGTACATCAAGGAAGAACTGCTGATCGTGCTGGGCACCTCGTCCAGCGAATCGGTGCTGCCGCGCATGATGGAGAAGATGGAGAACCTGGGCGCCAAGAAATCGGTGGTCGGCCTGGTGATTCCCACCGGCTATTCGTTCAACCTCGACGGCACCTCGATCTACCTGACCATGGCCGCGGTGTTCATTGCCCAGGCCACCGACACCCCCATGACGCTCACGCAGCAGCTGACCCTGCTGGCCGTGCTGCTGCTCACCTCCAAGGGCGCGGCCGGCATCACCGGCAGCGGCTTCATCGTGCTGGCGGCCACGCTGTCGGCGGTGGGGGGCGTGCCGGTGGCCGGCCTGGCGCTGATCCTGGGCATCGACCGCTTCATGAGCGAGGCCCGCGCCCTGACCAATCTGGTGGGCAACGGCGTGGCCACCCTGGTGGTCGCCAAGTGGACCGGCGACCTGGACATGCAGCGCCTGAACGAAGGCCTGGCCCACCCCACGGCCCAGGAAGCCGACGAGCCCGAGGCCATCCTCGACCAGCAGGTGGCGCGCATGGCGGTGGCCGCCGACGCGCCGCGCTGAGCGGGGTCGTGCCGGTCGACTGCCCGGCCCCATGAGCTTTGCGTCACACTAGCGCGGCAGTCGACGACTGTTTCGTTCCAATCTGACGAGGAGGCGTGCCATGCACGTGGCGATGGTGGGGGTCGTTGTGG
Organism: Hydrogenophaga pseudoflava; assembly: GCF_004353865.1. Lineage (NCBI taxonomy): Bacteria > Pseudomonadati > Pseudomonadota > Betaproteobacteria > Burkholderiales > Comamonadaceae > Hydrogenophaga > Hydrogenophaga pseudoflava. The sequence continues at coordinate 1,125,286 of NZ_CP037867.1, forward strand.
CAACTCTTGCGGGCTGGACTCATGGCGGCTGAAGCAAGTTCGGGCAGCCTGATCCAGGTGGTGACCCTGCTGGGCGCGGCGGTGGTGGTCGTGCCCTTGTTCAAGCGCCTGGGCCTGGGCTCGGTGCTGGGTTACCTGGCCGCGGGCCTGGCCATCGGCCCGTTCGGTGCTGGCCTGTTCACCGATCCGCAGAGCATCCTGCACACCGCCGAGCTCGGCGTGGTGATGTTCCTGTTCGTGATCGGACTGGAGATGCGGCCCTCGCACCTGTGGAACCTGCGCCGCGCGATCTTCGGACTGGGCAGCCTGCAGGTGGTGGTGTGCGGTGCGCTGCTCACGCTGGTGGGGGTGGCGTCCGGCTTTTCGTGGCCGGTGTCCTTCATCAGCGCCATGGGCTTTGTGCTGACTTCCACCGCCATCGTGATGCAGCTGCTGGGCGAGCGGGGCGACCTGGCGGCGCCGCGCGGACAGAAGATCGTGGCCATCCTGCTGTTCGAAGACCTGCTGATCGTGCCGCTGCTGGCGCTGGTGGCCTTCATGGCCCCCCCTGTCGCCGGTGAGGTGGTGGCCTCGGCGGGCGCGCGCTGGACGGCGGTGGGCATGGCCCTGGCCGCCATCGGCGTGCTGGTGGCGGCCGGCCTGTGGCTGCTCAATCCGCTGTTCCGCGTGCTCGCCAACGCCAAGGCGCGCGAGGTCATGACCGCCGCCGCGCTGCTGGTGGTGCTGGGCTCGGCGCTGCTGATGCAACTGGGTGGCCTGTCGATGGCCATGGGCGCATTCCTGGCCGGTGTGCTGCTGTCGGAATCGACCTTCCGTCACCAGCTGGAGGCCGACATCGAGCCTTTCCGTGGTCTGCTGCTGGGGCTGTTTTTCCTGGGCGTGGGCATGTCGCTCGACCTGGCGGTGGTGGCTCAGAACTGGCCGCTCATCGTCTCGGGCGTGCTGGCGCTGATGGTGGTCAAGGCGCTGTGCATCTACGGCGTGGCGCGTCTGGCCAGAAGCTCGCACATCGACGCGCTGGACCGCGCGGTGCTGATGGCCCAGGGCGGTGAATTCGCCTTCGTGCTGTTCGCAGCGGCGCTGGCCGCCAAGGTGATCGACCCGGTGGTCAATGCCAACATGACCGCCATCGTGGTGCTGTCCATGGCGCTCACGCCGCTGACGGTGCTGCTGCACAAGCGTTTCGCCCGCCAGGCCGTGGTGTCGATGGACGGTGTGGAGGCGGTGGGCGAGCGCACCGCCAGCGTGCTCATCGTCGGGTTTGGCCGTGTCGGCCAGATCGCCAGCCAGGGTGTGCTGGCGCGCGGGGCCTCTCTGACCATCATCGACAACGACACCCAGGTGATCCGCGACGCCGAATCCTACGGCTTCAAGGTCTATTACGGCGACGGCAGCCGCCCCGACGTGCTGCATGCGGCCGGTGCGCACTCTGCCAGCGCGGTGCTGGTGTGCATCGACGACCGCGCGGCGGCCACGCACATCGCCGAGATTGCCAGGGACGCCTGCCCGCAGGCGCGCGTGCTGGTGCGGGCCTTCGACCGCGAACATGCGATCGAGCTGTCCAGGGCTGGTGCCGACTTTTTCGTGCGCGAGACGTTCGAGTCGGCCATGCTGCTGGGCCGCGAGGCGGTGATCGCCACCGGTGCGAGCGCGGAAGAGGCCGACGAGGTCATGGCCGAGGTGCGCCGCCGCGACGCCGGCCGCTTCGACCTGGAGCTGGCCGGCGGCCTGTTCGCCGGCCGGGCCCTGGTGTTGCGCAACATGGCCAACAAGGACGCCGCCCATGGCGGCGTCACTGGCTGAGCCGTCAGGCCGGGTTCAGAGCTTCAGGCCGGCGATGTAGCTGTCGTAGCGCCACTCGGAGAACTTGCTCCACAGCACCTGGTCGCGCTGGAAGGCGCGCATGTCCTGGTGGATCTTCTTGAACTCGGGCGACTTGGCCTCGTGCTCGGCGAACACCTCCATCGACGCCTTGTAGCCGGCGTCCATGATGGACTTGTCGAAGGCGCGCAGCTTGGTACCGGCGGCCACCAGGCGGCGCAGGGCGGCCGGGTTCTGGGCGTCGTACTTGGCGGTCATGTCGCGCGCGGCCACGGCGCCGGCGGCACGAACGATGGCCTTGTTCTCGGCCGACAGCGCGTCAAACGCCTTCTTGTTGATGAAGAACTCCAGCTCGGCGCCGCCTTCCCACCAGCCGGGGTAGTAGTAGTTCTTGGCGACCTTGTGGAAGCCGAGCTTTTCATCGTCGAACGGACCGACGAATTCGGTGGCGTCCAGCGTGCCTTTTTCCAGCGCCTGGTAAACCTCGCCCGCGGGCATGTTCTGCGCCACCACGCCCAGCTTGGTCATGGCCTCGCCGAACAGGCCGCCGCCCATGCGCATCTTCAGGCCCTTGAGGTCGGCCGCCGACTTGATCTCCTTGCGGTACCAGCCGCCCATCTGGGTGCCGGTGTTGCCCGCGCTCATGGAGGTGATGTTGTACTCGGCGTAGAACTCGTCCATCAGCTTGCGGCCGTTGCCGTGTTCCATCCAGGCGTCCATGTGGCGGGCGGTCAGGCCGAAAGGCACCGCGCAGCCGAAGGCGAAGATGGAGTTCTTGCCGGTGAAGTAGTAGGACGCAGTCTGCGCCATCTCGATGGTGCTGTTCTGCAGCGCATCGACCACGCCGAACGGCGGCACCAGCTCGCCCGCGGCGTGCACCGACACCTCGAACTTGCCACCCGAGAGGGCCTTGACGGTTTCCGAGAACTTCTCGGCCGAACCGAAGATGGTGGGCAGCGACTTGGGGAAGCTCGACGCCAGGCGCCAGCGCACGGCGGCCTGGGCGTGCACGGCGGGGGCCGCGCCAGCGGCGAGCACGCCCGCGATGCCGGCGTGTTTGATCAGGGAACGACGATCCATGGTTTTCTCCGGGATGAAAAATGCCGGTGCCCCGGGGCGTCTGGCGCCCCGGTCGCCCGGCGGTTGGCAAACCCGTGAACCTTACCAGAGAGATGGGCTAACCCTTATCACCTACCGGACGCTGGCAGGGGCCGGACAGCGAGGGGTGTGGCAGGGCCGGCACCGGGTGTCGTTGTGCGGCGGCCCGCCCCTCGGCCCAGGCACTGCGCCAGGCCGGCAGGGTCTGCGATGGGTCGTCGCCCAGGCCCCGCACCACGCAGCCGCCGGCCGCGCCTGCGGCGGCCACCGCGCGCAGTTGCGCCGGATCGAGGACGCCGCCGATGCCCACCACCGGCGTCGGCGCCATGTGGGCCCACCAGGCCAGGTTGTCCAGGCCCTGGGGCCGCCAGGGCATGTCCTTGGTGGTGGTGGGCCAGACCGGGCCGCAGGCGATCAGGTCGGGCTGCAGCGCGGCGGCGCGGCACAGCTCCCATAGGCTGTGCGAACTCAAGCCCAGCTGCACGCCCGCCTCGCGCGCCGCCTGCAGCGCGGCGCGGTCGCTGGCCGTCAGGGCCAGCAGGTCTTCCTGCCCCAGGTGCAGGGCGCGGGCGCCGGCGTGCAGCGCGGTCTGCCAGTGGTCGTTGACCACCAGCGTGACGCCGGCCGCGTCGGCCGCGCGCTGGCTGCGGACGATGGCGGCGTGCAGCTGCGTGGCCCAGGTGCGGTCGTCCAGGCCCGCCGGGCGTTTCGTGCGCAACTGGATCGTGTCCACCGTGGGCGTGGCGCTCAGCACCGACTCCACACGCTCGGCGCTGTCGACGATGGCGTAGACCCCGGGGTCGCGGCTGCGCGCTTTCGAGGGCCAGGCGGTCGGCGCCTGCGTGCCAAGCGACAGGCGGGGCAGCAGGCAGGGGTCGGTGCCGAAGCCTTCGCGGGCCACCACCGGCCCGGCGCCGCGCCCCACGGCGCGCGCGTGGCGCAGCGCGTGGGTGGTCGCCATCTTGGCCAGCACCGCGGCGTCGGCCGCCACGAAACCCAGCGCCAGAGCCGCAGCCAATGAGGTGGCGTACGTGCAGCCGGTGCCGTGGTGGTGGGGCGTGTCCACGCGCGGCAGCGTCAGCCAGCCACGGGCGTGCGGCGTGTCGATCCAGTCGTGCGCGAGCCCGGGTGTGGCGGCGTCGCCGCCCGTGACCAGCACCGCCTGCACGCCCTGCGAACGCAGCACAGAGGCCATGGCGGGCACGCCGTTGTCGCCGTCCGGGCCGAGCAGCAGCACCGCCTCGTGCTGGTTGGGCGTGATCGCGGTGGCCCGGGGCAGCAGCTCGTCGCGGTAGACCCGCATCAGCGCCTCGTCCACGAAACCGGCGCCGGTGCTCGCGCGCAGCACCGGGTCGATCACGAAGGCCAGCGGTGCGCGCGTGCGCAGCCGGTCCACCCAGCGCGCGACCACCCGCGCGTTGGCGGCGCTGCCCAGCAGGCCGGTCTTGATGGCGGCGGGCGGCATGTCCTCGGCCAGCGCGGCCAGCTGGGCGTCCAGCAGATCGGGCGGCACCGCGTCGATGCGGGTCACCGCGGTGGTGCTCTGCGCCGTGACGGCGGCGACCACCGGGCACAGGTGCACGCCGAAGGCATCGGCCGCGCGCTGGTCGGCCGCCAGGCCCGCGCCACCACCGCTGTCGGTGCCGGCGATGCTCCAGATCACAGGGTTCTTGTTCATGGGATCAGAAAGGGGTGTCCACTCACGGGGGTGCTCGCCACGGCCATGTCCTGCGGCGCCATCACGCCGGCTTCGTAGGCGGTGCGCCCCGCCTCGATGGCCAGACCGAAGGCGCGCGCCATGCGCACCGGGTCCACCGCCTGGCTCACGGCGGAGTTCAGCAGAACTGCGTCGAAGCCCAGCTCCATGGCCTGCGCCGCATGAGAGGGCGCTCCGATGCCGGCGTCCACCACCAGCGGCACATCCGGCAGGCGCGCGCGCAGGGTGCGCAGCGCAAACGGGTTGATCAGGCCCTGGCCCGAACCGATGGGCGCCCCCCAGGGCATCAGCACTTCGCAGCCCGCATCGAGCAGGCGCTGGCAGGTGACCAGGTCGTCGGTGCAATAGGGGAAGACCGCAAAGCCGTCCTTGATGAGCTGCGCCGCCGCCTCCACCGTGCCCCAGGGGTCGGGCTGCAGGGTGTGCTCGTCGCCCACCACCTCCAGCTTGATCCAGCGCGTGCCGTAGAGCTCGCGCGCCATGTGGGCCAGGGTGATGGCCTCGCGCGCGGTGCGGCAGCCGGCGGTGTTGGGCAGCAGGTGGACGCCGCTGTTCACGATGCCCTGCACGAAGCCGTTGTCGCCGGCGGCGGCCAGGGTGCGCCGCAGGCCCACGGTGACGACCTGCGTGCCGCTGGCCGCGATGGCCTCGCGCAGCACCTGGGGCGAGGGGTAGCCGGCGCTGCCCAGCAGGAAGCGGCTGGACAGCTCGGTGCCGTAGACGGTGAGGGTGGACATGGTTCAGGCTCGTGGGGGTTGGGCAGCGTCCGGGGCCAGCCGGTCCAGCGCCAGGACCAGCCGGTGGATGTGGTCTTCGGTGTGGGCGGCCGAGAGCGCGATGCGCAGCCGCGCCGTGCCTTCGGGCACGGTGGGCGGGCGGATGGCCGGCACCCAGATGCCTTGTTCGCGCAGGCCTTCCATCACGGCCAGCGCCTCGGCGTTGCCGCCGATCAGCAGCGGCTGGATCGGTGTGTCCGAGTGGCCGAGCTGCCAGCCGCTGCGCGCCAGCACCGGTTGCAGGCCCTGGCGCAGTTGCGCGATCAGGCGCCGCAGCTGCGCGCGGCGCCCGTCGCCCTGTTCGATGAGCCGCAGGCTGCTGCGCAGCGCGCAGGCCAGCAGGGCGGGCGCGGCGGTGGCGAAGATGTAGCTGCGCGTCTTCTGCAGCAGCCACTCCACCAGGTCGTCCGGCCCGGCCACGAAGGCGCCGGCCACGCCCGCGGCCTTGCCCAGCGTGGCCATGTAGAGCACGCGGCGCGAGGCACTGGCGCCGCTCAGGCCCACGGCGGCCAGGCTGCCACGCCCCTGCGGGCCGCAGACGCCGAAGCCATGCGCGTCGTCCAGCAGCAGCAGCGCGTCGTGCCGCTCGCACAGCGCGAGCAGCGCGGGGATGTCGGCCACATCGCCGTCCATGCTGAACACCGCATCGCTGATCACCAGCTTGCGCCGGGACGTGCTGGCGGCGAGCTGGGTCGCGAGGTCCGCCAGGTCGGCGTGGGCGAAGCGGTGGATGCGCGCGCGCGAGAGCCGCGCGCCGTCGATCAGGCAGGCGTGGTTGAGCGCGTCGGAAAAGATCGCGTCGCCGTCGCCCACCAGGGCCGGCACGATGCCGATGTTGGTGGCGTAGCCGGCGTAGAAGTAGAGCGCGCGCGGCAGGCCCACGAAGGCGGCCAGCTCGCGCTCCAGCGCCTCGTTGGCGGTGCTGTGGCCGCTGACCAGGGGCGAAGCGCCAGCGCCGACACCGAAGGACCTTGCGCCTTCGCAGGCCGCGTCGGCCAGGTCGGGGTGGCCGGCGAGGGCCAGGTAGTCGTTGCTGCAGAAGGCCAGCATCTCGCGCCCGTCCACGCGCAGCACGGCGCCTCCCGCGCTGTCGCCCGCGGGTTCGACCGCGCGGCGGCGCCGGCGCAGGTGGGCGGCGTCCAGGGCCGCGATGCGGGCGGGGATCTCGTCGAGCCAGGAGCTGGCGGATGGTGTGTGTGTCATGGCAGTTCGATGGGCACCGTGCGGAAGTCCGGTGCGGCGCTGTGCGCGATGTCGGCCAGCAGCGGCGCACCCAGGCGCTGGCGCAGGAAGGCGATGTTGTCGTCCGCCGCTGCCATGCCCGGGTCGATGCGGTTGGCCACCCAGCCGGCCAGCGGCAGGCCGCGCGCGCGGATGGCCTCGGCGCTCAGCAGCGCGTGGTTCAGGCAGCCCAGGCGCAGGCCCACGACCAGCAGCACCGGCAGGCCCAGGGCCTGGGCCAGGTCGGCGCCGGTGTGCTCGGGCGAGAGCGGCACCAGGAAGCCGCCCGCGCCTTCCACCACCATGGCGTCGGCGTGCTGCGCCAGTTCGCGCTGGCAGGCCACCAGGTGGGGGATGTCGATGCGGGTGCCGGCGCGTTCGGCGGCGAGGTGTGGCGAGAGCGGGTCAGGCAGGCGCACCGGGTTGTCCAGCGCGGGCGGCACCCCCACGGTGGACGCGGCGCGCAGGGCGATGGCGTCCTCGCTGTCCCAGCCGTCCGGCGTCTGAACCAGGCCCGCGGCCACCGGCTTCATGCCCACCACGCGCGGGTGGCGGCGTGCCAGCGCGTGCAGCAGCGCGCAGCTCACCAAGGTCTTGCCGACGCCGGTGTCGGTGCCGGTCACGAAGTAGGCCGTCATCGGGGTTCCTCGCTGAGGCTGGCCTCCAACGCGGCCAGTGCGCCGTGGGCCAGGTGCTGCATCGCCTCCTCGTCCAGCACATAGGGTGGCATGAAGTACAGCGTCTTTCCGATGGGCCGCAGCACCAGGCCGCGCGCCAGCGCATGTCCCTGGTAGCGGCGCGCGAGGTCGGGCAGTGGCGTCTCGACGTCCCAGGCCCAGATCATTCCCTGGCGCCGGGCGTGCCGCACCCGCGGGTGCGCGGTCAGGGGTGCCAGCAGCGCGTCCAGCGCCTGCGCGGTGCTGCGGTTGCGGGCCAGCGCGTCTTCCTGTTTGAACAGGTCCAGCGTGGTCAGCGCGGCGCGGCAGGCCAGCGGGTTGCCGGTGTAGGAGTGCGAGTGCAGGAAGCCGCGCGCCACGTCGTCGTCGTAGAAGGCGCTGTACACCGCGTCGGTGGTCAGCACCGCCGACAGCGGCAGCGTGCCGCCGGTCAGGCCCTTGGACAGGCACAGGAAGTCGGGCCGGATGCCCGCCTGCTCGTGCGCGAACAGGGTGCCGGTGCGGCCGAAGCCGGTGGCGATTTCGTCCACCACCAGGTGCACGCCGTGACGGTCGCACAGCGCACGCGCCTGGCGCAGGTAGGCCGGATCGTGCATGGCCATGCCGGCGGCGCACTGCACCAGCGGCTCCACGATCAGCGCGGCCGTGGTCTCGTGGTGCTGCGCCAGCCAGTCGGCCAGCGCAGCGGCGGCGGCGTCGGCCCCGATGCCGCGCCGGTCGGGGCTGGGCACGGTGGCGGCCAGCCGCACCAGCGGCGCGTAGGCCTCGCGGAACAGGGCGATGTCGGTCACGGCCAGCGCGCCCACGGTTTCGCCGTGGTAACCGCCGGCCAGGCCGACGAAGCGGCTCTTGGCCGGGCGCCCGCTGTTGCGCCAGAAGTGTGCGCTCATCTTGAGCGCGATCTCGGTGGCCGAGGCGCCGTCGCTGGCGTAGAAGGCGTGGCCCAGCCCGGTCAGCGCCGACAGCCGTTCCGACAGCTCCACCACCGGCGCGTGCGTGAAGCCCGCGAGCATCACGTGGTCCAGCGTGGCCATCTGGTCGGCCAGCGCGGCGCGCATGGCCGGGTGGCTGTGGCCGAACAGGTTGACCCACCAGGAGCTGACCGCGTCCAGGTAGCGGCGGCCGTCGGTGCCATACAGCCACGGCCCCCCGGCACGCGCGATGGCCACCGGCGGCAGGGCCTCGTGGCGCTTCATCTGCGTGCAGGGGTGCCACACGCTGCGCAGGCTGCGCTGCGCGAGGTCGGCGGTGTTCACTTCACCTGTTCCTGTGTCTGCACCGGCACGTGGTCGCGCGAGCCGTTGGCGCGGTTGTGCTCGTCGACAAACACCAGCTTGGGCTTGTGCGTGGCGACCTGGTCCTCGTGCACCTGTGCGAAGGCCGCGATGATGAGCAGGTCGCCCGCCGAGGCGCGGCGCGCCGCCGAGCCGTTGACCGAAATCATGCCGCTGCCGCGCTCGCCCTTGATGGCGTAGGTGATGAAGCGTTCGCCGTTGTTGATGTTCCAGATGTGGATCTGTTCGTTCTCGGCGATGTTCGAGGCGTCCAGCAGGTCTTCGTCGATGGCGCAGGAGCCTTCGTAGTGCAGCTCGCACTGGGTCACGGCGACGCGGTGGATCTTGGACTTGAGCAGGGTGCGGAACATGGTGGGTGTCTCCGGGTTCGGTGAATGAGGTCAGCCGCCGACGATGGCCTGGAAGGTCAGCACGGTGTCGTTGGGCTGCAGGACGGTGGTGGCGCGTTGATCGCGCGGGACGAAGGCGCCGTTCACGGCGGTCGCGATGGTATCGGGGTCCATGCTCCGTTCGTCCAGCAGCTGGGCCAGCGTCAGGCCCTCGGGGCAGGGCAGGGTGAGGTCGTTGAAGGTCAGCATGTTGTGACGGAGGAGAAGCATTGCCGCAAGGCGTCTTCGACCAGCGCGGGCGCCAGCAGCCAGCCGTGGCGGTACAGGCCGTTGATGCGCAGCAGGCCGTCCTGGTGGTCGATGCGCGGCTCGTTGTCGGGCAGGGCTGGGCGCAGGTTGGTCTCCAGGTGCACGATGCGCGCCTCGGCCAGCTCGGGCAGCACGCTCTGGGCGGCCGCCATCAGCTCCACCGCGCTGCGCAGGCTCACCGGCGAGCGGTCCTCGCTCTCGATCTCGCTGGCACCAATGACGATGTGGTCGCAGGGCCTGGGCACGATGTAGACGCGGTGGCGCGGGTGCAGCAGGCGCACCGGCCGGTGCAGCGGCACGCCGGGCGCCTGCAGCCAGACCACCTCGCCGCGCACGCCGCGCACGGGCAGCTCGGGCCGGGCACCCGTGCCGCGCACGTCGATGGCGAGGTCGAAGCGCTGCTCACTGCTGTCGTCCAGCGCGATGCGGCCCGCGCCCACCGACGCCACGGTGTGCCGCCAGCGCCAGCGCACGCGGGACGAGGCCGCGCACAGCGCGGGCAGCACCTGCAGCGGCAGGATCTGGCCCTCGCCCGGCAGCAGCCAGGCGTGCAGGCGCGGGTCGATGGCCGGTTCCAGCGCCGTCAGGGCGCCGCGGTCCAGCCGCTGCGGGGTCTGCGCGTGGCCGACCAGGTCGGGCGCCTGTGCCAGCCGCGCCAGCACGCGCTGGGCCGCGCCCAGGTCGCTGCCGTGCGCCACCAGCAGGCTGCCCAGGGTGCGCAGCTGCAGCGCCGGTTCCTCGCCGGTGCCGGGGCTGGTCGAGCAGCCGGTGCAGCTGCCGCAGGCGGCGGGCAGGGCGCCCGCACGCGGCGATCCTGCGCGGGCCAGGGCATCGGTGATCTCGCGCCACAGCGCCATGGAGCGCCAGCCCAGCGCGGCGATGGCGGGGCCGCTGTTGTCCAGCTCGGCCAGCGGGCTGAGCATGCCGGCCGCGGTGAAGGCCGCCGGCCCCTGGCCGTCGCTGCGGGCCTGCGGGCCATCGGCCGGGTCGAACACCGTCACCTCGTGGTGGGGCGACAGCCGCCAGGCGAGCAGCCGGCCCAGCAGGCCGGCGCCCGCGATACCGATGCGCGCCATGGCTCAGGCCTTGTTTTTCAATGAGTCGACGGGCACGTAGAACTCGCCGCCCACCGCCTTGAACTCTTCGCTCTTGCGCGCCATGCCATCGGCCAGGGCCTGCTCCTCGCTCAGGCCTTTGGCGGCCGCGTAGTCGCGCACGTCCTGCGTGATCTTCATGCTGCAGAACTTGGGCCCGCACATCGAGCAGAAGTGCGCCTCCTTGGACGAGTCCTTGGGCAGCGTCTCGTCGTGGTAGGCCTCGGCGGTCTGCGGGTCCAGGCCGAGCGCGAACTGGTCGCGCCAGCGGAACTCGAAGCGCGCCTTGCTCATCGCGTCGTCGCGCGCGCGCTGGCCGGGGTGGCCCTTGGCCACGTCGGCGGCGTGGGCCGCGATCTTGTAGGCAATGATCCCCTGCTTGACGTCGTCGCGGTCCGGCAGGCCCAGGTGCTCCTTGGGCGTCACGTAGCAGAGCATGGCCGTGCCCATCCAGCCGATCATGGCGGCGCCGATGGCCGAGGCGATGTGGTCGTAGCCCGGCGCGATGTCGATGGTCAGCGGGCCCAGGGTGTAGAACGGCGCCTCGTGGCAGTGCTTGATCTGCTCGTCCATGTTGGCCTGGATCATGTGCATGGGCACGTGGCCGGGGCCTTCGATCATGGTTTGCACGTCGTGCTTCCAGGCGATCTGCGTCAGCTCGCCCAGGGTCTTGAGTTCGGCGAACTGCGCTTCGTCGTTGGCGTCCGCGCCCGAGCCGGGGCGCAGGCCGTCGCCCAGCGAGAAGGTCACGTCATACGCCTTCATGATTTCGCAGATCTCGTCGAAGTGCGTGTACAGGAAGTTTTCCTTGTGGTGCGTGATGCACCACTTGGCCAGGATGGAGCCACCACGGCTGACGATGCCGGTGCGACGCTTGGTGGTCAGGTGGATGAAGGGCAGGCGCACGCCGGCGTGGATGGTGAAGTAGTCGATGCCCTGTTCGGCCTGCTCGATCAGCGTGTCGCGGAAGATTTCCCAGGTGAGGTCTTCGGCCACGCCGCCCACCTTTTCCAGCGCCTGGTAGATCGGCACCGTGCCGATGGGCACCGGCGAGTTGCGCACGATCCAGTCGCGCGTGGTGTGGATGTTCTTGCCGGTGGACAGGTCCATCACCGTGTCGCCGCCCCAGCGGATGGACCACACGAGTTTTTCGACTTCTTCCTCGATGGACGAGGTGACGGCCGAGTTGCCGATGTTGGCGTTGATCTTCACTAGGAAGTTGCGGCCGATGATCATCGGCTCGACCTCGGGGTGGTTGATGTTGGCCGGGATCACCGCGCGGCCGCGCGCCACCTCGTCGCGCACGAACTCGGGCGTGATCACGTCGGGGATGCGCGCGCCCATGCCGTTGCCCTTCAGACGCGCCTCGCGCTCGGCGTCGCCGAGGTATTCCTTCATCCACTCGCGCTTGCCGTTCTCGCGGATGGCGATGTACTCCATCTCGGGCGTGACGATGCCTTTTCGCGCGTAGTGCATCTGCGTCACGTTGGCGCCGGCCTTGGCACGCAGCGGCTGGCGCTGCAGGCCAGCGGCCTCGGCACGCAGGGCTTCGATGCGCGCGTCCGCCACCTCGCCGTGTTTGCCGCCGTCGTCCAGTGCCACGCGGGCGCGGCCCTCATAGGCCTCGGTGTCGCCGCGCGCGGCCACCCACTCGCTGCGCACCGGCGCCAGGCCTCGGCGGATGTTGATGTCCGCGGCCGGGTCGGTGTAGGGGCCGGAGGTGTCGTAGACCGTGACGGTCTCGCCGTTGGTCAGCACGATCTCGCGCATGGGCACCTGCACGCCGGGCTGTACGCCAGGCGCATAGACCTTGCGGGACTGGGGGAACGGCTCGCGCGTGAGCGTGAGCAGCTGCTGGAGCTTGTCGGGGGCGTTCATCGGGCGGTCTCCTGATTGAAAAAGCTGTTGCGAAAACGAACAGCTCCGGAGGACCGCCCGGAGGGACCATGGGTGTGGACGGATGCACCCCGTCCACGGGTCCTTCAAGGCAACGCTCTTCTTTCGCCGGTACTAGCCGGATCAAGTTCACGGGTTCGGTGTGTCACACCATCTCAGCGCCGGGCCTTGGCAGGCCCGTGCACCCCGGAGCAGGCGCGCAGTGTAGCGTGCTTCTTTGCGGGGCGCCAAATGTCCCTGCGACGGTCAGCGCTGCGCCCGCCGCCCGCGCCGGACCCGCTTGATGGCCTCGAACCAGAACACGCTCAGCAGGCCGAGCCCACCGGCCGCGGCGAGTTCGTGCCAGGGCAGCGGCGCGAAGCGCAGCACCGCCACGGCCCAGGGCACATACAGGGCGGCCAGCAGCAGCGCCAGGGCCAGCCCCACCACCACCCAGAGCGAACGGTTGGGCGTGCGCAGCGTGATCCAGAACGGCTCGGTGGCCGAACGGTTGGACAGGATCAGCGCCAGGTTGCCGATCACCAGGGTGGCGAAGGCGAAGGCGCGGGCCTCTTCCTCGGGCAGGCGCGGCGCGGCCCAGGCGAAGGCCCCCAGCACCGCCGCCAGAACGCCCATGCCCTGCAGCAGCGCCAGCCACAGGGTCACGCCGCCGAACAGCGGGGCGCTGGCATCGCGCGGAGGGCGCTGCATCAGGTCGCTCTCGGCCGGTTCGTTTTCAAACGCGACCGAGCAGGCCGGGTCGATGATGAGTTCGAGCAGCGCGATGTGCATGGGGAACAGCAGCGCCGGCCAGCCCAGCAGCACCGGCAGCAGCGCCATGCCGGCGATCGGAACGTGCACCGCCAGGATGTAGGACATGGCCTTGCGCAGGTTGTCGAAGATGCGCCGCCCCAGCCGCACCGCGCGCACGATGGCCGCGAAGTCGTCGTCCACCAGCACCAGCGACGCCGCCTCGCGCGCCACGTCGGTGCCGCGCAGGCCCATGGCCACGCCCACGTGCGCGGCGCGCAGGGCGGGTGCGTCGTTCACACCGTCGCCCGTCATGGCCACGATGTCGCCGCGCGCCTTGAGCGCCTGCACGATGCGCAGTTTCTGTTCCGGCGCGATGCGCGCACACACGCTCACGTGTGCCATGCGTTCGCGCAGCGCCTCGTCGCCGAGCGTCGCCATCTCGTCGCCCGAGAGCACGTCGGCCGCGGTGAGCGACGCGGCCAGGCCCGCCTGCTGCGCGATGGTCAGCGCGGTGGCGGGGTAGTCGCCGGTGATCATGACCACGCGGATGCCCGCCGCGCGGCACTCGGCTATGGCCGCAGGCACCTGCGGGCGCACCGGGTCGGCCAGACCCAGCAGGCCGACGAACGTGAAGTCGAAGTCGTGTTCGTTCGCGGGCCAGTCCTCGCCCTCGAACCGGCCGCTGGCCACCGCCAGCACGCGCAGGCCCTGAGCGGCCAGGCCGTCCACCACCGCGGCGATGTGCGCCCGCTTCGCCGCGTCGAGGTGGCACAGGTCCATCACCGCTTCGGGGGCGCCCTTGGCGGCCACCGTCTGCGCGCCGCCGTCCGACGCCATCCACACATGCGACATGGCGCGCAGCGCCGGGCTCAGCGCATAGGTCTGCACCAGCCGCCAGTCGTGGTGCAGGTGCTCGGTGTCGGCGAGGAAGCGCGCGCCCAGCTGGTGGAAGGCCTTCTCCATCGGATCGAACGGCTCCACCACGCTCGCCAGGATCGAGTACTCCACCAGCGTGTGGAAGGCTTCTGGCAGGGGTGCGCTGCCCAGCGTGTCCAGCGCCAGCCGGTCCGGCAGCGCGGCACCGCCCGCGGCCAGGTGGGTGACCGTCATGCGGTTGGCGGTCAGCGTGCCGGTCTTGTCGCTGCACAGCACCGTGGTGGCGCCCAGGGTTTCGATGGCGTTGATGCGCCGCGTGAGCACGCCTTCCCGCGACAGGCGGCGCGCGCCCAGGGCCGGGAACACGGTCATCACCACCGGGTATTCCTCGGGCAGCATCGCCATGGCCAGCGCGATGCCGGCCAGCGCGGCCTGCAGCCAGTCGCCGCGCAGCATGCCGTGCACCAGCACCAGGGTCAGGCTCAGCAGCAGAGCCAGCAGGGCCAGCTTGCGCACCAGCGCCGTGGTCTGCCGCTGCAGCGGGGAGCGTTCGTTGTCCAGCGTGCCCAGCGCCAGGCCGATGCGCCCGATCTCGCTGCGCGCGCCCGTGGCCGTGACCTGGGCCAGCGCCTGCCCGCGCACGATCAGCGTGCCGGCGTAGACCGTGGGCAGGTCGTCGCCGCCAGGGCGGTGGCCCTGGGTGCCACCGTCGCCCGCGGGCGCAGCGCTTTCGTGGGGCAGGGCGGCCCGTTTGGCCACGGGCACCGGCTCGCCCGTCAGCAGCGACTCGTCGGCCTGCAAGCCATCGGCCGACAGCAGCAAGGCGTCGGCCGGCACGCGGTCGCCTTCGCTCAGCTGCAGCAGGTCGCCGCGCACCACCTCGCTCCCGGCGATGCGCTGCGTCACGCCGTCGCGCACCACCAGCGCCCGCGGGCTGGTCAGGTCGCGCAGGGCCTCGATGGCGCGTTCGGTCTTGCCCTCCTGGTACAGCGTCAGGCCCAGGGTGACGAGCACGAAGCCGAACAGGGTGAGCCCTTCCTGCAGGTCGCCAAAGACCAGGTAGAGCGTGCCCGCCGCCAGCAGCAGCAGGAACATGGGCTCCTTCGCCGTGTCCCGCGCGATGGACAGCAGGCTGCGGCGCTGGCCGCCGGGCAGGGCATTGGGGCCGTCTTCGGCCAGACGCTGTGCGGCCGTGGCCGAGGAGAGGCCCTGGCTGGCACCGGCCAGGTTGTCCGGATCGGCGGGGTGGGTGGTCGGTGAGGGCATGCCCGAGCGTAGCGCAGCGGGTCGGGGGTGCCCATTCACCGCCAGCGCCTGCCTGCGAGGGGCGTCACCACCGCGACTGAACCGACAATCTGAGGCTTTGCCCGAACGCGCAACCGACCCGAACGCCATGCCCACGCTTGCTCAAGTCCTGCCTTTCCTGCTCACCGCCATCCTGCTCACCGCCATCCTGCTCACCGCCACGCCGGGACCGGACAACCTGATGGTGCTCAGCGTCGGCGCCTCCAGAGGCCGGCGCCTGGGCATGGCCTTCGGCCTGGGCTGCGCCACCGGCTGCCTGAGCCACACGGTGCTGGCCGCGCTGGGCGTGTCGGCGGTGCTGGCCGCTTCGCCAGTGGCCTTCACCGCGCTGCGCTGGCTGGGCGGGGCCTACCTGGTGTGGCTGGGCATCAACGCCCTGCGCAGCCGGGGCGGGCTGGGCCTGCCGGCCGAGAGCGGCGCGCCCGCCGCCGCCGACTCCGCGGCGCGGCAGTTCTTCAAGGGTATGCTGGCAAACGCCATCAACCCCAAGGTGGTGCTGTTCTTCCTGTCCTTCCTGCCGCAGTTCGTGGTGCCGGCCAATGGCAACGTGCCGCTGCAGATGGCCATGCTGGGCGTGGTGTTCACGCTGCAGGCGGCGGTGCTGTTCGGCGCACTGGGCTGGTTCGCCGGCGGCATCGGCCAGTGGCTGCAGCGCCGCCCGCGCGCCGGCCTGTGGCTGGACCGCGTGAGCGGCGTGGTGTTCGTGGGCCTGGGCCTGCGGATGGCGCTGTCGCGCTGAGGCGCTGAACGGCCTCAGGCGGGCCGGGCCATTGGCGGCTTGAACGTCTTGCGCGCCGCGGCCACCTTGGCACGCGCATGGCAGCCCAGTTCATGGTCGTTGACCAGGCCCATGGCCTGTATGAAGGCGTAGGCGGTGGTGGGGCCGACGAAGACCCAGCCGCGTTTCTTGAGGTCTTTGGCCATGGCGACCGAGGCCGCGTGGGTGGACGCGGTCTGTGGTGCCGCGAGCGTGGCCGGGTCGGGCTCGAAGCGCCAGAAGTAGGCGCCGAGCGAACCGAACTCCTTCACCAGCGCCTGCGCGCCGGCCGCGTTGCGGATGACGGCTTCGATCTTGCCGCGGTGGCGCACGATGCCTTCGTCCTGCAGCAGGCGCTCGACATCCGCCGGACCGAAGGCGGCGACCCGATCGAAGTCGAAGCCGAGGAAGGCGCGGCGGAAGTGTTCGCGCTTGCTGAGGATGGTGCGCCAGGACAGGCCCGACTGGAAGGCTTCGAGGCAGACCTTCTCGAACAGCCGCCGGTCGTCCGCCACGGGAAAGCCCCATTCGGCGTCGTGGTAGGCCGGGAACTCGGGGGCGCCGTTGCACCAGCGGCAGCGCGGCAGCTCGTCGGTGGCGTCGGTCTGCGGGGGGGCGGTCATGGGTGGGCCCTGGCGGCGGCACCCGACGGGGCGCCAGCGACCGCCAGTGTCTCACCGCGCACCGCCTGCGCCATCAGCGGCCACACGCTCTGGTGCGACTGCCGGAACCAGTCGAGGTGGCCGAGCTGGCGCAGGCCGTGGTCGCGCGGCCGCAGGCAGTGGGCCTGGCGCGGCGCGGCGGGCAGGGTGCGCAGGAGGTCGGCCACGGTGGCGGCGTTGGCGATGTCGTCGTCCTCGGCGTGCAGCACGGTCACGGGCGTGCGCACCTGGGCGTGGAAGTCCTGCTCGGGCCGGTGGCGCACGGCGTTGGTGGCGTAGCCGCCGCGGGCGCACCAGCGCGACCACTGCAGCGCCACGCCGGCCGGCAGGTTCTCGCCCAGGCCCAGCAGTGCGGTGGTGCCGTAGCCGGTGAGGCGGGTGCCCAGCGGCAGCACCAGCCGCATGCCGAAGTTGGCCTTCAGCCGGAAGCCGGGCCGCATGGCCTTGAACCAGCCGGTGGAGGCCGAGATGCCGACCAGCCGCGCGACGCGGTGGTGGTTGGGCAGCAGGCCGATCATCTGCCCGCCCGCGCTGTGGCCGACGATCACGGCCTGCGCGGCGCCGGTGTGCGCCAGCAGCCAGTCCAGCGCCGCCACCTGGTCCTGCTGGCCCCAGTCGGCCAGGGTGGCGCGGCAGTCTTTCAGGCGCCCGTGCAGCGAGAGGCCGATGCCCCGGTAGTCGAACACCAGCACGTCGTGGCCCTGCGTGGCCAGCCAGCGTGCGAAGCGCAGGTAGAAGTGCTGCCGCACGCCGGTGGCCGGCGAGATGAGCACCGGCAGGCCGCCGTCCGGGCCGCCGCTGCGGGCGATGAAGTGGCCGTGCAGGCGCTGGCCGTCGGCGCAGGTGATGGGCACGGCCTCGTCGGTGGTCGGGGGTGGTGTGTTCATGGCGCGTCGGGCTCCTGGGCGGTCTGTTGCACGTGTTGCAGCCAGCGGGCCACGGTGGCCAGCTCGTCGGGGCTGAAGCCGGTGGTCAGCCGGCGGTTGATGCGCTGGATGGCCGAGCGCAGCAGCGGCAGCTGATTCCGCCCGGCGGGCAGCAGCCACACGCGCTGGGTGCGCGCGTCCTCAGGGCAGGCGGCGCGCTGCACCCAGCCCAGCGCCTCGGTGCGCTGCACCAGGCCGGTGGTGGCCGAGGGCGCGAGGTCCAGCGCCTGCGCGATCTCGCCCATGGTGCGGCCGTCGCTGTCCTGCAGCACGAACAGCAGACCGCCCTGCGCGGGCGAGGGTGCGTCGGCGTTGTCATGCGCCAGCCGCAGCTGTTCGGCGGCCACGAGCTGCTGCAGGCGGCGCTGCGCGGTGTTGAGCAGGAAGATGAGGCGGGGCGGTCGGGTGGGTGGCATGCGGTGTTGTATTTGTTTCGCATGCGAAATATATCCACCAAGTGGCGCAGGCGCCAGCGCCGGCTGTCGCCACCGCGTCGGTCAGCCCTGCAGGCGGGGGGTGATGAGCGCCGCCAGCCAGTGCATGAACACCTGCACGCGCTGTGGCAGGTGGCGCCGGTGGGCGTAGACGATGGAGACTGGCAGGGGCGCGGCGCGCCACTTCGGCAGCACCTCCACCAGCCGCCCGGCCTGCAGGTGGGGGCGCATCCCGGCCTCCGGCACCTGGACGATGCCCAGGCCGGCCAGGGCGGCGGCTTCGTAGGCGGCGGTGGTGTTGACGGTGAGCGCGCCGTCCATGGCCAGGGTGTGCACCGTGCCGTCGGCGTCCACATGTTCAAAGCCGTCGGCCTTGTTGCCCAGTGTGGGCACGTAGTGCACCAGGCGGTGCCGGCCCAGGTCGGCCAGCTTGCGGGGCCTGCCGTGGGCCTGGAGGTAGGCGGGGCTGGCCAGGTTGACCATGCGGTAGGCGCCCAGCGGCCGGGCGATCAGGCTGGAGTCGGCCAGGTGGCCGACGCGCAGCACGCAGTCGAAGCCCTCGCGCACCAGGTCCACGCGGCGGTCCACCGACGAGAGCTCGATCTCCAGCGCCGGGTGCTCGGCCATGAAGCGCGGCAGCGCGGGAATGACCAGTTCGCGCGCCAGGGTCTGCGGCATGTCCACGCGCAGGCGCCCGCGCAGCGCGGCGGGCTCGGCCTGGAACAGGCCACGCAGCTCGTCGACATCGGCCAGCAGGTCCAGCGCCCGTTCATAGACCACCTGACCGTCCTGCGTGAGCTGCACGCGCCGCGTGGTCCGGTGCAGCAGGCGCGTGCCGAGTTCGGCCTCGGCCTCGCGCACCGCGGCCGACACGCTGGTGCGCGGCAGGCCCAACTGCTCGGCGGCGGCGCTGAAGCTGGCCAGTTCGGCCACGCGGGCAAAGATGCGCAGCGATTCGGTGAGGTGCATGGATCGGTTTGATTGGTCTGGATTTCTGCACAGTCTAGACAGATTGATCTGGTTTATTCAATCCATGTCGATCAATAGACTGCGGGCCCTGTACCACCCCAGCCTTGAAAGGACACCGACATGACCACCCGACCCATCGCCCTCGTCACCGGGGGCAGCCGCGGCCTCGGCCGCAACGCCGCCCTGCAGCTGGCCACCCGTGGTTTCGACCTGATCGTCACCTACCGCCAGGGCGCGGCCGACGCGCAGACCTTGGTTTCCGAGCTGCAGGTGCGCGGGGCGACCGCGGTGGCGCTGCCGCTGGACCTGGGCGACAGCAACGGTTTTGCCGCCTTCGCCGACGCGTTGCGCACCGCCCTGCGGACCCACTGGCAGCGCGAGACCTTCGACGCCCTGCTCAACAACGCCGGCAGCGGGGTGCACGCATCGTTCGCCGAAACAACCGAGGCGCAGTTCGACGAGATGCTGCGCGTGCACCTCAAGGGCAGCTTCTTCCTCACGCAAGCGCTGCTGCCGCTGATCGCCGACGGGGGCCGCATCCTCAACGTGTCCTCCGGGCTGGCGCGCTTCTCGCTGCCGGGCTATGCCGCCTACGCGGTCATGAAGGGCGGCGTCGAGGTGCTGACGCGCTACCTGGCGCTGGAGCTGGGGCCGCGCCGCATCACGGTCAACACGGTGGCACCGGGGGCGATCGAGACCGACTTCGGTGGCGGTGCGGTGCGCGACAACGCGCAGCTCAATGCCCTGATCGCCGGGCAGACCGCGCTGGGTCGCGTGGGCCGGCCGGACGACATCGGCCCGGTGATGGCGGCGCTGCTGTCGGACGGGCTGGGCTGGGTCAATGGCCAGCGCATCGAGGCCTCGGGCGGCATCCACCTCTGAAGCCCCGGCACCCCCGGTTCAGCGCGGGCCGGGGGGCGGCGCCAGCAGCGCCTGCTTCTCCTGCCAGACCTTTCGCACGAAGGGGTCGGCGATGGTGTAGACGCCGTGGCTGGGCCGGATGATGAGCTGGGCGCCGACCATCTTGTCGACGACCTTCTGCACCTGCGAGGCGTCCACCGCGCTGCCGATGCGCTCGCTGTAGAAGGTCAGCGACTCGGCACCGAACAGACCCGAGATGCCCTGTTCGCCACCCGCGGCGATGCGCTCGAACACCGCCTTGCCGAGTTCGCCCAGGTCGTCGAAGGCCTTGAGGTCGGCGTCGGCCGCGGCGCCGGCCAGGGTGGCGCAGACGATGTGCCAGGCGGTGTCGGGGTCGGTGCCGCCCACCTGCTGCAGCTGGCGCAGCGCCTTGAGCAGCTCCTCCGGCCGGTGGCCCAGGGTCTGGAAGCCTTCCCAGGCGGCGTCCAGGCTGGGCAGGGTCAGGCCGGGCGCCGACGCGAGGCGGTCCAGCTGCCACTGCACGAAGTCCTTGCCGAGCACCTGGTAGGACGCCGAGAGCGCGCCCGCGAAGGGCTGCGCGCGCCGGCTCGTCATCTCGGCCAGCAGCGACTTGTGCGAGCCGGTGCCGATGAACAGGAAGCGACCGGGCGTGCCGGGCTTGGCGTTGACGGCGTCGCGCGCAGCCTTGAGCGCGTGCAGCAGGGCCTGGCCCTCGTCGGTGCCCAGGGTCTGCTGCACCTCGTCGATGATCAGCACCACGTTGGTCTTTGTCTTCGCGACCAGGGCCTCGAAGGCCTGGGCCAGCGTGCTGCCGCCGGGCTCGCCGATGCGGTCCAGCTCGATGTCCAGGCTGAGCCCGGCCGCGCCCAGGCGCAGGCCCCGCAGCCGCTTGAGCAGGGCCGAGCCCGGCGTCTGCAGCTGCAGCAGGGTCTGGCGCACCGCCTCGTGCACCAGGGCCGAGGGGCTCTTGGCCGGGTCGGCCCAGAGGTCCACGTAGATCACCAGCGCGCCGCGGGACTCCAGCGCGGGGATCAGGTCCTGGCGCAGGAAGGTGGTCTTGCCCACCCGGCGGATGCCCGAGAGGAACACGCCCGAGCGGGTGCTCTCGTCCAGCGGGCCGGGGTTGAGCAGCTGCTCGGCCATCTGGCCGGCGTAGAGGTCGCGGTGGAAGAGGCTGTCGGTGCTCATTGCCGGATATTAGTGGATTCGGATAATTATCTGAAACAGATAAAACAGGATGAACCACTCAGAGCGGCATCGGCGCCGGTCCCGCGCTGAAGGGGCCGAGCCAGGCCCGCAGGTAGGGCAGCAGCCGGTCCTTCATGGGCTTGTGCTGGTGCAGGGCGCAGAAGTGCAGCGCCAGGGTCTGCACCACCAGGGCTTGCAGCCCCTCGACCAGCAGCTCGACCGGCACGTCCCGGCGGAAATCGCCGGTCGCCAGCCAGGGGCCCCAGACCTGGCCCATGCGCTCGAAGGTGGTGGCGATGGGGCCGATCTCTTCCATCGCCGCGGCGCCCGAGCGGCGCAGGATCACGTCGAACACATAACGCTCCGACGCCATCAGCTCCAGCAGCGGCATCAGGCGCCGGGCCAGCTGTTCGGCGTTGCGGGGCGGGGCGGCGGCTGCCATGCGGTCGAGCTGGGCGTTGATGCGCTCGCCGATGAGCAGGTCCATCAGTTCGTCCTTGTCGTTGAAGTGGGCGAAGAAGGTGCCCTTGGCCACCCCGGCGCGCTGCACGACCTCGTCGATCCGCAAGGCCTCGAAGCCTTTTTCGGTCACCAGGGCCTGGGCAACCTCGGTGAGGCGGGCCCGCGTTTCAAGGGTTCTCTGCTGGACGGCTTTGCGCATGGCGGCACTGTGCCGCAGGTGTTGACCACAGTCAAATTTAAATTGACCGTGGTCAATAGTTGTGACTTAATTTGACCATGGTCATTTTCAAAGGAGATCGCACATGACCCGCATCCTGGTTCTCGACGGCCATCCGGCGCCGGCCTCCCTCTGCCGCTCGCTCGCGCAGCGCTACGCCGACGCGGCGCGCGAGGCCGGGCACGAGCTGCGGGTCGTCCACCTGCACGACCTGGACTTCGACGCCGACTTCGGTCTGGCGGGCTACGGGACCACCAAGCCGCTGGAGCCATCGCTGCAGAAGTTCCAGGACGACCTGGCGTGGTGCGGCCACTTCGTGCTGTTCACGCCGATGTGGTGGGGCGGCCTGCCGGCCCGACTCAAGGGCCTGTTCGACCGCTCGCTGCTGCCGGGCCAGGCCTTCGACACGCGCAACCCGAGCTGGACCGGCATGCCCCGGCCGCTGCTGACGGGGCGCAGCGCGCGGGTGGTGGTGACGTCCGACACGCCGTCGCTGTTCCTGCGCCTGCTCTACCGCAACGCGCTGGTCTGGCAGCTGCGCGGGCAGATCCTGCACTTCGTCGGTTTGCGGCCCGCGCGCTTCACGCTGTTCGCGCCGGCCAGCCATCCGAAGCCGGGCCGGGTGCAGCGCTGGCTGGAGGCGGTGGGGCAGTTGGGCGCGCGCGGGGCCTGAGGCTCGGCGGCTTCAGTCTGCTTCCTGCCGCAGCCGCTCGATCATGAAATCGGCGGCGTCCAGAATGTGGCGGCGCGCCAGGCGTTCGGCGGTGTCGCCATCACCGGCTGCCACCGCGGCCAGCAGGGCTTCGTGCTGGTCCCAGATGTCGCGCGGCTTGTCGTCGCGCATCAGCACCTCGCCCATCACGCGCTGGGTCTGCGTCCAGTGCGTTTCCATCGAGGGGGCCACCAGCGGGTTGCCCGAGAGCGCGTAGATGACACCGTGGAAGGCCATGTCGGCCGCGATCATCTCGGTGTAGGACCCGCTGGCCACCGCCTGTCGGCCGGCGCGGATCAGCGCCGGCCCCTGCCGGGCCGCCGCCCTGGCGTTGCGCTCGGCGGCGTTCCGGAAGGCCAGGCCTTCGATGACGGCGCGCACCTCGTACATGTGGCGCACGTGGTCCAGGTCCAGCGGTGCCACCTGCAGGCCGCGGCCGGGCGCGTCGATCAGAACGCCCTCCTTGCGCAGCAGGGTCAGCGCCTGCTGCACCGGTTGGCGCGAGATGCCGAGCTGGTGCGCCAGCTGCTCCTGGATGATGCGTTCGCCGTGGCGCAGTTGGCCCGAGGCGATGCTGGAGATAATCGAACGGTGGACCTGTTCGACCAGGCTGGGCGCGGACTGCAACGGCTTCATGGGCCCAATGGTAGTGGTCGCCGGACGCCCGGCTTTCAGGCCCCTGCGCGCCAGCGCCGTTCGGCCTCGTCCCAGGCGGCCAGGGCCTGCAGGTCGGGCACCCAGGCCAGGCCGCTCTTGGCGTCCGACGACGCAGCTTCGGGCGTGACCACCACGTCCAGCAGGGCCGGGCGGCCGGCGCGCAGCTCGGCCAGGGCGCGGGCGATCGCGCCGTCCAGGTCCTCGGCCTTCTCCACCCGCTCGCCGTGCATGTGGAAGGCGCGCGCCATGGCCGCGTGGTCGGCGAATTGCAGCTGTGTGCCGACCACCTTGCCGTGGGTTTCCTGCTGGTCGCGCACCTCGATGGCCCAGGAGCCGTTGTTGGCCACCACGATCAGCACCGGCGCCTTCTGACGTACCGCGGTGTCGATCTCCATGGCGTTGAAGCCGAAGGCTCCGTCGCCTGTGGCCACCACCACGGTGCGGCCCGGACAGGCCAGGCTGGCCGCAATGCCGAAGGGTGTGCCGACACCGATGCAGCCCAGCGAGCCGGGGTCGAGGTAGGTGCTGGCGGGCAGGCCGACACGTGCGAACGAGAGGAAGTCGCCGCCGTCGGCGACCACGATGGCATCGGGCGGAAGGGCCTCGCGCAGCGCGGCCAGCACGCGGTTGGGGTGCAGGCGGCCGTCGTTGCCGCTGCGCGCGTCCTTCATGGACTGCTCCAGCTTGGCCGAGCGCTGGCGGTGCTGCTCGCGCAGGCCGGCCAGCCAGGCGCCGTCGCTGGCGGGCACGGTGGCGGGGGCAGCGTCCACGATGGCCTGCAGCGCCAGCCCGCAGTCGGCCAGCACCTCGACCGTGCCCCGGCGGTTGTCGCGCAGTTCGGCGGCGCAGTCGGCGATGCGCAGGAACTGGGCGTCGCCAAAGACCGCGGGGGAACCGAAGGCCAGCTGGAAGTCGAGCCGGCGGCCGACGGTGATCACCAGGTCCGCCTGGCCCATGACCGCGCCGCGCATTGCAGCGACCACGCTGGGGTGGTCGTCGGGCACCAGGCCCTTGCTCTCGCCGGTGTCGAGGTAGGCCGCGCCGAACTTCTCCAGCAATGCGCACAGGGCGGGGCCGGCGCCGCGCGCGCCGCGGCCCGAGATGAACAGCGGGCGTTTTGCTGCCCACAGCAGGTCCACCGCCGCCTGCACCGCCTGCGGGTGCGGCGGTGCGGGCAGGGCGGCGGGCGGTGCGAACACCTCGGGCAGCTGCATGCGCACCGCCACGTCGGCGCGCAGCGTGTCGATGGGAAAGTCGAGGTAGACCGGGCCGGGTTCGCCGCCTTCGCCCAGCGCACGGGCGGCGGCCTCGGCCAGTTCCTGCGGCACCAGGTCGGGGTGGCGCACGGTGCGCGCGTAGCGGGTGAGGCTGCGCACCAGCTCGGTGTGCACGATGTCCTGCAGCGCGCCGCGGTTCTCCTGCGGCGTGGGTGGCAGGCCCGAGAGCACCAGCACCGGCGCCTTGGCGACGTGGGCGTTGGCGATGCCGGTCATGGCGTTGGTGACGCCCGGCCCAGCCGTGACCAGGGCCACGCCCAGGGTGCCGGTCAACTGCGCCTCGGCGTGCGCCATGTAGACGGCGGCGCGTTCGTCGCGCACGTCCACGATGCGGATGCCCTCGGCGTCCAGCCGCATCCAGATCGGCATGACGTGCCCGCCGCAGAGGGCGTAAACGCGGCGCACGCCGCGCGCCTTGAGGAACCGTGCGATGACGGCGGCGGCGGACTGCTCGCCGATCGGGGGTGGGGCCATGTTTGTCTCCGGGGGGATTGACGAAATTGAATTCTGAATTCAGAGTTCAAATAAATCAAGCCAGGATTCACCCGGAATCGCCCCCAGCCATCACCCAGGAGACCGCCCATGGGCCCTTTGCTCACCATCGCCGACGCCGTGGCCACGCACGCCCGGCTCACCCCGCACAAGCTCGCGGTGCGCGACTCGCGGCGCCGACTGACCTATGCCGAGTGGGACGCGCGCGCCTCGCGGCTGGCGGCCGGCCTGCTGGGGCTGGGCCTGGCCCCGGGCGACCGCGTGGGCGTGATCGCGCACAACCGGCTGGAGTGGATGGAGATGTACGCTGGCATGGCGCGCGCCGGGCTGGTGGTGGTGCCGCTGAACTTCCGCCTGACCGGGCCGGAGATGGCCTACATCCTGGACCACGCCGAGGTGGGCGCAGTGATCGCGGGCCCCAACTTCTGCGCCATGCTGGACGGCATCCGGGCCGATCTGCCGGTGCCGGCCGACCGCTACGTGGTGCTGGGCGAGGCCGCCCCGGCGGGCTGGGCGGCTTACGAGGCGCTGCTGGCCGGCGCGCGCACGGACACGGTGTTTCCGGTGGTGGCGCCGGAGGACATGTGCGCACTCATGTACACCTCGGGCACCACCGGCCGCCCCAAGGGCGCGGTCCGCGCGCACGCCGGCAGCACGCTGATCGCGCTGGCCACGGCGCTGGAGATGGGCTTTACCCGCGACGACACGGCCCTGCTGGTGATGCCGCTGTGCCACGCCAACTCGCTGTACTTCGGCACCACCTTCGTGCACCTGGGCGCGACCATCGTGATCGACGACCGGCCCAGCTTCGACGCCGAAGCGGTGCTGAAGACACTGGCACAGGACCGCGTGACCTTCACCTCGCTGGTGCCCACGCACTACATCATGATGATGGCCCTGCCCGACGCGGTGAAACAGGCCTGCGACCTGAGCGCCGTGGGCAAGCTGATGATCTCCTCGGCCCCGGCGCGGCCCGAGACCAAGCGCGGGATCATGAAGCTGTTTCCCAACGGCAAGCTCTACGAGCTGTACGGCTCGACCGAGGCCGGCTGGGTCACGCTGCTGCGGCCCGACGAGCAACTGAGCAAGCTCGGTTCGGTGGGGCGCGAATGGGCGGGCAGCGGGGCTATCCGGCTGCTCGACCACGAGCGCAACGAGGTGCCGGACGGCGAGGTGGGCGAGCTGTTCTCGCGCACCGCCTATGTGTTCGACGGCTACTGGCGCAACCCCGAGAAGACCGCCGAGGCGATGGACGCCCACTGGTGTTCGGTGGGCGACATGGCGCGGCGCGACGAGCAGGGCTACATCTGGCTGGTGGACCGCAAGAGCAACATGATCATCAGCGGCGGCGAGAACGTGTACCCGTCGGAGGTGGAGGCCGTGATCGGCCAGCACCCCGCGGTGCGCGACGTGGCGGTGGTGGGCGTACCACACGACAAGTGGGGCGAGACGCCGCTGGCGGTGGTGGTGCTGCACCAGGGGTCGGAGGCAACCGAGGCGATGTTGCGCGACTGGTGCCGCGAGAAGCTGGCGGGCTTCAAGTGCCCGTCGCGCATCGTTTTCGTGGATGAAACCGAGATGCCTCGAACCGCCACCGGCAAGGTGTTGCACCGTGTCCTGCGTCAGCGTTTCCTGCCGGCCTGAGTCTTCTCCAGGCCGACCGCCCACTGCGCCGCGCTCCCCAGCAGGTGCTCACGGAACACCTGCGCGATGGGCGACAGCTGCTTGGCGCGCGGGTGCACCAAGTGCCACTGTGAGCGGATCGGAAACCCGCTGACCGGCAGCAGCACCAGGTCGCGGCCGATCTCCTCGGCCTTGAGCGCGTGGCGCGAGACGATGCCCACGCCCAGGTGGCCGGCCACGGCTTCCTTCAGCGCCTCGTTGCTGCCCAGCTCCAGCGTGAGCGCGGGTGCGAAGCCGGCCGCGGCGAAGTGCCGCTCGGTCGCCAGCCGGGTGCCCGAGCCGCGTTCGCGCAGGATGAAACGTTCACCCGCCAGCGACGGCAGCGCCACGCGCTGGCGCTGCGCGAGCGGGTGGCTGGCGGGCGCGATCAGGTGCAGCGGGTTGTCCAGGAACACCTGGTCCTGCAGGTCGATGTCGGCCGGTGGCTGGGACATGACGTAGAGGTCGTCGCGGTTCTCGCGCAGGCGCTGCACCACACCGTCGCGGTTGAGCACCTCCAGCGCGATGTCGATGCTCGGGTGCTGTTCGCAGAAGCCACCAAGCAGGCGCGGCACGAAGTACTTGGCGGTGCTGACCACGGCCACGCTCAGGCGCCCGCGGGTCAGGCCCTTCATGGCGCTGACCTGCTGGCCGAAACGTTCCCATTCGCCGGCGATGGCTCGCGCAGTCTGCGCCAGCTCGCGGCCGGCCTCGGTGAGAAAGACCTTGCGGCCGATCACCTCGTACAGCGGCAGGCCGATGGACTCGGTGACTTCGCGCAGCTGCATGGACGCGGTCGGCTGCGTCACGTGCAGGGCGCGCGCGGCGGCGCTGACGCTGCCGGTGTCGGCCAGCGCCAGGAACAGGCGCATCTGGCGGAAGGTGATGTTCATAGATTTTTATCTATGTTGTGTCGCACAAAAATCGATTTTACTGAATGCATTCCGGTCGCCACAATCCGCGCCCAACCAAGGAACGTCTCATGAACCTGCACAACCTGGTCGATCCGGCCATCCTGTTTTTTGTGATCGGCGTGCTGGCCGGCCTGGTCCGCTCGAACCTGGAAATCCCGCCGGCCATTTCCCGATTTCTCTCGATGTACCTGCTCATGGCGCTCGGCCTCAAGGGCGGGTTCGCGCTTGCGGCCTCGGGCCTGAATGCGCAGGTGGTGGCGGGGCTGGGCATCGCCGTGGTGCTGGCGGTGGTGGTGCCGCTGATCGGCTACACGCTGCTGCGGCGCTGGGTCTCGGGCTTTGACGCGGCGGCGCTGGCCGCCACCTACGGCTCGGTCAGCGCGGTGACCTTCATCACCGCCACCGGCCACCTGGACAAGATCGGCCTGCCCTACGGCGGACACATGGCCGCGGCCATGGCGCTGATGGAGTCGCCCGCCATCGTGCTCGCGGTGCTGATGGCCAACCGCCTGCGCCAGCAGCAGACGGCGCCGGCCGGAGTCGTGCTGGGCGGCGGTGCGGCGGTGCTGGGCGGGCCCCCGGGGGGAGGCGTGTCCACCGACTGGCGCAAGCTGCTGCACGAGTCCTTCACCGATGGCTCGCAGCTGCTGCTGATCGGCGCCATGGTGGTGGGCGTGATGACCGGCGAGGCCGGGCGCGAGGCCATGCAACCGTTCTCGGGCGATCTGTTCAAGGGCATGCTGGCCTTCTTCCTGCTCGACATGGGCCTGATGGCCGCGCGCAACCTGCCGGGCCTGCGCGGGCGTTCGCCGGTGCTGCTGGCCTACGGCGTGCTGGCGCCGCTGCTGCACGCCTCGCTGGCCTGGGCCCTGGCGCGCACCGCCGGCCTGCCCGCGGGCGACACCGCGCTGCTGATGACGCTGGCGGCCAGCGCGTCCTACATCGCGGTGCCGGCGGTGGTGCGCTACGCGATACCGGAGGCCAACCCGTCGCTGTACTTCGGCCTGTCGCTGGGGCTGACCTTCCCGCTCAACCTGCTGCTGGGCATTCCGCTGTACACGCACCTGGCGACGACGCTGCCCTGAGCAAAGGTGGTGAATGTGCGGGGGGCCGTGGGAGCGGCCATGGCGTGTTGTCCTACACGCGCATGCGGCGCTTTCCGATGCGGGCGGAGGGGGACGAAAACCAGAATGGGTTCACTCGGCAGGGAAGAGGACCGACCCGCCAGAGTCCTTCCAACCACGCTCCCCTGGAGCTTCGAGAAAAGGAACCACCCATGAACAAGCGCAACCTCCCCCGCACGCTGCTGCTGGCCGCCACGGTCAGCCTGGCCTCTGCCGCCGGTGCCCAGACGGTCGACAACTGGACCAATGGCGACGGCTCGCTCGCCTGGCGCAACGGCACGAACGAGCTGTGCTGGCGCAACAGCAACTGGACGCCGGCCACCGCCCACCCCGACTGCGACGGCGCCATCAAGCCGCCGCCTCCGCCCGCCCCCGTGGCGCAGGCGCCTGTCCCGGCACCGGTGCCTGTGCCAGCTCCCGCACCAGCCCCCGCTCCTGCGCCAGCCCCGGTGCAGGCGATGACCTTGCAGGCCGAGACCCTGTTCGATTTCGACAAGGCGGTGCTCAAGCCGGCCGGCAAGGCCGCGCTCGACGGCCTGGTGGCCGAGCTGTCGAAGGTGAACGTCGAAACCATCATCGCCGTGGGCCACACCGACGCCACCGGCACCGAGGCCTACAACCAGTCGCTGTCGGTGCGCCGCGTCGGTGCGGTGAAGGCCTACCTGGTGAGCAAGGGCGTGCCGAGCGAGCAGATCAAGACCGAAGGCCGCGGCGAGTCGCAGCCGGTGGCGTCCAACCAGACCCGAGAGGGCCGCGCCCAGAACCGCCGCGTGGAGATCGAGGTGGTGGGCACGCAGAAGCCCTGAGGACGGAGGCCGGAGACCGACCCAGGTGTCAGGCCTCGGCCCGCAGCGTGAAGCAGAAGCGCGCGCCCTGGCCGGGCGCCGCCTGCACCGTGATGCGGCCGCCGTGCCGGTCCACGATGCGGCGCACCGTGACCAGACCCACCCCGGTGCCCTGGAACTCGCTGGGGTGGTGCAGGCGCTGGAAGGGCTCGAACAGGTGGCCGGCCTTGGTCATGTCGAAGCCGGCGCCGTTGTCGCACACACAGAAGCCGCTCAGACCGTCGACCGTGTCCCTGCAGAAGCGGATGTGCGCCCGGGGTGTCCGGGCGCTGTACTTCCAGGCGTTGTCCAGCAGGTTGACCAGCAGGGCTTCGGCCAGGGCCGCGTCGCAGTCGGCCTCCAGGCCGGGTTCCACCTCCACCACCACCTGGCGCGCCGGTTCGGCCGCGGCCAGCTCCGCCAGGCGCCGCGCAGCGATGGCCGACAGGTCGACGCGGCTGCGGTCCAGCGGCTTGTTGGTGTGGTGCGAGAGGGCCAGCAGGCCTTCGATGAGTTCGCCCATGCGGCGCGTGCCGTCCTGGATGCGCTGCAGGTGCTGGCGCCCCTCGTCCCCCAGCAGACCCGCAAACTCGTCCAGCAGGATCTGCGCGAAGCCGTTGACCGTGCGCAGGGGTGCGCGCAGGTCGTGGGTGACGGCGGCGGCGAAGGCGTCGAGTTCCCGGTTGGCCGCGCTGAGCTCGGCCGTGCGCTCGACGACGCGCTGCTCCAGCTCGGTGTTGAGGCGGCGGATCTCCTGCGCCGCACGCTCGCGCTCGGTCAGGTCCTGCACATAGGACACGCGGCGCACGGGGCGGCCGTCGGCGTCGCGCAGCACCGTGAGGTCGATCAGCACCGGGAAGATGCGGCCATCGCGTGTGATGTGCTCGGTTTCGAAGACCATGTGGTCGTTCACATACGCCTGCTCCAGAGCGGCCCTCAGGCCGGGCAGGGCGCGCTCGGGGTACAGGCTGGCGACCGGCAGGCCGGTCAGCTCCCGGGCGGTGTAGCCCCGCTGCTGCGCGAAGGTGGGGTTGGCGGCGATGAGGGTTTCGGTTCGCACATCGGAGATCAGCAGTCCGACCTCGCTGTGCTCAAAGGCCTCGGCCCACAGGCGCAGGCCGGCCTCGGCCTTGCGGCGTTCGGTCAGGTCCTGGAACGACACGAGCATGCCGTCGGGCAGGGCAATGCCGCCGGATTCGGCGATGCAGGTGCTGCCGTCATAGCAGCGCAGCTCGTATTCGGCGGTGGGCAGCGCCATGGGCGTCTTGCCGATGTGTGGCAACGCGTTCTGCCAGCGTTCGCGGGCCGCTTCCCGGGCCGGCCCCTCCGGGAAGGCCTGCACGAACCACTGGTCCACATGGGGCACGTGGCGGATGTCGTAGCCGAGCAGCTGTGTGAAGCGGGCATTGAGCAGCAGCACCTGGCCGTCCGCAGCCACAAAGGCCATCGCCACCGGCGCATGGTCGAACAGCATCTGGAAGCGCTCGCGGCTTTCGCCCAGTGCGTTCACCAGGCGGGCCATGGAGCGGGCAAACACGGCGACCTCACCGCTGCCCGCCACCTCCGGCAGGCTCACCAGCGGGCGGTTCACGTCGAGGTCGGCCACGGCCTGGCTCAGGCGCTCCATGGGGCGCAGCTTGCGGCCCATGGCCCACCAGGTGATCCAGGAGAACATCAGCGCCGACACCAGGCCCACGGCCAGCGCGCGCCAGCCCATGCGCCGGGCGTCGGCGAAGGCGGTCGCTTCGTCCAGCCGCACCAGCACCGTCCAGCCCAGGCCGGGGTAGGGGTGCGTGCCCAGGGCCGGCGCGGCGGCCGTGAGGTAGCGCCGGCCGTCGGGCCAGGTTTCGATCGCGGTGCCCACACGGCCCGCCTTCGAACCGGTGAACACCGTGAGCGACGACAGGTTGGTCGCGTCGCGGGCGGGCAGCGTGGGGCTGCCCACGATGACTTCGCCGTCCCGGTTGACCAGCAGCATCTCCAGCCCTGGCACGTCCAGCTGGTCCAGCAGCTGGTGGCGCACCTGGTAGGCCCAGTCCAGGCTGAGGTGGGTGGCGAGCACGCCGATGAAGTGTCCCTGGCGGTCGAGCAGGGGCAGCGAAATGTCCATCAGCCGCAGCGGCAGCTCGTCCAGCTCGGGCGGGGGCAGCAGCTTGCCCAGCAGCACGGCGTCGTGGATGTCTTCCTGGTGCAGGCGCTGCCGGCCGCCGATGAACCACGAGCGCTGCGACACATCCGCGCCGTTGATGCGCGGTTCTGTGCTGGCCAGAATGCGGCCCTGCGTGTCGGTGATGCCGATCCAGGCGTAGAAGGGATAGATGGCTTTCTTGGTCAGGAGCAGGGCCTGCTTGTCCTGCGCGGCCCGTTGCGGGTCGCGCAGGCGCTCAAGGCTGGCAATGAAGCGCAGCTCGGTGGTGCGCGCGTGCATGTCCTGGTCGAGCTGCGAGGCCATGCGGGTGACCAGGATGCGCTGCAGCCGGAACTGGTCGGCTTCGATCTGCTGCCGCACCAGGTGCGTGGTGAGCAGCACATAGCCCACCGCGCCGGCCACGGCCAGGCCACCGATGAGCAGCACCAGCTGCAGCCGAAGACTGTTGCGCAGACCAGAAGACACGTTGATGCGGTGAGGGCGGAGGCTCCGCCGCGGTGATCGGAGAAGGGCTTGTAACCCGGGAGGGGCCGTTGTACAAGATCCTGCCCGGCGCTCCCCGAATGCCCTTGTCAGAATTGACGGTGCGCGATGGATGTCGTCAGCGGAGCGTGGCGGCTTCCACCAGTTTCACCACCGCCCACAGCACGCGGTTGGCGGGGGTGGGCACGCCCAGGGCCTCGCCGCGGCGCACGACGTGGCCGTTGAGGTGGTCGATCTCGCTGGGCTTGCCGCGCATCAGGTCCTGCGCGGTGGACGAATACTGGCTGGGCATGGTCTCGGCGATGCGGCGCACGGCGGCGTCCACGTCGCCGGGCAAGGTCACGCCGTCGGCTGCGGCCACCGCGCGGCACTCGGCCACCACGTCGCGCATGGTGTCCTGCACCCCGGGTTGCTGCACCAGTTCGCCGTAGGGGATGCGGCCCACGGCCGAGAGCGCGTTGTAGGCGCAGTTGAGGATGAGCTTGGCCCAGAGCGCGCCGCGCACGTTGTCGCTGATCTCGGTGGGCACGCCTGCGGCGGCCAGCGCCTGTACCACCCGTTCGCTGGCGGTTGAGGGTTCGATGACGAGTTCGCCGCGGCCGTGGTGCCGCAGGTGGCCGGGGCCGGCCATCTCGGTGGCCACATAGACCACGGCGGCGGCCACCTGCACGCCCGTCAGCACGGCGCGCAGGCGTTCGGCGTTGTCCACGCCGTTCTGCAGGCACAGCACCAGGGCACCGGGCTTCAGGTGCTCGCGCATCTGCGCGCCCGCCGTTTCCGTGTCGGGCGACTTGACCGCGAACAGCACCAGGTCGGCGCCGGCCACCGCCGATGCCTCGGTGCTGGCGTGCAGCTTC
Organism: Hydrogenophaga pseudoflava; assembly: GCF_004353865.1. Taxonomy (NCBI): domain Bacteria; kingdom Pseudomonadati; phylum Pseudomonadota; class Betaproteobacteria; order Burkholderiales; family Comamonadaceae; genus Hydrogenophaga; species Hydrogenophaga pseudoflava. The sequence goes on from NZ_CP037867.1 coordinate 1,158,080, forward strand.
ACCGTCTCGTCGAAGGCCAGGGTCTGCATGCGCAGGCCTTGCGCCTCGAACACCTGCACGTGCTGCGGCCGGCCGATGAGGGTGACGCGGTGGCCGGCGCGCGCGAGCATGCCGCCGTAGAAGCAGCCGACGGCACCGGCACCGAGCACGGCGACCTGGAGCGGTGCGGTCGGCGTGCTCATGGTCAGATCGCGAGCAGTTTGCAGATGGCCGCGATGTGGGCCGGCGTCGGCTTCTCGGGCGGCATCTCGTCCTCGGCCGCGCTGGCGTCTTCGTGCGCCTGGATGGCCGCGACCAGCGCGTACTGGTTGTCCCAGGTCAGGGTCTTGCCCTCGGGGCACATGTCGCGCAGGGTGCCGAACCAGTAGTAGCCGTCCTTGCCGCCAAAGAGCTGGTCGATGCCGGCCGCGTCGCCGGACTTGAGGCCGGCGCCGCTGAGGATGAGCTTGAGCTTGTGGTGGGAGACGGCGTAGTGCATGAAAGTGGCCAGAAAGAGGGGGAGGGCCGGGATTGTACGGAGGGCCGCCGGGTGGACGGCTGGCATCGGCCTTGCTACAACGGAAACGGGTGTCGGCAGCGGCCACCCGCCGCTGCCGCCGGTTCGCCCGCCACGGGCTTTCACCACAGGACCTGTCCATGTCCGCAGACGCTTCCCAGCCTTCCGGCGAGGCCCCGGCCTCGGCCCAGACGCCGCACCCGCGCCACATCCGGCTCACCTCGCACTCGGGCGGTTTCGGTGCCCTGCCGATCGTCTGGGGCGCGGCCACGGCGCGCGAGCGCGGCCCGGTGGTGGGCACCACCACCAACCGCGCGCACCGCAACGTCATCGGCACGCACAGCGGCAGCTACAGCGTCTACCGTGCGCTGGCGGTGGCGGCCGGCGCGCTAAAGCGCGAGCACAAGGCCGACCTGACCAACACCGCGCCCACCGACGTGATCGGCCCCTACCCGCAGTGGGCCGATCCGACCAAGATCGTCAGCCTGGACCCCTGGGGCGCCGAGGTGGCCGACGTGTACGCGCAGGAGCTGGCCGCGGGCTACGACATCCGCCCGACCATTGCCGTGACCAAGGCCCATGTGCTGCTGCCCGAAGTGATCGACGCCGTGCAGAAGGGGCGTCTGAAGCCGGATGGCCAGCTGCTGACCGCGGGCGGTGCGGCAGTGGTGACCAAGGTGGCGGTCGAGCCGGTGTGGTACCTGCCGGGCGTGGCGAAGCGCTTCGGCTGCAGCGAGGCGGATTTGCGCCGCGTGCTGTTCGAAGAAACCGGCGGCATGTACCCGGAGCTGGTCACGCGCTCCGACCTTGAAGTCTTCCTGCCGCCGATTGGCGGGCAGACGCTCTACATCTTCGGCCACCCGCGCGACCTGGCCAACCCGGCCGTCACGCTGACCGCGCGCGTGCACGACGAATGCAACGGCTCGGACGTGTTCGGCTCCGATATCTGCACCTGCCGGCCCTACCTGACACACGCCATCGAGGAATGCATCCAGGGTGCGCAGCGCGGCGGCGTGGGCCTGGTGGCCTATTCGCGCAAGGAAGGCCGGGCGCTGGGCGAGGTGACCAAGTTCCTGGTCTACAACGCGCGCAAGCGCCAGGTGGGCGGCGACACCGCCGACCAGTACTTCGCCCGCACCGAGTGTGTGGCCGGCGTGCAGGACATGCGCTTTCAGGAACTCATGCCCGACGTGCTGCACTGGCTGGGCATCACCAAGATCCACCGGCTGGTGTCGATGAGCAACATGAAGTACGACGCCATCACCGGCTCGGGCATCGAGGTCGGTGAACGCATCAACATCCCGGACGAGCTGATCCCGGCCGACGCGCGGGTGGAGATGGACGCCAAGATGGCGGCCGGCTACTTCACGCCCGGTGTGGTGCCTGATGCCGAGGAGCTGAAAAAGGCCAAGGGCCGGGGGCTGGGGGCATGAGCGCGGCCCGCCTGCTGCGGTCGACGACGGCCGTCCGCGCCCGCGCGCGCCAGCTGCTGGCCCGCGCACGCGAAGGCGCCTCCGAGCACTTTGTGGTGAGCGGCACCGCGCTGGCCGGTGCTGCGCGCAGCGTGGCCCAACTCACGCGCGAGCGCTACCCCGACGGCCGCATCCCGTACCACAGCCGCTGGCGTCATTTCGAGGCCGGTGGCGTGGACCGGCGTGCCCTGCTGGACGCCGCGCTGGGCGACGTGGACGCGGCCACACGGGCGCGTGCGCAGATCGATCTGGTGGTGGTGAGCGTGCTGCTGGACGCGGGCGCGGGCGCCGACTGGTCGTACCGGGAAGCCGCCAGCGGCCAGCGCTTCGCGCGCTCCGAAGGCCTGGGCGTGGCGAGCTTCCATGCCTTCCTGGCCGGCCTGTTCTCCAGCGACCCGCAGCGGCCGCTGCGGGTGGACGCGGCCGGTCTGAGCGCCGTGACGGCCGATCGGCTGGCCACCGCCCTCCAGGTGGGTGGCGGCAACCCGCTGGTGGGACTGGAGGGGCGCGCCGCGCTGTTGCGCCGGCTGGGCGAGGCGCTGGCCGCGCAGCCGGCGGTGTTCGGTGCCCAGGGCCGGCCCGGTGGCCTGTTCGACGCACTGACCGCGCAGGGCGGTGGTGCGGTGGCCGCGCACGACATCCTGGTGCTGCTGCTGGACACGCTGTCCGGCATCTGGCCGGCGCAGAACACCATCGATGGCGAACCGCTGGGCGACTGCTGGCGCCACCCGGCTGTGGCCGGCGAAGGGCTGACCGCGGGATGGATGCCCTTCCACAAACTGTCTCAGTGGCTGACCTACTCGCTGCTCGAACCCTTTGAATGGGCGGGCGTGCGCGTGACCGGCCTGGACGCCCTGACGGGGCTGCCCGAATACCGCAACGGCGGCCTGCTGATCGACGCTGGCGTGCTGCGCCCGCTGCCGCCCGACTGGGCCACGCGCGCCTGGCAGGCGGGCGATACCTTCATCGTCGAATGGCGCGCGCTCACCGTGGCGCTGCTGGACGAACTGGCGCCGCTGGTGCGCGCCGAGCTGGATCTGAGCGAGCAGCAGATGCCCCTGGCCTGCGTGCTCGAAGGCGGCACCTGGGCCGCCGGCCGCCTGCTCGCGCAGCGCCAGCGCGGTGGGCTGCCGCCGCTGAACATCGTCAGCGACGGCACGGTTTTCTGACCCTTTCCATCACCACAACAAAGGCCTCCACCATGAGCAACGTCCACGTCGTGAACCACCCGCTGGTGCAGCACAAGCTCACGCTCATGCGCAGCAAGACAGCGAGCACCAACAGCTTCCGCCGCCTGCTCAACGAGCTGTCCATGCTCATGACCTACGAGGTCACGCGCGACATGCCCATGCAGGACCTGGTGGTGGAAACGCCGCTGGAGACCATGACGGGCAAAGTCATCGATGGCAAGAAGCTGGTCTTCGTGTCCATCCTGCGCGCGGGCAACGGCATCCTGGACGGCATGCTCAGCGTGGTGCCGGGTGCGCGCGTGGGCCACATCGGCCTCTACCGCGACCCCAAGACCCTGACCGCGGTGGAGTATTACTTCAAGATGCCGCCCGAGATGCACGAGCGCGACGCCATCGTGGTGGACCCGATGCTGGCCACCGGCCACTCCGCCATCGCCGCCATCGACCGCCTCAAGGAATGCAACCCGAAGTCCATCAAGTTCGTCTGCCTGCTGACCTGCCCGGAAGGCCTGGCCGCGATGGAGAAAGCCCACCCGGACGTGCCCATCTACACCGCGGCCATCGACCGCCAGCTCAACGATCACGGCTACATCCTGCCGGGCCTGGGCGACGCCGGCGACCGCATCTTCGGCACGCAGTGAGCGCGGCGCCGAGGGGCCGGCTGCTACCATGACTGCGACCCTTGAGGAGCCTGTACATGCCCATGTTCATCGACACCTCGCCACCCGGCCAGTGCATTTTTTGCCGGCTGGTCAGTGGCGACATTCCTTCGGCCAAGGTGTACGAAGACGCGCTGACCATCGCCTTCATGGACCTGGGCCAGGTCAATCCCGGCCATGTGCTGGTGGCAACCCGTCGCCACGCCGCGACCCTGCTGGACATCACCGCCGAAGAAGCCGCCGCCGTGATGCAGACGGCGCAGCGCGTGGCGCGGGCCGTTCAGGCGGTGTTCGATCCGCCGGGCCTCACCCTGCTGCAGGCCAATGGCCGCGAAGGCGACCAGACCGTGTTCCATTTCCACCTGCACGTGGTGCCGCGCCATGGCGGCGATGGCATCGCCCTGAGCTGGCCGCGCAAGGAGCCGGGCGCCGAGGTGCTGCGCGGGTATGCCGAGCGGCTTCGGGCCGTGCTCGTGACGGCATGAACGCCAGGCCGCCAACGGCCGGACGGACATTGCTATGCTCGACCTGCTGATCACCCACGCCACCCTGCTCGACGGCCGCACCGACATGTCGGTCGCCGTGCAGAACGGCCGCATCGTCGACGTGGCCGAAGGCCTGCAGGCCCCCGCGCAAACGACCGTGGACGCGGCGGGGCAACTGCTGAGTCCGCCGTTCTGCGACCCCCACTTCCACATGGACGCGACGCTGAGCCATGGCCAGCCGCGCGTGAACCAGAGCGGCACCTTGCTCGAAGGTATTGCGCTCTGGGGCTAACTCAAGCCGCTGCTGACCGAAGAGGCGCTGGTCGAGCGCGCGCTCGCTTACTGCGACTGGGCGGTGGCCAAAGGCCTGCTGGCCATCCGCAGCCATGTGGACACCAGCGACCCCAGCCTGCTGCCGGTGCGCGCGATGCTCGAAGTGAAATCGCGCGTCGCGCCCTACCTGGACCTGCAGTTGGTCGCCTTCCCGCAGGACGGCGTGCTGCGAACGAAGGGCGGTCTGGACAACCTGACGCGCGCCCTGAATCTGGGTGTGGACGTGGTCGGTGGCATCCCGCACTTCGAGCGCACTTCTGAACAGGGGGCGCAAAGCGTGAAGCTGCTGTGCGAACTCGCCGCCGAACGCGGCCTGCCGGTGGACATGCACTGCGACGAGAGCGACGACCCGCTCTCGCGCCACATCGAGACGCTGGCGTACGAAACACAGCGTCTGGGCCTGCAGGGGCGCGTCAACGGCTCCCACCTGACGTCCATGCACAGCATGGACAACTACTACGTGAGCAAGCTGATCCCGCTCATCGCCGAGGCCGGTGTGAGCGCGGTGGCCAACCCGCTGATCAACATCACGCTGCAGGGCCGCCACGACACGTACCCGAAGCGCCGCGGCATGACCCGCGTGCCCGAGCTGATGGCGGCCGGCGTGACGGTGGCCTTCGGTCACGACTGCGTGATGGACCCCTGGTACTCGCTGGGCAGCGGCGACATGCTGGAGGTGGCCCACATGGGCCTGCACGTGGCGCAGATGACCAGCCAGGCCGGCATGCGCCAGTGCTTCGATGCGGTGACGGTGAACGCGGCGCAGGTGATGGGGCTGGCGGGTTATGGCATCGAGAAGGGCCGGGACGCGAGCTTCGTGCTGCTGCAGGCGCGCGACCCGGTGGAGGCGATCCGCCTGCGCGCGACGCGTCTGAAGGTGTGGCGCCAAGGGAAGCTGCTGGCGCAGACCGCGCCCACCGAAGCGCAGCTATCGCTGCCCGGCCGGCCGGGCAGCACCGCGTTCATGCCGCCGCGAGCAGCCGGCGGTTGAGTTCGGCGTCGTCCACGCCGGCCACCTCGACCCGCTTGGTGCGGCCCGACGCGCCGAGCTCGATGCTGATGGCCGACTTGGGCACGCCGAACACCTCGGCGAGAAAGCCGATCAGCGCCTTGTTGGCCGCGCCATCGACCGGCGGCGCCTTGAGCTGGATCTTGGGTTTGCCGTCGTGCAGGCCGACGCACTGCGTCTGCTTCGCACCAGGCTGGCAGTAGACGACGATCTTGCCCACGAACAGCGACTCAGCTCTTCTTGACGAACTCGGACTTGAGCTGCATCGCGCCGAAGCCCTCAATCTTGCAGTCGATGTCGTGGTCGCCCTCGACCAGGCGGATGTTCTTGACCTTGGTGCCGACCTTGATGACGGCCGACGAACCCTTGAGCTTGAGGTCCTTGACCAGGGTCACGCTGTCGCCGTCGGCCAGCAGATTGCCGAACGCGTCCTTCCAGACCCTGGCTTCTTCTGCGGGTTCGTCACCGCCGGCCTTGTTCCACTCATGGGCACATTCGGGGCAGATGTAGAGCGCACCATCCTCGTAGGTGAACTCGGACTGGCATTTCGGGCAGCGGGGCAGGGTCATGGTGTGGAGGGCGTGGGGGCGGAACAGCGCCTGGGCGCAAAGGCCGACACTGTACCCCTACGGGTTGTAGCCCCCACGCTCCGCCGCCGAGTGTTCAGGAGGCCTCCTGGATGCGCCACTCGGTCTGCCGGTCGGCCGTGTCCCGCTCCCGGAACTGGCGCGGCGACTGGCCAGTGGTGCGCTTGAACACCTTGGAAAAGCCGAACGCGTCCTGGTAGCCCACGGCCTGCGCCACCTGCTCCAGCGTCTGCCGTGTCTCGGCCAGCAGCTGCATGGCCTTCTGCATGCGCAGCGTGCGCAGGTGGTTCAGCGGCGTGTCGCCCATGGCGCTGCGAAAGCGCTCGGCCAGCGCCGAGCGCGACAGGCCCACCTGCTGGCCCAGCTCGTCCAGCGTCCAGCCGTGGCCCAGGTTGCCGTGCATCAGGGTGAGCACCTGGCGGATCGGCCGGTCGGCGATGGCGTGGTGCCAGCCCGGCACGCCGGGGTTCTCGCGGGCGGCGATCTCGCGCAGCGCGAAGGCGAACAGCGCGTCCAGCAGTCCGTGGGTGGCCGAGGTCGCGCCCAGCGCCTGGTCGCCCAGCTCGCGGTCCAGCAGGCCCAGCGTCAGCGGCACCGCCGACAGCTGGGGCAGGCTGTGGCCGCGCACCACAAACCAGGGCGGCAGGCTGCGCAGGAAGGGGTGCAGCGGGTCGTGCCAGAGCTGGTAGGCGGCGCTGATGACCTGGGTGGGCGCGGCCGGGTCGCGGGCGGGCGGGCTGTCGTGCAAGCGGTCATGGTCGCTCTCGGCCAGGTCGCTGCCCACGAAGCGCGCGATCGGCACCGTGGTGCTGCGGGCGGGCGGCTCGCGGTCCAGCGAGAGCAGGTGCACGCAGCCGCGCGCCATCAGCACCAGGTCACCGGCCTGCAGCTCCAGCGGCCCGTCGAGATTGGGTGCGTGCACGAAGGCGCGGCCGCGCGTGACCGCGTGCAGGCCGAAGCTGCGTTCGCAGGGAAAACGCAGTGCCGCCTCGGGCGTGAGCCCGTGCAGGTCGAGCAGGCGCCGCCGCAACCCGGCGACATGGAGGATGTCTGAGAGTATGTCCATGGAGCCTTATTTTATGGACGATCAGACATGAATGTTGGAATTTCATGCATTCCAGTTCAGGTTCATCGGAAACACACTGGAGGCCTTCGCAACACACACAGGAGATTTTTGATGACCACCACCCTCGTGACCGGCGCCAGCGGCCAGATCGGTACCACCCTCGTTGACCTGCTGTCGGCCCAGGGCCAGACCGTGCGCCGCGCCACCAGCCGCGCGCCCTCCCAACCCGGCGAGGTGCAGGTCAACCTCGCCACCGGCGAAGGCCTGGCGGCCGCGCTGGCCGGCGTGGACCAGCTGTTCCTGATGGCGCCGCCCGGCTACGCCAACCAGCACGAGCTGCTGATCCCCGCCATCGACGCGGCCAAGGCCGCCGGCGTGCGCAAGGTGCTGCTGCTGTCTGCGATGGGTGCGAATGCCGACGACAGCATTCCGCTGCGCCGTGCCGAGCTGCACCTGGAGCGTTCGGGCCTGGCCTGGAACGTGATCCGCCCCAACTGGTTCATGCAGAACTTCCACACCTTCTGGCTGCACGGCATCCAGACCCAGGGCCAGATCTTCCTGCCGGTGGGCGCCGCCAAGGGCAGCTTCATCGACACCCGCGACATCGCCGCCGTGGCCGCGAAGCTGCTGTCGTCGGACGAGTTCGTCAACGCCGCGCACGACCTCACCGGCAGCGAAGCGCTGGACCACAACCAGGTGGCGGCCATCCTGTCCAAAGCGGCGGGCCGGATCATCGGCTACACCGACATCCCGGAAGACGCGATGCGCCAGGGCCTGCTGGGCGCGGGCCTGCCGGCCGACTACGCCGAGTTCCTGCTGGTGATCCTGGGCGCTTTCAAGGCCGGATTTGCCGAGCGCATCACCGACGGCGTGCAGCGCATCACCGGGCGCGCGCCGATCCGCTTCGAGCAGTACGCGCAGGACTTCAAGGCGCACTGGGCCTGAAGGACCCGCATCTGAAGGGCGGGGGTCGGAAATCCGTCTGCCGTCCGCTGGCGGCGGTCGGATTTCCGTTCGCGCCCCGGCCCTGAAGACCGGTTTCAGGGCCACAAACCCGGTCTGGAGGGGCGGAACCGAGGGTTTACACCGACTGGCACGTCCCTTGCGCCATGGGCGGCACACTGCGCCCATGAAACCCCTTCGCCACCTCCCCCTTCTGCTGCTCCTGCCCCTGGCCCTGACCGCGCGGGCCGAGCCCTCAGGTCTGCCGACGCTGGAGAAGATTTCGCGCACGGCCACCATCAGCCTGGGCCACCGCGAGTCCTCGGTGCCCTTCTCCTACTACGACAGCAAGCGCCAGGTGGTGGGCTATTCGCACGACCTGATGCTGGCGGCGGTCGAGCGCATCCGCCGTGAACTCAAGCTGCCCGCGCTGGCGGTCAAGCTGGTGCCGGTGACCTCGCAGAACCGGATTCCGCTGGTGCAGAACGGCTCGGTCGATCTGGAGTGCGGCTCCACCACCCACAACCGCGAACGCGCGCGCCAGGTGGCGTTCTCGGTGTCCATCTTCGTGACCAGCTCGCGCCTGCTCACGCGCCATGGCTCGGGCATCGAGGAGCTGGCCGACCTCAAGGGCCGCCGCGTGGCGGTGACCGCTGGCACCACCAGCGAGCGCTCGCTGCTGCTGCACGCCGAGGCCACCGGCACCCGCTTCGACATCCTCAAGGTCAAGGACCACGGCGACGGTTTCAACAGCGTGCAGGATGGCCGTGCGGCGGCCTTCCTGATGGACGAGGCCATGCTCTACGGCCTGCGCGCCAAGGCCGACCGGCCCGGCGACTGGCGCGTGGTCGGCCAGCCGATGGCGGCCGAGGTCTATGCCTGCATGCTGCGCAAGGACGACCCGCGCTTCAAGGCGCTGGTGGACCGCAGCCTGACCGAGCTGATGCAGTCGGGCGAGGCGCTGAAGATCTACCGCCGCTGGTTCCAGTCGCCGATTCCGCCCAGGGGGCTCAACCTCAACTGGCCCGCGCCCGAGGCGCTGCTGGAGCTGTACCGGTCGCCCAACGACCGGCCGCTGGGCTGAGCCGTCCATTCCTCCACCCTTCCACCAACAACACCGCCATGCCACTCACCCGGTCCCTCGCCCGTTGTGCGCTCGCCTTGCTGGCCGCCGCGCTGGTCCAGCCGTCGATGGCCGGCCCGGTGCTGGACCGCATCAAGTCCAGCGGCACTGTGGTGATCGCCCACCGCGAATCGTCGGTGCCGTTCTCCTTTGTCGACCCGGACGGCAAGCCGGTGGGTTACGCGGTGGACCTGTGCCTGAAGCTGGTGGACGCGCTGCGCCGCCAGATGGCCGCGCCCGATCTGAAACCCCGCTTCGTGATGGTGACGCCGGCCAACCGCATCGCCATGATCGAAGAGGGCAAGGCCGACCTGGAATGCGGCTCGACCACCAACAACGCCGAGCGCCGGCAGAAGGTGGCTTTCACCGTGCCGCACTACATCGCCGGGGCGCGCTACCTCGTGCGGGCCGACAGCCCGGTGGACGTGATCCGCGACTTCAAGGGCCGCACCGTGGTCTCGACCAAGGGCACCACGCCGCTCAAGGCAGTGACGCAGGCCAACAACGAGTACCAGCTCGGCATCCGCGTGGTGGAAGCGCCGGACCATGCGCGCGCGGTCGACATGGTGGCCGCCGCCGAGGCCGACGGCTTCGCGATGGACGACGTGCTGCTCTACGGCCTGGTGGCCGGGCGGCCCGATCCCGGCAAGTTCAAGGTGGTGGGCAAGTTCCTGACCATCGAGCCGCTGGCCATCATGTTCTCGCGCAGCGACGCCGAGTTCAAGAAGCTGGTCGACGACGAGATGAAGCGCCTGATCCAGACACGCGAGGCCCATGTGGTCTACGAGCGCTGGTTCCAGAAGCCCATCCCGCCGGCCAACCGCAGCCTCAACCTGCCCATGAACTACCTGCTCAAGGACTTCTGGAAGTACCCCACCGACCAGGTGCCGGGCTGACCTCCAGCGGTGATTCCAGTTTCCCCAACCCACTCGAAGGAGTAACCATGAAGAAGACCCTGTTGGCCGTGGCCGCCGTGCTCGCCGCCTCGACCGCAATGGCCCAGACCACCGACACGCTCAAGAAGATCAAGGACAGCGGCAGCATCACCCTGGGGGTGCGCGAGTCCTCCGGCCTGTCCTACACCATCGGCAACGGCAAGTTCGTGGGCTTCCACACCGAGATGGCCGAGCGCGTGATCGCCGACCTGCAGAAGCAGCTGGGCCTGGCCAAGCTGGAAGTGAAGTACCAGCCGGTGACCTCGCAGAACCGCATCCCCCTGGTGCAGAACGGCACCGTCGACCTGGAGTGCGGCTCCACCACCAACAACGCGGCCCGCCAGAAGGACGTGTCCTTCGCCGTGACCACCTACGTGGAAGAAGTGCGCATCGCCGTCAAGGCTAACTCGGGCATCAACTCCATCGCCCAGCTCAGCGGCAAGAAGGTCGCCACCACCACCGGCACCACCTCGGTCCAGACCCTGCGCAAGCACGAGCGTGCGACCAACGTGAACTTCGAAGAGGTGTTCGGCAAGGACCACGCCGACAGCTTCCTGCTGCTCGAATCCGGCCGCGCCGACGCCTTCGTGATGGACGGCTCCATTCTGGCCGCCAACATCGCCAAGTCCAAGAACCCGGCCGACTACAAGATCGTCGGCGAGGTGCTGTCGGTCGAGCCCATCGCCTGCATGCTGCGCAAGGACGACGCCGCCTTCAAGAAGGCCGTGGACGACTCCATCAAGAACCAGATCAAGGACGGCTCGCTGGCCAAGCTGTACGACAAGTGGTTCATGCAGCCGATCCCGCCGGCCAACGCCAAGATCGGCCTGCCGCTGTCGGAAGCCACCAAGGCGGCCTGGGCTGCGCCCAACGACAAGCCGATGGAAGACTATTCCGTCAAGAAGTAAGGCCCCCACGCTTCGCCGCTGCGCGGGTCGCTGCCCCCCGAGGGGGCTGACCCGGCTTGGGGCGGCCCGGCGCCGGGTCGGTCACTCTCCGGCGTCGGGTTTGTTTTTTCTTCTGTTGAACCTGGGGATTCACCATGGCTACATGGGATTGGCAGGTGTTCTGCAAGGACACCATCGACGGTGAGGTCCGTCCGCGCTGCTTCGGCGAGGGTGGCGACATCACCTACCTGGACTGGCTGCTCTCGGCCTGGGGCTGGACGCTCTCCGTCGCCCTGTTGGCGCTGGTGGTCGCGCTCGTGGTCGGTTCGGTCATGGGCATCTTCCGCACCACGCCCAGCAAGGCGCTGGTGGCCATCGGCAACGCCTGGACCGAGCTGTTCCGCAACATCCCGCTGCTGGTGCAGGTCTTCCTCTGGTACCACGTGCTGCCGGCGCTGGTGCCCGCGCTCAAGAACTTTCCCAGCTTCATCCTGGTGGTGTTCGCGCTGGGCTTCTTCACCTCGGCGCGCATCGCCGAGCAGGTGCGCGCCGGCATCCAGAGCCTGCCCAAGGGCCAGCGCTACGCGGGCCTCGCCATGGGCCTGACGCTGACCCAGACCTACCGCTACGTGCTGCTGCCGATGGCGTTCCGCATCGTCATCCCGCCGCTGACCAGCGAGAGCATGAACATCATCAAGAACTCGTCGGTGGCCTTCGCAGTGTCCATCGCCGAGCTGACCATGTTCGCCATGCAGGCGCAGGAAGAAACCTCGCGCGGCATCGAGGTCTACCTCGCCGTCACCGGCCTGTACTTCATCTCCGCCTTCGTCATCAACCGCATCGCCCTGTTCATCGAACACCGGGTGCAGGTGCCCGGCATGATCGGAGGCCACTGACATGAACCTCGACTTCTCCTTCCTGAACTGGGACGTGCTCACGGGCTTCGTGCTCAAGGGCCTGATCTTCTCGGTGCAGCTGACCCTGGTGGCCATGATCGGCGGCATCGCGCTGGGCACGGTGCTCGCGCTGATGCGCCTGTCGGGCAAGAAGTGGCTGGTGATGCCGGCCGCGTTCTACGTCAACACCCTGCGCTCCATCCCGCTGGTGATGGTGATCCTGTGGTTCTTCCTGCTGATCCCGCTGATGATCGGCCAGCCCATGGGCGCCGAGCTCTCGGCCATCATCACCTTCACGGTGTTCGAGGCGGCCTACTACTCGGAGATCATGCGCGCGGGCATCCAGAGCGTGCCCAAGGGCCAGGTCAACGCCGGCTACGCCGTGGGCATGACCTATGGGCAGACCATGCAGCTGATCGTGCTGCCGCAGGCCTTCCGCAACATGCTGCCGGTGCTGATGACGCAGACCATCATCCTGTTCCAGGACACCAGTCTGGTCTACGCCATCGGCGCCTACGACCTGCTCAAGGGCTTCGAGGTGGCGGGCAAAAACTTCAACCGCCCGGTCGAGACCTACCTGGTCGCCGCCGTCGTCTATTTCGTCATTTGTTTCTCGCTGTCGATGCTGGTGCGTCGCCTGCAGAAGAAGATCGCCATCATTCGCTGAGCGGCTGGAGAAGAACCATGATCGACATCAAGAACGTTTCCAAGTGGTACGGCAGCTTCCAGGTGCTGACCGACTGCACCACCTCCATCCAGAAGGGGGAGGTGGTGGTGGTCTGCGGTCCCTCGGGCTCGGGCAAGTCCACGCTGATCAAGACCGTCAACGCGCTGGAGCCCTTCCAGAAGGGCGACATCGTGGTCGACGGCATCAGCCTGGCCGACCCCAGGACCAACCTGCCCAAGCTGCGCAGCCGCGTGGGCATGGTGTTCCAGCACTTCGAGCTGTTTCCGCACCTGTCGGTGACCGAGAACCTGACGATCGCGCAGATCAAGGTGCTGGGTCGCAACCAGGAGGAGGCCAAGGCGCGCGGGCTGAAGATGCTCGACCGCGTGGGCCTGATGGCGCACAAGGACAAGTTCCCGGGCCAGCTCTCGGGCGGCCAGCAGCAGCGCGTGGCGATTGCGCGCGCGCTCTCCATGGACCCCATCGTCATGCTGTTCGACGAACCCACCTCGGCGCTCGACCCCGAGATGGTGGGTGAGGTGCTGGACGTGATGGTGCAGCTGGCCAACGAGGGCATGACCATGATGTGCGTGACGCACGAAATGGGCTTTGCCAAGAAGGTCAGCCACCGCGTGATCTTCATGGACGCGGGCAAAATCGTCGAAGACTGCCGCCGCGACGAGTTCTTCGGCAACCCCGATGCCCGTTCGCCCCGCGCCAAGGACTTCCTCTCCAAGATCCTCCAGCATTGAACCCCGCCCAGGCCGCGCCATCCCCGCCCGCGAACGCGCCCGCTGACGCAGGCGCGGCTGTGCGTCCGGCCTCCGAGCGGGTGGGCTGGCTGGCGCGGCGGCTGCTGCTCTTGCTGGTCGGCGTGGCCCTGGTGTCGCTCACCGGCGCCGGCGTCTACCAGCACAGTTACGCCCAGGGTGAGCACAGCCTCAAGGCCGCCACCAACAGCCGGCTGGACCTGTTCGCCACCGTGGTCGAGGCGCGGGTGCGGCGCCTGGAGCCGGTGCCCGCCACCATCCAGCTCAACCCCGCGGTGCTGGCGGTGCTGCGCGCCCCCGATCCGGCCCGGGAGCGCGCCGCCAACGACTACCTGGCGCGACTGAACGCCCACCTGGGCAGCGTCGCGGTCTATGTGCTCGATGTGCTCGATGTGCGCGGCGTCGTGCTGGCGTCGAGCAACGTGGCCGAGCGCGACGACAGCCTGCTGGGCGAGGACGTCTCCTACCGGCCCTACTACCTGGAGGCGCTGGCCGGCCGCTCCACCCGCCACTTCGCCATCGGCAGCGGCGGCCAGGCGGGCTACTTCGCCTCGCACCCCATCTACGACGGCCCGCGCGTGCTGGGCGTGGCCGCCATCAAGATCGGCCTGGACGCGCTGGAGCAGACCTGGCCCATGCTGGCGGCGCCCGCCCTGGTGGCCGACGCCAACCAGGTGGTGATCCTGTCGTCGCAGCCGGCCTGGCGCTACACCTCGATGGCGCCGCTGCCGGCCGAGCGGCGGGTCGACCTGCAGCTGACCCAGACCTACGGCTCGCTGCGGCTGCCGCAGTTCCCCATCGACGTGCGGCTCTCCGTCGACGAGGACACGCAGGAGGTGCAGGGCTTCGTCTCGGGCGACGAGGCGCGCCACCGCGAAGCGCTGGGGGCCGGCAGCAACCGGGCCGGGCATCTGGTGCTGGGCCGCTCGCTCGACGGCATGGACTGGCGTGTGCTGATCTTCACCAGCCTCTCGGAGGTGCGCGACCAGGCCCTGGCCGACGGCGTGGGCGGCGCGATGACCGCGGCCTTCCTGATCCTGCTGGTGCTCTACTGGAGCCAGCGCCGCCGCATTGAGCGCCAGAAGCTTGCGGCCAAGCGGCTGCTGGAGCAGGTCAACGCCGACCTGGAGCGCCAGGTCGGTCTGCGCACCCAGGAGCTCACCGACACCAACGAGCAGCTGCGCCGCGAGGTGGCCGAGCGCCAGCAGACCGAACAGACCCTGCGGTCGGCGCAGGACGAGCTGGTGCACGCCGGCAAGATGGCCGTGCTGGGCCAGCTGGCCGCCAGCATCACGCACGAACTGACCCAGCCGCTGGGCGGCATCCGCACGCTGGCGGGCAACGCGGCCGAGTTCATGCGCCGCGGCAACCACGCCGCCGCGCAGGACAACCTGTCCATCGTGGCGCGCCTGGTCGAGCAGATGGCGCGCATCATCGACCCGCTCAAGAGCTTCTCGCGCAAGTCCAGCGCCTCGCCCGGGGCCACCGACGTGGGCCGGGTGGTCGAGCAGGCGCTGTTTCTCTACCAGCTGCGCGTGCGCCACGACCAGGTGCGGGTGGACAACCGCTGCGCACCGGGCCAGTGGACCGCCTGGTGCGACGCCAACCGGCTGGAGCAGGTGCTGGTGAACCTGGTCGGCAACGCGCTGGACGCCATGCGCGACGCCGACCCGCGCGTGCTCACGCTGAGCGCCGAGCGCTGCGAGGTGGCCGGTGTGCCGATGGTGGCGCTGACGGTGCGCGACAGTGGCAAGGGCCTGAGCGAGACCGACCAGCGGCGCCTGTTCGAACCCTTCTACACCACCAAACCCAGCGGCGCGGGCCTGGGCCTGGGCCTGGCGATCTGCCGCGACCTTGCCGCAGAATTCGGGGGCGACCTGCAGGCCCACAACCATGCCGATGGCGGCGCCTGCTTCGTGCTCACGGTCCCCGTGGGTCCCGCCCCCGACACCGCGAAAGACACCCCATCCCGATGAACCGCAACCTCACCGTGTTCCTGGTCGAGGACGACACGGACCTGCAGCTGGGCTGCGTGCAGGCCCTGCAGCTGGCCGACATCGCCGTGCGCGCCTTCGACTCGGTCGAGGCCGTGCTGTCGCACCTGAGCCCCGGCATGGCCGGCGTGGTCGTGACCGACATGCGCCTGCCCGGCGCCGACGGCCTCTCGCTGATCGCCGAGGCGCACGACCTCGACCCCGACCTGCCCGTCATCATGATCACCGGCCACGGCGACGTGAACCTGGCGGTGCAGGCCATGCGCAGCGGCGCCTACGACTTCATTCCCAAACCGTTTTCGCCCGAGCAGCTGGTCGAGGTGGTGCAGCGCGCGCTGGACAAGCGCCGCCTGACGCTGGAGGTGGCGAACCTGCGCCGCGCGCTCACGCTCAGCGAGGGCCTGGAAGGCAAGCTGGTCGGCCACGCGCCCGCCATCGCCCGCGTGCGCCAGCTGATCACCGAGATCGCCGATTCGCCGGTGGACGTGCTGATCCGCGGCGAGACCGGCACCGGCAAGGAGGTGGTGGCGCGCGCCCTGCACGACCACTCGCGCCGCCGCGATGCACCGTATGTCGCGCTCAACTGCGGCGGCCTGCCCGACAGCCTGCTCGACAGCGAACTGTTCGGCCACGAGCCGGGCGCCTTCACCGGCGCGCAGAAACGCCGCATCGGCCGCATCGAACACGCCAACGGCGGCACCCTGTTCCTGGACGAGCTGGAGAGCATGCCGCTGGGCGTGCAGGTCAAGCTGCTGCGCGTGCTGCAGGAGCGCTGCATCGAGCGCCTGGGTTCGAACCAGAGCATCCCGGTGGACGTGCGCGTGGTCGCCGCCACCAAGGACGACCTCCTGGCGCGCGCGCAGCAGGGCAGCTTCCGCGCCGACCTGGTCTACCGGCTGAACGTGGTCAACATCGAGCTGCCGGCGCTGCGCGAGCGGCGCGAGGACATCCCCATGCTGCTGGAGCACTTCATGCTGCTGGCGGCCAGCCGCTACGGCCGGCCCGAACCGCGCCTGCCCGCGGCGCAGCTGCGCCAGCTGATGGCGCGCGACTGGCCGGGCAATGTGCGCGAACTGCGCAACGTGGCCGACGCGCTGGTGCTGGGCGTGGGGCCGCAGTGGGTCTCGCCGCACGCGGCGCCGTCGGGCGAGCCGGGGGCCGACGGCGAGCCCGGCCTGGCCGAGACGGTCGACCAGTTCGAACGCAGCCTGATCGCCGACGCGCTGGAGCGCCACAGCGGCAACGTGGGCCAGACCGCCAAGGCCCTGCGGCTGCCCAAGACCACGCTGGTGGACAAGATCCGCAAGCACGGACTGGGCAAGGGCGGCCCCGGCGCGGGCTGAACCGGCGCGGGCGCTGGGCGCCCGGTCACTCCATCCGGACCCAGCCCGCGTTCTGCTGGTGGCTGCGCAGCACCGCCTCGATGAAGGCCATGCCCTCCAGCCCGTCCGCCAGCCCCGGAAAATCTGCGCTGCCGTGGCCGCGCCAGGCCTGCGCGAAGCCGCGGTACAGCTGGGCGAAGGCCTCGAGATAGCCCTCGGGGTGTCCGGCGGGCACGCGCTGGTCTCCTGGCTGGGTCTGCGTCTGTGGTGGCAGGCCCCGGCGCAGCAGCCGGGCGGGTTCACCGCGGGGCGCCAGCCAGAGCTGCTCGGGCTGTTCCTGATCGAAATGCAGCGACGCGCGGGTGCCGTACACCCGCAGGCGCAGCGCGTTGCTGGCGCCGCTGGCCACCTGGCTGGCCCACAGCATGCCCCGCGCGCCGCCGTCGAAACGCAGCATGGCCTGCACGTGGTCGTCCAGCACGCGGCCCGGAACGAATCGGCTGAGTTCGGCGGACAGCTCCTGCACGCGCAGGCCGCTGACATAGCGCGCCAGGTGGTAGGCGTGGGTGCCGATGTCGCCCAGCGCACCGGCGGGGCCGGCCCGCAGCGGGTCGGCGCGCCACTCGGCCTGTTTGTTGCCCTGCTGTTCCGCCGGCTCGCCCAGCCAGTCCTGGGCGTATTCGACCTGCACGATGCGCAACTCGCCGAGTTCACCCGCGGCCACCAGGTCGCGCGCCTGCCGCACCATGGGGTAGCCGGCGTAGGTGTGCGTCAGCAGGAACAGCAGGCCGCGCGCGCGCACGGTCTCGGCCAGCGTCCGGGCTTGCGCGAGCGAGGTGGCCAGGGGCTTGTCGCAGATGATGTGGATGCCCTGCTCGGCGAAGGCCAGCGCGACCGGAACGTGCAGGTGGTTGGGGGTGACGATGGCCACGGCGTCGATCCCGTCGGGGCGCTGCGCCTCGGCGCGCGCCATCTCGGCGTAGTCGGCGTAGCTGCGTTCGCGCGGGATGTGCAGCGCCGTCGCGCTGGCGTGCGCGCGCTCCGCGGTGGACGACAGGGCGCCGGCCACCAGCTCGAACTGGTCGTCCAGGCGCGCGGCGATGCGGTGCGCGGCGCCGATGAAGCTGCCTTCGCCGCCCCCCACCATGCCCAGGCGGATGCGGCGCCGGGAGCGGTCGCCGGTGTCGTGGTGGTTCATGGTTGCAGGCCCAGCAGGGTGGCGAGCGTGCGAGGGTCTCCGGCGCTCGCGGCGAAGTCGTCGAAGGCCCGGTCGGCCACGCGGATGATGTGGTCGCGGATGAAGGCCGCGCCTTCGCGCGCCCCGTCCTCGGGGTGCTTGAGGCAGCACTCCCATTCCAGCACCGCCCAGCCCGCATAGTCGTGCTGCGCCATCTTCGAGAAGATGGCCTTGAAGTCGATCTGCCCGTCGCCCAGCGAGCGGAAGCGGCCGGCGCGGTCCGCCCAGTCGCTGAAGCCGCCGTACACTCCCTGCCGGCCGTTCGGCCGGAACTCGGCGTCCTTCACGTGGAAGGCGCGGATGCGCTCGTGGTAGTGGTCGATGAAGGCCAGGTAGTCGAGCTGCTGCAGCACGAAGTGGCTGGGGTCGTAGAGGATGTTGGCGCGCGGGTGCTGGCCCACGGCGTCGAGGAAGCGCTCGAAGGTCACGCCGTCGTGCAGGTCCTCGCCGGGGTGCAGTTCGTAGCAGACGTCCACGCCCGCGTCGTCGAAGGCGTCGAGCACCGGGCGCCAGCGCCTGGCGAGCTCGGCGAACGCCGCCTCGACCAGGCCGGGCGGGCGCTGCGGCCAGGGGTAGAGGTAGGGCCAGGCCAGTGCGCCCGAGAACGAGGCATGGGCCTTCAGGCCGAGCCGCTTCGAGGCCTTGGCCGCGAGCAGCAGCTGCTCGTGCGCCCACGCGGTGCGGGCGACCGGGTTGCCGCGCACCTGCGGCGCGGCGAAGGCGTCGAACTGCAGGTCGTAGGCCGGGTGCACGCAGAGCAGCTGGCCCTGCAGGTGGGTCGAGAGCTCGGTCACCTGCAGGCCATGCGCGGCGAGCAGGCCCGTTACCTCGTCGCAATACGCGTCGCTGTCCGCGGCGCGCTCCAGATCGAAGATGGCCGGGTCGCTGGTCGGGATCTGCAGCCCCTGGTAGCCCAGCGAGGCGGCCCATCCGGCCAGGCCCTCCAGCGTGTTGAAGGGCGCGGCCGGGCCGATGAACTGGGCCAGGAAGATCCCGGGTCCCTGGATGGTTTTCATGTGGGGTCCTCCTGGCGGGCGCGGCCTCAGAACGGGCTGTCGGGGAAGTAGAAGTCCTTGGCGTTCTGCTTGGTGATCAACACCGAAGGAACGATGGTCGTGGCCGGCAGCTTCTCGCCCTTCTGGCGCGCCAGCGCGGTCATCTTGATCGCCTCGTAGAGGAACTTGGGCGAGTACGACACGTTGGCCTGGATCAGCGGGTTGCTGCCGTCCATCAGCGTCTTGACCATGGCTTTGGCGCCGGCGCCGCCGAAGACGATCTTGATGTCGGTGCGCTTGGCCTGCTCGATCGCGCGCAGCACGCCGAAGGCCATGTCGTCGTCGGCCGCCCACACGGCGTCGATCGCCTTGAAGCGGGTGAGGAAGTCCTGCATCACCTTGAAGGCGTCGTCACGGTTCCAGTTGCCGTGCTTGGCGTCCAGGATCTTGATGCCCGGGTGGTTCTTCATCACCCCGGTGAACGCGTCCATGCGCTCGTTGTCGATGGTGGTCGGAATGCCGCGCAGCGCGACGATGTTGCCCTTGCCGTTGAGGGCCTTGGCCAGGTACTCGGCCGGCACCTTGCCGAAGGCGGTGTTGTCGCCGGACACATAGGCGTCCTGTGCGCTGGTGTCGGTCAGGCCGCGGTCGACCACGGTGACGTACACCCCCTTGGACTTCACCTGCTGCACCGGGCGCGTGAGCGCGGCCGATTCGAAGGGCAGGACCACCAGGGAATCGATCTTGGTCGCGGTGACCAGGTCCTGCAGCTGGTTGGCCTGCTCGGGCGCGCCGCTGGCGGTCTTGATCGTGACCTTGATGTTCGGGTCCTTTTCAAGCTCCTTCTTGGCCTCGTTGGCCCAGTACACCAGGCCGGCGGCGAAGCTGTGGGTGGCGGCCGGGATGGCCACGCCCAGGTTCACCTTGTTCTGGGCCTGTGCCAGCAGCGGGCTGGCCAGGCCGACGGCGGCCACGGCGGCAAGTGCGTGCAGGCGGATGCGGTTCTTCATGCTTGTCTCCTTGAGGGTGGTGCTGACAGAAAAGCGAAGGCTTGGCGTGCCTTCACGGACGCCGCCGCTGCATGAATGCGACGGCGATGATCACGAAACCCTGCACCGCCGCGTTGAGGTACACGCTGATGATGCTGGTGAGGTTGAGGATGTTGCTGATGACCGAGAGCAGGATGGCGCCGACCACGGTGCCGCCGATGCTGCCGGCGCCGCCGCGCAGCGCGGTGCCGCCCACGATGACGGCGGCGATGGCTTCGAGCTCCCACAGCAGGCCGGTGGTGGGCGAGGCCGAACCCAGGCGCGGCACGTAGAGCAGGGTGGCGATGCCCACGCACACGCCCAGCAGGGTGTAGGTCAGCACCTTGGTGCGGTCCACGTCCACCGCCGCGTAGCGCGCCACCTGTTCGTTGGAACCGATGGCCTGCACGTAGCGGCCGTAGGCCGTGCGGTTGAGCAGCAGCGCGCCGCCGATGGCCACCAGCGCGAACACCCACACCGGGATCGGCACGCCCAGCAGGCTGCCGTAGTAGACCGGGCCGTAGGTGTCGGCGAGTGTGTCGTCCAGCGCCAGCGCGCCGCCTTCTGCGAAGTAGGTGAGGTAGGCGCGGAAGATGCCCAGCGTGCCCAGCGTGACGATGAAGGGCTCGATGCGACCGCGCGTGATGAGCAGGCCGTGCGCCAGGCCGAACAGCGCGCCCAGCAGCACCGCGGTGGCCATGCCCAGCATCACCACCGCCACCGGCGACCAGCCCAGCGGTGCGATCTTGTTCATGAGCAGGATGGTCACGCCCGCGATCAGCGCGGCCATGGAGCCCACCGAGAGGTCGATGCCGCCCGAGATGATCACGAAGCACATGCCCACCGCGATGATGCCGATGAAGGCGGTGCGGGTGAGCACGTTCATGGCGTTGTCCAGCGTGGCGAACTCGCCGTTGAGCAGGGTGCCCGCGATGCACAGCAGCGCCAGGCCCAGCAGCGGGCCGAACGCAGGCAGGCGCAGCGCGCGGCCGGACCCGGTGGCGGACGTGGTCGTCCAGGGGGCGTCAGTGTGTTCCGGTGGCATGGGCGATCAGCTCCTGTTCGTTCAGTTGGGCGGCCATCAGCGTGGCCTGCAGGCGGCCCGCGCGCATCACCGCGACGCGGTGGCACAGGCCGATGAGTTCCATGAGTTCGGACGAGATCACCACCACGGCCCGGCCCTCGTCGGCGAGACGGCGGATGAGCGCGTAGATCTCGCGCTTGGCGCCGATGTCCACGCCGCGTGTGGGCTCGTCGAGCACCACCACGCGCGGCCCGGGGTGCAGCACCTTGGCCAGCGCGAGCTTCTGCTGGTTGCCGCCCGAGAGCGAGCCCGCGGTCACGTCGGGCGAACCGCAGCGGATGCCGAACTCGCGCACCGCCTGTTCCAGCGCCTGGCGCTCACTGGCCGGGTCCAGCCAGGGCTTCGCGTGGCGTTCGAGCGCCATCAGCGTGAGGTTCTGGCGCAGCCCGAAGTGCACATGCAGCCCGCGCCCCTTGCGGTCTTCGCTGAGGTAGGTCAGGCCGGCCTCGGCCGCGGCGCGCGGCGAGCGCGGCAGCACCGTACTGCCAGCCACGGACACCGCGCGCGCGTGGCGCTCGCGCAGGCCCAGCAGGCCCTCGAACAGCTCGGTGCGGCCCGCGCCCACCAGACCGGCGAAGCCGAACACCTCGCCCGCCCGCACCTCGAAGCTCACGTCCTGCGCCCAGCCGGGCACGCTCAGGTCCTGCACCGACAGCAGCACCGGCGCGTCGGCCGGCACGGCCCGGCGGGGCGGGTAGAGGTCCTCCAGCTCGCGACCCACCATCAGGCTGGCCATCTGTGCCCGCGTGAGCGAGGCCGTGGGCTGGCGGGCCACCAGGCGGCCGTCGCGCATCACCACGACCTCCTCGGTGATGCGTTCCACCTCGTCGAGCTTGTGCGAGATGAAGACGATGGTCACACCGTCGGCCTGGAGCCGCGCCACCAGCTCGAACAGCCGACCGGTCTCGCCGGGCGTCAGCGTGGCGGTGGGCTCGTCCATGATGAGCACGCGCGCCTTGCGCGAGAGCGCCTTGGCGATTTCGACCAGCTGCCGCTCGGCCACGATGAGGTCGCGCACGCGCGTGTCCGGGTCCACCTGGCCCAGGCCCACGTCGTCGAGCAGGCCGCGCGCGATGCCCCGCATCGCCGCGTCGTCGACGAACCAGCCGCGGCGCATCTCGTGGCCGAGGAACATGTTCTGCGCCACCGTGAGGTCTTCGGCGAGGTTGAACTCCTGGTGGATCAGCACGATGCCTTCGGCCTCGGCCGCGCGAGGTCCGTCGAACACCACGGCGCGGCCGTTGACCACGATCCCGCCTTCGCTGGGCGCCTCGTAGCCCGCGAGGATCTTCATGAGCGTGGACTTGCCCGCGCCGTTCTCGCCCAGCAGGCCGACGATGCGGCCGGGCTCGAACGCCAGGTCCACGCCGTGCAGCACCTGCACCGGGCCGAAGCGCTTGACGATGCCGCGCAGCTCGACGCGCACACCGGCGGTGTCGGGCGCGGTCATCAGGCCACCTCCATCCGGCGCAGGCTTTCCTGCATGGCGAGCACGCCCGCGCCGATCAGGCCGGCGCGTTCGCCCAGCGGCGTGTACTGGATCTCGAGGTGGCGCGTGGAGAGCGCCAGCGAGCGGTGGTAGACGCTCTGGCGCACGGCGGCCAGGAACAGCGGCCCCACGCGCGTGATGCCGCCGCCGATGAACACGTGCGACGGGTTGAAGAAGTTCACCACCGAGGCGAGCATCTGCCCCACATAGGCGCCCGAACGCTGGATCACCTGGTTGGCGGCCAGGTCGCCGCCGCGGCTGGCCTCGGCCACGTCCTGCAGGCGCAGGCCGCCGCGCTCGGCGATCAGGCGCGCCAGCAGCGGGCTCTGGCCAGCCTCGGCGGCCTCGGCCGCCATGCGCGCGATGGCCGGGCCGGCGGCCATGGCCTCCACGCAGCCCAGGTTGCCGCAGTGGCAGCGCGGGCCATCGGGCACCACGCAGATGTGCCCCACGTCGCCGGCCGAGCCGTTGGCGCCGCGGTAGACCTGGCCGTGGCAGACCACGCCGCAGCCGATGCCGGTGCCGACCTTCACCACCAGGAAGTTCTGCAGCCCGCGCTGCATGCGCCAGAGCTCTCCGAGCGCCATCACGTTGACGTCGTTGTCGACGAACACGGGGGCGGTGAAGTCGCTGGCCAGGTCGTCCCGGATGGAATAGGTGTCCCACTGCGGCATCAGCGGCGGGTTCACGAGCTGGCCGCTGTCGAAATCCACCGGGCCGGGCAGGCCGATGCCGATGGCGATGACCTGGCGCGCCTGCAGGCCGCACTGCGTGAGCAGCTCGCGCATCAGCGCACGGATGCGCGAGAGGATGGGCACCGGGCCGTCGCGCACGTCGGCCGGCTCGCTGTGGTGGGCCATCACGGTCAGGTCGGGGCTGAGCACGCCCACCTCCAGCCCGGTGGCGCCCACGGCCACACCGATCAGTACGCCCAGGCTGCGGCTCAGGCGCAGGGTCTCGGCGCGCCGTCCGCCGGTGCCCACCTGTTCGCCGGTGTGTTCCAGCAGGCCCTGTTCGAGCAGCTCGGCCACCGCGGCGTTGGCGCGGGTCTTGGAGAACGAGGACGCCGTCGCGAGCGCGTCGCGCGAGATCCCGCTGGACCAGAACACGTGGTCCAGCACGGTGCGTTCGCCGCTTTTCAGTTCTTTCCAGATCACTGGCTTGTCTCCTTCGACGCACCACCATCGCCGGGTGGCACTTGGGGAAGGATGCTAGGTGGTCGAATTCGACCCGACAAGATCAAAGTTAGACCCAAAACGGGTCAATCAAAACGGATCAATCAGGTCGTAGGCAGATCACCGGCATCAATTCACCAGATCCGGACAGCCCCCTGCCGGACCCGGACAGGCTTTCACCCACCCGCTTCCTAGACTGGGTCGCACCTGCCATCCGGTGAGCCGCGGCCCGGTGCGGGTGCTCCGAACAGCCGCGCGATGGAGACAGACACATGACGACGACCAGGATGAACACCGCGCTGGACGCGGTGCTGCAGCAGAACGTGGGCCGCCACGGCGGCTCCCCGGGGGTGGTGGCCATGGCCACCGGCCGCGAGCGCAACTTCTACGAAGGCGCGGCGGGCGTGCGCGAGCTGGGCAAGGACGGGGCCATGACCACCGACACGGTGCTCGCCCTCTTTTCCACCACCAAGGCGCTGGCCGGCGTGTGCCTGATGCAGCTGGTGGAGGAGGGCCTGGTGCGCCTGGACGACCCGGCGGGTCACTACGTGCCGGAGATCGACGAACTGCAGGTGCTGGACGGTTTCGACGCCGACGGCCAGCCCCGGACGCGCGCGCCCCGGCGGCGCATCACCCTCAACGACCTGATGCTGCACACCTCGGGCCTTGGCTACGAGTTCTTCAGCCACGACGACCTGCGGTTCCGCACGGCCCGGGGCATTCCCACCGTGGTGTCGAGCTCGCTGCCGTCGATCCGCACCGTGCTGCTGCACGACCCCGGCGCGGCATGGACCTACGGCGTGAACATGGACTGGGCGGGCCTGGTGATCGAGAACTTGCGCGGCCGGCGCCTGGGCGAGGTGATGCGCGAGCGCGTGTTCGAGCCGCTGGGCATGCAGGACATCGCGTTCACCATGAACGAATCGATGGCGCAGCGCCGCGCGACCATCCACGACCGTGCGGCGGACGGCCGGCTCACGCCGCTGCCCGATCTGGCCCTGCCCCAGCCGGCCGTGATGGACTGTGGCGGGCACGGTCTGTACGGGACGGTGGGCGAGTACATGAAGTTCATCCGCATGATGCTCAACGACGGGGCGGGGCCGCACGGCCGCGTGCTGCGGCCCGAGACGGTGGCCGCCTTGTGCCAGGACGGCCTGGCCGCCATGGGCCTGTCGGCGGGTGGCTGGACCAGCTCCATTCCCTCGCTCAGCAACACGGGCGAGTTCTTCCCCGGCACCGACAAGGGCTGGGGCCACACCTTCATGCTCAACCGCGAAGCCACCCCCAGCGGCCGCCCCGCCGGGTCACCGATGTGGGCGGGGCTGGCCAACTGCTACTACTGGATTGACCGCCGCAACGGCATCGGCGGTTACTGGGGCACGCAGATCCTGCCGTTCCAGGACACGGCCTCCTACCCCGGGTTTGTGGAGTTCGAGACCGCGGTCTACCATCACCGCTGATCCGGGGCGAAGCCGCGGCAAAGGAGACACCCCCATGGACGCCATCCGCGATGTGCTGGTCCACGACGCCCACGGGCGCCCGAGCACGCGCCACAGCCTGGTGGCCTCCAGCGAGTGGGACGACATCCGCCAGTGGTCGGACCAGATCTACATGCCCTACACCGTCACCCCGCTGGGCAAGGCCCGGCGCCCGGACTCGGTGCTCGATGCGACCCGGATCGGCCACTTCACACTCAGCCGCTTCAAGTACGGCATCCCGGTGAACATCAAGGACTTCTCGCCCGAGGCCGGCACCGGCATGGTGCTGACCACGCTGAGAGGCGCGGCGCGCCACTGGAGTGCGCCGCGCGCGTTCAGCGACACGGGGGTGGGCGATGCCTTCGTGGTCGACAACTCGCGCACCCCCTACTGGGTGGACTTCGACCCCGGGCACCTGCAGGTGAACCTGACCTTCGAACACGACGCCCTGGACCGCCTGCACGAGCGCTGGTTTGGCGGCCCGGCCGACGACCGCCTGTGGCGGCGCAGCTTCCGCCTGGGCGGGGCGGGCTCGCCGTGGATCGGGCTGCTGAACTACGTCTGCCAGTGCGTCACCCACCTGCCCGAGGCGGTGCAGGACGGTCCCCTGGGACGGCATCTGGAGGAGATGATCGGTGTGCACCTGCTCACGCAGTGGCGCGCGCACCTGGACCGGCCGGTCGTGCAGAACGAGTACCGGCTGGCGCCGCGCCATGTGCTGGCCGCGGAGCGGCACATCCGAGAACACGCGCGGCATGCGCCCACGCTGGGTGAACTGGCCGCGGTGGCCGGCGTCAGCGTGCGGTCGCTGAGCCAGGCGTTCCGCGAATACCGGGGCTGCACGCCCATGGAGGCGCTGCGCGAACAGCGCCTGCAGGGTGTGCGGGCCGAGCTGCTGCTGGCCCAGCCCGGTGCCACCGTGCGGTCGGTCGCCGCAGACTGGGGATTTGCCCACTTCGGCCACTTCGCAAGGCTGTTCCGCCAGCGCTTCGGCGAACTGCCGGCCACCTCGCTGCGGCGACACCGTCTGCAGTGACCGGGCGCGGGCCGGGCGCCAGACCCGGCAGCGATGATCAGGCCAGGCTGTTCAGCACCTCTTCGGCCGTGGCCGGCGCGTTCATGGCCTCCGGCCGCCCGCCGGCCTGGGCCACGGCGTCGCGCAGCGCCTCGAACACGCTGATCGCCAGCATGAACGGCGGCTCGCCCACGGCCTTGCTGCCGTGCACGTTGTCCTCGCGGTTGGGTTCGGGCCAGAGGTCCACCTTGAAGTGCGCGGGGATGTCGCCCGTGGCCGGGATCTTGTAGGTGCTGGGTGCGTGGGTCTGCAGGTAGCCCTTGCCATTCCACACCAGCTGCTCGGTGGTCAGCCAGCCCATGCCCTGCACGAAGCCCCCTTCGATCTGGCCGATGTCGATGGCCGGGTTGATGCTGCGGCCCACGTCGTGCAGGATGTCCACGGCCAGCACGCGGCTCTCTCCGGTCAGCGTGTCGATGGCGACCTCGGTCACCGCCGCGCCGTAGGCGAAGTAGTAGAAGGGCCGGCCCAGCATGGTGACCTTGTCGTAGTGGATCTTGGGCGTGCGGTAGAAGCCGTCGCTCCAGAGCTGGATGCGGTTGGCATAGGCCGCGCCCACCACCGATTCCCAGCTGCGTGTGGTCTTCTCGGTGATGACCTGCCCGTTCTCGAAACGCACCGCGCCCGCGCCGACGCCGTCCAGCCCGGCCACGAAGGCCGCGAGGTTCTGGCGCACCTGGCGCGCGGCGAACTGGGCCGCGCGGCCGTTCAGGTCGGTGCCGCTGCTGGCCGCGGTGGCGCTGGCGTTGGGCACCTTGCTGGTGTCGCTGGCGGTGCTGAGCACGCGCTCGAAGGGCACGCCCAGCTCGTCGGCCACGATGGCCGCGACCTTGGTGTTCAGGCCCTGGCCCATCTCGGTGCCGCCGTGGTTCACCTGCACGCTGCCGTCGGTGTAGACGTGCACCAGCGCGCCGGCCTGGTTGAACAGCGTGGCGGTGAAGCTGATGCCGAACTTGACCGGCGTGAGCGAGATGCCGCGTTTGATGACCGGGCTGCTCGCGTTCCACTGCGCGATCTGCTCGGCGCGCTCGCGGTAGCCGCTGGTGAGCGCCAGCTGCGTCATGAGCGGTTCGAGGATGTTGTCTTCCACCGTCATCTGGTAGTGCGTGACGTTGCGCTCGGTGATGCCGTAGAGGTTGGCCAGCCGCACGTCCAGCGCGTCGATGCCCAAGTGGCGCGCGATGTCGCCCATGATGCGTTCGATGACGATCACGCCCTGCGGGCCGCCGAAGCCGCGGTAGGCGGTGTGGCTCTGGGTGTTGGTCTTGCAGCGGTAGGAGTGGATGGCGACGTCTTCGAGGAAGTAGGCGTTGTCGGCGTGGAAGATGGCGCGGTCGGCCACCGGGCCCGAGAGGTCGGCGCTGAAGCCGCAGTTGGCCAGCATGTCCAGCTCCAGCCCGCAGAGGCGGCCGCGGTCGTCGAAGCCGACGCGGTAGCTGTAGGCGAACGGGTGGCGCTTGCCGGTGACCATGAAGTCGTCGTCGCGGTCCAGGCGCAGCTTGACCGGCCGGCGCAGCTTGTTCGCGGCGATGGCGGCCCACACCGCCAGATGCCCGGCCTGCGTCTCCTTGCCGCCGAAACCACCGCCCATGCGCCGGCATTCCACCGTGACCGCGTGGTTGGACAGGCCCAGCGCGTGCGAGACCCAGTGCTGCACCTCGCCCGGGTGCTGGGTGCTGCTCCAGACCCACCACTGCTGCTGCTCCAGCGGCAGCACGTAGGCGATCTGGCCTTCGAGGTAGAAGTGTTCCTGACCGCCGACCTCGAACGCGCCGGCCAGCGTGTGCGGCGCCTTCTGCAGCGCGGCCGCCGCATCGCCGCGTGTCACGTGCACCGGCGGCAGCACATAACTTTGCTTGGCATGCGCCTGCTGCGGCGTGAGCACCGGCTCCAGCGCCTCGATGTCCCACTTCACCAGGCGGGCCGCGCGGCGCGCGGTCATCACGTCGTCGGCCACGATCAGGCCGCCGACCTGACCCAGGAACTGCACCGTGCCCTGAGCGAAGACGGGTTCGTCGTGGGCGAAGGCGGCGAGCATCTGGTCCCCCGGGATGTCGTCGGGACCGATGAAGGCATGCACGCCGGGCACGGCCAGGGCGGCGGAGGCGTCGATGCCTCGGAGCACCCCGTGCGCCACCGGCGAGCACACCGGCGCGGCGTGCAGGGTGCCGCGCACCTCGGGGATGTCGTCGATGTAGGTGGCGGCGCCGGCCACCTGGGCGCGGGCGCTTTCGTGAAAGCGCGAGACGCCGGCTGCGGTGGTGGCGGGCGTGTTGTCCACCACGAGCTTGAGATCCGGTGCGTTCATGACAGGGCCTCCAGGGTCTTGAGGCTTTCGAGGTTGATGGCCTGCTGCCCCTGGCTTTCCAGCCAGAAGCGGCGCAGCAGGTTGCCCTGCACCGTCTGGCGGTAGGCGGCGCTGGCGCGCATGTCGCTGATGGGCTGGAACTCGGCGCGCAGGGCGGCGGTGGCGGCCATCACGGTGTCCTCGTTCCAGGCCTGGCCGAGCAGGGCGGCTTCGGTCTGGCGCGCGCGGGCGGGCGTGGCGGCCACGCCGCCGGCACCGATGGAGACCTGCTGCACCACACCGGCTTTCACCGTCATCTGGATGGCCAGACACACCGCCGAGATGTCGTCGTCGAAGCGCTTGCTGATCTTGTAGACCTTTTCCAGAGCGTGCCCGGTCGGCCGGGGCACCTTGATCCAGCACAGCAGCTCATCCGGGCGCATCACGTTCGTCCGGTAGCCGGTGTAGAGGTCTTCCAGGCGCAGTTCGCGGTGGGCGATCTCGCCGCCGGCTTTCGTCTTCTTCCAGCGCATCAGCACCACGCTGGCACCGAGCGCGATCAGCAGCGGCATGGAGTCGCCGATGGGCGAGCCATTGGCCACGTTGCCGCCCAGGGTGCCCGAGTTGCGCACCGGCAGGCCGGCGAAGCGCTGGCTGAAGGTCTGCAGGTGCGGGCGCTCCTTGACCAGCGCGGCAAAGGCGTCGGTCAGGGTGACGGCCGCGCCGATGGCGATGTGGTGCGGGTAGGTTTCCACACGCTGCAGCTCGCGCGCGGCGGTCACGTCCAGGATCTGCGGGAAGCGCTTGTGCATCTTGGTGACCCACAGCCCCACGTCGGTGGTGCCGGCCACCACCTGGGCCTGTGGGTGCGCAGCGCGGGCCTGCAGCAGGTCGGACAGCGAGGTGGGGCGCAGGTAGGGCGTGTCCGCCGCCGGCTTCTTTTTCTTCAGTTCACGCAGAGCGGCCACTGTGGCCGCCTCGTCCACCGTGCAGCCGGCGGGCAGGGGCAGGGCGCCCATCTGCTGCGCCGCGTCCAGGATGGGCCGGTAGCCGGTGCAGCGGCAGAGGTTGCCCGAGAGGTCGGCCTGCGCCTGCTCGCGGGTGATGCCCTGGCCGCCGCCGGTGTTCTGGTACAGGCCGAACAGGCTCATCACGAAGCCCGGCGTGCAGAAACCGCACTGGCTGCCGTGGCAGCGCACCATGGCTTCCTGGGCGGGGTGCAGCTCGCCCGACGGCGATGCGATGTCCTCGGCCGTGTACACCGCCATGCCGTCCACCGAGTGCGCCAGACGGATGCAGCTGTTGATGGCCTTGTAGGTCAGCCGGCCGTCCACCGCCTCGCCCAGCACCACGGTGCAGGCGCCGCAGTCGCCCTCGCCACAGCCTTCTTTGGTGGCGCTCAGGTGCAGGTCTTCGCGCAGCAGGTCCAGCAGGGTGCGGTCGGGCGCCACATCGTGGACCGTCACGGCTTCGCCGCGGCGCAGGAATCTCAGGGTTTGCCCGGGTTTTTTTGCATTCATGCGGCTCAGCATAGCGCCGGGGGGCGTGGCACAACATATGCTCAGGCGTATGGCGAGAATGCCGGAACCTCCATCCGCGCGCATGAGCTCCGGGTATGAAATACGTCTCCATGTTCGACAAGATTGACCTGCACCTGATCCGCGTGCTGCACACCGTCCTGACGGAACGCAGCGTGTCGCGGGCAGCCCTGCGGCTGGGCATGTACCAGCCGGCGGTCAGCGCCTCGCTCAAGCGCCTGCGCGAACTGGCGGGTGATCCGCTTCTGGTGCGTTCGGGCGCCAGCATGGTGCCCACGGTGGCGGGGCTGCGCATGATCGAACCGGCGGCCGAGATCCTGCGCAGCGCGGAAATGCTGTTCTCCGACGCCCGCGCCTTCGACCCGGCCACCGCGCGCCAGACCTTCAGCCTGGCCGCCAGCGACTACCTGGACCCGCTGTTCCTGCCGCAGCTGGTGACGCAGGTCAAGACCACCGCGCCGAACTGCGGCATCGACATCCATCCCCTGTCGGCCGACGCCGACTACCGCGCCCACCTGGCCCAGGGCCACTACGACGTGGTGATCGGCAACTGGCCCAAACCCCCGCAGGAGCTGCACCTGGGCCGGCTGTTCGGCGACGAGGTGGTCTGCCTGGTGGCCAACCACCACCCGGCCGTGCGCCGCGGCTGGGACATCGAGGCCTGGCTGGCGGCCGAACACATCGCGCCCACGCCCACCCACCCCGGTGCCCGGGGCTTCATCGACGAACACCTGGCCAGCCAGGGCCTGGTGCGCAACGTCACCGCGCGCTGCCCGCACTTCGGCCTGATCCCGGCCATGGTGGCGGGCACCCTGCTGGTGCTGACCACCGGTCGCCAGTACGCCGAGCGCTACGTTGGCGCGCTGCCGGTCCAGGTGCTGCCGTGCCCGGTGGAGTTCCCGCGAATGATGTATTACCAGCTCTGGCACGAGCGCACCCACGCCTCCAGCGCGGGCCGCTGGCTGCGCGAGCAGATCAAGACCGTGGCAGCCTCGCTGCGGCGCGCCGACCCCGAGGCCGCCGCGGCCTGACCCCACCCACAAACGAGAAGGAGATCGCCTTGACGACCCCCCGACTGCAGCTGACCGGCATCACCAAGCGCTACCCCGGCGTGGTGGCCAACAGCAATGTGTCGCTTTCTGTCGCCCCCGGCGAGGTGCACGCCGTGCTGGGCGAAAACGGTGCCGGCAAATCCACGCTGATGAAGATCATCTACGGCTCGGTCAAGCCCGACGAGGGATCGGTGATGTTCAACGGCAAGCCGGTGCACATCCGCAACCCGCAGGAAGCGCGGGCGCTGGGCATCAGCATGGTGTTCCAGCACTTCAGCCTGTTCGACACCATCACCGTGGCCGAGAACGTCTGGCTCGGCCTGGACAAGTCGCTCACGCTCAACGAGGTGACGGCCAGCATCGACGCCACGGCCGCCGAATACGGGCTGGACATCGACCCCAAGCGCCCGGTGCACACCCTGAGCGTGGGCGAGATGCAGCGGGTCGAGATCATCCGCGCCCTGCTGACCAGCCCGCAGCTGCTGATCCTGGACGAACCCACCTCGGTGCTGACGCCGCAGGCGGTGGAAAAGCTGTTCGTGGTGCTCAGGAAGCTGGCGTCCGAGGGCTGTTCCATCCTCTACATCAGCCACAAGCTGCACGAGATCCGCGAACTCTGCACCGCCTGCACGGTGCTGCGCGGCGGCCAGGTCACGGGCGTGTGCAACCCGCAGAACGAGAGCAATGCGTCCCTGTCTCGCCTGATGATCGGCGCCGAACCGCCGGCGCTGGAAGCGCGTGCGCTCAACGCCGGTGCCGATGTGCTGCAGGTGCAGAACCTCACGCTGGCCAGCGACGACCCCTTCGGCACCCACCTGCACCAGATCGCGCTGACGGTGCGGGCCGGTGAGGTGGTGGGCATCGCGGGCGTGTCGGGCAACGGCCAGGGCGAGCTGCTCCAAGCGCTCTCGGGCGAAGACAGGCGCGCACCGGCCGGCAGCATCCGCGTGCTGGGGCAGGACGCCTCGCGCCTCCCGCCGGGCCGTCGGCGGGCGCTGGGCCTGCACTTCGTGCCCGAAGAACGCCTGGGCCGTGGCGCGGTGCCCACGCTGTCGCTGGCGCAGAACCTGCTGCTCTCGCGCCGCGACGCCGTGGGCGCAGGCGGCTGGCTCAAGCTGGGCGCGCTCAAGGCGCAGGCCGAGGACATCATCGCCCGCTACAAGGTCAAGGCCAACGGGCCGGGCGCGGCGGCCAAGTCGCTCTCGGGCGGCAACCTGCAGAAGTTCATCGTCGGCCGCGAGATCGAGGCCAGGCCCAAGCTGCTCATCGTCAGCCAGCCCACCTGGGGCGTGGACGTGGGCGCTTCGGCGCAGATCCGCGGCGAGATCCTCCGGCTGCGCGACGCCGGTTGCGCGGTGCTGGTGGTCAGCGAGGAGCTGGACGAACTGTTCGAGATCAGCGACCGCCTGCACGTGATCGCCAAGGGGCGCCTGTCGCCCAGCATCGACCGCGCCGACGCGACGGTCGAGCGCATCGGCGAATGGATGTCGGGCCTGTGGGACGACGCCGCACACCACCACAACAAGAACGAGGAGTCTGCCCATGCTGCGGCTTGAAGTCCGTCCCCAGCCCTCGGCGCGCTGGGGCTATGCCTCGCCGCTGCTGGCGCTGGCCATCACCGTGGTCATCGGTGTGATCCTGTTCGTCGCCCTGGGCAAGGACCCGGTGCGCGGGCTGCAGGTGTTCTTCTGGGAGCCGGTCAAGAGCACCTACGCGCTGTCCGAGCTGATGGTCAAGGCCACGCCGCTGCTGATCATCGCGCTCGGGCTGGCCGTCTGTTTCCGCTCGAATGTCTGGAACATCGGCGCCGAGGGCCAGTACCTGATCGGCGCCATCTTCGCGGCTGGCGTGGCGCTGACCGCCGACAAGACCACCGGCGGCTGGATCGTGCCGGCCATCATCGTGGCGGGCATCGTCGGCGGCATGTTGTGGGCCGGCATCACGGCGCTGCTGCGCGACCGCTTCAACGCGAACGAGATCCTGGTCAGCCTGATGCTGGTCTATGTGGCCATACAAGTGCTCAACTACCTGGTCTATGGCCCCTGGAAAGACCCCATGGGCTACAACTTCCCGCAGACCAAGACCTTCGAGTCGGTCACGCAGATCCCCAAGCTCATGCAGGGCTCGCGGGTGAACGTGGGCCTGCTGCTGGCGCTCGCCGGAGTGGCGGCGGTCTGGGTGTTCCTGTTCCGCACCTACTCGGGCTTTGCCCAGCAGGTGGGCGGTCTGGCGCCGGCGGCGGCGCGCTACGCGGGCTTCTCCTCGCGCAAGGCGCTGTGGATCGCGCTGCTCACCTCCGGTGGCATGGCCGGGCTGGCGGGGGCGCTGGAGGTGGCCGGTCCCATCGGACAGCTCACGCCCTATGTGCCGGCGGGATACGGCTTCGCGGCCATCATCGTGGCCTTCGTCGGCCGCCTGCACCCGGTGGGCATCGTGTTCTCGGCCATCCTGATGAGCATGTTCTACATCGGCGGGGAGCTCGCGCAATCGCGCCTGGGCCTGCCCAAGTCCATCACCGGCGTGTTCCAGGGTCTGCTGCTGTTCGCGCTGCTGGCCTGCGACACGTTGATTGCCTACCGCGTCGTGTGGAAGAAATAAGGAGTCGCTGACATGGAATCCACCGCACTCCTCATCGCTGCCTCGCTCAATGCCGGCACCGTGCTGGCCATCGCTTCGCTGGGCCTGCTGATCAACGAAAAGGCCGGCATCGTCAACCTGGGGGCAGAAGGCATGATGCTCTGCGCCGCTCTGGCCGGCTTTGCCACCGTGGTGCACACCGGCAGCACGGTGGCCGGCTTCGCCGCCGGCATGGCCGCGGGCGCGTTGCTGGCGGCCATCTTCGGCGGGCTGGTGATCTGGCTCAACACCAACCAGTACGCCACCGGGCTCGCGCTGTCGCTGTTCGGGGCCGGCTTCTCGGCCTTCGCCGGCACGTCCTACGTGCAGGAAAAGTTGCCCGAGCAATCGACCTTCGCGATCCCCCTGCTGGCCGACATCCCCTTCATCGGCAGCGCGCTGTTCCGGCACCACCCCATGGTCTACGTCTGCGTGGGCCTGGTCTTCGGGCTGATCTGGTTCCTGTTCCGCACGCGCGCCGGTCTGGTGCTGCGCAGCGTGGGCGAGAGCCCCGAATCGGCGCACGCGCTGGGTTACCCGGTGCGCCGCATCCGCCTGCTGGCCGTGATGGCCGGCGGCGCGCTGTGCGGTCTGGCCGGCGCCTACGTGTCGACCGTCTACACCCCGCTGTGGGTGGAGGGCATGATCGCCGGCAAGGGCTGGATCGCGCTGGCCCTGACCACCTTTGCCACCTGGCGCCCGGCACGCGTGTTGCTTGGGGCCTACCTGTTCGGTGGCGTGACCATGCTGCAGTTCCACCTGCAGGGCATGGGCGTCAATGTGCCGAGCCAGTTCCTGACCATGATGCCCTACCTCGCCACCATCGTCGTGCTGGTCCTGATCTCGCGCAACCCGACCTGGATCCGCGTGAACATGCCGGCGTCGATCGGCAAGCCGTTTTACCCGGGCTCCTGAGCTGGTGCCGGTTCATAATCATTCACTGTTCGTTTCATTTCACTCCCAACCCACCAAGAGGTTTCCATGACCGACCTGAACAAGCGTTCCCTGATCAAGCTGGCGGCCCTGACGGCTGTGGCCAGCGCGGCCCTGATCGGCTGCGGCAAGAAGGAAGAGGCGGCCGCGCCGGCGGCTGCGCCCGCACCGGCCCCGGCCGCCGCGGAGGCACCCAAGGCCGAGCCGCTGAAGGTCGCCTTCGCCTACGTCGGTCCCGTCGGTGACGGCGGCTGGACCTTCGCCCACGACAACGGCCGCAAGGCCCTCGAAGCCGAGTTCGGCGACAAGATCGTGACCAGCTTCGTCGAGAACGTGCCCGAGAGCGCCGACGCCGAGCGCGTGATCCGCGACCTGGCCAGCCAGGGCAACAAGCTGATCTTCGGCACCACTTTCGGCTACATGGAGCCCATGCTCAAGGTCGCACCCGACTTCAAGGACGTGAAGTTCGAGCACGCCACCGGCTACAAGACGGCCGAGAACCTGCGCACCTACGACAGCCGCACCTACGAAGGCGCCTACATGGCGGGTGTGATCGCCGGTTCCATGACCAAGTCCAATACCCTGGGCGTCGTGGCCTCGATCCCAATTCCCGAGGTGATCCGCAACATCAACAGCTTCACCCTGGGCGCGCAGTCGGTGAACCCCAAGGTCAAGACCAAGGTGGTCTGGGTGAACGGCTGGTTCGATCCGCCGAAGGAAACCGAAGCAGCCACCTCGCTGATCAACGGTGGCGCCGACGTGCTGATGCAGAACACCGACTCGTCGGCCGTGCTGCAGACCGCCGAGAAGATGGGCAAGCGCGCCTTCGGCTGGGACTCCGACATGACCGCCTACGGTCCCAAGGCCCACCTGGGTTCGGCCGTCATCAACTGGGGGCCGTACTACATCAAGTCCGTCAAGGACGCGCTGGAAGGCACCTGGGCCACCGGTGGCGTGTGGTGGGGCCACAAGGAAGGCGCGATCGACATGGTCTCCATCGCCGAAGACGTGCCGGCCGAAACCAAGGCCAAGATCGACACCATCAAGGCCGGCCTGAAGGACGGTTCCTTCTCCATCTGGAAGGGCCCGATCGTGGGTCAGGACGGCAAGGAAGTGCTGGCCAAGGACGCTGTGGCCGACGATGCTTTCCTCGGTGGCATCAAGTTCTACGTCAAGGGCGTCGAGGGGAAGCTCCCGAACTGAGTTCGGAACTTTGCTGACAGCCCGAACAAAGGCCGCCTTCGGGCGGCCTTTTCTGTTTCAAGGAACCACATGATCGAAAGACAACTCTGGCACCCGGTCATCGCCGGCATCCATCTGCGCGATGCGCCGCAGTCGGTCTCGCTGCTGGGGCAGGACGTCGTCCTGTGGCGCGAGCACGGCCACGAGGGACCGCACGGCGTGGTGCACGCCTGGGCCGACCGCTGCCCGCACCGGGGTGCGAAGCTGTCGCTGGGGCGGGTGCTCACCCACCTGCACGGCGCGCGGCTGGAGTGCCCCTACCACGGCTGGCAGTTCGCGGGCGACGGCGCCGCGTCGCAGGGCCACCACGGTGCGCCGGTGTCCGTTGGGCGCTGCGTGCATGTGCCGGCGGCCCCCGCCTTCGAGCCTCCCGCCGCGCACTGCGCCCAGGTGTTCGAGGCGCAGGAGCGCCATGGCCTGGTGTGGGTGCGGCTGGAGCGGCCCGACCTCTCGCAGCTGCCCGCCTCGCTGGCGCAGCCGCCCGCGTTCGAGCCCTGGGACGATCCCCTGTGGCGGCAGGTGGTCTGCGGACCCTACGCGGTGGAGACCAGCGCGCCGCGGCTGGTGGAGAACTTCCTGGACCTGAGCCACTTCGGCTTCGTGCACGAAGGCTGGCTGGGTGCGCGCAGCCACGCGCAGGTGGACACTGGCCGGGTGGACGAGGACGCCGATGGTGTGCATGCGCGCGAATGCAAGGCCTGGCAGCCCAGGGGCTACGCAGGCGCGGAAGAGGGCGGCTGGGTGGCCTACCGCTACGAGGTGCCACACCCCTTCGCGGCCATCCTGCGCAAGGACGCGGCCGAGGGCGACCCGGTCAGCAATGCCATCGCACTGTTCATCCGCCCCGACGGACCGGAAGCCTGCACCGCCTGGTTCGCCATGGCCACGCTGGGCGACCTGAGCGACGACGAAGAGCTGCGCGCCTTCCAGGACGCGGTGTTCGCGCAGGACAAGCCCATCGTCGAATCGCAGCAGCCCCGGCGCCTGCCCATCGGCAAGGACGGCGCCATCCCCGAAGTGCATGGCCCCGCCGACCGCATGTC
Source organism: Hydrogenophaga pseudoflava (assembly GCF_004353865.1). Lineage (NCBI taxonomy): Bacteria > Pseudomonadati > Pseudomonadota > Betaproteobacteria > Burkholderiales > Comamonadaceae > Hydrogenophaga > Hydrogenophaga pseudoflava. The sequence goes on from NZ_CP037867.1 coordinate 1,195,185, forward strand.
CAGCGCCTACCGCCGTTACCTGGCCCGCACCGGCGTCTCGCTGGGTGTGTGCTGAACCGAAAGGACCCCATGAACGCCATCGAACTCGCCCGTGCCATCCCCAAGGCCGAACTGCACATCCACATCGAAGGTTCGCTCGAACCCGAACTGATCTTTGCCCTCGCGCAGCGCAACGGCGTGCCGCTGGCCTACCCCAGCGTGGAGGCGCTGCGCGCGGCCTACGCCTTCACCGACCTGCAGAGCTTCCTGGACATCTACTACGCGGGTGCCAGCGTGCTGCTGAAGCCGCAGGACTTCCACGACATGGCCTGGGCCTACTTCCTGCGCGCCAAGGCCGACAACGTCGTCCACACCGAACTGTTCTTCGACCCCCAGACCCACACCGCGCGCGGCGTGCCCATGGCGTCGGTGATCGAGGGTCTGTCTGGTGCCTGCAAACGTGCGGAATCCGAGCTGGGCATCAGCTCGGCGCTGATCCTGTGCTTCCTGCGCCATCTCAGCGAGGAAGACGCCTTCGCCACGCTGGAGGCGGCGCTGCCGTACCGCGGGCACTTCATCGGCGTCGGGCTGGATTCGAGCGAAGTCGGGCACCCGCCCGAGAAATTCGAGCGTGTGTTCGCGCGCTGCCGCGAACTGGGCCTGAAGCTCGTGGCCCACGCGGGCGAGGAGGGGCCGCCCGAGTACATGTGGCAGGCCATCGACCTGCTGAAGGTGCAGCGCATCGACCACGGCGTGGCGGCGCTGCAGGACCCGCTGCTCATGGCCGAGCTGGCCCACACCCGGATGCCGCTGACGGTGTGTCCCCTGTCCAACGTCAAGCTCTGCGTGGTGAAGGACCTGCGCGACCACCCGCTGAAAAAGATGCTGGACGCCGGCCTGTGCGCGACGGTCAATTCGGACGATCCGGCCTACTTCGGCGGCTACATGAACGCCAATTTCGAACAGACCGTGCAGGCCCTGGACCTCAGTCGCGAGGACGTGGTCCAGTTGGCGCGCAACAGCGTGGAGGCCAGCTTTGTCTCCGAGCAGCGCCGGAGTGAGATGTTCGACCGCATCGCCGCGTGCGCTGTGGGCTGAGGCCGCCTTAAGCGTTTCCAAAGTGTCGCGACCCACAATTTCGCCCATTCGTTTGGCGAAGGAGTGGGGCGGTGACGATTCGCAAGACGGGGCTGCCGTGGCAATGGTTGCCTGTGCTGGCCGTGCTGGCCTGGGCCCTGTTCCTCAGGCTGGACTACTTTGCGCCCGGGCGTTCCCTCTGGCTCGACGAGGCGATGCTGGGGGTGAACATCCAGCGCCAGAGCCTGCTCGGGCTGGTGCAGCCGCTGCTGTACGACCAGGCCGCACCACTCGGATTCCTTCTGCTCCAGTGGCTGATTCACCACCTGCTGGGTGGCTCCGACGACCTGTTGCGGGTGGTCCCTCTCCTGGCCGGTCTGGCCCTGCTGCCGATGGTGTTCCTGCTGGCGCGCCAGGACGGCAGCAGGCCCTTCGCCTGGTTGGCCCTGGCGCTGGTGGCGCTGGCGCCGGAGCATGTGCGCTACAGCAGCGAACTCAAGCAGTACTCGCTGGATGCGCTGGTGGCGGCGTATCTGATGTGGTGTTTCGGCGAGGCACTGAAGCAGCCAGCCGAGTCGCGGGCGCGCACACGGCTGGCCCTGTCCGGTGCGCTGGCGGTGTGGTTTTCCCATCCGTCGGTGTTCGTGCTGGCCGGGCTGGGCGGCGCGGTGGTGTTGCTGCACTGGCGCGAGCTGCGCGCCCCGTCGTTTCTCCGCTCCTGGGGCGGCGTGGCCGCCGCCTGGGCGATCAGCTTCGTGGTGCTGTACCTGCTGCACCTTCGTCATGTGGCGGCCAACCCGTCCCTCATCGACTTCTGGCGCCGCAGCTTCGCGCCGCTGCCGCCCTGGTCGCACTGGGGCTGGTACCGCGCCAGCCTGTCGGGCGTTCTGAACCATCTGTTCTCCATGCATGCGGGAGTGCTTCCGTCGGTGCTGCTGCTGCTTGGGATCGCGTCGCTCTGGGTGCGCCGACGGCCCCTGGCCCTGGCCATGGTGCTCACGCTGGTGGCCACGCTGGTCGCCTCGGCGCTGTCGCGCTATCCGTTCCACGGGCGGTTCCTGCTGTTCATGATGCCCGCCGCTGCCCTGGCGCTGGCCGAAGGGGTGGAGCGCTGCCGTCAATGGCTGCGCGACTGGCACCCGGGGCTGGCAGGCAGCGTGTACCTCGGACTGGCCAGTCTGCTGCTGTTCCATGCCGTTGACCTTGACCGGCAGCATCTGCGAGACCACCCGGTGATGGAGGAAATCAAGCCGTTGATGAAGGAGGTGGCTGCCCACCGGCGCGCCGGTGACCAGATCTATGTGTACTACGGCGCAGTGCCCGCGTTCTCCTTCTACGCAGCGCGGTACGGGTTCGGCCCCGGCGAGTTTGTGGAAGGGACCTTTCACCGCTGGCAGCCCGAGCTCTACCTGAGCGAGGTCGATCGTGCGCTGGGCGCGGGCCGGACCTGGTTCGTCTTCAGCCACAACTGCAACCACTGCCGGCCGCGTGTCAGGGTCAACGAGCAGCGTTTCATCCTCGACCACGCGGACCGCCGGGGAGCGCTGATCGAACAACTGGACACACCCGGCACCACGGCCTACCTGTACGACCTCGGACCGCCACGGTCCGACCCGGGGCTGGCAGCACACCGGTAAAATCATGTTCCAGCGAGCCGGTGCTTCCCCGGCTCGTTTTTTTTGTCTCACGGAAGCCATGTAGAGGACCACCATGTACAAAAACCTCGCTGCCGCGCTCGCGGCCGCCTGTTTTTTCTCCCCCGCTTTTTCCCAGTCCACGGCACCGGTCAAGGCCGCGTTTGTCTACGTCGCGCCGCTGTCCGACGCCGGCTGGGTGCGCCAGCACGATCAGGGCCGCCTGGCCGTGGAGGCCGCGCTGCCCGGCCAGGTCAAGACCAGCTACGTCGAGAACGTGGCCGAGGGCCCGGACGCCGAGCGTGTGATCCGCGACCTGGCCATGCAGGGCCACCAGATCATCTTCACACCCAGCTTCGGCTACATGGAGCCCACGCTTAAGGTCGCGCGGGAGTTCCCGAACGTGAAGTTCGAATCGGTCACCGGCTACAAGACTGCGCCCAACGTGGCGACGTCCAATGCGCGCTACTACGAAGGCCGCTACCTCGCCGGCATCGCCGCCGGCCGGATGGCCACGCAGGCCGGCTACGTGGCGGGGTTCCCGATTCCCGAGGTGCTGCAGGGCATCAACGCCTTCACCCTGGGCATGCGTTCGGTGAATCCCCAGGCCACGGTGCGTGTCGTGTTCCTCGGTGAGTGGTTCAACCCGCCGCGTGAGCGCGACGCGGCCATGAGCCTGATGAACCAGGGCGCCGAGGTACTGGCCTTCCACACCGGCTCCAATGCGGTGATGGTGGCCGCGCAGGAGCGCGGCAAGCTGGCCGTGGCCTACCACTCCGACATGCGCAAGGTCGCACCGGACGCGCAGGTCGCTGCCGTCACCCACCAGTGGGGCGACTACTACACCCGCCGCGTCAAGGCCGTGCTGGACGGCAGCTGGAAGAGCGCACAGGTCTGGGGCGGTGTGCGCGAGGGCATGATCCGCGTCGACAGCTTCGGCAGCAAGGTGCCGGCCGCCGTGCAGGCCGAGGTGCTGGCGCGTCAGAAAGACATGGCCAACGGCCGGCTGACGGTATTCGCTGGGGGCAAGACGGGTGTGAAGGACAACGAGGGCAAGACCATGATCGCCGCCGGCCAGTCGCTGGACGATGGCGCCATCCTGGGCATGAACTGGCTGGTCGAGGGTGTGGCCACGAAGCTGCCGCGATGACCCGCGCCGCCAAATGGTGACTATGTGGCAGGCGCTATGCTGCCGGTCCCTGGAGCCGCTAAGCTCCGGGGGCGATGAAAGCCTACCGTGCCGCCCTCCTGAGATTCGATGACCAAGGCCTGCCGCTCTACGACAGCGACGGCCTGCTGGTCGTCGGCCCCGATGCTTCCGGTCGCAAGGTGGTGCGCGCCGCGGGCAGCCACGACGCACTCATCGACCGCTTGGCCGGTGTCGCTGTTGAAGACCTGCGCGGCCACCTGATCGCGCCCGGTTTCATCGACCTGCACGTGCACTACCCGCAGACCGACGTGATCGGTGCACCGGCCTCCGGCCTGCTGCCCTGGCTCGAGAACTACACCTTCCCGCACGAGAGCCGTTTTGCCGACAAGGCCTATGCCCGTGGCGTGGCCGAGTTTTTCTTCGACGAACTGGCGCGCCATGGTGTGACCACCGCGCTGACGTTTGCCACTTCGCACCCGGTCTCGGTGGACGCCGCCTTCGAAGCCGCCCAGGCGCGCGGTCTGCGCTTCATCACCGGCAAGGTGCTGCAGGACCGCCACAGCCCCGACGGTGTGCGCGACCAGACCGGGCAGAGCCTGGCCGACACCGAGGCACTGATCCGGCGCTGGCACGGTGTCGACCGCCTGGGCTACGCCATCACCCCGCGCTTCGCCCCCACCAGCAGCGACGCGCAGCTGCGCGGTGCCGGCGAGCTGGCGGCGACATACAGCGATGTGTGGATCCAGTCGCATGTGGCGGAGAACCGCGACGAAGTGAAATGGGTGGCCGAGCTGTATCCGCAGGCCCGCAGCTACCTGGGGGTGTACGGCGACTTCGGCCTGCTGCGCGATCGTGCGGTCTATGCCCACTGCATCCACCTGGACGCTCACGACCGCATCCTCATGCGCGAGACCGGTGCGGCGGCGGCCGTCAGCCCCACCAGCAACCTGTTCCTGGGCAGCGGCTTCTTCGACTACGCCGCCGCCGACGCGGCCGGCATGCGCTACGGCCTTGCCAGCGATGTCGGTGGTGGCACCAGCTTCTCGCCCTTCCACACCATGCTGGCGGCCTACTACGTGGGGCGCGAGGGCCATACCAAGCCGGGCCTGAGCCTGACGCCCGGCCAGCTCTGGTGGCAGCACACGGCCGGCGCTGCGCGCGCACTGGGCCTGGAGGGGGTGGTGGGCAACCTCACCCCGGGTCATGAAGCCGATTTCGTGGTGCTGGATCCGAAGGCCACGCCGCTGCTGGAGCGCAAGACGGCACAGGCCGATTCACTGGATGAGCTGCTGTTTGCGCTGATCGTGCTGGGCGACGACCGCCTTGTCGCAAAGACCGTGACGGCGTGATCCTTACAATCTGCGGCTTACCTCCGGAGCACGCAGCATGAGCATCAAGAGCGACAAATGGATCCGCCGCATGGCCGAGCAGCACGGCATGATCGAGCCTTTCGAGCCGGGCCAGATCCGGCAGAACGCCGCGGGCCAGAAGATCGTCAGCTATGGCACCAGCAGCTACGGCTACGACATCCGCTGCGCACCCGAATTCAAGGTCTTCACCAACATCCACAGCACGGTGGTGGACCCGAAGAACTTCGACGAGAAGAGCTTCGTCGACATCAACTCCGATGTCTGCATCATCCCGCCCAACAGCTTTGCGCTGGCGCGTACCGTGGAGTACTTCCGCATTCCGCGCAGCGTGCTGACCATCTGTCTGGGCAAGAGCACCTATGCCCGGTGCGGGATCATCGTCAACGTCACGCCCTTCGAGCCCGAGTGGGAAGGCTATGTGACGCTGGAGTTCTCCAACACCACGCCCCTGCCCGCCAAGATCTACGCTGGTGAGGGCTGTGCCCAGGTGCTGTTCTTCGAGAGCGATGAGGTCTGCGAGACCAGCTACAAGGACCGGGGCGGCAAGTACCAGGGGCAAGTGGGCGTGACCTTGCCCAAAACCTGAGACGGCGTTCTCTAGACGGAAAAACCCATATTTTCGGCTTGACTTTTGTCAGGCAGGTTTCATCGCTGCCCGATAAAATCAAGAGGTTTGTCCGATTCCACCCCAATCCGGTGCGAAATTGCCCTTCCAAATGATGCCCGTCTGCCGGGCGCCCGCTTTTCTCGACCAGCATGTCCGAATCCACCTCCGCCGCTTCTTCGCCTGAACCGATTCCCCTCGGGCAGCCCCTGCCTCACCGCAAGGTGATCCGGGGCTGGCTGACGCCGATCGCCGAGCAGCGCACGGCCATGGGCATCGTTCTGCTGGCCGTCGACTGGGCGGTCTTCCTGGCGCTCATCGTCGGCACGGTGCTGCTGGACGCCTGGTGGGCCAAGCTGCTGTGCGGCCTGGCCGCGGGCTTCGTGATCGGGCGCCTGTTCATCATCGGCCACGACGCCTGCCACCAGAGCTACACGCCGCACCGGGGCCTGAACCGCATCCTGGGCCGCATTGCCATGGTGCCCTCGCTCACCCCCTACAGCCTGTGGGAAGTCGGCCACAACGTGGTGCACCACGGCTACACCAACCTCAAGGGCGTCGACTTTGTCTGGGCCCCGCTGACCAAGGAAGAGTTTGAAGGCCTGACGCCGGGCCGCCGCTTCATGGAGCGCATCTACCGCAGCGGCTGGGGTCCGGCGCTGTACTACCTGGTCGAGATGTGGTGGAACCGCATGTATTTCCCGCGCAAGACCTACATGGGCACCAGCCGCCCCGAATTCACGCGCGACGGCGTGTTCGTGACCGTCTACGCCGCGCTGTGGATCGCCGCACTGATCGGTGCCGCCTACGCCACCGAACAGTCCGCCTGGGCCCTGGTGGGCTACGGTTTTGTCATCCCGTTCCTGTTCTGGAACGCGATGATCGGCTTCGTGGTCTACGTGCACCACACCCACACGGCGGTGCAGTGGCACGACGACAAGCACGCCTGGGCCAAGGCCGCGCCCTTTGTGTCCACCACCGTGCATCTGACCTTCCCGATGAAGATCGGCGCGCTGATGCACCACATCATGGAACACACGGCGCACCATGTGGACATGAGCGTGCCGCTGTACAAGCTCAAGAACGCCCAGAAGCTGCTGGAGGACACGCTGCCCGGCCGCATCATCATCCAGCGCTTCTCCTGGCGCTGGTACTTCGAGACCGCGCGCAAGTGCAAGCTCTACGACTTCACGCGCCGCTGCTGGACCGATTTCCAGGGCCGCCCGACCAGCGATTTCAAGCCGGCTGTGGCCTGAAATCCTCAGCCCCGGTACTTTCTCAAGCGCTGCCTCGGCAGCGCTTTTTATTGCTGCTTTCGTTTGCATAATGTGGCGATGGCCCCGCCGCAGGCGGCCCGAGGAGCAGTGCATGAAATGGGAAAACAACCGCCAGTCGGACAACATCGAGGACCGCCGCAACCAGCCGGGAGGCGGCATGTTTGGCGGCGGTGCCCCGCGCCGTGTGGGCGGACGTGGCATCGGCTTCGGCACCATCGTGATCGCGCTGATCGCGGGCTGGATCTTCGGTATCAACCCGCTGACCATCCTGGGGGCGCTGGGCGACGGGGGTGAGCTGGTGTCCGGCCCTGCTCAGACGGTACCGGCGGGGAGCACCGACAGGCCGGACGATGAGATGGGGCGCTTCGTCTCCTCCGTGCTGGCTGGCACCGAGGATGTCTGGACCGCCATGTTCCAGCAGGGTGGTGCCCAGTACCAGCAGCCCCGGCTGGTGCTGTTCCGGGGCGCGACACCCACGGCCTGCGGGACGGGGCAGTCCGCCATGGGCCCGTTCTACTGCCCGGGCGACCAGAAGGTCTACATCGACCTGAGCTTCTACGACACTCTGCGACGCCAGCTCGGTGCGCCGGGCGACTTTGCCCAAGCCTATGTGATCGCGCACGAGGTGGGGCACCACGTGCAGAACCAGATGGGCCTGACGGAAAAGATGGAGCAGGCCCGGCGCCGTGTCAGCGAGCGCGAATACAACGCGCTGTCGGTGCGGCTGGAACTGCAGGCCGACTGTTTTGCCGGCATATGGGCGCATCACAACCACAAGAGCAAGGCGATCCTGGAACCCGGCGATGTCGAGGAAGCGCTGAATGCGGCGGCCGCCATCGGCGACGATGCCCTGCAGCGCAAGAGCCAGGGGCAGGTGGTCCCGGACAGCTTCACCCACGGCACCAGCGAACAGCGCCAGCGCTGGTTCCACAAGGGGCTGGAAACCGGCAGCGTGCAGGCCTGCGACACCTTCAACACGCGGGCCCTCTGAGTGCCGCTGCCCAACATTTGGGCAATCAAGGGTCAAAGTGAGACAATAGACGGCTAACCTGAAAGTCCATGACCCAATCCTTTTCCGAACTCCAGCTCTCGCCCAACCTCGCCCGTGCCATCGCGGAAATGGGCTACGAGAGCATGACACCCATCCAGGCGCAGGCCATTCCGGTCGTGCTGCAAGGGCGCGACGTGATGGGTGCCGCGCAGACCGGCACCGGCAAGACGGCGGCCTTCTCGCTGCCCCTGCTGCAGCGCATGCTCAAGCACGAGAACGCCTCCACCTCGCCCGCACGCCACCCGGTGCGCGCCCTGGTGCTGCTGCCGACGCGCGAACTGGCCGACCAGGTGGCCGACCAGATCAAGCAGTACGCCAAGCACACCCAGCTGCGCAGCACGGTGGTGTTCGGCGGCATGGACATGAAGCCGCAGACGCTGGAGCTCAAGAAGGGTGTCGAGGTGCTGGTGGCCACGCCGGGCCGTCTGCTGGACCACATCGAGGCCAAGAACTGCGTGCTCAACCAAGTCGAGTACGTGGTGCTCGACGAAGCCGACCGCATGCTGGACATCGGCTTCCTGCCCGACCTGCAGCGCATCCTGAGCTACCTGCCCAAGACCCGCACCACGCTGCTGTTCTCGGCCACCTTCTCGCCCGAGATCAAGCGCCTGGCCAGCAGCTACCTGCAGGACCCGATCACCATCGAGGTGGCCCGCTCCAACGCCACGGCCTCCACGGTGGAGCAGCATTTCTACCGCGTGGACGACGACGACAAGCGCCAGACGCTCAAGCAGATCGTCAAGGAGCGCGGTGTGACGCAGGCCTTCGTCTTCGTCAACAGCAAGCTCGGCTGCGCCCGCCTGGCCCGTTCGCTGGAGCGTGAAGGTCTCAAGACCACGGCCCTGCACGGCGACAAAAGCCAGGACGAGCGCCTGAAGGCGCTGGATGCCTTCAAGAAGGGTGAAGTCGACCTGCTGGTCTGCACCGATGTGGCTGCGCGTGGTCTGGACATCAAGGACGTGCCGGCGGTGTTCAACTTCGACATCCCGTTCAACGCCGAGGACTACGTGCACCGCATCGGCCGCACGGGCCGCGCCGGGGCGTCGGGTCTGGCCGTGTCCTTTGTCAGTGGCAAGGACACGCGCCTGATGGCCGACATCGAGAAGCTGATCGGCAAGAAGCTTGAGCTCGAAGCGCTGGAGTTGGAGGCCGACCGCAAGCCCGCTGGCCGTTTCAACGACGGCCAGCGCGCCTGGCGCGAAGGCGACGACGAAGGTCGCCGCGAGATCCGCCAGGCCCGCGAAGCGCGCGAGCCCCGTGAACCGCGCGAAGAACGCCGTGCATCGCGTCCGGCGCGTGCGCCTGCTGACCCGCTGTTCGACAAGCCCTATGAGCCCGCCCTGGCGGCAGACGCCAAGCCGTCCTGGGAGGCCGCGGCAAAACCGGCGGCCACCAGCCGCCTGTCCCCCAACATCAAGTCCCGCAAGAAGGTGCCGGCGCTGTTCAAGGCTTCGGCTCCGGCGGAAAACACCTGAGCCCGCGGGGCTCAGGCGCCCGGCTTCTGGGCCTGCGCGCAGCGCACGCTGATGCGTTCGGCATCGCCGTCGGACCCGATCCGGGCCGCGGTCAGGCAGCCGCCCCACACGCACCCGGTGTCCAGCGCCAGCAGATCGTGGCGCGGCACCTCGCCCAGGGTGGACCAGTGCCCAAAGGCGATGCGGGTGCCCTCGGCGCGCCGCTGCGGTACATCGAACCACGGCATGAAGCCCGCAGGCGCTGATGCCGCGCTGTCCTTGGTCTCGAACTCCATCACACCGTCGGCGCTGCAGAAGCGCAGCCGCGTGAGCGCGTTCACGATCACGCGCAGCCGGTCGAGCCCGTGGAGCTGCTCGCTCCACCGGTCAGGCCGGTTGCCGTACATGTTGTGCAGGAACACGCCCCAGTCCGGACCGCGCAGCTCGCCCTCGAGCTCGGCCGCCAGGGCCAGCGTCTGCGCCGCGTCCCACTGTGGCAACACACCCGCATGCACCATGAGCCAGCCCTGCCTCTGCAGCGCCAGGGGGCGTGCGCGCAACCAGTCGAGCAGGGCAGCCCGGTCGGGGGCCTGCAGGATGTCGTCCAGCGTGTCGCTGCGATGCGGCTTGCGCACGCCGTGCGCGACCGCCAGCAGGTGCAGGTCGTGGTTGCCCAGCAGGCAGTGGGCGCTGGCCTCCAGCGCCACCATGCGCCGCAGCACTGCCAGCGACTGCGGTCCGCGGTTGACCAGGTCGCCCAGCAGCACCAGGGTGTCGCGGCTGGGAGAAAACGCGATCTCGTCGAGCAGGCGGGCCAGGGCGTCGTCGCAGCCCTGCACATCGCCGATCAGGTAAAGTGCCATCGCCCGATTATGGATACCCTGCTGATCATTTTTCTCACGCTGCTCAACGGCGCGTTCGCAATGTCCGAGATGTCCCTGGCGGCCAGCCGCAAGGCGCGCCTGGCGGCGATGGCAGAGGTGGGCGACAAGGGCGCACAGACCGCGCTGCACCTGCTGGAACACCCCACACAGTTCCTGTCGTCGGTGCAGGTGGGCATCACTTCCATCGGCATGCTCAACGGCATCGTCGGCGAGGCGGCGTTCAGCGACGACCTGTCGGCCTGGATCCGCACTTTCGGCGTGGCCGATGGCACCGCCCAGGGCGTGGCCACTGCGATCGTGGTGGCGGTCATCACTTTCGTGACCATCGTGTTCGGGGAACTGGTGCCCAAGCGCATCGGCCAGCTCTACCCCGAAACCGTGGCCCGCTGGGTCTCGCGCCCGATGGCCTACGTCGCCAAGGGGGCCAAGCCCTTTGTCTGGCTGCTCACGCACACCACGCAGTGGGTGCTCAAGCTGCTGCGCATCGACACCAGCGCGCAGCAGATCGTGACCGAGGAGGAAATCAACGCCAGTCTGGAAGAGGGGGTGGACGCCGGCATCATCGAGGCGCACGAGCACCAGATGGTGCGCAACGTGTTCCTGCTCGACGACCGGCAGCTGATCTCCATCATGGTGCCGCGTGCCGACATCCACTGGCTGGACGCCGCCGACAGCATCGAGGGCGCCGCGGCCCAGGCCTGGTCGGTGGGGCACTCGTGGTACCCGGTGTGCCGCGGGGGGCTGGACGATGTGGTGGGTGTGATCCACCTGCCCCGCCTGCTGGCCTTGCGCGAGGCGGGCACGGCCGGAACCATCGGCGAGCATGCCCAGCCCGCCACCTTCGTGCCCGAGACCCTGACCGGCATGGAACTGCTGGAACAGTTCCGCGAGCGGGCCACGCGTATGGCCTTCGTGGTGGACGAGTACGGTGTGGTGCAGGGGCTGATGACGCCCATGGACCTGCTGGAAGCGATCACTGGCGAGCTGTCGCCCGAGCGGCCGGTGGACGCCTGGGCCACGCCCCAGGCCGACGGCTCCTGGCGCGTGGACGGTGCCATGCCCGTGGCAGAGCTCAAGGCCCGCCTGGACATTGATGAGCTGCCGGACGAGGACAAGGGCCGCTACAACACCGTGGCCGGCCTGATGCAGGCCGAGGCCGGCCAGTTGCTCGCGCAGGGCGAGGGCGTCGACTGCGCGGGTTGGCACTTCGAGGTGATCAAGCTCGAAGGCCGGCGCATCGACCAGGTGCGCATCAGCCCCTTGGCTCAGCCCCTCACCGATGGGTGAACAGCCAGTCCTTGAAAGCCTGCGCCGCTGCTGACAGGCGCTTGCCGCGCGGCACCACCACGTGCCAGCGGCGAATGAGCGGGAAGCCCCTCACGTCCAGCTGAACCAGCTCGCCCAGCGCAAGCTCCGCCGTCACCGTGTGGGCCGACAGCACGGCCAGGCCCAGGCCGCCGGCCACGGTCTGCTTGATCGCCTCGTTGCTGCCCACCTCCAGCCGGTTCTTCATCGTGATGCCGTGGTCGGCAAAGAACTTCTCCGACGTCAGGCGCGTGCCCGAACCGGGCTCGCGCAGGATAAACGGCTCGCTTCTCAGCCGTTCGGGGGCGATGCGCTTCTTGCCCACCAGGGGGTGGTCGGGCGGCGCCACCAGCACCAGCGGGTTGTCGGCAAAGGCCTCGCTGACCACGTCCATCTGATCGGGCGGCTGGCCCATGATGTAGAGGTCGTCCTCGTTGCCCGCCAGGCGCTGCAGCAGCTTCTCGCGGTTGCCCACCACCATCGCCACGTCGATGCCCGGGTGCGCCGCGCAGAAGCCGCCGAGCAGCTTGGGCACGGTGTACTTCACCGTGGTCAGGATGGCCAGCTTGACGCTGCCGCGCTCGACCCCCTGAAGCGCGGCGAGGTCTTCGCCCAGCCGTTCCATGCGCGCCTCGATGTCCTCGCAGGCCGCAGCCAGCGTGCGGCCGGCAGCGGTCAGGTAGATCTTCTTGCCCAACTGCTCGAACAGCGGCTGGCCCACCGATTCCGACAGCTGCTTGACCTGCAGCGACAGCGTGGGTGGCGAGAGGTGCAGCGCCTCGGCGGCGCGCGCGAAGCTGCCGTTCTGCGCGACGGCGTGAAAGATGCGCAACTGGTGCAGGGTGGCGTGCCGCAGGCTCACGGGGGTGTCCAGTATGATTTGAAAATCAGAACATCATCGTCAGAACATTTTACTTTTATTTATTGTTCAGGAGGCCAAGAATCCGCTCCATTCCCACCCAACCAGGAGCAATGCAGATGGCGACGAAAACCTACAACGCGGGCGTCAAGGAGTACCGCAGCACGTACTGGGAGCCCCACTACACCCCCAAGGACACCGACATCCTCGCGTGTTTCAAGATCACGCCGCAGCCCGGCGTGGACCGCGAGGAAGTGGCCGCCGCCGTCGCCGCCGAGTCGTCCACCGGCACCTGGACCACGGTCTGGACCGACCTGCTGACCGACCTGGACTACTACAAGGGACGCGCCTACCGCATCGAGGACGTGCCCGGCGACGACACCTGCTTCTACGCCTTCGTGGCCTACCCGATCGACCTGTTCGAGGAGGGCTCGGTGGTCAACGTGCTGACCTCGCTGGTGGGCAACGTGTTCGGCTTCAAGGCCCTGCGCGCCCTGCGCCTGGAAGACGTGCGCTTCCCGATCGCCTACGTGAAGACCTGCGGCGGACCGCCCCACGGCATCCAGGTCGAGCGCGACATCATGAACAAGTACGGCCGCCCGCTGCTGGGCTGCACCATCAAGCCCAAGCTGGGTCTGTCGGGCAAGAACTATGGCCGCGCCGTGTACGAATGCCTGCGCGGTGGCCTGGACTTCACCAAGGACGACGAGAACGTCAACAGCCAGCCCTTCATGCGCTGGCGCCAGCGCTTCGACTTCGTGCAGGAGGCGATCGAGAAGGCGCAGCGCGAGACCGGCGAGCGCAAGGGCCACTACCTGAACGTGACCGCGCCGACGCCGGAGGAGATGTACAAGCGCGCCGAATACGCCAAGGAGCTGGGCGCACCGATCATCATGCACGACTACCTGACCGGCGGCCTGTGCGCCAACACCGGTCTGGCCAACTGGTGCCGCGACAACGGCATGCTGCTGCACATCCACCGCGCCATGCATGCCGTGCTCGACCGCAACCCGCACCACGGCATCCACTTCCGCGTGCTGACCAAGGTGCTGCGCCTCTCGGGCGGTGACCACCTGCACTCGGGCACCGTGGTGGGCAAGCTCGAAGGCGACCGCGCCTCGACCCTGGGCTGGATCGACATCATGCGCGACAGCTTCATCAAGGAAGACCGCAGCCGCGGCATCTTCTTCGACCAGGACTTCGGCTCCATGCCCGGCGTGATGCCGGTGGCCTCGGGCGGCATCCATGTGTGGCACATGCCGGCGCTGGTCAACATCTTCGGCGACGACTCGGTGCTGCAGTTCGGCGGCGGCACGCTGGGCCACCCCTGGGGCAACGCCGCCGGCGCCGCCGCCAACCGCGTGGCGCTGGAAGCCTGTGTCAAGGCGCGCAACGAGGGCATCGCCGTCGAGAAGGAAGGCAAGGCCGTGCTGACCGAAGCCGCCAAGCACTCGCCCGAACTGAAGATCGCCATGGAAACCTGGAAAGAGATCAAGTTCGAATTCGACACGGTGGACAAGCTCGACATCGCCCACAAGTAAACCGGCCGATTTCGATCCATGACTTTGTCGCAAAGCCTTGCCGTGCCTTCAGCACTGTCTGCGGCTTTGCTTCGCGTCCTGAATCGAACTTGACCGGTTCGGACGCAGCAGATTCTTTCTAAAGGACACACACCATGAGCATGCAGGACTACCACAGCCGCCTCTCCGACCCCGCCAGCCGCAAGTTCGAGACCTTCTCCTACCTGCCGGCGATGAGCAACGACGAGATCCGCAAACAGGTCGAGTACCTGGTCAAAAAAGGCCTGAACCCGGCCATCGAGCACACCGAGCCGCAGTACCTGATGGATTCCTACTGGTACATGTGGAAGCTGCCCATGTTCGGCGAGACCGATGTGGACAAGGTGCTGGCCGAATGCGAGGCCTGCCGCAAGGCCAACCCGGACAACCACGTGCGTCTGATCGGCTACGACAACTTCAGCCAGTCGCAAGGGGCGAGCATGGTCATCTACCGCGGGAAGACGGTGTGACCCCCCTGCGCCGCTGCGCGACTTCCCCCCTGAAAGGGGGGACGATGCCTGTGGCCCGGCAAAGCCGGTTCCACGGCATCTCTGGACCGAGACACGCGCGGGGCATCGCCAAAGAGCAGACGCCACGCCTGGACATAGCGGAGATACCCATGAGCGAACAACTGGACGCCTACCGCGTCGCCCAGCAACCCTATTACCGCCCGGTGGCCGACGAGGTCGAGCTGTTTGAGGCCGCGTATTCGGTGCGCATGCCCATGATGCTCAAGGGCCCCACCGGCTGCGGCAAGACCCGCTTCGTCGAGCACATGGCCTGGAAGCTGAACAAGCCCCTGATCACCGTGGCCTGCAACGAAGACATGACTGCGAGCGACCTGGTCGGCCGCTTCCTGCTCGACGCCAACGGCACCCGCTGGCAGGACGGCCCGCTGGCCACCGCCGCGCGCCACGGCGCCATCTGCTACCTCGACGAGGTGGTCGAGGCGCGCCAGGACACCACCGTGGTCATCCACCCGCTGACCGACAACCGCCGCGTGCTGCCGCTGGAAAAGAAGGGCGAACTGGTCAAGGCCCATCCGGATTTCCAGATCGTCATCTCCTACAACCCGGGCTACCAGAGCCTGATGAAAGACCTGAAGCAGTCCACCAAGCAGCGCTTCGGTGGTCTTGACTTCAACTACCCCGAACACGCGGTCGAGGCCGAGATCGTGGCGCACGAGACTGGCGTGAGCGCCGACGTGGCCGGCAAGCTGGTCGGCATCGCCGAGCGCGCGCGCAACCTCAAGGGCCACGGCCTGGACGAAGGCATCTCCACCCGCATGCTGATCTACGCAGGCAGTCTGATCGCGCAGGGCGTGGCCGCGCAGGCCGCGTGCCGTGTGGCCTTGGTGCGTCCGATCACGGACGACCCGGACATGCGCGACGCGCTCGACGCGGCGGTCGCCACGTTCTTCTGATCTGAGAAGGTCGGCCATGAGCGCCCACCTGCACGACCACGCCGAGTGGACCGACCAGTTGGACCCGGGCTCGCTGGAGCTGCTGGAGCGTTGCTGGCCGGATGCGACCAAAGTGTTCTCGGCGCGCGGGCTCGACAACTATGTCAAGGGCGCCGCCGCGTTGCGCGGCCTCGGCCGTGGCCACGAACTGGTCAACGCCTGGATCGATGGCGCGCCGCAGGTGGCCAAAGAGATCGGCGAGGACGTGGTGGGCGAACTCGCGACCACCGCGCTGCTGCTCGCGTCCAAGACCTCGGGCGCGGTGATCGAGCTGGTGCTGGCCACCGCGCCCACCGCCGCACGCCGCCTGGCCGACGGTGCGCTGTTCCTGCAGTACTTGCAGTTCCTCAACACCCTGGTGGCGCAGGCGCCGCGCGGCCTGCGGCCCATGCTGGGGCAGCTCGACGCGCTGTTTGGCCAGCTCACGCTGGGCGGCCTGCGGCGCTGGTCCACCTGGGGCGCGCAGGCGCACCGCACCAACTACGAGGAACAGATCGCCTACTTCGGCCTGCAGTCCAAAGAGTCGCTGGCCATGCTGCAGAAGGAGCGCAAAGGCACGCTGCTGGTGGACGTGCAGCGGCGCATCAACATGTACCTGCGCGCGCTCTGGGGCCGCGACTTCTTCATGCGCCCGACGGCGGGGGATTTTGAATCCCGTGATGGTTACCGCCCTTTCATCGAGGACTATTTCATCCACCTGCCCGACGCGTATGACGCGGTGGACGGCCACAGCGGCACGGTGGATGCGACCGAGCTCTACCGCGCCGCCGCCGCGCACGCCGCGGCCCACGTGGTGTTCACGCGCCGGCCGATCTCGGCCGAATCGCTCAGTCCCTGGCAGATGGCGCTGATCGGTGTGGTGGAGGACGCGCGCATCGAGGCGCTGACGCTGGCGCGGTTCCCGGGCCTGCGCCCGCTGTGGGCCAGCCTGCACACCGCGCAGGCCACCCAAGACAAGACCGCCGGCGACTGGCTGGGCCGCCTGGCGCGTGCGCTGCTCGATCCGGCGTATGAGGACGCCAACCCCTGGATCGCCCAGGGCCGAACATTGTTCGCCGAGGCGACGCAGCGCCTCCAGGCCGATCCGCACGACAACACCGTGTCGTGGGACATCGGCGTGCAGCTGGCGCACAGCTACCGTGAACTCACGCAGGGGCCGGCGTTCCAGCCGCGCACCGACGTGCAGACCGCGGCCTACCGCGACGACAACCGCTATTTCTGGGCCTTCGACGGCTTCGACTTCGAGCGCTCCATCGCCACCGGCTACGAGCCGCCGCAGCAGCTGCGCAAGCAGGTGAACCTGATGGAGTTCGTCAACGAGCTGGAAGTGGAGGGCGCGGGCGACGACGCGCAGGAGATCTGGGTGCTCGGCACCGAGCTGTTTCCCTACGAAGACCTGGGCGTGTCCTTCAACGAAAGCGAAGGCCGCGAGCCGGTGCTGCCGCCGGTGCACTACGGCGAGTGGGACCACCTGATCCAGCTCGAACGACCGGCCTGGGCCACGGTGCAGGAGCGCCGACCCAAAGCCGGCGACGCGGCGGTGATCGACGGCATCCTGGCCGAACACCGGCGCCTGATCGGCCGCATGAAATACATCCTGGACGCGATGCAGCCGCAGGGCGTTCAGCGCATCCGCAAGCTCGAAGACGGCGACGAGATCGACCTCAACGCGGCGCTCGCGTCGGTGATCGAGATGCGCATGGGCCGCCAGCCCGACCCGCGCATCATGATGCGCAGCGTACGCAAGACGCGCGACATCTCGGTGCTGGTGCTGCTGGACCTCTCGCAGTCCACCAACGACAAGGTGGCGGGCCAGGAACACACGGTGCTGGAACTGACGCGCTCGGCCTGCGCGCTGCTGGCCGACGCGATCCAGAAGGTGGGCGACCCGTTCGCCATCCACGGCTTCTGCTCCGACGGCCGGCACGACGTGAATTACTGGCGCTTCAAGGACTTCGACCAGCCCTACGACGACCTGGCGAAAGCACGGCTGGCCGGCATGGAAGGGCAGCTGTCCACCCGCATGGGCGCCGCCATCCGCCACGCCACGGCCGCGCTCAAGGCGCAGCGCAGCAGCAAGAAGCTGCTGCTGGTCATCACCGACGGCGAACCGGCCGACGTGGACGTGCGCGACCCGCAGTACCTGCGGCACGACACCAAGAAGGCGGTGGAGGAGGCCGGCCGGAACGGCGTGACGACCTACTGCATGAGCCTGGACCCGCGCGCCGACCAGTACGTCAGCCGCATCTTCGGCGCGCGCCACTACCTGGTCGTGGACAAGGTGGAGCGGCTCCCCGAGAGGCTGCCGGTGCTGTATGCGGGGCTGACGCGCTGAGCGGCGGGACTCAGGCCGCTACAGCGGCCGTGGCCCGCAGCGAGCCGAACAGGTTCTTGGGATCGGCCAGCGGCGGCACCAGGGCGATGCGCTCGCCCAGGCCCAGATGCTCGGCGGTTTGCTGCATGAAGCGCAGGGCCGAGAAGTCTTCCAGCGCGAAGCCGACCGAGTCGAACACGGTGACCTGATCGGCGCTGTCGCGACCGCTGCGTTCGCCGCGCAGCACCTGCCAGAACTCGGTGACGGCGAAGTCCGCCGGCTGGTGCTGGATCTCGCCCTCGATGCGCGACTGCGGCTCGTACTCCACGAACACCTTGGACGCATGAAGGATGTCGCCGTGCAGTTCGGTCTTGCCCGGGCAGTCGCCGCCCACGGCGTTCAGGTGCATGCCGGGTTGAATCATCTCGGGCGTGAGGATGAGCGCGTTGCGCTTGTCGGCGGTGACGGTGGTGACGATGTCTGCGCCACGCACCGCCTCGGCCGTGCTGGCGCAGACGGTGACGCGCAGGCCGCTGCCCTGCAGGTTGCCCACCAGCTTGGCGCTGGCGGCCGGGTCCACGTCGTACACGCGCAGCTCGGTGATGCCCAGCAGGTGCTGGAAGGCCAGGGCCTGGAACTCGCTCTGCGCGCCGTTGCCGATCAGCGCCATCACGCGGCTGTCGGGGCGCGCCAGCACCTTCGCGGCCAGGGCCGACATGGCGGCTGTGCGCAGCGCGGTGGTCAGGGTCAGTTCGCTCAGGAACAGCGGTGCGCCGGTGGCCACGTCGGCCAGCACGCCGAACGCCATCACGGTCGACAGACCCAGGCGGGTGTTGCCGGGGTGGCCGTTGACGTACTTGAAGCTGTAGCGCTGCGCGTCGGCCACGGGCATCAACTCGATCACGCCGACGTCGGAATGCGCGGCCACGCGGGCCGTCTTGTCGAAATCGGCCCAGCGCAGGAAGTCGGCGCGGATGTTCGCGGCGATGGCCTCGATGCAGGCGGCCACGCCGTGGCGACGCACCAGCTCGGCGGCTTCGGGGGCGCCCAGGTAGAGCGTGCCGGCTTCCACGAAGCGGGCGAGATCGGGGTTCTGGACGGTGGTTTTCATGGCTTGTCTCCGGGCAGCACAGGGGGAGCTGGCAGTGTGGCGGAGGGCAGAGGCAATGAAAACCGCCAAACTTGTACTGAAACGGCAGAAAATCGGTCACATCGACAGAGTTTTTTGACGTTTTGCACATGGATGACCTCGACCAACGCCTCATCGCCCTGCTGCGCCAGGACGCGCGCCTCTCGGTGGCCGACCTGGCCCACAAGCTGCAGGTCTCGCGCGGCACGGTCACCAACCGGTTGCGCAAGCTCGAAGACACCCAGGTGATCGTGGGTTACACCGTGCGCCTCAAACCCGAGGCGCAGCCCGAGCGCATCCGCGCCTGGATGGGTGTTCAGGTGGAAGGCAACCGCACGCGCGAGGTGATCGCCAGCCTGCTGGGCGAGCCGTCTGTGGCGGCCCTGCACGACACCAACGGCCGCTGGGACCTGCTGGCCGAGCTGGCGGTGGGCTCGATGGCCGAGCTGTCGCAGGCGCTGGAGCGCATCCGCCTGCTCAGCGGCATCCGCGGCACGGAAACCAGCATCCTGCTGACTTCGTACCGCTGACCCTGCGCCGCCACGGTCGAGGCCGCCGTCAGGGCCGGGGCGCCACCTCGACCCGCCACCAGGACGGCAGCAGGCGCCGCACCTCGGCGCGGGCGAAGCGGTCGTCCAGCAGCCAGACGCAGCCCCGATCCTGTTCGGAGCGGATCACCCGCCCGGCCGCCTGCACCACCCGCATCAGGCCCGGGAACAGGTAGGTGTGGTCGTAGCCGTGGCCGGTGCGCTGCTGCAGCCGCTCGCGCACGCGCTCGTTTTCGGCGTTGACCTGGGGCAGCCCCAGGGTGGCGATGAAGGCGCCCACCAGCCGCTCGCCCGGCAGGTCGATGCCTTCACCGAAGGCGCCGCCCAGCACCGCAAAACCCACGCCCTGGCCGCCTTCGACGAAGCGGGCCACGAAGGCGTCGCGCTCGGGTTCTTCCATGCCGCGCGTCTGTGACCAGTGCGGCAGGTCCGGGTGGCGCTGTGCCAGCCGCTGGCGTGCCAGGTCCAGGTACTCGAAGCTGCTGAAGAAGGCCAGGTAGTTGCCGGGGCGCTCGTGGAACTGGGCGCCGATGACATCCACCAGCGCGTCCAGCGAGCGCAGCCGGTCGGGGTAGCGGGTCGAGATCCAGGGCGCGATCCGCACCCGCAACTGCTCGGCGGCGAACGGCGAGGGCAGATCGACATGGGCTGCGTCGGCCGGCAGCCCGAGCATCTCCTTCACATGCGCCACCGGTGACAGCGTGGCCGAGAACAGGGTGGCGCTGTGCGCCGCCGCCCAGCTCGCTTCGAGCCAGGGCGCGGGCACCACGTTGCGGATGCGCAGTGTCGGCAGCCGCCGGCCGCGCCCGCCCGGCGGTGCGGCCCAGGGCCCCGCTTCGCACAGCGAGTGCTCGCCGAAGCCTTCGGCGATGCGCACGAAGTGCAACGCCTCGAACACCCAGTTCTGCAGCGCCGGGTCGGGCGTGTGGCCGGGCTGCGGGGTCAGCAGATCCAGCAGGCTGTTGCAGGTGTTCTGCAAGGTGGTGGTCCAGTCGTCCGGCAGGCCATCGGCCAGCGCCTGCGTGCCTTCGGCCGGCGGCAGGTCGCGGGCGAGGGCGCTCCAGCGGCGGTGCAGGGTGTCCATGGCCTTGCGAACCTCCGGCGCCGCCTCGTGCCGCAGGCGCAGGAACTCGTGTGCGTTCAGCGTGGCGCTGTACATGCTGCGCGCGCGGTCGATCAGGTTGTGCGCCTCGTCCACCAGCAGCGCTGCGCGCCAGCCCTGGTCCTCGGCCAGCGCGAACCAGTGCGCGCCCACATCGAACCAGTGGTTGTAGTCGCCCACCAGCACGTCGCACCAGCGCTGCATTTCCTGGCCTAGGTAGTAGGGGCAGACACCGTGTTCCAGCGCCAGCGCGCGCAGGCGGTCGCGGTCCAGCCAGGCGGCCTGTGCCGCCGCCTCGCGCGCGGCGGGCAGGCGGTCGTAGAAGCCGCGCGCCAGCGGGCAAGACTCGCCGTGGCAGGCCTTGTCCGGGTGCTCGCAGGCCTTGTCGCGCGCCAGGCGTTCGAGTACCCGCAGCGGCAGGCGCGTGGGAGCGCCCAGCCGCTCCAGCGCGTCCAGCGCCAGCTGCCGGCCGGTGGTGCGGGCGGTGAGGAAGAGCAGGCGGTCGGTGCCCTGGTCGGGCATGGCGCGCAGGCTGGCGAACACCGTGGCCATGGTCTTGCCGATGCCGGTGGGGGCCTGGGCCAGCAGGTGGCGCGCGCGGGTGTTGGCGCGGTACACATCGGCCGCCAGTTCGCGCTGCCCGGTGCGGAACGAGGGAAAGGGAAACGCAAGCGCCGTCAGGGCCTCGTCCCTTGCATGCCGGTGCAGCTGATCGGCCCAGGCCCAGGCGAAGTACCGCTCGCACAGGTCCTCGAAGAAGTCCCGCAGCGCATCGGCGGTGCAGGTCTCGGTCAGCACCGTTTCCTGCCCGCTGTCGATGTCGAAATAGACCAGGGCCACCTCGATCTGCGCCAGTGACAGCTGCTCGCACAGCATCCAGCCGTAGACGCGGGCCTGTGCCCAGTGCAGGGCCTGGTGGTTGGCCGGCACACGACCGGCGTCGCCGCGGCGGGTCTTGATCTCCTCGACGCGCCGGGCCACGGGGTCGAACCCATCGGCCCGGCCCTGCACCACCAGCGGGCCGAAGCGGGCGCTCAGCGCCAGTTCGCGCTGGTAGCCGGCGCCGCGCCGCGCGGTCACGGTCTGGTGCCCCGCGATGCCTTCGACGCCGGTCGGCGAGGGCGTGAAGCGCAGGTCGAGGTCGCCGCTGCGCGCGGTGAAGTGGCACAGCGTGCGCACCGACACGGCGATGTCGACGACCGGAAACATGGGCGGATGAACCAAGGGAAACACCAGAGGGAGCTGGTCATCGTACTGGATATATAGTCAGTCCATCATGGATGCCGCATCCGATTCCCCACACGATCCTGGCCCCGTGCTCACGCGCATCCACCACCGGCGCCTGCGCGAGATCCACCGCTCGGCCGGCTGGCCCTGCCAGGACATGGTCGAGGTGGAGCTGCTGGCCGCGGGGCTGCTGGAGCGGCGGCTGGACCAGAGGCGGGAGACGCTGCGCGTGACGGAAGCGGGCATCCAGGTGCTGGCGCGGGTGTTCGCCGGCAACAAGGCGGCGCGTTCGGCCCACGAGGCCCTGGTGGAGCAGGTGGCCACCGCGATGGCCCGGTCCGGGCGCCTGGCCTGGCGGGGGCTGGCGCTGCGGGTGGCGCTGCCCATGGAGCTGCTGACCGGTGAACCAGCTGAAAAGGTGATCGCCGAGCCGGGACCGCAGGGGCTCTGGACCGAACTGGCCGCGCCCGAGCCACCCCCGGCGCACGGCTGGTGCATGGCCTGTCCCGACGTGTTTTCGATCCGCAATTCCTCGGTGGAGGCCTACCTGGAGCCGGTGGTGCACGAGATCAAGGTGCACCGCTCGGACCTGCTGGGCGACCTCAAGAAGCCGGCCAAGCGCGCCGCCTACCTGGGCATGGCCGGCGCCTGCTGGTACGTGCTGGGGGAAGACACCAAGGGGCGACCCATCGGCGCGCCCGACGAAGTACCGGCCGAGTGCGGCGTGATGCTGGTCGAGCGCGGTGCGCTGCGGGTGGCGCGCGAGGCGCCCCGGCGTGCGGTGGAGCGGCTGCCGTTCCACGTGTGGATGGCGCTGGCCAAGGCCGGGCCGGCCTGGCGCGAGGACGACCCGTCGCAACAGGCGCTCTGAGGGCGCGCGCGGCGCCGGCTACAATCGCCCGGTCATTGGGGAGTAGCCGCTCTTCACCTTGAAGAGGCCCGCGTCAACACACTTGTCCGTTCCCGGACATGGCGCAGGCAGTCCCGCACCTGGCAAGACCTTTGACCACGATGCTCCGCATGAGGCCGGGGTGCGTCGTGGTCAAACGCGTTCTGTGCCGGCCCGTGAAAGTTTTCCCCACATGGAATCCCTGCTCGTCTCCACCGGAGTTGTCGCGCTCGCCGAAATCGGCGACAAGACGCAACTGCTGGCCTTCATCCTCGCCGCGCGCTTCAAGAAGCCGCTGCCCATCATCGCCGGCATCCTGCTGGCGACCATCGTCAACCACGGCCTGGCCGGTGCGCTGGGCGCCTGGATCACGGCGCAGGTGAGTCCAGAAGTCCTGCGCTGGGTGCTGGGTGCCTCGTTCATCGGCATGGCGGTCTGGACACTGATCCCCGACAAGATCGAGGAAGAGGAAACCCAGGTGGCGCAGAAGCTGGGCGTGTTCGGCGCCACGCTGATCACCTTCTTCCTGGCCGAGATGGGCGACAAGACACAGATCGCCACGGTGGCGATGGCGGCGCACTATGCGACGCCGCTGCTGGTGGTGATCGGCACCACCCTGGGCATGCTGATCGCCGACGTGCCGGCGGTGTTTGTCGGCGACCGCCTGGCCAACAGGATCCCGATGAAGCTGGTGCACTCGATCGCCGCTGGCATCTTCGCGGTGCTGGGGGTGGCGACCCTGCTGGGCGCGGGTTCCAGTCTCGGTTTCTGATGAGCGCCAGCCGGGTTGTGGGGCGCCCATGGTAGCCTCGCGCCCGGCATTTCAAGGCAGAGCGTGGGTATACCGCGCAGGAATCAGGACACCATGGGTTCAGTCGGGGACTGGCGCCAGGCGCCAGCGGTGCGGGACATTGCCGCGGGGCTCAAGAGCTGGCCCATCGTCAGCTTCATGGCGCTGAGCGACGTGCGCGCGCGCTACAAGCGCAGCGTGCTCGGGCCGCTCTGGCTGACGCTGGGAACCGCCATCGGCTCCATGGGGCTGGGCCTGCTCTGGAGCGAGCTGATGAAGGTGCCGGCGGCGCAGTTCGTGCCGACGCTCACCGCGGGCCTCATCCTGTGGCAGTTCATCGCCGGCGTGCTGAGCGAATCGAGCACGGTCTACGCGCGCCAGGCCTCGGTGATCCGCAACCTCAGCCTGCCGCTGTCGATCTACCCACCCCAGCTGGTGCTGCGCCACCTGGTGAACCTGGTGCATAACCTGCCCATCTTCCTGATCGTGGCGCTGGTGTACGGCGTGCCCGTGAGCTGGCACACGCTGCTGGTCGTGCCGGCCATGCTGCTGCTGACGCTCAACCTCTACTGGGTGTGTGTGGTGGTCAGCATCCTGGGCGCCCGCTTCCGCGACCTGGAATACATCATCGGTGCGGTCCTGCCCCTGCTGATGTTCATCAGCCCGGTGTTCTACCGGCCCAATTACCTGCCGTTCAGCGAGGCGATCCTCTGGTTCAACCCGCTGTCGCACGCCATCGAGCTGGTGCGCTCGCCGCTGCTGGGGCACGCGCCGCCGGACTTCGTGATCTGGTCCAACCTGGGCGGCCTGGCCGTCGGACTGTGCCTGGCGTTCTGGCTGTTCAACAACAAGCGCGACCGCATCGCGTTCTGGATCTGAACCATGGCACGGCTGACCCTGAAGAACGTGACGGTCCAGTACCCGATCTACAACAGCCGCAGCTTCTCGCTGCGCAACCAGATCATGCGTGTGAGCACTGGCGGACGCATCGAGAGCGAGGCCGGGCAGGTGAGCGTGGTGACCGCGCTCAAGGACGTGTCTTTCGACCTGCGCGACGGCGATGCGGTGGCGCTGATGGGCCACAACGGTGCCGGCAAGAGCACCATGCTGCGCACCCTGGCGGGGGTCTACACCCCGATCTCGGGCCAGATCGTGCGCGAAGGCCGGGTCTCGACCATGCTGGAACTGGGCGCCGGCATCGACGGCGAACTCTCTGGCTACGAGAACATCACGCGCATGGGCGTGCTGCTGGGCATGAGCCTCAAGGAGATTGAGGCCCATGTGCCGGATATCGAGCAGTTCTGCCAGCTCGGTGACTTCCTGCGCCTGCCGGTGCGCACCTACTCGTCGGGCATGTCGACCCGCCTGATGTTCGCGGTGGCCACCACCGTGCAGCCCGACATCCTGCTGGTCGACGAGATTTTCGGCATGGGCGATGCCGAGTTCCAGGTCAACGCCAAGCGGCGCATGGAGAGCCTGATCGAGAAAGTCGGCATCTTCGTCTTTGCCACGCACAACGACGAACTGATCGAGCGCTACTGCAACCGCTTCTTCCGCCTGGAGCACGGCCACGTGCGCGAGATGACGCGCGACGAGGCGCTGGCCGCCCATTTCGCGGCCACCGGTCGCTGAGCGATCAGACGATCCGGCGCCGGGCCGCCCCAAGCCGGATCAGCCCCCGCGGGGGGCAGCGACCCGCGCAGCGGCGGAGCGTGGGGGCCTCAGTAATGCGGCGGCAGCTCGTCGCGCAGGCTGCGGAAGGCCGGCGGCTGTGACTCGTCGTTGCGCTGTCGCAGCTGGGCCACCTCGTGGATCAGCATCGCGATCTGGTCGTGCTGCCGGGCCACCATGGTGTTGAGCGTCTCGACCAGATCGTCCAGGTAGCTGATCTTGATTTCCAGCTGCGTCAGCCGCTCGCTGTCGGCCGTGTTCATGCCGGCAGGAAGCCGTCGACCGAGAGGTAGCGCTCGCCGGTGTCGTAGTTGAAGCCGAGCACCTTCGCACCGGCCGCCAACTCGGGCAACTTCTGCGCGATCGCCTGGAGCGTGGCGCCCGAGGAGATGCCGACCAGCATGCCTTCCTCGCGCGCGCAGCGGCGCGCCATCTCGCGCGCCGGTTCCGCGTCGACCTGGATCACGCCGTCGAGCAGCTCGGTCTTGAGGTTGGTCGGGATGAAACCGGCGCCGATGCCCTGGATCGGGTGGGGCGCCGGGCTGCCGCCGGAGATCACCGGCGAGGCCACGGGCTCCACCGCGAACACCTTGAGCTGGGGCCAAGCCGCCTTGAGCACCTGGGCGCAGCCGCTGAGGTGGCCGCCGGTACCCACGCCGGTGATCAGCGCGTCCAGGCCTTCGGGGAAGTCGGCGAGGATCTCCTGCGCCGTGGTTCGGGCATGCACCTCGATGTTGGCCGGATTGTCGAACTGCATCGGCATCCAGGCGCCGGGCGTGCTGGCCACGATCTCCTGCGCGCGGGCGATCGACCCCTTCATGCCCTTTTCGCGCGGCGTCAGGTCGAAGCTGGCACCGTAGGCCAGCATCAGGCGGCGGCGCTCGATGCTCATGCTGTCGGGCATGACGAGGATGAGCTTGTAGCCCTTGACCGCGGCCACCATGGCCAGGCCGATGCCGGTGTTGCCCGACGTGGGCTCGACGATGGTGCCGCCCGGTTTGAGCGCACCCGAGGCCTCGGCGTCTTCGACCATGGACAGGGCAATGCGGTCCTTGATCGAGCCGCCGGGGTTGCTGCGCTCGGACTTGATCCACACGCTCTGGCTGGCGCCGGCGAACAGGCGGTTGATGCGGATGTGTGGCGTGCCGCCGATGGTCTGGAGAATGTTCTGGGCTTTCATGTCGGGTCCTTGGGTTGCAGGTCGATGGAGGCGGAGTTCATGCAGTAACGCAGGCCGGTGGGTGCGGGGCCGTCCTCGAACACGTGACCGAGGTGGGCACCGCACTGGCTGCAGACGGTTTCGGTGCGCACCATGCCGTGGCTGCGGTCGGTGATCTCAGTGATGGCGCCGGGAATGGCCTTCCAGAAGCTGGGCCAGCCGCAGCCGGCGTCGAACTTAGTGCCCGAGTCGAACAGGTGGTTGCCGCAACAGATGCAGTGGTAGCTGCCGTCGGCCCAGACCTGCTCGTACTTGCCCGTGAACGGGCGCTCGGTGTAGGCGTGCCGCGTGACCTGGAAGGCCGCGGGTTCGGCGCCTTTCTCGGCGAGCAGCTCGCGCCACTCGGCCTCGGTTTTCTGGATCGGGAAGTTGCTCATGGCGGTGCTCCGGAACCCCTGGATGGGGTGGAGCGGGCATTGTGCCTGCAGGGCTGCGAGCGTGCAGGCTTCAGCCCTGATCCACCGTGGTTTCCATCAGGCTGCGGCGCACCAGCGGCGGCGCCTCGCCGATGTGGAAGGCCAGCTTGCGCAGCCGCAGCGCCTCGTCCGCGGCGGTGACGCGTTCGAAACGCCGCAGGTGGTCGGTCCAGGATTCGTCCACGATCATTTCGACAAAGCGCCCCGGGTCGTTGAGGTCGTGCAGCAGTTCCCAGGAGCGCGCGCCGTGGCGCAGCCGGCCGCTGCGGCCTTCGGTGAGCATGAGCTCCCGGAATTCGGCGATCCGGGCCGGATCGATCTGGTACTCGATGGTGATCAGCACCCGCCCGTCCGAGGGCGGCGCGTCGTTGGTCGGCAGCGAAAAAACCCTTCTGGGTGTGAGGTCCGCGGGCTGGCTGGTGTCCGGCCGGAAGCGGTTGACCCCCCACATGACCAGCAGGCCCGACACCGCGGCGATGGCCAGGCAGGTGCGCACGTCCGTGGCGGTGGCGATCTGGCCCCACAGCGCGGCGCCCGCGGCGCTGGCGCCCATGATGGCCATCTGGTAGATGGACATGCCCCGCGCGCGGACCCAGTCCGGCAGGTTCATCTGCATGGTCACGCTCAGGGTGTTGGCGGTGGTGATCCAGGCCGCGCCGCCCAGGAACATGGCCGGCACCGCGAGCCAGGGCGAGGTGACCACCGCCATCACCGCCATCGAGGCGGCCTGCAGCGCGGCGCCGCGGAAGACCAGGCCGTCGCGGCTGTAGCGCTTGCGCAGCCGCGGCAGAAACGCGGTGGAGGCGATGGCGCCGGCGCCCATGGAGGCCAGCAGCAGGGTGAACATGCCCGCGCCACCGCCGTCCATGCCCCTGGCCAGCAGGGGCAGAAGGGCCATCAGCGCGGTGGAATGGAAGAAGAAGATGGCGATGCGCAGCAGCGCGCCCTTGAGTGTTTCAGACTGCAGCACATGCTGCAGGCCCACCCGCATGGCGGACAGGAGGCGCTCGCGGCCAAGCGGGTTGGGCACATGCTCGCGCTGCCAGCGGCTGATGATCACCGCGGCCCCGAGGGACAGCACGGCGTTCAGCAGGAAAACCCAGGCGCTGCCGGCGCTGGCGATCAGGGCGCCGGCCAGCAGCGGTCCGAGGATGCGGGACGCGTTCATCGACACCCCGTTCAGGGCCAGGGCCGCCGGCAGCTGCTGGCGCGGTACAAGTTCGGGAACGATGGCGGCGAACACCGGCCAGCGCATGGCCAGGCCGACGCCGTTGGCGAAGGTCAGGGCCAGCAGCACCATGGGTGTGACCATGTCGAGGAACACGAGCACGCTCAGCACCGAAGCGACGGTCGCGACCCAGAGCTGTGTGACGAGGAAGTAGCGCTTGCGGTCCAGTCCGTCGGCCAGTGCACCGCTGGGCAGACCCAGCAGGAAGACCGGCAGGGTCGACGCGGTCTGGACCAGGGCCACCCAGATGGGCTTTTCGGTCAGTGACGTCATCATCCAGGCCGCCGCCACATCGTTCATCCACATGCAGACGTTGGCAAACAGCCAGGCGAACCACAGCATGCGGAAGTCCAGATGCTTCAGCGGGGCCACCGGCGAGGTGTCGGGAGGGGAGTCGGGCATGCGCAGGAGGAGAGAGTGGCAGCCTTCGACTCTGTCACAGGACGCGGCGCCAGGCCTACGTGGAAGTACGCAGAAGCGCCCTCGCGGAGTCCCGCGGAAGACGCACAGACCGCCCGTCCATGCTGGGAAGCCCGCCCGGTTTCGGGCATGATGTGGGGTTTCAAAACGAACGACCGTTCTTTTTTGGGCGGCACACACAGGAGATACCCCATGCTGGGCCAGATGCAAAGCCAACCGCTGCTGATTTCCAACCTCATCGTCCATGCGGACCGCCACCACCACAGCACCGAAATCGTCTCGCGGCGGGTCGAGGGCGACATCCACCGCACCACCTGGGGCCAGGTCGCTGCCCGTGCGCGCCGCGTGGCCAACGCGCTGGACAGCCTGCACCTGTCGTTCGGCGACCGCGTGGGTACCCTGGCCTGGAACGGCTACCGGCACCTGGAGCTGTATTTCGGTGTCAGCGGTTCGGGCCGCGTGCTGCACACGCTCAACCCGCGCCTGCACCCCGAGCAGCTGGTCTGGATCGTCAACCACGCCGACGACCGGGCCTTGTGCTTCGACATGAGCTTCCTGCCGCTGGTGCAGGCCGTGCACGCCAAGTGCCCAGGCGTCAAGCACTGGATCGCGCTGTGCGACGCCGACAAGCTGCCGGCCGACACCGGTATCCCCGGCCTGCTCAGCTACGAGGCCTGGATCGGCGGGGCAACCGACACCTACACCTGGCCCGAGTTCGACGAGAACTGCGCATCCAGCATGTGCTACACCAGCGGCACCACCGGCAACCCCAAGGGCGCCGTGTACTCGCACCGCTCCACGCTGCTGCACGCCTACGGCGCTGCGCTGCCCGATGCGCTGGGCTGCTCGGCGCGCGATGCCATCCTGCCCGTGGTGCCCATGTTCCACGTCAACGCCTGGGGCCTGCCGTATTCGGCCGCGGCCGTGGGCTGCAAGCTGGTCTTCCCCGGCCCCGCGCTGGACGGCAAGTCGGTCTACGAACTGATCGAAGGCGAGCAGGTCACCATGGCTGCGGGCGTGCCCACGGTGTGGCAGATGCTGCTGGGCCACATGCAGCAGAACGGCGTCAAGTTCAGCACGCTCAAGCGCACCGTCATCGGTGGATCGGCCTGCCCGCCGGCCATGATCGCGGCCTTCAACGACCAGTACGGTGTCGAGGTGCTGCACGCCTGGGGCATGACCGAGATGAGCCCGCTGGGCACGGTCTGCACGCTCAAGAACGCGCAGGTCGCGCTGCCGGCCGACGAGAAGATGAAGGTGCGCCTGAAGCAGGGCCGCAGCGTTTTCGGCGTGGACATGAAGATCGTCAACGAGCTGGGCGAAGAGCAGCCCTGGGACGGCAAGGCCTACGGCGACCTGCTGGTGCGCGGCCCCTGGATCATCGCCAGCTACTTCAAGGGCGAGGGCGGTGACCCGCTGCAGTACGACGCGGCCGGCCGGGGCTGGTTCCCCACCGGTGACGTGGCCACCATCGATGCCGACGGTTTCATGCAGATCACCGACCGCAGCAAGGACGTGATCAAGTCCGGCGGCGAGTGGATCAGCTCCATCGACGTCGAGAACATCGCCATGGCGCACCCCGCCGTGGCCATGGCCGCCTGCATCGGCATGAAGCACCCCAAGTGGGACGAGCGGCCCATCGTGGTGGTGGTGAAGAAGCCCGGCACCGAGGTCACGCGCGACGAGCTGCTGGCCTTCTACGAAGGCAAGATCGCCAAGTGGCAGGTGCCCGACGACGTGGTCTTTGTCGATGCGATCCCGCTGGGTGCGACCGGCAAGATGCAGAAGATGACGCTGCGCCAGCAGCTCGCCGGTTACAAGTTGCCGGGCCTCTGAAAACGTCGCGCAGGCGACCTGCTGCGCTACGGAAGTGCAAGCAGAGTCGCCTGTGCGATAGCGCATAGGGCATTCCCTGAGCGGCGTGCAGAGGTACGGCGCTACGCTGCGGTTTTCACCATCTCAAGGAGACCTCACGTGAAGTTCGCACAGCAGACCGTCGCCGCCGCCGTCCTCCTTCTGGCACTCGGAGCCGCCCACGCCCAGAAGGGCGAGACGGTCAAGATCGCGCTGATCGATCCTCAGACGGGCCTGATGGGCCCGCTGGGCCTGAACCAGATGCGCAGCTGGCAGTTCTTTGCCGAGAAGTTCAGCGCCAACAACCCGGCCGGCGTGAAGTACGAGATTGTGGCCTTTGACAACAAGCTCAGCCCGGCCGAGAGCCTGAACGCTCTCAAGGCCGCGCTGGACCAGGGCGTGCGCTACATCACCCAGGGCAACGGTTCCTCGGTGGCCGGCGCGCTGATCGATGCGATCAACAAGCACAACGAGCGCAACCCCGGCAAAGAGGTGATCCTCCTCAACTACGCCGCGGTCGATCCGGACTTCACCAACAGCAAGTGCAGCTACTGGCATTTCCGTTTCGACGCCGACACCTCCATGAAGATGGAGGCCATGACGACCTTCATGAAGGACCAGAAGGATGTCAAGAATGTCTACCTGCTCAACCAGAACTACTCGCACGGCCAGCAGGTCGCCAAGTTCGCCAAGGAAAACCTGGCACGCAAGCGCCCGGATGTGAAGGTCGTCGGCGAGGACCTTCACCCGCTGGCCCAGGTGCGCGATTTCGCGCCCTACATCGCCAAGATCAAGGCCTCGGGCGCGGACACGGTGATCACGGGCAACTGGGGTTCCGATCTCGCACTGCTGGTCAAGGCGGCCAACGAAGGCGGCTACACCGGCAAGTTCTACACCTACTACACCGGTGTGACCGGCACGCCCACGGCGCTCGGCCAGGGCGGCGAGGGCCGGGTGTTCCAGGTGGCCTACTCGCACTACAACATGGGCGGGCAGATGGGCCAGTGGATGGCCGACTTCAAGGCCAAGTACAACGACGACATGTTCACTGGCGCGATCCCGAGCGCGCTGAACGTGCTGAGTCAGGCGATCGCCAAGGCCAAGTCCACCGATCCGGTGAAGGTCGCGCCCGTGATGGAAGGCCTGAAGGTCGCCAACTACAACGGTGAAGTCGAGATGCGCAAGGTTGACCACCAGCTGCAGCAGCCGCTGTACCTGACGGTCTGGCAGAAAGCCGACAAAAAGTACCCCTACAGCCCGGAAAACACGGGCATGACGCTGGCCCCGGTCAAGGAGTTCCCGTCCTACGTGTCCAGCACGCCGACCAGCTGCCAGATGAAGCGGCCGGGTTGAGCTGACACCCCCGCGCCGCTTCGCGTCACCCCCTCCAGGGGGCAACGCGAGCGGCCCGGCGGAGCCGGTTCCGCCGCGTTCTGGAAGCAGGCACCTCGCTCCGCCGTCGAGTGTCGTGTGGACGGCGTGAAACCGGTGGCCTGAGCGGCCATACTCGGTCCGCTTCCGTTTCCCCTCTCCCAACCGCTTCGCCCTCGAAAGGCCTGTTTCATGGAGTTCTTCATCATCTCCATGCTCAACGGCGTGAGCTACGGCTTGCTGCTGTTCATGTTGAGCTCGGGGCTGACGCTCATCTTCAGCATGATGGGCGTGCTCAACTTTGCGCACGCCAGCTTCTACATGGTCGGCGCCTACATCGGCTACACGCTCTCGGGGCTGATCGGCTTCTGGCCGGCGCTGGTGGTCGCGCCGCTGGCCGTGGGCCTGCTGGGGGCGCTGTTCGAGCGCTTGTCGCTGCGCAAGGTGCACAAGTTCGGTCATGTGCCCGAACTGCTGGTCACCTTCGGCCTGTCCTACATCGTCCTGGAGCTGGTGCAGCTGGTCTGGGGCCGCACAGCGGTCGAGTTCGTGCCGCCCGATGTGCTGCGTGGGCCTGCGTTCACGCTGGTGCACCACGCCGATGACAGTCTGGGCATGATGCTCGGCGCCGCCGGTCAGGCGGTCTGCAGCGCCGAGGGCGTGATCTGCACGCCGTTCCCGGCCACACGGGCTCTCATGATGGGCATCGCGGTGCTGATGCTGGTGTCGCTGTGGCTGCTGCTCACGCGCACACGCATCGGCCTGGTGATCCAGGCGGCGCTGACGCACCCCGAAATGGTCGAATCCCTGGGCCACAACGTGCCGCGGGTGTTCATGCTGGTGTTCGGCGCCGGAACGGGGCTGGCCGGTCTTGCGGGCGTGATCGGTGGCAGCACCTTCGTGACCGAGCCGGCCATGGCCGCCTCGGTGGGCTCGGTGATCTTCGTGGTGGTGGTGGTGGGCGGCATGGGCTCGCTGTCGGGCGCGTTCCTGGCTTCGCTGCTGATCGGCGTCATCCAGACTTTCGCGGTGGGCATGGACCATTCCTTCGTGAGCGTGGCGCAGCAGCTGGGCATGCAGCTGTCCGACGCAGCGTTGAACAACGCGGTGCTCAAGCTCACGCTGTCGCAGGTGGCGCCGATCCTGCCCTACCTGTTCCTGGTGCTGATCCTGATCTTCCGGCCCAAGGGTCTTCTGGGCACCCGGGAGGGTTGAACGACCATGAGCAAGACGCACTACGAATTCAAACCCTGGAACGTCGGCCGCTGGATCGTCTGGTCGTTGTTCGCCATCGTGCTGGCCGTGGCACCGATGCTGTTCACCAGCAACCTGTCGGTCACCATGCTCACGCAGATGGGCATCGCCATCATCGCCTGCCTGTCCTACAACATCCTGCTCGGGCAGGGCGGCATGCTCAGCTTCGGCCATGCGGTCTACACCGGCCTGGGCAGCTATGTCGCGATCCATGCGCTCAACGTGGTGTCGGACGGGCAGTGGCCGATCCCGGTCAGCCTGATCCCGGTGGTGGGCGGTTTCGCCGGCCTGTTCTTTGCCGTCCTGTTCGGCTACGTGACGACCAAGAAGGCCGGCACGCCGTTCGCCATGATCACGCTGGGCATGGCCGAACTGGTGTTCGCGATGTCGCTGATGTTTTCCGACTTCTTCGGCGGCGAGGCCGGTGTCTCGGGAAACCGTGTGGTGGGTGAACCCTTCATGGGCATCACGTTCGGCCCGCCGGTGCAGGTGTACTACCTGATCGCGGTCTACACCTTCGTCTGTGTGGCGCTCATGTTCGCGTTCACGCGCACGCCGCTGGGCCGCATCCTGAACGCCGTGCGCGACAACCCGGAACGGGTCGAGTTCATCGGCTACAACACGCAGAAGGTGCGCTACCTGGCCTTCATGATCGCGGGCTTCTTCGCCGGCATCGCAGGCGGCCTGGGCGCCATCAACTTCGAGATCGTCACGGCCGAGGTGGTGGGCGCGGCGCGCTCCGGCGGCTACCTGCTGTTCACCTTCCTGGGCGGCGCCACCTTCTTCTTCGGCCCCATCATCGGAGGCGTGCTGATGGTGCTGGCCGCGGTGCTGCTGTCGGAGCTGACCAAGGCCTGGCTGCTCTACCTGGGCCTGATCTTCCTGTTCATGGTGATGTACGCGCCGGGCGGCATCGCCAGCCTGATCATGATGAACCTGCGCGTGGCGTCCTTTGGCCGGCTGCGTGAGATCTGGGTGTCCTATGTGGTGCTGGGCGTGGCAGCGGTGCTGGTGCTGCTGGGGGCCGGCTCGATGGTCGAGATGATCTACCACCTGCAGCTGAACGCGGCCCTGGGCGACACGGTGAAGTACCTTGGCGTGGAGCTGGACACGCGCGCCGGCACGACCTGGTTCGGCGCGGTGTTCGTCACGCTGACCTGCCTGGGCGTGTTCGAGATCGCCCGGCGCCAGTTTGCCGCCCAGTGGTCGGCCATCCAGACCGACATCGAAAAAGAGATCAAGCGCCGGGAGACGGAATGAGCACCGCGACCAACACCCCCGTGCGGCCGCACGAGCAGGCCATGAGCCATGTGCATTCGGGTGGCTATGCGCTGGAGCTGCGCGATCTGCGCAAGAGCTTCGGCAAGACCGAGATCATCCGCGGCGCCAACCTGGCCGTGCGCGCCGGCGAGCGCGTGGCCATCATCGGCCCCAACGGCGCGGGCAAGTCCACGCTGTTCAACCTGATCTCGGGCCGCTTCGCGCCCAGCAGCGGCGAGGTGGTCCTCAACGGCACCCGCATCGACGGCAAGAAGCCCTTTGAGATCAACCGCCTGGGCCTCTCGCGCAGCTTCCAGATCACCAACATCTTCCCCAAGCTCAGCGTGTTCGAGAACCTGCGCTGCAGCGTGCTCTGGAGCCTGGGCTACCGCTACACGCTGTTCCGCTTCCTGGCCGACCTGACCGACGCCAACGACCGGGCCGAGGAGCTGATGAAGATGATCCGGCTCGACCGGAAGCGCGACACGCTGGCGATGAACCTGACCTACGCCGAGCAGCGTGCGCTGGAAATCGGCATCACCATCGCCGGCGGCGCCAACGTGATCCTGCTGGACGAACCCACGGCCGGCATGAGCAAGAGCGAGACCAGCCGCTTCATCGAGCTGATCCGCGAGGTGACGGTGGGCAAGACCCTGCTGACGGTGGAGCACGACATGGGCGTGGTGTTCGGCCTGGCCGACAAGATCGCGGTGGTGGTCTATGGCGAGGTGATTGCCTTCGACACGCCCGAGGCGGTGCGCGCCAACCCCAAGGTGCAGGAGGCCTACCTGGGCTCGGTGCTGGCCGACGAGCAGGCCGCCTCGGCCGGTCACTGAAGGAGGGACGCCATGCTGAAGATCCAGAACCTCCACGCCTACTACGGCAAGAGCCATGTGCTGCACGGCGTGGGCTTTGAAGTGGGGCAGGGCGAGATCGTCGCGCTGCTGGGCCGCAACGGCTCGGGCCGTTCCACCACCGCCAAGGCCATCATGGGCCTGGTCGACTGCGAAGGCACGATCGACTGGAAAGGCCAGGCCATCCGCGGCCACAAGCCCTTCGAGATCGCGCACCGCGGCATCGGCTACGTGCCCGAGAATCGCGAGATCTTTCCCAAGCTCACGGTGCACCAGAACCTGCTGCTGGGCCAGAAGGGCAGCGGCAAGGGCTCGCGCTGGAGCTTCGACGACATGTACGCCATGTTCCCGCGCCTGAAGGAGCGGCAGCACACCGAGGCCGGCGTGCTCTCTGGCGGCGAGCAGCAGATGCTGACCCTGTGCCGCACGCTGATGGGCGACCCCGACCTGATCATCATCGACGAGCCCACCGAGGGCCTGGCGCCCAAGATCGTGGAACTGGTGGGCGAGTACCTGCAGAAGCTCAAGGCGCGCGGCATCTCGGTGCTGCTGATCGAACAGAAGCTGACCATCGCGATGGCGATCTCGGACCGGGCGCTGGTGATGGGCCACGGGAGCATCGTGTTCGAGGGCACGCCGGATTCGCTCCGTGCCGATCCCTACACCCGCAAGGAATGGCTTGAGGTCTGACCCGCAAGCGACAAGTGGCGCTTGTCGCGCTGCACAATTTTCCTAAAATCGCACGACCGTTCGTTTTTGAACTGTTTTCCCGTTTCACCCCAGAGGAGACCCCATGACCGCTGAGTACCAGGTCCACGGCGACGTCGCCGTCATCACGCTGAACAACCCGCCGGTCAACGGCCTGGGCCTGTCCACCCGCCAGGCCATCGTCGAAGGGCTGGAGAAGGCCGAGAACGACGCAGCGGTCAAGGCCATCGTGCTGACCGGCGCCGGCAAGGCCTTCTCGGGCGGTGCCGACATCCG
The DNA here is from genome assembly GCF_004353865.1 of Hydrogenophaga pseudoflava. Taxonomy (NCBI): domain Bacteria; kingdom Pseudomonadati; phylum Pseudomonadota; class Betaproteobacteria; order Burkholderiales; family Comamonadaceae; genus Hydrogenophaga; species Hydrogenophaga pseudoflava. Next base: position 1,231,380 of record NZ_CP037867.1, read on the forward strand.
CGAGTTCGGCTCGCCCAAGGCGATCCAGGAACCCAACCTGCTCTCCGTCATCCTGCGCGTGGAGAACACCACCAAGCCGGTGGTTGCGGCGGTGCACAGCGTGTGCATGGGCGGCGGCCTGGAACTCGCGCTCGGCGCGCACTACCGCATCGCCGCCCCCGGCTGCAACGTGGCCCTGCCCGAAGTGAAGCTGGGCCTGATCCCCGGCGCGGGTGGCACGCAGCGCCTGCCGCGCGTGCTGGGCGTGGAAGCCGCGCTGAACATGATCGTCAGCGGCGAGCCCGTCAAGAGCGAGATGCTGGCCCAGCTGCCCGGCCAGAAGCTGTTCGACAAGCTGGCCGCTTCGCCCGAGTCGCTGGCCGAAGAAGCGCTGGCTTTCGCCCGCGAAATGGCCGCCAAACACGCCGACGGCTCCGCCTTCCCGCTGGTGCGCAACCTGCCCTGCAAGCACAAGGACGGCGACGCCTACTTCCAGTTCGCGCGCAACATGGTCAAGGGCATGGCCAAGAACTTCCCCGCGCCTGCCAAGTGCGTGGACGCGGTGGAGGCCGCGACCAAGAAGAAGTTCAACGACGGCATGGTGTTCGAGCGCGAGATCTTCATCAACCTGATGTGGACGCCCGAGTGCAAGTCGCTGCGCCACCTGTTCACCGCCGAGCGCGCCGCCAGCAAGATCCCCGACGTGCCGGAAGACACGCCCAAGCGCGAGATCCAGTCGGTGGCCGTCATCGGCGCCGGCACCATGGGCGGCGGCATTTCCATGAACTTCCTCAACGCCGGCATCCCGGTGAAGATCCTGGAGATGAAGCAGGAAGCGCTGGACCGAGGCATCGCGACCATCCGCAAGAACTACGAAGCCCAGGTCAAGAAGGGCAAGCTCAAGCAGGACAAGTACGAGCAGCGCATGAGCCTGCTGAGCACCACGCTGAGCTACGACGAGATCGGTTCGGCCGACCTGGTGATCGAGGCCGTGTTCGAGGAGATCGGTGTCAAGGAAGCCGTGTTCAAGGAACTCGACCGTGTGATGAAGCCCGGTGCCATCCTGGCCTCCAACACCTCGACGCTGGACGTCAACAAGATCGCCAACTTCACCAAGCGCCCGCAGGACGTGGTGGGCATGCACTTCTTCAGCCCGGCCAACGTGATGAAGCTGCTGGAAGTGGTGCGCGGTGACGCGACCGCCAAGGACGTGCTGGCCACCGTGATGGCCATCTCCAAGAAGATCAAGAAGACCGCCGTGGTGTCCGGCGTCTGCGACGGCTTCATCGGCAACCGCATGATCGAGCAGTACGGGCGCCAGGGTGGCTTCCTGCTGGACGAAGGCTGCACCCCCGAGCAGGTGGACAAGGCGATCGAGAAGTTCGGCTTCGCCATGGGGCCGTTCCGCATGGGCGATCTGGCCGGCAACGACATCGGCTGGGCGATCCGCAAGCGCCGCTACCTGGAAAAGCCGGACATGAAGTACAGCAAGACCGCCGACCTGCTGTGCGAGAAAGGCCGCTTCGGCCAGAAGGTGGGCAAGGGCTGGTACGACTACGTCGAAGGCAAGCGCGACGCCATCCCGAACGCCGAGGTGGTGCAGATGATCGAGGAGCACCGCAAGGCACTGGGCATCACGCCGCGCAAGATCTCCGACGAAGAGATCGTGCAGCGCCTGGTGTTCTCGCTGGTCAACGAAGCCGCCCACATCCTGGAAGAGGGCATTGCCAACAAGGCCAGCGACATCGACGTGGTCTACATCTTCGGCTACGGCTTCCCGGTGCACCGCGGCGGCCCGCTGAACTACGCCAACGAGGTCGGCCTGTTCAACGTGGTGCAGGCCATGAAGCGCTTTGCGAAGAACCCGCTGGACGACGCGAAGTTCTGGACGCCCGCACCCCTGCTCGCCAAGCTGGCTGCAGAGGGCAAGACCTTCTGATGACCGCACAAATCAAGATTTGAGGAACCCATCATGACCAACGCCGTCATCGTTTCCACCGCCCGCACGCCCCTGACCAAGAGCTGGAAGGGCGCCTTCAACATGACCCACGGTGCCACGCTCGGTGGCCACGCGGTGCAACACGCCGTGCAGCGCGCCGGCATCGACGCCGCCGAAGTCGAAGACGTGATCATGGGCTGCGCCAACCCCGAAGGCGCGACCGGCGCCAACATCGCGCGCCAGATCGCGCTCAAGGCCGGCCTGCCCATCACCGTTTCGGGCATGACCGTCAACCGCTTCTGCTCTTCCGGCCTGCAGACCATTGCCCTGGCCGCCCAGCGCATCATCGCGGGCGAAGGCTCGGTGTATGTGGCTGGTGGCGTGGAAAGCATTTCCTGCGTGCAGCAGGAAATGAACCAGCACATGCTCAAGGACCTGGCGCTGGAGAAGCAGAAGCCCGAGATCTACTGGAACATGCTGCAGACCGCCGAACAGGTGGCCAAGCGCTACAACATCGGCCGCGACGCCATGGACGAGTACGGCGCCGCCAGCCAGCAGAAGGCCGCGGCTGCGCTGGAGGCTGGGTTGTTCAAGGCCGAGATCGCGCCCATCACCGTGACCGCCGGCGTGGCCGACAAGGTCATGGGCCTGATGACCAAGCAGGTCACGGTCGAGAACGACGAGGGCATCCGCCCCGGCACCACCTTCGACAGCATCCACGGCCTGCGCTCGGCGCTGCCGGGTGGCCTCGTGTCGGCGGGCAACGCCAGCCAGTTCAGCGACGGCGCGGGCGCCTGCGTGGTGATGGACGAAACCCTGGCCGAGAAGAAAGGCCTGAAGCCGCTGGGCCGTTTCCTGGGCTTCGCGGTGGCTGGTTGCGAGCCCGACGAAATGGGCATCGGCCCGGTGTTCGCCATCCCCAAGGTGCTTTCGCGCCTGGGCCTGAAGGTCAGCGACATCGACCTCTGGGAACTGAACGAGGCCTTCGCGGTGCAGGTGATTTACTGCCGCGACAAGCTGGGCATCCCGGCCGACCGCCTGAACGTCAACGGCGGCGCCATCGCCGTCGGCCACCCCTATGGTGTGTCGGGCCAGCGCCTGACGGGCCACGCCTTGATTGAAGGCAAGCGCCGCGGCGCCAAGCGCGTCTGCGTGACCATGTGCATCGGCGGCGGCATGGGCGCGGCCGGCATCTTCGAAGTCCTGTAAACCCGCGCCGCTCGGTCCGAGCAGGAGACTCAGCACATGGGGCCCTACCGGATCGGCGCAGGCGCAGGCTACGCCGGGGACCGCATCGACCCGGCTGTCGATCTGGCCCGGCGAGGGCAGCTGGACGCCCTGGTGTTCGAATGCCTGGCCGAGCGCACGATTGCGCTGGCGCAGCTGCGCCGCCGCGCCGACCCGGCGCAGGGCTTCGACCCGCTGCTGGCGGCGCGCCTGCGGGCGGTGCTGCCCGCCTGCCTGCAGCAGGGCACCACCATCATCACCAACATGGGCGCGGCGAACCCGCTGGCTGCGGGGCATGCTGCGCTGGCGGTGGCGCGCGAACTGCAGCTGCCGCGCCTGCGCGTGGCGGTGGTTCTGGGCGACGACGTGCTGGACTGGGTCCAGAAAAACGACGCGCCGCTGCTCGACAGCGCCGACACGGTGCGCTCGCTGGACGGACGGCTGATCTCGGCCAATGCCTACCTGGGCGCCGACGCGCTGCTGCCGGCGCTGGCAGCGAAGGCTGACTTGGTCGTCACCGGCCGTGTGGCCGACCCCTCGCTGTTTCTCGCGCCGCTGATGCAGCACTTCGGCTGGGCGGCCGACGACTGGCCGCTGCTCGGCAAAGGCCTGGCCGTTGGCCACCTGCTCGAATGCGCGGCCCAGGTCAGCGGCGGATACCTGGCCGACCCAGGCCGGGTCGATGTGCCCGAGCTGCACCGCGTGGGCTTTCCGCTCGCCGAGGTGGATGCCGACGGCGGTGTGGTCATCACCAAGCTGCCGGACACCGGTGGCCGGGTGGACCGGCTCAGCTGCACCGCCCAGCTGCTCTACGAAGTGGAAGACCCGGCGGCCTACCTGCAGGCCGATGTGACGGGCGACTTCTCGCAGGTGCGGTTGACCGACCTGGGCGGGGACCGCGTGCGGGTCGACGGCGCCAACGGTCGCGCGAGGCCCGACCAGCTGAAGGTCAGCCTGGGCTACAGCGACGGCTTCATCGGCGAAGGCCAGATCTCCTATGCCGGGCCGGGCGCCCGCGCGCGCGGCGAGCTGGCGCTGGACATCCTGCGCCACCGCCTGGCCGACACGGGGCTGCTGCCCTCGCTCGCCGGGTGCGAACACCGCGCCGAACTGATCGGCGTCAACGCCATGCACGGCGCTGCGCTGGGGGCCGACCGCGAGCCGTATGAAGTGCGGGTGCGGCTGGCGGTGCGCTGCGCCACGCGCGCCCAGGCCGAGCGCGTGGGCCAGGAGGTGGAGGCGCTCTACCTCAACGGGCCGGCGGCCGGTGGCGGTGTCACGCAGTCGGTGCGCGAGGTGGTGGCGGTGGCTTCCACGCTGATCCCGCGCGAGGCGGTGCAGACCCGGGTGGAGGTGCTGGAGTGGGCCGCATGAACAACGCACCTCGCCGCATCCTGAGGGACATCGCCCTGGCCCGCTCCGGCGACAAGGGCAACCGCGCCACGCTCAGCGTGATCGCGCTGGACCCGGCAGACTTTCCCCTGGTCGAGCGGCTGCTGACGGCCGATCGTGTGCAGGCGTTTTTCGCGGGCGTGGTGGGCGGCGAGGTGCAGCGCTTCGTGCTGCCACAGCTGCATGCCGTGCACTTCGTGATGCATGATGCCCTCGCCGGGGGCGTCACACGGTCGCTGGCGCTGGACGCCCACGGCAAGACCCTGAGCGCGGCGATCCTGGATCTGCCGCTGGACGACTGAGTTCCGATTCACACCACAAGGAGACAAGACGATGCGAACCCTGACCCGAGTCATCGCCGCCGCCGCGGCCACACTGGCCTGCACTGCCGCCCTCGCGCAGACCTACCCGGACAAACCCATCAAGGCCGTGGTGCCGTTTGCCGCCGGCAGCGCCACCGACCAGATCGGCCGCGCCTTCGCGCAGAAGATGCAGGAGGCCCTGGGCCAGCCCATCGTGATCGACAACAAGCCCGGCGTGAACGGCATGCTGGGCGCCGACGCGGTGGCCAAGGCCGCGCCGGATGGCTACACCCTGCTGATCGGCACCAACAGCACCAACGCGGCGCTCAAGAGCCTGATGAAGCAGCTGCCCTACGACCAGGACAAGGCCTTCGCGCCCGTGGCCTACATGGGCTCGGTGCCGCTGATCATCGCGGTGAACCCGGACGTGCCGGCGAAGACGCTCAAGGAACTGGTCGACCTGGCCAAGGCCAAGCCCAAGAGCATCAACTTCGCCAGCGCCAGCACCTCGCAACTGGTCTCCACCGAGATGCTCGCCGGCATGGCCGGCATCGAGCTGACCAACGTGCCCTACAAGAGCGGCCCCGCCGCGATGACCGACCTGATCGGCGGCGTGGTGCAGATGTTCAGCGCCGACTTCGCGGTGATGCTGCCGCAGGTCAAGGCCGGCAAGGTGCGTGGCCTGGCCGTCACCTCCACCAAGCGCTCGCCGGCCGTGCCCGAGCTGCCCACGGTCAACGAAGCCCTGGGCCTCAAGGACTACGAGCTGATCGCCTACTTCGCCATGTATGTGCCCGCCGGCACGCCGGCCGATGTGATCGCCAAGCTCAACAAGGCAGCGAACGCCGCGGCCAGCAGCAAGGAGGTGCAGGAGAAGTTCGCCGGCATCGGCTTTGCGGTCGAACCCGGCACGCCCGAGGACCTGGCCAAGCGCGGCGCGACCGAAACCGCCAAGTGGGCCAAGGCCATCAAGGACGCCAAGATCGAACCGCAATAAGCCGTCAACCCACCGTTCTCGCCGACCATGAGCCTGCGCCCCACCATCGACTTTCTGCTCAACGACTGGCTGTCGGTCGAGCGCCTGAACCAGCGCGAGCGGTTCAGCGACCACAGCCGCGAGACTTTCGACGCGGTGCTCGACACCTGCGAGCGCATTGCGCGCGAGAAGTACGCGCCCTTCAACCGGCTGGTGGACACGCAGGAGCCGCACTTCGACGGCGAGAAGGTGATCCTGCCGCAGGCCACGCACGATGCGCAGAAGGCCTACGCCGAGAGCGGCATGCTCAGCGCAGCGCAGGACTACGAGATCGGCGGCATGCAGCTGCCCTACACGGTGGAGGCCGCGGCCAACGCGTTTTTCGCGATGGCCTCGGTCTCCATCGGCAGCGGCCTGCTCACCGTGGGCAACGCCAACCTGCTGATGGCGCACGGCAGCGAGGCGCAGAAGCGGGTGTTTGCGCTCAACGAGTTCTCGGGCCGCTGGTCGGGCACCATGTGCCTCTCCGAGCCGCAGGCCGGTTCGTCGCTGAGCGACGTGGCGACGCGTGCGGTGCCCGATGGCACCGGCTTCGAGAGCGACCCGCTCGGTCCGCGCTACCGGCTCAAGGGCAACAAGATGTGGATCTCGGCCGGTGAACACGAGCTCACCGAGAACATCGTCCACCTGGTGCTGGCCAAGATCCCCGACGAACACGGCAAGCTGGTGCCGGGCGTCAAGGGCATTTCCCTCTTCATCGTGCCCAAGAAGCTGGTCGACACCGAGGGCCAGCTGACCGGTGAGCGCAACGACGTGGCGCTGGCCGGCCTGAACCACAAGTGCGGCTGGCGCGGCACCACCAACACACTGCTGAACTTTGGCGAAGGCAAGTACCCGGTGCGCGGTGATGCGGGAGCAATTGGTTATCTGGTCGGTCAACCCGGCAAGGGCCTGCAGTGCATGTTCCACATGATGAACGAGGCCCGCATCGGTGTGGGCATGGCGGCCACCATGCTGGGCATGGCGGGCTACCACGCGAGCCTGGACTACGCGAAGAACCGACCACAGGGACGGCCGGTGACATCGGGCGGAAAAGACGCCGCCGCCCCCCAGGTGCGCATCATCGAGCACGCCGATGTCAAGCGCATGCTGCTGGCGCAGAAGAGCTACGCCGAAGGCGCGCTCGCGCTGGAACTCTATTGCGCCCGTCTGGTGGACGAACAGCACACCGGCGCGCCCGAGGCGGCCGATGATGCGCGACTGCTGCTGGAGGTGCTGACGCCGATCGCCAAGAGCTGGCCCAGCGAGTGGTGCCTGGAGGCGAACTCGCTGGCAATCCAGGTGCACGGCGGCTACGGCTACACGCGCGACTTTCCGGTGGAACAGTACTGGCGCGACAACCGGCTGAACATGATCCACGAGGGCACGCACGGCATCCAGGGCATGGACCTGCTGGGCCGCAAGGTGCTGATGGAAAACGGCAAGGGCCTGGCGCTGCTGGCCGGCCGCGTCAACGCCACCATCGAACGCGCGATCCAGGTGCCCGAACTGGCCGCGCACGCCAACGCGCTGGGCCAGGCCTTGCAGGACGTGGGCGCCACCACCAAGGCCGCCTGGGCCACCGCCAACCCGACCGAGGCCCTGGCCAACGCCGTGCCCTACCTGCAGGCCTTCGGCCACACGGTGCTGGCCTGGATCTGGCTCGACGTCGCCCTGGCCGCGCACGCCGCCCCCGACAGCAGCGCCCGCACCGGCCGCCTGGCCGCGGTGCGCTTCTTCTTCCACTACGAACTGCCCAAGATCGGCGCCTGGCTGCAGGTGGTGCGCACGCGCGACCTGACCTGCGCCGATCTGGCCGAAGACGCTTTCTGAACCTTCCCATTCCAAGGAGACATTCATGACCCGCACCATCACCCAGCTGTTCGACCTCAAGGGCCAGACCGCGCTCATCACCGGCGGCTCGCGCGGCCTGGGCCTGCAGATGGCCCACGCCCTGGGCGAAGCCGGCGCGCGCGTGGTGATCAGCTCGCGCAAGGCGACCGATCTCGAAGAGGCCACGGCCGAACTGCAGGCCGCCGGCATCGACGCGCGCTGGATCGCCGCCGACTGCCAGCACGAGGAAGACATCCGCCGCCTCACCAGCGAAACCCTGCAGCGCGTGGGCGACGTGGACATCCTGGTGAACAACGCGGGCGCCGCCTGGGGCGCACCGGCCGAGGACCACCCGCTGGAAGCCTGGGACAAGGTGATGAACCTCAATGTGCGCAGCTACTTCCTGCTCAGCCAGCTCATCGCCAAGGGCAGCATGATCCCGCGCAAGAAGGGCAGCATCATCAACACCGCGTCCATCGCCGGCCTGGGCGGCAATCCGCGCGGCATGAACACCATCGCCTACAACACCTCCAAGGGCGCGGTCATCAACTTCACCCGCGCGCTGGCCGCCGAGTGGGGTCCGCACGGCATCCGCGTCAACGCCATCTGCCCGGGCTTCTTCCCCAGCAAGATGACCCAGGGCACGCTCAAGGCCATGGGCGAGGAGCAGTTGGCCGCGCACGCGCCGTTGGGCCGCCTGGGCGACGACGAAGACCTCAAGGGCCTGACCGTGCTCTACGCGTCGGACGCCGGCAAGCACATCACCGGCCAGTGGCTGGCGGTGGACGGCGGCGTGTCCGTGATCACCGGAGGCTGAGTGAAGTTCTCGGTCCACATCCCCTTCGTCGAGCTGCTCGGCTTCGAACTGCTGAAGTTCGAGGGCGGCGAGGCCACGATCCGCTTCGACCCCAGGCCCGAGCACCAGAACTCCTTCAACGTGGTGCACGGCGGTGCCAGCATGACGCTGCTGGACGTGGTGATGGCGCACGCGGCGCGGTCGGTCGAGCCGGCCATGGGCTGCGTGACGGTGGAGATGAAAACCAGCTTCATGCGGCCCGCCAAGGGCGCGCTGACGGCGCACGGCACCCTGCTGCACCGCACGCCCACCATGGCCTTCACGGAAGGCCGCATCGTGGACGCGGCGGGCAAGCTCTGCGCCCACGCCACCGGCACCTTCAAGTTCGTGCCGCGTCTGCCGGTGGGCAAATCCACCCACGAACTGAACCCCCTCAAGACCGACTGATGAGCAATTCCGCCACCCCCGTCGCCTTCGTCACCGGTGCCGCCCGCGGCATCGGCCTGGCCATCGCGCGCTGGTTCTTCCACCAGGGCTACCGCGTCGCGGTGATCGACAACGATGCGCCCACGCTGACCACTACCGAGGCCACGCTACGTGCCGAACTGGGCACACGTTCCAGCGACCTGCTGGTGATCCACGGCGACGTGTCCGACCCGCTGCAGGTCGCCAGTGCGGTGCAGCGCATCGAACAGGGCTTCGGCCGGCTCGACGCCCTGATCAACAACGCCGGCGTCGCCACCTTCAAGCCGATCGGCGAGACCAGCTTCGACGAATGGCGCTGGGTGATGGCGACCAACCTCGACGGCCCCTTCCTCTGTGTGCAGGCCTGCGCACCGCTGATGCTGCAAGGCGGTGGCGGCGCGGTGGTCAACATCGCCTCCATCTCCGGCCTGCGCGCCAGCACGCTGCGCGTGGCCTACGGCACCTCCAAGGCCGCGCTGATCCACCTCACGCGCCAGCAGGCGGTGGAGTACGGCAACGCCGGCATCCGCGTCAACGCCATCGCGCCCGGCCCGGTGGAAACCGAGATGGCGAAGAAGGTGCACACGCCCGCCATCCGCGCGGACTACCACGACACCATCCCCCTGGCCCGTTACGGCTCGCTCGAAGAGATCGCCAACGCGGTCGGCTTCCTGTGCAGCCCGCAGGCCAGCTACGTCAATGGCCAGGTGCTGGCGGTCGACGGCGGCTTCGACGCCGCCGGCGTCGGCCTGCCCACACTGCGCCGCCCCGCCCCCTGAACATTCCAAGGAGACTTCCCATGGCCACCAACCGACAGATCCTGCTGGACAACCGCCCCGAGGGCGAAGCCACCGTCAACAACTTCAAGCTGGTCACCACCGAAACCCCGCCGCTCAAGGACGGGCAGGTGCTGGTGCGCCACCATTTCCTGAGCCTGGACCCCTACATGCGCGGGCGCATGAACGACAGCAAGAGCTACGCTGCCTCGCAGCCTCTGGGCGAAGTGATGATCGGCGGCACGGTCGGCGAGGTGGTCGAGTCGCGCCATCCGAAGTTCCTCACCGGCGACCGCGTGGTCGGCATGGGCGGCTGGCAGGAGTACAGCGTGGTCGACGCGCTGCAGCCCGGCGCGCTGCGCAAGGTCGACACCACGCATGTGCCGCTGTCCTACTACCTCGGCGCGGTCGGCATGCCGGGCGTGACGGCCTGGTACGGCCTGGTGAAGATCATCAACCCCAAGGCCGGCGAGACCATGGTCATCAGCGCCGCCACCGGCGCGGTGGGCAGCGCCTTCGGTGCGCTGGCCAAGGCGCGCGGCTGCCGCGTGGTCGGCATCGCCGGCGGGCCGGAGAAGTGCGCCTACGCCGTGAACGAACTGGGCTTCGACGCCTGCATTGATTACAAGCTGCACAAGGACATGTACAGCCTGGCCAAGGCGCTCAAGCAGGAGTGCCCGAACGGCATCGACGGCTACTTCGAGAACGTCGGCGGCATGGTCCTCGACGCCGTGCTGCTGCGCATGAACGCCTTCGGCCGCATCGCCGTCTGCGGAATGATCGCCGGCTACGACGGCCAGCCGCTGCCCCTGGCCAACCCGGCGCTGATCCTGATCAACCGCCTGAAGGTCGAAGGCTTCATCGTCAGCGAGCACATGGAGGTCTGGCCCGAGGCGCTGACCGAACTGGGCACGCTGGTGGCGCAGGGCAAGCTGCGCCCGCGCGAGACGATCGCCCAAGGCCTGGAGAACGCGCCCGAGGCGTTCATGGGCCTGCTCAAGGGCAAGAACTTCGGCAAGCAACTCGTGAAACTTGTGTAACCCCCCGCGCCGCCTGCGGCGTCACCCCCCAGGGGGCGCCACTGGCGGCCCGGCAAAGCCGGTTCCGCGGTGGCCTCGACCGAAGTCATCGCTCTTGTTGGAGGTGTCTTCATGAACACGACCCACGAAGTCTTCAACCAGCCCGAGCCGCTGGTCGACGTCAACCTGTTCGACGGCAACCGGCCGATGCAGGACGCGCTGAAGTTCAACGCGCCGGCGCTGGTCACCACCCACCTGAGCGCCCTGGGCCAGCAGGTGGGCAGCGCCGAGATGCAGCAGCACGCGCGGCTGGCCAATGTGTTCACGCCGCAGCTCAAGAGCCACAGCCGCTTCGGCCACCGCATCGACCAGGTGGAGTTCCACCCGAGCTACCACGCGCTGATGACGGCGGCCACGGCCTCGGGCCTGCACGGCACACCGTTCTCCGACGCCGAGCAGGCCTCGGGCACCGCACACGTGAACCGGGCGGCAGCCTTCATGCTCTTCACCGAGCTGGAGCCGTCTATCCTCTGCCCGATCTCCATGACCTACGCGGTCACGCCCGCGCTCAAGGACAACCCCGCCATCTACGCCGACTGGGCGCCGCAGCTCACCAGCCGCGCCTACGACCCGGCGCTCAAGCTCTGGAAGGACAAGCCCGGCGTGACCATGGGCATGGGCATGACCGAGAAGCAGGGCGGCTCGGACGTGCGCGCCAACACCACGCAGGCCGTGCCCGACGGGTCGGATGCCTGGGGCTCTCGCTTCAAGGTGACGGGCCACAAGTGGTTCTTCTCGGCGCCCATGTGCGACGCCTTTCTGATCCTGGCGCAGACGCCCAGCGGCCTCTCTTGCCTGTTCCTGCCGCGCGTGCTGCCGGACGGAACGCTGAACCAGCTGTTCATCCAGCGCCTGAAGGACAAGCTGGGCAACAAGGCCAACGCGAGTTCCGAGGTGGAGTTCGTGGGCGCCACCGCCTGGCTGGTGGGTGAGGAGGGCAGGGGCGTGCCGCAGATCCTGGCCATGGGCACCATGACGCGGCTGGACTGCGCCCTGGGCACCAGCGCGCTCATGCGCCACGCGCTGTCGCTCGCACTCAACCACACCACGCAGCGCAAGGCCTTCGGCAAGGCGCTGATCGAGCAGCCGCTGATGCAGAACGTGCTGGCCGACCTGGCGCTCGAATCCGAGGCTGCGACCGCGCTGGCCCTGCGCCTGGCGCGCAGCTTCGACCGCGCTGCCGTTGACGAACACGAGCGCGTGATGCAGCGCCTGCTCACGCCCGTGGCGAAGTTCTGGATCTGCAAGCGCGGGAGTTATTTCGCGCAGGAAGCCATGGAATGCCTGGGTGGCAACGGCTATGTGGAAGAGGGCGGCGAGGGCGTCATGGCCCGCATCTACCGAGAGATGCCGGTGAACTCGATCTGGGAAGGCGCCGGCAACATCATGGCGCTGGATCTGCTGCGCGCCCTGCGCAAGGCCGACGCGGCTGCCGCACTGGCGCACGAACTCGCCCCTGCCAAAGGCATGCACCCCGCACTCGACCAGCTGGCCGCCAGCCTGCCCACGCGCGTGGAGCTGATGGCCACCGAGATCGAGGCCCGCCGGCTCGCGCAGGACGTGGCCCTGGCCGTGCAGGCCGCGCTGCTGGCGCAGACCGCACCGCCCGCCGTGTTCGCCGCCTTCTGCGACTCGCGCCTGGACCGGCACTGGGGCCACAGCTTCGGCTCGCTGGGCGCCGGCACGGACTTCGCCGCCATCATCGCCCGCGCGCAGCCGCGCTGAAACCCCATCACCGACGGAGCCCCGCATGACCACGCCCATCCTCCACCACTACCCCATGTCGCCGTTTGCCGAGAAGGCGCGGCTCATGCTCGGCTTCAAGGGCCTGGCCTGGCAGAGCGTGTACATCCCCAGCGTCATGCCCAAGCCCGACGTGGTCGCGCTGACCGGCGGCTACCGCCGCACGCCGCTGCTGCAGATCGGCGCCGACATCTGGTGCGACACGTCGTTGATCGCCACGGTGCTCGAACATCTGCAACCCGGGCCTTCTCTGTTCCCCGAGCACCTCAAGGGTCTGGCGCGCATCGTCGCGCAGTGGGCCGACACGGACCTGTTCTGGCCAGCCATGGGCTACACGCTCAGCCCCAAGGGCGCGGCCGCGATGTTCGCCAACCAGCCGCCCGAAGCCGCACAGGCCTTTGCGGCCGACCGCGGTGCGATGAGCGCGGGCATGACCCGCCTGCGCCCCGGCGACGCCACCAGCGCCTACCGCAGCCACCTGCGGCGCCTGGCGAACATGCTGCACGAGCAACCCTTCCTGCTGGGCGAGGCGCCCTGCATCGCCGATTTCGCGGCCTACCACCCACTGTGGTTCACACGCGTCATCAACCCCGCCATGGCCGGCATCCTGGACGCCACGCCCGGCGTGCTGGCCTGGATGGACCGCATGGCCGCCATCGGGCACGGCAAGCCGTCCAAACTCACCTCCACCGAGGCCATTGCCATCGCCGCCGCTGCCGAGCCGGCGCCGCTGCCCCAGGAGGCCTTCCAGGACGACCACGGCATCGCCCTGGGCAGCCGCGTCACCGTGGCGGCGCAGAGCTTCGGCACCGAGACCACCGAGGGCACGCTGGTGGCCGCCACCCGCACCCACTACACGCTGGCCCGCACCGACGACCGCGCCGGCCGCCTGCACGTACATTTCCCCCGCATCGGGTATGTACTGAAGGAAGTGAAAGCTTGACCGGAACCACCGTTTTCCACCATGGCGCCGCTCTGCAGTGGCGCTGCCTGCCGTTCCACGCGCTGAGCGCCGAGACCCTCTACCGCCTGCTGCGCCTGCGCAGCGAGGTGTTTGTGGTGGAACAGGCCTGCGTGTTCCTGGACATGGACGGGCTGGACGCGCAGTGCCTGCACGTATTGGGCGAGGTCGTGGATCAGGACGGCACTCCGCACCTGCACGCCAGCACCCGCCTGGTCCCCCCAGGCGTGGCCTTTGCCGAGGCCAGCATCGGCCGCGTGGTCACTGCGCCGGCCGCGCGCGGCGGCGGCATCGGCCACGCGCTGATGGCCGAGTCGGTGCGCCTGCTGGAACAGCTCTGGGGCCCGCAGCCCATCCGCATCGGCGCGCAGGCGCACCTGGAGCGTTTCTACAACCGCCACGGCTTCGTCTCGGACGACAAGCCCTACATCGAGGACGGCATTCCGCACCTGGAAATGATCCGTCGCTGAACAACACCACAGAAGGAGACAAACACGTGATTTCAGACTTCCAAGGCAAGACCGCCGTGCTCACTGGCGCCGGCTCCGGCTTCGGCCTCGAATGCGCGCGCATCGGCGCAAAACTGGGCATGAACCTCGTGCTGGTCGACGTGCAGCAGGATGCGCTGGACAAGGCCCAGGCCGAGCTCGAAGCGGCCGGCGCCCCCGTGCTGGCCCGCCAGGTCGACGTGTCCAGCGCCGATCAGATGGAGGCCCTGGCCCAGGCCGTGCAGCAGCGCTTTGGCGCGCCGCACTTCGTCTTCAACAACGCGGGCGTGGGCTCGGGCGGCCTGGTGTGGGAGAACTCCGTCAAGGACTGGGAGTGGGTGCTGGGCGTCAACGTATGGGGTGTGATCCACGGCGTGCGCCTGTTCACGCCCATGATGCTGGCCGCCGCCAAAGCCGACCCGGCCTACCGCGGCCACATCGTCAACACCGCCAGCATGGCCGGCCTGCTGACGCCGCCCAACATGGGCATCTACAACGTCAGCAAACACGCCGTCGTCAGCCTGAGCGAAACGCTCTATCAGGACTTGAAGCTCGTGACCGACCAGGTCGGCGCCAGCGTGCTCTGCCCGTACTTCGTGCCCACCGGCATCAGCCAGAGCCACCGCAACAAGCCCGCCGGGCTGGCCGACGAGAAGCCCACGCAAAGCCAGCTGATCGGCCAGGCCATGAGCGACAAGGCCGTCAGTTCGGGCAAGGTCACCGCCGCGCAGGTGGCCGAGATGGTGTTCCACGCCATGCGGCACGACCAGTTCTACATCTACAGCCACCCCAAGGCGCTGGGCAACGCGCAGAGCCGCTTCGATGCCATCGTCGCCGGCACCAACCCGCCCGACCCGTTTGCGGAGCGGCCCGAGATCGGGGAAGGCTTGCGGCAGGCACTGCGGGCGGGCTGACACACCACCCGAACCACCATGGACAGCGCACACGGCCACACGCTGTTCGACACCGCCATCGGCACCTGCGGCATGGCCTGGGGGCCGGCGGGCATCACCGCGGTGCAGCTGCCCGAGCCCACGCCCGAAGGCACGCGCCAGCGCCTGCTGCGCAGCCTGCCGCAGGCGGTGCCCGAGGCCGAGCCGCCGCCTGAAATCCAGTCGGCCATCACCGAACTCAAGGCGGCCCTGCGCGGTGAACGCCCGGCCGACCTGCGCCACCTGCCGCTGGACATGTCGCGCCTCACGCCCTTTCTGCAGCGGGTCTATGAGCGCGCCCGCGCCATTCCGCCCGGCCAGGTGCTGACCTACGGCGAATTCGCTGCCGAGATGGGCGACAAGCACCTCGCCCGCGCCATCGGTCAGGCCATGGGGGCCAACCCCTTCGCGCCGGTCGTGCCCTGCCACCGCGTGCTGGCGGCGGGCGGCCAGCCCGGGGGCTTCTCGGCCAGCGGTGGCGCCATCACCAAATGGCGCCTGCTGGAGATCGAGGGCTACCGGCCCGGCGGTCAGTCCTCGCTGTTCGACTGACGCCCGGCGGCCGAGGCACAAGGTTGTTCGGGTGGTGCCAGGCGGCATTTTTGCTGCACTGCGACAATTCACCGATGCTTTCGCGTTATCTCAAGATGGCCCTGGTGCTGGGCCTGCTCTCTGCCATCGGCCCCTTCGCCATCGACATGTACCTGCCCGCGCTGCCCGACATCGGGCGCAGCCTGGGCGCCGAGGTGGGGGCGGTGCAGCTCACCCTCACTGCGTTCTTCCTCTCCATCGGCCTGGGGCAGCTGCTCTACGGCCCGGTGTCCGACATGGTGGGCCGCAAGCCGCCGCTCTACGCCGGCCTGGCCCTGTTCACGCTGGCCAGCATCGGTTGCGCGCTGGCCACCGATATCCACACCCTGGTGGCGCTGCGCTTCCTGCAGGGCCTGGGTGCGGCGGCCGGCATGGCCATTCCGCGCGCCGTCGTGCGCGACCTGCACACCGGCGCCGAGGCCGCGCGCCTGATGTCGCTGCTCATGCTGGTGTTCAGCGTCTCACCCATCCTCGCCCCGCTGGCGGGCAGTGGCGTGATCGCGCTGACCGGCTGGCGCGGCGTGTTCTGGGTGGTGGCGCTGGCCGCGGTGGCCGGCATGCTGCTGGTGCGTGGCGCGCTGGCGGAAACGCGCAGCGATGCAGAGCGCGTGGACAGCAGCCTGGGCAGCGCGCTGCGCGGCTACGGCGTGCTGCTGCGCGACCGGCACTTCCTGGGCCTGGTGTTCATCGGCGCCTTCGCCATGGCGGGCTTCTTCGTCTACCTGGCCGGCTCGCCCTTTGTGCTCATCAACCACTACGGCCTGAGCCCCACGCAGTACAGCCTGGCGTTCGGCCTCAACGCCGCGGCCTTCATCGGCTCCGCGCAATTCACCGGCCCCCTGGGGCGGCGCTTCGGGCTGGTGCCGCTGGCCAAGTGGGCCGTCACCGCCTGCGGGCTGGTGATGGCGTCGCTGCTGGCGTACTACCTCGTCGGCGGCGACCAGCTGCTGGTGCTGGTGTCGCTCTACTTCGTGGCCAGCGCCTTCATGGGCATGGTGATTCCCACGGTGTCGGTGCTGGCGCTGGACGCGCACGGCGCGATCGCGGGCACCGCGTCCGCTCTCATGGGCACGCTGCAGATGCTCTGTGGCGCGGCGGCCATGGGCATCGTGGGCCTGTTCGCCAACGGCCGGCCGCTGCCCATGGTGGCGGGCATGGCCTGCGGCGCGCTGACCGCGCTGGCGCTGACCTGGATCACCCTGCGCCACCGCCCACACGCCACCCCCGTGCAGCGCGTGAGGGGTTGATCCTCCTCAGCCGCCGGCGGGCGGGGTGGCCGCCAAGCCCTCCGCCAGCGCCCGCGCCGACAGCGGCGCGCAGCCCTCGGCCTTGTTGCTGATCGTCACGTAGGCGTTCTGCCCCGCACCGGTCACGCCGCGCACCGTGCGCACGATCAGCGCGCGCGTTTCGGCGTCCACGTCGTGGATGCGGTCGTAGGGTTCGTAGGAGCGCTGCGCGTCTTCGTAGCCGTAGGCGCCGTGCAGCGGGTTCAGGTTCCAGCGGCAGACCATCGGCCCGGGCCAGAGCGCTCGCAGCAGGGGCAACTGCTCGGCCAGACGCGGCATCTTCGCGTGCAGGCCCAGGCAGTAGGTGGCGCCGGTCTCCTTGAGCACGGCCGCCAGCTGCGGCGCGATGGCGGGCGAGAGCCACTCCGGGTCGCGCACCTCCACCGCCACCACGCCGTCGGGCGTGGCGCCGCGCACATCGGGCAGCGCCCGCAGCAGGGCGCGCAGCCGCTCCAGCAACAGCGGCAGGCGCTGCAACTGCGAAAACGGCAGCGGGCTGAGCTGGAACACCAGCGCGCCCACCTTGTCGCCCAGCCCCGCCAGCGCGGGGGTGATGAACTCCTGCGTCGCCAGCACCGGGTCCAGAAACGCCGTGTTGGGCTGGCGGCCCTGGCCCTGTTCGCCGCGCACCAGCGCATCCGTCACCAGCGCCGGCGCCTTCACCACGAAGCGGAAGTCGTCGGGCACCTGGCCCGCGTAGCGCGCGTACTGCCCCTCGGTCAGCGGGCGGTAGAACGACCGGTCGATGCCCACGCAGCGCAGCAGCGGGTGCTGCGCGTAGGCGGTCAGGCCGTTCTTGGCCAGCACCGCCTCGTTGTAAGGCCCTTCGTCCCAGACGATGCCGGCCCAGCCCGGGTAGCTCCAGGTCGAGGCGCCCAGGCGGATGCGCGGGTTCAGGCGGGCGGCGAGGGCGCGGGTGGCGTCGTCGGGGGGCAGGGGGAGGACTTCGGTGGAGCGGCGGCGGGGTGGGGCGGGCGTGGTTTCGTAGTGTTGCGCTGGATCAGGTGCTGCGAATGGCGGGTTGGCGCGGGTGGATCGCGGAGCGGGCGGGGCACCGAATAGGTCGTCCTGCATGGGAGTTGAAGTGTCACCGAGTAGGTCGGCAGTTGCGTGAGTAGACAGGGATAACTTGCGGATTTGTGACAAGACATTGCAGAATGCCTTTTAAATGAGAAAACGAAAAATGGCAGTTCAAGGGAGGATCAGTGAAGCAAGGTGCTCCAACGCTCTGGTCGACTACTACCCATATAGAGGGCCGCGCCATCTCACCTTCTCGTGTAACCAAGAAGCCCCCATCAGGGGGGCCTGGAGCACATAAGTCACTTCAGCACTTTGGCCGCACTCTGGTTTGCGTCCTTCTACGCATGATGCCCTGCGGTGGGATCAGGTACGTAGGTGTCGAGCTGGTGTTGGAGCGAGTGCTTATCCACCAGTTAGTGAGGGCTCTAGTGGGCTACGGCGAAATAGGCACTTCAATCCAAGGTCAAGGCAGCAGGCGGCGTTTGCGCCCCAGGGGTCTGCCTGCGGATGTCGTCGCAGTGCGTGGCTCAAAAGCTGGCCTTTCGGAACTTGTCTGTATTACGTGAATTGTGCATAGTTGCTGCGTCAACTACACTCCACAATTGTCGCATCTATCTTAAAGTAAATTTGTCATATTCGAATCTGGCTGAATAAATCAAAATTAGGTATCTCAGACAACCATTAGGAGAAGTCTTGGCGACAAATATGCAACGTTACTTTGGCTTTCGAGTTAAGGTGTCTGACTACTTAGAGCCAACCGACTATCGACTACTAAGAAATCGCGTTGTGCAACTCCTTGAGTCACGAAATCTTGATTTAACGAAGTATCGAATATACCTTCATCAACTAGTTCTGTCGGCAGAATCGACTCACTTTGGTGTTGGCGGCGGACTTGCAGGACGCGTGGAGAAGATATATCTGCAATTCTCCATAAATCAAAAACAAAGACGGTTTGGTGATATGCAGTTTATTAACCACCTCTTTGAACAAGAATTGGCCGAGGATGTTAATCACTATTACACATCTGATGAAATTGGCTACACTATACCGGTTGATTTCTTTTCGAATCGCGCATGGTTTCAGAACATTCTTGTCACTATCGTTCGATCCGAAACACGGGAATCTCACAAGAAGATTAAGGTGCGAGTTATGGTGCGACCGACGCCTCAGTTTCTTGAGCAGCTTCGTCGTCAAATCTACGCGCATTCGGCAACTGTGCTGGATATTGACTTCAACAAAGTTACTGAGTTTAACAAGCAAACCATGCTCTTCATGTATGACCAAACTACACAGGAGGAACCGATCATGGGTGACAAGAACGACGCACCACGCACCGTCATTAACGTAAATGCTCCCGGAAACACCGTAATCAACGATGCACCCAAAGCGGCTTTTCAAGGGCCTATTACGGTCTTTAACAATCCAGCCCTTCTTGAGCATTTGGTACAAGAGCTATCAACGCTCGTGGCATTTGCCAAGGATAAGCCACAACCAGACACTCCACGTAAGGAGCTGGCAATAATTGAAGGAGTTGTGGCAGAGGCACCCAACAACCCAGATGCCTTGGGCCGAGTCAAAGAGCTTGGGAAATGGGTATATAGTCGTGCAGAGACCGTTGGCCTTGGATTGGTTATCGAATTGCTTAAAGGTAAGCTCGGAATCTGAGAATGGGTGCCTTGCCTCCGCGGTCAGCGCACCTATGCGATAAGAGGTTCACAAGCCTGTTTAGCATCTACAAAATCGTATTGCTTAGCGTGGCGATGGGTTACGGAATGAGTCGTTTAATTAGACAAATTTTCGCGTTCAGCGCACGACCGGTTCTCTCAACCCACAGGGAATGTGTGCATTGAAAATACAATTATTTGTCGATGCCATGTTGGTGGCAATGGATCTTGATTAATGCCCTATGTGGGTGCCCCATTTGTTAGCCGAGAATGACAGGACTCGCCTACCGGCACTGAAGTTCTTGAGCTACATAGCCATGCCCCTCGCAGATCCATCCATCACTCATCAACGCTGGTGGTATGCCGTGGTGTCAATCAAATTTCGGACAACGGGGTCGACGCACGCCTACATATAGGAGACCTCAAAACGACCTCTAGGATCATGGCCTAAATAAATTAAGGAGTGCAAATGATAGCAATTGGTATGGGCGAGCGAGCAAAAACCGCAATCGAGCTGGGAGAAAGCCATTTTCGCGAGTTCAAAAGCGCGCTTGAAGGGCCTCCAACGGAGAAAAAACCTCGCCCCCCTAAGGACATCGCCACGAACATTGCTCAGACTCTTGTGGCGTTTGCCAATGCAGACGGCGGTGAGCTCCTTGTGGGAGTAGAAGATAATGGTTCAGTTACGGGTTTGAACGAATTCTCAGAGAGAGATCTCCAGCATCTAGAAGATGCGCCGATAGCTCGAGTGCATGCTGATACTCCTCTGCCCTCAGTCAAGAAGGCGCGAATATCCGTTGATGGGAAGACGATTCTTTATTTTGCTGTTCCTAAAAGTGTGGACTATGTCCACGTTACGTCTGATGGACGGTGTTTGCAAAGACGTGATCTTGAATCGGCCCCAGTAGCAACAGAAGCAATTCAACTCGATCGCAGAGAAAAGCGTTCGCGTGAATATGACCGCCAATTCGTTGATGGGGTTTCAGCTGATGATCTTGATCTTGATCTTGTTCGAATTGTCGCTGATCAAGTGCTCAAAGGAATGAGCCCGGAAAAGTGTCTGCAGTATTTGGATCTTGCAGAATATGGGCTCGCTCAACTACGCCTGCGTCGAGCTGCACTGCTTTTGTTTGCAAAGCAACCGGCTAAGTGGCACCCAAGGCTTCAGGTTCGCGTACTTCGCGTTGATGGTGAAAGGGTGTTGACTGGAGAAGATTACAATGTCGTGGCCGACCAAACAATTGATGGAAACATCTTGACGCTGGTAGATAGTGCTTGGGAAGCGCTGCGCCCTCATCTAGTGCAAACAAAATTTGACAAGGCCGGCAGATTTGAACAGCGCTCAATATACCCGGAACTTGCCTGTCGCGAGGCTTTATTAAACTCGATTGCCCACAGAGATTATTCGGATGAAGGGCGCGCTACCGAAGTTTTCGTTTTCTCGGATCACCTTGAAATTCGCAATCCTGGTCCACTCCTTTCTTCCATCCGAATTGAGGATTTAATCGGTCAAAAGGGGGTGCATCAGTCGAGAAATACGCATGTTGCAAGAGTTCTTAGAGAACTGGGCTACATGAGAGAACTTGGTGAGGGTATGCGGCGAATTTACGACCTAATGCACAAGAACGAGCTTGCCCCACCCCAGATTGATAGCAGGTTTGAAGGGTTTAGCATCACGCTTACTCATCGCGCGATGTACTCGCCTAAGGATATGCTCTGGCTCAGTCAATTCGAAGATCTTGCCTTAGATCGCGAGCAAAAATCTGTTGTTCTTCTTGGACAAGATCAGAGGGTATTCTCGGCGCAAGACGTTTGGGATGCGGTCGGTATCGTAGACACGGAACACTACCGAAAGCTGGTTGACGGACTAATGCGCCTTGGGATTTTGGCAAACAAGGTTGAGAGGGATCTTGCTAAGCGTTTGGCTGGCAAACGCAAGATGCCGTTTCGGGAGTTCCCGCGATACGGGATTGATCTTCCAGGTGCACAAAGGCCGGTGCCCTCGTTCGAAAAAAAATAGCAGTTGAATCAAAGAGTGCTGGGCTTTTTGAGGATGTCCCGACTTCAGACGGGTGTAGGCTATTCATTGGGAACCTGCCGTTTTATCTTGAGCGTGAAGCCCTTATGGATACGCTAGGTGCCTTCGGAGACATCCTTGAACTAACACTTCCAAGACGAGGTGAAAAGTACAAAGGATTTGGTTTCGTGGAGTTCTCGTCTCAGGAGGCGGCAACGGCCATTCTCAATGCACCCGATGGGGTAAGCTTTGAGGATCGCAAGTTGGTTATTAGGCTAGCAGTGGGTCCAAAACCGCACGCGACCCTGAACAGAGAAACCGCATCTCGTGGTGCGGCTTAGCTGCGTCGAGCGGGCACCAACAAGGTTTTCATGGCTTAGCCATTTTCTTGAGCCTTGTTGGGTGCCTTCGAATTCGAAAACGGCCAGGCTTGGAAGTGATCCGAATTCGACCCAATGGTGTCCCTGTTCGAACAGGGTCTGAATTCGGAGCCCAAAGTCCGTACTGAGTTGACCTGTTCAATGCCTGAGAGGATGGTCCGCACCAAGGGCTTGGCCGACCGGATCTTCGACGCCTGTCCGCCTCGCCGGCATCCCCGGGCTGCCTCCCACCCCTGTGGCAAACTCGCCCGCTTCGTTGGAAACCGGGCCGCTGGCGCCCCTTGGGACATGCAGAAAATCATCGCGCAGATCGCGCAGGAGATCCGGGTTGAACAGCGGCAGGTGCTGGCCGCGGTGGAGTTGCTGGACGGGGGGGCGACGGTGCCCTTCATCGCCCGCTACCGCAAGGAAGTCACAGGCGGGCTGGACGACACCCAGCTGCGCGAGCTGGAGTACCGCCTGGGTTACCTGCGCGAGCTGGAAGACCGCCGCGCGACCGTGCTGAAGGCGATTGACGAGCAGGGCAAGCTAACCGACGCGCTGCGCGTGGCGA
The DNA here is from genome assembly GCF_004353865.1 of Hydrogenophaga pseudoflava. Taxonomy (NCBI): domain Bacteria; kingdom Pseudomonadati; phylum Pseudomonadota; class Betaproteobacteria; order Burkholderiales; family Comamonadaceae; genus Hydrogenophaga; species Hydrogenophaga pseudoflava. The sequence goes on from NZ_CP037867.1 coordinate 1,253,818, forward strand.
TTGCCAACGCGCCGACCAAGCAGGAGCTGGAAGATATCTACCTGCCGTTCAAGCTCAAGCGCCGCACCAAGGGGCAGATCGCCCGCGAATTCGGCATCGAGCCGCTGGCCGACAAGCTGTTTGCCGACCCGACGCTGGACCCGCTGGCCGAGGCAGCCGCCTTCACCAAGCCCCCCGAGGTGCTGGACGACGGCAAGCCGGGCGCGGACTTCTCGACGCCGCAGGCGGTGCTGGACGGGGTGCGCGACATCCTCTCCGAGCGCTGGGCCGAAGACCCGGCGCTGGTGCAAAGCCTGCGAGAATGGCTGTGGACCGAAGGCCTGCTCAAGAGCACGCGAGTGGCGACCAAGGACGAGAACAACCCGGACGTCGCCAAGTTCCGCGACTATTTTGAATACGACGAGCCGATCGGTCGGGTGCCTTCGCACCGTGCGCTGGCGGTGTTCCGCGGCCGGGCGCTGGAAATCCTGGACGTGAAGCTGGTGCAGCCGGTGGAGCCGGAGCCGGGCAAACCGTCGCTGGCCGAAGGCAAGATTGCGCTGCACCTGGGCTGGAGCCACCAGGCGCGCAAGGCGGACGACCTGATCCGCAAGTGCGTGGCCTGGACCTGGCGCGTGAAGCTGAGCCTGAGCACCGAGCGCGACCTGTTCACCCGCCTGCGCGAGAGCGCCGAGGCGGTGGCGATCAAGGTGTTTGCCGACAACCTGCGCGACCTGCTGCTGGCCGCGCCCGCCGGCCAGAAGGCCGTGATGGGCCTGGACCCGGGCATCCGCACCGGGGTGAAGGTGGCGGTGGTGGATGCCACCGGCAAGCTGGTGGCCACCAACACGGTGTACCCCCACGAGCCGCGCCGCGACTGGGACGGCGCGCTGCACACGCTGGCGCTGCTGTGCCGCCAGCACGGCGTGCAGCTGATCGCCATTGGCAACGGCACCGCCAGCCGCGAGACCGACAAGCTGGCCGGCGACCTGATCAAGATGCTGGCCAAGGCGGGCATTGAGGGCGTGCAGAAGGTGGTGGTGAGCGAGGCCGGCGCCTCGGTCTATTCCGCCAGCGAGTTCGCGGCGCTGGAGATGCCGGACGTGGACGTGAGCCTGCGCGGCGCGGCCTCGATTGCCCGCCGCCTGCAGGACCCGCTGGCCGAGCTGGTGAAGATCGACCCCAAGAGCATTGGCGTGGGCCAGTACCAGCACGACGTGAACCAGAGCGAGCTGGCGCGCACGCTGGACGCGGTGGTGGAAGACTGCGTGAACGGCGTGGGCGTGGACCTGAACACGGCCAGCGTGCCGCTGCTGACCCGCGTGTCGGGCCTGTCGGGCTCGGTGGCCAAGGCGGTGGTGCGCTGGCGCGAGTCGCACGGCGCGTTCAAGAACCGCCAGCAGTTGCTGGAAGTCAGCGGCCTGGGCGCCAAGACCTTTGAGCTGGCGGCGGGCTTCCTGCGCATCCGCGACGGCGACAACCCGCTGGACATGACCGGCGTGCACCCGGAAACCTACCCGGTGGTCGAGCAGATCATCGAAAAGACCGGCCAGCCGGTGGCCAACCTGATGGGCCGGGCCGACATGCTCAAGACCCTGCGGCCCGAGCTGTTCGCCAACGAGAAGTTCGGCGTCATCACGGTCAAGGACATCCTGGGCGAGCTGGAGAAGCCCGGCCGCGACCCGCGCCCGGACTTCCAGGTGGCGCGCTTCAATGAGGGCGTCGACGACATCGCCGACCTCAAGGAGGGCATGATCCTGGAGGGAACGGTGTCCAACGTCGCCCAATTTGGCGCCTTCGTCGATCTGGGCGTGCACCAGGACGGGCTGATCCACGTCAGCCAGCTGAGCCACAAGTTCGTCAACGACGCGCGCGAGGTGGTCAAGACCGGCGACATCGTCAAGGTCAAGGTGCTGGAAGTGGACGTGCCGCGCAAGCGCATCAGCCTGACCATGAAGCTGGACGCCGCGCCGGCCCGCAAGGACGGTCCGCGCGACAACCGCTACGAGCCGGCGCGCGGCGGCCCGCGGGGCGGTTATTCGGGCGGGCAGGGCGGTGGCCAGCGCCAGCCCGAGGCGGCCGGCGCCATGGCCTCGGCCTTTGCCAAGCTGCAGGGTCTGAACAAGCGCTGATGCACCGCTGAAACCAGGCGCCGGGGAGGGCGCGCGGGCCTCAAGTCGGGGGCGGGTTGGTCGATAAGGACATCAGATCGATCCACAACACCTTGGACTTCAGACCATGGAACTCGAAGCCCTGCTCAATTACCCCCGCGCACTGCCGGCGATGCCGCGTGCCGTCTCGGACCTGCTGGCCGAGATGAACAAGGACGACCCGAGTCCCAAGCGGGTGGGGGAACTGATCGGGCGCGATCCGGCGCTCACCACCCGCGTGCTGCGCCTGTCCAACTCGGCGTTTTTCCGGGTCAGCCGCAAGATCGGCAGCGCCGACGAGGCGGTGGCCCTGCTGGGCATGACCCATGTGCGCTCGCTGGTCATGGCCGCGGCGCTGGGCGGCAGCTTCAAGAGCGTGCCCGGCATCGACCTCAAGCAGTTCTGGCGCTACAGCCTGCAGGCGGCGGACATCGCCAAGTCGCTGGCCGGCCTGCTGCACCAGAACCAGGGCAACGCCTTCACGGCGGGCCTGATCCACGCCATCGGCATCCTGGTGATGCACATCGCCATGCCCGACCGCATGGAACCGCTGGACTTCAGCACCCCGCCGCTGGACCTCAACCGCGCCGCCGCCGAACGCGCGATGCTGGGCTACACCTACGCCGAAGTGGGCGCCGGCATGGCCGAGAAGTGGCAATTCCCGGAAGAAATGGTGTCCGCCCTGTCCAACCAGTTCAGCCCGTTCGAAGGCGACGCCTACGACCCGCTGGCCGGCCTGCTGCACCTGGCGTCCTGGCGCGCGCGCGCCCAGGAGCTGCAGCTGGACGACAACGGCCTGGCCGCCACCTTCCCCGACATGGTCGGCCTGACCCTGGGCCTGGACCTGGACAGCGTGCTGGGCAAGGACCCGTCCGAGTGGTCTTTCTCACAAGCGCTGGGCGCGTTCATGGATTGATCACTCAGTCCTCAAGTCCTCTCGGGAGCCGTCGAAAGCACTGAAAACCAACGGCGGTTTTTTTACATAAGGATGTCTGCCATGCAGCTCGAAAAACTCCTCAAGCAGCCCAGTGCCCTCCCTTCCGCTCCCAAGGTGGTCCGAAAGCTGATGGAAACTTTCGAGCAGGACGACGTGGACCTGCTCAGGGTCGCTGCCCTGATCGAGGACGACCCGGTCCTCACCGCCAAGCTGCTGAAGATGGCCAACTCCGCCTTTTTCGGGCTGCACCGCGCGGTGACCACGGCGCGCGATGCGATCAACGTGATGGGGCTGATCAAGGTGCGCGCGCTGGTGATCGGCGCCGCCCTGGGCGACGGCTTCCACGCTGTCGGCGGCATGAACCTCAACCAGTTCTGGCGCTACAGCCTCAACAGCGCCAACCTCTCGCGCTACATCGCACTGCCGCTGCGCATGGACGAGAGCACGGCGTTCACCGCGGGCCTGATCCACTGCATCGGCGAGCTGGTGATGCACGCCGGCATGCCCGAGGCCATGATTGACCTGGACCGCAGCATTCCCATGCTCGACCTCAAGCGGGCGCGCGCCGAACGCGGCCTGTTCGGCTACAGCTACGCCGAGGTGGGTGCGGCGCTGGCGCGTGAGTGGAAATTTCCCAAGAAGATGATCGATTCGATCGAGCACCAGGTGGCGCCGTTCGACAACGACGTCTACGAGCCCATCGCGGGTGTGATCCACATCGCGTCCTGGCGCGCGCGCGCGCAGGAGCTGTCGCTGGGCAGCGAGGCGCTGATCAACACCTACCCCGACCCGGTGGGGCTGGTGCTGGGCATCGACCCGGACATCGTGATCGGTGAAGAAATCCCCTCGCTGACGCGCGAGGAAGCCGTCGCGCACGAAGACTGAGACCGCGGCGGCGGGGCCTCAGCTCTTGAGGCGCAGCATCATGGTCACCGCGCTGGCGATGGCCTGCTCGATGGTGAGCTGCTCGGCAAAGTCCTTGCCGTGCTGCAGCGCACCGAGCCATTTCCTTTCCTGAAGCGACTGGATCCACGACGGGTGCTGCGTGGCGGTGACCACGATGCGCCGCAGGTTCTCGCGGTCTGCCTCGGGCACCTGGCCCGGGCCGAACACCGCGCGCCAGTTGCCCAGCTCGGTGTTGACGCCCTGCTCGGTGAGCGAGGGCACGCCGTAGAGCGTCTTGCGCGAGGAGATCGCCAGCGGCGTGAGCGCCTTCTTCTCGATGTCGGCCTGGAACTCGCTGTAGCTGGAGATCGCCACCTGGGCTTCGCCCTTGTCCAGCAGGGCCGTCGCTTCGCGGCCGCTGGCGGTGGGCAGGTACTTCAGCTTGGTCACGTCCAGCCGCAGCTGGCGGGCGATCATGCCTGCGAGCATGTGGTCGACACCACCGGCCGAACCGCCGGTGAAGGCGACCTTGCCCAGGTCCTTGCGCATGGCTTCCACCAGCGCGGCCATGGTGGCCGGCTGTGAGCCGGTCTTGGCCACCAGCACCATGTAGTCGTTGGTGAGCCGGGCCACCGGGCTGACCTGGGCCAGCGTCACCTCGGGTCGGCCGACCGCGATCGCACCCAGCATCACCATGCCGCCGACCAGCAGGGCGCCGGGGTCGCTGTTGTAGCGGGCCACGAAGTCGGCCAGGCCGATGGTGCCGCCCTTGCCGCCCTTGTTCTCGTAGCTGATCTTGCCGGCCAGGCCGGCGGCCTGGAGGGATGCGCCCAGGGCGCGGCCGGTCTGGTCCCAGCCGCCGCCCTCACCACCGGGGATGTAGATGCGCATGGACGCCAGCGGCTTCGGGGCCACGCCCGCAGGGGCCTGCGCGCGCAGCACCGGGTGGAAAGCGGCGGCGCTGGCCGCGCCGGCGAGCAGGAGCTGTCGTCGGTGCATTCGTGTGTCTCCTCGGGTTTCGGTTCCAATCGGCATTTCAGTTCCCTCGTCTGTCACTCTGCTGTCAACGGCGTCCGGGTTAACCCGGTGCCGCCCGAATCTGTGTCCACACCCTCATTGCGCTTCTACGCCGGGCCTGCGGCATTGCGCCACCTGCGCGAGCAGGGCCTGCGCCCGCAGGACGTCGGCGCCATTCCCGCCGCGGCGGGCGGCCCCAAGGGCCTGATCCTCGGTCCGCTGGACCGCTTCATCTTTGGCCAGTGGCTGCCGCGCAGCGCCCAGCCGGTCGACCTGGTGGGCGCGTCCATCGGCGCCTGGCGCATGGCCACCGCCTGCCTGGACGACCCCGCGGCGGCGCTGATGCACCTGCAGCGCGAATACATCGCCCAGCACTTCGAGCTGCCGCCCGGAAAGAAGCGCGCCACGCCCGAGCAGATCAGCGGGCAGTTCGCGAGCAACTTACAGCGCTTCTATGGCGGCCGTGTGAACGAGGTGCTGGCGCACCCGCGCTACCGCCTGCACATCGTGGCCTCGCGCGGGCGCCATGTGCTGGCGCGCGACGGCGCCCTGCGCACGCCGCTGGGCTATCTGGGCGCCTTCGTCAGCAACGCGGTGGGCCGCAAGGCGCTGGGCGCCTGGCTGGAGCGGGTGGTGTTCTCCTCGGCGGCCTCGGGCCACGCGGCGCCCCTGCCGTTCGCCACCCACGACTTCCGCACGCGCCAGATTCCGCTCAGCGCCGAGAACTTCATGCCGGCGCTGCAGGCCAGCTGTTCCATTCCCTTCGTGCTGCGGCCGGTGCAGCACATCCCGGGCGCGCCGGCCGGCGCCTACTGGGACGGCGGCATCACCGACTACCACCTGCACCTGCACTACCGCACGCCCGAGGCGTCGCCCATCGTGCTCTACCCGCACTTCCAGCAGGCCGTGGTGCCGGGCTGGCTGGACAAGGCCTGGAAGCGGCGGCATGTGGCCAGCCACGCGCTGGACCGCATGCTGGTGATCGCGCCCGACCCCGGCTGGGTGCGCACCCTGCCAGAGGGCAAGCTGCCCGACCGCAACGACTTCACCCGCTACGGCCAGGACCTGGCGGGCCGCATGAAGGTGTGGAACGGCGCGACCGCGGCGGCCGAACAACTGGCCGACGAGTTCGCCCAGTGGCTGGAGCGGCCCGACCTCTCGCGCGTCGAGCCGCTCTGAAGCGGCTCGCTCAGCCGGCCGGCTGCAGCCGCAGGTGGCGGCCGTACTTGTCGGCCAGGTAGCGCTCGGCGTGTTCGAGCATGAAGTAGCGGAAGGCCTCGGCCGAGGGTGAGAGCAGCTTGGACAGCGTGTGCACCACGTTCCAGGCGCGCACGATGGGCGTGCCCTCCACGTCGAGGATGGCGATCAGGCCGTGTTCGAGTTCGAGTCCGATGGTGTGCAGCGAGAGGAAGCTGATGCCCATGCCGGCCATCACCGCCTGCTTGATGGTCTCGTTGCTGCCCATCTCCATCACCACGCGCGGCTCCATGCGCGACTTCTCCAGGAACTTCTCCATCGCCGCCCGCGTGCCCGAACCCGGTTCGCGCAGGATGAAGCCGTAGGGCCGCAGGCTCTCCACCGTGGGGTGGCCGATGCGCATCAGCGGGTGGTCCACCGGCGCCACGAACACATGCGGGTGGGCCGCGAAGGGCTCGACGCGCGTGGCCAGTTCGCGGGGCGGGCGGCCCATGATGGCGATGTCCACCTCGTTGCCCTGCAGCATCTTCACCAACTGCTCGCGGTTGCCCACCTCCAGCCGGATTTCCACCCCCTGGTGTTCGTGCTGGAACTGCGCCAGCAGCGGCGGCAGGAAGTACTTGGCGGTGCTCACCATGCCGATGGTCAGCTGCCCGGCCTCGACCTGCTTGAGGCGCGCAGCGGTGTCCTCGGCGTCCTTGAGCGTGGCCAGCACCTTGCGTGCGTAGACCAGCATGTACTCGCCGGCCGTGGTCAGCGCCACCTGGCGGCCTGAGCGCTCGAACAGCGGCAGCCCGACGTGGCCTTCCAGCTCCTTGATCTGCATCGTGACCGCGGGCGGCGTGAGGTGCAGGGCCTCGGCCGCGCGCGCGAAGCTGAGGTGGCGGGCGACCTCGTTGAACACCCGCAACTGGCGGAAGGTGGCGTTCTTCATTAAGTAATTGCTTAAGTCAAAGTCAACGATATGTGAATTTACCTTATTTAAAGTGCGCCATACAGTCCCTTCACCCCCTCGAATCCCATTGCATGAAAAAGGTGAACGGACATGCTCAAGGCCCTGATCTTCGACGTTGACGGCACGCTGGCCGACACCGAAGGCCTGCACCTGGAGGCTTTCAACCACGCCTTCCGCCAGGAAGGGCTGGACTGGCGCTGGGGGGTGGACGAGTACATCCGCCTGCTGGACATTTCCGGCGGGCGTGAGCGGCTGATGCACTACTGGCACAGCGTGAACCCCGACCACAAGGAGGTCGACGCGGGCGCGGTGAAGGATCTGGTGACCCGGCTGCACGAAACCAAGACCGCGTACTACGAGAACGCGGTGCTCCAGGGCGCCGTGACCCTGCGGCCCGGCGTGCTGGCGCTGATGAGCGAGGCCCGCGCCCAGGGCCTGCAGCTGGCCATTGCCACCACCACCTCGCCGGTGAACATCGCGGCCCTGCTGCGCACCGCCATCGGCCCCGACTGGCGCGGGCACTTCCTGGCCGTGGGCGACGCCAGCAACGCGCCCATCAAGAAGCCGCACCCGCAGGTCTATATGAAGGTGCTGGCCGACCTGGGCTTCCGCGCCGCCGACTGCGTGGCCTTCGAGGACTCGTCCAACGGCCTGCGCGCCGCCACCGCCGCCGGCCTGAAGACGGTGATCACGCCCAACCGCTTCACCGCCCACCACGACTTCAAGGGTGCGCTGCGCACCGTGACCGACCTGACGCAGGTCAGCGTGCCGCGGCTGCGCGAATGGCACGCCCAGTGATGTCCCGTCCAGCCATCGACCTGCCCGCCATGTCCGCCATCCGCATCGCCCCCTCCATCCTCTCCGCCGACTTCGCCCGCCTGGGCGAGGAGGTGCGCGCCATCGAAGCCGCCGGTGCCGACCTGGTGCACTTCGACGTGATGGACAACCACTACGTGCCCAACCTCACCATCGGGCCGCTGGTGTGCGAGGCGATCCGCCCGCACGTGAGGATCGGCATCGACGTGCACCTGATGGTCGAGCCGGTGGACGCGCTGATCCCGCTGTTCGCCAAGGCCGGCGCCAACCTCATCAGCTTCCACCCCGAGGCCAGCCGCCATGTGGACCGCACGCTGCAGCTGATCCGCGACCACGGCTGCAAGGCCGGCCTGGTGTTCAACCCGGCCACGCCGCTTGCGCTGATGGACCACGTCATGGACAAGCTGGACCTGGTGCTTCTGATGAGCGTGAACCCGGGCTTCGGCGGCCAGAAGTTCATTCCGTCCACGCTGGGCAAGCTGCGCGACGCGCGCCGCCGCATCGATGCGGTAAAGGTCGAGACCGGCCGCGAGATCTGGCTGGAAGTGGACGGCGGCGTGAAGGTCGACAACATCGCCGAGATCGTCGCCGCCGGGGCCGACACCCTGGTCGCCGGCAGCGCCGTGTTCGGCGCGCCCGACAACGACGGCGGGTATCGCAACGTGATGCGCCAGCTTCGCCAGAACGCAAGCCCCCACGCTCCGTCGCTTCGCGAGTCGCTGCCCCCCGAGGGGGCGCGTTCTCAGCTTGGGGCGGCCCGGCGCTGAGAACCCCTGCCCAAGCCTCGAATTCCTGAAACCTCCGAAAGCCCTGCCATGACCACGCGCCGCCGCTTCACGCTCACGCAATACCTGATCGAACAACGCCGCCGCTACCCCGGTGCCAGCGGCGACTTCAACGCCCTGCTGCTGGACGTGGCCCTGGCTTGCAAGGCCATCGCGCGCTCGGTCGCCTTCGGTGAACTCGGCGGCGTGCTGGGCAACCCGGGTGCCGAGCCCGAGGTGAGCACCAGCGTCAACGTGCAGGGCGAGGTGCAGAAGAAGCTGGACGTGATCAGCAACGAGTACTTCACCCAGATGACCGAGTGGGGCGGCCACCTGGCGGGCATGGCGTCCGAAGAGATGGACCACCCGTACCAGATTCCCGAGACGCAGCAGCGCGGCAAGTACCTGCTGGTGTTCGACCCGCTTGATGGTTCGAGCAACATCGACGTGAACGTGACCGTGGGTTCGATCTTCTCCATCCTGCGCGCGCCGCAGGACGTGATCGACTCCGGCCGCGACGTGGTGGAGGCCGACTTCCTGCAGCCCGGCACGCAGCAGATGGCCGCGGGCTACGCGCTCTACGGCCCCACCACCATGCTGGTGCTGACCGTGGGCAACGGTGTGGCCGGCTTCACGCTGGACCCGAACCTGGGCCAGTTCATGCTGACCCACCCCAACCTGAAGGTGCCCGAGGACACGCAGGAGTTCGCCATCAACGCGTCGAACGCGCGCTTCTGGGAAGCGCCGGTGAAGCGCTACGTGGACGAGTGCCTGGCCGGCAAGACCGGACCGCGCGGCAAGGACTTCAACATGCGCTGGATCGCGTCCATGGTGGCCGAGGCGCACCGCATCCTGATGCGCGGCGGCGTCTTCATGTACCCGCGCGACACCAAGGACACCAGCAAGCCGGGCCGCCTGCGCCTGCTGTACGAGGCCAACCCCATCGCCATGATCATGGAGCAGGCCGGCGGCCGTGCCAGCACCGGCCGCGAACCCATGCTCACCGTCCAGCCCACGGCGCTGCACCAGCGCATCGGCCTGGTCTTCGGCAGCAAACACGAGGTCGAGCGCATCGAGCGCTACCACCGAGAACCGGTGGCCTACAAGGACGACAACCCGCTGTTCGCAGAGCGCTCGCTGTTCCTTGCCTGAGCCTCGCACCGCATTTTTCATCTCCGGAGACAAGCCATGTCAGAACGACATCCCATCATCGCCATCACGGGTTCCAGCGGCGCAGGCACCTCCACGGTGACGCGCACCTTCCAGAACATCTTCCGCCGCGAAGAGCTGACGGCCGCCGTCATCGAAGGCGACAGCTTCCACCGCTACGACCGCAAGGCCATGAAGGTGCGCATGGCCGAGGAGGAGGCCAAGGGCAACCAGCACTTCAGCCACTTCGGCGCCGAGGGCAACCTGTTCGAGGAGATCGAAGGCCTGTTCCGCCAGTACGCCACCGACGGCAGCGGCAAATGCCGCAAGTACCTGCACAACGCCGAAGAAGCGGCGCCCTACCAGCAGGAACCGGGCACCTTCACGCCCTGGGAAGAGATCCCGGCCGACACCGACCTGCTGTTCTACGAAGGCCTGCACGGCGCGGTGAAGACCGACACCGTGGACATTGCGCGCTACCCCGACCTGCTGATCGGCGTGGTGCCCTCGATCAACCTGGAATGGACGCAGAAGCTGATCCGCGACAAGACCCAGCGCGGCTACAGCCAGGAGGCGGTGGTCGACACCATCCTGCGCCGCATGCCCGACTACGTGAACTACATCGTCCCGCAGTTCGGCCTGACGCACGTGAACTTCCAGCGCGTGCCAGTGGTGGACACCTCCAACCCCTTCATCGCGCGCGACATCCCGAGTGCCGACGAGAGCATGGTGGTGATCCGCTTCGCCAAGCCCAAAGGCATCGACTTCCAGTACCTGCTGTCCATGATCAACGGCTCGTGGATGAGCCGCGCCAACACCATCGTGGTGCCCGGCGGCAAGATGGAACTGGCGATGCAGCTCATCTTCACGCCCTTCATCTGGCGGATGATGGAACGCAAGAAGCGCGCGCTGGGGCAGGGTTGATCGGGACGAGGAGACAGACATGAAAAACCCGACCCCCGAACTCGCCCGCCAGATGGCCAACGCCATCCGCATGCTCGCCGTCGACGCGGTCGAGAAAGCCAGGAGCGGCCACCCCGGCGCACCCATGGGCATGGCCGACATCGCCGAGGTGCTGTGGAACCGGCACCTGCGCCACAACCCGGCCAACCCGCACTGGCCCGACCGCGACCGCTTCGTGCTGTCCAACGGCCACGGCTCGATGCTGATCTACGCGCTGCTGCACCTCACGGGCTACGACCTGCCGATGGAGGAACTGAAGAAGTTTCGCCAGCTGCACAGCAAGACCGCGGGCCACCCCGAGGTCGGCATCACTCCCGGCGTGGAAACCACCACCGGCCCGCTGGGCCAGGGCATCAGCAACGGCGTCGGCATGGCGCTGGCCGAGAAGCTGCTGGCGCAGGAGTTCAACCGGCCGGACCACACCATCGTCGACCACTTCACCTACGTCTTCCTGGGCGACGGCTGCATGATGGAAGGCATCAGCCACGAGGCCTGCGCGCTCGCCGGCACGCTGCGCCTCTCGAAGCTGGTGGCCTTCTACGACGACAACGGCATCTCCATCGACGGCCACGTCGAAGGCTGGTTCACCGACGACACGCCCAAGCGCTTCGAGGCCTATGGCTGGCACGTGATTCCGGACGTGGACGGCCACGACCCGGCGGCCATCGAGGCTGCGCTGGTCGCCGCGAAGAAGCAGGGCGTGCGCGCCGACGGCAAGCCCACCCTGATCTGCTGCAAGACCGTGATCGGCATGGGCTCGCCCAACAAGGCCGGCACGCACGACGTGCACGGTGCGGCCCTGGGCGCGGCCGAGGTGCAGGCCACACGCGAGGCGCTGGGCTGGACGGCGGCGCCGTTCGAGATCCCGGCCGACGTCGGCGCCGCGTGGAACGCCCGCGAGCGCGGTGCCGCGGCCGAGCGCGTTTGGCGCCAGCGCTTCGAGGCTTACCGCACCGAGTTCCCCGCCGAGGCGGCCGAGTTCGAGCGCCGCGTGGCGGGCGATCTGCCGGCCGATTTCGAGGCCCGCCTGCCCGCGTTGTTCGAGAGCATTGCGGCCAAGACCGACCCGGTGGCCACCCGCAAGGCCAGCCAGAACGCACTCGATGCCTTCAGTGCTCTGGTGCCCGAGTTCTTCGGCGGCAGCGCCGACCTCACGGGCTCCAACCTCACCAACTTCAAGGGCTGCGTGAAGGCTGGCCGCGACACCTGGGGCAACCACCTGAGCTACGGCGTGCGCGAGTTCGGCATGGCGGCCATCATGAACGGCATTGCGCTGCACGGGGGCTACATCCCCTACGGCGGCACCTTCCTCACGTTCTCCGACTACAGCCGCAACGCCATCCGCATGGCCGCGCTGATGAAGCAGCGCGTCATCCACGTGTTCACGCACGACTCCATCGGCCTGGGCGAAGACGGGCCGACGCACCAGAGCGTCGAGCATGTGCCCAGCCTGCGCCTCATCCCGGGGCTGGACGTGTGGCGCCCCGCCGACGGGCTGGAGACCGCGGTCGCCTGGGCCTGCGCCATCGAACGCCGCGACGGCCCGAGCGCGCTGTGTCTCTCGCGCCAGAACCTGCCGTGTGTGACCGGTCAGGTCACCGCAGGGCAGATCCGCCGGGGTGGCTACGTCCTGTCCGACATGGAGAGCCCACAGGCGGTGATCGTGGCCACGGGGTCGGAGATCGAGATCGCGCTGGCGGCCCAGAAGGCGCTGGCCGCCGACGGCGTGCGCACGCGCGTGGTCTCCATGCCCAGCACCAATGTGTTCGACCGCCAGAGCGAGGCCTACCAGGACAAGGTGCTGCCGCTCTCGCTGCCCACGGTGGCGGTGGAGGCCGCGCACCCCGATTTCTGGCGCAAGTACGTGGGCCGCACCGGCGTGGTGGTGGGCATCGCCACGTTCGGCGAGTCGGCGCCGGCCAAAGAGCTGTACCAGCACTTCGGCATCACGGCCGGGCGCGTGGCCGATGCCGTGCGCACCCTGGTGCACCGCGCTTCGCACCGCCGCGAGGAGCCGCTGCCCGAGCACATCGTCGTGGGAACCCACTGATGGACGCCCGCCTTTTTGACATGGTGCTGTTCGATCTCGACGGCACCCTGGTGGAGACTGCGCCCGAGATCGCCGATGCGGTCAACGACACGCTCACCGGTCTGGGCCATGCGCCCGTGGCGCAGCAGCAGGTGGACGACTGGATCGGACACGGCACGCGCGAGCTGTTGATCAAGGCCCTGGCCCAGGCCGTGGGCATCGCACCGGCCGAGGTGCGCGCGTCCGACGCGTTCGGCCCCATCGAGGCCGAGTTCGGCCGGCACTACCAGGCGCGCTGCGGCACGCGCAGCCACCTCTATCCGAAGGTGCGCGAGAGCCTGGAGGCGCTGCGTGCGGCAGGCGTGAAGCTGGCCGTGGTGACGAACAAGGAAGGGCGCTACACGCAGACCGTGCTCGACGTGCACGGCCTCACGCCGCTGTTTCACCGCGTCATCAGCGGCGACACGCTGCCGGTGAAGAAGCCCAACCCGGCCGCCGTCGACGACTGCCTGTTGCGCTTCGGCGTGGCGCGGGAGCGGGCCGTGTTCGTGGGCGACTCGTCCATCGACGTGGCCACCGCGCGCAACGCCGGCATCGCCGTCTGGGCGCTGCCCTATGGCTACAACATGGGCGAACCCATCGAGGCCTGCGGGCCCGACCGCGTGATCCCCGACCTTTCGGCGTTGACCACCTCGCTGAGCCTGCGTGCCAACGCCGCTTCGGCCTGAACGCCTCTTTTATTTATTTCATCCGGAGACAGAAGACATGAGCCTCAAGATCGGCATCAACGGCTTCGGCCGCATCGGCCGCATGGTGTTCCGCGCGGTGGCGCAGGAAGCGGAGTTCAAGGACATCGAGGTCGTGGCCATCAACGACCTGCTGGAGCCCGACTACCTGGCCTACATGCTGCAATACGACTCGGTGCACGGCCGCTTCAAGGGCACGGTGGCCGTGGACGGGAATCACCTGGTGGTCAACGGCCGCAAGATCCGCCTGACGGCCGAGAAGGACCCGGCGAACCTGAAGTGGAACGAGGTGGGCGCCGACGTGGTGATCGAATCCACCGGCTTCTTCCTGACCAAGGACAGCTGCCAGAAGCACATCGATGCCGGCGCCAAGAAGGTCGTGCAGTCGGCCCCGTCCAAGGACGACACGCCCATGTTCGTGTTCGGCGTGAACCACGCGACCTACGCGGGCGAAGCCATCGTCTCGGCCGCGTCCTGCACCACCAACTGCCTGGCCCCGGTGGCCAAGGTGCTCAATGACCGCTTCGGCATCAAGCGCGGCCTGATGACCACGGTGCACGCGGCGACCGCCACGCAGAAGACGGTGGACGGCCCGTCGAGCAAGGACTGGCGCGGTGGCCGCGGCATTCTGGAAAACATCATTCCGTCGTCCACCGGTGCCGCCAAGGCCGTGGGCGTGGTGCTGCCCGCGCTGAACAGGAAGCTCACCGGCATGGCCTTCCGCGTGCCGACCTCCGACGTGTCGGTGGTGGACCTGACGGTGGAGCTGAACGCCGAGGCCAGCTACGACGACATCTGTGCTGCGATGAAGACCGCCAGCGAAGGGCCGCTCAAGGGCGTGCTGGGCTACACCGGCGACAAGGTGGTCTCCACCGACTTCCGCGGCTGTTCCATGCCCTCGATCTTCGACGCCGACGCCGGCATCGCGCTGGACAAGAGCTTCGTGAAGGTGGTGAGCTGGTACGACAACGAGTACGGCTACACCTGCAACATGATGCGCTTCGTGCAGCACGTGGGCGCGAACTGAGCCCGGAGGCTGCGATGAAATTCCTCCGATTCAGCGACGTGTGCCGCAGCGGCTTTGCCCGCGGCAAGCGCGTCTTCATCCGGGCCGATCTCAATGTGCCCATGGACGATGACGGCAACATCACCGAGGACACGCGCGTGCGCGCCTCGATTCCAGCGATCCGGATGGCGCTGGACGCCGGCGCGGCCGTGATGGTCACCTCCCACCTGGGCCGCCCCACCGAAGGTGAGTTCAAGCCGGAGGACTCGCTCTCTCCCGTGGCTCGGCGGCTGTCCGACCTGCTCGGCATCGAGGTGCGGCTGGTGTCCGGCTGGGTGGACGGCGGCTTTGCCGTCGGCCCCGGCGAGGTGGTGCTGCTGGAGAACTGCCGCCTGAACGTGGGTGAGAAGAAGAACAAGCCCGAGCTGGCCGCCAAGCTGGGCAAGCTCTGCGACATCTTCGTGCACGACGCCTTCGGCACCGCGCACCGTGCCGAGGGCACGACCTACGGCATCGCCGAGACGGCACCCATCGCCTGCGCCGGCCCGCTGCTGGCGGCCGAGATGGACGCCATCGGCAAGGCACTGGCCGCGCCCAAGCGCCCGCTGGTCGCCATCGTCGCCGGCAGCAAGGTCAGCACCAAGCTGACCATCCTGCAGAGCCTGGCCAGGAACGTGGACGGCCTGATCGTCGGCGGTGGCATCGCCAACACCTTCATGCTCGCCGCCGGCCTGAAGATCGGCAAGAGCCTGGCCGAGCCCGACCTGCTGGGCGAGGCCACGGCGGTGATCGCCGCCATGAAGGCGCGCGGCGCCGAGGTGCCGATCCCCGAGGACGTGGTCTGCGCCAAGGCTTTCGCGGCCGACGCCGAAGCGACGGTGAAAGCCGCCACCGAGGTGGCCGACGACGACCTGATCCTGGACATCGGCCCCAAGACCGCGGCCAGGCTGGCACAGAAGCTCAAGCAGGCCGGCACCATCGTCTGGAACGGCCCGGTGGGCGTGTTCGAGTTCGCGGCCTTCGAGAACGGCACCAGGGTGATCGCCCAGGCGATTGCCGAGTCCAGCGCCTTCAGCATCGCCGGTGGTGGCGACACGCTGGCCGCGATTGCCAAGTACGGCATCGAGAAGGATGTGGGCTACATCTCCACCGGCGGCGGCGCCTTCCTGGAAGTGCTGGAAGGCAAGACGCTGCCGGCGTTTGAAGTGCTTGCCCGCCGCGCCGAGCCCTGACCCGATTTTTCAATCCCACGGAGACAACCTCATGGCCCTGATTTCCCTTCGCCAACTGCTCGACCACGCGGCCGACAACAGCTACGGCCTGCCGGCCTTCAACGTCAACAACATGGAGCAGGTGCAGGCCATCATGCAGGCGGCCGACCAGGTGGACAGCCCGGTCATCCTGCAGGGTTCGGCCGGCGCGCGGTCCTACGCGGGCGAGCCCTTCCTGCGCCACCTGATCGCCGCCGCGATCGAGATGTACCCGCACATCCCCGTCTGCATGCACCAGGACCACGGCGCCACGCCCGGCGTGTGCTTCCGCTCGATCCAGTCGGGCTTTTCTTCGGTGATGATGGACGGCAGCCTGCTGGCCGACGGCAAGACGCCCGCGAGCTACGAATACAACGTCAACACCACCAAACAGGTGGTGGACCTCGCCCACGCCTGCGGCGTGTCGGTGGAAGGCGAGCTGGGTTGCCTGGGCTCGCTGGAAACCGGCAAGGCCGGCGAGGAAGACGGCCATGGCGCCGAAGGCGAGCTGGACCATTCCATGCTGCTGACCGACCCGGACGAGGCCGCCGACTTCGTGACCAAGACCCAGGTGGACGCGCTGGCCATCGCCATCGGCACCAGCCACGGCGCCTACAAGTTCACCAGCAAGCCCAGCGGCAAGGTGCTGCGCATCGACCGCGTGAAGGAAATCCACCAGCGCATTCCCAACGTGCACCTGGTGATGCACGGCTCGTCCAGCGTGCCCGAGGACTGGCTGGCCATCATCAACCAGTACGGCGGCGACATGGGCCAGACCTATGGCGTGCCGGTGGACGAGATCGTCGAAGGCATCCGCAATGGCGTGCGCAAGGTGAACATCGACACCGACCTGCGCATGGCCAGCACCGGTGCCATCCGCAAGCACCTGGCCGAAGACCGCAAGAACTTCGACCCGCGCAAGTTCTACAAGGAAGCGACCAAGGCCATGCAGGCGATCTGCGCGGCGCGCTACGAAGCCTTCGGTGCCGCCGGCATGGCCAGCAAGATCACGAAGGTGCACAGCCTGGAGGCCATGCAGAAGCGCTACGACAAGGGCGAGCTGGCTGCGCAGGTGGCCTGAACAGCCCGGGCGGTGCAAGCTGCCCCCGAGACACGAGACGGCGCAGCCCTTGCGTTAGATTGCGGGGATGAACCGACCCCTGCACGCCGACCCGTCCGTCATCGATTCGCGCCAGGCCGCCTGGCGGCTGCTGGTGGCCCTGGGCCTGGTGGTGCTGGGCAACAGCAGCATGTATGTGGTGTCGGTGGTGCTGCCCACGGTGCAGACCGAGTTCGGCATCGACCGCGCCAGCGCATCGCTGCCCTACACCTTCATGATGGTGTGTCTGGGCATCGGCGGCATCTGGACCGGCCGCATGGCCGACCGGCACGGCCTGATGAAGGTGCTCTGGGTGGGCGCGCTGGCGGTGGCGGGCGGCTTTCTCTGGGCTGCGCAGTCCGGCAGCATCTGGACCTTCGGTCTCGCGCACGGCCTGCTCGGCCTGCTGGGCGGTGCCTCCACCTTCGCGCCGCTGCTGGCCGACACCTCGCAGTGGTGGAACCGGCGCCGCGGCATCGCGGTGGCGATCTGCGCCAGCGGCAACTACATCGCCGGCGCGCTCTGGCCGCCGCTGGTGCAGCACGGCATCGAGACCATCGGCTGGCGACCCACGTACACGATCATGGGTCTGGTCTGCGGCCTGGGCATGCTCGCGCTCTCGGGCCTGATGCGGCAGCGGCCACCGCTGGCGCCGCCGCAGACCGTGGCGGCTGCGGGCGCCGCGCCAGCCGCCGACCGCAGCCGCCCCTTCGGCCTCAGCCCGTCCAGCGCCCAGTGGCTGCTGTGCGTGGCGGGCGTGGGCTGCTGCGTGGCGATGTCGATGCCGCAGGTGCACATCGTGGCGTATTGCACCGACCTCGGTTACGGCGCCGCGCGCGGCGCCGAGATGCTCTCGCTGATGCTGGCCAGCGGCATCGTCAGCCGCCTCGTCTCGGGCTTCATCTGCGACCGCATCGGCGGCATCCGCACCCTGCTGCTGGGCTCGGCGCTGCAGGGCGTGGCGCTGCTGCTGTTCCTGCCCTTCGACGGCATGGTGCCGCTGTACGTGGTGTCGGCCCTGTTCGGCCTGTTCCAGGGCGGCATCGTGCCGTCCTACGCCATCATCATCCGCGAGCACTTCGCGCTGCAGGAGGTGGGCGCGCGGGTTGGCGCGGTGATCATGGCCACCCTGATCGGCATGGCGCTGGGCGGCTGGCTTTCGGGCTGGATCTTCGACATGACCGGCAGCTACGACGCCGCCTTCATCAACGGCATCGCCTGGAACCTGCTGAACCTGGCCATCGCCGGCTGGCTGTACCGGCGCATGCGTGCCGGCGCCGCTCAGCGGACCCAGGCCGGGAAGTAGCCCAGGGCGTCCTGCACGGCGCTGTCGTGGGCCGGCACCACGACCAGATCCGGGTCGGCCTGCATCAGCGCACGCACCTGTTCCAGGCTGGTTTGCGTCCGCGGGGCGTCCCCGTCGACCAGCTTTCCCGCCACCCGGAACTTGGGTGCGCCCTGCCGCAAGGCCGCCAGGGTCCAGGCCGCATCCCCGATGAAGAAATACCGCCGGCCGGAGTCGGTGGTGACGAAGAGGCCCAGCGAGCCCGGGGTGTGGCCGGGCATCGGGACCAGCACCACGGTGCCGTCCTGGTAGAGGTCGAGGCTTTCGGGATAGCCCATGAACGGCACGGGCTGGAACGCCAGATCCTCCCACCGGATGGTGTCCGCATCGACCTGTGAGGCCCAGGTGCCTCCGGGGCCGGTGCTCGGAGCGCGCAACCGGGGTCGCTCTGCCGCGGCAATGCCGATCCGCGCTTCCGGGAAGTCCTGCACGCCGCCGGCGTGGTCCCAGTGGCTGTGGCTCAGGATCACGCGCTGCAGCGGCGGCATGCCGGCCCTGTCCAGCTGCGTGTGCGCGCTCACCACCGGCTTGTCGTAGGTGAAGAAGGGCCGCCACCACAGCGGCATGCCCTGCTGGTACTGGGCATCGATCTGCTCGCCCAGGCCGGTGTCGAACAGCAGGTAGTCGCCGTGGTGCTTGATCAGGAACGCCGAGAAGTTGGAGTTCACCTGCCGGGTGATGTCGCCGCCGGGCACCAGCAGGGCCTGCGGCACGGCCACCTGCGAGGTTTTGATGATGGCAAAGCCGACCTTCGGCGGGGAGCCGGGCGGCGGGGAAACGGTCTGGGCCTGCAGCGTGGCCGACATGACGACCGGCAGGAGGAGCGAGCACAAGTGCAGAAAGGATCGGAGCATTTTTTGTGGCCTGATGGATGGATCGGCTGAGCGTAAAGTCTGGTCCATGCTCCAATGTCAAGCACCCATTCAGACGGCTCCCACGCCCGCGCCACCATGAACATCAGCCAGTTCGCCCAGGCGGCCGGGGTGTCCACCGACACCGTCCGCTACTACGAGAAACAAGGCCTCATCGGCGCGCCACGGCGTCAGGCCAACCGCTACCGGAGCTACACCGACGCCGATGTCGCCGCCGTGCGGTTCGTGCGGGGCGCACAGGCGCTGGGGTTCTCGCTGTCAGAGATCCGGGCCATCCTGCCCCAGGTGGCGAAGGGTTCCTTCGGCCGCGCCGAGATCGAGCAGCAGCTGCAGGCCAAGATGGCGCAGATCGACGCGCACATGGCGCAGCTCAGGACCCTGAAGAAGGAGCTGAAAGCCACCTTCGACGCGCTGCGGTGCGCGCCCACGCAGCCGGTGTCGACCGCGCAGGCCACCGCGCCCGACAGCGGCAGCGGTGCAGGCGCGGCGGTGGTGCGGCGCGCGTTTTCCAGGCGCGCCACGCAGGGTTGAATCCAGCGCCGGGCCGCCCCAAGCTGAATTCGCGCCCCCTCAGGGGGCAGCGACCCGCGCAGCGGCGGAGCGTGGGGGCTCGGAATCCAGCGCCGGGCCGCCCCAAGCTGAATTCGCGCCCCCTCGGGGGGCAGCGACCCGCGCAGCGGCGGAGCGTGGGGGTTCGTTTTATTTGCTGCTGACGTATTCCGCCACGGCCGCCATCTCCAGCTCCGTCATCTTCTCCACCACCGCGTGCATCACCGCGTTGTCGTTGGTGCGCTCGCGCTTGTTGAAGGACTTGAGCTGTGTGTGGATGTAGCCCGGGATCTGGCCCGCCAGGCGGGGCAGGTTGGCGGCGCCCTCGGCGTTGGTGCCGTGGCAGCTCACGCAGGCCGGCACGCCGCTGAACTTGTTGCCGTTGTGGAAGATGTAGCGGCCCATGGCGGCGAGCTGCGGGTCTTTGGCTTCTTCGCGCGGGAGCACGAACTTCTCGTAGTACTTGCCCAACGCCACCATCTCGTCCGGTGTGAGCTTGCTGACCATCTCCACCATGGCCGTGCTCTTGCGCGCGCCGCTCTTGAAAGCGGTGAGCTGCTTGGTGATGTATTCGGCGTGCTGCCCGGCCAGGCGCGGAAACACCTCGCTGGTCGACTCGCCCTGCGCGCCATGGCACAGGAAGCAGGAGCCGCCCGCGATCTTCTTGGCCCGCGCCTCGTCGGCCTGGGCCCAGGCGGTGGTGCCGGCCAGCGCCAAGAGAGCGAGCAGGGTGAGTCGGTGGGCCTTCATTGCATAACCTCTGACTGATATTTGTTTGCGAAAAAAAGCGCCCCGATGAGACACCGGGGCGCTGCGGGAGTCCGTCAGGCCAGGGTGTCGGCCCAGATGTTGCGCGCCCACGCGTGCGCGTAGCGGCCTTCGAGTTCGCTCGCGGCGGACGACACGCCGCCCGAGCCCGGCACGGCCAGCATGGTCTTCTTCTCGGCGTCGTAGCGGTGCACGCTGGCCACGTGCACCACGTCCTCGTCGGTCACGAAGCTGTAGCAGGTGTTGGCGTAGATCGGCAGCTGCGGCGGCTCCTTGCCCTGCAGCAGCGAGACCACGGCCGCGGCGCAGGTCTTGCCATGCTGGTTGGCCATATGGCCCGACTTGGGCATGCCCGGGGCGATCTGGATCGCGTCGCCCAGCACATGGATGTTCTTCTTCGCCTTCGACTCGAAGGTCAGGAAGTCCACCTCGCACCAGCGGTTGTTGGCGGTGGCCAGACCGGTGCGCACGGCGATGTCACCGGCGCGCATGTTGGGCACCACGTTGGCCACCGCGGCCTTGAAGTCGTCGTTGAACTCAAACTTCAGGGTGTTGGTGGAGGCGTCGACCTCGACCACCTTGTGCTTGGGGCGGTACTCGATGATGCCCTTGTAGTGCTCGTCCCAGGCCTTCATGAACAGGCCCTTCTTGGACTGGATGTCGTCGTTGGCGTCGAAGATCACGACCTTGCTCTTGGGCTTGGCCTTCTTGAAGTAGTTGGCCACCATGCAGGCGCGCTCGTAGGGGCCGGGCGGGCAGCGGTACGGGGCGAGCGGGATCGACAGCGCGTACACGCCGCCGTCGGGCATGGCCTCGAGCTGCTTGCGCAGCGCCACCGTCTGCGGGCCGGCCTTCCAGGCGTGCAGCACCTTGTCCTGCGCGCCGGGCTTGGTCATGCCGGCCACCGTGTCCCACATGAAGTCGATGCCGGGCGAGAGGATCAGGCGGTCGTAGGGCAGCTCGCCACCGGCGGCCAGCTTCACCACGCGCTTCTCGGCGTCGATGCTGGTGACCATGTCGCGCACGATCTTCACACCGTGGCGCTTTTCCAGGTTGTCGTAGGGCGTGGTGATGTCGGCGATGGTCTTGCTGCCCTGGAGCACCAGGTTGGAGATGGGGCAGGAGACGAAGGCCGCGTTGGGCTCGACCAGGGTCACCTGGATGCCGTAGTCCGAGAACATGCGCACGTACTTGGCGGCGGTGGCACCGCCGTAGCCGCCACCGACCACCACCACCTTGGGGCCGTAGCCGCCACCCGTGGCGCAGCCTGCAAGACCACCAATGCCCGCGAGGACCGAACCGGCGCCCAGGGTCTGAACAAATTGACGACGTTGCATGGTGGGCTCCTTATTTCTTCTGGGCGGCAAAGTAGGCGGCGATGTCCTTGAGCTGCTCGTCGGAGTAGCCCTTGGACAGCTGGTGCATGATGGTCGCGGGCTTGCGGCCGCTCTTGAAGTCCATCAGCTTCTGGTACAGCTCGTCCTTGTCCTTGCCCGCCAACGGCTCGTTGCCCTGCAGGGCACGGCCCTCGGTGCCATGGCAGTTGGCGCAGGCGGCTGCCCACACGCGCACCTGGTTCACCTGGGCCTGCGCTCCCACGGCGGCGGCACACAGGGCGCCCGCCGTCAGCCATTTCATTGTCTTGACCATCGTTGTCTCCACTGGGGTTGGGGAAGGGATCAAAAACTGTAGCAGAGCCCCTCGGCTGGCAGGCAAAGCATCAGTGATTTCGCATATTTAGATGCTTGATGCTAGCACCGGGAAAAACCCTGCCTGAACGGTAAAAACCCTAGAGAAATCAAAGCGAATTTGCGGGGTTTTGTCAGCGCGTCGTCAGTGCGTTGGCCTTTGGCCGGGACATCGGAGGTCCCGTCTGTCAGCGATCCGAAGGAATCCGGGTTTACACTAATCTGTATATAGGCAATCAATCATATAGTTGATTGATTGAAATCAAATTCTTCCGGAGACAGACCAGGTGGACAGCATGCAGTCGGTGTTCGAGTCGGTGGCGCGCTACTTCAGCGTGCTCGGCGAGCCCACGCGCCTGCGCATCCTCCATGCCCTGTGCCAGGAAGAGAAGTGCGTCAACGGATTGATCCGCGAAACCGGGCTGGCCCAGGCCAACGCCTCGCGCCACCTGGGCCTGATGTACCAGGCCGGCCTGCTGTCGCGCCGCCGCGAGGGCACGCAGGTGTTCTACCGCGTGGCCGACCCGCTCTACATCGAACTCTGCCGCACGGTCTCGACGCAGATGCTGGCCCGCGCCGACGCCGAGTTGTCCCCACCCGGACAGGGCGTCGTTGCGGCGCCCCGTCCATTCCCCGCCAACGAGAAGGAACCCACCAGTGTCTAAAGACCTGAACGACGTGATCGGACGCGTGCTGCCCGCGCCCGAGAATTTCCTGAGTGCCGAGAAGCTGGAACAGGCGCGCAAGGCCCGCCGCCGCTTCATGGGCAATGCCCTGGCCATGGGCGCCGGCGTCGCAGCCTCGGTTGGTGCGGCCAGCCGCGCGATGGCGGCCGGTGCGGAGGGCGAGGACGCCATCCTCAAGCTGCCCGAGCACAGCACGGGCCTGGGCCAGCCGGTGGCCATGGACCCGGGCTACGGCCAGCCCAGCAAGTGGGAAACCAACCTGCGCCGCCGCCAGAGCCCGGGCCTGACCCGCGTCGACCAGGCCTCGGTGAGCTTCACGCCGCTGCAGGGCCTGTTCGGCATCATCACGCCCAGCGGCCTGCACTTCGAGCGCCACCACCAGGGCTGGTGGGACATCGACCCGTCCAAGCACCGCCTGATGGTCAACGGTCTGGTCAAGCGTCAGCGCGTGTTCACCATGGACGACCTGATGCGCCTGCCCAGCGTCTCGCGCATCCACTTCATCGAATGTGGCGCCAACACGGCGACCGAATGGGGCAACGTGGCGGTGCCCACCGTGCAGTACACGCACGGCATGGTCAGCTGCTCGGAGTTCACCGGCGTGCTGCTGTCGACACTGCTGGAGATGTGCGGCATCGACAAGAAGAAGGCGAAATACGTGCTGGCCGAAGGCGCCGACGGTTCGTCCATGACGCGCACCATCGACATCGAGCGCGCCATGGACGACTGCATCGTGGCCTGGGGCATGAACGGCGAGATGCTGCGGCCCGAGAACGGCTACCCGCTGCGCCTGGTGGTGCCGGGCATCCAGGGCGTGAGCTGGGTGAAGTATCTGCGCCGCATCGAGGTGGGCGACCAGAAGTGGGCGACCAAGGACGAGGCGGTGCACTACATCGACCACATGCCCGACGGCACGCACCGCCAGTACACCGGCATCCAGGAGTGCAAGTCGGTCATCACCACGCCCTCGGCCGGCCAGACGCTGCTGGACAAGGGCTACTACAACGTCACCGGCCTGGCCTGGTCGGGCCGCGGAACGATCAAGCGCGTGGATGTGAGCGTGGACGGCGGCCGCAACTGGCGCACCGCGCGCATCGAAGGCCCGGTGCTGCCCAAGGCGCTGACGCGTTTCAACATCGACTGGGTGTGGGATGGCAAGCCCGCCATCCTGCAGGCCCGCGCCATCGACAGCACGGGCTATGTGCAGCCCAAGATCAACCAGCTGCGCGCGGTGCGCGGCACACGGTCGGTCTACCACCAGAACGCGATCCAGAGCTGGCTGGTCGGTGAAAACGGCGAAGTCTCCAACGTGCAGGTGTACTAAATGAAACCCACCCCCGTCGCTTATTCACTTCGTGTAAACGCATCCCCCCTCAAGGGGGCAAAGCCTGTCGCCCGGCCAAGCCGGTTCGACGGCTTTCTTGGCCTGTCTCGCGGCGTCGCTGCGCTCGCCTTGGGTCTGGCTTCGGCTTCGGCGTTTGCACAGGACAAACCCTGGGCGAACATGGGCCGTGACGCCACGCCGGCCGAGGTCAAGGCCTGGGACATCGACGTGCGCCCCGACTTCAAGGGCCTGCCGGCCGGTGCGGGCAGCGTCTCGCTGGGTGAGACGGTGTGGGAGTCGCGCTGCGCCTCCTGCCATGGTTCCTTCGGCGAATCCAACGAGGTGTTCACGCCCATCATCGGCGGTACCACGAAGAAAGACATCGAGACCGGGCGCGTGGCCGCGCTGGTGGAGGGTGCCAAGAGCACCGCACCGCAGAAGACCACCATGATGAAGGTGGCCACGCTCTCCACGCTGTGGGACTACATCAACCGGGCGATGCCCTGGAACAACCCCAAGACGCTCAAGCCCGACGAGGTCTACGGCGTCACGGCCTACCTGCTGAGCCTGGCCGAAGTGGTGCCGCCCGACTTCACACTGAGCGACAAGAACATCGCCGAGGTGCAGCAGCGCATGCCCAACCGCAACGGCATGGTGTTCCACGAGCCACTGTGGAAGGTCAATGGCAAGGGCGACGTGAAGAACGTGGCCTGCATGAAGGACTGCGCGGTGGACCCCAAGGTGCATTCCTTCCTGCCCGACTTCGCGCGCGACGCGCACGGCAACATCCAGCAGCAGAACCGCGTGATCGGTCCGGTGCGTGGCGCCGACACCACCCAGCCCGCGCCCAAGGGGCTGATCGGTGCTGCCGCGGCCGCCACCGTGGCACCCGCCGCGCCGGCGGCCGGCAAGGGCACGAACGTCAGCAGCCTGCTGGCGGCCAACGCCTGCACCGCCTGCCACGGCGTGAAGAACAAGATCGTCGGCCCCGGCTTCAACGAGATCGCCGCCAAGCACAAGGGCCGGGCCGATGCCGAGGCCTACCTGGTGGGCAAGATCAAGTCCGGTGGTTCGGGGGTGTGGGGCGCGGTGCCCATGCCGCCCCAGCCCCAGATCAAGGACGACGACGCCAAGGCCATCGCGCAGTGGATCGCCGCCGGTGCGAAGTGAGTCAATGACAAGCCAGATTGAATATTCGGATTTACTCGTAAACCCCATTCTTCCCATCACAAGGAGCCACTACCCTATGACCATGCACCTTTCCCGAATCGTCGTGTCGGCGGCCGCGCTGCTGTCGTGTGCCGGCGCCTTTGCGGTCGACGCCGCCGCCGCCAAGGCCCTGGCCACCAAGAGCGCCTGCCTGGCCTGCCACGCGGTCGACAAGAAGCTGGTGGGCCCTGCCTACAAGGAAGTGGCCGCCAAGCACAAGGGCCAGGCCGACGCCGTGGCCGTGGTGGCCGCGCGCATCAAGTCCGGCGGTTCGGGTCTGTACGGCGCGGTGCCCATGCCGCCCCAGCCCGCCCTGAAGGACGACGAGCTGAAACTGCTTGCCGAGTGGGTGCTGGCCGGCGCTCCCGACAAATAATCTCCCATCCCTCTTTTCACCAGGAGTTCAAGATGAACCAATCCCGTCGCACCGCCCTCAAGTCCACCGGCGCGTTCGCCACGCTGGTCTCGCTGGGCATCGTCACCCAGAGCCAGGCCCAGGCCGCCGTCGACCAGGCCAGCTTCCAGGTCAAGACGCTGGAAGACGCACTCAAGGCCATCGGTGGCACGCCCGCCACCAGCGACCAGGTGTCGGTGGTGTCGCCCGACATCGCCGAGAACGGCGCCGTGGTGCCCGTGGGCGCCACCAGCAAGCTGCCCAACACCACCGAGATGTACCTGATCGTCGAGAAGAACCCGACCCCGCTGTCGTGCGGCTTCATGATCCCGGCCGGCACCGCCGCCGACGTGCAGACCCGCCTGAAGATGGGCCAGAGCACCAACGTGATCGCCGTGGTCAAGGCCGACGGCAAGCTCTTCTCGGCCACCAAGGAAACCAAGGTGACCCTGGGTGGCTGCGGCGGCTGACCCGCCCCGAACCTCCCGAACCTTCCCCCATTTCATTGAATTGACAGGAGTCCATCATGGCTGATCCGATGCGCATCCGTGCCGCCCTCGCCGGCGACGAAACCACCGTTCGCGTGCTGATGTCCCACCCCATGGAACCCGGTACCCGCAAAGACGCGGCCGGCGCCCTCATTCCCGCCCACTTCATCAAGGACCTGGAAGCCACCCACAACGGCAAGACCGTGCTCAAGGCCATGTTCAGCGGCTCGGTGTCGCAGAACCCCTTCCTGTCCTTCAAGTTCAAGGGCGCGGCCAAGGGCGACAAGGTCGTGGTGAAGTGGGTCGACAACAAGGGCGATTCGCGCACCGACGAAGCGGCGATCGCCTGACACCCCGCCGCGCTTCGCGCGACCCCCTCCAGGGGGCGTCACCTGCGGCCCGGCGGAGCCGGTTCCGCGGTGACCGCTGGCAGCACGCCGCTGCCACTGCCTTCCACAACAACAGGAGATGACCCATGAAATTCGACGCTCGCCACGCTGCCCTTCTGATGGGTGGCGTTTTCGCGCTGGGTGCGGTGCATGCCCAGGGCAACGCCGCGCTGGACGGCATCAACAAATACCGCGAGATGCTGCAGGACGGCAACCCGGCCGAACTTTTCGAGATGAAGGGTGAGGAACTGTGGAAGCAGAAGCGCGGGCCGAAGAACGCCTCGCTGGAGCAGTGCGACCTGGGCAAGGGCCCCGGTGTGCTCAAGGGCGCCTTCACCGAGCTGCCGCGCTACTTCAAGGACACCGGCAAGGTCATGGACCTGGAGACGCGTCTGATCCACTGCATGGTCACGCTGCAGGGCCTCAACGAGGCCGAGCTGTACAAGGCCGCGCCTTCGATCGGAAAAGGCGAGGGCGCCAACCTGGTGGCCATCACCACCTATGTGGCGACCCAGTCCAAAGGTGAGCGGTTCAACCTGTCGCAAACGCATGCCCAGGAAAAGACCATGTACGAGGTGGGCAAGCGCCTGTTCTTCCAGCGCGGCGGCCCGCACGACTTTGCCTGCTCGTCCTGCCACGGCGTCGACGGTGGCCGCATCCGCCTGCAGGAGCTGCCCAACCTGACCAAGAACCCGGGCGACGGTGTGGGGGTGGCCGCCTGGCCGGCCTACCGCGTGTCGAACTCGCAGATGTGGACCATGCAGAAGCGCCTGAACGACTGCTACCGCCAGCAGCGCTTCCCCGAGCCCAAGTTCGGCAGCGACGCCACCATCGCGCTGCAGGTGTACATGGGTGTGAACGCCAAGGGCGCCGAGTCCATCGTGCCGGCCATCAAGCGCTGATCCGCAGGAGACGACCCATGAAAAAGACCTTTGCCATCGCCCTGTTCCCCCTGACCGTCCTGGCGCTGGGCGCCTGTTCCACCGGCGGTGCCGGTGCCGACTACGACCAGGTGCACGCCAGTGTCGTGAAAGCCTCGTTCCAGCCCAACGGCATCGCCACGCTGGACTACCTCAAGCAGGACGAAGCCAACCGCCTGTGCAGCGCCGCCGACGTGGCTGGCAAGCCGCTGGACGAGAAGACCGCCAAGGCCATCGAGGCCGACGCGCTCAAGACCATCAAGATGCCCAGCGACGGCAAGTTCATCGGTGACTGGAAGGAGGGCGAGAAGATCGCCCAGAGCGGCCGCGGCCTGACCTGGACCGACAAGGCCACCGACGTCAACGGCGGCAACTGCTACAACTGCCACCAGATGGACAAGAAGGAAATCTCCTTCGGCAACCTCGGCCCCAGCCTCTACAACTACGGCAAGCTGCGGGGCGTGAGCGATCCGGATGCGCCGGCCTCCAAGGCCATCGTGGAATACACCTGGGGCAAGCTGTGGAACTCGCGCGCCTACAACGCGTGTTCGCAGATGCCGCGCGCCGGCCACAAGGGCATCCTGAGCGAGAAGAACCTCAAGGACGTGATGGCCCTGCTGCTGGACCCCAAGTCGCCGGTCAACCAGTGACCGGCCGGGCCCGCGCCGGTGCAAGCCGGCGCGGGCCCTCCGGCCAAAAAAATTTGACTCAAATATCAGTGTGCAATTGAGAAGGAATGTTTATGAGCTTCAGCCGTCGTGAATTCATGCAGGTGCTGGCCGTCGCCAGTGCGGGCGGCATGGCCCTGAACCACAAGGACGTGCTGGCCGCCAAGCCTGGCGCGGGACAGGCGCTGTACGACCTGCCGAAGTTCGGCAACGTCAGCTTCCTGCACTTCACCGACTGCCATGCGCAGCTCACGCCCATCCACTTCCGCGAGCCCAACGTGAACCTGGGCGTGGCCGACGCCGTGGGCCGGCCGCCGCACATCGTGGGCGAGGCGCTGCTCAAGCACTTCAAGATCCGCCCCGGCACCGCCGAGGCGCACGCCTTCACCTACCTCAACTTCGAGAAGGCCGCGAAGACCTACGGCAAGGTCGGCGGTTTCGCGCACCTGGCCACCCTGGTCAAGATGCTCAAGGCCAGCCGCCCGCATGCCATGCTGCTCGATGGCGGCGACACCTGGCAGGGCAGTGCCACCGCGCTGTGGACCAACGGCCAGGACATGGTCGACGCCTGCAAGCTGCTGGGCGTGAACGCCATGTGCCCGCACTGGGAGTTCACCCTGGGCGAGCAGCGCGTCAAGGAGATCATCGAGAAGGACTTCGCCGGCCAGCTGGACTTCCTGGCGCAGAACGTCAAGACCAACGACTTCGGCGACCCGGTGTTCAAGCCCTACGTCATCAAGGAAATGAACGGCGTGCCCGTCGCCGTGATCGGCCAGGCCTTCCCCTACACCCCGATCGCCAACCCGCGCTACATGGTGCCCAACTGGGAGTTCGGCATCCAGGACGAGAACATGCAGAAGATGGTCGACGAGGTGCGCGCCAAGGGGGCGCAGGCCGTGGTCGTCATCTCGCACAACGGCATGGACGTGGACATCAAGATGGCCTCGCGCGTGACCGGCATCGACGCCATCCTGGGCGGCCACACGCACGACGGCATGCCCGCGCCGCTGGTGGTCAAGAACGCCAAGGGCCAGACCCTGGTGACCAACGCCGGCTCCAACAGCAAGTTCCTGGGCGTGCTGGACTTCGATGTGCGCGGTGGCAAGGTGCAGGACTTCCGCTACAAGCTGCTGCCCGTGTTCGCCAACCTGCTGCCGGCCGACAAGGAGATGCAGGCCTACATCGACAAGGTGCGCGCGCCCTACAAGGCCAAACTCGACGAGACGCTGGCCGTGTCCGAAGGCCTGCTGTACCGCCGTGGCAACTTCAACGGTTCGTGGGACCAGCTCATCGTGGACGCGCTGATGGAAGTCAAGGGCGCCGACATGGCGTTTTCGCCGGGCTTCCGCTGGGGCACGACCATCCTGCCGGGGCAGGCCATCACGCGCGAACTGATGATGGACCAGGTGGCCATCACCTACCCGACCAGCACGCTGACCGAAATGAGCGGCGAGACCATCAAGACCGTGCTGGAAGACGTCTGCGACAACCTGTTCAACCCCGACCCCTACTACCAGCAGGGTGGTGACATGGTGCGCGTGGGCGGGCTGGCCTACACCTGCGACCCGAATGCGGGTTCGGGCAAACGCATCAGCAACATGATGCTCAATGGCAAGGCGATCGAAGCCAGCAAGACCTACAAGGTGGCGGGCTGGGCGCCGGTGGCCGAAGGCGCCAAGGGCGAGCCGATCTGGGATGTAATGGAGGCCTACTTCAAAAACCACAAGACCATCGCGCCGCGCAAGATCAACACGCCCAAGCTGGTGGGCATGCAGGGCAACCCCGGCATGGTGGTCTGAGGTTCAGTCGCGCGATTCCAGCGCGCGGTTCAGGCGCAGCGCGCCAAGCGTGCAGGCTGCGCCCGAGAGCAGGTACAGGCTGACGAAGGCGAGTCCGAAGTGGGCCGACAGGCCCAGCGCCACCAGCGGTGCGAAGGCGGCGCCGAACAGCCAGGCCAGGTCGGACGTGAGCGCCGCACCGGTGTAGCGGAAGCGCGGCGCGAAGTTGGCCGTGACCGTGCCCGAGGCCTGGCCGTAGGACAGGCCCAGCAGGACGAAGCCGATCAGGATGAACAGGTCCTGGCCCACTTCGCCCCCGTTGAGCAACATGGGCGCGAAGCCGCTGAACACGCCGATCAGCACGGCCAGGCTGCCCAGGGTCGTGCGGCGGCCGTAGCGGTCGGCCAGCCAGCCCGAGGCGACGATGGCCCCGGCGCACAGGAAGGCGCCCGCGATCTGCACCACCAGGAAGCCGGTCACCGGCTGCTGGGCGTAGATGTGGATCCACGACAGCGGGAACACCGTGACGATGTGGAACAGCGCGTAGCTGGCCAGCGCGGCAAACGCGCCGATGAACACGTTGTGACCCTGCGAGCCCAGCAGTTCACGGGTGGACACGGGTTCGAACTCCTGCCGGTCCAGCAGGCCTTCTTCCTCGTGGGCGCTCACCAGCTGCAGGCGGGCGAACAGCGCCACCACGTTGATGGCGAAGGCCACAAAGAAGGGGTAGCGCCAGCCCCAGCTGAGGAAGTCCTCCTGCGACAGGCTGCTGGTCAGGTAGGCGAACAGGCCGGCGGCCAGCACGAAGCCCAGCGGCGCACCGAGCTGGCCGAGCATGGCGTACCAGCCGCGCCGGCCAGCGGGTGCGTTCAGCGCCAGCAGCGAGGGCAGGCCGTCCCATGAGCCGCCCAGCGCCAGGCCCTGGCCCAGACGCAGCACGGTCAGCAGCACGATGGCGGCGGCGCCCAGGCTGGCGTGGCCCGGCAGGAAGGCCATGCCGGCGGTGCAGGTGCCCAGCACGAAGAGGGCGAGGGTGAGCTTGGTGGCGCGGCCCCAGCGGCGCTGCACCGCCATCGACAGCACCGTGCCGATGGGGCGGGTGACGAAGGCCAGCGCGAAGATGCCGAAGGCGAACAGGGTGCCGTCCAGCCGGCTCAGGTGCGGGAAGAACACCGCCGGGAACACCAGCACCGAGGCGATGCCGAAGACGAAAAAGTCGAAGTATTCCGAGGTCCGTCCGATCACCACGCCGACGGCGATGTCGCCCGGGCTGGTGTGTTCGTGGGTCGGGGCGGCGGCGGGCTGGCGGGGCGCGGCGCCGGGCTTTTCAAGGGTGTGGCTGGGCATGTGGGGATTCCGGAGAGCCGATTTTGTGCGACCCCTATATCGTGACTCGAAGTCCGGCGCATTGACATAGGACAAAACGTCCAATCGAAAACGCTGCGGAAAGCCGATACATTCCCGCCGATTCCGCAACTGGGGTTTTCCCGGTTCGGCTTGTCGAGAAACCCTCCTGCTCCGCATGCGCCCCACCACACCCCTCCGTCTCGCCGCCTTACCCCTGCTCGCCAGCCTGCTGACGGGCTGCAGCAAGCTGGTCGTGCTCAACCCCGCCGGCGACGTGGCCGCCCAGCAGGGCGACCTGGTCGTGATCGCCACCGTGCTGATGCTGCTGATCATCGTGCCGGTGATCGCGCTGACCCTGTGGTTCGCCTGGCGCTACCGCCAGGGCAGCCGGCACGCCGAGACCGACTACGCGCCCGACTGGCACCACTCGACCAAGCTGGAACTGGTGATCTGGGCCGCGCCGCTGGTGATCATCATCGCGCTGGGGGCCATCACCTGGATCACCACCCACAAGCTCGACCCCTACCGCCCGCTCGACCGCATCTCCGAGCAGAAGGCCCTGCCCGAGAACGTGAAGCCGCTGGAGGTGCAGGTGGTGTCGCTGGACTGGAAGTGGCTGTTCGTTCTGCCCGAGCAGGGCATCGCCACCGTCAACGAGCTGGCCGCGCCGGTGGACCGCCCGATCCGCTTCACGCTGACCTCCAGCACCACCATGAACGCGTTCTACGTGCCCGACCTGGCCGGCATGATCTACACCATGCCCGGCATGCAGACCGAGCTGAACGCGGTGATCAACCAGCCCGGCGTGTTCCGCGGCATGTCTTCGCACTACAGCGGCGCCGGCTTCTCGGGCATGAACTTCCGCTTCCACGGCCTGAGCGAACAGGACTTCGAGCAGTGGGTGGCCAGGGCCAAGGCCGAGGGCCAGCCGCTGACCCGCCAGGCCTACCTGGCGCTCGCCAAGCCCAGCGAGCGCCACCCGGTGGAGCGCTTCTCGTCGGTCGAAGCCGGCCTGTTCGACCGCGTGGTGGGCCTCTGCGTGGAAGAGGGCAAGACCTGCATGCACCAGGTGATGGCGCTCGACGCCTCGCGCAACCGCGCCCACCGCAGCGCCCGCGCCCTCGAAGCCGCCGCCGCGCAGGAGATCTGCTCTGCCGACGACACGCTGCCCACGTTCACCGCCCGCCCCTGAGCACCCACCGAACCGTTCACCCAAGACACCGCCATGTCCGCTGATCCTTCTTCCGTTACCAACCACTGGCTGCTGGGGCGCCTGACCTGGGACTCGATCCCGATGACGCACGAGCCCATCCTGCTGTGGACCTTCGTGGCCGTGGTGCTGGGTGGCCTGGGCGTGCTCGCCCTGCTGACGAAATTCCGCCTGTGGGGCCCGCTGTGGCGCGACTGGTTCTGCAGCATCGACCACAAGAAGATCGGCATCATGTACATGATCCTGGGCCTGGTGATGCTGCTGCGCGGCTTCGCCGACGCGATCATGATGCGCCTGCACCAGGCCATGGCCTTTGGCGACAACCTGGGCTACCTGCCTCCGCACCACTACGACCAGATCTTCACCGCCCACGGCGTGATCATGATCTTCTTCGTGGCCATGCCCCTGGTCACCGGGCTGATGAACTACCTGGTGCCGCTGCAGATCGGCGCGCGCGACGTCGCGTTCCCGTTCCTCAACAACTTCAGCTTCTGGATGACCACCGCCGGCGCGGTGCTGGTGATGGTCTCGCTGTTCCTGGGCGAGTTCTCCACCTCGGGCTGGCTGGCGCTGTCCAACCTCGGCGCGCAGAACCCCGGCGTGGGGCTGGACTACTACATCTGGTCGCTGCAGATCGCCGGGGTGGGCACCACGCTCTCGGGCATCAACCTGCTGGTGACCATCGTGAAGATGCGCGCACCGGGCATGGGCCTGATGCGCATGCCGGTCTTCACCTGGACCGCGCTGTGCACCAACGCGCTGATCGTCGCGTCCTTCCCCATCCTCACCGCCGCGCTGGTGCTGATGAGCCTGGACCGCTACGTCGGCACCAACTTCTTCACCAACGAGCTGGGTGGCAACCCCATGCTCTACGTGAACCTGATCTGGATCTGGGGCCACCCCGAGGTCTACATCCTGATCCTGCCGGTGTTCGGCGTCTTCTCCGAGGTGGTCGCCACCTTCAGCGGCAAGCGCCTGTTCGGCTACACGTCGATGGTCTACGCCACGGTCTGCATCACCATCCTGTCCTACCTGGTGTGGCTGCACCACTTCTTCACCATGGGCTCGGGCGCCAGCGTGAACTCGTTCTTCGGGATCACCACCATGATCATCTCGATCCCCACGGGCGCGAAGATCTTCAACTGGCTGTTCACCATGTACCGCGGCCGCATCCGCTTCGAGGTGCCGATGCTGTGGACCGTGGGCTTCATGGTGACCTTCGTCGTCGGCGGCATGACCGGCGTGCTGCTGGCCGTGCCCTCGGCCGACTTCGTGCTGCACAACTCGCTGTTCCTGATCGCGCACTTCCACAACGTGATCATCGGCGGCGTGGTGTTCGGCCTGTTCGCCGGCATGGTGTACTGGTTCCCCAAGGCCTTCGGCTTCCGGCTCGACGACTTCTGGGGCCGCGTGTCCTTCTGGTTCTGGCTGGCCGGCTACTGGTTCGCCTTCACGCCGCTGTACGTGCTGGGCCTGATGGGCGTGACGCGCCGCGTCAGCCACTTCGAGGACCCGTCGCTGCAGATCTGGTTCCAGATCGCCCTGTTCGGCGCCGTGCTGGTGGCCATCGGCATCGCCAGCTTCCTGGTCTGCATCGCCGTCAGCTTCTTCCGGCGCGAGCAGCTGCGCGACCACACCGGCGACCCGTGGAATGGCCGCACGCTGGAGTGGGCCACCTCGTCGCCCCCGCCCCAGTACAACTTCGCCTTTACCCCGGTGGTGCACGACATCGACGCCTGGGCCGACATGAAGAAGCACGGCTACCAGCGCCCGCTGTCCGGCTTCAAGGCCATCCACATGCCGCTGAACACCGGTGCCGGTGTGGTGCTGTCGGCGCTCTCGCTGGTCTGGGGTTTCTCGCTGATCTGGCACATGTGGCCGCTGGCCATCGCCTCGTTCGCGGCCATCGTGCTCGCGGCCATCGTGCACACCTTCAACTACCAGCGCGACTACCACATCCCCGCGTCCGAAGTGACCGCCACCGAACACGCACGCACCCAACTGCTGGCCCGCCATGTCTGACATCGCCCTCACCCCCGGCGCCACGCGCGCCTACCACCTCGACCGCGAGCCGCACCCCGAGAACGGCACCGCGCTGGGCTTCTGGCTCTACCTGATGAGCGACTGCCTCATCTTCGCGGCGCTGTTCGCGACCTACGGCGTGCTCGGCCGCAGCTATGCGGGCGGCCCCGGTGGCGCCGAGCTGTTCGACCTCAAGCTGGTGGCCATCAACACCGCCTTCCTGCTGCTCTCGTCCATCACCTTCGGCTTCGCCATGCTGCAAAAGCAGCAGGGCAAGGTCGGCGGCACGCTGGGCTGGCTGGCTGTCACCGGCGTGTTCGGCCTGTGCTTCCTGGGCGTGGAGCTGTACGAGTTCGCGCACCTGATCCACGAAGGCGCCACGCCGCAGAGCAGCGCCGCCATGTCGGCCTTCTTCACCCTGGTCGGTACCCACGGCCTGCACGTCACCTTCGGCTCGATCTGGCTGGTGGTGCTGATGATCCAGATTGCCCAGCGCGGCCTGACGCGCGAGAACAAGCGCCGCCTGATGTGCCTCTCGATGTTCTGGCACTTTCTGGACGTGGTCTGGATCGGCGTCTTCACCTTTGTCTACCTGATGGGAGTGCTGTGATGAGCGCGCACGACACTGCAATCCACCACGGCGGTCATCACGGCGATCACGGTGACGGCCACCACGACGACGGCCCGCACAGCAGCTTCTCCGGCTACATGGTCGGTTTCGTGCTGTCGATCGTCCTCACCGCCATTCCGTTCTGGCTGGTCATGGCCGGCGTCATCACCCACCGGCCCACGGCTGTGCTGGTGCTCGGCGCCTTCGCCGTGGCCCAGATCCTGGTGCACATGGTGTGTTTCCTGCACATGAACGGCAAGGTCGAAGGCGGCTGGACCCTGCTGTCCACCATCTTCACCGTGGTCTTCGTGGCCATCGCCATCGCCGGCACGCTCTGGGTCATGTTCCACATGAACGAGAACATGATGCCGGCGCACGGCGGCCACGCCGCCCACCCGCCCGCCGCGGCGCCGCACGGCACCCCATGACACCGCGACGCGCCCTGCTGGCCGGAGCGGGCGCGCTGCTGTGCGGGCTGTTCCTGGCGCTGGGCGCCTGGCAGGTCCAGCGCCTGGCCTGGAAGAACGATCTCGTGGCCCGCGTGGCCGCTCGCGCACACGCCGAGCCGGCGGCCGCACCCGGCGCCGACACCTGGCCGGCGCTGCAGGCCGACCCTACCGCCGAGGAGTACCGGCGCGTGCGCCTCAGCGGCGAGTTCCTGCATGACGCCGAACAGCTGGTGCAGGCCGTCACCGAGCGCGGCGCAGGCTTCTGGGTGATGGCGCCGCTGCGCACGGCCGACGGCTCCCTGGTCTGGGTCAACCGCGGCTTCGTGCCCTCGGCTTCCCGGTGGCAGGCCACGTGCGAGGCCGCCCGCTGCACCGGCCCGGCGACCGTCACCGGCCTGCTCCGGCGCTCCGAACCCGGTGGCGGCTTCCTGCGCCGCAACGACCCCGCCGCTGGGCGCTGGTTCTCGCGCGACGTGCCAGCGCTGTCGGCGGCCGCGGGGTTGCCGCCCGCCGCGGTGGCGCCGTTCTTTGTCGACGCCGGTGCCGACACGCCCTGCGCCACGCCCGACGGGCCCGTGGGTGGGCTCACCGTGCTGCGCTTCTCCAACAACCACCTCGTCTACGCGCTGACCTGGTTCGCACTGGCCGCGATGACCGTGGCCGCCACGGTCTTTGTGCTGCGGGACGGTGCGCGGCGGCGGCTTCCCGGACAATCCGGAGCCTCCTCCTGATGTGTCTGGTCGGCACCGCAAGCCCCATGGTGAATGTCGCTTCCCCGTCGCACGCCGCCGTCGGTCCGGACCAGGCGGCGGGCCTGAAGAACCTGCAGCAGCTGATCCAGCTGCGCTGGATGGCGCTGTTCGGCCAGATCGCGACGGTGGCGGTGGTGGCCCACGGCATGGACATCCCGATCCCCGAGCACATCATGTACGCGGTGCTGGCGGGTCTCGGTGCGTTCAACCTGCTCTCGCTGCTGCGCTGCCGCACCCCGCTGCCCGTGACCGCCACCGAGCTGCTGCTCACCCTGCTGGTGGATGTGGGGGCGCTCACCGCCTTGCTCTACCTCAGCGGCGGCACCACCAATCCCTTCGTGTTCCTGTTCCTGCTGCAGGTCATCCTGGGCGCGGTGCTGCTGCCGGTCTGGGCCACCTGGGTCATGGTGGCCGTGACCACGCTGTGCTTCGCGGGGCTGGCCCTGTGGGCGCGGCCGTTGCCCCTGCCACTGGACCACGACCAGGGTCTGGCCAGTCCCTACACCCAGGGCATGCTGATCTGCTTCGTGCTCAACGCCGTGCTGCTGGTGGTCTTCATCTCGCGCATCGTGGGCAACCTGCGCGAGCGCGACACCCGCCTGGCCCTGCTGCGCCAGCGCGCGGCCGAGGAGGAGCACGTGGTGCGCATGGGCCTGCTGGCCTCGGGCGCGGCGCACGAGCTGGGCACGCCGCTGTCCACCCTGGCGGTGATCCTGGGCGACTGGCAGCACCTGCCGCACTTCAGCTCCGAGCCCGAGCTGGCGGACGACGTGGCGGAGATGCAGGCCCAGGTGGCGCGCTGCAAGGCCATCGTCAGCGGCATCCTGCTCTCGGCCGGCGAGGCGCGCGGCGAATCCTCCAGCGAGACCACGGTCTGCGCCTTCCTCGACAGCGTGGTCCAGGCCTGGTGCGAGCGGCGCAACTGCAGCGGCTTCCACTACCACAACGCCTTCGGCGACGACCTGCCCATGGTGGCCGACTCGGCCATCCAGCAGATGATCGGCAACGTGCTGGACAACGCGGCCGATGCCTCGCCCCAGGCGGTGTGGTTCGAGGCCCGCCGCGAGGACGACGCGCTGGTGCTCACCGTCTGGGACCAGGGCCCGGGCTTTGCGCCCCAGCTGCTGCCGCAGATCGGCAAGCCGTACCAGAGCACCAAAGGCCATCCCGGCGGTGGGCTGGGCCTGTTTCTGGTATTCAACGTGGCACGCACGCTGGGCGGCAACGTGGTGGTGGGCAACCTGCCCGAGGGCGGGGCGCAGGTCCGCATCACGCTGCCGCTGGCCGCCATCACCCTGGCCGAGGACGCGCCCCATGGCATCTGACGACACCGCTTCTGCACAACGCCTGCTCATCGTCGAGGACGACGCGGCCTTCGCGCGCACCCTCGCGCGCTCCTTCGAGCGCCGCGGCTACGAGGTGCGCGTGGCCGCCAGCCTCGACCAGCTCAGCACGGTGCTGGCCGGCGGCTACGCGCCGACGCGTGCGGTGGTGGATCTCAAGCTCCAGGGCGAGGCCTCGGGCCTGGCCTGCGTGCGCGCGCTGGTGGCGCACGACGCGGGCATGCTCATCGTGGTGCTGACCGGCTTCGCCAGCATCGCCACCGCGGTGGAGGCCATCAAGCTCGGCGCCTGCCACTACCTGGCCAAGCCTTCCAACACCGACGACATCGAGGCCGCGTTCGGCCGCTCCGAAGGCACGACCGAGGTCGCTCTGACCAGCCGGCCCAGCTCGATCAAGACCCTGGAATGGGAGCGCATCCACCAGGTGCTGGCCGAAACCGGATTCAACATTTCCGAGACTGCCCGCCGCCTGGGCATGCACCGCCGCACGCTGGCGCGCAAGCTCGACAAGCAGCAGGTGAAGTGAGGGGCGGGTGCCGCCTCTCGGCACCGGGTTCTTCAGCGCTTCGCCTCGGCCAGCTTCCGGATCTCTTCGGGGGTGCCGTTCCAGACCTCGAAGAAGCCCTCGCTCTGCTTCACCTGCATCCAGGTCGACCACTTGGTGCGCGCCAGCGCCGGGTCGGTGACGGCCAGGTCCTTCTGCTCCACGCCCAGGGCCAGCGTGCCGCCGCGCTGGTAGCCCGGCTGCGCCTGGGCCTGCTTCACCGTCGCCTGCACCTTCTTCAGTTCGGCCTGCGTGGCCGGCGGCAGGCTGTAGACCAGCCAGCGGCGGCCCGGGCCGGGCGCGTCCAGGCCCAGCGTGGCGCTGGTGGCGGTGGTGAGGGCCAGGGGCAGTTTCCTGTCCACCGGTGCAAACGCCCCTTCGACCTTGGGCTTGAGTTGGATGTGCAGCAGCGGCACCGCACCGGGCGGCGGCACCACGCGCGCGTCCACCTGCAGCGCCACCATGAACTGCGCCGGGTCGGCCTCCAGCAGCTGCCCGGACAGCTGGGCCAGCCGGGGCAGGGAGGTGAGCGGAATGCCGCCGCAGGCCGCCAGCGCGGCGGCGGAGGCGAGCAGCAGGCTGCGGCGCAGCAGAAGGGGAGCAGGGTGTGACATGGGCTTGACTTTCATTGTCGATCAGTAAAAAATTATCATAAAACAAAAAAATAAGGTCAAATCCTTCCGAACGAAAGTGACCCATGAACACGGCTGAATCCCATCCCGTTCCCACGTCCTCGCAGCGCGTGCGCCGCATCAGCCGCTGGATGGTGGCCGCCTGCTGGGCGCTGCTGGTCACCCTGCCGCTGGCCCTGGTGGTCTACTGGGCCACCGCCAGCGAGGCCATGCTGGCCGGCCACGCCAACCTGCCTGCGCAGGCCATTGCCGCGCCGCTGGCGCTGTGGCAGCGCATCGCGGGGGCCGCGGTCATGGCGCTGCCGCTGGGCCTGCTGCTGGCGGGGGTGTGGCAGGCGCGGCGCTGCTTCGGCATGTTTGCGCAGGGCCAGGTGTTCACGCTGCAGGCCACCGCGCTGCTCGGCCGCTTTGCGGGCTGGGTGGCCTGGGCGGCGCTGGCGTCCATGCTGGCGGGCAGCGCCACCTCGGTGCTGCTGACCCTGAACAACCCGCCCGGCCAGCGCCACCTCTCGGTGGGCATCGGCTCGGACCTGGTGTTCACGCTGTTCTTCGCCGGCCTGGTGTGGCTGATGGCCGCGGTGATCGCCCAAGGGCAGACGCTGGCCGAAGAGAACGAGGGTTTCGTCTGAT
Source organism: Hydrogenophaga pseudoflava (assembly GCF_004353865.1). Taxonomy (NCBI): domain Bacteria; kingdom Pseudomonadati; phylum Pseudomonadota; class Betaproteobacteria; order Burkholderiales; family Comamonadaceae; genus Hydrogenophaga; species Hydrogenophaga pseudoflava. Next base: position 1,293,377 of record NZ_CP037867.1, read on the forward strand.
GCCCATCACCGTGCAGTTGGACGTGATGCTGGCGCGGCGCAAGGTCAAGTCGCGCGACCTGGCCGAATTCGTCGGCATCACCGAGGCCAACATGTCCCTGCTCAAGCAGGGCAAGGTCAAGGGCGTGCGCTTCGAGACGCTGGAGAAGATCTGCGAATACCTGCAGTGCCAGCCGGGCGATCTGCTGGTGTACGCACCCGACGGCGAGACGCCGCCGGGCTGAGGGCCGTCAGAAGCGCAGGCCCAGGCTCAGCGAGTAGCCGTTGACGCTGGCGCCGCCGCTGTCGAGGTAGTTCATGTAGTCCACGCTCAGAGACAGGTTGCTGGTGGGCATCAGGCGCAGGCCGCCGCCGTAGGACAGCTTCTTGTCTTCGCCCGAACCCAGGCCCTGGAAGCTGAGCTTGGTGCGCGCCATGCCGACGCGGCCGAACAGCTCCACCGGGCCGAGGCCGATCTTGGGCGCCACGTACAGGCCGTAGAGCTGGTCGATCTTGCCGCTGTAGCGGGTGCCGGTGTTGCTGTTGGTGTAGGCGCTGCTGCCCGAATTGACGGCGCCGATGGCTTCGAGCGCCAGGCCGTCGGTGAGCTGCAGGCCCACCAGGCCCCGGATCATGGCCGGGTTGGAACTGGCGCGCAGGCCGATGACCGGCACCGACAGCTTCATGGACAGGGCGGAATAGCCCAGCTCGCCGTACACGCTCTGGGCCATGGCCGCAGGGGTGGTGGATGCCGCCAGCAGGGCAACCAGTGCCAAAGGTTTGAGTGTCATGTCCGCTCCGCTGATGAATGAATGGTTGTGAATTTCATTCTAGGAGCTTGGTTCCGTTTGTCGAGGGTGCGGATTCCATAATCCGTGCCTAATGCACACCCTCGAACAACTGCGGCGCGGCGACCTGGCCGGCGCACCCCGCCTCGACCTCTCCTGCGGCCTGACCGAACTGCCCGCCGAGGTGCTCGGCCTGGCCGATTCGCTGGAGGTGCTCAACCTCAGCGGCAACCGCCTGACCACACTGCCCACGTGGTTGCCGCGGCTGCAGCGGCTCAAGGTGATCTTCGCGTCGGACAACCCCTTCACCACGCTGCCCGAGGTGCTGGGCGACTGCCCGGCGCTGGAGATGGTGGGCTTCAAGGCCTGCCGCATCAACCGGGTGCCCGCCGCCGCGCTGCCGCGGGCCTTGCGCTGGCTGATCCTCACCGACAACGCCATCGAGAGCCTGCCCGATGCGGTGGGCGAGCGGTCGCGCCTGCAGAAGCTCATGCTCGCCGGCAACCGGCTGCAGGCTCTGCCAGAGGGGCTGGCCGGGGCGCAGCGGCTGGAGCTGCTGCGGATCTCGGCCAACCGTTTTGAACGCCTGCCCGACTGGCTGCTGCGCCTGCCGCGCCTGTCGTGGCTGGCGCTGGCCGGCAACCCGCTGGGCTGGGCGGTGCCGCCGCTGGAGCTTCCGGTGGTGGACTGGGGCGACATCCGGCCGGGCGAGGCCCTGGGCGAAGGCGCCTCGGGCCGGGCCCTGCGCGCCAGGGTGGCCGGGCGGCCTGACGAACTGGCCCTCAAGCTGTTCAAGGGCGCCGTCACCAGCGACGGCCTGCCCGAGCACGAAATGGCCGCCGGTGGTGCCGCGGGCGCGCACCCCGCGCTGTGCACCCCGGTGGCCCGGCTGCAGGGCCACCCCGACGGCGCGCAGGGCATGCTGCTGCCGCTGATCCCGCCCGGGCACGTGCTGCTGGCGGGCCCGCCCAGCCTGGCCAGCTGCACGCGCGACGTCTACCCCGACGGCTGGCGCCTGGCCGCCGGGCCGGCGCTGCGCCTGCTGCGCGGCATGGCCGACGCGGTGGCCCACCTGCACGGACACGGCGTGGTGCACGGCGACCTCTATGCCCACAACATCCTGTGGAACCCGGCCACCGGCGACGCCCTGCTCAGCGACTTCGGCGCCGCCGCCCTGCTGCCGGCTGACCAGCCGGCGCTGGCCCGCGCGCTGCAGGCGCTGGAGGTGCGGGCCTTCGGTTGCCTGCTGGAGGAACTGGGAGATCGTCTCGATGTCCTACCCGGAGACGGGCTGCGTGCCATGATGGCCGGCCTGGCCGCGTCCTGCCTGGACACCGACCCCGGCGCCCGACCCTCGATGGCCGAGGTGTCCCGCCAACTCTTCAAGGAGGTTTCATGCTCGTGCTGATCCTGGGTTTGCTGCTGTTTCTCGGCGTGCATTCGGTGGCCATCATGGCGCCCGCCGGGCGCGACCGGCTGGTGGCGCAGATGGGCGAGGGCGCCTGGAAGGGCCTGTACTCGCTGGTCTCGGCCGTGGGGCTGGGGCTGATCGTCTGGGGCTACGGCCTGGCGCGCGAGAACCCGGTGCTGGTCTACAGCCTGCCGGGTGGCATGCGCCACCTGGCCGCGCTGGTGCTGCTGCCGGTGTTCGTGCTGCTGCTGGCGGCCTACCTGCCCGGGCGCATCCAGCGCGCCACCAAACACCCCATGCTGCTGGCCGTCAAGCTCTGGGCGCTGGGCCACCTGCTGGCGCAGTCGGTCACCGGCGGCAGCCTGGCAGACATCCTACTGTTCGGCGGCTTCCTGCTCTGGGCCGCGGCCGACCGCGTCTCGCTCAAGCGCCGCGCCCAGGCCGGCACCTTGCGGACGGTGCCGGTGCTGCCCGCCAGCGGTGCCAACGACCTGATCGCGGTGGTGGGCGGGCTGGCGCTTTATGGACTGACGGTGATGTGGGCGCACGCCGCCCTGTTTGGCGTTCGCCCCTTCGGAGGATGACGAGATGACCCCCCTGCGCCGCTTCGCGTCTTCCCCCCTGGAAGGGGGGACAGCACCTGTGGCCCGGCTGAGCCGGTTCCACGGTGCTTGCTGGATGGGAACCTTGCTGTTCGCTTCGGTTCCTGTGTTTGCCGCCTCGCCCTCGGTCGAGGTGGTGGCCAACGGCCTGCAGAACCCCTGGGGCCTGGCCTTCATCGGCGACGGCCGCATGCTGGTCACCGAGCGCCCGGGCCGCATGCGCATCGTCGAGCCCGACGGCCACATCGGAGCGCCGCTGGCCGGTGTGCCCAAGGTCGACGCGGGCGGCCAGGGCGGCCTGCTGGACGTGGTCACCGACAGCCAGTTCGAGCGCAACCGCACGGTCTACTTCTGCTTCTCCGAACCCGGTGCCGGTGGCAACTCCACCGCGCTGGCCTCGGCCCGGCTGTCGGACGACGCCACGAAGCTGGAGGACGTGAAGGTGGTCTTCAGCCAGAAGCCGAAGTTCGCCGCCCGGGTGCATTTCGGCTGCCGCATCGCCGAGGCCAAAGACCACACCCTGTTCCTCACGCTGGGCGACCGCTTCCAGCGCATGGACGACGCGCAGACCCTGGACAACCACCACGGCAAGGTGGTGCGCCTGCGCAAGGACGGCAGCGCGCCGCCCGACAACCCGTTCACCACCAAACCCGGCGCGCTGCCCGAGATCTGGAGCTACGGCCACCGCAACCTGCAGGGCGCGGCCATCGGGCCGGACGGCCGGCTGTGGACCAGCGAACACGGCCCGCAGGGCGGCGACGAGATCAACCGCCCCGAGGCCGGCAAGAACTATGGCTGGCCCGTCATCACCTACGGCGAAAACTACGGCGGCGGCGCCATCGGCGATGGCCTCAGCAGCAAGGACGGCATGGAACAGCCGCTGCACTACTGGGTGCCCTCGATCGCGCCGTCCGGCATGGCCTGGGTCACCAGCGAGCGCTACGGCAAGGACTGGAAAGGCAGCATGCTGGTGGGTTCGCTCAAGTTCCGCTATCTGGTGCGGCTGAAGTTCAACGGCACCAAGCTGGTGAAGGAAGAGAAGCTGCTGCCCGACCTCAACCAGCGGGTGCGCGACGTGCGCCAGGGGCCGGACGGCCTCGTCTACCTGCTCACCGACCACGTCCGGGGCCAGCTGCTGCGCCTGCAGCCGCAGTGAGGGCGCTCGACGGGGCGCGCCACCGGTGCCGGTGCTCAGCGCCCTACGCGTACCCCACCCAGCCCCGGAAGCTCAGCCCCGCATAGAACAGCGCGACCCGCTGGAACCCGGCCTCCTGAAGGAGCGCCTCGTCCTCTTCCGGCGAGAGGATCGCCAGTTGCGATTGCATTGCCTGCAGGGAGGTCTCTGCGCTGGCGGCCGGCGTTCCGGCGAAGGCCAGGTGCCGCGACAGCCAGAGGGAGCGCTCGGGCTCGGCGGACGGGATGCTGATGTGCACCACGACGAAGGGGGCTCCGGCCTTGAGGCGCTGGCGGACCGCGCGCAGCGTCGCCAGCTTCTGCGCATGCGGAATGAAGTGGAAGACGAGCAGCGATGTCGCGCCGTCGAACGGCCCGGGCGGGGCCGCATTGATGCGGCCCTCGTGGAGTACTACCCGTCCCTGGTGCGGTCGAAGGGTCTGCTCGGCGAGCGCCAGCATGTCCCTCGATGGGTCCACGCCGTCGAAGCGCCAGGCGGGCTGTTCGCGGGCGAGTGCGCCGATTTCCATGCCACCGCCGGCTCCGAGCACGAGGATGCGTGCGTCCGGGGGCGCCTGCTCGGCGAGCAACAGCCCCACCATGCGGTGCAGGCTGGCAAAGCCCGGCACCTGCTTGGGTGGCCCGTCCAGGTAAGGGTGGCTTGCGGTTGATGTTGCGGTGGTGGTCATGCGGTGCTGACTTTCTTCATGAATCATCAAAAGACACTTGATCGTACATGATCAAATATCAGTTGATGTTTCATGATGGGAAGAACGGATGAACAAGGACACACGCCTCTCCGACGTGCTGCATGTGCTGCTGCACCTGGGGCACGCGAAGGAGCCCATCACCTCCGAGGTGCTGGCCAAGAGCATGGGGACCAACCCCGCCGTGTTCCGGCGGACCATGGCGGGTCTGCGGGCGGCGGGCCATGTCAGCGCCGAGAAGGGCCACGGCGGGGGGTGGCTGCTGGCCAGACCCCTGAACGAGATCTCCCTGCTCGACGTCTACGTCGCCCTGGGCCGGCCCACTCTGTTTGCCTTCGGCAACCGGGAGCGCGACCCGGCCTGCCAGGTGCAGGCGCGCGTCAACGCGGTGCTGGCGGACAGCATGGCGCAGGCCGAAGCGCTGTTTGTTCAGCGCTTTGCGGAGGTCTCTCTGGCCGAGCTCGCACCGAAGGCACTGTCGAAGGCCGCCAAGCCCTGCTGACCGGCGGGTGGCCTCATGCGGAGGGTCGCGCCACGCTCTCCAGATAGGCGCGACACATCACCACCAGCTGGCGGCGCAGCTTGCGCGCCTCGGTGGGCCGCAGGTGGCGCTCGAAGGCGTTTCGCACCGCGCCGAACACGACGGTGACCAGCGTCAGGTTCACGTTCCTGAGGTCGGTGAATGTTGCATCGCTCGCGCTGGCGAGCATCGCCGAGGTGGCCGCGTTCGCCCGGCTGGCGAAGGCATCGATCATCGCCTGGTTGTCCAGCTCGGCGACGGAGCGGTAGAGCGCCCGGGTCACGTCCGCGCGCTCCATCTTCGCGCGCCAGTAAGTGTCGATCAGCGCCTCCACCATCTCGCCGATGGGACGGCCCCGACAGGCCTGACAAGTGGCCTCGATCCTCGCGGCCAGGGCTTCCAGATAGCGCTCGTTGAGCGCATAGACCAGCGCCTCCTTGTGCGGGAAGTACTGGTACATCGTGCCGACAGACACACCCGCCCGCTCGGCCACCTTGGTGGTGGTCAGGCGGTGCATGCCGTCCGCCACCAAAAGCTGAATGGTGGCCTCAAAAATCGCTTCCAGCGTGAACGCCGACCGGGCCTGGCGCGGCGTCCTTCTTGGGTTCAGTGAGCGTGAAGCGGTGGAGGCCAAAAGCGAATCCTCAAACTGAATGATTGTTCATATAGTGCCGGCGTTGCATTTTCTCTGAAAGGACTTTCTGCATGACCACCCAACGCATCGCACTCGTCACCGGCGCGAACAAGGGCATCGGATTTGAAATCGCCCGGCAACTGGCTCAGGCCGGCGTCCACGTCCTCATCGGCGCCAGGGACGACGACCGCGGTCGCGCAGCCGTCGCAGATCTGGCCCGTCAGGGACTGGCCGCCCAGGCCCTGAGGCTGGATGTCACCGACGGAGCGAGCATCGGCGCCGCCGCGTTGCAGATCCGGCATGAGCACGGCAGGCTGGACATCCTGGTCAACAACGCCGGCATCTTCGACCCGACCGATGGCCCGCCCGGCAAGGCCTCGATGGACGCCGTGCGCCGGGTGTTCGATACCAACTTCTTCGGTGCCCTGGCGGTGACTCAGGCGATGCTGCCGCTGCTGCGGGACGCCCCGGCGGCGCGTGTTGTGAACCTGTCGAGTTCGCTCGGCTCGCTCACGCTCAACGGCGACCCGTCGTCGACCTACTACGCGGCGCAATACATCGGCTACAACGCCTCCAAGGCGGCGCTGAACATGCTGACCGTGCAGCTCCGGGAGGCGTTGCGCAGCACGCCCATCGTCGTCAACTCGGTCAGCCCGGGTTTCGTCAAGACCGATCTGACCGGCTACGGCACCATGACCCCGGCCGAAGGCGCGAGGCTGCCGGTGCAGTACGCCCTGGCGGGTGAAGAGAACGGGGTGTTCGTCGAGCCGGGGGGTACCACGCCTTGGTAAGGCCCGACCAGGTCCGCCCGCAGCCCCGTGCTGCGCGCGGCACCGGCTCCGGTGCGGTGGCTCAGAGGTCCTGCGCCAGGCGCAGGCCGCTGAACTGCCAGCGCGCCTCGGTCGGGAAGAAGTTGCGGTAGCTGGCGCGGATGTGGTCGCGCGGTGTGGCGCACGACCCGCCGCGCAGCACCATCTGGTTGACCATGAACTTGCCGTTGTATTCGCCCACCGCGCCGGCCCAGGGCCGGTAGCCGGGGTAGGGCAGGTAGGCGCTGGCGGTCCATTCCCACACGTCGCCGCCCATCTGCTGCAGACCCGGTTCGTTGTCCGCGCCGTGCGCGAGCGGCATGGGGTGCAGGGCACCGCTGTCCTGGAAGTTGCCACCGTCGGCCCAGTGCCCACCCAGGCTGCAGGCCGCGTGTTCCCACTCGGCCTCGGTGGGCAGCCGGACCGGTGCGCCCTGCTGCGCGGCACACCAGCGCGCGTAGGCGTCGGCCTCGAACCAGCTGATGTGGACCACGGGCGCGTGCGGGTCGATGGGCACGCGGCCGTGCAGGGTGAAGGCGGTCCAGCCGTCTTGTGGCGCGGGATCGCTGCCCGCTTCCTCGTTCTTGTGCCAGTACAGCGGCGCCGCGATGCGCTGGGCGCGCAGCCAGTCCCAGCCGGCGGCCATCCACCAGCGCGGGTCGCTGTAGCCGCCGTCGTCCATGAAGGCCCGCCACTCGCCCTGCGTCACCAGCCGGTCCGCCAGTGCAAACGGGCGCAGCAGCACGGCGTGGCGCGGGCTTTCGTTGTCGAAGGCGAAGCCCTCGCCACCGTGACCGATCTCGCCGACGCCGCCCTCGAACGCGCACCAGCGCAGGGGCTGCGGCACCGCCGGGGCCGGCAACCGAGGCGGGTGGTAGACCGGGTCGGTCGGGTTGCACGAGAGCAGGTGCTTGATATCGGTGAGCAGCAGCTCCTGGTGCTGCTGCTCGTGCTGCAGGCCCAGCTCGACCAGCGTGACCATCTCGGGCGCCAGGCCCTGCGCGAACAGCCGGGCGATGCGAGCGTCGACCTGTGCGCGGTAGGCACGCACCTCGGCCATGCCCGGCCGCGTGATGAGGCCACGCTGGGGCCGCGGGTGCTGGTCGCCCACGCCCTGGTAGTAGCTGTTGAACAGCACGCGGTAGGCCGGGTCGAAGGGCTGGAAGCCGGGCTCGGCGCGTTCGAGGATGAAGGTCTCGAAGAACCAGGTGGTGTGCGCCAGATGCCACTTGGTGGGGCTGGCGTCGGGCATGGACTGCACCTGGCAGTCGGCCTCGGACAGTGGCGCGGCCAGCGCCAGGGACTGGTCGCGCACGGCGTGGAAGCGGCGCTGCAGCGCCGACAGCGGGGTGGGGGCCGACGGTGCGTGTGCGCTCATGGGTTCACCGCGTCATCCAGCGCCGCGCGCCCAGGCTGGCGGCGTCGACGATGGCCACCAGCAGCAGCATCGCGCCCAGCACGGTGGCGGTCTTGGGCATGTGGAACAGTCCCATGTGGAAGGCCAGCAGCTGGCCCAGGCCGCCCGCGCCGACCACGCCCAGCACGGCCGCGGCGCGGATGTTGTTCTCCCAGCGGTAGAGCGTGTAGCTCATCAGCTGCGGCAGCACCTGCGGCAGCGTGGCGTAGAGGAACACGCGGCCGTGGCCCACGCCCTGCGCGCGCAGCGCCTCGGCCGGGCCGGGCGGCGCGTTCTCCACCGCCTCGGCGAACAGGCGGCCGAGCACACCGGAAGTGTGCAGCGCCAGCGCCAGCGTGCCGGCCAGCGGGCCGAGGCCGGCCGAGATCAGCAGCAGCGCGGCCCAGACCAGCTCGGGCACGCTGCGCAGCGCGTTGAGCAGCAGGCGTGTGGGGGCGCGGGTCCGCGCCGCGTCGCCCGCGTGCAGCCGCGCGGCCGGCAGGGCCAGCGCGAGCCCGGCGATGGCGGCCAGCAGCGTGCCCACGGCCGACATGGCCAGCGTTTCCCAGGCAGCCACGGCGACCTTGTGCAGGAAGGCCGGCGAGGTGTCGGGCGGAAAGAACTCGCCCACGAAGCGGCCCATGCTGGCCGCCGCCTCGGCCGAGAAAAACTGCGCCCACTGCAGGTCCAGCGACCAGAAGCTGGCGACCACCAGCATCAGCAGGCCGACAGTGAACCAGCAGGCCTTGCAGCGCGCGTCGAAGATCGGCGGCGGCAGCCGGTAGACCTCGTTGGCGGCGCGGGGCTGCTTCATCCGAGCACCTTTCTGAGCCACGCACTGACCCGGTCGGCGAGCGCGACCAGGGCCATGAACACCAGCAGCATGGTCGCGACCTCGCCGCCGTTGAACATCTTCATCGAGTTGTCCATCTGCTGGCCCAGGCCACCCGCACCGACGAAGCCCAGGATGACCGAGGAACGGATGGCGCACTCCCAGCGGTAGACGGTGTAGCTGGTGAGTTCGGCCGCGCTGGCGGGCAGCAGTCCGTAGAAGAAGGCCTGCAGGCGGCCCGCGCCGTTGCGCAGCAGGGCCTCGGTGGCGTGGGTCTCGCCGCTTTCCAGGATTTCGCCGTAGACCTTGCCCAGCATGCCGCCGTAGGTGAGCGCAATCGCCAGCACGCCGGCCGTGGGGCCCAGGCCGACGACGCGCACGAACACCAGCGCCCAGACCAGTTCCGGGATGCTGCGCAGCACGATCAGCAGCCAGCGCGCGAGCTGGCGCAGCCAGAACGGCCCGCGCGCCATGCGGCCCGACAGCGCCGAGACCGACAGCACCCGTGTCGACAGCAGCGCCAGCGGCACCGCGATCAGCAGCGCCAGGGCCACGCCCGCGGTGGCCATGGCCACGGTGCGCCAGGTCTCCTTCAGCACCATGGTGAGGAACTCGGCCGAGTGCGCGGGCGGGAAGAAGCTGGCGATGAACTGTCCGCTGACCTTGAGGCTCTGTTTCTCGAACATCACCCAGGGCCGGAACTCGGTGGCGACCAGCAGCGGCCAGAGGAGCACGAGGCAGGCGCCGGCCCAGAACAGGCGCGGCAGCCAGGCCGGGTCGCGCGTGGGCGCGGTGTGCGCGGGCAGGGCGGCGGTGGTCATGGTGTCAGCGGCAGTGCATCACCACGGGTTGCGGCGCCACAGACGCCACGTCTTCCAGCGAAGGCGCCGGGCCGGTCAGCTCGTGCTCGTGCTGCGCGTACAGCGCGGCCAGGCGCTCGCGGCCCACCTGCGCGGCCGGCAGGTCGAAGGCGATGGCGCCGTCGCGCAGGCCGACGATGCGCGGGAAATGCGCCAGCGCGACGTCCACCTGGTGCAGCGTGGCGACCAGGGTCGCGCCGCGCTCGCGCGCGGCCGTCAGCAGCGTGTCGATGGCCTGGCTGGCGCGGGTCGGGTCCAGGGCGGACAGCGGCTCGTCGATCAGCCAGAGCGAAGCGGGCGAGAGCAGCGCACGCGCCAGGCCCACGCGCTGGCGCTCGCCGCCCGAGAGTCGGTCGACGCGCTCGAACAGCTTGTCCGCCAGGTCGAAGCGGTCCAGTGCCTCGAACGCGGCGGGAATGTCCGCCGGGTAGAACAGCGAACGCAGGCTCTGCCAGGTGCCCATGGCTGGCAGGCGGCCGGCCAGCACGGCGGTGACCACGCGCTGGCGCGGCGGCAGCGGTGGCACCTGCGGCGCCAGGAACAGGCGCCCGCGCAGGCGCTGCAGCTCGGCGCGCGGCAGCTGCCAGGGCGACTGGCCGTCCAGCTGCAGCCCGCCGGCGCCGGGCGGCAGCGCGCAGGCCAGCAGCTGCAGCAGCGTGGTCTTGCCAGCGCCGCTGGGTCCGATCACCGCCACGTGCTCGCCGGCCGCCACCTGCAGTTCCAGCCCGCGGATGGCCGGGGCCGCACCGGGCCGCGCCGCCGGGTGGCGGGCGCTGGCCGCGTTGAGTTCGATCTTCACGCGATCAGGTGTTGATCAGCCGGTCAGAGCAGCTCGGCGCTGCGCGCGGCGGCTTCGATGCCTTTGTAGTTCTCGGCCTTGGTCGGCACGAACTTGGTGGCGCGCTGCAGTTCCAGAATCTCTTTGCCCTCGGGCGTGGCCTTGCTCAGCGACAGGAAGGCGTCGGCCAGCTTCTGGCGCGTGGCGGCGGGCATGTCGGCGTGCACCGTCCAGTTGTAGTCGTAGTAGGGCGGGGTGGTGTAGAAGACCTTGACCTTCTCGGTGTCGACCTTCTTGTCGGCCACGAACTTGTCCCACACCGAGATGTTCAGCGCACCGGCCTGCACCTTGCCCGAGGCCACGGCGGCAATCGTCGCGTCGTGCGCGCCGCTGAAGGCCACGCGCCTGAAATCCTTCTCGGGGTTCAGTCCGGCCTGCAGCAGGAAGCTGCGCGGCATCAGGTGGCCGCTGGTGGAGCTTTGCGAACCGAAGGACACGTCCTTGCCCTTGAGGTCGGCCAGGGCCTTGATGGCGGGGTCGCTGGTGATGAAGACCGACTTGAACTTCTCGTCTTCCTCGCGCTGCACCAGCGGGATCACCTTGCCGCCGGAGCGCACGCTGGCCTGCACGAAGGTGAAGCCGCCGAACCAGGCCAGGTCGACCTTCTTGTTCACCAGCGCCTCCACGGAGGCGGCGTAGTCGGTCACGGGCGTGAACTCGACCTTCATGCCGAGCTTGGCTTCGAGGTACTTCATCAGCGGCGCGGCCTTGCGCGCCAGCTCGGTGGGCGACTCGTCGGGGATCGCGGTGACGCGGAACACGGTCTGCTGCGCGTGGGCCAGCGGGGCGAGGGCGGTGGTGGCGAGCACAGCGCAGGTCAAGAGTGCGCGGCGGGTGCGGGAGATGTTGCGGTTCATGGGGTATCCGGTGAAGGGGGATAGGGGGAGGTATTAGAACCCGGCGCCAGAGGGTTTGCACCGCTGCGGGGGCGGTTTATAAAGCGGGCCATGCCCGAGTTCGTGCAGATCCACAAGAACAACGACGCGGCCCTGCGCGCCGAGCTGGCCGCGGGCCTGCTGGCCGAGCCGCCGCGCGCGGCACCCAAGTTCTTCTACGACGCGCTGGGCTCGCGCCTGTTCGACGCCATCACCGAGCTGGCCGAGTACTACCCCACCCGCACCGAGGCGGCGATTTTCGCGGCCCACGGCGCCGCCATGGCGCAGCGGGTGCCCCCGCACGCGGTGCTGGTCGACCTGGGCGCGGGCAACTGCGCCAAGGCCGCGCGCCTGTTTCCGGTGCTTCGGCCGGGGGCCTATGTGGCGGTGGACATTTCGGTGGACTACCTGCAGGACGCTGTTGGCGAACTGCAGCAGCGGCATCGTCATGTGCCCATGCTGGGCCTGGGCATGGATTTCTCGGCGCGCCTGGCGCTGCCGCCGGCCGCGGCCGACTGGCTGGAGCGGCACGACCTGGCGGCGGCGCCGCGCTGCGTGTTCTACCCCGGCTCCAGCATCGGCAACTTCAATCCCGGCGAATCGCTGGCCCTGCTGCGCCAGGCGCATGCGCTGTGCGCGGCCGGCGGGCCGGGCGGCGGCATTCTCATCGGCGTGGACCGGGTGAAGGACAAGGCGGTGCTGGAACCCGCCTACGACGATGCGCTGGGCGTCACGGCGGCGTTCAACCGCAACCTGCTGCTGAACGTCAACACCCTGCTGGGCAGCGACTTTGCGCCCGCGCGCTGGCGCCACGTGGCCTTCTACGACGAGGCCGCCTCGCGCATCGAGATGCACCTGGCCTCGGACGGCGCACAGACCGTGCGCTGGCCCAGCGGCGAGCGCCGCTTTGCCGATGGCGAGCGCCTGCACACCGAGAACTCCTACAAATGGACGCCCGGGGCCTTCGAGGCCCTGCTGCGCGAGGCCGGCTTCGGCCCCGCCACGCACTGGACTGACGAGCGCGGCTGGTTCAGCGTGTTCTGGGCGCCTGCGGCATGAGCGTCGCGGCGCTCACGCCATGGCGACCGAGCGGAACCCGGCCACGATGTCGTTGCGTTCGGGCGTGAAGTAGTTGCGGTACTGGGGGTGGCGCATGCGCGGCACGGTGAAGGCACTGGCGCCTTTGAGCACCGGCCGGCCGTCGAACCAGGGCTGCGAGTAGTCCACGTAGGGGTGGGGCGTGAAACCGGGGAAAGGCGCGAAAGGGCTGGCGGTCCATTCCCAGACCTCGCCCCATCGGAAGCCGGGCTGCTGCGACGCCAGCTCCCACTCGGCCTCGGTCGGCAGCCGCCGCCCCGCCCAGGCACACCAGGCCTGCGCTTCGAAGGCGCTGAGATGGCGGGCCGGTGCGGACAGGTCCAGCGCCTCCCATTGGCCAAAGCGCTGCTGTTCCCAGCCCTGGGGTGTCTGGCGCAGGTGGCGCGGTGCCTGCCGTTCGCCCGAGAGGCGCCAGATCCAGCCCGGCGCGCTCCAGAAGCGGCGCTGCGCATACGAACCGTTTTCGACAAAGGGCAGGAACTGCGCCCAGCTCACCGGCTGCGCGTCGATTTCGAAAGCGCCGACGGGCACCGGGTGTGCGCCGAGCTCGTTGTCGAAGGTGAAGCCCGGGCCGCTGCGGCCCTGCGTCCAGGTGGTGGCATCGACGCCCAGCGAACGGGTGCGGTGCGCAGCGCGACCGACCTGCGGCAGCCGGACCCCGGGATCGAAGCCCAGCGTCTGCGCCATGTGCATCGCGGCCTCGGCGTGCATGTCTTCGTGGAACAGCGCGAGCCGGAAGAAGTACAGGCCGTCGTCGTTCTCGGGCGCCTCGTCCAGCAGTGCCAGCGCGTCGGCCAGGCTGGCTGCGAGGTCGGCGCGCACCGCGTCGGCATCGGGCAGCGGCAGTTGCCAGCGGCGGTCGTGCGGCACCTCGCTGGAGTGGTAGAGCGCGTCCGCATCGACGCCCCGGGCGGCCTGGCGTGCGGGTGCGCGTGGCGCCTTCGGATCGGCCGCCACGCCGCGGTCGCGCTGCGGGTTCCGCGCCAGCCACCAGTCGGCGAACCAGCCGATGTGGCCCAGCTCCCAGAGCGGCGGGTTGAGCTCGGGCGTGCAGGGCACGCGCAGCCCGGGGCCGAGCGCAGCGAGGTAGGCGTCGAACAGCGCCAGGCTGCGTTTGCGCGCGTCCTGCAGTGCCTGCGCCAGCACGGCCTTGTCGCCGCAGCGCAGGGCTTCTGCTTCGGACACAATCGCTGAGCTCTGTGGTTCCGCCATGAAAAAACCCTCCCTGTGTCTCGTGACGCCTGCGCTGGCCGATGCCAACAACGGCAACTGGCAGACCGCGCACCGCTGGGCGCGTTTGCTTGCGGGCCATTATGAGGTTCGCGTGGTGAAAGCGTGGCCCGATGACCGCATGGCCGACAACGGTACCGACCTGCTGCTGGCGCTGCACGCGCGGCGCTCGGCCGACAGCGTGGCCGCCTGGGCCCAGGCCCATCCCGACCGGCCGCTGGTGCTCGCGCTCACCGGCACCGACCTCTACCGCGACATCCGGACCGACGCCAGCGCGCAGCGCTCGCTGGTGCTGGCGCACCGCCTCATCGTGTTGCAGGAGCGGGCACCGCTGGCCCTGCCCGAGGCCCACCGCGGCAAGTGCCATGTGGTGTTCCAGTCGAGCACGCGCCGCCAGACCCTGGTCAAGACGCGCCGGCATCTGCGGGTGGTGGTGGTGGGACACCTGCGCGAGGAAAAATCGCCGCAGACCGTGTTCGAGGCCGCGCGGCTGCTGGCGCCCGACGAAGGCATCCTGATCGACCACATCGGCGACGCACTCGACCCTGCACTGGGTGATCTGGCGCGCGCCACGGCCACGGCTTGCCCGCACTACCGCTGGCTCGGCGGCCTGCCGCACGAGGCCGTGCGCCGCCGCATCCAGCGCGCCCACCTGCTGGTGCACCCCAGCCGCATGGAAGGCGGCGCCCACGTGATCATGGAAGCCGCGCTCAGCGGCACGCCGGTGCTGGCCTCGCAGATGGATGGCAACCTGGGCATGCTGGGGCCGGACTACGGCGGGTACTTTCCGGTGGGCGATGCGGCGGCCTTGGTGGCGCGGCTGCGCGAATGCCGCAAGGACATCGCTGGGACCGGCGGTGCCCTGGCCGCCCTGCACGCACAATGTTCGGCCAGAGCGCCGCTGTTCGAGCCGGCCGCCGAACGGGCCGCCCTGTTGCAGGCACTGGCCGGGCCGCGCTGAGTCCGGCCGGCCTGGCCCGCTGGATCGATTTGTCCCAACCCACGGAGACCCCGAATGAACGCCCCGTCCACGCCCGCCCACACCCAGCCCCGCCTGACCAGCCTCTCGCACGGTGGCGGCTGCGGCTGCAAGATCGCGCCCGGTGTGCTCAGCGAAATCCTCAAGGGCACCAGCGCCATGCCCATTCCGAAAGAGTTGCTGGTGGGCATCGAGACCGCAGACGACGCTGCCGTCTACCAGCTCAACGACGAGCAGGCGCTGATCGCCACCACCGATTTCTTCATGCCCATCGTCGACGACCCGTTCGACTTCGGCCGCATCGCCGCCACCAACGCCATCAGCGACGTCTACGCCATGGGCGGCACGCCCATCATGGCGCTGGCCCTGGTGGGCATGCCGATCAGCGTGTTGTCCACCGACACCATCGGCAAGATCCTGGAAGGCGGGCGCGCGGTCTGCACCGCGGCGGGCATCCCCATCGCCGGCGGCCACACCATCGACTCGGTCGAACCGATCTACGGCCTGGTCGCACTCGGCCTCGTGCACCCCAAGCGCGTCAAGCGCAACGCCGACGCGAAAGTGGGTGACCACCTGGTGCTGGGCAAGCCGCTGGGCGTGGGCGTGCTTTCGGCCGCGCTGAAGAAAGACGCGCTCAGCGCCGACGGCTATGCGCAGATGATCGCCAACACCACCAAGCTCAACACCCCCGGCCCGGATCTCGCCGCCATCTCCGGCGTGCACGCGCTGACCGACGTGACCGGCTTCGGCCTGGCCGGCCACGCGCTGGAAATGGCGCGCGGCTCGGACACCACGGTGACGCTCGACATGGCCCGCGTGCCCCTGATCGGCGGCGTGCGCGACCTGGCCGCGCAGGGCATGGTGACCGGTGCCAGCGACCGCAACTGGGCGGCCTACGGCCGCGAGGTGCGGCTGGCCGCCGACCTGCAGCCGGTGGACCAGGCCCTGCTGACCGACCCGCAGACCAGCGGCGGCCTGCTGGTGGCCTGCTCGGCCGACGCCGTCGACGAGGTGCTGGCCGTGTTCCGCCGGCACGGCTTCGACGCTGCGGCCGAGGTCGGCGAGATCGTGGCCGCGCAGGCCGACGGCGTGCGCCTGCGGGTGCGCTGACCCGCCCGGCGAGCATCCCAACCCGGCGGTGTACCTGATGAAACCACCACGCATTCTCGTTTTCGACATCTTCGGCACCGTCGTCGACTGGCACGGTTCCATCGTGCGCGAGCTGGGCCAGCGTTTTCCGCAGGTCGACGCCGACGCCTTCGCGCTCGCCTGGCGCGCGGGCTACCAGCCGGCGATGGAGGCGGTGCGCTCGGGCGGGCGTGGCTTCGTCAAGCTTGATGTGCTGCACCGCGAAATCCTCGACGGCCTGCTGCCGCGCTTCGGTCTGGCGCACCTGGGCGAGGCCGAACGCGCCGACCTCAACCGCGTCTGGCACCGGCTCGCCGCCTGGCCCGACAGCGTGGCCGGGCTCACGCGCCTGAAGTCGCGCTTCACCATCTGCAGCCTGTCCAACGGCAACCTGGGCCTGCTCACCGACATGGCCAAGGCGGCCGGCCTGCCCTGGGACTGCGTGCTCAGCGCCGAGGTGTTCCGCGCCTACAAGCCCGACCCGCGCGTCTACCTCGGCGCGGCCGACGTGTTCGAGGCCGCACCCGGCGAGGTGATGATGGTCGCTGCCCACCACGAGGACCTGGCCGCGGCGCGCAACTGCGGCCTGATGACCGCCTACATCGAGCGCCCGCTGGAGTTCGGCGCGGCGCACATCAAGGACGTGTCACCGGTCGCGGCCAACACCCTGCACGCGAGAGACCTGCTGCACCTGGCCGACCAGATGGGTTGCTGACCGGCGCCGGGTCCGTTCAGGACGGCGACACGGACGCCTTGATCTGCCGGATGGTTGACACGTCGCCCAGGAACACCTGGAGCACGTCCTTCTCTTCGGGCGTCAGGTCCTTGCTCTCCAGCAGCTTCAAGCGCCGGACGACCAGCTCCAGCGCCTCGGCCAGGTGACCGATCTGGCGGCCGTAGCTGCCCACTCGGGCCAGCGCCGCCTGCTCGACCGCCGGGTTGGACGAGGCGCCGAGGTTCACGTTGAACAGGTGGAACTGCCAGTTGGGCAGGATGGGCTGGGTCAGGCTGGTCGGTGCCAGCTGCCAGGTGAGGGGCACGGTGACTTGCTGCGGCATGGTGGGCTCCCGGTGTGGGCCGCCGGACGGCGGTGCAGGGACCATACAAGAGCCGTGCCAGTGCGCGTGTGACGCATCCTCTTGACGGGGGTCAAAGCGGACGCTGGGCAGGCGCCTAGAGTGGAAATTCCCACCCCACCGGAGACATCTCCATGAACCACCCGCACACCACCTTCAAAACCTTGGTCGCACTGCTCCTGCTGGCCTGTGCCAGCGTCGCCGCCGCCCAGCCCAAGACAACCAACGGCATCCTCACGGACGAAAAAGGCATGAGCCTCTACGTCTGGGACAACGAACTGACCGCACCGGGAAAGATCCTGTGCACCGGGCCCTGCACCATCACCTGGCCACCGATGCTCGCCAAGGACGGCGCCAAGGCCTTCGACGACTTCACCCTGATGACCCGCGACGACGGCACCCTGCAGTGGGCCTACAAGGGCCGGCCGCTGTACCACTCGGCCAACGACAAGCAGCCGGGCGACCACAGGGGCGACGGCTTCCGCGGCATCTGGCACCTGGTCAAGCCCTGAGGCCGGTCACCCGCCGACCGGCGTGCACAACTCCACCAGAATGCCGTCCGGGCAGCGCACATAGGACACCACCTGCCCCCAGGGCTTCTGCGACGGCGGCGCCATCTCGCGCGCGCCGGCCGCCACGGCCCGGGCGTGCGCGGCCGGCACATCGTCCGTGACCAGCGCGATCTCGAAGCCCAGCGGCTGGGCCGAAGTGTCGGCGTGCACGTGGCCACCGGCGAAGTTCATGTCGCCCAGCTCGTGCGCGGCGAAGGCCAGCGTGGTCTCGCCGGTGTCCAGTTCGCCATAGGTGCCGCTCTCGTGCAGGAAGCGGCGCTTCAGTCCGAAGGCCTGCTCGAAGAACGCCAGCGAGGCCGCGACGTCGGGGACGTAGGTGATGGTGTAGCCGAGTTTCATCTCATGTCCTTCGCGTGATCAGGCCGCCATGGCCCACCCGATGGTGGCACACCCCGCCACCACCGCCCACGGCGGCCATTTCCATTTCATCAACGCCAGCAGCGCCACTGCCGCCAGCAGCGCGTCGCCCATCCCGCGGATGCCGCTGGTGATGACCGGGTTCCACAGCGCGGCCAGCAGCAGGCCGACCACGGCGGCGTTGATGCCCATGAGCGCGGCGCGCACGCGGGGCTGGGCGCGCAGGCGTTCCCAGAATGGCAGCGCACCCACCACCAGCAGGAAGGCCGGCGCGAAGATGGCCGCCAGCGCCAGCAGTCCGCCGGCCCAGCCGGAGGGGTCGCTCTGCATGCTGGCACCCAGGAAGGCCGCGAAGGTGAACAGCGGGCCTGGCACGGCCTGCGCCGCGCCGTAACCGGCCAGGAAGGCGTCGTTGCCGACCCAGCCGCTGGGCACCACACTGGCCTGCAGCAGCGGCAGCACCACATGGCCGCCGCCGAACACCAGCGCACCCGCGCGGTAAAAGGCGTCGACCACGGCCAGGGCCTGCGAGGGCAGGGCTGCGGTCAGCAGCGGCAGGCCCACCAGCAGCGCGGCGAACAGCAGCAGCCACAGCGCGCCCGCCCGCCGGCCGACGGGCACATGCAAGGGCTCGTGGGCGGTGTCGGATGGCGGACGCATCGCGGCCAGGCCGATGACGGCGGCGACGCCGATGACCAGCAGCTGCAAGGCCGTGCCGGGCCAGGCGATGAGGACCGCGGCGGCACCCAGCATGAGCGCGCGGCGCGGTGTGTCCGGGCAGAGGCTGCGCGCCATGCCCCAGACGGCCTGCGCCACCACGGCGACCGCCACCACCTTCAGGCCGTGCAGCAGGCCCGCGCCCGCGCCGCTGCCCAGCGCGTCGCCGGCCTGCGCCACGCCCAGCGCCAGCGCGATCAGGGCCAGGGCCGAGGGCAGGGTGAAGCCGGCCCAGGCGGCGAAGGCGCCTGCGTAGCCGGCGCGCGAGAGGCCCAGCGCCAGGCCCACCTGGCTGCTGGCCGGGCCGGGCAGGAACTGGCAGAGCGCGACCAGGTCGGCGTAGGCGGCCTCGCTGAGCCAGCGGCGGCGTTCGACGAACTCGTGGCGGAAGTAGCCCAGGTGCGCCACCGGGCCGCCGAAGCTGGTGAGCCCGAGGCGCAGAAAGATCAGGAAGACCTGCCAGGCACTGCGGTCGGGTGTGGTGTTCATGCCGTGGGCAGGGTGTATCGGGCCATGAAGGCGCGGTCGATGTGGTCTTTCCAGCGCCACACCCAGCCGCCCTCGGCGTGCAGCGGCCCCCAGCTGGCGATGGCGTGGCCGGCGCCGCATGAGATCAGGTTCAGCGTGTTCGCGGGCGGGTGGTGGGGCTTGAGTGGCTGGCCTTCGTGGGCCGCGAGCAGGTTGTCCGCCAGCGGCGGGCCCGCGCGCACCGCGTAGACACCGTTCCTGGGGTGCGGTCGGTCGGTGCGGGCGCACACGTCGCCCGCGGCGAACACCTCGGGGTGGCTGGTGCTCTGCTGGAACTCATTGACCAGCACATGCCCCGATTCGCTGAGCGCCAGGCCGCTGCCCTGCAGCCAGGCCGGTGCGTGGGCGCCGATGGCAAGCAGCGGCACGTCGCAGGCCAGCTCGGAGCCGCTGCCCAGCTTCACCACGCCCGGCGCCAGGCCGACACAGGTGTCGCGCAGCACGGTGATGTTCAGCCGCTTGAGCCGGCGCAGCACGCGCGCCTGCAGGCCTGCGGGGTAGCTGGCCGCGGGTTCCACGCCGCCGGTGATGAGGGTGAAGCGGGCGCCGGCCGCCCCGCGGGTGCGCAGGCACTGCTCGGCTGCAAACAGCAGCTCCAGCCCGGCCGCGCCCGCGCCGATCACCGCGACCGACAGCGCGCGCTCCTGCGCCTGTTCCACCACCTGGGGCCAGAGCGTGGCGAAGACCTCGATCGGTCGCACGATCAGCGCGTTGTCCGCCGCGCCGGGGATCTGTTCTTCGAGCCGCTGGCGGTCGATCACCGGGCCGGTGTCGATGGACAGCAGGTGGTAGGGCAGGTCGGGCGGCAGGATATCGTCCTGCGAGCGGCTCTTGCCGGCCGGGCTCAGGCGCGCCCGTCGGCCGGCCGCGTCGATGCCGCTGCAGCGCGCACGCACCCACTTGGCCCCCGCGGCGCGGATCAGCGGCTCCAGCGGAATCTGGCAGTCGGTCTCGCTGTAGTGGCCCGCCACCAGGCCCGGCACCATGCCGCTGTAGGTCTGGTACGGGTAGGGCGTGACGACCGTGATGTCCAGATCGGCCGGCCGCTGCTGCGCCAGGCGCGACAGGACATGGACATGGGCGTGTCCGCCGCCGAGCAGCAGCAGCTTCTTGATTCCGTGGTGCATGGGCCCCGATGTTACGGGGTGTGACATCAGGGCCCGGCGGCGCCCCAGCGCAGGTCGGTTACCCAGCCGCTGCTGCGGCTGGCGGTGTTGTCGCTGTCGGCGCCGATCAGTACGGTGGCGACCCTGGGCAGCTCGCCGCGCGGCGTCTGCGCGCCCTGTGGCAGTTCGTCGCCGAACAGGGTGACGAAGTCCTGCGCGAGATCGCGGTTCTCCGCGACCCACTGGCCCACCGCGGTCTCGCTGCCGCGCAGGCTGATGTAGCGCACGCGCCGTGAATAGGGGTTGGCGCCCTGCAGGCCGGCGGCGCGACCGCTGTCCCACACGTAGCAGACCGTGGCGGCGGGCAGGGCCTCGCCGCTGACGCTGCGCGCGATGCGCAGTACGGTGCGTTCGACGAAGGGCACGCGCTCCAGCGGGTGATCGAACATGGCGCAGACCTTGAGCGCCGCGTCGTCGCCGGCCTTGGTGGTCAGGTCGGGCGAGGCCTTGCCGCCCGAGAGCGGCTGGTCCAGCCGCCAGCGCCACTGCAAGCGCGCGGGCGGCGCGTCCTTCAGGTCGTGCACCAGGCTGCCGTAGGACGACACGGTGACCACTTTCACCGCAGGCTGGCCGTCGACCTGGCCGGCCTCGATGAGCGTGGGCGGGATCGGGGCCTTCTGCTGGGGAAAGCCCACGTAGCGCCAGCCGGGGTGGAGGGCGCCGTCGGGCTGGGTCAGCGGCGGCAGCGTCTGCGCCTGCGCACCCGCCAGCGTGAAGGCCAGTGCCGCGATGAGGGTGGCGGTGGTCCGGGTGCTCATGTCCGCTTCCAGTCGTGGTAGCGCTTCACCCAGGCCAGCAGCGCGTACGGCTGGTGGGCGCGCTTCCATTCGCCCGCCGCGTACTTGTTGGCCTCGGCCAGCGTGGGGTAGGTGTGGATGGTCCCCAGGATCTTGTTCAGGCCCAGGCCGTGCTTCATGGCCAGCACGTACTCGGCCAGCAGGTCACCCGCGTGTGTGCCGACGATGGTCACACCCAGGATCTGGTCCTTGCCCGGCACGGTCAGCACCTTGACGAAGCCGTGGGCCTCGCTGTCGGCAATGGCGCGGTCCAGGTCGTCGATGCCGTACTTCGTGACCTCGTAGGGAATTTTCCTTTCCTTCGCTTCCTGCTCGTTCAGGCCCACGCGCGCCACCTCGGGGTCGATGAAGGTGGCCCAGGGGATGACCGAGTAGTCGGCCTTGAACTTCTTGAAGTCGCCGAACAGCGCGTTCACCGCCGCGTACCAGGCCTGGTGTGCGGCCACGTGGGTGAACTGGAACGGCCCGGCCACGTCGCCGGCGGCGTAGATGTTGGGGTAGATGGTCTGCAGGTACTCGTTGGTCTCGACCGTGCGATTGGTCGGGATACCCAGCTCTTCCAGGCCGTAGCCGGTGAGCCGCGCCACGCGGCCGACGGCGCAGAGCAGCTGGTCGAAGGCGATGCGTTTCTCAGCGCCGCCGTGTTCCACCACCAGCGTCTTCTCGCCGTCCACCACCTCGCAGCGCAGCGCCTGGTGGCCGGTGAGCACGGCCACGCCGTCGGCTTCGAGCGAGGCCTTGGCGAGCGCCGACACCTCTTCGTCTTCGCGGATCATGACGCGCGGCGCCATCTCCACCTGCGTCACCTGCGAACCCAGGCGCGCGAAGCTCTGCGCCAGTTCGCAGCCGATGGGACCGCCGCCCAGCACCACCAGTCGCCTGGGCATCTCGTCGAGCTTCGCGAATTGATCCCACAGCGTGTCGCTGGTGACATAACCGACCTCGTCCAGCCCCGGCAGCGGCGGCACGAAGGGCCGCGCGCCGGCCGCGATGACGATGCTGCGCGCGGTGAGCCGCTGTGTGCCGCCGCTGTTGAGCGCGATCTCCACCGTCCACGGGTTCACCAGCTTCGCGTAGCCCTGCAGCACCTCCACGCCCAGGCCGGTGTAGCGCTCCACGCTGTCGTGCGGCTCGATGGCGGCGATCACGTCGTGGATGCGCTGCATCACGGCCTTGAAGCTGAACGTGGGTGCTGCGTCGCTCAGGCCGTAGTTCGAGGCGTGGCGCATCTGGTGCGCCAGCTTGGCACTCCTGATCAGCGCCTTGCTCGGCACGCAGCCGTAGTTCAGGCAGTCGCCGCCCATCTTGTGCGCCTCGACCAGCGTCACCTTGGCCTTGACCGCGGCGGCGATGTAGGCCGAGACCAGACCACCCGCGCCCGCGCCGATCACGATCAGGTTGCGGTCGAAGGTCTTCGGCCGCACGCCGGCCCACTTCGCGTAGACCTTGCGCTTCTGCACCGCCTCGACGATCTTGCGCGCGATCAGCGGGAACAGGCCCAGCAGCACGAAGCTGCCCAGCAGGCCAGGACTCACGATGCCCTGCAGCGATGTGAGCTGTCCCAGCTGCGTGCCCGCGTTCACATAAACGGCAGTGCCGGCCAGCATGCCGATCTGGCTGACCCAGTAGAAGGTCCAGGCCTTCATCTTGGTCAGACCCATCAGCAGGTTGATGACGAAGAAGGGCACGACCGGGATCAGCCGCAGGGTGAACAGGTAGAAGGCGCCGTCCTTCTGTATGCCCTTGTCCACCTCGGCCAGACGCTGGCCGAAGCGGCCCTGCACGCTGTCGCGCAGCAGGAAGCGCGCGGTCAGGAAGGCCAGCGTGGCGCCGATGCTGGAGGCGAACGACACCAGCAGAAGACCCCAGCCCAGACCGAAGATGGCGCCGCCCGCCAGCGTGACGATGGTGGCGCCGGGCAGCGAGAGCGCGGTGACGGCCACATAGAGCAGGAAGTAGCCCGCAGCCAGCGCCAGCGGCTGCTGCGCACGCAGTTCGGCGAAACGCGCCTGGCTCTGCTGGAGAAAGTCGAGGCTGAAGAAGCGGCCGAGGTCGAACACGAAAAAGGCCGAGATGCCGACCAGCACGGCCACCAGGAGAGCGAGTTTGCGCAGGTTCATGGGGTCTTCTCCTCAGGCGCCATCGCGCAGCCGCTGCCAGCCCCAGCCGATGCGCAGCGCGGTGGTGATGGCGCACAGCGCGGCGAAACCGTAGGCGATGGGGCCGAACCACTGCGGCCACAGGCACATGGCGGCGAAGGCGGCGATGGTCTCGGTGGCTTCGGTCAGACCGCCGAGAAAGTAGAAGCTCTTGCCCGGCAGGGCGGTGTCGGTGAGGCCGCGCTTCTCCGCGAGTGCGGCGAAGGCCAGGAAGCTGCTGCCGGTGCCGATGAAGCTGGCCAGCAGCACGGCGGCGGGCAGGGCGTTGGCCGCGGGGTCGGCGAACGCGAAGCCCAGCGGGATCGCGGCGTAGAACAGGAAGTCCAGCGTGATGTCCAGAAAGCCGCCGCGGTCGGTGGGGACCGAGGCGCGCGCCACCGCACCGTCCAGACCGTCGAGCAGGCGCGAGAGCAGCAGCAGCACCAGGCCGGCCACGAACTGCCGCCCACCGACGGCCAGCGCGGCCGCCATACCAGTGACGAAACCGGTCAGCGTGACCGCGTCGGCCCCCACACCCAGCCGAACCAGGGCGGCGCCGGCACGGCCGAAGGCCGGGCGCAGGGCCTGCTGGACAGCCTTATCCAGCATGGTGACGGCGCAGGGGGTGGGCAGGAGGGGTGGACAGTGTCGACAAGCAGGGTCTCCGGGGCGGCGGGGTTGCGCGGCATGCACCGCTGCGTGAGCTTACCTGCTGGCCTGCGGTGTCAGCCAGCCGTTCACCCGGGGCTTGAGCCAGGCGCAGTCCACCGACCAGTGGCCCACGCCATACAACGCGAGCGCGGCCAGCAGCACGCCCCAGGTGATGTGCTGCTGCAGCGCAGCCGGCGCGATCTCGCTGAGGCTGAGCACCGCCACCACGTTGACCACGCTCAGGCCCAGCGCGGCAAAGCGCCCGGCCAGCCCGAGCAGCAGCATCGCTGGCAGCACCAGTTCACCCGCGGTGCCCATGACCGCCGCGACACCGGGCGAGAGCAGCGGCACGCGGTATTCCTCGGTGAACAGCAGCAGGGTGGTGTCCCAGTCGCGTAGCTTGGTCAGGCCGGACAGGAAAAACACCTGGGCGAGGTAGGCCCGTGCCGCCAGCGCGGCCAGCGGCTGGGCGCCGTCGAGAGCGGTGGTCAACGCGTTCCAGAGGCTCAGGCCGCGCTGCAGCAGGCTCGTGTTCATGGGGTCATCTCCAGGTGAGGGGCGGGGTCGGTCAGGCGCTGCACGCCGATGACCAGCCCGTCGGTGACAGTGGCGGTGAGCCAGGCCGAAAAGTCGAAGGCCGGCGGTTCGGTGTCGGCGGCGCAGGCCGCATCCAGCGCGCCGGCCAGGTCGGCGCCGGCCTGCAGCGCCTGCACCAGCGCGGCCGCCGAAGGATCGATGGCGGCGATGCGCGGGCGCAGGCCCTGGCGCCACACCAGGGCGGGTTCGCCAATCCCGTCGCGCAGCCGCTGCGCCGCCTCGGCCAGGCTGGGGTCGCCAAACAGGTGCGCGGTGACCAGGCTGGCGACCGGAAAGCGGCTGCCGATCACCGTGGTGCCGGGGCTGAGACTGAGCGTGAGGCCGTGTGGGTCTTCGCTGGCCAGCCGCGCGAAGCTGGGCAGATCGGGCTCGGCGTCGGCGGCGCTGCCGGCGCGGTGCAGTGCCCACTCGGCGCGCGCCACTTCGCCCAGGTAGGGCACGTCGGACAGCTGGTCGTTCGCCTGCAGGAAGCCAGGCAGCGCGTCGCCCCACTGCGCGAGGTCGCCCCCGCGGGGCGGGTGCGTGTGCCAGAGGTCTCGCGCGAGCAGCTCGAAGCTGGGGTTGCCGAGCATGGCGGCGATCACCGGGTAGGCGGCGCGCAGCGCGCGTTCGGCCATCGCATGGCCGTTGCTGCGGTAGGCCACGAGCCCCCGTGCGGACTGGGCGTGCCGCGTGTCGAGCAGGGCGGTCAGGCGCGCGTCGGCGGCGAGCCGGCCATCGCCCGGCCGCGCGAACAGGGCGTCCAGCAGAAGCTGCTGTTGCTGCGCCAGCGTGGCGGTGTCTCGGGCGTTCATGCGGCGACCGCCTGTGTGTCGGTGGCCGGGGCCAGCACCTGCGCCGCGGCTTCGCGGGCGCGGTCGGCTTCGTCCAGCAGCACGGACAGGTCCGGGATGTCCGTGTCCCACTCGATCAGCGTCGGCACGGCGCCGAAGCGGCCGACGGCGTGGCGGTACAGCGCCCAGACCCGCTCGCCGACGCGGCTGCCGTGGTCGTCGATCACGATGTCGCCGCAGTGCCGGTGGCCGGCAAGGTGGATCTCCGCCACGTGGTCCGGCGCGATGGCGTCCAGCCAGCGCCGGCACGCGCCCAGCGGGTCGCCGTGTTCGCCACGCAACTGGCCATTGAGGGCGTTGACAAAAATGTTGTTCACGTCGACCAGCAGGCCGCAGCCGCTGCGCCGCGCGAGCGCGTTGAGGAATTCGGGTTCGTCCATATCGGCCTCGCGCCACTGCACATAGGCCGAGAGGTTTTCCACCGCGATGGGGCGGTGCAGGCGGTCCTGCACGCGCTGGACGTTGGCGCACATGGCGTCCAGCGCCGCGCGGCTCATCGGCACGGGCAGCAGGTCGGCCGCGTGCACCACCGCACCGCGCGCGAAGCTGGCGTGGTCGCTGACCCGCACCGGGTCGATGGCCTGCACGAGCCGCGCCAACTGGTCCAGGTGCGCGGTGTCGATGCCCTGCGCCGACCCGAGCGACAGGCCGACGCCGTGCAGGCTCACCGGGCAGTGCGCGCGCCCTTCGCGCAGCACGGCCAGGGCCGCGCCGCCGGGGGCGAAGAAGTTCTCCGAATGGACTTCGATGAAGCCGAGGGCAGGCCGCTGTTCCAGCAGCGCTGCGTAATGGGGGTGCCGCCAACCGATGCCGACCTCGGGCGCTGCGGCATGAGGCCGATGAGCGTGTGCGGTCATGGTGGCGGGCTTTCTTGTGCGAGGGTTGGCCGCGGATCAGGACTTCTTCATGCCCATCTTGGCGTCGTCCATCGACATGCCGCCCATGGTCTTGCAGGTGCCCGCAGCGACGTACTTCCATTCGCCCTTGTCGTTGTCGACCTTGGACTGGCCTGCGCAGGAGTGCGAGCCGGAGAGGTTGGCGCAGTCGTTCTGCCCGGCCTTGGCGATGCCGAAGCATTTTTCCTTGGCGGCGTCCTGGGCCATGGCGGGGCTGGTGAGCATGGCAAGGCTCATCAGCGAAGCGGCGGCGGTGGTGATCATCTGGCGCTGGTTCATCGGTTTTCTCCTGAATGAGGTGGGGGTTGAGAGTCAACCGGTGCGCGTCGCGGGGCGATGTTCACCGGTTGAGCGTCAGTCAGCCAATGGGGAGGGTTCTTACACGCCGCACAAAAAAAATCCTCGGTCCTCCGTTGGCCGGGTCTTTACACTCGCAGCGAATCGCCGAATGCCCATGACCCAGAACCCGCCCGATTTCACGACCCAGGTGGCCGAGTGCCGGGCCTACCTGCTGCGCTTCGCGCGCCTGCAGCTGCGCAACGACGCCTGGGCCGAAGACGCCGTCTCCGAGACCGTGCTGGCCGCGCTGGCCCGGCCGCAGTCCTTCGAGGGCCGTTCCCAGATGCGCACCTGGCTGGTCGGCATCCTCAAGCACAAGATCATCGACATCCTGCGCCAGCGTCAGCGCGAGGTGACGCTGGACAGCGGCTCTGACGACGACAGCACCGATCCGCTGGAGCTCATGGCCTTCAAGGCCGATGGCCATCACGCCCAGATGCCCGCCGACTGGGGCGATCCCGAGCAGTCGCTGGGCAGCCGCCAGTTCATGGCCGTGCTCAACGCCTGCACCGAAAAACTGCCGCCGGTGCAGGGGCGTCTGTTCCTGATGCGCGAATGGCTGGAGCTCTCCAGCGACGAGATCTGTAAGGAACTGGGGCTGACGCCGACCAATCTCTATGTCCAGCTCCACCGGGCCCGCCTGCGCTTGCGGGAGTGCCTGGAACTGAACTGGTTTGGACGAGCACACACGACATGAAGGCCGCTTACCCGTTTCGCCGCACCTGCAAGGAAGCCACCGCACTGATGGTGGCCCGTGAAGACCGCCAGCTGCCGTGGGCAGACCGCGTCGGGCTGCGCCTGCATCTGATGGTGTGCAAGGCCTGCCCCACGTTCGAACGCCAGATGCTGACGATGCGCCACGCGATGAAGCAGTGGCGCGGCTACACAGAAGAAGAGTAGCGACCTGCGCAGCGGCGGAGCGCGGGAGTCACATCCCTCAGTTCAACAGCGCCTGCGCAAACTCGCGTGCGTTGAAGGTTTCCAGGTCTTCGAGCTTTTCACCGACGCCGATGAAGTAGATCGGCACCGGCCGCTCGCGCGCGATGGCGCAGACCACGCCGCCCTTGGCCGTGCCGTCGAGTTTGGTGATGACCAGGCCGGTGAGTTGCAGCGCCTCGTCGAAGGCCTTGACCTGCGTCAGCGCGTTCTGGCCGGTGTTGCCGTCGATGACGAGCAGCACCTCGTGCGGCGCCGTGCCGTCGGCCTTCTGCACCACGCGCTTGATCTTCCGGAGCTCTTCCATCAGGTGCAGCTGCGTCGGCAGGCGGCCGGCCGTGTCCACCAGCACCACGTCGCGGCCGCGCGCCTTGCCGGCGCTCACGGCGTCGAAGCTCACGGCGGCCGGGTCGCCGCCTTCCTGCGTCACGATCTCCACCGTGTTGCGGTCGGCCCAGACGGCCAGCTGCTCGCGGGCCGCGGCGCGGAAGGTGTCGGCAGCGGCCAGCAGCACGCTGGCGCCTTCGTTCGCCAGATGGCGCGTGAGCTTGCCGATGGAGGTGGTCTTGCCGGCGCCGTTGACGCCCGCGACCATGATCACAGTCGGCTTGTGCTCGCCGATCACCAGCGGCTTCTGCAGCGGCGCCAGCAGGTCGGCGATGGCGTCGGCCAGCAGGCCCTTGACGGCCGCCGGATCGGTGGTCTTGCTCTCCTTGACGCGCTTCTTCAGGTCGGCCAGCAGGTGCTCGGTGGCCTTGACGCCGGTGTCGGCCATCAGCAGCGCCGCCTCCAGCTCTTCATAGAGCGCGTCGTCGATCTGCGTGCCGGTGAAGACGGTGGCGATGCTGGAGCCGGTCTTGCGCAGGCCGGCCTTGAGCTTGTCGAGCCAGCCCTTGCGCTCGGGCGGCGCTGCGGGAGCAGCCGGCGGGCTGACGACGGCCGGCAGCGTGGCCGGCGCAGCGACCGGTGCCGACGGGGCGGGCGCGGCGGCGGGGACCGGTTCAGGGACCGGTGGGGGCGCAGGCGGTTTTTTTCTGAAGAACGAGAACATGTTTCAATCTTTGGAATCCACAGGATTCTATGAAACGAGCTTTCTCCTCCCTGATGCGGGGGCTGGTGGTGCTGGCCATGCTCTGGTCCGCAGCCGCGTCCGCCACCGAAACCGCCCGGACCTACACCCTTTCCAACGGCATGACCTTGCTCGTGCAGCCCGACCGGCGCGCGCCCACCGTGGTGCACATGCTCTGGGTGCGCGTGGGGTCGATGGACGAGGTCGACGGCACCTCGGGCGTGGCCCATGTGCTGGAGCACATGATGTTCAAGGGCACGCCCAGCCTGGCGCCGGGCGAGTTCTCCCGCCGAGTGGCGGCGCTGGGTGGGCGCGAGAATGCCTTCACCAGCCGCGACGCCACCGCCTACCACCAGCAGGTGCCGGCGCGGCACCTGGAAGCGGTGATGAGGCTGGAAGCCGACCGCTTCGAGAACAACCGCTGGAGCGACGACGAGTTCCGGCGCGAGATCGAGGTGGTCAAGGAGGAGCGGCGCCAGCGCACCGAGGAATCGCCGCGCGCCCGCATGTTCGAAGCCTTCGGCGCGATGGCGCTGCAGGCGCACCCCTACCGCCGGCCGGTGGTGGGCTGGATGAGCGATCTGGTCGCGATGACACCGCAGGACGTACGGGACTTCCACCGCCGGTGGTATGTGCCGGGCAACGCGGCGGTGGTGGTGGCGGGCGATGTGGAGCCTGACGCGGTGCATGCGCTGGCGGAGTCCATCTACGGCCGCATTCCGGCCCGTGCGCTGCCCGAACGCAAGCCGCGCGAGGAACCGCCGCAGAGCGGTCAACGGCGCATGGAATACCGCGCCGCGACCGAGCAGGCGATGCTGGCCATGGCCTGGCCCATGCCGCGCCTGAAAGACCCCGGCGCCCGCGATGACGAGTCTCGGGATGCGCTGGCGCTGATCGTGCTGTCCGCGCTGCTCGACGGTTACAGCGGCGCCCGGCTCGACCGCGCGCTGGTGCAGGGCGCCGCGGGCACCCGGCTTGCCGACAGCGCCGGGGCCGGCTACGGTGCGCTGGGGCGCGGGCCCGCGCAGTTCACACTGACCGCGGTGCCAGCGGCCGGTGTGGCCGTGGCCGAGGTCGAGAAGGCGCTGCGCGCCGAGCTGGGCCGGATCGCCCGGGACGGCGTGAGCGAAGCCGAACTGCAGCGGGTCAAGACCCAGTGGTCGGCGGGCGAGATCTACAAGCTCGACTCGGTCTACAACCAGGCGCAGGAGCTGGGCACCTGGTGGGTCCACGGGCTCGGCCCCGGCAGCGCGGCGCGCCTGATGGAGGCCCTGCGCGGCGTCACGGCCGAGCAGGTCCGGTCGGTGGCGCAGCGCCTGTTTCCCGACGAGCGTCTGAGCGTGGCGGTGCTGGTGCCCGACCCCTCGCAGCGCAGCACCCCCGCCAGGACCGGCCCCCGGCCCGCCCTGGGCCGCCACTGAGACCTGGGTGATGCACCGATGACACCGATGACAAACCTCTTCCACCTTGTCCTGCTGTGCCTGCTCTGCGCACCCGCCTGGGCCGCGATCCCGATCCAGCACTGGACCCACGCCAGCGGCGCCCGGGTCTATCTGGTGGCCAGCCCGTCGATCCCGATGCTGGACGTGCAGATCGACTTCGACGGCGGTTCGCGCCGCGATCCCGCCGACCGCGCCGGTCTGGCCACCGCCACCGCCTCAATGGTGTCGGCCGGCGTGGTCGCGCAGGGTGCGCAGCCGGCGCTGGATGAAAACGCGCTCAGCGAGGCCTGGGTCGACCTGGGCGCCCAGCTGGGTGTGAGCGCCGGGCTGGAGCGCTTCAGCGTGTCCCTGCGCACCCTCACCGAACCCGAACTGCTGGAACGCGCCCTGGCGCTTGCGGCCCGCCAGCTGGCCGCACCCGCGTGGCCGGAGGCCGTCTGGCAGCGCGACCGCCAGCGTTGGCTGGGCGCCCTCAAGGAGGCCGAGACGCGCCCGGGCACCCACGCCGCACGTGCGTTTGCCCAGGCGGTGTACGGCGACCACCCTTACGGCCGCGAGGCCACCGCGACCACGCTGGACGCGATCACCGTGGACGACATGCGCCGCTTCTACCGCCGCCACGCGGCGGCCTGCCGGGCGCAGATCGTGATGGTGGGGGCCATTGATCGCGCCATGGCCGGGCACATTGCCGACCGGCTCGTGGCGGCCCTGTCTCCGAACGGTTGCGAGCCCCTGCCCGCGGTGGCCGAGGTCGCGCCCCTGGCGAACGCCGTCGAGCGGCGCATTCCCTTCGACGCCGCGCAGGCCCAGATCCTGATCGGCCAGCCGGGCCACCGGCGCAACGACCCCGACTTCTTCCCGCTGTTCATCGGCAACTACATCCTGGGCGGTGGCGGCTTCGTCTCGCGCCTGACCACGGAAGTGCGCGAAAAGCGGGGGCTGAGCTACAGCGCCTACAGCTACTTTGCTCCGGGCCTGCACGCGGGGGCCTTCCAGCTCGGCCTGAGCACGCGACCGGACCAGGCGGACCAAGCGGTCCAGGTGGCGCGCGAGGTCGTGCGCCGCTTCGTCGCCGACGGCCCCACCGAGGCGGAACTGCAGGCTGCCAAGGACTACCTGGTCAACGGCTTCGCCCTGCGTTTCGACAGCAACCGCAAGCTGCTGGACAACGTGGCCAACATCGCCTGGAACGGCCTGCCGCTGGACTACCTGGAGAGCTGGACCCGCCGTGTCGAAACGGTGACGACGGCCGACATCCGGCGGGCGTTTGCGCTCGTGCTGCAGCCTGAGCGCATGGTGACGGTGGTCGTCGGCGCCAAGCCCTGACTGGTTAAGCTCGGCGCATGAACAAAGCACCGCCACGTCCCGCCGCCCAGGCCGCGCACGAGGTCCGCATCATTGGCGGCCTGTGGAAACGAAGCAAGCTGCCGGTGGCCGACCGGCCCGGCCTGCGGCCAACACCCTCGCGCGTGCGCGAGACGCTCTTCAACTGGCTGGGCCAGGACCTGAGCGGATGGCGCTGTCTGGATGCGTTCGCTGGCACGGGTGCACTCGGGCTGGAGGCCGGTTCGCGCGGCGCAGCCGAGGTGACGCTGGTGGAGCAGGACCCGGCGCTGTGCAAGTCCCTGCAGGCTACCGTGCAGCGGCTCAAGGCCGGGTCGGTGCGCGTGGAGCGTGGCGATGGCGTGGCCGCGCTGCGCCAGCGGGCCGGGCAGGGGCTGGACCTGGTGTTCCTCGACCCACCGTTCGGCGATGGCGGCAACGAGACCCTGTTCGGCACGGCGTTGCGCCTGGCCCGCCTGGTGGTGGCCGACAGCGGCCTGATCTACCTCGAGGCGCCGCGCACCTGGGGCGATGACGAGCTGGCGCAGATCGGCCTGCAGACGCACCGCCACGGCCGGGCCGGGCAGGTGCATTTCCACCTCCTGCGCCCCTTGCCGCCGCAGTGACAAGCGGTGGGGACAGGGACCGCAGGTGACCCTTGGCCGATAATCCCGCCATGTCCGATTCCGCCTCTCCCTCTCGCCGCATCGCGGTCTACAGCGGCACCTTCGACCCGCTCACGCTCGGTCATGAGGACGTGGTGCGCCGCGCTGCCGGCCTGTTCGACGAACTGATCCTGGCCGTGGCCATCGCTCACCACAAGAAAACGCGCTTCTCGCTGCACGAGCGCATGGAGATGGCGGCGGAGGCAATGGCCGGCCTGCCGGTGCGAGTGCTGCCGTTCGACGGGCTCATCATGGACTTCTGTCGGGAGCAGGGCGCCTGCGCCGTGGTGCGCGGAATCCGCAACATGACCGACTTTGACTACGAAGCCCAGATGGCGGCCATGAACCGCAAGCTGCTGCCCACCGTGGAAACCGTGTTCCTGTTGCCGCAGGCCGAACTGCAGTGCATCTCCAGCACCCTGGTGCGCGAAATATCGACGCTGGGGGGCGATGTGTCGCAGATGGTCAGTCCGGGTGTGGCTGCCCGCCTCAGACCGCAACCCCTTCAGGCGTGAGGACAGCATCATGGCCCTGATGATCACCGCCGAGTGCATCAACTGCGACGTCTGCGAGCCCGAATGCCCCAACCAGGCGATCTCGATGGGCGAGGACTTCTACCAGATCGACCCCAACCGCTGCACCGAATGCGTGGGGCATTTCGACGAGCCGCAGTGCGTGCAGGTGTGCCCGGTCGAGTGCATCCCGGTCGACCCCGCTCACACCGAGAACCACGAGACGCTGTGGCAGAAGTACCAGCGCCTGCAGGCGGCCGGTCAGTCGCTGGCGTCGCCCGGCCCGGCGGTGTTGCCGCCTTCCGCTGGCTGAGCCGGGGTTGCCGCCGGCACCGGCTTCGGTGGTTTGGGGCGCGGTGGCTTGCTGGTGTGGATCAGGGCCGTGGCCTTGTCCATATTCCCCGCGATCAGCTGCGGCAGTGCCTTGAGTGAACGGTCCAGCGCCTGCACGATGGCGATGCGGTCGTCCAGCGATGGCTTCTTGAGTACCCAGTTCGCGACCTCGTTCCGGTTGCCCGGATGGCCGATGCCGATGCGCAGCCGCCAGTAGTCGGCACTGCCCAGCTGGGCGTGGATGTCGCGCAGGCCGTTGTGGCCGGCGTGGCCACCGCCCTTTTTGAGCTTGGCCTCGCCCGGCGGCAGGTCCAGTTCGTCGTGCACCACCAGCACCTCTTCAGGCGCGATCTTGAAGAAGCGCGCGAGCGAAGCCACCGACTTGCCCGACAGGTTCATGTAGGTCTGCGGCTCCACCAGCCAGACGCTCTGGCCGGCCACGTTGGCCCGAGCCACGAGTCCGAAATGGCCGCGCTCCATCTGCAGCGACGTCTTGAGCAGGCGCGCCGCCTCGTCCACGAACCAGAAGCCTGCGTTGTGGCGGGTGTCGGCGTATTCGGGGCCTGGATTGCCCAGGCCGGCGATGAGTCGGATCATGGCGTTGGATTATCAGGGGCACCAAAGACAAAGGCCCGCATGGAGCGGGCCTTTGAGAGGGGGACCAAGAATTACTTCTTGCCCTTGCCCTTCTTCTTGTCGTCGGCGGCAGCGACCACGGGAGCGGCCACCACTTCTTCCACCGGCTCAACGACTGTGGCGATGGTGATGTCCTTGCGGCCGTGGGTCACGATCTTCACGCCAGCGGGCAACTTCAGGTCGCCAGTGTGGATGGTGGCACCCTTTTCGGCGGAGCTGAGGTCGACCTCGATGAATTCCGGCAGTTGCATGGCCAGGCATTCGATCTCGATCTCGGTCACGATGTGGTTGACCAGGCACTTGTCGGTCTTGACAGCCGGCGAGTTCTCTTCGCCCACGAAGTGGATCGGCACCTTCTTGTGCAGGCGGGTCTTTTCGTCCACGCGCTGGAAGTCCACGTGCAGGACTTGCGGCTTGTAGGGGTGGTACTGCACATCGCGCAGCAGAACCTTCTGGACCTTGCCGGCCAGCTCCATGTCCAGGATGGAGGCGTGGAAGGCTTCCTTCTTCAGGGCGTGCCACAGCGCGTTGTGATCGACTTCGATCGTCACGGGCGCGGTGTCACCACCGAAAACGATACCGGGCGCGCGACCGGTGATGCGCAGACGGCGGCTCGCACCCGTACCCTGCTTGGCGCGCTCAAAAGCGACGAATTGCATGACTGACTCCAGTGGAGGGGTTCCGCGACCAGAACGCCTCAGGTTGAAAAAGGCCGCACCACATGGCACGACCTGGCTTTTGTTGCCTCAGAACAGGTTGTCCTGATCGGCGAACAAACTCATGACCGACTCGCCCGAGGCAATGCGCGCGATGGTCTCGGCCATCAGAGGCGCCACGGAGAGCTGGCGGATCTTGGCGCAGGCCTGGGCGGCCTGCGACAGGGGGATGGTGTTGGTCACGACGACCTCGTCCAGGGCCGAGCCCTTGGCGATGCGGTCGATGGCCGGTCCCGAGAAGATGGCGTGCGTGCAGTAGGCGTAGACGTGCTTGGCGCCCCG
This sequence comes from Hydrogenophaga pseudoflava, assembly GCF_004353865.1. NCBI lineage: Bacteria > Pseudomonadati > Pseudomonadota > Betaproteobacteria > Burkholderiales > Comamonadaceae > Hydrogenophaga > Hydrogenophaga pseudoflava. The sequence goes on from NZ_CP037867.1 coordinate 1,327,816, forward strand.
CTCCTTGAGCACTTCGGCGGCTTTGACCAGCGTGCCGGCGGTGTCGATCATGTCGTCCATGATCACGCAGTTGCGGCCTTCGATGTCGCCGATCACATGCATCACTTCCGACACATTGGCCTTGGGGCGGCGCTTGTCGATGATGGCCATGTCGCAGCCCAGCTGCTTGGCCAGCGCACGGGCACGCACCACGCCACCGACGTCGGGCGAAACCACCAGCAGGTCTTCGTAGTTCTTCTGGCGCAGGTCGCCCAGCAGAACCGGGGAGGCATAGATGTTGTCGACCGGAATGTCGAAGAAGCCCTGGATCTGGTCGGCGTGCAGGTCCATGGTCAGAACCCGGTTCACACCGACGGTCTGCAGCATATTGGCCACGACCTTGGCCGAGATCGGCACACGGCTGGAGCGCGGGCGGCGGTCCTGGCGGGCATACCCGAAGTAGGGGATCACGGCCGAGATGCGTGCGGCGGAGGCTCGTTTGAGCGCGTCGACCATGATGATGAGTTCCATCAGGTTCTCATTCGTCGGCGCGCAGGTCGACTGGATCACGAACACGTCGCGAGCCCGCACGTTCTGGGTGATCTCGACCGTGACCTCTCCGTCCGAGAAGCGACCTACATTGGCCGCACCCAGTTGGGTGTTGAGGTGCTGGGCAATCTCGGCCGCGAGGACCGGGTTGGCATTGCCGGTGAAGATCATGAAATCAGGGGGCTGAACTTGCATGGTGTTCCCGGCTGTTTCAACGACCAGTGCGCTGGCCGACAGCGGCGCAGCCGCTGGGTGTGTGGTTCAAAAAAAATGGGTGGCAGGGGAGGAAGGACTCGAACCCTCGCATGCCGGAATCAAAATCCGGTGCCTTTACCAACTTGGCGACTCCCCTACTCAGGACATTCATGAGGCTTGCGCTTCACGAACACCCGAAAAATGTCGCTGGTCACACATCCGTTGACCGGGCTGACCGACCCGATTTTACTCGGGACACCAGTCCAGCAATGGATGTGCATCCATGTTGCTGCATTCACGGACCGTCCAGTCGGCTGGAGCGCCAGAAAGGTCCGTTGCCTGCGGCAGTTGCGCAAACACCGCGGTACCAGAACCGGTCATCCGTCCGTGGAGACCACGGGCCGACAGCCATTCCAGGCATCGCACCACGTCGGGACACAGTGTCTGTGCCACCGGCTGCAGGTCGTTGTGTCCGAAATCCAGAATTTTCTGAAGATCGCAGGCGATGCGGGCATCGCTATTCAACCGTTCTGCATTGGTGTTTGCAGCAAAGCCTTGGAGTATAGCAGTTTTTGTGTCGCGTTGAAGTTCTGGCGAACTGAAAATTGCGGGCGTCGACGCGCCGGTGGGTGGCTTGACCACCACGAAGCGGGCGGACGGCAGCGACACCGGGGTGAGTTGTTCACCCACGCCCTCGACCCAGGCGTTGTGGCCGCCGAGGAAGAACGGAACGTCGGCGCCCAGCTTCAGGCCGATTCTGGAGAGTTCCCTCCGTGTCAGTCCGAGCCCCCAGAGCCTGTTGAGCGCGAGCAGGCAGGTCGCTGCATCCGAGGAGCCGCCTCCCATACCCGCTTCGGCAGGAATGCGCTTGTCCAGACGGATGTGGACGCCCAAAGTACACCCCGTCGCTTCTTGGAGCGCCCGGGCAGCACGGACGCACAGGTCCTCAGGCGGCAGGCCGGGGAGGGTGTCTTCCCTGCTGATCCGGCCGTCCGGGCGCAGCTCAAAGTCCAGAAGGTCCACCCAGTCGATCAGCATGAACACCGACTGAAGGAGGTGATAACCATCGGTGCGGCGGCCCGTGACGTGCAGGAACAGGTTCAGCTTGGCCGGGGCGGGCACACCCTCCAGGCGTTGAAGCGGTTCGGTTTTTGGGGTCATGGCTGGAAAACCAGGCGCAGTTCGGCCGTGGGCAGCGGCTGAAGACGGCGCGCAACCACACGTCCCTCGCTGTGGCGGCTGAGGTCGGCATTCCAGCCACTGGCATCGGCGGTCTGACCTTGCAGCCAGCCGAAGAGCGCGGCCACGGGCAAGGGGGTGCCTCCGAGGTCCGCCGTAAGTTCGTCCAGAGAGGGGCGGCGGGTGAGTTGTACGCCCTGTCGCAGCTCGGCGCCCTGCGGCGACCAGTGCACCGATGCCAGCACCGTTCCCAGCGGAGAGGTCAGCTGCAGTTCGCCCGCAGCAGGGGCTCCACGAAGTTCGAATCCGGCGGAATACGACTGCGGCGGCTCGCTGTGAACAGTCAACGCCAGGCGACCGCTCCAGAACGAGGTGTCCTTCGACGCTTTCGGTCGGGAGGTTGCACAACCCGCAAGCGTCATCGCCACCACACCCAGAAGGGCGAGGCGTCCACGATCCGCCCTGGTCATGGCTTGACGCGCAGACGCTGAAGGGTGTTTTGCAGCGTCTCGTTGTCGCTGGCCAGTAGCAGCCCCTCGCGCCAGATCTTCATGGCCTTGTCCCTATCGCCGCTGACCCACAGCACCTCGCCCAGGTGGGCAGCGATTTCCGCATCGGGGCGTTTGTCAAAGGCGGCCTGCAGGATCTGCAGGGCTCGGGCAATGTTGCCGTCGCGGAACTCCACCCAGCCCAGGCTGTCCTGGATGTAGGCGTCGTCGGGCGCCATGGACACGGCTTTTTCGATCAGCTGCCTTGCTTCGGTCAGGCGAAGGCCACGATCGGCCAAAGAGTAGCCCAGTGCGTTGTAGGCATGGTGGTGGTCAGGCTTGAGTTCGATCACCTGGCGGAACAGGCGCTCCATGTCGTCGATGCGGTTGAGCTTCTCCGCCATCATGGCCTGGTCGTAGATCAGGTCGCTGTCCTTCGGAAACCGGATGACCGCCTCGCCGTAGAGCTCGTAGGCCTGCTCCCATTGCTTGAAATCCCGCAACAGCTGCGCCTCGGCCACGAATTTCAGACGCGCATCCTCGGGGCGCCGCTCGGGGTGGTTGCGCAACAGTGTCCGGGCACGGTCCATCTGCCCCTGGTGGGCCAGCAGCGAGGCGCGGCGCATCTGTGCCGCCATGATGTCGTCGGCGTTCTCGATCCGGTCCAGCCAGGCGTTTGCCGCCTGAAAGTCTTTCTGCTGTTCGGCGATCTGGGCCATCAGCAGATAGGCCTGCGTCAGGCCGCGCGCGGCCCGCTCGTCACCAGACTGGCGTGCCAGGCCCATGTAGGTCTGCAGGGACTGCGTGGCGGCGGGCAGGCGTTTGTCTTGCACCTGCAGCGCAGCCAGCAGCAGCCAGGGTTCCATGGTCTCAGGCTGGATGCGGGTCAGGTTTTCCAGCAGGTTGCGCGCTTCTGCGTGGCGCTGAAGATCGAACAGGATTCGGGCATAGCCAAGTGCCACGGGGGCTGGACTGCCCGCCACCGGTGGGCTGGCTTTCAGCTGGCCACGAACCACGGCTTCCGCTGCGGTCTGCCCGCGTTCCATGAGGTCCAGGGCGAGCAGGGCGGGAAATGGCGAGGACTGGTCGGCGGCGTGCCCGTTCCGGGCGGATGTAAGCGCCTGGGTGGGCTGGTTGTTGCCCAGCTCCATGGCGCCGATCGTGGTCCATGCCGCTGCGGCATGCGGTCCCTGTTTGATCACTGGAGCGAGGGCTTCGCGCACCACCTGAAGGGCGGCAGCCTTGTCCGCCACCCGTCCGTAGATGCGGGGGATTCCGTTGATGGCGTCGTTGCGGGATGCGGCAGGGGCCTGGTCGAGCAGGCGGCGCAGAACCGGACCGGTTTCGCCCACGCGGTTGAGCGCCAGCAGAATCTCGAGTTCGAAGCGGTCGGCCTCGGGTGAAACCGGGATGGCCTGCGACCATGCGCGCGCTGCTGCCAGCGCCGCGTCGCCCGAACGGGCCTGCAGGGCAATTTCCACGGCTCGGCGGAACAGGTCGGGGTCGTTCTGCTTGCGGGCAGCGTCCAGGATCAGCGAGTAACCGGTGCCGGGCTCACCGGAGGACACATTGAGCTCTCCGAGCAGCAGCTGATAGAACAAAGGAGCAGAAAGCGCGGAGTTGGCCGCCGGAGGCTCTGCAGGTGGACTGTCCTGGGCCAGCGCCAAGGTCGGCAGACCCGCCAGGAGGCCGAGACACAGCACTGCTTGTTGTACTGTCCGGATGCTCCGACGTTGCGGGCTGTGGTGGCTGCGGTCGGGCGGAGTATTCATCAAGCTCATGATAATGGAAGGGTCCAGGTCGGCAGGTCTGGGATTCCGGTGCCCGGTCGGGCGTTCCCTTCACCGTCAGAAATCACCAAGCCATGCCTGAACTGCCCGAAGTCGAGGTCACCCGCCGCAGCTTTGCTGACCGCATCGCTGGCGCGGAGATCCGGGCTGCGCTGATGGGCAAACCCCTGCGTTGGCCTTTGGGGGTCGATCCCACGATGCTGACCGGCCGCCATGTCCTGGCGGTCGGGCGTCGCGGGAAGTACCTGCTGATTCACCTGGATCAGGGGGTGCTGCTCGTTCATCTGGGCATGTCCGGTAGCCTTCAGTTCGCCAGCGAGCTGCCCGAGCGGGGTGTTCACGATCATTTCGAGCTTCACACCTCCCGGGGCGTGCTGCGTCTGCACGATCCCCGGCGGTTTGGTGCCGTGGTGCTGGTCGACTCGATGGAGGATCCGCGGGCCCGCAAGCTGCTGGACGGGCTGGGGGTCGAGCCTCTGGAGCCCGGGTTCGAGCCGGTCGGGTTTCACATGGCCTTGCAACAGCGGCGTGCCAGTATCAAGCAGGTGCTGCTGGCCGGTGATGTGGTGGTCGGCGTGGGCAACATCTACGCTTCCGAGGCCTTGTTCATGGCCGGCATTCGTCCGACGGTCCGCGCCGACCGCCTGAGCCGCCCGCGCGCGACCCGCCTGCATGGGGCGATCGTCCATGTGCTCCAGCGCGCGCTGGCGCTGGGGGGCAGCACGCTGCGCGATTTTTCCAGCGCAGATGGCCAGAGCGGCTACTTTCAGATGGACGCCATGGTCTACGGTCGGGAGGGGCAGCCCTGCAGGGCGTGTGGCACCCCGATACGGCAGCTGCGCCAGGGACAACGCTCGACCTATTTCTGTCCCCGTTGCCAGAAGCCGTGAGCGAGACGGGCGCGATGCTATATTGAATGGATTCACTCCCCCACCGGCCCATGAGCTTCAACCAGGAATTCGACGACCACGGCGTCTGGCGCAGGCAGTTTGCGTTGCGCCTCAAGCTCATGTCCGAATGGCTGCAGGACCACGAGTTGCTGGAGGCAGGGGTTCGCGAGCGGTTGGACCAGCTGCACGCGCAGGTCCGCAACGACAAGATCATGGTTGCGTTCGTGGCCGAGTTCTCGCGGGGCAAGTCCGAACTGATCAACGCGGTGTTTTTCGCGGGCTACGGACGCCGGATCATGCCGGCCAGTGCGGGCCGCACCACCATGTGCCCCACCGAGCTGGGCTACGACTCGGAAGTCCCGCCCTGCCTGCGCCTGTTGCCCATCGAGACCCGTTTGCAGTCCAAATCACTGCTGGAATGGCGCAACGCGCCGGACAAGTGGGAGCGGGTTGATCTGGACGTCAACGATCCCCAGCAGCTGGCCCGCGCCATCCAGAAGGTGGCCGAGGTGCGCCGGGTGACCCGTTCGGAAGCGACCGCGCTGGGTTTCTGGAACGATGAGTTGCCGGACGATAACCCTGTGATGGGCTCCGACGGGATGATCGAGGTGCCCAAGTGGCGGCATGCGCTGATCAACATGGCCCACCCGCTGCTCAAGCAGGGGCTGGTGATTCTGGACACACCGGGGCTGAACGCGATCGGAGCCGAGCCGGAGTTGACGGTGAGCCTGCTGCCCCAGGCGCACGCCGTGGTGTTCATCCTAGGGGCGGACACTGGCGTGACCAAATCGGACCTCGCCATCTGGCGCCAGCACATCGCCGGGCTCCCCGAAGGCCAGGCCAGCCGGCTGGTGGTGCTCAACAAGATCGACACGATGTGGGACGCGCTGAGCACCCCCGAGCAGGTGCAGCTGCAGATCGCCGCACAGCGCACCGAATCGGCCGATGTGCTGGGTCTGTCGCCGCTGCAGGTGATCGCGGTGTCCGCACAGAAGGGGTTGCTGGCCAAGGTCAGCCGGGACGAACGCCTTCTGCAGGCGAGCAACCTGATGGAACTGGAAACCGCGCTGGGCGTCGACCTGCTGGGCCAGCGCCGCCGGATTCTGGGCGCGGCGGTGGCCAGCGCGATGCAGGCTCTGCGCCAGGAGACCGGGCGTCTGGTGCACACCCGTGCCCGTGACCTGGTCGAGCAGGTACAGGAGCTCGAAGGCTTGCGTGGCAAGAACGCCGGGGTGATCAAGCAGATGCGGCTGCGCATCGAACAGGAGCAGGCCGAGTTCGATGCCAGTGGGGCCAAGATCCAGGCCGTGCGCTCGGTGCATCTGCGGCTGCTCAAGCACCTGTTCTCGCTGCTCGGGCACTCCCATCTCAAGTCGCGGGTGACGGAACTGGCGCGGGCGCTGAAGCAGCCCGGCATCAAGCTGGGCGTGCGCCGCGCCTACGGGCACACCTTCGAACTCCTGAGGGCCGACCTTCTGAAGGCAGATCAGCTTGCGTCTGAAATCCAGTCGATGCTCGAAGGCAGTTTCAAGGGGCTCAACGCCGAGTACGGCTTCTCCCTGCAGCCGCCCACGCCGCCGCAGCTTCAGCAGTACCTGAAAGACCTGGAGCTCATTGAAAAGAGCCACCTGCAGTACCTCAGTCTGGGCAACGCCCTGCGGCTCGCCCAGCCCGAGTTCGGCGAGCGCCTGGCGCGGGCGCTGATGAGCCGGTTGCGGGTGGTCTACGACACGGCTGTCAACGCCGTGGAACTGTGGAACAAGTCGGCCGCGGCCCAGCTGGATGCCCAACTGCGCGAGCGCCGCCGCAACTTCAGTCGACGCATTGAGGCGGTGTCGCGCATCCAGCAGGCCGCCAGCGGGCTGGACGAGCGGATTCGCGAGTTGCAGTCCCAGCAGGCCGATCTCAACCTGGTCGACGCCAAGCTGGTGGAGCTGACAGGCCAGTTGCTGGAATCTCCCGAGGCAGCCCAGGCCGAAGTCGTCGAGGCATGAAGGTTTCAGGCCCGGTGAGCGCCGGTTTTGCACCGGCCCTGGTGCAATGGCAGCGACGCGACGGGCGGCATGGCCTGCCCTGGCAGGGCACCCGTGATCCCTACCGCGTGTGGTTGTCCGAAATCATGCTGCAGCAGACCCAGGTGAGCACCGTCCTGGGCTACTACCCGCGCTTCCTCGACCGGTTTCCCGATGTGCATGCCCTTGCCGCGGCATCCGAGGACGAGGTGATGTCCATGTGGAGCGGGCTGGGGTACTACAGTCGCGCCCGCAACCTGCACCGCTGCGCCCGCACCGTGGTGTCCGAGCACGGAGGGAGCTTCCCTGCCACGTCGTCGGTGCTGGCCACCCTGCCTGGCATCGGGGATTCCACCGCCGCGGCGATTGCGGCTTTCTGTCACGGTGAACGGGTGTCCATCGCCGATGGCAACGTGCGTCGGGTGCTCAGCCGTCTGTTGGCCTTCGAGGGGGATCTCTCCCAGGCCCGTGCTCAGCGGGAACTGTGGCAACTGGCCCAGTCGCTGCTGCCCGAGCATCCTTCGGCGGACGACATGGTGGCCTATACCCAAGGCCTCATGGACCTGGGGGCGGGTGTGTGCACGCTCCGGCAGCCCGCCTGCGAAAGGTGTCCTGTGGCCGGGCTCTGCGAGGCGCGCCGATCCAATACCACCGACCGGTTCCCGGTGAAGACGAAGCGGGTCGCACGTCGACACGAGAGCTGGTGGCTGCTGGTATTGCGCAAGACCGAGGCGGGGCAGTTGTCCATCTGGCTGGAGCGGCGGCCGCCGCGCGGCATCTGGGCAGGCCTGCACTGTGTGCCGGTGGCTGGAGACGACGCCCAGGCGCTGGTGGTGGCGGGTGACCACGCGGGAGCGGCCCGGCACCTGCCTGCGCTGGCCCATGCGCTCACCCACCGCGAGCTGCGGCTGCATCCGGTGCTGGTCGATCTTGTGCCGGGCGCGGCGGAGCCGGCGACAACGAATGGTCGCTGGGTGCCGATGGAGCAACTGAGCGACGTCGGCCTGCCCGCGCCCGTGCGAAGCCTGCTGCAGCAGCTGCCCGGCTGACGCTCGGTCAGGGCCCGGCGGAGGCCGACCGGGCCGGAGGCGTTGGCCAGCCATCGATCTCGCGGTGGCGCAACCGCGTGGACCAGGCGCTGGAAAACGCCTTGGCCAGGCGTTCCACGAGGTAGACCGACCGGTGCTGTCCACCCGTGCACCCGATGGCCACGGTGACGTAGCTGCGGTGGTCGTCGAGCATGTGCGGCAGCCAGTGGCGCAGGAAGGTGTCGATCTGCTCCTGCATCACCGCGACCTCGGCATGACGTGCCAGGAATGTGGCCACCGGCCCGTCCCGCCCGGTGAGCGGGCGCAGGTCCGGTTCGTAGTGCGGGTTGGGCAGCATGCGGACGTCGAACACGAAGTCGGCGTCCATCGGAATGCCGCGCTTGAAGGCAAACGACTCGAACACCAGGGTGAGCGGGGCCTGCTGGGCGCCGATCAGCTCCTTGATGTGGCTGCGCAGTTGTGCCGGCCGGATCAGGCTGGTGTCGAGCACCTGGGCACGGTCGCGCAGCTCCGACAGCAGCTCGCGCTCGTATTCGATGGCGTCCGTGAGTGCCCGGTGCTCGTCGTTCGACGGTTTGAGCGACAGCGGGTGGCGGCGGCGCGTTTCGGAGAAGCGCCGCACCAGCGTGTCGGTGGTCGCGTCCAGGAAGACCGTGGTGAGGTGAACGTCCTGCCCGGGCTGGTGCCGGATCTCGGCTAGGCGCGCGGGCAGCCCGGGCAGCGAGGCCGCGCTGCGCACGTCCATCGCAATGGCCACCTTGCTGGCACGGTGGCTCTGCTCCAGTGCGATGAACGATGCCAGCAGCTCGGGCGGCAGGTTGTCGACGCAGTAGTAGCCGAGGTCTTCCAGCGCGGTCAGGGCGATCGATTTGCCAGAGCCGGACATGCCGGTGATCAGCACCAGCTCAATCGGCTTGAGGGGTTGGGCGGGGTCCGGCGTGTTCATGCGGTCAGCAGTTCTCGGGCGTGTGCCAGCGACACTTCCGAGCGGTCGTTGCCTCCGAGCATGCGCGCCAGTTCGCTCACACGTTGTTCGTGCGTGATCGGGGTGACGGTGCTGTGCGTGACCGAACCGCTCTGGCGCTTGCTCACCAGCAGGTGGTGGTCCCCGCAGGCAGCGACCTGGGGCAGGTGGGTGACGGCCAGCACCTGGCGGTCGCGGCCCAGCTGGCGCAGCAGTTGCCCCACGGTGTGCGCCACGGCACCACCGATGCCCGAGTCGACCTCGTCGAAGATCAGGGTCGGTGCCTGCCCCAGCCGGCTGGTGACCACCGAAATCGCCAGGGCAATGCGCGAGAGCTCACCGCCCGAGGCCACCTTGCCGACCGGGCGCGGGCTCACGCCGGCATGACCCGCCACCTGGAATTCGACCTGTTCCCAGCCGTGCGCCTGCGGTTCGTCGAGCTTCTGCAGGCCCACCTCGAACCGGCCTCCCTGCATGCCCAGGGTCTGCATGGCCTCGGTGACCGCCCGGGACAGCTTGGGCGCCGCCTGCTGGCGCAGCTTGCCCAGACGCTTGATTTCAACCTCGAAAGTGCCCCAGGCCTTGCGCTCCGCCGCGCGCAGGGCGTCCAGGTCCATGGCCTGGTCGACGCTTGCGAGCTCCTTTTTCCAGCCCGCGAGCAGATCGGCGAGTTCTTCGGGTGGTCTGCGGTAGCGGCGGGCCAGCGACATCCATTGCGACAGGCGCTGGTCCAGCGCCTCCAGCCCGGAGGGGTCCAACTCGGTGTGACGCGTGTAGTGGTGCAGGCTGTGCACCGTGTCCTGCACCTGGGCCAGGGCCGCCTGCAGCGCCTCGATGGCGTCGTTGAAGGCCGGTTCCAGGTGGGCCTGCGCCTGCAGCGCGGACAGCGCCCGGTGGATCAGCGACGCTGCGCTGCTGTCCTCATCGTCCAGCACCGCAGCGGCCTCGCGTGCAGCGTCCATCAGACCCTGTGCATTCGCCAGGCGGCCGTGTTGCGCGTTGATGTCTTCCCACTCGCCAGGTTGTGGCTGCAGCTTGTCGAGCTCACCGATCTGCCAGGCGAGGCGCTCGCTTTCCTGCTGCAGTGTGTTCTGGCGCTCGGCTGCACTCTCCAGCGCCTTGCGGGCTTGGCGCCAGTCGGACCATAGCGACGCCGCCGCCGTAGCGTCGACGCCGGCGTAAGCGTCCAGCAGGCCGCGCACGGCTTCTGCGCGCGTCAGGCTCTGCCAGGCGTGCTGACCGTGGATGTCGACCAGATGATCGGCCAGGGCCTTGAGCTGGGCCATCGTGGCCGCGCTGCCGTTGATCCAGCCGCGGCTGCGCCCTTCGGTGTCGACGGTGCGGCGCAGCAGCAGGCTGTCGTCGGCAGCGGCAAAGCCCTGCTCATCCAGCCAGGGCCGCAGAGAAGCAGGCAGGTCGAATTCGGCGGCGATCTCGCAGCGCGTGGCGCCTTCGCGCACCACGCCGCTGTCGGCGCGCGCACCGAGTGCCAGCTGCAAAGCGTCGATGAGGATCGACTTGCCGGCACCGGTTTCGCCGGTGAGCACGTTGAAGCCCTGGTCCAGATCGAGGTCCAGCGAGGGCACGATGACGAAGTCACGCAAGACGATGCGTCGGAGGCTCATGGCTTCGGAACAAACGAAAGGAAGGCGGCTATTTTGACCGCTCTCAGGCGCCCTCGTTCCAGTGCAGCTTCTTGCGCAGGGTGTCGAAGTAGCTCCAGCCCAACGGATGCAGCAGCCGCAGCGTGTGTTCCGAGCGGCGCACGACGATGCGGTCACCGTGGAGCAGGCTGGTGAGTGACTGCATGTCGAAGTTGGCGCTGGCGTCCTTGCCCGAGACGATCTCGACCGCCACTTCGCAGTGCGAGGGCAGCACGATGGGCCGGTTGGACAGCGTGTGCGGTGCAATCGGCACCATGATCCAGCCGCCCACAGACGGGTGCAGCAGCGGGCCACCGGCCGACAGCGCGTAAGCGGTGGATCCGGTGGAGGTGGCGATGATCAGACCGTCGGCGCGCTGGTTGGCCACGAAATGACCGTCCACCTCCACCCGCAGTTCGATCATGCTGGCCACGCCGGCCCGGTTGACGACCACATCGTTCAGTGCCGTCGCCTCGAACACGCAGCGGCCGTCGCGCCAGACGCTGGCCGCCAGCAGCGACCTGGGGTCTTCCTCGAACTCGCCGCGCAGGATGGCCCGCAGGTTGTCCTGGTAGGCGCCCAGTGGAATGTCTGTGATGAAACCCAGGCGCCCCTGGTTGATGCCCACCAGGGGCACGCCATAGCGGGCCAGTTGCCGACCAATGCCCAGCATGGTGCCGTCGCCGCCGAGCACCAGCGCCAGGTCGATGGACCGGCCCATGGCAGGGACGTCCAGCGCCGGGTATTGCAGCAGGCCGGTGTTGAGCGCGGTGTCCCGCTCCAGCGAGACGTCGCATCCTTCGTCATGCAGGAACTCGGCCAGTGTCTCGACCACCTTGCCAGAGCCGGGTGCCTGGTACTTGCCGACGATGGCCACATGGGCGAATCGCAGGTGGCGCTTCGGCGCAGAGGCCTCGTGGCGGCGGGTGTCTGGCTGGGTCATGTGCAAATTACAACATAGGGGGAAAGGGCAGTCGGCCCCCCGGAAACCCTTGTCCTCATTCCCTGTTTTCGGGTGGCACCGTCCGTAAAATGGGGCCATGCTGGACGACCGATCCAAACTTCTGCTCAAGACCTTGGTCGAGCGCTACATCGCCGACGGCCAACCCGTCGGTTCCCGCACGCTGGCCAAGGCGGCCGGCATGGAGCTCTCACCGGCGACCATCCGCAACGTGATGAGCGACCTGGAGGAACTGGGGCTCATCGCCAGCCCCCACACCTCGGCCGGGCGCATCCCCACCGCCAGAGGCTACCGGCTGTTCGTGGACACCATGCTCACCGTGCGGCGCGAGGACATTTCGGGTGCAGAGAACATCGGCGCCACCGGCATCGAGGCGGGCGCTCAGCCGCAGCGCGTCATCAGCCACGCCGCCCAGATGCTTTCCAGCCTGTCGCAGTACGTGGGTGTGGTGATGGCGCCGCGGCGCGCCTCGGTGTTCCGGCACATCGAATTCCTGAGCCTGTCGGAGCGCCGCGTGCTGGTGATCCTTGTGTCGCCAGACGGGGATGTGCAGAACCGCATCATCCACACACAGGCGAACTTCACCCAGTCGCAGTTGCTGGAGGCGGCCAACTTCCTCAATGCCCACTACGCCGGCCTGACGATGGAAGAAGTGCGGGCGCGGCTGCGCAACGAGGTCGAGGCCTTGCGGGGGGAGATCGCGGCGCTGATGCAGGCCGCTGTGGACATCGGGGCCGACGCAAGCGCCGAGCGTGAGGAGGTGGTGGTCTCGGGCGAGCGCAACCTGCTGTCGGTGAGCGAGTTTTCCAGCGATATGGGGCATCTTCGCCAGCTGTTCGATCTGTTCGAACAGAAGACCCAGCTGATCCGCCTGCTCGACGTGTCTTCACAGGCCGATGGTGTGCGCATCTACATCGGTGGCGAAAGCCATGTCGTGCCCTTTGAGGACCTGTCGGTGGTCACGGCACCCTACGAGGTGGACGGTCAGGTGGTGGGCACGCTGGGTGTTATCGGTCCGCAGCGCATGCCGTACGACCGCATGATCCAGATCGTCGACGTGACCGCCAAGCTGGTGAGCAACGCCCTGAGCCACAAATGAGCAGGGCGTTACTGCGCCCTACAATGCGGGCCTCGTCGGGCCGTTAGCTCAGTTGGTCAGAGCAGAGGACTCATAATCCTTTGGTCGTTGGTTCAAGCCCAACACGGCCTACCAAAAAACCGTGCTACAATGCATGTCTTCGCGGCTGTAGCTCAGCTGGATAGAGTACTTGGCTACGAACCAAGGGGTCGTGGGTTCGATTCCTGCCAGCCGCACCAAATGAAAAGCCCGCAGCCACAAGCTGCGGGCTTTTTTCTTTTTCGCTCCGAAGCGTTCTCCCCGGGCCGTTTCTTCATGAGCAAAGCATTCACCCGCGAAACCGACTCCGACGCAGACGACGACCTGCCCGAACCGGCGGTGCTGCCGACCGGGGTGAACTACATCACCCGAGCGGGTTACGACCGGCTGCGGACCGAGTTGATGGCGCTGATCGACGACGAGCGGCCCCGCATCGTCGAGATCGTTCACTGGGCCGCCAGCAACGGAGACCGGTCCGAGAACGGCGACTATCTGTATGGCAAGAAGCGCCTGCGCGAAATCGACCGGCGCATCCGCTTTCTCACGCGCCGGCTTGAAGTCGCCGAGGTGGTGGACTGCTCGCAGCACCATGGCGGCGACCAGGTGTTTTTCGGTGCCACCGTGACCTATGCGGACGATGAGGGCAGGGAGACCACGGTGACCATTCTCGGCGTGGACGAGGCAGACAGCTCCCGCGGCGAGATCAGCTGGGTGTCTCCCGTGGCCCGCGCTCTGCTGAAGGCGCGAGTGGGTGATCTGGTTCGGCTGGTGGTGCCCGGAGGAAGCCAGGAGCTGGAAATCCTTTCGGTCAGCTATCCCGCGCCCGGGGGCTGATGCGGCCGTTCAATTGGCGCGGAGTCGCTGCGCCTTGATCACCGAGGTGGTCCGCTTGAGGCTGCGCAGCACTTCGGCAAGGTGCACCCGGTCGCGCACGGCCACGGAGAAGCGGATGTCGGTGGCCGTCTGTGCGGGCTCGTCGCCCATGTCCACGTGGGTGATGTCCGCCTCGGCCGAGGCGATGGCGGAGGCCACGCGAGCCAGAACCCCCTTGCCGTTGGTCACGGTGACCACCACGGTGGTATCGAACGGGCGCGTGGGCTCATCGGCCCATTCGACCTGGAGGAACCGCTCACCGTCTCGCGCCAGCAGGCGCTTGCCGGTGGGACAGTCTTCGGTGTGCACCGTCAGTCCCTCGCCGCGGCCAAGATAGCCCACGATGCGGTCGCCCGGGATCGGCTGGCAGCAGCGCGCGAACTGGACCGACAGGCCTTCGCTGCCATCCAGACTGACGACCCCCTGGGAAACCGAGCCGTCCTCACCGGCGGCGTAGCGCTCGGTGCTGATGAGCACCGCGTCGGGTTTGAGCCCGGTTTCGGCCAGCAGCACGGCGAGCTTCTTGCCCACCATGCTGGCGATGCGCTTGCCCATGCCGATGTCCGACAGCAGTTCCTCGCGCGACTTGGTGCCGGTGAAACGCAGCAGCTTGTCCCAGGTGGCCTTGTGCTCGCCACTGGCATCGGGGAGTTGGGCGATGCCTTCGGAGCGCAGTGCCTGCGCCAGCATGCGCTCACCAAGCAGATGTGTCTTTTCCTGTGCGAGCGTCTTGAGGTGGTGCCGGATCTTGGAGCGCGCGCGACCGGTCTTGACGAAGGACAGCCAGGCCGGGTTGGGTTCGGCGGACTCGCTGGTGAGAATCTCCACCACATCGCCGTTGGCGAGTTCTGTGCGCAGAGGTCGCTGTTCGCCGTTGATGCGGGCACCCACTGCGCGGTTGCCCACGCCGCTGTGGATGGCGTAGGCGAAGTCCATCACCGTGGCACCCCGCGGCAGCGCGAGGATCTTGCTCTGGGGCGTGAACACATAGACCGCGTCGGGGAACAGGTCGATCTTGATGTGGTCCCAGAACTCGCTGGCATCGTGCGTTTCCTGCTGGATGTCCAGCAGGGACTGCAGCCACTGTGTGCCCAGGCGCTGGGTGGTGTCGCTGTTGGGCTCGTTGGCCTTGTAGAGCCAGTGGGCTGCGACGCCGGACTCGGCCACCACGTCCATCGCGTGGGTGCGCAGCTGGAACTCGATGTTGGTGCCGAAGGGGCCGATCAGGGTGGTGTGCAGCGACTGGTAGCCGTTGACCTTGGGAATGGCCACGTAGTCGCGGAACTTGCCGGGCACCGGTTTGTAGAGCTGGTGCAGCAGACCCATGCCGGTGTAGCAGTCGGTCAGCTCGGGCACCACGATGCGAAAGCCGTAGATGTCGGTCACCTGCGAGAACGACAGGTGCTTGCTGTCCATCTTGCGGTAGACGGAATAAAGCGTCTTTTCCCGACCGACGATGCGCACCTGCATGCCGTGGCGGGCAAACGCGCCCTCCACCTCTTTCTGCACGCGGGCGATGAGGTCCTTGCGGCGGGTGCGGGATTTGTTCAGCGCTTTGGACAGCACCTCGTAGCGCCAGGGGTGCAGGAAGCGGAACGAGAGGTCCTGCAGCTCGCGGTAGGTGAAATTCAGACCGAGGCGGTGCGCGATCGGGGCGTAGATCTCCAGTGTCTCGCTGCTGATGCGCTGCCACTTGTTGCGCGGCATGTCGCCCATGGTGCGCATGTTGTGGGTGCGGTCGGCCAGCTTGATCAGGATGACCCGAACGTCCTTGGCCATCGCCAGCAGCATCTTGCGGAAGGACTCTGCCTGGTTCTGTTCGCGGGTGTCGAAGGCCAGCTTCTCCAGCTTGGTCAGGCCATCGACCAGGTCCGCGACCGGCGCGCCGAAGCGCTCAACGAGTTCGACCTTGCTCACACCGCAGTCTTCCATCGCGTCGTGCATCAGGGCCGCCATCAGCGCCTGGGCGTCCAGTTTCCATTCGGCGCACTGGGCCGCCACCGCAATCGGGTGGGTGATGTAGGGATCGCCGTTCTTGCGCAGCTGACCCAGGTGGGCCTCGTCGGCGAATCGGTAGGCGCGCCGGATCGCTTCGATGTCGGCCGCACCCAGGTAGTCCAGCCGACCCAGCAGCGCGGCAAAGCTCGCCGCCGCCGCGCTGGCGGCGGGATGGGCCTGTGGTGCAGGCGGGGCGAGGCTGCCGGGGTCGGTGATCATCCCCTTACTGTAGCGCGAGACGTTCACCACCACTGCTGGTGCGGAAGATCAGCGCGCGGGAGGAACGAGGATGGTCGGGCGGGCTTCCGGGAGCTTGTCCGGGTAGTCGCGGCTGTAGTGCAGACCGCGGCTTTCCCGGCGCAGCATGGCCGACATGACGATCAGATCGGCCACCTGGACCAGGTTGCGCAGTTCCAGCAGGTCGCGCGTGACGTGGAACTGGGCGTAGAACTCCTGGATTTCGCCCTGCAGCAGGGCAATCCGGTGGGCCGCGCGCTCCAGCCGCTTGTTGGTGCGCACGATGCCCACATAGTCCCACATGAAGCGGCGCAGCTCGTCCCAGTTGTGCGAGATCACCACCTGTTCGTCGGCGTCCGTGACGCGGCTGGCGTCCCACAGGGGAATCTCGGGCCGGGACGTTGTGGTGGCGGTGTGGATGGCCTTGACCGCGGCCTGGGCGAACACCATGCACTCGACCAGCGAGTTGCTGGCCAGGCGGTTGGCGCCGTGCAGGCCGGTGCAGGTGGTCTCGCCCACCGCGTACAGGCCTTCGATGTCGGTGCGGCCGGCCAGATCGGTCACCACGCCGCCGCAGGTGTAGTGCGCGGCTGGAACGACCGGGATCGGCTCCTTCGTGATGTCGATGCCCAGCTCGGCGCAGCGCGCCAGGATGTTGGGGAAATGCTCCTTCAGGAACTCCGGGCTCTTGTGCGAGATGTCCAGGTGCACGCAGTCCAGGCCGTGCTTCTTCATCTCGTAGTCGATGGCTCGGGCCACGATGTCGCGCGGCGCCAGTTCAGCGCGCGGGTCGTGGTCGGGCATGAAGCGGTGGCCGCCCAGGTGGGGCGGCAGCTTGAGCTGGCCGCCCTCGCCGCGCACGGCCTCGGTGATGAGGAAGTTCTTGACGTGCGGGTGGTACAGGCAGGTCGGGTGGAACTGGATGAACTCCATGTTGCCGACCCGGCAGCCCGCGCGCCAGCCGGCTGCGATGCCGTCGCCGGTCGCGGTGTCCGGGTTGGTGGTGTAGAGGTAGACCTTGCCCGCGCCACCGGTGGCCAGGATGGTGTGTGGCGCACTGAAGGTCTCGACCTCGTCGCGGTCCACGTCCAGCACATAGGCGCCGTGGCAGCGCTGGGTGGCGGTGCCGTGCTGCTGTCCGGGCAGCTTGGCATCGGTGATCAGGTCCACCAGCATGTGGTTCTCGAAGAACGTGATGCCGGGGGTCTTGCGCGCCAGGCTGCTCAATGTGGCCTGCACGGCGGCGCCGGTGGCGTCGGTGGCGTGCACGATGCGGCGGTGGGTGTGGCCGCCCTCGCGGGTCAGGTGCAGTTCGCCGTTTTCGGTGGAGAAGGGCACGCCCAGTTCCTGCAACCAGGCGATGGCCGCCGGAGCGTTCTCCACCGTGAACTGGGTGGCTTCCAGGTCGCACAGGCCGGCGCCGGCCACCAGGGTGTCGTCGACATGCGAGGCGTAGCTGTCGCCTTCGGCCAGCACGGCGGCGATGCCGCCCTGGGCCCAGTTGCTGGAACCGTCCGAGATGCCGCGTTTGGTCACGACCGCCACGCGGTGGGTGGGGGCCAGCTTGAGGGCGGCGGTCAGGCCGGCCAGTCCGCTGCCGATGATGAGGACGTCGAAATGGTGGGTGGTCATGATGCAGGGGTGTACGCCAGACGGACGTAGATCGGCGCGAAGGCCTCGGCCTGGGTCAGCTCGATCAGGGTTTCCTTGGCCAGTTCGAGCATGGCGATGAAGGTGACGACCATGACCTGCGGGCCGCGGGTGGTGTCGAACAGCTCGCCGAACTCGACGAACTTGCGGCCCTGCAGGTGGCGCAGCACGATACTCATGTGCTCGCGCACCGACAGTTCCTCGCGGCTGATCTTGTGGTGCTGGACCAGTTTGGCGCGTTTCATGATGTCGCGCCAGGCCGACTGCAGATCCAGGGCACTGACATCGGGGAAGCGGGGTTGCAGCGCCTGCTCGACGTAGACCTGGGCGCGCAGGAAATCGCGGCCGTACTGCGGTACTTCGGCCAGGCGCTGGGCGGCCAGCTTCATCTGTTCGTATTCGAGCAGCCGGCGCACCAGCTCGGCGCGCGGGTCTTCGGCCTCTTCGCCCTCGGCCGTCTTCTTGGGCGGCAGCAGCATGCGCGACTTGATCTCGATCAGCATGGCCGCCATCAGCAGGTACTCGGCCGCCAGTTCGAGGTTGCTGGCGCGGATCTCGTCGACGTAGCTCAGGTACTGGCGGGTCACCGCCGCCATCGGGATGTCGAGGATGTTGAAGTTCTGCTTGCGGATCAGGTAGAGCAGCAGGTCCAGCGGGCCCTCGAAGGCCTCTAGGAAGACCTGCAACGCGTCTGGTGGGATGTACAGGTCGCGCGGCAGGTCGAACAGCGGCTCACCGTACAGGCGCGCCAGCGCCACCTGGTCGACCACGTCGGGCAGCACGGCATCCAGGCCCTCCGGGGGCGCATCGAGTGCGCCGGCCTCGTTGCTCATCGCAGTCTCGGGACGGCAGGGCTCAGTGCGGGTCGGGCTGGGTCTGGTAGACGTAGGGCTGCTGCGGCACGCGCGCGGCCTGCGCCTGGGCCAGCAGGTCGCGGTCGACCTGTTTGTCCCACAGGAGCGAACGCCCTTCGAGCTGCCCCTGCTCGATCTCGGGCCGGCTGGACTTGAGCTGGTCGATGAACTGGGTGGTGTCGGAGGTGTAGTGGGGGCGGCCGAAAATGCTCATGGCAAGAAGGCGCAGGGCGCCGGTCAGCGGAAAACCTGCCATTTTACTGGTCGGCCCGGCTCATCCGGCGTGCCGGTCGGCCGCCTCGCCGCGCAGCCGGGCGCCGAAGCCGGAGCGTTCGATCAGCGACTGCGGCTGCGGGTTCAGTTCGGTCAGCGCCAGGGTGCCCCCGCGTTTCAGGATGGCCTTGTGCAGCTGTTCCAGCGCGTCCAGCCCGGTGGTGTCCAGCGAGATCAGCCGGCTGGCATCCAGCGTCACCGCCAGGCCCGCCGGCGCCCGCTCGACCGCCGCCACGATGGGGTCGATCTTGGCGACGGCGCCGAAGAACAGCGAGCCGTAGAGCCTGAAGTGGAGCTGCCCGGGATGCTGCTGGGGCACCGGGTCGGCGCGGAAGATGTCGCTCTGGCGCCGCACGAACAGCAGGCAGGCCAGCACCAGGCCCAGTTCCACCGCCACGGTGAGGTCGAACACGATGGTCACCAGGAAGGTGGAGACCATCATGAGGCGGTAGTGGTTGGTGAACTGCTTGAGGCGACCGAACTCGCGCCACTCGCCCATGTTCCAGGCCACGAACAGCAGCACGCCGGCCAGCACCGCCAGCGGGATGTGCTGCGCCAGCGGCGCGGCAATCAAGACCACGGCGGCCAGCGTGCCGGCGTGCACCATGCCCGCGACCGGGGACACCGCCCCTGCGCGGATGTTCGTCACCGTGCGCGCGATGGTGCCGGTGGCCGGCATGCCGCCGAAGAACGGGACGGCGAAGTTCGCCACCCCTTGTGCCATGAGTTCCTGGTTCGGGTCGTGCTTGGGGGTGTCGCTGAGCTGGTCGGCCACACGCGCGCAGAGCAGCGACTCGATCGCGCCCAGCAGCGCGATGGTGAGCGTGGGCGTCACCAAGAGCTTCACGGTCTGCCAGCTGAAGTCGGGCAGTTCGAACGCGGGCACGCCCTGCGGGATGCCGCCGAAGCGGGAGCCGATGGTCTCGACCGGCATCTGCAGCAGCCAGGCCAGCAGCGTCAGCGTCACCAGCGCCACCACCGGTGCCGGCAGCCGCGATGTGGCCTTGAGTGCGCTGATGGTGTCGACCTGTTCCAGCTGACGTCTGAACTGCGAGTCCACCGCCCACAGTCGCGGCCAGATGAACAGGCCCACCACGCACAGCGCACCCAGCAGGCAGGCGTAGGGGTTGAAGCTGCCCAGGTGCTGGGCGATGGTGGCGATCTGGCTGAAGAAGTCGCCCGGCATCTTGGCGATGTCCAGCCCGAGCCAGTCGCGCACCTGCGACAGCGCGATCAGCACCGCGATGCCGTTGGTGAAGCCGATCACCACGCTGACCGGCACGTAACGCACCAGGGTGCCCAGGCGGAAGAGGCCCAGCAGGAACAGCAGCACGCCGGCGCTGGCGGTGGCGATCAGCAGGTTGGCCACGCCGTAGCGCTCGACGATGCCGTAGACGATGACGATGAAGGCGCCGGCCGGGCCGCCGATCTGCACCGAGGTGCCGCCCAGGGCGGAAATGAGGAAGCCGGCGACGATGGCCGTCCACAGTCCCGCCTCCGGCTTGAGTCCGCTGGCGATGGCAAAAGCCATGGCCAGTGGCAGCGCCACGATGCCCACCGTGGCGCCAGCTCCCATGTCGCGCACCAGCTTCTCGCTGTTGTAGCCACGGATGTCCTGGAACAGGCGGGGCCGGAACGGCGCCAGCGGGGGCAGGTTGTTCAGCATCGCCAGATGTTACCGTTTGCACACCCCCGTGCCGTGGCGCGGGGGTCGATGATCTCGGGGTTTACACTGAGTCTTTGCCTTCCCGGTGCGACCCATGACTTCACAGATGTTCAACCGCTTGGGATGCCTCCTGCTGGGGGCTGTGTTGCTGACAGCCTGCGACCAGCGCGCCATCAGCGAACTCGAAGAGGGTGTCTCGACCGAGGCCGATGTGCGCGAGAAATTCGGGGCACCCGAGGCGATGTGGGACGGGCCGGACGGCGCCCAGATCTACGAATACAACCGCCAGCCCGAGGGCTACCAGAACTACCAGATCACCATCGGCCCGGACGGCAAGATGGCCGCCCTGCGGCAGGTGCTCAACCCGAGGACCTTCGCCGAGATCAAGCCCGGCATGGCCATGGAGGATGTGCGCAAGTTGCTGGGCAAACCGATGAAGGTGACCGAGTACGCCCTCAAGAAGGAGGTCCACTACGACTGGCGGTGGCGCGATGGCCCGAATGAAAGCGACAGCCAGGTGTTCACGGTCATCTTCAGCCCGGACCTGCGGGTGATCTCGACCGGGTCGGTGCGCGACCCGGCGCTGGACCGGGCCCGCTGAGGCGGTCCCGGCGGTTCAGCTGGCGCGCAGGCGCTGCCAGTCGTCCAGCAAGGGGCGCAGCACCAGCAGCAGCAGCGCGAGGGCCAGCGGCAGGGTGCTCACATAGCCCAGGTGCTTGAAGCCCAGGGCGCCGGCGATGCCGCCGACCAGGAAGCTGAGGACCAGCTGGGCGTGCACCCGCAGGCGCTCGCGGTCGGCACGCACCGGTTGCACGTCCGGGTGCCGGTTCACGTAGAGCAGCTTGCCCAGTTCGATGCCCAGGTCGGTGACGAGGCCGGTCACGTGCGTGGTGCGGATGCGGGCCTGCGAGATCTTGGTGATGACCGCGTTCTGCAGGCCCATGATGTAGCAGAGCAGCACCACCGTGACCGGCAGGAACACGGTGTGCCACAGGCTCATGACGGCGCCAAAGAGGCCAAAGACCAGCAACAGCACGGCCTCCAGCAGCAGCGGCAGGCCGTAGGCGCTGCGCAGCTGCCGGCGCATGCCCCAGTTGACGATCCAGGCGGTGCTCATGGCGCCCAGCACGAAGGCGAGCACCGAGACGAGTCCGGCGCCCACCAGCACGAACTGGCCGAGCACCAGGTTGTCGGCCAGCGCGGAGAGCATGCCCGTCATGTGCGAGGTGTACTGGCCCACGGCCAGGAAGCCGCCCGCGTTGGCGGCGCCGGCCACGAAGGCCAGCACCGTGCCCAGCTTCAGGTCCGCCTGCGGCGTGCGCTGCAGGGCGGTGAAGCCGCGGATGGGGGCGAACACGGGCGGTGGCCGTTCAGTGGATGCGCATGCCCGGCTGGGCGCCTGGCCAGGGCTGCAGCACGTGGATGCCGGGCTGTGCTTTCTCGTCGGCGTGGCTGGCGGCCAACACCATGCCCTCGCTGACACCGAACTTCATCTTGCGCGGCGCCAGGTTGGCCACCATCACCGTCAGCTTGCCTTCGAGGTCTTCGGGCTTGTACATGCTGGCGATGCCGCTGAAGACGTTGCGCGTCCGGCCTTCACCCACGTCCAGCGTCAGGCGCAGCAGCTTGGTCGAGCCTTCCACCGCCTCGCACTTGACGATCTGCGCGATGCGCAGGTCGACCTTGGCGAAGTCGTCGATGGAGATGGTGGGCGCGATCTCCTCACCGCCCGGCACGATCTTGGGTTCTTCGGGCGCCGGCGGCGGCTCGAACAGGGCGTCGAGCTGCTTGACGTCCACGCGCTGCATGAGGTGCTGATAGGGCTGGATGGCCGCGACATTCGCAGCGTTGCGCCAGTCCTTCAGGTCGGCACCGGTGAGCGCCTGCACCTTGCCGGCGAGTTCGGGCAGCACGGGCGCGAGGTAGCGGGCCAGGGCGGTGAAGGCATTGACCAGCACCGAGCAGACCTGCTGCAGGCGCGCGTCGTTGGCGGCGTCCTTGGCCAGGTCCCAAGGCTTGTGCTGGTCCACGTAGGCGTTGACGCGGTCGGCCAGCGCCATGATCTCGCGCATGGCCTTGCCGTACTCGCGTTCGTTGTAGTGCGTGGCGATGCCGCCCGCCGCGGCCCGGATGTCGGCCAGCAGGGCTGTGCCCTGTTCGTCGAAGCTCTGTGTCAGCTGGCCACCGAAGCGCTTGGTGATGAAGCCGGCCGAGCGCGAGACGATGTTGACGAACTTGCCCACCAGGTCGCTGTTGACGCGCAGCATGAAGTCTTCGGCGTTGAAGTCCACGTCCTCGTTCTTGCCCGACAGCTTGGCCGCCAGGTAGTAGCGCAGCCACTCGGGGTTCATGCCCAGTTCCAGGTACTTCAGCGGCGACAGGCCGGTGCCCCGGCTCTTGCTCATCTTCTCGCCGTTGTTGATGGTCAGGAAGCCGTGCACGAAGACCGCGTTGGGCACTTTGCGGCCGCTGAACTTGAGCATCGCGGGCCAGAACAGGGTGTGGAAGGTGATGATGTCCTTGCCGATGAAGTGGTACTGCTCGGTGGACGGGTCGGCCATGAAGGCCTCGTAGTCGCGTCCCGTCTTGCCGAAGTAGTTCTTGAGCGAGGCCAGGTAGCCGATCGGCGCGTCGAGCCAGACATAGAAATACTTGCCCGGCGCATCGGGGATCTCGATGCCGAAGTAGGGCGCGTCGCGGCTGATGTCCCAGTCGCCCATCTTGGGCTTGCCGTCCTCGCCGGGCGCGATCCACTCGGTGATCTTGTTGAGCACCTCGGGCTGCACGGCGCCGCTGGTGGTCCAGCCCTTGAGGAAGTCCAGGCAGCGCGGGTCGGACAGCCTGAAGAAGAAGTGGTCCGAGTGCTTGAGCACCGGCGTCGCGCCCGACAGGGCGGAGTAGGGGTTCTTCAGTTCGGTGGGGGCGTAGACCGCACCGCAGACCTCGCAGTTGTCGCCGTACTGGTCTTTCGCACCGCACTTGGGACATTCGCCCTTGATGAAGCGGTCGGGCAGGAACATGTTCTTCTCGGGGTCGAAGAACTGCTCGATGGTGCGGGTCTCGATCAGGTCGTTGGCCTTGAGGGCGCGGTACACGTCCTGCGCCAGTTCGTGGTTCTCAGGGCCATCGGTGCTGTGCCAGTTGTCGAAACCGATATGGAAGCCGTTGAGGTACTGCGGCCGTCCGGCGGCGATGTCGGCCACGAACTGCTGCGGCGTCTTGCCGGCCTTCTCGGCCGCGATCATGATCGGCGCGCCGTGCGCGTCGTCGGCGCAGACGAAGTGCACCTCGTGGCCCTGCATGCGCTGGAACCGCACCCAGATGTCGGCCTGGATGTATTCCATGATGTGGCCGATGTGGAAGTGGCCGTTGGCGTAGGGCAGGGCGGTGGTGACGAACAGGCGGCGCTGGCTCATGTCGGAAGGCTTTCATTCGGGGGAACCCGCAATTTTAGGCGGGGCATGCCGGGGCCGTTAGACTTCGGTGCGATTCTTCATAACCTCACCCCAGTACCCGGAGAGCCCGTTTCATGGCCGTCGACACCCAAGCGCTCCTTGCCGCCCTGCAGGCGGTGACCGATCCCAACACCGGCAAGGACTTCGTGTCCACCAAGGCCCTGAAGAACCTGCAGGCCGACGCCGGCGATGTGTCCTTCGACGTGGAGCTCGGTTACCCGGCCAAGAGCCAGATTCCGGCGCTGCGCCGCGGGCTGATCGAGGCCGCCAAGAGCGTGCCGGGCGTGGAAAACGTGTCGGTGAACCTCACAGTCAAGATCATCCCGCACGCGGTGCAGCGCGGCGTGCAGCTGCTGCCCAACGTGAAGAACATCATCGCCGTGGCCTCGGGCAAAGGTGGTGTGGGCAAGAGCACAACCACCGTCAACCTGGCGCTGGCGCTGGCCGCCGAGGGCGCCAAGGTCGGCATCCTGGACGCCGACATCTACGGTCCCAGCCAGCCCATGATGATGGGCATCGAAGGCCGTCCCGAGAGCACCGACGGCCAGACTATGGAGCCGCTGGAGAACTACGGCGTGCAGGTCATCTCCATCGGGTTCCTGGTGGACAAGGACGAGGCCATGATCTGGCGCGGCCCCATGGCCACGCAGGCGCTGGAGCAGCTGCTGCGCCAGACCAACTGGAAAGACCTGGACTACCTGATCGTCGACATGCCGCCGGGCACCGGCGACATCCAGCTCACGCTGTCGCAGCGCGTGCCGATGACCGGCGCGGTGATCGTGACCACGCCGCAGGACATTGCCCTGCTGGACGCGCGCAAGGGCATCAAGATGTTCGAGAAGGTGGGCGTGCCCATCCTGGGCATCGTCGAGAACATGGCGGTCTACTGCTGCCCCAACTGCGGCCACACCGAACACATCTTCGGCGCCGAAGGCGGCAAGAAGATGGCGGCCGAATACGGCATGGACTTCCTGGGCGAGCTGCCGCTGAACATGAGCATCCGCGTGCAGGCCGACAGCGGCCGGCCCACGGTGGTGGCCGATCCCGAGGGCGAGATCGCCGGCATCTACAAGACGGTGGCGCGCCAGGTGGCGATCAAGATTGCGGCCAAGGCCAAGGACTTCTCCAGCAAGTTCCCGACCATCAAGATCTCCAAGGACACCTGAGTCCGACGGGCGCCGGGCTCAGTACCGCAGCTGCCCCTGGCCATCGATGATGGCCAGCTCCACATAGTCCGAACCGTTGTGGGACTTGGGCGAGTACTTGGCGGTGAAGCGCCCGAAGGCGATCTCGCCGGCGCTTTCCAGGGTGCGTGTGAACGATGCGGTGCTCAGGTCCCGGCCGGTGCGCCGCAGGCCTTCCACCAGCAGCCGCGCGTGCACGAAGCCTTCGAACTGCGACGCCGATGGCGCGGCATCGGGGCTCTTGTCCTTGAGCAGCTTCAGGTACTCCGCCACCACCGGAATGGTGGCGTTGCGCAGCGACGGCATGATCTGCGCCAGGATGATGCCGCGGGCCTTGTCCTTGAGCTCCCGGTTGATCACGTCCAGGCTGGCGACCGAATAGCCATAGAAGGTGGGGCGCGCCGCCGTGGTGCCGACCGCCTTGACGTACTGGGGGAAGGTCAGGCCGGCGGTACCCACGATCACCGCCTGCGGGTTGACCTGCGCGGTGGCGGCGGCAGCGGCGGCAAAGTCCGGTGCGGCCGGGTCGACCTTGATCTCGGCTGCCAGCGGCAGGTTCAGTGCAGCGGACGCCTTCTTGACCTCGCCCAGCAGCGTCTTGCCCAGGCCGTCGTCCTGGTAGAAGAAGGCCACGCGGGTCACGCCGATCTGCTTGAGCTGGGAAAAGATGCGCTCGGTTTCGTTGGCGTAGCTCGCGCGCACATGGAACAGGTGGGGGTTGACGCCCTCGCGCATCGACGACGCACCGGTCACCGGCCCGAACAGGATGGTGCCAGACTCCTTGAGCAGGGGCAGCACGGCGGCGGTCTGCGCGGTGCCGGAGCTGTTGAACAGCATGAACACCTTCTGTTCCCCGATCAGCTTGCGTGTGTTCTCCACCGCCCGCTTTGGATCGAAACCGTCGTCCAGGGTGGTGAAGCTGATCTTGCGGCCGTGCACGCCGCCCGCGGCATTGACCGCGTCGAACATCAGGCGGGCGCCCTCGCCGTATTGCAGGGTCTGCGGCCCCAGCGGGCCGGAGAGCACCTGCGAGGCGCCCAGCCGTATTTCGGTCGGTGTGACACCCTCGTCTCCTGCGTGCGCCGCAACCGCCGCCATCATCCACGCACACATCCCCAGCCATTTTCGAACCATCTCGACCCCTGTGTCTGTCTCCGGAAACGAACGAGTTTCGTTATGAATTGAAACCAGATCAAGCGCGTGGCGCCCGGGTTTACCCGGGGCAGGTGTCTCTGGCCGGATGGGCGGTGTCTGTCAGCGAATCAGCGGTGAACAAACAGGCGCTGGTTCTCCAGTTCGCGCAGCTTGAAGCGCTGGATCTTGCCGGTGGCGGTCTTGGGCAGCTCGCTCACGAACTCGATGAAACGCGGGTACTTGTAGGGCGCGAGCTTCTCCTTCACGAAGGCCTGCAGTTCGGCCTCGGTGGCGTGGTGGCCGGGCTTGAGCACCACGAAAGCCTTGGTCTTGGTCAGGCCCTCGTCGTCGTTCTTGCCGATCACGGCGGCTTCCAGCACAGCGTTGTGCTGCACCAGCGTGGCCTCGACCTCAAACGGGCTGACGTAGATGCCGCTGACCTTGAGCATGTCGTCGTTGCGGCCGGCGTAGGTGTAGTAGCCGTCCGGATCGCGCACGTACTTGTCGCCGCTCTTGGTCCAGGGGCCCTGGAAGGTGTCGCGCGATTTGGCGCGGTTGTTCCAGTACATCAGCGCGGCGCTGGGCCCCTGTATATAGAGGTCGCCGATCTGGTTGTGGCTGGTGATGACGCTGCCGTCTTCGTCGCGCAGCTGCACCTCGTAGCCGGGCACGGCCTTGCCGGTGGTGCCGTAGCGCACGTCGCCAGGGCGGTTGGAGAGGAAGATGTGCAGCATCTCGGTGCTGCCGATGCCGTCGATGATTTCGCAGCCGAAATGGGCGGTCCAGCGCTCGCCGATGTCGCGCGGCAGGGCCTCGCCGGCTGAAGAGCACAGGCGCAGCGACACCGCGCTTCTGGGCGGCAGGTCGGGCGCGGCCAGCATGCCGCCGTAGCCGGTGGGGGCGCCGCAGAACACCGTGGGCCGGTGCTCGGTCATGCGCTTGAAGCAGGCCTGCGGCGTCGGACGCTCGGCCATCAGCACCACGCTGGCGCCGACCGACAGCGGGAACGACAGCGCGTTGCCCAGTCCGTAGGCGAAGAACAGCTTGGCGGCCGAGAACACCACATCGCTGTCTTGCAGGCGCAGCACGCCCTTGCCGTAGAGCTCGGCGGTCCAGTAGAGGTTGACCTGGGTGTGCACCGTGCCCTTGGGCGCGCCGGTGGAGCCGCTGGAGTAGAGCCAGAACGCGGGCTCGTCGCCGTGGGTGTCGGCGCCGGTGCCAGGTGTGGCAGCCGAGACCAGTGCTGCCCAGTCGTGCGCACCTTCGGGCAGCGGGGCCTGGCTGCGCGAGACGATCAGCTGTTTCAGCTCGTGTTTGCCGTCGGACATCGCGGTCTGCAGTGTGGGCAGCAGGGCAGTGGACACCAGGGCCGCCTGGGCGCGGCTGTCGGCCAGCATGTAGGCGTAGTCCTTGGCGGTGAGCAGGGTGTTCACGCAGACCGGCACCACGCCCGCGTGCAGCGCACCCAGAAAGCTCACCACCCAGTCGCTGCAGTCGTGCATCAGCAGCAGCACGCGGTCTTCGCGCAGCAGACCCAGGGCGGTCAGCGCGGCCGAACAGCGCCGCACCTGGTCGGCCAGCTGGCCGTAGCTCAGCTGGCCGGCGTCGTCGATCAGCGCGGTCTTGGCCGCGCGGCCGGCGTTGACCTCGATCAGGTGACGCGCGAAGTTGAAACGGTCCGGTGGCGGTGCGGTGTCTTTCTGGCTCATGGCTTGTCTCCTGTCGTGGGGTCTCTGGCGGACCTCAGGGTTTGAACGGTGCGGCCGTCGCGGCCAGCGCGTCCAGCGCAGCGCTGCTGGCCTGCACGGCCGTGCGGCGGTGGTAGAAGCCCAGCGCGCGCAGGCCGCCAAGTTCTTCACCGCCACCTGCGCGGCCCGGGCCACCGTGCAGGCTCATGGGCATCACGTTGCCGTGGCCGGTCTGGCTGGCGGCCACGTCGGGGCTGATGGCGTGCACGCGGCCGTGGCTGTCGGCCAGTTCGGCGGCGGCGCGGGCGATGAAGGCCGGGTCCTCGCTGTAGACGGAGGCGACCAGCGAGCCCTCGCCGCGGCGCACCAGATCCCAGGCCTCGTCTTCGTCCTCGTAGGCCATCAGGGTGGCGACCGGGCCGAACACCTCGATCTCGTGCAGCACCTTGGCCTGGCCCGGGTCGCGGTGGCCCAGCAGGGTGGGCGCGACGCAGGCCGAGGCCTCGGGGTCGGCATCGACCAGGGGCACTTCGCTGCCATCGAACAGCACCAGGGCCTCGTGGCAGAGCGCCTCGATGCCGTGCAGCACGCTGCGCTTCTGTTCCTGGCTCACCAGCGCGCCCATGCGCACCGTCTCGTTGCGCGGGTTGCCGACGGTGACCTTGGCCAGCTTGGCGGAAATGGCTTCGGCCGCGTCGTCGAAGAGTTCAAGCGGCACGAAGATGCGGCGGATCGCGGTGCACTTCTGGCCGCTCTTGACCGTCATCTCGCGCACCACCTCGCTCACCATCAGCTTGAAGGCCTCGCTGTCCACCGTCGCCGACGGGTCGAGCAGGGCGCTGTTGAGGCTGTCGGCCTCGATGTTGCAGCGCACCGAGCGCTGGGCCACCGCCGGGTGGCTGCGGATGATGCGCGCCGTCTCGGCCGAGCCGGTGAAGCTGACCACGTCGAAGGGCTGGAGCTGGTCCATCAGGTGGGCCGACGAGCCACAGATCACCGACAGCGCGCCTTCGGGCAGCACACCGGCCTTGACCACGTCTTCCACCATGCGCTGGGTCAGCCAGGCGGTGGCGGTGGCGGGCTTGACGATCACCGGCACGCCCGAGAGCAGGGCGGGCGCGGCCTTTTCCCACAGGCCCCAGCTCGGGAAGTTGAAGGCGTTGATGAACAGCGCCACGCCGCGCGTGGGGTTGAGCACGTGCTGGGTCTGGAACACCGGGTCCTTGCCCATGCGGATGCGCTCGCCGTCGAGCAGGCACTTGGCGTCGCCCAGGGCCTCTCCCTGCTTGGCGTAGTAGCCCAGGGTGAAGATGCCGCCGTCGATGTCGACCGCCGAGTCCTTGGTGGTGGTGCCAGAGTTGCGGGTGGCGATGTCGTAGTAGGCGTCGCGGTTGGTCTGCAGCACCTTGACCACCTCGCCCAGCATCGCGGCGCGCTGGCCGTAGCTCATGGCGCGCAGCGCGGCGCCGCCGTGCTCGCGGGCGAAGACAAAACCTTCGTGCAGGTTCAGGCCGGTGTTGTCGACGCGCACCAGGGACTCGCCGGTCACCGCGTCCCGCAGGGTGGTGCCGTGGCCGTGGCCGGTCTGCCAGCGGCCGGCAATGTAGTTCGGAAGCAGGGGGGTGTCGGGTGTGGTCATGGTCGGAAGCTGCAGCGCTTTGCGTTTTTGCCGTGGTCGTGGCGGGGGTTTGACGGTATAACTGCACTATCTTGCGTCCGGTGCAGTATGCAGTAAAGTGCATGTTTGTGGGGGCGCCGCTGGCTGGGGTTTACCCGCAGCCGCCCCCGCCAACAGACGAAAGGCGCCCGCGCCATGACCAGCACCGAGACCCTTGCCCCACCCGCCGCCGCGCCCTCCGACGAGGAAGAGCGCCATCCCTTTCTGGTGGCGCTGGGCGAGCGGGTGCGCAACCTGCGCTCGCGCAAGGGCATGACGCGCAAGGCGGTGGCGATTGCGGCCGATGTGTCCGAGCGGCACCTGGCCAACCTGGAATACGGCACGGGCAACGCCTCCATCCTGGTGCTGCTGCAGGTGGCGCAGGCGCTGCACTGCTCGCTGGCCGAGCTGATCGGTGATGTGAGCACCTCCTCACCGGAATGGCTGCTGATCCGCGAGCTGCTGCAGGGCCGCAACGAGGCCGACCTGCGCCGCGCGCGGCTGCAGCTGGTGGAACTGCTGGGCGCCAGCGGCGGGGTCGACACGCAGGGGCGGCTGGCGCGCGTGGCGCTGATCGGCCTGCGCGGCGCCGGCAAGTCCACGCTGGGCCAGCGCCTGGCCGACGACCTGGGTTTCCCGTTCATCGAACTGAGCCGCGAGATCGAGCAGTTCGCCGGCTGCAGCATCAGCGAGATCCACAACCTCTACGGCGCCAACGCCTACCGCCGCTACGAGCGCCGCGCGCTCGAAGAAGCGATCCAGATCTACCCCGAGGTGGTGATCGCCACGCCCGGTGGCCTGGTGGCCGACTCGGCCAACTTCAACCTGCTGCTGCAGCACTGCACCACGGTCTGGCTGCAGGCGGACCCGTCCGACCACATGGGCCGGGTGGCGGCGCAGGGCGACATGCGGCCCATGGCCGCCAGCCGCGAGGCCATGGAAGACCTCAAGCGCATCCTGGAAGGGCGCGCCGCGTTCTATTCCAAGGCCGACCTGGCCTTCAACACCAGCGCCCAGCCGCTGGAAGAAAGCTTTGCGAAGCTGCGGCGCGAGGTGCGCCAGCTGCTCAAGCTGCCAGCCTGACCCGGGCATTCGGGTAAATACGGGGTCACATGCATTAAATTGCATTTGACTGCGCCAAGGCACATGCATTATTATTCACATCCATCGGATTTCCAGTGCACCCCGACCGGCCACCGCCCAGAACCCAGGAGACCACCATGACCGCCACCGCCAGCGCCCCCCGCGTCGACTACCAGACCGACCCGTCCCGTTACCAGCACATCCGCCTGTCGTTCGACGGCGCCATCGCCACGCTGTCGCTGGCCATCAACGAAGACGCCGGTCTGCGCCCCGGCTACAAGCTCAAGCTCAACAGCTACGACCTGGGCGTGGATATCGAGCTGCACGACGCGCTGCAGCGCATCCGCTTCGAGCACCCTGAAGTGAAGTCGGTGGTGGTCACCAGCCTGAAGGACCGCGTGTTCTGCTCCGGCGCCAACATCTTCATGCTCGGCCTCTCCAGCCACGGCTGGAAGGTCAACTTCTGCAAGTTCACCAACGAAACCCGCAACGGCATCGAAGACAGCAGCCAGCACAGCGGGCTGAAGTTCGTCGCCGCGCTCAACGGCGCCTGCGCCGGCGGCGGCTACGAGCTGGCCCTGGCCTGCGACGAGATCGTGCTGGTGGACGACCGCAGCAGCTCGGTCAGCCTGCCCGAGGTGCCGCTGCTGGGCGTGCTGCCCGGCACCGGCGGCCTGACCCGCGTGACCGACAAGCGCCATGTGCGCCACGACCTCGCCGACATCTTCTGCACCAGCGTCGAAGGTGTGCGCGGCCAGAAGGCGGTGGACTGGCGCCTGGTCGACGCCATCGCCAAGCCCGCCGTGTTCCAGCAGGCCGTGCGCGAGCGCGCCGAAAAACTGGCCGCCAGCAGCCACCGCGGTGCGGCCGGCGCCAAGCCCGTCGCGCTGACCCCGCTGAACCGGACCATCGACGCCGACCGCCTGGCCTACACGAACGTGACGGTCGAGATCGACCGCAGCAAGCGCACCGCCACCTTCACCGTCAAGGCACCGCAGGGCGCCCAGCCGACCGACATCGCCGGCATCGAAGCCCTGGGCGCCAACTGGTACGCCTTGCAGATGGTGCGCGAGCTGGACGACGCCATCCTGCACATGCGCACCAACGAGCTGGACATCGGCACCTGGCTGCTCAAGACAGAAGGCGACAGCGCCGCGGTGCTGGCCAACGACGCGCTGATGCTGGCGAACAAGGACCACTGGTTCGTCAACGAAACCATCGGTCACCTGCGCCGGACCTTCGCCCGCCTGGACGTGTCCTCGCGCAGCCTGTTCGCCCTGCTGGAGCCGGGCTCGTGCTTCGCCGGCACGCTGGCCGAGCTGGCCTTCTGCGCCGACCGCGCCTACATGCTGGTGCTGCCCGACGAGCCGCAGCGGCAGCCGGTGCTGACCTTGGGCGAAATGAACTTCGGCTACCTGCCGATGGTCAACGACCAGAGCCGACTGCAGCGCCGCTTCTATGAAGAGGCCGGCCCGATGGAAGCCGCGCGCGGCGCCATCGGCCAGGCACTCGACGGCGACGCCGCCTTGAAGCTGGGCCTGGTGACCGCCGCGCCCGACGACATCGACTGGGCCGACGAGATCCGCCTCGCGCTGGAAGAGCGCGCCGCCATGTCGCCCGACGCACTGACCGGCCTGGAAGCCAACCTGCGTTTCGCCCAGAAGGAAAACATGGCCACCCGCATCTTCGGCCGCCTCACCGCCTGGCAGAACTGGATCTTCCAGCGCCCCAACGCCGTCGGCGAAAAGGGTGCGCTCAAGGTCTACGGCAAGGGCGACAAGGCCCAGTTCGATTTCAACAGAGTTTGACGCCCCCCGCGCCGCGCTGCGTGCGTCACCCCCCAGGGGGCGGCGCGAGTGGCCCGGCAAAGCCGGTACCACCGCACCCCTCGATTTGAAGCATCTTCACTCCACCACCACTTCAGGAGACCAGCATGTCCGGTATCAACTACAGCGAGAAGATTCCCAACAACGTCAACCTCAGCGAAGACCGCACGCTGCAGCGCGCGCTGGAGCACTGGCAGCCCAACTACCTGCAGTGGTGGCAGGACATGGGTCCGGAAGGCTCGCAGAACTTCGACGTCTACCTGCGCACGGCCGTGAGCGTGGACCCGCAGGGCTGGGCCCAGTTCGGCCACGTCAAGATGCCCGACTACCGCTGGGGCATCTTCCTGAACCCCGCCGAGCAGGACCGCAAGATCCACTTTGGTGACCACATGGGCGAAGCCGCCTGGCAAGACGTGCCCGGCGAACACCGCGCCAACCTGCGCCGCATCATCGTCACGCAAGGCGACACCGAACCGGCCTCGGTCGAGCAGCAGCGCCACCTGGGCCTGACCGCGCCCAGCCAGTACGACCTGCGCAACCTGTTCCAGGTGAACGTGGAAGAAGGCCGCCACCTCTGGGCCATGGTCTACCTGCTGCACAAGTACTTCGGCAAGGACGGGCGCGAAGAGGCCGAAGCCCTGCTGGAGCGCAACAGCGGCAACGCCGACAACCCGCGCATCCTGCAGGCCTTCAACGAGAAGACGCCCGACTGGCTGAGCTTCTTCATGTTCACCTACTTCACCGACCGCGACGGCAAGTTCCAGCTCTGTGCCCTGGCCGAGAGCAGCTTCGACCCGCTGGCCCGCACCACCAAGTTCATGCTGACCGAAGAGGCCCACCACATGTTCGTGGGCGAGTCGGGCGTGGGCCGCGTGATCCAGCGCACCGCCAACGCGATGAACGAGCTCAAGACCGACGACGTGGGCAAGCTGCGTGCGGCCGGCGTGATCGACCTGCCGACCATCCAGCGCTACATCAACTTCCACTTCTCGGTGACCATCGACCTGTTCGGCGCCGACCAGTCGTCCAACGCCGCCACCTTCTACAGCTCCGGCCTCAAGGGCCGCTACGAAGAAGGCAAGCGCACCGACGACCACGTGCTCAAGGGCAACACCTACAAGATCCTGGCGGTGGAAGACGGCAAGCTGCTGGAGAAGGAAGTGCCGATGCTCAACGCGCTCAACGAGGTGCTGCGCGACGACTACATCAAGGACAGCGTCGGCGGCGTCGAGCGCTGGAACCGCATCATCGAAAAAGCCGGCATCGACTTCCGTCTGAAGGTGCCGCACAAGGCCTTCCACCGCAACATCGGCAGCCTGGCCGGCGTCAAGGTCAGCCCGGACGGCCGTGTGGTGACCGACCACGAGTGGAACCAGCGCGTGGAAGAGTGGCTGCCCTCGGACACCGACCGCGCCTACGTGGGTTCGCTGATGGGCCGCGTGGTCGAGCCGGGCAAGTTCGCCAACTGGATCGCGCCGCCGGTGATGGGCATCAACCGCCAGCCGGTGGACTTCGAATACGTCCGCTTCAACTGAACCGCCAGGCATCTGCCCGGGCTTTCACGCACGCGAGCGTGAGCCCGGGTGGCTGGCGCAGTGAGGTAAGAGGAGGAGCCGGCCGCAGGCCGGCGGGGGACACGAACGGAGTCAGCCACCCGGGTTCACGCGGTGCCACCACGAAGTCAACACCAGCAACACAATAGAGCACCACAAGAGCACAGCAACGGAGACCCAAGATGAACGCCCCCCTGGAAGCCGCCGTCATCAAGCAGCACCTGATCGACCCCGAGATCTGCATCCGCTGCAACACCTGCGAATCGATCTGCCCGGTCGGTGCCATCACCCACGACTCGCGCAACTACGTCGTCGACGTCAGCAAGTGCAACTGGTGCAACGACTGCATCTCGCCGTGCCCCACCGGCTCCATCGACAACTACCGCCGCGTGGTGCGCGCCAGGGCCTACTCCATCGAGGAACAGCTCGGCTGGGACGTGCTGCCCGCCGAGATCCCGGCCGCGGACCTCGCCGCCGCGGCGGCCGATGCCGGTGAAACTGCGCCCGCCGCGGTGGCCGAACCCGAGCCGGCCCCCGCGGCCGACCCGAGCGGCCAGACCGCCTTCAACTCCGCCCAGTACGGCGCCACCATCCCGCCCTGGAGCGCGGCCCACGCCTACACCAACCTCTACGGCCCCAAGGCCGCGCAGAAGACCGTCACCGCCACGGTGACAGGCAACCTGCGCGTGACCGCCGTCGGCAAGGACTACGACACCCACCACATCGTGCTGGACTTCGGCGCCATGCCCTTCCCGGTGCTCGAAGGCCAGAGCATCGGCATCGTGCCGCCCGGGGTGGACGCCAGCGGCAAGCCGCACCACGCGCGCCAGTACAGCATCGCCAGCCCTCGCAACGGCGAGCGGCCCGGCCACAACAACCTGTCGCTGACCATCAAGCGCGTGCTGGAAGACCACTCGGGCCAGCCGGTGCGCGGCGTCGCCAGCAACTACATGTGCGACCTCCAGGTGGGCGACCAGGTGCAGGTGATCGGGCCGTTCGGCACCAGCTTCCTGATGCCCAACCACCCGAAGTCCAGCATCGTCATGATCTGCACCGGTACCGGCTCCGCCCCCATGCGCGCCATGACGGAATGGCGCCGCCGGCTGCGCGCCAGCGGCAAGTTCGAGGGCGGCAAGCTGATGCTGTTCTTCGGTGCCCGCACGCAGGAAGAGCTGCCGTACTTCGGGCCGCTGCAGAGCCTGCCCAAGGACTTCATCGACAGCAACTTCGCGTTCAGCCGCACGCCGGGCCAGCCCAAGCGCTATGTGCAGGACGCGATGCGCGAGCGCGCCGCCGACCTGGCGCAGCTGCTGCAGGACCCGAACGCCTGCTTCTACGTGTGCGGCCTCAAGGCCATGGAGGAGGGCGTGGTGCTGGCGCTGCGCGACATCGCCACCGGCGCTGGCCTGAACTGGGACGAGGTCGGCGCCGCGCTCAAGCGCGAAGGCCGCCTGCACCTGGAAACCTACTGAGCCTCGGTGGCCGCCTCGGCGGTCACGACCTGGTTCAGCGCCCGCGCCATCACCGGGCGGGTTTCGACCAGGCGCAGCCAGCGCTTGGCCATCAGCTTCTCGCAGCTGCGGCGCGTCATGGTGTGGGTGCGACCGCCCAGGCTGTTGAACATGAACAGGCTGGCCTTCTGGCTGCTCCAGACCAGCTGCGCCCGCAGCCACTCGCCGCCGGAGTACAGGTCCACCCAGGTGCCGGTCGTCATGCGCGCGAGCAGCATCGCCGGTTCGACCGCGTCCGTGTTCACATCCGCATCGGTTGTGACTGCGATCTCCGCGAACGCCTCCACCACCTCCGCCGCTTCCGAGGCCTCGCTGCTGGTGAGCGGCATGGTTTCACTGAACCCGGCGCTGGCGAGTTCGCGCGCGCCGATCCAGGGCTGTTCGCGCGGGGTGGGTTTCTGCTGCTCGGGCGAGGCGGGTGCCAGCAGGGTGGCCAGCGCCTGCTGCTCCGACTCGCTGACCTCGGGTGTGAGCGCCGTGGCATGGCCGTCCACCCGGGCGCGGGCACGCCGCAGCCGCAGCACGGGTTCGTGCAGCTTGAGCAGGGCGTCGAAAAAGGTCCGGGTTTCGTCGGGTGACTGGCCCAGGCTCTCCAGCCCCTGGCGCAGGGTCATCAGCATGCCGGGCACGATCTGGAACAGCTGGCTGGGCTGGCGCAGGGTCACCTGGCTGCGTGTGCTCCACAGCAGGTGGCCGATGACCTTGCGGTAGCCAAACGGGTCCGGCCCCTTGCCGGGGTGCTGCAGCTCTGCCGAGGCGATCACCAGCGACCACGAGCCGTACAGGAAGTCGAGCACGATGGCGGGTGCGTCGTAGAGATCCGGCCGGTGGCTGATTTCCCAGGCGATCTGGTCCGCCAGCTCCTGGCGCCGCTCGGCGAAGTTCAGTGCCTGCAGCTGCCGCTGGCGGCGCTGCTCCTGCGCCTCGTCGTCGCTCGCCCACTGCGCCTTGAGCTCGTCCAGGGCGGAGGCGAAAGGGCCGGCCTCCACCGACCCGCTGTCGTTGAGCGAACGGACCTGGGCGCGCACCGGTTCGAAAAAGGCTTCGAAGCCGGGAGAGAACTCGTCGTTGTAGCGGAAGCTGCGCTGGGCCACCGCCTCGATCCACAGGCGCGCGGGGTGGTCGCCGCGGCTGAAGTAGCGCGGCTCGGCCATGGCCAGACGCAGCAGCGCCGGCTCCAGCGCCACCACCGCCTCGCGCACCGGTGCCAGCAGCAGCGGATCGCCCGAGACCTGGTTGACCAGCTTGCGCACCACGTCCAGACCGACCGCCTGCGACACCTTGTCGGCCTGGTGCTTGAGCTCCAGCAGGACGCGGGTGCGTTCGTGCGGCGCGGCGTAGTCGCCCCACTGGTCCGCATCCAGCGGTGAGGCCACGTCGACCGGTCGCGCCGGGCGTTCCACCGCGGGCAGGTCGCGGTAGCGTGTGCGTTCCTGCTCCAGTTCTTCGGGTGCGGGCTGGGGCAGCCGGGCCAGCAGGTCGACGTGGTGCAGTTCCTGGCGCACCTGCTCGAAATACGCGTTGTCCAGCGGGTGGTCGAACACCGCCTGCTCGCCGGCCATGAAGGCCTGCAGCACCTCGTGCTGCAGCGGCGTCTGGGTGCGCGCCAGGTCCTTCATGCGCAGCGACATCGGCGGTGCGGGGGTGTCCAGTCCCTCCCGGGAAGGGGTCAGCCCGGCCCGCTCGGAGGGCGAGCCTTCCTCCAGCCAGCCCCGCGTGGACAGGTGCGTCGCGCTCTGGGGCGAACCGTCGGCCACCAGGCGGATGCGGTAACCCGCCTCCTGCACCCGCGCCTGCTGCAGCATCAGGGCCACCTGTCCGTAGAGCTGGCTCAACTCCTTCGCCAGCGGGGCGACGATCTTCTGCATCCACAGGCTGCGCAACTGCGGGTCGGACTCGCGCTCGGCCATCAGGTCGCGCAGTGTGCGCACGAACACCGAGGGCCGCAGCGGGTTTTTCTCGGCGTGCACGGTGTCCAGGCCGATGAGCGAGCTCATGCGGGCGTCCACCATCGACAGCGACTGTTCGACCACCGGCAGCAGCGCCTGCAGCATGCGGGCCGCCTCCAGCGACTCGTTGACCGAGTCGTCGTCCACCAGCGCCAGCAGGGACGAGTC
Source organism: Hydrogenophaga pseudoflava (assembly GCF_004353865.1). Lineage (NCBI taxonomy): Bacteria > Pseudomonadati > Pseudomonadota > Betaproteobacteria > Burkholderiales > Comamonadaceae > Hydrogenophaga > Hydrogenophaga pseudoflava. The sequence goes on from NZ_CP037867.1 coordinate 1,365,391, forward strand.
GGACATGCGCCCCATCGACGAGGTGGGCCCGTCGTGGTCACCACGCTGGAAGGCCTGCTGCAGGCGCAGCGGGAACTGGGCGGTCAATGGGTTGCGCTGGCGTTCCAGGCTGAACCAGGCGCGGGCCAGCAGGGACCGCTGCGCCACCTCGCGGCTCTGGTTTTCCGCGTCCTGAAGCGCCGCCACCGTCGCGTTCAGGCTGCGGCCCAGCAAGGCTGGGGCTTCCCTGAGCACCCGGTCAAAGCATTGATCGAGCAACGACGGGGCTGAAGACATGGCAAGGCGGGGGAATGTGGGGTGTTGTTGTGCGAAAACTCACGCAGATTACACCGAGGCACGCCCTCCGTACAGGACGAACTGGTCATTCACCCCGCAGATACAGCCGTCCATCGCCTTGGCGTACAGTCCGTTGTCCTATGAATGCCGATGCACAAGTTTCTCCGACGCCATCCGGTCGTCCCTCTCTGCCGGTCGATGTGGTGATGCGGCGCGAGCCCGTCACGGGGCCGATGGCTCGGTGGCAGCGCTGGCGCTGGGTGCTGGCCGACGTGATGGCGGCCGGGGCCCCTGGCGAGGTGCCCGTGGGCGCCCCCGAGGCTGTGGCCGGCGCACCGCGCGAGGTCCAGCCGCTGCCGGGTGCGGTGGTGGTGGAGGGCGCACGGTACTGGCTGTTCAACGGCCTGCGCGCCACGCTGTACCGGGACGACGCAGAAGGCTATTTTCTGAACCTCAACAGCCCGTCGCCGTGCTTCTGGGTGTTCTGGCGCACCGACGATGCGCAGCTGATCGATGGCGAGCCCATGGCCGTGCCGCAGATCGCCACGCTCAGCTACCACGACGCTGGTCGCTGGCTTGATGCCCAGGAAAAGGTGGACCAGGTGCCCGCCTCGCCCGAGGTGGTCGAATGGCTGCAGGCCTTTGTGGCCGAGCACCACCATATCGAACCCAAGCGCCGCAAGCGGCCCGACAGCTTCAAACCACTGACCGACCGGTTCGGCCAGCCGGCCCGCGTGAGCACCGGCAAGGTGGGCCCGCGCCACAGCGGAGGAGAATCCAGATGATGCTTCGCATCGGCATCAGTGCACGCTTGCTGCACGAGCCCCCGCCAGGGCTGGGTCTGCCGCAGAAACGCCTGCAGTTCCTTGAAAGCTCCATGGCGCACTGGGTGATGGCCCATGGCGCGATCGCGCTCATGGTGCCATTCGTCGACGAAAACAGCCCCCACCTGGTCAACCGCGTGCCCGCGAGCGAGGTGGTGGACCTGCTCGACGGCCTGGTGCTGCAGGGCGGCATTGATGTCTGCCCCGAAACCTATGGTGGCACGCTGCTGCGGCCCGAATGGGCGGGCGATCCGGTGCGCGACCGCTACGAACTGGCCCTGCTGCGCGGCTTCATCGAGGCGCGCAAGCCGGTGCTCGGCATCTGCCGCGGAGCCCAGCTGATCAACGTGTACTACGGTGGCACGCTGCTGCAGGACATCCCTTCGCAGCGCCGCAGCCCGGTGCTGCACCAGGACCTGGCCCACTACGACCGGCTGCATCACGAGGTCCGTTTTGAACCGGGCCTGCTGCTCGACCGGCTGTACGGCTCCTCGGTGCACAGCGTCACCAGCATCCACCATCAGTGCGTGGACCGTCTGGGCGAAGGGCTGATCGTCGAGGCCCGTTGCCCGCAGGACGATGTGATCGAGGCCATCCGCGCCACCGGGCCGGGCTTCGTGCTCGGCCTGCAATGGCACCCCGAGTTCCACCTGCTGCCCGCCGAGGCCCGCCAGGGCCTGATCGACAGCGGTCCGCTGATGGAAGCCTTTCTGCAGGCCACACGCGAACGGGCGGACCGCCACCGCAAACCCGCATGAGTGCCGCTGGCGACGACGGATTCTTCTCGCGCTGGTCGCGCCGCAAGGCGCAGGCCCGCGCGGGCGAGCCACTGCCAGAAGCGGCCGCGCCCGTGGCTCTTCCCGCGCAGTCCGCTGCTGCGGCCCCCGCAGCAGCGTCTCCTGTGCCTCCCGAAAATGTGGCCGCTGCGCCCGCGCCAGAGGCCGCGGAAACCCCACCGCCGCCCACGCTGGAAGACACGCGCCACCTCACGCCGGCCTCCGATTTCCGCCGCTTTGTGGCCAGGGACGTACCGCCCGAAGTGCGCAATGCCGCCGTCAAGAAGCTGTTCGCCGACCCGCACTTCAACGTGATGGACGGTCTGGACATCTACATCGACGACTACTCCAAACCCAGTCCGCTGTTGGCCGCCGACATGGCCCGGATGGTCAGCGCCCAGTTTTTGAAACTGGTGGACGACCCCGAAGACAACGACACAAAGAAGCCCGTGAACTTGGCCTCCGAAGCCATTGCCACGGACGCCAGAGCAGAGCCTCCACCGGCCACAGAAGACACCCGCGCACCAGACGCGGCCGCACCCGAAGAGACCCCCCACGATGACCACGCTGATCTGCAACTGCAACCAGACCATGCCCCTGGACCCCAAGGCCCTGGGCCGGGCGCTGGATGAAGACCTGAGCCTGCACACCACGCTGTGCCGGCGCGACGCCCCCGCCTTCCAGAAGGCCTGCCGCAGCCGCGACGACCTGGTGGTGGCCTGCACGCAGGAAAGCCGGCTGTTCGGTGAACTGTCGGCCCAGACCGAAGGCGCGGTGGACCTGGACGTGCGGCCGATCCGCTTCGTCAACATCCGCGAAACCGGCGGCTGGGGCCGCGAGGCCCAGCATGCCACGCCCAAGATGGCGGCCCTGCTGGCGGCGGCCCGTCTGCCCGAGCCTGAACCGGTGCCCACCGTCACCTACAACAGCGAAGGCCGCCTGCTGATCATCGGCCCGCTGGAGCGCGCCGAAGCCCTGGCTGCGCTGGTCAGCGACGCGCTGGACGTGACCCTGCTGCCCACGGGCGGCAGCGGCCAGCAGACGCGCCTGTACCCGGTGCTCCCCGGCCAGCTGCACCGCCTGCAGGGCTGGCTTGGTGCTTTCGCCGTGACGGTGAGCGCCAGCAACCCGATCGACCTGGACCTCTGCACCCGCTGCAACGCCTGCGTGGCCGCCTGCCCGGAAGGCGCCATCGGGCTCGACTACCAGGTGGACCTGTCGCGCTGCCAGTCGCACCGCGCCTGCGTCAAGGCCTGTGAAGCCGTGGGCGCCATCAACTTCCAGCGCGATGCCCAGGAGCGTGAAGAGACCTTCGACCTGGTGCTCGACCTGCGCGCCGTGCCCGGCTTCACCCAGCACGCGCTGCCGCAGGGCTATGTGCACCTGCCCGCATCGGCCGATGCGATGGCCCAGGTGCGCGCCGTCACCCAGCTGCGCGACCTGGTGGGCGAGTTCGAGAAGCCCCGGTTCTTCACCTACAAGCAGAAGCTCTGCGCCCACGGCCGCAACCAGAGCATGGGCTGCAACGCCTGTGTGGACGTGTGCTCGGCCTCGGCCATCAGCAGCGACCTCAAGCGCAACCAGATCGTCGTCAACCCCCACCTCTGTGTCGGCTGCGGTACCTGCACCACCGTCTGCCCCACCGGTGCGATCAGCTACGCCTACCCGCGCGCCAGCGAGCAGGGCGTGAAGCTGCGCACCCTGCTGGCCACCTACGCCAAGGCCGGCGGCCAAGACGCGGCCCTGCTGCTGCACAGCCAGGAAGCCGGTTCGGCGCTGGTCAACGACCTGGGCCGTCTGGCGCAGCTCGACAAGACGGTGCGCGGCGTGCCCGCCCGCGTGATCCCGCTGCCGCTGTGGCACACGTCCTCCACCGGCATCGACCTCTGGCTCACGGCCTTCGCCTACGGCGCGCGCCAGGTCTGGGTGCTGATGACCGGCGAAGAAGCACCGCAGTACCACGAGGCCCTGCGCGAACAGATGGCCGTGGCCGAATCCATCGTGCAGGCCCTGGGCTACAGCGGCCGCCACTTCAAGCTGATCGAAGTGCGCGACGCGCGCGACCTGCCGCTGCTCGACACCGAGCTCGGCGAAGCGCCCGCGCAAGGCGTCACCAAGGCGGCCAGCTTCGCGGCGCAGCCCGAAAAGCGCGCCACGCTCGACCTCGCACTCGACCACCTGCTGCAGGACAGCGCCGGCCGCGCCTCCCGCACGAAAGACGCCGCCATCGCGCTGCCCGCCGCTTCGCCCTTCGGCAGCCTCGCCATCAACCGCGACGCCTGCACCCTGTGCCTGAGCTGCGTCAGCGCCTGCCCGGCCAGTGCACTGCAGGACAACGCCGAACGCCCGCAGCTGCGCTTCATCGAGAAGAACTGCGTGCAGTGCGGCCTGTGCGCCACCACCTGTCCCGAAAACGCCATCACCCTGCAGCCGCGCCTGCTGCTCTCCGATGAACGCCGTCAGCCGCGCGTGCTGAATGAAGCACAGCCTTACCAGTGCGTGCGCTGCGGCAAGCCCTTCGGCACGCTCAAGGGCATCGAGGTCATGCTGGCCAAACTCAGCGGCCACGCCATGTTCCAGGGCGAGGCGCTGGAGCGGCTGAAAATGTGCGGCGACTGCCGTGTGGTGGACATCTACTCCAACCCGGGCGAGACCCGCATCTCCGATCTGTGAACGATATGAACGAACCGATCCCCGTGTCCTCCGCCCTCGACGAAGAAACCGCCCGCGCCGAGGTCTATGGCCTGCTGGCCGCGCTCTACTACGCACCGCCCGGCCCCGATCTGCTGGCCCAGCTGCGCGTGGCCGTGACCGAAGCGCCCGCAGCCGGCGGCTTCCTCGAAGAACCGTGGCGCCAGTTCGTCGGCACCGTGCGCGACCTCAGCGACGAACAGGTGGCGAACGAGTACGACGCCCTGTTCGGCGGCGTCGGCAAGCCCGAGGTCTACCTGTTCGGCTCGTTCTACCTCAGCGGCTTCCTGAACGAAAAGCCGCTCGCCGCGCTGCGCAGCGACCTGGCCGCCCTGGGTCTGGCGCGCGACGAGGCCATGCCCGAAACCGAAGACCACTTCGCCTGTGTCTGCGAAGTCATGCGCTACCTCATCGCCGGTGACGACGTGGAAGTGGCCAACCTCACCCAGCAGCAGAAGTTCTTCAGCGCCCACGTGCAGCCCTGGGTGCCCGCCATGTGCGAGGCCATCAGCGCCCACCCCAAGGCCCGGTTCTACGCCGCGCTGGCCGGTTTCACGGCGGCCTTTGTCAGCGTGGAGTCGCAGGGTTTTGATCTGATGGTGTGAGCGTGACCACCCACTGAAAGCCCGCCTTGGAAGTCACCCTGCTCTGGATTCTGTGTGCCGCCCTGATCGTGGCGGGCCTCGCCGGCACCGTGCTGCCGGTGTTGCCGGGCACGGTGCTGGTGTGGGCGGGCATCGTGCTGGGCGCCTGGATCGACGACTTCCAGCGCGTCGGCACGACCACCCTGGTGGTGGTGACGGTGTTGGCCGCGCTGGCCTGGGTGCTGGACTACGTGGCCGGGCTGCTCGGCGCCCGCAGGGCCGGCGCCAGCCGGCAGGCGCTGGTGGGTGCGGCTATCGGCACCGTGGCGGGCCTGTTCATGGGCGTGGTGGGTGTGCTGTTCATGCCCCTGGTAGGCGCCGCGCTGGGCGAGTACCTGGCGCAGAAAGATCAGCACCGCGCCGTCCGCGTGGGTGTGGCCACCTGGCTGGGCATCATGCTCGGCCTGCTGGCCAAGGTTGTGCTGGCTTTCATCATGGTGGGGCTGTTTGTCGCGGCGCTGCTGATCTGAGGCGCGCCGCCGGCGCATAGCCGGTGCTCAGGCGCCGACGGGTTCGCGGTCGGGCTGCAAGGTGGTGGCGAGCGTGCGCGCAAAGGTTTGCTCGCGAACCAGGAAGTCCCAGCGTTCGACGCGGCAGCGCTCCTGGGCCGGCGCCCAGCGCACGATGTTCACCGAGTTGGGCACCCCGGGCCGCAGGCGCGAGGACACGGCGGTGCCCGCCTGCACCACCCACAGCCGGCGCGCCTGCCCGTGCAGCGCCAGTGTGTAGGGCAGGTGGATGTGACCTCCCAGCAGCAGATCGGCCCCGGCCTCGGCCCAGACCCGCAGGGCCTCGTCGTGGCCGCGCAGCAGGTGGTGGCGGTCGCGCGGCTCGGTCACGGCCAGCGGCTGGTGCACCACCACCACGCGCAACTGGCCGGGGTCTGCAGAGCCCAGCAGTCTGGCCACGCGGTCGATCTGCGCAATGGACAGGTCGCCGTTGCGGTGACGCCAGGACCGGGTGGTGTTCGCGCCGATGACCAGCCATTCGGGGGCTGCGATCACCGGTTCGAGGTCGGTGCCGAAGGCCGCGGCATAGCGCGCGTAGGGCCGGGCCAGGCGCTCCCGCAGGTCCAGCAGCGGAATGTCGTGGTTGCCGGGGATGGCCAGCACCGGCGCGCCCAGCCGGTCGACGAAGGCCCTGGCCGCCTGGAATTGGGCCGGCCGGGCGCGCTGGGTGATGTCACCCGAGAGCACCACCAGGTCTGGTTGCTGCTGCGCGGCCAGGTCCAGCAGCGCGGCCATCACGGGCGCCTGCTCGGTGCCGAAGTGGGTGTCTGAAATGTGCAGCAGCACGCTCATGAATCGGCCTGCAGCAGGTAGAGCGGCTGTTCGAGCACGCGGAAGTCGATCGGTGCGCGCATGCGCGTCACCTCACCGTCGAAGGCCACCATCACCTCCCGGCGGCCCGGCAGCAGCCGCGGCCGGGCCACCAGGTGGTGGAACTCGAAGCTCTCGACACCAGCGGCTTCGCCCAGGCGGCCCATGGCGCCGTGCAGCAGCAGCCCGAGCATGGACAGGGTGCCGATGGGGCGCAGCATCAGCGCGGCCATGCTGCCGTGTCCGGGCGTGCCGGCAATGGTGTCCTCGGGGTGGGCGCCGAACTGCTCCAGCTGCAGCCGGTTGTTGCCCACGAAGAGCGTCAGCGTGTTCACATCGCGCACCTGATCGCCCAGCTCGATGTGCAGGCGCAGCCGGCGCTGCGCACGCAGCAGGGTGGCGCAGGCCGCCATCAAGGCCACCCAGCGGCTGCGGCCGAAACGCGCCTTGAAGGCCTCGCGGTCCTGCAGCAGCTCGGGGTAGATGCCCAGGCTGGCATTGACCAGGAACACCCGGTCGTTGATCCCACCCACCTGCACCGGCTGCGGTCGCGCATCCATCAGCAGCTGTGCCGCTGCGGCCGGGTCGGTGGGAATGCCGTGGGTCCGGGCGAAGTAGTTGAAGGTGCCATAGGGCATCACCCCCATGGCGCAGCCGGCCGCGTGCGCCGCCTGGGCCACCGCATTGAGGCTGCCGTCGCCGCCGACGGCGACCACCGCCGAACGCCGCTGCATCGCCTCCGCCGCGGCCCGGGCCGCCACGCGCGGCAGTTCGGCCGGCTCGCAGACCCGCAGCTCGCCCCGGCGACCGCGCGCCGCCAGGGCCGACTCGATCACGCTCCGTTTGGCGTCGACGTCCTGGGCGCCGGCCCCGGCATTGATGACGAACAGCAGCGGTGAATCGGGGGCGAAGGGGGGTGCCGGCATGGTTGCAAGAGGGCAAATGCACAGAGTGTGAGTCGGCACCGCTGCGCGGCGTTCAGTTTTTTTCGATCCTCGCGTTCGGCTCAGGCTCCTTGCAAGCTGCGCGGTCAGGAGGCACAGTGCGGTGGTCTTTTTTCTGAGAGACCATGCGTCTCCTGGAACCCGCATGCCAGGCCAGCCATCCCCACCCCCGACACCCTCCGAGCTCCGCAAGGAGCGGCGCCGTGCCACCGTGGCGCGGATTGCGGACGCCCATTTGTCCGCCATGGGCGGCACCCTGGCCGACACCATCGGTCACGACAGCCGGCAGCGGCTGGTCTGGCTGGCGCTGCTGGCCATGCCCCTGCTGTTCCCGGTGGCGCTGCCGGGCATGGGCTCGGCCGTCGGGGTGTTCTGTCTCGTGATCGCCTTCGGGCTCTGTGCCGGACGGTCGGTGCCCCTGCCGGCCTGGCTCGGTGAGCGCACGCTGAGCGACCGCGTCCGGGGTCTGCTCACCCGCATGCTGGCCCGCGTCATCCATCTCATTGCGCGTCTGGGGCGGCCCCGGCTGCTGGGCCTGAGCCACCACTCCGCGCGCTGGGCCAACGGCCTGATGCTGTCGGTGGCGGGCGTGTCCATGGTGGTGCCGGTGCCCGTCATCAGCTTTGACAACGTGCTGCCCGCCCTGGCCATGGTGCTGACGGCCTGGGGCCTGCGCCTGCGCGATGGCCTGATGCTGCTGGCCGGGCACGTGGCGACGCTGGTGGCCGCCACGTCGGTGGTGCTGCTGTGGTGGGGGGGCTCGCAACTGGTGGTCGACCTGCTCACGAGGCTTGGCGTTTCCGCCCTGCAGTGACCGCAAGCGGCACACGCCACCGGTTCATCCGCCGGGCCGTCCGTCCCGTGTGTTCACCGCCGCCGGCGCCTGCGGCTCGGTCAGCAGCCGCACGCTGAACACGGCACCGCTGTGGCCATCCTCCCGGTTCCCCGCGCCGATGCCGCCGCCATAGCGCTCCACCAGCCCCAGGCTGATCCACAGGCCCAGACCGTTGCCGTCGTTCTTGGTGGTGAAGAAGGGCCGGAACAGGCGCTCGGCCACGCCCTGTGCCAGCCCCGGCCCCGAGTCCTGCACTTGCAGCAGTGCGCCACACGCACCGTGCTCGTCGGCCCAGTCCCGTGTGAGCAGTCGCAGCGTGCCGCCCTGCGGCATGGCCTGGATGGCGTTGATGAGCAGGTTGATGATGACCTGCTGCAGTTCCTGCCGGTTCAGGCCCACGCGCTGCGTGGCCTGCAGGTCGCGCACCACCTCGATGCGGGTCTGCGCCAGCAGGTGCGCCACCAGCACCAGGCAGTCGTGCACCGTGCGGTTGAGGTCCAGTGTCTCCACATAGCCCGCGTACTCGGTGGGCCGCGCGTACTGCAGCAGCTGGGTGACGATCAGGCGCATGCGCTCGACCTGTTCGTCCAGCAGCTTGAACTCTGCTGTCACCGGCCGGGCCTGCGGGCCCAGGGTGTCGCGGATCAGGTCGAGGTTGCCCTGCATCACCGCAATGGGGTTGTTGATCTCGTGCGCGATGCTGGCCGTGAGCTGGCCGATGGCGGCGAGCTTTTCGCTCTTGACCAGCTGCTGCTGCGCCAGCCGCAGCGAGGCGTTGCTCTCCTCCAGCTCGCGCGTGCGCTCGGCCACCTTCTGGTCCAGCTCTTCGCCCCAGCGGCGCAGCGCGGTGGTGTTCTCGTCGATCACGTCCAGCAACTGGTCCAGGTGGCTGGCCAGGGCGCCGAGTTCGTCGCGCGCCGGCAGCGCACCCACGCGTGCGGCGCTCTCGCCATCCTCCACGCGCTGCATGGTGCGGTTCATCTGCTCCACCGGTTTGAAGATGCTGCGCGCCCAGCGCACCGAGAACCAGGCCGACACCGCCATCACCGCCAGGAAGATCAGGCCCATGACGGCCAGCATGGCGTGGCGCACCCAGCGGAAGGGCGACTCCAGGAAACCCACGTAGAGCATGCCCACACGCTGTCCCGCGGCGTCCAGCAGCGGTTCGTAGGCCGAGACGTACCAGTCGTTGACAACAAAGGCGCGGTCCAGCCAGGTCTCGCCCTGGCCGAGCACCCGGTCGCGCACGGTCTGCGACACGCGGGTGCCGATGGCGCGCTGGTCCTGGAACAGGCGCACGTTGGTGGTGATGCGCACGTCGTCGAGGAACAGGGTGGCGGTGCCCTCGCTGCCGAAGGGCAGGGCGCCTTCGGGATAGACGATGCGGTTGATGTGGTCGATGAAGTCCAGGTTCTGGTTGAGCAGCAGACCGCCCACCAGCAGAGCCTGGGGCTGACCGGCTTCATCACGCACCGGCTGCAGTGCCAGCAGCACCAGGGCGCGGTCTTCCGTGGCGCGGGCATCGGGCGCGGCGTTGCGCGTGCTCACCAGCGGGATGTGCAGGCGAGGAAGCAACCGCGGGGCGAGGGCCGCGAGTTCGTCGCGCGAGAGGCGCACGATCTGCGCGGACCTTGCGGGCGTCGTCGCGGCCGTTTGCAGCAGCGACGCCACACCGGCGGGCAGGGTGGCGCTCGGGTCGTCCTGGCGCATGAGCAGCAGGAAGTCCAGCCCCAGCTCCAGCCGGTCGGCCGCCAGGCGTGCGGCCAGGTCGCCACCGGCCATGGCCTGCAGCAGGCGCTGCGAACGCGCCACGCCGCGCGTGCCGCTGCCCACCTCGGCCAGGGTCTGGTCGAAGTAGCCGCGCGCCACGGCCAGATCGCTGCGCACCTTGGTGATCAGCAGACGGTCGTAGGTGACGCTGCTCCACACCGCGATGGCCAGCACCAGGAGGGGGAACACCACCAGCAGCGGCAGCAGCGCCATGGCCAGCAGCTTGTTGCGCACCGAGGTGGCGAGCCAGCGCGGTGTGGGCAGCTTCATCAGCGGCCGAACGCCTGTGAGCCATGACCCCACTCGGCCACGCGCCGCTCCAGCGTGCGGCGCGACACGCCCAGCAGTTCGGCCGCGCGGGTCTTGTCGCCCTGCACCGAGTCGAGCACGCTGAGGATGTGCTGCTTCTCGAGCGTCGCCAGATCCATGGGGGCCCCTGCCTCGGTGCCGGCGCTGCGCACAGGGTCCCCGGGGTAGAGGGCCGAGATGTTGAGCGAACCGAGGATGAGCGAGCGCTCGATCAGGTTGCGCAGCTCGCGCACATTGCCCGGCCAGTCGTACTGCGCGAGGTAGTCGAGCTCCTGCGCACTGATCGCCAGCGGCGCCACGCCGAGCGCGGGCGCGAGCTGCTCCATGAAGTGCTGCACCAGGGCCGGGATGTCGGCCTTGTGCTCGCGCAGTGGTGGCAGGCTCAGCTCCACCACCTGCAGCCGGAAATACAGGTCCTTGCGGAAGCGGCCCGCGGCCACCTCGTCCGCCAGGCGGCGGTTGCTCGCGGCCATGATGCGCAGGTTCAGCGGCACCAGCTGTTCGCTGCCCACCGGGCGGATCTTCAGGTCTTCGATGGCCCGCAGCAGCGTGGCCTGGATCGGCAGGGGCAGTTCGGCCACTTCGTCGAGGAACAGCGTGCCCCCCTGTGCGTAGTGGAACAGGCCCTCGCGCGCCCGCGCAGCGCCGGTGAACGCGCCGCGGGCGTGGCCGAAGAGTTCGCTCTCCATCAGCTCGGGCGAGACGGCGGCGCAGTTGAGCGGCACGAAGGGGCCGTTGGCCCGCGGGCCGTTGGCGTGCAGGGTGCGGGCCACCAGCTCCTTGCCGGTGCCGGACTCGCCCTGCAGCAGCACGGTGCTGTCCACCGGTGCCACGCGAGCCACCGAGGCGCGCAGCCGCTGCATCGCTTCGGACGCGCCCACCAGCGCCTGGTTGCGGCCGTTGGAGCTGGCCACCGCGCGGCGCAGCACGAAGTTCTCGCGCCGCAGCCGCGAGCGCTCGAAGCAGTGCTTCACGGCGTTGAGGATCTGGGGTACGCGGAAGGGCTTGAGGATGAAGTCCGACGCACCGGCGCGCAGCGCCTCGATGGCGGTGTCCAGGTCGGCAAAGGCCGTGATCAGGATGACCTCGCCGCTGAAGCCCTGCTCGCGCAACTCCTTGAGCCAGGTCACACCGCTCTTGCCGGGCAGCGAGATGTCGAGGATGACCAGGTCGGCGTGGTGGCCGTGCAGCCAGTCGGCGCCTTCCTCGGCGCTGGTGGCGCTCATCACAAAGTGGCAGCGTGGCGCCAGCGTCTTGACGAGGAAATTGAGCATGCCCTGCTCGTCGTCCACGACCAGGATGGACCAGTCGGGCCAGCCTTCAAGGCCTTTGTCGGGGGAGGAGATAGGCGCAGGTGAGGTGTCCACCCGGCGGCATTCTACGGAGGAGGTGGAGCAATTCACTCGGATATTGGCGCCGATCCGACAACGTGGCCCGCCGGAGCAGCGGTGATGGTGGGATGTGGGTCGCGACAAATTGTCGCGACTGGCCTCGACAGCTTGTCGGCGTGATGGGCGACTGCGGTGCCTGAGGTGCGGGTATTCCCTTGAATTCGGATGTTTCAAGGGCGATCAAGCGCCCCGGATACCGTCACAGGTGCTGGTGTCGGGTTGGCATGGTTCTCGCTGGGTTGTCGTCGCTTTCATGCCGGCGCAAATGGGGCGCGTCGGCCGGGCTGTCAACCCGCTCCGGCGCTGAGGGTCGGCACATGGCGTCGGCTTGCGCCGGCACTGGGCCTTGGTTAGATTCCACATATGCAAAAAGTCCACATGATGTGCCGTGCACGCCAGCCGGACGTCGTTCCACAGGAGACACGCATGAGCAAGCCCCAACCCGAATCCCGCGGCCGCCTGAGCCGCCGCACGCTGTTTGCGGGCGCTGGCACCGTCGGTGCGCTGGCCGCTGCGACCAGCCTGTTGCCCTCAGTGCAGGGCACGCCCGAACCCGAGGCTGCCGCCCGCCCGGCTCCCGAGCGGGGCGGTGGCTACAGCCTGACCGATCACGTCAAGCAGTACTACAAGACCACCCGGATCTGAACCCGAGGAGCCCCACGATGTTGCTCACCAAAAAAACCGCGGGCGCGGCCGCCACTGGCCGCAGCCACGCCTTTGTTCACAGCCTGCAGCGCGGCCTGGCGTCGGCGCTGCCCACCATGGACCGCCGGTCCTTCCTGCGCCGCTCGGGTCTGGGTGTCGGCGTCGGCATCGCCGCCTCGCAGCTGACCCTGGTCAAGAAGGCCAAGGCCGCTGCGGGTGGCTCGATCGACGGCACGGGAAAAATCGAGGTCCGCCGCACCGTCTGCACCCACTGCTCGGTGGGCTGTGCGACCGACGCCATCGTGGAGAACGGCGTCTGGGTGCGCCAGGAGCCGGTGTTCGACTCGCCGATCAACCTGGGATCGCACTGCGCCAAGGGCGCGGCCCTGCGCGAGCACGGCCACGGTGAATACCGCCTGCGCTATCCGATGAAACTGGTCGACGGCAAGTACCAGAAGATCAGCTGGGACCAGGCGCTGGACGAAATCACCGCCAAGATGAAGGCGCTGAAGGAAGCCAGTGGCCCGGATTCGGTCTACTTCATCGGCTCGTCCAAGCACAACAACGAACAGGCCTACCTGCTGCGCAAGTTCGTGAGCTTCTGGGGCAGCAACAACTGCGACCACCAGGCGCGCATCTGTCATTCCACCACGGTGGCCGGCGTCGCGAACACCTGGGGTTACGGCGCGATGACCAACTCGTACAACGACATGCAGAACAGCAAGTGCGCGTTGTACATCGGCTCCAATGCGGCCGAGGCGCACCCGGTGTCCATGCTGCACATGCTGCATGCCAAGGAGAACGGCTGCAAGATGATCGTGGTGGACCCGCGTTTCACCCGCACAGCCGCCAAGGCCGACGAATACGTGCGCATCCGCTCAGGCACCGACATTCCCTTCCTGTTCGGGCTGCTGCACCACATCTTCAAGAACGGCTGGGAAGACAAGCAGTACATCAACGACCGCGTCTATGGCATGGACAAGGTGCGTGAAGAGGTGCTGGCCAAGTGGACGCCGGCGGCCGTCGAAGAGGCCTGCGGTGTCAAGGAAGAGCAGATGGCCAAGGTGGCCAAGATGATGGCCGAAGCCAAGCCCGCCACCATCGTCTGGTGCATGGGCCAGACCCAGCACTCGATCGGCAACGCCATGGTGCGTGCATCCTGCATCCTGCAGCTGGCGCTGGGCAACGTGGGCAAGAGTGGTGGCGGCACCAACATCTTCCGCGGCCACGACAACGTGCAGGGCGCCACCGACGTCGGCCCCAACCCCGATTCGCTGCCGGGTTACTACGGCCTGGCCGCCGGCTCCTGGAAGCACTTCGCGGCCGCCTGGGGTGTGGAGTACGACTGGATCAAGGCCCAGTACGCCGAGGGCATGATGGAAAAACCCGGCATCACCGTCTCGCGCTGGATCGACGGTGTGCTGGAGAAGAACGAGCTGATCGACCAGGAGCACAACCTGCGCGGCGTGTTCTTCTGGGGCCACGCGCCCAACTCGCAGACCCGCGGTCTGGAGATGAAGCGCGCGATGGACAAGCTGGACCTGCTGGTCGTGGTCGATCCCTACCCCTCGGCCACCGCGGCGATGGCCGCCATGCCCGGCAAGCCTGAAGACCTGAACCCCGACCGCGCGGTCTACCTGCTGCCGGCGGCCACGCAGTTCGAGACCAGCGGTTCCTGCACCGCATCCAACCGCTCCCTCCAGTGGCGCGAGAAGGTGATCGACCCGCTGTGGGAGAGCCGCAGCGACCACATGATCATGTACCAGTTCGCGCAGAAGCTGGGCTTCGACAAGGAGCTGTGCAAGAACTACAAGATGCAGCAGGTCAAGGGTCTGGACGAGCCCGTGCCCGAGGACATCCTGCGCGAGATCAACCGCAGCGTCTGGACCATTGGCTACACCGGCCAGAGCCCCGAGCGCCTGAAGGCCCACATGCGCAACATGGGCGCCTTCGACATCAAGACGCTCAAGTGCAAGGGCAAGGTGGTGGACAAGGAAACCGGCTACGACATGTCCGGCGACTACTTCGGCCTGCCCTGGCCCTGCTACGGCACGCCCGAGATCAAGCACCCGGGCTCGGCCAACCTGTACGACACCTCCAGGCACGTGATGGACGGTGGCGGCAACTTCCGCGCCAACTTCGGCGTCGAGCGTGAAGGCGTGAGCCTGCTGGCCGAGGACGGCTCGCATTCGCTGGGTGCCGAGATCACCACCGGCTATCCCGAGTTCGACCACCTGCTGCTCAAGAAGCTGGGCTGGTGGGACGACCTGAGCGATGCCGAGAAGGCCAAGGCCGAAGGCAAGAACTGGAAGACCGACCCGACGGGCGCCATCATCCGCGTGGCCATGGCCCACGGCTGCCACCCGTTCGGCAACGCCAAGGCGCGCGCGATTGTCTGGAACTTCCCCGACGGCATCCCTCAGCACCGCGAGCCGATCTACGGCATCCGTCCCGACCTGGTGGCCAAGTACCCGAGCCACGACGACCAGAAGAACCGCTGGCGCCTGCCCATCCTCTACAAGTCGCTGCAGCAGAAAAACGTCGAGGACAAGGTCCACGAGAAATTCCCGTTCATCATGACCTCGGGCCGGCTGGTCGAGTACGAAGGTGGCGGTGAAGAGACGCGTTCCAATCCCTGGCTGGCCGAGCTTCAGCAGGAGATGTTCATCGAGCTCAACCCGGCCGCCGCGGCGGCGCGCGGCATCCGCAACGGCGAGCGCGTCTGGGTCAGCACCCCCACCGGTGCGCGCCTGAACGTGCAGGCCCTGGTGACCGAGCGGGTGGACGAGCACACGGTGTTCATGCCCTTCCACTTCTCCGGCCGCTGGCAGGGTGAGGACATGAAGGCTTACTACCCGGCCGGCGCCATGCCGGTGGTGCGCGGCGAGGCCATCAACACCGCCACGACCTACGGTTACGACATCGTGACCATGATGCAAGAAACCAAGACGACGGTCTGCAACGTCGAAAAAGCATAAGGAGACGCGCGATGGCACGAATGAAATTCATCTGTGACGCCGAGCGCTGCATCGAGTGCAACGGCTGCGTCACCGCCTGCAAGAACGAGCACGAGGTGCCCTGGGGCGTGAACCGCCGCCGCGTGGTCACGCTCAACGACGGCGTGCCGGGCGAGAAGTCGATCTCGGTGGCCTGCATGCACTGCAGCGACGCGCCCTGCATGGCGGTCTGCCCGGTCAACTGCTTCTACCGCACCGACGAAGGTGTGGTGCTGCACGACAAGGACGTCTGCATAGGCTGCGGCTACTGCAGCTACGCCTGCCCCTTCGGCGCCCCCCAGTTCCCCAGCCAGGGCACCTTCGGTGTGCGCGGCAAGATGGACAAGTGCACCTTCTGCGCCGGTGGCCCGGAGGAGCACGGCAGCGAAGCCGAGTTCGAGAAGTACGGTCGCAACCGCCTGGCCGAGGGCAAGCTGCCCGCCTGCGCCGAGCAGTGCTCGACCAAGGCCCTGCTCGCCGGTGACGGCGACGTGGTTGCCGACATCTTCCGCAGCCGCGTGCTGCGCCGTGGCAAGGGCGCCGAAGTCTGGGGCTGGGGCACGGCCTACGGCACCGCCCAGGGAGGGACCAAGTCGTGATGCGCAAGACCCTGACGATCCTCGGACTGCTGGCGTCCGCCACGGTCCTCTCCGCCTGTGGCGAGAAGCCCCAGGAAACCACCGGTGTGCGCCAGGACACCGCGCCTTATGCCGGCGTCGGCAAGAGCCAGTACCAGCAGCCGGGATGGACGGTCGGCGACAAGGCCAGCTGGGAGCAGCAGCTCAAGGCGCGGGCCCAGTACGGCATGAACGACTACACCCGCGTCAGCTCTCAGTGAGGAACCGCGCATGAGCCAACCTACCTTTGCCCGACTGCGCGGCTGGGGCGTGGCGCTGTCGCTGGCCGGGACGCTGGGCCTGGTCCACGCACAGGCCGCCAGCACCCCGCCCGACGATCCCGCACCGCCCGCCACCCAGCAGGCGGCCCCGGCCGTGGGCGGCGTCAAGAGCGCGAACATCTTCGAGATCGCGCCCGACGCCAGCTCCGACCCGAACTACGCCAGCCAGACCAATGCCCAGCGCAAGCTGGTGCAGCCCGGCAACAACGCGCCCATGTGGCGCGATGTGGGCAAGGGCGTGACCGGCTACAGCAGCCTGCCGGTGACGCAGGCGCCCGAGGCCGGCAACCTGATCCAGCCCTTCGTGCAGTACCCGGGTTCGCGTCTGACGACCGCGGGCGAGGCCTGGCGCCAAGTGCGCAACGACTGGCTGATCCCCTACGGCGGTGCGCTGCTCTTCATCGTGCTGCTGACGCTGGCGATCTTCTACAAGACCAAGGGCCCGCTGGGCGGCCACCTGCCCGACACGGGCCGCAAGATCGAGCGCTTCACCCCGTTCGAGCGCGCCGCCCACTGGTCCAACGCCGGCGCCTTCATCGCGCTGGCGGTTTCGGGCATCGTCATGGCCTTCGGCAAGTTCTTCCTGCTGCCGGTGATCGGCAGCACGCTGTTTGGCTGGCTGACCTTCGCGCTGAAGAATGTCCACAACTTCGTGGGCCCGCTGTTCGCGGTGTCGCTGCTGATCATCGTGATCACCTTCATCAAGGACAACATCGCCAACGCCGCCGACTTCGTCTGGCTCAGCAAAGCCGGCGGCATGCTGAGTGACAAGGAAGTGCCTTCTCACCGCTTCAACGCCGGTGAGAAGGGGCTGTTCTGGTGGGGCGTGACCATTCCCGGCATCGTGGTGGTGGGTTCGGGCTTGTTCCTGGACAAGCTGCTGCCGGGCATGCTGTACCTGCGTGGCGACATGCAGATCGCCCACATGCTGCATCTGGTGTGCGCGCTGGTGATGATGACGCTCATCATGGGTCACATCTACATGGGCACAGTCGGCGTCAAGGGCGCCTATGGCGCCATGAAGACGGGCTATGTGGACGAGGCCTGGGCCAAGGAACACCACGAGCTGTGGTACGACGACGTCAAGGCCGGCAAGATCCCCGCCCAGCGCAGCAAGTCCGGTCCGGCCGCACCGCTGCAGGCGCCCGCCAAGGCCTGACCCTGAGGACGACATGATGAAGAAGACATTCCTGCTGATGGCGCTGGCCGCCGTGTCCACGGCCACGCTGGCCAAGTTGCCCGCCCCCGTGCTGGACGACGCCGCCAAGGCCAAGGCCGAGGAGGCCAAGGCCAAGACCGCACACGCCGGCAAGGTGGACGCCTACAAGCTCTGCCTGTCGATGGACAAGGCGGCGGCCAACCACCAGAAGAACCTGGCCGCCGCGGGCAAGGCGGCCAAGCCGGCCACGGCCACGCCGCCCTGCGCCGATCCGGGCCCCTTTGTCTGGCCGGCGCCGGCTTCGGCGGCGGCTCCTGCCGCCCCGGCGGCGCCCGCACCTGCCGCGGCAGCCCCCGCCAAGAAGTCCTGACGGCTGTCGCCGTCCGCGCGGCGGCGTATCCTTGACCGCATGAACTTGGCCGATCTGCCCCACGCCGTTGCCCCCGACCAAGCTGCTGCGCTGCGGCCGCGCCTGACGCAGGTCCATGCCGACCTCACCCGCGAGGTGACGGTGGTGGACGAGTCCGGCCAGCCGCGCGCCATCCGAATCCCGGCCGAGCGCGACCTCACGGTCTACGTGGACAAGCGCGAGCTGGTCACCCTCATGACCCTGGGGGCCCACCCCGAATGGCTGGTGCTGGGTTACCTGCTCAACCAGCGGCTGGTGGGTGGCGTGCACGACATCGAGTCCATCACCGTCGACTGGGACGTGGGCGCCGCCGCCGTGGTGACGCGCGCGGGCATCGACCGCATCGAGGAGCGCACCGCACGCCGCGTGGTCACCACCGGCTGTGGCCAGGGCAGTGTGTTCGGTGGCCTGATGGACGATGTGGACCGCATCGTGCTGCCGCCGCAAGCCACGCTGCGTCAGTCGCAGCTGTACGGCATCGTCAACACCATCCGCCTGCACGACAGCACCTACAAGACCGCCGGCTCGGTGCACGCCTGTGCGCTGTTCGTCAACGAAGACCTGCAGCTGTTCGT
Source organism: Hydrogenophaga pseudoflava (assembly GCF_004353865.1). Taxonomy (NCBI): domain Bacteria; kingdom Pseudomonadati; phylum Pseudomonadota; class Betaproteobacteria; order Burkholderiales; family Comamonadaceae; genus Hydrogenophaga; species Hydrogenophaga pseudoflava. Next base: position 1,383,852 of record NZ_CP037867.1, read on the forward strand.
GGAAGACGTGGGCCGCCACAACGCGGTCGACACCATCGCGGGCTGGATGGCCCTGCAGCAGCCGCTGCCCGCAGGCGAAAAGGTGTTCTACACCACCGGCCGCCTGACCAGCGAGATGGTCATCAAGTCGGCCCAGATGGGGGTGCCGGTGGTGGTTTCGCGCAGCGGCATCACCGAAATGGGACTGCACGTGGCCCAGCGCGTGGGCCTGTGCGCCGTCGGCCGGGCCACGCACAGGCGCTTCCTGTGCTTCTCGCACCCCCAGCGCATCGTCTTCGACGACATGCCGCCCCCCGCGGCATAAACTTGCGGCAGCGCCAGCCCAGGGTGGCTGGCCATTCATTTTTTCGAGTCCCCGTTCATGAGCCGCGACGTCCACATCATCGATCACCCCCTGGTCCAGCACAAACTCACGCTGATGCGCAAGAAGGACACCAGCACCAAGAGCTTCCGCGAGCTGGTGCACGAGCTGTCGGCGCTGCTGGCCTACGAGCTCACGCGCGACATGCCGATGCAGTTGATCGAGATCGAAACGCCGCTGGAGAAGATGATGTCGCCGGTGATCGATGGCAAGAAGATCGTGCTGGCCTCCATCCTGCGCGCCGGCAATGGCTTTCTGGACGGCATGCTGCAGGTGCTGCCCGGCGCGCGCGTGGGCCACATCGGCCTGTACCGCGACCCGGCCACGCTCAAGGCGGTGGAGTACTACTTCAAGATGCCCAGCGGCATGGAGGAGCGCGACGTGATCGTGCTCGACCCCATGCTGGCCACCGGCAACTCGGCTGTTGCCGCGGTGGACCGGCTCAAGGCCACGAACCCGCGCTCGATCCGTTTCGTGTGCCTGGTCACCTGCCCCCAGGGCATCAAGACCTTCCACGACGCGCACCCCGACGTGCCGATCTACACCCCGGCGGTGGACCGTGAGCTCAACGAGCATGGTTACATCGTGCCGGGTCTGGGCGACGCGGGCGACCGGATCTTCGGCACGAAATAAGGTCCACCCCCATCGCCGGCTCACTGCGTGTAGCCGGCTCCGCCCCTCAAGGGGCAATGCCTGCGGGCCGGCGGAGCCGGACCCACGGCATTCTCGACGGGAATGTGCGCCCCGGCTGCGTTTCATGCTTATCCATACGGTCGCGCGCGGTTGATGCGCTTGCGGTAAGGTCGCCGGATGGCTGCTGCTTCTGATTCCCTTCCGGTGTCGTTCTGGTCCCTGGGCTGGCGTTCACTCTGGCGCGACTGGCGCGCGGGCGAGTTGCGGCTGTTGCTGCTGGCGGTGACGCTGGCGGTGGCGGCGCTGACGGCGGTGGCTTTTTTTGCCGACCGGCTGCAGGGTGGCCTGCAGCGCGACGCGCGGGCGCTGATCGGTGGCGACGCGGTGATCCAGAGCGACCAGCCGGCGCCCCCGGCGTTTGCCGCCAAGGCCGCCGAGCTGGGCTTGCAGACGGTGCAGACCCTGAGTTTCCCGACCATGGGCAGGGCGCGGGACGAAGAGGGCGGCGCGGCGCGCCTCGTGGCGCTCAAGGTGGTGGCACCCGGGTATCCGCTGCGCGGCAGCCTGCGCGTGGCCGACGGCCCCGAGGCGGCCGACGCGCCCACCCGCGACATTCCCGCCCCCGGCACGGCCTGGGTCGACGCAGCCCTGTTGTCGGCGCTGCAGCTCCAGATCGGCCAGCCGCTGCTGCTGGGCGACGCGAGCCTCACGCTGGCCAAGGTGATCGTGGTCGAGACCGACCGCGGCGCCGGCTTCATGAGCTTCGCGCCGCGCGTCATGATCAATGCCGCCGACCTGCCCGCTTCCGGCCTGGTGCAGCCGGCCAGCCGCGTCGGCTACCGGCTGGCAGTGGCGGGCGCCGACCCCGCAGTGAAGCAGTACGTGGCCTGGGCAGAGGCCGAACTGAAGAAACCGGAGATTCGCGGGTTGCGGCTGGAGTCGCTCGAAGGCGGCCGGCCCGAGATGCAGCAGACGCTGGAACGCGCCGAAAAATTCCTCAACCTGGTCGCGCTGCTGGCGGCCCTGCTGTCGGCGGTGGCGGTGGCCATTGCGGCGCGCGGCTTTGCCCAGCGCCACCTGGACGACTGCGCCATGATGCGCGTGCTCGGCCTGTCGCAAGGCGCCATGGCGCGCGCCTACGCCTTCGAATTCACCGTGGTCGGCCTGGTGGCCAGCGGCCTGGGGGTGCTGGCGGGCTTCGGGTTGCACTACGTGTTCGTACTGCTGCTCTCCGGGCTGGTCGAGTCGGCGCTGCCGGCCGCGACGTTCTGGCCAGTGCTGCTGGGCCTGGGCATGGGGCTGACGCTGATGATGGCCTTCGGCCTGCCGCCGGTGCTGCAACTGGCACAGGTGCCGCCGCTGCGCGTGATCCGGCGCGATGTCGGGCAGCTCAAGCCCGCCACGCTGGCGGTGCTGGGCCTGGGCGTGGCCGGCTTTGCGGTGCTGCTGCTGGCCGCCAGCCGCGACCTCAAGCTGGGCGGCATCGCGGTCGGTGGTTTTGCCGCCGCGGTGGCGGTGTTTGCGCTGGTGAGCTGGGCGGCGGTCTGGCTGCTGCGCCGGAGCGTCAACGAGAGCACCGCGCCGCGCGCGCTGGTGCTGGCCACGCGCCAGCTCTCCGCCCGGCCGGCCTACGCCGTGGTGCAGATCAGCGCGCTCGCGGTGGGGCTGCTGGCCCTGGTGCTGCTGGTGCTGCTGCGCACCGACCTGATCGCCAGCTGGCGCAACGCCACGCCGCCCGATGCACCCAACCGTTTCGTCATCAACATCCAGCCCGAGCAGGCCGATCCGTTCCGGCAGGCACTGACCGACGGCGGTATCGGCCAGTACGACTGGTACCCGATGATCCGCGGCCGCCTGGTGAGCGTGAACGGCGCTGCGGTGCAGCCGGAACACTTCGAGACCGACCGCGCCCAGCGCCTGGTCGAGCGCGAGTTCAACCTCTCGCACAGCGCCCAGCCGCCGGTCCACAACGACATCGTCGCCGGCCGCTGGACGCCCGAGGAACAGGACGGGCTCAGCGTGGAAGAAGGGCTGGCCAAAGAACTGGGCCTCAAGCTCGGCGACCGGCTCGGCTTCGAGATGGCGGGCATCCCGGTCGAGGGCCGCATCACCAGCCTGCGCAAGGTCGACTGGGGTTCGATGCGGGTGAACTTCTTCGTGCTGTTCCCGGTGTCGCAGCTGCCCGATCTGCCCACCACCTACATCAGCGCCTACCGCGTGCCCGATGCCAACAAAACCTTTGACAACGCGCTGGTGCGCCAGTTTCCGAACATCACCAACGTCGACATGAGCCAGACCATTGCGCAGGTGCAGCGCGTGCTGGGTCAGGTGATCAGCGCGGTGGAGTTCCTGTTCGGATTTGCGCTGGCGGCTGGTCTGGTGGTGCTGCTGGCCACGATCACGGCCACACGCGGCGAGCGCGAGCGCGAGTTCGCGGTGCTGCGCGCGGTGGGCGCGGGTTCGAAGCTGCTGCGCGACGTGCAGCGGGTCGAGCTGCTCGGCGTGGGCCTGCTGGCGGGCGTGCTCGCGTCGGTGGTGGCCATCGCCGTCGGCTGGGCGCTGGCGAAATACGCCTTCGAGTTCAGCTGGCAGCCGTCCCCCTGGGTGCCGCTGGCCGGCGGCCTGGCGGGCGGCGTGCTGGCGCTGGCGGCGGGCTGGTGGGGCCTGCGCAGCGTGTTGCGCACGCCGGTGGTCGAAACGCTGCGTCGAGCTGCAGTCTGAACTTCAAACAACATGAACGAACAAGAAACGTCCGTCCCCGTATCCCCCGCCACACCGTTCGAGTGGATCGGCGGCGAAGCCCGTGTGCGCGCCCTGGTCGACCGCTTCTACGACCTGATGGACATCGAACCGGGTTACCACGAGCTGCGGGTGGCGCACGGCAGCACGCTGGACGATGCGCGCCAGAAGCTGTTCTGGTTTCTCTGCGGCTGGCTCGGCGGCCCCTCGCACTACGAAGACCGCTTCGGCCACCCGCGCCTGCGCATGCGGCACATGCCCTTCAAGATCGGCATCGTCGAGCGCGACCAGTGGCTGGCCTGCATGGACCAGGCGATGGGCGAGACCGGGGTGCCTGAGGACCTTCGGGTGCGGTTGCGCGAGAGCTTCTTCAAGACCGCCGACTGGATGCGGAACACGCCGCAGTGAGTCGGCGGGGCTCAGCGCCCCACCGGCTTGAGCAGCACCACCAGCGCCCCGGCGCCACCCTCGGCCGGCCGCGCCTGCACGAAGGCCAGCACTTCCTTCTTCTGCACCAGCCAGCGCTGCACCCGGCCCTTGAGCACCGGCGTGCGGCCCGGCGAGCCCAGCCCCTTGCCGTGCACCACGCGCACGCAGCGCAGTCCCAGCTGGTGGGCCTCGCGGACGAAGCGGCCCAGCGCCTCGCGCGCCTCGTCGGTGCGCAGGCCGTGCAGGTCGATGTGCTTCTGGATGCTCCAGTGACCCTCGCGCAGCTTGCGCGTCACATCCGGACCCAGGCCCGGTCGGCGGAAGCTCAGCGCCTCGTCGGTGTGCAGCAGGGTCTCGACGTCAAACTCGTCCGACAGCGCCTCGCGCATCACCGCGTGCTCGTCGAGCTGCCGCTGCCGCGGCTCGGTGGAGACCGGCGCGGGTGGATGGATCACGCGCCGGTGATGGGGCAGGGGCCGCACCGGGCCGACCGCCAGTTCAAACAGGCGCTTTTCGCGGTCCATGCGCAGCGCGTGCAGGCGCTCGGCCTCGCGCGCCGCGGCTTCGGCCGCCGCCCGCTGGGCGATCACCTTCTGCAGCGTCTTGAGGTCGGCGAGGGCGCGCACTTTCATGGTGGCGCAATTCTCGCCCAGGGGGCATGGCCTGTCAGACCAGGCCCATTTCGGCCATCGAGGCGGCCTGGTCGCGGGTGACGATGAAGTGGTCCAGCACCCGCACGTCCACCAGCGCCAGCGAGGCCTTGAGCGACTGCGTCAGCGATTCGTCGGCGCGCGACGGGCGGGCTTCGCCACTCGGGTGGTTGTGGGCCAGTACCACGGCGGCTGCATGGTGGTGCAGGGCGCGCAGCACCACTTCGCGCGGATAGACCGAGGTCTGCGACAGGGTGCCGCGGAACAGCTCCTCCAGCGCCAGCAGCCGGTTCTGGCTGTCGAGGAACAGCACGCAGAACACCTCGTGCGCGCGGGCGCCCAACTGCAGTTGCAGGTACTCGCGCACTGCTTTCGGGCTGTCGAACAGCGGGCGCTGCTGCAGCTCCTGCGCCAGCGCCCGGCGGGCCAGTTCCAGCACCGCCACCACCTCGGCCCGTTTCGCCGGCCCCAGACCCTTGACGGTTTTGAGTGCCTCCGCGCTGGTGTGCAGCAGCCCGCCGACACCGCCGAAGCGGTCGAGCAGTTCCTGTGCGAGCTGGATCACGTGTTTGCCGCTGATGCCGGTGCGCAGCAGCAGCGCCAGCAGCTCGGCGTCGCCCAGTGCGCCGGGGCCCCGGCTGAGCAGTTTTTCGCGCGGGCGCGCGTCGGCGGGCAGGCTCTTGAGCCCGGTGGCGGCCAAACCATTCATCTGTGTGTACTCCCTGTTGCCGCCGGGGCGGTCGCCGGTTTTTACAATAGAGGCCCTCGCCCGGCGCCGTCGTCCGGGCCGTCCTGTGCGCGCTGCGTCCGCCGCACCCCCTGTTTCATCCCCCATTTGTCCATGACACACGTCCAAGAAGGCTCCTTTCTCACCCTGCACTACCGCCTGTCCGGCCCCCAGGGCAAGGTGGTGATCGACACCTTCGAGCAGGGCCAGCCCGCCACCCTGAGCCTGGGCGCCGGCGAGCTCTCGCCCGCCATCGAGCAGCGCCTGATCGGCCTGGAAGAGGGCACGACCACGGTGATCGACCTGGCCGCTGGCGAGGCCTTCGGCGAACGGCAGCCCGAGATGGTCCAGTGGGTCGCGCGCAAGCTGCTCAACGAACTGGGCGACCCGCACGAGAAGTACACCGCGGGCGACGTGGTGCAGTTCCCCACACCCGACGGTCTGGGCCAGTACGCCGGTTCCGTGGTCGAGGTGCGCGAGGACGGTGCGGTGCTGTTCGACTTCAACCACCCGCTGGCGGGTCAGCCGGTGAAATTTGAAGTCCAGCTGATCGGGGTGCTCTGATGAGCGAAAAATCGAGCGCTGCGCCGGGCCGCCCCAAGCAAGCGAGGGCCCCCTCGGGGGGCAGCGAACCACACGAAGTGGGGAGCGTGGGGGCTGAGATCCTTCTGGCGGAGCCGCGCGGGTTCTGTGCCGGTGTGGACCGCGCGATCGAGATCGTCGAGCGCGCGCTGGCCAAGTTCGGCCGGCCCATCTACGTGCGCCACGAGATCGTGCACAACACCTACGTGGTCAATGACCTGAAGGAAAAAGGCGCGATCTTCATCGAGGAGCTGGACGAGGTGCCGCCCGGTGCCACGCTGGTGTTCTCGGCCCACGGCGTGAGCCAGGCCGTGCAGAAGGAGGCCGAGCGGCGGGGCTTCCGCATCTTCGACGCCACCTGCCCGCTGGTGACCAAGGTGCACGTCGAGGTCGCCAAGCTGTTCAAGGAGGGCTACGAGTTCCTGATGATCGGCCACAAGGGCCACCCCGAGGTGGAGGGCACCATGGGCCAGCTCAGCGAAGGCATCCACCTGGTCGAAGACATCGACGACGTGGCCAAGGTGCAGCCGAAGCAGACCGAGCTGCTTGCGGTGGTGACGCAGACCACGCTGAGCGTGGACGACACGGCGGGCATCCTGGCCGCGGTGAAGGCGCGGTTCCCGAAGGTGCGCGAGCCCAAGCAGCAGGACATCTGCTACGCCACGCAGAACCGGCAGGACGCCGTCAAGCTGCTGAGCCCGCAGGTGGACATCGTGATCGTGGTCGGCAGCCCGACCAGCAGCAACAGCAACCGCCTGCGCGAAGTGGCCCACCGCCTGGGCACCGAGGCCTACATGGTCGACAACGCCAGCGAGCTGAAGGCCGAGTGGTTCGACGGCAAGCAGCGCGTGGGCCTGACGGCTGGCGCCTCGGCGCCCGACATCCTGGTGCAGCAGGTGATCGACCGCCTGCGCGAACTCGGCGCGATTTCGGTGCGCAAGCTCGACGGCATCACCGAGACCATCAAGTTCCCGCTGCCCAAGGGGCTGAAGATCGACGGCGACGGCCCGCTGGAACACATTCATTGACCCCCCCCGCGCCGCCTGCGGCGTCACCCCCCAGGGGGCGCCAGCAGCGGCCCGGCAGAGCCGGTTCCGCGCTGGCCCCGAACGAGCGGCGCCTGCTGACCACCTGTTTGGCGCAAACCTACAATCCTTTCCATGCTTGACATTCTTCTTCTCCGCAAAGACTTGGACGCCGTCGTCGCGCGCCTGGAAACCCGCAAGAACCCCCAGCCCTACCTCGACGTGTCCGCCTACCAGGCGCTGGAGCACGAGCGCAAGGCGCTGCAGACCCGCACCGAGGCCTTGCAGGCCCAGCGCAACAGCCTGTCCAAGCAGATCGGCATGCTCAAGGGCAAGGGGCAACACGCCGAGGCCGACGCGGTGATGGCCCAGGTGGGCGAGATGAAGGCCGAGCTGGAAGCCTCGGCTGCGCGTCTGGACGTGATCCAGGGCGAGCTGCAGACCCTGCTGCTGGCCGTGCCCAATCTGCCGCACGAGAGCGTGCCGGTGGGCGCGGGCGAAGAGGGCAACGTGGTGGTGCGCCAGTGGGGCACACCGAAGACCTTCGACTTCCCGGTCCGCGACCACGTGGACATCGGCGAGAAGCTCGGCCTGGACTTCGACACCGGCACCAAGCTGGCCGGCTCGCGCTTCACCTTCATGCGCGGCCCCATTGCCCGCCTGCACCGCGCGCTCGCCCAGTTCATGCTGGACACGCAGACCCAGCAGCACGGCTACACCGAGTGCTACACGCCCTACATCGTCAACGCCGACACCCTGCGTGGCACCGGCCAGCTGCCCAAGTTCGAGGCCGACCTGTTCGCGGCGAACAAGGGCGGGCAGGAGGGCGCTGAGGAGAACCAGGCGCTGTACCTGATTCCGACCAGCGAAGTGACGCTGACCAACGTGGTGCGCGACACCGTGCTGGCCGAAGCCGACCTGCCGATCAAGATGACGGCGCACACCCCGTGCTTCCGTTCCGAAGCCGGCAGTGCCGGGCGCGACACACGCGGCATGATCCGCCAGCACCAGTTCGACAAGGTGGAAATGGTGCAGATCGTGCACCCCGAGAAGAGCTACGAGGCGCTGGAAGAGATGACCGGCCACGCCGAGGCCATCCTGCAGGCGCTGGGCCTGCCTTACCGGGTGATGAGCCTGTGCACGGGTGACATGGGCTTTGGCGCCAGCAAGACCTACGACCTGGAGGTCTGGGTGCCGGCGCAGGGCACCTACCGCGAGATCAGCTCGGTGTCCAACTGCGAGGCCTTCCAGGCGCGTCGCCTGCAGGCGCGCTTCAAGAACGCCCAGGGCAAGAACGAGCTGGTGCACACCCTCAACGGCTCCGGCCTCGCCGTGGGGCGTGCGCTGGTGGCGGTGCTGGAAAACTTCCAGAACGCCGACGGCAGCGTGACCGTGCCCGTGGTGCTGCGGCCCTACATGGGTGGCCTGGAGCGCATCGGCGGCGCTGGCTGATTCGCGGATGCCGCGGAACCGGCTTTGCCGGGCCGCAGGCATCGCCCCCTCGAGGGGGTAACGCCGAAGGCGGCGTGGGGGTGGGCTAGTTCAGCCGGAACCCCTTCGCCTGCATGCAGTGGCGAACCAGTTCTTCGGCCTGGTCGCCCTTGATCTTGGCAAGTCCGGTCTGGAACTTGCACTCCGACTCCACGTTGGCGGTGTCGAAGGCGCTCACGCCTTCCTTCTGCCATTGCCGCTTGGTCGATGAGCACGCCGCCAGGGCGATGAGGACGGCGATGGCGAGCGGCAAACGGTACACGGGGCCTCCGGGGCGGACATTCGGGCAACAAGGGGAGCGCGCATTGTGCCCGCGGCGCTCCGGCCGGCCGCCATTCCCCGCCCCAAAAAACGGGATCAAGCGTGAATAAACAACGCCGGGTCCACTGAGGTCCGGTTGAGCAGCACACTCCAGTGCAGGTGCGGGCCGGTGACGCGGCCGGTGGCGCCCACCGCGCCCAGCGGCTGGCCGGCCGCCAGCGAATCGCCCGCCCGCACATCGGTGCGGCTGAGGTGGCACAGCATGGACAGCAGGCCACCGCCATGGTCCAGCCAGACGGTCTGGCCGTTGAAGAAGTAGTCGCCCGTGTCGGCCACCCGGGCCGCCAGCGGGGCCACCACCGGCGTGCCGGTCGCGGCCGCGATGTCCATGCCGCTGTGGGGCTGGCGCGCCTGCCCGTTGAACACGCGCCGCAGCCCGAAGGAGCTGGAGCGGCGCCCGTCCACCGGCGCCTGCATGCGCAGGTCGCGCGGCACCGGTTCGGTGAAGCGGGCGATGACGGCCTGCTGGTGGAGCCGTTCGCGCTCGTGCCGCGCCAGGTCCTTGGACGAGAGTTCGACCGTGCGTGGGGCCACCGTCAGGCGCTGCTCGGCGTAGGCCTTGGGGCCGATCCGGTAGGGCAGGGCGCGCCGACCCCCACCGGTCTCAACCTCGATCTGTGCGTCCCCGGGGGTGGCCGACAGCGGTATGCCGACCAGCGCGGTCCAGCCCGCCGGATCGCCCACCACCAGCAGGGGCGCCTCGCCGGCCCAGGCCCTGGGCCGGTCCGCGGCTGGGCCGAGGGCCAGCCGGGCCACGCCGCCGGGCACGGCCGATGCCTGAGGCCAGTCGGTGGTCGGCAGACCTGTGGTGTCGGCCCGGGCCGCGGTGAGCGCACCCAGACCCATGGCGGCCAGGGTGCCGAGCACCTGGCGGCGGGAGCGCGTGGGCCGCGTCATGCGGCCGTCCAGGCGCCACCGGCTTGTGCCGAGCGGATCACCGCGTCGACGAAGCGCATGCCCATCCAGCCGTCGTGCGCGTTGGGGAAGTGCAGGGCCAAGGGGTCGGGGCGCTGACCGGCGCGCCGCGCCGCGATGGCCTCGGCCGCGTCCGAATAGAGGTTGGCGAAGGCCTCGGGGAAGCCCTCGGGGTGGCCGGCGGCCACGCGGGTGCCGCGCAGCGCCAGCGGCAGGGCGCCCGGGCCGCGCGGCGTCAGGCGCTGGGCGGGGGCGTCCAGCGGCTTGAAGTCCAGCACCTGCGGATGTTCCTGCTGCCATTCGAGCGAGCCGCGCGAGCCGCTGACGCGGATGCGCAGGCCGTTCTCCACCCCTGCGGCGGCCTGGGTGACCCAGAAGCTGCCGCGCGCACCGCCCGCCATGCGCAGCAGCACGCCTGCGAAGTCGTGCGCGCTGCGCTCGGGCACCACGCAGCCGAGCTCGGCCGCGACCTCCCCGACCTCCAGCCCGCTGATGAAGCGCAGCAGCTGGTGGGCGTGGGTGCCGATGTCGCCCATCACCAGCGAAGGGCCGCCGCGCGCCGGGTCGGCCTTCCAGGCCACGCGGCCGGGGCCGGGCTTGGCACGCCCGCCCTGCACGTACTCCACCTGCACCAGGCGGATCTCGCCGAGCTGGCCGTCGGCCACCATGGTGCGGGCCTGGCGCACCATGGGGTAACCGCTGTAGTTGTGGGTCAGGCAGAACACCCGGCCGCTGGCCTGGACCTTCTCGAGCAGCGTCTGCGCCTCCGCCAGGGTGTTGGTCATGGGCTTGTCGCAGATGACGTCGAAGCCGTGCTCCAGCGCCGCCATCGCAGCGGGAAAGTGGCCGTCGTTGGGCGTCATGATCGCGACCGCGTCGATGCCGTCGGGGCGCTGCGTTTCGGCCGCCAGCAGGGTGGCCAGATCGGGGTGGCAGCGGTCCGGGGCCAGGCCCATCGCCAGCCCGGCGGCCACCGAGCGCTGCGGGTCGGAAGAGAGCACGCCGGCCACGATGTCGTAGCGGTCGTCCAGGCGGGCCGCCATGCGGTGGATGGGGCCGATGAAGGAGCCCGGACCGCCGCCGATAACAGCGAGGCGAATGCGGCGCCCGAGCAGGGCGATGACGGGGTTGCGGTCGTTCACGGCAGGGTCCTGAGAGGAAGCGAGAAGAAAAGGCCTCCAGCATAAGCAACCGAGGTGACAGCGGGCAGGCCTGCCACCGGTGATCCCCTCTGGTCGCACGAAGTCTTTCGGCGTACAAGCGGGGTCCATTCCAACACAGAGGAGTCCTGCCATGGCCGTTGCTTCCCGTCGCCTGCTGCTGTCGCTGTCCCTGGTGCTGCCCCTGGTGTCGTTGCCCGCCGCCGCGTTCGCGCAGAACGTGTCGGTGCGCGACGACGACACGGCCGGTCCGTTCCCGAGCAACCGCCACACGGTGGTCGACTTCGGCAACGCGACCTTCCGCCGCGTCAACCTGCCCCGTCCGGACTGCGCGGTGCGGATGAGCGACTGCCAGGACATCGACGTGATCAACACGCTCGACGGCTTCTCGACCCAGCCGCGCATCACGGTGCCGTTCACCGGCGACATCGACGTGGGATCGGTCAGCAGCGAGACGGTCTTCCTCTACAACCTGGGCGACACGCAGACCCTGCGCGGTTTCGGCCAGAAGGTGGGCATCAACCAGGTGCTGTGGGACCCGGCCACGCGCACGCTGGTGTTCGAGCCCGACGAGCTGCTGGCCGAGCGCTCGCGCTATGTGCTGGTGGTGACCAATGGCGTGCGCGACGTCAGGGGCCGGCGCATCGTGCCCGGCGCGGCGCTGGGCGGCGGGCGCCACCGCGCCGAGCACCACCGCGAGATGCACGAAGGGGCGTCGGCGGTGCGCCTGGGGCGCGGGCTGGCGGTGGCGGCGGCCTCGGTGTTCACCACGCAGAGCGCCACCGGGGACCTGGTGAAGGTGATGCGCCGCATCAAGGCAACGAACCCGGCGCCGGTGGACTTCATGATCGGCAGCGCGGCCGGCGCACCGGTGCGCGCGGTGTTTCCGCTGAACGGTGTGGCGGCGGTCGACCTGCAGCGCCAGGTCGGGGCCGCCCCGGGCGCGCTGGCGCCGCAGGCCGTGCCGCTGGGTGCGCTCTATGTGGTGCCCGGCGCCGTCGGCCTGATCGCCTACGGCCGCTACCAGTCGCCCAACTACCTCGCCGCCGGCCAGTACATCCCCGCGACCCCGACGCTGGTGGGCCGGCCGCAACCGCAGGGCACGAACGAGCTGGTGTTCCAGCTCTTCCTGCCGGCCGGCGCCAAACCCGCGGCGGGCTGGCCGGTGGCCATCTTCGGCCACGGTTTCACCGACAGCATGTTCGGCGCGCCGTGGACGGTGGCCTCCGTGCTGGCCTCGCGCGGCATTGCGACGCTGTCGATCAACGTGGTGGGCCACGGCGGCGGCGCGGCCGGCGTGCTCAACCTGACCACCGCCGGCGGTGTGGTGTCGGTGCCTTCCGGCGGCCGCGGCTTCGACCAGGACGGCAACGGCGCCATCGACAGCACCGAGGGATCGAGCGCCGCGCCGCCGCGCACCGCGGTCTCCAGCCGCGACGGCTTGCGCCAGACCGCCATCGACCTGATGCAGCTGGTGCGCCAGGTGGAGGCGGGCATCGATGTCGAAGGCGATGGCAGCGCCGACCTGGACGCCCAGCGCATCTACTACGCCGGCCAGTCCTTTGGCGGCATCTACGGCACCATCCTGCTGGGCGTCGAGCCGTCCATCCAGGCGGGTGTGCCCAATGTGCCGGGCGGTTCGATCACCGAGGTGGCGCGGCTGGGCGCGTTCCGCGGCCTGACCGGCTTTGCGCTGGCCACCCGGGTGCCGCAGCTGCTGAACCTGCCGCCGTCGGCCAGCCTGCCGGTGCCGTTCAACTTCTTCGAGAACATGCCGCTGCGCGACCTGCCGCCGGTGGTCAACAACGTGCCGGGCGCAATGGAGATCGCGCAGGTGATCGACCGCTGGGAGTGGGTGCAGCAGGCGGGCAACCCGGTGTCCTACGCCCACCTGATCCGCCAGCAGCCGCTGCCGGGCAGCGCGGCCAAGCCGGTGATCCTGCAGATGGCCAAGGGCGACCAGACGGTGCCCAACCCGACCACCACCGCCATCGTGCGCGCCGGTGGCCTGCAGGCGCAGACCACCTACTTCCGCAACGACCTGGCCTTCGCCGCGAACCCGGCGGTGCCGAAGAACCCGCACACCTTCCTGACCGGGCTGGCGAGTCCGGCGGGACCGACGATCGCGGTGCTGGCGCAGACGCAGATCGCGGAGTTCTTCCGCAGTGGCGGCAGCCTCGTGATCGACCCCGACGGCCCCGGGCCGCTGTTCGAGGTGCCGCTGGTGCCGCCGCTGCCCGAGGGGCTGAACTTCCTGCCCTGAGGCTGGGCTGGAGCGCCGTCAGAGCGTCTGGCGGTAGCGCTCAAGCATCTGCTCCTGCGTTTCCGCGGCGACCTCCTCGCCGCGGAATTCGCGAATCTGGTCGCGCATCATCTCGGTCATGCTGGGCAGCGCTGAACGCTCGACCTGGTGTTGTGCGTCCCAGAGGTGCGAGCGCATCAGCGCCTTGGCGCAGTGCAGGTAGCAGGCTTGCACGGTGACCCGGATCGCGAGCTTGGGCAGGCGGTGCGGTTCGGCGCAGCGCTGCAGATCGTCCGGGTCGGTGCTGAGCAGGGCGCGGCCGTTCACGCGCAGGGTTTCGTCCACGCCCGGGATCAGGAACAGCAGCCCGACCGGCGCGCCTTCTTCGCCGCCGCGCACGATGTTCTCCAGCGTGTCCAGCCGGTTGTTGCCCGGCGCGTCGGGGATCAGCAGGGTGTGGACGTCCGGCGCGTGCACGAAGCCGGGCGCACCACCGCGCGGTGAGGTGTCCATGCCGTGCGCGGCATCGCCGCTGCCGATCACCACGAAGGGCGAAAGCCCGATGAAGCGGCGCGCGTGAGCGTCGAGCTGCGGAATCTCTTTCTTGGACGAGCGCTCGCGCACCGGGTCGTAGAGCGCGCGCAGGGCGTCGAGGGAGGTCAGGATGTTCATCGCGGGGAGCATACATTTGACGGATGTCTCCTGCCACCCCGGAAGCCGTCGCTCCCTCCTTTCCCCACGCGGTCGCGCGCCAGCGCACGCTGCGCCTGGCGGCGTCCAGCAAGCCCTATGTCGCCCGCGGCGCCGGCCTGGTGCGCTGCAGCGGCTGCCGCCTGCCCGCCACCCATTGCATCTGCGCGCTGCGGCCGGTGGTGCCGTCGAACGCGGGCTTCTGCCTGCTGCTGGGTGACATCGAGGCCCTCAAGCCCACCAACACCGGCTGGCTGATCGCCGACGTGGTGCCCGACACCTGGGCCTTCGGCTGGTCGCGCACCGAGGTCGACCCCGCCCTGCTGGCGCTGCTGGCCGATCCGCAATGGCGACCCCATGTGGTGTTCCCGACCGAGTACGCCGCACCGTCGCGCGCCGTGACGGCGCCGGTGGTGGACGACGGGCGCCGGCCGCTGTTCGTGCTGCTGGACGGCACCTGGTCCGAGGCGCGCAAGATGTTCCGCAAGAGCCCCTGGCTGGACAGCGCGCCGGTGCTGGGGCTGCAACCGGCGCACGCCTCGCGCTACAAGCTGCGACGCTCGGCGCAGGACCACCACTTCTGCACCGCCGAGGTCGCGGCGATGTGCCTGGACCTGGCCGGTGACGCCGCCGCCGCCGACGCGCTGGACGCCTGGTTCGGCCTGTTCAGCGAGCGCTACCTGAGCGCGCGGGGCCACCAGCCGCTGTCGGTGGACAGCGAGGCGACGCAGCGAGTGCGCGCGCTGCCCACGAAGTGAGTTTCGGCGCCGGGCCGCCCCAAGCCGAAACAGCCCCCTCGGGGGGCAGCGACCCGCGCAGCGGCGGAGCGTGGGGGCCTGTTCAACCCGGGATTTCGGGTTCGACCAGCTGGGCCAGCAGCGCCAGCGTCTCCTGCCAGCCGAGGTAACACATCTCGACCGGAATGGCCTCGGGGATGCCTTCCTGCACGGCCGTCAGCTCGGTGCCGCAGGAGACGGCCTTGAGGCTGATGGTGGTGATCATCTGGCCGGGCAGGTTGGGGTCGTCGAAGAGGTCGGTGTTGACGATCTTCTCGTTCGGCACCAGTTCCAGGTACTTGCCGCCAAAGGCGTGCGTGTGGCCGCTGGAGAAGTTGGTGAACTGCATGCGGTAGACGCCGCCGACGCGCGCGTCCATCTCCAGCACGCGGCCGGTGAAGCCGTGCGGCGGCAGGAACTTGGCCATCGCGTCGGGGTCGAGGAAAGCGCGGTAGACGCGCTCGGGCGGCGCCTTGAGGATGCGGTGGAAGCGGACGGTGCCGGTGCTCATTGGTGTGCTCCTTGGTCGGGGTGTCGGTGAACGGCAAGGCCCAGGGCCTTGAAACGACGACGAAACAGGGCCGCCGTTTTCGACATCCGCGGCCTCAGGTGCCGCAGAAGGTGCGGTAGCCCTGGGTCTGTTCGGGCGTGCCGGGCAGGGCGGCCGGGGCGTGTTCGCTGCGTTCGGTGAACGGGTCGGTCACGATGGCCAGCAGACGCTCGAAAGGCCGCAGGTCGCCGGACTCGCTGGCGGCGTCCAGTGCGTTCTCGACCAGGTGGTTGCGCGGGATGAACAGCGGGTTGGTGGCGTCCATGCGGGCGGCCACTTCGTGCGCCGGCTCGCCTTGCGCGGTCAGGCGCTGCTGCCAGCGCGCCAGCCAATCGCCGGCGACGGCGGGCTGATCGCCCCAGAGCACGAGCCAGTCCCGCGGCGCCTCGCGCAGCACGGCCGAGAGGCGACGGAAGCCCAGCGTGAAGTCGACATGGTGTTCGTGCATGCGCTGCAGCAACTCGTTGACCAGGGCGCGGTCGGCCTCGTCGTCGGCGCTGTCGCTGCGCAGGCCCAGCTTGAGGCGGTGCAGGTTCAGCCAGTGCCGGTCGAAATGCCCGCCGAAGCCGTCCAGCACCCGGGTGGCGGCGGCCACGGCCTGCTCGTCGTTGGTGTGGAACAGTGGCAGCAGGGTTTCGGCCAGCCGCGCGAGGTTCCACTGCGCGATGCCCGGCTGGTTGCCGAAGGCGTAACGGCCGTGGGTGTCGATGGAGCTGAAGACCGTCTGCGGGTCGTAGGCCTCCAGGAACGCACAGGGGCCGTAGTCGATGGTTTCGCCCGAGACCGTCATGTTGTCGGTGTTCATCACGCCGTGGATGAAGCCGACCGACATCCACAACGCGACCAGTTTCGCCTGGCGCTGCACCACGGCCTCGTAGAAAGCGAGGAGCCGGTCCTCGCGGCCGACCAGCGCCGGGTCGTGGCGGGCGATGGCGTGTTCGGCGAGCTGCTGGACGCGTTCGGTGTCGTTGCGCGCGGCGAAGAACTGGAAGCTGCCGACGCGGATGTGGCTGGCCGCCACGCGCGTGAGGATGGCACCGGGCAGCGGGCGCTCGCGGCGGATGGTTTCACCGGTGGCCACGGCCGCCAGTGCGCGCGTGGTGGGGATGCCCAGCGCGTGCATGGCCTCGCTGATCAGCACCTCGCGCAGCACCGGCCCGACGGCCGCCTTGCCGTCGCCGCCGCGCGAGAACGGTGTGCGCCCCGAGCCCTTGAACGCGATGTCGCGGCGCTGTCCTCGCGCGTCCAGCACCTCACCCAGCAGCAGCGCGCGACCGTCACCCAGCTGTGGCGAGAAGCCGCCGAACTGGTGGCCGGCGTAGGCCTGCGCAATTGGCGTGGCACCCTCGGGCACGCGGTTGCCCGCGAACACCGCCAGGCCCTCGTCGGACGCCAGGGCATCGGCATCGAGCCCGAGCTCGTCGGCCAGCGTCCGGTTCAGATGCAACCAGCGCGGCGCCGGCACCGCCGCCGGCTGCCAGGGCACGGACATGCCCTCCATCAGCGCGTAAGAGTTGTCGAAGGAGAAGAGGGGGGAGGACACGGGCAGGCCAAGAGCAGGAAAGCACTCATTGTGACCAGACCCCAAAAACCTTGAGGAACGCGTGTCTGCCTCCAGGGCACCCGTGGAACCGGCTCCGCCGGGCCACAGGGTGCGTCCCCCCTCCCAGCGCCGCAAGCGCGCCAGAGAGGGGGGAAGCCGCGCAGCGGCGCAGGGGGGCGTTACAGAGCCTTTACCACCGCGTCGCCCATCTCCACGGTTCCGACCTTGGTCGTGCCCTCGCTCCAGATGTCGCCGGTGCGCAGGCCCTGGGCCAGCACCTTCTGCACCGCGGCTTCGATGCGCTGGGCGGCTTCTTCCTGATTGAGCGAGAAGCGCAGCATCATGGCAGCCGACAGGATGGTCGCCAGCGGGTTGGCGATGCCCTTGCCGGCGATGTCGGGCGCGCTGCCGTGGCTGGGCTCGTACAGGCCCTGGTTCCTGCTGTTGAGCGAGGCCGAGGGCAGCATGCCGATGGAGCCGGTCAGCATCGAGGCCTCATCGGACAGGATGTCGCCGAACATGTTGCCGGTGACGACCACGTCGAAGGCCTTGGGGGCCTTGACCAGCTGCATCGCCGCGTTGTCGACGTACATGTGCTGCAGCTCGACGTCGGGGTACTGGGCATGCACCTCGATCATGGTGTCCTTCCAGAACTGGAAGGTCTCCAGCACGTTGGCCTTGTCGACCGAGGTCACCTTCTTGTTGCGCTTGCGCGCGGCCTGGAAGGCGACGTGGGCGATGCGCTCGATCTCGGGCTTGGAATAGCGCATGGTGTCGAAGGCTTCGGGTGCGCCCTTGAACTCGCCGTCAGGGGCCTCGCGGCGGCCGCGCGGCTGGCCGAAGTAGATGTCGCCGGTCAGCTCGCGGATGATCAGGATGTCCAGGCCGGCGATCAGCTCGGGCTTGAGGCTGGAGGCGCCGACCAGCTGCTCGTAGCAGATGGCGGGGCGGAAGTTGGCGAAAAGGCCCAGGTTCTTGCGCAGGCCCAGGATGGCCTGCTCGGGGCGCAGCGGGCGGTCCAGCTTGTCGTACTTCCAGTCGCCGACGGCGCCGAACAGGATGGCGTCCGCCTCCTTGGCCAGCTTGAGCGTGGACTCGGGCAGCGGGTGGCCGTGCGCGTCGTAGGCGGCACCACCGACCAGGGCCGATTCCATTTCGAACTTCAGGTCGAGTGCGTCGAGGACCTTGACCGCTTCGGCGACGATTTCGGTGCCGATGCCATCACCGGGGAGAACTGCGATTTTCATTGGGTGGGTTTGAAGTTGGGGTGAATCACATGGTGTGGGCGAGCCAGGGCTTGGTCGCCAGGCGCTCTTTCTCGAACGCCTCGATCTTGTCCTTGTGGCGCAGCGTCAGGCCGATGTCGTCCAGTCCGTTGATCAGGCAGTACTTGCGGAAGGCGTTGACCTCGAAGGGGATCTCCTCGCCCTGCGGCTTGACGATGACCTGGCGCTCCAGGTCGATGGTCAGCTGGTAGCCCGGGAAGGCGTACACGTCGTTGAACAGCTGGTCCACCTGTGGCTCGCTCAGCACGATGGGCAGCAGGCCGTTCTTGAAGCAGTTGTTGAAGAAGATGTCGGCGTAGCTGGGCGCGATGATGGCGCGGAAGCCGTACTGGTCGATGGCCCAGGGCGCGTGTTCGCGGCTGGAGCCGCAGCCGAAGTTGCGGCGCGTGAGCAGCACCGAGGCGCCACGATAGCGCGGCTGGTTCAGCACGAAGTCCGGGTTGGGCTTGCGTGCGCTTTCGGGCACGCCGGGTTCGCCCGGCTGGTCCAGGTAGCGCCACTCGTCGAACAGGTTGGGGCCGAAGCCGGTCTTGCGGATCGACTTGAGGAACTGCTTGGGGATGATCGCGTCGGTGTCGACGTTCTCGCGGTCCATGGGGGCCACGAGGCCCTGGTGAATGGTGAATGTCTGCATGGTGTGGATGTTCAGTTGGTCGCGCCCTTGACGGCTTCGCCGGCTTTCTCCAGCCCGGAGCCGACCGCCTGGCCGGCGGACTTGCCGCCCTCGACGGCCTTGTCCTTGATCTCGATGGCCTTGTCGACCACCACGTCCTTGACCTCGATGGCTTTGTCCTTGACGACGTGGGCGTCCTGCTTGACGCCTTGCACGGTGTTGGTGTTGCAGGCGGCCAGGGACATCAGGGTGGCGGTGGCGAGCAGGGTCTTGAACGAGGACATGGTGGGCTCCTTGGGAAAGTGCTCGGGAAAGACGTTCAGGCGATGGTGCGGATGTCGACGAAATGACCGTGGATCGCGGCGGCGGCGGCCATCGCAGGCGAGACCAGGTGGGTGCGGCCACCAGCGCCCTGGCGGCCTTCGAAGTTGCGGTTGCTGGTGCTGGCGCAGCGCTCTCCCGGCTCCAGCCGGTCGGCGTTCATGGCCAGGCACATCGAGCAGCCGGGCTCGCGCCATTCAAAGCCGGCGGCCTTGAAGATCTCGTGCAGGCCTTCGCGCTCGGCCTGTTCCTTCACCAGACCGGAGCCCGGCACGACCATGGCCAGCTTGATGTTCTTCGCGACCTTCTGGCCCAGCTTCTTGACGACCGCGGCGGCTTCGCGCATGTCTTCGATGCGGCTGTTGGTGCAGGAACCGATGAAGACCTTGTCGACGAAGATGTCGGCCAGCGGCTTGCCCGGTTCGAGCGCCATGTAGGTCAGCGCCCGCTCCATGGCGCCGCGCTTGCTGGCGTCCTTCTCCTTCTCGGGATCGGGCACGCGGGCGTCCACGCCCAGCACCATCTCGGGCGAGGTGCCCCAGGTGACCTGCGGCAGGATCTGCGTCGCATCGAGCTCGACCACGGCGTCAAACACCGCGTCGGCGTCCGAGTGCAGCGACTTCCAGTAGGCGACCGCCTGGTCCCACTCCACGCCGGTCGGGGCCAGCGGGCGACCCTTGACGTATTCGATGGTCTTCTCGTCCACGGCCACCAGACCGGCGCGCGCACCGCCTTCGATGGCCATGTTGCAGACCGTCATGCGGCCTTCCATGGACAGCGAGCGGATCGCGCTGCCGGCGAACTCGATGGTGTAGCCCGTGCCGCCGGCGGTGCCGATCTTGCCGATGATGGCCAGCACGATGTCCTTGGCGGTCACGCCCTTGGCGAGCTGGCCCTCGACCTTGACCAGCATGTTCTTGGCCTTCTTGGCCAGCAGGGTCTGCGTGGCCATCACGTGCTCGACCTCGCTGGTGCCGATGCCGTGCGCCAGCGCGCCGAAGGCGCCATGGGTGGAGGTGTGCGAGTCGCCGCAGACCACGGTCATGCCGGGCAGCGTGGCACCGTTCTCGGGGCCGATCACATGCACGATGCCCTGGCGCTTGGACATGAAGGGGAAGAAGGCGGCGGCGCCGAACTCCTTGATGTTGCTGTCCAGCGTGGTGATCTGCTCCTTGCTGATCGGGTCGGTGATGCCGTCGTAGCCCAGTTCCCATCCGGTGGTGGGCGTGTTGTGGTCGGCGGTGGCGACCACCGAGCTCACGCGCCAGACCTTGCGGCCGGCCTGGCGCAGACCTTCGAAGGCCTGCGGGCTGGTGACTTCGTGTACCAGGTGGCGGTCGATGTAGAGGACGGACGTGCCGTCTTCCTCGGTGTGGACGACGTGTTCGTCCCAGATCTTGTCGTAGAGCGTGCGGGCCATGGGGTGGGGTTCTCCTGTGGGGCTTGAAATTCTAGGTCGGGGAGGCGGACCTGGCGGCCTGTGTGGACAGGTGGTCCACCAGCAGCCGGGCGCTGACGGGCAGGCTGGAAAAGTCGCGCGCGACCAGGTCGATGTGGCGCGTGGCCCAGTCGTCGGTGAGTTCGACCGCCTGCAGGTTGCCGGCGCCCTGCATCAGATCGAAGGCGCGGCGCGGCATCAGGCCGACGCCCAGTCCGTTGTGGATCATGCGGCACATGGCGTCCAGGCCCGAGACGCGAATGCGCAGCCGGATGTTGCGGCCGCTGGCGGTGGCGGCGGCGTGCATGGCACGGTAGATGGAGCTGTTGGCGTGCAGGCCGACGTGGTCCCATTCGAGGCTGTCGGCGAAGGCCATGGCCGTGTGTCCGGCCAACGGATGGCGGGCCGGCACGATCAGCACCAGCCGGTCCTGCCGGTAGGGCAGGGTCTGCAGGCCCTGGATCGGGTCGTCGCCGCCGACGTGGCAGATGCCCAGGTCGGCCGCGCCTTCCTGCACCGCCCGCAGCACCTCGGTGGACAGGTGTTCTTCCAGGTCGATCTTGATCGCGTCGTGTGCGCGGATGAAACCGCCCAGGTCTTCGGGCAGGAACTGCACCGTGGCCGAGATGTTGGCGTGCACCCGCACATGGCCGCGCACGCCGTCGGCGTACTCCGAGAGCTCGCCCTGCATCTTGTCGAGGCTGAACAGCACCGAGCGGGCGTGGTGCAGCAGGCTCTGGCCAGCCGGGGTGGGCGTGACGCCGCGTGCGTGGCGCATGAGCAGCGGCGTGCCGACCGTGGTCTCCAGATCCGACAGCCGCTTGCTGACCGCCGACGGCGCCATGAACTCGGTCTCGGCCGCCTTGCCGATGCTGCCGCGCTCGCACACCGCCACGAACAGCTGCAGCGTGGTCAGGTCAAGTCGGCGGGTGAAGGCGCGGTCGGGGGCGTTCATGAGAAAGTCATCGTGATTCAAGATGACTTTCTGGATTTTCCGTCTTTTATATGGGTATTGACATCGTTATTGGCGATGTCAGACACCGCAAAAAACAAAACCCGCCAGAGGCGGGTTTTGTGGGGCAAGGCGGGATCAGCGCTTGAAACTGGCGGGGACGTCGCGGCGAGCGGCGCCCGTGAACAACTGGCGCGGGCGGCCGATCTTGTACTCGGGGTCGGCCAGCATTTCGTTGAGCTGGGCGATCCAGCCGACGGTGCGGGCCAGCGCGAAGATGCCGGTGAACAGGCTGACCGGAATGCCGATGGCGCGCTGCACGATGCCGGAGTAGAAGTCGACGTTCGGGTAGAGCTTGCGCTGCACGAAGTAGTCGTCTTCCAGGGCGATCTTTTCCAGTTCCTTGGCCAGCTTGAACAGCGGGTCGTTTTCCAGACCCAGCTCGGCCAGCACCTCGTTGCAGGTTTCCTGCATCAGCTTGGCGCGCGGGTCGTAGTTCTTGTACACGCGGTGACCGAAGCCCATCAGCTTGACGCCGCTGTTCTTGTCCTTCACCTGGTTCATGAACTCGCCGACCTTGGCCACGCCGCCGTTGCGCTGGATGTCTTCCAGCATGTTCAGGCAGGCTTCGTTGGCGCCACCGTGGGCGGGGCCCCAGAGGCAGGCCACACCGGCTGCGATGGCGGCGAACGGATTGGTGCCCGACGAGCCGCACAGGCGCACGGTGGAGGTGGAGGCGTTCTGCTCGTGGTCGGCGTGCAGGATGAAGATGCGGTCCAGCGCTTTTTCCAGCACCGGGTTGACCTTGTAGTCCTCGCAGGGCGTGCCGAACATCATGCGCAGGAAGTTGCCCGAGTAGCTCAGGTCGTTGCGCGGGTACATGTAGGGCTGGCCCACACCGTATTTGTAGGACATGGCCACCAGCGTGGGCATCTTGGCGATCAGGCGGATCGCGGCGATGCGGCGGTGCTCGGGGTTGTTGATGTCGGTGCTGTCGTGATAGAAGGCCGACAGGGCGCCTACCAGACCGGTCAGCACGGCCATGGGGTGGGCGTCGCGCCGGAAGCCACGCAGGAAGAACTGCATCTGCTCGTTGACCATCGTGTGGTTGGTCACGAGCTTGTGGAAGTCGCCTCGCTCCGTCTCATTGGGTAGTTCGCCATTGAGCAGCAGGAAGCAGGTGTCGAGGTAGTCGGCCTGGGTGGCCAGCTGCTCGATCGGGTAGCCGCGGTACAGCAGTTCGCCCTTGTCGCCGTCGATGTAGGTGATGGCCGACTGGCAGGACGCCGTGGACAGGAAGCCGGGGTCGTAGGTGAACATGCCGGTCTGTGCATACAGCTTGCGGATGTCGATCACGTCCGGACCGATGCTGCCGCCGTACACCGGCATCTCGACGCTGGGGCTGCCGTTGGAGAACGACAGGGTGGCTTTGTTGTCTACGAGTTTCATGCGGTTTCCTGGTAGAGGTTAATCGGGTCGTCGGGCAGCGCGCAGCATGCCCAGCACCTGAGTGACGTCGTCACTGGCCTGTAGGCCCTCGGGCTTCTTGCGGCCGAGCAACAGATCAAGCAGATCGTTGTCGGAAAGGTCCATTAGAACCCCCAGAGCTTCGGCCTGCCTGACAGTCAAGCCAGACTCATGTCTGGCAAAGAACTGCTCGATGAACAGGTCGTTCTCGAGCAGCCCACGGCGGCAGCGCCAGCGCAGCTTGCTCAATGCCGGGGCATCGAGCACGGCGTCACCGGGGCTGGCATTCATGGTCATAAAACGCGGGATCAGACGGCGCGGCGCACCATCAGTTCCTTGATCTTGCCAATGGCCTTGGTGGGGTTCAGGCTCTTGGGGCAGACGTCCACACAGTTCATGATGGTGTGGCAGCGGAACAGACGGTACGGGTCTTCAAGGTTGTCCAGACGCTCGGCGGTGGCCTGGTCGCGGCTGTCGGCGATGAAGCGATACGCCTGCAGCAGACCGGCGGGGCCGACGAACTTGTCGGGGTTCCACCAGAAGCTGGGGCAGCTCGTGGAGCAGCTGGCGCACAGGATGCACTCGTACAGGCCGTTGAGCTCTTCGCGCTCTTCGGGGCTCTGCAGGCGCTCGCGCTCGGGGGCGGGGGTCTCGTTGATCAGGTAGGGCTTGATGCTGTGGTACTGCTTGAAGAACAGCGTCATGTCCACGATCAGGTCGCGAACGACCGGCAGGCCGGGCAGCGGCTTGAGCACGATGTCGCCCTTGAGCGTGTTCAGGTTGGTCAGGCAGGCCAGGCCGTTCTTGCCGTTGATGTTCATGGCGTCCGAACCGCACACGCCTTCGCGGCAGGAGCGGCGGAACGACAGCGTGGGGTCCACGGCCTTGAGCTTGATCAGGGCGTCCAGCAGCATGCGCTCGGTGCCGTCCAGTTCGACCTGGATGGTCTGCATGTACGGCTTGGCGTCCTTGTCCGGGTCGTAGCGGTAGATCTTGAAAGTGCGTTGTGCCATTTTTCAGTGTCCTTGTGTTCGCTGATTCCGGTCAGAAGGTGCGGGGCTTCGGGGGCACCGTTTCGGCGGTCAGGGGCTTCATGCGCACCGGCTTGTAGTCCAGCTTGTTGCCGTCCTGGTACCAGAGGGTGTGCTTCATCCACTCGGCGTCGTTGCGGCCCAGCGGGCAGGTCGGGTGGTTGACGTCGTGTTCGTAGTCGCGCACCAGGTGGGCGCCGCGGCATTCCTTGCGAGCGGCCGCGCTGGTCATGGTGGCCTGGGCGGCCTCCATCAGGTTCTCGACTTCCAGCGCTTCGATGCGCGCGGTGTTGAACACCTTGGAGTTGTCCTTCAGGCCGATGGCGCCCACGCGCTCGCGCAGGGCGTTGATCTTCTGCACACCGGCGTCCATGGACTCCTGGCTGCGGAACACGCCCGCGTGCGTCTGCATGATGGCGCGCATGTCGTTGGCAACGTCCTGGGCGTACTCGCCGTTCTTGGCGCTGTCCAGGCGGGCCAGGCGGGCCAGGGTCTTGTCGGCGGCGTCCTTGGGCAGGTCCTTGTGCTCCTGCTTGGGGTTGACGTTGGCGATGATGTGGTTGCCGGCGGCCTTGCCGAAGACGAGCAGGTCCAGCAGCGAGTTGGTGCCCAGGCGGTTGGCGCCGTGCACCGACACGCAGGAGCATTCGCCCACCGCGTAGAGGCCGTTGACCGGACGGTCTTCACCGTTGAAGCGCTCGACCACCTGGCCGTGGATGTTGGTCGGGATGCCACCCATCTGGTAGTGGATGGTGGGCACGACCGGGATCGGCTCGCGCGTCACGTCGACGTTGGCGAAGTTCACGCCGATCTCATACACCGAGGGCAGGCGCTTGTGGATGGTGTCGGCACCCAGGTGGTCCAGCTTCATGTGGATGTAGTCCTTGTTGGGACCACAGCCACGGCCTTCCAGGATTTCCTGACCCATGCAGCGGGACACGAAGTCGCGCGGTGCCAGGTCCTTCAGCGTGGGCGCATAGCGCTCCATGAAACGCTCGCCATTGCTGTTGAGCAGGATGGCGCCTTCGCCGCGGCAGCCTTCGGTCAGCAGCACGCCCGCGCCGGCCACGCCGGTGGGGTGGAACTGCCAGAACTCCATGTCCTGCAGTGCGATGCCGGCACGGGCGGCCATGCCCAGGCCGTCACCGGTGTTGATGAAGGCGTTGGTCGAGGACTGGAAGATGCGGCCGGCACCACCGGTGGCCAGCAGCACGGTCTTGGCTTCGAGCACGTAGGTGTCGCCGGTTTCCATTTCGAGGGCGGTCACGCCCACCACGTCGCCGCTGGCGTCGCGGATCAGGTCCAGCGCCATCCACTCCACGAAGAAGGTGGTCTTGGCCGACACGTTGGCCTGGTACAGCGTGTGCAGCATGGCGTGGCCGGTGCGGTCGGCCGCGGCGCAGGCGCGCTGCACTGGCTTTTCGCCGTAGTTGGCGGTGTGGCCGCCGAACGGACGCTGGTAGATCGTGCCGTCGGGGTTGCGGTCGAACGGCATGCCGAAGTGTTCGAGCTCATACACGACCTTGGGCGCTTCGCGGCACATGAACTCGATGGCGTCCTGGTCACCGAGCCAGTCGGAACCCTTGACGGTGTCGTAGAAGTGGTATTCCCAGCTGTCTTCGCTCATGTTGCCCAGCGAGGCGGACACGCCACCCTGCGCTGCAACGGTGTGCGAGCGGGTCGGGAAGACCTTCGAGAGCACGGCCACCTTGAGGCCGGCGCGGGCCAGTTGCAGCGAGGCACGCATGCCGGAGCCGCCGGCTCCGACGATGACCACGTCGAACTTGCGCTTGGAAAGGGATGCGGTGGTGGTCATGGATCAGAGTCTCCAGAGAACTTGAACAGCCCAGCCCAGGCAGGCCACGAGCCAGACGATGGTGAAGATGTGCAGGGCCAGGCGGATGCCGGTGGGCTTGACGTAGTCCATCCAGATGTCGCGCATGCCGATCCAGATGTGATAGGCGATGGCGATGAAGGCCGCGAAGGTCAGTGCCTTCATCCACTGGGGGGCGAAGATGCCGGCCCAGCCCTCGTAGCCCAGAGGGCCGCTGGTGAGCAGCACCTTGGCCAGCACGATGAGGGTCAGCAGGGCGAAGAGCGCGCCGGTGATGCGTTGGGCGAGCCAGTCGCGCAGCCCGTAGTGGGCGCCGGTGACGACGCGTTTGGAACCGTAATTGACGGACATGTTGGTCTCCTTCTTTCGCGGGATCAGTACAGGCCGAACAGCTTGGCGCCGAGGATCAGCGTCAGTCCGATGGACAGGGCCAGCGTCACGATGGCGGAGGACTTGCCGAACTCCTTGGTCACCGAGTGCGTCATGTCCATGTACAGGTGGCGCAGGCCGGCAATCAGGTGGTGCAGGTAGGCCCAGATGATGGCCAGCACCACCAGCTTGAACAGCCAGCCGGGAACCAGTCCGATGCCGCCCGAGAAGGCTGCGCTGAAACGTTCGTAAGAGATCTCGGACGACACCGAGGTGTCGAACAGCCAGACGATCAGGGGCAGCAGGATGAACATCAGGCCACCGCTGGCGCGGTGCAGGATCGACACCCAGCCGGCCAGAGGCAGGCGGTAGGTGGTCAGATCCTTGAAGGCGTTGATGTTGCGGAACTCAGGCCGCTTCTTGGTCAACTCGGTCATGGTGGGGCTTTCTTCCGTGGGGTTCGGGGTTGGAAGGGAGCTTGTAACTCGGTGGTAACCCGAATTACAAACCTTGAAATTCTATTGCAACGCAGCATACCCAGGCCTGACATCTGGCCTTGACGTGTCGGGCTCCGGCGCGTTGGCGACTCAGTTCAGTTCGTTGTGATAGTGCCGGGTTTCCGTGCGGTAGAGGCCGCGCCGCAGTTCCATCGGCACGTCGTTGTAGGTGTAGGCCAGACGTTCCACGCTCAGCAGCGGGTGGCCCACTTCGACCCCCAGCAGTGCTGCGGCATCGGCATCGGCGGCCACGGCCTTGATCTTCTCGGTCGCGCGCACCATGCGCACGCCGAACTGTGCTTCGAACAGGGCGTACATGGGACCCTTGTCGCTGGACAGGGTTTCGATGCTCAGGCCCTTGAATGGCGCGCCGGGCAGCCAGATGTCTTCCAGGATGGCAGGCGTGCCGGAGAACGAGAGCACGCGCCGGACCTGCACCAGCGAGTCGCCGCCCTTGAGGTCGAGTTGCCGGGCCACCTCGGCCGGCCCACGCAGGCGGCGGCATTCGATGATGCGCCGCTCGGCCGGGCCCTGGGCTTCCGGCGCGCTCGCGTCGGGCAGCACACGCAGGAAGCGGTACTGGATGTGCTGTTCGGCGTGGGTGGCCACGAAGGTGCCCTTGCCCTGGCGGCGCACCAGCAGGTTGTCGGTGGCCAGTTCGTCGATCGCCTTGCGCACCGTGCCCTGGCTCACGCGGAAGCGGGCGGCCAGGTCGAACTCGCTGGGGATCATGTCGCCCGGTTTCCATTCGCCTGCCTGCAGGCTGCGCAGGATCAGCGACTTGATCTGCTGGTACAGGGGGCTGAAAGCCGGTGTTGGCGGAAGAGGCGCGGCCGGTCCGGTGCCCGCCGAGTCGGCGGGTGCGCGCGATTCCTCCTGGGACAGGTCGGGCTGCGAAGGATGTGCGGAGGCCATGTTGTCGGTGGGTGAGCGGGCAAATGACCCAACGCCGTGGCCCGCTATTTTTGATGTGCAATCATATCTTATATAAGACATAAGACAAATTGACGCCTACGGGTTTACGCGGGTACACTCGCGGGCTGTCCAAGGGGTCAAGCCCCATCGATATTTCAATTTCCCAACGTCCCTTCTGGAGTTTTCACCATGAGCAAGAAGCCCGTCCGTGTTGCCGTCACTGGCGCCGCAGGTCAGATCGGTTACGCCCTGCTGTTCCGTATCGCCTCCGGCGAAATGCTGGGCAAGGACCAGCCCGTGATCCTGCAGCTGCTGGAAATCCCGGACGAGAAGGCCCAGAACGCGCTCAAGGGCGTGATCATGGAACTGGAAGACTGCGCCTTCCCGCTGCTGGCCGGCATCGAAGCTCACAGCGACCCGATGACCGCCTTCAAGGACACCGACTACGCCCTGCTGGTTGGCGCCCGTCCCCGTGGTCCCGGCATGGAGCGCGCCGACCTGCTGGCCGCCAACGCCCAGATCTTCACCGCCCAGGGCAAGGCCCTGAACGCCGTGGCCTCGCGCAATGTGCGCGTGCTGGTGGTCGGCAACCCCGCCAACACCAACGCCTACATCGCCATGAAGTCGGCCCCCGACCTTCCGGCCAAGAACTTCACCGCCATGCTGCGCCTGGACCACAACCGTGCCGCCAGCCAGATCGCCGCCAAGATCGGCTGCGCCGTGGGCGACATCGAGAAGCTGGCCGTGTGGGGCAACCACTCGCCCACCATGTACGCCGACTACCGCTTCGCCACGGTGAACGGCAAGTCTGTCAAGGACACCATCAATGACCACGACTGGAACGCCAACGTGTTCCTGCCCACCGTGGGCAAGCGCGGCGCCGCCATCATCGCCGCCCGTGGCCTGTCGTCGGCTGCTTCCGCCGCCAACGCCGCCATCGACCACATGCGCGACTGGGCCCTGGGCACCAACGGCAAATGGGTCACCATGGGCATCCCGTCCAATGGCGAATACGGCATCCCCAAGGAAGTCATGTTCGGCTACCCCGTCACCTGCGAAGGTGGCGAGTACAAGATCGTCGAAGGCCTGCCCATCGACGCCTTCTCGCAAGAGTGCATCAACAAGACCCTGGCCGAGCTCGAAGGCGAGAAGGACGGCGTCAAGCACCTGCTCTGAGCTGGTAACCGCTTGGTAACTCCGTGAAACCTCACCCGCGCGACATCCTTGTTGGAGCCCAGGCCGGTGCATTTGCATTGCCGGTCTGCGATCACTACAGCGGTGTCGAAGCGCGGATGAGGAAGAGCCTGCAGCTGCAGGCCGAACTGAGTGCCGAGTTCGGCGCCTGCGTCTTCGATGTCACGCTCGACTGCGAAGACGGGGCGCCCGTCGGTGGTGAGGCCGAGCACGCGGCCCTGGTCACGGAACTGGCGTTGGGCGCCCCAGCAGCCGCCCGCGTCGCCGCCCGGGTCCACCCGGTGAACCATCCCCACTTCGAGGCCGATGTGGCCACGATTGCCGGTCAGGCCGGCGCGCGGCTGTGCCACCTCATGGTGCCCAAGGTGGAGTCGGTGGCCGACGTCGAACGCGCCGTGGCGGCCATGGACGCCGCTGGCGCCGCCGCCTTGCCGCTGCATGTGCTGATCGAGTCGCCGGCCGCGGTGCACCGCGCCTTCGACATCGCGGCCCACCCGCGCGTCGCATCCCTGAGCTTCGGTCTGATGGACTTCGT
This sequence comes from Hydrogenophaga pseudoflava, assembly GCF_004353865.1. Taxonomy (NCBI): domain Bacteria; kingdom Pseudomonadati; phylum Pseudomonadota; class Betaproteobacteria; order Burkholderiales; family Comamonadaceae; genus Hydrogenophaga; species Hydrogenophaga pseudoflava. The sequence continues at coordinate 1,413,138 of NZ_CP037867.1, forward strand.
CTCGGCCCACGGCGGGGCGATTCCCGCCTCGGCGATGACGCTGGCGGGGCAGTTCAGCCACCCGCACGTGCTGCGGGCCAAGATCGAGATGGCGGCGGCATGCCACGCGCACGGCAAGGTGCCTTCACACAACGTGGTGACCGAGTTCAAGGACCTGCCCGCGCTGCAGAACGCCGTGCGCAAGGCGGCCACCGAACTCGGCTACACCCGCATGTGGAGCATCCACCCGGACCAGATCCGCGCCATCGTCGCCGCGTTTTCACCCGCCGAGGCAGAAATCGAGACCGCGCTGGCCATCGTCGAACGCGCCGCGGCCGCTGATTGGGCGCCGGTGCAGTACGAAGGCCGGCTGCACGACCGCGCCAGCTACCGCTATTACTGGCAAGTGATCGAGCGCGCGCACCAGACCGGGCATGCCCTGCCCGAGACCGTGCGCGGCTGGTTTCTTGCATGACTTTCGAACACCAACCATCACCCACCCCACCGGAGAACGCCATGTCGACCTTCCTGACCGACTACCGCGCCCACGTCGCTGAACGCGCCGCCCTGGGCATTCCCCCGCTGCCGCTCGACGCCAAGCAGGTCGCCGCCCTGATCGAACTGATCAAGAACCCGCCCGCCGGTGAAGACGCCTTCCTGCTGGACCTGCTGACGCACCGCGTGCCGCCGGGCGTGGACGACGCCGCCAAGGTCAAGGCCTCGTTCCTGGCCGCCGTGGCCCATGGTGACGAAAAGGTCGCCCTGATCTCCAAGGCCAAGGCCACCGAGCTGCTGGGCACCATGGTGGGTGGCTACAACGTGCACCCGCTGATCGAGCTGCTGGACGACGCCGAAGTGGCAGGCGTCGCCGCCGAAGGTCTGAAGAAGACCCTGCTGATGTTCGACTTCTTCAACGACGTCGCAGAGAAGGCCAAGGCCGGCAACGCCAAGGCCAAGGAAGTTATGCAGTCGTGGGCCGACGCCGAGTGGTTCACCACCCGCCCCGAAGTGCCCAAGAGCATCACCGTCACCGTGTTCAAGGTGCCCGGCGAGACCAACACCGACGACCTGTCGCCCGCCCCGGACGCCTGGAGCCGCCCGGACATCCCGATGCACTACCTGGCGATGCTGAAGAACACGCGCCCCGACGCGGCCTTCAAGCCCGAAGAAGACGGCAAGCGTGGCCCGATGCAGTTCATCGAGGATCTGAAGAAGAAGGGCAACCTCGTGGCCTACGTGGGCGACGTGGTCGGTACCGGTTCTTCGCGCAAGTCGGCCACCAACAGCGTGATCTGGGCCACGGGCCAGGACATCCCCTTCGTGCCGAACAAGCGCTTCGGCGGCGTCACGCTGGGAGGCAAGATCGCCCCGATCTTCTTCAACACGCAGGAAGACTCCGGCGCGCTGCCGATCGAAGTGGACGTGAGCAAGCTGGAGATGGGCGACGTCATTGAAGTCATGCCCTACGACGGCAAGATCGTCAAGAACGGCGAGACCGTCACCGAGTTCAAGCTGCGCAGCGACGTGCTGTTCGACGAAGTGCGCGCCGGCGGCCGCATCAACCTGATCATCGGACGCTCGCTGACCGCCAAGGCGCGCGAGTTCCTGGGCCTGCCCGCCTCGACCCAGTTCCGCCTGCCGCAGGCGCCCGCCGAGAGCAAGGCCGGCTTCACCCTGGCACAGAAGATGGTCGGTCGCGCCGTCGGCCTGCCGGAAGGCCAGGGCGTGCGCCCCGGCACCTACTGCGAGCCCAAGATGACGACCGTCGGTTCGCAGGACACCACTGGCCCGATGACCCGCGACGAGCTGAAGGACCTGGCCTGCCTGGGCTTCTCGGCCGACCTCGTGATGCAGTCCTTCTGCCACACGGCGGCCTACCCGAAGCCGGTGGACGTGAAGACCCACCGCGAACTGCCGGCCTTCATCAGCAGCCGCGGCGGCGTGTCCCTGCGCCCGGGCGACGGCGTGATCCACAGCTGGCTCAACCGCCTGCTGCTGCCCGACACCGTGGGCACCGGCGGTGACTCGCACACCCGCTTCCCGATCGGCATTTCCTTCCCGGCCGGTTCCGGTCTGGTGGCCTTCGGCGCCGCCACCGGCGTGATGCCGCTGGACATGCCCGAGTCGGTGCTGGTCCGCTTCAAGGGCCAGATGCAGCCCGGCGTCACCCTGCGCGACCTGGTGCACGCGATCCCGCTGTACGCCATCAAGGCCGGTCTGCTGACCGTGGCCAAGGCCGGCAAGAAGAACATCTTCTCGGGCCGCATCCTGGAAATCGAAGGTCTGCCCGACCTGAAGGTGGAACAGGCCTTCGAGCTCTCCGACGCCTCCGCCGAACGCTCGGCCGCCGGCTGCACCATCAAGCTCAACAAGGAGCCGGTGCAGGAGTACCTGAAGTCGAACATCGTTCTGATGAAGAACATGATCGCCGACGGCTACCAGGACGCGAAGACCCTGGCGCGCCGCATCGAGAAGGTCGAGGCCTGGCTGGCCAAGCCCGAGCTGCTCGAAGCCGACAAGGACGCCGAATACGCCGCCGTGATCGAGATCGACCTGGCCGATATCACCGAGCCGATCGTCTGCTGCCCGAACGATCCGGACGACGCCAAGTTCCTGTCCGAAGTCGCCGGCACCAAGATCGACGAGGCCTTCATCGGTTCGTGCATGACCAACATCGGCCACTTCCGCGCGGCCGCCACCGTGCTGGGCGGCGCGCGCGACATCCCGGTCAAGCTGTGGGTGGCACCGCCGACCAAGATGGATGCGGCCGAACTGACCAAGGAAGGCCACTACGCCAACTTCGGCGCCGCCGGTGCCCGCACCGAAATGCCCGGCTGCTCGCTGTGCATGGGCAACCAGGCCCAGGTGCGCGAAGGCGCGACGGTGATCTCCACCTCCACCCGCAACTTCCCGAACCGCCTGGGCAAGAACACCAACGTGTTCCTGGGCTCGGCCGAGCTGGCCGCCGTGGCGTCCAAGCTGGGCAAGTTGCCGACCAAGGAAGAGTACCTGGCCGCCACCGGCGTGATCACCGCCAAGGCCGACCAGATCTACAAGTACATGAACTTCGACCAGATCGAGGAGTACGTGGAGACCGCGAAGACGGTGGCCTGATCGGCATCCCTTCGATGAATGAAAAACGGCCCTTCGGGGCCGTTTTTCATGGCTGGTGACGGTTTGGCACAGGGTGGCCGCCGCTAACATCCGGCCCGGACGTGGCGGGACGTCCTGCCACGCCTTTCAATACATCAGGAGGAACTCACAATGAACAAGCCATTCCGCTATCCAGCGCTGAGCCGTCGCCAGCTGGGTCTGGGTCTTCTGTCCGGCCTCGGGCTGGCGCTGGCCGGTTGTGGTGGTGGCGATGACGGCGACGACCAGCCGCTCTACGCCGCCTTCAACGACCTGCGCGCCGGCATGACCCGGGACGATGTGCAGCGCCTGGTCAACCGGGCGCCGGTGTCCGGTACCTCGGCCTCGGTGCTGCGCTGGGAGACCGATACAGAAATCCTGGAGGTGACTTTCTCCGGCGACCGGATCGCGACGGCCCGCTGGACCGACCGCACCACCGGGCGCTCCTATCTGCGCACCTTCCGCTTTGCGGGCAATGGCGGTGGCGGCACCGGCACCCTCTACCAGGCCTTCCTGGCCTTGCGCCCTGGCATGACCCGGGGGGAAGTGATCCAGCGGGTGCCCGTGGCCGTGTCGCAGGGGGCCACCACCAGCCAGGTGCTCTGGATCGATGGGGAGGAGGCGCTGGGCGTGCGCTTCAACGGCTCCTCCGACGGTTCCACCATCACCTTTGCGCAATGGGGACTGTCCATCGCGGCGGGCAGCCGCAACGAAACGCGCACCTTCTGATCGGGTGTCCGTTTCAGGCCGGGCCGCCCGTGAGGGCCGCCCAGCCCGGCCAGCCGTCGCGCGCAATCGCAAACTTGCGACTGGCAGAACTCCACGACGCACCGGTGGCCATGGCCTCGGCGAAGGCGGCGCCATCGACCACCTGCGTGCCGCCCAACAGCGTCACGCCACGATCAAACAGCGCGTCGGGCCAGAGCCCGGCCGAGGGGCCGATGACGGCAAAGCGTGTGGCGTTCGGTGCCGCCGCCAGCATCTCGTCCAGAGAATCGTTGAGCAGCATGGTCGAGGTGCCGACCACGGTGTTGCAGGCGGCCAGCGCCGAGCGGTCCAGCGTGATGTGGACCTTCGGAAAACGCTCCCGCTGCCGCGCCACCATCTCCGCGTTCATCTCCACCACGGTGAGGCGTCCGCCGGCTTCGTCGACACGCCGCACCAGCGGCGGGAAGAAACCGATCATGCCCAGGTGGTCCTGCGGACCGAGCACCACATCGCCCAGCGAGTTGCCGGCCGGCGGTGGCGTGTAGCCGATGCGTCGCCAGACCGAGTCGGTCAGCGCGTTGACCGCGGCCAGCGCGACCGCGCGCTCCACCTCGTCGCCACCGGTCAGCCGCTGCGCCAGTGCCATCGGGTCGGCGCCCGCCAGCGCGTCGTGTCGGTCGCTGCCGTGCCGGGCGAGCAGGTGGTCGAGCGTGCCCCCGAGCAGGATGTAGGACAGGCCGAAGGCGCCGTCTTCCAGCTCGATGGCGCAGAACTCGGCGTCGTGTTCGCCCGGTTCGCCGGGACGCTGCGGGATGTGCAGGCGCCGGACCTTCGGACTCGGCCATCGGGTGGCGATGGCGGCGAGCTGCTGGAGCAGGGCGGTGGAGATCGGAGTCCGGTTCTGGCGCAGGTTCATGCGGCCATGGTAGCGGCGAGCGCGCGCAGCGCCTGTGCCGTGGCCTCGTCGCCGGGAAAGAAGGTCTCCAGCGCCAGTTCCTGCAAGGTGATGTCGGCGGGCGAGCCGAACACGGTGGTGGTGCTGATCAGGTGCAGCACGCCGGCCGGGGTATGGACCAGGAAGGGCATCAGCACCCCCGGGTGCTCGCCGGCCAGGCGCGCCGCCGACCCGGGCGCCTGCCCCGGGTAGGCGCGCAGCTCGGCGAGCAGGTCCGCCAGGGCCTCGTCGCCGGTGGCGCGGATCTGCTGCTGCAGCCGCGCGAACAGGTGCTCGCGCCACTGGTCGAGGTTGGCAATGCGCGGCGCCAGGCCGCCCGGGTGCAGGCTCACGCGCAGCAGGCTCACCGGCGGCTGCAGCAGGGCCGGGTCGACGCCGGTCAGCAGCGGCGCGACCATGCGGTTGGACAGCACCATGTGCCAGTGGCGGTCGAAGGCCACGGCGGGCCAGGGTTCGTGGCTGTCGAGGATGTGCTGCACCGCGCGCCGCGCCGCGTCCATCGCCGGCTCGTCCAGCCGCTGTTCGCGGTACATGGGCGCGTAGCCGGCCGCCACCAGCCACGTATTGCGCTCGCGCAGCGGCACCGCCAGCCGTTCGCACAGGCGCAGCACCAGCTCGCGGCTGGGGCTGGCTTTGCCGGTCTCCACGCAACTGAGGTGGCGGGTCGAGAGCTCGGCGTCGAGGGCGAGGTCCTGCTGGCTGAGGTGGCGCAGCTGACGCCAGTGGCGCAGGTGGTCGCCGACCGAGAGGCGGCGGCTGGCGTGGGGAAAGGCGGCGTTCGACATGGGCACATGGTAGGCCCGGACGCCGCGCGAACCATGACCCGCGAGGTCATGGACGCCATGCCCTGGCGCCGCGAGCATCGGGCTCCCATCGTTTCACTTCAAGGAGTCCACCATGTTCACTGTCTCTGCTTCCACCCTGCGCCGCGTGCTCTGGCTCGATGCCGCCAGTTGCCTGGGCATGGGCCTGTCCCATCTGGCGCTGTCGGAACCGCTGTCCGGCTGGACCGGCATTCCGGCCACCTGGCTGCAGGTGGCGGCGCTGGTCGTGTTCGGCGCGGCCTCACTGGCCGCCTGGCTCGCGAGCCGGGCCGAACCCCCGGCGGGCGGCGTCAAGCTGCTGGCGGTGGGCAACTTCGCCTGGGTCGCGGCGAGCCTCTGGCTGGCCTTCGGTGCCGGCCTGTCGCTGACCGCGCTGGGCCTGGGCTGGGTGCTGGCGCAGGCGCTGATGGTGCTGGTCCTGGCCGAGCTGGAGTGGGCCGGCGCACGACGGGCGCAGGGCCTGGCAATGGCCTGAGCCTTCGGTCCGCCGGGCGGGTTCCGGGAGGCGACAGCCGCGGCGGGACGCCGGTGGCAGGGAGGCACAATGCCGCGTCTGTCACCACTGTCCCGCTGTCACATGCCTTTCAACGACAACCACATCGAGCCTTCCTCCGTCGCCACCGTCCGCCGCCTGCCCATCGAATTCACCGGCTCCGGCAGCGAGTACTTCCGCATCTGGATCGTCAACCTGCTCCTCCTCCTGGTCACGCTGGGCCTGTACTGGCCCTGGGCCAAGGTGCGGCGCCAGCGCTACTTCTGGGGCAACACCCTGGTGGACGGCGATCCGCTGGGTTTTCACGGCGACCCCAAACAGATGTTCAAGGGCTGGGTGCTGGTCGGGGTGCTGTTCGTGCTCTACAACTGGGCCAGCAGCTTCTCCGCCGTGGCGAGCCTGGTGGCCTTCGTGGCGCTGGCCGCGCTGTGGCCGGCCCTGTGGCGTTCGTCCATGGCCTTCCGCATGGGCAACACCAGCTGGCGGGGCCTGCGGTTCCGCTTCGTGGGCTCGCTGCGCGACGCCTACCTCGCGCACCTGCCGCCGTTTCTGGTGGTGCTGCCGATGGTGCTGCTGACCTTTGCCATCCCCGAAGACCCGGAGCAGGCCCCGCCCGAATGGGTGATGGCGTCCTTCGGTGGGGCGTTTGTGCTGCTGGTGCTGACGCTGCCGTGGCTGCTGTGGCGCATGAAGGCCTACCAGCACCGGCACTACGCGCTCGGCCCCTTGCAGACCGATTTCCGCGCCAGCGTGGGTTCGTTCTACCTGCTGGCGATCAAGCCCTTCCTGCTGTTCGCCGGGGTGATGGGGCTGATCGCGCTGTACGTCGTCACCAGCTTCGGCAGCGCCGACGCGCTGGGCGGCTTGCTGGGCGAGATGATGTGGGTGCTGCCTGTCCTGGTGGTCGGCTTCTGGGTGCTCATGTTCCTGGGCATCGGTCCCTGGATCACCACCCGCCTGCAGAACCTGGTCTGGACCAAGACCGGCAATGGCCAGATGCGCTTCATCAGCCAGCTGCGTTTTCGCGACATGCTCTGGATGAGCATAAAGAACGGGCTGCTGATCGGCATCACCCTGGGGCTGTACTGGCCCTTCGCCAAGGTGGCCATGGCGCGCCTGCGGCTGGAGGCGGTGCACGTGCGCACCGTCACCGACATGCAGGCCCTGCTGGCGGCGGAACACGATCGGCCCGCCGAGGCGGCGGGCGACGCGGCCGGCGATTTCTTCGGTCTGGACGTGGGCCTCTGAGCACGGCACGCATGGACACCTCGGCCCCGTCCGCGAGCCAGGGCCTCGCGGTCCGCTATTTCGACGGCCGCAGCAGCCGCCCGCGCGAGGTGCTGGCCTCGATCGAAGGTGGGCGGCTGCATCTGAAAGGGCCGGACGTGGACCGCGTGATCGAGGCCCGGCGGGTGCAATGGCCCGAGCGCACGCGGCGCGGGCCGCGCATCGCCCAGCTGCCCGACGGCGGCAGCATCCAGTCCGACGACGCGGCGGCCTGGGACGCCTGGGTCCGCGATGCGGGTCACGTGGAATCGGTGGTGGTGCGGCTGCAGCAGAGCTGGCGCGGCGTGCTGGCCAGCCTGCTTCTGCTGGTGGCAGTGAGCGTGGCTGGCTACGTTTGGGGCCTGCCCTGGGCGGCGCGTGCGGTGGCCGACCGCTTCCCGGACGGTGTCGAGCAGCAGATCGGCGAGACGGTGCTGGATCAGGTCGACGATTTCGTGAAGCCCAGCCAGCTGAGCGCCCAGGAGCAACAGGCCATCGAGCAGGCCTGGCAGCGGGTGCTGCGCGCGCACACGGCGGCCCAGGCGGCGCGCGGCGTGGCGGTGCGGCCCTCGCGTCTGCTGATCCGCGACAGCGAAGACATCGGTCCCAACGCGCTGGCACTGCCGGGCGGCACGATGTTGCTGACCGACGACATGGCGCGGCTGCTGCAGCACGACACCGAGGTGATCGCGGGCGTGCTGGCGCACGAACTGGGCCATGTGCAGCATCGGCATGGCGTGCGCATGCTGGTGCAGGTGGGCGTGCTGGGCTTCGTCACCTCGACGCTCTGGGGCGACTACAGCGGCGTGCTGGCCACGGTACCGCTCTGGCTGGGCCAGGCCCACTACTCGCGCGAGGCCGAGCGCGAGGCCGACGCCTACAGCGTGACCGTGCTGCGCGACGCGGGTCTGTCGCCAGCGGTGATGACCCGGCTGTTCGAGCGCTTTGCGCTGTTCAAGCGCTGCGGCGACGACATCCTCAAACCCGTGCCGGCGGGCAGCGCGCCGGTGTGCAAGGCCGAGCAGAAGACGGGCTTCGACGGCGATGAGGACATGGGCGGCTTCTGGGGCCTGGGCTTCGCCTCGCACCCGGCAGACGAGGACCGCACCGCCTTCTTCCGCGACGCGGCGCGCTGAAAGCCAATCAGGCGATCAACCGGGCGATCAGCGCGCCTTCGCTGGGCGCCGCCAGAGGCACCCAGACCTTGATGGGGCTGCCCTGGGCCACGTCGATGGCCTCGCCGTCCTGGTTGCGCATGGCGTCCAGCTGCACCACGCGGTTGCCGCTGGGGTGGATGACTTCCAGCCGGTCACCGACGGCGAAGCGGTTCTTGGTCTCGACCTGTGCCCAGCCGTCTTCGCGCACCTGCAGCACCTCGCCCACGAACTGGCTGCGGTGGCTTTCGCTGTGGCCGGTGATGTAGTTCTGGTAGTCCTGCGCCGGGCGGCGCTCCATCAGGCCGCCGGTGTAGCCGCGGTTGGACAGACCTTCGAGTTCGAGCAGCAGCTCGGGGTTGAACGGCTTGCCGGCCACGGCGTCGTCGATGGCGCGGCGGTAGACCTGCGCGGTGCGCGCCACGTAGTAGTGGCTCTTGGTGCGTCCCTCGATCTTGAGCGAGTCGATGCCCATGGCGGCCAGCTTGCCCACGTGCTCGACGGCGCGCAGGTCCTTGCTGTTCATGATGTAGGTGCCGTGCTCGTCTTCCATGATGGGCATCAGCTCGCCGGGGCGGCCGGCTTCCTCGATCAGCCAGACCTTGTTGGCCTCGGGGTGGCGCTGGCCTGAGCCCGTCGTCGAAAAGGCGCTGGCGGCTTCCTCGTCTTCCTGTGCGAAGTTGAAGCCGTCGAGTGTGGCCACCGGGGCGGCGTCGCCGGTGTCGGTGTCGGTGGTCGCGGCCTGGGTCTTGTATTCCCAGCGGCAGGCGTTGGTGCAGGTGCCCTGGTTGGGGTCGCGCCGGTTGAAGTAACCGCTGAGCAGGCAGCGGCCCGAATAGGCGATGCACAGCGCGCCGTGCACAAACACTTCCAGCTCGATGTCCGGGCAGTCGTTGCGGATCGCCTGCACCTCGTCCAGGCTCAGCTCGCGGCTGAGGATGATGCGGCTGACGCCCTGTTTCTGCCAGAACTTCACCGCCGCGCTGTTGGTGGTGTTGGCCTGCACCGAGAGGTGGATCGGCACCTCGGGCCAGAGGCCTTTTTCCATCTGCTCGCGCACCAGCATGATCAGGCCGGCGTCGGCCATGATCAGCGCGTCGGGCTTGAGTTCCACCACCGGCTGCAGGTCGCGCAGGTAGGTGCGCAGCTTGTCGTTGTGGGCGATCAGGTTGCTGGTGACGAAGAACTTCTTGCCGCGCTGGTGCGCCTCGGCGATGCCCTCCGCAATCTGTTCGAGGCGGAATTCGTTGTTGCGCGCGCGCAGGCTGTAGCGCGGCTGGCCGGCATAGACGGCGTCGGCGCCAAAGTTGTAGGCGGCGCGCATGCGGTGCAGCGAGCCGGCGGGCAGGAGCAGTTCGGGGGCTTTCATCAGGGGGTGGATTGTCCCGCATCGACCGGTTGTGTGCTTGCCGGATACCCGCGCGCCCCGCACAGGCATTCGCCCTGACCACAATGGGCCGCGTATTCCAAGGAGACGCCCCCGTGCCGAACACCCGCTTCCAGCATCCGTTTTCCAGCACTGTCAAAACCTTTCGAACTGCGTCCGGCAAGTCGGGGCGCTTCTATTCGCTGCCCGCCCTGGCGCAGCAGTTCCCCAATGTGAGCCGACTGCCGGTGTCGCTGCGCATCGTGCTGGAGAGCGTGCTGCGTCACTGCGACGGCGAGAAGGTGCTGCCCGAGCAGGTGGCGCAACTGGCCAACTGGCAGCCCGACGCACCCCGCACCGACGAGATCCCGTTCATGGTGGCGCGCGTGGTGCTGCAGGACTTCACCGGCGTGCCGCTGCTGGCCGACCTGGCCGCCATGCGCAGCACCGCGCAGCGCCTGGGCCACGATCCGAAGCGCATCGAACCCCTGGTGCCGGTGGACCTGGTGGTGGACCATTCGGTGATGGTGGACCACTACGGCACGAAGAACGCCCTGGACCTGAACATGAAGCTGGAATTCCAGCGCAACAAGGAGCGCTACCAGTTCCTCAAGTGGGGCATGCAGGCCTTCGAGACCTTCGGCGTGGTGCCGCCGGGCTTCGGCATCGTGCACCAGGTCAACCTGGAACACCTGGCGCGCGGCGTGCACCTCAAGGGCGGGCTCTACTACCCCGACACCCTGGTGGGCACCGACAGCCACACGACGATGATCAACGGCATCGGCGTGGTGGGCTGGGGCGTGGGCGGCATCGAGGCCGAGGCCGCCATGCTGGGGCAGCCAGTGGCCTTCCTCACGCCCGACGTGGTGGGCTTCGAGCTGACCGGTCGCCTGCGCGAGGGCTGCACCGCCACCGACCTCGTGCTCACCGTCACCGAGATCCTGCGCAAGCACAAGGTGGTGGGCAAGTTCGTCGAGTTTTTCGGTGAGGGCACGGCCTCGCTCTCGCTGCCCGACCGCGCGACCATCGCCAACATGGCGCCCGAGTACGGCGCGACCATGGGCTTTTTCCCGGTCGACGGCAAGACCATCGACTACTTTCGCGGCACCGGCCGCGGCAGCGTCGAGATCGAGGCCTTCGAGGCCTACTTCCGTGCCCAAGGCCTGTTCGGAGTACCGGGTGCCGCGGGGGCCTCGCAGGCGGCGGGCGACATCCACTACTCGCAGGTGGTCCGGCTGGACCTGGGGCAGGTGACGCCCAGCCTGGCCGGTCCCAAGCGCCCGCAGGACCGCATCGAACTCGGCCACGTGGCCCGGCAGTTCGCCGACCTGTTCAGCCGGCCCGCCGCCGAAAACGGCTTCAACCAGCCGGCGGCGCTGCTGCACACGCGGCACCAGCCCGATCCGGGTGAGCCGGCCGACACCCTGGCACCCGAGAAGGCCACGCCCACCCCGCCTGGCGCACCACGCTTCGTGGCCGAGATGGAGGCCAACAGACCCGCGCGCGCCACCGCCCACGCCCCGGCCGATCCGCCCCTGCCTGCGGCGCAGAAGAAGCTGACCATCGGCAATGGCGACGTGTTGATCGCCGCCATCACCAGCTGCACCAACACCAGCAACCCCAGCGTGATGCTGGCCGCCGGGCTGCTGGCGAAGAAGGCCGTCGAGGCCGGGCTGAAGGTGCAGCCGCACATCAAGACCTCGCTCGCGCCCGGTTCGCGGGTCGTCACCGAGTACCTGACCCGAACCGGCCTGTTGCCGTACCTGGAGAAACTGGGTTTCGCCCTGGCCGGCTATGGCTGCACCACCTGCATCGGCAATGCAGGGGACCTCCGGCCGGACATCGGCGAGGCCATCGCCCGGAACGACCTGGTCTGCGCGGCTGTGCTCTCGGGCAACCGCAATTTCGAGGCGCGCATCCATCCCCGGCTCAAGGCCAACTTCCTGGCCAGCCCGCCGCTGGTGGTGGCCTATGCCATCGCCGGAACCGTGCTGCGAGACCTGATGACCGAACCGGTCGGCTTCGGCACCCGGGGGCAGGCGGTGTACCTGGGCGACATCTGGCCCTCCAGCGACGAGGTGCATGCGCTGATGAAGGCCGCGATGCACGGCAAGGCCTACCGGGAGAACTACGAGCGCATTGCCACCGAGCCGGGCCCGCTGTGGGAGCGCATCCGTGGCGTGGACGGGCTGGCCTACACCTGGCCCCAGAGCACCTACATCGCCGAGCCGCCGTTCTTCGACGGCTTCGCGCTGCAGGCGCCGGAACAGACCGACCCCGGCGTGCGCGCGGCGCGCATCATGGCGCTGTTCGGCGACTCGATCACCACCGACCACATCTCGCCCGCGGGCTCGATTGCCGAAGCCTCGCCGGCCGGCCAGTGGCTGCTGGCCCACGGTGTGCAGAAGGCCGACTTCAACAGCTACGGCGCACGGCGCGGCCACCACGAGGTGATGATCCGCGGCACCTTTGCCAACGTGCGCATCAAGAACCTGATGCTGCCCGCTGGCCCCGACGGCTCGCGCGAGGAGGGCGGCTGGACGCTCTACCAGCACGAGGGCACGGGCCAGGGCCAGAAGATGAGCATCTACGACGCGGCCATGCGCTACCGCGCGGCCGGCGTGCCGACGGTGGTGTTCGCGGGCGAGGAGTACGGCACCGGGTCGAGCCGCGACTGGGCCGCCAAGGGCACGCAGCTGCTGGGCATCCGGGCGGTGGTGGCGCGCAGCTTCGAGCGCATCCACCGCAGCAACCTGGTGGGCATGGGCGTGCTGCCGCTGCAGTTTGCGCCGGGCGATTCCTGGGAGTCGCTGGGCCTGCGCGGTGACGAGCAGATCGACGTGCTGCCCCGGCCCGACCTGCGGCCGCTGAGCGAAGCCACCCTGGTGGTGACCCGCGCCGATGGCACGCGCCTGACCCGTCCGCTGGTGCTGCGCATCGACACGCCGGTGGAAGTGAACCAATTCCGGGCCGGCGGAATCCTCCCCTACGTGTTGAGGCAGTTGCTGGGCGCTTGAGCCCGGCGCCGCAAACCGGCATCATCCGTTCAACGCGCCCGCGCCGGGCGCATCAGGAGTCCGCCATGCGCCAGACCCCGCTCTACAGCCGATCGGCCCGCCCCGGCCCAGCGCCGGAGGCGGCGCGGGTGAAGAGCGATGTGGTCCAGGGCGAGGCGCCACCGGCACCGGCACCCGCAGCGCCCCGGCCGCACTGGCGCCAGCGGCTGGCCGGCGCCGGCCGGGACCACCGCGTGATCTGGAGTGCTTGGCTGCTGGTGCTGGCACTGCTGGGCGGTCTCTGGTGGCAGCAGTCCGCGAAGGCGCCCAGGGCCCTGACACAGAAGGACATCGACGCCGCCGTCCTGCGCACCCTCACCACCCAGAACCTGCCCTCGCGCGCCGCGCGCGCCGCCGAGAAGATCCGCCCCGCCGTGGTGCGTGTGGTGGCTTACGACAAGGACAAGAAGGGCGAGGAAGTGGAGCAGGGCGTGGGCACCGGGGTGGTGATCCAGGACGAGGGCATCATCCTGACCAATCTGCATGTGGTGCAGTCCGCCCAGGGCATCAAGCTGACCTTCGCCGACGGCAGCGAGTCCCGGGCCAGTGTGGCGGGCATTCAGGCCCAGCACGACCTGGCCGTGCTGCAGGCCCACACCATTCCCGACGACCTGCGCGCGGCCACGCTGCGCACCACCGCGGACCTGGTGCCCGGCGATGAGGTGGTGGCGGTGGGCTTCCCCTTCGGCATCGGCCCCTCGACCTCGGCCGGCGTGATCTCCGGCCTGGGCCGCTCCTTCAAGTCGCCCGAGGGCACGCAGGAGATTGACAACCTGATCCAGTTCGACGCCGCCGCCAACCCCGGCAACTCCGGCGGACCGCTGGTCACCATGGATGGCGAGGTGGTCGGTGTGGTCACCGGCATCCTCAACCCGACCCGCGCCCGGACCTTCCTGGGCATCGGTTTTGCTGTGCCCATCGAGAGCGCGGCCTCCGCCGCCGGACTTCCTCCCTTCTGACACCAAGGAGCGTTTCATGAGCGACCACACCAGCCCCGACACCGCCCAGCTCATGGAGCAGATCCTCTACGAGGTCAAGCGCGTGGTGGTCGGGCAGGACCGGTTCCTGGAGCGCGTCATGGTTGCGTTGCTGGCGCAGGGGCACCTGCTGGTCGAGGGCGTGCCCGGCCTGGCCAAGACACTGACGGTCAAGACCCTGGCGAACGTTGTGCAGGGCCGCTTCAAGCGCATCCAGTTCACGCCCGATCTGGTGCCCGCCGACCTGGTGGGCACGCGCATCTACAACCAGAAGACGGGCGACTTCTCCACCGCGCTCGGCCCGGTGTTCGCCAACCTGCTGCTGGCCGACGAGATCAACCGCGCGCCGGCCAAGGTGCAGAGCGCGCTGCTGGAGGTGATGCAGGAGCGGCAGGTGACCATCGCCGGCGAGACGCACCGTGTGCCCGAGCCTTTCCTGGTGATGGCGACGCAGAACCCGATCGAGACCGAAGGCACCTACCCGCTGCCCGAGGCGCAGGTGGACCGCTTCATGATGAAGGTGCTGGTGGACTACCCGACCGACGAGGAGGAATACGTCATCGTCGAGCGCGTCACCGGCCCGGCGGTGCAGGTCAACGCCGTGGCCACCACCGACCAGCTGGCGGCGCTGCAGGCCCAGTGCCGCGAGGTGTATGTCGATCCTTCACTGGTGCAGTACGCGGTGAAGCTGGTGTCGGCCACACGCACGCCCGAGAGGCACGGGCTCAAGGACGTGGGCCGACTGATCACCTACGGCGCCAGTCCGCGTGCCACCATCGGCCTGGTCGAGGGCGCGCGGGCGCTGGCCCTGCTGCGCGGCCGCAGCTACGCGCTGCCCGAGGACATGGTGGCCTTGGTGCCCGATGTGCTGCGCCACCGCGTGGTGCTGTCCTACGAAGGCCTGTCCGAAGGGCTGAGCAGCGACGCCCTGATCGAGCGCATCATGAAGGCGGTGCCGGCCCCGGCCAAGCCGCTGGAGTATGAGCGCAAGGTGGCCTGACCGGAGCACCGCCATGCTGCTGAGCCTGTTCAAGCGAAAGGCGCCACCGCCACCGGCCGATCTGCCGGTGGGCGACGGCGGGCGCACGGAGGCCTTGCTGCGGCGTCTGGAATGGACGGTCCTGAAACGGCTCGACGGCCTGCTGCAGGGCGACCACCGCACGCTGATGCGCGGCACCGGGCTGGACCTGGCGGACCTGCGCGAATACCAGCACCACGACGACGTGCGCCACATCGACTGGAACGTCACCGCGCGGCTGCAGACGCCGCACGTGCGCGTGTTCACCGAAGACCGCGAGATGGCGGCCTGGTTCCTGCTGGACCTCAGCCCCTCGGTCGATTTCGGCTCGGGCGAGCAGCGCAAGCGTGAGCTGCTGCAGGGCTTTGTCGGCGTGCTGGCGCGCCTGATCAGCCGCCACGGCAACCGCGTCGGCGCGATGCTCTATGGCGCGCGCGGTGGTGCCGCGGTCGACACCGTGCTGCCCGCGCGCGGCGGGCGCCTGCAGGTCTTGCGGCTCTTGCAGCTCATCGGCGCCGATGCCTCGGCGCCGTCCCCGCGTGGCACGAAGGAAGCGGGTGCCACCCGCCTGGCCGACCTGCTGCACGCCGCGACGCTCAGCGTGCGCCAGCGCTCCACGGTGTTCGTGGTGTCCGACTTCATCAGCGAGCCCGGCTGGGAGAAGCCGCTGGGTGAGCTGGCGCGGCGCCACGACGTGGTGGCGGTGCGCCTGCTGGACCCGCTGGAGCTGGAACTGCCCGACCTTGGCATGATCCCCATCCGCGACGCCGAAACCGGCGAGCAGCTGATGGTGGACACCGCCGACAAGGGCTTCCGCCAGCGCTTTGCCCGCCTGGCCGCGCAGCGCGAGGCCACGCTGCGCGAGAGCCTGGGCCGCGCTGGCGTGGACACGCTGGAGCTGTCCACCGGCGACGACCTGGCCGACGCCATCCTGCGTTTCGTGGACCTGCGCAAGCGCCGCAGCAGCCTGTGGCAGGGCCGGCCCGCCCACCTCGCGCCCACGCTTTCCGGAGCCGCCGCATGAAGGACCTGCCCGTCAACTTCCTCTGGCCGCAGTTCCTCTGGCTGCTGGCCGTGCTGCCCCTGCTGGTGCTGCTGTACTGGTGGATCCTGCGCCGCCGCAAGAAGGTGGCGCTGCGCTACGCCAGCCTGTCTATCGTGCGCGAAGCCATGGGCCGCACAACCGGATGGCGGCGCCACATCCCGCCCCTGCTGCTGCTGCTGGCGTTTGCCGCCATGCTGCTGGCCGCGGCGCGACCGGTGGCCACCGTCACGCTGCCCTCGACCCAGCAGACCATCATCCTGGCCATGGACGTCTCGGGCAGCATGCGCGCCACCGACGTGCAGCCCAACCGCCTGGTGGCCTCGCAGAACGCGGCCAAGGCCTTCCTCAAGGAGCTGCCGCGGCATGTGAAGGTGGGCATCGTGGCCTTTGCCGGCTCGGCCCAGGTGGTGCAGCCGGTCACGCTCAGCCGCGAAGACCTGAACGTCGCCATCGACAAGTTCCAGCTGCAGCGCGCCACGGCCATCGGCAGCGCCATCGTGGTCGCCCTCTCCGAGCTGTTTCCGGGCGAAGTCGATCTGGCCAGTGTGACCTACGGCCGTGCCAGCAACGACCCGTTCGCGCCGCAGGGCCGGGCCATCGACCAGCCGCAGACCGAGAAGAAGCCGTTCGAGCCAGTGCCGCCGGGCTCCTACGGTTCGGCCGCGATCATCCTGCTGACCGACGGCCAGCGCACCACCGGTGTCGACACGGACGAGGCGGCCAAGATGGCGGCCGACCGCGGCGTGCGCGTCTACACCGTGGGTGTGGGCACGGTGGACGGCGAGGTGATTGGTTTCGAGGGCTGGTCGATGCGGGTGCGGCTGGACGAGGACACGCTCAAGGCGGTGGCGCGCGACACCAAGGGCGAGTACTTCTACGCCGGCACGGCCGAGAACCTCCAGCAGGTGTACGAGTCGCTGAGCACGCGGCTGACGGTGGAGAAGAAGGAGACCGAGGTCTCGGGCCTGCTGGCGCTGGCGGCGGCGGTGCTGGTTCTGTTGTCTGCGGGCTTGTCGCTGTTCTGGTTCAACAGGGTGCTGTAGCCCCCACGATCCGTCGCTGCGCGGGTCGCTGCCCCAGGACCGGGGAGGGCCCCGGTCCTTGCCGGGTCCGGGGGCTGGTCCGGCTTGGGGCGGCCCGGCGCCGGACCGTCGCAAACAACCCTGACATTCGTCAACGCCGGCGGGTGGCGCACCGGCACAATCGCCGCCATGAATCAAAAGGTCGTCGTCGCCGGTGGCGGCATCGGTGGGCTGGCGTGTGCGCTGGCCCTGTCGCGCGCTGGCGTGGGGGTGGACCTGCTGGAGCAGGCCGCCGCGTTCGGTGAGGTGGGGGCCGGTCTGCAGCTTGGTCCCAACGCCGTCCGGGTGCTTGAGGCCTGGGGCCTGTCCGGTGCGCTGCGCGCCTGCGCAGCCTTCCCCGAGTCGCTGCAGGTGCGCGACGCGCACAACGCGGCCTCGCTGGGCATCCTCCGTCTGGGGGCCGTCAGCCGGGCGCGCTACGGCGCGTCCTACGCCACCGTCCACCGCGCCGACCTGCACGGCCTGCTGCTCGAAGCGGTGCAGCGCGAGCCCCGCATCCGGCTGCATCTGGACACCCGGCTGGCCGGGTACGAGGAGACGGCCGACGGCCTGCGCGTGACCTGCGAGAGCGACGCCGTCTACGAGGCCGATGCCCTGGTCGGGGCCGACGGGCTCTGGAGCCGGGTGCGCATCGGCCTGCTGGGCAACCGGCCGGCGCGGGTGAGCGGCCACCTGGCCTACCGCGGCATGGTGGCGGCCAACGAGTTGCCGGACGTGATGCGAGCACCGGTGGTCACCGCCTGGCTTGGGCCCCGCCTGCACGTGGTGCACTACCCGGTGCGGCGCGGTGAGTGGTTCAACGTGGTTGCGGTGGTGGAGGGACTGCTCGGTCGCGGCCACGGCGGCCCGCCCGGCAGCGACCCCCAGAGCTGGAGCCACCAGGCGCGGCAGGCCGACCTGTTGCGCGCGCTGGGGCCGGTCTGCCCGGACCTCAGGGCCATGCTCGACCGGGTGGGGGAGTGGAAGCTCTGGGCGCTGAACGACCGCTCGCCGGTGGCCGGACCCGGCGAACACGCTCGCGGCCGCGTGGCCCTGCTGGGCGATGCGGCCCACCCGCTGCGGCCCTACCTGGCGCAAGGAGCGGCCATGGCCATCGAAGACGCCTGGACGCTCGGTCGCCTGGCCGGCGCGGCCCAGGGCCCCATCGACTGGGCCACGCTGTTTGCGCGCTACGCGCAGACCCGCTGGCAGCGCAACGCGCGCGTGCAGGCCCGCTCGCAGCGCAACGGCACCATCTTCCACGCCAGCGGGGCCCTGCGCCTGGCGCGCAATGCGGCCATGGCGGTGCTGGGCGAATCGCTGATGGACAATCCCTGGCTGTACAGCGGGCCGCCCGATCCCCTCGCGGCCTGATCACTTTCCAAGGAGCCGACCCATGCCCAGCCAGCCACGCCGCCAAGCCATTGCCGCCACCATCGCCGCAGGGATGTTTTTTGCACTCGGTGCGTCGTCCACCTTCGCCCAGACCGCCTGGCCCAGCAAGCCGCTGAAGATGGTGGTCGGTTTCCCGGCCGGATCCTCGCCCGACCTGACCGCGCGCCTGCTGGCCGAGCCGCTGTCGCAGGCGCTGGGCCAGCCGGTGATCGTCGAGAACAAGGCCGGCGCGGGCGGCAACATCGGTGCCGACGCCGTGGCCCGCGCCACCGACGACCACACCATCGGGCTGATGATCAACGGCAACCTCACCATCGCCAAGATCCTCAACCCCGCCACCACCTACGACCCGCTCAAGGACCTGCAGCCGGTCTCGCTGATCGCGGTCTCGCCGCTGGTGCTGGCGGCGCCCGCAGGCGCACCGGTCGGCAAGGCCTTCTTCGACCAGGCCAAGGCGCAGGGCGACAAGCTCAACTACGGCACCCCCGGCGTGGGCACGGTGGCCCACCTGGGCATGGAACTGCTCAAGGCCAAGGCCGGCATTGCGCCGGTGCATGTGCCCTACCCGGGCAACCCGCAGGTGATCACCGGGCTGATCGGCGGCCAGGTCCAGATGGCCCTGCTGCCACCGGGACTGGCGATGGCCCAGGTCAAGGGCGGCAAGCTGCAGGCTGTCGGCGTCACATCCACGGGCCGCAGCAGCGTGGTGCCCGAGGTGGCGAGCCTTGCCGACGCGGGTGTGCAGGGTCTGCAGTTGGAGATCTGGAACGCGGTGGCCGCACCGGTGGGCATGCCCAAGACCCATGTGCAGAAGCTGGCCACGCTGCTGGCCGAGATCGTGCGCCGCCCCGAGATCCGCCAGAAAATCCTGAACCAGGGCTGGCAGGTGGCGGGCACGTCGCCGGAAGGTCTGGCCAAGCGCATCGCCGCCGACACCGCGGCCATGGCCGACGTGATTCAGAAGAACAACATCAAGGCGAATTGACGCCGAGACAGGCGGCCATGTCCGCCAGCTCGGCATCCAGCGCCTGCCGGAACTCCTGGTCTTTCGGCGCCTGTCCGTTGACATGGCCGATGTCGGGCTGCAGGCGCCCACCCACCACCGACAGGTTGCCCCAGCCGATCACTTCGTCGCGCCACAGCAGCGGCAGCGCGTAGTAGCCGCGCACGCGCTTCGCGGGCGGGGTGTAGGCCTCGAAGCGGTAGGCCCAGCCCCAGAGGCGCTCGAAGCGGCCGCGGTCCCAGACCACGGGGTCGAAGGGGGCGAGCAGGCGTACGCGCTCTTCCACTTTCCAGCGGCGCGCGGCCGGGTCTTCGCCCTCAGGCCAGAACCAGCGCACGCCGTCCAGCTCGGCGCTCGGCAGGCGCTGGGTGGCGCGTTGCAGCGCCGCGCGCAACAGGCCCTTCCACTGCGGCACGGCGTGCTGCAGCATGGCCACCAGCTGGCGCAGGCCGGGCTGGGGCAGGGGCGCGTACTTGTTCACCAGCACGTCTACCAGCCGGTCCAGCGTGGCCGGCACATTGTCGGGCGCGGTCTGCGGCTGGTGGGCGGCGTAGAGGCGGATGCCGTTGTCGCGCCGCGCCACGCGCAGCAGGCCGCGGTAATGCATCGCGTCCAGCAGCTGGGTGCTGGCCTTGGACCGACCACCGAAGCCGTTGGTGGTGTGGCCGTGGGCGAAGTGCTCGTCCACCTCGCGTGGGTGGGCCTCGCCGCGTGCGTGCACGAAGTGCCAGACCGCCTCGGCCTGCGCCCAGCGTTCGGCGGGCCATTCGCGCAGCGCGCTGCGCGGGTGCATGAGCGCGTGCAGCTCGGGTGTGACGAAGCCGTAGTTGACGAAGAAGTCCTCTTCGATCGCGAGCTTCGGGTAACGCCGTTCCAGGTCGCCCACCCGGTAGCCCTGGACGCGGTGGCGCAGCGTCAGGTCCTGTGCGCGGGCGGGCGAACGGATCGGGTCGGCCTGCACAAACCCCAGGCGCGCGATGGCCCGGGGCAGGGTGGTGGGTGTGAACAGGCTGCGCGCCACGGCGTGGCGGCGCAGGTGGGCAAGGGTGATGGCGGCCATGCGCCATCATGCCGGAGCGGGGGAGATCAGAGCGCGGTGCGCAGGGTCCAGATCTCGGGGAAAAGAACGACATCGAGCATCTTGCGCAGGTAGCTCACGCCGCCGGTGCCGCCGGTGCCGCGCTTGAAACCAATCACACGCTCGACCGTGGTGACGTGGCGGAAACGCCAGAGGCGGAAGGCGTCCTCCAGATCGGTGAGTTCTTCGCCCAGCTGGTAGAGGTCCCAGTGCTGCTTCGGGTTGCGGTAGACCTGCAGCCAGGCCTGCTCCACCGCCTCGCTGGCCTCGTAGGGCTGGGTCCAGTCGCGCTCCAGATGGCTGGCCGGCACGGCGATGCCGCGGCGCGCCATCAGGCGCAGACACTCGTCGTAGAGCGAAGGCGCTTCGTAGGCCGCCTGCACCATGGCCGCGCGCTCCGGGTGGTGCGCGTGCGGCTTGAGCATGGCCGCGTTCTTGTTGCCCATCGCGAACTCGATGCAGCGGTACTGGAAGCTCTGGAAGCCGCTGGAGTGGCCGAGGTAGGGGCGGATCGCGCTGTACTCGGGCGGCGTCATGGTGGCCAGCACGTCCCAGGCGTGCACCAGCTGTTCCATGATTTTCGAGACGCGTGCCATCTGCTTGAACGCCGGGTTCAGCTCGTCGGCCGCGATGTTGCGGATGGCCGCGGTCAGCTCGTGCAGCATGAGCTTCATCCAGAGCTCGCTGGTCTGGTGCTGCACGATGAACAGCATCTCGTCGTGGGCGGGCGAGAGCGGCTTCTGCGCTGTCAGGATGGCGTCGAGCTGCAGGTAGTCGCCGTAGCTCATGTCGTGGCTGAAATCCAGCTGCGCCTTCTCGTCGCGAACGATGGCTTCGGTGGCCGAGGCGGGCATGCTGTCGCCGGTGTCGTGGTAGGGGCAGGTCATGGCGTCTCCTCTCAGGTCACCGCATGTTTCTGGTTGAACTCGGGGCGCTTCCACTCGCCCGATTCGAGCACCTGCTTCAGGTGCTCGACCGCGTTCCACACGTCGACAAAGCCGATGTACAGCGGCGTGAAGCCGAATCGCAGGATGTCCTTGTGGCGCCCGCCGTCGCCGGCGCGGTAGTCGCCGATCACGCCGCGCGCGATCAGGGCCTGCACGATGGCGTACGCCCCTTCGTCTCGGGTCAGACAGACCTGGGAACCGCGCAGCGCGTGTTCCCGTGGCGTCGCCAGACCCAGGCCGTGGCCCGCGCAGCGCTCTTCCACCAGCTGGATGAAGAGGTCGGTCAGCGCCAGCGACTTGGCACGCAGCGCGGCCATGCCGCCAAAGGGCTCGGCGCCCAGCACGGTGTCCACACCGCACTCCAGCGCGGCCAGGCTGATCATGGGCTGCGTGCCGCACTGGTAGCGCGTGATGCCGGGTGCGGGCTGGTAGTCGGGTGTGAAGGCGAAGGGCGCGGCATGGCCCCACCAGCCGGCCAGCGGCTGCCAGAAGCGGTCGGCGTGCAGCGGGTTGACCCACACGAAGGCCGGCGCGCCGGGCCCGCCGTTGAGGTACTTGTAGCCGCAGCCGACCGAGAAGTCGGCCTTGGCTTTTTTCAGGTCCACCGGCACCGCGCCCGCGCTGTGCGCCAGGTCCCACACGGTCAGGATGCCTTCGGCGTGCGCGGCGGCCGTCACGGTCGCCATGTCGTGCATGGCGCCGGTGCGGTAGTTCACGTGCGTGAGCATGAGGATGGCGACCTCGGCGGTCAGCGAGGCGGCAATCTCCTCGGGCTCGACCAGCACCAGTTCCATGCCGTGCTGCTTGCACAGCGCCTCGGCGATGTAGAGGTCGGTCGGGAAGTTGCTGCGCTCGCTCACGATGCGCTTGCGCTGGGGTGCGTCGGCGGCGGCGATGTTCATGGCCGCGCTCAGCACCTTGAACAGGTTGACCGAGGTGCTGTCGGTGGCCACCACCTCGCCCGGGCCGGCGCCGATCAGTCGGGCAATCTTGTCGCCCACCTTGCCCGGCATCTGGAACCAACCGTGCTTGTTCCAGCTTTGAATCAGGTCGGTGCCCCATTCCTGCGTCACCACCTGGGCCACGCGGCCGGGGGCGGCCCGCGGCATCACGCCCAGCGAGTTGCCGTCGAGGTAAATGGTGTCGACGGGCAGGTTGAACTCGTCGCGCAGGTCGCGCAGCGGGTCCTGGATGTCCCTCTGCAGGCAGTCTTCTTTGGTGGTCATCGGTGGGTCTCCTTCGGGTTCACAGTTCACGCAACACCGCGCGCACCGGGCTGGCGTCGGCGGTGGTCAGCTTCAGGGGCAGGGCAATCAGCTCGTAGTCGCCCTCGGGCACGTCGTCCAGCAGCAGGTTCTCCAGCACGCGCAGGCCGCGCCGGCGGATGGTCTGGTGGCTGTCCAGGGTCTTGCTCTCGGCCGGGTCGATGCTGGCGCTGTCGATGCCGATCAGCACCACGCCGCGGTCGGCCAGCAGGGCCACGGTCTCGGGTGCGAAGGCGGGCAGGGCGGTATCGAAGCGGTCCTGCGGCATGCGCTCGTAGACCCTGACCAACACCCGTGGCGGGAGGCCGTCCATCGCGTGCGCGATGTGCTCCGGCCGCACCAGCGGCCCGCAGCCGATGGCGTGGACCACCCGGCACGGGCCGATGAAGGCCTGCAGGTCCACAGCGCCGATGGCCGCGCCCTCGGGGTCGTAGTGCAGCGGCGCGTCGGCGTGGGCGCCCACGTGCGGGCTCAGCGTGATGGCACTCACGTTGACCGGGCAGCCGGGGCCGATGCGGGCCACCCACTGTTGCGAATAGGCCGTGTCGCCCGGAAACACGGGCGATCCGGCATGCACAGGAGGGGAAATGTCCCAGAGCTTTTTCATGGTTAGCGGAAGGTAGCACCCACGAAAAAACCGTGGTGTCGGTTATTCCCAACGATCAGAAAATAATTTAAACCTAAAGCAAATTGGATGCAGGGCAAAGAAATCGGCCAGACTTTGATTAAAAGCAAATGAGAACCACTCTCGTTTGATTACATTGGAAACATCTCTTCTTCCAATGTCGGGTTTCACCATGTCCACTGCCCCGTCCCCTTCCTGCACCGGCGCCTGCCCGGACGCCCGCGACACCGCGCCGCGTACCCTCGACGCCTGGCCCCTGCGCACCCCGGCGCTGCTGCAGGGTTTTGCGACGGTGCACGACCCCGAGGTTCGCCGGACCCTGCACCGCCTGGCCGAGATCGGCTTCCTGCCCGGCGAGGTGGTCGAAATCGTGGCGCGCGCCGGCGGCCGTGGTGGGCCGATCGCCGTGCGCGTGGGTGGCTCGACCTTCGCGCTGCGGGCCCACGAGGCGGCGCTGCTGCGCGTGCGGGAGGCGGCATGAACGGCGCTGTGGCACTGCCCCGCCTGGCGCTGCTGGGCAACCCGAACTGCGGCAAGACCGCGCTGTTCAACCTGCTCACCGGTGCGCGCCAGAAGGTCGCCAACTACGCCGGCGTGACGGTCGAGCGCAAGCAGGGCTGGCTCGAAACCCCGCAGGGCCGGCGGGCCCAGGTGCTGGACCTGCCGGGCACCTACAGCCTGGAGCCGCTGAGCCAGGACGAGTCGGTCACGCGCGACGTGGTCACCGGCCGCCTGCCCGGCGAGGCGCGGCCCGACCTGCTGGTCTGCGTGGTCGACGCCACCCACCTGCGCCTGAACCTGCGCCTGGTGCTGGAAGCCCAGGCGCTGGGCCTGCCGATGGTGCTGGTGCTGAACATGGCCGATGTGGCGCAGGCGCGGGGGCTGCGCATCGACACCGCCCGCCTGGCCGAAGAACTGGGCCTGCCGGTGGTCACGGCCGTGGGCGTGCAGCGCGACGGTGCCCAGGCCCTGCTGCGCCAGCTCGACGAACTGATGGCGGCCGGTCTGCCGCCAGCGCAAGCACCCGGCGACCTGGGCGTGGCGACCGACCCCGGGCAGCTGAACCTGCGCGTGCGCAGCCTGCTGGCCGCGGTGCTGGACGAGCCGCCGCGCCGCTGGACCGCCGACGACCGCATCGACCGCTGGGCCCTGCACCCGGTCTGGGGCTACGTGCTGCTGGCGGGCCTGTTGCTGCTGATGTTCCAGGCGGTGTTCGCCTGGGCCGCCTGGCCCATGGACCTGATCGAAGCGGGCATGGGCTGGCTGGGCGAACAGGTGGCTGCGCACATGGCCGAAGGCCCGTTGCGCAGCCTGCTGGTGGACGGCGTGATCGCGGGCGTGGGTGGCGTGCTGGTGTTCCTGCCGCAGATCCTGGTGCTGTTCCTGTTCATCTTCCTGCTCGAAGACTCGGGCTACCTGCCGCGCGCGGCTTTCCTCATGGACCGGCTGATGGGCAGCGTGGGGCTCTCGGGCCGCTCGTTCATTCCGCTGCTGTCCAGCTTCGCCTGCGCGGTGCCCGGCATCATGGCCACGCGCACCATCAGCCACTGGCGCGACCGCTGGCTCACCATCCTGGTGGCGCCGCTGATGACCTGCTCGGCGCGGCTGCCGGTGTACGCGCTGCTGATCGGCGCCTTCGTGCCTCAGCGCAGCGTGGCCGGCCTGTTCAACCTGCAGGGTCTGGTGCTGTTCGGGCTGTACGCGCTGGGCATCGCCAGCGCGATGGCGGTGGCTTTCATCGTCTCGCGCCGCGGCGCCGGCCGCCGGTCGACGCCGCTGCTGATGGAGCTGCCGGCCTACCGCTGGCCCAGCGTGCGCAACATCGCGCGCGGCCTGTGGGAGCGCGCGCTGATCTTCATCCGGCGCGTGGGCGGGATCATCCTGGCGCTGATGGTGCTGCTGTGGTTCCTCTCCAGCTACCCGGCGCCGCCGGAGGGATTCACCGGCGCGCCGGTCGAAGCCAGCTTCGCCGGCCGCCTGGGCCTGTTGCTGGCGCCGCTGTTCGCGCCGCTGGGTTTCGACTGGCGCATCGTGGTGGCGCTGATCCCGGCCATGGCCGCGCGCGAGGTCGTGGTTGCGGCGCTGGGCACGGTGTACGCGCTGAGCGCCAGCGGCGACCAGGTGGCCGACGCACTCGGTGGCCTGATCGGCAGCCAGTGGTCACTGGCCACGGCGCTGTCGCTGCTGGTGTGGTTCGTCTACGCGCCGCAGTGCGTGGCCACGCTGGCGGCGATCCGGCGCGAGGCGGGGGGTTGGCGCCACGCGGCCATCGTCACGGTCTACCTGTTCGCCCTGGCCTGGGTGGCCTCGTGGTTCACCTACCGGCTGGTGCTGGCCTGGAGCGGTTCATGAACATCCAGTTTCTGATCGTGCTGCTGTGCGTGGGCGGCGCGCTGGTCTACCTGCTGCGGCCGTGGTGGCGCCGCGTGCGGTCCGGGTCGCCGCTGCGCAACCCGGCGGAGGCCGAGACCCCACCACCGTCGGCCTGCGGGGCCTGCAAGGGCTGCAGCGGCCGCTCGGGCGGCTGCCACTGAAGCCGGTCAGGCCAGCGCCGGCAGCCGCACCACCAGCACCTTCAGCGCGCGGTCGGGCGACACGTCGGCGAAGGCGGCGGGGTTGGGCAGGCGCTGCTCGATCACCAGTACCGGCGCTTCGGCGGCCAGCTGGTCGCGCAGGAACTGCTCGGGAATCTCCGGCGCGTTCAGGCAAAGCAGGGCGCGGCCGCCGGGCTTGAGCAGGTCGGGCAGGCGGCGCAGCAGGCGCGGCCAGTCCTTGGTCGCCACGAAGCTGCCCTTCTGATAGCTCGGTGGGTCGGCGACCACCAGGTCGTATGGCCCCATTCGCGTGACCTTGCCCCAGGAGCTGAACAGGTCGTGCGCCAGGAACTTCGCGCGGCCGTGCATGCCGTTGAGCTGGTGGTTCTGCTGGCCGGTGGTCAGCGCACCCTGCGCCATGTCGAGGTTGACCACTTCCTTCGCACCGCCCTGCAGTGCGGCCACCGAAAAGGCGCAGGTGTAGGCGAACAGGTTGAGCACCTTGGCGCCGTTCGCGTGGGCGCGCACCCAGCGCCGGCCTTCGGCCATGTCGAGGAACAGGCCGTGGTTCTGGCCGCGCTGAACCTGCACGCGGTAGCGCGCACCGTCTTCGGTCACCACATGCGGATCGGGCACGCCGCCGGCCATCACGTCGGTGACGGGGCGGCTGACCGGCCCATCGGGCTGGCGGCGCTGGAACACCCAGTTCAGCGGCTGGCCGGGCGCGATCTGCGCCTGCCGGGCCGCCAGGGCCTCACCCACGGCACGGGTCTCGTCGTCGGTGGCCTCGCCGAACTTGGTGAGCACCCACACGGGCGGGTACCAGTCCAGTGCCCAGTCTTCGCAGCCGGGGTGCAGGCCGCCGCGGCCATGGAACAGGCGTTGCGCGTCGGAGCCCGGTGTGGCGCGGGCGATGGCGTCGAGCAGGGCTTGCATTGGGGCGCGTGTTCAGAGAGACCGGCCATCGCCCAGGGCAGGCAGGCCGTGGCGGCGGCGCGCCGACGCACAGGCGTCGCTGCCTTCCTCGAACTCGCGGCAGGGGCTGGGTCGCCATTCGTAGATGCCGCAGGTCGCCTTCTGGCCCACGGGGCCGTACAGCGCCGCGCAGCGCGGGCGGCCGTGGTCGGTGCCGCGCATGCGGCTGATGCCGTCGGTCACCGGCACCCACAGGCCATCGGGCACGCTGCCGCCTTCGGATTGCGTCTCGAACACCGAGAAGTCCACGCGGAAGCTGGCGCAGCAGGCGCCGCAGGTCGTGCAGGCGCTCACGGGGCGGCTCAGGCCAGGTGGCCCAGCAGCAGGTATTCCATCAGCGCCTTCTGCACGTGCATGCGGTTCTCGGCCTCGTCCCAGACCACGCTCTGCGGGCCGTCGATGACCTCGGCGGTCACTTCCTCGCCGCGGTGGGCGGGCAGGCAGTGCATGAACAGCGCGTCGGGCTGGGCCACGGCCATCATGGCCTCGTCCACGCACCACTGCTTGAAGGCGGCACGGCGCACCTCGTTCTCGGCCTCGTAGCCCATGCTGGTCCACACGTCGGTGGTCACCAGGTCGGCGCCCTGGCAGGCTTCCTTCGGGTCCTTGAACACCTTGTAGCAGGCCGGGTTGCTGATGCCGGCCAGCTTCGCGTCCACCTCGTAGCCGCTGGGCGTGCTCACGTGCACCGTGAAGCCCAGCAGCTCGGCCGCCTGCAGCCAGGTGTTGGCCATGTTGTTGCCGTCGCCCACCCAGGCCACCACCTTGCCGCGGACGGCGTCCAGCGGGTCGCCGCTGGGGGCCGGGCGGTACTCGGTCAGCGTGAACAGGTCGGCCAGGATCTGGCAGGGATGGAACTCATTGGTCAGTCCGTTGATGACCGGCACGCGCGAGAACTGCGCGAACTTCTCCAGCTTGTCCTGGCCGAAGGTGCGGATCATCACGATGTCGACCATGCGGCTGATCACGCGCGCGCTGTCTTCAATCGGCTCGGCGCGGCCGAGCTGGCTGTCGCCGGTGGTCAGGTGCACCACCGAGCCGCCCATCTGGTACATGCCGGCCTCGAAGCTCACGCGGGTGCGCGTGCTGGCCTTCTCGAAGATCATGGCCAGGGTGCGGTCCGGGTCGGCGAAGGGCTGGTACTTCTCCACGGCCTTGAACTTGGCCTTGATGAAGGCGGCGCGGCGCAGCAGGTAGCCGTATTCGGCGGCGCTGAAGTCCTTGAACTGCAGGTAGTGGCGGATGCTCATGCGGTGCGCTCCGGGCGGTCAGCCCTGTTCTTTCAGGAAGGTCTCGATGATCGGCAGCAGGCGGGCGACAATTTCGTCGGCCTCGGCGCCGCTGATGATCAGCGGCGGCACCAGTCGGATCACGTTGTCGGCCGTGACCGACAGCAGCAGGCCGGCGTCGGCCGCGCGCTGCGTGATCACGCCGCAGGGCTGCTCCAGCTCGATGCCGATCATCAGGCCTTGGCCGCGCACCTCTTTCACGCCCTTCTTGCCCATCAGGGCGGTGACCAGTTTGGTCTGGATCAGCGTGCCCATCCTGGCGGCGTTCTGCAGCAGGCCGTCTTCTTCCATGATGCGGATGGTCTCGATGCCCGCGCGCATGGACAGCGGGTTGCCACCGAAGGTGGTGCCATGGTTGCCCGGACCGAAGATGTTCGCGGCCTTGGGGCCGGCGACGACGGCACCGATCGGCACGCCCGAGCCCAGGCCCTTGGCCAGGGGCATCACGTCGGGCTTGATGCCGGCCCACTGGTGGGCAAACCACTTGCCGGTGCGGCCCATGCCGCACTGCACCTCGTCGATCATCATCAGCCAGTCGTTGGCGTCGCACAGCGCGCGCACGCCCTGCAGGTACTCGGCGCGCATGGGGTTGATGCCGCCTTCGCCCTGGATGGTCTCGAAGAACACGGCGACCACGTTCGGGTTGCCCTGGGTCGCTTTCTTCAGCGCCTCCAGGTCGTTGGCCGGCACGCGGATGAAGCCTTCGACCAGCGGGCCGAAGCCGGCCTGCACCTTGGGGTTGCCCGTGGCCGACAGGGTGGCGATGGAGCGGCCGTGGAAGGCCTTCTCGTAGACCACGATCTGCGGTTTCTCGATGCCTTTGTCGTGGCCGAACTTGCGCGCCAGCTTGAGCGCAGCCTCGTTGGCCTCCAGCCCGGTGGAGCAGAAGAAGGCATTGGTCAGGCCCGAACGCTCCACCAGCAGCTTGGCCAGTTCTTCCTGGCCGGGCACGTGGTAGTAGTTGCAGCAGTGGATCATGTCCGCCACCTGCTGCTGCAGCGCTTTCACCAGTTTGGGGTGGCCATGCCCAAGGGTGTTCACCGCGATGCCGGCCAGTGCGTCCAGGTACTCCTTGCCGTTGACGTCCCAGACGCGGCATCCCTTGCCGTGCGTCAGCGCGATCGGCAGGCGGCCGTAGGTGTTCATCACATGGGGCGAAGACGGAACGATGGGGGCGGCTTTCATGAGGAAACTCCGGAAGCAGGGGCCAGAAAAAGAAGCGGCTCAACGCAGGTTGAGCCGTTGAAAGGCGATTTTAGGGGCAGGCACCGGCATCTTCTTTGCTTGTTCTGCATCACAGAGATGCGGCACAGTACCGTCAGCCGCCGTCGGCCGGGTTAACCCTGATCTCAAGTCTTATATAAGATAGAATACCGCCATCCGCAACGGCATTCCATTCCATGGCCGACCGCCCCACCACCAAACAAGTGTTCATCCAGGGAATCACCCGGGATGGGCGCACGTTTCGCCCCAGCGACTGGGCGGAGCGTCTGGCGGGCGTGATGAGCCCGTTCGGCCCGGGTGGTGCGTCCGGCCGCATCGGCAGCCACATCGCCTACTCGCCCTGGTGCGTGCCGACGGTGATGAACGGCACCAAGGTGGTGATCGTGCACACCGACCTGCGCGAGGCCGAGCCCATGGCCTGGGACTTCGTCATGAACTTCGCCAAGGACAACGACCTGCAGGTCGTCGAAGGCTGCCTGCTGCCCGAGCCGCCCGCCAAGGGCTGAAGCCCGCGTTTCTTCGCGGGTATGCTCCCGCTCCGGATTTCTTCCCAACCGAATCAGGAGCGTGTTCCCATGGCAATGGACGTTGTTGACTACTACCTGCACGGCGACGACATGCAGTTCGTCGAGATCGAGCTGGACCCGGGCGAGGCCGCAATCGGCGAGGCCGGCAGCATGATGTACATGGAGGACGGCATCGGCATGACCACCGTCTTCGGTGACGGCTCCGCCGGGTCGGGCGCCGGCGGTCTGTTCGGCAAGCTGCTGGGTGCGGGCAAGCGCCTGATCACCGGCGAGTCGCTGTTCACCACGGTCTACACCAACCAGGGCAGCGGCAAGCGCAAGGTGGGGTTCGCGGCGCCCTACACCGGCAAGATCATTCCCTTCGACCTGTCCCAGATCGGTGGCACCCTGATCTGCCAGCGCGACGCCTTCCTCTGCGCGGCCAAGGGCGTGTCCCTGGGCATCGCCTTCCAGCGCAAGCTGGGCACCGGCTTCTTCGGCGGTGAAGGGTTCATCATGCAGAAGCTCGAAGGCGACGGTCTGGCCTTCGTGCACTCAGGCGGCACGGTGCTCAAGCGAGATCTGGCGCCGGGCGAGGTGCTGCGGGTCGACACCGGCTGCGTGGTGGCCTACACCACGGGCATCGATTTCGACATCCAGTTCGTGGGTGGCGTGAAAACCGCGCTGTTCGGTGGCGAAGGCCTGTTCTTTGCCACCCTGCGCGGACCGGGCACGGTCTGGATCCAGTCGCTGCCGTTTGCGCGCCTGGCCTCGCGCATCTTCGCGGCGGCGCCGCGCACGCAGGGCGGTGGTGGCTCGGGCGGGGAGCAGGGCGGCCTGGCGGCGGGCATCCTGGGCGGTGGCCTGCTGGGCGGGCTCATCGGCGGGGATGACTGAATGAAGTCCCCCCTGCGCCGCTGACGCGGTTTCCCCCCTGCTGCGCGGGGGGACGCACCCTGTGGCCTGGCAAAGCCAGTTCCACGGGTGCCCTGGGGGACGGTCACGCGCGCCGGAAACCTCTCCTGTCGGTTGTCGAGCGCCCAAAGAAAAACCGCCCCGGAGGGCGGTTTTCTTTTTTTGCTGGCAGCGCACCGTTTCAAACGGCGGACCGGAGAACCGGTCCGGGCTGGTGCACGTCGCCCGAATCAGGCGGCGGCGGTGGCCAGGGCCTTGACCTTGGCGGACAGGCGGCTCTTGTCGCGCGAGGCCTTGTTCTTGTGGAAGATGCCCTTGTCGGCAACGCTGTCGACCACGGCCTGCATCTTGCCGAACAGCTCGGCGGCCTTGGTCTTGTCGCCGGCCAGAATGGCCTTCTCGACGTTCTTGACGGCGGTGCGGTACTTGGAACGCAGCGAGGTGTTGGCGGCGTTCAGTTTGACGTCCTGGCGGACGCGCTTGCGGCCAGACGCCAGACGGGGGTTCTTTTTCTTCGGCTTGGTTGCCATGTGTATATCCTTTGAGTGTTTGGGGATGTTGCCAGCAAAGCCCGCGATTCTATCACGCACCCCCAGGTGAGGCCAGTTCTGGCCGCCGGGCGGCGACCGGGTGGTTACACTGCCGCGGTGTCGCTCTTCAAGTCCGCCTCCCTGGTTTCCCTGTTGACCCTGGCCTCGCGCATCACCGGTCTGGTGCGCGAGCTGCTGATGGCGTCCACCTTCGGCGCCAGCGCCCTGACCGACGCCTTCAACGTCGCCTTCCGAATTCCGAACCTGCTGCGCCGCCTGTTCGCCGAGGGCGCGTTCAGCCAGGCCTTCGTGCCGGTGCTCGCGGGTGTGCGTGCCAAGGATGGCGACGACGCCACCCGCGAACTGGTGAACCAGATCGCCACCGTGCTGGTCTGGGCCTTGGTGGCCACTTGCGTGGTGGGGGTGGCGATCTCTCCGATGCTGGTCTGGGCCATGGCCAGCGGCCTCAAGCAGAGTCCCCAAGGCTTCGAGTCGGCGGTGCTGATGACGCGCTGGATGTTTCCCTACATCGGCTTCATGTCGCTGGTGGCGCTGTCGGCGGGTGTGCTGAACACCTGGAAAAAATTCGCCGTGCCAGCTGCGACGCCGGTACTGCTGAACGTGGCGATGATCGGCGCCGCCTGGCTGGGGGCGCCCTGGTTCCAGTCCTTGGGCATCGAGCCGATCTACGCGATGGCGGCCGGCGTGATGCTGGGAGGTGCCCTGCAGCTGGGGGTGCAGATCCCGGCGCTGTTGCGCATCGGCATGCTGCCGCGCGTGGGCCTGCGCTGGTCGTCGCTCAGGGCGGCCTGGGCGCACCCGGGCACGCGGCGCGTGACCACGCTGATGCTGCCGGCCCTGCTGGGCGTGAGCGTGGCGCAGATCTCGCTGCTGATCAACACGCAGATCGCCTCCCACCTGGCCACCGGCAGCGTGAGCTGGCTCAGCTACGCCGACCGGCTGATGGAGTTCCCGACCGCGATGCTGGGCGTGGCGCTGGGCGTGGTGCTGCTGCCTCAGCTGGCGGCCGCCCGGGCTGCCGACGACGGCGAGCGCTACAGCGCGCTGCTGGACTGGGGGCTGCGGCTGGTGGTGCTGCTGGCGGTGCCCTGCGCGGTGGCCCTGTTGACCTTTGCCAAGCCCCTGGTGGCGGTGCTCTACCACTACGGCGCGTTCTCCGAGCGCGACGTGGCCCAGACCACGACCGCCCTCATGGGCTACGGCGCCGGCCTGCTGGGCCTGGTGGCGATCAAGGTGCTGGCGCCGGGTTTCTATGCGCGCCAGGACATCCGCACGCCGGTGAAGATCGCCATCGTGGTGCTGCTGCTGACCCAGGCCATGAACCTGGTGTTCGTGCCCCGCCTGGCCCACGCCGGTCTGGCGCTGGCCATCGGCCTGGGCGCGATGGTCAACGCGCTGTGGCTGCTGATCGGCCTGGTGCGGCGTGGCGCCTACCGTCCGGCCCCGGGCTGGGCGCGCTTTGCGATGCAGGTGCTGGCCGCCAGCGCCTTGTTGGCGGTGTTCCTGATGTGGAGCGCAGGTTCGGTGAACTGGGTGGCGTTCGAGGGCGGTGCGCTGCTGCGGGTCGGCCTGATGGCCGCGATCGTGGTGGGGGCGGCGCTGCTGTACTTTGTCGCTCTGGTGCTTTCGGGTTTAAAACTTCGGCAATTCGTCCGAAAATGAATCCATCATGCCTTCCGCCTTTGAACTTCCCTCGTCGACGCCGCTGGCGTATTTCGCCTCGCTGGTGAAGGACGACGACAGCCTGCCCCTGCTGGAAGCGGCCGCTTCCATCGCCCAGGACGAGTACCCGGACCTGGATGTGCAGGAGGTGTTGGGCGAGGTGGATGTGCTGCTCTCGCGCCTGCGCCGGCGCAGCCCCTCGGACGCCGAGCCCCTGCAGCGCCTGCGTGCGCTCAACCAGTTCTTTTTCAGGGATCTGGGCTTTGGCGGCAACGTCAACGACTACCACGATCCCGACAACAGCCACCTCAACGTGCTGCTCAGGACGCGCCGCGGCATCCCGATCTCGCTGGCGGTGCTGTGGCTGGAGCTGGCGCAAGGGCTGGGCCTGAAGGCTCGCGGCATCAATTTCCCGGGCCACTTCCTGGTCAAGATCAACCTGCCGGAAGGGCAGGTGGTGATCGACCCCTTCACCGGCCAGTCGCTCAGCCGCGAGGAGCTGTCCGAGCGGCTGGAGCCTTACAAGCGGCGCAACGGGCTGGTCGACGACTTCGACGTGCCGGTGGGTCTGTACCTGCAGGCGGCGCCCTCGCGCGACATCATCGCCCGCATGCTGCGCAACCTCAAGGAAATCCACCGCACGCAGGAAGACTGGCTGCGCCTGATCGCGGTGCAGGACCGGCTGCTGATCCTGCTGCCCGATGCCTGGATCGAGTACCGTGACCGGGGCCTGGCCTGGGCCGAAATGGGCGATGCCGCCCTGGCCGCGCAGGACCTGGAGGTCTACATCGCCCACACCGACGATGCGCTGGACCGCGACGCCATTCAGTCGCGGCTGAACGAGCTGCGCCGCGCCCGGGGCTGAGCGCTCAGCGGGCCGCCGCTCTGTGCGTGGTGCCGGGCGTGCCCGGCTGTCCGTGCCGGTGCCAGGCGCGGCGCAACTGGGTGTCCGACCCGAACCCCGAAATCTGCGCAGCCTGCGTGACGTTGCGCCCGCTCTGCAGCGCTGCCTGGGCCACCGCGAGCCGGATGCGCTGCAGGTAGGTGAGCGGTGACACCCCCGCGTGTTCTTCGAACAGGCGGGTCAGGTGGCGCGCCGAGGTGTGGCCCCGGTCGGCCATGCGCGGCACGGTCCAGGCCTCCTGCGGCGCCTGGCTCACCGCGTCCTGCACCCGGTGAAGGACGGGGTGCAGGTGGTCGCGGTGGTGCAGGAAGGGCGAGAGTTCGGGGTCCTGCGGGCCCCGGCGCAGCGCCACCACCATGGTCTGTGCCACTTCGGCTGCGAGTGCCGGCCCCAGGCGGGCGGCGATGCGGTGCAGCGTGAGGTCGATGCCGGTGGTCACGCCGGCGCTGCTGAACACCGGAGCGTCCAGCACGAACACCCGGTTGGCCAGCACCTCGCAGTCGGGCGCGGACTGGCGCAGCTCGTCCAGGTGGTGGTGGTGCGTCGTGGCCTTGCGGCGCGCCAGCAGGCCGGCGCGGGCGGCCACCACGGCACCTGCGCAAATGCACATCAGCTCCACCTGTCCCTCAGTCAGGCGCAGGCCGCGCAGCCAGTGCAGCAACTCGCGCGCCGCAGGGCTGTCCAGCTCCACCCGGTCGCCCGGCTGGCCCACCAGCACCACCCACTGCGGGCGCTGGGGCTGAGACAGGTCGGGCAGCGGGGCCAGATGCGACACCCGGGCACCCACCGAACTGACCGTTTCGGCGCGGGGGCCGGTGAAATGCAGCGCAAAGGCCGCCGGCCGGCCTTTGGCCAGCAGCGACTGGTTGGCCATGCGCAGCGCCTCGGCCGGGCCCGCCCAGTCGAGGATCAGGCTGTCGTCCAGCAGCACAAAGTGCACGTCCACCACGGTGGGTGGTGTCAGTCGGGTCGGCTCATCCATCGGTAGTCCATCTGTCGTGCGGTGCGTTCGGCCAGTTCGGGGCAGGTCAGTCGGGCCACGAGGTGCAGCGACAGGTCGATGCCGGCGCTGATGCCCGCCGAACTGAACACGCGGCCGTCCTCGACCCAGCGCACGCCATCGACCACGTCCAGCAACGGCCACTGGCGGCGCAGGTCGGCCAGGTCCTCCCAGTGCGTCGTCACCCGGTGGTTGGTCACCACCCCGGCGGCGGCCAGCACGAACACGCCCGTGCAGACCGAGGCCGTGAGCGTCGCCCGCGCGCCGGCGCGCCGCACCCAGGCCAGTGTGTCCGGGCAGCGGGCGGCGGCGTCGACCACCCCGCCGGGCACGATCAGCAGGTCCACCGGTGTCTCGTCGCTGAAATCCCGGGTCGGCAGCACCTGCAGCCCGGCCCGGGCACACACCGGCGCCCGGGTGCGCGCCACGCAGGCCACCTGCCAGCCCGCCGCGACCGGTTGGCCGGGCCAGTCCGCGGCCTCGGGGCGGGCCGCCATGCGGGCGGCCGTGGTGAACACTTCGTAGGGACCGGCCAGGTCCAGCGCCTCGACATCGTCGAAGGCCAGGATGGCGATGCCGAACGGACGGGTCACGCCGAGGCCCCGGCGCGTGCCAGCGCCTCGTCCACCGAGGTGAGGGTGCAGAAGCGGCCTTGCAGCACGGTGGCGGTGCGCGCCTTGATCTCGGCCGCGGTCAGGGGCGAGCCGTCGGGCTGGGTCATGTCGAAGGTCAGCGTGGCGTCCAGCACATAGTCGACCTCCCAGCCGAGGTCGGAGGCGTGGCGGGTGGTGGTTTCGCAGCACTGCTCGGTGCGGATGCCGCTGACGATCAGGCGGCGGATGCCGTTTTCGGTCAGCCAGACGTCCAGCCCGGTGCCGACCAGGGCGCTGTGCCGGCGCTTGACGAAGCTGGCGGCCGGATCAAAAACGGACAACTCGGCCAGCGGACGGACATGGCCGCTGGCGTGCGAGAAGGGGTTGTCCGGTGTCCCCGGCCCGTCGCTGTGCAGGATGCGGACGACCGGGATGCCCTGCGCGAGGCAGCCATCGATCAGGGCGTTCTGCTCGGCCATGTAAGCGGGCAGTGCCGAGGCGTCGAAGTAGGGGCGGTGGCGGAAGGATTCCTGTACGTCGATGACCAGCAGGGCGGTGTTCATGGGGCAGCTCCTTTGAAAAGATGGCTGCATTGTTCCTGCCGGAGCGCCGCCTGTCCGCGTCCGCGGCGGACAGGTTTCGATCAGATCAGGACATCAGGCCAAGATTACCCAAGCGCCGCCGGGCTGGCTTCAGGCGCGCATGGAGGATCGTGGAGTGGCGCCGGATATGGGGGGGGTATGGCGACGCTCATTGATTCGCGGTCTGCCATCCTTGCAGGATTGAACAAACCGATCCGTTCGAAAAAAGCCGCGCCCGGTCATTTGGGGATAGTGTTCGCGCAAAAAGCACAAGAAGCAGCGCAGTGCTTCTGATGTCGCGTGGCGAACATTACACTTACTAAATACTCGGGAGGTTTTATGCGGAGATTCTTCAAACTGCATAGCTGGCGCTGGCCGGCATGCTGTTGGGCAGCGGTGCTGTTGAGTGCATGTGGTGGTGGCCAGAGTTCCACACCCGTGGCCAGTCAGCCTCATACCAGCGCAACGTCTTCCCGGGTCACCCCTCAAGAGTCCGACGCATTGCTCTTGAAGGCTGCAGGACTTAACAGCGCCGAGCTGGCGCAAGCGGCTGAGCAGTCGAACCGCAACAAGTCCACCGCACGCGCCGTCAAGGCTGCCGTCCTTGGCGGTCCAGCCACCGTCTACCGCTTCTTCAATGCACAGACGGCGGCTCACTTTTACACGGCAAGCGAAGCAGAGAGAGATGCGGTATTGGCCTCCTCCCCTCAATTCAGACTGGAAGGACCCGCCTTCATCGTCAGCAGTGTTCCGGGGGCAGGCTTGAATCCAGTGCATCGGTTCTTCAATACCCAGACCGGGGTTCACTTCTACACGATCAGTGAAGACGAACGGGCGATGATTCAGACCAGCTTGCCGCAATTCTCCTATGACGGCATTGCCTATTACGCCAGCAAAGTCCCGGGTGCACAAACCATACCATTGTATCGACACTACAACATCGCTCGCGGTTTTCATTTTTATACCAGCAGGTCCTCAGAGCGCGACTCGGTCATCAATGGTCTGCCTCAATATCGATATGAAGGCATTGGTTATTATGTCTTCACAATGTTGACTCTGCCGCATACGGGAATGACAGCGTTGCAGTGCTTTGAAGCCGGACTTAGTCCTGCGGCGGTGAATTGCAGCTCCGCCCGCACCATTCAATTCAACAGTGAACAAGACGGACACCGGGTTGCCTTCAATCCCATGAGTTACAGCGAAGTGCCAATGGCGGGTGGTGGCACTTATCCGCGCACCAGTTGCATCAGGGATGATGTGACCGGACTGGTGTGGGAGGGCAAGGAGGCGGCAGGCCCACGGAGTGGGGGCAATGTTTATACCAATTACGACGATACGACGCAGCCGCAAAAAGACGGTTTTCCTGGCCCAAATGTGAATCCGACTCTGGCGGAGATCAATGCTGCCAATAATACCGTAGGGTATGTTGGCTATGTGAACGGCATTGCTCTGTGTGGATTCACCGATTGGCGTTTACCCACCAGTGACGAACTGCATGGCGTGATGGATTACAGCCGGACTCGTCCGGCTGTCAAGCTCAATACGGACTGGTTTGTAAACGCTCCGTCTGCTCCCTGGGCATATCACTGGACATCCGATTCCGGGTACGCGTTTCCAAGTATTGCCTGGTATGTTGATTTTGAATCAGGGAATATTTCAACGATCAATCGCTACCGTGAGCTGAGGCTTCGATTGGTGCGCGATGGTCGGTGAAATGAATTGAAGTGAATTGATTTGACGGTAGGTTAGAGCAAATCAACCCGCTGCATTTGCAAAGCAAGTTTGTGCTTCAAACTCTAACAAAGGGATCATCATGAATTTCAGAGGGATGTTGGGCTTGCTTCTGAGCAGTTGGGTGCTGGCTTCCCAGGCCGCCTGCCCGGTCACGCCCGGGCGCTTCATCGCCAATGGCGCGGAGGTTGCAGACAGCAAGACGGGACTGGTGTGGGCGCGCTGCAGTGTGGGACAAACCTGGAACGGGTCCCAGTGCACCGGACAACCCACCCTCGTGTACCACGAGGAAGCGATGAGGCTCGCACAAAGTACGCCGGGTTGGCGGTTGCCCAACGTGAAGGAACTGGCCAGCCTTGTCGACAGGCGTTGCCAATCTCCATCAATCGATACAGTGGCTTTTCCTGGGTTTGCCGGGAATGAACACTGGAACTACTGGAGCTCCACATTGGACCTCAGCAACACGGACCGTGCCTGGATCGTTGTTTTTTTGGAGGGCCGTTTGCAGACGGATGGCCGAAACGGTGATTACGTTCCAGCCTTTCACGGAAGCCCAGGTTTCAACCGTCCGCGCACGGTTGCGGTGCGGCTGGTGCGCGCCTCACCATGAGGCTCCCGTTGGGTCGGAGGATGTGTTCTCAGGCCACGACCACCGACGCGCCGTCGCCCTTGGGCGCGATGGCACCGATCTGATACACCGTCTCACCCAGTTCGCGCAGCGTGGCGGCGCAGGCCGCGGCTTCGGCGGCGTCGATGACCACCACCATGCCGATGCCGTTGTTGAAGGTGCGGTTCATCTCGATGTCGTCGATGCCAGCGACCTTCTGCAGCCAGGCGAACAGCTCGGTCTGCGGCCAGCTGCCCTTCTTGAGGTGGGCGGCCGTGCCCTCGGGCAGCACGCGGGGGATGTTCTCCAGCAGGCCGCCGCCGGTGATGTGGGCCAGCGCCTTCACAGGGTGCTTGGCCAGGGTGGCGAGCACGTTCTTCACGTACAGGCGGGTCGGGGCCATGATGGCCTGGCGGAAGGGCTGGCCGTCCAGCGTGGCGGGCAGGTCGCTGCCGGCGCGT
The DNA here is from genome assembly GCF_004353865.1 of Hydrogenophaga pseudoflava. Lineage (NCBI taxonomy): Bacteria > Pseudomonadati > Pseudomonadota > Betaproteobacteria > Burkholderiales > Comamonadaceae > Hydrogenophaga > Hydrogenophaga pseudoflava. The sequence goes on from NZ_CP037867.1 coordinate 1,452,018, forward strand.
TCGATGCATTTGCGCACCAGCGAGAAGCCATTGGAGTGCACGCCGTGCGAGGCCAGGCCCAGCACCACGTCGCCCGGTTTCACGTCCTTGCCGGTCAGGATCTTGGACTTTTCGACCGCGCCGACGCAGAAGCCGGCCAGGTCGTACTCGCCGGCCGGGTACATGCCGGGCATTTCGGCGGTTTCGCCGCCGATCAGGGCGCAGCCGGAGAGTTCACAACCCTTGGCGATGCCGCCGACCACGGCCGCTGCGGTTTCCACGTCCAGCTTGCCGCAGGCGAAGTAGTCGAGGAAGAACAGCGGCTCGGCGCCCTGCACCAGCACGTCGTTGACGCTCATGCCCACCAGGTCGATGCCCACGGTGTCGTGCAGGTTCCATTCAAAGGCCAGCTTGAGCTTGGTGCCCACGCCGTCGGTGCCGCTCACCAGCACCGGCTCCTGGTAGCGCTTGGGCACTTCGAACAGCGCGCCGAAGCCGCCGATGCCGGCCAGCACGCCTTCGCGCATGGTCTTCTTGGCCAGCGGCTTGATGCGCTCGACCAGCGCGTCGCCCGCGTCGATGTCGACGCCGGCGTCTTTGTAGGAAAGGGGGGTGGTGCTGGAGGTCATAGGGGGAGGGCGGGGAGAGGGCCCGCGCGGGCCGGGGACTAGAATTTGCGGCTGATTTTAAGGGTTCGCCCTCCGGCCCCCGTTCACCCGAGCTTGCACCCCATGACCCTTTCCCCCGCGCAGATCCGTTCCCTGACCTGGGTCGCCATCGCCGTGGCGATCTGGGCACTGCTGACGGTGCTGGCGCCGGTGCTGATGCCCTTCGTGCTGGCCGCGGTGATGGCCTACGCGCTGCACCCGCTGGTGGAAAAGCTCAACGACCGACGGATTCCCCGCTGGCTGGGCGCTGGTGTGGCCATCGCCCTGCTCATGCTGGTGCTGCTGGCGGTGGTGCTGCTGATCGTGCCCGTCATCACCAAGCAGGTGCCGCTGCTCAAGGAACAGGTGCCGGCGCTGCTGGACCGGGTCAACGACAGCCTGGTGCCGCTGGCGGGGCGCTTCGGCATCGACCTGCAGATCGATGTGGCCCAGGTGCGCGAGTGGCTCAAGGATCTTGTCACCGGGCACGAACAGGAACTGATCAATGGCCTGCTGTCCTCGCTGCGCATCGGCGGCAGCGCGCTGGCGGCGGTGTTCGGCAACCTGGTGCTCACGCCCATCGTGGCCTACTACCTGCTGCTGGACTGGGCGGGGTTGGTGGAACGCAGCAAGCGGCTGATTCCTCCCCGCTGGCTGCCCTCTGTGCAGAGTTTCCTGGACGAGACCGACGAGGTGCTGGGCCAGTACCTGCGCGGCCAGCTGCTGGTGATGGGGGTGCTGGCGGTGTTCTACACGGTGGCGCTGGCCCTGGTGGGCCTGAAGCTGGCGCTGCCGATCGGTGTGTTCACCGGGCTGGCCGTGTTCGTTCCGTATCTCGGCTTCGGTCTGGGGCTGGTGATGGGCCTGCTGGCCGCGGTGCTGCAGTTCCAGAGCCTGACCGGCGTGGCGCTGGTGGGTGTGGTTTATGCGGTGGGGCAGGTGGCCGAAAGCATGTACGTGACGCCGCGCCTGCTGGGCGAGCGCATCGGCCTGCATCCCATCGCGGTCATCTTCGCCCTGATGGCCTTTGGCCACCTGTTCGGCTTCGTCGGCGTGCTGATCGCCCTGCCGGCCAGCGCGGTGCTGCTGGTCGGCATCCGGCGCGCCAAGGCAGGCTACTTGGCCAGCGACCTGTACCTGCCCGGGGCAGCCACCGCCCCGGTCGCGCCGGTCCAGCCGAAGGACGGCGCGGAATGAAACCGGTTCAGCCGCCCATGAAACAGATGGCGCTGGACATCGGGCTGGCGCCCGTGCCCACGCTGGACAACTTCGTGGCGGCGGGCAACGAGGCCGTGCTGGAGCACCTGCGGCTGTGGACCTACAACCCCCTGCGTTCGCCGGTGCCCACCTATCTCTGGGGCGAGCCCGGCAGCGGCAAGACCCACCTGCTGCGGGCGGTGCGCGAAACCCTGCGCGACCTGGGCGCCCGCACCGGCTGGATCGGGGCGGGCATCCTGCACCCGATCGAGTTCGACGAGAGCTGGGACGCGGTGATCCTCGACGACTGCCACCTCTACACCGCCGAGCAGCAGGCCGCGGCCTTCAACTGGTTCGTCAACGCCCAGACCCCGGCCCACGGCCCGGCGCGCTGGGTGCTGGCCGCGGCCGACCGGCCGCCGGCCGACCTGCGCCTGCGCGAAGACCTGCGCACGCGCCTGGGCTGGGGCCATGTGTTCCAGCTCAAGGCCCTGGGCGAGACCGAGCGCCGCTCCGTGCTGCGGCGGGCCGCCGACGAGCGCGGCGTGTTTCTGGGTGATGAGGTGATGGACTTCATGCTCAACCGCTTCTCGCGCGATCTCTCCAGCCTGATGATGCTGCTGGACCAGCTCGACGCCTACGCCCTGCGCACGCAGCGCGCCATCACGATTCCGCTGATCAAGTCCATGCTGGACAACGAATGAAGACCTTCCCGAATGAGACTTGCGCTGTTTGACCTGGACCACACCCTGCTGCCCCTGGACTCCGACCACGCCTGGGGCCAGTTCACCGTGGAGCTGGGCTGGCGCGACGCCGAAACCCACACCCGCGCCAACGACGCTTTCTACGAGCAGTACAAGGCCGGCACGCTGGACATCCACGAGTACATCCGCTTCTCGGTCGCCCCGCTGGCCGAACACGGGGTGGACAAGTCCAACGCCGCGCACCGCCGCTTCATGGACCAGGTGATCCGCCCGGCCATCCGGCCGGTGGCGGTCGAGCTGGTGCGGCGCCACCAGGCGGCGGGCGACCAGGTGGTGATCGTCACCGCCACCAACGAATTCGTCACCCGCCCCATCGCCGCAGCCTTCGGCGTCTCCGAGCTGATCGCCATCGACCTGGAGCGCGACCCGCAGGGGAATCCGACCGGTGCCATCTGGGGCACACCCTCGTTCCGCGAGGGCAAGGTCGCGCGTGTGGAACAATGGCTGGCTTCCCGCGGCCTGTCCTGGGCCGACGTGGAGCACAGCAGCTTCTACAGCGACTCCCTCAACGATCTCCCGCTGCTGGAGAAAGTGACCGAGCCGGTGGCGACCAACCCGGACCCCCGCCTCAGCGCCATCGCCACCGAGCGAGGCTGGCGCATCCTGAACCTATTCGAATGATCAAGAAATTCATCGACAAGCTGCTGGGCAAGGCCTCCGGCAAAAGCGCCAAGGCCAGCAAGTTCGGCAAGCGCGAGGACGTGCCGGTTTCCGTCCACGGCATCGACCCGAAGCTGGTCGACCAGCGCGCCCTGGACGTGGTGCGCACCCTCAAACAGGCCGGCTTCGAGGCCTACATCGTCGGCGGCGCGGTGCGCGACCTGCTGCTGGGCCTGCGGCCCAAGGACTTCGACGTCGCCACCAGCGCCACGCCCGAGCAGGTCAAGAACCTGTTCCGCCGCGCCTTCATCATCGGCCGGCGCTTCCGCATCGTGCACGTGATCTATGGCCGCGGCCGTGAACACGAGGTGATCGAGGTCTCGACCTTCCGCGCCTACCTCGACAGCGCCGACGCCGAGCAGGTCAGCGGCAACGAGCGCACCAGCAAGGGCGAGCTCTCGGGCATGAAGCACGCGGTGGACGCCAGCGGCCGGGTGCTGCGCGACAACGTCTGGGGTCCGATCGAGCAGGACGCCGCGCGGCGCGACTTCTCGATCAACGCCATGTACTACGACCCCGAGGCGCAGATCGTGGTCGACTTCCACCAGGGCATCCGCGACGCGCAGAAGAAGACGCTGCGCATGATCGGCGACGCCGCCACGCGCTATCGCGAAGACCCGGTGCGCATCATCCGCGCCGTGCGTTTCGCCGCCAAGCTCAATGCCCTGGGTTTCAAGTTCGACGCCAAGACGCGCGAACCCCTGGTGTCCTCGGTGGATCTGCTGAAAGAAGTCCCGCAGAGCCGCCTGTTCGACGAGATGCTCAAGCTGCTGCAGACCGGCCACGCGCTGGCCAGCGTCGAGGCGCTCAAGACCCACGGCCTGGCTCGCGGCATCTACCCGCTGCTCGACCTGGTGGTCGAGCGGGCCGAGGACGACTTCGTCAAGCTGGCGCTGCAGGACACCGACCGCCGCGTCGGCGAGGGCAAGCCGGTGGCGCCCAGCTTCCTGCTGGCCTGCGTGCTCTGGGCCGACGTGCGCAAGGGCTGGGAGCGGCGGCTGCAACCGCGCGGCAACCAGCGCCCGCCCACCCCGTTCGCGGCGCTGCAGGACGCGGTGGACGAAGCCTTTGACGCGCGCATCGGCGACGTGTCGGGCCGCGGCAAGCTGGGCACCGACATGCGCGAGATCTGGATGATGCAGCCGCGCTTCGACAAGCGCGTGGGCACCGGTCCGTTCAGCCTGGTCGAGCAGCCGCGCTTCCGCGCCGGTTTCGACTTCCTGCGCCTGCGCGCCCAGACCGGCGAGGTGGACGAGGAGCTGGCGCACTGGTGGGAAACCTTCAGCACCGCCGACGACGACCACCGCCAGGACATGGTCGACGCGCAGCGCAAGGCCGGCCAGCCCAAGGGCGCGGGCGGTGGCGGCAAGGCGCGCCGCGTAAAGAAGACCGATGCCGACCATCCGGCGTCGGGCGTCGCCGAGCCGGTGCGGGACGATCCGCGTTTCCGCCCCGCGGATGGCGGTGACGAGCAGGACGAGAGTCAGGCTCGCGCCGTGTTCTACGGCAGCGCTTTTGCACCCGACAGCGACCACGCCGACGACACCACCGCGCCTGGCGAAGGCGAGGCGCCGGCCCGCAAGCGCCGCCGTCGCCGCCGCAAGCCGTCCGGTGGTGGTGAAGGCGCCCCTCCTGCGCCGTCGGCCGACTGACAAAAGACCTCTTGTAGATATGAGCAACACCGGGCGCCCCGAGGTCACGGCCTATGTGGCCCTCGGTGCCAACCTCGGAGATGCCGCCGACACCCTGCGCAAGGCGCTGCAGGCGCTGGGCAGCACGCACGGCCTACGGCTCGTCAAGGCCTCCAGCCTCTACCGCACCGCGCCCATCGAGTCCAGCGGTCCCGACTACCTCAACGCCGTGGCCGAAGTGGCCAGCGCTCTCACCGCGCCCGCGCTGCTGGCGGCCCTGCAGGGGATCGAAAACGCCGCCGGCCGCGAGCGCCCCTACCGCAACGCCCCGCGCACGCTGGACCTGGACCTGTTGTTGTACGGCGGCGCCCGCATCGACTCACCCGCACTGACCGTGCCGCACCCGCGCATGTGGGAACGGGCGTTTGTGCTGGTGCCGTTGCACGAGATTGCGCCCAGTCTGGTGACCGGGCAACGCCTCTCAGCCGTTGCCGACCAGGCGATCGAACGTCTCTGAAAAGGGGCTCACGGCGCCAGCCGCTCCCGCAACCACTGACCGTCGGCCTGCAGCGAATAGCGCAGCCGGTCGTGCAGGCGGCTCTTGCGACCCTGCCAGAACTGCCAGGTGTCGGGTTTGAGGCGGTAGCCGCCCCAGTGCGGCGGGCGGGGCGGCCGCAGCATGAACTGGGCGCCGTACTTCGCGGCGTTGGTGACCAGCACCGCGCGGTTCTCGATCACCTCGCTCTGCGGGCTGGCCCAGGCGCCGATGCGGCTGTCCAGCGGGCGGCTGTGGAAGTACTCGTCGCTCTCTTCGTCGCTGACCTTCTCGACGAGGCCTTCGATGCGCACCACGCGCTCGAGTTCGACCCAGTGGAACTGCAGCGCGGCGTACGGGTTGCCAGCCAGCTGCCGGCCCTTCTGGCTGTTGTAGTTGGTGTACCAGACGATGCCGCGTTCGTCGTAGCCCTTGATGAGCACCACGCGCGTGGTGGGCCGTAGGTTGGCGCCCACGGTGGCCAGCGTCATGGCGTTCGGTTCGGGCACTTCACCACGGATGGCCTCGTTCAGCCATTGGTCGAATTGCTGCAGCGGGTCGGCGTGCGAGGCGGATTCACTCAGTTCGGCTTTTTCATAGCTCTTGCGCAGGTCGGCGATGTTCATGGTGGGTCCTGGTGGTGTCGTGTTCAGGGCAGATCGTCGGCAATGCTGAGCAGCTTGGCCAGCGCGCGGTCCTCGATGCCGTGCGCGCGCAGGCCCTGCAGGGTCTGGCGTGCGTAGTCCAGCGTGGTGCCGTAGCGACCGCGCGCGTGCTCGAAGATGTCGCGGTACTGGGCATTGCTCAGCGGTCCGGTGTGGTTGGGGCTGCGGGGCGAGAGGGTGAAGGCCAGTGCGCAGACCGGCCCCTGCGCGGTCCGGCAGAGCAGCCACCTGGGGTCGTAGACCGGGTTGGGCATCTCGCGTGCCCACAGCGCCGGCATGGTCGCCTCGACCTGGTCGTGCGGCAGGCGCAGCGCCATGCCGGTGCAGCTGCCGCCGGGCATGAGCGCGAACACCAGGCCCGGGCGCTCGGGCGTGCCGCGGTTGACGCGGCTGTACATGTTCAGGCAGCGGTGGTAGCCGTGCACCTGGGCCAGGCGCTGCTCAGCCGCTTCGAACTCGGGGCGCCAGACCAGCGAGGCGTAGCCGAACACCCAGAGGTCTGCGTCGGGGCCGAGCGAGCGCCACTGCGCCAGGGTGTCCGCCATCATCTGCCGTCCATCGCGTTGCGAGGGTTCCCAGGTGCTCTGGGGGCGGTTGCGGGGCATGAAGGGCAGCGGTCGGGCGCGAGGGGCAGCCATTTACAATCTTCGGGTTTTTGCGCCTGTCGGACTCCTTCAGGGAGGAGCTGCAGGGGGCTGAAGTTCAATCCCTCATTATTCTTCACGGAGTGTTGCCCATGTCTTCCCAGGACGAACAACAGGAATACCGCGTCGCGGCGGTGGTGCTGATCGCAGTGGTGCTGATGGCGGTCGGTCTGGCCATCGGTGTGGCGATCCAGAAGGTGCGTGGCTCGGGCGCAAAGGCAGCCCCGGCCGCGGTGGCTGCAGCGACGCCGGGAGACGCCTCCGCAGGGGCAGCGAACGGTGCCGCGGCCAGCACCCCGCCCGCGGCGGCACCCGAGGCCGCGGCGGCACCCGAGGCCGCGGCCCCGGCGGCGGGCAGCGACGATGCCAGCGTGGTGGTGGAAAACGGCGTGGTGAAGTTCTACTTCGCGTCGGGCAAGTCCGACCTGGCGCCGGGCGCTGTGGAAGCGCTGGCCGATGCCATTGCCGCCGGCAAGGCGGGTCAGAAGCTGGTGATCTCCGGCTTCCACGACTCGACCGGCGATCCGGCCAAGAACGCCGAGCTGGCCAAGCAGCGTGCCCTTGCGGTGCGCGACGCGCTCAAGGCCGCCGGCGTGGCCGAATCGAGCATCGAACTCAAGAAGCCCGAGACCGCCACGGGCTCCGGCAACAACGCCGAGGCCCGCCGTGTGGAGGTGGTGATCGCTCCCTGAGCGACCCCTTCGCCAACAAAAAAGCCCGCTGTCCAGCGGGCTTTTTTGTTGGTGGTCCGGCTCAGCGCAGGCCCTGACCGGCGCCGGTGTCGGCGCGCTGGATGAGTTCGATCTTGTAGCCGTCGGGGTCGGTGACGAAGGCAATCACCGTGGTGCCGCCCTTGACCGGGCCGGCCTCGCGCGTGATGGTGCCGCCGGCGGCGCGGATCTTGTCGCAGGCCGCATAGGCGTCGGGCACCCCCAGCGCGATGTGGCCGTAGGCCGTGCCCAGCTCGTACTGCTCGACGCCCCAGTTGTAGGTCAGCTCGATCTCGGCCTGGCCGGGGTTGCCGCCGTCGAAACCGAGAAATGCGAGGGAGTATTTGTATTCCGGGTTCTCGGACGTGCGCAGCAGCTGCATGCCCAGCACCTGGGTGTAGAAGTCGATGGAGCGTTGCAGGTTGCCGACGCGCAGCATGGTGTGGAGGATTCGCATGGTCTTGATGGTCAGGGAAGAGTGGCGCGCACGCCGGTGAGGGCCTGATAGCCCTCCCGCGTGGCAGGGGAAACCGCCTGCAGCACCTGCGCGTAGGCGGTTTTGTGGCGGGCCAGCAGCCGAGCCGACGCCAGAGCGTGCGAGCGGCAGAACCAGTGGCAGCTGTGCTGCATCAGGTAGAGCTCGGCCAGCAGGGTGCGGGCGCGCTCGCGCACCGGCCACTGCTGCGGGTTGGCGACCACACGCGCGATGCCCTGCGCGTGCAGCTGCATCAGGGCCCGAGCATCGAAGCCCGGGGCCAGCCAGGCGGGCAGCCAGCGGTGGGCCTGGGGCAGCGGGTTGCGGTTGACCCAGGTGGAGGAGGCGTCGGCCTGCGAGAACGCCTGCGCAAAGCGCTCGAACTGCTGGGCCAGCGCTTCCTCGGTGGCGGTGTGCAGCGACCAGATCTGCTGCTGGCGCTGCTCGTCCGGCTCGTCCAGCGCCCTCAGGTAGCCGTCGTTGAGCCGCTCCATCAGCTTCTCGATCTGGAACTGTCCGAGGTGGGCGCCCAGCAGGGCGATGCGCTGGCGCTGTTCGCGGGTCTTGAGCAGGAAACTGCCCACCGCAAACAGCAGGGCGAGGGTGAGGATGTCCATGCAGCGGGCCGGCGCGTCAGGGCTGCATGCCCAGCCAGCTGGAGAGACCGGCGGTGTCCATGGAGCCTGCGCGGGTGATCACCTGGCCGCTGCCCGCATGGCGTGCCACGATGAAGGGCACCGAGTCGGCGCCCAGCCGGTCCAGCAGGGCGGTGTTGGCCTTGATGGTGGCCTCGACCTCGGCCGGGATGCTGGCCGAGGCGGACATTCCACCTTGTCCCGCCAACAGCGATTTTTCGTGCGCGGTCATGGTCTCGACCGGGTTGGCCGCCTGCATCAGCGCCGCGCCCTGCGGCAGGCTCTTGGGACCGATGATGGCCACCGGTGCCCAGACGAATTTCACCTTGGTCTGCAGCGGCAGGGACGACTCCCAGAGGTGGCTGCAGTGCGGGCACTGCGGGTCGAACAGCACATAGACCGTGTGGGCACTCATCATCGCGCCGGCGGTGAACCCCTTGGCCTCCCGGGACACGGTGTCGTAGGCCTGGGCGGGATCGATCGGGGCGGCGGCCGCGGGCTGTCCGCTGGCAGCATCTTCTTTGGAGCAGGCCATCAGCCCGAGGGCGGAGGTGGCCAGCAGGGCGAGCGAGAGGCGGCGGGTGATCATGGTGTTCTCCGGAAAATGGGTTGGGATCGGCCGGCAGAGAGGAAGTTCGTCAGGCGCGGGCGCGCAGGCCCTGCAGCAGGGCGCCCAGGGCAATGCCGCCCAGCGCCCACAGCAGGTCCCAGTTGCCGGTGCCCAGCCCGGCGATGGCCGGACCGGGGCAGACGCCACACAGGCCCCAGCCGGCACCGAACAGGGCGGCACCCATCAGAGTGTCGCGGTTCCAGACACTCACGTGCTGGTGAAAGTAGCCGCCCAGCAGCGGCTGGCGCAGCAGCGCCGGGCTGAAGCGGTAGGCCAGCAGGGTGACCAGCACCGCGCCGCCCATGACCAGCATCAGCCCCATGTCCTGAAAGCGCAGGAAGCTCAGCACCACCTCGGGCCGGATCATGGTGGCCAGCGAGAGCCCGAAGCCGAACAGCGCCCCGCTGGCGAGCACGGCCAGGGCTTTCGAGGGGGTCAGAGAAAAACCGCTCATGCGAAGCTCCCGACCAGATTGGCCACCAGGAAGGCGGTGGCCATGAACGTCAGCACCGCCCCCAGGGAGGGCAGTTGCAGCGAACCCAGGCCGCAGATGCCGTGGCCCGAGGTGCAGCCGTTGCCAAGTCGCGCGCCGTAACCAACCAGCACGCCCCCCAGCAGCAACTGCCAGGCCGGGATGTCGGTGGAACCGGGCGTGCCATCGGAAAATCCGAGCCACCAGACCAGCGCTCCCAGGACCAGGCCGGCGGCGTAGACCAGGCGCCAGACCCGCGAATCGGTGAACCGCGCCTGCTGGAAGAACGGCCGCCGCACGACGAACGACCAGGTGGACGAGAACACCGTGCTCATGCCGCCCACCAGGCCGGTGCAGACGAACAGCAGGGCCACGCCCGCGCCGATCAGCAGCCCGCCGGCCAGGTAGTGGATCCAGCCCAGGGGGAACAGGGCGGCAATGGAAGAGGCGATGGCGTCCATGGGGTGAATGAAATGAAAAAGCCCTGAGTCTTTCGAGTCAGGGCTTTGGGATTGGTGCCGGAGAGAGGAGTCGAACCCCCGACCTTCTCATTACGAATGAGCTGCTCTACCAACTGAGCTACACCGGCGAAGCCCGAGATTCTAGCAAAAACTCATTTGGCCGCTTCGGCCTCGAGGTGGTAGGCCGTGATGCGCTCGACCTCGTTCTTGGAACCCAGGATCACGCTCACGCGCTCGTGCAGCTTGGTCGGGGTGATGTCCAGGATGCGACCGTGGCCGTTGGTGGCGGCGCCACCGGCCTGTTCCACGAGCCAGCCCATGGGGTTGGCCTCGTACAGCAGGCGCAGCTTGCCCGGCTTGTCCGGGTCGCGCTTGTCCCAGGGGTACATGAAGACGCCGCCGCGGGTGAGGATGCGGTGCACATCGGCCACCATCGAGGCCACCCAGCGCATGTTGAAGTCCTTGCCGCGCGGGCCCTCCTTGCCGGCCAGGCACTCGTCCACGTAGCGCTTCACCGGTGGCGCCCAGTGCCGCATGTTGCTCATGTTGATCGCGAACTCCTTGGTGTCGGCCGGGATCGTCACGTTTTCCTTGGTCAGCACGAACGAGCCCTGTTCGCGGTCCAGCGTAAACATGGCCACGCCGTCGCCCACGGTCAGCACCAGGGTGGTCTGCGGGCCATAGACGCAGTAGCCGGCGGCCACCTGCTGGCTGCCGGGCTGCATGAAATCGGCCTCGCTCACTCCGGGGCTGCCTTCGGGCTTCTTCATCACGCTGAAGATGGTGCCGATGGAGACGTTGACATCGATGTTGGACGAGCCGTCCAGCGGATCGAACATCAGCAGGTACTCGCCCTGCGGGTAGCGGTTGGGCACCAGGTAGATGCTGTCCATTTCCTCGCTGGCCATGGCCGCCAGGTGGCCACCCCATTCGTTGGCCTCGATCAGCACCTCGTTGGCGATGATGTCCAGCTTCTTCTGGACCTCGCCCTGCACGTTCTCGGTGTCGGCCGTGCCCATGACCTCGCCCAGGTCGCCCTTGTTGACGGCCTGGCTGATGCGCTTGCAGGCTCGCGCGACCACTTCCAGCAGCAGGCGCAGGTCGCCGGGGATGTGGCCGTCGACGCGCTGCTGCTCGACGAGGTAGCGGGTGAGGGAAATGCGTTTCATGGAGGCTCCAGATGTCTTTTATTCGGCCAGGGCGCGGGTGACGACTTCGCGCACGTCGGCGCTCAGGTCACTCTTGGCCGCGACGCGGGCGATGGCCTCGCGGGCGGCGCTGCGGTAGGGCTCGGCCAGCTTCTTCCAGCGGTCCAGCGCGCGCGCCAGGCGGGCGGCGACCTGCGGGTTGATGGCGTCGAGTTCGAGCACGCGCTCGCTCCAGAACACGTAGCCCGCCGCGTCGCTGCGGTGGAAGCCGGCCGGGTTGGCGGAGCAGAAGCTGAAGATCACGCTGCGCGCGCGGTTGGGGTTCTTCAGGTTGAAGTCGGGGTGGGTCATCAGCTGGCGCACAGCGGGCAGCACGTTGCCGCCGCGGTCGGGCGCGCCGGCCTGCAGCGCGAACCATTTGTCGATCACCAGGGCCTCGTCCTTGAACATCGCGTGGAAGCGCGCCAGCGCCTCCTGCGCCAGCGGCTGGCCGCTGACCACCAGGGCCGACAGCGCGTTGAAGCGGTCGGTCATGTTGCCCGCGTCCTTGAAGCGCTGGTAGGCCTTGCCGGGCCAGACGGTGTCGCCGGTCTCGCGCGCTGCGATGCAGAGCATGGTCAGCGCCATGCCCGCCAAGGCGCGGCGGCCGCTGCTGAGCGGGTCGGGCCGGTAGGCGCCGTTGTCCTTGTGCTGTTCATAGGCCCAGGCCCAGTCGGCCTGCAGCGCTTGGGCCAGCTGCTCGCGCATGGTTTCGCGCACCGCGTGGATGCGCTGCGGATCGACCACGTCCAGCTGCTCGGCGATGTAGGTTTCGGCCGGCAGGGTGAGCACCAGCTCCTTGAGCGCGGCGTCCAGCGTGGGGTGGCGCAGCACGGCGCGCATCGCGCCGATGAAGGCTTCGTCCAGCGGCGCAGCGCCCACCGGACCCTCGGCGCGCACGGCCTGCACCGCGCGGCGCAGGGCCAGTTGCTGGCCCGCTTCCCAACGGTTGAAGGCGTCGCTGTCGTGGGCCAGCAGGTGCAGCAGCTGGTCGTCGGTCAGACCGTTGTCGACGATCACCGGCGCAGAGAAGCCGCGCAGCAGGGACGGCACCGGCTCGGCGTCGATGTCCTCGAAGGCAAAGCTCTCGCTGGCCTGCGTCAGCACCAGCAGGCGGGTGCCGCGGCTGGTCTGCGATTCGCCCTGCAGCCGCAGCGCCAGGTCCTGGCCCTGGGCGTCGATCAGGCCGAGCGTGACCGGGATCACGAAGGGCTGTTTCTCGCTCTGGCCCGGTGTGGCCGGGCAGCTCTGGCTGAGCGTGAGGGTGTAGCGGCGCTCGGCGGCGTCGTAGTGGCCGCTGGCCTGCAGCCGCGGCGTGCCCGACTGGCTGTACCAGCGCTTGAACGGCACGAGCTGGCGCGCCAGTTCGCTGTCGGGGTTGGCGTCGGCGATGGCCTGCGCGAAGTCGTCGCAGGTGACGGCCTGGCCGTCGTGGCGCTGGAAGTACAGGTCCATGCCCTTGCGGAAGCCGTCGCGCCCCACCAGGGTCTGCATCATGCGCACGACCTCGGCGCCTTTTTCATAGACCGTGACGGTGTAGAAGTTGTTGATCTCCACGTACTGGTCGGGCCGCACCGGGTGGGCCATCGGACCGGCGTCCTCGGGGAACTGCATGGTGCGCAGCACGCGCACGTCCTCGATGCGCTTGACCGCGCGCGCCGAAGGCTCGGCGCACAGATCCATGCTGAACTCCTGGTCGCGGAAGACGGTCAGGCCTTCCTTGAGCGAGAGCTGGAACCAGTCGCGGCAGGTGATGCGGTTGCCGGTCCAGTTGTGGAAGTACTCGTGGCCGACCACCGACTCGATGTTGGCGAAGTCGGTGTCGGTGGCCGTGGCGCTGTTGGCGAGAACGTACTTCGTGTTGAAGATGTTGAGGCCCTTGTTCTCCATCGCACCCATGTTGAAGTCGCTGGTGGCGACGATCATGAAGCGCTCCAGATCCAGCGGCAGGCCGAAGCGGGCCTCGTCCCAGACCACGCTGGCGATCAGCGAGTTCATGGCGTGCTCGGTCTTGTCCATGTCGCCCGGGCGCACGTAGACCTGCAGCAGGTGTTCCTTGCCGGCGCGGGTGACTATGCGCTGCTCGCGCGAGATCAGGCGGCCGGCCACCAGGGCAAACAGGTAGGACGGCTTGCGGTGCGGGTCGACCCACTTCGCGAAGTGGCGGTTGTCGGGCAGTTCACCCTGCTCGACCAGGTTGCCGTTGGACAGCAGGACGGGGTATTTGTCCTTGTCGGCGCGCAGCGTCACGGTGTAGCTGGCCATCACGTCGGGACGGTCCAGGAAGTAGGTGATGCGGCGGAAGCCCTCGGCCTCGCACTGGGTGAAGAAGTCGCCCTGGCTGAGGTACAGGCCCGAGAGCTGGGTGTTCTTTTCGGGCGAGCAGGTGGTGAAGATCTCCAGTTCGAAGGGCTCGGGTCCTTCGGGCAGGCTGCCCAGCACCAAGGCGTCGCCGTCCATCTTGAACGAGCAGCCGCCGCCATTGAGCACCACGCGCGCCAGGTTCAGCTCTTCGCCGTCCAGGCGCAGAGGCTGCGCCGGCACCTCGGTGTTGCGGCGCAGGACCATCTTGTTGAGCACGCGGGTCTTGGCCGGGTCGAGGTCGAACGTGAGTTCGATGCGGTCGATCCAGAACGGGGGCGGGGTGTAGTCTTCGCGACGGATCACCATCGCAGGGCCGGTGGCCTCACGCAGTTGCATGGACGGTCTCCAGAAAACGGGTTTTGATCAGGGTCTGGTAGTCGGGAACACGGGCCAGCACATGGGGCCCGTCGAGTTCGTCGGCGTGGTGCGAGCTGCAGATGCCCACGGCGCGCATGCCGGCGCGGCGCGCGGCCTCGATGCCCAGCGGCGCATCCTCGAACACGATGCAGTGCTCGGGCGCCACGCCGATCCGGCGCGCCACCTCCAGGAAGATCGCGGGCTCGGGCTTGCCGGGCAGGCCTTCGTCGCCGCCCACGGTGGGCAGGGTCTGGCCCAGCGACAGGTGACGGTAGGCGAAGGCCTGGTTGTGGCGGTCGCCGGCCGTTCCCACACCCACCGCCAGACCGCGCGACTGCGCCTGGCCGAGGAAGGCCTTGAAGCCGGCGATCTCGGCGAACACGGGGGCGAACAGCTCGCGGTAGATGCCTTCTTTCTCGTCGACATAGGCCTGAGCCTGTTCGGGCGGCAGGCCGCCGAACAGCTCGACCATGCATTCGATGCCGGTGCGGCCGGTGGTGCGGCGCATCAGGTCGGGCACGTCGATGTCCAGGCCGCGGCGTTCGCAGAACGCGACCCAGCTCTTCTGGTGCCACGGCATCGAATCGATCATCGTGCCGTCCATGTCGAAGATCAGCGCGCCGACCATCACACGCCCTGCTTGAGCGAGGCTTCGATGAACGGGTCCAGGTCGCCGTCGAGCACCTTCTGCGTGGCCGAGATTTCGACGTTGGTGCGCAGGTCCTTGATGCGGCTGTTGTCCAGCACGTAGCTGCGGATCTGGTGGCCCCAGCCCACGTCGGTCTTGGTGTCTTCCAGCTTCTGCTGCTCTTCCTGGCGCTTGCGCATCTCGTGGTCGTACAGGCGCGAGCGCAGGCGCTGCCAGGCGACGTCGCGGTTGCTGTGCTGGCTGCGGCCGTCCTGGCACTGCACCACGATGCCGGTCGGAATGTGCGTCAGGCGCACGGCCGAGTCGGTCTTGTTGATGTGCTGGCCGCCGGCGCCGGAGGCGCGGAAGGTGTCCACCCGCACGTCGGCGGGGTTGATATCGATCTGGATCGAGTCGTCGATCTCGGGGTAGACGAACAGCGAGGCGAACGAGGTGTGGCGGCCGCCCGAGCTGTCGAACGGGCTCTTGCGCACCAGGCGGTGCACGCCGGTCTCGGTGCGCAGCAGGCCGTAGGCGTATTCGCCCTCGACCTTGATGGTGGCGCTCTTGATGCCGGCGGTGTCGCCCGGGGTCTCGTCCTCGACCGTGGTCTTGAAGCCCTTGCGTTCGGCGTATTTGAGGTACTGGCGCAGCAGCATGCTGGCCCAGTCGCAGGCTTCGGTGCCGCCCGCGCCGGCCTGGATGTCCACAAAACAGTTCAGCGGGTCGGCCGGGTTGTTGAACATGCGGCGGAACTCGAGCTTCTCGACCTCGGCCTGCACGTTCTTCGCCTCGCCTTCGATGGTCTCCAGCCCGGTGTCGTCACCCTCGGCCTCGGACATCTCGAACAGTTCGCTGTTGTCGGCCAGCTCGCTGGAGAGGCGGTCAAGCACGACCACCACGTCTTCCAGCGATTTTTTTTCCTTGCCCAGCTCCTGGGCGCGTTTGGGGTTGTCCCAGACGGTGGGGTCTTCCAGCGCGCTGGCGACCTCCGACAACTTCAATGCCTTGGCATCGTAGTCAAAGATACCTCCGGAGCTCGACCACGCGTGCGCTGAGGTCGGCCAGTTGATTGCGGATGGCGTTGATGCGTTCGGCTTCCATGGTGTGTTCTCGCTGTCGGTGGCGCGGGGCAGCCCCGCGAAACCCGCGATTTTCTCACGCCAGGAAGTTTTCGATCAGCTGTGCCAGTTCTTCCGGCTGGTCGTGGTGCAGCATGTGGCCCGCGTTGTCGATGTGCGCCTCGGTGAGCTGGGGCACGTGGCGCAGCCGCTCGCGGTACTGCTCCAGCGTGAAGCGGCCCTTCCACCACTGGCCCAGGCTGTCGTCGCTGGCCGTCACCGAGAGCACCGGCGCGCTGATCCGCTCGTACAGGGCCAGCGCCTCGGGCACCTGGTAGAGGTGGGCGTTGACCACCTTGTGCGCCGCGTCGCCGAGGATGGTCCAGCGGCCCTGGGCGTCCGGCGCGGCCCACTGGCGGGCCAGCCAGTCCGCCTTGTCTTGCGTCAGGCGCGGGTTGGTCTTCATCAGCCGCCGCGCCACACCCTCGGCGCTGTCGTAGGGCTTGAGGTCCATCTCGCCGCGGTGCAGCGCCTTGAGCTCGTCGATCCACTGCGCATAGCGACCGGGTGCCTGGGCCGGCCGGGTTTCGGGCATGCCGAAGCCTTCGAGATTGATCAGGCGCCGGATGCGCTCGGGCCGCACGCCCGCGTACATCATGGCGACGTTGCCGCCCATGCTGTGACCGACCAGATCCACCGCCTGGCCGGGCGCGATCGCGTCGAGCAGGAAGTCCAGATCGGCCAGGTAGTCGGGGAACCAGAAGTTGTCGGCCGGAGGTCCGTCGCCAACGCCCGATTTGGTGAGGCCGTAGCCGCGCCAGTCGGGCGCCACGATCCATCGCGGCGTGCGCAGCGCGTCCACCATGAACTGCCACGAGGCCGCGACGTCCATCCAGCCATGCACCAGCACCAGCGGCGGTTCACCGGCCACCGGTGTGCCCCATTCGCGCACGTGGTAGGACAGGTGGCGCACGGGCACGAAGCGGCTGCGGGAGGCGTTCAGGGCTTGATACATTCGATCCATCATAAGGAACGAGACGGAGACACGCGATGCGGCAGCGTCAACACAGCGACACCCACAAACCCCGCCCGCAGGCCGATGGCTACGCCGATCTGCACCGGCGTTTCGGCTGGAAGGTGCCGAGGCACTTCAACATGGCCGAGGTCTGTTCGCGCCGCTGGGCGGCTGACCCGGCCACGGCCTCGCAGACGGCGGTCATCGCCTGTTCGCCCGACCGTGAGGACCGTTACCACGGCTATGCCGAGCTGCAGGCGCAGGCCAACCGGCTGTCGAACGCGCTCGCGGCGCTGGGTGTGCGCCGCGGCGACCGCGTGGCCATCGTGCTGCCGCAGCGCTTCGAAACCGCCGTGGCCTACATGGCGGTGCTGCAGATGGGCGCGGTCGGCATGCCGCTGTCGCAGCTGTTCGGCCCCGAGGCGCTGGAGTTCCGCCTGCACGACAGCGAGGCGGTGGTGGCCATCTGCGACGCCAGCACCCTGCCGGCGCTGCAAGCGGTGGCGGCGCAGTGCCCGCTGCTTGGCCACGTGATTGCGGTGGACGCCGCGGCGCCGGGTGTGCTGGACTGGTCGGCGGTGCTGGCGCAGGAGCCGGCCAAGTTCAAGGCGGTGAACACGCTGGCGGACGAGGCGGCCGTGCTGATCTACACCAGCGGTACCACCGGCAATCCCAAGGGCGCGCTGATTCCGCACCGCGCGCTGATCGGCAACCTGACCGGCTTTGTCTGCAGCCAGAACTGGTTCGGTTTTGACCCGTTCGACGCGTCGGCAAGCTCGCAGGCGGTGTTCTGGTCGCCGGCCGACTGGGCCTGGACCGGTGGCCTGATGGACGCGCTGCTGCCCACGCTGTATTTCGGCCGCACCATCGTCGGCTTCAACGGCCGCTTCGCGCCACAGACCGCGTTCGAGCTGATGCAGCGCCACGGCGTCACCCACACCTTCCTGTTCCCCACCGCGCTCAAGGCCATGATGAAAGCCTTCCCGACGCCGCGCGGACAGTTCACGCTGAAGCTCGAAGCCATCATGAGTGCGGGCGAGGCGGTGGGCGACGCGGTGTTCGCCTACTGCCGCGAGCAGCTGGGTGTGACCGTCAACGAGATGTTCGGTCAGACCGAGATCAACTACATCGTCGGCAACTGCGCGCGGCTGTACCCCGCGAAGCCGGGCAGCATGGGCAAGGGCTACCCGGGTCACCGCGTGGCGGTGATCGACGAGGAAGGCCACGAGTGCCCGGTCGGCGTGCCGGGCGATGTGGCGGTGCACCGGCTCGACATCCACGGCGACCCGGACCCGATCTTCTTCCTGGGCTACTGGAAGAACGAGGCGGCCACAAAAGCCAAGTTCACCGGTGACATGGCGGACAGCTGGTGCCGCACCGGCGACCTCGCGGTGCGCGACGCCGACGGCTACCTCTGGTACCAGGGCCGCAGCGACGACGTGTTCAAGGCCGCCGGCTACCGTATCGGGCCCAGCGAGATCGAGAACTGCCTGGTCAAGCACCCGGCGGTGGCCAACGCCGCGGTGGTGCCCAAGCCCGACCCCGAACGCGGCGCGGTGGTCAAGGCCTATGTGGTGCTGACCCCGGGCACCACCGGCGACGAGGCGCTGGTCGCCAGCCTTCAGGCCCACGTCAAGGGCAAGCTCGCGCCCTACGAGTACCCCAAGGAGATCGAGTTCGTCGACGCCCTGCCCATGACCACCACCGGCAAGGTGCAGCGGCGCGTGCTGCGCCTGAAGGAGGAGGAGCGGGCGCGGGAACGCGCAGGACAGCGTGGGCTTTGATTCGCTTCTAAACTCGCCGGCTGTCTCGCGTTTCCACCCTTTCCAGAACCACCCATGAATCACGTCACCCTCGGCCAGAGTGGCCTGTCCGTCACCCCCATCTGCCTGGGCACCATGACCTTTGGCGAGCAGGTGAACGAGGCCGACGCCCACGCCATCCTCGACCGCTCGCTGGCGCGCGGTGTCAACTTCATCGACGCCGCCGAGATGTACTCGGTGCCGGCCAGGGCCGAGACCTGCGGCTCCACCGAAACCATCATCGGGAACTGGTTCGCCAAGAACCCCGGCGCGCGGCAGAAGGTGGTGCTGGCGACCAAGGTCGCCGGCCCGGCGCGCGGGATGCCCTGGATTCGCGGCGAAGTCAGCAAGGCCGGGATCATCGAAGCCTGCGAAGGCAGCCTCAAGCGCCTGCAGACGGACGTCATCGACCTCTACCAGATCCATTGGCCAGCGCGCAACGTGCCGGCGTTTGGCGCGATCTACTTCGATCCGGCCAAGGACCGGCCCATGCCGTCCATCGAGGTGCAGCTCGAAGCCATGGCCGAGCTGGTCAAGGCCGGCAAGGTGCGCGCCATCGGCCTGTCCAACGAGTCGCCCTACGGCGTGCACGAGTTCGTGCGCATCGCCGAGCAGATGGGCCTGCCGCGCGTGGCCACGGTGCAGAACCCGTACTGCCTGATCAACCGCGCCTACGAAAACGGCCTGGACGAAACCTGCCACCGCCTGGGGGTGTCGCTGCTGGCCTACTCGCCGCTGGGCTTCGGCCTGCTGACCGGCAAGTACGACGAAACCGGGCTGGTCGGCAACCACGGCCGCATGGCCCTGTTCGACAGCATGAAGGCGCAGCGTTGGGGCAGGCCTGAGGCGTTGGCCGCCGCGAAACGCTACAACGCGCTGGCGCGTGAACACGGCCTGACGCCGGCCCAGCTGGCGCTGGCCTTCTGCTACCACCACCCCAAGGTGGCCAGCACCATCATCGGCGTGACCTCGGTGACACAACTGGAGCAGTGCCTGGACGCGTGGGGCACCACGCTGTCGCCCGAACTGCTCAAGGCCATCGACACGATCCGCTGGGAGCTGCGCGACCCGGCCCAGTGATGGCGAAGAAGCCCCACGTCAGTGAAACACCCGCCACTGCCTGGCTCAAGGCGCACGGTGTGGTGTTCACCGAGCACCCCTACGAGTACCTGGAGCACGGTGGTGCTCAGCACAGCGCGGCGGTGCTGGGCTTCGACCCGTTCGCGGTGGTCAAGACGCTGATCATGCAGGACGAGACGGCGAAGCCGCTGGCCATCCTGATGCATGGCAACCGCACGGTGTCCACCAAGAACCTGGCGCGGCAGATCGGTGCCAAGTCGGTCGAACCCTGCAAGCCCGAGGTGGCCAACCGGCACAGCGGCTACCTGGTGGGCGGCACCTCGCCGTTCGGCCTGAAGCGCGACATGCCGGTCTACGTGGAGTCGACCGTGCTCGAATTGCCGAAGATCTGGATCAACGGCGGGCGCCGCGGCTTTCTGGTCGGCATCGATCCCGCCGTGCTCGCAGGGCCGCTGGGCGCGAAGCCGGTGCAGTGCGCGCTGGCAGAATAGTTGCCCGCGCCGCCGCCGTGCGGCGTCAACAAGGACGTCGAACGTGGAATTCCTGACCCCTGCCATCGCCACCATCGTGGCCTACCTGATCGGATCGCTGTCGTTTGCCGTGGTCGTCAGCCGCCTCATGGGGCTGCAGGACCCGCGCACCTACGGCAGCAAGAACCCGGGCGCCACCAACGTGTTGCGCTCGGGCAGCAAGAAGGCGGCCATCCTCACGCTGCTGCTGGACGCGCTCAAGGGCTGGGTGCCGGTGGTGGCCGTGAAATGGTGGGGCGAGGCCTGGGGCCTGGGCGATGGCTCGGTGGCCCTGGTCGGGCTGGCGGCCTTCCTGGGTCACCTCTGGCCGGTGTTTTTCCGATTCGAGGGCGGCAAGGGCGTGGCCACCGCGGCGGGCGTGATCATCGGCTTCAACCCCTGGCTGGGGCTGGCCTCGCTGCTGACCTGGGTAATCGTGGCCTATGCCTTCCGCTATTCGTCGCTGGCTTCCATGGTCACGGCCATCTTCGCGCCCACGTTCTTCCTGTTCGGCAACCACGTGGCCTGGACCGCACCGTCGACCCAGGTGCTGGCGCTGGCGCTCATGGCCCTGCTGCTGATCTGGCGACATGCGGAAAACATCAACCGCCTGCTCGCAGGCAAGGAAAGCAAGCTGGGAGCGAAGAAGTCATGAGCCACGACACCACCCGAGAGATTCAGCGCCACGGCATGGCCGCGCGCTACAGCGAAGCGGCCGTGTTCAACGGCGTGGTCTACCTCGCCGGCATGGTGCCGGAATGCGAGGCCACCGACATCCGCAGCCAGACCGCCGACGTGCTGGCCCAGGTCGAACAACGGCTGAAGGACGCGGGCAGCGACAAGTCGCGCATCCTGCGCACGCAGATCTACCTGACCGACATCCGCGAGATCGGGGCCATGAACGAGGTCTGGGACGCCTGGGTGGTGCCGGGCACCGCGCCGCCCCGGGCGACGGTGCAGGCCGCGCTGGCCGACCCGGTGTGGAAGATCGAGATCGTCGTGACCGCGGCGCAGGTCTAGAAACGTTTCTCCAGCGTCAGCTGGTCGTTGTTCTTCTGCATCTGGAAGCGGTTGAGGAAGCTGTTGCCCAGCAGCACGAAGGGCATGGGCTGTGGCGAGACCACGGCGTCCACGTCGTAGGCCACGACATCGCCCACCCGCACCGACGCCAGACGGATCAGGTAGCCAGTGGACAGGCCATTGGCGGTGCTCATCTGGATGCGGCGCCCGTGGTCGTACTTCAGGTTGATGCGCCGGGCTTCGGCCGCCCCGAGGGCGACGGTGGTGGCGCCGGTGTCCACCAGAAACTTCACCGACTTGCCGTTGATCTGGCCATCGGGCAGGAAGTGGCCGCTGGGGTCGGCGGTCAGCACGATGCGCTGTCCTCCCCCGTCCGAACGCCCGTTGCCGACGCTCACCGGCGCCGCGCCCACCTGCAACACGTGTCGCTGGCCCTGGATGTCCACGGTGGCCGAGTCACCATCCACCGACAGGAGCTTCACTCCCTGATGTGTCTGTCCGGCGACCAGGAACTTTGGTGCAGCGCCGTCGACCACGAGCAAGGCCTTCTGCCCAGACACGCCGGACAGTGCCACCTGTGGTGAGGTCTGGGCGGCCGCCTGACCCGCGAGCAGGGCCAGGAGCAGGGCGGTCGACACGGCGTGAAAGACGGGCTTCGTCGACATGCATCCCCACGTGGTGAGTATCAGCGGCCGCTGCCGACCGCCGAATAGATATCGGTGTGGCGGTTGTCCAGGAAGGAGCGCAGCTTGACCGGCGCGCTCTTGCAGTTGTCCGTGTTGCGCGCCGCATCGTTGCCGGCCCGCGTTTGAAGGGACTGCTCCAGCAGGGCGACGATGTCGCTGACACCATCGGCACGTTCGCGCGTGGTGGTGTACTTCTCGATCAGCCGGTCGGCGGTGCCGATTGCGACGGCGTGCTGCTGGCGCCACCCGCTGTAGACCTGCTCGATGCCGGCCACATGCGCGGCCGCGTGGGTCTTGCAGAACTCGATGCCTTTGCGCATGCCCAGATCAAGCCCCGCGATCTTGAGCGCCGCCATCAGCCGGTCCCTTTCTTCGGGTGTCTTGAATCGTTTGTCCAGAGGCTGGGTCAGATCGACCGGGGGGCTGTTGCCAGCTTTCGGCGCCTGCAGCGGCTGGCTTCCGGGACCACATTCGCTGTCCTGGAAGATGGTGGCGCCATCCGGGGCCTTGCACTTGAAGACAGCGGCGAGAGCCGGCCCGCCGAGCATCAGCGGTATTGCCAGGACCAGCGCCGGGACAGGACAGAAGGGGCTGCGCATGAGGCGAGGGAGCCGGTGTCGCTCAGTCGCGGAAGTTGTTGAAGCCCAGCGGCAGTTCCTTGAGTTCGCTGCGGATCAGGGCCATCGCCGCCTGCAGGTCGTCGCGCTTGGCGCCGGTCACGCGCACCGCGTCGCCCTGGATCGCGGCCTGCACCTTCATCTTGCTGTTCTTGATGGTCTGCTGGATCTTCTTGGCGTCTTCGCTGGCGATGCCATTGCGCACCTTGACCACCTGCTTGACCTTGTCGCCGCCGATCTTCTCGACCTTGCCGATGTCCAGGAAGCGCACGTCGACGTTGCGCTTGGTCATCTTGTTGCGCAGGATATCCTCGACCTGCTGGAGCTGGAAGTCGGCGTCGCCGAACAGGGTGATTTCCTTGTCTTTTTCCTTGAGCTCGATGCCGGCGCTGGTGCCCTTGAAATCGAAGCGCGTGCCGATCTCCTTGGCCACCTGGTCGACCGCGTTTTTCACTTCCACGAAATCGGCTTCAAGAACGGTGTCGAAAGAGGGCATGAGTGGTACTCCCGGATGCGTGAATGAGACAATCCATGGATGTTAGTCGAGAACAATGTCGCCCTCCAGCCGATGAACACCTTCGGTATCGCCGCGCGTGCGCAACGCCTCGTTCGTCTGCGCTCCGTCGATGATCTGCTCGGCCTGATGGCCAGCCCCGACTGGCGGCAGCCGTCGGCGGAACACCCGGTGTTCGTGCTGGGCGGCGGGAGCAACCTGGTGCTGACGGGAGACCTCAAGGCCGTGGTTCTCAAGGTGGAGATCGCCGGGCGGCGGCTGGTCGAAGAAACGGACAAGGGCTGGCTGGTGGAGGCCGGCGGCGGAGAGGGCTGGCACGACTTCGTGCACTGGACGCTGGAGCAGGGCTGGCCGGGGCTGGAGAACATGGCGCTGATCCCGGGCACGGTGGGGGCGGCGCCGGTGCAGAACATTGGCGCCTATGGCGTCGAGCTGCAGGACCGGTTCCACTCGCTGGACGCGATGGACCTGGAGACCGGGCGGATGTTTTCGCTGGATGCGGCCCAGTGCGGTTTCGGTTACCGCGATTCGGTGTTCAAGCACGCACCCTCGGACGAGCGCAGTTTTGGCCTGAAAGGTCGTGCACTCATCACGCGGGTGCGCTTCTGGCTGCCCAAGCCCTGGAAACCGGTGCTGGGTTATCTGGACCTGGAGCGCAAGATGGACGAGACGGGCATCCGCCAGCCCGATGCGCGCCAGATCTTCGACTGGGTGGTCGCGATCCGCCGCGCCAAGCTGCCCGACCCGGCCGTCATCGGCAACGCCGGCAGCTTCTTCAAGAACCCGACGGTGACGCCCGAGCAGTGCGCCGACATCATCGCGCGCGATCCGAAGGTGGTGCACTACCCGATGGATGACGGCAGCATCAAGCTGGCCGCCGGCTGGCTCATCGACGCCTGCGGCTGGAAGGGCAAGACCATGGGCCATGCGGGCGTGTACGACAAGCAGGCGCTGGTGCTGGTCAACCGGGGGGATGACGAGCACCCTTGCACCGGTGGCGAGGTGATGACCCTGGCCAAGGCGATCCAGACCAGTGTCTACGAGCGCTTTGGCATCCGGCTGGAGCCGGAGCCTGTCGTCATCTGACGTCTTCGATCTTTGCGTGCCCAGGGCGGTGCCGGGGTGGGGTGCTGCAAAGCGAAGTAAAGGAGGAGGCGGCCACAGGCCGCCGGGGGACATGAGCGGCGCAGCGCCGTACCCCGGCGCCGCCCGCTCCACGAAGTCAGATCACTTCCCGCCTTCGAGCTTGAAGATCTCCGACGTGCCATCGCCCATCGACAGCAGGCCGGTGTGGGCGTAGATGCCCAGCTTGGCGCGCGTGTCGGTGATGTCGAGGTTGCGCATGGTCAGCTGGCCGATGCGGTCCAGCGGGCTGAACGGGGCGTCCTCCACCTTCTCCATCGACAGGCGCTCGGGCGCATAGGTCAGGTTGGGCGACTCGGTGTTGAGGATCGAATAGTCGTTGCCGCGGCGCAGTTCCAGCGTCACTTCGCCGGTCACGGCGCGGGCCACCCAGCGCTGGGCGGTTTCGCGCAGCATGATGGACTGCGGGTCGAACCAGCGGCCCTGGTAGAGCAGGCGACCCAGCTTGAGGCCGTTGATGCGGTACTGCTCGATCGTGTCTTCGTTGTGGATGCCGGTGACCAGTCGCTCGTAGGCGATGTGCAGCAGCGCCATGCCCGGGGCTTCGTAGATGCCGCGGCTCTTGGCTTCGATGATGCGGTTCTCGATCTGGTCGCTCATGCCCAGGCCGTGGCGGCCACCGATCTCGTTGGCCTTGAGGAACAGCTCGACCGGCGAGGCGAAGGTCTGGCCGTTGAGGGCGACCGGCTGGCCTTCCTCGAAGCGGATCGTGACTTCCTCGGCCTTGACCTCGACTTCCGGCTTCCAGAACGCCACGCCCATGATGGGGTTGACGATGCGGATGCCCGACGACAGTTCTTCCAGGTCCTTGGCCTCGTGCGTGGCGCCGAGCATGTTGCTGTCGGTGCTGTAGGCCTTTTCCACCGACATCTTGTAGTCGAAGCCGTTGGCGATCAGGAACTCGCTCATCTCCTTGCGGCCACCCAGCTCGTCGATGAAGCGCTGGTCCAGCCAGGGCTTGTAGATCTTGAGGCTGGGGTTGGTCAGCAGGCCGTAGCGGTAGAAGCGCTCGATGTCGTTGCCCTTGAAGGTCGAGCCGTCGCCCCAGATGTGGACGTCGTCTTCCTTCATGGCGGCCACCAGCATGGTGCCGGTCACCGCGCGGCCCAGAGGGGTGGTGTTGAAGTAGGTGATGCCGCCGGTGCTGATGTGGAAGGCGCCGCACTGGATGGCGGCAATACCTTCGTGCGCCAGCTGCAGGCGGCAGTCCACCAGGCGGGCTTTTTCAGCGCCGTAGGCCATGGCCTTGCGCGGGATTTCTTCGTAGTCGCTCTCGTCGGGCTGGCCGAGGTTGGCGGTGTAGGCGTAGGGCAGGGCGCCCTTCTGCTTCATCCACAGCAGGGCGGCGGAGGTGTCCAGGCCGCCGGAGAAGGCGATGCCGACTTTCTGCTGGGCGGGCAGGTTCTGAAGAATGGTGGCCATGTGTGTGCTCTCTTTGGGATCGGCTGCGGATCAACCGAAATGGCAGATGTAGTGGTAGGCCTCGGTCACGCGGATGTCGAAGCTGCTGTTGCCGGGCACGCTGAACTTGTCGCCCGGGCCGGACTTGATCCAGGCGTCGGTGCCGGCCAGCTTGTATTCGCAGCCGCCGGCCACGCATTCCATGATCTCGGGCGCGCCGGTGTTGAAGGTCAGGGTGGCGGGCAGCACCACGCCGACCGACTTTTTGGTGCCGTCGGGGAAGGTGATGCCATGGCTGACGCACTTGCCGTCGAAGTAGACATTGGCCTGGGTGGTGACGGCAACGCCGTCGATGCGCGAGGTGGTCATGAGGAAGGTCCGGAAAAGGAAACGGGCGCCGAACGGCGCCCGGGCAACCCGCGATTTTAGTGGACCACTGGTGGTGTCAAAGGTTGGTCCAGTAGATGCCGTTCAGAGAGGCGATGTAGAGGCGACCATTGCGGATCGCCAGGCCGCCAACTTCTGCCAGACCTGCGGGTAGGGCGCCGAAGAAGACACCGCAGTTGTATGGCGTGCCCACCACAGTAGTCACCTCTCCTGCAGGTGTGATTTTGCGCACGACGCAGCCGTTCCAGTCGCTCACGTACAGATTTTCGGTCGATCTATCGATCGTTATTGAAAACGGGCCGTCAAAACGCGCCGACGTGCCTACGCCATCAACCACGCCCTTGTTGCTTTGTCCTGCGAGCGTTGTAACGACACCCGAGGGGCTAATCTTTCGAATAAGGTGATTGCCGTAGTCGGCTACGTAGAGGTTGTTGCTCGAATCGATGGTGATTTGCTTTGGGCCATTGAAGCGGGCATTTGTGCCAACACCATCGGCGTTTCCAGTTTTGTATTGTGCGGATGGATCTGCTCCGGCGAAAGTAGTTACCACCCCCGTGGTTGATATCTTTCGAATCGCATGATTGTCAGTGTCTGCGACATACAGGTTGCCCAAGCTATCACGTGCAATACCTTGAATTCCTCTGAAACGAGCTGACTGTGCTTGACCGTTGAGATAACCCGGTTCAGACAGGCTGCCTGCGATCATTCTCGATTCAGTAGATGTGTTGATTGATCTTACCGTTCGACCATCGCCAATGTAGATATTTCCTGTTGAATCGATCGTCAATGCTCGCAAATCATAAAAAGCAATACCGCTCCCAATGCCGTTGCTGTATCTGTATTGGGATAGCCATGAGCCAGCGAAACTTGTGACCACTCCGTTTGGAGAAATTTTGCGAATCTCAGGGTTGCACATCATTCCGTAACATTGCTCGACATCAACGGCGTATAGATTGCCTGCAGGATCAAATGCCATGCCACGCAAAAGACCGAAGCGAGCGCTTTCCCCCAGGCCGTTGACATTTCCGTACGTATTGACCTTGCCGGCAAGCGAAGCCAGCGCCCTGTTGTAGCTTCCTACGGAGGCATTGACGAAATAGCCAACGCCGTCATATTGGTAAGTACCGGCCAAGTTGGCGATCAAGTGATCTCGTTCGCCAGCACTCGCTGTATAGAAATGAAATCCGCGTTGCAGGTGGTAGAAGCGATAGAGGGCAGTGGTTCCAGGAAGTGCTGTTCTCGCCGCGTAGTAGGCGGTACCCTCCAGCGTCATCCATGGCATGGTAGCGACGATGTTGTTCCGCTCGGACTCGCTGATGGTGAACATGTGTGTCCCTGTCCGATTGTTGAAAAATCGGTACACAGGTGCTAGGCCGGTGTCGGTTGTTTGCCAAGCCGAAAAGACGGGGCCCTCATAACGGAACTGGGGCATCGTGTTGAGGGTGGAGTCGCGCTCTGTGATTGATCTGGTCAGCAAGTGCGCGCCAGTCTGGGTGTTGAAAAAGCGGTAGATCGGGGCTGCGGGCGCTGTCACCGCTTTTGGGGCGACAAATGACAAAGTCTCTGCGCGGTTGCTGCCCTCTCGGCCCTGCTCAACGTCCGCCTGGCTCAAGGCCGCTGATCGTGCCCATGCCGCGTTGTCTTCGGGGGACGCGACGGGTGGCCCAGCAGGGGGAGGGGCGGTGGTGGTGTCCGCCGACGCTGTATCAGTGCGGGCCTCTTGCTCCAGCGACTGGTCTTGTCCGCCTCCGCATGCGCTCAGCAGCGCGCAGGCGAGCAGAGCACTGACGATGCTCGTTCGTATCATGTTGAATCACTCCCTGAAAAAAATATCTATCAAGACTCGATCTGAAATCGATTCATGAGGCCTTAAGTATAGGTTTTTTGGGCTTCTTGGGGCCGTGTGAACCGCTTCGGGTTCAACTGACCTCGGTGAGTTGGACGGTCCTGATGCCGTCTGCCAGACGGTACTTCTCAGCTGGCATTGCACTTGGATGGGCCTTGCCACGAGCCAGATGCGCTTGTGCTTGCAGTAGCTGCTGCAGTGAGCTGAGACGGAATGCGTGGTAGCCGCCGGCCCATGCACCCCCAACGCACGTCTGGGCTGGTATGGCAAAGGGCGGCGACTGGGCTTTGGCGCGGCACCTAGGATTGCCGGGCGGTTTCCACGAGGGATGTCCGCTCAAGGAGCCCAGCATGAAATCCTCCATCGTCGTCATCGGTTCCGGCCACATGGACATCGGCATCCTGCCCGGCCGCGATGCGCCCAGGCTGCGGGCCCGGTTGCCTGTCATCGGCGCGCTGGCCGCCGCGTGCCGCCGCACGTCCCCATCGGCCTCAACCGCTCGGGCCACGGCATCGACGACATAAATCCGCCTACCGCTGGCCGAAGGCGTGTGCCGTCTCATCCAGTCACCGGCAAGAAGACCACGTTGATCAGGCAGTACCTCCCGGCCCGCCCATCACACGCCTGCAGGACGCGCCTGACTGAGTCAGGCAGCGCGCCGCACCATCATTTCCTTGATCTTGCCGATGGCCAGTGCCGGGTTCAGACCCTTGGGGCACACATCGGTGCAGTTCAGGATGGTCCGACAGCGGAACAGGCGATAGGGGTCGTGCAGGTTGTCCAGCCTTGCTCCGGTGGCCTCATCGCGACTGTCCACGAGAAATCGGTAGGCCTGTAGCAGGCCAGCAGGGCCAACGTACTTGTCCGGGTTCCACCAGAAGCTCGGGCACGCGCTCGAACAGCAGGCGCACAGAATGCATTCGTACAGGCCGTTGAGTTCTTCACGGGCTTGGCTGGACTGCAGTCGCTCCCGGGATGGTGGCGGCGACTCGGTCATGAGCCACGGCTTGACCGAGTGGTACTGCTTGAAAAATCCGGTCATGTCGACGAACAGGTCGCGCACCACCGGCAGCCCAGACAGTGGCTTGAGGGTCACGGTCTGCGGCAAGGTCGTCATGTTGGTGAGGCAGGCCAGCCCGTTCTTGCCATTGATGTTCATGGCGTCTGAACCACAGACACCCTCGCGGCAGGACCGGCGGAAGCTCAGTGTCGGGTCCATGGCCTTGAGTCGGATCAGGACATCCAGCAGCATCCGGTCGCCCGGGTGCACGTCGATCTGGTAGCGCTGCATGCGCGGCGCTACATCCTTGTCCGGGTCGTAGCGGTAGATGTTGAAGACCCGCATGAGCCGTTCCCTCAGCCAGCCTGCTCGGATTGGAAGCGGTCCGTGTGATCCACCAGGTGGCGCATCTGGTCTTCCGAATGGATGGTGAGTGAGTGAGCTGTGCAGCCTGGCCGAGTGGAGAGGTCGCTGGCCATTTCACGGCATTGTGCCGTTTTATGGTGTCCGCACAAGCCTGCCAGTGCACTGACGCTTCTTGCGCATCCTGCGACTGGCTGGCGGCCAGCAGGTGCGGCGCCAGCCCTCAGAACAGCACGCGGCTGCGCAGGGTGCCCGGCACGCGTGCCAGCTCGGCCAGCGCCAGCTCGGAGTGCGCAGCGTCGATGTCCACCACCACGTAGCCCA
Source organism: Hydrogenophaga pseudoflava (assembly GCF_004353865.1). Classification (NCBI taxonomy): domain Bacteria; kingdom Pseudomonadati; phylum Pseudomonadota; class Betaproteobacteria; order Burkholderiales; family Comamonadaceae; genus Hydrogenophaga; species Hydrogenophaga pseudoflava. Next base: position 1,481,407 of record NZ_CP037867.1, read on the forward strand.
CGTCTTCGCGCGTCTGCAGGTACTGCGCAGAGATGTTGATCTGGTGGTCCGAAAATATGCGGTTGATGCCGGAGAGCACGCCAGGCACATTGCGGTGGATGTGCAGCAGGCGGTGTTTGCCGGGGTGTGCGGGAAGAGCCACCTCGGGAAAGTTGACGGCCGAGGTGGTGGTGCCGTTGTCGCTGTACTTGACAAGCTTTTCCGCCACCTCGATGCCGATGTTTTCCTGTGCCTCCAGGGTGGAGCCGCCAATGTGCGGCGTTAGGATCACGTTGTCCAGGCCGCGCAGGGGCGATTCGAACATGTCCTTGTTGCTGTGCGGCTCTTCAGGGAACACGTCGATGGCGGCTCCGAGAAGGGCCTGGTTTCGCAGCGCGCTGGCCAGCGCGTCCACCTGCACCACGGTGCCGCGCGAGGCGTTGATCAGCACGGCGCTGGGTTTCATGCGCGCGATCTGGGCCGCGCCGATCATCCATTGCGTGGCTGGCGTTTCGGGCACGTGCAGGCTCACCACGTCGGCGGTGGCCATGAGCTCGTCCAGGCTGGTGAGGGGCCGGGCGTTGCCCAGCGGCAGCTTGGTCGCCACGTCAAAGAACACCACCTGCATGCCCAAGGCTTCGGCCAGCACCGAGAGTTGCGTGCCGATGGCGCCATAGCCCACGATGCCCAGTGTCTTGCCGCGGATCTCGAACGAGTTGCTGGCCGATTTCAGCCAGCCGCCGCGGTGCGCCACGGCGTTCTTTTCGGGGACTCCGCGCATCAGCAGGATGGCTTCGGCCAGCACCAGTTCGGCCACCGAACGGGTGTTGGAGAAGGGGGCGTTGAACACCGCGATGCCGCGTTCGCGCGCGGCGGCCAGGTCCACCTGGTTGGTGCCGATGCAGAAGCAGCCCACGGCGGCCAGGCGGTGGGCGTGGCTCAGCACCTCGGCGGTGAGCTGAGTGCGCGAGCGGATGCCCAGAAAGTGCACTTCGGCGATCTTGGCCTTGAGTTCATCGTCTGGCAGGGCCCCTGGAAGGCTCTCGATCTGGCTGTAGCCCGTCGCGCGCAACACCTCGACGGCCGAGGGGTGAACGCCTTCCAGCAACAGGAAGCGGATCTTGCTTTTGTCGGTCGAGGTTTTCGGGCGAGGCGGGATGGCTTGGGCCGGCGTGGTGCTTGCGTTCATGGCTGATGAATGTAGTCACTTCTTTCGCTGGCGCCCTTTTCGCGGCTCATATCCCTCAGCCGGTTGCGGGTAGGCCCTTCACTCGGTCCGCGCCCGCCCACCCTTCTCGGCCCAGGTCCGCGTCCAGCGCACCTGCATCTTGCGCATCACGCCCAGCATCAGCAGCGAGAACACGGCCAGCACGATGAAGCCGGTGAGGAAGCTGTCGGTGTTCTGCTTGGACTGGCCCATGAGCATGGGCACCAGGCCACCGCCGAGGGCGCCGATCTCGCCGATCATGGAGCCGGCCACGGCGGTGGAGGTCGGCCAGCGCAGCGGCACCAGCTGGAACAGCGCGCCGTTGCCTGCGCCCAGTGCGGCAAAGCACACGATGAGCAGCAGTGTGGTGAGCACGATGGACTGCGAGGACAGGCCCACGCCGACCAGCGCCGCGGCCACCACCACCAGCACCACGGTCAGCGTGTTGACGCCGCCCCAGTGGTCCGAAATCCAGCCGCCGAAGACGCGCACTGCGGCGCCCATGAAGGCGGCGAGCATGGTGAGCTGGCCGGCCTGCACCTTGCTCACGCCGAACTGGTCGTGGTAGTAGGTGGGCAGGAAGGTGGTGATGCCGATGAAGCCGCCGAAGGTGACGACGTAGATCAGGCTGAACACCCAGCCGTCTTTCTCCAGCAGGCAGGCCAGGTGGTCCTTGAGGTGGGCGTGTTCGTCGCGGTCGGGCGGCTCCTTGGCCATGAACAGCACCACCAGCATGGGCACGAAGGAGGCGAGGGCGGCGAAGCCGTACACGGTCTGCCAGCCGAACTTCTGCGCCAGCGGCGGTGCGAGCAGGGCCGCCACCGCGGTGCCCACATTGCCCGCGCCCACCAGGCCCATGGCCAGTCCCTTGTACTTGGGTGGGTACCAGCCCGAACCCAGCGACATCGCGACGCCGAAGCTGGCGCCCGCCACGCCCAGCAGCAGGGCGAGCTTGAGCAGGTCGTCATAGCTGTGCACGAAGAAGTAACCGAAGGCCATGGTCAGCGTGATCAGGCTCAGCTCGACCAGGGTGGCGGTCTTGCGGCCCACGTACTGCGCCAGCAGACCCAGGGGGAAACGCATGATCGCGCCGGCCACGATGGGGATGGACAGCAGCAGGCCTTTCTGCGCCGGCGTGAGGTTGAACTCCTCGCTGATGAAGGGGGCCATGGCGCCGTTCATCACCCAGATGACGAAGGAGAACATCAGGTAGAAGAAGGCGGCGAACAGCGTGGGCGTGTGGCCACTTTGGAGGAACGAGCGGAATCCGGCCATGGTCGTGGTCTGTGGAGTGGGGCGGGGTGGATGCACCACGGCCGCAGGCCACCCGGGCGGGCGCTGCGGTCGCGGAGGCGCCTGTTCACCGCGAACGCGGTGTGGCGCAGAGAGGGAAGGCCTTCGTCAGCCTTCGCCCGATTTCTTGCAAGCTTCGTGCCCGTCGAATCACGGGCGGGATGCACCAGCTTGGGGTGCGTGCGCTCAGGCTGCCTTCTCGACGTGCGCCTGGCGCGTGTAGAGGAAGTCGATCACGGCCTTGCGGTGCTGCTGGTACTGCGGATCGTCGGCGAGGGCGACGCGGTGGCGCGGGCGCGGCAGGTCGACCGCGAGCACTTCGCCGATGGTGGCGGCCGGCCCGTTGGTCATCATCACGATCTTGTCGGAGAGCAGCACCGCCTCGTCCACGTCGTGCGTGACCATGACCACGGTGGCGTGGGTTTTGCCGACGATCTCCAGCAGCTCGTCCTGCAGCTTGGCGCGGGTGAGCGCGTCCAGCGCGCCGAAGGGCTCGTCCATCAGCAGCACCTTGGGCTCCATCGACAGCGCACGGGCAATGCCCACGCGCTGCTTCATGCCGCCCGAGATTTCGCCGGGGCGCTTCTGCGCGGCGGCCTTCAGGCCCACCAGTTCCAGCGCCGCATCGGTGCGCACCTTCAGCTGGATGCGGGTTTCGGTGCGGCCGAACACCCGCTCCACAGCCAGGAAGATGTTCTCGTAGCAGGTCAGCCAGGGCAGCAGCGAATGGTTCTGGAACACCACGGCGCGCTCGGGGCCGGGGCCTGCGATTTCCTTGTCGGCGCACAGCAGCACGCCACCGGTGGGCGTGGTCAGTCCGGCGATCAGGTTCAGCAGCGTGGACTTGCCGCAGCCCGAGTGGCCGATCAGCGCGACGAACTCGCCTTTGGCGACGGAGAGGTTGATGTCCTTGAGCGCGGGGAACAGGCCCTTCTTGGTCTTGAAGGTCTGTTCTGCGCCCTGGATGTCGATGTACTTCGTGTTCATGGCGCCGGTGTTCATGCCTTCACCTCTTCATAGGTAAACAGGGAAGCCAGCTTGATGAGCGCGAACTCCAGCAGCAGGCCGACGATGCCGATCACGAAGATGGCGATGATGATGCTGGACACGTTGAGGTTGTTCCACTCGTCCCAGACCCAGAAGCCGATGCCCACGCCGCCGGTCAGCATCTCGGCGGCCACGATCACCAGCCAGGCGGTGCCCACCGCCAGGCGCACGCCGGTCAGCAGGTAGGGCAGCACGGCGGGGAACAGGATCTTGGTGAAGATCTTCCACTCGCTGAGGTTGAGCACGCGGGCCACGTTCATGTAGTCCTGCGGCACGCGCTGCACGCCCACCGCGGTGTTGATGACCATGGGCCAGATCGAGCAGATGAAGATGGTCCAGATGGCGGCCGGGTTGGCGCCCTTGAACACCAGCAGACCGATGGGCAGCCAGGCCAGCGGCGAGACCGGGCGCAGCAGGCTGATGAGCGGGTTGAACATGCGCGAGAGGAACACCGAGCGGCCGATGGCAAAGCCCGCCGGGATGCCCACCAGCGCCGCCATGCCGAAGCCGATGGCCACGCGCTGCAGCGAGGCCAGCACGTTCCAGCCCACGCCCTGGTCGTTCGGGCCGTTGCGGTAGAACGGGTCGGAGAACACCTGCACCGCCTGCGCCCAGGTCTCGGCCGGTTTGGGTATGCCGCTGTTGGAGGTGGACGCGATGGCCTGCCACACCAGCACGAGCACCGCCAGGCCCAGCACCGGCGGCAGCACCGCCATCCAGAAGCCGCGGAGGTCGATCGCAGGCTTTTTCGGAGCGGGGGGCGCTGCGGCGGGCCTGGCTTGCGAGGCGGTCATGGCTTTGGCGATGGGCGAGGAGGTGGGGCTGGCGGCGGGCGGGGCCGAGGCCTCCAGCGGCATGTGAAAAACGGCTGCGACCATGGTGGTGCTCCTTGTAAAGGGTCAGGCCTTGATGGCGAAGCCGTCGGCGTACTTGGCGGGGTCCTTGCCGTCCCACACCACGCCGTCCATCAGCTTGCTGCTGCGCATCGGGTCCTTGGGCACGCTGATGCCCATGGCGCCTGCGACGGACTTGTAGAGCTCGATCTGGTTGATCTGCTTCGCGATGCCGAGGTAGTCGGGGTGGCTCTTGATCAGGCCCCAGCGCTTGTGCTGGGTGAGGAACCACATGCCGTCGGACAGGTAGGGGAAGTTGACCTTGCCGTCGTTGAAGAACTTCATGTGGTTGGGGTCGTCCCAAGTCTTGCCCATGCCGTTCTGATAACGGCCCAGGATGCGCTGGTTGATCGCGTCGACACCGGTGTTGATGTAGGCCTTCTGCGCCACGGTCTCGGCCATCTTCAGCTTGTTCTGCAGACCGGCATCGATCCACTTGCTGGCTTCGAGCACGGCCATCATCACGGCGCGCGTGGTGTTGGGGTACTTCTTGGTGAACTCGGCCGTGGTGCCCAGCACCTTCTCGGGGTGGTCTTTCCAGAGGTCCTGCGTGGTGTTGGCCGTGATGCCGATGCCGTCCATGATGGCGCGGTGGTTCCAGGGCTCGCCCACGCAGAAGCCGTCCATGTTGCCCACACGCATGTTGGCCACCATCTGCGGCGGCGGCACGGTGATCAGCTTGGCGCCCGACAGCGGGTTGATGCCCGCGGCGGCCAGCCAGTAGTGCATCCACATCGCGTGGGTGCCGGTCGGGAAGGTGCCCGCGAAGGTGTACTCGCGTTTGTTGGCGGCCATGAACCTGGCCAGGGACGGGCCGTCCACCGCGCCCTTGTCAGCCAGCGCCTTGGACAGCGTGATCGCCTGGCCGTTGTTGTTCAGGCTCATCAGCACGGCCATGTCTTTCTTGGGGCCGGCCGTGCCCATGTGCACGCCGTAGACCAGGCCGTAGAGCACGTGGGCGAAGTCCAGTTCGCCGTTGACCAGCTTGTCGCGCACGCCGGCCCAGCTCGCCTCCTTGGTGGGCACGATGGTCACGCCGTACTTCTTGTCGAAACCCAGCACGCTGGCCATCACCACGCTGGCGCAGTCGGTCAGGGGGATGAAACCGATCTTGACCTCGGTCTTTTCCGGCGCGTCGGAGCCGGCGGCCCAGACGCCGCTGTGGCCCAGGGTGGAGAAGAAGGTGGCGGCGGCCGCACCCTTCTTGATGAAGTCGCGGCGCGAGGCGCTGTCCGCGGTGGGCGCGGCGGCGGTCTCGGGTGTCGTGGCGCGGTGGTCGTTCATGCTCAACTCCTGTGAAGAAAAAAACCAAAAAAAGCTGAAACCGGAAAAACAAAACGGCGCCCATTTCAGGCCCCCCTGTCGGGGGCGAGAAATGGACGCCGTTGTCCTGAGTGTCCTGAGACGGTCGGGAGGGTGTGCCGCCATTGGCACGTCCCGTTGTCCATCCTTCAGCACGGACCGTGCCAGCTTGTTGCTCTGTGCCGCCGTGTTGGGGTAAGTTTTTGATTTGTATGTGTTTTTTGAAACGCTCAGTGAGGCGGTGGGGCGGCGGACGCCGTCGGGGTGGCTTCAAACTGGTGCGCTGTTGTGGTGCGGCACAGCTTTTGTGCGCCGCAGCAGGGCGGCTCAGCGCAGGCCCGGCGGCAGGATCTCGGCCATGGCCAGCACCGCCTGCGCCACGTCCACCAGGCGCCGGTTCTGGTTCATCGCCATCTGGCGCAGCGTCTTGTGCGCCTCGTGCTCGCTGAGCTGGCGGTGTGCCATCAGCAGGCCCTTGGCGCGTTCGACGATCTTGCGTTCGTTCAGGCTGGCACGGACCATGTCCAGCTCGTCACCCATCTGCTGCAGGCGCTGCGCCTGTTCGTGCACCAGTTCGAGGATCGAGCGTTCCACCTGCGGGCCGTAGGCCTGCACCGGGTGCCCCAGGTTCACCGGCGGCGCGGGGGCGGCCTGGCCTTCGTCGAAGAAGTCGCCGTGCTCGGGCAGGTCCTCGCCCAGCGACTCGGCGCGCTGCCACTTCTGGAAGTCGGCCAGGTCGCGGGTGGCGGCCGCCAGGCGCTGGTGGCACAGGGCCTCCAGCTCGGCGGCCAGCGCGTCCTCCACCGTCTTCATGGTGTCCATGCGGGCGGTGCAGGCGTCGAACCAGATCTGGCTCAGGCCGGTGTCCAGCGGGCCGCCGGGCAGCGAGGTGGCCAGGATGCGGCGCAGCCGCTCCAGCGAGGCCTGCGTGTCGTGCCGCTGCACGGCGGCCCAGGCCTCGCGCAGCGGCTCGCTGGCGAAGTCGGCGAACACCTGCAGGCAGCGTTCCTGCGAGTCGATCAGGTGCAGCAGGCGCTGCTGGCCGTCGGCCTGCGCGCAGCCCGCCGCAAACAGGGCCGAGCCGGTGGCGCGCTCCTGGCCGGCGAATTCCTTGCCCTGGATGAAGTTGAACAGGGCCACCAGGCGGCGTGAGATGTCGGGGTCCGAGGCGCTGTCGGCGGCCTCGAACACCACCGCCAGCAGGCCGTTGATCAGGCGGATGTAGCCGGCGGTGGCGCGTGCGGCGCTCCAGACCTGTGTCTGCACACGCAGGCGCAGCAGGGGCAGGGCGTCCAGGCCTTGCAGCACATAGGCGATGCGGCTGAACAGGCGGGCGCCGTTGCCGGCGCGCGGGGTCTCGGTGTCCAGGGTGTCGAAGGCGGCGCGCACCTCGGCCTGCAGCTCGTCGCAGCACGCCACCTGGGCCAGGCGCTCATCGGCCCAGTGCTGGCCTTGCGAGGCGAGGTACAGGTTGGACAGGCCGCGCTCGCGCTGCAGCGCATGGATGAAGCGGCCGGTGGCGTTGACCAGGGCGCTGGTCAGCGCCAGCTGTTGCAGGCCGGCGATTTCACAGCGCTTGGCGGCAATGAGGAAACAGAAGGCCGATTTCATGCCCCGGGGTGGCAGCAACATTCGTGCCGCCGCGCGGCGTGCGAGGCGCACCGACTGGTGGGTGAAACGGCGCCGCCTGTCAGCCCGGCGGGCCGCAGCCGAATGACGGCGGGGGATTCGGGTCCAATTCCGGGTTCGTGCGTTTTCCGGAAGCAGAGGGTGCCCATGGTGTGGTTGAAGCGAGGTGTGGCGTGGGCGGTGTTGTCCGCGGGTCTTCTGACCGCCTGTGGTGGTGGCCAGACAGACCAGGAGGCCAGCGCCCGGCAGCAAGCGGCCGACGCCGGCGTGGTCGCCAGGGCTGCGTCTTCGACCGGCGGCGCAGACGCGGTGCCTGTCTCGCTCGGGGTGGCGAATGTGCGCAAGGCCGCTTCGGGCCGGGTGGCGGTGTTCCGCTTCTACAACACGGGCACGGGCGCGCACTTCTACACCACCAGCATCGAAGAGCGCGAGGCGGTGTACCGGACCGCGGCCCACATGAGCCCGGAGGGCGAGGCCTTCTACGCGGCCGGCGCCGCCGGAGCCGGGCTGAGCCCGGTGCACCGCTTCTACAACACGCAGACCGGTGTCCACTTCTACACCATCAGCGAGGCCGAGCGGGCCAATGTCGAGGCCAACCTCCCGCAGTTCACCTACGAGGGCATCGCCTACTACGCCAGCCAGACGCCAGCGGCCGGGTTCACGCCGCTCTACCGCTTCCTCGTGGTGCGCCAGGGCGTGCACTTCTACACCGCCAGCGAGGAAGAAAGCCTGCGCCTGCAGGCCACCATGACCGCGACGCACCGGTATGAAGGCGTGGGTTACCACGTGATGGCCTCGGCCTGCGCCAGCCCGCCTTGCGGCCCGATCGGCCCCAACCGGCCCCGGGTCTTCATCGCCCTGCATGGCAACAACGAACTGGCCGACAACGCCGCGCTGGACGCGCAATGGACCTACGTGCGCCAGAACGCCCATGGCATCTGGGGCAACAACGCCAACATCTCGGACGCCCAGAGCGCCAGCCTCATCCGCAAGATGACCACGCGGAACCTGATCACCGAATACCCGGTGCCCCCGGGCACGTCTGCGTGGCTGCCGCTTCTCGCGTTCAACAACCTCCAGGTGCTCTACCCGGACATGGACCAGAGCCTCAACCCGGAGGCCATTGCCTTCTACACCAGCGACACCAGCCGCTGGAATGGTCGCACCGTGGCCCAGGCCGAAGCGATCTACACCGACCCCACCGCGCCGGCGAGCCGCCGCTACGGAGCCGTCTACACCGGCTGGCAGCCGCAAAACTTCGACCCCACCAACCCCAGGTACATCTACGCGAATGCCAACGCGGTGCTGGCTTTCCGCAGCAGCAAAGGCACCTTCATCGAGTGTCCGCTGGGTGCCTGCACCAGCGGGAAGCTCGGCGAGGCGTTCCGCCGGGCGATCCGGGAAACCCACGTGCGCGGCCGGCCCTTCATCTGGTTTGCGAGCAATGCGTTCAGCACCAGCCCGGGCTGGCTGGCCGCCTTCCAGGCGACCTACAACGCCGTCGCGGCCGAAGGGCTGTGGCGGCCCGAGGACGCGATTGCCATCGTGAACTACGACGGCGTGTATCCCAAGCTGCCGGAAACCCTGGGCGGCGGTGTTGCCGCCGACACGTCGATGGGGCTGGCCTACTGGGCGCTCCAGCAGCGCGCCGCTGCCACCCCCTGACCGCGCCGCGCCCGGGGGGCGGCCGAAGCCCTTGTCAGGCCGGCGTCATGCCGTGCCGGCGCTTGAGGTCGGCGGTCTGCGGGCTGGCCAGGAAGTCAAGGAAGCCTTGCACGGCCCCGGCCTGGGTGCTCACGGTGGCGCGGGCCGCCGAGAAGGTGGTGACGATCTGCACGGCCTCGGGCAGACCGCCGATCACGTCGATGCCCGGAACCCCCGTCATTTCGCTGAGCTGCTGGAAGCCCAGCGCAACCTCGCCTTTGGCGATCAGCGACGCCACCGAGGTGCCTGGCGGCGGCGTGACGATGCGCGGTGCGATCTGCTGCGCAATGCCCCAGCGCTCGAACAGCTTCGCCAGTTGCACACCGCTGGGACCGGTGGAGTAGCCGAGCGTGGGCGCGGCCAGCACCGCGGCCTTGAGCGCGGCTTCGGTGGCGATGTCCGGGTGCGGGGTGCCGGCCGGCACGGCCACGGCCACGGCCGAACGGACCATGTCGGTGCGGCTGTCGGCCGCCACGTGGCCGCTGGCGGCCAGCTTCTCGATCGCGTCCGAGGCCAGGGCCACGATGTCGAAGGCCTCGCCGGCCACGACGCGTTTGGCCGCGTCGACGCCGCCGACCGAAGTGACGGCGACCATGGTGTCCGGCTGTTGCGCCGAATACGCGGCCACCAGGTCGGCCAGCAGGGCCTTGGTGGCCATGGAAGAGATCAGGTTCAGGGAAGTGGTCGGCATGGCGGCAAAGGGCTCGTGGGCGGAGCCCGCCAGCGTATCAAAGCCACTCTCGTCTGACCCGTGTCCGCGCGTTCTTTCTGTTATCAGGCCACGGCATGGACCGGCGCGGCCGCCGCCGTGACCGGGGGCGCTGAGGGCACCAGCTGCGCGCGCACCGACACCACCCCGCCGACCATGATCAGCGCCGGCGGGCGCACCTGGTGGCGCAGCGCCAGCGCGGGCAGCTCGGCCAGCGTGCCGGTGATGCAGCGTTCGTCGGGCAGGGTGGCCTTCTCGACCAGTGCGGCTGGCGTCTGCGGCGACAGGCCGTGGGCGATCAGCTGGCGGCAGATCTCGGGCAGGTTGTTCACCCCCATGTAGAGCACCACGGTCTGGCGCGGGCGCGCGAGCATGGCCCAGTCCATGTCCAGGCCCTGGCCGTCGCGCAGGTGGCCGGTGGCCAGCACGAGGGAACAGGCGTGGTCGCGGTGGGTCAGCGGAATGCCGACCGAGGCCGCAGCACCCTGAGCGGCCGTGAGGCCGGGGACCACGGTGAACGGAATGCCCTCGGCCGCCAGGGCCTGGGCCTCTTCGCCGCCGCGGCCGAAGATGTAGCCGTCGCCGCCCTTGAGCCGCAGCAGTGAGCGGCCGCTGCGCGCCAGTTGCACCATGAGTTCGATGATCGAGGCCTGGGGCAGGGTGTGGCGCGAGCTTTCCTTGCCGACATAGATGCGCTCGGCGTCGGGGCTCAGGTGTTCCAGCACCGCCGGGCTGACCAGGTGGTCGTACAGCACCAGCCGCGCCGCCTGCAGGGCCTTCACCGCCTTCACCGTCAGCAGATCCGGGTCGCCCGGGCCTGCGCCCACCAGCGTCACCGTGCCCGGAGGCGCTGCGCAGCCATCGGCATCGGCGGTCCGCGCGGGGGTGATCAGGTTGACCAGGTTCATGACTCGCTCCGTCGTGGGATGGCGGCCCGGCTGCATCGCCGGGACGTCCGTTGTTGTGAGGCCCATTGTTCGGACGCGACGGAGGACCGTCCTTGAACCAGTTCAAGGACAACGCCTGTGACCGGGCAGAGCATGTGCCTGCTCGCATCGGCCATGGACAGCAGCCGGGCGAGCGGGCACAGCGCCCCACCAGGGACGGCCACTTCAAACGCTGCTCCACGACGGAGAGAGAACATCATGAGATCCCGCACCACGATTCGCCTGACGATGCTGGCGATGGCGGCACTGATCGGCACCGGCGCGTTCGCGCAGGCGGCTGCAGACAAGAAGCTCAGCCCGGCGGAAGCCAACTACCAGGCCGGCGGATCGCCGCTGGTCAACGAGCCGATGTACCAGGCGACCAATCCCAAGGCGCCGCCGATGACGCAGGCCGAGTTCGACACCGCACGCAAGATTTACTTCGAGCGCTGCGCCGGCTGCCACGGCGTGCTGCGCAAGGGCGCCACCGGCAAACCGCTGACACCCGACATCACCATCGGCAAGGGCACGGACTACCTCAAGGTGTTCATCGCCTACGGCTCCCCGGCCGGCATGCCCAACTGGCAGACCAGCGGCGAGATGAGCGAGAAGGAAGTGGACCTGATGGCGCGCTACATCCAGCACGACGCGCCCACGCCGCCCGAATACAGCCTGGCCGACATGAAGGCCACCTGGAAGGTGATCGTCCCGCCCGAGAAGCGGCCGACGAAGAAGATGAACAACTACAACATCACCAACATCTTCAGCACCACGCTGCGGGACACGGGCGAGGTGGCGTTGATCGATGGCGACACCAAGCAGATCATCAACGTCGTCAAGACCGGCTACGCGGTGCACATCTCGCGCCTGTCGGCTTCGGGTCGCTACCTGTTCGTGATCGGTCGCGACGCCAAGATCAACATGATCGACCTGTGGATGGAAAAACCCGACAACGTGGCCGAGATCCGCACCGGGCTGGAAGCACGCTCGGTCGAGACCAGCAAGTTCAAGGGCTTTGAAGACAAGTACGCGATCGCCGGGTCCTACTGGCCGCCCCAGTTCGTGATCATGAACGGCGACACGCTGGAGCCGCTGAAGATCGTGGCCACCCGAGGCAACACGGTCGACACGCAGGAGTACCACCCCGAGCCGCGCGTGGCCTCCATCGTGGGCAGCCACTACAAGCCCGAGTTCGTGGTGAACGTGAAGGAAACCGGCCAGACCCTGCTGGTGGACTACTCCAACATCGACGCGCTCAAGGTCACCACCATCGGCACCGCGCGCTTCCTGCACGACGGCGGCCTGGACTCGACCAAGCGCTACTTCATGGTGGCGGCCAACAACAGCAACAAGATCGCGGCGGTGGACCTGAAAGAGGGCAAGCTGACCAAGCTGATCGACGTGGGCAAGATCCCGCACCCGGGCCGTGGCGCCAACTTCGTGCACCCGACCTACGGGCCCGTATGGTCCACCGGCCACCTGGGCGACGAGACCATCTCGCTGATCGGCACCGACCCGGTCAAGCACCCCAAGAATGCCTGGAAGGTGGTGCAGACCCTCAAGGGCCAGGGCGGCGGCGCGCTGTTCATCAAGAGCCACCCGAAGAGCAGGCACCTGTACTCGGACACCCCGCTCAACCCCGATCCGAAGATCTCGCAATCGGTCGCGGTGTACGACATCGACAACCTGGAGAAGGGCTACACCGTGCTGCCGATCGCCGAGTGGGCGGGCATCAAGGACGACGGCGCCAAGCGCGTCGTGCAGCCCGAGTTCAACCGTGCCGGCGACGAGGTCTGGTTCTCGGTGTGGAGCGCCAAGAACAAGGAGAGCGCGCTGGTGATCGTGGACGACAAGACGCTCAAGCTCAAGGCTGTGATCAAGGACCCGCGCCTGATCACGCCGACAGGGCACTTCAACGTGCACAACACCCAACATGATGTCTATTGACTCCCCCCTGCGCCGAAGGAAGTGACGCCCCCCTGCGCCGCTTCGCGGCTTCCCCCCGGAGGGGGGACGGCGCGAGTGGCCTGGCAAAGCCAGTTCCACCGCGCCCTCGGTGAAGTCACTTCGTCTTCGTTGTTTTTCTTCTGGAGAACTTCATGAGAGTGTTTGTTTCTGCTGTAGCGGCTGCTGTGCTTGCGCTGGGTTCCGGCGCTGCCTTCGCCGACGGCGAGGCGGCCATGAACAAGGCCGGGTGCATGGCCTGCCATGCCAAGGACAAGAAGCTGGTCGGTCCTTCGTTCAAGGACATTGCGGCCAAGTACAAGGGCCAGGATGTCACGGCCAAGCTGTTCGACAAGGTGCGCAAGGGCGGGTCCGGCGTGTTCGGCCCCATCCCCATGTCGCCCAACGGGCCCGACAAGATCGCCGACCCCGACCTCAAGGACGCCATCGCGGTGATCCTCAAGTCCTGATCCGGGAGGCCTGCCGTGCTGCGTACCGCTTCCATCCTGTCCGCGCTGTTGCTGGGGCCTGTGCTGGCCTTCGCGCAGTCGGAGCCTTCGCCCGATGCCTCGCGTTCGCGGGAGCTGGTGCGCATGGTGCGGCAGGACTGCGGTTCGTGCCACGGCATGCGCCTGACCGGCGGCCTCGGCCCGGCGCTGACGCGCGAGGCCCTGGCCGACTTTCCCCTCGACAGCCTGGCCGCCGTGATCTTCCACGGCCGGCCGGGCACCCCCATGCCGCCCTGGAAGACGATGCTCAGCGAGCCCGAGGCGCGCTGGATCGCGCTGCGCCTGCAGCAGGGCTTTCCTGAAGAAGTGGTGAAAACGCCATGAAGCGCCGTGAATGGCTGGCCGCTGCGGCCACCCTCTCGTCCATCGCCGCCGTGGGCGGCCTCACCGGTTGCGCCGCGCCCGTGCTGCGCGGCACCGGCGACCTGGGCGTGGTCATCGGCCGCGCCAACGGCACGCTCTACCTGGTGGACACGTCCACCCGCGCGCTGATTGGCGAGGTGCCCGGCCTGGGCGACCTCTCGCACGCCTCGGTGGTGTTCTCGCGCGACGGTCGCTATGCCTACGTGTTCGGGCGCGACGGCGCGCTCACCATGGTCGACCTGCTCACTCAGCGGATTGCCAAGCGCGTGATGCAGGCCGGCAACTCCATCGGCGGCGCCATCAGCGCCGATGGCACCCTGGTGGCGGCGCAGAACTACACGCCCGGCGGCGTGAAGGTGTTCGACGCGCGCTCACTGGAGTTGGTGGCCGACATTCCGGCCGAATACGCGCCCGGCAAGCTGTCCCGCGTGGTCGGCCTGGTCGACCTGCCGGGCCGGCGTTTCGCCTACAGCCTGTTCGACGCCGACGCGATCTGGGTCACCGACTGTTCGGACCCGAAGAAGGTCACCACACAGAAATTCGACGGCATCGGACGCCAGCCCTACGACGCGCTGGTCACGCCCGATGGCCGTCACTACATCGCCGGCCTGTTCGGCGAAGACGGTCTGGCCATGGTCGACCTCTGGGCCGACCAGCCCCAGGTGCGCCGCATCCTCGGCGGCTACGGCAAGGGCCAGGAGCCGCTGCCGGTCTACAAAATGCCGCACCTGCGCGGCTGGGCCGTGGCCGGGCGCCGCGCCTACCTGCCCGCCATCGGCCGGCACGAGGTGCTGGTGGTCGACACCGACAGCTGGCAGGAAGTCGGCCGCATCCCGGTCGCCGGCCAGCCGGTGTTCGTGATGGCGCGGCCCGACGGCCGCCAGGTCTGGGTCAACTTCTCGGTGCCCGACTACCACCGCGTGCAGGTCATCGACACCCAGCGCCAGCAGATCGTGCAGACCCTGGAGCCGGGCAAGGCCGTGCTGCACATGGAGTTCACGCCGCGTGGCGACACCGTGTGGATCAGCAGCCGCGACGCGAACCGCGTGAGCGTGGTGGATACGCAGAGCTTCGCCACCCGCGCGCGGCTGGATGTGCCCGCGCCCAGCGGCATCTTCTTCACGGCGCGCGCTGCGCGCATGGGGTTCTGAGCCGTGAACGCCGCCATGACCACGGACCTGCGCCTGCTCAACGACTGGCAGCACGGCTTCCCGCTGTGCCGCGATCCCTTCGGTGTGCTCGCAGCGCAGACCGGACTGGACCGGGAAGAGGTGCTGGCGCAGTTGCAGGCCGCGCAGGACGATGGCCGCATCAGCCGCATCGGCGGCGTGTTCGCCCACGGCAGCGGTGGTGATGCGGTGCTGGCCGCGATGGCCGTGGCGCCGCACCGCATCGAGGCCGTGGCCGCCGCCGTCTCGGCCCATCCGGGCGTGAACCACAACTACCTGCGCGAGCACCACCACAACCTCTGGTTCGTGATGACCGGCGCCGACCGGCACGCCGTCGAGATGGGCGTGAGCGGGCTGGAGCACGCCACCGGGCTGCCCGCCCTGCGGCTGCGCATGGTCCGGCCCTACCGCATCGACCTGGGCTTCGATCTGGGCGGCGACACCGCGCACCAGCCCATGCGCGCCACCGCCGCCGTGGCCTCACTCGCGCCGTTGCCCTCCAGCCAGTGGCCGCTCGCGCGCCGCGTCGAGGCCGGGCTGCCGCTGGTGGAGCGCCCCTATGCCCAGTGGGCCGACGAACTCGGTGGCGACGAGGACGGTGTGACCGAGCGCATCGGGCAGTGGCTGGCTGAGGGCCGGCTCAAGCGCTTCGGTGTCGTGGTGCGCCACCACGAACTGGGTTTTTCAGCCAACGCCATGACGGTGTTCGACGTGCCCGACGAGCGCGTGGACGCCTGCGGCCAGGCGCTGGCCGAACAGGCGGGCGTGACCCTGGCTTACCGCCGCACGCGCGCCGAGGGCTGGCCCTACAACCTCTACGCGATGGTGCACGGCACGAACCGCGAGGCGGTCATGGCCGTGATCGAGCGTGTGACCCACGCCGCCGGTCTGGCGAGCCATCCGCGCGAGGTGCTGTTCTCCACCCGCCGCTTCAAGCAGACCGGCGCACGCCGCTTCCGCGGCTGGAGCGTCGCGCCCGCCGCAGCCCCTTTGCCGGAGGTGCCCCATGGCTTCGCCCGATGACCTGCGCCTGATCGACCGCCTGCACGGAGGCTTTCCGCTCTGCGACCGGCCCTTTGCCGAGGTCGCCGCCACACTGGGCTGCACCGAGGACATGCTGATCGACCGTCTGCAGCGCCTGCTGGCGCACGGCGACCTCACGCGCTTCGGTCCGCTGTTCCAGATCGAACGCGCCGGTGGCCGCTTCGTGCTGGCCGCGATGGCCGTGCCCGAGCAACGCTTCGAGACCGTGGCCGCGCAGCTGGGTGCCATGCCCGAGATCGCCCACAACTACCGCCGCGAGTCGGCCCACCCCGACCAGCCCGGCGCCACGCCGCTGAACATGTGGTTCGTGATCGCGGTCGAACACGCCGACCAGGTGGACCGCGTGACCCAGGACATCGAGGCCATGACCGGCCTGCCGGTCTATGCCTTCCCCAAAGAGCGCGAGTTCTTCGTCGAACTGCGCCTGCCCCTGCTGCCCGGAGGCCACCATGTCCCTGGATGAACTGGACCGCCGCATCATCCGCGCTACCCAGTCGGGCCTGCCGCTGGTGCCCCGCCCCTACGAGGCCGTGGGCGCGGCGCTGGGCATCAGCGGCGAACAGGTGCGCGAGCGCCTGCAGGCCATGCTGGACGAAGGCCTGGTCCGCCGCATTGGCGCCGTTCCCAACCACTACCGCCTGGGCTTCACCGCCAATGGCATGAGCGTGTGGGACGTGGCCGACGAACGCGTCGACGAACTGGGCGAGCGCGTGGGCCAGCTGCCCTTCGTGAGCCACTGCTACCGCCGCCCGCGCCGCGCACCCGTCTGGAACTACAACCTGTTCGCCATGCTGCACGGCCGCTCGCGCGACGAGGTCGAGGCCCAGGCGCAGCAGGTCGCGGCCCTGCTCGGCGACGCCTGCCGCGCACACGACATCCTCTATTCCACCGCCATCCTCAAGAAGACGGGATTGCGGATTTCCGAAAGCTGAGAACCATGTTCCGCATCAGCCAGTACATGCGCGAACTCGCGCAAGCACAACAGACCGGGCAGTGGCCCGCCGCCAGCCGCCGCGGGTTGGGCACACCGCCCGGACCCGTCGTGATCTGGAACCTCATCAGGCGCTGCAACCTCACCTGCAAACACTGCTACGCACTCTCGGCCGACCACGACTACACGGGTGAGCTGAGTGGCGACGAGGTGGCCACGGTGATGGACGACCTCAAGGCCTTCCGTGTGCCGGTGCTCATCCTCTCGGGCGGCGAGCCGCTGATGCGGCCGGACCTCTTCGAGATCGCCGAGCGCGCCAAACGCATGGGCTTCTACACCGGCCTGTCCACCAACGGCACGCTGATCGACGCGCCCATGGCCGACCGCATCGCCGCGCAGGGTTTCGACTACGTGGGCATCAGCCTGGACGGCCTGCGCGAAACACACGACAAGTTCCGCCGGCTCGAAGGGGCCTTCGACCGCAGCCTGGCGGCGGTGCGCCTGCTGCGCGAGCGCGGCGTCAAGGTCGGCCTGCGCTACACCATGACCGCGATGAACGCGCACGACTTCGCGCCACTGCTCGACCTGATGCGCGCCGAGCGGGTCAACAAGTTCTATTTCTCGCACCTGAACTACGCCGGCCGCGGCAACATCCACCGCGGCAAGGACGCGCAGTTCCAGTCCACCCGCGACGCGCTGGACCGGCTGTACGACCGCGCCTGGCAGGCCGCGCGCGACGGGCTGGACGAGGAGTACGTGACCGGCAACAACGACGCCGACGGCCCCTACCTGCTGCAGTGGGTGGCGCAGCGCTTCCCGCGCTGGACCGAGGCCCTGCGCGAACGCCTGGTGGCCTGGGGCGGCAACGCCAGCGGCGTGAACGTCGCCAACATCGACAACCTCGGCGAGGTCCACCCCGACACCATGTGGTGGCACCACGCCCTGGGCAATGTGCGCCAGCGGCCGTTCTCGCAGATCTGGATGGACACGTCCGACCCGCTGATGGCCGGGCTCAAGGCCAGCCCGCGCCCGGTGGAAGGGCGCTGCGCGAAATGCCAACACTTCGCCATCTGCGGCGGCAACACCCGCACGCGGGCGCAGCAGCTGACCGGCAACGCCTGGGCCGAGGACCCGGGCTGCTACCTGAGCGACGAAGAGATCGGTCTGCCCGCCGGTGACGCCACGGCGTCCACCCGCCGCACGACCATCCTGATGAAGGAGGTGGATCATGTCTGAACCCGCGAACCGCTGGACCGAACGCCTGGCCAACACCGCACGCGCCGCGCTGGTGCTGGGCCTGTGCTGGATGGGCGTGGACATGGCCGGCGCGCAGACCATCGACGCCAAGGCCCTGTACCAGCAGAACTGCGCCGCCTGCCATGGCGAGCAGCGCACCGGCGCCATGGGCCCGGCCCTGCTGCCCGAAAGTCTGGAGCGCCTGCGCCCGGCCGAGGCGCTGAAGGTCATCCAGCAGGGACGCCCCGCGACGCAGATGCCGGGCTTTGCCCAGCAGCTCAGCGCCGAAGAGATCAACGCGCTGGCGACCCACATCCGCACCCCGGTGCTGCCCGCCCCGCGCTGGACCGAGGCCGACATCCGTGCCTCCCGCACCTTCAATGAAGCGCCCAAGGGCGAGCCGGCGAAGCCGCTGTGGTCCGCCGACCCGATGAACCTGTTCGTGGTCGTCGAAGGGGGTGATCACCACATCAGCCTGCTCGACGGCGACAAGTTCGAAGTCATCACCCGCTTTGCCAGCCGCTTCGCGCTGCACGGCGGCCCCAAGTTCACGCCCGATGGGCGCTACGTGTTCTTCGGCTCGCGCGACGGCTGGATCACCAAGTACGACCTCTGGCGCCTGCGCGTGGTGGCCGAGGTGCGCGCCGGCCTGAACATGCGCAACGTGGCGGTGAGCGGCGACGGCCAATGGGTCATGGCCGCCAACTACCTGCCGCACAGCGTGGTGCTGTTCGACGCCGACCTGAACCTCCGGCAGACCTACGCCGCCGCCACGCTGGACGGCAAGGCCACTTCGCGCGTGTCGGCCGTGTACGACGCCACGCCGCGCAACAGCTTCGTGGTGGCGCTCAAGGACATCCCCGAGCTCTGGGAGATCTCCTACGACCCGAAGGCCGCGCCGATCTACGACGGCCTGGTGCACGACTACAAGATGGGCGAGGCGATCGCCAAACCCGGCTTCCTGGGTGTGCGCCGCACGCCGCTGGAGGAGCCGCTGGACGACTTCTTCTTCGACCAGAGCTACCGCCATGTGCTGGGGGCCACACGGCCGAAGGACGTCTCCACATCCGGGCCGAAAACCGGCGACGGCGCGGCCACCGCGCAGGTGGTCAACCTCGACGTGCGCCGCAAGATCGCCGACCTGCCCATCGCCGGCATGCCGCACCTGGGCTCGGGCATCACCTTTGCGTGGAACGGCAGCACCGTGCTGGCCTCTCCGAATTTGAAAGGCGGCGCCATCGACGTGATCGACATGAAGACCTGGAAGCCGGTCGCCACCATCCCCACGCCCGGTCCGGGTTTTTTCATGCGCAGCCACGAGAACAGCCGCTATGCTTGGACCGACTCGATGATGAGCCCGACCGCCAAGGACACCATGACCCTCATCGACAAGACCACGCTGCAGCCCGTGGCCACGGTGAAGGAGCCCGGCAAGACCCTGGCCCACATCGAGTTCACCAAGGACGGCAAGTACGCACTGGCCAGCGTCTGGGAAATGGACGGCGCGCTGATCGTCTACGACGCCGCCACCTTCAAGGAAGTCAAGCGCCTGCCCATGAGCAAGCCGGTGGGCAAGTACAACGTATGGAACAAGATCACGCGCTCCGAGGGCACCTCGCATTGACGTCGGCGGTTCATCATGAGCCGCGCCTGGCCGGCGACGGTGTGGTCTGGTTGCTGGTGCTGGCCGAGCTGCTGACCTTCGGTCTGCTCTTCGTCTCGTTCGCAGTCACCCGCCACCTGCAACCCGAGGTGTTCGGCCCCGGCCAGGCCGCATTGAGCCTGCACACCGGGGCCCTCAACACCCTGCTGCTGGTGGCGGCCAGCTGGGCCGCCGTGCGCGCGGTGCGCTGCTTTGAAGCGGACCAGGGCCGGGCGGGCGCGCACTGGCTGCTCGCCGCGCTGGCCGGCGCCATTGGTTTCCTCGTCGTCAAAACCCACGAGTTCGCGGGCAAGGTGCAGCAAGGGTTCGACTGGGCCACCGATTCGTTCACGCTGCTCTACACCCTGCTCACCGGCTTCCACTACCTGCACGTGCTGGTGGGTGCCATCGTGTTCGCCGTGCTCTGGTTCAAGGCCCGTGCCGGCGCCTACGGGCGTGCCAACCACATGGCGCCGGCCTCGGGTGCGGTGTTCTGGCACATGGTCGACCTGCTGTGGATGGTGCTGTTCCCGCTGGTCTACGTCATCCGCTGAAGGCTGTGAAGAACATGCGATTGAACAAAGCCGACACCATCTTCGCGCTGCTCGCGCTCGCCACCTTGGCCAGCTGGTGGCTGGGCGAGGGCGCTGCCGTCAGCGGCCAGCACCTGGGCACGGTGGCGACACTCGCCGTGCTTGCGCTCTCGGCGCTCAAGGGCGCGCTGATCGCGCTGGACTACATGGAACTGCGCCAGGCGCCCGCGCTGTGGCGCCGCGCGGTGATGGGCTGGCTGGTGGTGGTGCTGGGGCTGATCGTGCTGTTCAGCGTGGGGCTGCGCGGCTGATCAGCGCCCCCGCCGCACCGCCCGCACCATCACCGCCCCGAACAGCACAAACGCCAGCGCGTGGCCCGCGCCTGCCGCCGCCAGTCCATCCGCCCAGCCCGTGACCGATGCCCCCACCCGCAGCGCCAGGCTCACCCCCAGCACCGCCAGCGGCAGCAGCGCCCAGCGCGTGGGTTCGGGCCGCCAGCCGGCCAGGGCCGGCAGCATGATGGGGGCGTGGCCGAAGACCATGGCCATGACGAAACCCAGCCAGAGCGCGTGCCAGGCGACGGTCTGGCCCATCAGCCCCAGCACCGACCCCGTCGCCAGCCAGACGTAGCCGACCACAAGGCAGATCGCAGTGTGGCCGGCCCAGCCTTTGGCGCGCCACTGGCGCGTGGCCACGTCCCAGCGCAGCAGCCAGGCGGCCAGCAGGGCCATGGTGGTCCACCACAGCACCGTGGCCACACCGGGTTGCCACAGCGCCAGCAGCACCGCGGCCACTGCACCGGCCCAGACCAGCAGGAAGGCTTTCGAGGCCCACCCGGGCAGCTTCACCAGCCGCGTCAGTTCGCGCCGTTCGCCGGCGATGGTCAGCACCAGGAAGGCGCTCCAGCCGATGCGGGCGGCGTCCATCTGGCCCATCGCGAAGGCGGCGTTGGCCACCAGCAGGGCCAGCGCACCCGAGGCCTCCACCGCCAGCGGCAGCGACATGGCGCGGTTCGATCCGGCCCAGGCGTAGAGCCACACCAGCCCGGCGGCCGAGGCCACCCACAGCACGCCCGCAGCGGTCCATTGGCCCACGCCCCAGGCCAGCCAGCCGCCCAGGGCCGCCAGCACCGGCACCCACAGGCCGCGCCGCAGCGCGACCACGCGTTCGAGCGCGATCAGGGCGCCGAAGAAGCCGGCCATCATCACCGCGCCGTGGGCCGTGATGGCGTGGGCGCCGGTGGGGCCGAAGCCCTGCGCGGGCAGGCTGCCCAGGCGCACCAGGCCGCCACCCACGGCGCCCAGCAGATTGAGGATGGCCATGACAGCCGCCAGGCCGACGGCCCAGCGGGGCAGGGGCGGCGGTTCGGCCGGGCGCGCCGGGCGGGGTGGCCTGGGGGGCGGGTTCACCATCCGAAGCGCGCCCGCAGCGCCGGCGCCAGCCGCTCGGGCGACCACTCGGTGTCCCAGTCCATCTGCACGTCCACCGTGGTGCCGGGCGGGCAGACACGCTGCACGGCGGTCAGGGCGTCGTCCACCATCACATCGGCCATGGGGCAGGTGGCGCTGGTGGGAATGAGCGTGACGGCGACCGAGGCGCCGTCGATGCGCACCTCACCGACCACACCCAGGTCCACCAGGTTCTCGCCCATTTCGGGGTCGTCCACGGTGGCCAGGGCGGCCATGACGGCGCTGTGCAGGTCGGCGCCCGGTGCGTTCGTATCGGTCTTTGTGTCCATGGAACCTCACTGTGAACGGGCCTTGTGACCCCATCCTTGAACCAGTTCAAGGACGATACCCGAGCAAAACAGGAGGATACGCGCCATCAACCAGTGATGGAGGGCTTCCATGAGCCAGACGCAAAGCGGGTTTACCAAACAGACCGCCCGCAACATGTTCTACGGTGGCAGCGTGTTTTTCGCGCTGCTTTTCGCGGTGATCGTGTTCGACACCGAGAAACGCATCCCCGAGCGCTCCAACGCGCAGGCGATCACACCCGCCGTCGTGGCGGGCAAGAAGATCTGGGAGACGCGCAACTGCATCGGCTGCCACACGCTGCTGGGCGAGGGCGCCTACTTCGCCCCCGAACTGGGCAACGTCTACAAGCGCCGTGGTGGCGATTTCATCAAGGGCTGGATGAAGGCCATGCCCACGGGGGCGCCGCACCGCCGCCAGATGCCGCAGTTCGACCTGAACGAGCAGCAGCTCAACGATCTGGTCGAGTTCCTCAAGTGGACCGGCGAGATCAACACCGAGAAGTGGCCGCCCAACATCGAAGGCTGACCGGAGAAGCACCATGACCATCGCAACACTCAAGTACCAGAGCCAGTCGGTCTCCAGGAACTACTTCATCGCCGCCATGGTGCTGTTCGCCGGACAGGTGATCTTCGGCATCACCCTCGGCCTGCAGTACGTGATCGGGGATCTTTTCTTCCCCTACATCCCCTTCAACGTGGCCCGCATGGTCCACACCAACCTGCTCATCGTGTGGCTGCTGTTCGGCTTCATGGGCGCGGCCTACTACATGGTGCCGGAGGAATCCGAAACCGAGCTGTATTCGCCCTTGCTGGCGAAGATCCTGTTCTGGGTCTTCCTGGCGGCCGGAGCGCTGACCATCGTCGGCTACCTCACGCTGCCCTACGCCAAGCTGGCCGAACTCACCGGCAACCAGTTGCTGGAGACCATGGGCCGCGAGTTCCTGGAACAGCCGCTGCCGACCAAGATCGGCATCGTGATCGTGGCGCTGGCCTTCCTGTTCAACATCACCATGACCGTGCTCAAGGGCCGCAAGACCGCCATCACGGTGGTGCTGCTGATGGGCCTGTGGGGCCTGGCGATCTTCTTCCTGTTCAGCTTCGTCAACCCGCACAACCTGGTGCGCGACAAGATGTACTGGTGGTTCGTCGTCCACCTCTGGGTGGAAGGCGTGTGGGAGCTGATCCTGGGCGCGCTGCTGGCCTATGTGCTGGTCAAGACCACCGGTGTGGACCGTGAGGTGATCGACAAGTGGCTGTACGTGATCATCGCCTTCGCGCTGATGACCGGCATCCTGGGAACGGGCCACCACTTCTTCTTCATCGGCCTGCCCGGCTACTGGCAGTGGATCGGCTCGATCTTCTCGGCCATGGAACCCATTCCGTTCTTCATGATGACGGTGTTCGCCTTCAACATGGTGCAGCGCCGCCGCCGCGAACACCCGAACCAGGCCGCCGTGCTGTGGGCCGTGGGGACCTCGGTCATGGGCTTCCTGGGCGCCGGCCTGTGGGGCTTCATCCACACGCTCAGCCCGGTCAACTACTACACCCACGGCTCGCAGATCACCGCCGCCCACGGTCACCTGGCCTTCTACGGTGCCTATGTGCTGTTGGTCATCACGCTGATCAGCTACGCCATGCCCACGCTGCGCGGCCGCATCGCCAACAGCCAGAAGGCCCAGTCCGCCGAGATGTGGAGCTTCTGGGTCATGACCATCGGCATGTCCGTGATGGTGCTGGCCCTGACCGGCGCCGGCATCCTCCAGGTCTGGCTGCAGCGCATGCCCACCGAAGGCGCCATGGGCTTCATGGCCACGCAGGACCAGCTGGCCTTCTTCTACTGGACCCGCGTCGCCGGGGGTGTGATCTTCCTGCTCGGCCAGTTGCTGTACTTCGCCAGCTTCTTCATCGGTGGCGAGCCGGTGCGCGCCGACACCGTGAAGACCAGCGCAGGTGGTGGCGTGCTCGGTGCCCGTCCCGCACAACGCGCCTGATGGAACGAGGACACGGTCATGGACCACAGTGAACAGCAGCATCTGGTGAATGCCCCGTTCTACGCCGAACAGGCCGGCGAGGTCGCGCTCTTCGAGCACGCCTTCCGCCAGCGCCTGCCGGTGCTGATCAAGGGCCCCACCGGCTGCGGCAAGACCCGCTTCGTGGAGCACATGGCCGCGCGCCTGGGCCGGCCACTCATCACCGTGAGCTGCCACGACGACCTGAGCGCGGCCGACCTGGTCGGCCGCCACCTGATCGGCGAGCAGGGCACGGTCTGGGCCGACGGCCCGCTGGCCCGCGCGGTGCGCAGCGGCGCCATCTGCTACCTCGACGAGGTGGTGGAAGCCCGCAAGGACACCACCGTGGTGCTGCACCCGCTGGCCGACGACCGCCGCGTGCTACCCATCGAACGCACCGGCGAACAACTGGTGGCGCCACCGGGCTTCATGCTGGTGGTCAGCTACAACCCCGGCTACCAGAACCTGCTCAAGAGCCTCAAGCCCAGCACGCGCCAGCGCTTCGTGGCGCTGACCTTCGGCTACCCCGCGCCCGACGTGGAGCGCGGCATCGTGGTGGCCGAGGCGGGTGTCGAACCCGCGCTGGCCGAACGCCTGGTGACGCTGGCGCAGGCCTTGCGCCGCCTGACCGACCACGACCTCGAAGAAACCGTGAGCACGCGCCTGCTGGTGATGGCGGCGCGCCTGGTCGCCAGCGGCCTGCCGCTGCACGTGGCCTGCCGCTCGGCCATCGTCGACGCGCTGACCGACGACTTCGAGACCGCCGCCGCGCTCGACGAGGTGGTGGTCGCCATCCTCGGAACCCGCACCTGAATTCCGTTTGCAGCGGCGGCGCTGCGCCTTCCTCCTCGTTTGCCACACAAACATGCAGCGCCGCCGCCTCTTCTTCCAGCTCGGCTTCTTCGCCCTGTTCCTGCTGGCCCCCGCACTGAACCTGCTGCGCTTCGACCTGCACGAGGCCCAGCTCTGGGTCTTGGGCCAGCGCTGGAGTCTGGGCATCGACGCCTTCCGCGCCGGCGAGATCAGCGCCAACCAGGCCGCCATCCAGATCTTCGTCAGGGCCTTCCTGCCCGCCATCGTGCTGATCGTCGCCTTCCTGGGCGTGGCCTGGAAGTACGGCCGCCTCTACTGCGGCTGGCTCTGCCCGCACTTCACGCTGGTGGAAACGCTCAACACCGCGCTGCACCGCGCCTGCGGCAAGCTCAGCATCTGGGACAAACACCGCACCCGGCGCGCAGGCGTCCAGCCCTCGGCCCGCTGGTGGCCGGTGTTCTTCACGCTCTGCGCCGTGTTCGGCTTCCTCTGGGCCATCACGCTGCTGACCTACCTGCTGCCACCGGCCGAAATCTGGGGTGGTCTGTTCAGCGGCACGCTCACGCCCAACCAGGCGCGTTTCCTGGGCGCGGGCTCGCTCATCTTCACGCTGGAATTCGCCTTCGCCCGCCACCTGTTCTGCCGCTTCGGCTGCGCGGTGGGCCTGTTCCAGAGCCTGGTCTGGATGGCCA
Organism: Hydrogenophaga pseudoflava; assembly: GCF_004353865.1. NCBI lineage: Bacteria > Pseudomonadati > Pseudomonadota > Betaproteobacteria > Burkholderiales > Comamonadaceae > Hydrogenophaga > Hydrogenophaga pseudoflava. The sequence continues at coordinate 1,506,737 of NZ_CP037867.1, forward strand.
ACCCCAAGGGCATGGTGGTGGCGTTTGACCGCGACAACGCCCGCGACTGCCGCACCTGCACCACCGCCACCTACCCGCAGGGTTCGGCCTGCGACAACGGCTGCCCCATGCGCCTGCACCCGCGCAACATCAAACGCATGATGTTCTCGTGCGTGCAATGCGGCCAGTGCCTGGATTCGTGTGAAGAAACGCGGACCGCTCAAAAGAGCGAGCCGCTGCTGGAATGGAAGGTCGGCGCCGACGCGGTGCGCGAAACATTGCGCCAACGCAAGGCTGAGCGCGAAGCGGCCGCCGTCCTCGAAAGGAACGTCTGATGGAAGAGTGGGTCGGCAAACAGTGGGACCGCTTCATCCGCCGCGCGGCCCACCGCCAGCACGATGCGGCCGCGGTCACCCTCGGCGACATGCAGCGCACGCTGCACCTGATGTTCCGCGCCGCAGGCGGCGCACCGGCGGTGCGGGTGGCGCCCGCGGCCGAGACCCGCGTGGGCGGCGCCCGCGACTGGCTGCAGCGCGTGGCCGGCACCGGCACCCACGCGGCCACCGGCCGGCTGGAACCCGAGGCGCTGTCGCTGCCGCCGGTGATCGCCGTGCACGCCGACCCGGCGCTCAACCGCGCGCTCTACCTGTGGCTGGCCGCGCTGGCCGCCCACATCGAACCCACCGGCGACTGGATCGCCGACAACCGGCACGCCACGCAGCGTGCGCTGGCCACCTTCCCCGGTCTGGCCGAACGCCACACCCAGCTGCTGGCTGCCGAAACCGCACTGCGGCCAGCCCCCTCGCGCCTGCGCGGCCGAGCCGCCGAGGCCGAGCGCCGGGTGCAGCAGGCGCTGGCCGGGCAGGACGATGAACCCGTGGGCGGTCATCCGGTCGGCGATGTTCGGCCCGACGAGGTGGCGCCGGTCTGGCTCTGGCTGGACACCACGGCCGCAGCCGCCGCCGCGCCGGTAGCGCGCGACCAGGAACCCGAGGCATCGGGCGCCGAGCGCCCAGCCACCACCCAGGACGCGCGCCGCCGCCGTGCGCAGACGGTGGCCGACGAACGCGACAAGGCGCCGCTGATGATGTTCTTCCGCGCCGAATCCATCCTGTCCTGGGGCGAGTTCGTCAAGGTCAACCGCGCCAGCGACGATGACGACGACGGCAACGCGCTGGCCGCGGCCAACGATATGGATGTGCTGGCCATCGCGCCCGACGGACAGACCACGGCCTCGCGCGTGAAGTTCGACCTCGACCTGCCCAGCGCCGCCGCCGACGACCGGCCGCTGGGCCCTGGCATCCGTCTGCCCGAGTGGGACTGGCGCCGCGGGCAGCTGATCGAAGACCACTGTGCGCTGCAGACCCTGGTGACGGCCGAGCCACCGGTTTTTTCGCCACCGCCGGCCCTGAAGGTCACGGCCCGCCGCGTGCGCCGGCGCATGGAGGTGCTGCGCGGTGGCATGGGCCGCCTGCACGCCCAGCCCGAAGGCGACGAGCTCGACCTGGACGCCTGGGTGCGCCACGCCGTGGAAGCGGCGGCCGCCCCGCGCAGCGAGTCGCCCGCGGTCTTCAGCCGCCGGGTGCGCAGCGAGCGCAGCCTGGCCACGCTGCTGCTGGCCGACCTCTCCCTGTCCACGGACGCCTACGCCACGCAGACCGCGCGTGTGATCGATGTGATCCGCGACGCGCTCTATGTGTTCGGCGAGGCGCTCTCCGCCAGCGGCGACCCGTTCGAGATGCTGGGCTTTTCTTCGGTGCGGCGGCAGAACGTGCGCATCCACCAGCTCAAGGGCTTCGATGAGGCCTGGGGGTCACGGCCCCGCGACCGCGTGGGGGCCATCAAGCCCGGCTACTACACCCGCATGGGCGCGGCCATCCGCCACGCCACCGCGCGGCTGGCCGAGAGGCCCGAACGCCAGCGCCTGCTGCTGTTGCTGACCGACGGCAAGCCCAACGACCTGGACGTGTACGAAGGCCGCTACGGCCTGGAGGACACGCGCCACGCGGTGCAGGCCGCGCGCACGGCCGGTCTGCTGCCGTTCTGCATCACCATCGACGAGACCGCCCACGACTACCTGCCCGCGCTGTTTGGCGACCAGGGCTACGCGCTGGTGCGGCGTCCGCAGGAACTGGTCAACAAGCTCTCGGCGGTGCACCAGCGCTTCATGGCCCGTGCCGCCTGAGGTCATGCCCGGTACCGGGCACGGTTCGCGGCTACAGTCGGTGGCTCCACCGATCCGACCGCCTGTTCCCATGGACCTGTCCCGCTTCGACCTGCCGCGCTACCTCTCGATGCTGCCCCTGTTCCAGGAGATGCAGGCTCCCGAGCTGCAGCGCCTGGCCCAGGGCAGCCAGTTGCGCGAGTTCGCGCGTGGCGCCGACATCTTCCGCATCGGCGACCCCTGCGACGAGTTCCACGTCACCGTGGCGGGCCAGGTCAAGCTGTTCGCCATCTCGCCGGCCGGGCAGGAAAAAATCATCGAGCTCGTCGGGCCGGGCAACAGCTTCGCCGAGGCGCTGATGTTCATGCAGCGGCCCTACATCATCAACGCCCAGGCCCTGACCGACACCCTGCTGCTGAGCGTGTCGCGCGCGGCGGTGATGCACGAGATCCAGGGCGACGCGCAGTTCTGCATGCGCATGCTCGCGGGCCTCTCGCGCCGCCTGCACGGCCTGGTCAACGACGTGCAGGCCTATTCGCTGCACAGCGGTGTCGAGCGCGTGATCGGCTACCTGATGCGCGACCTGCCCGAAGAGGGCGGCGAGGCCGCGGCCAGCGTGCTGCTGCCTGTGAGCAAGGCCTCCATCGCCTCGCGCCTGTCGATGACGCCGGAGTACTTCTCCAAGGTACTGCGCGAACTGGAAGACCAGGGCCTGATCGAGGTCGACAAGCGCGAGATCCGGTTGCTGGACACCCAGCGCTTGAGCCGCTACCCCTTGCAGTGAAGGTGGCCCGTACACTCGCCGCCCTATGTTGATTCTCGGATTCGAGTCTTCCTGCGACGAAACCGGTGTCGCCCTGGTCGACGCCAGTGGCGACGCCACGCCGCGCCTGCTGGGTCACGCGCTGCACAGCCAGATCGAGATGCACCAGGCCTACGGCGGCGTGGTGCCCGAGCTGGCCAGCCGCGATCACATCCGCCGCGTGCTGCCGCTGACCGACGCGGTCATGGCCCAGGCCGGACTGCCGCTGTCGGCGGTGGACGCCATCGCCCACACAAGAGGACCCGGTCTGGCCGGCGCGCTGCTGGTGGGCTCGGGCGTGGCCTGCGCCCTGGGCATGGCCCTGGGCAAGCCGGTGATCGGCGTGCACCACCTCGAAGGCCACCTGCTGTCGCCCTTCCTGAGCGCAGACCCGCCGCAGTTTCCCTTCGTCGCGCTGCTGGTTTCCGGCGGGCACACCCAGCTGATGCGGGTGGACGGGGTGGGGCGCTACGAACTGCTGGGCGAGACCATCGACGACGCCGCCGGCGAGGCGTTTGACAAGTCGGCCAAGCTGCTGGGTCTGGGCTACCCGGGCGGGCCGGCGCTGTCGAAGCTGGCCCAGCAGGGCGACCCGGCGGCCTACAAGCTGCCACGGCCGCTGCTGCACAGCGGCGATCTGGACTTCTCCTTTGCCGGCCTCAAGACGGCGGTGCTCACACAGGTCAAGCGCCTGGCCCAGGCGCACCCGGATGGCCCGGCCACCAGCCACCTGGCCGACCCGCTGACGGCGCAGCAGAAGGCCGACGTGGCCGCCAGCGCGCAGGCCGCCATCGTGGACGTGCTGGTGAAGAAGTCGCTCGCGGCGCTCGACCAGACCGGCCTGCAGCGCCTCGTGGTCGCTGGTGGCGTGGGCGCCAACAGCCGGCTGCGCGAGCAGCTCAACGCCGCCTGCGCCCGGCGCAAGGTCCGCGTGCACTACCCCGAGCTGCACCTGTGCACCGACAACGGCGCCATGATCGCCCTGGCCGCAGGCCTGCGCGTGCAGGCCGGTCTGGCGGATCTGGCGCCGGGTGGCTACCACTTCGACGTGCGCCCACGCTGGCCACTGGCCGAGTTGTCGGCCGACACCGCCGTCTGATCCTTCCGCCCGAACCCGCGCCATACCCGGGTGGGGTAGCCTCTGTAATTATGAATTAGACTGCGATCAATCTGTCGCGTAGGTGACTCCTTGCGGCGGTGAACCACGGAGCCCACCAATATGCAATTCACTGAACACTTCTCGCGCCGCGGCGCCCTGGCCGCCCTGTTCGCGGCGTCCCTGTCATGCACCAGCGCCTGGGCGCAGCCTGCGGCCGAGCCCATCCGCATCGGCATGATCGAAGGCCTCTCGGGCCCGGTGGGCAACGCCGGCGAGGCGGTGTACCGCAACCTGGTCTGGGCCACCGAGCGCGTCAATGCGCGCGGCGGCGTGAAGCTGCCGGCCTCGCAAGGGGGCAGCCGGCCTCTGGAGGTGGTTCGCTTCGACAGCAAGGGCCAGACCGAAGAGGCGCTCTCGGGCCTGCGCTCGGCCGTCGACAAAGGCATCACCATCGTCGCGCAGGGCAATTCGTCGGCCGCAGCGGCCGGTCTGATCGACGCCATCAACAAGCACAACGAGCGCGACACCGCGCGCCAGGTGGTGTTCCTCAACTACTCGGCGGTCGACCCGCTGCTGACCAACGCCAAGTGCAGCTACTGGCACTTCCGCTTCGATGCCCACGCCGACATGCGCATGGGCGCGCTGATGAGCGTGCTCAGGGAAGACAAGGCGCTGAAAGGCATCTACCTGATCGGCCAGGACTATTCCTTCGGCCAGGCGGTGCTCGCCGAGGCGCGCCAACAACTGGCGGCCCAGCGGCCGGACGTGAAGATCGTCGGCGACGAGCTGCACCCCATGGCCCGCATCAAGGACTTCGCGCCCTACGCCGCCAAGATCAAGGCCAGCGGCGCGCAGGCCGTGCTCACCGGCAACTGGGGCAACGACCTGACCCTGCTGGTCAAGGCCGCCCGCGAGGTCGGTTTCGAAGGCAGCTTCTACACCTTCTACGGCAACGCACTGGGCGCCCCGGCGGCCATGGGCGACGCCGGCATCGGCAAGGTGGTGGCCGTGGCCGACTGGTTTCCCAATGTGCCCACGCGCGAGTCCGAAGCGTTCTACCAGTCGTTCCGCCAGCGTTTTCCCAGCCCGGCCGACGACTACGTGCACATGCGCATGCAGCTGATGATCGAAGCGCTGGCGCAGGCCATTGAGAAGGCCGGCTCGGTGAAGGCGGCCGACATCGCTGCCCAGCTGGAGAAGGCCCAGGTCACGCTGGCGGGCCAGACCGCCCGCATGCGCGCGGCCGACCACCAGTTCCAGCAGCCGCTGGCCGTGGCCGTGATGGACGGCCAAGGCGCGCCGGGTGTGAAGTTCGATGTCGAGGGCTCGGGCTACGGCTTCCGCGTCATCCGCCAGCTCACGCCCCAGCAGGCCGAGATGCCGCACAGCTGTAACATGGCACGTCCCTGATTGATTGGAGCGTTCATGCGGCCGGTGGTGGAGAGTCTGGAAGAGTCGCGCATTCGCGAAGTGGCCAATGCGGGCATGGGCCTGGATGGCGTGCTCAAGTTCTGGTTTGGCGAGAGCGACGAGGTCACGCCCGACTTCATCCGCGAGGCGGCGATTGCCTCGCTGAACGTGGGCGAAACCTTCTACGCCCGCAACCTCGGCCTGCCCGAACTGCGCCACGCCATCGCCGGTTACACCCACACCCTGCACCCGCAACTGGCCACCGACCACTGGTTCGACCGCATCGCCGTCACCTCGGGCGGCGTCAATGGCCTGATGCTCGCGTCCCAGGCGCTGGTGGAGGCGGGCGACGAGGTGGTGGTGGTCACGCCGGCCTGGCCCAACCTTGTGGCGCAGCCGCAGATCATGGGCGCCCGGGTGCGCACCGTGCCGCTGACGGTGGCCGCCGATGGCGCCTGGGTGATGGATCTGGACGCCCTCCTGGCGTCGGTGACACCGGCCACGAAGCTGTTGATCCTCAACGCGCCCAACAACCCGACCGGCTGGACGCTGACCCGCGACGAGCAGGCCGCGATCCTGGCGCATTGCCGCCGCACCGGCACCTGGGTCTTGGCCGACGAGGTCTACGAACGCCTGTACTTCGCCAGCGACACGGCCAACGGTGCGGCGCCGAGCTTCCTGGACGTGGCCGAGCCCGATGACCGGCTGATCGTCGCCCACAGCTTTTCCAAGAGCTTCCTGATGACCGGCTGGCGCCTGGGCTGGCTGCTGCTGCCCAAGGCGCTGACGCACCCGGTCGGCAAGCTGATCGAATTCAACACCTCCTGTGCCCCCGTGTTCGTGCAGCGCGCCGCCACGGTGGCGCTGCAGCGCGGTGACGAGGTGACACCCGGGTTGGTGAAGCATCTCCAACGCTGCCGGGACACCCTGGTGCCCCTGCTGCGCGAGATCCCGGGCGTGCAGCTGGCCGAGCCCAAGGGCGGCATGTACGCCTTTTTCCGCCTCGAAGGCCAGGACGACTGTCTCGCCACCGCCAAGCGCCTGGTGCGGGAGGCGGGGCTGGGGCTGGCCCCGGGCAGTGCCTTCGGGCCGGAAGCCGCGGGCTGGCTTCGCTGGTGTTTTGCCAGCCGCGACCCGCAGCGCCTGGCCCAGGGCGCCGAGCGCCTGCGCCATTGGCTGCGCACTGCAGCCTGACCCACTGGTCTATAATGCGCGGTTGTCGCCCGATCCGGGTGGCATCTTCACGCCCGTTGTGGCGGCCGGGTTTCTCCAGGGAAAGGTCGGCTGGCTGCGGCGGGTCGCACGTAACCAGACTGGAATCACCATGATCGAAAAAACCGTCAAGGCCGCTGTGGTGGCCGACAACGCCCGTGCTGCCAACGACACCGGCAGCCCCGAAGTGCAGGTCGCCATCCTGACCGCACGCATCAACGAACTGACCCCCCACTTCAAGCAGCACGCCAAGGACCACCACGGTCGCCGCGGTCTGCTGCGCATGGTCAGCCGCCGTCGCAAGCTGCTGGACTACCTCAAGTCCAAGGATGCCGACCGCTACATTGCCTTGATCGCCAAGCTGGGTCTGCGCAAGTAATCTTGAGCTTGCCGTGACACGCGAAAACGCCTGAGTTGGCTCGCCGGCTCGGGCGTTTTTCACTTTGATTTTTCAGAAAATTTTCGGATAAGGGGACGAGCAGAGCGAAGCTGTGTCATTCCAAGGGGCCTGCAACGGCGCAGGCCCGCTGGAATGGCATCGTGTTCTGCAGGTTTCCGGCTCCGGGCCGCGGGCGGCGCCACAGACGCCCATCCAACAGGAGAGACACATGACCATGTTCAACAAAGTCACCAAGACCTTCCAGTGGGGCCAGCACACGGTCCGGATGGAAACCGGCGAAATCGCCCGCCAGTCCAGCGGCGCCGTGCTGCTCGACATGGAAGGCACCGTGGTGCTGGCCACCGTCGTGGCCAAGAAGGACGCCAAGGCTGGCCAGGACTTTTTCCCTCTGACCGTCGACTACCTCGAAAAGTCCTACGCCGCCGGCAAGATTCCGGGCAGCTTCTTCAAGCGCGAAGGCCGCCCTTCCGAGTTTGAAACCCTGACCAGCCGTCTGATCGACCGCCCGATCCGCCCGCTGTTCCCGGACGGTTTCTTCAACGAAGTCCAGGTGGTCATCCACACCGTGTCGCTGAACCCGGAAGTGGACGCCGACATCGCCGCCATGATCGCCACCTCGGCGGCCCTGTCGATTTCCGGCATCCCGTTCAACGGCCCGATCGGTGCTGCGCGCGTGGGCTACATCAACGGCCAGTACGTGCTGAACCCCGGCCAGACCGAGCGCCAGAACAGCCAGATGGATCTGGTGGTGGCCGGCACCGAGGCCGCCGTGCTGATGGTCGAGTCCGAAGCCGAGCAACTGTCCGAAGAAATCATGCTGGGCGCCGTGGTGTTCGGCCACGAGCAGGGCAACATCGCCATCGCCGCCATCAACGAGCTGGTGCGCGACGCCGGTAAGCCCGAGTGGGACTGGCAGCCGCCGGCCAAGAACGAGCCGCTGATCGCCAAAGTCGAAGCCCTGGGCAAGACCAAGCTCGAAGCCGCTTACCAGATCCGCAACAAGCAGGCCCGCACCCAGGCCTGCCGCGAGGCCTATGCCGCCGTGATGGACGGTCTGAAGGCCGAGGGCGTGGAGTTCGACAGCGTGGCCGTCGAAGGTCTGCTGTTCAACATAGAAGCCGCCATCGTGCGTGGCCAGATCCTGGCTGGCGAGCCGCGCATCGACGGCCGCGACACGCGCACCGTGCGCGCCATCGAGATCCGCAACAGCGTGCTGCCGCGCACCCACGGCTCGGCTCTGTTCACCCGCGGTGAAACCCAGGCTCTGGTGATCGCCACGCTGGGCACCGACCGCGACGCGCAGCGCATCGACGCACTGTCAGGCGACTTCGAAGACCGCTTCATGCTGCACTACAACATGCCTCCGTTCGCCACCGGCGAAACCGGTCGCGTGGGCAGCCCCAAGCGCCGCGAAATCGGCCACGGCCGCCTGGCCAAGCGCGCGCTGATTGCCGCGCTTCCGACCAAGGAAGACTTCCCCTACACCATCCGTGTGGTGTCCGAAATCACCGAGTCCAACGGTTCTTCGTCGATGGCCTCCGTCTGTGGCGGCTGCTTGGCGCTGATGGACGCCGGCGTGCCGATGAAGGCGCACGTGGCCGGCATCGCCATGGGCCTGATCAAAGAAGGCAACCGCTTCGCGGTGCTGACCGACATCCTGGGGGACGAGGACCACCTCGGCGACATGGACTTCAAGGTGGCCGGCACGACCAACGGCATCACCGCCCTGCAGATGGACATCAAGATCCAGGGCATCACCAAGGAAATCATGCAGGTCGCCCTGGCTCAGGCCAAGGAAGCACGCATGCACATCCTGGGCAAGATGCAGGAAGCCATGGGCGAAGCGAAGACGGAAATCTCCAACTTCGCGCCGCGCCTGTACACCATGAAGATCAACCCGGAGAAGATCCGCGACGTGATCGGCAAGGGCGGCGCCACCATCCGTGCGCTGACCGAAGAGACCGGTACCCAGATCGACATCGGCGAAGACGGCACGATCACCATCGCGTCCACCGACGGTGCCAAGGCCGAGGAGGCCAAGCGCCGCATCGCCGAGATCACGGCCGAAGTGGAAGTGGGCAAGGTCTATGAAGGCCCGATCACCAAGATCCTGGACTTCGGTGCTCTGGTCAACCTGCTGCCCGGCAAGGACGGCTTGCTGCACATCAGCCAGATCGCCCACGAGCGCGTCGAGAAGGTCACGGACTACCTCAAGGAAGGCCAGATCGTGAAGGTCAAGGTGCTCGAGACCGACGAGAAGGGCCGCGTCAAGCTGTCCATGAAGGCGCTGCTGGACCGCAATGGCGGCGGCGAGCAGGCCCAGCAACAGCAACAGTAAGTCGCTGGGGCCAAGGCATGGAAGCGGTCGAGATCAGCGGCTTCGGTGCGCCCGAGGTCCTGCGCCTGACGGAGCGTCCGGCGCCGGTTGCGGGCGCGGGCGAGGTGCTGATTCGCGTGCGCGCCTCGGGCGTGAACCGCCCTGACGTGCTGCAGCGCAGCGGCTCCTATCCGCCGCCGCCGGGCGCTTCCGACCTGCCAGGTCTGGAGGTGGCCGGGGTCATCGAGTCGGGTGATGCCGATGCGATGGCGCAAGCGGGATTCAGGCTGGGCGATCGCGTCTGCGCGCTGGTGGCCGGCGGTGGCTATGCCCAGCACTGCGTTGCACCGGTCGGCCAGTGCTTGCCGGTCCCGGCTGGGTTCGACGACGTGCAGGCCGCGGCGCTGCCCGAGACCTTCTTCACCGTCTGGAGCAACGTGTTCGACCGTGGCCGCCTGCAGGCAGGCGAAACCCTGCTGGTGCAGGGTGGGACCAGCGGCATCGGTGTGACCGCGATCCAGCTGGCCAAGGCCTTTGGCGCCACCGTGATCGCCACGGCCGGCAGCGACGAGAAGTGCGCCGCCTGCCAGAACCTGGGTGCCGACCACGCCATCAACTACCGCACGCAGGACTTCTCGGCCGTGGCCAAGGAGCTGACGGGCGGGCAGGGCGTCAACGTGGTCCTCGACATGGTCGCAGGCGACTATGTGGCTCGTGAAGTCGAGTGCCTGGCCGAAGACGGCCGCTTGGTCATCATCGCGGTGCAGGGCGGCGTCAAGGCCGGATTCAACGCCGGTCTGGTGCTGCGTCGCCGGCTGGTGATCACCGGTTCCACGCTGCGGCCACGCCCGGTGGCGTTCAAGGCCGCCATCGCCGCATCGCTGCGTGACAAGGTGTGGCCGCTGCTGGAGCAGGGCCGGGTCCAACCCGTGATCCACAGCACCTTCCCAGCGGCTCGCGCCGCTGAGGCCCACGCATTGATGGAGTCCAACCAGCACATCGGGAAGATTGTGCTGACCTGGGCCTGATCCCCTTTCGGAGACTGAGATGAGCAAGAAACTGATCGCCGGCAACTGGAAGATGAACGGCAGTCTGGCAGCCAACGAGGCATTGGTTCAGGCCATGCTGGCGGGCATCGGTCAGCCGCCGGCCGAGGTCGCACTGTGCGCACCGGCACCCTACCTGGCCCAGTTGCAGGCGCTGCTGCAGGGCAGCCCGATTGCCTGGGGTTCGCAGGACGTGTCTGCTCACGAACAGGGGGCATACACCGGCGAGATCAGCGTGGCCATGCTCAAGGACTTTGGGTGTCGCTACGCCATCGTCGGCCACAGCGAGCGCCGCCAATACCACGGTGAGACCGACGAGATCGTGGCTGCCAAGGCGCAACGCGCTCTGTCGTCTGGCATCACGCCCATTGTGTGTGTCGGTGAAACCCTGGCCGAGCGGGAAGCGAACGAGACGGAGTCCGTGGTCAAGCGCCAGCTGGCAGCGGTGATCCACACCGTGGGTCATTGCATCACCGAAATCGTGGTGGCCTACGAGCCCGTGTGGGCCATCGGCACCGGAAAGACGGCCACGCCGGAAATGGCGCAGGCTGTGCACGCCGTCTTGCGGGCCCAGCTGGCCGCCGCGACCACGAACCCCAAGCGGGTGCACATTCTCTACGGTGGCAGCATGAATGCGGCCAACGCGGCCAGCCTGCTGGCTCAGCCCGATATTGATGGTGGCCTGATCGGTGGTGCATCGCTCAAGGCTGCAGACTTCCTGCAAATCGTCGCCGCGGCCGGCTGACGATCATCCCCCTCACGCATTTTCGGAGCAGACATGAACGTTTTGATGACCATCCTCCAGGCTGTCCAGATCCTTGCTGCCATCGGCATGATCGGCCTGATCCTCATGCAGCATGGCAAAGGCGCCGATGCCGGTGCCGCCTTCGGCGGTGGCGCGGGTTCGGCGAGCCTGTTTGGGGCCTCCGGAGGTGCCAACTTCCTCTCGCGCACCACTGCGGTGCTCGCAGGCGTCTTCCTGACCTGCACCTTGGGCCTGGCCTACTTCGGCAACCTTGTTCCGACGACGGCGCGCTCTGGGAGCGTGTTGGAGAGCGTCGTTCCCGCGACGCAGATCCCGGCAGATTCAACTGCTCCGGCCGGTTCTTCCGCCGCGCCGGCAGAGACCCCGGCTGCACCGGCCACCGGCGCAGCGCAGATCCCTGGCAAGTAACTGCTGACAGGTGTGTGCGGCCGCTCTGGAGAGTGCATGGCGGCCGCCCCGAAAAAGCCCGGGAATTATCGAAAACCCGGATCGTTTCAGGGTAAACTCTATGGGTTGTCGAGAACGCTCACACCAGCCCTCGTGAGCCAGACAATGCAGACCCAGCCGACGTGGTGAAATTGGTAGACACGCTATCTTGAGGGGGTAGTGGCGAAAGCTGTGCGAGTTCGAGTCTCGCCGTCGGCACCAGACAAAGGCAGGCAGGGCCATCAGGCCCTGCGCATGGAACCGACCCACGATGAGTCTCGAACAATATCTCCCCGTGCTCTTGTTCATCCTGGTCGGTCTTGCCGTCGGCGTGATCCCCCAGGCCTTGGGCTACATCCTGGGGCCGAATCGGCCCGATCCCGAGAAGAATTCCCCCTACGAATGCGGCTTCGAGGCCTTCGAAGATGCGCGCATGAAGTTCGATGTCCGCTACTACTTGGTGGCCATCCTCTTCATTCTCTTTGATCTTGAAATCGCGTTCCTGATTCCCTGGGCGGTGGCGCTGACGGACATCGGTTCGACCGGCTTCTGGGTGGGCGTCATCTTCCTGATCGATCTGCTGGTCGGGTTTGTCTACGCTTGGAAGATTGGCGCCCTGGACTGGGAATGATGCGCCTGCGGGCGCTGTGGAGCACACATGATTGAAGGTGTCCTGAAAGAAGGCTTCATCACCACGAGCTACGACTCGGTGGTGAACTGGGCCAAGACTGGATCTCTCTGGCCTATGACCTTTGGTCTGGCCTGCTGCGCCGTGGAGATGATGCATGCCGCCGCAGCGCGATATGACATCGGTCGCTTTGGTGCAGAGGTGTTCCGGGCCAGCCCCCGTCAGTCTGATCTGATGATCGTGGCCGGCACCCTGTGCAACAAGATGGCGCCTGCTCTGCGCAAGGTGTACGACCAGATGGCCGAGCCTCGCTGGGTGTTGTCCATGGGGTCTTGTGCCAATGGTGGTGGCTACTACCACTACAGCTATTCCGTGGTGCGTGGCTGTGACCGCATCGTGCCGGTGGATGTCTATGTGCCAGGCTGCCCACCGACGGCCGAAGCGCTGATCTACGGGATCATCCAGCTGCAGCAGAAGATCCGTCGCACCAACACGATTGCCCGCGCCTGACCGGTGCCTGGACTGAGTCAGAAAGACGGCCCATGAGCGACACAGCTTTCTCCATCCCTGCCGAGACCATTGCTGCCCAGGTGGCGCAACTGCTTGGCGAACGCGCGCGGTCTGTCACAACCGACCGCGGTGAGGTCACCCTTGTGGTGGCTGCATCCGACTACCTTGAGGTCATGCAGACCTTGCGTGATGCGTCACAAGCTCGTTTCGAGCAACTCATTGATCTGTGCGGCATCGATTACTCCACCTACGGCGACGGCCGGTGGGAGGGGCCCCGCTTTGCAGTGGTCGTCCATCTCCTGTCGGTGAGTCTCAACCAGAGGCTGCGCGTGCGTGTGTTCTGCTCGGAAGACGATTTTCCGGTGGTGGCGTCGGTGTCCGGTCTCTGGTCGGCGGCCAACTGGTACGAGCGTGAGGCCTTCGACCTGTACGGCATCGTGTTCGAAGGCCACAACGACCTGCGCCGCATCCTGACCGACTATGGCTTCATCGGTCACCCCTTCCGCAAGGACTTTCCGCTGTCGGGTCATGTCGAGATGCGCTACGACGCCGAACGTCAGCGAGTGGTCTACGAGCCGGTGACGATCGAGCCTCGCGAAATCACACCCCGCGTGATCCGTGAAGACAACTACGGCGGGCTGCACTGATCATGGCTGAAATCAAGAACTACACACTGAACTTCGGTCCGCAGCACCCTGCAGCACACGGCGTGCTGCGTCTGGTGCTGGAGCTCGACGGTGAGGTGGTGCAGCGTGCCGATCCGCACATCGGATTGCTGCACCGCGCCACTGAGAAACTGGCCGAGCACAAGACCTTCATCCAGTCGCTGCCTTACATGGACCGTCTCGACTACGTGTCCATGATGTGCAACGAACATGCCTATTGCCTGGCCATCGAGAAGCTGCTGGGTATTGAAGTGCCGATCCGTGCGCAGTACATCCGGGTGATGTTCAGCGAGATCACCCGTCTGCTGAACCACCTGATGTGGCTCGGTTCGCACGGCAATGACTGCGGCAGTTCGACCATCCTGATCTACGCGTTCCGCGAGCGGGAAGACCTGTTCGACATGTACGAAGCGGTGTCGGGTGCGCGCATGCATGCGGCCTACTTCCGTCCGGGTGGTGTCTATCGCGATCTGCCGGACACCATGCCGCAGTACAGGCACAGCAAGATCCGCAACGCCAAGGCGATGGCTGAGTTGAACCAGAACCGCCAAGGCTCGTTGCTCGACTTCATCGACGACTTTACGCAGCGGTTTCCGACCTACCTGGCGGAGTACCACACTCTGCTGACCGACAACCGGATCTGGAAGCAGCGCACGGTTGGCATCGGTGTTGTCAGTCCGGAGCGTGCTCTCAACCTGGGCATGACCGGTCCCATGCTCCGCGGTTCCGGCATCGCCTGGGATCTGCGCAAGAAGCAACCGTACGACGTGTACGACCGGGTCGAGTTCGACATCCCGGTTGGCAAGACCGGTGACACCTACGACCGCTACCTCGTCCGAATGGAAGAGATGAAGCAGTCCAACCGCATCATCAAGCAGTGCGTGGACTGGTTGCGCGCCAATCCGGGCCCGGTCATCACCGACAACCACAAGGTGGCGCCTCCCTCGCGCGAAGCGATGAAGTCGAGCATGGAAGAGCTGATCCACCACTTCAAGCTCTTCACCGAAGGCTTCCACGTGCCCGAAGGTGAGGCCTATGCCGCCGTCGAGCACCCCAAGGGTGAGTTCGGCATCTACCTGGTGAGTGATGGCGCCAACAAGCCGTACCGGCTGAAGATCCGCGCCCCTGGTTTCACTCACCTGTCCACGCTGGACGAAATGGCCAAGGGCCACATGCTGGCCGATGCGGTGGCCATCATCGGCACGATGGACATCGTTTTTGGAGAGATTGACCGATGATCTCGACCCCCGCTAACCAAGGCCCTGTGACGGCCATGGAACTGTCCGAGGCCACCAAGGCCCGCTTCGCCCGCGAAGTGGCCAAGTACCCCACGGAGCAGGCCCAATCTGCCGTGATGGCGTGTCTGTCGATCGTGCAGCAGGAGCAAGGCTACGTCAGCCATGCTGCCGAGCAGGCGATTGCCGACTACCTGGGCATGCCGGTGATGGCCGTCCACGAGGTGACGACCTTCTACAACATGTACAACCAGCGGCCGGTGGGCAAGTACAAGCTCAACGTTTGCACCAACCTGCCGTGCCAGCTGCGCGAGGGGTACACCGCGCTGCACCACCTGGAAAAGAAGCTGGGCATCGCCATGGGCGAGACCACGGCGGACGGCCTGTTCACGCTCCAGCAGAGTGAATGCTTGGGCGCCTGTGCCGATTCGCCGGTGATGCTGGTGAACGACCGCCACATGTGCAGCTTCATGAGCAATGAGAAGCTCGATCAGCTGATCGATGGTCTCAGGGCCGCGGAGGGCAAACAATGAACGCCCAGCAAGTGCTTGCTCAGTTCGCTGCCACGGGCGTGCAGACCTGTTTCCATGGTCGCCACATTGAGCCTCAGATCTACAAGGACCTGAACGGCAGCAACTGGTCGCTCAAGGACTACGAGGCGCGCGGTGGCTACCAGGCCCTGCGCAAGGTGCTGGGCATGGATGGTTCCGCGCCGAATCCCGAGACCGGTGCCGTGGGCATGACGCAGGACCAGGTGATCGCGACCGTCAAGGAGTCCGCGCTGCGCGGCCGCGGGGGCGCCGGTTTCCCCTCGGGCCTGAAGTGGAGTTTCATGCCCCGCCAGTTCCCCGGGCAGAAGTACCTCGTGTGCAACTCGGACGAGGGCGAGCCGGGCACCTGCAAGGACCGCGACATCCTCATGTACAACCCGCACATCGTCATCGAAGGCATGGCGATCGCGGCGTACGCCATGGGCATCAGCGTGGGCTACAACTACATCCACGGCGAAATCTTCGAGGTGTATGAGCGTTTCGAAGCCGCCCTGGAAGAAGCCCGTGCCGCCGGTTACCTGGGCAACAACATCATGGGCTCGAACTACTCGTTCCAGCTCCATGCCCACCATGGTTTCGGTGCTTACATCTGCGGTGAAGAAACCGCGCTGCTCGAATCGCTGGAAGGCAAGAAGGGGCAGCCCCGCTTCAAGCCGCCGTTCCCGGCCAGCTTTGGTCTCTACGGCAAGCCGACCACCATCAACAACACCGAGACCTTCGCGGCGGTGCCCTGGATCATCCGCAATGGTGGCCAGTCCTACCTCGAATGCGGCAAGCCGAACAACGGCGGTACCAAGATCTTCTCGGTCAGCGGTGACGTGAACCTGCCGGGCAACTACGAAATCCCGATGGGCACGCCGTTCTCGAAGCTGCTGGAGCTGGCCGGTGGTGTGCGCACTGGCCGCCAGCTCAAGGCGGTGATTCCTGGCGGTTCGTCTTCGCCCGTGCTGCCGGCCCACATCATCATGGACTGCACGATGGACTACGACTCCATCAGCAAGGCCGGTTCCATGCTGGGGTCGGGTGCCGTGATCGTGATGGACGACACCCGCTGCATGGTCGAGTCGCTCAAGCGCCTGTCCTACTTCTACATGCACGAGTCCTGCGGTCAGTGCACACCCTGCCGCGAAGGCACGGGCTGGCTCTGGCGCCTGGTCGACAAGATCCAGCGCGGTGACGCCAAGCCGGCCGACATGGACCTGCTGGACAACGTGGCCGAGAACATCATGGGCCGCACGATCTGTGCCCTGGGTGATGCAGCGGCCATGCCGGTGCGCGCCATGCTCAAACACTTCCGTCACGAGTTCGCGGCCATGATCAAGGCCGACACCGCGACCTCTGCCTGATCCGGAACACAACATGGTTGAAATCGAACTCGACGGCCAGAAGGTCGAAGTGCCCCCGGGCAGCATGGTCATGCATGCGGCCGAGAAGGCAGGCACCTACATCCCGCACTTCTGCTACCACAAGAAGCTCTCCATCGCCGCCAGTTGCCGCATGTGTCTGGTAGAAGTGGAGAAGGCTCCCAAACCCATGCCCGCCTGCGCCACGCCGGTGACCATGGGCATGATCGTGCGCACCAAGTCCGACAAGGCCATCAAGGCCCAGAAGTCGGTGATGGAGTTCCTGCTGATCAACCACCCGCTGGATTGCCCGATCTGCGATCAGGGCGGCGAGTGCCAGTTGCAGGACCTGGCCGTGGGCTACGGTGGTGGTGCCTCGCGCTACGAAGAAGAGAAGCGCGTGGTGTTCCACAAGAACGTCGGTCCGCTGATCTCCATGGAGGAGATGAGCCGCTGCATCCACTGCACCCGCTGCGTGCGTTTCGGCCAGGAGATTGCCGGCGTGATGGAGCTGGGCATGTCCAACCGCGGAGAGCACGCCGAGATCGAGACGTTTGTTGGCCAGTCGGTGGATTCCGAACTCTCGGGCAACATGATCGACATCTGCCCGGTTGGTGCGCTCACCAGCAAGCCCTTCCGCTACAGCGCACGCACCTGGGAGCTCTCGCGGCGCAAGAGCGTGAGCCCGCACGACTCGACGGGTGCCAACCTGATCGTTCAGGTGAAGAACCACCAGGTGATGCGCGTGGTCCCGCTGGAGAACGACGCCGTCAACGAATGCTGGATCGCCGATCGCGACCGCTTCTCGTACGAGGCCCTCAATGGTGAAGACCGCCTGACCCAGCCCATGCTCAAGCAAGGTGGCGAATGGCAGACCGTGGACTGGCAAACCGCGCTGGAGTATGTGGCCAACGGTCTCAAGTGCGTCAAGGACAAGCATGGCGCTGCAGCGATCGGTCTGCTGGCCAGTCCGCACAGCACGGTTGAAGAACTGTCTCTGGCCGGTGCCCTGGTGCGTGGCCTGGGCAGCGAAAACATCGACAGCCGTCTGCGCCATGCCGATTTCGGCAACGCTGCGCCGGCCGGTCAGGCCCGCTGGCTCGGGCGTCCGATTGCTGAGTTGTCGCAGTTGCAGCGCGTGCTGGTCGTGGGCTCCAACCTGCGCAAGGACCATCCGCTGTTTGCCCAGCGCATCCGCCAGGCGGCCCGCAAGGGATGTCAGGTCAATGTGCTGGCGGCACAGGCCCCTGACTGGGCGATGTCGCTGAAGAACGTGTTGCTCGCCGACAGCAGTGTCTGGGTCAGTGCTCTGGCCGGAGTCGCCGCCGCTGTTGCTGCGGAAGCCGGCGTGCAGCCGCCGGTCGCGGGCAGCATCACCGACGAGGCCCGCGCGGTGGCTAAGTCCCTGCTGGGGGGCGACCAGAAGGCCGTCCTTCTGGGCAACGCCGCTGCCCACCACGAAAAGGCCTCCAGCCTGCTGGCACTCGCCAACTGGATTGCTCAGCAAACGGGCGCCTCGGTGGGCTACCTCACCGAAGCTGCCAACACCGTCGGTGCGCAGCTGGTGCGCGCCGTGCCAGGGCAGGGTGGCCTCAACGCCACGCAGATGCTCGGTGGCCAGCTGAAGGCCGCCATTCTCCTGAACACGGAGCCGGCCTTTGACAGCGCCAAGGGTGCCGAAGGACTGAAGTCCGCCGACATGGTGGTCACGCTCAGCCCTTTCAAAGCCAATATGGACATCAGCGACGTGTTGCTACCCATTGCGCCTTTCACGGAGACCTCCGGGTCCTTCGTCAACGCCGAAGGCCGGTTGCAGAGTTTCCATGCGGTGGTGCGTCCGCTGGGCGACACGCGCCCGGCATGGAAGGTGCTGCGTGTGCTGGGCAATCTCATGGGTTTGCCCGGGTTCGATGCCGACACCTCGCAAGCGGTGCTGGCCGCTGCCCTGCCAGGTGTGGCGGGTGGATCGCTGATGGCGGCCTCTCGTCTCAGCAATAGCGATGCCGGTGTGGGACCTGCTGCTGCCGACCATTCGCCGGCCCATACCGCTCCCTGTGTGGCGCCGATCTACCAGCTCGACGGGCTGGTGCGCCGCGCCACCTCGCTGCAACTCACGAGCGACGCCCGAGGAGCCCGCGCATGATCGACGCGATGTACAACGGAGGCCTTGGCCTCATCAACGCCTCCTGGTGGACCACGGCGGCCTGGCCGGTCATCTGGAGCCTGCTCAAGATCGTTGCTGTCGTCGCCCCGCTGATGGGGGCCGTGGCTTACCTGACCCTGTGGGAGCGCAAGCTGCTGGGTTTCATGCAGGTTCGCTTTGGCCCGAACCGCGTCGGCCCTGCCGGGCTGCTTCAGCCGATCGCCGATGCGGTCAAGCTGCTCACCAAGGAGTTGATCAGCCCCACCGCCGCCAGCAACGGGCTGTTTCGCCTGGGTCCCCTCATGGCCATCATGCCGGCGCTCGCCGCGTGGGTGGTGGTGCCGTTCGGTCCCGAGGCAGTGATCGCCAACATCAACGCCGGCCTGCTGGTCATCCTGGCCATCACCTCGATCGAGGTGTACGGCGTGATCATTGCCGGCTGGGCCTCGAACTCCAAGTACGCCTTCCTGGGCGCGCTGCGCGCCTCTGCCCAGATGGTGAGCTATGAAATCGCCATCGGCTTCTGCTTCCTGGTGGTCGTGATGACCGCGGGCAGCTTGAGCCTGGGCGACATCGTTGCGTCGCAGGCCAAGGGCCACGGTGTGAACATGGGGCTGGACTTCCTGTCTTGGAACTGGCTCCCGCTGCTGCCCATTTTTATGGTCTACCTGATTTCGGGCGTGGCCGAAACCAACCGGCACCCGTTTGACGTGGTCGAGGGCGAAGCAGAAATCGTGGCCGGCCACATGGTCGAGTACTCAGGCATGGGCTTTGCGATCTTCTTCCTGGCCGAGTACGCCAGCATGTGGCTGGTGTCCATCCTGGCGGTGCTGATGTTCCTCGGCGGCTGGCTGCCCCCGATCGACAGCGCCCTGTTCAACTGGATTCCAGGCTGGATCTGGCTGGGTGCCAAGACCTTCTTCGTGGTGTCCCTGTTCATCTGGATCCGCGCCACTTTCCCCCGTTTCCGCTACGACCAGATCATGCGTCTGGGCTGGAAGATTTTCATTCCCGTCACGCTGGTCTGGCTGCTGCTCGTCGGCGGCCTGATGCAGACCTCGTGGAATCTCTGGAAATAAGCAAGGCGATCGATCATGTCCACCTCCGCCGTTGCCCCCTTTTCGCTGAGCGACTTTTTCAAGAGCTTCATGTTGCTGGAGCTCTTCAAGGGCATGGCCCTGACGGGCCGCTACGCCCTGCGTCGCAAGGTCACGGTCCAGTTCCCCGAAGAGAAAACTCCGCTGTCTCCTCGTTTCCGCGGTCTCCATGCCCAGCGCCGTTACGAGAACGGCGAAGAGCGCTGCATCGCCTGCAAGCTGTGCGAGGCCGTCTGCCCCGCCATGGCCATCACCATCGAAGCGGGTGAACGCGAAGACGGGACCCGCCGCACCACCCGGTACGACATTGATCTGACCAAGTGCATTTTCTGCGGTTTCTGCGAAGAGGCCTGTCCGGTCGATGCCATCGTCGAGACCCAGATTCTTGAGTACCACGGCGAAAAACGCGGTGACCTGTACTTCACCAAAGAAATGCTGCTGGCTGTCGGAGACCGCTACGAGCCCGAGATCGCCGCAGCCAAGGCCGCGGACGCCAAGTACCGCTGAGCCGGCGAAAGACAAGACCATGGACTACCAGACCGGCTTTTTCTATTTGTTCGCGGCGGTGATGCTCTTCGCCGCCTACCGTGTCATCACGGCGCGCAACCCAGTGCACGCCGTGCTGTTCCTGATGCTGGCGTTCTCCCAGGCCTCTGGCCTGTGGCTGCTGCTCAAGGCCGAGTTCCTCGGGCTGACACTGGTGCTCGTGTACCTGGGCGCGGTCATGGTGCTGTTCCTGTTCGTCGTCATGATGCTGGACATCAAGCTCGACGGAGACCGTTGGGGCTTCTGGCAGAACTTCCCCTTGGCCGCCACGCTGGGGGCACTGGTGGCCGCCGAGCTGATTGCCGTGCTGTGGGTCGGTTTTCCGAACATGGTGGCACCGGTGGCGGTACAGGCCGCCGAGGTGTCGAACACGAAGGCCCTTGGCACACTGATGTACACCGAGTACCTGTACCCGGTCGAGATTGCCGCAGTGATACTGCTGGTGGCCATGTTCGCGGCCATCGCGCTCACGCTGCGCAAGCGCAAGGACAGCAAGGCCATTGATCCGGGACTGCAGGTTCGCGTGCGGGCTTCAGACCGTCTGGTGGTCGTGCCAATGGCCGCAACCAAAACACATGCTGCCGCCAGCGCAGTTGCCGCGGAGGAGGGCAAAGCATGAGCTTCACCAGTCTGTCACTCGGTCACTTTCTTTCGGTGGGTGCGATCCTGTTCGCGTTGTCCGTCATCGGCATCTTCCTGAACCGCAAGAACATCATCGTGTTGTTGATGGCCATTGAGCTGATGTTGCTGGCGGTCAACATGAACTTTGTAGCCTTCTCCCACTACCTTGGAGATCTCCACGGGCAGGTGTTTGTGTTCTTCATCCTGACGGTGGCCGCCGCCGAGTCGGCCATTGGCCTGGCCATTCTGGTGCTGTTGTTCCGCAGCAAGTCCACCGTCAGCGCCGAAGAACTCAACACCCTCAAGGGTTAAGAACATGAGCACCACCCTTTCCGCAACGACCCTACTGGCCGTGCCACTGGCGCCGCTGGTCGGCTCGGCCCTCGCTGGCATTCTGGGCACCACGTTTGGCGGCAACCTGATCGGCCGCCGCGCCTCGCACTCTCTGACGATTCTGGGTGTGCTGGTGGCATTCATCATTTCGGCCATGACACTC
Source organism: Hydrogenophaga pseudoflava (assembly GCF_004353865.1). Taxonomy (NCBI): domain Bacteria; kingdom Pseudomonadati; phylum Pseudomonadota; class Betaproteobacteria; order Burkholderiales; family Comamonadaceae; genus Hydrogenophaga; species Hydrogenophaga pseudoflava. The sequence goes on from NZ_CP037867.1 coordinate 1,528,193, forward strand.
AAGAGCGTGGCGCTGGACGGCGCCCGCTTCAACGCAACCATCTACGAATGGATGGTGGTCGGTGGCCTCAAGATGGAGATCGGTTTTCTCGTCGACGGCCTGACCGCCATGATGATGTGTGTGGTGACCTTCGTCTCGCTGATGGTCCATCTCTACACCATCGGCTACATGGAAGAGGATGCTGGCTACAACCGCTTCTTCGCCTACATCTCGCTCTTCACCTTCTCCATGCTGATGCTGGTGATGAGCAACAACCTGCTGCAGCTATTTTTTGGCTGGGAAGCGGTGGGTCTGGTGTCGTACCTGCTGATTGGCTTCTGGTTCAACAAGCCGACGGCCATCTTCGCCAACATGAAGGCTTTCCTGGTCAACCGCGTCGGCGACTTCGGCTTCATCCTGGGCATCGGCCTGATCGTGGCCTACGGCGGCTCGCTGAACTACAGCGAGGTGTTCGCCAAGGCGCCCGAACTGGCCAAGCTGGGCTTCCCCGGCACCGACTGGATGCTAGTCACCGTCATCTGCATCTGCCTGTTCATCGGTGCCATGGGCAAGTCGGCCCAGTTCCCGCTGCACGTCTGGCTGCCGGATTCGATGGAGGGTCCGACGCCTATTTCCGCGCTGATCCACGCCGCCACCATGGTGACGGCTGGCATCTTCATGGTCTCGCGCATGTCGCCCCTGTTCGAGCTGTCGGACACCGCGCTGAACTTCATCATGGTGATCGGCGCCATCACGGCGCTGTTCATGGGTTTCCTGGGCATCATCCAGAACGACATCAAGCGTGTCGTGGCGTATTCCACACTCTCGCAGTTGGGTTACATGACCGTGGCGCTCGGTGCCTCGGCTTACTCGGTGGCCGTGTTCCACCTGATGACCCACGCCTTCTTCAAGGCCCTGCTGTTCCTTGCGGCCGGTTCGGTGATCATGGGGCTGCACCACAACCAGGACATTCGCTGGATGGGCGGCGTGCGCAAGTACATGCCCATCACCTGGATCACCTCGCTGCTGGGGACCCTGGCCCTGATCGGCACACCGCTGTTCGCCGGTTTCTACTCCAAGGACGCGATCATCGAGGCGGTGCATTTCAGTAACCTGCCGGCCGCTGGTTTCGCACACTTTGCCGTGCTGGCAGGTGTGTTCGTGACCTCGTTCTACTCGTTCCGTCTGTACTTCCTGGTGTTCCACGGCAAGGAGCGCTACGACCAGAATCCGGACGCCCACCATGGGCACGACGACCACCACGACGACCATGGTCACCACGGTGATGGCAAGCCGCACGAAACCCCATGGGTGGTGACCGTGCCTTTGTTGCTGCTGGCCATTCCTTCTGTGGTGATCGGTTTCATGACCATCCAGCCGATGCTGTTTGGTGACTTCCTCAAGGACGCCATCACGATCAACTCGGCCGCTCACCCGGCGGTGGCGAAGTTCGCCGAAGAGTTCCACGGACCTCTGGCCATGGCCCTGCACGCCTTCTCCACCGCACCGTTCTGGCTGGCGCTCGCAGGAGCCGTGACGGCTTGGTACATGTACCTGGTCAACCCCGCGGTTCCTGCCGCCATCGGTCGTGCGCTCAAACCGATCATCACCATTCTGGAGAACAAGTACTACATGGACTGGTTCAACGAAAACGTGCTGGCCCGTGGTGCGCGTGCACTGGGCACGGGTCTCTGGAAGGGCGGCGACCAGGGTGTGATCGAGACCGGTGTGGTCAACGCCAGTTGGAAGATTGTGGGCGGCTTCTCGTCGGTGGTCCGTGGCTTTCAGAGCGGTTACCTCTACCACTATGCGCTGTTGATGATCGTGGGCGTGTTTCTGTTCATGACGTATTTCGTGTGGCTCGCCAAATAAGGAGAACAAGAAGATGGGTTTGCTGAGCCTCGCGATCTGGGCACCAATCCTTTTTGGTGTCGTGTTGCTGGCACTGGGTCGGGATGACCAGGCCAATGTGGTCCGCTGGATCGCGCTGCTGGGGGCGCTGGTCTCGCTGGCGGTGACGATTCCTCTCTACACCGGCTTCGAGCTGGGTACGGCTGCGATGCAGTTCGTGGAGAAGATGCCCTGGATTGAGCGCTTCAACATCCACTACCACCTGGGCGTGGACGGCATCTCCCTTTGGCTGGTGTTGCTGACCGCGTTCATCACGGTGATCGTGGTGTTGGCCGGCTGGGAGGTGATCACCGAGCGCGTGAACCAGTACATGGGCGCGTTCCTGATCCTCTCAGGTCTGATGATCGGCGTGTTCTCAGCGCTGGACGGCATGCTGTTCTATGTGTTCTTCGAGGCCACACTCATCCCGATGTACCTGATCATCGGCATCTGGGGCGGTCCCAACAAGATCTACGCCGCCTTTAAGTTCTTCCTGTACACACTGATGGGTTCGCTGCTGATGCTGGTGGCCCTGATCTACCTGTACAACCAGTCGGGTGGCAGTTTCGACCTCGCGGCCTGGCACAAGCTGCCGCTGGGCAGCACCGCCCAGACCCTCCTGTTCTTCGCCTTCTTTGCCGCCTTCGCGGTAAAGGTGCCGATGTGGCCGGTGCACACCTGGCTGCCCGACGTGCACGTCGAGGCGCCCACCGGTGGCTCGGCCGTGCTGGCGGCCATCATGCTCAAGCTGGGTGCCTATGGCTTCCTGCGTTTTTCCCTGCCCATCCTGCCCGATGCCTCCCACCAGTGGGCCTGGCTGATCATCACCCTGTCGCTGGTGGCCGTGATTTACGTTGGCCTGGTGGCCATGGTGCAGAAGGACATGAAGAAGCTGGTGGCCTACTCGTCGGTGGCCCACATGGGCTTCGTGACGCTGGGCTTCTTCGTCTTCAGCGACATGGGCGTGTCCGGCGCCATCGTTCAGATGATTGCCCACGGCTTCGTCTCGGCCGCCATGTTCCTGTCGATCGGTGTGCTGTACGACCGCGTGCACTCGCGCAACATCGCCGACTACGGCGGTGTGGTCAACACCATGCCCAACTTCGCCGCGTTCGCGCTGTTGTTCACCATGGCCAATTGCGGTCTTCCGGGCACCGCGGGCTTCGTGGGCGAGTGGATGGTGATTCTGGCGGCGGTGAAGGCCAACTTCTGGATCGGTGCCGCCGCGGCATCGGCCTTGATCTTCGGCGCAGCCTACTCGCTCTGGATGTACAAGCGCGTGTACCTGGGTTCGGTGGGCAACCACCATGTCAAGGAACTCACCGACATCGGTCGCCGCGAGTTCCTGATCATGGCGCTGCTGGCCATCGCTGTGCTGTACATGGGCGTGCATCCGAAGCCGTTCACCGACGTGATGGATGCGTCCGTGGCCGAGCTGCTGCGCCATGTCGCCATCTCCAAGCTGCCCTGAACGCTGCCTGAGCAAACACACGAACGAGTCTTCACATGATTGATCAACTCAGCTTGGTGGCGGTCTACCCCGAGATTTTCTTGCTGGTGATGACCTGCGTGATTTCGCTGGTCGACCTGACCGTCAAGTCGCCGGCCCGTCGCCCCACCTATCTGCTCACCCTGCTCACGCTGGCCTGTGTGGCCTTCCTGCAGGGCAAGAATGCCTTGGCCGGCCACTCGATCAGCGGTTTCGGCGGCATGATCGTGAGCGATCCGATGGGCCTGTGGCTCAAGTGTTTTGCCGCCATCGCCATGTTCGTGACGCTGGTCTATGGCCGCGACTACGCCTCCAGCCGCGACATGCTGCGTGCGGGCGACCTGTTCACGCTGTCGCTGTACGCGCTGCTGGGCATGTTCGTGATGATCTCCGGCCACAACTTCCTGGTGATCTATCTGGGCCTGGAGCTGTTGACCCTGTCGAGCTATGCCCTGGTGGCCCTGCGCCGAGACGATGGCAAGGCCATCGAAGCGGCCATGAAGTACTTCGTGCTGGGTGCGCTGGCCAGCGGTTTCCTGCTGTATGGCTTGTCGCTGGTCTACGGCGCCACCGCCTCGCTGGACGTGGCCGACGTGATGAAAGCCATAGCCGGCGGCCCTGAAACCCTCAAGGGTTCGTCGCAGGTGCTGATGCTGGGCCTGGTGTTCGTGGTCGCAGGTCTGGCGTTCAAGCTGGGGGTGGTGCCCTTCCACATGTGGGTGCCGGACGTGTACCACGGCGCTCCCACCGCGATCACGCTGATGGTGGGTGGTGCGCCGAAGCTGGCCGCCTTTGCCATCGTGATCCGCCTGCTGGTCGAAGGCTTGGCACCGCTGGCGGTGGACTGGCAGCAGATGCTGGCGGTGCTCGCCGTGGCTTCCCTGCTGATCGGCAACCTGGCCGCCATCGCCCAGACCAACCTCAAGCGCATGCTGGCGTTCTCCACGATCGCCCAGATGGGCTTCATGCTGCTGGGTCTGTTGGCCGGTGTGGTGCATGGCGAGAAGGGACTGGACACGGGCAACATGGTCAACGCCTACAGCGCCACGATGTTCTATGTCATCACCTACGTGCTGACCACCCTGGGCACCTTCGGCGTCATCCTGCTGCTTTCTCGCGACGGCTTCGAGTCCGATGAGATCGCCGATCTGGCCGGCCTGAACCAGCGCAGCCCGCTCTATGCGGGTGTGATGGCCGTGTGCATGTTCTCTCTGGCCGGTGTGCCGCCGCTGGTGGGCTTCTACGCCAAGCTGTCGGTGCTGCAGGCCCTGCTGGCCTCGTCGCAGCCGGTCTACATCGGTCTGGCGGTGTTCGCCGTCGTGATGTCGCTCATCGGCGCCTTCTACTACCTGCGCCTGGTCAAGGTCATGTACTTCGATGCGCCCACGCAGACCGCTGGCATCACTGCTGGCATGGACGTGCGCTCGGTGCTGTCGGTCAACGGTGCGCTGGTTTTGGTGCTTGGCGTGGTCCCGGGTGGGCTGATGGCCCTGTGCGCGCAGGCCATCGCCTCACTTCTCGCGTGAGCGCGTCGGTTTCTGTCTGGCTGGTGCTGCTGGCGGCCGTACTGGCCGCCAACCTGCCGTTTATCAACCAGCGCTGGCTGGGGCTGGTGCCGCGTTCGACTCCCAAGTCCCTGGGCATTCACCTGCTGGAGCTGGTGATCTGCTATGGCCTTGTGGGGGCGCTCGGCTTGGCGCTTGAAAAGGCCGACGGCCAGATCTACCCCCAGGGCTGGGAGTTCTACGCCACCACTGGCGCCTTGTTCCTCACGCTCGCCTTCCCGGGCTTTGTCTACCGCTACCTGTACAAGCGCCACGGTTGAAGACGCGCCATGAGCCAGGATGCCCACCTGCGTGAAGAGCCCGTCGCCCGCACCGAGTTGCTCAAGGGTCACTTCCTTCATGTCGTGCGGGACACCGTACGCCTGCCTTCTGGGCAAGAGGCGACACGTGAATATGTGCTGCACCCGGGGGCGGTGATGGTGATCGGTCTGCTGGACGACGGTCGTGTGGTCATGGAGCGCCAGTTCCGGCATCCCATGCGCAGCGTCATCGTGGAGTTTCCGGCGGGCAAGCTCGATGCCGGTGAGGGCAGCCTGGCCTGCGCCCGGCGCGAGCTGGCAGAAGAGACGGGATACAGGGCCACGGAATGGGCGTTTGCGGGCAGGCTGGCACCGACCATCGCCTACTCCGACGAAATCATCGACATCTGGTTCGCCCGGGGGCTGTCGCAGGGCGAACGCCGGCTGGATGAGGGCGAATTCCTGGACGTGTTCAACGCCACGCCCGACGAAGTGAATGGCTGGTGTCGCGACGGCAGCATCATTGACTGCAAGACCCTGGTCGGTGCCCTCTGGTTGCAGAACGTGCTGTCGGGCGTGTGGTCACTGGACTGGTCCGGCGCCATGCCCGCCGACGTCGCACGATAATTCAGTCATGAAGGTTCTCAACCTGCAGTGTTCGCACCAGCACGACTTCGAGGGCTGGTTCGCGTCGGAAGACGATTTCCATCAGCAACTGGAGCGTGGCCGGCTGAGCTGCCCGCTGTGTGGCGACGCGCAGGTGCGCAAGATGCTGTCGGCGCCGCGGTTGAACCTGGGTCGCACAAGCGAGGAACCGGTGGCGCGTGCCGGCATCGACGAGGGCCTGGTGGAGTTGGGCCGGACTGCGCCGGGGTCCGAACTGCAGGGGCGCCTGTTGCGCGCCGTGCGCGAGCTGATGAGCCAGACCGAAGACGTGGGCGAACGCTTTGCCGACCAGGCGCGGGCCATGCACCACGGCGAGCTGGCACAGCGCAACATCCGCGGCCGCACCACACCCGAGGTGGCGATGGAACTGATCGAGGAGGGTATCGACGTGATGCCCCTGCCGGCCTTGCCGGCCCTGAAAGAAACACTGCAATGAAAAAAGCCCCGCGATGCGGGGCTTCTTCATGCTCGGCCCATCAGGGATACAAACCGCGCAGGTCGCGTGCGTGCAGGATGCGCTTGCAGGCCACGATGAATGTCGCAGTGCGCAGGCTGACCTTGTTCTCCTCGGCCACCTGCCAGACGGCAGCAAACGCGCCTTTCATGATGCGCACCAGGCGCTCGTTGATCTCGTCCTCGCTCCAGAAGAAGCTGGAGAAGTCCTGCACCCACTCGAAGTAGCTCACCGTCACGCCGCCAGCGTTGGCGATCACGTCGGGCAACACCAGGATGCCGCGGTCGTGCAGGATGTCGTCGGCCTGGGGCGTGGTCGGACCGTTGGCGCCTTCGATGATCATCTTGGCCTGGATGCGGCCGGCGTTGGCTTCGGTGATCTGCTGTTCCAGCGCAGCCGGGATCAGGATGTCGCAAGGCACGCCCCAGAAGGCGTCGTTGTCGATCACTTCGCCACCGCTGAACCCGGCGACCGAGCCCACGCGGGCCACGTGGGCGAGCAGGGCGGGCACGTCCAGGCCGGACTCGCGGTAGACGGTGCCGCCGTGGTCTTGCACCGCCACCACCTTGGCGCCGGCTTCCGCAAACAGCTTGCCTGCGACGCCGCCGACATTGCCGAAGCCCTGCACCGCCACGCGGGCCTTGGAAATGTCCATGCCGGTGTGCTTGGCGGCTTCGACGCCCACCGTGAACACACCGCGGCCGGTGGCTTCGCGGCGGCCCAGCGAACCGCCGAGGTCGACCGGTTTGCCGGTGACGACGCCGGTGGCCGTGGCGCCTTCGTTCATCGAGTAGGTGTCCATCATCCAGGCCATCACCTGTTCGTTGGTGTTGACGTCGGGGGCGGGGATGTCCTTGGTCGGGCCGATGATGATGCCGATCTCACTGGTGTAGCGACGCGTCACGCGCTCAAGTTCACCGATCGACAGTTGGCGTGGGTCGACGCGGATGCCGCCCTTGGCGCCGCCGTAGGGCACGTTGACCGCCGCGTTCTTGATGGACATCCAGGCCGACAGCGCCATCACCTCGGACAGGGTCACGTTCTGGTGGAAGCGCACGCCGCCCTTGCCGGGGCCGCGGCTGGTGTTGTGCTGCACGCGGTAGCCCTCGAAGTGGGCCACGGTGCCATCGTCGAGGTGGATTGGCACGTCGACGATCAGGGTGCGCTTGGGGCGCTTGAGGGTGTCGACCCAGCGGGCGAGGCTGCCCAGGTAGGGCGCGACGCGGTCAACCTGTTGCAGATAGATGCCCCAGGGGCCGAGGTTGTTGGGGTCCAGATAGGACGGCAGGGCGTTGGTGAAGGCTGCCGGGCTGTTGGCCGCGGCGCCGGCCGGGTGCGGTGCTTGTGACATTTGCGAGGTGTCCTTGTGGGTTGTCTCATCGTTCCACGGTGGAGCCGATGGCCGGGACTGTAAGGACCGGGTGCCACCACTGTCCAAGGCCGAGTTGCCATTCCGTTATGCGCCTGCTGCATAACCCTGGGTGTCAGGCGGGTGGTCGTTCCCAGACCTGCCGGGCCACCCGTGCCATGTTTCCACCGAGGATGCCGTCGATGTCGTTGTCGTCCATGCCCGCCGCGCGCAGGGCCTCGGGCAGCTGCTTCCAGGTGTCGACCGGTGCGTACCGCATCTGCCGGATGCCGCGGCCGTAGCCCGCGCCAGCGGGCCACCAGTACTCCGGATCAAAGGGCGGGGGCGGGTCGTCGTCGAGGCCGGGTTCTCCGAAGCCGATGTCCAGTCCCAGGCCGACGTGCCGGGTCCCGACGAGCTCGGCGACGTGCAGCAGGTGGCGCACGATGTCGCTCGCGGCGGGCGATTCGGCGCCGAGAAAACTGGAGACACCGGAGATGCACACCACGCCGCCGGTGGTGGCGCAGGCGCGGATCTGTTCGTCGGTGATGTTGCGACCATGTTCGACCAGGGCCAGCGGATTGGCATGGCTGAACACGACCGGCCGGTCCGAGTGGGCCATGATGTCCAGCGTGGTGCGGCGCTCGGTGTGCGAGCAGTCGATGATCACGCCCGCCGCGTTCATCGCCTCGACCATCCGGCGCCCCAGCGCGGTCAGGCCTTGCGGCGCGTCGTGGCAGCCGCCGGCCACGCTGTTGTTGCGGTTGTAGGCGAAGTGGATCTGGCGCACGCCGAGGTCGCGGTACAGCGCCACCATTTCCGGCCGTTCCAGCAGCGGCAGTGCGCCTTCGAGGTCGAAGCCGACCGCGAGTTTTCCCTCGTGACGCGCGCGTTCGATGTCGGCTACCGTGTCCGGCAGGAGGTATCGATCAGGTGCTGCAAGCAGCCGGGCGCGAAACGCCGCGATCACCGGCAGGATCTGCGACAGCGGGTTCATGTCCATGCCCACATTGATGCTCACGTAGTGCACGCCCGCGGTGCGGTAGTGCTCCAGTGGTGCAAAGCTGGCGTCGGGGTGCAGGGGCAGGCAGGTGTGGGCTTCCCAGCGAATCATGGGGTCCTTGGTGGTTGTGGCGCTTTCAGCGAGGCGGCGCGAGATGGCACCGATTTTGCAGTTCTTGATGCGGGTCAAGTGGACCTGTGGTTCAACACCAGTGGCACCAACGCAGGTGACAGCGGCACAGGCATTTGTCTTGATAATCATTTTTCACCCGACGGGCGAGCACTTCGCTGCGCCCGCATAACTTGAGGAAGACCCTATGTTTGAAGTGAAGAAACTGGCGCTGGCGCTGAGCCTGACGGCTGTTGCCGCTGCGTCGCATGCCGCAGGTACGCTGATTTACTGTTCCGAAGGCAGCCCGGAAGGCTTCGACACCGCGCAATACACGGCCGGCACCACCTTCGATGCCGCCGGTCACGCGCTCTTCAACCGCCTGACCCAGTTCAAGAAGGGCGGCACCGACGTCGAACCCAGCCTGGCCGAGTCCTGGGCCATTTCCGCCGATGGCCTGACCTACACCTTCAAGTTGCGCAAGGGCGTCAAGTTCCACACCACCGACTACTTCAAGCCCGGTCGTGACCTGACCGCCGACGATGTGATCTTCACCATCGAGCGCATGGTCAACAAGGAGCACGCCTTCAACAAGGCCTACCCGGCGCAGTTCCCCTACGCATCCGACGTGGGTCTGGAGAGCAACACCGAGTCGGTCACCAAGACCGATCCGCTGACCGTGGTCGTGAAGCTCAAGAAGCCGGATCCCGACCTGCTGGTCAAACTGGCCATGCCGTTCGCCTCCGTGCTGTCCAAGGAGTACGCCGACAAGCTGCTGGCCGAAGGCAAGGCCAGCATGATCAACCAGCAGCCCGTGGGCACCGGCCCGTTCGTGCTGCGCCGCTACGAGAAAGACGCGCAGATCCGCTACGCCAAGCACAAGGACTACTGGAACGCCAAGAACGTGCTGGTGGACAACCTGATCTTCGCGATCACCACCGACGCGTCGGTGCGCTTCCAGAAGCTCAAGGCCGGCGAGTGCCACATCATGTCCTTCCCCAAGCCGCAGGACATTGCCGCGATGAAGACCGACCCCAACCTGAAGGTCGACACCGCCCCGGGCTTCAACATCGGCTACCTCTCGTACAACACCGAGAAGGCCCCGATGAACAAGCTGGAAGTGCGCCAGGCGCTGGACATGGCGATCAACCGCAAGGCGATCATCGACGCGGTCTACCAGGGCCAGGGCCAGGAAGCCGCCAACCCGTTCCCGGCTTCGCTGTGGTCCTACAACAAGAACCTGAAGAACGCCGCCTACAACCCCGAGAAGGCCAAGGAGCTGCTGAAGAAGGCCGGCGTGGCCGAAGGCACCGAGATCACCCTCTGGGCCATGCCGGTGCAGCGCCCCTACAACCCCAACGCCAAGCTGATGTCCGAAATGATCCAGGCCGACTGGGCCAAGGTGGGCATCAAGGCCAAGATCACCCAGTACGAATGGGGTGAGTACCTCAAGCGCATGAAGAACGGCGAGCACGACACCGGCCTGATCGGCTGGACCGGGGACTACGCCTCGCCCGACAACTTCCTGGGCGTGCTGCTGACCTGCGAGGCCGTGGGTGGTTCCAACTACGCGCGCTACTGCAGCAAGGAATTTGATGGCTACACCCTCAAGGCCCGCAACAGCACCAACCAGAAGGAACGCACCGAGCTGTACATGAAGGCGCAGGAAGTCTTCAAGAAAGACCTGCCCTGGACGACCATCGCCCACTCGACGGTCAACCAGCCAATGCGCAAGAACGTGTCCGGCTTCGTCATCAGCCCCTTCGGCGACTACAACTTCGAAGGCGTGGGCGTGAAGTAAAGTCTTCGCTTTGGCTCACATGGCAGGCGTCAGGTTTGACGCCTGCTTTTTTTGTATTTGCATAACAACAAGGAGTGTTCTCTCATGCTGAGATACCTTCTCCAAAGACTGCTGGTGCTCATACCCACCTTTCTGGGCATCACGCTGCTGACCTTCTCGCTCATCCGGCTGATCCCGGGTGATCCGGTGGAGGTCATGATGGGCGAGCGCACGCTCGACCCCGAAATGCACGCCGCCGCGCTCAAGAAGCTCGGCCTGGACCAGCCGCTGTACGTGCAGTACGGCCGTTACCTGGCCGATCTGGCGCAAGGCAACCTGGGCCAGTCGCTCAAGACGCAGGCCAGCGTCTGGGCCGAGTTCAAGTCGCTGTTCCCGGCCACGCTGGAGCTGGCGCTGTGCGCGCTGCTGATCGCGCTGGTGTTCGGCGTGATTGCGGGCGTGCTGGCGGCCGTCAAGCGCGGCACCTGGCTGGACCACACGGTGATGACGGGTGCGCTCACCGGCTATTCGATGCCGATCTTCTGGTGGGGCCTGCTGCTGATCCTGATCTTTTCGGTCGGCCTGGGCTGGACGCCGGTGTCCGGGCGGCTCGACCTGATGTTCGATGTGCCGCCGCAGACGGGCTTCATGCTCATCGACGCCTGGCTGGCCGAGCAGGCCGACCCCGAGCTCAACGCCGGCGCCTGGTGGGATGCGGTGCGTCACCTGATCCTGCCGGCCGTCGTGCTGGGCACCATCCCGCTGGCGGTGATCGCGCGCATGACGCGCTCGTCCATGCTGGAGGTGCTGCGTGAGGACTATGTGCGCACCGCGCGTGCCAAGGGTCTGTCGCCCTCGCGGGTGGTTTTCGTGCACACGCTGCGCAACGCGCTGATTCCGGTGCTCACCGTGGTCGGCCTGCAGGTCGGCACGCTGATGGGCGGCGCGGTGCTGACAGAGACCATCTTCTCCTGGCCGGGCATCGGCAAGTGGCTGATCGAAGCGATCGGACGGCGCGACTACCCCGTGGTGCAGAACGGCATCCTGCTGGTCGCCACCCTGGTGATCCTGACCAACTTCACCGTGGACTTGCTCTACGGTGTGGCCAACCCTCGCATCCGGGTGACCTCATGAATTTCAGAGAATTCTGGCGAGCCTTCTCGCTCAACAAAGGGGCCGTGGCCGGTCTGCTGTTCATGGCCGTGGTGGTGCTGCTGGCGCTGTTCGCGCCGCTGGTCGCACCGCACAGCCCGATCGAACAGTACCGCGACCACTTCCTGCAGGCCCCCGTCTGGGCCGGCGGCAGCTCGCAGTTCCTGCTGGGCACCGACGAGCTCGGCCGCGACCTGCTCTCGCGGCTGATCCACGGTGCGCGGCTGTCGCTGCTGGTGGGTCTGGTGTCGGTGCTGATGGCGCTGGTGCCGGGGGTGATCCTCGGTCTGGTGGCGGCCTTCGCCGGCAAGTGGGTCGACTCGACCATCATGCGCGTGATGGACATCGTCATGGCACTGCCCTCGCTGCTGATGGCGGTGGCCATCATGGCCATCCTTGGTCCGGGTCTGGTCAACGCCATGATCGCGATCGCGCTGGTGTCGCTGCCAGCCTATGTGCGCCTGGTGCGCGCCTCGGCGATGAGCGAGCTCAAGCGCGACTACGTCACGGCCGCACGGCTGTCGGGCGCGCGCACGCTGCGCCTGATGTTCGTGACCGTGCTGCCCAATTGCACGGCGCCACTGATCGTGCACGCCACCATGAGCTTCTCGGCCGCGATCCTCGAAATCGCGGCGCTGGGCTTCCTCGGCCTGGGCGTGCAGCCGCCGCTGCCCGAGTGGGGCACCATGCTCGCCTCGGCGCGCGACTACATCGAGAGCGCCTGGTGGGTGGTGACATTGCCGGGCCTGACGATCCTGCTGTCGGTGCTGGCGATCAACCTGGTGGGCGATGGTCTGCGCGACGCGCTCGACCCCAAACTCAAGTCGGCCTCATGAACGGGCAAGGAATACCAACATGAGCCTTCTGGACATCCAACAACTGAGCGTCGAGTTCGGCGCCAAGGGCCGCGGTTTTCGCGCGGTCGATTCCCTCGACCTGCAGCTGAACCAGGGCGAGGTGCTGGGCATCGTCGGCGAGTCGGGTTCGGGCAAGTCGGTCTCGATGATGGCGATGATGGGCCTGCTCGCGGGGCAGGGGCGCGTGAACGCGCAGCGCCTGCACTTCGACGGCCAGGACCTGCTCACCATCAGCGACCGGCAGCGGCGCAAGATCCTGGGCAAGGACATGGCCATGATCTTCCAGGACCCCATGACCTCGCTGAACCCGTGCTTCACCGTCGGCTACCAACTTGAAGAGGTGCTGCGCGAGCACATGGGCCTGCGCGGCGCGGCGGCGCGCGCGCGGGCGCTGGAGCTGTTGCAGATGGTCGAGATCCCGGGCGCGCAGAGCCGGCTGGACAGCTACCCGCACCAGTTCTCCGGCGGCATGGCGCAGCGCGTGATGATCGCGATGGCGATCGCCTGCAACCCCAAGCTGCTGATCGCCGACGAGCCGACGACGGCGCTGGACGTGACCATCCAGGCGCAGATCATGGAGCTGCTGGTGCAGCTGCAGCAGGCGCACCACATGGCGCTGATCCTGATCACGCACGACCTGGCGGTGGTGGCCGAAGTGGCGCAGCGCGTGGCCGTGATGTACGCGGGCCAGGTGGTCGAGCAAGGCCCGGTGGACCGGCTGTTTGCCGCGCCCTCGCACCCCTACACCGCCGCGTTGCTGCAGAGCGTGCCCGAGCACAGCCGCGGCGCGCGTCGCCTGCACACGCTGCCGGGCATCGTGCCCGGGCAGCACGACCGGCCGGCCGGCTGCCTGCTGTCACCGCGCTGCCCGAAGGTGCAGGAACGCTGCCAGATCGAACGCCCCGGACTGCTCGCCCATGAGGGCACCCAGGTGCGCTGCTTCTTCCCCCTCGTGGCCGAGGAGGTGGCGTGATGAACAATCCAAACCAATCACCGATGAGTCCGTCCGCTGCACCCGTGATGCAGGCCGAGTCACTGACGCGCCACTACGGCGTGTCGCAGGGCGCGTTCAAACCGAAGCTGACCGTCAAGGCCCTGGTCGATGTGTCCTTCTCGCTTGCCGCCGGTCAGACGCTGGCGGTGGTGGGTGAATCGGGCTGCGGCAAGAGCACGCTGGCGCGCCAGCTCACGCTGATCGAGGAGCCGACCGAGGGCCGCCTGCAGGTCGGCGGCGAATGGGTCGTGCCGGGCGACCGCACGCAGTACAAGCGGCTGCGCAGCCAGGTGCAGATGGTGTTCCAGAACCCGTATGCCTCGCTGAACCCGCGCCAGAAAATCGGTCACCAGATCGCCGAGCCGCTGCTGCTGAACACCACGCTGTCTGCAGACGAGCGAAAGCAGAAGGTGCAGGAGATCCTGCAGCGCGTGGGACTGCGCCCGGAGCACGCCGACCGCTACGCCCACATGTTCTCGGGCGGTCAGCGCCAGCGCATCGCGATTGCGCGGGCGATGGTGCTGCAGCCAAAGATCCTGGTGGCGGACGAGCCGACCTCGGCGCTGGACGTGTCGATCCAGGCGCAGGTGCTGAACCTGTTCATGGACCTGCAGGAACAGCTGCAGACGGCCTATGTGTTCATCTCGCACAACCTGGCGGTGGTGGAACACATCGCGGACCACGTGATGGTGATGTACCTGGGGCGGGTGGTGGAGTCGGCGCCGAAGGAGGCGCTGTTTTCACGCGCGCTGCATCCGTACACGCAGGCGTTGCTGTCGGCGACGCCCTCGATCGATCCGGCGCAGCGGCAGAAGAAAATCCCGATCACGGGCGAGCTGCCGAGTCCGCTGAATCCGCCCTCTGGCTGTGCTTTTCACAAGCGCTGTCCTCGGGCGGATGCGCGTTGTTCTTCCGAGTTGCCGCTGTTGCGCGAAGTTGAAGGGCGGCTGGTGGCTTGTCACCACGTCTGACTTCTTGCTCTGACGTTTTTCCTTCGGCGCTCTGGCTTTGCTGGCAAGGGCAGGTGGTGCGGGTGGTCGTTCTCCGTCCCACCTCGCGGGGGTCTGCGCGGGTGTGCCTGCGGCACTTCGTCAACGACTCTGTGGTGATCCAGCGCGTGGGCAACCGCGAATGGGGACTGCGCCCGTCCACCCGCACCACCTGCCCCGAGTGAGGTTTGAGCTTGCGTTGTCCGTGGTGCGCTCGTGCGTTGGTTCAGGGTGATGGCGGCAGCCCCGGGCGCAGGCCCCATTCGCCGTTGCCACAGAGTGTGCGAGCGGTACCGGTGTTGACGCAGCAGCGGTTGCGAACCCGTTCCTCCGACGGCGAGCGTGGGCCGGAGCACGGGGCTGCCGCCATCACCCTGCGCGAGGTGCAGGCGATCAAACCAACAAGAACTCAGGAAGAAAACTGCAGAGCAGCCAGCCGCGCATACACCCCACCGAGCGCCACCAGCTCGGCGTGCGTGCCTTGCTCCACGAGCCGGCCGTGGTCCAGCACCAGGATGCGGTCGGCCTGCTGCACCGTGGCCAGGCGGTGCGCGATCACCAGTGTCGTGCGGTCCTTCATCGCCGACTCCAGCGCCGCCTGCACCATGCGCTCGCTCTGCGCGTCCAGCGCACTCGTCGCCTCGTCCAGCAACAGCAGCGGCGGGTTCTTGAGCATGGCGCGCGCGATCGCGATGCGCTGGCGCTGGCCACCCGAGAGCCGCACACCGCGCTCGCCCAGGAAGGTGTAATAGCCCTCGGGCAGGCGCGCGATGAACTCGTCGGCAAACGCCGCCTTTGCGGCGGCAAGCACCTCCTCATCGCTCGCACCGGGCTTGCCGTAGCGGATGTTCTCCATCGCGCTGCTGGAGAAGATCACCGGGTCCTGCGGCACGATGCCGATGCGCTCGCGCAGCGCCTGGAGGTCCAAGTGGTGGATCGGTGCGCCGTCCAGCGTGATGGTGCCCGAGGCCGGGTCGTACCAGCGCAGCAGCAGGCCGAACACCGTGGTCTTGCCGGCGCCGCTGGGACCGACCAGGGCCACGGTCTGGCCCGGTGCCACGTCCAGCGTCAGGTCCGACAGCGCGGCCTGGTCCGGGCGCGAAGGGTAGTGGAAGGTGATGCTGTCAAAGCGCACCGCGCTGCCGCCCTGCGGCCAGGGCACCGACACTGGTTGCGCCGGCGACTGGACCGGCGAGCGCAGCGCCAACAGCTCCATCAGGCGCTCGCTCGCGCCGGCCGCGCGCAGCAGGTCGCCGTAGACCTCACCCAGCACCGCCACCGCGCCCGCCAGGATGATGATGTAGACCACCGTCTGGCCCAGGTGGCCGGCGCTGATCTGCCCTGCGATCACCGCCTGCGTGCCCTGGTACAGGCCCCACAGCAGCAGGGCCGCGGTGCTGATGATGATGAAGGCGATCAGCGCGGCGCGGGCTTTGCTGCGCCGCACGGCGGTGAGGAAGGCGCTGTCGGTCGAGGCCGAGAAGCGCTGCGCCTCGCGGTCTTCGGCCGCGTAGCTCTGCACCACCGGAATCGCGTTGAGCACCTCGGCCGCAATGGCGCTGGAATCGGCCACGCGGTCCTGGCTGGCGCGTGAGAGCTTGCGCACGCGCCGGCCGAACCACATGCTGGGCGCCACCACCAGCAGCAGGATCAGCAGCACCTGCGTCATCACGTAAGGGTTGGTCCAGATCAGCATGCCCAGCGCGCCGATGCCGGTGACCGCGTTGCGCAGGCCCATCGACATCGACGAGCCGACCACGGTCTGCACCAGGGTGGTGTCGGTGGTCAGGCGCGAGAGCACCTCGCCGGTCTGGGTGGTCTCGAAGAACTGCGGGCTCTGGCGCAGCACATGGCTGTAGACGGCGTTGCGCAGGTCGGCCGTGACGCGCTCGCCGATCCAGCTGACGAAGTAGAAACGCACCGCCGACGAAAGGCCCAGCAGCACCGCCACGCCGAACAGCTGCAGAAAGTGGCCGCGCAGGGCCATGGTCTGGTCGCCGCGGTCGGCCGAGACCAGCCCGCCGTCGATCAGCTGGCGCAGCGCCAGCGGAAACAGCAGCGTGGCCACGGCGGCCAGCGTCAGGAACAGCAGGGCGCCGGCGATCTGCCAGCGGTAGGGCCGCAGGAACGGCAGCAGGCCGCTCAGGGATGTGGGGGTGGTGGCGCGGGGGCGGTCTGCCGGCGAAGGGGTGCTCATGATGTGCAGTGTGCCCCGATAATTCGGGGCTCTTCGACAGGCGCTCGACCCATCGGTCGGACAGGCCTGTCCGTTTCGCTGTCTGGACAAGTCTCCCATGCCTGCTTCCCGGTTTGCCCTTCTCTCACGCGTTGCCCTTGGTCTTGTGGTGGCTCTTCTGTCGGCCTGCGGCGGTGGCTCCGATCAGGACGCGGCGCCGTCTTCCAACACGACGACCAGCGCGGACGCGCCGGCGGGAACCACCAGTCTGCTGGATGAGTGGGCGCGCTACGCGGATTCCGGGCAACCGCTGCTGGTGGACGGCGAAGACGCCACCGAGGCCCATCTTGGAAAAGCCGCACGGCTCAACAGGGAGCAGCTGGGTGAGTACCAGAGAAAGTCTGCCAGCGCGCAGAAGTCCGGTTTGCTGACGCCCAAGGCGTTCACCGGGCTGGTTCCTGTCTACCGATTCCTCAACCGCCAGACCGGTGCGCACTTCTACACCATCGATACGGCCGAGCGGGACCTCGTCATTGCGACGATGCCGCAGTTCAACTATGAGGGCCAGGCATTCCTCGTCAGCCCGACCGCTCAGCCGGGGTTGCTGCCGGTGCACCGGTTCAACAACACGGTCAACGGTGTGCACCTCTACACGATCAGTGAGGACGAGAAGAACTACATCCAGGCCAACCTGCCCAGCTATGTTTACGAAGGCGTGGCCTACCATGCCAGCCCGGTCGGCGGTGCCGGGCTCAAGCCGCTGTTCCGTTTCTACCGGTCCGACCGGGGGCTGCACTTCTACACCGCCGACCACACCGAGCGGGATGGCGTCATCGCCAGCCTGTGCGCGTACCGGTATGAGGGCCCCGCCTACTATGTGATGGACCCTGCGGCGGTGTCCGACCCACCGACGGCAACGCCCAATGCGGTGGTGCTGGTGGTGGGAGACTCCCTGTCCCAGGGCTACGGTACCAGCATCAACGGCAACCCCTACAGCTTCGTGTCGCCGGGCAAGGTCTGGACCCAGAAGCTCGCCACGGAGATCAGGACCCGCACAGGACGGGCCTGCAACCGGCTGGTCAATGTCAGCGTGGGCGGCATGCGCACCGACCACGGTCTGGCACGCATCCAGGGGTGGTTGAACCAGTACGCGCCCACCCACGTCATCCTCGCGCAAGGCACCAACGACGCCTGGCAGAACCGGGGGGTGTGGTCCATGGAGGCCAACCTGGGCGCGATGGCGCAGGCCAGCCTCGCGGCGCACGCCAGGGTGTATGTGATGGACTTTGCGTTCTACCCCAAGGGCAGCGCGTACCGCCAAGGCATGACGGAGATGTACCAGCGCGTGGCGACCAACAACGCGGGCACCTACTTCGCAGGATCGGGCGGCATTCCGTTCACCGGCACCTACTACCACCCGGACCAGGTGCACCTGAAGGACGCCGCGCAGCCGGCCATCCTGGAGAACGTCTGGCAGGCGCTCGTCCCCTCTTTCTGAGGGCGTTCAGTGGGGGGGCGGCACCTGGGCCAGAACCCGGGAATGGGCGCGTTCCAGTTCACCGATCAGGTCGTCGATCTGTGCCATGAACTGGTCGCGGCTGGCATAGGGGTGGCGGGTGATCAGTGCGGTCGAGCGATCAGCCAATTCGGGCTCGCCGGCCTGGCGGGCCCAGCGGCGCACCTCGCAGTAGGCCAACAGGGCCAGGCGGCCCATGTCGCCGGTGCGGCGGGCGTGTTGCATGTCGCCGAGGAGGTCCTCAAGGCCAACTTGCAGGGGAGCAGTGGTGGTACCCATGGTGCAGCGCAACATTATGGGTAAAACCGTTATGGGTTGCAACGAGTGAGCGCGTTTTAGGGGTTTCTCCCTTTTTGAGACCGCCCGCCGCCTTTGTGTGCTCAGAGCACCAGGCGTTTCGCGTAGCCGGTCATCTCCAGGTAGCCGCGGCCGACGCGTTTTCCATTGCTGTCGAACAGGTTGGACAAACCTTCCCAGTACACGGTGCCGGTGCTGCCCCGGGCGTCCAGTTCCTGTGGGTCGATCACCGCCTTGACGGTGTAGAAGTCGCCCGGTGTGCGCACCATCCACTCCACCGGATAGCGCGCACGGGTGCGCGGGCTGGTCCAGTGGCGCTGCGGCACCCAGTCCAGTTCCCCGGGCCGGAAGCGATAAATGTCGGTGGGGCTCTGGGCGCTGCCCGCGGCGCGGAAGGACCCACCCGCCCAGAGCTTGCTGCCGTCTGCGCGCCGCAGCTGGAAGGCTGTGATGCTGTGGCCTCCCTCCTGGTTCATGCCGAACCAGTCCCAGCCCACCGCATCGGGGTGCATCAGCGCCTCGCTCCACTCGTGGTCCAGCCAGGCCGTGCCCTGGACCTCGAACCGCTGTCCTTTGAGGTCCAGCGTGCCACGCACCGCCAGCTGCGGGTGGCTGACGTAGAAGCTGGCCTGGGACGGCTCGGGGCCCTTGCGCGAGAAGCCTTGGTCGCCCTGCAGCAGCCAGGCCTGTGTGGGCGTGACCTCCAGGTCGATCTGCAGCTCGTCGCCCGGGGCGCGGGTGGTGTAGCGGCCGTCGGCCTCGCGGCGCAGGAACCAGTCGCGGATCGCCACATGGGTATCTTCGGTGCTGGCGAACACCGCGCGCTCGGTGCGCGCCGGCGGTTCGCCGTTCCAGCGCGCGATGCGCTGGTCGTGCAGCAGCCGGCCGCTGTGCACGTCGGTGATGGCGGCGTGCGCGAACAGCAGCTGGCGCGCGGCGAGGCGGCCGGGCAGGGCTTCGGTGCCGTCGACCCGGCTGCGGAAGAAGGTGATCTGGAAGCCGAACTCGCGCCCGCCGACGTCTTTCGCGTGGCCGGTCAGGTACCACCACTCGGTGCGCGTGTCGTTGTGGGTGCCGTGGTCGCGCGGGAACACCAGCGGGCGCGGCACCAGATCGCGTGAAAGCGCAGGCAGCGGCGCCGCCAGCCCGGCGGCGATCAGCGCGCGGCGCGTGAGACCGTCCATCACCAGTCCTCCTTGACCGCCTGGACCGCATCGCGGCCGGCGGCGGCGCGCCCGGCCAGCCAGGCCGTGACCGTGCCGGCGGCGACCACGGCGGCGCACAGCGCCAGCAGGCGCCACCAGGGCAGCGACAGCTCCATGGTCCAGTGAAAGCTCTGCGGGTTGACCACGTGCACCAGCACCACGCTCACCGCCAGCCCGAGCGCCAAGCCGGCGAGCGCCCCCAGGGCGGTCCACGACAGGCCTTCGAGCGCCACCACGCCGAGGATCTGCCGGCGCGTCAGCCCCAGGTGGGCCAGCAGCCCGAACTCCTTGCGCCGCGCCAGCACCTGGGCGCTGAAGCTGGCCGCCACGCCGAACAGGCCGATACCGATCGCCACCGCCTGCAGCCAGTAGGTGACGGCGAAGCTGCGGTCGAAGATGCGCAGCGAGGTGGCGCGGATCTGGCCCGCCGAGGCGAATTCGATCAGGTCCTGTGCGCCTGCGGACTGCGCCAGCACACGGATGGCCTCGCGCACCGCATCTTCGTCGGTATCGGGCGACAGGTGCAGGGCGAGGTCGTTGACGCGGCGGTCGCCCGAGAGCCGCTGGTAATCGGCCAGGTCGATGACCACGCTGCCGTGCTGGCGCGCGTAGTCGCGCCACACGCCGGCCACGAAGAAGCGGGTGCCCGCCGGCAGGGCCGGGAACGCTGGGGCGAGCGCGTCCAGCGCGCCGCCCGGGCGCGCGCTGTGCAGGTCCACCATGGCCTCGCTCACGTACACCGCGACCGCGCCCACCGGCGGGATCACCGCGTCGCCGACCAGGGGCAGGCGCTGGCCGGGCACGCCGGTGTCGTCGTGCACCAGTGGCCGCGCCAGCAGGGTCACCGCCGGCCGGGCCGGGTCGACCAGCACCTCGGTGGCGCGCAGCGGGTCGACGCGGTTGACGCCCGGCACCGCACGCACCGCGGCCACGAAGTCCGGCGGCAGGGCCTGCCCTTGCGCGCCACTGCCCGCACTGCGCACATACAGCTGCGCCGGCAGCACGCCGTCGAGCCACTGCGCCACCGAGTCGCGGAAGCTCGCCACCATCACCGTCAGCGCGACCGACAGCGCCAGGCTCGCGACCACGCCGCTGGTGGCCACGGCGGCGGTCTCGCGCAGGCGCCGCGAGCGTTCGACCGCCAGCAGGGGCAGGGCCAGCCTGGCCACACGGGGCGCCACGCGGTCCAGCAGAGCGCCCACCGCCAGCGGCAGCGCCGCGATGCCGCCCACCAGCAGCAGGCCCACCGACACATAGGCGGCCAGCGGAATGCCCGCGACCGGCGGTGCCCAGGCCAGGGCTGCGGCCAGGACCATCAGCCCCAGAGCGAGCCGGTGGCTTCGCCGGGACACCGGGCCGGATGCCCCCAGCCCCTTCAGCGCCAGGGCCGGCGCCATGGCGGCGGCGGCGCGCGCCGGCCACCAGCCGCCGACCAGGGCGGCGACCACGCCCAGTGCGCCGTAGACCAGGGCGGCGGGCGTGCTCCAGTGCAGCGAGGGTGCGACGCCCGAAAAGTAGCCGCCACCCAGGTCGCCTCCCAGCAGCCGCAGCGCGGCCACAGCCAGGCCGGTGCCCAGCGCCACGCCCAGCGCGCTGCCGATCAGGCCCAGCACCGCCGACTCGGCCAGCACCAGACGCAGCCGCTCCGGCGCCGACAGGCCCAGCACGCCCAGCAGCGCAATCTGCTGCTGCCGCCGCGCGACCGACAGCGACAACACCGAGAACACCAGGAAGCCTCCGGTGAACAGCGCCACCAGCGCCAGCACGGTCAGGTTGACCCGGTAGGCGCGCGAGAGGTTGTCGGCGCGCTCACCCGCCTGGCCCGGCGGCTGGGCGATCACGTGGGGCGGCAGGGCGAGCCCGCGCAGCAGTGCCTGGGTGTCGGTGCCTGGCGCCAGGCGCAGGTCGATGCGGCTGACTTCCCCGGTGCGGCCCATCAGCGCCTGCGCCGCCGCGATGTCCATCACCAGCATGGGCGCGCCGGGCGCGTTGACGCTGCCGGCCACCCGCAGGGTCGCGCGTTCCAAGCCACTCTGCACCTGCAGCGTGGCCGGCAGATCGCCCGAGGGCGCCAGCACCTGCCGCGCCGCCGGGTTGAGGAACACCGCATCGGGGGCAAACAGCTCGAAGCGTCCCTGGGCGGCCGGATCGTCGCGCGGCGTGGGCTGCGGCATCAGCGCGGGTGAGACGGCGGCCACCGACAGCGCATCCACGCCGACCAGCCGCACGCCCTGGCGCCGGGCATTGGCGAGCAGCACCGAGGTGGACACTTCCAGCACCGGGCTGGCGGCGGCCACACCGGGTGCCTGCGCCACCGGCTCCAGCAGCGCGTCGTCCAGCCCACCCTGGCGCGCGCGCAGCGACAGGTCGGGCTGACCGTTCACCGCGCTCACCGCCCCGGAAAACTCCGCCAGCGCCGATGCATTGATCAGCTGCACCGCCAGCGCCAGGGCCACGCCCAGCATCACCGCCACCACGGCAGCGACCGTGCGCCATGGGTGGTGGCGCAGTTCCTGCCAGGAGTAGGTCTTGAGCAGCGCAAACATCGTGTGAGCTTAGCGCTCCGGCCAGGCTCCCCATGGGGGACGTGGTCATGTGGTCCAATACGGGGTTTCCAACCAACTTTCCCTTGAGACCGACATGGGCAACAAAATCGTCACCGAAGCCGACCGCAAAGCCACTCCCCGTCCCACCGCCGCCGACGGCGTGGTGCTGCCCACCCCCGGCCGCGGCCAGCGCGTGAGCCTGGAGCGTGGTGTCGCCACGCGCAGCAAGAAGAACCCCGGCAAGCGTTCGAAGAAGGGCGGCTGATCGCCTGGGGTCCGGTCCCCACCCCGAGAAAAGGCCCGTCAGGGCCTTTTCTGCTTTTTGGGCCCGCCGATTAAAATTGCCGGCTTCACCGGGGGTGCCGGGCCCGCAGCAATGCGGGCGGCGGCTGAGAAATACCCCTCTCACCTGATCTGGGTTGTGCCAGCGTAGGGAGCGTGACAAGCCGGTCCGCCGTTTGCCGTGGTCCGTCCTGCTCAAGCCCTCGCGGGCGTTTTGACAAGGCGGATGCACATGCAACGGCGGTTTCTCTTTTCGGCGCTCCTCTCCCTTTCTTCGTTGTCGCTCGCGGGCCTGGCCCAGGCGCAGGCACCGATGCCGCTGCGGGTGCTGACCCACAGCTCGTTCGACCTGCCCAAGGAGCTGCTGGCGCAGTTCGAGAAAGACGCGGGCGTGCGGCTGCAGATCGTCAAGGCCGGCGATGCGGGCGAGATGACCAACAAGCTCATCCTCACCAAGGCCAAGCCGATCGCCGATGTCGCCTACGGCATCGACAACACCCTGCTGCCGCGCGCGCTGGCCGCCGGCGTGGTCGAGCCCTACACCGGCCCGGCGGCGCAGCGTGCGGCGGCGGTGAGCATGGACGGCGGCGTGGTGCCGGTGGACTTCGGCTACGTCAACCTCAACATCGACAAGGCCTGGTTCGCCAAGAAGGGCCTGGCGCTGCCGGCCTCGCTGGACGATCTGGCCAAGCCCGCCTACGCCAAGCTGCTGGTGGTGCAGAACCCGGCGACCTCCAGCCCCGGCCAGGCCTTCCTGTACGCGACCATTGCCGGTCTGGGCGAAGAGGGCGCATTCCAGTGGTGGGGCCGGATGCGCGGCAACGGTGTGAAGGTGGTCAAGGGCTGGACCGAGGCCTACTACACCGAGTTCACGCGCAACGGCGGCACGCGCCCCATCGTGGTGAGCTACGCCAGCAGCCCGGCGGCCGAGGTCTTCTACAGCAAGGAGAAGATCACCGAGTCGCCCACCGCCAACCTGTTCCTCAAGGGCGGCGTGTTCCGCCAGGTCGAGGGCGTGGCCCTGGTCAAGGGCGGCAACCCGGCCGCGCGCGAAGCCGCCGGCAAGTTCATCGAGTTCCTGCGCTCCGCCCCGGCGCAGCAGGCGCTGCAGACCACGATGTGGATGTATCCGGCCGAGGCCGGCGCGGCGCGGGTGGACGTGATGAAGGCCCATGCGGTGGAGCCGACGGCGTTCGACAACCCGTCGGCCGCCGATGTGTCCGCCAAAAACAAGGCCTGGCTGCAGCGCTGGACCAAGACAGTCTTGAAGTGAGGATGTCTCGCCGCTGGCTGCTGCCTGCGCTGCCGCTGGTGTTTCTGGCGGTGGTGCTGGTGGCGCCGGTGCTGCGGCTGCTGGCCGAGGGGCTGGCGCCTGGCGCGGCCGACGGCGCCGAGCCGCTGCGCTGGCTGGACGTCTGGCAGGACGATTACCTGCGCTGGCGCGTGCTCTGGTCGTTCGCGCAGGCGGGCATCACCTGCGCGCTGGCCCTGCTGCTGGGCCTGCCCTGCGCCTGGGTGCTGGCGCGGCGCGAGTTCCCGGGGCGGGCGCTGGTGTTGCGCCTCTTGATGCTGCCCTTCGTGGTGCCGACCCTGGTGGCGGCCATGGGCGTGCTGGCGCTTTGGGGGCCGCGCGGCCTGATCGGCGGGCCGCTGGCCGAGGTCGGCATCGAGCTCGCCGACACGCCCTGGCTGCTGCTCTACGGCAACCTGTTCTTCAACCTCTGCCTCGTGGTGCGCGCCGGTGTCGACGCGCTGGAGCAGGTCGGCGCGCAGCGGCTCGCAGCCGCGCGCACCCTGGGCGCCACGCCCTGGCGCGCGTTCTGGCGCATCGAATGGCCGGCCATCGCGCCCTGGCTGGCCTCGGCGCTGTGCCTGGTGTTCCTCTACTGCTTCGCGGGTTTCGGCCTTGCGCTGGTGCTGGGCGGCCAGCGCTACGCCACCGCCGAGGTCGAGATCTACACCCTGGTGGCGCACGAGCTGGAGCTGGGCCGAGCGGGCGTGCTCGCGGTCTGGATGATGGCGCTGACCGGCGCGGTCGCGCTGGCCTACGCCTGGCTGGAGCGGCGGCTGGCGGCGCCGGCGCGGGTCGCGCCTGTGCCGCGGCAGCGGCCGGCCACGGCCCTGCAGTGGCTGGGTGTGGCGGGCGCGATGGGGCTGCTGGTGCTGGTCTGTGTCGCGCCGCTGGCGGCCATCCTCTGGCACGCCGCGTCGGCGCTGTTCGTCGGCCAGGGCGCGGCCGTGCTCACCGATGCCGACACCCTGGCCGCGCTGGGCAACACGCTGCGTTTCTCGGTGCTGGCCGTGGTGTTCGCCACCGCGCTCGGCCTGTCGCACGCCTTCGCCCTGCAGTCTTCGGTGACCTGGCGCGCGCTGGCTTTCCTGCCTTTCGTTGTCTCGCCGGTGAGCGTAGCCTTTGGCCTGCTGCTGCTCTACCCCGACTGGAGCGCGAGCCTGCCGGTGCTGCTGGCGGCCTACGCGCTGCTGGCCTGGCCTTTCGTCACCAAGTCTGTAACCGCCGCGCTTGACGGCCTGCCGGTCCACTGCGCGCAGGCCGCGGCCACGCTCGGTGCCACCCCCTGGCGCGTGTTCCGGCGCGTCACGCTGCCGATGATCGCGCCTGCGCTGCGGCGCGGCATGGCCTTTGCCGCCGCCACCGCGCTGGGCGAGTTCGCTGTCACGCTGTTTCTCTCGCGGCCCGAATGGACCACGCTCACCACCCTGATCCACCAGCACCTGGGCCGGCCCGGCGCCGCCCCGCTGGATGCGGCCTTCGTGCTCGCGGCGCTGCTGATGGCGCTGGCGCTGCTGGCCTTCCTGCTGATCGAGGGCCGCGACCGCCGCGCCGGGGACAATGCCCGCCATGCTTGAACTGCGCGACATCCACAAACACTGGCACGACGCACCCGAATGGCCGCTGCTGTCTGGCGTGAACCTGCGCGTGGACGCGGGCGAGACGGTGGCGCTGCTCGGTGCCTCGGGCAGTGGCAAGAGCACGCTGCTCAAGATCGTGGCCGGGCTCGAAGCGCCGGAGCAGGGCAGCGTCTGGTTCGACGGCGTGGACATCACCGGCTGGCCGCCCGAGCGGCGCCGCTTTGCGCTGATGTTCCAGGACTTCGCGCTGTTCCCCCATCTGAACGTGCGCGACAACGTGGCCTTCGGCCTGATCGAGCAGCGCGTGCGCAAGGCCGAGGCCCGTGATCGCGCGCAGGCCATGCTGGCGCGCTTCGGCCTGGCCGGTCACGGCGACGCGCGCGTCTGGACCCTTTCGGGCGGCGAGCAGCAACGGGTGGCGCTGGCGCGTGCGCTGATCACGCAGCCCAGAGCGCTGCTGCTGGATGAGCCTTTCAGCGCGCTGGATGCCCACCTGCGCGAGCAATTGCGCGACGAGTTTCGCGAGCGCATCACCGAGGCCGGCATGGCCGCGATCCTGGTGACGCACGACGCGCAGGAGGCCCAGGCCATGGCGCAACATGCGTGGACCTTGCGTGAGGGGCGCCCGCAGCCCCTGTGGTGAGCGTTCGCAGAGACCCTTGCATTCTTCCGGGCATAAGATGCCTGGTCATTAATTGACTAGGCAGGTATATACTGTGGCTCCCTTCGTCGCCCGCCGCTGCCATGTCCAGAACTCCGAAACCCGTCCAGTTTTACAAGGCGGAAACCTACAACGCCGAGGAAAGCCTGGGCTTTCTCATGAAGCGGATCTTGCTGTCTGTCGTCCAGCAGGTGGACAAGCGGCTGGTGGCGCATGACCTGACCACGGCACAGTGGGGGCCCCTCAAGCACCTGCAGTCCAACGGTGGTCGCAGCACGGTGGCCGAACTGGCCCGCTGGACGAACTCCGATGCCGGCGCCATGACGCGCCTTCTGGACCGGCTGGAGAAAAAAGGACTGTGCAAGCGTGTGCGTTCGACCGAAGACCGGCGGGTGGTTCTGGTCGACCTCACACCTGAGGGCGAGGCGGCTCTGGTGCATGTGCCGCAGGTTCTGTCGGACGTGCTCAATGCCCACCTGGCGGGGTTTTCCAAGTCGGAATGGGAGGCCCTCAAGGGTTACCTGACACGCATGGCCGAGACCGGGGATGCATTGCGCGACGCCGGGTGAAGCTTTGCAACGGTGCGCGTTTTTTTTGGCTCAAAAATTTGACTAAGCAAATGAAGCCTGATCAGTTAATTGACTTCCGCCTCGGCTCTGCTGTGGTGGTTCTGGCCGCGGCCGGTCTTCTGGCTGGTTGCGCCAGCACCGACGGGATTTCCGCATCTGCACGGCAGCTGAGTGCCTCAGACGTGGGTTTGGCGCAGACCGCGGCGCCCGCTCCGCTGGCCACCGACTGGTGGAAGGCCTGGGGTGACGACACGCTGTCGGATCTCATCGAGCAAGCCCTGCGATCGCAGCCCAGCCTGAAGGTCGCTCAGGCAAGGCTGGCCCGGGCGCAGGCCGCGGTGGAGGGCGAGCAGTCCACCAGCGGCCTTCATGTGAATGCGTCGGCCGACACCACCCGTGAGCATTTCAGTGCCACCAGCATCTACCCGGCTCCGCTGGGTGGCTCCATACGGACCCTGGCAAACGTGCAGGTGGCCGCCCAGTGGGAGTTCGACTTCTTCGGGCGCCACCGGGCCGCCCTGGACGCGGCGCTGGGCCAGACCCGTGCCGCGCAGGCCGACCTGCAGGCCGCCCGCAACCTGTTGGCCAGCCAGGTGGCACAGACCTGGGTGCAGCTGGGACGGCTGCAGGCGCAGCGCGAGGTGGCGCAGCGCACGCTGACCCAGCGGCAGCAGATGCTGGCCGTGATCCGCCAGCGCGTGGACGCGGGGCTCGACACCCGTGTCGAACTGCGCCAGGGGGAGGGGGCTTTGCCCGACGCGCGCCAGCAGATCGAAGCGCTCGATGAACAGATCGCACTTGCGCGCCATGCGCTGGCCGCGTTGGTGGCGCAGCCACCGAACGCATTCGAGACACTCAGGGTGGACCTGTCGCGGTTGCAGGCCGGTGATCTGCCAACCGGGGTGCCGGCGGACCTGCTCGGCCGCCGGCCCGACCTGGCCGCCGCGCGCTGGCGCGTGGAAGCTGCCATGCGTGGGGTGGACGTGGCCCGTGCGCAGTTCTATCCCAACGTCAATCTCGCGGCGTTCATCGGGCTCTCCAGTATCGGGCTGGACCGGTTGATCGAGGCCGACAGCCGACAGTTTGGCGTGGGGCCGGCGATCCGCCTGCCGATCTTCGACAGTGGCGCCCTGCGCGCCAACCTGCGGGGGCGCACCGCCGAACTGGACGCTGCCATCGAGGGCTACAACAGCGCGCTGCTGGAATCGGTGCGCGACGCGGCCGACCAGCTGAGCAGCCTGCAGTCGGTGCAGCGCCAGCAGGCCGAGCAGGCCCAGGCTCTGGCCGCCGCCGAATCGGCGTACGACATCGCGCTGCAGCGCTACCGCGCTGGTCTGACCGGCCACCTCACCGTGCTGACTGCCGAGACCACGCTGCTCACCCAGCGCCGCCTGGGCGTGGACCTGCGGGCCCGCGACCTGTCCGCCCGCATCGGTCTGGTGCGCGCACTGGGCGGTGGCTACACGGACGACACCCCCACGCCATCGCGCGGCTGATGCCACACCCCAACGCTCACGGAATTTCGACATGACCACCCCCGACACCACCACCCCCGCCCCCCAAAGCAACACCGCCCGCCGCAAGGCACTCACCGGCGTGGCCGCCGCCGTGGCGCTGGCCGCCGTCGGCTACGGCGCCTACTGGGCGCTCGTGCTCAATCACTACGAAACCACCGACAACGCCTATGTGCAGGGCAACGTGGTGCAGCTCACCCCGCAGACCGGCGGCACCGTGGTGGCCATCAACGCCAACGACACCGACCACGTCAAGGCCGGCCAGTGGCTGGTTCGCCTGGACCCGGCCGACGCCCAGGTTGCGCTCGACCAGGCCGAGGCGCAGCTGGCCCAGACCGTGCGCGAGGTGCGCACGCTGTACGCCAACAACCGCACGCTGGCCGCGCAGATCGCCTTGCGCGAGGCCGATCTGGCCCGCGCCCAGAGCGAGCAGGCCCGGTTGCAGGACGACGTGAACCGCCGCCAGCCGCTGGTGGCCACCGGCGCCGTGGGGCGCGAAGAGTTCAACCACTTCAGCGCCCAGCTGGCCGCGGCCCGCAGCAGCGCCGAAGCGGCGCGCTCGGCCCTGCTGGCCGCGCGCGAGCAGCTCGCGTCCAGCCAGTCGCTCACCGACGGTATCGCCTTCGACCAGCACCCGAGCGTGCAGCGCGCCGCTGCGCGGGTGCGGGAGGCCTTCCTGGCGCTGCGCCGTGTGGAGGTCCAGGCGCCGGTGGACGGCTATGTGGCGCGCCGCAATGTGCAGCTTGGCCAGCGCGTGCAGGCCGGCGCGCCGCTGCTGTCGGTGATCGCACTCGACCAGGTCTGGGTCGAGGCCAACTTCAAGGAAAACCAGCTGCAGAAGCTGCGCCTGGGCCAGCCGGCCGAGCTCACCGCCGATGTGTACGGCTCCAAGGTGGTTTACCACGGTCAGATCGATGGCCTCGGTGCCGGCACCGGCGCAGCCTTCGCCCTGCTGCCGGCGCAGAACGCGACCGGCAACTGGATCAAGGTGGTGCAGCGCGTGCCGGTGCGCATCAAGCTCGATGCCGCCGAGCTCCAGCAGCACCCCTTGCGCGTGGGCCTGTCGATGGAAGCCCGTGTGGATGTGAGCCAGACCGATGGTGGCGTGCTGGCCGCCGACGCCAGCACCGCAGCCCCGGCCGAGACCAAGGTGTTCGAGCAGGACAGCCGCGAGGCCGATGCCCGCGTGCACCAGATCATCGCGGCCAACAGCGGCGGCGCCCGTGCCCACGCCGCCGTCGCGGGCGGCAACGGAGCCTGATCATGTCGGCCGCCGTCACCGCGCAGCCGGACGCCGCTGCGCCACCACCACCGCCTTCACCTCCCGCGCGGGCAGTGGCCTATCCGCCCCTGCAGGGGCGGGAGCTGGTGCTGGGCACGCTGGCGCTGTCGCTGGCCACGTTCATGAACGTGCTCGACACCTCCATCGCCAACGTCTCCATCCCCGCCATTGCGGGCGACATGGGCGTGAGCCCGGCCCAGGGCACCTGGGTCATCACCTCGTTCGCGGTGGCCAACGCCATTGCCGTGCCGCTGACCGGCTGGCTCACCCAGCGCTTCGGTCAGGTGCGCCTGTTCACCATGAGCGTGCTGCTGTTCGTCGTGGCGTCCTGGCTCTGCGGCCTGGCGCCCAACATCGAGCTGCTGATCGCCTTCCGCGTGCTGCAGGGTCTGGTGGCCGGTCCCATGATCCCGCTGTCGCAGACCCTGCTGCTGGCCAGCTACCCGCCGGCCAAGGCCGGCATGGCGATGGCCATGTGGGGCATGACGGTGCTGGTCGCGCCGGTGGCCGGCCCGCTGCTGGGGGGCTGGATCACCGACAACATCTCCTGGCCCTGGATCTTCTACATCAACATCCCGGTGGGCATCTTCGCCGCCGCCCTGACCTGGTCGATCTATCACAAGCGCGACCCGGGGCCGCGCCGCGTGCCGCTGGACGTGGTGGGCCTGCTGCTGCTGGTGCTGTTCGTCGGGACCATGCAGATCATGATCGACAAGGGCAAGGAGCTCGACTGGTTCGAGTCCGGCGAGATCATCGCCCTGACCGTGGTGTCGGTGGTCAGCTTCCTGTTCTTCCTGGCCTGGGAACTGACCGACCAGCACCCCATCGTCGAACTGCGGCTCTTCGCGCGGCGCAACTTCCTCACCGGCACACTCTCGCTGTCGGTGGCCTATGGTCTGTTCTTCGGCAACGTGGTGCTGCTGCCGCTGTGGCTGCAGCAGTTCATGGGCTACACCGCCACCTGGGCCGGCCTGGCCACGGCGCCGGTGGGGCTGCTGGCCATCGTGCTCTCGCCCTGGGTCGGCAAGAACGTCGCTCGCATCGACCCGCGCAAGCTCGCCACCGTGGCCTTCGTGGGCTTTGGGGTGGTGCTGTGGATGCGCTCGCACTTCAACACCCAGGCCGACTTCACGACCATCCTGATCCCGACGGTGTTGCAGGGCGCCGCCATGGCGTTCTTTTTCATCCCGTTGCAGGCCATCGTGTTTTCGGGGCTGACGCCGCAGCAGATGCCCTCGGCCGCCGGGTTGTCGAACTTTGTGCGCATCACCGCAGGTGCGGTCGGCACCTCGCTGTTCACCACCCTGTGGGACAACCGTGCCGCCATGCACCATGCCCAACTGGTTGAAGCCGTGCACAGCGGCAGCGCCACCGCCGTGGGCACCCTGGACCAGCTCATGGCCTCCGGCATGAGCCGTGAGCAGGCGCTGGCCAGCGTTGACCGCATCCTCAGCCAGCAGGCCTACACCCTCGCGGTGACCGACCTGTTCTATCTGTCCTCGGGCCTGTTTTTCCTGCTGGTCGGCGTGGTGTGGCTTTCCAGGCCTGCGCGCGGTGCTGCGGGCGGGGGTGGCGGGGCGCACTGACGGCTGCATGAGAATGGCGGTATGGACGCATACCTGCTCATTGGCAACGCCAACACCCGCAAGACCTCCGTCATCCGCAGCCTGACCGGCTGCTTCAACCGCAGCGTGCGCGACATCCAGCTGCAATCGGGCAAACCGGTGCGCTTCTATGCCCGCGTCGGCGCG
Source organism: Hydrogenophaga pseudoflava (assembly GCF_004353865.1). Taxonomy (NCBI): domain Bacteria; kingdom Pseudomonadati; phylum Pseudomonadota; class Betaproteobacteria; order Burkholderiales; family Comamonadaceae; genus Hydrogenophaga; species Hydrogenophaga pseudoflava. Next base: position 1,559,376 of record NZ_CP037867.1, read on the forward strand.
CTGCAGAACACCCGCACGACGCTGGACGACTTTGTCCAGGAGGTGAACCGTTCGCGCTGCCAGGCGGTGCTGTTCGCCCTGTTGCCGAATGCCGTGCACACCGACCTCATGGGCTACCCCGACGCGCAGACCTATGTGGCCGGTCTGCGCGAGCGGGGCTGGCGCATCAAGGGCGTGGCCGTGCTGGGGCAGGACGGTGGCGGCGTGCGTGCGACCAACCTGCGCCAGTACATCCAGGCCGGCACCGCGCCGGTCAACGTCACGGCCCGCGAGGTGCGCGCCCAGTTCGGCTGGCTCTGATCGCCGCCACAGGGCCGCGCGGTCAGAATCGGTAGGCACCCGCCACGCGGTGCGTTTTCAACTCAAACGGAGCACACAGATGGGCTGGTTTTCCAAAAGCACCGACGGTTTTTTCCTGTCTACCACCACGCCGCCGGACATCAGGCAGAGCCAGTACCTGGGTGTGGTCAACGGCGAGGCCATCATCGGCGCCAATATCTTCCGCGACATGTTCTCGTCAGTGCGCGACGTGGTCGGCGGCCGGGCCGGGGGCTATGAGCGGGCGCTGTCGGGCGCGCGCGATGCCGCGCTGGAAGGCCTGATCGAGGCTGCGAAAGAACTGGGCGCCAACGGCGTGATCGGCATCGACTTCGACTACGAGGTCATGGGCGAGACCAACGGGATGATGATGGTCGCGGTCAGCGGGACGGCGGTGAAGCTGGGGTGATCTCCGCGGCAGGCGCGGCAGGCGGTGTCTCGGCGCGCAGCGCCTGCAGCAGCTTCATCCCGCCCCGCCCGTTGACCTCCTGCCCCAGCCGCTCCTGCTCGGCGCGGATCGCGTTGCGGCTTTTGTCGCCGAGCATGCCGTCGACCAGACCCACGTTGTGGCCTGCGAGCAGCAGCAGGACCTGCAGTTCGCGCCGTTCGGCGCGTGAGAGGCCGGGGTCGTCGGTGGGCCAGGGCGTGGTGAACGGGCCGGCGCCGCGCAGGCGGTCGCTCAGGTGGGCGATGGCCAGGCCGTAGCTTTCGGCGGCGTTGTAGCTGTAGATCGCGTCGAAGTTTTTGAACACCAGGAAGGCCGGGCCCGTGGGGCCGGCCGGCGTCATCAGGCCGGCGCTGCCCAGGCCCGTGGGCAGCGCCGAGCCATCCACCTTGCGCAGGCCGCGCGCCACCCACTCGCTGACCGGCCGCTTGCTGCGCCGGCCTTCGCCGTCGGTGCTGAAACCGGGCGGCAGCCGCACCTCGAAGCCCCAGGGCTGGCCGCTCTGCCAGCCGGCCTTGGCCAGAAAGTTGGCGGTGGAGGCCAGCGCATCGGCGGTGTTGTCCATCAGGTCGCGCTTGCCGTCGCCATCGCCATCCACGGCCAGTCGCTCGAAGGTGCTGGGCATGAACTGGGTGTGGCCGAAGGCGCCGGCCCAGGAGCCGAGCAGGCGCTCGGGCGCGATGTGGCCGGCCTGCAGGATGCGCATGGCCGAGTACAGCTCGCCCTGGAAGAAGGTCTGGCGCCGGCCGTAGCACGACAGGGTGCCCAGCGCCTGCACCAGCGGGTACTTGCCCTGGCTCTGGCCGAAGTTGCTCTCCACGCCCCAGACCGCGACCACGGTGGCCGGGTCGACGCCAAAACGCTGCTGCACCCGTTCGAGCACTGCCGCGTGCTGCTGCAACATGGTCTGGCCCTGCTGTACGCGCTCGTCGTCGACCAGGCCGCTGAGGTAGTCCCAGATCGGCATGCTGAACTCGGGCTGGTAGTTCAGCTTGTCGATCACGCTCATGTCGGGCGCAAGGTCGCGTGTGAGGAAGCGGAAGGTGGTTTCCGACACGCCCTCGCGGCGCGCGGCGTCGCGCAGGCCGTCGAGGCACCGGGTCAACTCGGGCGGTATGGCGGTGGGCTCGGTCTGTGCGAATGCGGGCAGGGCGATGGCCAGCGCAGCGGTCGCCAGAAGCGGGGAGAGGCGGTTCATGAAAACGGAAAAGGAATCAGACGGCCCAGGTGGAACCGTGTTCGGGAACGAGGGCGCGCCAGCCGAGTTCGTGCTCGATGCGCTGGCGCAGCGCGTCGGAGGCCCCCGGGTCGCCGTGCGTGACGAACACGCGGTGCGGTGCGTGCGGCGAGGCGCGCAGCCAGTCCATGAGCTGGCTGGCGTCGGCGTGGGCCGAGGCGGACTGCAGCTGCACGACCTCGGCGCGCACCGGCACGTCCTGCCCGTGGATGCGGATGGCCTTGCTGCCCCGGGACAGCGAGTCGCCGCGTGTGCCCGGTGCCTGGTAGCCGGTGAGCACCACCATGTTGCGGTGGTGGCCCAGGTAGAGCGCCAGGTGGTGCAGCACGCGGCCGCCGGTGGCCATGCCGCTGGCCGAGAGGATGACCTTGGGGCCGTGCTGCTGCGCAATGGCCTTGGACTGGTCGACCGAGGTGACCATCTTCGCCACATGCTCCATGTCGCGGCACTGCGCGGCGTTCAGGCGGTGTTCGCCCAGGTGGCGGTCGTAGAGGTCGGTGGTGTGCACGGCCATCGGGCTGTCGAGATAGATCGGCAGACTGTGCGGCAGCACGCCGTTGGCCTTGAGCAGCGCAACGGCGTGCAGGATCTCCTGTGCGCGGCCGACGGCAAACACCGGCAGCACGGCGGTGCCGCCGCGCGCGGCCACGCGCTGCAGGGCCGGGCCAAGTTCGGCCAGCACGTCTTCGTCCGGGTGCTCGCGGTCACCGTAGGTGGACTCGATCACCACCGCGTCGGCGGCGGGTGGCTTGTCGGGCGGCAGCATCAGCATGTCGTCGGGTCGGCCCAGGTCGCCCGAGAACAGGATCTTCTTGCCGCCCACCTCCAGCAGCAGGCTGGCCGCACCGAGGATGTGCCCGGCGCGGATGAAGCGGGCTGTCCAGCCGTGCAGCGGCTCGAAGGCGCGGTCCATCGGCACGGTGTGCAGCAGCTTGAGCGAATCGAGCGCGTCGGCCTCGGTGTAGAGCGGCAGGGCGGGCGCGTGTTTGCTGAAACCCTTGCGGTTGGCGAAGGCCGCGTCTTCTTCCTGGATGTGGCCGCTGTCGGGCAGCAGGATCTGCGCGAGGTCGCGCGTGGCCGTCGTGCACCAGACCTTGCCGTGGAAGCCTTCCTTGGCGAGCAGAGGCAGGTAGCCGCTGTGGTCCAGGTGCGCGTGCGTCAGCAGCACGGCGCCGATGTGGTTGGGCAGCACCGGCAGCGGGTCGCGGTTGCGCAGGCGCAGCTGCTTGTAGCCCTGGAACAGGCCACAGTCGACCAGCAGGCTCTGGCCGTTGAACTCGACGAGGTATTTGGAGCCGGTGACCGTGCCCGCGGCACCGAGGAAGCGGATGTGGACGTTCATGCGGGGCATGTTACCCCGCAGGGGGCTCAGGACAGTGTCTCGGAGAGCAGCAGCATGAAGATGAAGCCCGCCATGAGCGTCACCGAGGCCATGCCCTCGAAACCGTTGCGGTGGGTCTCGGGAATGATCTCGTGGCTGACCACGAACAGCATGGCGCCGGCCGCGACCGCCAGGCCCACCGGGTAGAAGGCCGGCAGGCTGCCGAGCACGGCCAGACCCACGATGGCGCCGAAGGGCTCGGCCAGGCCGGTGAGCGCGGCCACAGCCCACGAGCGGCCGGCGCTCTGGCCGAGGGTGCGCAAGGCCATGGCGACGATCAGGCCCTCGGGCATGTTCTGCAGCCCGATGGCCAGCGCCACCGGGGCACCCGCATTCACCGCCACGCCACCGTCCACGCCCAGGGCGCTGCCCGCATAGGCGGCGCCCACGGCCAGGCCTTCGGGCACGTTGTGGATCAGGATGGCCAGCACCATGAGCCAGGCGCGCTGGCCGGCGGTGTGTTCGTCCGTTTGCGGCATGGCGTGGCCGGCGGCCGCGGGCGGCAGTACGGCGTGTTCGTGCGGCGTGAAGCGGTCGATGGCGAGCATCAGCGCCATGCCCAGGGCCAGGCCCAGCGCGGTGAGGCCGGCGGCGCCGGCCGCGCCGGCACCCGTGGTGGCCATGAGCGCGCGGCCCGCGTCCAGCGAGGGCAGCAGCAGCGCGAAGAAGGCCGCGGCCAGCATCACGCCCGCGGCGAAGGCCATGAAGGCCGCTTCCTGCCGCTTGCCCAGGCGCTCCACCAGAAAGACGGGCAGGGCGCCCACCGCGGTGGCCATGGCCGCCAGGAAAGAGGCCTGCACGCCGGCCGTCATGCCGCTGCTGGCGCCGGTGGCGTCCCACCAGAGGCGGGTGGGGGTCCAGAAGGTGCTGCCCGCGGCCAGCCCAGCCATCAGCAGCAGGCCCGCGCCCAGGGCCAGCAGGGCGTTGCGCAGCGCATGCGGCGGCACCGGCAGTTCCAGCTGCTGCATCTGCAACCAGACGGGGCGGACTTGGCGGATCAGGGCGGTCATGGCGGTTCTCCAGCGAGGCAATCGGCAATGGCTGGTAGTTTGTCAAAAACTATCTATTGAGGCCATTTGATTGTCCGAATGAACGCGATAGACGGCTGTGGTGAGGTTGCTCAGTTGATTTGGTAATAAACAACTAAAAACGTATTCGTTCCAGTTTTGATGGCCGGCTTTCATGATCCGCTCCCTCGAATACCCCATCCGGAGCAACACCATGAACACCCGCCGCCACTTCACCACTTCGCTGATCGCAGCCGCCGCGCTGACCGCCGCCACCGGCGCCGCCTGGGCCCAGCCCGCCCCCGTGACCCTGCTCAACGTGTCGTACGACCCGACCCGCGAGCTGTACGTGGAATTCAACGCCGCTTTCGCCAAGGCCTGGAAGGCCAGGACCGGCCAGGACGTGACCATCAAGCAGAGCCACGGCGGCTCGGGCAAGCAGGCCCGTTCCATCATCGACGGGCTGGACGCCGACGTCGCCACCCTGGCCCTGGCCGGCGACACCGACGCGCTGCACACCAACGGTGGCTGGATTCCCAAGGACTGGCAGAAGCGCCTGCCACACAACAGCACGCCTTACGCCTCCACCATCATCCTGGCCGTGCGCGCGGGCAACCCCAAGGGCATCAAGGACTGGGACGACCTGGTCCGCCCCGACGTCAAGGTCATCACGCCCAACCCCAAGACCTCGGGCGGCGCCCGCTGGAACTACCTGGCGGCCTGGGAATTCGCCAAGCGCAAGTTCGGCAGCGATGCAAAGGCCAAGGAATTCGTGGCCAAGCTGTACGGCAACGTGCCGGTGCTCGACACCGGCGCCCGCGGCTCCACCATCACCTTCGCGCAGCGCAACCAGGGCGACGTGCTGATCGCCTGGGAGAACGAGGCCTACCTGCTGGAGAAGGAGTTCAACACCAGGTTCGACGTGGTCTACCCCTCGCTGTCCATCCTGGCCGAGCCGGCGGTAACCGTGGTCGACAGGAACGTGGACAAGAAGGGCACCCGCGCCGTGGCCACCGCTTACCTGGAGTACCTGTACACCGAAGAAGGCCAGGACATCATCGGCAAGCACTTCTACCGCCCGGTGGTCTCGGCCAAGGCCCAGGCCAAGTACGGCCAGCAGTTCCCCAAGCTCAACCTGTTCAGGATCGACGAGGCCTTCGGCGGCTGGGAGAAGGCGGCCAAGGAGCACTTCGCCGATGGCGCGTCGTTTGACCAGATCTACACCCGCAAATAAGGCGCCGCACAGTCTGCGGTCACACACCTCAGGGAGTTCTTCATGTCTGTTCTGCTGATCGCCGGCAGCCCCACCGAACACTCGCGCTCGGCCACGTTGCTGGACGGTGTGGAGGCGCGCCTGCACGCCGCGGTCGACGACCGGCGTCTGCGCGTCGAGCGCCTGCGCATCCGCGAGCTCTCGCCGCAGGCGCTGCTGCTGGCCGATTGGGGCCACGCCAGCGTGGTGCGCGCCATCGAGCAGGTGGCCAACGCCCGCGCGCTGGTGATCGCCACGCCGGTCTACAAGGCCGCCTACAGCGGCGTGCTCAAGGTCTTCCTGGACCTGCTGCCGCAGACCGCGCTCAAGGGCAAGGCGGTGCTGCCCATCGCCACCGGCGGCAGCCCGCACCACATGCTGGCGCTGGACTACGCGTTGCGGCCGGTGCTGCAGTCGCTCGGCGCGCGCCACATCCTGCCGGGGGTGTACGCCTCCGACGCGCAGATTCCGAAGGATGAGACGACGGGCGACTACCAGATCGGCGGTGAGATCGCCCAGCGACTGGACGACGCCACGCACACCCTGCTGCAGGAGGGGCTGCGACTGTCTGCGGTGCCCGTGTCCCGTCCCGTGCCTTTTTCACAGGCGCTCTACAGCGCCTGACCACTTTTTTTCAAAGGAGCTTCTGTCATGTCCATTCAAGCCATCAACGTCCGCAACCAGTTCCGCGGCAAGGTCAAGGAAATCATCAAGGGCGACGTCGTGTCCGAGGTCGATGTCGAGACACCCTGGGGCGTCGTGACCTCGGTCATCACCACACGCTCGGTGGTCGATCTGGGGCTGGCCGTGGGGTCCGACGTGGTCGCGCTGGTCAAGTCCACCGAGGTGTCCATCGCGAAGGTCTGAGGGTGAACTTTCAACAGCTGCGCTCGGTCCGGGAGGCCGAGCGCTGCGGCTTCAACCTCACCGAAGTCGCTGCGGTGCTGCACACCTCGCAACCCGGCGTGAGCCGGCAGGTGCGCGAGCTGGAGGAGGAACTGGGCGTCGAGCTGTTCGTGCGTTCGGGCAAGCGCCTGCTCGGTCTCACCTCGGCCGGCAGGGCCCTGCTGCCCATCATCCAGCGCGTGTTGCTGGACGCCGAGAGCCTGCGCCGCGCCGGCCAGGAACTGCAGGGCCGCGACGAGGGGCGCCTGTCGATTGCGGCCACGCACTCGCAGGCGCGTTACGCGCTGCCGCACGTGGTGCGCGACTTCCGCCAGCGCTACCCGCGCGTCACGCTGCATCTGCACCAGGGCTCGCCCCGGCAGGTGGCCGAGATGCTGCTGGCGGGCGACGCCGACATCGGCGTGGCCACCGAGGCGCTGGCCGGCTACGGGCAACTGGTGACGCTGCCCTGCTACCGCTGGAGCCACAGCATCGTGGTGCCGCCCGGGCACCCGCTGCTGTCGCTGGAACGACCGGTGACGCTGCTGGACCTGGTCGCGTTTCCCATCATCACCTACGAGGTCGGCTACACCGGCCGTTCGCACATCGACGACGCGTTTGCGGCTGCGGGCCTGCGGCCCGACGTGGTGCTGACCGCCATGGACGCGGACGTGATCAAGACCTACGTCGAGCTGGAGATGGGCGTGGGCATCGTCGCCTCCATCGCCTTCGACGAGGAGCGCGACACGCACCTGCACGCCATCGACGCGGGGCACCTGTTCCAGATCAACCTCACCCGTCTGGGGCTGCGACGCAACCACTGGCTGCCCGGCTTCGCTTACGGCTTCATCGAAACCTTCGTGCCCACGCTCACGCGCGAGGCGGTGATGGCGGCGCAGGACAGCGCCTGAGCTTCCGAAAAAAAGCGGGGCCTGCCCCCTGGCAGCACCCCGCTTCAACCCCACGCACATCGTCTGATCAGGCCGCCTTGGCCTGCGGTTCTGCGTAGCGGCTCGCCGGCCGCTCCAGCCCCAGGTTCTCGCGCAGCGTCGTGCCTTCGTAGGCGGTGCGGAACAGGCCGCGTTTCTGCAGCTCGGGCACCACCAGGTCGACGAACTCGTTCAGGCTTTGCGGCAGCACCGGCGGCATGATGTTGAAACCGTCGGCGGCGCCGTTCTCGAACCATTCCTGGATGCGGTCGGCGATCTGCACCGGCGTGCCCACCACCACCCAGTGGCCGCGCGCGCCGGCCAGGTACTCGTAGAGCTGGCGCACGGTGTAGCGCTCGCGCCGGGCGAGTTCGAGCACCACGTGGGCGCGGCTGTGGATGCCTTTGGGCGGCTCGGGGATGTAGGGCGGGCGCGCGTCCAGGTCCCATTTCGACAGGTCTTCGCCAGGCCAGAACGGCGCCAGCGTGGCCAGGCCCACCGAGGGGTGGATCAGCGCCTGCAGCTCGGCCCACTTGGCCTGGGCTTCTTCTTCCGTGCGGCCGATCACCGGCGAGATACCCGGCAGCACCAGCAGCTGGTCGGGCCGGCGGCCGTATTTGGCCAGGCGCCCCTTCACGTCCTTGTAGAAGGCCTGCGCTTCGGCCAGGCTGGTCCAGGCGGTGAAGATGGCTTCGGCCGTGGCGGCTGCCAGTTCCTTGCCGTCTTCGGACGAGCCGGCCTGCACGATCACCGGGTGCCCTTGCGGCGGGCGCTCGATGTTCAGCGGCCCTTTCACCTTGAGGTGCTTGCCGATGTGGTTGAGCGCGTGCAGCTTGTCAGGGTCGAAGTACACGCCCGAGGCCTTGTCGCGGATGAAGGCTTCGTCCTCGAAGCTGTCCCACAGGCCCTTGACCACATCGACGAACTCGTGGGCGCGCTCGTAGCGCAGGGCCGGGTCCGGGTGCGCGTCCAGGCCGAAGTTGCCGTGCACGTTCTCGGCGCTGGTGGTCACCACGTTCCAGGCCGCGCGGCCCTTGCTGATGTGGTCCAGTGAGGCGAACTTGCGCGCCAGCAGGTAGGGGTCTTCGTAGGTGGTGGACGCGGTGGCGACGAAGCCGATGTGTTTCGTCACCGCCGACAGCGCGGCCCACAGCGTGACCGGCTCGAAGTGCGAGAGCCGGCCCTGGCGGCTGAACGACTCGCGGTCGCCCTGGTGCCAGATGCCGGGGCTGTCGGCCACGAAGACCTGGTCGAACAGGCCGCGCTCGGCCGTCTGTGCCAGTTCGATGTAGTGGTCGATGTTGACGCCCGCATCGGCCTGGGCGCCGGGGTGGCGCCAGGCCGCGATGTGGTGGCCGGTGGCCATGATGAAGGCGCCGAGGCGGAGCTTTCGTAGCGGTTGCAGTTGCGCTTGGGTCATGTTGGTTTCCTCCTTGTTGTGCGATCAGAAGGTCTGGTCGGTCGTGATCGTGATGCGGTGCAGCTTGCGGTGCTGCGGGAAGAAGTCGCCCACCGCGTAGTGCTGGGTCGAGCGGTTGTCCCACACCGCCAGGGTGCCTTGCGCCCAGCGCAGCCGGGCCTGGAATTCGGGCACGCGGGCGAGTTCGAACAGCTGCGTCAGCAGGGCGTCGCTGTCCGAGCGCGACAGGCCCTTGATGTGGCTGGTGAAGGTGCTGTTGACGTACAGGATCTTCTTGCCGGTGACCGGGTGCACGCGCACCACCGGGTGCTCCACCGGCGGGTACTTGGCGCGCGCGGCCTTCAGCTCGTCGCCGCTGGCGTCCTTGCGCAGCAGGTACTCGGTCCAGCCGCTGATTTCCCAGGTGTGCACCGCGGTGAGTGTTTCCAGGTAGGCCTGGAAGGCCGGCGGCAGGCTGTCGTAGGCCGCGGTCAGGCTGGCCCACAGCGTGTCGCCGCCGGTGGCGGGAATCACCTGCGCGTACAGGCTGGTGCCCAGGGGCGGCTGTTCGCGCCAGGTGATGTCGGCGTGCCAGTTGCTGGCGGCCTTCGGCTTCTCGGACGTGCTCTCGACGATCTCGATCTCGGGGTGCGCTTCGAGCCTCGGGAAGAAGGCCTTGACCTCGGCCACGCCGCCGAAGCTGCGCGTGAAGGCCACGTGCTGTTCGGGCGTGAGGTCCTGGTCGCGGAAGAAGATGACTTCGTGGCGCGCGAGTGCGTCGCGCAGTTCGGCCTGGGTGGCTTCGTCCAGCGGCTGGCGCAGGTCCAGGCCGTGGATCACGGCGCCGATGTTCGGGGTGTAGGGCTCGACCTTGAAGCGCGAGTAGGTGCCGGGCAGGTCGTTGAGCTGGGACATGGGGAACTCCTTGACTGGATGGTTGCTGTGGAGGGCACGAAGGGCGCCGTCCTTTTTCCAGTCTGGGTGCGCGCGCACGCCCCGTGAACGAAGCGTTTTGCATATGCAAACGCGGCCAACAGGGGGTTCTCATGCACTGCGCGGCATGAGCTCATGACCACAACAGCGCTGCGTTTGGATATCCGTTTTCATTCGTTCCCCGAGCAAGGCGCCGTCCGTAGATTCCGTCCGGTCCACAGCCATCGATTCAACCGGAGGAACCATGAATCCACGTCAACGACTGGGCCTGCTCGCGCTGGCCTTCACCCTGTCCACCACCGGCCTCGCGCAGGCCCAGACCGCCCCCGAACCGCTGAAAGTCATCCGCATCGGCGTGGCCACCGGCGGCGTGGGCAGCAACCCGATCCGCCACGGCGGCACCACCACCGCGCTGGCCTACACCGACGGCGCGTTTGAAGACGAGTTCCGCAAGGACGGCGTCGAGATCAAGTGGGTGTTCTTCAAGGGCGCCGGCCCGGCCGTCAACGAGGCCCTGGTCAACAAACAACTGGACTTCGCCTGGCAGGGCGACCTGCCGGCCATCGTGGCGCGTGCCAACGGCGTCAAGACCAGGCTGATCGCCGGCAGCGGCGTGCGCACCGGGCTCTACCTGGCGGCGCAGCCCGATTCGGGCATCACCCGGCTCGAAGACCTCAAGGGCAAGCGCGTGGCGCTGTTCAAGGGCACCAACCTGCACCTGGCCGCGTCCGCCGCGCTGGCGGCGCACGGCCTGAAGGAAAGCGACCTCAAGCTCATCAACCTGGACCTGGCCGGTGGTCGCACCGCGCTGGTCAACAAGGATGTGGACGCGTTCTTCGACTACGTCGGCGCCTTCGACCTGCGCGACAAGGGGCAGGCGAAGATCGTCTGGTCGGCCGCGGCCGACAACTACAAGTTCACGCGCCAGACCCACCTGCTGGTGACCGAGGACTTCGCGGCGAAACACCCGCAGGCCGTGCAGCGCGTGGTGACCACCCTGGTGAAGGTGGCGCACCGCTATTCGAACGAGGCCAACCGCGCCGAGCTGTTCGAGCGCTGGGGCAAGACCGAGTACCCGGAAAAGATCTGGCGCGAGGACTTCATCGGCCAGCCGCTGCGCGTGCGCCTCTCGCCACTGCTCGACCCCTTCCTGGTGTCGCGCTACAAGGAAGCGGCGAAGGACGCGCACGCGCTCAAGCTGACCCGCTCGGTGCCCGAGATCGACAGCTGGTTCGACCGCCGTTACCTGAACGTGGCGCTCAAGGAACTCAAGCTGGAAACCTACTGGCCGGTCTACGGACCCGACGGCCAACTGGCGAATTGACGGCACGACCCGAGTGGAGAGCATCACCATGTCTTCATCCCTTGGTGCGACCGCGTCGCTGCCGTCGCCGGCCTCCGTGACGTCTGCTCAGGGCGTCACGGCACGGCCCTGGCGTCCGCCGCTGCAATGGCTCTGGGCCTGGCCGTTCCCGCTGGCGGTGCTGCTGCTGTGGCACCTGTCGTCCGTCTGGGGCTGGGCGCCCGAGCAGGTGCTGCCGCCGCCGGCCCAGGTGTTCCGGACCTTTGCCGACATGGTGGCCAGCGGCGAGATATGGGCCAACCTGCAGATCAGCCTGGTGCGCGTTTTCACCGGCTTTGGCATCGGCCTGCTCGGTGGCCTGGTGCTGGGTTCGGTCATGGGTCTCTTGCCCACCGCGCGCGACTACCTGTACCCGCTGTTCAAAGCCTTCGCCCAGGTGCCGGTCATCGGCTGGCTGCCGTTGCTGATGCTGCTGGTCGGCATCGACGAGGCGCTCAAGTTCCTGCTCATTGCCAAGGCCACCCTGGTGCCGGTCACGCTCAACACCTGCCAGGGCATCCAGGGCGTGCCCAACCGCTTCATCGAGGTGGCCAAGGTGTATGGCTTCACACGCAGGCAGATGTTGACCCGCGTGGTGTTCCCGGCCGCCACGGCGCCGATCTGGAACGGGGTGCGCTACGGCCTGACCCACGCCTGGCTGGCGCTGGTGGTGGTGGAGCTGCTGGCCTCGTCCGAAGGCATCGGCTTTCTCATCGTCTACGGACGCCAGCTGTTCCAGCTGGACGTGGTGCTGGCCTCGGTGCTGGCGGTGGGCATCGTGGGCCTGGCCATCGACAAGCTGCTGTCGCTGGCCGAGGCCTGGCTGCTGCGCTGGCGCAAGCCCGGTTTGTGAACCAGGAGACCCACATGTCAAGAATGCTTTCTTTGACCGTCGTGCCGCCGGCTTTGCGGGGCTGGGTGCTGCCCGCGCTGATCCTGCTGTTCTGGTGGTGGGCTGTGGCCTCGGGCTGGTCCACCTCGCCGCTGCTGGTCTCGCCCGTCGCGGTGTGGGACCGCGCCGTGCAACAGCTCACCAGTGGCGAGCTGTGGACCGCGCTCTCGGCCAGCCTGTGGCGCAATGCGCGGGGCTTCCTGCTGGGCGCCAGCGCCGGGCTGGCGGTGGGCGTGCTGCTGGGCTGGTCGCGCTGGGCCGAGCGTCTGGTGGGACCGTCCTTCCACACGCTCAAGCAGATCTCGCTGTTCGCCTGGATCCCGATGCTGTCGATGTGGTTCGGCCTGGGCGATGGCGCCAAGGTGGCCTTCATCGCCATGGCGGCCTTCTTCCCGATGGTGCTCAACACCTACGAAGGCCTGCGCAGCGTGCCGCGCGAATACCTCGAGGTGGGGCGCGTCTACGGCTTCGGCCTCTGGCAGCAGCTCACCCGCGTGATCGCGCCGTCGGCCGCGCCCTCGGTGTTCACCGGGGTGCAGCTGGCGCTGATCTACAGCTGGCTGGCCACGCTGGGCAGCGAATACCTGATGGCGTCCGGCCCCGGCATCGGCAACACCCTGATCGACGGCCGCGAGCACTTCCAGATGGACCTGGTGCTGTTCGGCGTGGCCGTGATCGGCCTGGTGGGCTACGCCCTCAACGCCATCACGTCCGCTCTGGAGCGCCGCCTGCTGGCCTGGCGCGACCGCACCGTCGCCCGTTACTGATTTTTCTGGAGAAACACACCATGGCACACGCCGGCACCCTGGACATCCGGGGTCTGAACAAGCAGTACGAGGTCAAGGGCCAGCCCCTGCCCGTGCTGCAGGACATCCACCTCACCATCGCCCCGGGCGAGTTCGTCAGCATCGTGGGCACCAGCGGCTGCGGCAAGTCCACGCTGCTGCGCCTGGTCATCGGCCTGGAAGAGGGCTACCAGGGCGAGATCCTGCTGGACGGCACGCGCATCAAGGGCACGAACCTCAACCGCGGCATCGTGTTCCAGGAGCACCGCCTGTTCCCCTGGCTGACGGTGGAGAAGAACATCGCGCTGGGCCTGCTGAACTCGGACCTGACCGAAGGCCAGCAGCGCGCCACCATCCGCGAGCACATCGAACTGGTCGGCCTCACCGGCTTCGAGAAGGCCTATCCGCACCAGCTCTCGGGCGGTATGTCGCAGCGCGTGGCGATCGCCCGCGCGCTGGTGAATCGGCCCGACATCCTGCTGCTGGACGAACCCTTTGGCGCGCTCGACGCCATGACCCGCGCCCACCTGCAGCAGGAGCTGCACCGCATCTGGCAGACCGAGGGCATCACCATGATCCTGGTGACGCACGACGTGGAGGAGGCGGTCTACCTGGGCGACAAGGTGGTGGTGATGGAGCCGCGCCCCGGCCGCATCCGCCGCACCGTGCCCGTGCCGCTGGCCCACCCGCGCGACCGCTCGTCCTACGCCTTCACGACCGTCAAGGACAGCGTGCTGCGCGAGTTCGGCGAACACAGCGCCGCCGACCTGGCCGAGCCTCCGCTGAAAAACGAACGCCCCGAACCGGCCAGCTGGCAGTTCGCCGTCTGACCTTCCCTGTTTCCTGAGAACCCCTATGAACAAGACCCCATCCCCCTTTCTTCAACGCCGCCACTTTGTGAGCGGTCTCGCCGCAGCGGGCCTGGCCGCCCCCTGGATCGCCCGCGCGCAGTCCAGTCCCGCCAGGGTGGTGCGCATCGGTTCGCCCGACCTGGGCACCGCCGGCAAGCCCTCGCCGGGCGGTGGCACGCTGGCCATCGTGCAGGCCAACCGGTGGCTCGAAGAAGCGTTCGCCAAAGACGGCATCGAGGTGCAGTGGCACTTCTTCCGCGGCGCCGGCCCGGCCGTGGCCGAAGCGCTGGCGGCCAAACAGCTGGACATCGTCTCGCTCGGTGACCTGGCCTCTGTGATCCACAAGGCCCGCGGCCTGCCCACACGCTTCATCGCCGCCACCGGCCGCGGCACCGACAGCTACCTGGCCACCGCGCCGGGTTCGACCATCAGGACGGTGGCCGACCTCAAGGGCAGGAAGGTCAGCGTGCTCAAGGGCACGGCCTACCAGCGCCCGTTCGACAACCTGCTGGCCGCCTCCGGCCTGAGCGAGAAGGACGTCAAGCTCATCAACATGGACTGGCCCAGCTCCAAGGCCGCGGTGGTGGCCGGACAGATCGACGCCACCTTCGGCGGGCCGGACCTGTTCATCCTGCGCGAGAAAGGCGTGAACATCCTGCCGCTGACGCGGGGCCAAGGGCCGGCCTTCACCATCAACTCCGGCCTGCTGGCCACGGAAGACTTCCTGTCGGGCAACGCCGCGCTGGCGCAGCGCGTGGTCACGCAGCTGGTGCGCGCGGCGGCCTGGGCCTCGAAGGAAACCAACCGGGAAGCGCTCATCAAGCTGTACGCCAGCAACAGCGGCAACCCCGAACTGTCGTTCCGCGAGGAACTGGCGGGCGACAACCTCGGCGTGCGCTACTCGCCGTTGCTCGACGAGGGCTTCATCGCCAACTACCAGACCGTGCTGAACGACGGCCTGCGCCTGGGCCTGATCCGCGGCGAGGGCTTCGACGTGAAGGCCTGGTTCCAGCCGCAGTTCGTGCAGCAGGCGGTGAAGGATCTGAAGCTGGAGAAAGTCTGGCGAGAGACCAACGCCACCGGCAAGGCCAAGGGGGCGGCATGAGTGACGCAGAGAAGCAACCAAACATCGTCTTCATCCTGGCCGACGACCTCGGCTGGGCGGACCTGAGCGTCTACGGGCAGACCCAGTACCAGACACCGCATCTGGACGCGCTGGCGGCCGGCGGCGTGCGCTTCACCCAGGCCTACGCCAACTCGGCAGTGTGCTCGGCCACACGCTTCGGCCTGATCACGGGGCGTTACCAGTACCGCCTGCGCGGCGGGCTGGAAGAGCCGCTGGTGCGCACCGCCCACCTGCACGGCCTGCCGACCGACCACCCCACGCTGCCCTCGCTGCTGCGCGATGCGGGTTACGAGACCGCGCTGATCGGCAAGTGGCACCTGGGCAACCTGCCCAACTACGGCCCGCTCAAGAGCGGCTACAACCGCTTCTTTGGCAACTACGGCGGCGCCATCGACTACTTCACCCACAAGCCGGGCGTGGGCGCCGCGGTGCCGCGCGACCTGTACGAGGGCGAGGTGCCGGTCGAGCGCGTGGGCTACTACACGCAGCTGCTGGCCGACGAGGCCTCGTCCTGGATCGCGCAACAGGCCGAAGAAAAGCCGTTCTTCCTCTCGCTGCACTTCACCGCGCCGCACTGGCCCTGGGTCGGCCCGGAAGACGAGCACGTCTCGCGCGACCTGACCGACCTCTTCCACTACGACGGCGGCAATCTGCACACCTACGCGAAGATGGTGCGCTCGCTCGACGCCGCGGTGGGGCAGGTGGTGCAGGCGCTCAAGGCCAAAGGGGTTTTCGACAACACCATCGTGATCTTCACCAGCGACAACGGCGGCGAGCGCTTCTCCAAGACCTGGCCCTTCACCGGCCAGAAGACCGAGCTGCTCGAAGGTGGCATCCGCGTGCCCACGCTGCTGTCCTGGCCGGCGCGCCTGCAGCCACAGGTCAGCGAGCAGGTCACCATCACCATGGACTGGCTGCCCACGCTGCTGTCGGCCGCGGGCACGGCGCCGCACCCCGACTACCCGAGCGACGGCGAGAACATCCTGCCGGTGCTGCAGGGCCAGGCGCCGGTGCACGAGCGTCGCCTGTTCTGGCGCTACAAGGCGCAGCGCCAGCGCGCGGCGCGCGAGGGCCGCTTCAAGTACCTGCGCATCAATGACAACGAGTTCCTGTTCGACGTCGAGGACGACACGCTGGAGCGCGCCAACCTCAAGGACCAACACCCCGCCGTGTTCGCCCGCCTGCGCCAGGCCTGGGAGGACTGGAACGCGCAGTTCCTGCCCATCACGGACGAGGTGTTCACGCACGGCGTGACGCCCGACATCCAGGCCGACCGCTATGCGCCCGAGCGGGCAAACCGCGGCCTGTGAGCGACGGTCTTAGACGAAAAGCTAATAAACAAACTACGACTCAGTCGTTTGTGTTTTGAAGCGTGCTGACCAGAATCGCCGCATGTCTTCTCCCACCGTTGTCATCGTTCCCGGCTGGCGCAACTCCGGCCCCGGCCACTGGCAGAGCCTGTGGGCCAGCCGGCTGTCCCGGGTGCTGCGCGTCGAGCAGGACGACTGGCTCAGCCCGCTCAGGCGGCCCTGGGTGCAGCAGATCGCGCGCACCATCGAGCAGGCACCGGGCGAGGTGGTCATCGCCGCGCACAGCCTGGGCTGCATCGCCACCACCCACCTGCCCGACGCCGCCAAGGCGCGCATCCGCGCGGCCCTGCTGGTGGCGCCGGCCGACCCCGAGCGGCGCGGCGTGCTGGCCGACTTCGCGCCCGTGCCCTACCAGCGGCTGCCGTTCCCCAGCATCGTCGTGGCCAGCAGCAACGACCCGTACTGCCCGGTCCGGCTGGCAGGCGCCTATGCCCGCGCCTGGGGCAGCGAGTTCATGCGCCTGAACGACGCAGGCCACATCAATGTGGAGTCCGGGCACGGGGAGTGGCCGCTGGGCCTGGCGCTGCTGCAGGCGCTGGGCGCGGAGATCACGCCGTCACAACCGCTCCCGCTGGCGGCCTGATCTTTATTCCGTATTCATATAAGAAAACAAAAACAAAGTCGTTTGATTTAGAACGACACGGTTTCAGAATGTCATGCATTCCCTCTATCGGAGCCCGATTTCCATGAAAAACACTTTCAAGCTCGCCCTCGGCGCCATCGCTTTCGCCGCCGCCTCCGCCGCTTCTGCCCAGACCACGCTGCTCAACGTCTCCTACGACGTGGCGCGCGAGTTCTACAAGGACCTGAACACCGCCTTCGTGGCGAACTACAAAAAGACCACCGGCAAGGACATCAAGGTCGACCAGTCACACGCCGGTTCGAGCGCCCAGGCCCGTGCCGTGGCCGACGGTCTGGAGGCCGACGTGGTGACCTTCAACACCACCACCGACGTCGATTTCCTGGCCGAGAAGGGCGTGGTCGCCAAGGACTGGCGCCAGAAATTCCCCAACGGCGCAGCGCCCACCACCTCGACCATGCTGTTCCTGGTGCGCCAGGGCAACCCCAAGGGCATCAAGGACTGGGACGACCTGATCAAGCCCGGCGTGCAGGTGGTGGTGGTCAACCCCAAGACCGGTGGCAACGGCCGAATGGCCTACCTGGCCGCCTGGGGCCAGGTGCGCGCCAAGGGCGGCACCGACGCGCAGGCCGCCGAGTTCGTGAGCAAGCTCTACAAGAACGTGCCGGTGCTGGCGCGTGGCGGCCGCGACGCGACGGGCATCTTCCTGCAGCGCAACATCGGCGACGTGCTGGTGACGTTTGAGTCCGAAGTCGTGTCGGTGGACAACGAATTCGGCAAAGGCAAGGTCGATGCCATCCACCCCAGCGCGTCCATCGTGGCCGAGAACCCGGTGGCCATCGTCGAGCGCACCGTGGCCAAGAAGGGCACGGCCGCCGACGCCAAGGCCTACCTCGACTTCCTGTACTCGCCCGAAGGCCAGGAGATCGCCGCCAGGCACAACATCCGCCCGCGCAACGAGGCGGTGCTGAAGAAATACGCCGCCGCGTTCAAGCCGATCAAGTTCTTCACCGTCGAGCAGTACTTCGGCTCGCTGGCTGAGGCGCAGAAAGTGCACTTCAACGACGGCGGCCAGTTCGACAAGCTGTACACCGCGGGCAAGTAAGCCATGTCCGGACACGCTGTTTCGCTGCCGGGCACCGCGCCGGCGGCCGGGGGCGGTGCGCGCCGCAGCGGCGCGCGCGTGCTGCCGGGCTTCAACCTCACGCTAGGCATCACGGTGCTGTACCTGAGCCTGATCGTGCTGATCCCGCTCTCGGCCCTGGTGTTCAAGACCTTCACGCTGACCTGGCCGCAGTTCTGGGAGGCGGTCACGTCCCCGCGCGTGCTGGCGTCGTATCGCCTGACCTTCGGGGCCTCGTTCATCGCGGCCTGTGTGAACGTGGTGTTCGGCCTGCTGGTGGCCTGGGTGCTGGTGCGTTACCCCTTCCCGGGCAAGAAGATCGTGGACGCGCTGGTGGACCTGCCGTTCGCGCTGCCCACCGCCGTGGCCGGCATTTCGCTCACCGCGCTGCTGGCCGGCAACGGCTGGATCGGTTCGCTGCTGGAGCCGCACGGCATCCAGCTCGCCTTCAACCCCAACGGCGTGGTGATCGCGCTGATCTTCATCGGCCTGCCGTTCGTGGTGCGCACGGTGCAGCCGGTGCTGGAAGACGCCGAGAAGGAACTGGAAGAAGCAGCCACCTGCCTGGGCGCCACGCGCTGGCAGACCTTCAGCCGCGTCATCTTCCCCAGCATCGCGCCCGCGCTGCTGACCGGCTTTGCCATGGCCTTCGCGCGCGCCGTGGGTGAGTACGGCTCGGTCATCTTCATCGCCGGCAACATGCCCATGGTCTCCGAGATCACGCCGCTGATCATCATCGGCAAGCTGGAGCAGTACGACTACGCCGGCGCCACCGCGGTCGCCACCGTGATGCTGGTGATCTCCTTCATTCTGCTGCTGGTCATCAACGGCCTGCAGGGCTGGCAGCGCAAGCGTTCGGCAGGTAACTCCCAATGAGCCAGAACAACATTCGCACCGCCCAGCGCGGCACCACCGAAGCGCCCTGGATCCGCTGGGCGCTGACCGGCATCGCACTGACCTTCATGTTCCTGTTCCTGGTGCTGCCGCTGGCGGCGGTGTTCACCGAAGCCCTGCGCAAGGGCTGGGACGCCTACTGGGAAGCGCTGAAAGAGCCCGACGCCTGGGCGGCCATCCGCCTGACGCTGCTCACCGCCGCCGTGGCGGTGCCGCTGAACCTGGCCTTCGGCATCGCGGCCGCCTGGGCGATTGCCAAGTACGAGTTCCGGGGCAAGTCCTTCCTGACCACGCTGATCGACCTGCCGTTCTCGGTCTCGCCCGTGGTGGCCGGCCTGATCTACGTGCTGGTGTTCGGCGCGCAGGGCTGGCTGGGCCCCTGGCTGATGGAGCACGACATCAAGATCGTGTTCGCCGTGCCCGGCATCATCCTGGCCACCATCTTCGTCACCTTCCCCTTCATCGCGCGCGAGCTGATCCCGCTGATGCAGGCCCAGGGCAACGACGAGGAGCAGGCCGCCATCGTGCTGGGCGCCACCGGCTGGCAGACCTTCTGGTACGTGACCCTGCCCAACATCAAGTGGGGCCTGATCTACGGCGTGATCCTGTGCAACGCGCGCGCCATGGGCGAGTTCGGCGCGGTGTCGGTGGTCTCGGGCCACATCCGTGGCCAGACCAACACCATGCCGCTGCACATCGAGGTGCTCTACAACGAATACCAGTCGGCCGCCGCCTTCGCCGTGGCCTCCCTGCTGGCCCTGCTGGCCCTGGTCACGCTGGTGATCAAGAGCGTGGTGGAGTGGCGCCACGAACGCGAGATGAAGGCGATTGCCGAACTGCCGCCCGAGAACCCGCACGCGCGCGCCGCGCCGGCCCCCGTGGCCACCGCCGCCTGACCCGAACGAGGACGAAACCATGAGCATCCAGATCCGCGACGTCAACAAGCACTTCGGCAGCTTCCACGCGCTGAAGAACGTCAACCTCGACATCGACTCCGGCGAGCTGCTGGCCCTGCTGGGCCCCTCGGGCTGCGGCAAGACCACGCTGCTGCGCATCATCGCCGGCCTGGAAACGCCGGACACCGGCAGCATCCACTTCAGCGGCGAAGACACCACCGACGTGCATGTGCGCGAGCGCAACGTGGGCTTCGTGTTCCAGCACTACGCGCTGTTCCGCCACATGACGGTGTTCGATAACGTGGCCTTCGGCCTGCGCGTCAAGCCGCGCGGCGAGCGCCCGAGCGAGGCGCAGATCAAGCAGAAGGTGACCGACCTGCTCAAGCTGGTGCAGCTGGACTGGATCGCCGACCGCTACCCCTCGCAGCTCTCGGGCGGCCAGCGCCAGCGCATCGCGCTGGCCCGCGCGCTCGCGGTCGAGCCCAAGGTGCTGCTGCTGGACGAGCCCTTCGGCGCGCTGGACGCCAAGGTGCGCAAGGAACTGCGTCGCTGGCTGCGCCGCCTGCACGACGAGCTGCACGTCACCTCCATCTTCGTCACGCACGACCAGGAGGAAGCCCTGGAAGTGGCCGACCGCGTGGTGCTGATGAACCAGGGCGTGGTCGAGCAGGTCGGTTCGCCGCAGGACGTGTGGGACCACCCGGCCAGCCCGTTTGTCTACGGCTTCCTGGGCGACGTGAACCTGTTCCACGGCCGCGCCCACGAAGGTCTTCTGCACCTGGACGGCGTGGCCATCCAGACGCCCGAACACGCCGGCGCACAGAACGCCCAGGCCTTCGCCTACGTGCGCCCGCACGACCTGGACGTGCACCGCTACCAGGCCGGTGGCGAGGTCGATGCCGCGGGGCGCCCGCATGGCATCGTGGCCCGGCTCGACCGCGCCATCGTGGTCGGCCCCATCGCGCGGCTCGAACTCATGCCGGTGGACGCCGCGCCGCGCGACGGCCACGACCCGCTGATCGAGGCGCAGATTCCGGCGCAGCAGTTCCGCGAACTCGGCTTCCAGGAAGGCGAGACCCTGGTGGTCTCGCCGCGCAAGGCGCGCGTGTTCCTGCAGCCGACCTGACGGCGCGGGGCTTCAGGCCCTTTGCAGTTCGACGGTGACGTGCATGATCTCCTCGTGCACCGCCAGCCACTGCCGCACGGCGTCCGCGGTGAGCGCCGGGTCGCTGGTGACCAGGGTCAGCGCGCAGGCCCAGGCCCCGCGGCCCACGCGCCAGACGTGCAGGTCGGTCAGCCGCAGGCCGTGGGCGGCCGCGTTTTCGGTTATCACCTCGCGGATCTCGCCGACCACCGGGTGGTCCATCTCCCGGTCCAGCAGCACCTTGCCGGTCTCGGCGATCAGGCCCTTGGCCCAGACGGCTACCAGCACCGCGCCGACCACGCCCATCACCGGGTCCAGCCAGCTCCAGCCCAGCCACCAGCCGCCCGCCAGCGCCAGGATGGCCAGCACCGAGGTGGCGGCGTCGGCGATCACGTGCAGGTAGGCGGCGCGCAGGTTCAGGTCTTCGTGGTGGCCAGGGCCATCGTGGTCGTGGTGCTCATGGGCATGCGCGTGGCCATGGTCGTGACCGTGGTGCGCGCCGCCGAGGATGAAGGCGCTGGCCAGGTTCACCACCAGCCCCAGCACGCCCACCGCCATCGCCTCGGCGTAACGGATCGGCTGCGGGTCCAGCAGGCGCTCCACCGAGCCCACCACCATCAGCGCCGCCACACCCAGCAGGAAGAGCGCGCTCGAAAAACCGGCCAGCACCTCGATCTTCCAGGTGCCAAAGGCAAAGCGCGGGTCGGCCGCCAGGCGCCGCGCCATGGCGTAGGCCAGGGCCGAGAGGCCGATGGCCACCGCGTGCGAACTCATGTGCCAGCCGTCGGCCAGCAGCGCCATGGAGTTGAACCACCAGCCGGCGGTGATCTCCACCACCATGGTGCCCAGCGTGAGCCACATCACCAGGCGCGTGCCGCGCTCGGCGGCCGGGTTGCCGCTGTCGAAGGCGTGGCCGTGCGAGCAGTGGGGCGGACGGGTGGCGGGTGTGGGCAGCGTGTTCATGGCGCGGTCGTGCGGGCGGTGCGGCGATTGTCCCGCACGCGGCCCGCGCACCAGCCGCCTCAGACCGGCCGCCTCAGACCAGCTGCGCGCTGAGCATCTGCACCTGCTGGCGCAGTTCGGCGTTCTCGGCTTCGAGTTGCGCGACGCGCTGGCGCAGGGCGCTCACCTCGTCGCTGGCGGGGGCCGCTTCGGGGGCCGCGTCGCTGGAGGCTTCGGCGCTCTCATCGCGCGGCTTGCGGCGCGACTCGCGCACGCGCTTGGCGGCCTGCTTCAGCTCGTCCTTGCCGGCGGCCGCGGCGGCGCGCTGTTCTTCCTCCGGCAGGGTGGCGACCACGGCGGCGGCGTTGAGCGAAATGTCACCGGCCCGCACGGCGGCCACCACCTCGGGCGCGGCCTGCTTCTGGATCTTTTCGATCATGCCGACCTGCGAGGCGCTCAGGCGCGCGGCGCGCGCGATGTCCTCGCGGCTCTGCAGGGGCTTGGGTTCGAGCACCGCGGCCAGCGCGGCGGCGGGCGCCTCGCCTTCCCAGGGGGCGTCGCCCGTCGGCGCTTCGGGCACCGGCGCGGTGGTCTGGTCCGCCTCGGCCTTGGCGCGCGAGCGCCGCTCGGCCACGATTTCGCGCTTGCGCAGCGCCAGCACACCGCGCTGGAAGTCCGACAGGCTGCGCCGCCCCAGGTGCTGGTCGATCATCCACAGGTGCACGTCTTCCATCGACTGGAAGCGCGGGTTCTGCACGGTCTGGAACGGCAGGCCGTGCTTGGTGCAGATGCCGTAGCGGTTGTGGCCATCCACGAGGATGTCGCCCCACAGCACCAGCGCGTCGCGGCAACCCTCGGCCAGCAGGCTGCGCTCCAGCGCATCGTGCTCGTCGGGGGTCAGCGGCTCGATGTAGGCCTTGAGTTCTTCCAGGACGACGATGTTCACGGTGCGCGCTCCCTCGGGCAAAAGGGCGCGATTGTAGAGAAGCGCCGAAGCCGTCTGTCGTCTCAGAACCCCACGGCTGCGCCGTCCCGCCGCGGGTCGCTGGCGGCCACATAGCCTTCGCTGCCCGGGTCGCCCAGCCGCCAGATGAACTGGCCGGCGCCGAAGTCCTGGTAGGGGTCGTCGATCAGGCGGGTCTGGTGGCCCAGGTCCTTGAGGCCCTGGACCGTGGCCGGGTCCATGGCCGATTCGACGTTGATGTGCAGGCCCGCGTCGAAGCGCCAGCGCGGCGCGTCGCAGGCGGCCTGCAGGCTCTGGCCGTGGTCGAGCAGGCGCACCAGGGTCTGCATGTGGCCCTGCGGCTGCATGTTGGCGCCCATCACGCCGTAGCTCATCACCGGTTGCCCGTCTTTCGTGAGGAAGGCCGGGATGATGGTGTGGAAGGGCCGCTTGCCAGGCGCCACCAGGTTGGCGGTGTTGCGGCCCGGGCCGGTGCCGAGGTTGAAGCCGTGGCCGCGGTTCTGCAGGCTGATGCCGAAGGTGGGTTCCACCGCACCCGAGCCGAATCCCATGTAGTTGCTCTGGATGAAGCTCACCATCATTCCGCGCTCGTCGGCCGCGGTCAGGTAGACCGTGCCGCCCCTGGCGGGGTTGCCGGCGCCGAAGTCCTGCGCCCGCTGCATGTCGATCAGCTTCGCGCGTTCGCGCAGGTAGGCCGGGTCCAGCATCTGCGCGGGCGTCACGTCCATCGCGCCGGGCTCGGCCACGTAGCGGTACACGTCGACGAAGGCCAGCTTCATGGCCTCGATCTGCAGGTGCTGCGCGGCCACGCTGTCGACCTTCATGGCCGCCAGGTCGAAGTTCGACAGGATGCCCAGCGCGACCAGCGCGGCAATGCCCTGGCCGTTGGGCGGGATCTCGTGCAGCGTGTGACCCCGGTAGTCCTGCGCAATGGGCGTCACCCATTCGGGTCGGTAGGTCGCCAGATCGGCCTCGGTCAGCGCGCCTCCCTGCTCGGCGGAGAACCGGGCCAGCGCTTGCGCGATGGGGCCGCGATAAAAGGCCTCGCCCTTGCTCTCTGCAATCGCACGCAGGCCCTTGGCCGCGGCTGGAAAGCGGAACAGCTCACCCACCTGCGGCGCACGGCCCCAGGGCAGGAAGGCCTCGGAAAACCCCGGCAGCGACTGCAGTTCGGGCGTGGCGGCGGCCCACTTCTGCTGCACCACCACCGGCACCGCATAACCGCGCTCGGCCAGCTCGATGGCGGGTGCCATCAGGTCGGCAAAGGGCAGCTTGCCGAAGCGCTCGCTCAGCGCCACCCAGCCCGCCACTGCGCCAGGCACGGTCACCGAATCCAGCCCGCGCTTGGGCGGCGTCAGCGCATCGGCGCCGTACTTGCCGTGGAAATAGCCGGGCGTCCAGGCCTGGGGCGCGGTGCCGCTGGCGTTCAGGCCGTGCAGCTGCTGCCCGTCCCAGAGGATGCAGAAGGCGTCCGAGCCCAGGCCGTTGCTCACCGGCTCGGTGATGGTCAGCGCCGCCGCCGCGGCAATGGCCGCGTCCACCGCGTTGCCGCCGGCCAGCAGCATGCGTAGCCCGGCCTGCGCGGCCAGCGGGTGCGAGGTGCTGACGACATTGCGCGCGAACAGCGGCAGGCGGGTGCTGGCGTAGGGGTTGGGGGTGTGCAGGTTCATGGCGGGGCTCCGGCAAACAGAGCGGCCATTGTGGGGCGCGCGGTGGTTGGTGCTGTGTCGCGGGGGATCAGTCGCCTGGTGGGCAACCACATGGCCACTGCGCAGGGCGCGGACCATCGGGCTTGATTCTTTCTTGTGTGAAGCGGTGGATCGGAATGGCCTTCAGGCTGCTGCAATGGTCCGAACAGGGGTCGCTTGCAGCGGTTGCTGCCGGTGGTCGCCGCAGGATGGATTTACCCTACCTACCACCAAGCAGTCGTTGGGCCCAATGACAATCGGAAACTTAAGGAGGCATGGCAATCCAACGCTGTGTTACCCGGCCCAGGCGCGCAATCGCACAATCGAATGCCGATCCCGAACGACGCTTTGCAGCGGCGTTCCTCGACTCCAGCACGCAGACGGCCCAGCACTTTCGATAAGATGCACATAGCTCTCGGCATAGGGAGCCCCGTCACCACGAAGATGAACAATATTCAGGAGGTTCAGTGGCAGCCAAGGTTCAGGTCAAATCGCTGACGTTTGGGAGTCCCCCATTTCGTAAGCTGGGTAATATCAACATTGAGTTCGCCGACCGGCTAACCCTCATCGCAGGGCATAACGGGATTGGCAAATCGACCATCTTGGGCTTGATCGCTAACACCTTTGGCATCACTGACCGAGGTGGTCCAAAAAGCTACTTTGGCGAACACTTCTCGGCAAACATTGAGCGCATCGTGTACTTGGCCTTGGCTGAAGTGGACGAAACCCAGAAAGACCCGGCTTCCGCTCCTGTTGTGACAGCCTGTGTCAATGGTGTTGAGGTAAAAAAGCGTTGTTCAATGACCCGCCGATCGGTCTGGAAGCGCGCACGGGTTGTGCCGCGGACCATCGATAAGGCCGAAGACGACACGGTAGGGCAGGATGCCAAGATACCGCTGCCGACCATATACCTTGGAATGCGGCGGCTTGCCTCGGCAGGTGAGGCCGACGAAAAAGAAGTAGCCAGCAGCAAACTGGATATGCACTCTGCCGACAGCGCCCTGATGGTGGCCTTCGTCAGTTCAGTGATTCATGGCACCGAACTGAACACGGACGTGACCCACCAGACCATCAAAGGCTCCAAGAAGAAAACTGCTCAACCCGGCTACACCCGGCATGACGCGCTCGCCGTGTCCATGGGGCAGGACAGCCTGGGCAGCATGGCGACAGCACTGGCGTCATTCAACCAACTGAAACGGGAAATGGGTGAGACATATACGGGGGGCTTGCTGGTGATTGACGAAATGGATGTGGGCTTCCACCCGCATGCCATTGAACGGCTCGCTAAGTCACTAAAAACTTACGCCAATCGACTTGACCTCCAAATCATTGCCACCACGCACTCACCTCGGCTGATACAAGCAGTCCATCCTGACGGCGACGGGAACGCCAATGCCCCCGACAAGGTGATTTACCTGCTTGACACCAAGTTTCCTAGGCTGGCTGAAGATCAATCGCTTCGGGCCATGCTCAACGACATGGCCTTGACACCTGACGAAGAAAAACCGAAGAGAAAAGCAAAGCCTTCCTTGGCCGTTTACTTTGAAGATGATGAAGCTGCCCAGTTTTGTGCCAGTTTGATTCCAGCCGTCAAGAAAAGCGCCTTATCCAAGAAATATGGCGTTCGCATCAACTGGATTCCACTGGGGATAGGTGGATCACATCTGGTCAAGCTCCCAGAAAAAGACCCGCTGTTCTTGGACAGAGTTCTGGTCGTCGATGCGGACACACCCGTGCCTCAAAGCGCAGCAGCTAGAGGCAATATCGTCAAATTGCCGAATGTGCCAGGCACAACCGGCGTTGCACGGTCATTGGAAAACACTACCAAACAATTCCTGCGCGACATCACCAATACCGCAGACGGCCCACTGCACCAAGCGCTACTGAACCTCAACACGCCAAACCCTACCAGTGACAAAGTTCATAAAAACTTTTTCCAAGATGGTGATGGCGACAGCACAAAGCGAGAGAACACCAAAGACTGGTGGAAGAGGCATTGGACCAAGCTGAAAAACTGGGGGGTGATAGAGCAGTGGGCCGTGGTGTACGAACCTGAGGTGAAAAAATTTGAAGCCGCCTTTGCGGCTGCCGTCGCCCGCACTGCCGGTCGGCTGAAAGACAAGGCATAAGGTAGGCTACTCGCATACCTGCTTATCCATGTACTCCAACAAGCTTTACACCCCTCTGCGCTACCCCGGTGGCAAAGCTCGCTTTGCCCCGTTGATCGCCGAGGTCATCGCCACCAACAACCTTGTCGGAGGACACTACCTTGAGCCGTATGCAGGGGGCGCAGGTGTTGCCCTTTCACTGCTAATCGACAACGTCGTTGAGCACATCCACATCAACGACGCAGACCCCGCCATTGCAGGGTTCTGGCGTGTAGCCACCCAACAGACAGCCGAATTGGTGACCATGGTCGCCACCGAACCCATCACCATGGATGCGTGGCACCACTGGCGTGGGGTGATGCTGAGGCAGGAAACCGGAACAGAACTGGAACGCGGCTTTGCCACGCTGTTCATGAACCGGACCAACCGTTCAGGCATCCTGAAAGGTGGCGTTATTGGTGGCAAGGCACAAGCGGGCAGCTACAAAATCGATGCGCGTTTCATGCGTGACGAGCTTTGCGCTCGTCTGGAGCGCATTGGCAAGCACGCCGAAGGCATTCACGTGTATGAAGAAGATGCACATGCGCTGCTGCAGCGTTGCCACCAGTTTTTGCCCGCCAAATCGCTGATCTACCTGGACCCGCCGTACTACGTCAAAGGTGCGGGCCTGTACCGCAACTTTTACAAGCACGACGACCACGTAAAGATCGCGCAGCTTCTGGGGCGGCAACGCTTCAACCGACCGTGGGTCGTGTCGTACGACAACGCGGAAGAAATTAGAGAGATGTACGCATACGCCACACCCTATGCGTACGGACTCCACTACACAGCACAGCGCCGCTACACGGGTTCAGAAGTCATGTTTTTCAGCAAACACCTTCAGGCACCGCTGGATACGATGGAAAAGATTGCGGCCTGACGCATGAGGCACTTGTCGTCGAAGGGCCAGTAGCGATCACTGCAGACCTTCGAGCGCTGCCTTTGTGTGACTCAACTCAACCTTAAACGGTCATGCAATGCTCGTATCTAGTCGAGCACGTAGGCCGACCAAGGAAGCAGCGCACAAACGTCCGAACGGGCTGTATCTCACGGCAGACAACCGAGTCATCAACCCCCTGGCAGTTCCCAGACCCGATCACCGCCCACCGCAAAAAAGCGCCGGTCCTGCGCGGCGGGCAGTGCATGCCCGCCAGTGAACGCACCGAAGGCAGGCAGCAGTGCCTGACCCGGTTCGCTCACGAAGCAGGGCAGGCGCAGCGCGTCGCGCGCGCGGCCGCTCAGGTGGATCACCGGGTGCAGGTGGCCGGCGAGGATGAAGTGGGTCGGGTGGCGGTCGCCGTCCGGTCGCGGGTGGTGGCAGCAGGCGAAGGGGCCGAGCAGCCAGGGCTCATCCACCACCTCGATGCCGGCCTCGGGCGGCGGCTCGCCGGCGCGATCGTCGTGGTTGCCACGCACCAGGGTCATGGCCACGCCGCGGTGACGCGCGCGCCAGTCGCCCAGCGCCTGCAGCACCGCCGGCGTGCGGCCCGACGCGGCGTGCAGGAAGTCGCCCAGGCACACCAGGCGCTGCGGCCGGTGTTCGGCGATCAGCGCGTCCAGCCGCGCCAGGTTGTCGCGCGTGGTGCCGCCGGGCACGGGCTGGCCCAGCGCGCGGTAGCTGGCGGCCTTGCCCAGGTGCAGGTCGGCGATGAACAGCGTTTCGCCCGACGGCCACCAGATGGCGTGCGCGGGCAGCAGGTGCAGCGCCTCACCGGCCCAGTGGACGGTGGCGTGGGCGCTCATGCGTAGTCGTAGGTCCCGCCTTTTTCGAGCGCCGTTTTGTAGGCCGGGCGCGCGTGGATCTTCTTCAGCCAGGCCATGGTGGCGGGGCGCGAGGGGCCGAGGCCCGCGCGTGAGACCGCTGCTTCGAGCGGGAAGCTCATCATGATGTCGGCGGCCGTCATGGCCTTGCCGGCGAACCAGGGGCGCGAGGCCAGCACCTGCTCCACATAGTCCAGGTGCACGTCCACCATGGGCTGCACCTTCTTGACCGCGATGCCCCCGATCAGCGGCACCTTGCTCATGGCCAGCATCAGCAGCAGGTTGGGCATGAGCGAGCCTTCGGCGTAGTGCATGAACTGGCGGTACTGCAGCAGGCCCTCGCCCTGGTTGGCCGGGCCGAGCTTGCCGGTCTTGTCGACCAGGTATTCGCAGATGGCGCCGGTCTCCACCAGCTTGAGCTTGCCGTCTTCGAGCACCGGCGACTTGCCCAGCGGGTGCACCTTTTTCAGCTCGGGCGGCGCCAGCATGGTCGCCTTGTCACGTTCGTAGAAGCGGATCTGATAGGGCAACTCCAGCTCTTCGAGCATCCACAGCAGGCGCTGCGAGCGGGAGTTGTTCAGGTGGTGGACGATGAGGCTCATGGTGAGAACGGTCCTGTGGGAAAGGGGCCTGTGCAGGGGCGGGTGGACACGCATTGTGCGGGCTCCGTCTCAACCTTGCAGCCGCCTCAGCCGCCGCTGCGCAGCAGCATGGCCGGGCTCAGGCGCATCTGCGACAGCAGGTAGCGCGCGCCCAGGGCCATGCTCAGGCCGCTGACGGCCAGCGCGGTCACGCCGCCGCTCCAGTACAGGCCGGCCGGGCTCATGTCCAGCCGCCACAGCAGCAGGCCGGTGGCCAGGGCGCTGCCGGCCAGCAGGGCGAAGCCGGCGGTGACGCTGGCCAGCAGCACGTATTCCCACACCAGCACGCCGCGCAGCAGCGAGTGGCGCGCGCCCAGCGCGTGCATCACCGTCGCGTCGTAGAGCTGGCGGCTGCGGCTGGCGGCGACCACGCTGGCCAGCACCAGCAGGCTGGCCGCCAGGCACACCCCGGCCACCACGCTCAGGCCGCCGCTGGCGCGGCCCATCAGCGCGCGGGTTTCGCGCAGCATGGACTCGGTGCGCGCCGTGGCGATGTTGGGCGCGGCGGCGGCCAGCCGGTCCTGCGCGTCCAGCGTCTGCTCGGCCGGCATCCAGGCCGCGCCCACGTGGCGGGTGATGAAAGGGTCGAGCACGCCGTCGCTGAAGATGGCTTCGAGCCACAGGCGCGACTGCATGCGGCGCTGGCTGTAGATGGCGGCCAGCTGCGCCTCCACCGGCTGGCCCAGGATCTCGAAGCGCAGGCGGTCGCCGACCTGCAGGCCCAGCTCGTCGGCCTCGCGGTCTTCCATCGCCACCAGCGGCTCGCCGCGGTGGTTGGCCGGCCACCAGGCGCCGCGGTCGATCACCACGTCGTCGAAGTTGCCGCTGCGGTCGCTGAGCTTGTGTTCGTCGCGCGATTCGCGGTCGCGTTCGGTGTCGCCGCTCTCGCGCAGCGCCGCGCCGTTGACGGCCACCAGGCGGCCCAGCACCAGCGGCGCGGTCTTCACGTCCTGGAGGCCGGGCGAGGCCTGCAGCGTCTCGCGCAGCAGCGGGATCTGCTCGGTCTGCACGTCATAGAACACCAGGGCCGGCGCCTGCGCGGGCACGGTGTCGTTCACGGTGCGCAGCAGGGTGACCACCACCAGGGTGCAGGCCACCAGCAGCGTGAGCGCCGAGCCCAGCGAGAGCAGGGCGGTGCGCAGCGGCGACTGCGGCTGCTGCAGGCCCGCCAGCGCCAGTTGCAGCGGCAGGGGCAGCGCGCGGTGGTGCTGCAGCCGCGCGGCGACGCGGCGCAGGCCGCGCGTGGCGCCGTCCAGCACCAGCAGCACGGCGGCGGTGGCGGCCACGAAGGCCAGGCCAAAGCGCGGGTCGGGCAGGGTGGCCACCAGCAGCGCCAGCGTCAGCACGGCGGCGCCCGCGGTGGCCTGGCGCGCCCAGCGCGGCACGGTCAGCGTGGCGCCCTCGGTGCCGCGGAACAACACCGCCGGCGAGACCGACAGCGCCCGCCCCAGCGCCGGCAACGAAAACGCCAGCGCGGTCAGCACGCCGAACAGCAGGGCCACCAGCGCCGGCTGCCACAGGCCGGCCAGCAGGAAGCTCACCGGCAGCTTGTCCGCCGCCAGCTGCGCGCCGGCCAGCGCCAGCCCCAGGCCGAGCGCCACGCCCACCGCGCTGGCCAGCAGCGCCAGCAGCCCGATCTGCAGCAGCACGAAGGCGGCCAGCCGCCGGTCGCGCAGGCCCAGCGCGCGCAGCGTGGCCAGGCCGGTGAGCTTGCCCTGCAGGTAGGCCTGCACGCTGTTGAACACGCCCAGGCCGCCGATGAACAGCGCCGAAAAGCCGATCAGCAGCAGGCCCGAGCCGATCTGGCCCAGCACCTCGGCCATGCGGTCGCTGCGCTCGTCGAAGCTGCGCACCTCGGCGTCCAGCGCCGGGAAGGCAGCGAGAAACGCATCACGCCAGGCGGGGGCGGCGTCGGGCGTGCGCACGCGGTAGCGGTATTCGACGCGGCTGAGCGGCTGCACCAGGCCGGTGGCCATGAGCGCGCCCTCGGCCACCAGCACCGGCGCGGCGCCCCAGTCGGCGCGCAGGCTGCGGTCGGGCTGGCGCACCACCAGCGCGCGCACGGTGAGTGGCAGGTCGCTGATGTGAATGCGGTCGCCGGGCTGCAGGCCCAGGCGCGTGGCGAGCGAGGCGTCGATGGCAGCGCCCCAGCGGCCGTCTTGCTGCGCCAGGGTCTCGGCCAGCGCGCCGGCCGGTTGCAACGCCACCGTGCCGTAGAGCGGGTAGGCGGCGTCGGCGCTCAGCAGTTCGATCAGCTGCGCGCGGCCGGCTTCGGTGCGCAGCATGGTGCGCAGCTCGATCACGCGCGAGACCGTGCCGCGCGCCTGCATCCAGGCCAGCGCGTCGGCCGGCAGCGGCGTGGGCGACTCCACCTCCACGTCGCCACCGAACAGCAGGCGCGCGTCGTGCCGCAGCGCGTCGGCCACCTGGCGGTAGAGGCCACCGCCCGCGGCCACCAGCGACACGCCCAGCACCAGGCAGGCGACGAAGATCCACAGCCGCCGGCCGCTGGCGCGCAGGTCGCGCCAGGCCAGGTCAAGCAGGAAGGGCATGGGCGCTCTCCGGCTGGCGGGTCACGGGCGTCTCGTGCAGCTGCCCGTCGTGCAGGCGCAGCACGCGGTCGCAGCGGGTGGCGAAGTCCAGGTCGTGCGTCACCAGCACCAGGGTGGTGCCCAGCTCGCGGTTGAGGCTGAACAGGAGCTCGCGCACCGACTCGGCGGTCTGGTCGTCGAGGTTGCCGGTGGGTTCGTCGGCCAGCAGCAGCTGCGGCCGGTGCACCAGCGCACGGGCGATGGCCACGCGCTGCTGCTCGCCGCCGGAGAGTTGCGCCGGCCGGTGGTACAGCCGGTCGCCCAGGCCGACGCGGCGCAGCATGTCGGCCGCGGTCTCGCGCGCGCCGCTGGCGCCCGCCATCTGCAGCGGCAGGGCGGCGTTGTCCAGCGCGCTCAGGCTGGGCAGCAGGTGGAAGCTCTGGAACACGATGCCGATGCGCTCGCGCCGCAGGTCGGCCAGGCCGTCGCTGTCCAGGCTGGCCAGGTCGGTGCCGGCGATGCGGATGCGGCCGGCTGCCGGGCGCTCCAGGCCACTGAGCAGCAAAAGCAGCGAGGTCTTGCCCGAGCCGGAAGGCCCGGCGATGGCCACGCGGGTGCCTGCCGCGATGCGCAGCTGCACGTCGCGCAGCACGGTCACCTGCCGTGGGCCGAGGGCGTAGTGCATGGAGAGGCCGTCGGCCTCGATCAGGTGGGGGGTGGTGTGGGGCATGGGCGGTGTGAGGGGCGGCGGGCGATCAAGTTCCCGGGCTTTTGCGCCGCCGCTCAGCGCGGGCGACGGGGCCGGTGCGGCCGGCGTTCGCGCTGGGCGTCTGCGGTCTTCTTCTCGGGGGCGCCCTCTCGCCCGAAGGCCAGCGATTCGCGCACCGTATCGGCGTCGCTCGCGGCGGCTCCTCCAGCCGCCTTCTCCAGCGGCGCCAGCATGCGAGCGATGCGGTCGGCCACGCTTTCGTTGCTCAGCTTCTCGCGCAGGCGCTCGACCATCAGCGGGAAGGCGAACGGGGTGGCGCGTTCCAGCGCCTTGAGCACCAGGGTCTGCCGCGCCATGCGGCGCAGCGCTTCGCGCAGGCGGCCGATCTCCAGCTCCTGCGCCAGCAGCTCGGCCTCGGCCTGTTGAAGCAGGCGGTTGCCGGGGTCGTACTTGCGGAACACCTCCCAGAACAGGCTGCTGGAGGCCTGCAGCTGCCGGCTGCTGCGTTTCTCGCCCGGGTGGCCCTGGAAGACCAGACCCGAGACGCGCGCGATCTCGCGAAAGCGCCGCTGCGCGAGTTCGCTGGCGTTCAGGCTCTGCAGGATCTCGCTCAGCAAGGCTTCGTCGTCGGTCTGTTCTTTCAATAGATCGGGCAGCAGCGATGGCCAGTCGATGGCGGTGGCGCTCAGCAGCTCGAAGCCGTAGTCGTTGACGGCGATGGAGAAGGTGTTGGGTGCGTGCTGCGCCACGCGCCAGGCGATCAGGTTGGCCAGGCCCAGGTGCGCGTGCCGGCCGGCGAAGGGGTAGAGGAAGAGGTGCGTGCCCTCGCGCGAGTGCATCACCTCGGCAAGCAGCGTGTGTGGCGAGGGCAGGGCAGACCACTGCGCCTGCAGTTCCAGCAGCGGCCGGGCGGCCTGCAGCTCGGGGTCGTCGTGGTCACCCGCCTGCACCCGCGCCAGCTGCGCCACCACCGCGTCGGCCAGTGTGGTCGAGAGCGGCATCTTGCCGCCGTTCCAGCGCGGCACGGCGGGCTTGCGGCCGGTCGCGCGCTTGACCCAGGCCGTCATGTCGTGGATGCGCACCAGTTCCAGCAGGCGCCCGCCGAAGGTGAAGCAGTCGCCGGGTTTCAGGCGCGCGGCAAAGCTCTCTTCCACGTTGCCGATCTTGCTGCCGCCCAGGTACTGCACGGCCATGCTGGCGTCGCTGACGATGGTGCCGATGTTCATGCGGTGGCGCCGTGCGAGGCGCGCGTCGGGCACGCGCCAGATACCGTGGTCGTCGGGCACGGCGCGGCGGTAGTCGGGGTAGGCGGCCAGGGACGCGCCGCCTTGCGAGACGAAGTCCAGGCACCAGCGCCAGTGGTCCTCGGGCAGGTCGGCGTAGGCCGCGGTCGTGCGGATTTCGGCCAGCAGTTCGTCGGACCTGAAGCCACCGCCCAGCGCGACGGTGACCAGGTGCTGCACCAGCACGTCCAGCGGCTGGTGCGGTGTCTCGCGCGCTTCGATCTGCCCGGCCCGTACTGCTGCGCGCGCGGCCGCGCCTTCGACCAGTTCCAGGCTGTGCGTGGGCACGAGGCTCACGCGCGAGGGCCTGCCTGGGGCATGGCCCGATCGGCCCGCGCGCTGCAGCAGGCGGGCGATGCCCTTGGGCGAACCGATCTGCAGCACGCGCTCCACCGGCAAAAAGTCCACGCCCAGGTCCAGGCTGCTGGTGCAGACCACGGCCCGCAGCTCGCCCGCCTTCAGCCCGGCCTCGACCCATTCGCGCACCGCGCGGTCCAGCGAGCCGTGGTGCAGCGCGATCAGGCCGGCCCACTCCGGCTTCGCGTCGAGCAGCGCCTGGTACCAGATCTCGGCCTGCGAGCGGGTGTTGGTGAAGACCAGGGTGCTGCCGCTGCTGGCGATCTCGTGCACCACCGACGGCAACATGGCCAGACCCAGGTGGCCGCCCCAGGGGAAGCGGTCCACGCGCGGCGGCAGCAGGGTGTCGATGGTCAGTTGCTTGGGCGTCTGCCCGCGCACCAGGCGGCCGGTGGCGGCGGCCTGCGGGCCGAGCAGGCTGTGCATCGCTTCACCCAGATTGCCCAGCGTGGCCGACATGCCCCACACGCGCAGCGCGGGGTTCCAGCGCCGCACCCGGGCGATCGCCAGCTGCGCCTGCACGCCGCGCTTGTTGCCCATCAGCTCGTGCCACTCGTCCACCACCACCAGGGCGGTGCGGCCCAGGGTGTCGGGCGCGTCGGCACGCGCGATCAGCAGGCTCAGGCTTTCGGGCGTGGTGACCAGCACCGTGGGCAGGCGCTCGGCCTGCTTCGCGCGCTCGCTGCTCGACGTGTCGCCGCTGCGCGCGCCGGCGGTCCAGGCGGGGGCCAGGTCGGGCAGCGGTTCTTTCAGCGCCCGCAGCGTGTCGGCCGCCAGCGCACGCATGGGCGTGAGCCAGACCACGGTCAGCGGCGGTGTGCGCTTGGCCTCCGCATCGGCCAGCGCCTGCAACGCACCCAGCCACACGGCGTAGGTCTTGCCCGCGCCGGTGGTGGCGTGCAGCAGGCCGCTCTCGCCGCGGGCCATCGCGTCCCACACCTCGCGCTGAAACGGGAACGGTGACCAGCCGCGCGCGGCCATCCAGTCGGCGGCGTCGGGCTTCTTCACGCAGCGCCCCCAGGCAGCAACGCCGCCAGCGTCTGCAGCGTGTCGGCCTCGTCGACGGGTTTGTCCTCGCGCCAGCGCAGCATGCGCGGGAAGCGTACCGCGATGCCGCTCTTGTGGCGCGGGCTGCGGCCGATGCCCTCGAAGCCCAGCTCGAACACCAGCGTCGGCCGCACGCTGCGCACCGGGCCGAAGCTCTCGATGGTGGTGGCGCGGATGATGGCGTCCACCCGTGCCATCTCGGCGTCCGACAGGCCGGAGTACGCCTTGGCGAACGGCACGAGTTGCCGGCCTTCGGTGCCCGTTGGCGCGTTCCAGACCGCGAAGGTGTAGTCGCTGTACACGCTGGCGCGGCGGCCGTGGCCGCGCTGTGCGTAGATCAGCACCGCGTCCACGCTCATGGGGTCGATCTTCCACTTCCACCAGGTGCCCGCGGCCTTGGTGCGGCCCACGCCGTAGGCGCTGGTGCGCTGCTTGAGCATGAAGCCTTCGGTGCCGCGTTCGCGCGCCTGTTCGCGCAGCGTGGCGA
Organism: Hydrogenophaga pseudoflava; assembly: GCF_004353865.1. NCBI lineage: Bacteria > Pseudomonadati > Pseudomonadota > Betaproteobacteria > Burkholderiales > Comamonadaceae > Hydrogenophaga > Hydrogenophaga pseudoflava. The sequence continues at coordinate 1,594,722 of NZ_CP037867.1, forward strand.
GTTGTGCCCAGGTGTCGCCGTTGAGCACCGGGCTGGCGATCAGCAGCGGGTGATTCAGGTTCTCCACCAATGCGTCCAGCGCCGCGCGGCGCGCGTGGAGCGGCTGTTCGCGCAGGTCCTGGCCGCCGTGTCCGAGCAGGTCGTAGGCCAGCAGCGCCACCGGCAGTTCGCGCAGGATCTTGGGGCCCAGGGTCTTGCGGCCGATGCGTTTCTGCAGGTCGGCGAAGGGCTGCGGTTCCCCTTCGCGCCAGACCACGATCTCGCCGTCCAGCACCGTGCCCTCGGGTAAGGCCTCGCCCAGCGCGGCGAGTTCGGGGAAGCGCTCGGTCACCAGCTCTTCGCCGCGTGACCACAGCCAGACCTGGCCCGCGCGTCTCACCAGTTGCGCGCGGATGCCGTCCCACTTCCATTCCACCTGCCAGTCGGAGGGCGGGCCGAGCAGCTCGTCGAAGCGGTCCAGCGCTTCGTTGAACGGATGGGCCAGGAAGAAGGGGTAGGGCTGGCCGCTGGTCTGCGGCTGCTGTTCGGCGGTGCTCTCCGGCGCCACCAGCGCCGCATAGTCGGAGGCCGACGGCTGCGCGCCGATGTGCGTGTAGCCCATCAGCCGCTGGGCCACCCGTTTGGGGTCGACCCCCGCCACGGCCGCCAGCGCCTGTGTGACCTGGAGCTTGGACACGCCGACGCGGAAGCCGCCGGTGATGAGCTTGAAGTAGACGAAGCGCTGGTCGTCGGGCAGGACGTTCCACTGCTCGCGCAGCTTCTCGTTCAATGCGTCTGGCGGCAGTCCGCGCAGCGGCAGCAGGTGCCGGGTCAGCCACTCGGCCAGACCACGGTCCACCGGCGCCGTGGCCGCCGGCAGCAGCAGCGACACCGTCTCGGCCAGGTCGCCCACGGTCTGGTAGCTCTCTTCGAACAGCCATTCGGGCAGGCCTGCCGCCGCCTGCGCCAGCTCGCGCAGCGCGCGCGTGGGCACGGTCTGGCGCGGCTTGCCGCCGGCCAGGAAGTACACCGCCCAGGCCGCGTCTGCCGCTGGCGCTTCGCTGAAGTAGCGCTGCAGGGCCGCCTGCTTCTCGCGCGTGGCGGTGCTGGCGTCCAGCTCGCGGTAGAGGGTGGCGAAGCGCTTCATGCCGCTGGCTCCGTGGGCGCCTCCGGCGCAGCCTTGTCCGCCGCGTCCTCGTCGCCGTACTCGGTCTCGAAGGCCTGCGCGTCCAGCCCCTGCTCGGTCAGCCAGCGCACCAGCACCGGCACGCTGCCGTGCGTCACGCGGATGTGCTCCGCGCCGGTCGCTTTGATGGCGCTCATCAGGCCCGGCCAGTCGGCGTGGTCGGACATGACGAAGCCGCGGTCCACGCCACGCCGCCGCCGTGTGCCGCGCACCAGCATCCAGCCGCTGGCAAACGCGTCCACCGCGTCGGCGCCGAAGCGCTTCATCCACGGCGTGCCCTGGGCCGAGGGCGGGGCGAGCACCAGCGCGCGCTGCAGCGCGGTCTTGTCGAGTTCGGTCACACGGTGCGTGGGCGGCAGTTCGACGCCGGCCGCGCGGTACACCGCGTTCAATGGCTCCACCGCACCGTGCACGACGATGGGGCCGATGCTGGCGTCCACCCCGTGCAGCAACCGCTGCGCCTTGCCGAAGGCGTAACACAGCAGCACCGAGGCGCGGCCCTCGTCGGCGTTGCGCCGCCACCAGGCGTTGATCTCGTCGAACAGCACCGCCTGCGTGGGCCAGCGGTAGATGGGCAGGCCAAAAGTCGATTCGGTGATGAAGGTGTCGCAGCGCACGGGCTCGAAAGGCGCGCAGGTGCCGTCGGCCTCGGTCTTGTAGTCGCCCGAGGCGACCCACACGCGCCCGCCATGCTCCAGCCGCACCTGGGCCGAGCCCAGCACATGGCCGGCCGGGTGCAGCGACAGGCGCACGCCGTTGTGTTCGATCACCTCGTCGTACTCCAGCGTCTGCAGGTGGATGTCGGCCCCCAGCCGCTGGCGCAGCGTGCCGGCGCTGTGCGTGTGCGCCAGGTAGTGCGCATGGCCCCAGCGCGCGTGGTCCGAATGGCCGTGCGTGATCACGGCCCGTTCCACCGGTCGCCAGGGGTCGATGAAGAAGTCGCCGGCCGGGCAGTACAGGCCTTCGGGACGGGCGACGATGAGGTCGGGAGCGGTGGCGGTGTGGGTGGCGGCCATGGCGCACGCCAGTGTGCCGCAGGCGCCCTGCATTGCCCCTTCGGTTTCTGCAGAAACCCCAGGGTGGTCGGCTCTCTGTCAGACTGCGCGTCGGTCGCAAGTTGCGGGCGACCACCGTCGAACAAGAGGGGACGTATGTCTGGAGGTGACTGGAAAGAGATGTTCAACGCCGGTTGCACGGGCGATCTGGCGCTGGTGGAACACCATGTGAAGTCGGGCGTCGACGTGAACTACGCCCACCCGGAGTTCCTGTCCACGCCGCTGGTGGCCGCGATTCTGGCGGGGCAGGAGGCGGTGGCCCTGTACCTGCTGGACCATGGGGCCAACCCGGCCCTGCCGTCCGAGTTCGACGCCGCCACGCCGCTGCAGGCCGCGCAGCAGATGGGGCTGGTGGCGGTGGAGGAGAAGCTGTACGCGATGGGCGTGCCCCGGCCGCCCGCCGGTGCCGCGGTCGCGGCGGAAGCCAGGCCATCGGGAACGCTGGCGCTTGCCGCAGCGGCGGTGTACGGGGCCTTGTTCGTCGCGCTGGTGGTCGGCGTGGTCTACGGCCTGCGCATGCACTGCGAGAGCTTCGGCTGCATGGGCCTGGGGGTCTACTGGTTCGCCTGGTCGGTGGTGTACGCCGTGTCGGGCCTGATCGGCCTGTGGGCGCGTTCACTCACGCGGAGCGCGGCTGTCGCGGCGAGCCCGGTGCGCTGGGCGGTCCGTCTGCACCAGCTCATGGGGCTGGCCCTGCTGGTCCTCTGGTGGTTCAGCACCTGATTCTCAGCCCTTCAGCGTCGCCCGCGCGGGCGACAGCATGGCCGCTGTCAGCCCGCAGGCGCTGATGTGCGCCGGCAGCGGCAGCCCGCGCACCAGTGCCGCGCAGGCCTCGCCCATGGCGGCACTGGTCTGGATGCCGTAGCCGCCCTGTGCCGCGCACCAGAAGAAGCCTTCGGCCGCCGCATCAAACCCGCCCACCAGCTCGCCATCGGCCACGAAAGACCGCAACCCTGCCCAGGTGTGGGTGGGGCGGGGTGTGAGCGTGGTCCAGGTCTCCAGCGCGTGCAGGCCCAGGGCAATGTCCAGCTCCTCGGGCTGCACGTCCTGCGGGTGCGTGGGGTCTTCGTTCACCGGCGAAGCGAGCAAGGCGCCAGCATCGGGCTTCATGTAGAAGCTCTCGTCGGCCGCCAGCAGCAGCGGCCAGCGCGCCGTGTCCACCCCCGCCGGGGGTGCAAAGGTGAAGGCGGTGCGGCGCTTGGGCACCAGGCCGATGGGCGCCACACCCGCCAGCTGCGCCACCGCGTCGCACCAGGCGCCCGCGGCGTTGACCAGCACCGGCGCGGCGAACTCGGCACCGGCGGCGGTGCGCGCGTGCCAGAGGTCTCCGCGGCGTTCGACGGCCACCACCTCCGCATCGCACACCAGCGTGCCGCCCGCGCGCCGGAAGCCGCGCAGGTAGCCCTGGTGGATGGCGTGCACGTCCATGTCGAAGCTGTCGGGTTCGTAGATCGCCTCGCTCACCTTCTCCGGCCGCAGCGCCGGCACCCTGGCCAGCGCCTCCTCGGCGCTCAGTCGGACACCGCGCGGGCTGGTCTGCTGCAGGGTGGCCCAGGCCTCGTCCAGGTGGTGCATCTCGTCCGGCCCGGCCACCGTCAGCAGCCCGCGCGGCGTGAGCAGCGGTGCCTCGGCAAAACCCGGTGGCGGGTTCAGGAAGAAGGGCTCGCTGGCGCGCGACAGCGCCCGCACCTGCGCCGGCCCGTAGCTGGCGATGAACTGCGCGGCCGAGCGCCCGGTGCTGTGGTAACCCGGCTGGCTCTCGCGCTCGAGCATGACGCAGCGGCCGTGTGGCGCGAGGAAGTGGCCGATGGAGGCACCTGCGATGCCGGCGCCGAGGATGAGGAAGTCGGTGGATGAAGCGTTCATGCCGTCCATGGTACGGCCCGCCGCCACCCGTGGCGACGGGTCGGGGCGTGCCGAGGACGCCGTTTCTTCAGTCCCCGACCGGCTCTGGGGCTGGCAGCACGTAGCGCCCGTCCAGCATCTCTGCGCGCGGCAGGTAGGCCCGCAGGCAGAGGAAGAAGCCGTCGGCCGGCGCAGGCAGCCAGTTGGCCCGGGCCGCGTCGTCCAAGGGTGGGGCGTGCTGGATGTGCAGGGTCAGGCCGCCGTCGGCATCGTGCTGCAGACCGGGTGTGCGGTCGCCGATGGCGTAGCGCGCGATGGGGTTGTCGACCAGCATGAAGTCGCGCGTGCTGTACAGGGTGATCGACCAGAAGGCGTTGACCGGCGGCAACTGCCCGGGTGCGAATCGCAGGCGGTAGCGCTGGGCGCCGTCGAGCATGCGGCCGGTGCTGTCGGTTTCGCAGCGGGGGTAGATCGCCTCATGGGGCGAGAGGGCGCCGATGCCCTGGCGTGCCACGAAGGCGCGCAGCAGATGGTCGTGGCCGAAGCCGCCGGTGAGGGACATCATGGAGCGGCTCCAGCCGGTGGCCGGGGTGTGCTGGCCCAGCGCGTCGGCGCGGTGGTCCAGCAGGGCCTGCACCGTGTCGGCGGCGCGGCGCCACACCTCGACCATGGCGGGGTCGGCCCACATCTGTGCCACGGTGGCGTCGTCGGCTCCCAGGCCCACCGCGCGCAGGCCGGTGAGCAGGGCGCTGTCGCCAGCAGGTGGCGGGTTCTCGCGCAGGGCGTCGTTGGCCATGGCCAGGAAGCGCTGGGGGGCGAAGGGCGCGCGCGGGTCGTGGCGGGCATCGAAACGGCGTGGAGCGCCGGGACGGCCGGCCTGCCAGTCGGCCAGGCTGCGGATGCCGAACCCGTCCTGCAGCGCATGCACCTGGTCCAGTTCGTGGGCGCCGTCGATCAGCAGGCGCCCGATGACCCAGACCCAGGGTGTGGGCGCCTCGATGTGCCGCCCCGGCGCCTGGAAGGCCTCTGGTACGCTGCCCTGCCAGCCAAGGGGCGTGACCAGCACGGCGCCACCGCCGTTGCCCAGGGTGCGGGTGCCGGGGTGGCCGAAGGGGTTGGTGAAGAAGTCCAGCATGCCCAGCACGTGGTAGCGCGCGCCCATGTCGGGCATGTCCAGCACCAGCGGGCCGGCCGACAGGTCCAGCCAGGCGTTGGTGTAGAGCGTGTCGTTGTTGGGCATCACGACGCGGCTGCGACCGGCGGTGAGCAGTTCGCGTTCGTGCACAAAGGCGTTGCACCAGCGCAGGCTGCTGTCGGGGCTCTCGCCTGCGAAGCCATGGCCGGCCAGCTTGCGCGGTGAGGTGGCGGAGCGCATGCGCTGCATCTCGTACAGCGGCCAGGCGTAGACCAGGGCCTGCACGGCCTGGGTGTAGAGGTACTCGTGTCGGGTGTTCATGCGGACTCCGCTTGCAGAGGGGGAATGGTCCAGCTGCGCACTTCGGGGCGCGGCAGGTACATGCGCAGCACCAGGTAGAACTGGCCGGCGGGGGCGGGCAGCCAGTTGCGCCGGTCTGCGGGGGGCTCGTGAGAGATGGCCAGCGTCAGGCCGCCGTCGGCGTCGTGCACCAGGTCGGGCGTGCGGTCGCCGATGGAATGGCGGCCGAGGGCGTTCGGGTACAGAAAGCGGTCGGCGTCGTACAGCGTGACCGACCAGAACGCGTCGACCGGCGGCAGCTCGCCGGGCTCGAAGCGCAGCCGGTAGCGCTGACGGCCGTGCAGCGGCGCCCTGGCGGCATCGAAGTCGCCCATGGCGTAGACCGCTTCGTCCGCGGCCAGGGCGCCCAGCCCCTTGTAGGCGGTGAGGGCCCTGACCAGGTAGTCGCAGCCATAGAGGCCCAGGCCGAAATGGGTCGCCCAGGGCCGGGCCTTGCGGCTGCGCGAGCCTTCCAGCATCAGCGCGGCACCGTCGCGCAGCCCCTGCAGCAGCCCGGCGCGCAGTGCTTCGTCGAGCTGGAAGAAGTCGAAGGACAGGTCGGGCATGAGGCCCTGGCTCGCGATCCAGCGGGCCAGGCCGGTGTCGGACTCGGGCACCTTCTGGCTGGCCAGGCCATGGCACAGGTTGTTGAAGAAGTGCGGGCCGAAGTTTTCGAGGTCGTCGGGCCGGGCCATCCATGCGGCCATGGTGTCTTCCGGTGGGCCGCTCCAGTGGTCCACCACACCGGGGCGCGCGCCGCTGCGCGTCCCCTCGGGCAGTTCCAGCCGGATCTCGGCCTGCAGCGCCTGCGCGGCGATCACATCGTCTCCGGCACCGGCGAGCACCCGCGCGATCAGCCACACCAGGTCGGTGGGCGCACGCAGCACGCGGCGCCCGTCGGCGGGCAAGGCGTCGGCCGGGTGGTCCGGGCCGACCAGCCAGATCGCCTCGCCCCCGGCCGCACAGTTGCGCAGGCCCGGGTTGTCGAAGTTGTTGGTCCAGGCGTCGTACAGCGCCAGCACGAAGTAGCGGCCCGGATGGCGGGCGGCGGCGGGCACGTGCAGCAGGCGCGGGCCATTGGCCAGGTTGATCCAGCCGGTGGTGTAGAGCAGGTCGTTGGCGGGCGTGACCACGTCGCGGTCGGCGTCGGTGGACACCCGGCGCACGTGCTGCAACTGGTCGATTTCGGCGCGCCAGCTGGCGTGCTCACCGTTGCCGGTCAAGGTCTGCAGGCGACAGGTGCGCAGGCTTTCCACCAGCGGATATCCCCAGACGAAGGCGGTCAGGCCGATGGCCTGGCCCAGGGCGTGGCGGGTGCTTGTGATGGGCGGGTTCATGCGGGCTCCTGTTCGTCGGGAGCGCGGCCGATCACGACAGCATCGACCGCGCAGCCACCGCCGCGCGAGGCCGGCAGGGCCATGAAGGGGTTGATGTCCACGCTCTCCAGCGTGTCGCCGCAGGCCACGGCAAAGCGCGACAGCGCCACGATCTGCTGTGCCAGCAGGTCCAGGTCGGCCGGTTCACGGCCGCGGGCGCCGGCCAGCAGGGCGTGTGCCTTGGTGGCCCGGATCATCTCGTGCGCCTGGTCCAGTCCCACCGGCGCCGGGCGCAGCACCACGTCGTGCAGGGTTTCGACGAACACGCCGCCCAGGCCGAACATGACCATCGGGCCGAACACCGGGTCGCGCTGGACGCCCAGCAGGCATTCGGTGCCGTGGCGGTCGACCATGGGCGCGACGAGCACGCCGTCCAGCCTTGCTTGGGGGACGTTCTGGTGCACGGCCGCCATCAGGCGGGCATACCCGTCGCGCACGGCCTCGGCGCCCTGCAGGTTGAGCACCACGCCACCTGCATCGGACTTGTGCAGGATGTCGGCCGACACGATCTTGAGCACCACCGCCGAGCCCAGGTGTCCGGCCGCAGCCACGGCTTCGTCGGCGCTGTGCACCAGGGCGTGCGGCACCACGCGCAGGCCGGCCTGCGCCAGCGCGGCCAGTGACTCGGGCTCGTTCAGCACCCGCGCCGGCAGGCTGAGCGGTGGTGCCGGCTCGTCGGCGGGCACCACCGGGGCGTCCAGGCGCTGGGCCAGGCGCGCCAGTGCGGACACGGTGCGCACGGCCTCGGTGGGTTCGCTGAACACCATGCAGCCCAGGGCCTCCAGGGCCTGCCGGCGTGCGGGCGTGAGCAAGGTGCTCAGGGCCAGCAGCTTGTCGGGGTAGTCTCTGCGCAGGTTGGTGACCAGCGACTCCAGCACCGGCCAGAAGCGTTCGGCGGTGCCGGCGGCGGCCAGGAAGCCGATCCAGCTCGCGTAGCCACCCTGGTCCAGCATCAGGCGCGCGGTGCGTTCGATCAGCGTGGCATCGTTGGTGACCTGGCCCGTGATGTCGACCGGGTTGGTGGGCGCAGCGAAAGGCACCCACTCGCGGATGGTGGCCTGGGCCGTGTCAGGCATCGGCCTCAGGTCGAGCCCGGCCTGGCTGGCCTCGTCGGCCATCAGCACGCCGACGCCCCCCGAGACGGTGAACAGGCCCAATGACGCATCGCGCGGCAGACCGCCGATCGCCGCGGCGGCGGCGACGCCGAAAAACTCGGTGATGTCTTTGGCGCGGTGCACGCCGTATTCGCGGAACACCGCGTCGTAGACGGCGTCGTTGCCCGCCAGCGCCGCGGTGTGCGAGGCGGCTGCCTTGGCGCCCGCCTCCGTGCGGCCAACCTTGACGATGACCACCGGCTTGCGCGCGGCCTGTGCTGCGGCCAGTGCCTGGCGCAGTCGCGGACCGTTGCGGCAGCCCTCCATGTAGCCCATGATCACCCGCGTCTGCGGGTCGTGCGCCAGCCACTCCACGCAGTCGGCGAAGTCGATGTCCGCCTCGTTGCCGGTGGTGATCCAGTGCGACAGGCCGATGCCGCGCTCGCGCGCCAGCGCGTAGGCATAGGCACCGAATGCCCCCGACTGGCTGACCAGGCCGATCGGCCCGTGCCGCACCTGGCCGCTGGCCGGTGCCGGCGAGAAGGTGGCGTAGAGCTGTTCGCCCACGTTCATGAAACCCAGGCAGTTCGGACCCAGCAGGCGCACGCCGCCACGGCGGGCGATGGCAGTGAGCTCGGCCTGCTGGCCCGCTCCGTCGTCGCCAGTCTCGGCAAAGCCCGAGGTGAACATCACCACGCCCTTGACGCCAGCGGCCACAGCGTCTTCCAGCGCGGCGCGCGAGAGCGAGGCAGGGATGGCGAAGATGGCCAGGTCCACCGGCTCGCCAATGGCCTGCAGCGAGGGGAAGGCCGGCAGGCCCTGCACCGTGGTCTGTTTCGGGTTGACCGGCAGCACCCGGCCAGCGTAGCCAAAGCGCTTCATGAAATCGACCGGGATGCCACCGATCTTGCTCACCGTGTCGGAGGCACCGACCACCGCGACCGAGCGGGGGGCAAAGATGGCCGAGAGCGTCTGCAGCCGCTGGCCGGTGTCGTTCTGGGGTTTGTCGCTCATGTGTCTCCTGTCCGTTGCTCTTGTCAATTTAATGTGACTGAATTAAAGTAATTCGAGCGAATTAAAACAGTCGGATTGCACAAATGTCAAACACCAGCACCACTCTCAGTCGCAAACGCGTCAGCCAGGTCACCATCCAGCGTGCGACCGAATCGCCCGACGCACAGCTGTCGGCGACGGCTCGCCACATGCTCGACGTGGCCGAGCCGCTGTTTGCGGAAAAAGGCATCGAGCAGGTGTCTCTGCGGGAGATCGTCGCGGCCAGCGGGCAGCGAAACCTCTCTGCCGCCCGCTACCACTTCGGCAGCCGCGAACAGCTCATAGCCCTGTTGCTGGCCAGGCGTCTATGGTTCATCAACGAGGACCGTCATGCGCGGCTGGACGCGCTTGAAGCCGCCGGGCGTGCTGGCGATGTGGAGGCGCTGGTGCGCGAGTCGCTGGACGCACTCGCCAGCACCGTGCGCGACCAGCCCTGGGGTGCGGACTACGTGCGGGTGGCGGCACAGGCCACTTTCAGTCCCCGGCTGAACCCCTACGACATCGTCGACCCGATCTATCTGAGCGGCCACACGCGCATTGCCCGGCTGCTGCGCGCGGCGCTGCCGGATCTGCCCGAGCGCACCTTCCATGACCGCATGCGGCTGATCAGCAACGAAATCGTGTTCACGCTGGCGCGCTGGATCAGCGACCACGGACCTGTGACATCACCCACCCGCCGCCGCTACGACGCTCTGGTGCGACACACCATCGAGTTCCTCGTCGCCGGCATGAAAGCCCCCTCCGGAGAACCGACATGAACACCAAGCCTTCCACAAGCGATGCGTTTCTGATCACGGGCGAAGGCGTCGACGCGGTGGCTCCCGGCCTGTGGATCGTGCGTGGTCAGGGCAACACCTTCGTCGCAGAGATCGACGCCGGGCTGGTGGTGATCGACAGCGGCCCTGGCGGAAAGGTCACCAGGGGCATGATCGATTCGCTCCGGACGGTGTCCGATCGGCCGGTGCATGCCATCTGCTTCTCGCACGGGCACATCGGCTACAACAGCGGCCTGCCGCTGTGGCTGGAACACGCGCGGCAGCGCGGCGACGCGCCGCCGCGCGTGATCGCCCATGCCAATCTGCCACGGCGCGCTGCGCGCTACCGCGAGACCATGGCGCTGCAGGAACGCATGGCCGAACTGCAGTTCCGCCGCGAGCCCGGCACCATGACCGGCAAGTTCCCGGTGCACGACCCGGCTGAAGTGTTCGATACGGCGCTCGTGCTCGGGGACCTGAACGGCCGCCACGTGGTGCTGATCTGGAGCCCGTCGGAAACCGACGACGCGGTGGCGCTCTGGTGCCCGGCCGAACGGGTGCTGTACGGCGGGCCGGCAGTGATCGACTCGATTCCCAATCTGGGCACGCCCTTTCGCACGCAGCGCGACACGGTGCGCTGGGCCGGCACGCTGGAGCGCCTGGCGCACCTGCGGCCACAGCGCGTGGTGCGCGAATTCGGTCCCTGCATTGAGGGCGAACAGGAGGTGCAGCGCGTGCTGCTGGACACCGCGCGCGCCCTGCGCTGGGTGCGCGACGAGGTGGTGCGGCTGATGAACCAGGGCCTGGGCGAGCGAGAGATCCTGGAAGCCGTGCGCTTTCCAGCCGACCTGTTCGCTCAGCCCTGGATGCAACCCACCTATGGCGACCCGCACTGGATCGTGCGCGACGTCTACCGTTCCGAGAATGGCTGGTGGGACCGCAACCCGACCCAGCTGCACCCCGCGGCGCCGTCGGCGGTGTCGGCCGCGCTGGCGCGTGCCCTCACCGACAAACCCGCGGTCCTGGCCGAGGCCCGGCGCCTGGCCGACCGGTCCGAGTGGCAGCTGGCGCTGCACGTCGTCGACCTGCTGGCGCTGCTCGATGTCGACGACCCTGATGTACACACCGCCCGGCAGTTGAAGGCGCACTGGCTGCGCCGGCGGGCCAGCGATGTGCGCAGCTATGTGTCCAAGAGCCTCTACCACGGTTGCGCGGACCTGCTCGAAAAAGGGCAGCAGGCCCGCTTCGGCATTCATTGACTTCCCTGTTCGCCCATCACACCCACCCCAAAAAGGAGACAAACATGTTCAAGTCCATCGTGGCCTCCCTGGCCGTCTCGTTGCCACTGGCCTGGTCCGGCAGCGCGCTCGCACAACAATGGCCCACCAAGCCCGTGAAAGTGGTGGTGCCCGGCGCCGCCGGCAGCGGCACCGACATCACCGCCCGCATCTTCACCGACGCGCTCAGCCGCAAGTTCGGCCAACCCTTCGTGGTCGACAACCGGGCGGGTGCCAACGGCATGATCGGCACCGAATACGTGGCGAAGCAGCCGGCCGATGGGTACACCCTGCTGTTCTCGTACACGGCGGCGCAGGTGGTCAACCAGAGCCTCTACCCCAAGACCGGCTATGACGGCGCCAAGGACTTCGCGCCCATCGTGCAGATCGGTTCGGGTGGCAACTTCCTCGTCGTGCCCGCGTCCATGCCGGTCAAGGACCTCAAGGAGTTCATCGCCTACGTGAAGGCCAAACCTGAAGACGAGCTGGCCTACGGTTCGTGGGGCAACGGCTCGGGGGGGCACCTCAGCATGGAGGCGCTCAAGCAGCAGACAGGCGTGAAAATCCGCCACGTGCCGTACAAGTCGTCGGCCGCCGCCAACACCGACCTGGCCGGTGGTGTCATCCAGGTGGCGTTTTCCGCCACGGCCTCAGCGTTGCCGCTGATCCAGGCGGGCAAGATCAAGGCGCTGGCCATCAGCGGACCGAACCGCCTGTCCACCATGCCAGAGATCAAGACCATGACCGAGCAGGGCGTCAAGTTCGACCTGGCCTCTTGGTATGGCATGTTCGCGCCCGCTGGCACGCCGCCGGCCATCGTCAATGCCATCAACGCCGAGGTGCACCGTCTCCTGCAACTGCCCGAAATGCGCGAAACCCTGAGCAAGGCGGGCCTGAGCGACTGGCCCGTCAAGACGCCTGAAGAGTTCGGGGCCACGGTGCGCAACGACGTGAAGGAGTGGGGCGACATCGTGCGCAGAGGCAACATCAAAGTGGATTGAGGCGCGCAGCCAGGAAGAGGGGCTGCATCATCCAGGCCGTGCAGCGTAGCGAAGTGGTTCCTGGCCTGCACCGACCTCGTCTTCGTCGCGCCGGTCTACTGGTTCAGCTTCCCCGGCACGCTCAAGGCGCAGATGAGCGCCAAGCGCCTTTGACTGATCACCACCAATGGCGACCGCGCCAAGGCGCAGCCCATGATCGACTCGACCGCCATGTCGAAGTGCCATGAAAAAGGGCGACGGTCACCCGTCGCCCCTTTGCATTTCTGAACCCTTCAGCGCGAAATATCAGCTGAAGAAGTCCTTCGCTTTCTCGAACCACCCCTTGTCGTTCGGGCTGTGCTTGTGACCGCCTTTCTTGAACGACTCGTCGAGTTCCTTGAGCAGCTTGCGCTGGTGTTCGGTCAGCTTCACCGGCGTCTCCACCGCCACGTGGCAGTACAGGTCGCCGGGGTAGCTGCTGCGCACGCCCTTGACGCCCTTGCCGCGCAGGCGGAAGGTCTTGCCGCTCTGCGTCCCTTCGGGCAGGTCGATGGTGGCCTTGCCTTGCAGCGTGGGCACGTCGATCTCGCCGCCCAGGGCGGCTGTGGTCATGCTCACCGGCACCTGGCAGTGCAGGTCGTCGCCCTCGCGTTCGAAGATGTCGTGCTTGCGCAGCCGGATCTCGATGTAGAGGTCGCCGGCCGGCCCGCCGTTCTGGCCCGGTTCGCCGTTGCCGCTGGAGCGGATGCGCTGGCCGTCGTCGATGCCCGCGGGGATCTTGATTTCCAGCGTCTTCTGCTTCTTGATCTTGCCCTGGCCGCTGCAGGTGGTGCAGGGCTCGGGAATGATCTTGCCGGTGCCGTGGCAGTGCGGGCAGGTCTGCTGCACGCTGAAGAAACCCTGGCGCATCTGCACCACGCCCTGGCCGTGGCAGGTGCTGCAGGTCTTGACGCTGGTGCCCGGCTTGGCGCCGGTGCCCTTGCAGGTCTCGCAGTCGTCCCAGCTGGGGATGCGGATCTGCGTTTCCTTGCCGGTGGCCGCTTCTTCCAGCGTGATTTCCATGGCGTAGGACAGGTCAGCGCCGCGGTACACCTGCCGGCCGCCACCGCCGCGGCGGGCGCCGCCGAAGATGTCGCCGAAGATGTCGCCGAAGGCCTCGCCGAAACCGGCAAAGCCTTCCGCACCGGGGCCGCCCGGGCCTCGCATGTTCGGGTCCACGCCGGCGTGGCCGTACTGGTCGTAAGCCGCCTTCTTCTGCGGATCCGACAGCATCTCGTAGGCCTCTTTGGCCTCTTTGAATTTTTCTTCGGCGCCCTTGGCGGCATCACCCTGGTTGCGGTCCGGGTGGTACTTCATCGCCAGCTTGCGATACGCCTTCTTGATCTCGTCGTCCGAAGCGTTCTTGGGCACGCCCAGCACTTCGTAAAAGTCGCGTTTGGCCATGGTGGTCAATCGGGGTTCTGTTGAGCACAAACGCCGCGCCAGGTTGCCCCGACGCGGCGGTAACGGTCAATCGGCGGGGCGGCCGATCAGCCCTTCTTCACTTCCTTGACTTCGGCGTCGACGATGTCGTCGTCCTTGGCGCTGGACGAGGCACCGGCGCTGGCCTGTTCGGCCCCACCGGCGGCACCCGCCGCGGCGGCGGCTTCGGCCTGCGAGGCGGCGTACACCTTCTCGCCCAGCTTCTGGCTGGCGGTCATCAGGGCCTCGGTCTTGGCTTCGATGGCGGCCTTGTCGTCGCCCTTGGCGGCTTCTTCCAGGGCCTTGATCGCGTCCTCGATGGCGCTCTTTTCAGCGGCTTCGAGCTTGTCGCCGTGTTCGCCCAGGCTCTTCTTGACGCTGTGCACCGAGGCCTCGGCCTGGTTGCGAGCCTGCACCAGTTCGACCTTCTTGTGGTCTTCGGCGGCGTTGAGTTCGGCGTCCTTCACCATCTGCTGGATCTCGGCCTCGGACAGGCCGGAGTTCGCCTTGATGGTGATCTTGTTTTCCTTGCCGGTGCCCTTGTCCTTGGCGCCGACGTGCAGGATGCCGTTGGCGTCGATGTCGAAGGTCACTTCGATCTGCGGCATGCCACGCGGTGCGCTGGGGATGCCTTCGAGGTTGAACTCGCCCAGCAGCTTGTTGCCGGAAGCGATTTCGCGCTCGCCCTGGAACACCTTGATGGTCACGGCCGGCTGGTTGTCCTCGGCGGTCGAGAAGACCTGCGAGAACTTGGTCGGGATCGTGGTGTTCTTGGCGATCATCTTGGTCATGACGCCGCCCATGGTCTCGATGCCCAGCGACAGCGGGGTCACGTCCAGCAGCAGCACGTCCTTGCGGTCACCCGAGAGCACCTGGCCCTGGATGGCGGCGCCCACGGCCACGGCTTCGTCGGGGTTCACGTCCTTGCGCGGGTCCTTGCCGAAGAACTCCTTGACCTTCTCCTGCACCTTGGGCATGCGGGTCATGCCGCCGACCAGGATCACGTCGTGGATGTCGCCCACGCTGATGCCGGCGTCCTTGATGGCGGTGCGGCAGGGCGCAATCGTGCGCTCGATCAGCTCTTCCACCAGGGCTTCCAGCTTGGCGCGGGTCAGCTTGATGTTCAGGTGCTTCGGACCCGAGGCGTCGGCCGTGATGTAGGGCAGGTTGATGTCGGTCGCGGCCGAGCTGGACAGCTCGATCTTGGCCTTTTCGGCGGCTTCCTTCAGGCGCTGCAGGGCCAGCACGTCCTTGGACAGGTCGACGCCTTGTTCCTTCTTGAACTCGCCGATGATGAAGTCGATGATGCGCTGGTCGAAGTCTTCGCCGCCCAGGAAGGTGTCGCCGTTGGTGGACAGCACTTCGAACTGCTTTTCACCGTCAACGTCGGCGATCTCGATGATGGACACGTCGAAGGTGCCACCGCCCAGGTCGTACACGGCGATCTTGCGGTCGCCCTTTTCCTGCTTGTCCAGGCCGAAGGCCAGGGCCGCAGCGGTGGGCTCGTTGATGATGCGCTTGACTTCCAGACCGGCGATGCGGCCGGCGTCCTTGGTGGCCTGGCGCTGGGCGTCGTTGAAATAGGCCGGCACGGTGATGACGGCTTCGGTCACGGGCTCGCCCAGGTAATCCTCGGCGGTCTTCTTCATCTTGCGCAGGATGTCGGCACTGACCTGCTGGGCCGAGATCTTCTTGCCGCGCACTTCCACCCAGGCGTCGCCGTTGTCGGCGGCCACGATGGAGTAGGGCATCAGGTCGATGTCCTTCTGCACTTCCTTCTCGGTGAACTTGCGGCCGATCAGGCGCTTGATGGCGTAGAGCGTGTTCTTGGGGTTGGTCACGGCCTGGCGCTTGGCCGAGGCGCCGACCAGCACTTCACCGTCTTCCTGGTAGGCCACGATCGACGGCGTGGTGCGCGCACCTTCCGAGTTCTCGATCACCTTGGTGGTGTTGCCTTCCATGATGGACACGCAGCTGTTGGTGGTGCCCAGGTCGATGCCGATGATTTTTCCCATGTTCTGCTCCGTTTTCGAAAGTTTGAATAAGTGTGTGGGGTGGGTGTGGACCCGTTGTGGAGGAGGTGTGGATAACCGGTGGGCTTTTCAAGGCCTGAGCGCCGGTTTTCTTCTCCGTCCGCGGTTCTTTACTTGGGGGCCGCGACCGTGACCAGTGCGGGGCGCAGCACGCGCTCGGCGATCAGGTAGCCCTTCTGCAGCACGGTCACCACGGTGTTGGTGGGCTGGTCGGCCGGCACCAGGCTGATGGCCTGGTGCTGGGCGGGGTCGAACTTGGCGCCGACCTCGGGCGCAATCGCCACCACCTTGTGGCGCTCCAGGGCGCTGCGCAGCTGCCGCAGCGTGGCTTCCGAGCCCTCGCGCATCTGCTCCAGCGTCGCTTCCTGGATGGCCAGACCGGCTTCGAAGCTGTCGAGCACCGGCAGCAGGCCCTCGGCGAAGCTCTCCACCGCGAACTTGCGGGCCTTGGCCATTTCTTCCTCGGCGCGGCGCATGGTGTTCTGGGCCTCGGCCTTGGCGCGCAGGAACTGCTCGGCCAGCTCGGCGTTCTTGGCCTTCAGCTCGGCGACCTCGTTGGTCAGGGCGGCCAGTGCGTCGGCTTCGGCCACCGCGGCGGCGGCCAGGGCTTCTTCGGTGCTCTGCGGGGCATTTTCAGCGGGGTTCTGGGCTTGGGTCATGTCAAAAATTCAAATAAAACAAGGGCATAGATCGCCGTGTGCGGTAGGTGGGGGCGCCGCCGGCCCGTTCAAGAGGTGACGTCCAGAAACACGCGATGGCGGTGAGAATCGGGGCTTTTTGCACGGAACCCTGTCATGAAACTCTTTCGCCATGGCCCGCTGGGCGCCGAGAAACCCGGTCTGATCGATGCCCGCGGCGGGCTGCGCGACCTCTCGGGCGTGGTGTCGGACATCGCCGGCACCGTGCTGGGGCGTGATTCTATGGCCCGGCTGCACGCGCTAGACCCGTCCACGCTGCCGCTGGTGGCCGAGGGCCGGCGCATCGGCGCCTGTGTGGGCGGCGTGGGCAATGTGGTCTGCATCGGCCTGAACTATTCCGACCACGCGGCCGAGTCTGGCATGAAGGTGCCCGGCCAGCCCATCGTGTTCAACAAGCACAACGGCGCCATCAGCGGCCCGGACGACGACATCTGGCTGCCGCCCGGCTCGCAGAAGATGGACTGGGAGGTGGAACTGGGCATCGTGATCGGCGAGCGTGCCTTTCATGTCAGCGAAGCAGACGCGCTGCAGCACGTGGCCGGCTTCTGCCTGGTCAACGATGTCTCGGAGCGCGCCTACCAGACCGAGTACGAGGGCCAGTGGACCAAGGGCAAGAGCTACCCCACGCACTGCCCGGTCGGCCCCTGGCTGGTCACGCCCGACGAACTGGGCGACCCGCAGGACGTGGACCTCTGGCTGGACGTGAACGGTGTGCGACGCCAGACCGGCAACACCCGGACCATGATCTTCGGCGTGGCCCAGATCGTGAGCTACCTCAGCCGCTTCATGGCGCTGCAGCCGGGCGATGTGATCCCCACCGGCACGCCGCCCGGCGTGGGCATGGGCCAGAAGCCGCCGGTGTTCCTCAAGGTGGGCGATGTGGTGACGCTGGGCGGACGGGGACTGGGCCAGCAGCGGCAGAAGGTCGTGCCGACGCCTTGACCCGGTTTCAGGGGGCGTGCGCGGCGGCCGTTGGGGTGGAAACCGCCATCGCCGCGCGGGCCTGCTGATGGGCCCAGCGGCCGGCGAACTGCTGCACGTCGACCATGCGGCGTGCCAGGTCGGCGCCCTGGTGGGTGAGGCGGTAGCCGTCGCCGGTGTGGTCCACCAGTCGGGCGGCCCGCAGTTCCTTCAGACGGGTGTTGAGCGTGTTGGGGGTGACGCCACCGATGCTGTCCTGGAGCAGGCGGAAGGTCTGCGGATGCCCGTCGCTCAAGGCCCAGATCACACGCATCGCGTAGCGCGACTCGAGCAGGTCGAACAGCTGAATGACCGCCGCATGGTCTTTGGCACTCATGGTTTGTCTCCTGGACCAGCCTTCTGCGTCGAGGCTTGAAACCACTATACGGCGGGCGCTAGCAGTTCGCTAGCTGGAAAGCCAGTCCCACCGGGAAAGCACGCTCGGGATTTACCCGGATTGCATCACCTGGAATAGACGCGCTGAAGCAGCTCCTTGAGCTGGTCCAGCTCCTGCTCCGACAGGCGGCTGGCCACGTCCCGTTCCAGCTTCGTCGCTGTGGCCTGGGCGTCTTTCTGCAGCTTGCGGCCTGTGGGCGAGAGGTGCAGGCCCTGGGCGCGCCGGTCGGTGGGGTGCGGCCGGCGCTCGATCAGGCCGCGCTTGTCCAGGCTCTTGATCATGCCCACGAGGTTGGGCGGCAGGATGTCCAGCGCGGCGCAGATCTGGCGCGAGGTGATGCCGGGGTTGTGGGCGATCAGGGTCAGCACCGAAAAATCCACCGGGCGCAGGCCGTAGGGCGCCATGCGCTGCAGGAACACGCCGATGACCGCCAGCGCGGCGCGCCGGGCGTTGTAGCCCAGCAGGGTTTCGAGGTAGCTGGTGTCGATCCGGCCCTCGCTGTCGGCCACGGGCGTGGCTCGGGCCACGGGTTCGGTGGTCTTGCGGGGGCTGCGCGGGCGGCGCAGGGCGTTGGCGACGGTCGTTTCGGACATGGTTGCAGAGGATACCGGTATCAAGGCCCTGCGCTGGCGGGGCTCAACCCGCCAGGGTGGTCTCCATCATGGCCACGCGCATCCCGAACTCGGGCCAGACCCAGCGCCAGAAGCCGGTCTGCGCGGTCTGCCAGCGGGCGGTGCCGGCGCCGGGCGTGGCGCCGATGCGGGCCCAGGCCCAGGCCATCAGAAGCAGCGCCACGGCGCGCAGGAAGTCGTCGGCCAGCCAGTGCGGCAGATCGGCCGGCGCGTCCTTGGTGGTGGCGCGCGGCAGCAGGCGCTCACGCAGGAAGCTGGCGAAGCCATCGAGCTGTGACTTGGCGCGGACCGCCTGTTCGTCGCCGCCCAGGTCGGCGGACAGCTCGCCCAGCAGGGTCAGCAGCGCCGCGCCGCCGTCGGGCAGGGTCTTGCGCAGCAGCAGGTCGATGGCTTGGATCTCGTTGGTGCCCTCGTAGATCATGGCCACGCGCGAATCGCGCACGATCTGCTCGATGCCCCATTCGCGCACGAAGCCGTGGCCACCGAACACCTGCAGGCAGGCGCTGGCGCCGTGGAAGGCCTGGTCGGTCCAGGCGGCCTTGAGCACCGGCGTGACCAGCGCACACCAGCGGCTGGCCACCTCGCGTCGTGTGGCGTCGCCGTGGTGTTTGAGGATGTCGAGTTCCAGCGCGGTGCGGTAGGCCACGACGCGGCCGGCGTCGATCCAGGCGCGCTGCGCGTCCAGGATGCGGCGCATGGCCGGGTGCTGCTCGATCAGATCGGCTTCGCCGGCTTTCGCGCTGCCGCCCGGCGCGCGCATCTGGCGGCGCTCCTTCGAGTACGCGTCGGCCTTCTGCCAGGCGGCTTCGAGCAGGCCGATGCCCTGCAGGCCCACGTGCAGCCGGGCCGCGTTCATCATCACGAACATCGCGTTCAGGCCCTTGCCCGGTTCGCCGACGATCCAGCCCGGCGCCTCGTCGAAGCGCATCACGCAGGTCGGGCTGCCGTGCAGGCCCATCTTCTCTTCGATGCGTTCGCACACCGCCGCGCTGCGCGTGCCGTCCTCGTAGAACTTCGGCACCAGGAACAGCGACAGGCCCTTGGGGCCGGGCGGCGCATCGGGCAGGCGCGCGAGCACCAGGTGCACGATGTTGTCGCTCAGGTCGTGCTCGCCGCCGGAGATGAAGATCTTGGTGCCGCTGAGCGCGTAGCGGCCGTCGGGCAGCGGCACGGCCTTGGTTCGGCACAGGCCCAGGTCCGATCCGGCGTGCGGCTCGGTCAGGCACATGGTGGCCAGCCATTCGCCGGTGGCGACTTTCTCCAGATAGCGCGCCTTGAGCTCGTCGGACGCGTGGTGCTTGATGCACTCGTAGGCGCCGTGCAGCAGGCCGGGCGCCATGGTCCAGCCGTGGTTGGCGGCGCTGAGCATCTCGTAGAGCATGGCCTCCAGCACCGTCGGCAGACCCTGGCCGCCGTCTTCGGTGGCGCAGGCGAGGGCGGGCCAGCCGGCCTGCCAGAAGGCCTGGTAGGCGTCGCGGAAACCCGGCGGCATGGTGACGGCGCCGTCCCTGAATTGCGCGCCGATCTCGTCGCCGTCGCGGTTGAGCGGGGCCACCACCTCGGCCACGAACTTGCCCGATTCCTCCAGCACCTGCTGCATCAGGTCGGTATCGGCCTCGGCGTGCGCGGGCAACGCCTGCAGCTGTTGCGGGGCCTGCAGCACGGACTGCAGGACGAAGGCCATGTCGGCGGTGGCGGGCTGGAAGTGGTTCACGGTGAGCAGAAGCGGAGAGAGAGGAAAACGTCAGCGGCCGCTGGTGGCGTCCTGGGTCTTGTCGGGCGATCCTTCGAGACCGGCCAGCAGCGCCTTGTTGCTGCCGGGAATGACCATCTGGAACTTGTTGTCGACCACGGTGTAGTCGTAGTAGCCCATGCGCGCGATGGGCTGGATCTTGAGCACGTCGACCAGGCCGTTGCCGTCGATGTAGGCGTCGTCGATGTGGATGCCGACCACGCGGCCGAACACCACGTCGACGGTGCCCATGGGCGGGCGGCCGGGGAAGCGCACGGTGTTGAGGTACTCGCACTCGAACTGGATCGGCGAGCCCTTGATGCGCTTGGGCTTCACAAGGCGGCTGTCCAGCTTCTCCAGCCCGGCGCGTTCGAATTCATCGACGCCCGGTGGCAGCTCCTCGGCGCTGATGTTCACCGCCTCGCGCAGCGCCCAGGTCGCCATGTTCCAGACGAACTGGCCCATCTGCTCGGCGTTGCGCACCGAGTCCTTGCGCTCGCCCTGCGTGCTCTGGTTGGCGCTGAACATGACGATGGGCGGGTCGAAGGTCACGTTCTGGAACTGGCTGTAGGGCGCGAGGTTGTCGCGGCCCTGCGCGTCCACCGTGGAGATCCAGCCGATGGGGCGGGGGATCACGCAGGACTTGAACGGGTCGTGCGGCAGGCCGTGGGGGGTCTTGCCTGGTTCGTAATACATGGTGGAGCTCCGTTCGGTGGACGTGTGGGGGTCAGCGGCAGGCGAAGCTGGACGCGTCTTCCATGCTGCCGCTGCCCTTGTAGGTCGCGACCGTGGGGTAGGCGCACAGCGGCCGGCTGCGGTTGGGCGACCAGCTGGCGGGCAGCTCGCTGTTGGCGCCGCCGGGGTTGCCGGCGCCACGCGCGGTGGCCTTCACGGCCTGGGGCGCTTCGCCCTGCTCGACCCACTTCACCAGCGGCGAGAGCAGGTCGAACTGGTCGGTGGACGGGCCGCCGCTGCAGTGCGCCATGCCCGGCACCGGGAAGAAGCGGGCGAAGCTGTCGGCCTTGCCGCCCAGCGCCTGGTCCAGGCGCAGCAGCCACTGGCGCGTGTCCTCTGCGGAGAAGATCGCATCGGCCACGCCGTGGTAGACGATCATCTTGGCGCCGCGGTCTTTCAGCTTGGCCAGGTTCACCGGGTTCTCGTGGCCGGGCGGCGTCATCAGCGACAGGCCGGATTCGCGGTAGACCTCGTTGGTGGCGCTGAACATCGGCAAGCGGGCGCTGATGTCGACCTTGAGCGGATCGAACATGCCCGGCGGCACGCTGAACACGGTGCCGACCGACAGCGGGTCCAGCGCCACCGAGTTGGCGAACTTCCAGGTGCCCCAGTTGTCACCGGCCAGGCCGGGGTCGTAGGGGAAGGCTGAGTAGATGGATGCGCCCGAGCTGGTGCGGCCACCGGCGAACACGCGGGCCACCACGTCCTTCTGCGCCGCGCTCAGGCACTGGCCGTTGCGGTCCCCAGTGCAGGTGGCCACGTCGGTCTTGAGGTTGAACGCGGCCTGGCAGGCCTGCGTGGCCTGGACCATGCCGTCCTTCGCGCCGTCGAGCGCGTCGCACTTGCCCAGGATGGCGTTGGCCACCAGCTGGCGTTCGGCCTTGGTGAAGGCACCGCTGAGGTCGGGGATCTTCGCGTTGGGGTTGAGCGGGTGCTGGGTGGTCGCGCCGGGCACCGCCAGCGGCGCCCACTGCTGCGCGCCCCAGAGCTGGGCCAGCGCGGCGTTGGGCAGGCGGTAGCCGGGCGCGCCGACCAGGTAGCCGTCGTAGGCCTGGCCGCGCGCAGCCTCGACCATGGCGTGGCGCCCGCCGTTGGAGCAGCCGCCCAGGTAGGAGCGGTCCGGGCCCTTGCCGTAAGCCGCGGCGATCAGCGCCTTGGCCATGGGGGTGAGCTTGGCCACCGCCTGGTAGCCGTAGTCCAGCCGCGACTGGGCTTCGAGGCCGAAGTAGGGCGTCTGCGGGCCGGTGTGGCCGGCGTCGGAGCTGATGACGGCGAAGCCCTGCATCAGCGCGCCGGTCAGCGGGCCGCCGCCCAGTGCCCCGTCGGCCGTCTTCACCGAGCCGTCCAGCCCGCCGTTGCCCTGGTAGTAGAAGCGGCCGTTCCAGGCCTTGGGCAGGCGCATCTCGAAGCCGATCGCGTAGTCGCGGCCGTCGCTGCCTTTGCGCTTGTGCATCGCGCCCTTGACCAGGCAGTGTTCGGCCACAGGCCGGCCGGCCAGCATGAGGCCACCCGCGGCCACGGACTCGGCGGAATCGATGTGCGCCTGCTCGAACCGGAACTGGCCGGTCAGCGCCGCACACTGGTTCAGGCTGGCCCCCATGGCGGGTGCCAGCGGCGCAGGCGAGGTGCCCGGCGCGGTGGTGCCGCAGGCGGCGACAAGCAGACCCAGCCCCAGCGGCAAGGGCAGCAGTTGCAGGCGGCGCAGAGTGTGGTTCATCGGAGTCTCCTTGGGGGTGGTTGGGATCAGGGGCGCTTTCTCGCGGTGCCGAGATAGGTTTCGATCACGCGGGGGTCGCTGGCCAGCTCCATGGCAGGCCCTTGTGCGCTGAGTTCGCCCATCTCCAGCACATACCCGTGGTCGGCCACTTGCAGTGCGGCGCGTGCGTTCTGCTCCACCAGCACGATGGTCACGCCGGTCTGGCGCAGCCGCTCGATGATGGAAAAGATCTCGCGCACGATGAGCGGCGCCAGGCCCAGGCTGGGCTCGTCGAGCATCAGCAGGTCGGGGCCGGACATCAGGGCGCGTCCCACGGCCAGCATCTGGCGTTCACCGCCCGAGAGCGTGCCGGCCAGTTGCAGCCGGCGCTCCTGCAGTCGCGGGAAGATGGCGTAGACGTCGTCGAGCCGGCTGCGCCATTTCGCGTTGCCCTGGCGCATCTGGCGAAAGCCGCCGAGCAGCAGGTTGTCTTCCACCGGCATGGTGCCGAAGAGTTCGCGCTTCTCGGGCACCAGCGCCATGCCGCTCATCACGCGCTCTTCGAGCGTGAGGGTGGTGATGTCCTGGCCACGGAACAGGATCGAGCCCTGACCGGGCAGGATGCCCATGAGCGTGTTGAGCAGGGTGGACTTGCCCGCGCCGTTGGGACCGATGACGGTGATCACGCCGCCCGGCTGGGCCTCGATGTCGATGCCGTGCAGCACCTCGGCGCGGCCGTAGCCGGCGCGCAGTCCCTTGACTTGAAGAATCGGGTTGCTCATTTAGTGTTCCGTTCCCAGATAGGCCGCGCGCACCTTCGGGTCTTGCTGTACCTGTTCGGGCGGTCCTTGCGTGAGCAGCGTGCCGAACTCCATCACCACCAGGTGGTCGCAGATCTGCATCACCAGATCCATGTCGTGCTCCACCAGCAGGATGCTCATGCCTTCGCCCTTGAGCTGGCGCAGCACGTCGGCCAGGGCCTGCTTTTCCTTGTGGCGCAGGCCGGCGGCGGGCTCGTCGAGCAGCAGCAGCGTCGGATCGGCGCACAAGGCCCGTGCGATTTCCATCAGCCGTTGCGGGCCCATGGCGAGGTTGCCGGCCTGTTCGTGCAGGTACTCGCCCATGCCGATGCGCTCCAGCTGGCGCTGCGCCTCGCGGAACAGTTGCCGCTCCTCGGCGCGGTTGGTGCGCAGCATGGCGGGCAGCACGCCCTTGCGGCCCCGCGTGTGCGCGCCCAGGGCCACGTTCTCCAGCACGGTCATGTCCGGAATCATCTTGACGTGCTGGAACGTGCGCGCCATGCCCAGCTGTGCGATGTCGCGCGAGGGCGTGCCGATGACGTTGCGGCCCTGGAAACGCACCTCGCCGCTGGTGGCGGGCAACACGCCAGTGATGAGGTTGAACGTGGTGGACTTGCCCGCACCGTTGGGGCCGATCAGCCCGACGATCTGGCCGGCGTGGATCTGGAAGCTGATGTCGTTCACCGCGACCAGGCCACCGAACTGCATGCGCGCCTTCTGCACGTCCAGAACCAGTTCTCCATTGGCGGGCTTGGCGCGTTCGGGCAGCGCGGCCGCGTGCTGCCAGTCCACCTTGCGCGGCTTTGCCGGTATGTGCTTGCCCACCATCGACCACAGGCCGTCGGGCAGGTACTTGAGCATCACCACCAGCGCCACGCCGAAGACGATCACCTCGTAGCTGCCGCTGGTGCCCATCAGCTTGGGCAGCAACACCTGCAGCTGGTCTTCCAGGACACGGATGAGGCCGGCGCCGACGATCGCACCCCAGACGTGGCCCACGCCACCGATCACCGCCATGAACAGGTACTCGATGCCCATCTTCAGGCCGAAGGCCGAGGGGTTCACCGTGCGCTGGAAGTGCGCCAGCAGCCAGCCGGCCACCGAGGCAAACAGCGCGGCCAGCACGAAGATGGTCACCTTGTAGCGGAAGGTGCTGATGCCCATGGCTTCGGCCATCTGCGAGCCGCTCTTGAGCGAGCGGATGGCGCGCCCGGCGCGCGAGTCGAGCAGGTGCAGCAGCGCGGCGGCGAAAGCCAGCAGGATGAACCAGGTCAGTACGAAGAACGCACGCCCCTGGCCGATGTCGAATCCCGCCACCGACAGGCTCTGGATGCCCAGCAGTCCGTCGTACTTGCCCAGTGCGTCGAGGTTGCCCATGAGGTAGTACAGCGACAGGCCCCAGGCGATGGTGGCCAGCGGCAGGTAGTGGCCCGACATGCGCAGCGTGATCAGACCGACGATCAGCGCACTGCCGGCGGTGAGGGCCAGGCCGATGAAGAGCGTGATCCAGGGCGACATGCCCAGGTTGAGCGTGAGCCAGGCCGTGGTGTAGGCCCCGATGCCGACGAAGGCCGCCTGACCGAAGGAGGTGAGCCCGCCCACGCCGGTCAGCAGGACCAGGCCGAGCACCGTCATGCTGTACATGCCGATCATGTTGAGCTGGGTGATCCAGAAGTCGGGCAGCGGGAGCAGGGCGATCACGGGAATCGCCAGGGCCAGGATCAGCAGGCCGAGATGTTGGTGTTTGGGCATGTCAGTGGTCCTCGTCGGAGTGCTTGCTGCGCAAGGACCTGACAAGCAGGACAGGGAGAATCAAGGTGAACACGATCACTTCCTTGAAGGCGCTGGCCCAGAACGAACCGAAGGACTCGATCACGCCCACGCCCATCGCCGCGATGAGGGCGCCGGGGTAGCTCGAGAGGCCGGCCGCGACGGCGGCCACGAAGCCCTTGAGGCCGATCAGGAAACCCGAGTCGTAGAACACGGTGGTGGTCGGGCCGATCAGCAGGCCCGAGAGCGCGCCGATGAAGGCCGCCATGGTCATCGTGAGCTGGCCCGACGCCTGGGACGAGATGCCCATGAGCCGTGCGCCCGTTCGGTTCACTGCGATGGCACGCAAGGCCTTGCCGCGCAGCGAGCGTTCGAAGTAGAGCCAGAGCATGGCGATGAGGGCCACCGTGGCTGCAAACGTGATGATGGTCTGACCCGACAGCATCACGGGGCCGATGGTGTAGCGCTCATCCCAGAAGGCCGGATTCCGGAAACCTTCCGCACCGAAGAACACCAGCCCCAGGCCGGTCATGGCGAAGTGCACACCGACCGAGACGATCAAGAGCACCAGCGGCGTGGAGCTCTCCAGCGACTGGTAGGCCACACGGTAGATCAGCGGGCCATAGACTGTCACCACGGCCACGCTGAGCGCGGCCTGCACCCACAGCGGGAACTGCTGCGGCGCGGCCCAGATGGCCACGACGGAGACCACGACGGGCAACACGAGCATGCGTCCCGCGGCCTTCAGCGCGGGCCAGGTGCCGCGGTGCTGGCGCCAGCATTCGGTCAGCTCCATCAGCGCGGCGAGAGCGGCGAGCAGCAGCAGCAGCCAGACCGTGCCGGGCACCTGGCCGGTCTGGAAGATGGCCAGGGTGAGCGCGCCGTACGCGACAAACTCCCCCTGGGGAATGAAGATGATCCGGGTGACGGTGAACACCAGGACGATGGCCAGGCCCAGCAGCGCGTACACGGCGCCGTTGGTGAGGCCATCCAGCGCCAGGATGCTGGCGATAGAGAAATCCATAGGAAGCCTTAGCGAGAAAGGGAAGCGCCCAAGAAGAACCTCGAACGCAGGCGCGCCGAAACCAGGTGTCGCTCCCCCTCCCGCCGGAGGCGGGAGGGGGAGGCGTTCCGAATCACTCCACCTTGAACTTGCCGTCCACCACCTTGAGCATCACGCCGGTCTCGTTGGTGTAGCCCCAGTGGTCGCTCTTGGTCCAGTTCATCACGCCGTGCGCGAACACGGTGCGGCCCATGGTTTCAAGCGCGTCGCGCAGACCGGCACGGAACTCCGGCGTGCCGGGCTTGCCGCTCTTGAGCGCCAGCGGCACGGCCTTGTTCAGGGCAATGGCCGCGTCGTAGCTGTGGCCGGCGAACTGGTTGCGCGTGCCAGGGCCCATCAGCTTCTCGTAGTTGGTGACGAAGTCCACCGCCAGCTTCTTGGAAGGATGGCTGTCAGGCAGCTGCTCCGCGATGACGGCCGGGCCGGACACGACGAAAGAGCCTTCGACGTCCTTGCCACCGATGCGCACCAGGTCGGGCGTGGCGGCCGCGTGCGTCTGGTAGATCTTGCCCTTGTAGCCGCGCTCGATGACCGCCTTGTGCGGCATCGCGGCGCCCGAACCCGAAGCCACCACCAGGATCGCATCGGGGTTGGCCGAGCTGAGCTTGAGCGCTTGCGGCGTCACGCTGGTGTCGGTGCGGGCGAAGCGCTCGGTGGCCACCACTTTCATGCCGGCCTTCTCGGCCAGCGGCGTGAGTGCCTTGAGCCACAGCTCGCCGTAGGCGTCGGTGTAGCCCAGGAAGCCGATCGTCTTGACGTTCTGCTTCTTCATGTGCTCGACCATGGCGTGGGCCATCACGTCGTTGCCCTGCGGCAGGCGGAACATCCACTGATCGGCGCCGGGCGGCACGCCCACGGGCGACGCGGCCAGCTGGACCGTCTTGGCTTCCGTGGCGACCGGGGTCATGGCGGCAGCCACAGGGGTCAGGCAGGAGCCGATGATCAGGTCGACCTTGTCTTCGGTCACGAAACGGCGTGCGTTGGCCGCACCCTTGCCCGGGTCGCTGGCGTCGTCCAGGATGATCAGGTTGACTTTCTCGCCCGCGATGGTGGTGGGGAACAGCTTGAACTGGTTCTGCATCGGAATGCCCAGGCCGGAGCCCGGTCCGGTGAGCGAGAGGCTCACGCCGATGTTGATGTCGGCCAGCGCCGCGGTGCTGCTGAGGGCTGCAATGGCCACGGCAACGAGGGTCTTGACGGTTTTCATGGATGTCTCCTTCTTGGGGTGGTGGTGGAAAAACTCAGGGGGAAACGGGTGGGCTCAGCTGCACAGGGCCTTGATGTCTGCGGGTACGGGAATCGCCTTGATGCGGTCGGGCGTCTCCGGCGGGCGTATCACGAAGGCGCGTGTTTCCGTGCCCTCGCACAGCACGTCATCGCCCCGTTTCACCACGTGCCGGTGGATGAACACCTTGTCGCGCCATTCGATGACGCTGGTGTGCACCTGCAGCCGCTCGCCGTACGTGGCGGGCTTCATGAACTTGGTGTGGATCTCCAGCAGCGGCGTGCCGATGATGCCGGTGGTCTTGACCAGCTCGCGCCAGGGCGGCACGCCGCACTGCACGAAGAAGTTCAGCGACGAGGCGTCCATCCATTTGCTGAAGTTGGGGAAGAAGACGATGCCGGCGGGATCGCAGTCGCCGAACATCACCTCCACCTCGTAGACAACGGTCTTGCTCATGGTGGTCTGTTCAGCGCGGGGCCATGCGCAGGGCGCCGTCCAGGCGGATCACCTCGCCGTTGAGATGGCCGTTGCTGACGATGTGCGCAGCCAGCTGGGCGAACTCTTCGGGCTTGCCCAGACGTTGCGGGAACGGGATGCTCTTGGCCAGGGATTCCTGCACCGGCTCGGGCAGTTCCTTGAGCAGCGGTGTGGCGAACAGGCCGGGTGCGATGGTGCAGACGCGGATGCCGTGCTGCGCCAGGTCGCGCGCCATCGGCAGCGTCATGCCGGCCACGCCGGCCTTGGACGCGCTGTAGGCCTGCTGGCCCACCTGGCCGTCGAAGGCGGCGACGCTGGCGGTGAAGACCATCACGCCGCGCTCGCCGTCTTCCATCGGCTCCAGCTTGGCGCAGGCGGCGGCGAACAGGCGGGCCGCGTTGTAGGTGCCGATCAGGTTGACGTTGATCACGCGGGCGAAGTCGGCCAGCGGCGCGGCGTTGCCGTCCTTGCCGACCACGCGCTTGGCACTGCCGATGCCGGCAATCTGCATCAGGATGCGCGCCGGGCCGTGGGCCGCGGCGGCGGCCTCGACAGCGGCCTGCATGCTGTCCGGGTCCGACACGTTGCATTGCACCGCCACGCCGCCGATGTCCTTGGCGACGCGCTGGGCGTTCTCGAGGTTGAGGTCGAGCACCGCGACCCTGGCGCCCAGGCGGGCCAGTTCGCGCGCCGTGGCTTCGCCGAGGCCGGAACCACCACCGGTGACGAGGGCCGCTTGTCCTTGGATGTTCATGTCAGTGTCCTTCCGGGTTCTCAATGAGGAGGGCAATGCCTTGGCCACCGCCCACGCAGGCGCTGGAAATGCCGTACTTCTTGCCGCTGCGCTGCAGCTCGCGCGCCAGGGTCAGCGTCAGGCGCACGCCGGTCGCGGCCAGCGGGTGACCCAGGGCGATGGCGCCGCCGTTGACGTTGAGCCTGTCGATGTCCATGCCCAGTTCCTTCGCGACCGCGAGGGTCTGCGCGCCCTGGGCTTCGTTGACCTCGAAGCGCGCGATGTCGTCGAGCTTCAGGCCGGTGCGCTCCAGCAGCAGGCGGATGGCGGGGGCCGGGCCGATGCCCATGATCTCGGGCGGCACGCCCACGGCGGCCGCGGCGACCACGCGCGCCAGGGGCTTGCGGCCTTGCGTCTTCGCATAGGCGCCCGAGCTCACCACGCAGGCCGCGGCCGCGTCGACCAGGGCCGAGCTGTTGCCGCCGGTCTGCACGCCGTTCTCGAACACCGGCTTGAGCCGGGCCAGCACCTCGACCGGCGACAGGCGCGGGTGGGTGTCGGTCGAGACCTCGGTCACTTTGCCCTGCAGGCGGATGCCGCGCGCCTTGTAGCCCTCGATCTCGAACTTCTCGCTGACCACGGGCACGATCTCGCCGGCCAGGAACCCGCTCTCCTGCGCGGCCACGGCCTTGGCAAAGGACGAGGAGGCGAACACGTCGACTTCCTCGCGGGTGATGCCGTATTTCTTCGCCAGGTTCTCGGCTGTCTGGATCATGTTGATGCCTGCCGCCGGGTCCTTCAGCGCCTCCCACATGTAGTCCTTGAACCCCACCGGCGAACCGAGCTTGAAGCCGGTGCGGTGGTCGAAGGCGGCGATGGGGTTGCGCGTCATGCTTTCGGTGCCGACCACCAGCGCCACGTCGGCGGCGCCACCCTGGATGTGTTCACCCGCCTGGCGGAACAGCTCGAAGCCGGTGCCGCAGATGCGCTGCGCCATGATCGCCGGCACCTCGACCGGCACGCCAGCGTACAGCCCGATGTGGCGCGGCAGGAAGAACTGGTCGAAGTCGCCGGGCGCCATGTTGCCGGTGACCACCGAGCCGATCTCGCTGGGCGCGACGCCGGCGCGGGCCAGCGCCGCGCGCGCGGCCTTGATGCCCAGGTCGGTCGGCGAGATGTGGCCGAGCGCGCCGCAGTAGTCCACCATCGGCGTGCGCACGCCGTCGAGGATCACCACATCGGCGAACGCGTTGAAGAAGCCTTTGCTGGCCATCGGAAGCTCCTCAGATCGACGGCTTGATGATGTAGCGCAGGCCGTCGCTGTGCAGCTTGGCCACCGTGTCGGCGCGGTGCGTCAGCACGGCGCGCTGGTTGATCGAACCCTTGTCGGTGATCTCGCCACGGTCGATGGTGGGCGGGTCGGCCAGCAGGCACAGGCGCGCGATGCGGTTGGCCGAGCCGGTGGCGTTGCGCGCCAGTTCGTCCACGATTTTCTGGAACTGGGCGAGCACGCCGGGGGTGTCGAGCACATCGTGCAGCGACGCGTCGGCCGGCAGGTCCGAGAGCTGGCGCACGGCCGGGGTCGGGAACACCATGGCGCCCACCTCCTTCATGTTCAGACCGGTCAGCACCACGTCCTGGATGTAGGGCGCGCCGGCCGCGATGATCTTGCCGCGCAGCGGTCCCACGCTGACGAAGGTGCCGGTGGCGAGCTTGAAGTCCTCGGCGATGCGGCCGTCGAACTTCAGGCCCTGGTGCACATCGGTCTCGTCGATCCACTTGACCGCGTCGCCGGTCTTGAAGAAGCCTTCCTCGTCGAAGGCCTCGGCGGTTTCCTCGGGCTGGCGCCAGTAGCCGGGTGTGATGTTCGGGCCTTTGTAGCGGACCTCGGTCTTGCCCTGCATGTCGACCAGCTTGAGTTCCAGGCCCGGCGTCGGCAGGCCCAGGTCGCCGGCGTTCACGTTGGGGCTGGTGACAAAGATGCCGAAAGGACCGGACTCGGTCATGCCCAGGCCGGTGCCCATGACGATGCGCTCGCCCACCTCGCGCTCGGCGCTCTCGAACAGGCTGTCCCAGATCGGCTGGGCCAGCGCGGCGCCGGCGTAGAAAAACATGTTGACCTTGGCCAGCAGGGTCTTGCGCAGCAGGTCGTCGGTCTTCATCGCGTTGGCAATCGCTTCGAAACCGGTCGGCACGTTGAAGTAGACCGTGGGCGAGATCTCGCGCAGGTTGCGCAGGGTCTCGTGCATCAGCGCGGGCGTGGGCTTGCCGTCGTCGATGTAGAGCGTGCCGCCGTGGTAGATCACCATGCCGAAGTTGTGGTTGCCGCCGAAGGTGTGGTTCCAGGGCAGCCAGTCCACCAGCACCAGCGGCTTCTCGGCCAGCACCGGCATCGAGGCCGCCATCTGCGCCTGGTTCGCGCACCACAGACGCTGCGTGTTGATGACCGCCTTGGGCATCTTGGTCGAGCCCGAGGTGAACAGGAACTTGGCGATGGTGTCGGGGCCGGTGGCGGCCATCGCGGCGTCGACCGCGGGTGTCGGCTCGGTGGCCATCAGGGCGGCGAAAGAGGTCGTGTCGCGGCCCGGCACCGTGCCGTTCGTGCAGACCAGTTCCACGTCCTCGGCCACGGTGGCGAGCATGGCGCGGCTGTAGCGCAGCGCGTCGCTGGCGAACACCATCCCCGGCGTGAGCGTCTTGATGACGTGCTTGAGCTTGTCGTAGTCCTGGCTGATCAGCGAGTAGGCCGGCGAGGTCGGGCAGTAGGCGACGCCGGCGTAGAGGCAGCCCAGCGCGAGCAGCGCGTGTTCGAGGTCGTTCTCGCTGAGGATCAGCACCGGGCGCTCGGCCGAGAGGCCGCGGTTGAGCAGGCCCTGGCCGATGCGGCGCGCGGCGTCCAGCGCCTGCGCGAAGCTGATGTGCTTCCAGTCGCCGCTGCTGCCGTCGGCGTTCTTGACGCGGCGCGCAAACAGGGTCTGGTCCGGGCGCTCCTTCGCCCAGTGCACCAGCCGGTCGGTCAGGCGCTCGGGGTAGGGGCCCAGGTCCTGGTCGGCGCGCAGGTAGTGCACGCCGGTCTCGCCGTCGCGCACGGTGGCGCGGGTCACGCCGAACTTCAGGGGGCGGTATTTCGCTGTGCTCACGTAGTCTCCTCGGGTCTTCTGTGCGGCGTCTGTTCGGTCAGTCGGCCTTCTTGACTTTTGCCGCCTTGCCTTCGAGGAAAGCGCGCACACGCTCCTTGGCTTCCGGCGCCGACTGCGCAATGGACGCCATCAGCGCTTCGGTGAACAGGCCATGGTCGGCCGGCTGTTCGGCAATGCGGGGCAGGGCGTGCATGAGCGCGAAGTTGGTCATGCGCGCGTTGGTGGCGATGCGCGTCGCCAGCTCGATGGCCTTCTCGCGCGCGGTGCCGCCGGGCACCAGGTACTGCGACAGGCCCACGCGCTCGCCATCGGCGGCGTTGTAGACGCGGCCTGTGAGCATCATGTCGGTCATGCGGGCGGCCCCGATCAGC
Organism: Hydrogenophaga pseudoflava; assembly: GCF_004353865.1. Taxonomy (NCBI): domain Bacteria; kingdom Pseudomonadati; phylum Pseudomonadota; class Betaproteobacteria; order Burkholderiales; family Comamonadaceae; genus Hydrogenophaga; species Hydrogenophaga pseudoflava. The sequence goes on from NZ_CP037867.1 coordinate 1,626,719, forward strand.
TTGGGCACGCGCACCGCGCCACCGCCGCCGACAAAGATGCCGCGCGTGCCTTCGGGCAGGGCATAGAAGGTGGTCTCGTCGGCCACGCGGATGTGGCAGGCGCTGGCCAGCTCCAGGCCACCACCCACCACCGCACCGTGAAGGGCGGCGATGACAGGCACGGTGCCCTTCTCGACGCATTCCAGCGCGGCATGCCACATGCGCGAATGGAACACGCCTTCGGCGGCGTCGCGCTCGCTGAGTTCCGACAGGTCCAGGCCGGCGCAGAAGTGTTCGCCCTCGCCATCGACCACGGCCGCGCGCACACTGGCGGGCAGGTTCTGGAAGGCGTCGCGGATGGCCAGGATGAGGCCGTCGTTCAGCGCGTTGCGCTTGGCGGGCCTGTTCATGGTGACGATGGCGATTTCCTGTTGCTCGCCGTGCAGCTGCACGCTCAGGTCGGGGTGTTGGAACGTCATGATGGTGAGGATTTCTGCGCTTGTTGAGTGTTGAAATTATTGTTATAAACAATAACCAAATCAAGCGAGACATCCTCCAATCTCATCAGTACTTACCCTAGTGAGGAAACAGCATGGACCACCAGAACCTGATCGCCATCGACATCCACACCCACGCCGAAGTGAGCTGCTGGAACCCGTTCGACAACTACGGCGAGGAGTACGACCGCGCCGCCGACAAGTACTTCGGCAGCAACCGCCGACCGACCATCGAAGAGACGGTGGCCTACTACCGCGAACGCAAGATCGGCCTGGTGATGTTCACCGTGGACAGCGAGTCCAAGCTGGGCCGCCGGCGCATTCCGAACGAGGAGATCGCCAAGGCCGCGCGCGACAACAGCGACATGATGGTGGCCTTTGCCAGCATCGACCCGCACAAGGGCAAGATGGGGGCGCGCGAGGCCGAGCGTCTGATCAAGGAAGAGGGCATCAAGGGCTTCAAGTTCCACCCCACGGTGCAGGGCTACCACCCCTACGACAAGATGGCCTGGCCGATCTACGAGGTGATCAACGCGCACAAGCTGCCCGCCATCTTCCACACCGGCCACAGCGGCATCGGATCGGGCATGCGCTGCGGCGGCGGGCTGCGGCTGGAGTACAGCAACCCCATGCACCTGGACGACGTGGCGATCGACTTCCCCGACATGCAGATCGTCATGGCGCACCCCAGCTTCCCCTGGCAGGACGAGGCGCTGTCGGTGGCCACGCACAAGCCCAACGTCTGGATCGACCTCTCGGGCTGGAGCCCGAAGTACTTCCCCAAGCAGCTGGTGCAGTACGCCAACACGCTGCTCAAGGACCGCATCCTGTTCGGCAGCGACTACCCGCTGATCACGCCCGAGCGCTGGATGAAGGACTTCGAGGTCGCGGGTTTCAAGCCCGAGGTGATGCCCGGCATCCTCAAGGGCAATGCCGTGCGCCTGCTCGGGCTGGCCTGACCGGGGCGGTCAGTCGCCCCAGACTTCACGGGCGGTTTCCACCACCAGCGCGAGCTTTCTGCGCTGGTCTTCCACGGCGATGTTGTTGCCGTGCACGGTGGACGAGAAGCCGCACTGCGGGCTCAGCGCCAGCTGGTCCAGCGGCGCGTACTGCGCGGCCTCGGCGATGCGGCGCTTGAGGTCGTCCTTGCTTTCCAGCTGCCCGAACTTGGTGGTGACCAGGCCCAGCACCACGGTCTTGCCGGGCTTGAGGAAACGCAGCGGCCGGAAGTCGCCCGAGCGGTCGTCGTCGTATTCCATGAAATAGGCGTCCAGGTGCATCTCCGAGAGCAGGGCCTCGGCCACCGGCTCGTAGTTGCCGGCCGCCGCGTGGGTGCTCTTGAAGTTGCCGCGGCACAGGTGCATGCACAGCGTCATGCCGGCCGGCTTGCGCGCCACCACCTTGTTGATGAAGGCGGCGTAGCGGTGCGGCAGCTCGTTGGGGTCGTCGCCGCGCTGGCGCGCCGCCTCGCGCATCTTCTCGTCGCAGAGGTAGGCCATGTTGGTGTCGTCCATCTGCACATAGGTGCAGCCCGCGTCGGCCAGGCTCTGCAGCTCGTCGCCGTAGGCCTTGGCCACGTCGTCGTAGAACACCGGGTCCAGCTCGGGGTAGGCCTCCTTGCTGATGCCGGCGCGGCCGCCGCGGAAGTGCAGCATGGTGGGCGAGGGGATGGTGACCTTGGGCACCAGGCCGCTGATGCCCAGCGCCTCCACCTGCGACTTGAGGTACTGGAAGTCGGCCAGCTGGATGTTCTTGGCGTGGCGCACCTTGTCGATCACGCGGATCACCGGTGGCGCCAGTTCTTCGGTGCCGTCGGGCCGCACGATGGTCACCGGGATGTCGGTCTTCACGCCGCCGAGCTGCTCCAGGAAGTCGATGTGGAAATAGGTGCGGCGGAACTCGCCGTCGGTGATCGACTTCAGGCCCACGTCGGCCTGGAACTTCACGATCTCGGTGATGGCCTTGTCCTCCACGGCGCGCAACTGCTCGGCCGTGATCGACTTCTTGTTGAAGAACTGGTCGCGCGCTTCCAGCAGGTAGGCCGGGCGCAGGAAGGAGCCGACGTGGTCGGCACGGAACGGGATGCGGGTGCTCATGGTGTCTCCGTGTGGTGGTGGCCAGCGGCATCGTAGCCAACACAACGGCGTTCTGACTGGATACAGAGACTCATGGATTTCCCTGATATCGGGTTCTCTCTGAGGGAAATTTCAGGGTTTCTGTATACATTGGGTATCCATGAACACGGTCCAGGACCTTCAAGCCGATGCAGCGCTCGCCTCCACACCCAGCGGGTCGTCCGAGACCGCCCAGGTGCGCGCGCTGCTGCAGCTGCGCGAGCTGATCCTTTCGGGCGAACTGCCCGGTGGCACCCGCATCGCGGAGCTGGCCATCGTCGAGCGGCTGGGCATGTCGCGCACCCCGATCCGAGCCGCGCTGGTGCGTCTGGAGCAGGAGGGCCTGCTCGAAGCCCTGCCCAGTGGCGGCTATGTGGTGCAGAGCTTTTCCGAGCGCGACGTGGCCGACGCCATCGAGCTGCGCGGCACGCTCGAAGGCCTGCTGGCCCGGCTGGCGGCCGAACGCGGCGCGCCCCTGGTGGTGCTGGCCGAGGCGCGCCAGTGCCTGGACCGCATCGACGCGCTGCTGACCGCGCCCAAGCTCGACGACGAGGCGTTTTCGGCCTACGTCGCGCTCAACAGCCATTTCCACGCACTGCTCTACGAACTGGCCGACAGCCCCACCATCACGCGCCAGCTGGAGCGCGCTGCCAGCCTGCCGTTCGCCTCGCCCTCGGGCTTCGTGCTGCTGCAGGCGCAGTCCACGCGGGCGCGCGACATGCTCATCGTCGCGCAGGACCAGCACCGGCAGGTGCTGGACGCGATCGAGCAGCGCGAGGGCGCGCGCGCCGAGTCCATCATGCGCGAGCACTCGCGGCTGGCGCGCCGCAACCTGGTCGAGGTGCTGGCCGCGCACCCCTCCGAACCTCTGACCGGCAACATGCCGGCGATCCGCATGATCCGGCGCCGCCGCTGAGTCCATCCATCCCGTTTTTCAACCCAAGGAGACACCCATGAAGCTCATTCCCCGTCGCACCGCCCTGGCCACCCTGGGCGCGGTGGCTGCCCTGGCGACGGCCGGGACCGCGATGGCCCAGACCGTGACGCTGCGCCTGCACCAGATGCTGCCGCCGCAGGCCACCATTCCCGCCCGTGCCATCGTGCCCTGGGCGCAGAAGGTCGAGGCCGAGTCCGGCGGCAAGATCAAGGTGCAGCTGTTCCACGCCATGCAGCTGGGCGGCGCGCCGCCGCAGCTGTTCGACCAGGCCAAGGACGGTGTGGTCGACCTGACCTGGACGGTGCTGGGCTACACGCCGGGGCGCTTTCCCAAGACCGAGGTGTTCGAACTGCCGTTCATGAGCAGCTCGGCCGAGGCTTCGTCCAAGGCTATCCAGGAATACGTCGAGAAGTTCGCCGCCGACGAGTTCAAGGACGTCAAGCTGATTGCCGTGCACACCCACGGCCCCGGCCTGTTCCACACCAAGCAGCCGGTGGTGGGCCTGGAGTCGCTGCGCGGCATGAAGATCCGCGGCGGTTCGCGCATCATCAACAACATGCTGACCAAGCTGGGCGCCACGCCGGTGGGCATGCCGGTGCCGGCGGTGACCGAAGCCCTGTCCAAGGGCGTGATCGACGGCACCACCATTCCCTGGGAAGTGACGCCCTCGCTGAAGGTCACGGAGCTGGTGAAGAACCACACCACCTTTGCCGGCAAGGAAGGCCTGTACACGCAGACCTTTGCCTTCTCGATGAACAAGGCGTCCTACGAGAAGCTGCCGCCGGACCTGAAGAAGGTGATCGACAACAACTCGGGCCAGGTGGCCGCGGCGCTGTTCGGCAAGGCCATGGACGACGGCGACAAGGCCGGGCGCGAGATCGCCGTCAAGGCCGGCAACAAGATCACCGAGCTGGAGCTGGCCGAGGTGCAGCGCTGGAAGCGCACCGCCTCGACGGTGGAGACCGACTGGGTCAACGAGGTGAAGGCCAAGGGCATCGACGGCGCCAAGCTGGCGTCCGAGGCGCGTGCGCTGATCGCCAAGTACAACAAGTAAACCGCCCGATCAGTGACCAGACGAGGGGCTGCCGGCTAAGGTCGGCAGCCCTTTTCTGTTGGGGGGAATCGCATCAAACGACTTGGTCGGGTCGGTGGACCTTTGCTCCCGGATGGCCCATCTCTGCGCGCAGCACGGTGCCGCTGGTGGATTCGGTGCAGTACAGCGTCTGGCGCTCCGGCCCGCCGAAGGCCAGGTTGGTGAGCGAGGCGCCGGTCTCGGCGCGCAGCACCTGCACCGGCTCGGCGCGGTGGTTGAGCACCCACACATAGGCCAGGCCCGGGTTGGCCACCAGCAGCTGGCCAGCGCTGTCCATGGCCAGCCCGTCCGGGCCGCTGGGGCCGTAGGACGTGAAGAACTGCCCGGCCTTGGACACGCCGCCATCGGCCAGCAGCGGCATGCGCCAGACGCAGTTGCCGCGCGTGGCCGCGACGAACAGGAATTTCTCGTCCAGCGACAGCACGATGCCGTTGGGGCTGGGCACGTTGGCCAGCAGCAGGTCCAGCCGGCCGCCGGGGCTGAGCCGGTAGACGCGGCCCGTGGGGTCGTGCAGGCCGGTCTGGCCCTGGTCGGTGAAATACAGGTTGCCCTGTGAGTCGAACGTGAGGTCGTTCAGGCCCTTGAAGCTCTCGGTGTTGCGCCGGCCCAGGTAGGGCCGCACCGCGCCGCTGCGGCTGTCCACCACCATCAGGCCGTTGCGGTAGTCGGTCACCAGCAGCTCGGTGGCGTTCAGGAACTTCATGCCGTTGGGCTCACCGTCCCACTGCGCCACCAGTTCCCACCCGCCTTGCGGGTCGATGCGGAACACGCGCCCGAACGGAATGTCGGTCACGTACAGGTTGCCGGCGCCGTCGAACACCGGGCCCTCCAGAAAACAATCGACCTCGCGCCCGCCCATGTTGGCGTCGCTCCACACCGTGCGCTGCCGCTGGCGAAAGCGCGCGGGCAGGGTGGTGAAGACGTCGAGCGTGCGGACCTCGGGCGGGTGGAGCAGGAACATGGTGACCTCAGGCGAAGCGGGCGGTGGCGGACACCTTACTGCTTCTCGAACGCGGTGTTGGCCACCACCTTGCCCCAGCTGTCGGTGCTGTCCTTGAGCAGCTTCGCGAACTCGTCCGCGCCCGCGTGGCGCGGCTCGGCGCCCATGCCTTGCGCGAACTGCTTCATGTCGTCCGTGGCCATGGCGGTGGCGATCTCCTTCTGCAGGCGCTGCACCACCTCGGCCGGCGTGCCCTTGGGGGCCCACAGGCCGGTCCAGTTGACCACGCCACGCCAAGGCACACCGGCCTGCTGGAAGGTCGGCACATCGGGCAGGGCCGCCAGTCGCTGGTCGCCGCTGACGGCGAGCAGGCGCAGCTTGCCGCCCTTGACGTTGCCCATCAGCCCGGTGGTGGACGCGATCTGGAAGTCGATGGTCTGGGACAGCAGGCCGGCCGTGGCTTCGCCCGCACCCTTGTAGGGGATGTGCATGAAGTTCACGCCGCTGGCAATGCCCAGGGCCTCACTCGCGAAGTGCGGTGTGGTGCCCGGGCCGCCGGTGCCATAGGTGACGGTGTTGGGCGCGGCCTTGGCCTGCGCGGTCAGGTCGGCCAGGGTCTTGTACTTGGCACCGGCGTTGACGGCCAGGCCCATGGGCGCGAACACGTAGGCGCTCACCGGCACCAGCTGCGTGGCGTGGTCGAACGGCAGCTTCTTGAAGATGTGCGGCAGCAGCGAGTAGGTGGTGTCGTTGGCCAGCAGGGTGTAGCCGTCGGGCTGGGCCTGGGCCACGAAGTTGGCACCGATGGTGCCGGTGGCGCCGGGCTTGTTTTCCACGATGAAGCTCTGGCCGGTCTGCTCGGTGAGCTTCTGTGCCATCTTGCGCGTCACCACGTCCACGGCGCCGCCGGGTGCGTAGGGCACGACGATCTTGACGATCTTGGCCGGCCAGGCGGACTGGGCGTGGGCGGTGCCGGCCAGCAGGCCGAGGCAGGCGAGGGCGGTGGCCGAGAGCAGGGCGCGGCGTGCATTGAATGTGTTCATGAATGTCTCCGTTGTGGTGTGGGTCAGGCGGTGGCGGCTTCGCTGCGGGCCAGCACCGCCAGCGTGTTCTGCGCGGCGGCCACGCCCATGTTCACATAGGCGTCGCTGGTCACGCCGCCGATGTGCGGGCTGAGCACGAAGCCGGGCTGGCCGTGGAAGATGTGCGGCACGGTCATGGGTTCGACGGCGAAGCTGTCCAGCCCCGCCATGCGCACCTGGCCCGACTGCACGGCGGCCAGCAGGGCGGGCTCGTCGATCAGGCCGCCGCGCGCGGTGTTCACCACGATCACGCCCGGCTTGCAGCGCGCCAGCGTCTGCGCGTTGATCAGGCCCTTGTTCTCGGGCGTCAGCGGGCAGTGCAGCGATATTGCGTCCGACTCGCGCCAGAGCGTGTCCAGGTCCACTGCGCTCACGTAATCGGGCAGGTTCCTGGCGAACGGGTCGAAACCGATCACGCGCAGGCCCATGGCGTCGGCCATCTTCGCGAAGCGCAGGCCGATGGCGCCCAGCCCGACCAGGCCGACCGTGCGGCCGCCCAGCTCCAGGCTCTTGTGCGTGGCCTTGTCCCAGTGGCCGTCGTGCATGCGCTGGTTCAGCTGCACGACCGACTTGGCACAGGCCAGCAGCAGGGCCATCGCCTGTTCGGCCACGGCGGCGGCGTTGGCGCCCACGGCGGCCGTGACGGCAATGCCGCGTTCGGCCGCAGCGGCCTTGTCGATGGTGTCGGTGCCGCTGCCGTGTTTGGAGATCACGCGCAGGGCGGGCGCGGCGTCCATGACCTCGGCGTTCACGCCGCTGTAGCGCACGATGATGCCGACCGGGTTGTGCTGGCGCGCCAGCGCCACGATGTCGGCCTGCGTCGGCGTCTTCCCGGCAAAGACCACTTCATGGTCTGCTAGCAGGGCCAGGGCCTGTGGCGCCAGGTCGGCGGCGGTGACGAGGATGACGGGTTTGTGGCTCACAAGGTCTCTCCTTGCTTGAGCACACCGGCCGCGATCAGCGAAGCCGTCAGCCACGAGGCCGAGGTGTTGCCTTCCTTGATCTGGGCGATGCGCTTGGCTTCGGCCTGCACCTTGTGCTCGGCCAGCGGCAGCAGGCCGGGCAGCACCTCGCGCTCGACCACCACCACGCCGTCACCGTCGCCGATGACGAAGTCGCCCGGATGCACCGTCACGCCGCCGATGCTGATGGGGTGACCGATGCGACCGCCGTTGTTCTTGGTCGGGCCGTTGGGGTTGGTGCCGACCGAGAAGACCGGGTAGTCCATCTCGTCGATTTCCAGGCTGTCGCGCACCGCGCCGTCCATCACCACGCCGGCCAGGCCGAGCTGGCGGCAGGCGGTCATCATGATGGTGCCCATCAGGGCCGAGGTCTGGTCGCCCTTGCCGTCGATCACCAGCACGTCGCCGGGTTTGGCCAGCGCGATGGCGGCGTGGATCATGAGGTTGTCGCCGGGGCGCACCTCGACGGTGAAGGCCGGGCCGGCCACCTTCATGCGCGGACGCAGCGCCTGGATGCGGCCGTGCAGCGCGCCGCGGCGGCCGTTGATGTCGGAGAAGATGGCCGGCTGGAACCGGGCGGCCTGCGCCACCAGGTCGGGCGCGACGCGCGGGAAGTCTTTGACGATGTCGGGCTGGGACATGGGGAACTCTCGGTCGTGAAGGGGAGGGAATCAGTCCAGCGTGGCACCTGAGGCCTTGACGATGGGGGCCCAGCGCGCAAGGTCGCTCCTGATCAGGCTGCCGAAGGCTTCGGGCGTGCCGCCCAGCACGTCGGCGCCCTGGTCGCTCAGCTTCTTTTTCACGTCGGTCGACTGCAGGGCCTTGTTGATCTCGGCGTTGAGCACGGCGACGATGTCCTTGGGTGTGCCCGCCGGTGCGACGAAGCCGAACCAGGTGACGGCCTCGAAGTCCTTCACGCCCGACTCGGCGATGGTGGGCACCTGGGGCAGGTCGTCCACGCGCTTGAGCGAGGTCACCGCGATCGGGCGCATCTTGCCGGTCTTGATCTGGCCGATCAGTGTGGGCACGGAGGACAGGTACAGCTCCACACGGCCGCTGACCACGTCGGTGGCTGCCTGGGCCGCGCCCTTGTAGGGCACGTGGGTGAAGTCGACGCCGGCCGACTTCTGGAACAACACGCTGGCCAGATGCGCCACCGTGCCGTTGCCCGAGAAGGCCATGTTCAGCGAGCCCGGCTTGGCCTTGGACGCGGCCACCACTTCGGACAGCGACTTGAAGGGCGAGGTCTCGCCCACCACCATGACCAGCGGGGCGTTGGCGACCAGGCTGATGGGGGTCAGGTCCTTGACCGAGTCGTACGGCATCTTGCTGTAGAGCGTCGGGTTGATCGCCAGGTTGCTGGTCTGGCCCAGGGCGATGGTGTAGCCGTCGGCCGGCGACTTGGCGACCACGTCGATGCCGATGTTGCCGCCGGTGCCCGGGCGGTTCTCGATCACGAAGTTCCAGCCCTTGGTGGTCTGGATCTTGGTGGTCACCTCGCGGGCGATCAGGTCGGTGCCGCCACCGGCCGGGAAGGGCACGATGACCTTGATGGGCTTGGCAGGGTAGGCCTGGGCGAAGGCGGCACCGGTGGCCAGCAGCAGGCTGGCGGCGGTGAGGGCGTGGCGACGGGAAAGGCGCATGTCTTGTCTCCGGATGTCGGTGGATGGTGGTGGCCGCAGCGGTGGGGTTGCGGCTGGGGCGGACTGTACGGACGTGTTTCGTTCAATACAATGCTGTTTCAATAGTTGAAACATAGGCCAAGGCATGAAACCCTCCCGAAAAACCGCCGAGGCGCCCGAGACGGCCGACGCCGAGAGCAGCACCGGCGGCGTGACCGCCGTCACCCGCGCGCTGCGCGTGCTGGAGTGTTTCGGCATGGACGACCCCCAGCTCACGCTGGCCGAGATGAGCCGGCGCACCGGCATGCACAAGACCACCACGCTGCGCCTGGCGCGCACGCTGGCGGCCGAGAACTACCTGGTGCAGAAGGAGGACGGCAGCTGGCGCCTGGGCCGCGCGGCGGGCTGGCTGGGCGCGTGTTACCAGGCGGTGTTCGACGTGCACGAGGTGGTGGAGCCGGTGCTGCGCGCGCTGACGGTGCAGACCGGTGAGAGCGCCTCGTTCTACGTGCGCGAAGGCCAGCAGCGCCAGTGCCTGGCGCGGGTGGACGGGCCGCAGACCATCCGCCACCACGTGCGCGTGGGCATCGGCCTGCCGCTGAACCTGGGAGCGCCGGGGCGCGTCATCCTGGCGTTCTCCGGCGAGCCGGGTGAGCCCTACGAATCGATCCGCCGCCGGGGCTTTCATCTCTCGTTGGGCGAGCGGGAGCCGGAGGTCTCCAGCGTGTCGGCGCCGGTGTTCGGGCTGCACTGGCGGCTGCTGGGCTCGGTCTGCATCTCGGGGCCGACGGCGCGGCTGCCAGAGGCGCGGCTGATGGAGCTGGCGCAGACGGTGATGACGGCGGCCAACGAGCTCTCGTATGCAATCGCGGGCACGCGGCGGCCGTCGCCTGCCGGGGGGGCCGCGGCGACCTGGCACCCATGACCTGGCCCGGTCGGAATGTCGTGAAATTAACTGTCTGGTACAGAGCAAACCGGCATAGCTGAAAGTCGCACCTGCTGCTTTTCAATAGGTGGCAAAGCGCGCACAGTGCAGCCGTTCTTCCGGGCTCCGGAAGCAGCCGACTGAGTTTCACCCTTTCCCCTGGACTTCGCTTTCATGAACATGCTTCGCCGCGGCGCGCTGATCGCGCTGGCTTCCCTCGGTTTCTCCGGTCTGGCCCAGGCCCAGACCGTCACCCTCCGTCTGCACCAGTTCCTGCCCCCGCAGGCGGTGATCCCCGCCAAGGCCATCATTCCCTGGGCCCGCAAGATCGAGGCCGAGTCCGGCGGCCGCATCAAGATCCAGGACTTCCACGCCATGCAGATGGGTGGTTCGCCGCCCCAGCTGTTCGACCAGGCGCGCGACGGCGTGGCCGACATCACCTGGACGGTGCTGGGCTACACGCCGGGCCGCTTCAACAAGTCCGAGGTGTTCGAGCTGCCGTTCATGTGCACCGGCGGCCCGGAGAAGTGTTCGCGCGCCTTCCACGAGTACGTGGAGAAGAACGCCGCCGACGAGTTCAAGTCGGTCAAGCTGCTGGCGGCCCACACCCATGGCCCCGGCCTGTTCCACACCAAGCAGCCGGTGACAGGGCTGGAAAGCCTGCGCGGCATGAAGATCCGCGGTGGCTCGCGCATCATCAACAACATGCTGGTCAAGCTCGGCGCCACACCCGTGGGCATGCCGGTGCCGGCGGTGACCGAAGCCCTGTCCAAGGGCGTGATCGACGGCACCACCGTGCCGTGGGAAGTCGCGCCGTCGATCAAGATCACCGAACTGGTCAAGAACCACACCAGCTTCGCCGGCAAGGACGGGCTGTTCACGCAGACCTTCGCATTCGTGATGAACCGCGCGGCCTACGACAAGCTGCCGGCCGACCTGAAAAAGGTGATCGACAACAACTCGGGCATCGAACTGGCGGCGTCATTCGGTCGCGCCATGGACGAGGGCGACAAGGCCGGACTGGCGCTGGCGCAGAAGGCCCGCAACAACCTGGTGGCGCTCGACGTGGCCGAGACCCAGCGCTGGCGCCGCACCGCGTCGGTGGTCGAGTCCGACTGGGTGACGGAAATGAAGGGCAAGGGCATTGATGGCGCCAAGCTGGCGTCCGAGGCCCGCGCCCTGGTGGCGAAGCACAACAAGTAACGGCCTGAGGTCAGGGTCTTCGATTTCTTAATTAGAAATCAGTTTACCCATGTGAAATCATGAGATAGAGTCTCGCGCGCCCCCCGGAGGGCGCGCGCAGACCGTGTGAGAGACAATGAGCGCCCCGTGACGCTCAAGACAACAAAGGACCTGAGGATGATTTCGTTCATTTACCGCCTGGCCAACTGGACGGCCATCGTCGGCGGGATCGTGCTGGTGGCGCTGACGCTGATGGTGGTGGCCAGCGTGGCCGGTCGCGCCATGATCGGACTGGGTCTGGGGCCCGTGCCCGGCGACTTCGAACTGGTCGAGGTCGGCGTGGGCATTGCCATCTTCTACTTCCTGCCCTGGTGCTACCTGCGCGGCGGGCATGCCACGGTGGACCTGCTCTACATGCACATGCCCGCCTGGTTCAAGAAGGGCGTGGACCTGTTCAGCGATGTGGCCATGCTGCTGGTCTGGCTGGTGCTGACCTGGAAGCTCTGGGAAGGCATGCTGGAGAAGAAGGAATACCTGGAGACCACCTTCATCCTGCAGATGCCCATCTGGTGGGCCTATGCCTTCTGCCTGGTGGGTGCGGTGATCGGCTGCATCTGCTACGTCGCCAAGACCCTCACCCGTCTGGGCCTGGCGTCCGAGCCCAAGGGCTGGACCGTCGAAGCCAACGTCAGCCACTGAGACCGAGAGCCCGAGCATCATGAGCAACATCCAACTGGCCCTCTGGTCCTTCCCCTTCCTGCTGCTGCTGATCTTTGTGCGCGTGCCGATCGGCCTGTCCATGCTGCTGTGCGGCCTGGGCGGCTCCTGGGTCATCTACGGCAACGCCGACCCGATCCTCAACCAGCTCAAGCAGGTCACGTTCACCACCTTCTCCAACTACAACCTCTCGGTCATCCCGCTGTTCCTGCTGATGGGACAGTTCGCGGCGCTGGGCGGGCTCTCCCGCGCACTGTTCAAGGCGGCCGAGGCCTGGATCGGCCACCGCAAGGGCGGTGTGGCGATGGCGGCCGTGGGTGCCTGTGCCGGCTTCGGCGCCATCTGCGGTTCCTCGCTGGCCACCGCGGCCACCATGGGACAGGTGGCCCTGCCCGAACTCAAGCGCGCCGGCTACGCCGGTGGCATCTCCACCGCCTGCCTGGCGGCTGGCGGCACGCTGGGCATCCTGATCCCGCCGTCGGTGGTGCTGGTGATCTACGCCATCCTGACCGAGCAGAACATCGCCAAGCTGTTCCTGGCCGCCTTCGTGCCCGGCATCCTGGCGGCCATCGGCTACATGATCACCATCGCCATCTACGCGCGCCTCAAGCCGCAGGAGATGGGCACCATGGCGCCCATGCCCATGAAGGACCGCATCGCCGCCACCGTGGCCACCTGGCCCGTGATCGCGATCTTCCTGGTGGTGGTCGGTGGCATCTACACCGGCATCTTCACGCCCACCGAGGGCGCGGCCATCGGGGCCTTCTGCACCGGCATCGCGGCCTGGGCCAGCGGCGGTCTCAACCGCAAGACCCTGCTGGACTCGGTGCTGGGCACCGCCGTCGCCACCGGCATGATTTTCATGATCGTGCTGGGCGCCGGCCTCTACAACACCTTCCTGGCGCTGTCGCAGCTGCCGCAGGAAGCCGCCGGTGCGGTGGCCGGCTGGGGGCTGAGCCCGATCCTGGTGCTGATCGCCATCCTGGTGCTGTATGTGATCCTGGGCTGCTTCATGGACTCGCTGTCCATGATCCTGCTGACCATCCCGGTGTTCTTCCCCATCATCATGGCGCTGGACTTCGGCCTGCCGCCCGAAGAGCTGGCCATCTGGTTCGGCATCCTGGTGCTGATCGTGGTGGAGGTGGGGTTGATCACGCCACCGGTGGGCATGAACCTGTTTGTCATCAACTCGATGGCCAAGGACACGCCGATCACCCACACCTACCGCGCCATCCTGCCTTTTGTCACCAGCGACTTCGTGCGCACCGCCATCCTGGTGGCGTTCCCGTCGATCACGCTGTTCGTGCTGCGCCTGTGATCCTGTGCACCGGCTATCGAGACCTTGAATAGCTGAATGGGCCCGCGAGCGATTGCGGGCCTTTTTTCTGCTGGATACATTGACTTTCGTTCCCGACCACACCACCACAAGGAGACTTCCATGAGCTGTTCCGTTTCTCCGCTGCGCCGCGGCCTGCTGGCATCGGCCCTGGCGCTGTCCGCGCTGGGCATCGCTTCCACCGCACAGGCGCAAACCTTCCCGAGCAAGCCGCTGCGCATCGTGGTGCCGTTCGCCGCGGGCGGTGCGGGCGACCTCACGGCCCGCATCGTGGGCGCCGAGCTGAGCACCTCGCTGGGCCAGCCGGTGACGATCGAGAACCGGCCCGGTGCCGGGGGCGTGGTGGCTGCCGACACGGTGGCGCGCGCCGAGCCCGACGGCCACACGATGTTCCTGATGTCCAACGGCACCGCCGTCACGGCCAGCCTGTTCAAGAGCCTGCCCTACGACACGCTCAAGGACCTGGCGCCGGTCTCGACCCTGGGCACCTTCGACCTGGTGGTGGTGGTGCCGGCCGAGTCGCCGTTCAAGACCCTGGGCGAACTGGTCGCGTTCGCCAAGGCCAACCCCAACAAGCTCAACATCGGCAGCATCAACATCGGCAGCACGCAGAACCTGGCGGCCGAGCTGTTCAAGTCCAGCGCCGGCATCGACGCGCAGGTCGTGCCGTTCAAGGCCACGCCGGAACTGGTCGGCGCGCTGCGCGGCAAGCAGGTGGACGTGGGCGTGGAGATCCTCGGACCCACGCTGACCCAGATCAAGGCCGGCGCCTTCCGCGCCCTGGCCGTCACCGGCAAGAAGCGTTCGAGCATCCTGCCCGAGGTGCCGACCGCGGTGGAGCAGGGTGTCAAGGACTTCCAGGCCTCGTCCTGGAACGCGCTGGCGGTGCCCGGCAAGACGCCGCGCCCGGTGATCGACCGGCTGAACAAGGACATCGTCGCCGCGCTGGCCAAGCCAGAAGTGAAGAAGAAGCTGGCCGACCTGAACATCGACGCCGATGCCAGCACGCCGGAGGAAGCGGCAGCGCTGCTGGCTTCCGACATCAAGCGCTGGGGCGCGGTCATCGAGCGCGCGAACATCCCCAAGCAGTGAGGACCGCATGAGCGACGTGCGCATCGGCCTGATCGGCTACGGCGAGGTGGGCCGTGCCTTCACGGCCGGCCTCAAGGACCAGGCCGCCTGGACCGGTGCCTGGGACCTGAAGTTCTCGGACCCGGCGCTGCGCGAGGAGCCGCTGGCGCATGCGGCGGCGGCCGGCGTCGTTGTCTGCGACAGCGCCGCTGCGCTGTGCGCCCAGGCCACGCTGCTGATCTCGGCGGTGACGGCGAGCAACACGCTCGCCGTGGCCGAAGCGGTGGCGCCGCACGTCCGGCCGGGCAGTGTGTTCCTGGACCTCAACTCGGCCTCGCCCGGCACCAAGCAGAAGGCCGCGGCGCTGATCGATGCGGCCGGCGCGCACTATGTCGAGGCCGGGGTCATGACCTCGGTGCCGCCCTACGGCATCCGCGTGCCCATGCTGCTCGGCGGCGCGCACGCCGCGCGCCTGCAGCCGGTGCTGGCGGCGCTGGGCATGGACGCCCAGGTCGCCAGCGAACAGCTGGGCATCGCATCGGCCACCAAGATGTGCCGCAGCGTGATGATCAAGGGCCTGGAGGCGCTGGTGATCGAGAGCTACGCCACCGCGCGGCACTACGGTGTCGAGGACGCGATGATCGCCACGCTGCAGGAAACCTTTCCCGGCATCGACTGGACCAGGCAGGGCGCCTACTTCTTCAGCCGCGTGGCCCAGCACGGCAAGCGCCGCGCCGAGGAGATGCGCGAGGTGGCGAACACCGTGCGCGAGGCCGGCTTCGAGCCCTTCATGGCCTCGGCCATTGCGCTCAAGCACGACTGGATGGCGGCGCAGGCGCGCGCGGGGCACTTCGCGGGCCTGGGCCCCAATCCGCCGTGGAAGGACTACGCGGACCAACTGCTCGCCCACCGTCCCGCCGCGAACGATCCGCTGTCCTGATCGCCAGGACTGCCTCCCATGCTCGACATCCTGGCCATCACCGGCCCGATTTTCCTCTGCATCGCCCTGGGCTATCTGACCACCCGCGGTGGCCTGTTCGACCGCGGCGACATGCGCGTGTTCGGCAAGTTCCTCATCAACCTCGCGCTGCCGGCGCTGCTGTTCAACGCGCTGTCGCAGCGCAGCGTGGGCGAGATCTTCAACGGCCCTTACCTGGCGGCCTATGCGCTGGGCGGCCTGATCATGCTGGCCGGCACCGTGCTCTGGTACCGCAAGGTGGCGCATGAAGGCATGGCCCGCTCGGCCATCATGGCCATGGGCATGACCTGCCCCAACAGCGGCTATGTCGGTTACCCGGTGATGCTGCTCACGCTGGGCGCGCCGGTGGCCGGTGTCGCGCTGGCGCTGAACATGGTGGTGGAGAACCTGCTGATCATCCCCATCCTGCTGGCGCTGGCCGACATGGAACGGCACGAGGCCGGCCACTGGCGACAGCTGGTGCTGCAGACGCTGCAGGGGCTGGCGCGCAACCCGCTGATCATCGCCATCGTGGCGGGCTTCCTGGTGTCGGCGCTCGGCATTCCCATGCCGTCGCCGGTCTCGCGCACCGTCACGCTGTTCGCGCAGGCCAGCAGTGCGCTGTCGCTGTTCGTGATTGGTGGCAGCCTGGTGGGCCTGAAGCTGCAGGGCCTGCGCACGGCGGTGGCGCAGATTGGCGTGGGCAAACTGGTGCTGCACCCGCTGTGCCTGCTGGCGGTGATGACCTGGCTGGTGCCGATCGGCGATCCGCAGCTGAAGGTGGCGCTGCTGCTGACCGGCGCCCTGCCGACGATGGGCATCTACGCCATCCTGGCCCAGCGCCACGGCCACGAGGGCCTGGCCTCGGCGGCGCTGCTGGTGGG
This sequence comes from Hydrogenophaga pseudoflava, assembly GCF_004353865.1. NCBI lineage: Bacteria > Pseudomonadati > Pseudomonadota > Betaproteobacteria > Burkholderiales > Comamonadaceae > Hydrogenophaga > Hydrogenophaga pseudoflava. The sequence continues at coordinate 1,643,018 of NZ_CP037867.1, forward strand.
CACACTGGCCTCGTTCTTCACGCTCAGCGGCCTGCTCTGGCTGCTGCGCCACAGCGCTGGCTGGCTGGGCTGACCAACCACCTGTTCAGAGTCCCAGCTCGGCGCGCACCTGGGTGATGAGGTCCAGCGTCGCGCGCTGCGTCAGCGTGGCCGGGCGCTGCGAACTGGTGGCCAGGCTCACGCGGGTGCGCAGCCGCGGTTCGGTCGGTCGCATGCGGTAGGCCGAAGGCCGGATCGAAGAAATCACGGCCTGGCGCGAAAGCAGGGCCGCGCCCGCGCCATCGGCCACCAGGTCGAGGATGGCCGAGACGCCGTCGATCTCCAGCGCCACAGTGGGCCGCAGGCCGATGGCGGCCATCTCGGCCTCCACATGCATGCGCAGCGCGTTGGGCCGGCTCGGGATCACCAGCGGCAGCGCGGCCACTTCGGCCAGCGGCACGGGTGGTGGTGGCGGTTCTTCCGCCAGGCCAGGCGGGCGCGGCTGCACCAGCAGCAGCTCTTCCTCCATCAGCGGCGTGATCTCGATGTCGGGCGCCGGCGCGGCGTTGTAGAGCACGGCGATGTCCAGCCGGCCGGTGTGCAGCCATTCCTGCATGGTGGCCGACAGACCCTCGCTGATCGAGAGGCTGGCCTCGGGCAGCTGGGCCCGGAAGGCGCGCGTCAGAGGCACCGTCATCACGCGCGCCAGGCTGGGCGGCAGGCCGATGGCCACGCGCCCGGCCAGCGCACCGCGAACTCGGCCCAGTTCCTCGCGCGCGCGCTCGACCTGGTGCAGGATGCCGCGGCCGTGCTCCAGCAGCAGCTTGCCGGCGTCGGTGGGCGTGGCTCCGCGGCCGTTGCGGATCAGCAGGTTCTGACGGAGTTCGACCTCCAGCAGGCGCACCTGGCGAGAGAGGGCGGGCTGGGCCACGTCCAGCGCCAGTGCGGCCTTGGTGAAGCTGCCCAGCTCGGCGACGCGCACGAAATATTCGAGTTGTTTGAGGTCCATCTCTGATCCGGAATAACGCTGCTCAAGATATACATTTTCGCTCTATCTGGTAGCGGGGCGCGGTGCTGGTTGACCATGGGCCGTCCGCCCAGAATGTCGGCTGAACCACAAGGAGACCCGCGCATGAGCCTGCAGAAGCCCCTCATCATCGATTGCCACGGCCACTACACCACGGCCCCCAAGGCGCTGGAGAACTGGCGCAACCAGCAGATCGCCGGCATCAAGGACCCGGCCGCGATGCCCAAGGTCAGTGACCTCAAGATCAGCGACGACGAGCTGCGCGAGTCCATCGAGACCAACCAGCTCAAGCTGATGAAAGAGCGTGGCTCGGACATCACCATCTTCAGCCCGCGCGCCAGCTTCATGGCCCACCATATCGGCGACTTCAACGTGTCGTCCACCTGGGCCGCGATCTGCAACGAGCTCTGCTACCGCGTCAGCCAGCTGTTCCCCGACCACTTCGTGCCGGCCGCCATGCTGCCGCAAAGCCCTGGCGTGGACCCCGCCACCTGCATCCCCGAGCTGGTCAAGTGCGTGGAGCAGTACGGCAACGTCGGCCTGAACCTCAACCCCGATCCGTCGGGTGGCCACTGGACCAGCCCGCCGCTGACCGACAAGTCCTGGTACCCCATCTACGAGAAGATGGTCGAGTACGACATCCCGGCGATGATCCACGTCTCGACCTCCTGCAATGCCTGCTTCCACACCACCGGTGCGCACTACCTGAACGCCGACACCACGGCCTTCATGCAGCTGATCCAGGGCGACCTGTTCAAGGACTTCCCGACGCTGAAGTTCATCGTCCCGCACGGCGGTGGCGCGGTGCCTTACCACTGGGGCCGTTTCCGTGGCCTGGCGCAGGAGATGAAGAAGCCCCTGCTCAAGGACCACCTGCTGAACAACGTGTTCTTCGACACCTGCGTCTACCACCAGCCGGGCATCGACCTGCTGACCAAGGTGATCCCTGTGGGCAACATCCTGTTCGCCTCCGAAATGATTGGCGCGGTGCGTGGCATCGACCCCGAGACCGGCAACTACTACGACGACACCAAGCGCTACGTGCAGGCCACCGGCAACCTGAGCGATGAGCAGCGCTACCAGGTCTACGAAGGCAACGCGCGCCGCGTGTTCCCGCGCCTGGACGCCCGCCTGAAGGCGCAAGGCAAGTAATCCATCACAGAACCCGAGGAGAAAAGAACATGTACGAACTGGGCGTTGTCTACCGCAACATCAACCGCGCCGACCGCGCAGCCGCCGACGGCCTGGCCGCGCTGGGCTCGGCCACGGTGCACGAAGCCATGGGCCGCGTCGGCCTGCTCAAGCCCTACATGCGGCCGATCCAGACCGGCGTGCAGGTCAGCGGCACGGCCGTGACGGTTCTGCTGCACCCCGGCGACAACTGGATGCTGCACGTGGCGGCCGAACAGATCCAGCCGGGCGACATCGTGGTCGCGGCCATCACGGCCGAGTGCACCGACGGCTACTTCGGCGACCTGCTGGCCACCAGCTTCCAGGCCCGTGGCGCCCGCGCGCTCGTCATCGACGCCGGCGTGCGCGACGTGAAGACGCTCAACGAGATGAACTTCCCGGTCTGGAGCAAGTGCATCTCCAGCAAGGGCTGCATCAAGGAAACCCTGGGCTCGGTGAACATCCCCGTGGTCTGCGCCGGCATGCTGGTGACCCCGGGCGACGTGATCGTGGCCGACGACGACGGCGTGGTCTGCGTGCCCGCGGCCCGCGCGGTCGAGACCCTGGCCGCCGCGCAGAAGCGTGAGAGCTTCGAGGGCGAGAAGCGCGCCAAGCTGGCCAGCGGTGTGCTGGGCCTGGACATGTACAAGATGCGCGAACCGCTGGCCGCCAAGGGCCTCAAATACATCGACTGAGGACACAGCATGAGCAAACCCACTTCCGGTGACTTCACGAAAACCGCCGGCTGGCTCGACTGGTACACCGGTCCGTCCAGGCCGACCTTCCAGCTGCCCGCGGGCGCGGTGGACGCGCACTGCCACGTGTTCGGCCCTGGCGCCGAGTTCCCCTACGCGCCCGAGCGCAAGTACACGCCCTGCGACGCCAGCAAGCATCAGCTGTACGCGCTGCGCGACCACCTGGGCTTTGCGCGCAACGTGATCGTGCAGGCCACCTGCCACGGTGCCGACAACCGCGCCATGGTGGACGCCTGCCTGTCCAGCGGCGGCAAGGCGCGCGGTGTGGCCACGGTCAAGCGCTCGGTGACGGACGAAGAGCTGCAGCAGTTGCACGCCGCCGGCGTGCGCGGTGTGCGTTTCAACTTCGTCAAGCGCCTGGTCGACTTCACGCCCAAGGACGAGCTGCTGGAAATCGCCGGACGCATCAACAAGCTGGGCTGGCACGTGGTCATCTACTTCGAGGCGGTGGACCTGCCCGAGCTGTGGGACTTCTTCACCGCGCTGCCGACCACGGTGGTGGTGGACCACATGGGCCGTCCCGACGTGAGCAAGCCCATCGACGGCCCCGAGTTCGAACTGTTCCTGAAGTTCATGCGCGAACATCAGAACGTGTGGAGCAAGGTCAGCTGCCCCGAGCGCCTGTCGGTCACCGGACCCAAGGCCTTGAACGGTGAGCAGGCCGCCTACCAGGACGTGGTGCCGTTTGCGCGCAAGGTGGTCGAGGAGTTCCCCGACCGCGTGCTCTGGGGCACCGACTGGCCGCACCCGAACCTGAAGGACCACATGCCCGACGACGGTCTGCTGGTGGACTTCATCCCGCACATCGCGCCGACCGCAGAACTGCAGCGCAAGCTGCTGGTGGACAACCCGATGCGCCTGTACTGGCCCGAAGAAGTCAAGTAAGAGGAGACATCCATGGCACTCGACAAACCCTACAAGGACGTGCCCGGCACGATCATCTTTGACGCCGAACAATCGCGCAAAGGCTACTGGCTCAACCAGTTCTGCATGAGCCTGATGAAGGCCGAGAACCGCGAGAAATTCAAGGCCGACGAGCGCGCCTACCTCGACCAGTGGCCGATGACCGAAGAGCAGAAGCAGGCCGTGCTGGCGCGCGACCTCAACTGGTGCATGCGCACGGGCGGCAACATCTACTTCCTCGCCAAGATCGGTGCCACCGACGGCAAGAGCTTCCAGCAGATGGCAGGCTCCATGACCGGCATGACCGAAGAGGAATACCGCGCCATGATGCTGGCCGGCGGCCGCTCGGCAGAGGGCAACCGCTACCTCGGCGAGGACGGCGACGCACAACCCCACCGGCAACCCCAGGGTGCGGCCGGCAAGAACAAAGGAGCCTGAGCATGGCCAAGATCACCGCATCCGTCTTCACCTCGCACGTGCCCGCCATCGGCGCGGCCATGGACCTGGGCAAGACCCAGGAGGACTACTGGAAGCCGCTGTTCGCGGGGTACGAGTATTCCAAGCAGTGGATGAAGGACAACAAGCCCGACGTCATCTTCCTCGTCTACAACGACCACGCCACGGCCTTCAGCCTGGAGATGATCCCCACCTTCGCCATCGGCACCGCGGCCGAGTTCCAGCCGGCCGACGAAGGCTGGGGCCCGCGCCCGGTGCCCAAGGTCATCGGCCACCCGGACCTGGCCTCGCACATCGCGCAGTCGGTCATCCAGCAGGACTTCGACCTCACCATCGTCAACAAGATGGACGTGGACCACGGCCTGACCGTGCCGCTGTCGCTGATGTGCGGCGAGCTCGACCCCAAGAAGGACGCCTGGCCCTGCCCGGTGATCCCGTTCGCGGTCAACGTGGTGCAGTACCCGGTGCCCTCGGGCAAGCGCTGCTTCGCGCTGGGCCAGGCCATCCGCAAGGCGGTCGAGAGCTTTGACGAGGACCTGAACGTGCACATCTGGGGCACGGGCGGCATGAGCCACCAGCTGCAGGGCGCGCGCGCCGGTCTGATCAACCGCGAGTGGGACAACAACTGGCTCGATCTGATGATCAACGACCCGGTGGCCTGCGCCAACGTGCCGCACATCGACTACGTGCGCGAGGCCGGCAGCGAGGGCATCGAACTCGTGATGTGGCTGATCGCCCGCGGCGCCATGTCCGATGTGGTCGACGGCAAGGTCGTCGGCCCGGCGCCCACCGTGAAGCACCGCTTCTACCATGTGCCCGCGTCCAACACGGCCGTCGGTCACGCGATTCTTGAGAATGCATAACCCGAGGAACACACCATGACCATCAAAGTCGCACTCGCCGGCGCCGGCGCATTCGGCATCAAGCACCTGGACGGCATCAAGAACATCGACGGTGTCGAAGTCGTGTCGCTGATCAGCCGCGACCTGGAGAAGACCAAGGCAGTCGCCGACCAGTACGGCATCAAGCACATCACCACCAGGCTCGAAGACAGCCTGGCACTCAAGGAAGTCGACGCCGTCATCCTCTGCACGCCCACGCAGATGCACGCCGAGCAGACCCTGGCCTGCCTGAAAGCCGGCAAGCACGTGCAGGTGGAAATTCCGCTGGCCGACAGCCTCAAGGGCGCCGAAGAGGTGGTGGCGCTGCAGAAGCAGACCGGGCTGGTGGCCATGTGCGGCCACACCCGCCGCTTCAACCCCAGCCACCAGTACGTGCACAACAAGATCCAGGCCGGCGAATTCAACATCCAGCAGATGGATGTGCAGACCTACTTCTTCCGCCGCACCAACATGAACGCCGCCGGCCAGCCGCGCAGCTGGACCGACCACCTGCTGTGGCACCACGCCGCCCACACCGTGGACCTGTTCGCCTACCAGTGCAACAGCCCCATCGTGCAGGCCAACGCCATCCAGGGCCCGATCCACCCCACGCTGGGCATTGCCATGGACATGAGCATCCAGCTCAAGGCCGCCAACGGCGCGATCTGCACGCTGAGCCTGAGTTTCAACAACGACGGCCCGCTGGGCACCTTCTTCCGCTACATCGGCGACACCGCGACCTACATCGCGCGCTACGACGACCTGTTCACCGGCAAGGAAGAAAAGATCGACGTGTCCCAGGTGGCGGTGTCCATGAACGGCATCGAACTGCAGGACCGCGAGTTCTTCGCGGCGATCAAGGAAGGCCGCGAGCCCAACTCCAGCGTCGCCAAGGTGTTCAACTGCTACCAGGTGCTGCACCAGTTGGAACAACAGCTGAACGGCTGAGCCCCCCTCACGCAAGCTTTCGCATCGGCGGCTCCACCCTCACGGCTGGGGCCGTTTTCCATTTCAGGAGATCACACCATGCAACAACGCCAACTCGGCCCCTTCACCGTCTCGGCCATCGGCCTGGGCTGCATGAACATTTGCCACGCCTACGGCGCACCGGTCTCCGAACAGCAGGCCGAGCGCGTGCTGCTGGCCGCGCTGGACGCCGGTGTCACGCACTTCGACACGGCTGCGCTGTACGGCTTCGGCGCCAGCGAGACGCTGGTGGGCAGGTTCCTGTCGCAGCACCGCTCGAAGTTCACGCTCGCCAGCAAGTGCGGCATGACCGGGGTGCCCAACGAGCAGGGCGTGAAGGTGCGCGTGATCGACGGCCGGCCCGAGACCATCAAGGCCACCTGCGAAGACGCGCTGCGCCGCCTGCAGACCGAGGTGATCGACCTCTACTACCTGCACCGCTGGGACAAGAAGGTGCCCATCGAAGACAGCGTGGGCGCGCTGGCCGACCTGGTGCACGCGGGCAAGATCCGCAGCATCGGCCTTTCCGAAGTCTCGGCGCCGACGCTGCGCAAGGCGCACGCGGTGCACCCCATCGCCGCGCTGCAGACCGAATACTCGCTGTGGTCGCGCAACCCCGAGATCGCGGTGCTGCAGGCCTGCCGCGAACTGGGCGTGAGCTTCGTCGCCTTCAGCCCGGTGGCGCGCGGCTTCCTGTGTGGCCCGATGGACGTGAGCGCATTCGATGCCAAGGACATCCGCCGCAGCATGCCGCGCTTCTCGCCCGAGAACTACGCGAAGAACCAGGCCCTGCTGCCGGCCTACAACGCCATCGCGGCCGAAGTCGGCTGCACGCCCTCGCAGCTGGCGATCGCCTGGCTGCTGCACCAGGGCCAAGACATTCTGCCCATCCCCGGCACGACCAGCGTGGAGCACCTGATGGACGACATCGGTGCGGCGGCGGTGAGTCTGTCGGCCGACGTGATCGCGCGCCTGAACGCGCTGATCAACCAGCACACCGTGCACGGCGACCGCTACAACGCGCAGGCCAACAGCGAGGTCGACACCGAGGTGTTCTGACCCCGGCGCGGTCAGTCGCATCAGCCCTGGTTGAAGCGCGCCGGCCGCTTGTCCAGCCGGGCGCGCATGCCCTCGTGCTTGTCGGGGCTGGCGAACGCGGTCTGGAAGGCGTTGCGCTCGTACTCCAGCCCGGCCGAGAGCGGCGTCTCCATCGCCATCAGCACCGACTCCTTGATCAGGCGCAACGCCACGGCCGGCAGCGCGCACAGCTGCTGCGCCATCGCCAGCGCGCGGGCTTCCACCGCCTCGTCGTCCAGCACCTCGGCCACCAGGCCGATGCGCGCAGCGGTGTCGGCGTCGATCGGCTCGCCGAGCAGCAGCAGCTTCATCGCGCCGTGTTTGCCCAGCGCCCGCGTCAGGCGCTGCGTCGCACCGCCGCCGGGCATGATGCCTACCTTCACCTCGGGCTGACCGAAGCGTGCGCTGCGCCCGGCCAGGATCAGGTCGGCGTGCAGCGCGAGTTCGCAACCGCCGCCCAGCGCGTGGCCGCGCACGGCCGCGATCACCGGCTTCCTGCAGGCCGCGATGGCCCCCCACAGCAGGTCGTGCCGGCGCTGCAGCAGGTCGATGGGCGTGGCGTCCACGTACTCGCCCAGGTCGGCACCCGCACAGAAGGCCTTGGCGCCGCCGGCCAGCACGATCGCGCGCACCGAGGGGTCGGCGTCCAGGCGCCGGAAGGCCTCGGCCAGCGCGCGCCGCAGCGCGAGGTTGAGCGCGTTGAGCACCTCGGGGCGGTGGATGCGCAGCAGCACCACGCCGTCGACGGGGTGTTCTTCCAGCAGTGGGCTGTCGGCGACGGCGCTCATGCCACACCCCCGCTGAACACCGGCGCGCGCTTCTCGAAGAAGGCGGCCACGGCTTCGGCGTGGTCGGCCGTGTGGTGGGCCAGTCCCTGCAGGCGGCCAGCCGCGTCCAGCGCCTCGTCCAGCGTGCCGGTGCGGGCCTGCTGCAGCAGCTGCTTGGTCCAGCGCAGCACCTGGGGCGGGTTGGCGGCGATGCGGCTGGCCAGGGCCAGCGCGTCGGGCAGCAGCTGGTCGGGCTCGACCACGCGCGACACCAGGCCAATGCGCAGGGCTTCGTCGGCGTCGATGGTGTCGCCGGTCAGCGCCAGCTCGGCCGCCCTGGCGTGGCCGATCACGCGCGGCAGCAGCCAGCAGCCGCCGTCACCGGGAATGATGCCGACCTTCACGAAGCTCTCGGCGAAGCGTGCCGTGGTGGAGGCGATGCGCAGGTCGCACATGCAGGCCAGGTCGTTGCCGGCGCCAATCGCCGGGCCATTGACCGCCGCGATCAGCGGCACCTGCAGCCGCGTCAGCGCGCGCGGGATGCGCTGGATGCCCTGGCGGTAGCGCTCGGTGATCTCCTCGGGCGAGCCGGCGAACATGCCGGTGCGGTCGCGCATCTCGGCCACGTTGCCGCCCGAGCAGAAAGCGCTGCCGGCGCCGGTCAGCACCGCAGCGCGCACCGAGAGGTCGGCGTTGAGCTTGTCCACCAGCGCCTCGAAGGCGGCGAACATGTCCTCGCCGCTGAGCGCGTTGCGCGTGTCGGGGCGGTTGAGCGTGATGAGCGCGGTGTGTCCGCGGCGGGTGATGAGCAGGGGTTCGTTCATGCGTTGTCTCCCAAGTGTTCAATCGCCATGGCCACGCCCTGGCCGACGCCGACGCACATGGTGACGAGGCCGTAGCGCCCGCCCATGCGCTGCAGTTGCCGCGCAGCGGTCAGCACCAGGCGTGCGCCGCTCATGCCCAGCGGGTGGCCGAAGGCGATGGCACCGCCGTTCGGGTTCACGTGCGGCGCGTCGTCGGGCAGGCCCAGCGCGCGCGTCACGGCCAGGCCTTGCGCGGCAAAGGCCTCGTTGAGTTCGATCACGTCGAAGTCGCTCATTCGCAGGCCGGTCTGCGCCAGCAGCTTATGCACGGCGGGCACCGGGCCGAAGCCCATGACGCGCGGCGCGATGCCGGTGCTGGCGTAGCCGACGATGCGCACCAGCGGGCGCAGGCCGTGCAGCGACACGGCGGTCTCGTTGGCCAGCAGCAGGGCCGCTGCGCCGTCGTTCACGCCCGACGAATTGCCGGCGGTGACGCTGCCGTCCTTGCGGAAAGCGGGCTTGAGCGCGGCCAGGCTCTCGGCCGTCGTGTCGGCGCGCGGATGCTCGTCCTCCGTGACCTGCGTGACCGCGCCTTTGCGGCCGGGAACGTCGACCGGTGTGACTTCTCCAGCGAGCACACCCGAGCGCATCGCGGCTGCGGCGCGCTGCTGGCTGCGCAGCGCAAACGCGTCCTGGTCGGCGCGAGAGATGCCGTGTTCCTGCGCCACGTTCTCCGCGGTCTCACCCATGGCGTCGGTGCCGTGCAGCTGTTCCATGCGCGGGTTCACGAAGCGCCAGCCGATGGTGGAGTCGTGGATCTCGGCATGGCGCGAGAACGCGGCCGTGGGCTTGGGCATCACCAGCGGAGCGCGACTCATGCTCTCCACGCCCCCCGCGACGGCCAGTTGCGCCTGGCCCGCGTGCAGCGCGCGCGCCGCCTGGGCCACGGCTTCCAGGCCCGAGCCGCAGAGCCGGTTGACCGTGACCGCCGGCACCTCCACCGGCAGGCCGGCGAGCAGCGCGCTCATGCGCGCCACGTTGCGGTTGTCCTCGCCGGCCTGGTTGACGCAGCCGTAGACCAGCTCGTCGATCAGCGCCGGGTCCAGACCCGGGTGCCGCGCCATCAGCGCGCGGATCGGGATCGAACCCAGGTCGTCGGTGCGCACCGACGACAGCGCGCCGCCGTAGCGCCCGATCGGCGTGCGCAGGCCGTCACAGAGAAAAGCGTTCATGCTCACAGGCCCAGCACCCGCTCGGCGTTGCCGTGCATGATCTTTTCCATCACCTCGGGCTTGTAGCCCAGCTCGTCCCACTCGCGCAGGATGCGTTCGTAGGGCAGGCTGGGGTAGTCGCTGCCGAACATGATCTTGTCCTGCAGGCGGCCGCGGATGTCGACCTTGAGGTTGCCCGGGAAGTGCTTCGGCGCCCAGCCCGACATCTCCCAGTACACATTGCCCTTGTGCAGCGCGACGGCCGTGGTCTCGTCGACCCAGGGCCAGCCGGGGTGGGCCATGATGATCTTGAGATTCGGGAAGTCAGCCGCGAGCTGGTCGATGTGCTTGGGGTGCGCATGGCGCACCAGGGCGCCGTTGCCGCCGGGCATGCCGGCGCCCATGCCGGTGGTGCCGACATCGATCATCACCGCCGCGCCCATGGCGTTGATCTCTTCGAACAGCGGGTAGTAGCGCCGGTCGCTGACGGCGAAATGCTGCATGATGGGGTGGAAGTGGAAGCCGATGAAGCCCAGCTCTTTGATGGCTTTGCGGGCCTGGATCATCGCGATCTCGCCCTTGGCCGGCTCCACCGCTCCCCAGCACTGGATGATGCGTTGCGGGTGGCGTTTCCACATGCCGTGCACGTATTCGTTGGTGCAGGGCGGGGCGGCGACGGTGGTCTCCAGGTCGAGTGCGACGAGGCAGGCCTCGACGCCAGCGCCGGTGAATTCGGCCACCACGTCTTCTTCGCTCTTGCCCACCCAGTCGCGTTTCCAGTAGCGGGCGAGTTCGGCGGGGTAGGGGCCTTGGGATTCGATCCAGGTGGGGGTGCCCGGGTAACAGTGCAGGTCGATGATGCGCATGGTGTGTGTTTTCTCGAAGGGGTTCAGTGGGCGGTGGCAGCGGCCTGTTCGTCCTGCAGCTTCTTGGTGACCAGTTCGCCCAGGGCCTTCTTGGACACCTTGCCGAAGGTGGAGACCGGGAAGTCGGGCAGCACTTCCAGCCGCTCGGGCAGCTTGAACTTGGCGATTTCCTTGGTCAGCAGGAAGCCCACCAGTTCCTTGAGGTGCAGCTTCTGGCCTGCCTTGAGGATCACGAAGGCGCACATCTTTTCGCCCATGGCCGCGTCGGGCATGGGCACGCAGGCCACGTTCTGCACCGCGGGGTGCATGAGGATCAGGTTCTCCACCTCTTCGGCGCTGATCTTTTCACCGCCGCGGTTGATCAGGTCCTTCTTGCGGCCTTCCACGATGTAGTTGCCGCTGGGGTGCTTGCGCATCAGGTCGCCGGAGCGGTAGAAGCCCTCAGGCGTGAACTGGCGCGCGTTGTACTCGGGCACGCCGTAGTAGCCGCGCAGGGTGTAGGGGCCGCGCACGGTGAACTCGCCGACCTCGCCGTCGGGCACTTCGCGGCCCTCGTCGTCGAGCAGCAGCACCTCGTCGTCCGGGCAGACCGGGCGGCCGCAGGTCTCCAGCTTCACCTCTTCCGGGTCGCTGGCGCGCACGAACATCAGCGTGCCCTCGGACATGCCGAAGTTCTCCTGCACGAAAACGCCGGGGATCAGCGCGCGCGTCCTGGCGCGCACCTCGGGCTGCATGCGCTGGCCACCGCTCTGGATCAATTTCAGGCTGGACAAGTTGAAGTTCTCCACCGCCGGGTCGTTGATCAGGCGGATCAGCAGCGCCGGCACGACCTTGAGGTGCGTGACCTGGTGCTTCTCGATCAGCGCGAACATCTCCACTGGTCGGGTGTTGCCGTGCAGGACCACCTTGGCGCCCTTGAACATGAAACCCTGGATGCCCGGGCAGGCCAGCGGCAGGTTGTGCGCGATGGGCAGCACCAGCAGCAGGGTCGAGTCGGCGTTGATCTCGGTGACCTCGGCCGCCACCTTGGAGTTGTAGGCGTAGTCGTTGTTGGTGCGCGGGATCAGCTTGGGGATGCCGGTGGTGCCGCCCGAGAGCTGGAAGATGCAGGGGTCGGTCGGCTCGATGCGGATCTCGGCCAGGCGCGAGGCGGGCAGCTTGGCGGGCGTGGCGATCAGCTCGCGCAGCGAGACCTCACCCGCACCGGCGTTGCCCAGCACCAGGCGGAACCTGAGCGATGGGTTCTCGGCCTGCACGCGGGTGATGACCGGTGCAAAGGCGAAGTCGCCCGCGGTCTCGGGGTAGACCGCGGTGGTCGCGCCCGACAGCTGCACGAACTGGCTGATCTCGGCGTAGCGGTGCGTGACCAGGGCCGCGATGGGGATGCAGCCGATCTTCTGCAGCGCGAAGTACAGCACCACAAACTCGTGCACGTTGGGCAGCGTGGGCACCACGCGGTCCAGTGGCCGCAGGCCGAGGTCGAGCAGGTTGAGCGCGAGGTTGGTGCTGACGCGGTCCAGCTCGGCGTAGGTGTAGACGGTGTCGCCGTCGATCAGCGCGACGCGGTCGGCGTAGCGCTGGAACACATCGGCGAACTCCTGCGCCAGCGAACGGTCCTGCCAGTAACCCTGGGCGCGGTAGCGCGCGGCGAACTCGGGGGGGAAGGGAACGAATCCTTCAAGCATGGTGTGTCTCCTCGGGGTGTCAGGTGGAACTCGTGAAGCCGCCGTCGATGACGACGACTTCCCCAGTGACGAAGCGCATGCCGGTGATCAGGTTCAGCATCACCTCGGCCACGTCGTCGGCCGTGACGCAGCGCTTGAGCGGCGTGGCCTTGGCGCGCGCGCCCATGAGCGCGTCGTACTTGTCGCCCAGCATGCGTTCCATCCAGTCGCCTTCCATCCAGCCGGGCGCGACCGCGTTCACGCGGATGTCCGGCCCCAGGTTCCAGGCCATCATCTTGGTCAGGCTCACCACCGCGGCCTTGCTGGCGGCGTACGGTGGCGGCTGCGGGCCGGGGCGCAGGCCCACGATGCTGGCGGTGTTGACGATGCAGGGCTCGCCGCCGGTTTCCTTGCTCTTGCGCAGCAGCTCGACAGCGGCGCGTGTCACCTGGAAGTTGCCGCGCACGTTGACCGCGAAGGTGCGGTCCCAGGCGTCCATGTCCAGGCTGTCCAGGTCCTTGACCTTCCAGGTCGCGGTGGTGCCGGCGTTGTTGATGAGGGTGTCGAGGTGGCCGAAAGCTTCGCAGACCTTGGCGAGCATCTGGCGCACCGCCGCGTCGTCGCTCACGTCGCACTGCAGCAGCAGGGTCTGGGCGCCCAGGGCCTGGGCTTCTTCGGCCACGGCCTGGGCGGCCTTGGCGCTGGAGGCGTAGTTGATGGCGACATCGAAGCCGGCGCGGGCCAGGGCCAGCACGGCGCTGCGGCCGATGCCGGTGCCGCCGCCGGTGACGAGGGCTTTCTTGCGTGAAGTCACGGTGGATCTCCGGGGAATGAAAGGGTGAGTGGGTCCCGGACCCCGGCGGTCCGGGGCCTTGTGCGGGACAAGAGGAAGAGGAGGGTCTACTGGGCCTGGATGCCCAGGTCGGCGACGAGGCGCTTCATGGCCTTCTGCTGCTCGTCGAAGAAGCTGCGCGCAGCGGCCACGCTGTCCTGGCGCGGGTAGACGCCCATCTCGCCCAACCTGGCCGTCACCTCGGGCGAGGCGGTGATGCGGTTGACGTCGGCGTTGATGCGGTCGATCACGGCTTGCGGCGTACCCGCCGGCACGATGATCTGGAACCAGCCGATGGCCTCGTAGCCCGGGTAGGTCTCGGCCACGGCCGGCACGTCGATGCCGGGCAGGCGCCTGGCCGAGGTCACGCCGATGGCGCGCAGGCGGCCCGACTTGACGTGCTGCAGCAGGCCGGGCACGCCGTCGATGGTGAGCGTGGCATCGCCCGAGAGCACGGCGGTGACGGCTTCCGGTGGTGCGCGGAAGGGCACGGTGAACAGGCCCATGGTGCCGGCCTTGTTCACCATCTCGCCGGCCAGGTGCGGCAGAGAATTGAGCTGCGGCGCGGCGAAGTTGAGCTTGCCGGGGTTGGCCTTGGCGGTCCTGGCCAGGTCGGCCACCGAGTGGATGTTGCTGCTGGCCGGCACCGCCAGCATCAGCGGGCTGATGCCGATGGTGGCGGCCGAGCTGAGCTCGGTGTCGGGGTTGAACTGTGGGTTCTTGAACACCAGCGGCGTGATGGTGCCCATGGCCGCCGGCACGAAGCCGATGGTGTAGCCGTCGGGCGCCGACTTGGCGAGCGCCGACATGCCCGGGATGCCGCCGGCGCCGGGCCGGTTGTCCACCACCACGCCCTGGCCCCAGGCGGCGGCGAGCTTTTCGCCCACGATGCGCGCAATCACGTCGGGCGCGGCGCCGGCGCCGGCCGGCACGATCATGCGCACCGGCTTGCTGGGCCAGGCCTGCGCCAGGGTGTTGGTGCCGGCCAGGGCCAGCAGGGACAGCAGTGCCGCCTGGACGAGTCGGCGCTTGGAGGGGGTGGGCATGTGGTGTCTCCGTTGTCTGTTCGTGTGTCCCCGACATGGGGTGAAGCGGACTCTAGGGAGATGCGGGGATCCCAATAAGATGGCGTGATCTTCAAGGCGATTCGATTTGTGAATCACCTCATCCGGACCCTGGCCCCATGAAACTCGAACAGCTGCAACACCTGATCGCCATCGTCGAGCACGGCAGCCTGCGCGCGGCCGCGCGCCGCCTGGACGTGCCGCAGCCCGCGCTCACACGCAGCGTGCGCGCGCTGGAACGGGAGCTGGGGGTGGACCTGTTTGCGCGTCAGACCACCGGCATGGTGCTGACGGCAGAGGGCGTGCGCTTTCACCGCCGGGCCTGCGCGATTGCCAACGAAGCGCGGCGCGCGCGCGAGGAGGTGCAGCAGCCCGGGCCGGACTACGAGGGCACGGTGTCGGTGGCGCTGTCCATCATGCCGCACCTGGGCATGCTGCCCGAGGCGCTGCCGGTGTTCCGCCGCACCTATCCCAAGGTGAAGCTGAGCATCACCGAGAGCCTGATGCCGGCGGTGGAAGGCGCGCTGCGCGAAGGCAGCATCGACTTCTACCTCGGCGCCGCGCCGCGGCTCAAACCCGCGCCGGGCCTGGCCCTGCAGCACCTGTGCGACAACACGCGCGTCGTGGTCTGCCGCAAGGGCCACCCGCTGGCGCGGGTGCGCAGCCTCAAGGCGCTGGCCGGGGCCGAGTGGGCCGCGACCACCATCGACCACAACGCGGAGGAAGACCTGGCGCGTCTGTTCGGCGCACACGGTCTCGAAGCACCGCGCGTGATGCTGCGCGCGCACTCGGCGCTGTCGGTGCAGGTGGCGCTGGCGCAGACCGACCTGCTGGCCATGCTGCCCAAGCAGTGGATGAGCTTTGCGATGACGCGCGACGTGCTGGACGTGATCGCCGTGCGCGAGGTGCTGCCGGCGCCGGCCATCGTGCTGGTGCGCCGACCCGATCTGCCGCTGTCACCACCGGCCGAGTTCTTCAGCGACGTGCTGCTGCGCGGGCTGCCGCGCGGTTGAGCCTCAGGCCCCGGCCGCGCGCCGGACGAAGGCGGCCAGCGGCTCGCCCACGGTGGGGTCGTCGCTGCCCAGCGAGGCGCCCGGCGTGAAATGGTCGTGCCCGGCCCACCAGTGCAGTTCCGGCGCAAATCCATGCCGCGTGACCAGTCGCGCGAACAGCTCGCCAGCCTGCACCTGCATCTGGCGCAGATCGCGCTCGGCCGCGGCGATCAACAGCGGGAAGGGCGCGGCGTCGACCTGGTCGACGATGCTGGCCTGGTGCCACAAGCCCGGGTCGTCACCGAAGTAGGCGGTGTTGCGCACATCGGGCTGCTCGATGACCAGCGCCACAGGCGCCAGGGCTTCAAGCCCCGCGTTGTACGGCCCCGAAAGCAGGGCCGCACCCGCGGTGTGCCAGCCGGGTGGCTGGAAGCGCGTCATGAGCGTGGCGGCGGCCACGTGTGCGGCGCCGGCCGACTCGCCGACCAGCACGATGCGGTCCGGGTCGCCGCCCCAGTCGCACACCTGTGCGCGCACCGTCTGCCACACCGCGACCACATCTTCCGGCCCGCTGGGCCAGCGGCATTCGGGGGCCAGGCGGTAGTTGGCCAGCACGGTGACGAAACCCTGCGCCGCGCCCCAGACACCGACGTTGGCCCGCATCGCCTTGTCGCCCCGGATGAAGCCACCGCCGTGGAAGAACACCAGCACCGGCGCACCGTGTGCGCCGGGTGGCGCGTACACATCGAGCCGGTGCCGGGCGTGCGGGCCGTAGGCGAGGTCGGTCAGGAGCGGGGCGGCATCGGGCATGGGTGTGACAGCGTGGATCGGGTGCCGCACTGTAGGCGCCCGGTTCCTGGCATGCCAGATGCCGTGTCCCTGCGGGTGATGTGCCTGGTGAATCACCCGCGCTGGCGCCGCCTCAGCGCGCCTTCAGAAACTCCCCCACCTCCAGCAGGATCAGCTCGTTGTCGTCGGCCTTGTTCGGATCGCGGCTGCTGGAGAAGGGCAGGTTGTTGTCGTTGCCGACCACGATGTGAGTCGCGTCGACGATCTCCACGTTCTCGATGGTGAAGAAGGGGAAGCTCAGCTTGCCGTCCACCAGTGGCTTGCGGGCCAGCTTGTTCGGATCGGCGATGTTGAGCAGGTCGATGTGGCCGATCTTGCGCAGCGGGCCGCCCGCGTTGGCATCGCTCAGCTCCACCTTCACCACGCGCTTGAACTTCGGCAGGTCGTGGAAGCAGTCGCTGCGCTTTTCGGCTTCGGGGCAGGCCTTGTCGGGTGTGCCTTCGCCGTTGTCGCGCTCGATGATCAGGCCTTCGGTGGGGCTGATCATGTTGAAGTCGCCGATGGCGTGGTGGTTGGCCTCCAGCACGTACTTCCAGTGGCGGCCGGTCCACTGCTCGGCCTTCACGTCGAACTCCAGCACGCGCAGGAACTGCTTGCCGTCCAGCGTCTCTGGCGCCTTGGTGGCTTCGTCCCACAGCGCGCCTTCGAGCAGGGCGTAGAGCTTGCTGCCGTCGGGCGAGGACGCCAGGCCTTCATAGCCCTTGGAGCGGCGCGACTGGAACTTCAGTTCACCATTCGGCGCACCTGGGGTGACCATCGATGGATGGTCGGGCGAGACGATGGTCTTGCCGTCCACCTTCGTGTCGATGACGGCCCGTACCCGGCCCTTCATGTCGGCCTTGATGAGGTACGGGCCAAACTCGTCGCCGATCCAGAAGTGCCCGCCAGCGATCTGGAAGCCTTCGGTGTCGAAATCGGAGCCGGTGAGGTAGCGCTGCTTCGTGCCTTCGTGGACGATGCGGAACGGCACCTTCTTGTCGGGGTCGTGCAGGAACACGGTCTGCAGGCGCTTGAACTGGCCACTCTTGAAGTCCACCGCGTAGCGGTTGAGAAAGAGCGCAAAGTCGGGCGAGTTGGCCTTGGCGCCGGCGCCGTTGTCGGTCAGCAGCCAGAAGCTGCCGTCGGCCAGGCGCTTGATGCCCGAGTGGCCCTGGATGGGCTGGCCCTTGAACGGCAGCGACACGCCGGTGGGGCGGCCGGCGGACTTGCCTTCGACCGAGCCGATCGCCTCGACGCGCTGGCCGGTGGTGAACTTGCCGCTGACCTGCAGGTCGGCCGGCGCGTCTTTCGGCGCGGCGATGAAGGTCTTCGCGGGCAGCACGGCGTGGCCCGCGAGGGTGGCGGGGTAGGCGGTCTGGGCCTGCGCGCTGTAGGCGCTGAATGCCAGGGCGACGGAGGCGCTCAGGCCGAGTGGTGTGAATCGCATGGACGGGTCTCGGTTGGTGGAACCCCGGTAGCGTGCCCGCCGGCTGTGACGCCTCAATGAACGCTCCTTGAAAACGCCGTGACGGCGCGCTGAAACAAACCGAAAAAAAGCGAGACCGCGCCGACACCCGCCGGGGTAGGGCGGCCGGCACCATGGCGCTCATGTTCAACACGTTCCCTCGAAGGAGCACCGCCATGAAACCCTGGATCAAGCGCACCCTCATCGGCCTCACGGCCACCACCGTCGTGCTCGGCGGTCTCACCGCCTGCGGCACGCGCGGCGACCACGCCCGCGGCTGGAGCGACGAGCGCGTCACCGAGGTGCGCGGCAAGGCGATCGAGAAGATCAGCAGCAAGCTCAACCTGAACGCCGAACAGAAGGCCAAGCTGGGCGTACTGGCCGACGAAATGATCGCCTCGCGCAAGGCCTTCCGCGGCGAGTCCGCCAACCCGCGCGCCGACATGGCGGCGCTGATCGCCGGTGACAAGTTCGACCGCAGCAAGGCGCAGCAGCTGCTGGACCAGAAGCTGCAGGCCGCCCAGGGCAACGGCCCGAAGATGCTCGCCGCCTTCGGCGACTTCTACGACAGCCTCAACCCCGAGCAGCAGAAGCAGGTGCGCGAGAGGCTGGAGCGCCGTGGCCATGGGTGGTGGGGCCGTGGCTGACGCCATCCACGCGATCGCCCGGCAGGTCCGCCCGCACACGGCGACCCTGCTGGCCGACGCCGACGATCCGCACGCCGAGCTGCTGACCCTGTTCTGGGGCCCGCAGTTCGACCGCGAACACGCGCTCGCCCTGTGGGCGCGCTTCTCGCAACGCCAGCCGGTCGAGGCGGTGCCGATGCTGCCAGCGTTGCTGTCGGTGGGGGAGCGCTTCGATGCGCTCGAACGCACCGAAAAAGACCGGCTGCGCCGGCTGATCGTCCGCCACCGTGCCCTGTCAGAATGAGCCGATGAACCGCATCCTGCTGATCGACGACGACGAAAACCTCGGACCGCCGCTGGCCACCTACTTCCAGCGCTTCGAGATCCAGCTGGTCCACGCCACGCGGCCCAGCGCCGGGCTGGCCCAGCTGCGCGCCGGCGGCTTCGACGCCGCCATCCTGGACGTGATGCTGCCCGAGATGGACGGCTTCGAGCTGTGCCGCACCATCCGCAAGGACAGCGACATCCCGATCATCATGCTGACCGCACGCGGCGAGGTGATGGACCGCATCGTCGGGCTGGAGATCGGCGCCGACGATTACCTGCCCAAGCCCTTCGAGCCGCGCGAGCTGGTGGCGCGCATCCAGACCGTGCTGCGCCGCCTCAAACCCAATGGCAACGGGCACGCCGCGGTGCTCAGCGCCGCGCCGACGCTGAAGTTCGAAGGCCTGGAGATCGACACCGCGCGCCGCAGCGTGCTGCGCCAGGGCGAGGCCATCGAACTGACCGGCACCGAGTACGAGCTGCTGGCCATGCTGGCGCGCGAACCGGGCCGGGTGTTCAGCCGCGACGACATCCTCAACCAGCTGCGCGGCCACGAGGCCGATCTCTACACGCGCGCGGTGGACATCGTGGTCAGCCGCCTGCGCAGGAAGCTGGAGCCGTTGGACTGCATCAAGACCCTGCGCAACGCCGGCTACTCGCTGGCGCTGCGGCGGGAGGCCGAGTGAGCCCGGCCCGCATCTCGGCCTGGAAACGGGCCAAGCACCGCGTCGCGCATTCGATCAAGCTGCGCATGGTGCTGCTGTTCCTGCTGCTCGCGGCGGCGATGACCTTCGTGTTTTTCACGGGTGCGCAGAGGGCGTTCTCCATGGGCTGGCGCGAGGCCGCACGCCCGCTGCTCATGGACTACGTCGACCAGCTGACCCGGGAGTGCACCGCCGGCGGCCCCACGCCCAGCGTCGAGCGCGCGCGGGCCATCATCGGGCGCCTGCCGCTGACGGTCACCATCACCGGCCCGCAGATCAACTGGTCGTCCCACCCCGACCAGCCGCCGCCCGACTGGCTGCGGGACAAGCCCGGAGCAGGGACCTCCTGGCGCCGCGACGACGCGGACAGCGGACCCGACTGGCAGGGCATCCTGCAGCGCACCACCGCCGACGGGCATGTGCTCACCTTCGGTATCAACGGCCAGGCCTTCGAGCGCAAGCCGCGCATGATCGGCGTCGCACTGGCGGCACTGCTGGTGCTCACCCTGCTGGCCTGGATGTATGTGCGGCATCTGCTCAAGCCGCTGGACGCGATCGGCGAAGGCGCGCGCCGCTTTGGCAAGGGCGACTTCAGCCAGCCGATTCCAGAGCGCTGCATCCACGGCCCCGACGAGCTGGGCGAGCTCGCGACCACCATCAACACCATGGGTCAGGACATCCACCAGATGCTCGAAGCCAAGCGCGCGCTGCTGCTGGCGATCAGCCACGAGCTGCGCAGCCCGCTGACCCGGGCGCGCCTCAACGCCGAGCTGCTGCCCGAAACCGCGGACGTGAACCCGCAGCGGGACGCCCTGATGCGCGACCTGCAGGAAATGGCCTCGTTGATCAGCGACCTGCTGGAAAGCGAGCGGCTGGCCGGCAACCACACGGCGCTGCAGCGAGCCCCCACCGACCTGCCCGCGCTGGCCCGGCAGGTGATCGACGAACTCCGGGCGCGGCACCCCGCCGCGGCGAAGGTGACGGTGCATGCGCCCGGGAACATGCCCGCCGCCTCGGTAGACGCCTCGCGCGTGCGCCTGCTGCTGCGCAACCTGGTGGACAACGCGCTGCGCCACGGCGCCGACGCCGCCCAGCCGCCGTCGGTGACGCTGTCGTCGGACGCGGGGACCGTCACCCTGGAGGTGCGCGACCACGGGCCGGGCGTGCCCGAGGAACAGCTGGCCCACCTCGCACAGGCCTTCTACCGCCCGGACAGCGCGCGCACCCGTGCGGCTGGCGGGGTCGGGCTGGGTCTCTATCTGTGCCGACTGGTGGCGCAGGCCCATGGCGGCAGCTTCGCGGTGCGCAATGCGCAGCCGGGGCTGGCGGTCACGGTCACGCTGCCGCCGGCTTGACGCGGGTCATCGCCAGGGCGTCGCGCTTGTGCGATGCTGAGGTATGGCCCATTCCTCAAACACCCCCTTGCCCGGTTTCGCCACCGATCCCACCCGCTACCTGTTCTTCACGGGCAAGGGCGGGGTGGGCAAAACCTCGCTGTCCACCGCCACCGCCATCGCGCTGGCCGACGCCGGCCGGCGCGTGCTGCTGGTCAGCACCGACGCCGCCTCCAACCTCGACGAGATGCTGGGGGTCCCGCTGTCGAACCAGCCGGTGGCGGTGCCCGGCGTGCCTGGCCTGCAGATGCTCAACATCGACCCCGACTGCGCCGCCGAGGCCTACCGCCAGCGCGTGCTGGCGCAGCTGGAGGTCGGTGCCAGCGACGAGGAGCGCGCGACGGTGCGCGAGCAGCTCTCCGGCGCCTGTACCACCGAGATCGCGGCCTTCGACGAGTTCGCCGCGCTGCTGGCCGGTGAGGCGACGGACGTTCACTTCGATCATGTGGTCTTCGACACCGCGCCCACCGGCCACACCCTGCGCCTGCTGAGTCTGCCCAAGGCCTGGAGCGGTTTCCTGGCCGGCAACGACCGCGGCGCTTCCTGCCTGGGGCCGCATTCGGGGCTGAAGATGCAGGAGGCGCGTTTCAATGCCGCGCTGCGGGCCCTGAGCGACCCGTCGCTCACCACCGTAGTGCTGGTCACGCGGCCCGACCCACGCCCCATGCAGGAAGCCGCGCGCACCTCGGACGAGCTGCGACAGCTCGGGCTGGCGAACCAGCGGCTAGCCATCAACGGCGTGTTCCACGCCAGCGATCCGGCCGACCGCGTGGCGGCGTCCATCGAAGCCCTGGGCCGCGAGGCGCTGGCGCAGCTGCCCGGGGCGCTGGCCGCACTCCCGCGCGATGAGGTGCCGCTGCGGGCCTTCGACACCGTCGGCCTGCCCGCGCTGCGTGCGTTGCTCGGTGGCGGCCCGGCGCCGGACGTCGTGCCCGCCGCGGGCGCCACCGAACTGCCGGCCGGCTCGCTGGCCGCGCTGACCGACGAACTGGCCGCGGCCGGTCACGGGCTGGTCATGGTCATGGGCAAGGGCGGCGTGGGCAAGACCACCATCGCCGCCGCGCTGGCGGTCGGCCTGGTGCAGCGTGGCCACAGCGTGCACCTGACCACCACCGACCCCGCGGCGCATGTGGCCGATGCCCTGAACGGCAGCCTGGACGGTCTCAAGGTCGGCCGCATCGACCCCAGGGCCGAGACCGCCGCCTACATCGACAAGATCATGGCCACGCGCGGCAAGGACCTCGATGAGCAGGGCAGGGCGCTGCTATTGGAGGACCTGCAGTCGCCCTGCACCGAAGAAGTGGCGGTGTTCCACGCCTTCAGCCGCGTGGTCAACGAGGCGCGCACGTCCTTCGTCGTGCTTGACACCGCGCCCACGGGGCACAGCCTGCTGCTGATGGATGCCACCGGCGCCTACCACCGCCAGATGACGCGGCAGTACGAGGGCATGGCGAATGCCAAGCACATCATCACGCCGCTCATGCGCCTGCAGGACCCGGACACGACCAAGGTCGTGATCGTCACCCTGCCCGAGGTCACCCCGGTGAGCCAGGCGGCTGCGCTGCAGGACGACCTGCGACGCGCGAGCATCGAGCCCTGGGCCTGGGTCATCAACAAGAGCATTGCCGCCACCGGCACCACCGACCCGCTGCTGCAGGCGCGTCTGGCAGGCGAAGCCCGGCAGACAGCGCGCATTGCCAACGGGCTGGCAAACCGCACCTTTGTGCTGCCCTGGTTGCCCCAGGCACCGGTGGGTGTGGCGGCGCTGGGCGCCCTGGTGGCGCCGGGCCTCTGAGCGTCAGAGGCCGTCGTCGGCGGGGGGCTGCGGCTTGGGCCTGAACAGCAGGCCGACACCAAAGGCCAGCGCGTCCGCACCCATCGAGCACAGGCGCATCACCAGGGCCACGCCCAAGGCGGTTTCCAGCCCGATGGCCGGCCCCATGAGCTGGATCATCACCGCCTCGCGCACGCCGATGCCGCCCGGCGACCCGGGCACCAGGAAACCGGCCGTCCACGACACGGCAAACAGCAGGACCATCTCCAGCAGGTTGATCTCGGGGTGCTGGAACAGCTCGGCCGCCAGCAGCTCCACCACGGCGCCGAGCACGACGAAGGAGAAGGCGATCAGGCCGGCCACGCTCATGGCCGTCAGCAGCCGGGGTTCGGCCAGCAGCTGGCCGCGGCCGAGCTTGCGGCTGAGGCCCGGCAGCAGGCGGTTGACCACCTGCACCGCCAGGAAGGGCGCGATCAGCATGGTGACGGCGACGGCGGCCAGATAGCCCGGGTGGCTGGTGTCGACCAGTCCCTCGTGCAGGTCGTTGACCACGAACAGCAGGGCCGCCACGGCGAATATGCCGCTGATGCCCAGCACCCAGAAGGTTTCCATGGCCATGGTGGCGATGGTCTTGCCGGCCGGGATGCCGGCCTGGCTGCCCAGCAGCACCCGGCCCGCGAAGTGGCCCACGTTGCCGGGCAGGTACTTGCCCATCTGCGAGACGGCGATGATCTGCAGCGCCTGGCCGTAGGGCAGCTTCACGCCCTGGTCCCGCAGCAGCAGCTGCCACATCAGCGCGATCAGCGGCACGCTGGTGAGGCAGCCCAGTACCGCCAGCGCGATGACGCCGGCCGCCGACCAGCCCCATTCGATCGGCGGCAACTGGTGGAGGTTGTCCCAGAGGTGGAAACCGAAGTAGCCACAGGAGGCGAGCAGCAGGGCCAGCGCCAGCCCGCGCAGAAGCCAGTAGCGGGCGGATCGGGAGGGACGGGGCGCGGCTTCCCCGTTGAGGGTGGACGCAGAGGCGTGGGTCATGTTCTGCGTTCTGCACAGAGTTGGAAGAAGCCCGGGATTTTACTGGGGGGTGTTCCCACGATCCGGCACCGCGCTCAGGCCCTGGGCGGACTGTTCGAGGCGAGCAGCTCCCGCAACCAGCGGTGGGCGGCGTCGTCCTGGTGGCGGCGGTGCCAGATCAGGTACATCGGCAGCGGCGGGCAGGGCACGGGCACCTCGCAGCGGCCGAAACCCGCCATGAAACGCCCGGCCAGCAGCGAGGGCGCGGTCGCCAGCAGCGGGCTGCCGCGCAGGAAGGCGGGCAGGGCGCCGAAGCCCGGCACCATCACGGCAAAGCGGCGGTGCAGGCCGCGGGCTTCGAGCGTGCGGTCCAGGTGCAGGGTGCGCCGGGGTTCGTAGACCACGGTGATGTGGTCGGCCGCGAGGTAGTCCTGGAGCGTTGTCGGTGCCGTGCGCACGCTGGCATCGAAATAGACCATGTAGCGGTCCTCGAACAGGCGCTTCTGCACGATGTCGCTGCCCTCGGGTGGGCGTGGGCTGATCGCCAGGTCGCACACACCGTCGCGCAGCATCTCCAGGCTCGGCACGTCGGACGGGATGATGCGCAGGGCCAGACCGGGCGCCTGTTCCCGCAGCCGCTGCGCCAGGGTCGGCAGCAGCACCTCGCGCTGGAAGTCGTTGGCTGCGATGGTGACCGTGCCCTTCCAGCGCGCCGGGTCGAAGGCGCCGCTCTGCGCAAAGCCCTGCAGCTGGCGCAACAGCTCGCGCGCCTGCACCGCCAGCCCCGCCGCGCGGGCCGTGGCAACGATGCCGCGCCCACTCTTGACGAACAGCGCGTCGCCGGTGATGGCGCGCAGCTTGTCCAGCTGGTGGCTCACGGCCGACTGGGTGACGCCCAGGGACTGCGCCGCGCCGGTGATGCTGCCCGCCTCGACGACGGCCACCAGCAGCTGGAGCAGGCGGGCGTCGAGGTCTGACCAATCGAAATCACTCATGTGTTCGATGATCATTCATCTGTTTATCTTTGGCAATGCGGGCGGAATACTCCGGCTTGACCGACGTCAATCCACCCCACGCAGGAGACAGATGTGAGCAAGACCATCCCCGGCACCACGCCATTCGACGGCGACGCGGCCCAGAAGGGCTACGCACTGAACAAGATGTGCTTTTCCTTCAACCACAAGGCCAACCGCGACGCGTTCGTGGCCGATCCCGAGGCCTACATGCAGCAGTACGGCCTGAACGAACAGCAGGCCGAGGCGATCCGTTCCAAGCAGGTGCTGGCCCTGATCGCGGCCGGCGGCAATGCCTACTACCTGGCCAAGTTCGCCGGCATCTTCGGCCTGGACATGCAGGACATCGGCGCCCAGCAGACGGGCATGACCAAAGACCAATTCAAGGCCAAGCTCGTTGCTGCCAACGAGCAGTGCTGAACCAGGAGACACCCCCATGGCACAACTCATCGGTGGCCTGGCCACATCGCACATCCCCGCCATCGGCGGCGCCATCCACAAGGGCAAGCAGAACGACCCCTACTGGAAGCCCTTCTTCGATGGCTTTCCGCCGATCCACCAGTGGCTGGGCAAGGTCCAGCCCGACGTGGTCGTGGTGTTCTACAACGACCATGGCCTGAACTTCTTCCTCGACAAGATGCCGACCTTCGCCGTGGGTGCGGCCGCCACCTACAGCAACGCCGACGAGGGCTGGGGCATCCCGACGCTGCCGCCGATCCCGGGCTGCCCGGACCTGTCGTGGCACCTGATCCGCGAGCTGATCGCCAAGGAGTTCGACATCGTGACCTGCCAGGAGATGCTGGTGGACCACGCCTGCACGCTGCCGTTCAAGCTGTTCTGGCCCGAGCACGAGATCGCACCGGTGCAGATCGTGCCGATCAACATCAACACGGTGCAGTTCCCGCTGCCGACCGCTAAGCGCGTCTACAAGCTGGGCAAGGCGGTGGGCGAGGCGATCCAGAGCTGGGACAGCAGCAAGCGCGTGGCGGTGATGGCCACAGGCGGCCTGTCGCACCAGCTGGACGGCGAGCGCGCAGGCTTCATCAACAAGCAGTTCGACCTGCAGTTCCTGG
Source organism: Hydrogenophaga pseudoflava (assembly GCF_004353865.1). Classification (NCBI taxonomy): domain Bacteria; kingdom Pseudomonadati; phylum Pseudomonadota; class Betaproteobacteria; order Burkholderiales; family Comamonadaceae; genus Hydrogenophaga; species Hydrogenophaga pseudoflava. The sequence goes on from NZ_CP037867.1 coordinate 1,668,646, forward strand.
ACAGCATGGAAACGAACCCGGAGTGGGCGACGCAGTTCAGCGATCTGGAGCTGGTGGAGAAGGCGGGCACGCAGGGGGTGGAGCTGCTGATGTGGCTGGCGATGCGGGCGGCGCTGACGGTGTCCGCTTCGGGTGTGCGCAAGGTGCACAGCAACTACCACATCCCGATTTCCAATACCGCGACGGGTGTGCTGGCGCTGGAGACGGTCTGACCTGTTGCTGCCGGTTTGAAGAGGGGCCTTTGTTGCCCCTTTTTCATGCCTGCTGGTTTGGTTTGGTTCGGCGCGCACGGGTGCCCTGCGCCGCTCATGTCCCCCGGCGGCCTGCGGCCGCCTCCTCCTTTACTTCGCTCTGCAGGGCACCCGCACACGCCGAACCGGCGAAGTGCAGGCGCGCCACCGTTGGCGGGGTGAAACCTCGTGGTGCCTGAAGCGTCGGGTGTCCGCGCAGCGAAGTAAAGGAGGAGAACCGGCGCAGCCGGTTCGGGGGACATGAGCGGAGTCGGATGCCCGGCGATTCAGGCGCTGGCCAGCCAGGGTGGCGTGACAAAAACAAAACGGGAGCCCGAAGGCCCCCGTTGTGACAAGTGAATCGCTGAAAGGAACTACAGCGAATCGATGAAGCTGCGCAGCTTGTCCGAACGGCTCGGGTGCTTGAGCTTGCGCACCGCCTTCGACTCGATCTGACGGATGCGCTCGCGCGTCACGTCGAATTGCTTGCCCACTTCTTCCAGCGTGTGGTCGGTCGACATCTCGATACCGAAACGCATGCGCAGCACCTTGGCCTCGCGCGGCGTCAGGCTGTCCAGGATCTCCTTGACCACCTCGCGCAGACCCGCCTGCATGGCGGCCTCGATCGGTGCCGTGTTCGCCTGGTCCTCGATGAAATCGCCCAGGTGCGAATCGTCGTCGTCGCCGATGGGGGTTTCCATCGAGATCGGCTCCTTCGCAATCTTCATGATCTTGCGGATCTTGTCCTCGGGCATCTCCATCTTCTCGGCCAGGATGGACGCGTCGGGTTCGAAGCCGTGCTCCTGCAGGTGCTGGCGGCTGATGCGGTTCATCTTGTTGATCGTCTCGATCATGTGCACCGGGATGCGGATGGTGCGCGCCTGGTCGGCGATCGAGCGGGTGATGGCCTGGCGGATCCACCACGTGGCGTAGGTCGAGAACTTGTAGCCGCGGCGGTATTCGAACTTGTCCACCGCCTTCATCAGGCCGATGTTGCCTTCCTGGATCAGGTCCAGGAACTGCAGACCACGGTTGGTGTACTTCTTGGCGATGGAGATCACCAGGCGCAGGTTGGCCTCGATCATCTCCTTCTTGGCGTCGCGCGAATTGGCCTCACCCTCGTTCATCCGCTTGTGGATGTCCTTGAGGTGGGACAGCGGCACCACCACGCTGTTCTGGATCGTGATCAGGCCCTGCTGCAGTTCCTGGATCGGCGGGATGTTGCGTTCCATCACCACGCTCCAGGGCTTGCCGGCGGCGGCCTGCTTTTCGACCCACTTGAGGTTCAGCAGGTTGGCCGGGAAGTCGGCGATGAACTTCTCCTGCGGCATGCCGCACTTGTCCACGATGATGCGGCGCAGCTCGCGCTCCTTCTTGCGCACCTCGTCGACCTGGCCGCGCAGCGTGCTGCACAGCTTCTCGATCGCCTTGGCGGTGAAGCGGATGGTCATCAGCGTTTCGGTGATGGCCTGCTGCGTCTTGATGTACGAGGGCGTGCCGTAGCCTTCCTTGTCGTAGATCTTGTGCAGCTTCTCGAACAGGTTGCGCATGGTGTCGAAGCGCTCCAGCGCCTCGCGCTTGAGTTCTTCGAGCTTGCGGGTCAGGGCCTTGGAGCCGCCCTTGCCATCGTCGTCGTCGGCCTCGTCGTAGTCGTCGAAGTCTTCTTCGGCCACGTAGTCGTCGGCCGCATCGGCGTCGGCGAAGCCGTCCACCACGGTGGAGATGACGACCTTGCCTTCACGGATCTCTTCCGACATGGCCAGCAGCTCGGCAATGGTGGCCGGGCTCTCGCTGATCGCGGCCATCATGTCGTTGAGGCCGCCTTCGATGCGCTTGGCGATCTCGATTTCGCCTTCGCGGGTCAGCAGTTCCACCGTGCCCATTTCGCGCATGTACATGCGCACCGGGTCGGTGGTGCGACCGAATTCGCTGTCCACGGTGGACAGGGCGGCTTCGGCTTCCTCTTCCGCTTCCTCTTCGGTCGCTGCGGTGGGGCCGGCGTTGGACAGCAGCAGCGTTTCGGCATCCGGCGTCTGTTCGTAGACCGCCACGCCCATGTCGTTGAGCAGCGAGACCACCACTTCCAGCGTCTCGGCCTCGACCAGCTTGTCGGGCAGGTGGTCGTTGATTTCGCCGTGCGTCAGGTAGCCGCGCGTCTTGCCCAGCTTGATCAGGGTCTTCAGGCGTTCGCGGCGCAGCTTGGCTTCTTCTTCGGACAGGACGGTTTCGTCCAGGCCGAATTCCTTCATCAGCGCGCGCTCCTTGGCCTTGCTGATCTTCATGCGCAGCGGCTTGACCTTCTCGGCCGGTGCCGCCGGGTCGGCGACTTCCTCAACGACTTCTTCGACCAGATCCTCTTCGATGTCGCTCAGGTCGGCATCGTCCAGGTCGCTTTCTTCCTTGGCGGCAGCTTTGGGCTTGCGGCCGCGCTTGGCGGCCGGCTTGTCGGCCGCGGCCTTGGCGGGGCGGCCGGGCTTTTTCTTGGCTGGTTCGTCGGCGTCGACAGTGTCGAGTTCTTCGGCTTTGGTCTTGCCGGCCTTGGTCGTTTTGGCGGCCGGCTTGGCGGCGGTCTTGGCAGGGGCTTTGTCGGTCACGGGGACGGGGGCTTTCTTTTTGGGCTCCGGGGCGGCGGCCTTGGCGGCGGGCTTCTGGGCGGCTTTGGTGCTGGGGGCAGGCGTACTGGCTTTCTTCGCGGGCATGGGAACCTCAAAAAACGTCAGGAAAGATACCGGCTGAGACACACAAAAATCGCCAGAATTCCGCCTCTCTGGGCGCAAATCCGGTGGTTTTTGTCGGGCGAATCAAACACTGGGGCCCGCACTTCGCCGGGGAAGGGCGGGCCTGCAAGCTGTGTGGGCGAACATTTGGTGTGCAGTCCTTGCGGGGTTCCGTCGGGCCAGGGGCGCCGAGGTGGCCGGGATGTCTGTATCCGAAACCCCTGTGCTGGGGGGTGGCCGGTGCCGGAGGTGCTGCTGTCGCGCTTGCGGTGCAAAACGCGCGATTATACCGTTGAGCCCGGTTTCAGTGCCTTGATGCGTTCATTGATCTCCCGCAGGCGCTCGCGGGCTTCCGGGTCGGTGGCGGCCTGGAGGGACAGCGCCTGGCTCTGGCGCATCAGGTCGTCCCGGCGCAGCAGGTCCATCACACCGGCCAGCTCCTCCAGTTCGGACGCCGAGTCGGCGGCGATGGTGGCCTGCTCCACCTCCGCGCAGACATAGGCCTCGAACGCTTCCCCGCGCAAGCCCTCGCGCAGCGCCGCCCAGGGCTGCGGGCCGTGCTCGTGCAGCTGTGCCTCCAGCCAGGCGAATACGGGGCCGTGGGGCGCTGGCAGGTGGGCCAGCATGGCATGGTCGTCGGCCGAGAGGCTGTCCCAGGCGGCGGCGTTGGCCAGCAACAGGCCCACGGCCCGGTCCGTGCGGCTTTTGCTCGCGGTCTGACGGCCCAGCATGCGCGGCGGCGGTGGTGGGCCTTTGCGCCAGTTGCTGCGGCCGCTGCCGCCGGTCCAGGAACCTCGGCCGCGGGATTCGGCCGGGGCGCTCCATGTCCCGGACGGATTCTGGGGTGGTGGGGCCGGGGAGAAGGCCGCATGGTGTGCCACCCCGCCGTCGGCGGGCGGTTGCGGGCCGTGCGCGGTGGGCGGCTGGCGCTCTTCCCGCGGGCGGCGCGGCGCGCGGTCGTCCCGTTGCCAGAGCTGCTGCAGGTCGGGCGTGCCGATGCCGATCTGCTGGGCCAGCTCGGCCAGCAGCTGCCGCTTGAGCGCGCCCTCGGGCAGGGCGCTCCACAGTGGCCGCGCCTGGCTGGAGAGGCGGGCGCGGCCTTCGGCGCTGCCCAGATCGCAATCGGTGCTGGCGGCGTCGACCAGGAACTTCGACAGCGGCACCGCCTGCTTGACGAAATTCGCGAAGGCGTCGGCACCGTGTTCACGGATGTAGCTGTCCGGGTCGTGCTCGGGTGGCAGGAAGAGGAACTTGACGCTGCGCGTGTCGGTGGCCAGTGGCAGGGCGGCGTCCAGCGCCTTGCGGGCGGCGCGGCGGCCGGCGGCGTCGCCGTCGAAGCTGAACACCACGGCGTCGGTGAAGCGGAACAGCTTGTGCACGTGGTCGGGCGTGCAGGCTGTCCCCAGCGTGGCCACGGCGTTGGCAAAACCCAGCTGCGCCAGGGCGACCACGTCCATGTAGCCCTCGGTGACCAGGGCGTAGCCGTGCTGGCGGATGGCGGTGCGGGCCTCGAACAGGCCGTACAACTCGCGCCCCTTGCTGAACACCGGGGTCTCGGGCGAGTTCAGGTACTTGGGCTCGCCCTTGTCGAGCACCCGCCCGCCGAAGCCGATGCACTCGCCCTTGACGTTGCGGATCGGGAACATGATGCGGTCGCGGAAGCGGTCGTAGCGCTTGGCCTCGCCGTCCTGGCCCTTCTCGTCCTCGTGTTCGATCACCAGGCCCGACTCGACCAGCAGCGGTTCACTGTAGTCCGGGAACACGCCGGCCAGGTGGCGCCAGCCATCGGGTGCGTAGCCCAGGCCGAAGGTCTTGGCGATCTGGCCCGACAGGCCCCGACCCTTGAGGTAGTTCACCGCGCGCGGCGAGGCCTTGAGGTCCTTCTGGTAGGCCTTGGCGGCTTTCTCCAGCACATCGGTCAGCGTGGCCTGCTTCTGGCGCTGTTGGGCGGCGCGTTCGCGCTCCTGCGGCGAAACATCGTCCTCGGGCACCTGCAGGCCGACCTGCTGGGCCAGGTCCTTCACCGCCTCGACGAAGTTCATGCCCGCGTGTTCCATCAGGAAACCGATGGCATTGCCGTTGGCCCCGCAGCCGAAGCAGTGGTAGAACTGCTTGGTCGGGCTGACGCTGAACGACGGCGACTTTTCGCCGTGGAACGGGCACAGCCCCATGAAGTTGGCCCCGCCTTTCTTCAGCTGGACGTACCGGCCCACCACATCGACCACGTCGACGCGGTTGAGCAGTTCCTGGATGAAAGATTGCGGTATGGCCACAGGGCTATTCTCTCGCAAGCCCTTTCTGAACACGGAGAACCGCATGACCAGCATCTACGACCAGGACCTGCCCCGCAACGAAGCCAATTTCGCGCCGATCTCGCCGCTGTCTTTCATTGAGCGCACCGCCGAGGTCTACCCGGACCGGCTGGCCATCGTGCACGGCGGCTTGCGCCAGACCTGGGCCCAGACCTACGCCCGCACCCGCCAGCTGGCCAGTGCGCTGCAGAAAGCCGGCATCGGCAAGAACGACACCGTGGCGGTGATGCTGCCCAACACGCCGCCGATGGTGGAGGCGCACTTCGGTGTGCCCATGGCCGGCGCGGTGCTCAACGCGCTCAACACCCGGCTGGACCCGGAGGCGATTGCCTTCATGCTGGACCACGGCGAGGCCAAGGCGGTGATCGTCGACCCCGAGTTCGCCGGCACCATGGCCAAGGCGCTGAAGCTGCGCACGCGAACCGATCCGCTGCTGGTGATCGACGTGCAGGACACGCTGTTCACCGGCGAGAGCCAGCCCATCGGCAGCACCACCTACGAAGCCTTCATCGCCGGCGGTGACCCGGCCTTTGCCTGGCAGCTGCCGGGTGACGAGTGGGACGCGATCGCGCTGAACTACACCAGCGGCACCACCGGCAACCCCAAGGGCGTGGTCTATCACCACCGCGGCGCGGCCATGAACGCGATCAGCAACGTGCTGGAGTGGGACATGCCCAAGCACGCGGTCTACCTCTGGACCCTGCCGATGTTCCACTGCAACGGCTGGTGCTTTCCCTGGACGGTGGCGGCGCGCGCGGGTGTCAACGTCTGCCTGCGCCGGGTGGAGGCACAGGCCATCTTCGACCTGATGCGCGAACACCGCGTGACGCACTACTGCGGCGCGCCCATCGTGCAGGGCCTGCTGGTGAACGCGCCGGCCGCGATGAAGGCGGGCATTCCCGCAGGCATCAAGGCCATGGTCGCGGGTGCCGCGCCGCCGGCCTCAATGATCGAGGGCATGGAGCAGATGGGTTTCGACCTGACCCACGTCTATGGCCTGACCGAGGTCTACGGCCCTGCGACGGTCTGCGCCAAACACGACAGCTGGAATCAGCTCGACATCGGTGAACGCGCCCGGCTGAATGCGCGCCAGGGCGTGCGCTACCACCTGGAACGCGATGTGCGCGTGCTGAACCCCGAGACCATGCAGCCGGTGCCACTGGACGGCGAGACCATGGGCGAAATCATGTTCAAGGGCAACATCGCCATGAAGGGCTATCTGAAGAACCCCAAAGCGACGCAAGAGGTATTTGCCGGCGGATGGTTCCACAGCGGCGACCTGGCGGTGCAGTACGCCGACGGCTATTTCAAGATCAAGGACCGCAGCAAGGACATCATCATCTCGGGCGGCGAGAACATCTCGTCCATCGAGGTCGAGGACGTGCTTTACCGCCACCCCGACGTGCTGGCTGCTGCCGTGGTGGCGCGGCCCGATCCGAAGTGGGGCGAGACCCCTTGCGCCTTTGTGGAGCTGAAATTCGGCGCGCACACCACGCCCGAGGACATCGTGAAGCACTGCAAGCAGCACCTGGCCGGCTTCAAAGTGCCGAGGTTTGTGGTATTCGGCGAACTGCCCAAGACCAGCACCGGCAAGATCCAGAAGTTCGAGCTGCGCAAGCAGGCGGGGTCGGCCAGCGCGATTGACGTTTAGTCACCTGCGACCACGCCCTCGCGCCGCGGGTCGGCGCCGCCCAGCCAACGGCCATCGGGTGCCCGCTGAATCGCCTGCAGCCCGCTGGGCATCGGCGCCTCGCTGACCGTGTGGCCTTTCGCCTGCAGGGCCTGCACCGTCGCCGCCGGAAAACGGCCCGCTTCCAGCATCACCGGACCGCCCAGCGTACCGAAATTCGGCAGGTCGATCGCGGCCTGCGGCGACAGACCGCCGCCGAGCGTGCCCAGCAGTGTCTTGGCAGTGAAGTGGATGATCAGCGCGCCGCCCGGGCTGCCCGCGCTCATCAGCAGCTGGCCCGTGGCCTGGTCGAACACCAGCGTCGGCGACATCGACGAGCGCGGCCGCTTGCCGGGTTCCACCCGGTTGGCGATGGGCTGGCCCTGCGCGTCCGAGGGGGCAAAACTGAAGTCGGTCAGCTGGTTGTTCAGCAGGAAGCCGCCGCTGCGGCCTTGGCCGGTGTTGACCATCAGCCGCGAGCCAAAGCCGGCCTCGATGGTGGTGGTCATGGCCAGCGCGTTGCCGAAGCGGTCGGTGATGCTGATGTGGCTGGTGCCGTATTCGGGCTGGTCGGGCATGGGCGCATGGGCCAGGGGCGCGCCGCCGGGCCTGCCAGGGCCGACCTGCGGTGCGCGGGCCGGCGTGATCAGGCGCGCGCGGTCATCCAGGTAGCGTGCATCCAGCAAGCTGTCCCAGCGGCCGGCCGGGGCGGCCACGAAGTCCGGGTCGGCCAGGTACTGTGCGCGGTCCGCGAATGCCAGGCGCGAGGCCTCCATGTAGGCGTGCAGCCAGTCGGCACCCGGTGTCCCGGTCAGCGGTGCGGCGCCCAGCGGCGTGCGGGCCAGCAGCCCGAGGATCTGTCCGACCGCGATGGCGCCCGAACTCGGGGGCGGGAAGCCGCAGATGCGCAGCGCCTTCGCCGCCGCGGTGTGGTCCATGCACAGCGCTTCGCGCTCGCGGGGCTGGTAGCGCGCCAGGTCGTCTGCCGACAGCGTGCCCGGCGCTTTTGGATGCCGGCGCACCTTGTCCACGATGGCTTGCGCCACCGGGCCTTCGTGCAGCGCCCGGGGGCCCTGCGCCGCGATGCCGCGCAGCACCGCCGCCAGCTCGGGATTCTTCAGCACATGGCCGACCGGGTGCGGCGTGCCGTCTGGCTGGTAGAAGTAGGCCGCGGCCACCGGGTCGGCCTTGAGCGCACTCTCGGCCGCCAGCAGCGTGTGCAGGCGCGGACTGACGGCAAAGCCCTGCTCGGCCAGCACGATGGCGGGTTCGAACAGCGCCGCCCAGGGCAGGCGGCCGTGCTGGTGGTGGGCGAGGGCGAGCATGGCGACCGCGCCGGGTGTCCCCACGGAAAGGCCGGAGGCGACCGCGTCCATGAAGGGCAGGGGCTTGCCATCGCCGGCCAGGAAGAGTTGTGGTGTGGCGCCGGTGGGCGCGGTCTCGCGGCCGTCGAAGGCCTGCACGCGGCGGCCGTCGTGGTGCAGCAGGAAGGCGCCGCCGCCGATGCCGCTCGATTGCGGCTCGACCAGGGTCAGCACCATCTGCACCGCCACCGCGGCGTCGACCGCGCTGCCACCGGCGCGCAGCATCTGCAGACCGGCCTCGGCGGCCAACGGGTTGGCCGCAGCCACCGCCTGCTGGCTGAACACCCAGCCGGATTTGGCCTGCAGGCCGGAAGCCAATTCGGGCTGTGCCGGTGACGATGCCACGCCGGTCGACCGGTGCGTGTCCGCCGATCCGGCACAGGCCGCCATGATCGCGCCGATGGCAAGGACCAGCACGCGATGCCCCGTCCGTTTCGTGCACTCTTTCATGAAGTGGCCCATTTTGTAACTTGATGTTGCAGATGCTTGCCCGAGGTCAATCCGGCTGGTGACCCGCTGGGCTATCTTGTTCTCATCGGCAAGCAGCCGCTGATACGAGAAAACCCTGATGACGCTGACAAGCACCGCCGCCCCTCCAACCCCCGACCATAGTCCGCCCGTGCAGGGGCCCGTGCACAACCTGACGCAACTGGTGCAGGCTTTCGAGTTGCAACATCGGTGGCCCATCGTGAGTCTGAGCGAGGCGTTGCTGCGGTTGCGCATCCTTGATCAGGGCACCGTGGACGGCTTGCTGGCAGAGGACCCCGATCTGTTCCGGTCGCGCTCGCACGAACTGGTCACACGCATGGTGCTGACCGACGACGAGCTGCAGCGGGCGTTGGCCCGGGTGGCCGGGGTGGTCGAGGTCGAGGCCCTGGGTTTCGAGGTGGAGCGTGGTGCGTTCGACATCCTCCCCTTGCGGGTGGCCCACGCCCACACCGTGCTGCCGCTGGGCATGGCTGCCGACCGGTTCCTTGTGGCCTCCTGGGCGCCCACCAGTGGTGATCTGCACCGCGCCCTCTGTTCTTGTACGGGGCATACGGTGGAGCTGGTCTGGGCCAGTCGTGAAGCCATTGAACGGCGGCTCGAAGTGCAGGACCGGGTGGAGCGGGCAGCCCATGCACACAGCGCACCCGCCATCGTTGAAGAGGCACGCCGACGCCTTTCTCCACAAGGGGGGGCCAGTGTGGCCGGTCATGCACTGGTGGACGACCTGGTGATGCAGGCCATGGTCGAGGTCGGGTCGGCGGCCGAGTCCGAGCAGATGGCCTCTGCCAGCGAATCGGCCGGCATGGTGCGCCTGGTCAACCAGATGATCGCGGAGGCGCAGCGGTTGCACGCCTCCGACATCCACATCGAGTCCAACCCCGGGGAGGCGCTGACAGCGATCCGGTTCCGCCGCGATGGCGATCTCGAACCCTACCTGTGGCTGCCCGCCAAGCTGCGCGCGCCCCTGGTTTCGCGCATCAAGATCATGGCGCGGCTGGACATCGCCGAGCGGCGGCGCCCCCAGGACGGCAAGATAGACTTCGCCGAGTTCGGTGGCACGGCGCTGGAGCTGCGCGTGGCCGTGATGCCCACCCACGATGGCTTGGAGGACGTGGTGCTGCGCCTGCTGGAATCGGCCAAGCCGATCCCGCTGTCGCAACTGGGCCTGCAGCCGCGCGACCTGGACACCATCGCCGGTTTCTCGCAGCGCAGCTTCGGCATGGTGCTGGCCGTGGGGCCGACCGGCTCGGGTAAGACCACCACGCTGCACTCGATGCTGGCCGAGGTCAACACCGCCGACAAGAAGATCTGGACCGCCGAGGACCCGATCGAGATCACGCAGGCCGGACTGCGCCAGGTGCAGATGAATGCCAAGATCGGTCTGACGTTTGCAAGCGCGATGCGCAGCTTTCTGCGCGCCGATCCCGACATCATCATGATCGGCGAGATTCGCGACGCCGAGACCGCGAAGATCGCCATCGAAGCCTCGCTCACCGGTCACCTGGTGCTCTCGACCCTGCACACCAACAACGCCAGCGAGAGTGTGGTGCGCCTGCTGGACCTGGGCATGGACCCGATGAACTTCGCCGATTCTCTGCTGGGCCTGGTGGCGCAGCGCCTGGTGCGGGCCCTGTGCACGCACTGTTCCGAGCCTGGGCCGCTGGATGCAACGGCCTGGACGGCGTTGCTGGAGGAATACCGCGAGGGCAGCGACTTGGGTCTGGCACAGGCGCAGGACCGCTTGCTGACGGCGGCCGGGGTGTCGACACCTGCCGAGGTTCGGATGCGCCACGCGGTGGGCTGCGACCACTGCGGCGGCAAAGGATACAAAGGCCGGCTGGGCATCTACGAGATCCTGCAGAACAGCCGCAGCGTCAAGCAGCTGATCCAGGACCGTGCCCGACCGACCGAGATTTTCGATGTTGCCGTGCGCGAGGGCATGCGCAGCCTGCGCCACGACGCGCTGGAGAAGGTGGTGCGGGGCCGCATCGATCTCAAGCAGGCCCGCACGGCTTACCGCTGAGCTCGCCAGAAGCTTGGCACGGTCAGGGAAGAACCCTCCGGCGCGAGACATCCCACCCAGGATGCGGTGGAACCGGCTTTGCCGGGCCACTCGCATCGCCCCCTGGAGGGGGCGCGTGCAGCGCGGCAGGGGTGGGCCCTGTCAGCGAGGCGCCAGGCGGATGGCGCCGTCCAGGCGGATCACCTCGCCATTGAGCATGTCGTTCTCGATGATGTGCTTGGCCAGCTTGGCGTAGTCGTTCGGCGTGCCCAGGCGGCTGGGGAAGGGCACGCTGGCGGCCAGCGCATCCTGCACCTCCTGCGGCATGCCGAACAGCATGGGCGTGCCGAAGATGCCGGGGGCGATGGTCATGTTGCGGATGCCGTTGCGAGCGAGGTCGCGCGCGATCGGCAGGGTCATGCCCACCACGCCGCCCTTGGACGCGGCGTAGGCCGCCTGGCCGATCTGGCCGTCGTAGGCAGCCACCGAGGCGGTCGAGATCATCACGCCGCGCTCGCCGGTGGCCTCGGGTTCGTTCTTGCACATGGCGTCCGCAGCCAGGCGGATCATGTTGAAGCTGCCGACCAGGTTGACCATGATGGTCTTGGTGTAGACGGCCAGCGAGTGGGCGCCATTCTTGCCCACGGTCTTCTCGGCCGGGGCGATGCCGGCGCAGTTCACCAGGCCCATGAGCTTGCCCATGGACACGGCCTTGGCGACCACGGCCTGGCCGTCGGCCTCGTTGCTCACGTCGCATTTGACGAAGGCACCGCCGATCTCCCGGGCGACCGCTTCGCCTTTTTCCGCCTGCATGTCGGCGATCACCACCTTGCCGCCGTTGGCCGCCAGCATGCGCGCTGTGCCTTCGCCCAGGCCCGATGCGCCGCCGGTGACGATGAAGACCTTGCCTGCGATTTCCATGGAATGCTCCTCTTGGATGGAATTGACGTTAACGTAAACGTCAATTATCGCCCACAAAAAAGCCCGCGAGAAGCGGGCTTTCGGTCGATCACTTGAACCCGACGCGGTCCAGCATCTGCTGCACCTTCACCATGTTCTTGGCCACCACGCCCAGCGGAATCTGCTCGGCCTTGAAGTTGTCGCCACCGATGGCCTTGAGGGCCGCGTTCTCGATCTTCACGCCCTTGGCGGCTGCGAACTCGTTGTTGCCGTTGGCGAAATAGTCCTGGGCATACGGGCTGGCCAGGTACTCCATGAACGCGATGGCGTTGTCCTTGTTCTTGGCGTGCTTGGCCACGGCGGCGCCGGCGATGTTGACGTGCGTGCCGGTCGTGCCCTGGTTGGGGAACACCACCTTCACCTTCTCCATCACTTCCTTTTCGTCGGCCTTGCTCGACTTGACCAGCCGCGCAATGTAGTAGGTGTTGGAGATGGCCACGCCGCACTCGCCCGAGGCAACGGCCTTGATCTGGTCGGTGTCGCCGCCCTTGGGTGCGCGCGCCATGTTGTCGACCAGGCCCTTGAGCCAGGCCTCGCCCTTGGCATCGCCCAGACGCTCGACCACGGTCGAGAACAGCGAGAGGTTGTAGGGATGCGAGCCCGAGCGGGTGCACAGCAGGCCCTTGAGCTTGGGGTCGGCCAGTTGTTCGTAGGTGGCGACGTCGGCGGCCTTGACGCGCAGCGGGTCGTACACGATCACGCGGGCGCGGGTGGAGAAGCCGGTCCAGGTTACCCCGTCCTTGGTGGCGTCGGCGCGCAGGTTGGCGGGGATCGCAGCGTCCAGCTTGGCGGACTTGATCGGCAGGAACAGGCCGTCCTTGTCGGCGCTGGCCATGCGGGCGGCGTCCACCAGCAGGATCACGTCGGCCGGAGATGCCGAGCCTTCGGCCTTCAGGCGGGCCACGATGCCGGCGTCGTCGGCGTCCACGCGGTTGATCTTGATGCCCGTGGTCTTGGTGAAGTTCTCGTACATCGCCTCGTCCGTCTGGTAGTGGCGGGCGGAGTAGATGTTCAGGACCTTGTCCTGGGCCAGGGCGTTCAGGGACGTGGCGGCAGCCAGGACAATCGGGAGCAAGGCGAATGAGCGCATGGGTTGTCTTTCAATGTGGGGAATGAGTTGCGGCGGATGCTAACACAAATGCGAATGGTTCTTGATAAGAAGTTCTTGATCTGGGTCAATGCCATGTTGCTGGTCGTGCTGGCTGGTTGCTCCACCGTGGCACCGCCCGCAGAACCCCCGGTACTGACCCCGCCCGTGGTGGAGGTGCCCCAGCGCCCGCCGCGGCTCGGGCTGGCTCTGGGCGGGGGCGCGGCGCGGGGTTTTGCCCATGTGGGGGTGATCCAGGTGCTGGAGGCGAACGGCATCCGCCCCGATGTGGTGGCGGGCACCTCCGCCGGCAGCCTGGTGGCGGCGCTCTATGCCAGCGGCAAGCGCTCCGCCGAACTGGAGCGCGTGGCGATGGGCATGGACGAAGCGCTGCTGACCGACTGGACCATGCCGCTGGCCAGCCGGGGCCTGCTGCGGGGCGAGGCGCTGGCGCGCTATGTGCGGCAGGCGGTGGATGGCAAGCTGATCGAGCAGATGGCGCTGCCGCTGGGCATCCTGGCGACCGATCTCGCCAATGGCAGCGGCGTGCTGTTCCGCCGGGGCGACACCGCGCAGGCCGTGCGCGCGTCCAGCGCGGTGCCCGGCGTCTTCAATCCGGTGTCGATCGCCGGCCGGGAATACGTCGATGGCGGCCTCGTGGCGCCCGTGCCGGTGCGCCAGGCACGCGAGATGGGGGCCGAGGTGGTGCTGGCGATCGACATTTCGGCCGATCCGCAGGACATCCCGGCCAACGGCCTGTTCAGCCTGCTGCCCAAGACCACGGCCATCATGGGGCAGAGCATCAACCGGCTGGAACTGGCCCGTGCCGACGTGGTCGTGCGGCCTTCGCTGGCGGGGGTGGGCAGCGCCGATTTCGCCTCACGCCAGCGGTCCATCGAGGCGGGCCGGGCCGCGATGCAGGCGGCCCTGCCGAAGCTCAAGCAACTGCTGGCGCGGTTGCGCCCGGCAGAACCCCACTGACCAGCCACTGCCAGCCGCGGACATAAAAAAAGCCCTCGCGTTGCGGCGAGGGCTTGAAGGGGTCCGATGAAATCGGAATTTCGAAAAGGACCCGAGGAGACAACCAGAAAAACGGTCTGAGGGTTCAGCGCCGCCTTCACAGGTCTGGCGCCAGTCTGCTTGAGTTCAATGGTACTGACCTTGATCGAAGTCAAAGGTCAGAACATCCGCAGGAACCCTGTGTTGTTCAACGCTTCTTGGCGGCGGCCTTGGTGGCGGTCACGGCCTGGGCGGTGACGGTGTTGAAGTTGGTTTCGGCCATTTCGGTGGCTTGCTTGACAGCCTTCTGCACCGACTCCATGGCGTTGTTGGCGGCGGACACGGCGCTCTTCATCACGGCGACGGCGGTTTCCGAACCGGCGGGAGCGTTCTTGGCGGCGTTGTCCACGACGGCCATGAACTTCTTCTGGGCGTCGGCGGCTTGCGCTTCAGCGGCCTTGCCGAACTCGGCGCCAGTGCCCGAAGCGATGTCGTACAGGTGGCGGCTGTAGGCCACGGTCTTCTCGGCCAGGGGCTGCATCAGGCTGGCTTGCAGTGTCAGCAGTTCCTGGGCGTCCTTGACGGACAGCAGGGCCTGGGCGCTGTTGGCGGATTCGCTCAGAGCGGCCTTGGTGGCTTGCACGTTCAGCTCGACCAGCTTTTCCACGCCTTCGAAGGCTTTCTGGGTCAGGCCGAAGAGAGTTTCGATGTTGGCTTTCTGGGCGGCAACGATTTGTTCAGCGGTCAACATGTATTTAGCTCCTGTAGAAGGTTTTAAAGGGCAGTTGAAGGCTGCTTCGAGAACACCGCGCTGTCTGGACGCTGTTGTTTTCGTTCGCTTTGCTGCGCTGCAACATGGCTCGAATTATAGGGACTGAACGAACGGATGCAAGGCTTTTTTGTTGCGTTGCAGCAATCTGGGTGCTGTTCTCTAAAACCGGGTGGCGCCGGCTGGATTTGATGCGCCGGCCACAATGGGCCGTGCACGTCTTCTATGCCGACCACTTCATCCTGCCGCTGCCCGCTGGGCACCGGTTTCCCATGGCCAAGTACGGGCGCCTGCGCGAGCGGCTGGCGGCCGAGTGCCCGCAGATCCGGCTCGGCCAGGCCCTGCCGGCCAGCGACGGTGAGCTGGCGCTGGTGCATGCCCCGGCGTACATCCAGGCGATCCAGACCGGCGCGCTGAGCGCAGCCGCCCAGCGGGAAATCGGCTTCCCGTGGAGCCCGGCCATGGCCGAGCGGGCGCGGCGCTCGGTCGGCGCCACCATCCAGGCCTGCCGCGCCGCGATGTCCGGAGAAGGTCTGGCGGCCAACATCGCGGGCGGCACCCACCATTCCTACGCCGACAAGGGCAGCGGCTTCTGCGTGTTCAACGACGCGGCCGTGGCCGCGCGCCTGATGCAGGCCGAACACGCAAGGCAGCACCGCGCGCGCGGCCCGCTGAAGGTGGCCATCGTCGACCTGGACGTGCACCAGGGCAACGGCACGGCGCGCATCTTCGCGGACGACGACTCGGTGTTCACGCTCTCGCTGCATGGCGAGAAGAACTTCCCGTTCCGCAAGGAGCCGAGCGACCTGGACGTGGAACTGCCCGACGGCACCGGCGATGTTCCGTACCTGGAAGCGCTGGAACGCGCGCTGGACGAGCTGGAGCGCCGGTTCGAACCCGGGCTGGTGATCTACCTGGCGGGCGCCGACCCGCACGAGGGCGACCGGCTGGGGCGCCTGAAGCTCACGTTCGACGGGCTGGAGGCGCGCGACCGGCGGGTGATGGACTGGGCCTGGCAGCGCCGCCTGCCGCTGGCCTTCGCCATGGCCGGAGGCTATGGCACCGACATGGAATCCACGGTGCAGGTGCAGATGAACACCTACCGGGTGGCGCTGGAGTACCACGCCCGCTGGGCCGCGGCTGCGCGGGCCGGGGAACGCGCGGCGGTGACAGCGGCCTGAAGACCGCGCAGGCAGAATCCGCCGCCATGAACGTCCCTGCCGCCCCCGCTTCACGACCACAGGCCCTGCCGCGCGACCACTACCGCGTGTTCCGCTCCATCGGCACCCGCTGGATGGACAACGACGTCTACGGCCACGTCAACAACGTCGTCTACTACAGCTGGTTCGACACCGCGGTCAACGCCTGGCTGATCGAGCAGGGCGCGCTGGACATCCATGCCGGGGGTGTGATCGGTCTGGTGATCGAGACCCAGTGCAACTACTTCGCGCCGCTGGCCTTTCCCCAGACCATCGAAGCCGGCCTGCGTGTGGCGCACCTGGGCAGTTCCAGCGTGCGCTACGAGGTCGGCCTGTTTGCCCAGGGGGAGCCGCTGGCGGCGGCCTGTGGCCACTTCATTCACGTGTATGTGGACCGCGAGACGCGCCGGCCGGTGCCGCTGCCTGACAAGCTCAAGGCCACCCTGCAGACCATCACCTGACCGCCGGTGAGCAGAAACCGGCACCGCTTGCCATAATTGACGTTAACGTAAACGTCAAACACAGGAGACCCCCATGAGCCAGAACCCGCCGGCAACCTCGCCCGTGATCGACGCCGCCAGTGTCGATGCCGCCATCACCAGCCGCATGTCGGCCCGCGCCTTCCTGCCGCAGCCGGTGCCGCGCGCCACGCTGGAGCACCTGCTGGAGGTCGCCGCGCGCGCGCCCTCGGGCACCAACACCCAGCCCTGGAAGGTGTATGTGCTGCAGGGCGCCAGCCGCGACAGCCTGGTGGAGAAGTGCTGCGCCGCGCACGACGCGCTGCGCGCCGACCCCTCGCTGGCCGAGCAGTACCGGGAGGAATACGACTACTACCCGACGCAGTGGGTCAGCCCCTACATCGACCGCCGCCGCGAGAACGGCTGGAGCCTCTATGGCCTGCTGGGCATCACCAAGGGCGACAAGGACAAGATGCACGCCCAGCACCAGCGCAACTTCCGCTTCTTCGACGCACCGGTGGGCCTGATGTTCACGCTGGACCGGGTCATGGGCCGCGGCTCGCTGGTGGATTACGGCATGTTCCTGCAGAACATCATGGTGGCCGCCCGCGGGCACGGCCTGCACACCTGCCCGCAGGCGGCCTGGAACGGCTTTGCCAAGATCATCCTGCCGCACATCGGTGCGGGCGAGAACGAGATGCTGGTCTGCGGCATGGCGCTGGGCTACGCCGACCCGGCCGACAAGGTGAATGGGTTCATTACACCCCGCGAGCCGGTGTCCAGCTTCACGCACTGGCTGGAATGAGCGGGGGGGCCAAACTCAGTTCGGATCGGGCACGTAGCCCCGGTTCGCACCCGGGAAGGCGCTGGGCCGGTCGCGCCAGCGGCGGCGCTCCGGCGGGATCACACCCAGCGCGATCAGGTTCTCGCGGCTGTCGTAGCGGATGCGGATGATCTCGTCGGGCCGGTTGCTGCGGCGCTCGAAGTCGGTCTCGCCGACGCGGTCGCGTTCTCGGTCGCCATGGCCGGTGCCCAGCTGGGGCCCTGCCTGCGCGCCGTTGTGGGAACGCTCCTGCAGCTGCGGGCTGGACTTGGTGCCCGGTGCGCTGCGATCGAACGGCGGGAAGGGCGGCAGGGGCGGGCGCGGCAGGTGGAAGGCCTCGCGCTCGCGGAACACCGCCACGCCGATCACGCCCACGTCGTCCGGACGCCCGGTGCGCGCGGCGTAAGAGCGCGAGTGGCGGGTGAACTCGAAGGCCGCGATCTCGCGCTTGCTCTTGCGCCAGCCAGCCACGTCGTAGCGCTGCATCGGCTCCAGCACGTAGCCGGCCTGGTCAAAGTCGGCGGTCTCGCCGGTGATCACGTTCACGCCGTCTACCGACACCACGTTGAGCAGGCGCTCGCGGCTGTCGTTGCGCAGCTCGATGGCGTAGCGTGCGCCCGGTTCGCCCGCCACCCAGTACTCGCCGCGGAAGCGGTAGAGCGGCAGCACCGCGCCGCGGTCGCGGTCGATCACGCGCACGTCGGTCAGGCGTCCCTCGGCCATGGCCGGCAACGCGGTGAGCAGGGCCGAGCCGGCGATGGCGCCCAGCGCCAGGCGGCGGGAGAAGAGGGGGGTGGAGGTGGTCATCGTGGGTCTCCTGGGACCGGTGGTTGCGAGGACTGCAGTACATCGCGGCTGCGTCAACGTTTGCCCCATGGCGTGCAAAGCCTGTGTAAACAGGTGTTTGAAGTGGTGCCGACGCCGGGCCGGTGTCGGGCTGGAATAATCGGTCTTCCGTTTTTTCAACCCGAGGACACACCATGATCACCACCCCCAGCGGCCTGCAGTATGAAGACACCACCGTCGGCAACGGCGAGGTCGCCCAGGCCGGCCGCCGCGTGCAGGTGCACTACACCGGCTGGCTCTACAACGACGGCGTGCAGGGCGCCAAGTTCGACTCCAGCAAGGACCGCGGCCAGCCTTTCGAATTCCCGCTCGGCGCCGGCCACGTGATCAAGGGCTGGGACGAGGGCGTGCAGGGCATGGCCGTCGGCGGCACGCGCCGCCTGGTGATCCCGGCCGCGCTGGGCTACGGCGCGCGCGGCGCCGGCGGCGTGATCCCGCCCAACGCCACGCTGCTGTTCGAAGTCGACCTGCTGGCCGTCTGAGCACGCACATGAGCCAGCGCCCCGCCATCCTGATCGCGCGTGCCGTGTTCCCCGAGGTGGTGGAGCGCCTGCGCGAGCACTTCGAGGTCGAGACCACGCCGCCCGGCGTGGTCTGGTCCCCGGTCGAACTCATCGAGCGCCTGCAGGGCAAGGACGGGGTGCTGACCACCGGCAGCGAGTACATCGACGCGGCGCTGCTGGCGGCCTGCCCGCGGCTGAAAATCGTGGCCAACCTCGCGGTGGGCCACAACAACTTCGATCTGGACGCGATGACGGCGGCCGGCGTGCAGGCCACCAACGCGCCCGACGTGCTCACCGAGACCACGGCCGACTTCGGCTTTGCGCTGCTGATGGCGACCGCGCGGCGCATCACCGAGAGCGAACACTTCCTGCGCGCCGGCCAGTGGAAGCAGTGGTCGCTCGACCTGTTCGCGGGCGCCGACATCCACGGCACGACGCTGGGCATCCTGGGCATGGGCCGCATCGGCCAGGCCATCGCGCGCCGCGGTGCGCACGGCTTCGGCATGCGGGTGGTCTACCACAACCGTTCGCGCCTCGACACCGGGAAAGAGGCCGCGTGTGGCGCGAGTTATGTCTCGCGCGAAGACCTGTTTTCACAGGCCGACCATGTGGTGTTGGTGCTGCCCTACACACCCGCGGCGCACCACACGGTGGGCGCGGCCGAACTGGCGCTGATGAAGCCGACCGCGACCCTGGTCAACATCGCGCGCGGCGGCATCGTGGACGAGAACGCGCTGGTCGCGGCGCTGCGCGAGAAACGCATCGCGGCGGCGGGGCTGGACGTGTTCGAGGGCGAGCCCCAGGTCAACCCCGCGCTGCTGACCGTGCCCAACGTGGTGCTCACGCCGCACATCGCCAGCGCCACGCTGCCCACGCGCATGGCCATGGCCATGCTCGCGGCCGACAACCTGATCGCCTACCTGACCACCGGGCAGGCGAAGACACCGCTCAACCGCGTCGCACCCCGCTGAGGCCTTGCGGCCCAGTCAGCGCCGAGGGGCGATGGCGACGCCCCGGTGCGCGAGGTACAGCGGCAGAGCGACCGCCAGCCCCACCCCGAAACACAGCGCGATCCAGGCCAGGGCCCGCCAGCGGCTGAGCGGCGCCGTTTCGCGCCACACCCAGACCGCAAATACCAGCGCCGACAGGTACACGTCGACCGTGATCGCACTGGTCAGCGGGTTGACCATGGCATCGGCCCAGAAGCGGTCGGGCGCCACGCTGCCCCCCGACAGGAAGTACTGCAGGTTGAAGAACCAGGTGCCCACCAGTCCGGCCAGTGCCAGCGCCAGGTACCAGCGGGTGATGGGTTTTGGGGGCGGTGTTGTCATGCGGCGGCTCCTTGAATCGATGGATCGCATTGGACCCGGGCGCCGCCGGGTCTTAAAGTGTCCGGAATGACATCTTTGGAGCGATTTCAGACATGCCCGATTTCAGCCTGATCGTCCTGCCCGGCAGCCTGACCAGCGGCGTGGCCGTGACGCTGGACATGCTGTCGGCCGCCCAGGTGATGGCGCCGCGCTGCGGTGTGCCGGCGCCGACCTGGCGGGTGCTTTCGCCTGCGGGTGGCCCGGTGGCGCTGTCGATGGGCCTGACCGTGGACACCCGCCCCCTGCCGCGGCGCGCGGGCGCCGACTCCTCGGTGTGGGTGCTGCCGGGCCTGCGTTTGGCCGACACCGCGCAACTGGCGCAACACCTGGATAACCCATGCGTGCAGGCGACGGCTGCGGCGGTGCGCCGCCATGTGGCCGCGGGCGGGCGCGTGGCGGCGTCGTGTTTCTCGGTGTTCGTGCTGGGTCTGGCGGGAGTGCTGGACGGGCGCCGCGCCACCACCACCTGGTGGCTGGCCCACCTGCTGCAGCAGCGGTTTCCCGCCTGCCGCGTGGACGCCGACCGCATGGTGTGCGTGGACGGCCCTGTCGCCACCGGCGGGGCGGCCCTGGCGCAGACCGACCTGATGCTGCACCTGCTGCGCGAGCACGGTGGGCACGCGCTGGCCGACTGGGTCGGCCGGGTGCTGCTGATCGACGCCCGTGCGGCGCAGTCGCCCTACGTGGTGCCCCAGGCCCTGGTGGCGGGCGACGACTTCGTCAGCGGGCTGGTGGCGCAGATCGAGGCGCGCTGGCCGGAACCGGTGACCGTGTCGATGCTGGCGCAGCAGGCCGCGATGTCGACCCGCACGCTGGCGCGCCATGTGCAGCGCGCCACCGGCAAGTCGCCCATGGCGCTGATCCAGAGCGTGCGTCTGCGCCGCGCGCGCGCCCTGCTGGAGCACACGCGCCTGCCGGTGGAACAGGTGGCGGCCGCCGTGGGCTACCAGGACGCCACGGCCTTGCGCCGGATGTTGCAGCGGCTGACCGAGGCCACGCCGCGCCAGGTCCGGCGGCAGCGCCTCGTGGCCGACCCAGCCCGGTCATTGGGCTGAACGCCTCCGGCGCGGCGACGGTGCAGGCCGCGGCCCGTCTTTTCAGCGCAGCAGCGGCAGCAGGCCCGGGTGGTCGCTTTGTTCGGCGTGGTCCGCGGCGCTGAGGCCGTTGTGGTCGCGCAGCGTGCGGTCTGCCCCTGCGGCCAGCAGCCGCCGCACCACCGCTTCGTTGCCGGTCCGCACCGCCGCGATCAGCGGCGTGCGGCCGGTGGCGTCGGGCGCGTTCGGATCGGCCCCTTCGGCCAGCTGCTGTTGCACGGCCTCCACGTTGCCGGACGCGATGGCGGCGAAGAGGGGCGAAGGCGGTGGCGCCGGGCGGGCGCTGCTGTTCTCCCGCCGCTCGCGCAGCACCCCTTCGGCGGCGTTGCGGGAGGCCCCTGCGGGTGTTGCACTGCCGGCGCTGGCCGGCGCGGGCGCCGTGGCGGCGCGGGGCATGGGGGCCGGGGCCTGGGGCGCCATGGCCTTGGACGCGGGGGCCGGTGCGACCGCTGCCGCTGGCGCCCGCGGTGGCGGAGCGACTTCGGCCGAATCGGCGGGGGCTGCGCGCTCGGCCTCCTGCGCGGGCTCGGCGTCGGCCATGCGGTCCGCCGCCTCGGGAGCGGTGGTCGTTGGCGCTGGCGGCCGCTTCATGAACTGGGTCTGCGCCTCCGACGCCAGCTTCTGCTGCGGTGACGCCGGTAGGGGCGGCTGTGCCTGGGGCGCCGCGGACTCCGCGGGTTGGGCGGGAGCCGCCGGTGCAGCCGGAGCCGCCGCCGTTTCTGCGGCCGGGCGCGCGCTGCCGGCACCCAGGGCCAGTTCCTGCTCCTCCGGCGTGCCGCGGTCGAACTGCAGCACCAGCAGCCCGACCAGGCCGATCACCGCGAGGCTGCCCAGGGCCCGCCAGGTCCAGGTGCTGTCGTTGGCGGCCGGCCGCGCAGTGGGGGGCGGCGTTTCGAGGCGCGAGGCGGCGACCGCGCGCGCATGCGCCAGCACGTTCTCGCGCAGTGCGGCGCTGGGCCTCGCGATGTCGTGCGCATTGGCCTCGCGGTAGCGCTGCAGCAGCGCGTCGTCGGGCGTCGGCGGCAGGTGGTCGCGGTTCATGCGTGGGCCTCCAGGGTCTCGCGCAGGCGGGCGCGGGCATAGCGCAGGCGGCTCTTGGCGGTTTCCATGCTGGCGCCCGTGGTCTGCGCGATTTCGGCCAGGCTCATGCCCGCTTCGGCCTGCAGCAGGAAGGCCTCGCGCTGCACCTCGGGCAGTGCCGCCAGCGCATCCAGCAGCGCCTGCGCCAGCTCGCGCGAATCGAGCCGCCGCTCCGGGCCGAAGCCGGACTCGGCCGCCAGCATCTCGGCCAGCGCGCTGCCGTCCTCGCTCTCGGCGTCCAGGCTGGCATGGTTCTTCTGCGTGCGCCAGTGGTCGACCATGCGGTGGTGCGCCAGGGTGAACAGCCAGGTGCGGAACTTGGCACGCGGCTCGTACTGCGGCGCGTGGCGCACCACACTGAACCAGACGTCCTGCACCAGGTCGTCGGCCAGCGCGGCGTTCTGCACGCTGCGCTGCACGAAGCGCCACACCGGCAGGGCGTGGCGGTCGTACAGGGCTTCAAAGGCGTGCATGTCCCCGCGGGCGTAGGCCTGCATGAGTTCTTCGTCGGAGGGCGTGTCGGCCGCGGTCATGCGGGCGATTATGGGCGGCGGTGGTCACGCCTTCAGTCCGGATCGGGTGCGTAGCGCAGCGAGCGCGACCCCGGGAACGGCTGCGGGCGGTGCGGTGACACATCGGGCGGCAGGATGCCCATCGCCACCAGGTTCTCGCGGCT
This sequence comes from Hydrogenophaga pseudoflava, assembly GCF_004353865.1. Lineage (NCBI taxonomy): Bacteria > Pseudomonadati > Pseudomonadota > Betaproteobacteria > Burkholderiales > Comamonadaceae > Hydrogenophaga > Hydrogenophaga pseudoflava. The sequence goes on from NZ_CP037867.1 coordinate 1,691,293, forward strand.
GTCGTAGCGGATGCGGATCACCTCTTCGGGCCGGTCGCTGCGGCGCTCGAACGTGGTGTGGCCGATGGTGTCGTGTTCGCGCTCGCCGTGGCCGGTGCCCAGCTTCGGCGCCGCTGGTGCCGGGCGGCGGGCTTCGGCGACCGAGTCGGCGGCCCAGGCCGAGGGTGTGCCGCGTCCGCGCGGGCCCCTGCCCAGTGAGCCGCTTTCGGCTTCATTGAGTTCCCGCCGCTCGCGCCAGGACGGGTAGACCGGCTCCGGCAGCGGCTCCAGGGCCGGGGCCTTCTCACGGAAGAGCGCCACCCCGATCACCCCCACATGCGCCGGGCGACCGGTGCGTGCGGCGTAGGACGACGGCAGGGCGGTGAAGTGGAAGGCCGCGACCTCGTGGTCGGACTTGCGCCAGCCGGTGATGTCGTACTGCTGCCAGGGGCCGAGCACGTAGCCGGTCTGGTGCCAGGCCGCGGTTTCACCCGAGACCACATTGACGCCGTCCACCGAGACCACGCCCATGAGGCGGTTCGGCTGGGCATTGCGCACCGAGATGGCGTAGCGGGCGCCCGGCCGGCCGGCGACCCAGTGTTCGCCCCGGTACCGGTAGACCGGCAGGGTCTCGCCGCTGTCGCGGTCGATCAGGTGGACATCGGCGAGCCGGCCGATGGCCTGGGCGGGCAGGGCGGACAACAAGGCACCTGCCGCGAAGGCGGACAGGGCGAGGCGGCGCAGGGAGGTGTTCATGAGGACTCCAGAAAGGGTGTGGAGTCCACTGAAACGAACGGAACGGCGAAAAGGGGTTGAACCCTGGTGGAAGATTTCAGCGCCGGGCCGCCCCCAGATTCAGCAGACGCTGCAGCCGGCCAGCGCCTCTGCCACGCGCTCGCGCGTCCGTTCGGTCAGGTGGTCCAGAAACACCTGGGTGCGCTGGGGCAGGAACTTGCGGCTGGGCAGGGCCGCATAGAGCGTGAACCGGCCGGTGATCCAGGGCGCGAGCACGCGCACCAGCGCACCGCTGGCCAGGTGGGGCGCAGCCAGCTCGACCGTGGTGCCGGTGATGCCGGCGCCGTCGAGCGCGGCCCGCATCAGCGTGTCGGTGTGGTTGGCCCAGAGCACCGGGCGCACGTCCAGCAGCACCTCGTCGTCGCAGTCGCTGCGGAACAGGCGCAGCATGCGGCTGCGAGGGCCCATGTCCGGCTTGATGCGCAGGCAGTCGTGCTGCAGCAGATCCTGCGGGGTGGCGGGGGTGCCCCGGCGCGCCAGGTACGCCGGCGACGCGACCAGAAAGGCCTCGGTCGTGTTCACCTTGCGGGCAATGATGTTGGCGTCGTAACCCTCGTCGGTGCCCATCAGTGTGATGTCGAAGGCTTCGATGGGGGGCTCGCGGTGGCTGGCCACCTCGATGTCCAGCTGGATCTGCGGATAGCGCTGGTGGAAGCTCGCGACCATGGGCGCGAGCACGTGTGTGGCCAGCACCGGTGGCGCCAGCACCCGCAGCGTGCCCGAAAGCTCCTGTGTGTGCGAACTCACCAGCGAGTGCGCGTCGTCCAGATCCTGCAGGATGTGGCGCACCCGCTCCAGGTAGGCCTCGCCGGCATCGGTGAGCGACTGCCGGCGTGTGGTGCGTTGCAGCAGCCGGGTGCCCAGGTGCTCCTCCAGGTCGGCCACCAGCCGCGTCACCACCGCGGGCGACATGTCCAGCGCCCGCGCAGCGGCGGCAAAACCGCCTTCGTCCGCCACACGAAGAAACACACGCATTGAGGTCAGTCGGTCCATGGGTCGATGGTGGAGGGTTTCAATCGAGAGATTGTTGCTGATTTGGAAATAGATTGACGACGATCCGGTGATTTTTCTTCTTGTAGTGAAATTTTAAAGTTCACCCATCGCGAACGAATCTCTTCCGAAACACAACGCAAAGAAGCGAAACCGCCGCGAAAAGACACCCGACCCCTGGGCCGGCACCATCACTTCACCGTTTCACCACTTCTTGAAAGGAAGCACCATGAAAGCCTCTTACCTCTCCAGCATCGCCCTTGCCGTGGCCGCCCTGTCGGCCGGTCAGGCCTTCGCCGCCGACGCCGACGCACCCCTGACCCGCGAGCAGGTCCGCGCCGAACTGATCCAGGCCCAGCAGGCCGGTGACGTGATCGGCGACAACGAGTCCGGTCTGACGCTGCGCGAGATGTATCCCGGCCGCTATCCGGCCGCCGCCACCGCCCAGGCCAAGACCCGTGCCGAGGTCAAAGCCGAGCTGGCCGCCGCCCAGCGCGATGGCAACGTGATCGCCGACAACGAGTCCGGCCGCACCGCCCGCGAGATCAATCCCTCGGCCTACGCCGCCGCACCCAAGACCCAGGGCCTGACCCGCGAGGAAGTGCGCGCCGAGCTGCGTGCTGCCCAGGAAAGCGGCAACGTGATCGCCGACAACGAGTCGGGCCGCACGCTGCGCGAGGTGTATCCGAACCGCTACCCCAAGGACAACGTGGCCCAGGCCAAGACGCGTGAGCAGGTCAAGGCCGAGTTGGCCGAAGCCCAGCGCACCGGCGACATCATTGCCGACGGCGAAAGCGGCAAGAAGCTGAACGAGCTCTACCCCAGCCGTTACCCGAAGGCAAACTGATTCCCCCCGGCCGGCGCCGTCTGGTCGTCTGGTACAACGCTCCTCCTCAGGAGATGACCATGACGACCTTCACCAAGGTGGTGCTCTACACCGGCACCGACGGACGGGCCGCGTTCCGCGAGGAATCGGTCGAACTCAGCGAAGGCACGCCAGCGGCGTGCCTTTCGCCGTTGATGCCCTCGGGCGGTTACCAGCTGCGCCAGAGCCCGGTCGGTTTTCGCAGCCAGTTCCACTGCACCGGTACCCCCCAGTGGCTGTTCGTGCTGCAGGGGCAGATGGAGATCGGGCTGCAGGACGGCAGCTCGCGCGTCTTCGGCCCGGGCGATCACTTCTATTCCGCCGACACCCTGCCCGAGGGCGCGACCTTCGACCCGGCGGTGCACGGCCACTGGAGCCGCCAGGTCGGCGACCAGCCGCTGGTGACGCTGTTCGTGCGCGCCTGACCCTGCCTCCAGAGGGGTTCGGGCTTGCGCGCGCGGGCGAGCGAATCGACACTGCGTGCGGAACCTTCACCATGGTCACCGTCGAATTCGCCCCCGCCTTGCGCCGCCACGTGGACTGCGAACCCCAGCAGGTGCCACCGGGGTTGCTGCGCGATGCGCTGGAGGAGGCCTTGCGAGCTGCGCCGGCGCTGGCGGCCTATGTGTTCGACGACCAGCGCGCGGTGCGCAAACACGTGGCCGTGTTCGTCAACCGCGAACTGGTGGCCGACCGCGTCCGGCTGGACCGGGCACTGCTGGCCGGCGACCGGGTGCTGGTGGTGCAGGCGCTGAGCGGCGGCTGAACCGCTGCCCACACAACGCAAGGAGACAACGATGGCGACGATGCTGGTGGCAAGCCGCAAAGGACTGTTCGTGTGGGAAGGTGAGGGCGCCGCATGGCGCATTGCGGCGCTGCACTTTGCTGGCGAGCCGGTCACCAGCGTGCTGGCCGATCCGCGCGACGGCCACTGGTACGCCGCGCTGCGCCTGGGCCACTTTGGCGTCAAGCTGCACCGCAGTGCAGACCGGGGGCGCTCATGGGCCGAGGTGGCCGCGCCCGCCTTTCCGCCCAAACCGGCCGAAGGCCCGATGGCCGACGACACCACGCCCTGGAGTGTGGACCTGGTGTGGTCGATGGCGGCCGGCGGCGCGGACGAGCCCGGGGTGCTCTGGGCGGGCTGCCTGCCGGCGGGCCTGTTCCGTTCGGAGGATCGCGGCGCGAGCTGGTCGCTGAACCGGCCGCTGTGGGAAGAGCCCGGCCGCCGCGAATGGTTCGGTGGCGGCTACGACCACGCCGGCATCCACTCCATCGTGGTCGACCCGCGCGATGCCCGCCATGTGACGCTGGGCATCTCCTGTGGAGGCGTCTGGCAGACGCGCGACGCTGGCACCAGCTGGTCCCTCACGGCCCAGGGCATGAAGGCCGACTACCTGCCGGCCGAGAGCGCCGACGACGGCAACACCCAGGACCCGCACGCCCTGGTGCAGTGCCGCGCCCAGCCCGACGCGCTGTGGGTGCAGCACCACTGCGGCATCTACCGCTCCACCGACGGCGGTGCCCTGTGGCAGCCCATCACCGCGCCGGCGCCGTCGAGTTTCGGCTTTGCCGTGGCCTGTGACCCGGGCAACCCGCAACGCGCCTGGTTCGTGCCGGCGCAGGCCGATGTCTGCCGCATCCCGGTGGACGGGCGCATGGTGGTGCTGCGCACCGACGACGGCGGCCGGAGCTTCCAGGCCTTCGGCGACGGCTTGCCTCAGACCCACGCCTACCACCTGGTGTACCGGCACGCGCTGGACGTGGACGCCACCGGCCGGGTGCTGGCTATGGGCTCGACCACGGGCGGGCTCTGGGTCAGCGCCGACGCCGGCGAGCACTGGCAGGAACTCTCGCGCGACCTGCCCCCGCTGTCGACCGTTCGATTTGCCTAGACCGGTACATCCGGCAGCTTCAGTCGCAGCAGCGCGCGCACGAAGCCGTGGTCGCTGCGGCTGCGGTCGCGGCCTTCGTGCAGATGGTCGTTGAACACCTCCACCCGGCGCACGTCGCCGATGGCCGCGCGGCTGGTGGCGACGAATTCCTCGCTCACCAGCACCTGGTCCAGCACCTCGGGGTAGCCCTGGTGGATGTGCGAATACGCCACGTCGCGCCGCAGTGCGGCTTCGCCCTGCACGTCCCAGGCGCTGAACAGGGCGTTGTCGCGCGCGCCCTTGTCGTAGGCCACCTGCGAGGTGGCGGCGATCAGCTGGGTGGTCACGCTGTGCGGCCCGTCGTTGAAATCGCCCATCACGATCAGGGGCAGCCGCGTGCGGTGCAGCAGCTCCACCACCTTCAGCCGCAGCGCCAGCGCCTCGCCTGCGCGCATGAGCAGCGACCGCAGCGAGCCCAGCGCCTGCACGGTCGGGTCTTCGGTGTCTTCCAGGGTCTTGCCGCTGGCGTCCTGCAGGAACTTGGGGCGCTTGGACTTGAGGTGCGCGGTGATCACGCCGATTTCCTGCCCGTGTTTCATGCGCAGTGTGGCCAGCAGGGGCGGGCGCTCGAAGCGGGTGTGCGGCCCCAGGCCGGGCACCTGCACCACGGCGGCGGCGGGAAAGTCGGCGATCGACTGCAGCGACTCGACCTTCAGCCGCGTCACCAGGCCCACGCGCGGCGTGCCCTGGGCGCCGTGTTGTCCGGGGCCGTTCTCGGCGCCGGGCACGGCCACGGTGCCGTACTGCAGGCCGCTGCGGGCGATGGCGGCGCGCAGCGCCACCTCGTCCCAGACCTCCTGCACCGCCAGCACGTCGGCGTTGAGCACGCGAAAGCGCTCGCCGAGCCACTCGACCTTGCGCTCGAACTCGTTCTGGCTGTACGGGTCCTGTCCGTCGTAGAAGTGGCGGCCCGGCTGCGCCAGGTTCAGCACGTTGGCGCTGGCGACGGTCAGAGTGGCCCAGCGGGAGGGTGGCGGCGGAGAGGTGTTGGCCATGGCTGCACTGTATATACAGAGTGGTGCGGCGGGTTTCCGTCTGCGTCAGGGGCTCAGCGGTTCGGTGCGGGAGGTGAACAGCGGCAGGTGCACGCGCACCGTCAGCCCCCCGCCGGGTGTGTCGGCCAGTTCCACCCTGCCGCCGTGCAGGGCCGCAATCTCGCCGACGATGGACAGGCCCAGGCCACTGCCTTTGCCGTCGCCGGGCGAGAGCCTGACAAAGCGCTCCAGCACCCGCGCGCGGTCCTCCGGTGCGATGCCGGTGCCGTTGTCGCTGATCTCCAGTACCGCGGCCCCGCCATCGACGTGCAAGCCCACGTCGATGCGCACCGGCCCCGGGTTGTGGGTCAGCGCATTGCCGATCAGGTTGTCGACCAGGGTGCGCAGCGCATGCGGGTCGCCGACCAGGGACACCGGCTCGGCGCTCACCAGTCCCAGGTCGCAGCCCTGCTGTTCGGCGCGTGCCGAAAAGCCGGCGACGGCCTCGCGCAGCAGATCGTCCAGCCGCAGGGTCTGCTGCTGGGCCGTCTGCGCTTCGGGCTCCAGGCGTGCGAGCTGGAGCAGCTGGAAGGCCAGCCGGGAGGCCCGTTCGATGCCCGCATCCAGCTGGTCCAGCGCACCCTCCCATTCGCCCGGCCTGGAGCGCCGGACCAGCTGCGCCTGCAGCTTGACCACGGCCAGTGGTGTATTGAGCTCGTGCGCGGCGTCGGCCAGGAAGCGGCGCTGGTGGTTGAGCATGTGCTCGATGCGGGCCAGCAGCTGGTTGAGTGTGTCGGCCAGTGGCGCCACCTCGGCGGGCAGGCCGGAGGTGTCGATGGGCTGCAGGCCTTCCGGGTCGCTGCGGGCGATGTCGCTGCGCAGCTGTTCCAGCGGCAGCAGCACGCGGTCGACGCCCGTGCTGGTGAGCACCGCCAGCACCAGCACCAGCAGCACCAGCGGAATCAGCAGCCATGGGGTGAGTGAGTAGAAGTGCTGGCGCCGGATCTTGGTGGTGACCGCCACCTGAACGATGCGCCGGTCGTGCGCCTGTGTGTACACACGCCAGCTTTCGCCCTCCCAGGTGACGATGTTGTGTCCCGGACGCTGCAGGGGCGGGCCGACATCGGCCAGCGAGGAATAGACCAGCTGGCCCGAGTGGTCCCAGATCTGGCTCACGAACTGGTCGAGGTCGTCATCGGCCAGTGCGGTCGAGGGCAGCGGCGCCGGGGGTTGAGCGGGCGCGGCCTCGTCGTGGCGCACCACCGTCTGGGCGATCTGCTCCAGACCCATGTCGCGCACATTGTTGAAGCCGCTCCAGGTCAGCCGCGCGGTCAGGAAACCGACCACCAGCGTGGTGATCAGCACCGAGGAGATCAGCCAGATCAGCAGCTGGGAGCGGATCGAGCGCAGTTTCAAGGCCGCTGCACCAGCTTGTAGCCCACCCCGCGCACATTGACGATCCAGGGCTCACCTAGCTTGCGGCGCAGGTGGTGCAGGTGCACTTCCACGGCGTTGCTGGAAATGTCTTCGCTCCAGCCATACAGCTGCTTCTCCAGCTGCTCGACCGAGAGCACAACCCCAGGCTGCCGGGCGAAGGTGGTCAGCAGGTCGAACTCGCGTTGCGACAGCGCCAGCTGCTTGCCCCCCAGCAGGGCCTCGCGCTCGGCCGGCCGCACCTCCAGGCGCCCCAGCTGGATATGGGCGCTGGCGCGCCCGCCCTGGCGGCGCGCCAGCGCATGGATGCGCGCGCACAGTTCGTCCAGGTCGAAGGGTTTGGTCAGGTAGTCGTCGGCGCCCTGGTTGAGCCCGGCCACGCGGTCGGGCACGGCATCGCGCGCAGTCACCAGCATCACCGGGGTCGTCTGGCCCTCGTTGCGCATCCAGCGCAGGATCTGCAGCCCATCGGGCTTCGGCAGGCCGATGTCCAGCAGCACCACGTCGTAGCTGCGGCGGCCCAGGGCGTCGACGACCTGGTCACCGGTCTTGGCCCAGTCCACCTGGAACCCGGCCAGATCCAGCCCTTTTTCCATGCTGGCACCCAGCATCACATCGTCTTCGGCAAGCAGCAGTTTCATGGTGTGGACCTCTGATTGCGCAATGGTACCGACGAAAAAAAGGCGGGCATGTGCCCGCCTTGCTGCCGATCGGACCGAAAAACGAACTCAGCGGATGCGGCCGTAGCTGGTGCGCAGCGGATCGGCACCGCCGCCGTTGCCACCGCGCTGTCCACCACCGCCCTTGTTCTTGTTGCGGTTGCCGGTGCGCATCGAATCGATGCTGGTGCGCAGCGGATCAGGCTGGCCGCCCGGCGAGGCGGCGCGGGCGCGCGGTTCCCGGATGCGCAGGCTGCCCAGGTGGGCATTGGGGCCGGGCTGGCGCTCGGGGCGGTCTTCGCCTTCGTAGCGGTCTTCGCGCGGTGCGCGCGGCGTGCGCTCCTGGTGCTGGCGCGGCTGACCGTTGTGATTGGGGTTGCCGTTTGCGTTGGCCTGGCGCGGTTGTCCGTTGCCGCCCCCACCGCCACGGCGGTTGCGGTTGCGGCGCCGGCCTTCGCCCTGGCCCTCGGCGGGGGGCTGGCCCTCACCGGATTCGGCGCGCTGGCGCGGCTGGCCACCGCCGTTGTTGTTGCTGCGTCCGCTGTTGCCGCCCTCGGCCTTCTTCTCGCGGATGCGGGTCATCATTTCCTGGCGTGCGGCCTTGGCGGCGGCGGCCATCACGTCGCGGCTGGGCGGCTTGCCCGCGCCGCCCCAGATGGTCTGGCGGCCCATGGCGATGGGTTCGGCCTTCTCACCCGGCTCGGGCATGAACTCCTGGAAGATCTCCACCGGAATCTGCTGCTTGGTGAAGCGCTCGATGTCCATCATGAAGCCTTCTTCGTCCAGGCTCACGAGGTTGACCGCCTGGCCTTCGCGGCCGGCACGGCCGGTGCGGCCGATGCGGTGCACGTAGTCTTCGCAGACGTTGGGGATCTCGTAGTTGACGACGTGTGGCAGCTCGTCGATGTCGATGCCGCGGGCCGCGATGTCGGTGGCCACCAGGGCGCGGATCTCGCCGCTCTTGAAGTCGGCCAGTGCCTGGGTGCGGGCGCCCTGGCTCTTGTTGCCGTGCAGCGCCATGGCCTTGATGCCGTTCTTGGTCAGGTAGTCGGCCACGTTGTTGGCGCCGAACTTGGTGCGGGTGAAGACCAGCACCTGGCTCCAGTTGTGCTGGTTGATGATGTGCACCAGCAGGGCCTTCTTCTTGCCGCGGCCCACGGGGTGGATCACCTGGGTGATGCGCTGCACCGTGGTGTTGCGCGGGGTCACCTGGATGCTCTGCGGGTCCTTGAGCAGGTTGTTGGCCAGGTCGCGGATCTCGTCGCTGAAGGTGGCCGAGAACAGCAGGCTCTGCTTGCTCTGGGGCAGCAGGGCTAGCACCTTCTTGACATCGTGGATGAAGCCCATGTCCAGCATGCGGTCGGCTTCGTCGAGCACCAGGATCTGCACCTGCGAGAGGTCCAGGAAGCCCTGCTGCTGCAGGTCCAGCAGGCGACCGGGGGTGGCGACCAGGATGTCCACGCCCTTTTTCATGGCGTTGATCTGCGGGTTCATGCCGACGCCGCCGAAAACGACGGTGGAGGTCAGCGAGAGGTGCTTGCCGTAGACGCGCACGGATTCTTCCACCTGGGCCGCGAGTTCGCGGGTGGGGGTGAGCACCAGGGCGCGGATGGCGTTGCCGCCAAAGCGGTTCTGGCCCCGCTCGCTCTGCGAGAGGCGCTGCAGCATCGGCAGGGTGAAGGCAGCGGTCTTGCCGGTGCCGGTCTGGGCGCCACCGAGCAGGTCGCGACCGGCCAGGACGGCCGGAATGGCCTCAACCTGGATGGGGGTGGGGGTCTCGTAACCGTGCTCGCGCACAGCTTGCACGATGGCCGGAGCCAGGTTCAGATCTTCGAATTTCATCAATGAGAGGCACCCGTCCAGGGCGCTGGGGGCATCTGCCTGTGCGGTTGCCGAAGCAACTGTTCAGTTGAAGGCAGACGGGGTCTACAAAGCGGGTGGCAGGACCAGGAACTGGGGGCCGACCCTCCGGCGGGGTTGCCGGTGTTGCGGGCCACTGATGCGACGCAACGGGGCATATTGTCGCACGTCTTGCCCAGCGACCGTCTGGAGAATTGCGGGAGCCGGCGGTCAGTGCCTGTCTCCATAATGTTGGTCCGCCCTCACGCCGGCCCCGGCCGGGACGATCCCACCCTCCACGAGAAGCCATGGATTCGCACAAGTTGATCCGGTCCGGTGTGGCCAATGACGCGGGAAAGCTGCGCCCGACACTCCAGCACTGCCTGGAGGCCGCGCTGTCGATCGCCGACTCCATGATCGACGAGCTGCTGGCGCAGCTGGAGGCGGTGGCCGACCCGGACCGCCTGGCCAACCTGCCCATGGAGCTGGAGCATGTGGACGTGGGGCAGATCGACCGCTGGATCCACGAAGCCGATGCCATCAAGCGCACCTGGTCGCAGCAGCTGCGCCAGGTCTTCTACCACGGCGAGGTCCAGGACCCGGACCTGCATGCCACGGTGCGTTTTGACGACCTGCGGCTGCTGGACGACCGGCAGCTGGACGCCAGCATCGAGTTCGCCATCGCCGAGCAGGCGCTGACAAAGTCCACGCAGGAACTGCTGCCGCGCCTGAACGCCCTGGTGAGCAACCTCATGGGCTGGCTCACGGTGCAGCCCGACCTGAACCCGCTGCGACCCTCGGCCTACGCCCGGGCGCTGCGCGCGGTGATGGTCCAGCACGTATCCGATCCGCACCAGCGCACAGCACTGTTCGTGCCGGTGGCCGGCATCATGGGCGAGAGCCTGCGGCAGGTGTACCGCGAACTGATCCAGTGGCTGATGGCGCACGGCGTCGAGCCACTCGAGAACACCACGCAGTCGTTGCAGGCCGACAAGGCGCCGCGCAACGCGGTGGGCCGCACCCTGCTGACGCTGAGCCGGCTGCGCCAGTTGCTGGCCGGGGATCTCAATGGCGAGCAGGAAGGCGGGCCGATCTTCCTGCACACGGTGCCGGCCTCCATGTCGGCGCTGGAGGACCTGGGGCTCATCGAGCCCCTGATGCAGCGCCTGCGCCAGCGGCCGGAACGGGCCGCTGGTCAGGGCCCGGTGGCCGAACTGCCGGTGGTCTCGGGCCATCAGCTGGGCCGGCTGCTGGGTCAGGAGGTGGTCCGCCTCATGCTGGACAACCTGACGCAGGACGAGCGCCTGCTGCCGGCCATCCGCCAGCAGATCGGACTGCTCGAACCCTCGCTGACCCGGCTCTCGCAGGCCGACCCCCGTTTCTTCAGCGACCGGCAGCACCCCGCGCGCCAGCTGCTGGAGAGCATCACCCAGCGCAGCCTGGGCTACCAGAGCCAGAGCGAAGACGGTTTCAGCGACCTGCTGCGGTCGGTGACCGGCGCGGTGCGTTCGCTGCAGCGCGTCGACGCCAGCGAAGAGGTGTTTGCCCGTCTGCTCAAACGCCTGCGCCGCCGCTGGGAAGAGGACGACGCCCGCAAGAACCAGCGCCGGGCCGAGGCGGCGCGTGCGCTGCTGCACGCCGAGCAGCGGCAGGTGCTGGCCGAGCGGCTGGCCGCCGATTTCCAGCAGCGCATGCAGGACAAGGACGTGCCGGAGTTCGTGCAGCGCTTTCTCACCGGTCCCTGGGCCCAGGTGCTGGCCGAAACGCGGCTCGAAGGCAGCCTGCCGGGCAACGAGGGCGATTCGCTGGACGTCGTCGCCGACGACCTGATCTGGAGCGTGCAGCCGGCCCTGATCCGGCGCGACACCGACCGACTGGCGCGGCTGGTGCCCCGCCTGCTGGGCCAGATGCGCCAGGGCCTGCAGCGCATTGCCTACCCCGCCGAACTCACCGGCCAGTTCTTCGACGCGCTGGTGACGGTGCATGAAAAAGCCTTCGACGTGCCCACGCTGACCGACGCGTCCGGGGCCGGGGCGGAGGTCGACGCCCTCGACGATCCGATCACCCTGGGCATGTCGGTCGAGGAGCTGCCCATCGACGACTCGTTCTGGATCGCGGGCAAGGAGGCCGAAGACGCCGGTTTTGTGGAGGCCGAGACCGGCCCCATGCCCCTCGAAGGCCTGAACGTCGTCGAAATGGACCTGGCGCCGGGGGCCTGGGTCGACCTCAAGGTGCAGGGCGAGTGGCTGCGGGCCCAGCTGACCTGGACCAGTCCGCGGGGCGGCCTGTTCATGTTCATCTCCGCCAATGGCCTGGCCCATTCCATGACCCGGCGCACGCTGGAGAAGCTGCTGGGCAAGGACGCCCTGCGCATCATCTCCCGCGGCGGGGTGGTCGAGGGGGCGCTGGACGCGGTGGCCCAGCAGGCCCTGCGCAACGCGCAGGAGGCCGATCCGGACACCGGTCTCTGACACGGCGAACCCGCGCAGGTTGTTCTCTTGACCACCACCACCTTCGGCTACGACCCGGCGCAGGACCGCATCTGGATGCGGGTGCACGATCAGGACGTCACGCTCTGGCTGACCCGGCGCATGGTGCGCAGCATCCTGGGGCCCATTCTGAAGGTGTTCGAGGAGTCCACCCCCGGGCAGCAGGGCGGCGCCGCACCCCGGGCGCGGGCGTCGATCGAGCACCAGCTGTCGCTGCACGAGGCCGCACCGGGCCAGCGACCGGCGCAGATCCGGGCCGGCCGCGAACAGCCCGGCCAGGAAAGCGACCCGCAGCGGCGCCTGTGCACCCGGATCACGACCCAGGCCGCGCCCCAGGGCGTCACCCTGAACTTCGAAACCGGCGCCGGCCCGCTGGTACTGCGGCTCAGCCGCAAGGGCACGCACCTGTGGTACCGGGGGCTCGCGCTGGTGCTCCCGCAGACCCACTGGAACCTGCCCGAGCCGCTGCCGGAGTGGCTGCAGGAGCCCATGACACCCGCAGCGGTGCGGGACTTGCTGGACCGCCCGCTGCCGCCCGACCTCGACAAACCGGCCTCCGGGCGATAATCCCCGGTTTTCCCCTTTGCCCCATCCGGTGCTTTTCGCCGGAACAACGCGCCTTCACCAGCGAGCTCATCAGCCATGGCCCAGTACGTCTTTTCCATGAACCGTGTCACCAAGACCGTGCCGCCCAAGCGGCAGATCTTGAAGGACGTTTCCATCAGCTTCTTCCCCGGCGCCAAGATCGGCGTGCTCGGTCTGAACGGCTCGGGCAAGTCGACCCTGCTCAAGATCATGGCCGGCATCGACAAGGAGATCGAGGGCGAAGCCATCGCCATGCCGGGCATCCAGATCGGCTACCTGCCGCAGGAGCCGCAGCTCAACCCCGACCAGACCGTGCGCCAGGCCGTGGAAGAGGGCATTGGCGGTGCGCTCAAGGCCAAGGCCCGCCTGGAAGAGGTGTACGCCGCCTACGCCGAACCCGACGCCGACTTCGACGCCCTGGCCGCCGAACAGGCCGAGCTCGAAGCCATCATCGCCGCCAGCGGGTCCGAGAACTCGGACCTGCAGCTGGAGCTGGCCGCCGACGCGCTGAACCTGCCGCCGTGGGACGCGATCATCAAGAACCTCTCCGGTGGCGAGAAGCGCCGCGTGGCCCTGTGCCGCCTGCTGCTGTCCAAGCCCGACATGCTGCTGCTCGACGAACCGACCAACCACCTGGACGCCGAATCGGTCGAGTGGCTGGAGCACTTCCTGCAGCGCTTCCCCGGCACCGTGGTGGCCATCACCCACGACCGCTACTTCCTGGACAACGCCGCCGAGTGGATTCTCGAACTCGACCGTGGCCACGGCATTCCCTACAAGGGCAACTACACCGACTGGCTGGACCAGAAGGAACGCCGCCTGGAGACCGAGCAGAAGTCCGAAGACGCCCGCACCAAGGCGATGAAGGAAGAACTGAAGTGGGTGCGCTCCAACGCCAAGGGCCGGCAGGCCAAGAGCAAGGCGCGTCTGGCCCGCTTCGAGGAGCTGAGCGACGTCGAATACCAGAAGCGCAACGAGACCAACGAGATCTTCATTCCGGTGGCCGAGCGCCTGGGCAACCAGGTCATCGAATTCAAGAACGTCAGCAAGTCCTTCGGCGACCGCCTGCTGATCGACAACCTGAGCTTCTCGGTGCCCCCGGGCGCCATCGTCGGCATCATCGGTCCCAACGGTGCCGGCAAGTCGACGCTGTTCCGCATGATCCAGGGCGTGGAGCAACCCGATTCGGGCACGGTCGAGATCGGCCAGACCGCCAAGCTGGCCTTCGTGGACCAGAGCCGCGAGAGCCTGGACGGCAGCAAGACCGTGTGGGAAGACGTGTCCGGAGGGCTGGACAACATCACCGTGGGCAAGTTCGTCATGCCCTCGCGCGCCTACATCGGCCGCTTCAACTTCAAGGGCAACGACCAGCAGAAGCTGGTGGGCAACCTCTCCGGTGGTGAGCGCGGCCGACTGCACCTGGCCAAAACCCTGGCCCAGGGCGGCAACGTGCTGATGCTCGACGAACCCTCGAACGACCTCGACGTCGAAACCCTGCGCGCGCTGGAAGAGGCGCTGCTGGAATTCGCCGGCTCGGCCATGGTGATCTCGCACGACCGCTGGTTCCTCGACCGCATCTGCACCCACATCCTGGCCTGCGAAGGCAATTCGCAGTGGTACTTCTTCGACGGCAACTTCACCGAGTACGAAGCCGATAAGAAGAAGCGCCTGGGCGAAGAGGGCGCGCGGCCCAAGCGCACCCGCTTCAAGTCCATCTGATGCCCGCCATGGAACTGACCGACGAGCAGGTCCTCGCCGACACCCGCCGCTGGATCGAGAAGGCGGTGATCGGGCTGAACCTCTGCCCGTTCGCGCGTTCGGTGTACGTGAAGAACCAGGTGCGCATCGTGGTCAGCCGGGCACGGCACCTGGACGCCTTCCTGGACGAACTCGACCGCGAGCTGGACCTGCTGGTGAACACGCCGGCCGAAGAGATCGACACCACGCTGCTGGTGCACCCCACGCTGTTCCCCGATTTCGAGGTCTTCAACGACTTCATGAACGTGGTGGACGACGTGGTGGCCGAGCACGAGCTCGAAGGTGTGGTCCAGGTGGCCAACTTCCACCCCCAGTTCCTCTTCGAGGGCGAGGCGGCGGACGATCCCAGCCACTTCACCAACCGCGCGCCGTACCCCACGCTGCACCTGCTGCGCGAGGACAGCGTGGAACGCGCGGTGGCCAGCGAGGGCGGGGACGCCGAGAAGATCGTGGAACGCAACATCGCCACGCTGCGCACGCTGGGCGCCGAGGGCTGGAAAGCCCTGTTGTCTAAGCCCTGAACTGCGCGAAATTCCAGGGCTGATCCGGGCTTTGTCGTCCGGAGGGGGTGCACACAATCCTCGGTCAAGAGGTCCCGACCGAACGATCTGTGCTCCCCACCCCATGAACGCCCGCACCTACACCCCCTTTGACAGCTGCCTGAAGGCCGCGCTCGTCCTGTCCGCCGACTGGATTCCGCGCTGGCTGGACCTGCTGCAGGCTGCTCTGGTGCACCGTGAGGCGACTGGTGCCACACATGAGAAGCGCGGCTTCGGCCATGCGCGCTCGGTGCTGATGGCATGCCGGGACCGGCTCGAAGCCCGCCTGGTGACGGCGTTTGCCAGTGCGGTTCACGCCGACGTGGCGCGCGACAACGGCTCGCCAACGGCCGCCCCACGCAAGCCGAGGGCCGCGCTGAGCATGGACGACCTGACACTGATGGACCACGGCCAGGTGCAGGCCTCGGTGGAGCTGGCCCGGCTGCAGCAGGTGGTCAGGATGGCGGTGGACGACGAACTGCTCACACTGGACGCGCTGCTCAGCGCCGCGCGCGGCCTGCGCACCGTGCGTGCCGAGGCCAACCCCCTGCGCCCCGATGTCGTCATCGACACCCTGATGGCGGCGCTGGCCAAACTGCGCATCGACGAGACGGCCCGGCTGCACTGGCTGCACGCGGGCGCTGTGTCACTGGGGCAGGAACTCGGCTGGTTCTATGGCGCGCTGGTGAGACATCTGGAAGCGGACGGCGTGCAGCCGGCCGGCTATGTGGTGGTGCCCACGGTGGTGCCGGTGCGCCCTGCGCGCGCGCCTGCCGATGATCAGGTTGAAGAACCCGCATCCGAAGCACGCGCTGCGGACGCCCCGCTGGTGCTGACGCTGGACCACCTGCACCGGCTGCTGGTGGGCAACCTGGCCCACGGCGGCGCTGAGGTGTCCGACCATGGCGCATCGGGTTCGGGCAATGCCCTGGTGCGGACGCTGGCGGCCGAGGTGGTGACGCTGATGCTGCGCACGATCGCCGAAGACCGGCGGCTGCTGACGCCCGTGCGGGACCTGGTGATGCAGCTCAAGCCCGCGCTGCTGCACCTGGCCAAGACCGATCCGCGCTTCTTCGCCGACCGCGACAACCCGGCCCGCCGGCTGCTGGACGCGATCACCGCGCGCAGCCTGGCCTACATCCACGAACAGGACACCGGGTTCGGCGAGTTCGCCGGGCAGGTGCTGCACACGGTGCAGTCGCTGCAGACCTTGTCGGCCGATCTGCCCGAGCGCGTGGTGGCCTGCATGCAGCGCATGGAGTCCCTGGGGCTGACCGACCAGGGCCCGGCCATGCAGACCCTGGTGCGCGTCGAACAGCGGCACCTGCTGGCCGAGCGCGTGGCGCGGGAGATCCGGGCGCGTGACGATTTCGCCCGCGCACCTGCCCTGGTCAAGCGCTTTCTGTGCGGACCCTGGGCGCAGGCGGTGGCCCATGCCCGCCTGTCGGCGGACATCCTGGGGGAGCTGGCGACACAACACGATCTGCTGGAGGTGCGCGATGTGCCGTCGGATCGCTACATGGACATCCTCACCGACCTGCTCTGGTCCTGCCAGCTCGCGCAGGCCAGCCAGAACCGGGCGCGCCTGGTGCGCGTGGTGCCGGTGGTGCTGCGCACGCTGCGGGAAGGGCTGGACGCGATCGACTTTCCCCGCCCGCAGGCCGAGTCCTTCTTCCAGGCCCTGATGGGTCTGCACGAGGCGGCCTACAAGTCGCACCGCAGCGGCGGGATGATGAAAACGAGCCTGCGCCACCAGGAGCAGCCGGTGGCCACAGCGGAACCCTGGTTGCAGGGCCACGAGGCCCGGGAGTCCGGGTTCATCGACACCCAGCTGATGGTCACCGAGTTCGCGGACACCGAGCCGGCCACCTGCCAGCAGCCGTTGGGCAGCGGGGACTCGCTGGAGGTGGGTGCCTGGATCGAGCTGCAGTACCCCGACCGGGTGCAGCGCTGCCAGCTGCGCTGGGCGAGCCCACACCGCACGCTGTTCCTGTTCGCCACCGCCGACGGGCAGTCGGTGTCGCTCACCCGGCAGGGCATGGACCGCCTGGAGGCCAGCGGCCAGCTGCGGGTGGTGGCCGAACACGGTGTGGTGGACGAAGCCCTCGCGGCAGTGGCCCGCCTGGCCTGGGTCAACTCGGGCCGGCTGGCCTGAGAGGGTCCGTCCGCCGGGGCCTTCAGCCCTGGCGCAGCAGCTTCTTGCGCACCAGCCCGATGTTGCTGCGCAGGGCGTAGAGCTCGTCGGTGTACGACAGCGGCACCACCACCTGCTCCACCCGGGCCTCCAGCCGGTCCAGCTGCTCGACCAGCTCGTCCACCGGCACCGGCGCACCACCCGGTTCGGTGAACCGCTGCTCGATGCTGCGCAACTCGGCGTACCAGCGGAACACGCGCGAGCGGATGCGGAAGGTGTAGAGCGGCGGCACCACGCGCGAGAGCGGCAGCGCCAGCGCCAGGATCAGGCCCATGGCCAGCCACATGCGCTCGACCAGGTTGGCCAGCCAGAACGGCAGGTAGCGCTGCAGGAAGGGCGGGCCGTTCTTGATCGCGCGCACCGCTTCGGGCGAGATGGGCACCTCGCTGTGCTCCAGGCTCGGGTATTCGCGCGCCCGGTTGAACCAGCTGCCACCGCTGTGCAGGCCGGTGGCCGTCTGCGCGAACAGCTGCAGGATGGCCGGGTGGGTCTTGGCGCCGGCCAGCAGGCTGGTGGTCGAGGCGACCAGGTGCATGTCGGTTTCGGGAATGTTCTTCGACAGGTCCACCACGCCCTGCGGCATGACCACCGGCGTGAGGTAGCCGAAGCGGCGCGAGTAGGCCTCGCTCTGCGAGAAGTTGAGCAGGCGCACGCCGGGCGACTGCAGCAGCATCTGCACCATCAGCGACTCGGGGGCGGAGGCGAACACGATGGCGTCGATCTGGCCGTCCAGGAAGGCCACCGTGGCGGGGGTCTGCTCCAGCTCGCTGAGCTGCAGTTGCTGGCGGTCGATGCGGTTGACGTCCAGCAGGGTCGAGAACAGGCGCGGCACGCCGCTGCCGGGTGTGCCGACGTTGACGCGCCAGCCGACCAGATCGCCCAGCGACTGGATGGTCGGGCTCTGCCTGAGCCGCTGCGCCGAGTCCTCGCGGTAGAACAGCCACAGCGGTTCCACGAACAGGCTGCCCAGCGAGGTGATGGCTTCTTCGTCGTCGTAGCCGATGTCGGCACTGCCGCCCTGCACGAAGCCCAGGTCGGCCTGGCCGGTGCGCAGCAGTTCGAGGTTGGCCGAGGAGCCCTGGGAGGGCAGCAGCTCGACGGTGATGCCGTAGCGCGCCAGGGCCTGGGCGTAGCGCTTGCCGAACTCGTCGTAGGCGCTTTGAGCCGGGCCGGTGGCCAGCACCACGCGCTTGGGCGGGTTCGGGTCGAGCCACCAGTAGGTCAGTGCCAGCAGCAGCAGCGTCAGCAGCACGAAGGGCCCGATCGACGCCAGCAGATCGCGCAGCGACAGCAGTGTGTAGCGGATGTTGTGGGGCATCGCGCTACCTTAGCACGGGAGTCCTGTGCCCCCGTGACCGCGCCGTGGCTACCCGCCGTTCAGGCGGAACACCTTGACCGACTCCTGCATCACGGTGGCCTGACCCTTGAGCGAGGATGCCGCGGCGGCCAGCTCCTCGACCATGGCCGCGTTCTGCTGCGTGACCGAGTCGAGCTGGCCGATGGCCTGGTTGATCTGCGCCAGGCCCATGGTCTGCTCCTGCGCGGCGCTGGTGATCTCGCCGATCAGGGTGTTGACCTGCTGGACCGCATCAACCACATGGCCCATCGTGCTGCCAGCGTTGTTGACCAGCTCGCTACCCCGCTTCACCTGGTTGGTGGAGTCGTCGATCAGATGCTTGATTTCCTTGGCGGCTTCGGAGGTGCGCTGGGCCAGGCTGCGCACCTCGCCGGCCACGACGGCAAAGCCGCGCCCCTGCTCACCTGCCCGGGCCGCTTCCACGGCGGCGTTCAGGGCCAGGATGTTGGTCTGGAAGGAGATGCCTTCGATGACCTGGATGATCTCGCCGATGCGGCTGGACGAGCGGCTGATGTCTCCCATGGTCTGGACCACGGCGCCCATGGCCTCGTTGCCCTGGCGGGCCACGTTGGAGGCCCTGCCGGCCAGCGACGCGGCCTCCCGGGCCGAGTTGGCGCTGTTCTCGACCGTGCTGGTGAGTTCTTCCATCGACGCGGCCGTCTCTTCCAGGCTGCTGGCCTGTGCCTCGGTGCGCGCCGACAGGTCCTGGTTGCCGCCGGCGATTTCGCCCGAGGCCACCTGCACACCCTCGACCTCGTGGCGCACGTCGGTGACCACCGCCATCAGGTTCACATTGAGCTGGTTGAGCGCCCGGATCAGCTCGCCGATTTCGTCGGACCTGTCCGATTCCAGCCGGGCCGACAGGTCGCCCGCCGCCATCCGGTTGGCAAACGCCAGCACCTGTTCGACCGGGGCCACCAGCATGCGCTTGATGAACGCGGCGGCCACCAGCGAGACCACGGCGGTCACGGCGAACGCGGCGAGATGCACCCACTCTGGCATGCCTTCGGTGGCGCTTTCCAGGAACTGGACGCCGAACGCCAGGCCCAGGGTCAGCAGCGAGAGCTTGCGTCCCAAGGTGGGTCGTGTCCAATCGCGCAGCTTGCCGCGCCATCCGGTGCGGACCAGGTGGCCCCGGCGCAGCGCCAGGGTGCGTTGCCCCGATTCGGCTTCGGCGCGCATGCGGGCGTACAGCGACTCTGCCGCCTCGACCTGCTCCCGCGTGGGCTTGGTGCGCACCGACATGTAGCCGGTGACCTGGCCGTTTTCCAGCATGGGCGTGGCGTTGGCCATCACCCAGTAATGGTCGCCGTTCTTGCGTCGGTTCTTGACCAGCGCGCTCCATGGCGAGCCGCTCTGCAGCGTGGCCCACATGTCGCGGAAGGCCTCGGACGGCATGTCGGGGTGCCGCACCAGGTTGTGCGGCTGGCCCAGCAGCTCCTCCCGGCTGTACCCGCTGACCGAGACAAAGTTCGGGTTGCAGTAGGTGATGTGGCTGGTCAGGTCGGTGGTGGAGACCAGGGTGACGCCATCCGGGATGACGAACTCCTGCTGGGTGACGGGCAGATTGGTGCGCATAAGAGAAATCCTTTGGAGTTCGCTGAATGACTTTCGTCAAAGGCTCATCCGACTTGAGGCCGCCTGTCTCAAATTGAGACCTTTGGGCGGATCAAGTCTAGGAATTTCCCCGATGCGCAAAGGGCCGAGCAGCGCCAGCAAATGCCCGCTGTTCGAGGGGCTCAGCGCCTGGGTTCGATGTCCGAAGCCACGTAGGCGCCGTTGACCTTCTCCGCCCGGAAGCGCACCTGGTCACCCACCTTGAGCGGGGGCAGGGTGGCCGGGTTCCTGACCTGGAACACCATGGTCATGGCCGGCATGTCCAGGTTCGGGATGTCGCCGTGCTTGAGCGTGATCTTGCCGGCTGCCGTGTCGACCTTGCGGACTTCGGCGTCGACCAGCGGCAGCGGGTCGGCGGCGACCGCCAGCGTGGCGATCAGGCTGGTGGAGGCGATGAGCGTGCGCAGGAAGTGGGTCATGGGTGGCTCCGGGGTTCAGGTGCGGAAATAGGACTTGTAGGCGCGGCTGCTGCCGTCGCGCTGGACCAGGACCACGTCGTAGGGGTCCTTGCGGCCGCCGTACTCCGGGCCGTCCATGCCGGGGCTGCCAATGGGCATGCCCGGCACGGACAGGCCCAGGGCCTGGGGCTTCTCAGCCAGCAGGCGGCGGATCTCCGGGGCGTTCACATGCCCCTCGATCACATAGCCGCCGATCAGTGCGGTATGGCAGGAGGCGTACTTCTGCGGCATGCCCAGGCGCTGGCGCACCGCGGTGTTGCCGGTCTCGAAGACCTGCACCTGGAAGCCGTCGCGCTGCAGGTAGGCGATCCAGTCCTTGCAGCAGCCGCAGTTCGGGTCTTTCCAGACCTGCATCACGGGCAGGGCCTCGGTCTTGGTGGTGGGTGCCGCGGCGCGGGCCGCGAGGGTGGTGGCGCCGAGCAGGGCGGTGGCGCCGAGGAGGAGGGAACGTCGTTGCATGGTGTGCTCCATTCAGGAAAGGATCAGGATTTCGGGTTGACGCGGATGGTGCCGCGCATGCCGGCCTCGAAGTGGCCGGCGATCAGGCAGGCGAACTCGAAGTCGCCCGGGCGGTTGAAGGTCCAGGTGATCTCGCCGCGCTTGCCGGCGTTCACGTGGGCCATGTAGGGCTCGTCGTGCTCCATGCCAGGGTGCTTCTTCATCAGCTCGGCGTGGGCCTGCAGTTCTTCGCGTGTGCCGATCACCAGCTCGTGCAGCAGTTTGCCGCGGTTGGCGATGCGCAGGCGCACCGTCTCGCCTTCGCGCAGGTCCAGGTGCGCGGGCGTGAAGCGCATCTTGTCGTCCATGCGGATCTGAATGGTGCGCGTGGCCTCGGCCGGGGCGGCGGCGATGCCCCAGGGCTTCTGTTCGCGCACGACTTCGCGCATGCCGCCGGCATGGCTGTCGCCATGGGCGCGCACGGTGGCGGGCAGCAGGGCCGGGGCGGCGAGCAGGGCCAGCGTGTGCAGCAGCCGGCGTCGGTAGAAGGGAAAAGGGGTCATGGTGTCGTTGCGGTTCAGTGGTTATGGTGGCCCGCCGGCTTGCGGGCGGACGCGTCGGTCGGGGTCTGGGGATCAGCAGCGCTGCCAGGCGCGCGCGACGTGGCGGCCGGGGTCGGCACCTCGCGCGCCTGGGTGCCGGGCGGCATGGTGTACCAGCCCGGGTCGGTGTGGTCGCCGGGCTTCTGGTCGGCGCGCACCTTGAGGGTGGTGAACATGCCGCCCATCTCGATCGGGCCGTAGGGGCCGGTGCCGGTCATCATGGGGAAGGTGTTCTCGGGCAGCTCCATCTGCATTTCGCCCATGTCGGCCATGCCGCGCTCGCCCATGAGCATGTAGTCCGGCGTGTGGCGCTGGATCTTCTGCACCAGGCCGCGGTGGTCGGCGCCGATCATGGTCGGCACGCTGTGGCCCATGGCGCCCATGGTGTGGTGGCTCTTGTGGCAGTGCATGGCCCAGTCGCCGGGCTCGTCGGCGATGAACTCGATCTGCCGCATCTGGCCCACGGCGATGTCGGTGGTCACCTCGGGCCAGCGCGCAGTCTTGGGCACCGGGCCGCCGTCGGTGCCGGTCACCTCGAACTCGATGCCGTGGATGTGGATCGGGTGGTTGGTCATGGTCAGGTTGCCGATGCGCACCCGCACCCGGTCGCCCAGGCGCGCCACCAGCGGGCTGATGCCCGGAAAGACGCGGCTGTTCCAGGCCCAGATGTTCTGCTCCAGCATGGTGTTGACCTGCGGCGTGCGGCTGCCGGGCTCGACGTCGAAGGCATTGAGCAGGAAGCAGACGTCGCGCTGCACCTCGTTGATGAGCGGGTGTTTGCCTTTCGGGTGCGTGACCCAGAAGCCCATCATGCCCATGGCCATCTGCACCATCTCGTCGGCGTGCGGGTGGTACATGAAGGTGCCGGGGCGGCGCGCCACGAACTCGTACACGAAGGTCTTGCCCGGCGGGATCTGCGGTTGCGTCAGCCCGCCCACGCCGTCCATGCCATTGGGCAGGCGCTGGCCGTGCCAGTGCACCGCAGTGTGCTCGGGCAGGCGGTTGGTCACGTACAGGCGCACTCTGTCGCCCTCGACCACCTCGATGGTCGGGCCCGGGCTCTGGCCGTTGTAGCCCCACATGTTGACCAGGAAGCCGGGCGCCATCTCGCGCACCACGGGTTCGGCCACCAGGTGGAACTCCTTGACGCCGTTGTTCATGCGCCAGGGCAAGGTCCAGCCGTTGAGCGTGAGCACGGGGCTGTAGGGGCGGCCCGCGCCGGTGACGCCGGGCGGCGTCCAGGGCGGAGCGGTGTCGGCCGAGGTCTGCTGCACGGCCTCGGGAATGGCGGCGAGCGCGGCGCGGCCCACGCCGGCGGCGGCGAGCGCGGTGGCGGCGCCGGTGAAGAAGTGGCGTCGTTGCATCTCAGTGGTCCTCGGAAGCAGTGCCGGCGGAGGCCGACGGGGCATCGGTGGCGGTGGCGCGGTAGGGGCCGCCGGCCAGCAGCAGCTGCCAGTCGAGCCAGGCGGTCCAGTAGGCGTGGCGTGCCTGGGCGGCGGCGGTGGCGGCGGCGAGCCGCTCGCGCGTGGCGTCGAGCAGCTCCCAGGTGCTTTGCAGCATGCCGTTGTAGCGCAGCAGGGTTTCCTGCTCCTGCGCGGTCACCAACGGCAGCATCAGCGTGCCCGTCTGCCGGGCCAGGGCGTGCTGGTCCTGCAGCCGGCCCCAGGCCTCGCGCGCCTGCGAGCGGCGTTCCGTCTCGGCGCGGGCCAGGGCGGCCTGGGCCTCGGCGGCTTCGCCCAACGCGTGCTCGCGCGTGAGGCGGGTGTCGGTGATCACCGGCGCGCTGGCGGGCAGGCCGTCGGACGGCAGGGTGGCCACGGCGCCTTCGCGGGCACGGGCCAGTTGCTCCAGCAGGCCGCCCGGCAGGGCGCCGACCTGTCGTCCGGTGTCGAGCCGCTGCTGGGCCAGCGTCGCGTCGGCCGCGACGACACGCGAGGCGATGGTGTCGATGTCCGGTGTGTCCAGGGTCGCGGGCGGTTCTGGCAGTTCGGCGGGCAACTGCTGCGCCAGCGCCGCGACCTCGCTGGCACTGGTCAGCCCCAGCTCGCGCGCCAGGCGCTCGCGCGCACCGCGTTCGGCCTGCCGGGCCTGCACCAGGGCCAGGCCCTCGCGCGCCTGCGTCACCTGTTCGCGCAGCAGCCGGGCCTGGCTCCAGTTGCCCGCCTGCACCATGCGCCGGCCCAGCTCGGCGCCGCTGTCGGCCACCTCGCTGCGCGCCTGCTGCAGCGCCAGCGCCTGCGCGGCCAGCACCGCGTCCTGCCAGGCCTGGCGCACCCGGGTGATGTGGGCTAGCAGGGCCAGGTGGCGTTCGCGGGCCTGCACCGGGTTGGCGGGCGCGGCACCGAACAGCTCGGGCCGCAGCCGCAGGGCGCGGCGCACCGCCTCGTCGGCGGTCAGCGCCGGTCCGGGACGCGCCGGCGTGGCCGCTGGCGGCAGATTGCGCTGCTCCCACTTCAGCAGGTCGATGTGCCCGCGCGGGAACTCGCCCACGCGCTCGTTGGCCTCGCGCCACTGTTGCCGGGCTTCGCTCAGGGCCGGGTTGTCCGGCGGGGTCGGTGTCTGTGTCTGCGCCCACGCCGGCCACCACGGCACGGCGAGCGCAACAACGGCGGGCCAGGCCCGCTTCATTGCATTCATGGAAATCTCCTGAGGTCACGAACCGGTGCACCGCCCGGCCAGCGAGCGGACGCACCACGGGTGGGTGAGGTCAGGAAATGGGCGGCTTGTGCCCCGGGTGGGGCTGGGCGCTTGCAAAGCGCACGGCGCCGGCGGTCAGGCGCGAGGGGGGCAGGGGCTCTGGCCCGGCGGCTGCCCATGGCGTGGTCGCCAGCAGCGGGCCGTTGCAGATGTCGCAGGCGGCGTGCAGGGCCGTTTCGCCAGGGCTGGCGGGATCGGCCACCGCGTGGTCGGCACAGTGGGGCGCGGTGGCGGCATCGGCAACCGCGACGACCTGAGCCTGTTCCGGGGACGCCGCCATCGAAAGCACCATGGCGTCACCCGCCCAGGCCCGCCAGGGCAGGAGCACGATGAGGAGGACGACGAACCAGCGACGCATGGGGGAAATGATACGTCCCGGCGCGGAAAGTTCAGGCGGGCACGGCGGCCAGCTCGCGCCGGGCTTCCCGGACCACCGTGACCCCGGCGCTGAGCGCCAGCGCCGCCATCACCCCGGCGACAACCAGGTCGGGCCAGGCCGATCCGGTGCCGAACACGCCCAGCGCCGCCAGCATCACCGCCAGGTTGGACAGCGCGTCGTTGCGTGAACAGAGCCAGACGCTGCGCATGTTGGCGTCGCCGGTGCGGAAGGTGTAGAGCAGCACCGCCACGCCCGTGTTCACCACCAGCGCGATGGCCCCCACCACACCCATGGTGAGCGGCTCGGGCACGGTGCCGCTGTGCAGCACCCAGGCCGCCTTGCCGATCACGAACAGGCCGTAGGCGGTCATGGACAGGCCTTTGACCAGGGCCGCTCGGCTGCGCCAGACCACCGCCATGCCCAGCACCGCCAGCGACAGCCCGTAGTTGGCCGCGTCGCCGGCAAAGTCCACCGCGTCGGCCAGCAGCGACACCGAGTCGGCCTGCAGGCCGGCGGCCAGCTCGACCACGAACATGGCCAGGTTGAGCACCAGCGCGATCCAGAGCGCGCGGCGCCAGGCCGGGTTGCTGACGCTGTCGCGGCCGCGGGATTCGATGGTGCAGTGATCGTGGCATTCGCAGGACACAAGAAACCTTTCGCTGGAAGTGAATTCGTGCCACGATTGGAAACCTTCAAGTCACTTCAAGGTCAAGCCCCACGATGTCGCACACTTCAAACGAACCCCGGTGGAAGATCGGTGAGGCCGCGCGCCGCAGCGGCGTGGGCGCGGCCAACATCCGCTACTACGAGCGCGAGAGCCTGCTGGCGCCGCAGGCCCGTGCCGACAACGATTACCGCCTCTACAGCGAGGACGACGTGCACCGCCTGCGTTTCATCCGGCTGTGCCGGGCGATGGACATGTCGCTGGAGGAAGTGCGGTCCCTGCTCTCGCTGGACCTGGGCCGCAAGGCCGACTGCGTGCGCGCGCGCGAGGTGCTGGACGCGCACCTGGCGCATGTGCGCGAGCGGCTGGCCGAGCTGCGCGCGCTGGAGAAAGACCTGCGCGGCCTGCGCGACCGCTGCGACGGCTCCGACGACCACTGCCACATCATCGAGGCCCTGCACGAGCGGGCCGATGCGCCCCTGACGGAGGCGGCTGCCGCTGGCCCGCGGCGCCACGTCTGAATGCGCGGGCCGCGGCCTCAGCGGCCGGCCAGAGTGGCGCTGGCCTTGTCGATCCAGTGCTGCACCGCGCCGGTCAGGTCGTTCTGGCTGAAGGAACAGCTCTCCTCGCTGAACAGCGCGCTGCTCTCCAGACGGTCCAGCAGGTTGTTCAGCACCTCGGCGTAGCGCGGCGGCAAGGCGGCCAGCAGCACCGCGTCGCCGCGGGCTGCGGCCGAAAAGTCCTGCAAGGACAGTTCACCGCGGCGCAGTGCGTCCAGCGACTGCGTGAGCGCCGCCAGCCGAGCGGAGGGATCGGTGCCCATGGCAGTTCTCCTTCAGTGCCCCAGGATCTTGGACAGGAAGTCCTTGCTGCGGTCGGTCTGCGGGTGGTTGAAGAACTCCTCGGGGGTGTTCTGTTCCACCACCTGGCCCTGGTCCATGAAGATCACGCGGTCGGCCACGGCCTTGGCAAAGCCCATCTCGTGCGTCACGCACAGCATGGTCATGCCCTGGTCGGCCAGGCCGATCATCACGTCCAGCACTTCCTTGATCATCTCCGGGTCGAGCGCCGAGGTGGGCTCGTCGAACAGCATGATCTTGGGCGTGAGGCACAGCGCACGCGCGATCGCCACGCGCTGCTGCTGACCGCCGGAGAGCTGCAGCGGGTATTTGTTGGCGTGTTCGGCGATGCGCACCCGCTCCAGCTGCACCATGGCTTTTTCTATGGCCACGTTGCGCGGCATCCTGGCCACCCAGGTGGGCGAGAGGATGAGGTTCTCCAGCACGGTCAGGTGCGGGAACAGGTTGAACTGCTGGAACACCATGCCGACCTCGCGGCGCACCTTGTCGATGCCCTTGACGTCGTCGCCGACCACGGTGCCGTCCACCGTGAGCTTGCCCTGCTGGTATTCCTCCAGGGCGTTGATGCAGCGGATCAGCGTGGATTTGCCCGAACCGGACGGGCCGCAGATCACGACCTTCTCGCCCTTGGCGAAACTGAGGTTCACGTCGCGCAGCACGTGGTAGCCATTGCTGGCGTACCACTTGTTGACGCCTTCGAACTGGATGATGGGAGCTTCTTGTTGGGTCATGAGAGGCTTTCGTAGCGATGCATCGGGCGTTCAGCGGACTTTGCTGACAGCCGTGCGTTTTTCCACCCACAGGCTGTAGCGCGACATGGCGAAACAGAACACGAAATAGACCAGCGTGATGAAGAAATAGGCTTCGAGCTTGAACGGGCGCCAGTCGGCGTCGGCGTTGAGCGCCAGCGCCAGTGCACCGGTCAGCTCGTATAGCGAGACGATGGTCACCAGCGAGGTGTCCTTGAACATGCCGATGAAGGTGTTCATGAGCGAGGGCACGACGGTGGTCAGCGCCTGCGGCAGCACGATCTTGAGCTGGGTTTGCCAGTAGGTCAGGCCCAGCGTGGCCGCCGCTTCGGTCTGGCCCTTGGGCAGGGCCTGCAGGCCACCGCGCACCACCTCGGCCATGTAGGCCGCCGAGAACAGCGTGATGCCCACCACCACCCGGATCAGCACGTCGATGCTCACGCCGTGCGGCATGAACAGGGGCAGCATGAACGAGGCCATGAACAGCACCGTGATCAGCGGCACGCCGCGGATCAGCTCCACATAGAGCGTGCACAGGGTCTTGATGGCCGGCATGTTGGAGCGGCGCCCCAGGGCCACGAAGATCGACAGCGGGAAGGCCATCGTCATCGACACCACGGTGAGCATCACGGTCAGCGGCAGACCGCCCCACTGGTCCGTGGGCACCTCGGTCAGGCCGAGCACGCCGCCCTTCATGAGCGTGAAGTAGACGGCCAGCATCACCACCCAGACCAGCGGCAGCGCCTTGTTCCAGAAGCGCGGCATGCAGCTGAGGATCACCACGCCCAGCATCAGCGCGGTGGCGATCACCGGGCGCCAGTGTTCGGTGTCGGGGTAGCGGCCCATCACGATGAGGCGGCCCTTTTCGGCCACCACACCCCAGCAGGCGCCGATGCCACGCAGGTTGTTGCAGGCTTCGAGGTTGGCACCGAACACGGCGTTGAACACGCTCCAGTCCAGCGCGTGGGACAGCGCCCAGAATGCCACTGCCACCAGCGCCACGGTCATCAGGCTGTTGCCCACGCTGGAGAACAGGTTGGCCTTGAGCCAGGCAATGGCGCCGGTCTGCTGGCCCGGCATCGGGCGGGCTTCGATCGGTTGGTAGGTTCTCTGCATGTCAGCGCTCCTGGATGGCGGCACTGGCGTTGAACCAGTTCATCAGCGCCGAGGTGAGGAGGGAGAGCGTCAGGTAGACCAGCATCACGATCGACAGCGCCTCGATGGCGCGGCCGGTCTGGTTGAGCGTGGTGTTGGCAATCGAGACCAGATCCGGGTAGCCGATGGCCACCGCCAGCGAGGAGTTCTTGGTCAGGTTCAGGTACTGGCTGGTCAGCGGCGGGATGATCACGCGCAGCGCCTGCGGCAGCACCACCAGGCGCATGGACTGGCGCTTGCTCAGGCCCAGCGAGGCGGCGGCCTCGTGCTGGCCCAGCGACACCGACGAGATGCCCGAGCGCACGATCTCGGCGATGAACGAGGCGGTGTACGTCACCAGACCCAGCAGCAGCGCCAGGAACTCGGGACTGAAGGCCGCGCCTTCCTCGATCTGGAAGGTGCCCTTGACCGGCAGGTTCCAGCCGGTCGGCGCGCCGCCGGCCAGCCAGCCCAGCAGGGCCAGGCCGACGATGAGTGCCAGCGACACCAGCAGCACCGGCTTCTGCTGGCCGGTGAGGTCGAAGTGCTTGCTGGCCTTGCGGGCATACAGCCAGGACCCGACCACACCCGCCAGCAGACCGATGAGCGCCAGCGTCTGGCCCAGCTTCCAGACCGGCCAGGGGAAGGAAAACCCACCCTTGCTGAGGTAGAAGTGGCCCGCCTGCCAGGCCTCTTCGAAGGGGGGCAGGACTTCGGTGAAGACGATGTACCAGATCAGCAGCTGGAGGTAGATGGGCACGTTGCGGAAGAACTCCACATAGCCGTAGCAGATCTTGCGCGCCAGGAAGTTGCTGGAGAAGCGGCCCACGCCGATCAGGGTGCCGAGGATCGTGGCCAGCACGATGCCGATCACGGCCACCTTCAGGGTGTTGAGCAGGCCGATGGAGAAGGCCGTCCAGTACGTGCTCATCACGTCGTACGGGATCATGGTTTCGCTGACGTCGAAACCGAAGGGCTGGCCCATGAAGTCGTAGCCGCTCTGGATGCCGCGCTCGCGCATGTTGCGCAGCGTGTTGCGGACCAGCAGCCAGATCAGGGTGGCCACCGAGGCGATGGCGACCACCTGGTAGATGACGCTGCGGCCTTCGCGGCTGTTCCAGGATATCGAGCGCCGTTTTCTGGAGGGAATGGGGCGTGCCTCGATCATGGTCGTTTGGGACATGGTGGAAGCTCCGGGCGGGAGAGGCTAAAAAAATGGCACAAGTGCCCTACGAAACAAGTTCATAGAGCCCTTGTGCCTGCAACGGCCAAGTGCCGTGTGCGACGGGTCAGCGCAGCGGAGCGGCGTACATGAAGCCGCCGTTGCTCCAGAGGTTGTTCTTGCCGCGCGGCAGGTTGATCGGCGTCTTGGGGCCGACGTTGCGCTCGAAGCTCTCACCGTAGTTGCCCACGGCCTTGATGGCGCGCGCCAGCCATTCCTTGTCCAGGCCCAGGTGCTTGCCCAAGTCTTCCGTGGTGCCCAGCATGCGGCCGACCTGCGGGTCGGTGCTGGTCTTCATCTGGTCGACGTTGGCCTGGGTGATGCCGTACTCCTCGGCTTCGATCAGGCCGTTGAGCACCCACTTGGTGATGGCGAAGAACTCGTCGTCACCGCGGCGGATCATGGGGCCCAGAGGTTCCTTGGAAATCAGGTCGGGCAGGATCACGTGGGCGGCCGGGTCCTTGGCTTCCTTGGCGCGGATCGAGGCCAGACCCGAGGCGTCGGTGGTGTAGGCCTGGCAGCGGCCGGAGAAGTAGGCGCCGGTGGAGGCTTCCAGCTTCTCGAACACCACGGCCTTGATGCCCAGGTTGTTGGCGCGCGAGAAGTCGGTCAGGTTCTTCTCGGTCGTGGTGCCCGACTGCACGCAGACCGTGGCGCCCTTGAGCTGCTTGGCGCTGCTGATCTTGCCCTTGTTGACCAGGAAGCCCTGGCCGTCGTAGTAATTCACGCCCACGAAGTGCAGGCCCAGCGAGGCGTCGCGCGAGAGGGTGTTGGTGGTGTTGCGCGAGAGGATGTCGACTTCACCGGACTGCAGGGCGGTGAAGCGCTGCTGCGCCGTCAGTGGCACCCACTTGACCTTGGTGGCATCACCCAGCAGCGAGGCCGCCACGGCCTTGCAGTAGTCCACATCCAGACCGGTCCAGTTGCCGTTGCTGTCGGCAGCGGAGAAGCCTGCCAGGCCCACGTTCACACCACAGATCAGCTGACCGCGCGCCTTGATGGCGTCTATCGTTTTGCCCGCATGGGCGGGCAGGCTCATCAGGGCCGCCGCGGCGCCCAGTCCCAGGGCAGTCAGTTTGAGGGAATTCAGTTTCATCGGTCACTCCGTTTGTAGGGAAGTTGTGAACAGCCAGGGGCGAGGCGCACCAGGTCGGGGCGCCCCGCACCGCTGAACGACTGTATTACCGCCCAGCGGGCCGGGACATCGGGGTTTACGTGGGAAAACTATGCGAAGAATGTATGAACGCATGGCCCGCTCCGTGCCTGGCTGCATCGCATCAGCAGGTTCCATGCCAAAGACCTGTCCACGCGCCGTCTCCCCAGCGACATGCGTGCTTTCCTTTTTGCAGCGTCGGCCCGTATGCTGCGACCGAAAAAGCACACCAGGAGACAAGCCATGACGAACCCTGCCGCCACCAGCGCCGCACCCGCCGGCCTGCGCCCTCACCACCGCTTCTGGCCGCGCCGGCTGCCACACGCGATCACGCCACCGGCCACCTCGCTCTGGTTCAACCTGGAGGTCAGCGCCAGGCGCTACCCGAACAAGCCGGCCCTGGTGTTTTTTGACCGCAGCACCTCGTACCGCGAACTGCTCGAACAGGCCGAGCGTCTGGCGGCCCACCTGCACGCGCAGGGTGTGAAGGCCGGCGACCGGGTCATCCTGTTCATGCAGAACTGTCCGCAGTGGGTGGTGGCGCACTACGCCATCCTTCGCGCCAACGCGGTGGTGGTGCCGGTCAACCCGATGAACCGGGCCGAGGAGCTCAAGCACTACATCACCGATCCGGATGTGAAGGTGGCCATCGCGGCCGCCGATCTGGCGGGCGACCTGCTCAAGGCCAGCGCCGAACTGCCCGAGGCGCAACGGCTGTCGCATCTGGTGGTGGCCCACTACCACGACGCCATCGGACCGGACGCCGACATCCCACCGGCCTGGGCGGACTGGCTGGCCACCCGGCACCCCCTGCCGGCGCTGGCGGGCGGCACCGTGGCCGACTGGGCGGACGCACTGGCCTGCAACGCCGTGCCGCCGGTGCACGACCGCAGGCCCGAGGATCTGAGCGTGCTGCCCTACACCAGCGGCACCACGGGCTTGCCCAAGGGCTGCATGCACACCCACGCGTCGATCATGCACAACGCCGTGGCCGGGCAGTTGTGGACCGGTGGCACGCACGAGAACGTGGCGCTGCTGGTGGTGCCGATGTTCCACATCACCGGCATGGTGGTGGGCATGCACTGCGGGGTCTACACCGGCACCACCCTGGTGCTGATGCCGCGCTGGGACCGCGAGCTGGCCGGCCGCCTGATCTCGCAGTGGAAGGTCACGCACTGGACCAACATCCCCACCATGGTGATCGACCTGCTGGCCAGCCCGCGCTTCGACCAGTACGACCTCTCCAGCCTGGTCTTCATCGGCGGCGGTGGCGCGGCCATGCCGCAGGCGGTGGCGCAGCGCCTGTTCGAGCAGTTCGGCCTGCGCTACGCCGAGGGCTACGGCTTGACCGAGACCGCGGCGCCCTCGCACAACAACCCCGCCGACAACCCCAAGCAGCAGTGCCTGGGCATTCCCTTCCTGAGCGTGGACGCCCGCGTGGTCGACCCCGACACATTGCAGGAGATGCCGACCGGCGAAGCCGGCGAAATCATCATCCGCGGCCCGCAGGTGTTCAGCGGCTACTGGAAGCGGCCCGACGCGACCGAGGCCGCCTTCATCGACTTCAACGGCAAGAAGTACTTCCGCTCGGGCGACCTCGGGCGTGTGGATGAAGATGGCTACTTCTTCATCACCGACCGCCTCAAGCGCATGATCAACGCCAGTGGCTTCAAGGTCTGGCCGGCCGAAGTGGAGGCGCTGATGTTCAAACACCCGGCCATTGCCGAGGCCTGCGTGATCAGCACAAAGGACGACTACCGCGGCGAAAGCGTGAAGGCCGTGGTGGTGCTGCGCGAGGCCGCCAAGGGCCAGACCACCGAGCAGGACATCATCGACTGGTGCCGCGAGAACATGGCGGTTTACAAGGCGCCGCGCGTGGTGCAGTTCGTCGACGCGCTGCCCAAGAGCGGCTCGGGCAAGGTGATGTGGCGCCTGCTGCAGGAAAAGGAGTGAGCGCCGCTCACTCCTTCGGCACGATGTGCCTGTACGCGTGCCAGGTGGCGTGACCGATCACCGGCCCGGCAACGAACAGGCCCAGGAACACCGGCAGCATCGCCAGCAGGATGATGCCGGTGATCAGCGCGCCCCACAGCAGCATCACGCCCGGGTTCTGCAGGCAGGCGCGGATGCTGGTCAGGCCCGCGGAGATCGCGTCGACCTGGCGGTCCATGATCATCGGGATCGAGATCACGCTGGTGGTGAAGATCAGGCCGGCGAACACCGCGCCGACCACCGTGTAGGTGACCAGGAAAGCGATGTTCTCGGGGTCGATCAGCATCGCCAGGATGTTGGCCTTCTCCGGCATGGTGTTGAAGCTCACCGCAAACACCACCAGCGAGGCGCGGCCCCAGAGCATCTCCAGAATCAGCAACACGCCGGCGAAGATCGCCATCGTGCCCTTGGTGGGCCGCCAGGCCTGCAGCGAGGCGCGCAGCGACGGGCGGTGGTCCTGCGTCTGCAGGGCCTTGCTGGCGTCGTACAGGCCCAGGCACAGGAACGGGCCCATCAGCAGGAAGCCGGCACTGAGCGCGAGCACGTAGGCCGGTGCGTTCTGGAACACGGCCAGCAGCGCATGGCCCATCAGGAAGAAGCACAGGCCGTAGAACAGGCCGATGCGCGGGCAGCGACGGAAGTCGTCCCAGCCCAGCTTCAGCCAGCGCAGCGGGTCACCGGCGGACAGCGTCGCCAGTGGCAGCGAGAACACCGAGGGAGCGCGGGCTTCCGCCTCTGCATCCGGTCGTTCGTCGGTGGTTTCCGCGGTTTCGGCTTCCGGAGCGGAAGCGGGAACAGCGTGCGCTTGCAAGGCCTCGGCCATGGGATCTCCTGTTGATAAAAATCAATATAACCATGTGCGCATACAGGGTTTACATGGTTTTCCCGGAGACCCCGGTGTCCGCCGGGTCAGGGCGCCGAGGCCGGATGTGCGCTGGTGCGGTGTGTTCGGCGGACGGGCAGGTCGCTCTGCACCGAGCGCATGTGCAGGGCCAGTGCGGCGTCCAGGGTCTGGGTGTGTTTGGCGAACCAGACCGCCAGCTCACCCGCCATCTCCCGCACCGCCGCCATGTTGCCGGCGCGCGCCAGCGCCAGCCCCTCGCGCATGACGTTCAGCACCACCTTGTGCTGCATGATGTGGTTGTCTGCGGCGGCGAAGCGTGTGCGCTTCATCCAGTCGTCCTCGCTGCCGAAGTGCCGGACGGTGTGGTCGATGACCGCCGACCAGGCTTGCGGCAGTGTCTCGTCGGGCGCGGTTTGCGCCAGCGCCAGCAGGTCCACAAATGTGTGGTGCACCTCGTCCATGGGCGGGAAGTCCAGCAGCAGTGATTCGGACCATTCAACAGTGTTCATTGCGGTACCTCCGTCTGTTGAAGGCAGCTTGACAGCGTGCGCGCGGCCGATCCTTGATCCAGCGCAGAAATCGCGCGCAGACCAGGCAGGATCCGGCTGCTTTTTTGACCGGGTTTGCCCTAGCTCAGACCGCTACACTGCCTGCATGACACGCGCCTTCGACCCTCCCTATTCCCCCCTTGCCCAGTCCGACGCCCATCTGGCCCGACAGGGTTTCAGCCTGCTCGGCGCCAACGATGTGGCGGCCTGGCTGGGTGCCTCCATGGCGGATCTGGAGCGGCTGCACGGCGCCTGGAACGATCTGCCCGCGGATGGCTATCTGAAGGACGGTGGGCGCTACCGCCGCCGGCGCCACAGCTGCTTCGTGGTGGGCGGTGCGCAGGTCACGGAATCACCGCACCGGGCGCATTGGCAGCCGCTCGAATACAACGCCTTGCACGGCGGCATGCAGCGCTGGTTCGAGCCCATGGCGGCGGAGATGCGCGCCGATCCGCTGTGGCGGCGCATCCTGGTGCGGGTGGGTGAGGCGGTGTCGGCGCTGCACGGCGCGCGCCCCTGGTATGTGGAGGCGCACCCGTTCCGCATCGACACCACCGACGGCATCGGCCGGCCGACGCCCGAAGGCGCGCACCGCGACGGCGTCGACCTGGTGGCTGTTTTCATGCTTGAACGCCATGGCATCAAGGGCGGCGAGAGCCGGGTCTTCGAAGCCGAGGGACCGGCCGGTCAGCGCTTCACGCTGACCGATCCGTGGTCGCTGCTGTTGCTGGACGACGCGCGCGTGATCCACGAGACCACGCCCATCCAGCCGCTGGTGCCGGGCGAGCTGGGCTGGCGGGACACGCTCGTCCTGACCTACCGGCGCGCTGGTTTCCAGGGGGACTGAGGTTTCGCGCCGCTGGCGCGCGCTTCTGCATGGTCCCGGATGTCTGCGGGCAGCCGCGACAGCAGCCAGCGCAGTGCCATCGGCACGATGACCAGGTCGTCGACCACACCCAGCACCGGGATCATCTCGGGGACCAGATCGATGGGCGAGAGCAGGTAGAGCACGATGGCCGCCGTGCCCGCCTTGAGCCAGACCGGCGCGTCCGGATGGCCCAGTGCGTACCAGAGCCGTTTCGCGTCGCCGCGCACGGCCAGCCAGAGCACCGACAGACGTTTCCACATACGTTCACCTCCAAGTCGCTTGCGGTCCGGGGCACCCGGACCCAAACAAGTGTGGGGCGATGGACCACGTTGCAAGAGCAAGGTTCCCCGTGCGATCACCGTCGTATTGCGTTGGGAAAGTACATCGCCGTCAGGCTGCGGCTGTGCACGGGAGAAAAGCCTTCGGCCGCCGCGCCGCTGGCTGCGCCGTAACGCCGCCAGTCCCGCACCCAGTGCAGGGCGTCGCAGATCTCGACCAGACCAATCGTCTCGCGGTCGCCGATCAGGATGCCGTGCACCCGCAATCCCAGCCGCTCCTTGGCCTGGCGCAGCGCGGCCAGCGTGGCGGAGGTGAGGCCGAACTCGCCGTCGCTGACGATCAGCACGTCGGCGTCCTGCCAGCCCTGCTGCTGAACCTGTTCGATGGCGCGCTCGATCGGTGTCTGCACATCGGTGCCGCCGTCGAAGGCCTGGCCCATCAGGTCCAGCAGCGCGTCCAGTCCGGCGGCGTCGCGCGTGAGCGGCCGCTCCAGCAGCTCGCCCGGCCCGCCGAAGGCCAGCAGCCGGCAGGCGCGGTCTCCCGCGTGCGCGCTGCGCAGCGCCTGCAGCACGCAGGCCTTGGCCACGTTTTCGGGCGCGCCCTGCATCGAGCCCGAGGTGTCCAGGCAGACGATCAGCGGGCCGTGGCCCAGCGGTGCCTCATGCTGCCGCGCGGCGGCGCCCTCGGGCTGTGGGCGCGGGTTCGGCCGCGGTTCGCGCGCCCGGTCGTCGTAGGTCAGCAGCTGCGCTTCGGCGAAGCGGGCGCGCCACAGGCGGCGCAGCACCGGGTGGGTCAGGTTCAGGCTTTCGCTGCCGGTCATGCGGGCCAGCGCCCGCGAGCGGTGCACGCCGTCCACCGCGGTGGGTTCGGGCCGCCGCTCGTCGTCGTCCGTGGGCCGCGGCGCCGCCTGGTCGACGGCCTGCGCCTGCGGCGTGGCGGTGCGCGCCAGCGGCTGGTGGGCGGCCAGCTGGCGCCGGCCCACACCGTCGATGAACTGGGCCAGCGCCGGCAGGCGTTCGAGCAGGTCGCCGATGCGGCGTGCGTCGGCCCATTCGCGGCGATTGAGTTGGCCTTTGAGGTCGTCCCAGTTCAGGTGCGAGGGGTCGCCCAGCGACTTGAGCAGCGACATGGCTTCTTCCCAGCCCTGGCGCTGCAGGGTCCAGTTCTCGCGGAACTCGTCGGCCATGCGCGCGATGGCCTCGGCGCGGGTCTCGTTGGCGGGCCGTTCGATCAGGCTGTCCAGGTGCCAGAGCAGGCTTTGCTGCATCTGGCGGGTGAGCGAGGTGTTGCCCTGGGTGAGTGCGAGCAGGTCGAGTTCGGTCAGCAGGCGGCGCAGCGGCGCGACCGCCTCGGGGTCGCCCAGGTCCAGCGCAGCGTCGGGCAGGCGGCCGGCCAGCAGCGCGTCGTGCCAGGGTGCGGCCTGGGCCAGCCGGGCCTCGGCCGTGCCGCCGCTGCAGACCACCGACCAGCGCCACAGTTCGCGCGCGATGCCGTCGAGGTGGTGGTAGGGGCGGTCGGCGGGGGCCTTCATGCCATGGGGTTCAGGCTTGCCAGCTGACCGGCGTGGGCACGAAATCGGACGTGTCCTCGGCCAGACGGGGCAGGGCCGCAAAGCCCTCGTGCAACTCGGTCAACCGCGCCGCCAGCGCGTCCACCTGTGCGCAGCGTTGCGTGTGCACGGCCTCAATGCGCGCCATCCACGACGGCGGCAGCCAGCCGTGGGCGCGCGCCTGCGCGAGCACGACCCCGGCGGTCGCGTGCACCTCGTCCTGCACGGCGCCCAGCCGTTGCTGCACCTCGGCCACCTGCGCCACCCGGGCGCGGATGTGCAGCGCGCCGTAGCGCCGGTGCGCCCGTTCGCTGGTGATGCGCACGAGTTCGCTTTCGCTGCTCGGGCCGGCGATGGCGCGCGCCAGCGCCAGCTTGCCGGCGCTGTCGTCCTGCGCGTCGGCCGGGGCGCGGCGTTCCACATCCAGCTGCTGCTCAAATGCCGCCACCGCACGTTCCAGCCCGTCGATGGCCAGCGGCGTGGCCCGCGCCACGGTCTGCAGGAACCAGTCGGTCCAGCCGGGCACCTGGTCCGGGTCGGCGGCCAGGGTGAAGGGCAGCAGCCAGGTGTCCCATGTCGAGACCTCGCTCGCGTCGCGGCTGGCGGCCTGCACTTGCAGCAGGGTCGCGGTCTGGCGCCAGCGGCGGTCGGAGACGGCCTGCTGCGTGTGCTTCGCGCGTTCGCGGGCTGCAGACAGCAGGGCGATCACCTCGTCGCCCAGCCGCACGCGACCCGCCTGTGCGCGCAGCGCCTGCAGCGACTCGGAAGACAGCTGCGCATCCGGGTGCGCCTCGCCCTCGGGCAGGGCGGTCTGCAGCAGCGCGGCAAAGTGCGCGTCGTCCACCGGCATCACCGGCACGCGCAGCAGAAAGCGGTCGTAGAAGGCGTGCAGGCTCTCGTCCTGCGGCACCTCGTTGCTCGCGCCCACCAGGCAGACCAGCGGCACGTCCACGCGGTGCTGGCCGTTGTCGAAGCAGCGCTCGTGCAGCAGGCCGAGCAGGGTGTTGAGGATGGCCGAGTTGGCCTTGAACACTTCGTCGAGAAACGCGACCTCGGCCGACGGCAGGTAGCCGGCGGTCAGGCGCTCGTAGCGGTCGTCTTCCAGGGCCTTGAGCGACAACGGACCGAACAGCTCCTCGGGCACCGAGAAGCGGGTCAGCAGGCGTTCGAAATAGTGCGCGCCGGGCAGCAGGCGCTGCAGCCGGCGCGCGAGTTCGCTCTTAGCCGTGCCCGGCGGGCCGAGCAGCAGCACGTGTTCACCCGCCAGCGCCGCCAGCAGCAGCGCCCGCGCGGCCACGTCGCGCTGGAGCAGGCCGCGCTCCAGTTCGTCAATGGCGGCTGTCCAGCGCATGGCCTTACATGCGTTCAAAAATGGCCGCGATGCCCTGTCCGCCGCCGATGCACATCGTGACGAGGGCGTAGCGGCCGTTGACGCGCTGCAGCTCGTACAGCGCCTTCACGGTGATCAGCGC
The DNA here is from genome assembly GCF_004353865.1 of Hydrogenophaga pseudoflava. Classification (NCBI taxonomy): domain Bacteria; kingdom Pseudomonadati; phylum Pseudomonadota; class Betaproteobacteria; order Burkholderiales; family Comamonadaceae; genus Hydrogenophaga; species Hydrogenophaga pseudoflava. Next base: position 1,729,206 of record NZ_CP037867.1, read on the forward strand.
GCCAGTGGCACCGATCGGGTGGCCCAGCGAAATGCCCGAGCCGTTGGGGTTGACCTTGGCCGGGTCCAGGCCCAGTTCCTTGGTCACGGCGCAGGCCTGGGCGGCAAAGGCTTCGTTGGCCTCGATCACGTCCAGATCGTTGACCGACAGGCCGGTTTTCTTCAGCACGGCCTGCGTGGCCGAGATCGGGCCCACGCCCATGATCTTCGGGTCCAGGCCGGTGTGGGCGTAGCCGACCAGGCGGGCCAGCGGCTTGGCGCCACGGGCCTGCGCGGCCTTGGCGTCCATCAGCACCACGGCCGCGGCGGCGTCGTTGATGCCCGAGGCGTTGCCGGCGGTGACGGTGCCGTTTTCCTTCAGGAACACCGGCTTGAGCTTGGTCATGTCTTCGAGCTTGCAGCCCGCGCGGAAGTGTTCATCGGTGGCGTAGGCCACCTCGCCCTTCTTGCTCTTGAGCATGACGGGCACGATCTGGTCCTTGAAGCGGCCTTCGGCGGTGGCGCGCTCGGCGCGGTTGTGGCTTTCCACCGCCAGCGCGTCCTGCATCTCGCGGGTGATGCCGTACTTGGCGGCCACGTTCTCGGCCGTCACGCCCATGTGGATGTTGTGGAAGGGGTCGTGCAGGGCGCCGATCATCATGTCCACCATCTTGGTGTCACCCATGCGGGCGCCCCAGCGCATGTTGAGCGACGCGAACGGCGCGCGGCTCATGCACTCGGCGCCGCCACCGATGGCGACGTCGGTGTCGCCCAGCAGGATGGATTGCGAGGCGCTCACGATGGCCTGCAGGCCGGAGCCGCAGAGGCGGTTGACGTTGAAGGCGGGCGTGCCTTCGGCACAGCCGCCGTTGATGGCGGCCACGCGCGAGAGGTACATGTCCTTGGGTTCGGTGTTCACCACGTGGCCGAAGACGACGTGGCCGACATCCTTGCCTTCGGTGCCCGCGCGGGCCAGGGCCTCGCGCACGACCAGGGCGCCCAGTTCGGTGGGCGGGCTGTCCTTGAGGCTGCCGCCAAAGGTACCGATGGCGGTACGGACAGCGCTGACGACGACGACTTCACGGCTCATGGAATGCTCCTCTGTGGATGGGGTATGGGGTCAACGGCACATGGTAAGGCCAGCACCCTTACGCCGGCCTTGTGCCACGTCAAGCAGAAGACAGGCTCAGACCGTGTGCCGCGCCAGCAGCTTCAAGCGCCCCGGCGCGGCGGGGTCGGCGCGGGTCAGGAACAGCTCGCCCATGGCGGGGTGTTCACCGGTCAGCGCCGTGATGTTCACCTGGTGCGTGACCAGCACCCAGTTGACCGGCGCGCGCAGGGCGGCGACGGTCTCCAGCACCTCGCGGGTCTGCTGCCCCGAGTCGCCCTGACCCTGGAAGAAGGAGTTGATGGCGGGCCACACGGTGTAGCGACCGAAAGCCAGCCGCGCGGTGTCGGTGCAGCGGCACCAGGCGCTGCTGCGCACCGCGGCGATGGCGATGTCCTCGCGCCGGAAGGCCTCGCCCACACGGCCTGCCTGTGCGCGACCGGCGGCGCTGAGGTTGCGCTGCGTCTCGCAGCGGCCGAACGTGAAACCCGGCGGGTCGCCCACGCCGGGTTCGGTCTGGGCGTGGCGCATCAGCACCACGCAGCCGCCCTGGCGCAACAGGGGCCAGAAGCCGCCTGGCCCGGACTGGGCCTGGACCAGACCGCAGGCCGCACCGGCCGCCAGCAGCAGCGTCTGGCGACGGTTCGGGTGGAGGGTTGTGGTGGGCGGTGGCATGGGGTTGGCGCGGGTTCGCGGACCGGCGATCAGCCCCGCACGTCGGCCACGGGCTCGCCGCCAAAGTCCGGACGCTGCAGCCAGGCCAGCACCTGGGCCGCCGCGTCCTCGGGGCTTGTGAGCTGCTGCTGGCGCTGGAGTTCCACGAAGCGCTGGAGGTCGGGGAAGCCGGCGGGGTCGCCCGCGCGCAGCTGGGTCTGCATGTCGGTGTCGATCACGCCCGGGGCCAGTGAAACGATGCGGGCGCCATGCTCGCGGCGCGCCTCGTCCAGCGCCACACAGCGCGAGAAGTGGTCCATGCCGGCCTTGGCCGCGCAGTAGGGCGCCTGGGCCGCCATCGCCCGGCGCCCCAGGCCGGATGAGATGTTGAGCACCTTGCGCGGGCCGCGCCAGCCGGCGTCGACCCAGGCGCCGCTGGCGTTCAGGAACGCGGCGGTCAGCAGCATGGGTGCTTCCAGACCGACCCTCAGGGCCCGGGCGATGCCGTCCGGCGGGCAATGCTCCAGCGGCGTGATCTCCGGGATCACGCCGGCGTTGTTGATCAGGGTGGCGCTGGCCAGGCTGGGCGCGTCCAGCTGCGACAGCCACTGCTGCAGGCGCGCCGCGACGGGCGCCGGGTCGGCCAGGTCCACGGGCCATTGGAGGACCGTGGCGCCCTGTGCCTGGGCCAGGGTATCGAGTTCGGGGTTGGTGTGGCGCGAGAGGCAGAGCAGGAGGCGGTCCGGCGCGACCAGCTGTCGCGCCATCGCCAGCCCCAGTCCGCGAGAGGCACCTGTGAGGATGACAAGGTCTTGCATGCCACCAGTGTGACAGGCCCGGGGCAACCTCAGAACGGGCAGGGTGCCTCGAAGCGCATGGGCTGGTCGGTCGCCGGGTGCGGGATCTCAATCGCCTGGGCGTGCAGCAGCAGGCGCGGGGCCATGGCCTGCTGCGCCACGCTGGCGTACAGCGGGTCGCCCACGATGGGAAAGCCGATGGCCATCAGGTGCACGCGCAGCTGGTGCGAGCGGCCGGTGACCGGTTCCAGCTCCAGCCGGGTCGAGCCCGGGACCGGCGCCGGTTCGGGCGCGAGGCGCCAGCGCGTCAGGCTCGGCTTGCCGATGTCGTGGTCGACCTTGCTGCGCGGCCGCGCCAGCCAGTCGACGATCAGCGGCAGGTCGATGCTGTTCCAGCCGTTGTCCGGCTGCGGGTTGTGCAGCTCGCCCGCGACGGCGGCGATGTAGCGCTTGTGCACCCGGCGCTTCTCGAAGGCCAGGCTCAGGCGGCGCTGGGCGTCGATGCCGCGCGCCATCACGATCAGGCCCGAGGTCGCCATGTCCAGCCGGTGCACGATCAGGGCGTCGGGGTACTGCGTCTGGGCGCGGGCGCTCAGGCAGTCCTGGTTCTCCGGCCCGCGGCCGGGCACGGCCAGCAGTCCGGCCGGCTTGTCGAACACCAGCAGGTGCTCGTCGGCGTGGATCAGCGGCAGGGCGTGGGGGCTCACACGATCCGGCGCAGGGCCGCCCCAAGCCGAATCAGCCCCCTCGGGGGGCAGCGACCCGCGTAGCGGTGGAGCGTGGGGGCTCATGGTGCCTCGAGCGCGCGGCGCGCTTCGTCGGCCGGCAGGCTGCGCGCAGCACCGAAGCCGGCGACCTGGCGCGCGCCCAGCAGCTGCAGCCGGACGAAGCGGAAGTCGCCCAGCGTGGTCATCATCCCGGCCTCCGGGAAGCGTTGCAGATAGACCGAGCGCGACACCTCGGCTTCGGGGCTGCCGGGTTCGGCAAACCGCGCCAGCGCATCCAGCGTCACGCGCGGCAGGGCGTGCACCGGCTCGCCCTCGGGCTCGGCCGCACACACCAGCAGCGAGACGCGGGGCGTGCGCTGCATGTTGCCGCTGTGGGCCGCCAGACCGCTGACGTGCAGCACCAGTTCGCTGGCGGTACTGTCGATGGCGAAGGGCACCATGGAAACGAACACGCCACCGTGTTCGTCGAGCGTGCCCAGCGCGGCGGTGCGGCGCGCCAGCAGCAACTCGCGCAGGGCCCGGGTCAGGCTGTGTTCTCCCAAGGGTGCCCCCTCAGCGGACAACGATCTCGGCCCGGCGGTTGCGCGGCTCCGGCACGTCGTCGTCCGTGGGCACCACCGGTTCACGCTCGCCGCGCCCCACCGGTTCAATCAGTTCGGGTCGTACGCCCTTGCCGACCAGCAGGTCGCGGATGGCGTTGGCGCGCTCCAGCGAGAGAACGTCGTTGGCGTCGGCCGCGCCCTGGCGGTCGGTGTGGCCGACGATCACGATTTCGCCACCGCTGCGCGCGCGGGCGGCGACCACCACCTGGTCGAGTTCGGCCGCCGATTCGGGGGTGAGGTCGGACGTGCCCGGCTGGAAGTTGAGCGTGAAGCGCTGCGGTGTCGGAGGCACCAGCTTCAGCAGCGCGGGGTAGCGCTCGCGCACCTCGGCCTCGCTGGACTGGGCCGGCTGGAGCTCACCCTTGTGGCCCAGTTCGGCGGCGGCGTAGGGGGAGGCCAGGTCGGCCGAGCCCTGGGTGGTGGACACCACCACGGCGGTGGGGCGGTCGGGCTGGGGCAGGAGGATCACCCGGCCGGCCGGTGCGCAGGCGGCGCACAGGGCGACTGCGGAGGCGGCGGTGATGCACCTGATGAGGGGAAGCGTCATCGGCGCAGTCTACTATCGTCACTCCAGTGGTGACGCAGGTAGTAATAGAGCGGCTCGGGCCTGGGGTTGGCCTCGACGATGAAGTCGGTGCCGCGCACGCCGACCACCGCAGTCGGGGTCTTGACCTTGAAGCGTTCGGGGTTGACCCGGGCCAGCAGACCGGTGACCACACGCACCGAACCCTGGAGCAGCTCCACCAGCAGGTTGCCCTCCTGGGTGGTGGAATCAAACCGGTACTGGCTCAGGTCGGCGGTGCTGTCAGGTCCAATCACCATCACTGTGCCGTCCTTGAGCACCATGCTGGCGGCGCCGTCCTTGCCGGTGCGGATGCGCTGTCCTGCTCGAACGGCCTCACCCGGCTGAACGGCGCGGCCATCGCCGCCACCCAGCCGCACCTCGCCCTGCACCTGCTTGAAGGTGCCGGCACGGGTGTCGGGCGCGATGTCTGGGGACTGTGCCGCTGCCACGGAAGCCGCCAGCGCAAGCACAACGGCGGGCGAGGTGCGGAACAGGCGGCGGGCGGACAGGGCGGGCATCTTTACTCCAAATGGTTTAACTCGGCATCCTAGTCGCTGCATTTCGCGTGGCACAAGGCATGCACCTACAATCCGCGTCCCGACCGGACTTCCAGTGACATGCGTCACGTTTCTGTCGGCCCCAACCCCCTTTGCCGTGATGACTCCGACCCTGCTGCTGGCGCCGATGGAAGGCCTGCTCGACGCCACGCTGCGCGATGTGCTCACGCGCACCGGCGGCGTCGACCGCTGCGTGAGCGAGTTCATCCGGGTCACCGACACCCTGCTGCCCGAGCGGGCCTTCGTGCGCGTGGTGCCCGAGCTGCTCAACGGCGGGCGGACCCGGGCGGGGGTGCCGGTGCGGCCGCAACTGCTCGGCTCGGACCCTGTCTGCCTGGCCGAGAACGCTGCGCGGCTGGCGGCGCTCAGCCCGTTCGGCGTCGACCTCAACTTTGGCTGCCCGGCCAAGACCGTCAACCGCAGCCGGGGCGGTGCGGTGCTGCTGGACGAGCCCGAGCTGATCGGCCGCATCGTGGGCGCGGTGCGGCGCGCGGTGCCGGCGCACCTGCCGGTGTCGGCCAAGATGCGGCTGGGCTACGGCGACGACCGCGTGGCGGAGGACTGCGCGCTGGCCATCGCCGGGGCCGGTGCCGACGAACTCGTGATCCATGCGCGCACCAAGGCCCACGGCTACCGGCCGCCGGCCTACTGGGAGCGTATCGCCGAGGTGCGGACCGTGCTGCCGGCCAACCTGCCGGTGATCGCCAACGGCGAGATCTGGACCGTGGCCGAGGCGCAGCGCTGCCGCGAGGTGACGGGTTGCGACAGGCTCATGATCGGCCGCGGCATGGTGACCGACCCCGGCCTGGCGCTGGCGATCCGGGGGCAGGGCGGTGTGGCGTGGTCGCAGATCCTGCCGCTGCTGTCGGTGTTCTGGGCCCAGGTGTGTGGCCGGGTGGAGCGGCGGCACCGCGCCGGCCGGCTCAAGCAGTGGCTGAACTACCTGCGCAAGCGCTATCCAGAAGGTCAGCGCGCGTTCGACGAGCTGCGCGAGTCCAACGACCCGGCCCATGTGGAGGCCTGGCTGCAGGCGCAAACGCTGCCACAGGAGCCCATGCCCGTGCCAGCAGCGGAAATTCCGGTGGCGTGCTAAGGTCCGGCCCCGGTCAAGACTAGAAACCACCATGAAGACCCTGGAACAGCGGCTGGAGAGCCTGGGAGCCGAGCGACTGCGCGGCATGCGGCGTGGCCTGGAGAAGGAGAGCCTGAGGTCGCAACCCGACGGCAAGCTTGCGCTGACGCCGCACCCCGCGGCGCTCGGCAGCGCGCTCACGCACCCGCACATCACCACCGACTATTCCGAATCGCAGCTGGAGCTGATCACCGGTGTGCACGCCAGCGTGGAAAGCTGTTTGGCCGAACTCACCGAGATCCACCAGTTCACCCTGCGCAGCCTGCAGGCACAGGGCGGTGCGGCGGGTGAAGAGATGCTCTGGGCGTCCAGCATGCCGTGTGGCCTGCCGACCGACGAAACCATCCCGCTCGGGCGCTACGGCTCCTCCAATGTCGGGCGGGCCAAGAGCGTCTACCGCATGGGCCTGGGGCACCGCTACGGCCGCCGCATGCAGACTATCAGCGGCATCCACTACAACTGGTCGCTGCCCGGGGTGGACAACCAGGGTTACTTCGCGCTCATCCGCAACTTTCGCCGCCACGCCTTCCTGCTGCTGACGCTCTTCGGAGCATCGCCGGCCCTGTGTTCGACCTTCGTCGAAGGGCGCCAGCACGAGCTGCAGCCCCTCGGCAGCAGCGGCACCCTGCACATGCCGCACGGCACCAGTCTGCGCATGGGGCGCCTGGGCTACCAGAGCGATGCACAGTCCTCGCTGGCCGTGAGCTACAACAGCCTCGAAGGCTATGCGGCCTCACTGCACGACGCGCTCACACGGCCGTGGCCGGCCTACGAAACCGTGGGCATCCGCAACCCCGGGGGCGACTACAACCAGTTGGCCACCACCCTGCTGCAGATCGAGAACGAGTTCTACGGCACCATCCGGCCCAAGCGCGTGATCCACCAGGGCGAGCGCCCGCTGCACGCCCTGCGCGAGCGCGGGGTCGAGTACATCGAGGTGCGCCTGATGGACCTCAACCCTTTCGAGGCCATCGGCATCGATGCGGCCACGCTGCGCTTCCTGGACGTGTTCCTGCTGCACTGTCTGCTGTCGGACAGCCCGCCCGACACGCCGGAGGAAATCCGCGAACTGGCCCACAACCAGCACCTGACCGCTGCGCGCGGCCGCGAACCCGGCCTGCACCTGCTGCGCGGCGGGAGCGAAGTGGCGCTGCAGGACTGGGGGCTGGAGATCCTCGACCAGCTTGCGCCGATTGCCGACCACCTGGACGCGCTGCATGGTGGCGCCTCGCATCGCGAGGCGGTCGCCGCAGCGCGTGCCGCGCTGCTGTCCCCGGACACGCTGCCGTCGGCGCGTGTGCTGGCCGCCACCCGGCAGCAGCACGGTTCCTCGTTCATCGACTTTGTCCGCACCCGCTCGCGTGCCATCCGCCAACAGCTGCTGGACCTGCCCTGGAATGCGCAGCAACAGTCGCGCTACGTGGACATGGCGGTGCGCTCACTGGCGGCTCAGCAGGCCATCGAAGCGGCCGATTCCATGCCGTTCGAGGTCTACCGGCAGGAGTACGTGTCCCCGGCCCGCCTGATGCCGCGCTCGGTGGTGGCCCAGGCTGCCTGAGTCTGTTGCGAAACACCCTGCTGGTGCAGGGTGTATGTCCGCGGCGGTGAATTCCTGCGGTCTCCGGTCCTATCCTGTGCCCTCCTTTTCATCCAGGAGACCGCCATGGCACCCACCCCGCGCCTGACCGCCGCCGATTTCGACCAGGAACTGCTCATCCTTTTCGACGCCTACGTGCACGGCGACATCGACCGCCGGGGGTTTCTGGACAAGGCGGCGAAGTTCGCGGTCGGGGGTCTCACGGCCGCCGGTCTGCTCGCGGCGCTCAGCCCGGACTTCGCAATCGCCCAGGTGGTGCCCCAGGGCGATCCGCGCATCACCACCGAGCGCATCGACGTGGACTCGCCCAATGGTTCGGGCAAGGTCCGGGCCTACCTGGCCAAACCGGCCAAGGCCTCGGGCAAGCTGCCGACGGTGCTGGTGGTGCATGAGAACCGTGGCCTGAACCCGCACATCGAGGACATCGCCCGCCGGCTGGCGGTGGACGGCTACCTGGCGCTGGCTCCCGATGCGCTCACGCCGCTGGGTGGCTACCCCGGCGACGAGGACAAGGCCCGCGCGCTGTTCGCCCAGCTCGACCAGTCCAAGACCCGGCAGGACTTCCTGGCCGCGGCGGCCGTGCTCAAGGCGCGCGCCGACGGCACTGGCAAGCTGGGGGTGGTGGGCTTCTGCTACGGCGGTGGCATGGCGCATTTCCTGGCCACGCAGCTGCCCGACCTGGCGGCTGCCGTGCCCTTCTACGGCAACCACCCGCCGGTGGAGGACGCCGCCAAGGTCAAGGCGCCGCTGCTGATCCACTTCGCCGCGGTGGACGAGCGCATCAACGCCGCCTGGCCGGCCTACGAGGCTGCGCTCAAGGCCGCCGGTGTGCGCTACACCGCCCACCAGTACCCGGGCACCCAGCACGGCTTCAACAACGACACCACGCCGCGTTTCGACGCCGCCGCCGCGAAACTGGCCTGGGACCGCACCCTGGCGTTTTTCGCCCAGCACCTGAAAGTCTGAGCGGGCTCAGTCGCCTGGACCCTCCAGCCGGACATCGCTGAGCGGGTAGGCCACACAGGGCAGCACCGCGCCCGTGGTCTTTTCTTCGGGCAGCAGCCCGGGCCAGTCCACGCCATAGCGCACCTGTCCCGCGGTGAGCCGGCCGATGCAGGTCCGGCAGGTGCCGTTGCGGCAGGAGGCCGGCCAGGGCACGCCGGCGGCCAGCAGGGTCTGCAGCAGGGTGCGCTGCTCGGGGGCCTGAAGCGCGAGGCCCTGATCGGGCAGGTCCAGGACCCAGCTGCGGGGGATATCTTCTATCGGCATGGCCCGAATCTAACTGCTGGGCGGGTTGTATGGTCCTGCCTGTTCAACAGGCAGACTGAGGATTGCTCTTGTACATCAACGACTTAGCTCGCCCGTACAGGACTTCTCCAAGCTTATCCACAAGCTTGTCCCGGAAATCTTGGGACAAGTTGAGAAGTGTCAAAGCCATCGGGATGCGGTCTGGCTAGAGTCCAAGGTTTTTCCTGAACCTGTTTTTAGACCATGTACAGCCTCACCGGCGCAGACCGGGCCTACCGCTTGCTCTCCGGCGCCGCCATTCTTCTGGTAGCGGTGTTTTCGCTCACCGGCCTGCTGCAGGTGCTGGCCTACGCCTCGGCCGGCCTGGTGCTCACCACCGCGATCATCAACGCCTGCCCGCTGGTGGAGCTGCAGGTCCGCAGCGCTTCTTGATCAGGCCTCGCCGCCAAAGCGCTTGATCAGGTTGGCGATGTACTTTTCGACCAGCTTCTCGAACTCGCCCTCGACCACCGGCACCACCACCATCTTCATCAGCCCGGGCAGCGGCACCTCGATATCGCCCTGAATGGCGAGTGCGACCGCCGTGTGCTTTTTCTGGTCGCTGATGTCCCAGCTGCCTGAGACCAGGGCGTTGCCCACGCCCTTGACCGGGGTCCACTTCACCGTGCCCTGGCCCTTGGCCGCGTCCCACTTGCTGACGTACTTGCAGGCGTAGACCGTCTGGATGTTGACCTGGGCCGTGCCCACCTTTTCCATCTCCCAGCGGTAGCTGTTGCCACCCAGATCGACCAGCTGGTCGACTTTGGGAAAATGGCTGACCGACGTCGGCACGTCCGACAGCAGCTCGAACACCTCGGCGGCTTTGGCCTTGACGTTGAATTCGTAGCCCAGATCGATCTTCACGGTGATGGCCATGGGGTCTCCTCTTGTGGTTGGCTGAAAAATCATTGTGGCACGCAGCGGCCACGCACACAGAACGGCATTTCATGAGCATCCAGTGGTTCCCCGGTCACATGCACCTGACGCGGCAGGCGATCGCCGAGCGCGTCAAGGAAATCGACGTCGTGATCGAAATGCTCGACGCACGCCTGCCCGGCAGCAGCGCCAACCCGCTGATGCAGCAGCTCACCAGCGGCCGGCCGACGCTGAAGGTGCTCAACAAGCAGGACATGGCCGACCCGGCGCGCACCGCGCTCTGGCTGGCGCACTACAACGCCCAGCCCGACACACGCGCCATCGCGCTGGATGCCAGCGTCACGGCACCCGCGCGGGCGCTCATCGACGCCTGCTTCGAGCTGGCGCCCAGGCGCGGCGGCATGGTCAAGCCCATGCGGGTGCTTATCTGCGGCATTCCCAACGTCGGCAAGTCCACGCTGATCAACACGCTCAAGGGCAAGCGCGCCGCCAAGACCGGCGACGAGGCCGGCGTCACGCGCACCGAGGCGCGCATCGCGCTGGCCGACGACTTCTATCTGTACGACACGCCGGGCATGCTCTGGCCGCGCATCTTCGTGCCCGAGAGCGGCTACAACCTGGCCGCCAGCGGCGCGGTGGGCAAGAACGCCTACGACGAAGAAGAGGTGGCCTACGAGCTGATCGCCAAGCTCAAGACCGACTACCCGCAGCTTATGGAGGCACGCTACCAGCTGGGCCTGTCGCCCGAGGCATGGGCGCAGACCCACGACGACGAGCTGGTCGAAGCCATCGGGCGCAAGCGCGGCGCGCTGGCCGGCGGCGGCCGGGTGAACATGCAGAAGGCCGCAGAGCTGGTGATCGCCGATTTCCGCGCCCTGCACATCGGTCGCATCACGCTGGAGACGCCCGAGCAGTTCGCGCGCTGGCTCAAGGCCGGGAAGCAGGCCGACGCCGAACGCGCGGCGCGCAAGAAGAAGCTGCGCGACGAGGGGCACATCAGCCCGGAGCGCAAGCCCAAGGCGGACAAGCGCCCGTCGGCGCGCAAGCCACGTTGACCCACCCGAGACTCCGAATGTCCACCATCGCTCCGCCCACGAACCCCGAGGCCGATCCGCGCGTCCAGGCCGTCTTCGACGACATCCGCGCCACGCGCCAGACCGACTTCATCAACAACATGTGGCGCTACCTGGCCTTCGACCCGGCGCTGCTGGAGCAGACCTGGGCCGAGGTCAAGCGGGTGATGGCCACGCCGTCCACGCTGGACCCGCTGACCAAGGAGCTGGTCTACATCACCGCGTCCATCATCAACGGCTGCAGCTACTGCGTGCACTCGCACACCGCGGCCGCCACCGCCAAGGGCATGACGCGCGAACAGCACGCCGAGCTGCTGTCTATCATCGCGCTGGCGGCCAAGACCAACCAACTGGCCACGGGCCTGCAGGTGCCGGTGGACCCGGCATTCCAGAAGGCTTGAGCCGGGTCAAGGACGGCGCCGCGGCACGGGTGCAGCATGGGCCTTTTGGGAGCCCCGCCATGAGCACCGAAGCACGCCGCATCCTGATCGTCAACGGCCACCCCGACGCCGGGGCGCGCCACCTGCTGCACCAGTTGATCGATGCCTACGCCGGGGGCGCGCAGGCGGCGGGCCATCAGGTTCGGCGGGTGGACGTCGGGGCGCTGGACTTTCCGCTGCTGCGCAGCGCGGCGGAATGGGAGCATGGCGCGCTGCCCGAAGGGCTGAAGGCCGCCCAGGACGACATCGCCTGGTGCCAGCACCTGCTGCTGTGCTTTCCCCTCTGGCTGGGTGACATGCCGGCCATGCTCAAGGGCTTCCTGGAGCAGGTGGCGCGGCCCGGTTTTGCCTTCCACCGCGACGAGAAGAACCCGTTCGGCCAGAAAGCGCTGGGCGGGCGCTCGGCCCGCATCGTGGTGACCATGGGCATGCCGGCGCTGCTGTACCGCTGGTACTTCCGCGCCCACAGCGTCAAGTCGCTGGAGCGCAACATCCTCGGGTTTGTGGGCATCGCCCCGGTGCACGAAACCCTGGTCGGGCTGGTGGACCGGCTGGGCGAGCCGGGTGTGGCGCAGTGGTGCGCCAGGCTGCGCAAGCTGGGCGCGCAGGCGGCCTGAGCGGCTGCCACGCGGGCCTCAGCCCTCGACCTTCACACCCTTCCAGAACGCCACGCGCCCGCGGATGTTCTCGGCTTCGGGCTTGGGGTCCGGGTAGTACCAGGCGGCGTCGGCATTGAGCTCGCCGTTGACCAGCAGGGAGAGGTACTTGGCCTCGCCCTTCCAGGGGCAGGTGGTCCGGTGGTTGCTGAACGTGACGAAAGCGCGGTTGAGCGCGCCCTCGGGGAAGTAGTGGTTGCCTTCGACCAGCACCGTGTCGTCGCTCTCGGCGACCACGGCGCCGTTCCAGGTGGCTTTCATGCGGACCGTCCCCGGCTCACTTGAATTTGTCTTTGTCCTTGCCGCGCGGGATCACCGCGGTGACCGGCGGGACCGGACGGTCGGAACTGACCGGGCCCTTGGGCACCGACGTGTCCTTTTTCGGCTTCTTGCTCATCTTTTCGTTGCGCTGTTCCTTGCCCATGGTGTGCTCCGTTGGAAATGGCCACGCACTGCGGCCGATCGCGCGATGTTACCGGCCCGCGGGCGGGTTCTGCAGCGCCTCCAGCTCGTAGGGTGGTGCCACCGTGACGGCCACGTCGAGCGTGTGGCGGGCGCCGCCCTGGATGACGCCGCGCATGGGCGAGACGTCGGCGAAGTCGCGGCCGGTGGCCAGCGTCACATAGTCCTCGCCGGGGCTGCCCCAGCCGCAGCGGTTGTTGGTGGGGTCGAAGTCGAACCAGGCGCCCAGCGCCGGTTCGTCGCCGGCCTGCGCGCCGGTTCCCGGTGGCAGGGGCACGTAGACCGAGACCCAGGCGTGCGAGGCGTCGGCGCCGATCAGGCGCGGTTGGCCCGGTGGAGGCTGGGTGAGCAGGTAGCCGCTGACATAGCGCGCAGGCAGGCCCAGGCTGCGCAGGCAGCCGGTCATGATGTGGGCGAAGTCCTGGCACACGCCCTTGCCCTGCGCCAGCGCAACCAGGGCCGGGGTGTTGACTTCGGTGCTGGCGGTTTCGTAGGTCAGCCCGCTGTGGATGCGCTCCATGAGCGCACGCACGGCGGACAGCATGGGCAGGCCGTTTTCGAAGGCCGGCCGGGCAAAGGCAGTGAAAGCATCGTCGCGCGGCACATGGGGGGACGCAAACAGGAACTCGCTGGCGGGGTCGTAGGGCGCGCGGGCGCGGTAGCGGAAATGATCGCGCACGGCCTCCCAGGTCTGCGTCTGCCAGGCCGGGTCGTCGGGCAGCGGCGCGGGCGCGCGGGTGTCCACCCGGCTGTCGGCCGTGACGGTGAGCACCTCGTGCGGCGCCTGCAGCGAGAAGAAGGTGCGCAGGTTGCCGAAGGCGTCGGTGGTCTGGCTGCGGGCCGCCGGTTCGGGCGAGATCGTCAGCGTGTGCGACCGCACGGTCTGGGTGGGCGTGTCCACCGGCGAGAGGTGGACCATGTGCTGCGCCAGGTCCACGCTGCCCTGGTAGCGGTAGGTGGTGGTATGCAGGACGCGCAGGTCCATGGCTCAGACGCCGACGCTTCGCGTCTTGCGGTCGGCGTGGCTGAAGTGCAGCCGCGTGATTTCGTCGGACAGCTCGGCCGCCGCGGTCTCGCAGCCGTCCAGCAGCTCGGCGAGGGTGCTGTAGCGCATGGTCTGCCCCTCGCGCTGCCAGCTGCTCAGCTCGGTCAGCACCCACACGTCGGGGTCGGGCAGGCCCTGGGCCAGCACCGCGTCCTGTGGCGTGGCGCTCTGCGAGAGCTTGGCCAGCCGCGAGCGCAGGGTCTGCACCACCCAGGCGATGGAGCGCGGGTTGTCCCGGTCCATCACCAGGAGATCGATCAGCGCCACCATGTCGCGCCGCTGCTGGTACTGGGCGTGGAAGGTGATGGTGCTGTCGAACAGCGCGACCACCGACTCGAAGCCCGTCGGGTCGTCCATGCAGCGGTGCTCCAGCCCGAGCGAGAGCGCGCGCGAGAGCGTGATCAGCCGCTCGATGTGGCGGCCCACGGACAGCAGGCGCCAGCCGTTGTCTCGCACCATGCGGTCGGTTTGCGCGCCGGTGATGGCGGCCAGCCGCTCGCTCAGCGCCGCGAGCGCGGCCAGCGCCTCGGCGGTGCCGTACTCGGCGTCGGCCGCCATGGCGGCGCAGTCCTGCGCGAAGCTGGCCTCGGCGTGTTCGATCAGGTTCCAGTGTTCGGGCGAGAGCCGGTCGCGCACCTGGGCGGCCGCGCCCTTGAGCGCGCGCAGGTTGTGGCCCACGCTGCAGCTCTGGCCCGCCAGGGGCGAGCCCGGCGCGGGCGACAGGCTGGCCATGAGCGAGCGCGCGAACACGCGCGCGGCCTGCTCGGCGCCGGGCACGTCGTCCAGCACCAGGGCGTTTTCGCGGGCGGTGGCCGAGAGCCAGGCGAGCAGCGCGCGCGAGCTGGGCTCTTCGCCACCGAGGTGGTCGAGCACGATGCGCGCAAGCCGCACCGCGTTTTCGGCGCGCTCGGTGTAGCGGCCCAGCCAGAACAGGTTTTCGGCGGCGCGGCTGGTGACCGGGCGTTTCTGATGCGCCAGGGCCAGTGTGCTGGGCTGTGACTGCAGCAGGCTGGTGGTGTCGACCTCGCCGTCGGTCATCACCCAGCAGTCGGCGCTGGATCCGCCGCGCTGCATGGACGCCATCAGCTGACCGCGGGGCGCCAGCCGCACCAGGCCGCCGGGCAGCACGCGCCAGCTCTGCGGCCCGTCGGCGAGAGCAAAGACGCGCAGCATGGCCGAGCGCGGCAACAGGCGCTCGCCGGTCCAGGTGGGCGTTTGCGAGAGCGGCAACCAGGACTGCACGGTGTAGTCGTCGGGGTGGCGCACCATGCGGCCCGACCATTCGTCCAGCTCGCGGGCGTTCAGGCTCTGGCCGATGGCCGTCTCCAGACCCGAGCCAGGGTAGGTGGGTTTGATCACGCCGCCCTTGAGCAGGGGCAGCACCTCGCGCAGCGCAGCGTCTTCGCCGCACCACCAGGTGGCCAGCGAGGGCAGTTCCAGTTCCTCGCCCAGCAGGTGGCGGCTGATGGCGGGCAGGAAGCCCAGCAGCGCGCTCGATTCCAGCGGCGCCGAGCCCGGTGCGTTGGCCAGCAGCAGGTTGCCCGCGCGCAGCACCTGCAGCAGGCCGGGCACGCCCAGGCCGGAGTCCGGGCGCAGCTCCAGCGGGTCCAGCCACTGGTCGTCCACGCGTTTGATCAGCGCGTGCACCGGCTCCAGGCCCTTGAGTGTCTTGAGGTAGAGGCGCTGGTCGCGCACCGTCAGGTCGTTGCCCTCGACCAGGGTCAGGCCCAGGTAGCGCGCCAGGTAGGCGTGCTCGAAGTAGGTTTCGTTGTAGGGGCCGGGTGTGAGCAGGGCGATGCGCGCGTCCTCACCCTCGGGCGACAGCGCCTTGATGCCGTCCATCAGCGCCCGGTAGCTGGCAGCCAGGCGCTGCACCTTCATGCCGGCAAAGGCCTTGGGGAACTGCCGCGCGATGGCGATGCGGTTTTCCAGCAGGTAGCCCAGGCCCGAGGGCGCCTGGGTGCGCTGGCCGACCACCCACCAGCGCCCGTCGGGACCGTGCGCGAGGTCGAAGGCGGCGATGTGCAGCCAGGTGTTGCCCGGCGGCGTCACACCCTTCATGGCGCGCAGGTAGCCTGGATGGCCCTGGGCCAGCGCCGTGGGCAGCAGGGCGCGGCGCAGCAGCTCCTGCGGGCCATAGAGGTCGGCCATCATGCCGTTGAGCAGGCGCGCGCGCTGCAGCACGCCGGCCTCGATCTGTGCCCATTCCCGCGGGTCCACGATCATGGGGAACAGGTCGAGCGCCCAGGGGCGCTGCAGACCGCTGGCGGCGTCGGCGTAGACGTTGTAGGTGACGCCGTTGTCTCGGATCTGGCGCTGCAGGTTCTCGGCGCGGCGGTTCAGGTCGGCCAGACCGTCGGTGCCTACGTGGTCGAAGAAGCGGCCCCAGCGCGGGGCCAGGGCCCGCGGGTCGCCGCTGTCGCGCAGCTCGTCGCGGTGCCCGGCGTCGGCGGGCACCGACCACGACAGGGCCCAGTCCCCGGGGGATTCGGGGCTGAGTTCGTCGAACAGGTTGTCTCTGGATTCTTCCGGGGTCACGGCTCTGGAGTATGCCCGTGGCTCCTTCTTTGGGGGACCCCGGGGCGGTTCGGGCCGTTGCATCCTTCAAAGACCCGTGGCTGCGATCACTGGCGCAAATCCAGCGTGAACGGGAACTCCCGGCTGGGTGTCGCCGCGTTCACCACCAGCTTGCCCGCGGTGTGGCCCATCTGGAAGAAGCGCGAGAGGCGCCGGCTTTCGGCCTCGTAGGCGTTGATCGGGAAGCTGTCGTAGTTGCGGCCGCCCGGGTGGGCGACGTGGTACTGGCAGCCGCCGAGCGACTTGTGCATCCAGGTGTCGACGATGTCGAAGGTCAGCGGCGCGTGCACGCCGATCGACGGGTGCAGCGCCGACGGCGGGTTCCAGGCCTTGTAGCGCACACCGGCCACGTGTTCGCCCGCGGTGCCGGTGGGCTGCAGGGGCAGGGCGCGGCCGTTGCAGGTGATCACGTAGCGGCTGTCGTTGTAGCCGCTCACGCGCACCTCGATGCGCTCCAGCGACGAGTCCACATAACGCACCGTGCCGCCGGGTGCGCCTTCTTCACCCATCACGTGCCAGGGCTCCAGCGCGTTGCGCAGCGTGAGTTCGATGCCGCGCGCGGCCACCTGGCCCACCAGCGGGAAACGGAACTCGAAGTGCGGCTCGAACCAGGCCATGTCGAAGCGGTAGCCCACCCCGGCCAGATCGGCCAGCACGTCCTCGAAGTCCATGCGGATGAAGGTGGGCAGCAGGAAGCGGTCGTGCAGCTCGGTGCCCCAGCGGGTGAGCTGGCCGCGCCAGGGCTGCTGCCAGAAGCGCGCGATGAGGGCGCGCAGCAGCAGCTGCTGGGCGATGCTCATGCGGGCGTGCGGCGGCATCTCGAAGGCGCGCAGCTCCAGCAGGCCCAGGCGGCCGGTGGACGAGTCGGGCGAGTAGAGCTTGTCGATGCAGAACTCGCTGCGGTGGGTGTTGCCGGTGACGTCGATCAGGATGTTGCGCAGCGTGCGGTCCACCAGCCAGGGCGGCATGTCCTGGCCGTGGCGCTGTCGGCTCTGTTCGATCTGGTTGAGCGCGATCTCCAGCTCGTAGAGCTGGTCGTTGCGCGCCTCGTCCACGCGCGGGGCCTGGCTGGTCGGGCCGATGAACAGGCCGCTGAACAGGTAGGACAGCGAGGGGTGGTTGTGCCAGTAGGCCACCAGGCTGCCCAGCAGCTCGGGCTTGCGCAGGAAGGGTGAGTCCGACGGCGTGGCGCCGCCGAGAACGAAGTGGTTACCCCCGCCGGTGCCGGTGTGGCGGCCGTCGGTCATGAACTTCTCGGCGCACAGGCGGGTCTGGTGCGCGGCCTCGTAGAGGAACTCGGTGCGCTCGACCAGCTCTTCGAAGCTGCTGCTGGGGTGGATGTTGACCTCGATCACACCGGGGTCGGGCGTGACCTGCAGCATCTTCAGGCGCGGGTCGCGAGGCGGTGGATAGCCTTCGAGCACGATCTTCATGCCCAGGCGCTCGGCCGTGTCCTCCACCGCCGAGAGCAGGTCCAGGTAGTCCTCCAGCCGCTGCATCGGTGGCATGAAAACGTAGAGGTGCTGGACCTTGCCGCCGCTGGCCTTCTCGGCCTTGGGGCCGTTGGCGCGCTGCGGGTCGCGCGCCTCCACCACCAGCGCGGTGCGGGTCAGCCAGGCGGCCGACTCGCCGCGCTGCGGCAAGCGGGACGAGAGCTGCTGCGCCGGCGAAGAGGCCGGGTGCGGCTGGCCTCGGCGCAGGCCGAGTGCTTCGGTTTCGTTGCCCGACCCCTGTTCGTCGAACCAGTCGGTGCCCTGCAGCGAGACGGTGCCGCCTTCGGCGAAACCGCCACCCACGGTGTACGGGTGCACCTGGTGGCGCAGCGCCGCGCCAGAGGGCAGCGGGTCGCGCGCGCTGTGCGGGTCCTGCTCGATGTGGTAGGGGTAGTCGCCCATGGACACCCAGGGCAGCGAATCCAGCGGCAGCCGGTAGCCCATGGGCGAGTCGCCGGGAATCAGGTACATGCGCTCATCGCGGAAGAACCAGGGGCCGGTGGACCAAACCGTGCCGCTGACGCGGTGGTAGGCGCTCTTGCCGTTGTTAGACAGTGGTCCGTGGCCCGAGGCCTGCAGCGGCAGCACGTAGCCCACGGTGGCGTCCAGACCCTGGCCGAACACACGGCGCAGGCGCTGGCGCTCCAGCTCGTCGTCGAGCTTGCTGTCGAACGGGTCGACGTTGACCGGCAGGCGGCGCTCGCGCCACAGGTAGTACCAGGTGTCCTCGTAGCCCGGGGTGATGTACTGGGTCGACAGACCCAGCCGGCGCGCCAGCGCCTGTGTGAAGCGCTGCGCGTCGTCGGCGCTGTAGTGGGCCTCGTCGCGCTCGTCGGCCAGCAGGGCTGGGTTGCCCCAGCAGGGTTCGCCGTCGGCGCGCCAGAACACCGACAGCGCCCAGCGCGGCAGCTGTTCGCCCGGGTACCACTTGCCCTGGCCCATGTGCACGAAACCGCCGTCGCCGTAGCGCTCGCGCAGGCGGCCCAGCAGCTCGGTGGCGTAGCCGCGCTTGGTCGGGCCCAGCGCGTCGGTGTTCCATTCGGCGGCGTCGCGGTCGCTCACGGCCACGTAGGTGGGCTCACCGCCCTGGGTCAGCCGCACGTCGCCCCTCACCAGATCGGCGTCGACCTGCTCACCCAGCTTCAGCACCTCGGCCCACTGGTCTTCGGTGTAGGGCTTGGTCACGCGCGGCGATTCGTAGATGCGGGTGACGGCCATGTGGTGGCTGAACTCGACCTCGCATTTGTCCACGCCGCCCTCGACCGGCGCGGCGCTGGAGGGCTGCGGCGTGCAGGCCAGCGGGATGTGGCCTTCGCCGGCCAGCAGGCCCGAGGTCGGGTCCAGGCCGATCCAGCCGGCGCCGGGCAGGAACACCTCGCACCAGGCGTGCAGGTCGGTGAAGTCCTGCTCGGGGCCGCTGGGGCCGTCGATGGCCTTCACGTCGGGGGTCAGCTGGATCAGGTAGCCCGAGACGAAGCGCGCCGCCAGACCCAGGTGGCGCAGCAGCTGCACCAGCAGCCAGCCCGAGTCGCGGCAGGAGCCGCTCTTGAGCGTGAGCGTCTCTTCGGGCGTCTGCACGCCCGGCTCCATGCGGATGGTGTAGCCGATGTCCTTCCAGAGCTTCTGGTTGATACCGACCAGGAAGTCGATGGTGCGCTGCTCGCTGCGGTCGACCTGCTCCAGGTAGCTCTTGACCAGCGGCGTCAGCGGCGCCGCGGCGAGGTAGGGCGCCAGCTCCTGCTGCTGGGCCTCGTCGTAGGTGAACGGGAACTTCTCGGCGCGCGGTTCGAGGAAGAAGTCGAACGGGTTGTGCACCGCCATCTCGACCACCAGGTCGATGGTGACCTTGAACTCGGTGGTCGGCTCGGGAAAGACCAGGCGCGCCTGGTAGTTGGCGAACGGGTCCTGCTGCCAGTTGATGAAATGGCCCGCCGGTTCGATCTTCTGCGAGTACGACAGCACCTTGGTGCGGCTGTGCGGCGCCGGGCGCAGGCGGACCACCTGCGGGCCGAGTTTGACCAGGCGGTCGTACCGATAATGGGTGATGTGGCTCAGGGCGACATGGATGGCCATGCTGGGGTCACTTTCAACAGGGAGTCACAAACAATGAAAACGCTGTCAGGGCGGGCTGCCGCGCGCGTTCGACAAAAACTAGCAAGTCCCGCGCCACGGCGCACGGCCCTCTGGCAGGCGGGCTGATGCACCCGCTGTGGGCGGTGCTGCCCGGTGCCGTGCTGGGCGTGGCCCTGCAACTGCTGCAGGCCCGGCTGTGGCCGGTGGCGGGGTACGCGGGGCTGCTGGCGGCGGCGCTCTTGCTGGCCGGCGTTGCTGCACGGGTCGGGGCCAGGCGACGTGCCGGGCTTGCGCTGGGCGCCGCCCTGCTGGCGGGTGCGCTCGCGGCGGCCGGAGCAACGGGCCTGCGCGCTGCGCGCCACCAGGCGCAGGCGCTGGCCACCGGTCTGGAGGGCGTGAACCTGGTGGTCACCGGGCAGGTGGCCACCATGCCCCAGCGGGGCGCCGACAACGACCGCTTCGAGTTCACCGTCGAATCGGCGACGCGGGACGGCCAGGCGGTGGACCTGCCGCCACGGTTGCTGATCAGCGACTTCCGGGGTCGGGGGGCGGGACGCACCTGGCGCGCGGGCGACGCCTGGCGGCTGACGGTGCGTCTCAAGCGTCCGCACGGTGCCTCCAACCCCCAAGGCTTCGACCGCGAGCGCTGGCTCTGGGAGCAGGGCATCGGCGCCACCGGCTACCTGCGCGATGGCCCGCGCGACACGGCGCCGGTGTTCCTCGGCGCCAGCGGCGGCCACCCGGTCGAAGCGGCGCGCCAGTGGGTGGCGGACCGCATCGCTGCGCGTGTGCAGGACCCGCGCAGCGCCGGTGTGCTGGCGGCGCTGGTGGTGGGCGACCAGGCGGCGATCGAGCGCAGCGACTGGACCCTGTTTCGCGACACGGGTGTGGCTCATCTGATGAGCATCTCCGGTCTTCATGTCACCGTGTTTGCGTGGCTGGCCACGGCGTGCATCGGCTGGGGCTGGCGGCGCTGGGCCCATGCGTGGCCGGGTGTGCTGCTGGCGGTGCCGGCGCCGCGGGCGGCGGCCTGGGGTGGTGTGGCGGCCGCGGCGGCCTACGCGCTGTTTTCGGGCTGGGGCGTGCCGGCGCAACGAACGGTTCTGATGCTGGCGCTGGTGGTGGGGCTGCGGCAGGGCGTGCGCCAGTGGCCCTGGCCCCTGGTCTGGCTGCTGGCGATGGTGGCGGTGCTGGCGTTGGACCCCTGGGCGCTGGTGCAGCCGGGGTTCTGGCTCAGCTTTGTGGCGGTGGGCATCCTGTTCGCTTCGGGATCTCGGCAGAAGGCGGGGCCGGTGCGCCGCCTGCTGCGCGAGCAGGCGGTCGTCACGGTGGCGCTGGCGCCGCTGGGGGTGCTGCTGTTCGGGCAGCTGTCGCTGGCGGGGCTGGTGGCCAACCTGCTGGCCATTCCCTGGGTGACGGGTGTGGTCACGCCGCTGGCCATGCTGGGCGTGATCGTGCCGCCGCTGTGGGATCTGGCGGCGTGGGCCGTTCAGGGGCTGGTGGCGTGCCTGGAGTGGCTCGGCAACTGGCGCTGGGCCACGCTGTTCCAGCCCATCCCGCCCCTGCCGCTGGCGCTGAGTGGCGTGGCCGGCGGGCTGCTGCTGGTGCTGCGCCTGCCCTGGTCCCTGCGCTCGGCTGGTCTGGTGCTGCTGGCGCCGATGCTGGCCTGGTCGCCCGCCCGGCCCAAGATGGGTGAGTTCGAGGTGCTGGCGGTCGACGTGGGGCAGGGCAGCGCGGTGCTGGTGCGCACCGCCGGCCACAGCCTGCTCTACGACACCGGCCCGCGCTACGGCCCGGGCAGCGACGCCGGCGACCGGGTGGTGGTGCCGCTGCTGCGCGCGCTGGGCGAGACGCCCGACACGGTGGTGGTGAGCCACCGCGACAGCGACCACTCGGGCGGTTCGGCCGCGGTGCGCGCCGCCTGGCCGCAGGCGCGCTGGCTGTCCTCGTCCGGTGAAGGCGAGCGCTGCCTGGCCGGGCAGCGCTGGCGGTGGGACGGGGTGGACTTTGAACTGCTGCACCCGTCGCCCGAACATTTCGACGCCGCCGGCCAGGGACGGCTGCCGAGCAATGCCATGTCCTGCGTGCTGCGCGTGGGCAACGGCCGGCGCTGGGCCTGGCTCAGCGGCGATCTGGACGCCGAGCGCGAAACCCGGCTGGCGCTGGCGCAGCCGCAGTTGCGGGCCGACCTGCTGCTGGCGCCGCACCACGGCAGTGCATCGTCCAGCAGCCCGGTGCTGCTCAACACCCTGCGGCCTTCGGTGGCGCTGGTCCAGTCGGGCTACCGCAACCAGTTCGGGCACCCGGCACCGGTGGTCCGGGACCGCTACAACGCGCGGGGCATGCGGTGGGTGACATCGCCCCAATGTGGTGCGGCTCTGTGGCGCAGCGATGAGCCCTTGAGCGTGCATTGCCACCGGGATGCCGTGCGCCGCTACTGGCACCATCCGGGTGCGCCCGTGGCGGACGAGGGCGATGAGGCGGACCCCGGCGGGTGACCACTGGCCCGCTCCTTGCTATGCTGGGTGCAGGAGAAAAAGCCCATGAGCCGACCGATGTTTGACGAAATGAACGCCTCGCCCAGCGAGGTGCGGGCCCACTACCTGAACTACGCACGGTGGCTGGCACAACAACCCGAGGAGGTCATGGCATCGCGCCGCGAGGAGGCGGAAATGATCTTCCGCCGCGTCGGCATCACCTTCGCGGTGTACGGCGCCAAGGACGAAGACGGCGCCGGCACCGAGCGCCTGATCCCCTTCGACCTGATCCCGCGCATCATTCCCGCGCACGAGTGGAAGAGCATGCAGGCCGGCCTGGTGCAGCGCGTGACCGCGCTCAACCGCTTCATCCACGACGTCTACCACGAGCAGGAGATCATCAAGGCCGGCCACATCCCGGCCGAGCAGGTCTTCCAGAACGCGCAGTTCCGCCCCGAGATGATGGGCGTGCAGGTCCCCAACCAGATCTACTCGCACATCGCGGGCATCGACATCGTGCGCGCGCCCAATGCGAAAGGCGAGGGCGAGTACTACGTGCTCGAAGACAACCTGCGCGTGCCCAGCGGCGTGAGCTACATGCTCGAGGACCGCAAGATGATGATGCGGCTGTTCCCCGACCTGTTCGGCCAGAACCGCGTGGCGCCGGTGGCGCATTACCCCGACCTGCTGCTGGAAACCCTGCGAGCGGTCAGCCCTGCGACCACCGCCGAACCCACGGTGGTGGTGCTCACGCCCGGCATGTACAACAGCGCCTACTTCGAGCATGCGTTCCTGGCGCAGCAGATGGGCGTGGAGCTGGTCGAAGGCCAGGACCTGTTCGTCAAGGACAACTTCGTCTACATGCGCACCACCAAGGGCCCCAGGCGCGTGGACGTGATCTACCGCCGCGTGGACGACGACTTCCTCGACCCGCTGGTGTTCCGCCCGACCTCCACGCTCGGTTGCGCCGGCCTGCTGGGCGTGTACCGCAGCGGCAACGTGACCATCTGCAACGCGGTGGGCACCGGCATCGCCGACGACAAGTCGATCTACCCCTACGTGCCCAAGATGATCGAGTTCTACCTGGGCGAAAAACCGATCCTCAACAACGTGCCCACCTTCATGGGCCGCAACCCGGATGACCTGAAGTACATGCTGGACAACATGGCCGAGCTGGTGGTCAAGGAGGTGCACGGCGCGGGCGGCTACGGCATGCTGGTCGGCCCCGCTGCGACCAAAGCCGAGGTGGACGAGTTCCGCGCCGTGGTCAAGGCCAAGCCCGACGGCTACATCGCGCAGCCCACGCTCAGTCTCTCGACCTGCCCGACCTATGTGGAGAAGGGCATCGCGCCGCGCCACATCGACCTGCGCCCCTTCGTGCTCTCGGGCAAGGAGGTGCAGATGGTGCCGGGTGGCCTGACGCGCGTCGCGCTCAAGGAAGGCTCACTGGTCGTCAATTCCTCTCAGGGCGGAGGAACGAAAGACACCTGGATTCTGGAAAACTGAGAAAGACACGACATGCTTTCGCGTACCGCCGACCACCTTTTCTGGATGTCCCGCTACACCGAGCGGGCCGAAAACACCGCGCGCATGCTCGATGTGAACTACCAGACCTCGCTGCTGCCGCAGTCCGCCGCGGTGGCGCAGGTGGGCTGGCAGGGCCTGCTGTCGATCAGCGAGCTCATGCCCAGCTACACCGCCAAGTACGGCCATGACATCACGCCGCGCAACGTCATGGACTTCATGGTGCGCGACGAGTCCAACCCGTCGTCCATCGTGTCCTGCCTGCGCGCGGCGCGCGAGAACGCGCGGGCGGTGCGCGGCGCGCTGACCACCGAGCTGTGGGAGACGCAGAACGCCACCTGGCTCAAGCTGGCGGGATACCTCAAGTCCAGGGACTTCGAGCGCGACCCGGGCGCCTTCTTCGAATGGGTCAAGCACCGCTCGCACCTGTCGCGTGGCGTGGCGGTGGGCACCATGTTGCAGGACGAGGCCTTCCACTTCTACCGCATGGGTTCCTTCCTGGAACGCGCCGACAACACGGCGCGGCTGCTGGATGTGAAGTTCCACGCGGTGCATAGCGACTTCTTCGGTGCCGCCAGCGAGCAGGACCAAGAGTACGACTTCTATCACTGGAGCGCGATCCTGCGCTCCGTCTCCGGCTTCGAGGTGTACCGCAAGGTCTACCGAGACGTGATCACGCCCGAGCGCGTGGCCGAGCTGCTGATCCTGCGCCCGGACATGCCGCGCAGCCTGGCAGCCAGCATGAACGAGGTGGTGGCCAACCTGAGCGTGGTGGCCAACGAGATATCGGCCGAAACCCAGCGCCGCGCCGGCAAGCTCAAGGCCGACCTGCAGTACGCGCGCATCGACGAGATCCTCTCGACCGGCCTGCACGCTTTCCTGACCCAGTTCCTGGACCGGGTAAACGAACTCGGCGGCCGCATCAGCCAGGACTTCCTGGTGCCGAGTCACTGATCCGGACGGGTACCATGCGGGTCCCCGGCGCGAACCGGAGCCCGCATGAAACTCGTCATCCACCACCACACCCGCTTCCGCTACAGCCAGCCGCTGCTCTACACGGTGCAGTCGCTGCACCTGTGGCCGGTCAGCAGTGCCTGCCAGAGCGTCGAGCACTGGGAATTGCGCGTGCCCGGCACCCTGTGCAGCCAGCCCGACATCGAGGGCAACCGCGTGCACAGCTTCTCGCTTTCCGCGCGGCCCGAGAAGAACCTGCGCGAGAACAGCGTCACCGCCCGGGGCACCGTGGTGACCCACGGGGTGGCCGAGTTCACCGATGCGCCGACCCTGCCGCCGCCAGGCTTCTACCTGCGCTCGACCCCGCTGGCCGAGCCGTACCCACGCATGGCCATGTGGGCCTTGCAGGCGGAGCCCGGTCTCATGGCCGCGCGTGCGCGGGGTGAACGGCCGGGCGCAGCCGACCTGCTGGCCCTGGCCGGCGCCGTGGCCGACAAGGTGCAGTACCGCAAGGGCAGCACGGGGGTGGAAACCACCGCGCTCGAGTCCTTCGACTGGGGGCTGGGCGTGTGCCAGGACCAGGCGCATGTGATGGTGGCGGTGTGCCGCAGCATCGGCCTGCCGGCGCGCTACGTCAGCGGGTATTTCTACGCCGCCAACGAACCCGATCTGGCCAGCCACGCCTGGGTGGACGTGTGCGTGGACCCGGCGAACCGCCGCTGGCTCAGCCTGGACGTGACCCACCGCTGCCCGACCGACGAACGCCACATTCGCCTCGCGGCTGCCACCGACTACAGCGCCTGCACGCCGGTCAAGGGGCTGCGGCGAGGTGGGGGCGAGGAGGACATGTCGGTGGACGTGCGGATCTCACTTGCGTGAGCGCGCTGGTCAGGGCCGCTTGACCAGGGCCTCGACGGTCTGGCCCAGTTCGATCACTGCCAGTGCGTAGTAGCTGCTCCAGTTGTAGCGCGTGACCACGTAGAAGTTGTCCGTGCCGGCGAGGTAGGTGGGGGCCGACCCGCCGTTGGCCGGGTCGCCGTTCTGCAGTTCGATCAGCGCCAGCTTGCCGATGTGTTTCTTCGCTTCGGCTTCCAGCACGGCGCCCTTGGCGGCAAAGCTCTCTGCGCTGAAGCTGGGCAGGATGTCGGGGGCGAGCAGGGCGTCCTTGTCCAGCGTGTTCAGGTCGAAGCTCACCGGGTAGTGCGTGGGCTGGCCAGGCTGCCAGCCGTAGGCCTTGAAGTAGTTGGCCACCGATCCGATGGCGTCGACCGGGCTGTTGAACAGGTCGATCTTGCTGTCGCCATCGAAGTCGATCGCGAAGCGCGCCCAGCTGCTGGGCATGAACTGCGGCCAGCCCATGGCGCCGGCGTAGCTGCCGCGCAGGGCCTGCGGGTCCATGCCGGTGCGGTGGGTCAGGCTCAGGAACTGTTCCAGCTCGCTGCGGAAGAACTCGGCCCGGGCTTCGGCGCGCGGGTGGCTGGCCGGGAAGTCGAAGGCCAGCGTGGCCAGCGCGTCGATCACGCGGAAGTTGCCGGTGTGCTGGCCGTACAGGGTTTCGACCCCGATCACGCCGACGATCAGGCTGGCGGGCACGCCGTACTCGCGCTCGGCGCGTTCCAGGGCTGCGCGGTGGGTGTCCCAGAAGCGCTGCCCGGCGCGCAGCCGCACCGGTTCGATGAAGCGCGCGCGGTAGGCGGCCCAGTTCTTGTAGGCGGCGCGGGGCGCCGGCAGCGACAGCCGGATCGCGGTGGGCTGGCGGCGGGCGGCGCCGATCTGCTCACGCACCCATTGGGGGTCGAGACCGCGGCGCTGGGCCAGGTCGTCGGCAAACGCCATGGCCGCCGGCGACTCGGCGTACACCGTGATCTCCGCTGCAGGTGCTGTGGGCGCGGGCGCAACAGGCGGTGGTGCAGCAGGCCGGGGCTCGGCCGCCAGAGGCTCGCCAGCCGGCTCAGCCGCGGGCAGCGGGGTGGCCGGTACCAGGGTGGGTGCGACAGGTGTGGTTTCCACCGGCGTCTGTGCCTGCGCGGCCGTCCAGGCCAGAGACAGGGACAGCAGCGCGGGAACCAGGGCGGGTCGGGATCGTGTGCTCATGGGGTTGCCTGCCGTTCGGGCCAGGACATCTGTTGAAACTGTTTCTGCAGCGCGGCCAGCGTGTCCGGACTGTGGGGCGCGTAGCGCAGCGCTTCGAGGCGCAGCAGCCAGGCACTCAGCTGCTGCGTGAAAAGCTCGTCACCGAGCTGCGCTGATGCGACGCGCGCCAGCTCGCGCGGTGTGGCGTGCTCGCCGGCTTCAATGCCAAGTGCGGCCAGGCGGCGCCGCACGCGCGCCAGCGTGCGCAGCCAGGGGTCGTGCTGCTGGCGTTCCCACAGGGCCCAGGCGGCGCCCGCGAGGCTGACCAGCACGACCACGCCGATCAGCACATAGGCCAGATCGGTCCAGCTCGGCGACTCGAAGCCCAGATTCTTCAGCAGGTCCAGCTGGCTGCCCTGCGTGTAGTTCAGCACCCACTGGTTCCAGCCGTTGTTCACCGCTTCCCAGACGTCGCGCAGTTGCTGCGCAAGGGTGGGATTCAGCGTGCCCAGGGCGGCACCAATGGCACCCTGGGGCGCCACCAATCGCTCGAACGAACCGATGCGGGACG
Organism: Hydrogenophaga pseudoflava; assembly: GCF_004353865.1. Classification (NCBI taxonomy): domain Bacteria; kingdom Pseudomonadati; phylum Pseudomonadota; class Betaproteobacteria; order Burkholderiales; family Comamonadaceae; genus Hydrogenophaga; species Hydrogenophaga pseudoflava. The sequence goes on from NZ_CP037867.1 coordinate 1,756,505, forward strand.
GCGACACCGCGCTCGTGGGGTCCACGCGCACCCAGCCCTGGCCCTGCAGCCAGACCTCGGCCCAGGCGTGGGCATCGCGCTGGCGCACGGTCCAGTAGCCGTCGACGGCGTTGAGCTCGCCGCCCTGGTAGCCGGTGACGATGCGGGCCGGGATGTCGAGCGCGCGCATCAGGATCACGAAGCTGGACGCGATGTGCTCGCAAAAGCCTTCCTTGCGGTCGAACCAGAACTCGTCGGCGGTGTGCTGGCCATAGACCCCGGGATCGAGTGTGTAGGTGTAGCCGCCGGTGCGCAGGCGGTTGAGTGCCGCCTCGATCAGCGCCGGAGCGGACTGCGGCCCCGACCCGTGCTCGCGCCGCAGCTCCTGGGCGAAGGCCAGGGTGCGCGGGTTGAAGCCGGCGGGCAGCGCGATCTGGTCCTGCAGCGCCAGCGACGGCTCCAGCGGACCGTGGCGGAAGCGGGTGTGGCTCTCGGCGCGGTAGCGCACCAGCTCCGTCACCGGCCGCCGCACGAACCACTGCAGCTCCGGCGTCATGAATGCCTTGAGGCCCTGCAGCTCGGGCGCCTGGGTGGCCGCTTCGAGCACGAACACCCAGGGGCGGTGGTTCGGCTCCATGGTGACTTCGTAACGGATCGGCTCACCCGCAAAGGTCAGGTTGGCCTGCAGCTCCATGTGGGGCGGAAAGGTCGAGCGCAGCGGCTTCCATTCGACGCCGTCGAAATCGGTGAGCACCGGTCCGCGGAAATACAGCTCGCGCTGCGGCGGCACCGGACCGTCAAAGCGCACACGCAGCGCAATGCGGTCGTCCAGCACCAGCTCGGCGATCTGGCCGACCCGCATTTTTCCGGACAGACCCGAGCGGCCGTCCATGCCGTCGCCCGGCACGCCCCACAGCGGCGAGAGGCGGGGGAACAGCATGAAGGCCACCACCATGATCGGCGCGCCCAGCAGGGCCAGCCGCGTCGCAATGCCCGCGGTCTGCCGCAGCGGCGGATGCCCCACCGGCATGTGGGCATTCACGACGGCGGTCAGCAGCCCCAGCAGCGCCACCAGGATGCCGGCGGCCGTCAGCAGCGACTGCGAATAGAAGAAGTGCGTCAGCAGCGTGAAGAAACCGAGGAAGAACACCACGAAGGCATCGCGGCGCGCCCGCAGCTCCAGCGTCTTGAGCGCCAGCAGCACGACGATCAGCGTGACCCCTGCGTCGCGGCCGAGCAGGGTCTTGTGGGTCCACCAGGTGGCGGCGAGTGTGACCAGCAGCAGGCCGATGCGCCAGCGCCATCCGGGCAGCGGCCGGCCCCGCAGGGTGAGCGAGGCGCGCCAGACCAGCACGCACGCCGTCAGCGCCGAGCACCACCCGGGAATGTGCGGCACCTGCATCATCACGACCCAGGCGATGACGGCCAGCAGGAACAGGGTGTCGCGGGTGTCCCTGGGCAAGGTGGCTGTCCAGTTTTCGCGGGAAGACGCGGAGCGGCGCAGGGGGAGTTTCATACCAGGGCCAGCGCCTCCAGGCAGCGGGCGCGGTGGGTCGGGCCCTGGTCGGGGGCCAGTTCGCGGCCGGGGATGCGCAGGCCATAGTCCAGCCCCAGGCGCTCGGCCATCAGCACCCAGGCGGTGAGGCGCGACAGGCGGGATTCGAGGTCGGGGGCGCCGCAGCGGGTGTGGTCCAGCCAGAGCTGCTGGCGCTGCGTGGACAGGGCATCCCGGCTGACCAGGTCGTCGCGACCGGCGGCAAAGGTCTGAGCCGCCTTCTTCCAGACGATGGATTTCTGCGGGTCGCCCCGCCGGTAGGCGCGCACGCCGTCGAACTCGCCGGTGGTCTGCACGCTCGCGCTGCCGGCGAAGCCCGGCTGCGGCTCACCGGGCGGCAGCGGCGGCGGGTGGGGCTCGGGTGCGGGGTAGACCAGCACCTGGGCCGCGGGGCGCCACACGGTCCAGACGCGGAAGGTGCCCATGGGAAACAGCGTGACCGCAGTCAGCGGCGCCAGCGCGTGCAGGCCGCGCCGGGCAAACACCGCTGCGACCTGCAGGCGCGTACTGCCCTGGGCCGGCACATCGGTCCAGGCCAGGTGTGTGTCGCCCGCGGACGCTTCACCGATCACGCCAATGCCGATGCCGTGGCGCGCCTTGCCCTGTTCGTTGGCCAGCCGGATGTCCAGCGCCGCCGCATGACCGGCATGCACCGGTGCGGGTGGGCTCAGGTGCAGAGTGAGGCCGCGCAGGTTGGCGTGGCAGCTGTGCATGCCGGTCAGTGCACTGCCGGCCAGCAGGAAGGTCAGCAGATAGCCCAGGTTCAGCTGGTAGTTGATGCTGCCCACCAGCAGCAGGAGCAGGGTCAGCGCCAGCATCCAGCCGGCGCGGGTGGGCAGGATGTAGACGTTGCGCTGGGTCAGCAGCAGGGTGTCGCTGCGCGGCAGACGCGCATGGAACCATTGTCGCAGCCGTTGGCGCAGGGCGTGCAGCGGGGCCAGCGGGCTCACGGGATGGGCGTGGCGTCGATCATGGCCCGCACCTGCTCCATCGCACCGCGGCCGGCGTCGCTGACCGGCACCAGGCGGTGCGCAGCGGTCTGCGGCAGGATGGCGGCGATGTCGTCCGGCGCCACGTAATTGCGCCCTTGCAGAAAGGCCTGCGCCTTGGCGGCCCGCACCACCGCCAGTGCGGCCCGGGGCGAGAGCCCCTGTGCGAACCAGCGGCCCGAGCGTGTGGCCGCCACCAGGTCCTGCAGGTACTCCAGCACCGGCTCGGCCGCGTGCACCGCCAGCACCTCGGCCTGCAGCCGTGCGAGATCGGCCGGCGAGAGCACGGCCGGCAGTTGTTCGATGAGCTCGCGCCGGTCGGCGCCGCGCAGCAGCTCGCGCTCGGCGGCGCGGTCCGGATAGCCCAGCGAGATGCGCATGTGGAAACGGTCCAGCTGCGATTCGGGCAGGGCGTAGGTGCCGAGCTGGTCGAACGGGTTCTGGGTGGCGATCACGAAGAAGGGCACCGGCAGGGCCCGGGTCTGACCCTCGACAGTGACCTGCTTTTCCTCCATCGCTTCGAGCAGCGCGCTCTGGGTCTTGGGGCTGGCGCGGTTGATCTCGTCGGCCAGCAGCACCTGCGCGAACACCGGACCGGGGTGGAACACGAAACCCTCGCGGCCGCGTTCGTAGATGGAGATGCCGACCAGGTCGCTGGGCATCAGGTCGGCGGTGAACTGCACGCGCGCAAACTGCAGTCCGAAAGACCGCGACAGCGCATGGGCGAGGGTGGTTTTGCCGACCCCGGGAACGTCCTCGATCAGCAGGTGTCCACCGGCCAGAAGACAGCCGACACAGTCTGAAACCTGGGCCGATTTGCCCACAATGACCGTGTTAAGCTGGTCCAGAAGCTGTCTGATTTTTGTGTCGGCATGCATGCCGCGAACCTTACCGTAAAAAAGTGATGAGCCAGTCCACCGGTTATTTCACCCACAGGGACTGCTGGCGGCACGAAATGGGGCCGGGGCACCCCGAATGCCCTGCCCGCCTGGACGCCATCCAGGACCGATTGCTCGCCTCCGGTCTGGACATTGCCCTGGACAAACGCGAGGCCACGGCGGCCGCCCTGGCCGACCTTGAACTGGCCCATGGGCGCATGCACCTGGCCGCGCTGCGGGGACTGTCGGACCAGCTGCGCGACGACATCGCCGCCGGCGGCCCGGACCATGCGCAGATCGACCCCGACACCTCGATCAACGTGCACAGCTGGGATGCGATCCTGATGGCCGCGGGCGCCGCCATCGACGCCACCGACGCGGTCATGGCCGGCGAGCTGGCCAACGCCTTCTGTGCCGTGCGTCCGCCGGGTCACCACGCCACGCGCAACCAGGCCATGGGTTTCTGCTTCGTCAACAACGTGGCGGTGGCGGCCAAGTACGCCCTGGAACGCCACGGCCTGCAGCGCGTGGCGATCATCGACTTCGACGTGCACCACGGCAACGGCACCGAGGACATCGTCGCGGGCGACGAGCGCATCCTCATGTGCAGCTTCTACCAGCACCCCTTCTACCCACCCTGGAACCACTCGACCGCACCCAACCTGGTGAACCTTCCGGTGCCGGCGTACACCAAGGGCATGGATGTGAGGGAGCTGATCGACATGATGTGGCTGCCCCGGCTCGATGCCCACCGGCCGCAGATGATCTTCATCAGCGCCGGCTTCGACGCTCACCGCGAAGACGACATGGGCCAGATGGGGCTGGTGGAGAACGACTACGCCTGGATCACCGAACGCATCAAGGAAGTCGCGAAGCGCCACGCCCAGGGCCGCATCGTGAGCTGCCTCGAAGGCGGCTACGACCTCAGCGCCCTGGCGCGGAGTGTCGAGGCGCATCTGCGTGTGCTGGCAGGGCTTTGACTGGAACGAGAGACGCCCTGTGAGGCCGAACGGGTTTTGAACTGAGATGCTGAAGAAAGTACTGAAAAGGATGCCAGGTCTGAGAGGCCTGGCCCAGGAGCTGACGGATCTGCGCCTGCAGGTGCAGGCGGGTCAGGAACGCGAGCAAAGGGCACATGAAGAGCGCTTGCGGTTGCAAGGGGAGCTGCAGCAGGCCCGTGACATGATCGGTCGACTGCAGTTGTGCGGGGCCAGCTCTGATCTGGACGACATCCTGGTGCCGGAAGCTGGTTCGCGAGCGCCGGCCTTCTGCGGGCACAGCGTCGTCTGGCCCTGGTTGCAGGAGCACATCAACCGGCCAGGGCTGGAGGTGCTGGAAATAGGCTCTCGGCTGGTGGTGGCGCGCGCGCTCTGGAAGGAGTACCTGCCCGATGTGCAGTACACCGGGTTCGACTACCTGCCGGGCCCCAATGTGGACGTGGTGGGCGACGCCCACCGCCTTTCTCAATACCTCCCCGGTCGACAGTTCGACTTTGTCTTCTCCTGCGCGGTGTTCGAGCATCTTGTGTGTCCATGGCTCGTGGTGGAAGAGATTTCGAAGGTGCTGCGCCCGGGGGGCAAGGCGTTCATCGAAACCCATTTTTCCTTCTCGGAACACGAAGCGCCGTGGCACTTCTTCCAGTTCAACAGCCGCGCGCTGGAGCAGCTGTTTCACCCGAGGCTGGGTTTCCGGGTGATCGACAGCGGTCTCTCAAGCCCCATCGTCGGCCGCTTCGCCAAGGGAAGCCAGGGCTACCTGCTGGATCAGCCGGTGAACAACCTGTACGGCCACTCGGAGATCGTGGTGGAGAAGGTCGGTCCCGCGGACCCGGCCTTCTCCTGGCGCGATGTGGCGCAGGATCTTGCCGCCACCAGTTCTTATCCGCCGCCCCTGGCATCTGTCCCTGATACGCAATGAATGACCTTGTCCTGAAGCACACCCGCGACGACCGCGGCGTGCACACCCTCACACTGAACAACCCCAGGGCCTTCAACGTCCTGTCCGAGGCCATGATGGCCGCGTTCCAGCGGGCGCTGGACGACGTGGCCGCCGACCCCTCGGCGCGCGCTGTGGTGATCGCCGCCGAGGGCCGCGCCTTCTGCGCGGGACACGATCTCAAGGAGATGAAGGCACGTCCCGAGCTGGCCTACTACCAGTCCCTGTTTGCGACCTGCTCGAAGCTGATGCTGTCGATCCGCAAGCTGGAAGTGCCGGTGATCGCACGCGTCCATGGCCTGGCCACCGCCGCCGGCTGCCAGCTGGTCGCCCAGTGCGACCTGGCGGTGGCCGTGAAGGAGGCGAGCTTCGGCGTCAACGGCATCGACGTCGGCCTGTTCTGCGCGACGCCCAGCGTGGCGCTGTCGCGCAACATGCTGCCCAAGCAGGCCATGGAGATGCTGCTGACCGGCGACTTCATCTCGGCCGAAGAGGCGAAGGCCCGCGGGCTGGTCAACCGTGTGGTGGCGGCCGACGCCCTGGACGCCGAAGTGGCCGCGTTGGTCGACCGCATCCTGGGCAAACCGCGCGAGGCGCTCGCGATGGGCAAGGCGCTGTTCTACCGACAGCTGGAAACCGGCATGGAATCGGCGTACCAGCTGGCCGGCCAGACCATGGCCTGCAACATGGTGCACGAAGTGGCGCAAGAGGGTGTGCAGGCCTTCATCGAGAAGAGGGCGCCCCGATGGTGAGCAACAACAGCGCTGCACCACCGCCCATTCAGGACTTCGACGCCTGGCTTTCCGGATTCCAGCAGACCACCGTGTGGATCGAACTCGGCGTGCTGGCGCTGTGCGTCGGCATGGCCTGGGGGCTGGGTACCCTGCTGCGGCGCGCGCTCAACATGCAGCAGGAAGGGTCATCGATCCTGTTCGGCCGGCAGGTGGTCGACGGCGTGCTGTTTCCCGTGCTTCTGCTGACCCTGGCCTATGTGGCGCGCAGTGCGTTGGCCCAGCAGGTGCCACTGGCGGTGTTCAAGGTCGCCATTCCGGTGCTGGTGTCCCTGGTGGTGATCCGGTTCGGAGTGAAAGTGCTGCAGGCGGCGTTCTCATCGGCGCCCTGGGTGCGGGTGATGGAGCGCACCATCTCCTGGTTGGCCTGGGGCTTCATGGTGCTGTGGGTCAGCGGCCTGCTGCCCATCGTGCTGGAGGAGATGGAGCAGATCACCTGGAAGATGGGCTCCAGCACGGTGAGTCTTCGCACCCTGATCGAAGGGGCGCTGACTGCGGGCGCTATGCTCATCGTGACGCTCTGGATTTCTGCGGCGCTCGAAGCGCGCCTGCTCAAGTCGGCGATCGGCGGCGACCTGTCGCTGCGCAAGGCGCTGAGCAATGCGACCCGCGCCATCCTGATGTTCTTGGGCCTGATCGTTGCGTTGTCCGCGGTGGGCATCGACCTGACGGCGCTGTCGGTGCTCGGCGGTGCGGTGGGTGTGGGCATCGGCTTCGGCCTGCAGAAGCTGGCCGCCAACTACGTCAGCGGCTTCGTGATTCTGGCCGAGCGCAGCATGCGCATCGGCGACAACGTGCGGATCGACAACTTCGAAGGGCGCATCACCGACATCACCACCCGCTACACCCTGATCCGCTCGGCGGCGGGGCGCGAGTCCATCGTGCCCAACGAGATGCTCATCACCAACCGGGTGGAGAACCTGTCGCTGGCCGATCCGAAGGTGTGGCAGTCCACAGTGGTGTCGGTGGGCTACGACAGCGATGTGGACGCGGTGCGGCGCCTGCTGGTGGAGGCCGCGCTGGCGCAGCCGCGCGTGCTGCGCGAGCCGGCGCCGAGTGCTGCGCTGTCGGCCTTTGGGGCGGACGGGCTGGAGTTCACGCTGGGGTACTGGATCGCCGATCCGGAGAATGGTCAGCTGAACCTGCGCTCCGACATCAACCTGGCGGTGCTGGCCGCGCTGCGCATGCACGGCATCGAGATTCCGTATCCGCAGCGCGTGGTGCACATGCGCCCCACCAGCTGAGCGGTGCAGGCCCTCAGCGGGCCATGAAACCGGGCAACCAGAGCGAGATGATGGGGAAAGCGATCAGGATGCCCAGGCGCACGATGTCGGCCATCACAAAGGGCCAGACACCGCGGTAGAGCGTGGTGAGCTTGACTGCGGGCAGCAGCGAGTTGAGCACGAAGAGGTTCAGACCCACCGGGGGCGAGATCATGCCGATTTCCACGATGGTGACGATCAGGATGCCGAACCACACGGGATCGAAGCCCAGGCCGGTGATGACCGGGAAGAACACGGGAATGGTCAGCAACACTATGGCCAGTTCCTCCATCACCATGCCCAGAGCGAGGTAGATACCCATCATCACGATGACCACCATGATGGGGTTGGGGCTGAACTGCAGCACGAAGTCGCGCAGGTCACCCGGCATGCTGGTGAAGTTGATGAAGCTGGTGAACACCATGGCTCCGATGAGGATGGTGAACAGCATGGCCGTGGTGCGCGCGCTCTCCTGCAGGATGTCCATGACCACGCGCGGCGTGAGCGTGCGGCGGGCCAGTGCAAACAGGAAGGCGCCCGCCGCGCCCACCCCAGCACCCTCGGTGGCGGTGAACACGCCACCGTAGATGCCACCAATGACCAGTGCGAACAGCAGGGCGACGCTCCAGATGCCGCGGATGGCGGCCAGACGCTGCGGCCATGTGAAGCGTTCGGCCGGCGGGCCCGCTGCGGGGTCGCGCCAGGTGACGAACACCACCGCCATGCACAGGCAGACGATGGCCACGATGCCGGGCAGGATGCCGGCAATGAACAGCTTGCCGATGTCGGTCTCGGTGATGATCCCGTAGATGACCAGGATGGTTGACGGCGGGATGAGGATGCCCAGCGTACCGCCCGAGGCGATCGATCCGGTGGCCAGCGTGTCCTTGTAGCCGTGGGCCTTCATCTCGGGATAGGCCACGCGCGACATGGTGGCGGCGGTGGCGATGGAGGAGCCGCAGATGGAGCCGAAGCCGCCCGAGGCGATGATGCTGGCCATGGCCAGCCCGCCGCGGCGGTGCCCCACGAAGGCGTTGGCGGCGGTGAACAGTTCCTTGGCCATGCCCGCGCGCGCCACCAGATTCCCCATCAGCACGAACAGCGGAATCACCGATAGCACGTAGTGAAAGCCGGTCTCGAAGATCACCTGGCTGGTGCTGGCAAAGGCCGGCTGCCAGCCGCGCATCAGGCCCAGTCCCCCCAGGCCGGCAATGGTCATGGCCACAGCCAGGGGCACACGCAGGAAGGCCAGCGCGAACACCACCAGGAAACCCAGCAGTGCGGCGGTCATGGCGTGGTCTCCCCGTGGGCCACCGGAATGGGTGGCGAGAACACGAAGAGGGCATGCACCAGCGCGGTCAGCAGCAGCAGCGCCGCCATCAGCCAGGCGACAGGGGATATGGCCAGCTGCAGGTGAACCGTGGTGTCGCCGTATTCGGCAAAGCGCTGGGCGCGCGTGGTCATGAGCCAGGCCAGCAGGCCGAAGGTGCCGGCACAGACCAGGTGCACCAGCCGCGCCTGAATGCCCTTGAGCCAGGCCGGGACGACGGCGTCCAGCGAGTCGAACACCACATGTTCGCTGCGCCATGAAACCAGCGGCAGCGCGCCGAAGATGACGATGACCATGAGGATCTCCGTCAGCTCCAGCCCGCCGGGCACGGAATGGTTGAAGAACTTGCGGCCCGTCACGTCGATGAGGGTGAGCCACATGATGGCGAACAGCGCCATGGATGCGATCAGGCCGCTGGACCAGCGCAGGAACTTCTCGGGGGTCTGGAGCATGATGGGTGTCAGACAAGACAAACCGGCGGGGCAGCCAATGCGGCCACCCCGCCGGTTATCAGACGGTGCCTGGCTGGCACCAGGCTTACTTGACCTTCGCGATTTCGGCGCGGAACTCGGCCAGCACCGCCTTGGCGTTCTTCAGGCCCTTGGCTTCGGCCGCTGCAGCCCACTTGTCTTCCAGCGGGGCCTGCTTGGCCTTGATCTCGTTCACGAACGCATCGGAGGCCTTGATGCGCTGAACACCCTGTGCTTTCTGCGCGCCGTTGACCGAGGCGTCGTCCACCTTGTCCCAACCGGCGCCGAACAGGCGGGCCGCGTATTCGCCCGAAAGCTTGTCGACCACTGCCTTGTCCTGCGCGGAGAGGGCGTCGTACTTGGCCGGGTTCATCATGAACACGAAGCTCGTGTTGTACAGGCCGCCCGGCAGGGTGGTGGCGTGCTTGATCATGCTCAGCTTGAAAGAGGCGATCGACTCGTCGGGGAACAGTGTGCCGTCCATGACGCCTGTGGACAGGAGTTCAAACGCTTCGGTGGCAGGCTTGAGGGTGGTGTTCCAGCCCATCAGCTTGGTCAGCTCGTTGATGTTGCCGCCACCGATGCGCCACTTGAGCGTGGCACCGTCGGCAAGGCTGTTGACCGGTTTCTTGCTGTTGAAGATGGTGCCGGGCCCGTGGGTGAACACTCCCAGCACCTTCACGCCCTTGTGCTCGCCCAGCGGGGCGAAGTACTTGCTGTAGATTCGCTGGTAGGCGACCGAGGTGGCCATGGAGTTGTCGCCCAGGAAGGGGAACTCGGCCATCTGGGTGTTCACGAAGCGGCCCGGGGTGTATCCGTCCACGGTGAAGGAGATGTCGGCCAGGCCGTCGCGCACGGCATCAAAAGTGCCGGGAGGGGCCGACACGGACTTGGGCAGGATGTTGCACTTCATGCGTCCAGCGCTTTCCTTCTCCAGCGCATCGCACCATTCCTTTTGCGCCACGCTCAGCGTGTGCGTGGGCGGTACCCAGGTCGAGGCGGTGAACACGGTCTGGGCCTGGGCGCCGGCGCCCGCGAACAAGGTAGCGGTGAGCGCCGCGGTGGCGGCAAGGCGGAACTTCATGTGTTGTCTCCTGGGAGTGGGTTGGATCGTTACGAAAGATAAACAAAAGACCCTGATTCACTATAGGCGAATCCCCTTGCCGGCCCCCTAGTGAATTACCCGAATTGGCCGACCGACTGGTCGGTTAATAGGGATTTCCCTTGCTTTGTCGTTGTGGCGGCAGACGCGCCTGGGGGCATTCGCGATCATCACGATTCTTCTTCTATAATTCAAAAAAAGCACGATCGTTCTATTTTGTGGCCGTGCAGCAAAAGTCTGGCCAGAAATGTCGCGTTGCTCGTCAGACGCCTACAATCCGAATTGACGTGCACGTCAATTCGAGCACCCGTTTCAACCCGCCTTTTCCATTCATCAGGAGCAACCGAACATGAAGGTCATCGTCCCCGTCAAACGCGTGGTGGACTACAACGTCAAGGTGCGCGTCAAGAGCGACGGCACCGGCGTGGACATCGCCAACGTCAAGATGAGCATGAACCCGTTTGACGAGATCGCGGTGGAAGAGGCCGTGCGCCTGAAGGAAAAGGGCGCAGCCACCGAAGTGATCGCTGTCTCCTGCGGCGTGGCCCAGTGCCAGGAAACCCTGCGCACCGCCATGGCCATTGGCGCCGACCGCGCCATCCTGGTCGAGACCGATGTGGAGCTGCAGCCCCTGGCCGTGGCCAAGCTGCTCAAGGCCCTGGTGGACAAGGAACAGCCGGGTCTGGTGATCCTGGGCAAGCAGGCGATCGACGACGACGCCAACCAGACCGGCCAGATGCTGGCTGCGCTGGCGGACCTGCCGCAAGCCACCTTCGCTTCCAAAGTGGAAGTGGCCGGTGACAAGGCCAAGGTCACCCGCGAAATCGATGGTGGTCTGGAGACCCTGGAAGTGAGCCTGCCGGCGGTGGTCACCACCGACCTGCGCCTGAACGAGCCGCGCTACGTGACGCTGCCCAACATCATGAAGGCCAAGAAGAAGCCGCTGGAGACCGTCAAGCCCGCGGATCTGGGCGTGGACGTGACCCCGCGCCTGAAGACGCTCAAGGTCGCCGAGCCGGCCAAGCGCGGCGCTGGCGTCAAGGTGCCGGATGTGGCCACGCTGGTCGACAAGTTGAAAAACGAAGCCAAGGTCATCTGAAGACCGCTGAACCCAACGATCCAGAGGAATACCGAACATGACCGCACTCGTCATTGCCGAACACGACAACGCTTCCATCAAGGGCGCCACCCTCAACACCGTCACCGCCGCCGCTGCCTGCGGTGGTGATGTGCACGTCCTCGTCGCCGGCCACAACGCCGGTGCCGCCGCCGCGGCTGCCGCGCAGATCGCAGGCGTCAGCAAGGTCATCCACGCCGACGGCGAAGGCTTCGCTCACGGCCTGGCCGAGAACATCGCCGCCCAGGTGCTGGCCATCGCCAGCAACTACAGCCACATCCTGTTCCCCGCCACCGCTGGCGGCAAGAACGTGGCCCCGCGCGTGGCCGCCAAGCTGGACGTGGCCCAGATCAGCGACATCACCAAGGTGGTGAGTGCCGACACCTTCGAGCGCCCGATCTACGCCGGCAATGCGATTGCCACTGTGCAGAGCGCGGACGCCACCAAGGTCATCACCGTGCGCACCACCGGCTTCGACGCCGCGGGCCAGGGCGGCTCGGCGGCGGTGGAAACCGTCGCCGCTGCCTCGGGCAACGGCAAGAGCGCCTACCTGGGCAGCGAAATTGCCAAGAACGACCGCCCGGAACTGACGGCCGCCAAGATCATCGTCTCCGGTGGCCGGGCGCTGGGCAGCAGCGAGAAGTTCAGCGAAGTGATGACCCCGCTGGCCGACAAGCTGGGCGCTGCCATCGGTGCCTCGCGTGCCGCCGTCGATGCAGGCTATGCACCGAACGACCTGCAGGTGGGACAGACCGGCAAGATCGTCGCGCCGCAGCTGTACATCGCGGCCGGCATCTCGGGTGCGATCCAGCATCTGGCCGGCATGAAGGATTCGAAGGTGATCGTGGCGATCAACAAGGACCCCGAGGCCCCGATCTTCAGCGTGGCCGACTACGGTCTGGAAGCCGACCTGTTCACGGCTGTGCCGGAACTGGTGTCGAAGCTGTAAGCCGACGGCACCCACAAGGGCATCGCGTGCGATGCCCTTTTTTTGCACCCGCATTCGATCCACGGAGACTTTCATGAGCTACACCGCCCCCCTCAAGGACATGCTGTTCAACATCGAGCACCTGGCGCGCATCGACCAGGTTGCCGCCTTGCCCGGCTTCGAAGACGCTGGTCTGGAGACCGCACAGGCCGTGCTGGAGGAGTGCGCCAAACTCAACGAAGGCGTGATCGCACCGCTGAACTTCGAGGGTGACAAGAACCCGTCCTTCTTCAAGGACGGCCAGGTCACCACCACGCCCGGTTTCAAGGAGGCCTTCAGGCAGTACGCCGAAGGCGGCTGGCAGGGCCTGCAGCACCCGGTGGACTTCGGCGGTCAGGGCCTGCCCAAGACCATCGGCGCGGCCTGTGGCGAAATCCTCAACAGCGCCAACATGAGCTTCGCGCTGTGCCCGCTGCTGACCGACGGCGCCATCGAGGCCCTGCTGACCGCCGGCTCCGACCAGCTCAAGGCCACCTACCTGGAGAAGCTGGTCAGCGGCCAGTGGACGGGCACCATGAACCTGACCGAGCCGCAGGCCGGTTCCGACCTGGCCGCCGTGCGCAGCCGCGCCGAGCCGCAGCCCGATGGCACCTACAAGGTCTTCGGCACCAAGATCTTCATCACCTACGGTGAGCACGACATGGCCGAGAACATCGTCCATCTGGTGCTGGCCCGTGTGACCGGCGCGCCCGAGGGCGTGAAGGGCATCAGCCTGTTCGTCGTGCCCAAGTTCCTGGTCAACGCCGATGGAACGCTGGGCGCGCGCAACGATGTGCACTGCGTGTCCATCGAGCACAAGATGGGCATCAAGGCCTCGCCTACCGCCGTGCTCCAGTACGGTGACCACGGCGGCGCCATCGGCTACCTGGTCGGCGAAGAGAACCGCGGCCTCGAATACATGTTCATCATGATGAACGCCGCCCGCTATGCGGTGGGCGTGCAGGGCATCAGCGTCTCCGAGCGCGCCTACCAGAAGGCCGTGCAGTACGCCAAGGACCGCGTGCAGAGCCGCCCGGTGGACGGCAGCTTCACCACCGCCGCGCCCATCATCCACCACGCCGACGTCAAGCGCATGCTCATGACCATGCGCGCCGCCACCGAGGGCTGCCGCGCCATGGCCAGCGTGGCCGCCGCCGCCTACGACGCGGCCCACCACCACCCGGACGCCGAGGTGCGCAAGCAGAACGCGACCTTCTACGAATTCCTGGTGCCGCTGGTCAAGGGCTACAGCACCGAGATGAGCCTGGAGGTCACCAGCCTCGGCGTGCAGGTGCATGGCGGCATGGGCTTCATCGAAGAGACCGGCGCGGCCCAGTACTACCGCGACGCCAAGATCCTGACCATCTACGAAGGCACGACGGCCATTCAGGCCAACGACCTGGTGGGCCGCAAGACCGCGCGCGACGGCGGCACCTCGGCCAAAGCCATCGCGGCCCAGATCGAGAAGACCGAGGCCGAACTGAAGGCCCGTGGCAGTGCCAACGCGCTGGCGGTGGCCAAGCGCCTGGGTGCCGCGCGCCAGGCGTTCGTGGATGTGGTCGAGTTCATCGCCGCCAACACCAAGAGCAATCCTAACGCGGCCTTCGCGGGCAGCGTGCCCTACCTGCTGCTGGCCGGCAACCTGATGGCGGGCTGGCAGCTGGCGCGCGCGCTGCTGGTGGCCGAAGACCTGTCCGCCAAGGGACAGGACGTGCCTTTCATGCAGGCCAAGATCACCACCGCCCGCTTCTACGCCGACCACATCCTCAGCCGCGCGCCGGGCGTGCGCGATGCGATCGTGGACGGTGCCGAGGCCGTGACTGCGCTGCCCGCCGAAGCTTTCTGATTCCCGACACCGCCAAGACTGGAGACGACATGACCCAACGCCAACGCTACCTGCCCCCGGTGCTGCAAAACCTGCCGTTCCCGGTGATCGGCTCGCCGCTGTTCATCATCAGCAACCCCAAGCTGGTCATCGCCCAGTGCAAGGCGGGGGTGGTGGGCTCCATGCCTGCGCTCAATGCGCGCCCGGCCTCGCAGCTGGACGAGTGGCTGGCCGAGATCACCGAGGCGCTGGCCGCCCACGACAAGGCCAACCCCGACAACAAGGCCGCGCCGTTCGCGATCAACCAGATCGTGCACAAGAGCAACGACCGGCTGGAGCATGACCTGGAGCTCTGCGCCAAGTACAAGGTGCCGGTGATCATCACCAGCCTGGGCGCCCGCGAAGACGTGAACCAGGCCGTGCACAGCTGGGGCGGCGTGGTGCTGCACGACGTCATCAACAACGTGTTCGCGCACAAGGCGATCGAGAAGGGCGCGGACGGCCTGATCCCGGTGGCGGCCGGTGCCGGCGGCCACGCCAGCGTCAAGAGCCCCTTCGCCATGGTGCAGGAGATCCGCGAGTGGTTCGACGGCCCGGTGGCGCTGTCGGGCTCCATCGCGTCGGGCGGCGCCATCCTGGCGGCGCAGGCCATGGGCGCCGACTTCGCCTACATCGGATCGGCCTTCATCGCCACCGACGAAGCCCGTGCGGTCGAGGGCTACAAACAGATGATCACCGAGAGCAACTCGGACGACATCGTCTACAGCAACTTCTACACCGGTGTGCACGGCAACTACCTCAAGGGCAGCATCCGCAACGCCGGCATGGACCCGGACCACCTGCCGGAGAGCGACCCGAGCAAGATGAACTTCAGCACCGGCGAAGGCGCCAACGCCGCCAAGGCCTGGAAGGACATCTGGGGTTGCGGCCAGGGCATCGGCGCCATCCGCGAGGTGGTGCCGGCGGCCGATCTGGTGGCGCGCTTCCGGCGCGAATACGCCGAGGCGAAGGCCCGCATCTGCGCGGGCTGAGCGCGCCCGCCCCGCTCAGTTCTTGAACAGTTCCCGGATCGCGTCGAGGATCGTCGGCGGTCCGGCGTACTGCGCACCCGCCGCATCCTCGATGGTGGCGACGGCGCCGCCGTTGGCCCATTCGGCGTAAATCCAGTCGTCGTTCATGCGGGTCAGCCCCGCCGGTGCATCGCCCGGTGCGGCGACCGGCACACCCTTGAGTGCGGCGGCCATGTAGTCGGTCCAGATGGGCAGCGCCAGCCGGCCGCCCGACTCGTGGTCGCCCAGGCTGCGGGGTTTGTCGTAGCCCATCCAGACCACCGCCGCCAGCCCGGGCTGGTAGCCGGCGAACCAGGCGTCGAGCACGTCGTTGGTGGTGCCGGTCTTGCCGTAGATGTCGCTGCGCTTGAGCCGGACCTGGGCGCGGGCGGCGGTGCCGACGCTGGTCACGTCGTTGAGCATGCTGCCCATCACATAGGCGTTGCGCGCGGGGATCGCGCGGTTCTCTTCGGTCAGCACGGGCGCGGCGGGCGCCTCGAACAGCACCTTGCCCTGGGCATCGGCGATCTTCTCGATCACCACCGGCTCGACCGACCAGCCGCCGTTGGCCAGCGTGGCGTAGGCGCGGGCCATCTGCAGCGGTGTCACCTGCCCGGTGCCCAGCGCCAGCGTGAGGTTGTCGGGCTGCTTGGCGACGTCGAGGCCGAAGCGCCCCAGCCAGTCGCGCGCGCGCTGTGTGCCGGTGTGCTGCAGCACACGCACGCTCACCAGGTTGCTGGACTTGGTCAGCGCGGTGCGCACGGTCAGCGGTTCGCCGGTGGCGTTGCCGCTGTTGCCGGGTGACCAGCCGTTGGGTGCGGTGAACGGACCGTCGTCGACCAGGGTCGAAGGCATGACGCGCTCTTCGAGCGCGGCCGAATACAGCAGCGGCTTGATGGTGGAGCCGGGCTGGCGCCAGCCCTGGGTCACGTGGTTGAACGGCTGGCGCGCGAAGTCGAAGCCGCCGACCAGGGCCCGCACGCGGCCGGTGCGCGTGTCCAGCGCGACCAGCGCGGCCTCGGCCTCTGGCCATTGCGTGATCGACCAGTCCTTGCCATTTTTGACCACGCGCAGCACCGAGCCCCGCTGGATGCGCAGCGCGTCCTTGGCCTTGGTCGACAGGCCCGGCTGGGCCCAGCGCAGGCCTTCGCCCTTGATGCGCACCTGCTCGCCGCTGGCCAGCTGCACGCGCACTTCCTTGGGCGTGGCGCCCAGCACGATGGCGGCGCGCAGCGTGTCGTCGTCGCGGTGGTCCTTCAGCGCCTCGGCGGCGGCGCGTTCGAGTTCGGGGTCGTTGGCCGCGGGCAGGTCTTCCCGTGCCTCGGGGCCGCGCCAGGGGTTGCGGCGGTCCTGTGCCAGCACCCCGCGCTGCACGGCGGCGTAGGCGGCGCGCTGGTCGGCCGCGCGCAGCGAGGTGGTGACGCGGATGCCGCGCGAGTAGGCGGATTCGCCGAAACGCTCGAACACCACCCGCCGGGCCATCTCGGCCACGTGAGCGGCGTCCACATCGCGCACGCCGGGGGAGCGCAGGATGATCTTCTCGGCGCGGGCTGCGGCGAGCTGGGCGTCGTTGATCACGCCGACCGTGTGCATGCGCTGCAACACCACGCGCTGGCGCGCCGTGGCACGGGCCATGTTGGCCACCGGGTTGGCGTAGTACGGGTTCTGCGGCAGGCCGGCGAGCATCGCAGTTTCGGCGATCGTCAGCTGGTCCATGGCCTTGCCGAAGTAGGTCTGCGCGGCGGCGGCGAAGCCGTAGGCCCGCTGGCCCAGGAAGATCTCGTTGAGGTAGATCTCCAGGATGCGGTCCTTGGACAGCGCCTCCTCGACCTTGAAAGCCAGCAGGATCTCCTTGGCCTTGCGCTCCACCGTCAGTTCGCGCGTGAGCAGCATGGTGCGCACGAGCTGCTGGGTGATGGTGCTGGCCCCCTGCTTGCGGCCACCGGTGATCAGGGCCAGGGCCGCGCGTGCCATGCCCTTGGGGTCGACGCCGGAATGCTCGCGAAAGCGCGCGTCCTCGACCGCCAGCACCGCGTCCTGCAGCAGCTTGGGGGTCTTGGACAGCGGCACGTATTCGCGCCGCTCGGCGCCGAACTGCGCCAGCTCCACGCCGTCGGCGGTGAACACCTGCAGCGGCAGCTTGGGCTGGTAGTGGACGATCCTGTCGATGGGCGGCAGGTCGAACGTGGACGCATGGGCTGGTGGCGCGGTCAGCAGCAGCGGGGCAGGGGCGGCGAGGGCCAGTCCCAGAAGGAGGCGGCGCGAGAGACGCAAAGACATGGGCGCGAATTATCCGGTCGGCGTGTGCGGCACAGGTGAATGGCACGTAACTGAATGTGCCTTCGACCCACGGTTCATCCCGGTCCCGCACCTGATGGCCCACAATTGTTGCGATACAGCAGATGGAGCCCCCCTTGCCCGAAGAAACCGGCCTCGTGGCCACCCTGCCGCGGCGCGGATGGCGCCCGTCCCGGCGCCTGGTGTGGATCGGTGCGGCGCTGCTGCTGGCGGGCGCGGCGGTGGGCGGGCTGCTGGTGTACGAGGCCCAGACGTCCCGCCTGCAGGCCCGGTTCCTCAGCCGTTACGCCGCCGGTCTGGCGCACCAGACCGCCCCGGGCGCAAGTGCCCAGATGCGTTTTCCGACCCACGGCCCGTTCGACCAGCGGCTGGGCTACACCGCCATCCCGGATGTGGTGTCCCGGCTGGCGCCGCGCGGTTTCGTGGTCACCGAACAGGCGCGTCAGAGCCCGGAGCTGCAGGCCTATCTGGACCGCGGTCTGTATGCCCCATTTACCGAAAAGATCAGGACCGGCCTGACCGTGCTGGACTGCCACCGCGAGCCGGTCTACAGCTTCCGCTACCCGTACCGGACGTTCGAGCGCTTCGAGCAGGTACCGCCGCTGGTGACCCAGGCCCTGATGTTCATCGAGAACCGCGACCTGCTCGACCCCGACCGGCCGCAGATGAACCCGGCGGTCGACTGGGTGCGCTTCACCCGCGCGGTGCTGGGCCAGCTGGCCAGCCGCATCGACGCCGACATGGACAGCCCCGGCGGCAGCACCCTGGCCACCCAGATCGAAAAGTACCGCCACTCGCCCGATGGATTCACGCAGGATGCCCGCGAAAAGCTGCGCCAGATGGCGTCGGCCTCGGTGCGCGCCTACCGGCAGGGTGCCGACACGCTGCCGGTGCGGCGCCAGATCCTGCTGGACTACCTGAACTCCGTGCCGCTGTCGGCGGCGCCTCGCCATGGCGAGGTGCACGGGCTGGGCGACGGCCTGTGGGTGTGGTTCGGGACCGACTTCGAGCGCGCGCGGACGCTGCTGACGCCCGCCCAGGGGCTCGCGGCCGACCCGGCCGAGCGGGCCCAGGTGCTGCGGCAGGTGGTGGCACTCATGGTGGCGCACCGGCGGCCGTCCTGGTACCTGGCAGAGGGCCGCGGGGAGCTCGACCGGACCACCGACGCCTACCTGCGGCTGCTGGCCGCCGAAGGCCTCATCGACGACGGCTGGCGCGACGCCGCCTTGCGGCAGCGGCTGGTGTTCCGCGACATGACCCGCCAGCCGCCTAAGCTGCCCGCCAGCCCGGGCAAGGGCACGACCGCCGCGCGCAGCCGCCTGGCCGGCTGGCTGGGCACCTCGCTCTACAACCTCGACCGGCTCGACGCCCGCCTCGACACCACGATCAACGCCCCCCTGCAGGACGCGGTGAGCGGCTACCTCGGGCGCCTGGGCGACCCCGAGTTCGCGCGCAGCCAGGGCCTGATCGGCGAGCGCCTGCTGCAGCCCGGCACGCTGGGCGCGGTGCGCTACAGCTTCACCCTGCTCGAACGCACACCCGAGGGCAACCAGGTGCGCGTGCAGACCGACACCACCAACCAGCCGCTGGACATCAACGAAGGCAGCAAGCTCGAACTGGGCTCCACCGCCAAGCTGCGGGTGCTGGCGACCTACCTGGAACTCGTTGCCGAACTGCACGCCCGCCTGGCGCCGCAGGAGCCCAGGACCCTGGGCGGCATCGCCTTCGACCGGCAGGACACGCTCACCCGATGGGCCGTGCAGCACCTCACCACCAGCCCCGACCGCAGTCTGGACGCCATGCTGGAGGCGGCGCTGGAGCGCCGGTTCTCGGCCGATCCGGGCGAGCGCTTCTTCACCGGTGGCGGCCTGCACAGCTTCAGCAACTTCAGCGCCGACGACAACACCCGCTCGCCGACGGTGCGCGAGGCCATGCAGGCCTCGATCAACCTGCCGTTCGTGCGGGTGATGCGCGAGGTGGTGCGCCACACCATGTACCAGGTGCCGGGCAGCACCGCACGCCTGCTCGAAGACGACCAGGACCCGCGGCGCAGCGCCTACCTGGCGCGCTTTGCCGACCGCGAAGGCCAGACCTTCCTGCGCCGCTTCTGGCGCAAGACCGACCAGCGAAACCCGGCCGAGTTGCGCGCCCTGCTGCTGGACGGCCTGCGCCCCACGCCCGAGCGGCTGGCCGCGGTGTTCCGCTACCTGGAGCCCGAGGCACCGGCCGAGGCGCTCGGGACCTTCCTGCACGAGCGCCTGGGCGAGAAGGCGCCCGACGCGGCGCGCGTGGCGCGCCTGCACGAGCGCTTCGCGCCCGGCGCGCTGGACCTGCCCGACCGTGGCTACGTGGCCGGCGTGCACCCGCTCGAACTCTGGCTGGTGGCCTACCGGCTGCAGCACCCCGGCGCCAGCCTGGCGCAGGCGCTGGAGGCGAGCGCCGACGAGCGGCAGGCGGTCTACGGCTGGCTGTTCCGCACCCGGGTCAAGAGTGCGCAGGACACCCGCATCTACACGCTGCTGGAAGTGGAAGCCTTCCTCGACATCCACAGCCGCTGGGCGCGGCTGGGCTACCCCTTCGGCCACCTGGTGCCCTCGCTGGCGACAGCGCTGGGCAGCTCGGGCGACCGGCCGGCGGCCCTGGCCGAGCTGATGGGCATCATCGTCAACGACGGGGTGCGCCTGCCCACCCGCCACATCACCGGCCTGCACCTGGCCGCTGACACGCCCTGGGAGACGGCGCTGGGCCGCACGGCGACGCAGGGCGAGCGCGTGATGACGCCGGAGGTGGCGCGGGCGCTGCGCAAGGCCCTGTCCGAGGTGGTGGAGCGGGGCACCGCGCGCCGCCTGTCCGGCAGCTTCAGGACCGAGGGGGGCGAGGACCTGTCGCCGGGCGGCAAGACCGGCACTGGCGACAACCGCGTGGTGGTGCGCGGGCGCGCCACGCTGGCGCTCAACCGCACCGCCACCTTCGTCTTCCACCTCGGACCGCGCTACTTCGGCAGCCTCACCGCCTATGTGGTGGGGCCGGATGCCGCGAAGTACCGCTTCACCTCGGGGCTGCCGGTGCAGATCCTGACGTCGATGGGGCCGGGCCTCATGCCCTATCTGGATGGCACCGAGGGCCGGGCCTGCCCGGTCACGCCGCGCCCTTGAAGCGCGTGAGGCTCTGGCGCCGGAACTCGGTGGGCGTCATGCCCTTGATTTCCAGAAAGCGCCGGTTGAAGTTGGCCACGTTGTTGAAGCCGACCTCGTAGCAGATGTGGGTGACCTGCTCGTCGGTGTCCATTAGCAGCTGGCAGGCGCGGCTGATGCGCACGCGGTTGACGAAGTCGGTGAAGGTGTTGCCGGTGGCCTTGCGGAAGAAGCGGCTGAACCGGCTCTCGCTCATGCCCAGTTCCGCGGCCAGCGCGCTGGCCGAGTGGTCGTCGGCCAGGTGGTCGGTGATGCGGCTGACCACGGCGTGGATCTGGTCGATGGAGGCATCGTCGTCGTCGCTCTGCAGCTGCACGCTGGAGAGCAGCCGGTAGTCGGTGCAGGCCGTGAGGTCGGCCAGGTAGTCGCAGAAGGCGGTGAGCCGGCGCAGGCCGCGCGCGTTCTTGACGCGGTGCCAGTGCCGCTCGGCCGCCTCGGACAGGCCGAAGAACTCGATGCCGTGTTTGGCGCGCTCCAGCAGGGGCAGCACCTCGCGCAGCTCGGGGATGGTTTCTGCGGCGCGGGTCAGGGGCTCGTGGGTGAACTGGATCACCAGGTCGCGCTGGGCCACGCCGCCTTCGGGCATGTCCATGGTGACCCAGTTGTGCGGCAGGCGCGGGCCGGTGAGCACCAGTTGGCCGGCCTGGAAGGGGCCGATCCAGTCGCCCACGAACACCTTGCCGCTGGTGCTTGTGATCAGGTGCAGCTCGTACTCGTCGTGGTAGTGCCAGCGCGCCAGCGGCGTCGGGAAGCCGTGGGAAAGACAGCGCACGAAGCCGACATCCGACGACAGCTCGTAGCCCAGGTCGGGCGAGCGCACGAACTCGTGTTCCAGCTCGGGCTTGAGCTGGCGCGGGGCGGTGGGCACTTTCACGGTCATGGCGGGCTCCGGCGGCGGTGGCACCTAAGTTACACCGGTTCAGGCCCTGGCGCGTTCCGCCACGAACGCCTGCACGCGGGCAAAGGCCTTGCGCAGGGTCTCGACCAGCTGCGGGTGGCCGGCCATTTCGCCCCAGAGCGTGGTGTCGGCGGCGTAGGCGGCCACCGGGTCGGCCGCGTCGCAGATGGCGTGGGCCACGGCCGGGTCCATGGCCTGGTCCTGGTAGGTGTAGGGGATCTGCCCGGCGTGCCAGCGCTGCAGGTAGGCCAGGAACAGTGCGGGCAGCAGGGCCACGCTGTCGAAGCTGCCGCCGCGGGCCAGCTGGTCGCGGATGGTGGGCGCGATCATGCCGGGGATCTTGGAGAAGGCGTCCATGGCCACGCGCTGGTTGGTGTCGGCGATGGCGGGGTTGCCGAATCGGTCGAGCACCACGTCGCGGTACTGCTCCAGGTTGATCGGGCAGGGCAGCAGAACCGGGATGGCGTCGTCGGTCACGTAGTCGTAGGCCATCTTCCGGATGGCGGCGTCGTGCGTGCCTTCGTGGATGTAGAGGTAGCCCGCCAGCGTGCCGGCCCAGGCGATGCAGCTGTGCGTGGCATTCAGCAGGCGGATCTTGGCCTCCTCGTGGGCCTGCACCGAGTTGACCATCTCGACCCCGACCTTTTCCCACTCGGGGCGACCGGCGATGAAGTTGTCCTCGATCACCCACTGGATGAAGCTCTCGCCCATGAGGGCGGCCTTGTCGTCCCAGCCGGTGGCGGCCTTGACGCGTTCGGCCACGTCGGGCGTGGGGCGGGGCGTGATGCGGTCGACCATGGCGTTGGGGCTGCGGGTGTGTTCCTGCACCCAGGCCTTGAGGGCCGTGTCCCCCAGCGCGTCGATGAACTGCAGCAGGCCGCCGCGCGAGCGTTCGCCGTTGTGGCGCAGGTTGTCGCAGTTCATCAGCGTGACGGCGCCACCGCCCGCCTTCATGCGCGCGCGCAGGATGCTGACCAGGCCGCCGTAGATGGTGTGGCCGGCCTGGCCCGCCTTCACGGCCTCCAGGTCGGCGCGCAGGTCGGGGAAGGTGGCCCAGTCGAGCCGGTTCTTCGCGTCGAGGTAGTAACCGGCTTCGGTGACGGTGAAGCTGATGATGCGCGTGGCCGGGTCGGTGCCGGTGGCGATCAGCGGCGCCAGGTCGTCCTGGTAGGGGATCACGCGCTGGATCGATTCGATGCGCGTGTAGCTGCGCTCGCCCTGGGGCGTGACGGTCTCCAGCGTGTAGCGGCCGCCCTGGGCCTGCAGGGCGGCGATGGTCTCGGCCATGTCGGGGCGCAGGTTGCCGCCGGCGATGGCCCAGCGCAGGTCGCCTTGCTGGCGCAGCTGGTGGATGTAGACGGCCTGGTGGGCGCGGTGGAACGAGCCCAGGCCCAGGTGCAGGATGAAGTTCATGGTGCGTCGGTGAAAAGGGAGCGGGTCAGAGGTCGAAATTCGTGGGCATCAGCACGACGTCGCGGATGGTCATGCCGCGCGGGCGGGTCAGCATGAACAGCAGCACCTCGGCCACCTCGGCCGCTTCGATCAGGCTGCCGCTGGCCTTGGCCTCGGCGAGTTTTTCTGCCGGCCAGTCGGACAGCAGCGAGGTGATGACCGGTCCCGGCGAGACCGAGCCGACGCGGATGCCGTGTTTGAACATCTGCCGCCGCACGGTCTGCACGAAGCAGTCGATGGCCCACTTGGACGAGGCGTAGACCGGCTCCCAGGGCGTGGGGAAGTGCGCGGCCAGCGAACTGGTGACGAGGATGTCGCCCGTGCCGCGGCCGATCATGTGTGGCAGCACGTTGTGCACGTTCTTCATCACCACGTTCACGTTGAGGTTCAACATGCGGTCGATGGCTTCGGGCGTGGTGTCCAGCAGGTCGCCACCGACGTAGAGGCCCGCGTTGGCGTGGAAGATGTCCAGCTGGCCCAGCAGCGCCAGCGTGTGTTCGAGCAGGCGGTTGCACTGCGCGGGGTCCAGGAGGTCCATCACCAGGGGCAGGGCGTTCGCGCCGATGGCGGCGCAGGCCTTGTCCAGCGCCGCGGCATCGCGGTCGATCAGCACCACGCGGGCGCCGGCATCGGCCAGGGCCTTCGCGCTGGCGAAACCGATGCCCGAGGCCGCGCCGGTGACGGCGGCGGTCTTGCCCTGGAGAGCTTGTGAGGAAGCCATGGCGTCAGGCGGCCCGTGCGGCGACCACGCGGCCGGCGGTGTCGAACCAGTGGGCCTGCGAGGCGTCGATGTCCAGGCTCACCGCATCGCCCGCGTGCAGGCCGGTGCGCTCGTTCTGGCGCGCCACGAACTGCGCGCCGTTGGGCGTGCTCACGTAGATCAGGGTCTCGGCGCCCAGGGCCTCGACCAGGTCCACCTGGCCGCTCACCGGCGTGCTGCCGGTGCTGCGCACGCTCACGTTCTCCGGCCGCAGGCCGATGGCGCCACCCACGGCGCCGGCGGGCGCCTGCTGGGCCACCACGGCGGGCACCTGCTGCAGCGGCACCACGTTCATCTGCGGCGTGCCGATGAACTGGGCCACGAACTGGTTGGCGGGCCGGTCGTACAGCTCCAGCGGCGTGCCCACCTGTTCGATGACGCCGTCGCGCAGCACGACCACCTTGTCGGCCAGCGTCATGGCCTCCACCTGGTCGTGCGTCACGTAGATGGTGGTGGCGCCCAGGTCGCGGTGCAGCTTGGCGATCTCCACCCGGGTCTGGCCGCGCAGCGCGGCGTCCAGGTTGGACAGCGGCTCGTCGAACAGGAAGACCTTGGGCGAGCGCACGATGGCGCGGCCGATGGCCACGCGCTGGCGCTGGCCGCCCGAGAGTTCCTTGGGCGTGCGCTGCAGGTACTGCGTGAGGTTGAGGATGCGCGCGGCGTTCTGCACCTTCTCGTCGATCACCTTGGGGTCGACCTTGGCCAGCTTGAGCGCGAAGCACATGTTCTCGTAGACGCTCATGTGCGGGTACAGCGCGTAGCTCTGGAACACCATCGCCAGGTCGCGCTTGGAGGAGGGGGCGTGCGTGATGTCCTTGCCGTCGAGCACCAGACTGCCGCCGTCGATGTGTTCGAGCCCGGCGATCAGGCGCAGCAGCGTGGACTTGCCGCAGCCGGACGGCCCGACGAAAACGATGAACTCGCCCTTTTCGATGGACAGGTCGATGCCCTTGATGGCGCGGTTCTCGCCGAAGAACTTTTCAATGCCTTGGAGTTGCAGGTAGGCCATGGTGGTCTCTTGTCTCTCTTGAATGGGGTTACTTCACAGCGCCGAACGTGAGGCCCTGGACGAGCTGCTTCTGGCTGAACCAGCCAAAGACCACGATGGGGGCAATGGCCATGAGCGAGGCGGCGGACAGCTTGGCCCAGAACAGGCCTTCGGGGCTGGAGTAGCTGGCGATCAGCGTGGCCAGCGTGCCGGCCTTGGCCGAGCTGAGGTTGAGCGACCAGAAGGCCTCGTTCCAGCTCAGCACCAGGCACAGCAGGCCGGTGGAGGCCAGGCCGCCCATGCCCAGCGGCAGCAGCACCTTGGTGGCCTCCTGCCAGAGGGTGGCGCCGTCCATGCGCGCGGCCTCCAGGATCTCGTGCGGGATCTCCTTGAACGAGGAGTACAGCATCCAGACCATGATGGGCAGGTTGGACAACGTGAACACGATGATCAGGCCCAGCTGCGTGTCCAGCAGCTGGCTCTTCTGCGCCATCACGTAGATGGGCACCAGGGCGCCCACCGCCGGCATCATCTTGGTGGAGAGCATCCACATCAGGATGTCCTTGTCGCGCTGGCCCTTGTGGAAGGCCATGGCGTAGGCCGCGGGGGCGGCGATGGCCAGGCCCAGCAGGGTGGATACCACGCTGGTGACCACCGAGTTCCAGGCGTAGTGCAGGTAGTCGCTGCGTTCCTGCACCTCGTGGAAGTTTTCCAGTGTGGGCGAGAAGAACAGCTCGGGCGGCACCGCGATGGCCTGCAGCTCGGTCTTGAACGCTGTCAGCAGCAGCCAGCCCAGCGGGAAGAACAGCAGCAGGGCCACGGCCCAGGCGGCCACGGTGCGCACCGCGTAGGCGGGGGTGAAGGTGGATTGACGTGCCATGGGATGGGCCTTATTTGTCGAGGTTCTTGCCGACCATGCGGATCAGGAAGATCGCGGCGATGTTGGCCAGCACGACGGCGAACAGGGCACCGGCCGAGGCCACACCGGCGTCGAAGTTCAGCAGCGCCTGCTTGAAGATCAGGAAGGCCACGTTGGTGCTGGCGTCGCCCGGGCCGCCACCGGTGGTGGTGTAGATCTCGGCGAAGACGCTGAGCAGGAAGATCAGCTCGATCATCACGACCACGGCCACCGAGCGGCCCAGGTGCGGGATGTAGAGGTAGCGCAGCTGCTGGCCGTAGGTGGCGCCGTCCATGCGCGCGGCTTCCAGCTGCTCGCGGTCCATGCTCTGCAGCGCGGTCATGAAGATCAGCGTGGCAAACGGCAGCCACTGCCAGCTCACCATCACGATCACCGAGAACAGCGGGTGGTCGGTGAGCCAGTCCACCGGCGCGGCGCCGAAGAAGGCCCAGACCTGGGCCAGCACGCCGTAGATCGGGTTCATCATCATGTTCTTCCACATCAGCGCGTTGACCGTGGGCATGACGAAGAAGGGCGAGATCAGCAGCACGCGCACGATGCCGCGGCCGGCGAAGGGCTCGTTGATCAGCAGGGCGATGGCCACGCCCAGGATCACGGTGATCAGGATCACGCTGCCCAGCAGCAGGATGGTGTTGATCACCGAGGTCGTGAACGACGGATCGGTCACGAAGTATTCGAAGTTCTCCAGCCCGACGAAGCCGCTCTGGTCGGGCTGCATCAGGTTGTAGCGGATGACGGAGAAATAGATCGTC
The DNA here is from genome assembly GCF_004353865.1 of Hydrogenophaga pseudoflava. NCBI lineage: Bacteria > Pseudomonadati > Pseudomonadota > Betaproteobacteria > Burkholderiales > Comamonadaceae > Hydrogenophaga > Hydrogenophaga pseudoflava. The sequence continues at coordinate 1,783,015 of NZ_CP037867.1, forward strand.
ATCACCAGCGGCACGATCATCCACAGGAAGAGCGTGGCCACCGCGGGCGTCAGCAGCAGACGCGGCAGGGTGCGCGATGTGGGGCGGTTCATGGCCATGGACGTGAGAGGGGAAAACCCCTCCCCCGCGGGCGGGGGAGGGGGCGGTCAGACCGGGTGGGGCCTGCGGTGGCTTACTTGTAGTAGCCGGCCTTCTTCATCTCGCGTTCGGCGGCGACCTGCGAGGCCTTGAGCGCGTCGTCCACGCTGGTCTTGCCGGCGAGCGCGGCGCTCATCTGCTGGCCCACGGCGATGCCGATGGACTGGAACTCCGGAATGGCGGCGAACTGCACGCCGACATACGGGCTCTTGGGCAGGGTCGAGTCGGTCGGGTTGGCCGATTCGATGGCCTTGAGCTCGGCCGCGGCGAAGCGGGCAGCCTTCTGGAACTCCGGCGAGGCGTAGGTGCTCTTGCGGGTGCCGGTGGGCACGTTGGCCCAGCCGTTGGTCTTGGCGACCAGCTGGATGTATTCCTTGCTGGTGGCCCAGGTCACGAACTTCTGGGCGGCGTCGACCTTCTTCGAACCGGCGGGGATGGCCAGGTTCCAGGACCACAGCCAGTTCGCGCCCTTGGGCGTCACGGCGGTGGGGGCCTGGGCGAAGGCCATCTGGTCGGCCACCTTCGACTGCTTGGGGTCGCTCACGAAGGAGGCGGCGATGGTCGCGTCGATCCACATGCCGCACTTGCCCGAGTTGGTCAGCGCCAGGATCTCGTTGAAGCTGTTGTTCGACGAGCCGGGCGGGCCGTAGTTCTTCAGCAGGTCGACGTAGAAGGTGATGGCGTCCTTCCAGGGCTTGCTCTCCAGCTGGGGCTTCCAGCTCATGTCGAACCACTGGCCGCCGTGGGTGTTGACCAGGGTGGACAGGAAGGCCATGTTGTCGCCCCAGCCCGGCTTGCCGCGCAGGCAGATGCCGTAGGTGTTGGGCGGGTTGTGGATCTTGGCGGCCAGCGCCTTGATGTCGGTCCAGGTCGGGTTGTCGGCGACCTTGATGCCGGCCTTGTCGGCCAGGTCCTTGCGGTACATCAGCATGGACGATTCGCCGTAGAACGGGGCGGCGAACAGCTTGCCGTCCACCGTCAGGCCGCCGCGCACCGCGGGCAGCAGGTCGTCCACGTCGTAGGCGGCGTCGGTCTTGAGCTCGGTGAGCCAGCCTTTCTTGCCCCAGATCGGCGCCTCGTACATGCCGATGGTCATGATGTCGAACTGGCCGCCCTTGGTGGCGATGTCGGTCGTCACGCGCTGGCGCAGCACGCCTTCTTCCAGCGTCACCCACTTGAGCTTGATGTCGGGGTTGGCGGCTTCGAAGTTCTTCGAGAGCTTCTGCATCTCGATCATGTGGCCGTTGTTCACGGTCGCGATCACGAGTTCGGTGGCGGCGTTGGCGCCCGCGGCGGCCAGCAGGCCGGCGGCGAACACGGTGGCAAGGCGGAATTTCACAGGGTGTCTCCTGAGGTGGGTGGTGGCGTTCGTCCAGGTTCAACGGTGTCTGAAACCGTGGACCGGATTCTGGGCACCTTCTGACCCGCGGTTTGTACGCAAATCGGCCAGATATGTACTTGCTTGCGTTATCAGGCTGGGATTTACCCTAGGTGCCGGCAAAAAGTATGTGCGACCTGCAAAGCGGTACTTCGCGGGTGCAGCAAGGTATCGAAAAGGCTCAGGTGGAGGCGCGCAGCCGCAACTCGAAACCCAGGTCCACCGAATGGCGGGCGGGCGTGTCGCCGCGCATCAGGCTCAGCAGCATCTGCGCGCTGGCCTCGCCGATGGCGCCGCGCGGTGTGGCCACGGTGGTCAGCGGCGGCAGCATCTGGTCGCTGCCCGAGAGGTCGTTGAAGCCCGCCACCGCCAGCCGCTGCGGCACGGCCACGCCCAGGCGCAGCGCGGCCAGCAGCCCGCCCTGGGCCAGGTCGTCGTTGCAGAAGAAGACGGCGTCGCAGCCGGGCTGCTCGCGCAGCAGCCGCTCCAGCAGTTCTCCGCCCAGGGCCATCGACGAGGGCCGCGGATCGAGCCACTCCAGCGCCGGGTCGTACAGGCCCGCGGCCCGCAGCGCACGGCGGTAGCCCTCGGCGCGCTGCAGGGTGCGCGGGTCGAGCTGGGCGGCGACGAAGGCGATGCGGCGCCGGCCGCGGTCCAGCAGGTGGCGGGTGATGGCCTCGCCCGCATCGCGCTGCGAGAAACCCACGCAGTACTGCGCCGGGTCGGTGGACAGTTCCATCAGGTGCACACAGGGCACGCCGCTGTGCGCCATCAGTTCGCGCGTGGCGGCGTTCTGGTCGATGCCGGTCACCAGCAGACCGGCGGGCCGGTGCTGCAGCTGTTCGCGCAGCAGCTGTTCTTCCTCGTCGGGGCTGTAGTGGGTGATGCCGATCAGCGTCTGGTAGCCGGCCGGTCGCAGCGTGCGCTGCACCGCCTCGAGCAGGTCGACGAACAGGGCGTTGGACAGCATCGGAATCAGCACCGCCACATGCGAGCCGTGGCGCGAGGCCAGGGCGCGCGCCGCCGGGTCGGGCACGTAGCGCAGCTGCTGCGCCGCTTCCTTGACCCGCGCCGCCAGCACCGGGTCCACGGTGCGCTCGCCGCGCAGGGCGCGCGAGACGGTGATCGGGCTCACGCCCGCCAGTGCCGCAACGTCGGCCAGGGTCACCCGGCCGGTGGCGCGGGGGCGGGAAGGAGGCGGCGGTGGGGCGGGTGGCATCAGGGTTTGTCCGGGTGTCGGCGAAGAATCATAGCCGTAAGATAGCGCTATCTCAAAGGGGCGGACACCCTCGAAAACCCGAGCCGCCACCAAGCCCGGCCTGGCCACAGGCCGTTTTTTCTTCCGACAAAAGATAGCGCTATCTCAAGCATGAACATGGTTCAAAATGCGTCGCTGGTGATCATGGGCGTGGCCGGTTGCGGCAAGTCCAGCCTGGGCGCCGGTCTGGCCCAACGCCTCGGGCTGCCGCTGATCGAAGGCGACGACCACCACAGCCCTGCGAGCCGGCAGAAGATGCGCGAAGGCATCGCCCTGACCGACGCCGACCGCGCCGGCTGGCTGGCGACCCTGGCCGGCCTGCTGGCCCGTTCGCCCGGTGGCGTGGTGCTGACCTGCTCGGCCCTGCGGCGCGCCTACCGCGACCAGCTGCGCGCCGCGGCCCCGGGCCTGCGCTTCGTCTTCATCGACATCACCCCGGCGCTGGCCAGCGAACGCGTGGCCGCGCGCTCGGCGCACTTCTTCAACACCGCACTGGTGGACAGCCAGTTCGCCACGCTGGAATCGCCGGTGGGCGAGCCCGGCGTGCTGCGCGTCGACGCGGCCGAGCCCCTGCCGCAACTGCTGGACCAGGCCGCCGCCTGGGCCGCCGCCCCGTCCCCCAGCCAGGAGGCCGCATGAACACGCCCGACCAACCCAAGGCGCATCCCCTGCAGCGCGCGGCCCAGACCCTGATGGCCGTGTGCCTGGCCGTCATGGCCTGTTCCGTCTTCCTCAACGTGGTGCTGCGCTACGGCTTCGGCAGCGGCGTGGCCGCCAGCGAGGAACTCTCGCGCCTGCTGTTCGTCTGGATGGTGTTCCTCGGCGCCGCCGCGGCCTACCCGGCCGGCGAGCACATGGCCTTCACCAGCCTGGTGGGTCTGCTGCGCCGCCGTCCGCTGGCTTTCAAGGCCGCCACGCTGCTGATCCGCCTGCTGGTGCTGCTGGCCTGCGTGCTGCTGGGCCGGGGCGCCTGGCAGCAGGTGGTGGTGGGCATGGACAGCCACTCGGTGGTGCTCAAGGCGCCGGCCGCGCTGCTGCCGCTGCCTGCGCTGCTGTGCGCCATTGCCATCGGCGCGATGGTGGTGTGGGAAATCATCAAGGCCAAGCCGCTGGACCTCGGCCACGGCGTGGACGTGGAGTGACGCGATGAGCCTCGAAGCACAAGCCTTCATCGTCTTCGTCCTCGGCATGCTGGTGCTCATGGGCATCGGCATGAACATGGCGTTCGCCCTGCTGCTCACCGGCGCCGCCATGGCCTGGGTGATGGACTTCTTCGACACCCAGCTGCTGGCGCAGAACATGGTGGCCGGTGTGGACAGCTTCCCGCTGCTGGCCGTGCCCTTCTTCATCCTGGCCGGCGAGCTGATGAACAGTGGCGGCATCAGCCGGCGCATCATCGAAATGGCGCAGACCTGGGTCGGCCACATCCGCGGCGGCCTGGGTTTCGTGGCCATCGGCGCGGCGGTGCTGATGGCGTCCATGAGCGGCTCGGCCCTGGCCGACACCGCGGCGCTGGCCACCATCCTGCTGCCCATGATGCGCGAGCACGGCTACCCCATGCACCGCTCGGCCGGGCTGATCGCCTCGGGCGGCATCATCGCGCCCATCATCCCGCCGTCCATGCCGTTCATCATCTACGGCGTCACCACCAACACCTCCATCTCGGCGCTGTTCCTCTCGGGCATCGTGCCGGGTCTGATGATGGGCGCCGCGCTGATCGTCACCTGGAAGATCGTGCTCAAGGGCATGAACCTGCAGGACAACCCACCGGTGCCGATGGCCGGCCGTCTGCGCGCCACGGCCCGCGCGTTCTGGGCGCTGCTGATGCCGCTGATCATCATCGGCGGCATGAAGAGCGGCGTGTTCACGCCCACCGAGGCCGCCGTTGTGGCCGCGTTCTACGCGCTGGTGGTGTCGCTGTTCATCCACCGCGAGATGAAGATCGGCGCCCTGCACGGTGTGCTGGTGCGCGCCGCGCGCACCACCGCGGTGGTGATGTTCCTCTGTGCCGGCGCCCAGGTGGCCAGCTACATGATCACGCTGGCCGACCTGCCCGGTGTGCTGGGCGGCTGGCTGGGGCCCCTGGTGGAGAACCCGCGCCTGCTGATGGCCGTGATGATGATCGTGCTGGTGCTGATCGGCACCGCACTCGACCTCACGCCCACCATCCTGATCTTCGCGCCGGTGATGCTGCCCATCGCCGTCAAGGCCGGCATCGACCCGGTGTACTTCGGCCTGATGTTCGTGCTCAACGGCGCCATCGGCCTCATCACGCCGCCCGTGGGCACCGTGCTCAACGTGGTGGCCGGCGTGGGCCGCCTGCCCATGCACCAGGTCATCAAGGGCGTGAACCCCTTCCTGCTCAGCTACACGCTGGTGCTGGCCCTGTTCGTGTTGTTCCCGCAGATCGTCACCGCCCCCGTGGCGTGGATGCGCTGATCCGTTCGTCCGATTTTTCACCCAAGGAGACTGTCATGTCCATGTTCCGCCGCACCCTGATCGCCGCCACCGCCGTGGCCGCCTTCGCCGCCCCGTTTGCCAGCTTCGCGCAGGACATCAAGCCGCGCCTGATCCGCTTCGGCTACGGCCTCAACGAAGACTCCAACCAGGGCCGCGCCGTCAAGCTGTTCGCTCAGGAAGTCGAGAAGGCCTCGGGCGGCAAGATGAAGGTGCGCGCCATCGGCGCCGCCGCGCTCGGCTCCGACGTGCAGATGCAGCAGGCCCTGATCGGCGGCGCGCAGGAAATGATGGTCGGCTCCACCGCCACCCTGGTGGGCATCACCAAGGAAATGGCGATCTGGGACACGCCCTTCCTGTTCAACAACGCCAAGGAAGCCGACACCGTGCTCGACGGCCCGGTGGGCCAGAAGGTGATGGACAAGCTGCAGGAGAAAGGCCTGGTCGGGCTGGTGTACTGGGAGAACGGCTTCCGCAACCTGACCAACAACAAGCAGCCCGTGGCCAAGCTGGAAGACCTGAACGGCATCAAGCTGCGCGTGATGCAGAACGACGTCTTCCTCAACAGCTTCAAGACCCTGGGCGCCAACGCCATCCCGCTGCCGTTCTCCGAGCTGTTCACCGCGCTGGAGACCAAGACCGTCGACGGCCAGGAGAACCCCTACAACACCATCCTGTCGAGCAAGTTCTACGAGGTGCAGAAGTACCTGACCGTGACCAACCACGTCTACAGCCCCTGGATCGTCACCGTGAGCAAGAAGTGGTGGGACGGCCTCTCCAAGGACGAGCAGAAGGTGCTGGCCGACGCCGCGAAGAAGAGCCGCGACTTCGAGCGCCAGGACACCCGCGCCGAAGCCGCCAAGGCCCTGGGCGACCTCAAGGCCAAGGGCATGCAGGTCAACGAACTCAGCCCGGCCGAAGCGAACCGCATGCGCGAGAAGCTGGGCGCCGTCAACGCCAGCATCGCCGCCAACGTGGGCGAGGCGCTGTGGAAAGACACGCAGGCTGCTGTGGCCGCTGCGCGCAAGTGAATGTCTCCGGCGCCCGCCAGCCGGCGGGCGTTTTTCCCAAGCCGGTCTTGCCCCAGACCGGCTTTTTTGTTTTCATGGGGCCCCTCATTCGCCGGGAGCCGCCATGAACTTCCTCCACACCCTCACCGGTTCCTTCGCACAGCCCGCCGCCGAGAACCCGACGGTCGCCATGATCGAGGCCGCCTACCGGCACCACGGCATGGAATGGCGCTACGTCAACTGCGAGGTGCCGCCCGAGCGGCTGGCCGACGCGGTGCGCGGCGCCCGCGCCATGGGCTGGGCCGGGTTCAACTGCTCGCTGCCGCACAAGGTGACGGTGATCGAGCACCTCGATGGCCTGGCACCGTCGGCGCAGATCATCGGCGCGGTCAACACCGTGGTGCTGCAGGGGGACCTGCTGGTGGGCGAGAACACCGACGGCCAGGGCTTCGTCGAAGCGCTGCGCCCGGTATGCACCATCGAAGGCCAGCGCGTGCTGCTGTTCGGCGCCGGTGGCGCGGCGCGCGCGGTGGCGGTGGAACTGGCGCTGGCCGGCGCGGCCCACATCACCGTGGTCAACCGGGGCCGGCTGCGCGGCCAGGAGCTGGCCGACCTGATCGCGGCCAGGACCGGCGCCACCGCCGAATACCTGCACTGGCAGCCGACCATGCAGATTCCCACGGGCACCGGCATCGTGGTCAACGCCACCTCCATCGGCTTGTTCCCGAATGTGGACGACCAGCTCGACATCGACTGGAGCACCCTGCGCCCCGGCATGGTGGTGGCCGACGCCATCCCCAACCCGCCGCGCACCCACCTCATCCGCACCGCCGAAGCCGCCGGCTGCACCGTGCTCGACGGCCTGGGCATGCTGGTGAACCAGGGCGCGGTGGCGATCCGGCTCTGGAGCGGGGTGGATGTGGACCGGGGGGTGATGCGGCGGGAGCTGGAGCGGGTGTTGCTTTAGGATGCCAGCTTGGGCTTTCAGTGGACGCCGACTGTCTACATTAATTGATAATGCCGGCGCTTGCCTTGGGTCTGGTTTTAGTCATTTGTGATTGTGGCTTTGACTGGTTGTTTAATTTTTCGGAACTTCCTTTCAGATGATTTCATATTCTCGTATTTTGATGAGGTTGGTGTTGATCTTTGGGGCTGGATTTTTCTCTGGGTGTGCTGCCTACAACACTGAGATGAGAAATTCATCGGGAGAGGTTTCTTATTGTCAGAATGTAGGCTGGGGGTGGTTAGGGGCTCCAATTGCAGTAATCAATCAGCATCGGTGTGAGTCGGCGATGAGGGAGCGAGGGTTCGCTCCGGTAAGTGATGTTTCGGCTCAACCAGCTCGCCAGGCCGCAGCATTGGATATATCGGGCGGAAGGCCTGAGCAACAAGGCGCTTCAAAATCAGGTGGGCAGCCCCAACTTCGGGAGCTTAAGATTCCTGATCCTTGGTCCAAAATGACGATTCCAGATGCGAAAGTTCGCAGTGGTGCTGTTTTATGGGCAAAAAGGCAAAGTCCTGATGTCTATCTGGCGGTTTCTGTGCTTTCTAATTCGGTGGAAATTAATGTTGTTGATCAGCTGAAGTTGCAGCAGCAAGCGATGGTGGCTAAGGTGGCAGCGCCGAATCTATTTCCGATATCGGAATTCGAAGTTGCTGGTATTCGTGGAAATTTTGTACATGTTGTGGGTGTGCCGTCTGGCTCGAAAGAACCTGTCAGGTTTACAACCTACGTCTTTCTCAAGGGCTCCAATATTTATCGCGTGGAAATTTCTCATCTGGAACGGGATTTTTTCTCAAATCGTGATGGTGTTCGTGATGTTGTTGATTTGATTGTGAAGGAAATTTGATGGCTTTTAGACTGTTCTTGGTTTTTATGCTTGCCGTGACGCTTGCGGGATGTGCAAGAAACAGACTCCCAAAGCCAGTAGGTGTTCCTGAGTTTGTCACTCATAGCTACCAAATTTCAGCGAAAAACAATGCTGGTGCTCCGGTGGAAGGGGTTCGGTTTCATGCAGTCAAAACTGATCTCGCAACCGTCTTTACGCATGATGATCCTGTGCGAGTGCATGAAACCGTAGTTACGGACTCGAATGGCATTGCTAATGTTTCCTTGCGAGTCCAGCTTGGTCAGCATTGGAAAGGGGGGTATTACGAGGCTGACAATGAGCCAGAAATCGTGCGTCAAGCTTTTCCGCATGGTGGTAAGGATGTTTGGGGTTATTTCTCAGAAATACGAGGGGAAGAGGTTTTTGCAACTAAGTTCTCCTCTGGTGTAAATGTTCGAGAAACCATCCCAACTGATGTTCTGGTAAGAACGCCTGCATCTCATGGGGGCTCTGCGGAACATGTTTATCGCTTTCAAGCTGTAGACGTCGCCGGTAACCCCATCGAAGGTGCTCGGGTTGCACTAACGGTTGCCGACTACGCCAGAACCAATGGAGAGGGAGGGAAAGTAAAAGAAAAGAACAAGGTTTTTGAGTGTCTTAGTGATGCTCTAGGATTCTGTGTGTTGCGAGTCCCAGTGGAGTTTGGGGCGTACTATTCCTATGATTTTCCCAGTGATTCTGCTTATAAACCTTTTGACTGGCTCTACAAGTCGAATTTGAAGGGTTTGTATTTTGGCTATTTCTCGGGTGGCGGCGCTTCCGCTGGTATGCCAGGATTTTTCGAGTCTGATGTGTCAAAGGTTACGCGGGCAACATATTCAGGAGCCGAGCCTGATGGCGATGTATTAAAAATTGCTGTCCCTCGCCCTTCTGACTACTTTTGCAAAATTTTAAAGGAGTCGGAATCTCAAGTATTTGCGCGGAACCTTGATTCTTGGGTTCGGGCCATTCGATTGAGTAGCTGGGCGCGGAAATCTGATTTGAGTGAGATATGTAGAGAGAGTTTCAAGGGGCGGCAGCATGTTTCATTAACTTTGGAGCATAATGTTAAATACAACGAGCTGAAACTGAATAACTATGGAATTGGTGTTTTGGTCTTTGATGAGGTGGTGCGCAAAATGCTGAAAACTTTGGTTTCTGCATCCGGGGCGCTGCCGGTTGATGGCTTCAAGATAAGTGTAAAAACCCAAAAATCAAACTTTGCTGATAATTTCTCTCCGGCTGAATGGTTGACGTATGATTTTTACTTTCCTAAATCGCTTGTTGCCAAGTATGTTGAGGCTGATGTTTCAGGGCAGGCATTGGTCAATGGATCAATCGTTTTGCTGAATGGCGAGAGAATTGATCTTGACTTGAAGTAAATCGAGTTGCTTGATGCGGTTGAATGCCATGTGAAGCTGTAGCTTTGAAAAATATGTCTGCAGTCTCTTGGAGTTCAACCGCAGGAAGAGCCCTTTGGGCGAAAGATGAAATTGCCCCGCATCCTCCTCCTCGAAGACGAACCCGCCATCGCCGACACGCTGCTCTACGCACTGCGCAGCGAGGGCTTCGAGGTTGTTCACGTCACCCTGGCGCGCGAAGCGCTGGCCGCGTTTGCGCAGCACCCGCCCGACCTCGCGATCCTCGACGTCGGCGTGCCCGACGGCAACGGCTTCGATGTCTGTCGCGCCATCCGAAGAACGAGCGAGCTGCCCATCGTCTTCCTCACCGCGCGCAGCGAGGAGATCGATCGTGTGCTCGGGCTGGAGCTGGGCGCGGACGACTACGTGAGCAAGCCGTTTTCGCCACGCGAGGTCTGCGCGCGGGTCAAGGCGATCCTGCGGCGCACGGCGAACGGCAAGGCGGCGGAGCAGGGCGCTGCGCCGGCCACCGCCGGGGCTGCCGCGCTCCGCCTGGACGAGACGGCGCAGCGCATCGCTTGCGGCGGCGGCTACCTCGCGCTCACGCGCTACGAGTTCCTGCTGCTGGCGACGCTGTTGCGGCGCCCAGGCCGCATCTTCTCGCGCGCCGAGCTGATGGATCTGGTCTGGGCCGATGCGCCCGACACGCTGGACCGCACGGTCGACGCCCACATCAAGCTGCTGCGCGCCAAGCTGCGCGAGCGCGGCCTCTCGCCCGACCTGATCCAGACGCACCGGAACATGGGCTACTCCCTCACGCTGTCGGCCTGAATCCATGCGCATCGGCCTGCGTCTGCTGTTCGCCTTCTTCCTGGTGCTCGGCCTGGCGCTGTTTGTCGTGCTGCGTGTCTTCATCGAGGAGGTCAAGCCCGGCACGCGGCTGGCGATGGAGGACAGCCTGGTGGACGCGGCGAACGCGCTGGCGCTGGTGGCGGCGCCGGACCTGAAGGCCGGCACCATCGCCAGCGGCTCCTTTGCGCAGGCGCTGTCGGCGCTGCCCTCGGTGGACCCGGGCGCGACCATCTGGGGCTTTCGCAAGTCGCGCATCGACTACCGCATCACCGTCACCGACGCGCGCGGCATCGTGGTGTTCGACAGCCGCGGGCAGGATCTGGGCAAGGACCATTCGCAGTGGAACGACGTGCTGCGCACGCTGCGCGGCGAGTACGGCGCGCGCTCCAGCGGCGAGAGCGAATACGACGCCGACCGCACCGTGATGCATGTGGCGGCGCCTGTGAAGGACGGCCAGCGCATCATCGGCGTGCTCACCGTCTCGCGCCCGAACCAGACGCTGGAGCCCTACATCCAGCGCAGCCGCGACCGCATCCTCAACTGGTCCTGGGTGCTGCTGGGCTTGTCGCTGGCAATCGGCCTGCTGTTCACCTGGTGGATCGCGAGCTCGCTCTCGCGCCTGCGCGGCTACGCCAACGCCGTGGCGCGCGGCGAACGCGCCGAGCTGCCGCGCATGGGCCGGCTCTCGGGCAACACCGAGTTCGCCGACCTCGCGCAGGCGGTCGAGCGCATGCGCCTGAAGCTCGAAGACAAGGCCTACGTCGAGAACTATGTGCACACGCTGACGCACGAGCTCAAGAGCCCGCTGGCGGCGATCCGCGGTGCAGCCGAGCTGCTGCAGGAGCCCATGCCCGAGGCCGACCGCGAGCGCTTCGCCGGCAACATCCAGCGCCAGACCGAGCGCCTGCAGCAGCTGATCGACCGGCTGCTGGCGCTGGCCGACGTGGAGCAGCTGCGGCAGCTGCGCAAGGTGGAGCCGGTGGACCTGGCGGTGCTCACGCGCGAGCTGCTGCACACCGCCGAACCGACGCTGCGGCGCAAGAACCTGCGGCTGCAGACCACGCTGGACGAGGGCGCCATGGTGCGTGGCGACCGCTTCCTGATCGCGCAGGCGCTGCAGAACCTGCTGGACAACGCCATCGACTTTTCACCGCAGGGCGGCGCGCTGGTGGTGGCAGCCAGGCGCGTGGACGGGCTGGTGGAGTGGTCGGTGCGCGACGAGGGGCCGGGCGTGCCCGACTACGCGGCCGACAGGATCTTCGACCGCTTCTATTCGCTGCCGCGCGCCGACACGCAGGAAAAAAGTTCGGGCCTGGGCCTGTGCCTTGTCAAGGAGGTCAGTGAGCTGCACGGAGGCGCGCTGCGCATTGACAACGTGGCCGACCCGCGCGGCTGCCGCGCGAGCTGGACACTGCCAGCCTGACGCGCCGCGCCCCCGTGCCTCAGCGGCCGGCCCGCGCGGTCGCGTCGAAGATGAAGCAGGTGGTGGTGGCGTGGGCGTAGAGCTTGCCGTCGGGTCCGACGATGCGGGCCTCGGCGGTGGCCATCTGCCGCCCGCTGTGGATCACCTTGCCAATGGCGCGCAGCGGCCCCGTCCTGTCGCTCGCGGCGCGCACGATGTTCAGGCCGAGCTCGGCGGTGGTGTAGCCGGTGCCGGCGGGCAGCTTGGTCTGCACCGCACAGCCCAGCGCCGAGTCCAGCAGGGTGGCGTACCAGCCGCCGTGCACCGTGCCCAGCGGGTTGTAGTGTTTGAACTGCGGTTCACCCTGGAACACCGCGTGACCGTCGCCCACTTCGATCAGGTAGAAGCCCAGGGTCTCGCTGATGGGCGGGTAGGGCAGCTCGCCGCGCAGCAGCGCCTGCATGATCTCCAGCCCCGTCTTGCCGGCGATCTGTTCCGGCCTTGAAACGCCGGCCCGGCCACCGCCGGCCTCAATGCGCTGCCGCACGGCAGCTTCTTCCTGTTCCCAGCGCAGGCGGATGTTCTCGGTGTCCATGGTGTGTCCTCAAAACAGTTGCATATGCAATTATTGTAGATACAATCAACACATGGCCGCAAGCACCACCCCCAAATCCCTGCCGCAAGGTTGCACCAACCTCAAGCTGCGCCAGTTCATGCGCCGCGTGGCCCAGTTCTACGACGCTGAGATGGCGCAGGTGGGGCTCAAGACCACGCAGTACTCGCTGCTGTCCTATGTCGACAAACTGGGGCCGGTGCGTCCCGGCGAGCTGGCCGAGGGGCTGAAGATGGACGCGTCCACGCTCACGCGCAACCTGCGGCCGCTGGTCGATGCCGGCTGGGTCGTGGTCGCGGCGGGCGAGGACGCGCGCAGCCGCCTGGTGAGCCTCACGCCCGCCGGCCGCGAGAAGCGCGCCGAGGCCAAGCGGCGCTGGAAGGTGGCGCAACTGGGCATCAACCGCCTGCTCGGCGAGGACCAGGTGGTGGCGCTGCACGCGCTGATCGACGCGTCGATGGACAAGCTCGCTCCCGTGGCGGCCAGGGGCGAGGGCGATGAGTGAGCCCGGGGCCAGCGCGCCCAACCCCCTGCTGACCGCGCCCATCCTGCCGCTGCTGCTGAAGTTCGCGCTGCCCAACATGGTGGCCATGCTGGCAACCGCGCTGGCGGCGATCGCCGAGACCGCCTACGTCGGCCGCTTCGGCTCGCCCGCGCTGGCCGGCATGGCGCTGGTGTTCCCCTTCGTGATGTTCCAGATGATGCTGTCGGCCGGTGCCATGGGCGGCGGCGTCTCGTCGGCGGTGAGCCGGGCGCTGGGCGCAGGCGATGCCGCGCGGGCCAACGCGCTGGCGGTGCACGCGGTGTGGATCGCGCTGGCCGCCGGTGTCGTGTACACGGTGGCCATGCTCACGCTCGGCGAAGCCCTGCTGTCGGCGCTGGGAGGGCAGGGCGAGGCGCTGGCGCAGGCCATGGCCTATGGCAACGTGGCCTTCCTGGGCTCGGTGTTCGTCTGGCTGGTGAACACCCTGGCGTCGGTGATCCGCGGCGCGGGCAACATGGCCGCGCCCTCGGTCACGCTGTTTGCCGTGGCGCTGTTGCAGGTGGTGCTGGGTGGAGTGCTCGGGCTGGGCTGGGGGCCGTTCCCGCCGCTGGGCATGGCGGGCGTCGCGGCGGGTGGTGTGGTCGCCTACGGGGCGGGCGCGGCCTGGTTGTGGTGGACTCTCGCTTCGGGCCGGGCGCGCATATCGCTGAACATGCGCGGAACTCGTTTCGAGCGCGCGCTGTTCGCCGACATCCTGCGCGTCGGCGCGGTGGCCTGCATCTCGCCGCTGCAGACCGTGCTGACCATCCTCATCCTCACGCGGCTGGTGGCGCAGTTCGGCACCGACGCGCTGGCCGGCTACGGCATCGGCACGCGGCTCGAATTCCTGCTGGTGCCGGTCGCGTTCGCCATCGGGGTGGCGTCGGTGCCGCTGGTGGGCATGGCGATTGGCGCCGGGCTGGTGGTCCGGGCGCGGCGCGCGGCCTGGACGGCGGCGGGGTTGGCCACCGCCGTGCTCGGCGGGCTGGGCCTGATCGTGACACTCGCGCCCAACCTCTGGACCGGTCTGTTCTCGCAGGACCCGGCGGTGCTGGACGCCGCGGCGGGCTACTTCCGCTGGGCCGGCCCGGTCTACGGCCTGTTCGGCCTGGGCCTGTCGCTGTACTTCTCGTCGCTGGGTGCGGGCAAGGCCGTTGGCCCGGTGCTGGCGGGCACGCTGCGGCTGGTGATGGTGGCCGGCGGCGGCCTGCTGCTGGCGCTGTGGCAGACGCCCACCTGGACCATCTTCGCGCTGCTGTCGGCGGGCATGGCGTTGTATGGCCTCAGCTCGGTGGTCTTCGTTCGCCTCACCCCTTGGGGTGTCGAGAAGGCCTGATCCGTTTCACATTCGCTTCACACAGGCTGCGTGGGCACCGCACAGCCGCTTTGAAGAATCGCTCCGTCCCAACACAAGGAGCGAGAAGTGAACCGGTTTCCCCTGCTGAGCAAGACCGCCGTCATCGGCTTTCTGATGGTCCTGCTGCTGATTCCCCTGGCCATGGTGAGCGACCTGGTCACCGAGCGCACCCAGAACCGCGAACAGGCCACGCGCGAGGTGGCCCGAGCCCACGCCGGCACACAGACCCTCACCGGCCCCGTGCTGCACGTGCCCTACACCGAGACATTCACCCGCAAGGTGGTGGTCGACGTGGCGCGCAACATCGAGCGCGAAGAGACGGTCAAGGAACACCGCGTGGCGACGGTGTTTCCTCAAACCATGGACACACGCAGCCGCCTCACCACCGAGGTGCGCTGGCGCGGCGTGTTTCCGGTCACGGTCTACAACAGCCGCCACGACAGCGCCGGGCGTTTCGTCTGGGACGGCGTGGCACCGCGAGAGAAGGGCGGCCAGATCGCGCTGGGCCGGCCCTGGCTGAACTTCGGCGTGAGCGACCTGCGCGGCCTGCAAGGCCAGCCCGAACTGAAGCTCGCAGGCCAGACCCTGACCATCAGCGCAGCGCCGGCCGATGCGGACCTGCCGCTGCCCCTGGCCGCCGCTCTTGGGGCCGACCTGCTGCAGCCCGGCGCCGCGCTGGACTTCACCCTGGGCATGGACCTGGCCGGCACGGGGCAGATCGGCTTCGTGCCGCTGGCGGATGACAACAAACTCAGCCTGGTCTCGGCCTGGCCGCACCCCACCTTCGGCGGCGACTTCCTGCCGCGCCAGCGCACGGTGAACGCCGACGGCTTCGAGGCGCAATGGAGCGTGCCCGCGCTCTCCACCCAGGCGCAGCAGCAGTTCCTGTCGCAGGGCAAGGAGCGCGTGGCGCTGGACAGCTTCTCGGTCTCGCTGGGCAACCCGGTCGACGTCTACCGCCTGACCGAGCGCGCCACCAAGTACGGCCTGATGTTCATCGTGCTCACCTTCGCCGCCTTCTTCGTGCTGGAGATGGTCAAGCGCTGGCGCATCCACCCCATGCAGTACCTGATGATCGGCGCGGCCCTGGTGCTGTTCTTCCTGCTGCTGCTCTCGCTGTCGGAACAGCTGGGTTTCTTCGTCGCCTACCTGGCCGCCAGCGCCGGCTGCATCGCGCTGCTGACCCACTACCTGCGCCACGTGCTGGGCGGCTGGCGCCCGGCGCTGGGCATCAGCGGCCTGCTGGTGGCGCTCTACGGCGTGCTCTACGGCATCCTGCAGTCGGAGGACAACGCGCTGATGATGGGCTCGCTGCTGCTGTTCGGCGTGCTGGCCGCGGTCATGGTCGCCACCCGCAGGATCGACTGGTACAACGTGATGGGCAGCCGCGAGCAGGCCACCCATGCGTGACGACACCGGCAGGGTCCGGCGACGGGCCGCGATGGTGCTGCTGGCCGGCGCCTGGCTCGGGCGCCGCCTGGGCTCACTCCAGCGGCAGCGCGCCCGTGCACTTGAGCTCGTTCAGGCAGATGCTCGAGCGCACGCCGCTGACGCCGGGCTGCTGCGCCAGCGTGCCGAGCAGGAAGTCGGACAGGCCCTTGAGATCGTGTGCGACCACCTTGCAGACGTAGTCGAAGTCGCCGGTCACCGCGTAGCACTCCAGCACCTGCGGCATCTTGCCGACGGTGCGCTGGAACTTCAGCACCTCCTTGTGCTGTCCGCGCTCCATCGAGATGTGCACGAAGGCGGTCACGCCCAGGCCCAGGCGGTCGGCGTCCAGACGCGCTTCGTAGCGGCGGATCACGCCCATGGCCTCCAGCCGGCGGTGGCGCCGGTTGCACTGCGCCGGTGACAGGTGCACCAGGCCGGCCAGTTCCTGGTTGCTGATGCGGCCGTTGGCCTGCAGCGCGGCCAGGATGCGCCGGTCCAGACGGTCGAGGGTGGCGGCGTGCAAGGAATCCTTGGCGATGTCTTCGTTCATGAAAGGGTCTCTCGTGAAAGCGGGTGATCGTGGGCGCAAACGAGAGCAAATTGTCCGACAGACGGCGCAAACTGCACAGCCCATGGGCCCCGCAGAGCCCCATCACAAGGAGACACCATGACACCGCTGGACGCCGAGTCCCTGAAGCACCACCTTGCCGGCCTGCCCGGCTGGACCCACCACCCCGAGCGCGGCGCGATCTCGCGCAGCTTCCGCTTCGCCAACTTCGCCGAGGCCTTCGGCTTCATGGCACAGATGGCGGCGGTGTCGGAGCGGCTGGACCACCACCCCGAGTGGTTCAACGTCTACAACCGCGTCGACATCACGCTCACCACGCACGACGTCGATGGCCTGTCCGAGCGCGACATCACCTGGGCCAAGGCCGCCGACGGGGCCTATGCGCCGTTCCAGCGCAACGGAGGCTGAGATGCTGGCCGAACCCGTTGCCGCCAAACACGGCCTGGCCGCCGGCGAGGCCGGCCGCCCCGCCAACGCCGACTGGACCATCGACCAGGGCTGGGCCAACTACAGCGCCGCCGAACACGCGACCTGGAAGACCCTGTTCGAGCGCCAGACCAAACTGCTGCCCGGCCGGGCCTGCGACGAATTCGTG
Source organism: Hydrogenophaga pseudoflava (assembly GCF_004353865.1). Taxonomy (NCBI): domain Bacteria; kingdom Pseudomonadati; phylum Pseudomonadota; class Betaproteobacteria; order Burkholderiales; family Comamonadaceae; genus Hydrogenophaga; species Hydrogenophaga pseudoflava. Next base: position 1,799,826 of record NZ_CP037867.1, read on the forward strand.
CAGGGCATGAAGGACCTGCCCATCGGTGCGGACCAGATCCCCGACTTCCGCCGCCTGTCGGAGGTGCTCATGCAGCGCACCGGTTGGCAGGTGGTGGCGGTGCCGGGCCTGGTGCCCGACGACGTGTTTTTCGAGCACCTGGCCAACCGGCGCTTCCCGGCGGGCCACTTCATCCGCAAGCCGCACGAGCTGGACTACCTTGAAGAGCCCGATGTGTTCCACGACGTGTTCGGCCATGTGCCGATGCTGATGAACCCGGCCATCGCCGACTTCATCCAGGCCTACGGGCAGGGTGGCCTGCGCGCGCAGCAGCTGGGCTGCCTGCCGCAGCTGGCGCGGGTCTACTGGTACACCATCGAGTTCGGGCTGGTGCAGCAGCGCGATGGCCTGCGCATCTACGGCGCGGGCATCGCCTCGTCGTTCACCGAATCGGTGTTCTGCCTCGACAGCCCCTCGCCCAACCGCGTGCGCTTTGATCTGGAGCGCGTGATGCGAACGCACTACCGCATCGACGATTTCCAGGAAAGCTACTTCGTGATCCGCGATCTCGACGAGCTGCTGGACTTCACCCGCGTCGACTTCGCGCCGCTGTACCAGCGCGCCAAGAACGCCCGCGAACTGCAGCCCGGCGACCTGCTGGCCGACGACGTGCTGTTCCAGCGCGGCGATGGCAGCTACCACCGCGCGCGGAACACGGTCACGGGCTGATCAGGCCGGGGACACGAAGGCTTCGGCCACCAGACCGTAGGCGCCCATGCTCGGGAAGCGGCGCGGGTTGCCCAGCACCTTCATGCGCGAAATGCCCAGGTCGCGCAGGATCTGGGCGCCCAGGCCGTAGGTGCGCAGGTCGGCGTCGTTGCCGGGTTCGCTGCGCTGCTTGGCGGCGCGCGGCTGGCTGGCTGCGGCGATCAGGTCCTCGGACGACTCCGTGGGGTTGAGCAGCAGGGCCACGCCCCTGCCCTCGGCCTTGATCGCGCCCAGCGCGGCCTGCAGCGGCCAGGAGTGCGGGCTGCTGGCGGTGTCGAGCCAGTCCATCAGCGACAGCGGCTCGTGCACGCGCACCATCACCTGCTCGTCGGCGGTCCACTGGCCGTAAGTCAGCGCCAGGTGGGCGCCGCCGAACTCGTCCTGGTAGGTGTGCAGGTCGAACTCGCCGTAGGGCGTGGCCACCGGGCGCACCGCCACCTGGCGGACCAGGCGCTCGTTCTGGCTGCGGTAGCGGATCAGGTCGGCAATCGAGCCGAGCTTGATGCCGTGCTGCTTCGCGAATTCCACCAGGTCGGGCAGGCGGGCCATGGTGCCGTCGTCCTTCATGATTTCGCAGATCACCGCCGCCGGCTGCAGGCCGGCGAGCGCAGCGAGGTCGCAGCCCGCCTCGGTGTGCCCGGCGCGCATCAGCACGCCACCCGCAGCGGCGCGCAGCGGGAACACATGGCCCGGCTGCACCAGGTCGGTGGGCGCGCTTTCCTTCGCCACGGCCACCTGGATGGTGCGCGCGCGGTCGGCGGCCGAGATGCCGGTGTCGACGCCGGTCGCGGCTTCAATCGAGACGGTGAACGCGGTGCTGTGCTTGGTGCCATTGCGCGAGGCCATGGGCGGCAGCTGCAGGAAGTCGCAGCGCTCGGCGGTCAGGGTCAGGCAGATCAGGCCGCGGCAGAAGCGGGCCATGAAGTTGATGGCCTCGGGCGTGATCTTGTCAGCGGCAATGATCACATCGCCTTCGTTTTCGCGGTTCTCGTCGTCGACGAGCACGACCATGCGGCCGGCCGCGATGTCGGCCACGAGTTCGGGGATGGGGGCGAGCTGGAATTCGGACATGGCTTCGGTCGTCGGGGTTGAACGGGTTGAACAAACACCGCTCGCAGGGCGCGACAAAGCCAAGGCAGCCACGGCGCTGCACGAGCGCGTGGCTGGGATTGGTTGCGTGTCTCTTTCATCCGGACTGTGACCGTCGGCCATGGCTTCGGCTTTGCGTGGGCATCGCCTTCCATGTCTGCTGACCCTGCCGGCATGAGCCAGCAGGCGCTCGCGGGCTCCCTCGGCCGAAGCCTCGGACACCGCCGGTGGGGAGTTTCACCCCGCCCTGAGAACGTCGAGGTGAATTATGCCCGCGGCTACCATTGCCCGCATGAACCGACTCGACACCGAACACCAGCGACTCTTCGCCTCCGACCCCGACGCCACTGCCGAAGGCCGGCTGCGCCACCTCGTGCTGGCCGTCTGCGGCCCGGCCGACTGGGCGCCGCTGTCGGCCGTCTGGCGCGGCGTGCAGGCCGACCTGGACCTGCCCGCACCCGCCATCGCGGTCAACGGCGTGGACGCCTTTGAACTCTGGTTTTCGCTCGCCGACCCGGTGCCGATCCACACGGCGGCCGCCTTCCTCGACGGCCTGTGCGACCGCTATCTGGGCGACGTGGTACCCGCTCGCCGGCGCTGCTGGCCGTCGTCCGACCCAGGCCTGCAGGTGGAACCGTCGCGTGTGCCGCAGCTGCAGGCGGAAACCGGCCGCTGGTCGGCTTTCGTTGCACCCGACCTGGCCGCCGTGTTCGGCGACGACCCCTCGCTCGACATCCCGCCGGGCGACGAGGCCCAGGCCGATCTGCTCTCGCGCCTGAAGTCCGTCACCCGCGCCGAGTTCCAGATCGCCCTGGCCCGGCTGACACCCGAGCCCTCGCCGTTCCTGCCGGCGGTGCAGCCGCCTGTGCCCACGGTCGTGACCCCGGCGGCGGCCAGCACGATCCGCCGCCACGACGACCCGCGCCAGTTCCTGCTGGACGTGATGAACGACCCGTCGGTGGCCATGGAGCTGCGCATCAAGGCGGCGAAGGCGCTGCTGTGAAGTGCCCGCGATGACGCTGGCTGTTGACCACCTCTTCCTGCTCATCGAACCCGACGGCCCCGAGATCGAGGCCCTCCGGCATCTCGGCCTGACCGAGACCTACCGCCGTGCGCACCCCGGGCAGGGCACAGCCAACGCCTGTTTCGCCTTCGACAACCTCTACCTCGAACTGCTCTGGCTCACCAGCGAACCCGAGGCGCGCAGCGCGCCCGTCGCTCGCACGCGCCTGTGGGAGCGCAGCCGCTGGAAACAGGAACGCGTCTGCCCGTTCGGCATCGCGGTGCGTGGCGACCTGGCGGGCGCGGGCGTTTCGACCTGGGACTACCGCCCGCCCTACCTGCCCGAGGGCATGGGCATTGCGGTGGCCTGCGCCAGCGACGACCCGGCGTTGCCGATGGTGTTCGTCTCGCCAGGACACCAGAACCCCGCCAATTGGCCGGAGGTGCAGCGGGGTCAACTGCAAAGGGCCGCCGGGTTTGGCAACGTGCTGTCGGTTGAATTTGGTGTCCCCGCGCACGCTGCGTCAGCGCCGCTGCTGCGCGCCTTGGACGGTGCTCGTCCGCCGTTGAGCGCCGTGGCGCCCAGCGACGACCGCCATCACCTGAGGCTCGCGCTGGCCGATGCACAGGGGCGGCAGACCCACACGCTGGACCTGGCCTCCACCAAGCTGGGTTCATGGCGTATCTCACTGATCGACGAGCGCCTGCCCGTACGCTCCTGGCAACGCGCCTGGGCGGTCCTGGGCCTGAGCGCGCCCGAGGGCCTGATGCAGCGTCTGCTGGGTGCCTGGGCCGAGCCGCAGCGCCACTACCACTCGCAGCAGCACCTGCACGAATGCCTGGCCCTGCTGGAACCGGCGCTGGACCTGGCGCAACACCCTGGCGAGGTCGAGCTGGCGCTGTGGTTCCACGACGCCGTCTACGACCCCCAGGGAAAGGGCAACGAAGCCTGCAGCGCCGACTGGGCTTGCGAAGCGCTCGCACAGGCCGGTGCAAGCCACGAGGTGCAGCAGCGGGTGCACGCGCTGATCATGGCCACCTGCCACGATGCCGAGCCCGTGGGCGACGACGCGCGGCTGCTGGTCGACATCGACCTCGCGATCCTGGGCGCCGACCCGGCGCGGTTTGCCGAGTACGACGCGCAGGTGCGCGCCGAGTACCGCTGGGTGCCGGGCTGGCTGTACCGGCGCAAGCGCAGGGAGGTGCTGGCGGGGTTTCTGGCGCGGCCGGCGATCTACGGCACCGAGCGGTTTCGGGAACGCTTCGAGGGGCGGGCACGGGAGAATATGAGGGGTTCGGGGTAGGGCGGCTGGCCGGTTGCGCCCCTTTTCTGCCAGATAGCCGTTCACGACGTGAGTCATTCGCTCATCGAAACGCGGACGGACCGAGGTCTCAGTGGACGGTCGCTGTGTCGGTGCCGTTCGCCGGTTCATTGCCCTGCCCGCGCCGCGCCCGGCCCAGCAGCCCGGAAACTCCAGTAAGCGGGCGACAGGCCGGCCAGACCGGTCGTCGAGGGCGCAGCGACCGGGTGGCTGGTGTCCGTCATGGTCAGGTGGCCCCGGCGACGCGCGATGACGTGCGCTTCAGCGCAGCCGGACCGGCACCCGGCGCCAGCCGCCCAGGGGATAGGTCTCGCGCTCGGGCGAGGCACCGGGCGCGGGATCGATGAGCGCCGTGGCCTTCAACAGTGCCTCCACGGCGACGACCAGTTCCATCGTTGCCAGCGGTCGCCCTGGGCACGCGTGGATGCCGGTGCCATAGACGAGGTTGTGTGGCGCGTTCTGCTCGGGCCGGTAGGCGCCGGGATCGCCGAAGACGGCCTCGTCCCGGTTGGCCGAGGTCCAGTTGAGGTACACGCGGTCGCCGGCGGCGAGTTCATGTTCCCCGATGCGCACGGCATGCGTCGTCACGCGCCGGTTGACGAGGAAGGGGTCGTCGATGCGCAGCATCTCGTCGATCGCCAGCGCAAGGTCCTGGGGGCGGTCCCGCAACGCCTGCTGCACGTCCTGGTGGGTGGCGAGGAACCAGGCGACGACACCCAGGGCCGCCGCCATCGACGCGAGATCACCCGCCGTCCAGTTGCGCAGGATGGAGACGATGTCCGCTTCGCTCAAGGGCTGCCCGTCGAGCGTTGCGGTCAGCAGTGCGGTGGTCGGATCGTCGGAGGTGGCCTGGTCCGGCGTGCGGCGCCTGCGCAGTTGCCTGCGGATGATCTCGTCGAACGCCGCGGCAACGGCGGCGCTGCGCGCGGTGTCGCCGCTGCGCGTGGCGGCGTGGTTCTCGGCCATCCAGGCAAGCAGCTCGTCCTCGATTCCCTGCCACCCCAGCCAGGCCGTCTGCGCCCGAACGGCGAACGGTCGGCCGATCTCGGCGACCGCGTCGACCACGGTGCCGCGCGGCAGCGCTGCCACGAGGGCATCGGCGATCGCGCGCACGCGGGGTTCCAGCGCGGCGATCTGCGCAGGGGCGAAGAAGCTGTCGACCAGTGCCCGCCAGGGGGCGTGTTCGGGCGGATCCATGCCGTTCGGGACTGCGCGCCGCGCCGACACGGCCGACGAGAAGGTCTGCGGGTCGTGTGCCGCCGCGACGACGTCGGCATGCCGGAACAGCGTGACGCCGCGGGGCGACCGGGCCAGCGCACAGGCGATGCGCTGGCGGTCGTAGGTGCCCAGCTGGTCGGCAAGCACCTCGGGTGACAAAGGCTCCCAGGCCGGGATCGCGGCTTGCGGATCATCAACGCGCCGGTTCATGGCGAAAGCGCTTGGCGACGCCTCGGGCGTCGAAGGGGGAGATGGCTGACGGTGACAGGTGAAGATGGGGTTGCGACATCGCGGGATCCTGGGGTCGGGAGAAGGTGGGGAGGTCGGTGTATCGTGTTTAAGATGCATTTGTTATGCATCTATGTTATCGGTCCTCGAACGACAAGGCAATGAAGACCCGTGGCCAGCTCACTCGACCCATCCGGAGCACGCCCAACATGAGGCCCGTCGCGCCGCTGGCGCATCGCCTTGCCGATCTCGGTCAGTGCATCGTCCCCGAGGAGCCGCGAGGCCATCGGAAGCAGTTCGGCCTCCTCACGCGCGATGTGCCGCTCGTACATGCAGATGAACGGCTCGACGTCCGTGGGGTCCAAACTCACCGAGTCGCCCGCCGCGATGGCGTGCAGCACCTCACGCAGGCGCTGCCACCGGAAATGCAGCGCTCGATGTTCGAGCGTCAGCAAATCGATCAGCTCGCGGATGCAGATCGCATCCGAGCCGGCCATCGACTCGATCAGGGCCGGGAACAGGTCCATCTCCTCGTCGGCGTGGTGGTCCCTGGTTGCGGTGTCGAAGCAGCACATCACCGCTGCTGCGGCAGCACGTGCGTCTTCGTCCGGATCGCGCTCGAGCAGATGCGCCACCAGTCGCCGCAACGTGGCGCACTGTCGCTCGACGCGGCGATGGCAGCCCGAAAGCACCTCCAGCGGCGCCTCGAATCCTGAGGCTGCCGCATGGCCGGAGATCGTCATCGACATGGGCGTCGCCTCCTGGCTATGCGTTGTGCCTGGCGGGGAACGGCGGCGTGTGACGGGTGCGCTGATCGGAACCATCGCCCCGGAGCGCCGCGCACTTGATGCGGCTGAGGCAGCGGCGCACGCCGGTCAGGCTGACGAAGCCGTGAGGGCAGGGCTGGTGCAGGGCTTTTTGCATCGATTCGGCGTGGGTCAGCTCAGCATGGTCAGCGCGACGGCCAGACACCCCCAGGCGGCGAGCCCCGCGCCGGCCGCGACCTGCACGACGGCCGCAGCCACGAAGGCCTCGCGGGGGCGGCACATGGCCACGAGCCCGTGGTACGCGATGCCGCAGCTCAACCCGAGACCGGTCAGCAACACCGCCGCAGGCGCTGCCATGCCGGGCAGCGCAAAGCCCGCCGCAGAACCCCACAGCGGCAGCGGCGCCAGCGCGGCGAGCAGGCGCGCCTCGTGCGGCCCGAGAACCATTGCGTACGCGCCTGCGATGTGACGGAACAGCTGGCCGGCCACCGCCACCGAGGCGAACTCCGCCAGCAGGACCAGCAGCGACAGTTCACCCCAGGGATGGCTGCCATCCCTGATGTCGGAAGGGCCGACCGTGCCGGCCAGATAGAGGACCACAGGTGGCAGCAACGCGACGGGCAGCACGATCTGCAGGAACAGGCGCCACCCGGCGGGGCGGGTGCGCAGCAGTTCGGGCCAGCCGCGCTCGGCGGAAAGCGGCAGGGCCGCCAGGGTGTAGAGATTCATCGCGCCGACTGTGAAAATCGCTTGACTATTCTTTCAATAATATCACGACATGATACAAAAGCGCATGCCTTCAAGACCGCCCAAGACACCGCCGGCCAGCTCGTCGAGAGCGCTGGACAAGAGCGACTTCGAGCGCCTGTCGGACTTCCGGCACCGGCTTCGTCAGTTTCTGCGCGCCAGCGAGCTCACCTGCCGCACGCATGGGCTCACGGCGCTGCAGTACCAGCTGTTGCTGCACGTGGCCGGCTTCCCGGGCCGGTCGTGGGCCACGATCGGGGAACTCGCCGAGCGCTTGCAGGCCCAGCACCATGGCGTCGTGGCGCTGGTGGATCGCTGTGCGGCCCTGGGTTGGCTGGCGCGCCGCCCCGGTCGGGAGGATGGCCGTGTGGTCGAGATACATCTGCTGCCCAAGGGCGAGCGACTGCTGGCCAGGGTGGCGAGCCTGCACCGTGACGAACTGCACACGCTGCTCGGCGAGTTCTCGGCCGCAGTGCCGGATCGTCGTGCGCCGTGATCCGGATGCATGTCGGCGAGCCGGTGATGTTCCTTGAGCGGCCGGCGCTGGTGGATGCCGAAGCGGCTGGAGATGCGTTTGTACTGAAGCTCTCGAAGGAGGCTGTCTTCGCCAAAAATGAGCGTTGCGCGCGTTTCAAAGGTACGTGTGTCGTACCGGCCGCTTGTCAGCGCAACATACCGCCCAGCAGCACCCGCGCCGTCGCCACATTCGTCGCACACGGCACGTTGTGCACGTCGCACGCCCGCACCAGGGCGTTGATGTCCGGCTCGTGCGGCTGGGCCGTCATCGGGTCGCGCAGGAAGATCACCGCGTCGATCTCGCCAACCGACAGCCGCGCCCCGATCTGCAGGTCGCCGCCCAGCGGCCCGCTGAGCAGGCGTTCTACTGTCAGGCCCACCTCGTTCTGCAGCCGGCCGCCGGTGGTGCCGGTGGCCATGAGGGTGTGTTGCCGCAGCAGCGGCGCGAACTCGGTGGCCAGGGCCACCATGTCGTCCTTCTTGCGGTCGTGGGCGACGAGGGCGATGCGCATTTACTGCTTTTCCATGGCCTTGGCCATCGTCTTGCCCAGCTCCACACCCCACTGGTCGTAGGCGTTGATGCCCCAGACAGCGGCCTGCACGAACACCTTGTGTTCGTACAGCGCGATCAGTGCGCCCAGGCGGTGCGGGCTGAGCTGGTCGATCCAGAGCACGCTGTTGGGCACGTCGCCGGCAAAGCTGCGTTGGGTCACGAAGGGCTCGGCCTGCTCCATGGTCTGGCCCTCGGCCATCAGGGCCTTGAGCGTGTCGGCGGCGTTGCGGCCCACGGCCAGGGCCTGCGACTGCGCGCGCAGGTTCAGGTTGACCACGCGGTGGTGTTCGGCGGCCAGCGGCAGCGGTGTGTCTTCGGTCTCGACGCCGACGAACTCCACCGGCACGCGGTGCGTGCCCTGGTGCAGCAGCTGGAAGTAGGCGTGCTGCCCGTCGATGCCCAGGCCACCCCAGAGGATGGGGCCGGTGCCGGTGTCGGCGGGCTGGCCGTCCTTGCGGGTGCGCTTGCCGTTGCTTTCCATGTCCATCTGCTGCACGAAAGGCGCAAAGCGCACCAGGCGGCTGGGGTAGCAGCTCAGCAGCTGGGTCGGGCAGTTGAGGAAGTTGCGGTTCCACACGCCGCTCATGGCCAGGATGACGGGCAGGTTCTGCTCCAGCGGGGCCGAGCGGAAGTGCGCGTCCATGGCCTGGCCGCCGGCCAGGAACTCGCGGAAGGCTTTGGGGCCGATGGCCATGGCCAGCGGCATGCCCAGCGCGGACCAGACGGAGTAGCGGCCACCGACCCAGTCCCAGAAGGTGAAGGTGTGCTCGGCCGGGTAACCGGCGGCGCCGGACTTCTGCGGCGCGGCGGTGATGGCGACCAGGTGCGCGCTCTGCGCGGCGCCGCTGATGCCGCCGTCTTCCAGCCAGCGGCGGGCGCTGGCGGCGTTGGTCATGGTCTCCTGCGTGGTGAAGGTCTTGCTGGCGACGATGACCATGGTGGTCTTCGGGTCCAGGCCGCGCAGCGTGCTGTGCAGCGCCCAGGCGTCGGGGTTGCTGACGAAGTGCACGCGCAGGCCGGTCTTGCCGTCGCTGCACAGCGGGGCAAGTGCATCGGCCGCCATGCGCGGGCCGAGGTCCGAGCCGCCGATGCCGATGTTCACCACGTCGGTGAAGGCGGCGCCGGTGCTGCTCTTGACCCCGCCGGCGCGCACGCGGTCGGCGAAGGCGCAGACGCGGTCGAGTTCGTTCTGCACCAGTTGCTGGATCTCGGCGCCCCAGGGCGCCGCGTCACCGGTGGCGCCGGGCGTTCCGCGCAGGGCCACGTGCAGCACCGCGCGCTGTTCGCTGGTGTTGATGGTGTCGCCGCGGAACATGGCGTCGCGCTGGGCTTCGACCTGGGCTTCGCGGGCCAGCTGCAGCAGGGCCGCCAGAATGGCGCCGTCGAAGGCCTGGCGGGTGAAGTCGAGCCGGATGCCGGTGCCGTCGGCGGCGGCCTGCATGGCCTCGCGACCGGGCTGGGCCAGGCGCTCGCGCAGGTGCGGTTGCGGCAGGGCGGCGAACTGGGTGAGCGTCTGCCAGGCGGGCAGGGTGGTGGGGCTGGTCATGGTGGAGGTTCCTCTTCCCTTCAGATGCGCCTGTTTATACCTGCGCCGCGAGCGCGCTCGCTTCGCGGGCGAGGCGCGTGATGCGCGCCCAGTCGCCCGCCGCCAGTGCGTCGGCCGGGGTCAGCCAGCTGCCGCCGGCCATGGCCACGTTGGGCAGCTTGAGGAAATCCTTCAGGTTCTCGGGGCTCACGCCGCCGGTGGGGCAGAACTGCACGTCGGGGATCGGCGCGCCCAGCGCCTTGAGCATGCCCAGGCCGCCGGCCTGCTGCGCGGGGAAGAGCTTCATCAGCGTGAAGCCCTGTTCGCGGCGGTGCATGACCTCGCCGGGCGTCATCACGCCGGGGATGAAGGGCAGGCTGGCGGCCTTGACGGCGCTGACCAGGGCGTCGGTGGCACCGGGCGAGAGCGCAAAGCTCGCGCCCGCGTCGATCACCTGCTGCACCTCGGCCACGCGGGTCACGGTGCCGGCGCCGGTGTGCATCTGCGGCACGGCCTTGGCGACGGCCTCGATCGATTTCAGCGCGGCGTCGGAACGCAGGGTGATCTCCATCACGTCGATGCCGCCTTCGAGCAGGGCGTGCGCCAGCGGCACAGCATGCGCCGGGTCCTGCAGCACGATGACGGGAACGACGCGGGAGGTGAAGGCGGGGCGGGTGAAGCAGTTGGTCATGGTGTGTCCAAGTTCAGCCGAACAGCGGCGAAGCGCCGTTCTCGGGGGTGGAAGCGTGTTGGCGGAACAGGCCGAAGAGTTCGCGGCCGGTGCCGTGGCCGTTGTGGCCCAGGTCGGGGTGGTTCACCGGGCGGGCGGCGAAGGTGGCGGCATCGACCTCCACCTCCAGCACGCCGCGCTCGCAGTCGAGCGTGATCATGTCGCCGTCCTGCACCCGCGCGATGGGGCCATCGGCCAGCGCCTCGGGGCTCAGGTGGATGGCGGCCGGTACCTTGCCGGACGCGCCGCTCATGCGGCCGTCGGTGACGAGGGCGACCTTGAAGCCCTTGTCCTGCAGCACGGCCAGCGGCGGCGTGAGCTTGTGCAGCTCGGGCATGCCGTTGGCACGCGGGCCCTGGTAGCGCACCACGGCGATCAGGTCCTTCTCCAGCTTGCCGGCGTTGAACAGGGCCAGCAGGTCCTGCTGGTCGCTCACCACCACGGCGGGGGCGCGCACCACGCGGTGTTCGGGTGCCACGGCCGAGACCTTGACCACGCTGCGGCCCAGGTTGCCCTGCAGCAGGCGCAGGCCGCCGTCGGCGCTGAAGGGCTCGCTGACCGGGCGCAGCACGGCGGTGTCGGCGCTGGCCGAGGGCACCGGGCGCCAGGCCAGCGTGCCATCGTTCAGCCAGGGTTCTTGCGTGTACGCGGCCAGGCCTTCGCCCATGACCGTCTTCACGTCGCAGTGCAGCAGGCCGTGGGCCAGCAGCTCCTGCATCAGGAAGCCCATGCCGCCCGCGGCGTGGAAGTGGTTCACGTCGGCCTTGCCGTTGGGGTAGACGCGGGCCAGCAGCGGTATCACGCCCGAGAGTTCGGCGAAGTCGTCCCAGTCGATCAGGATGCCGGCGGCGCGCGCCATCGCGATCAGGTGGATGGTGTGGTTGGTCGAACCGCCCGTGGCCAGCAGGCCGACTATGCCGTTGACGATGGTTTTCTCGGTCACGATGTCTGCCAGGCGGATGCGCGGCGCGCCGGTGCGGCCGGTGTTGGCGAAGGCGCGGTCCATCGCGGCCCTGGTCAGCGCCTCGCGCAGTTCCGTGCCCGGGTTGACGAAGGACGACCCCGGCAGGTGCAGGCCCATGATTTCCATCAGCATCTGGTTGCTGTTGGCGGTGCCGTAGAAGGTGCAGGTGCCGGGCGAGTGGTAGGCGGCGGCCTCGCTCTCCAGCAGCGCGTCGCGGCCGACCAGACCCTGCGCGTACTGCTGGCGCACCTTGGCCTTGGCGTCGTTGGATAGGCCGCTGGTCATCGGGCCGGCTGGCACGAACACGGTGGACAGGTGGCCGAACTGCAGTGCGCCCATGAACAGGCCGGGCACGATCTTGTCGCAGACGCCGAGCATCAGCGCGGCGTCGAACACGTTGTGCGAGAGCGCGACGGCGGTGGAGAGCGCGATCACGTCGCGCGAGAACAGCGAGAGCTCCATGCCGGCCGCGCCCTGCGTGACGCCGTCGCACATGGCGGGCACGCCGCCGGCCACCTGGGCCGAGAAGCCGAGCGAGCGGGCGTGCGCGCGCAGCAGCTCGGGGTAGTGCTCATACGGCTGGTGGGCCGAGAGCATGTCGTTGTAGGCGGTGACCACACCCAGGTGCGGCGCCTTCTCGGCGTGGATCTTGAGCTTGTCGCTGGCCGGCAGGGCGGCCGTGGTGTGGGCCATGTTGGCGCAGCCCATGCCGGCGCGCTGGGTGCCGGCCTTGGCCGAGGTCTCGACCGTGTGCAGGTACTGGCCGCGCAGGTCGGACGAACGGTCGGTGATGCGTTGCGTGACGCGGGCGAGGGTGGTGTGCAGGGGGGCGTTCATGGTGGTCATCCCTTCCAGACGCTCACGGGCGTCTGTGTTTGGTTCAGGATCAGCGAGACGGGCAGGGCCCCGTCGGCCTTTTGCGAGGCGCGGTCATACACGGCGAGCTTGGACGCGCCGGCGATGGAGAGCAACAGTTCCCGCGATGCCAGCAGGGCGTGCAGCGTGAACGTGAGGCGCGCGTGTGGCGCGGGAATCGGCGCCTGCTCGGGCACGACCCAGGCCAGGCGCTCGTCGGTGGCGATGGCGCGGGCGTAGCCGGGTGCGCCGGGGAAGAGCGAGGCGGTGTGCGCGTCCTCGCCCATGCCGAGCACGGCCAGGTCCAGCGGCCAGGGCAGGGGGGCGATGCGCGCGGTCGCGTCCTCGACCAGGGCGTCCAGCACCGCGGCGTTGAACTGCGGCGCCAGCTCGCGGAAGAACGGCAGGAAACGGGCCGCGGCGGCCTTCCCCTGCAACAGGTGGCGGGCGACCAGGGCGGTGTTGCTGGCCTCGTGGTCGCGCGGAACGATGCGCTCGTCCACCAGCACGATGCTCACCTTGGACCAGTCCAGGTCCTGCTCGCGCAGGGCTTCGAACATGGGGATCGGCGACTTGCCGCCCGAGACCGCGAGGCTGGCCTGGCCGCGCGCGGCGATGGCGGTGCGCAGCGCGTCGGCGATGTGGGCCGCGATGGCGGCCGGCGTCGCGCCAGGGTGTTCGGTCACGGCCATCAGGCCTCCTCCACCCAGGCCGAACCCTCGCGCGCCATCAGCGCAGAAGAAGCGGCCGGGCCCCAGCTGCCGGCGGTGTAGGCCTTGGGCTTCTCGCCCAGCTGCTGCCAGCCGTCGATGATGGGTTCGACCCAGGCCCAGGCGGCTTCCAGTTCGTCGCGGCGCATGAAGTGCGTCAGGCGGCCCTTGGTGACGTCGATCAGCAGGCGTTCGTAGGCCTCGGCGCGGCGCTCGGTGAAGGCCGATTCGAGGTCCAGGTTCAGGCTCACCGGGCGCAGCTTCATGCCGCTGCCGGGCTCCTTGGCCATCATCTGCAGCTGGATGTGTTCCTCCGGCTGCAGGCGGATCATCAGGCGGTTGACCGACCGGTGGGCCGAGTCGCTGAAGATGGTGAAGGGCAGGTCGGCGAACTCGATCACGATCTCCGACTGGCGTGCGGCCATGCGCTTGCCGGTGCGCAGGAAGATCGGCACGTTGGCCCAGCGCCAGTTGTTGATGTGGGCCTTGAGCGCGACAAAGGTTTCGGTGGTGCTGTCGGCCGGAATGTTGGCTTCCTGCAGGTAGCCCAGGGCGGCCTCGCCGTTGGAGGCGCCGGCGGTGTACTGGCCGCGCACCGTGTCCTTGGCCACGTCGGCCACCGTCATCGGCCGCAGCGAGCGCAGCACCTTGAGCTTCTCGTCGCGCACCGCGTCGGGGTCGAGCGACACGGGGGGCTCCATGGCCACGATGCACAGCAGCTGCAGCAGGTGGTTCTGGATCATGTCGCGCATGGCGCCGGTGCCGTCGTAGAAGCCGGCGCGGCTGCCCACGCCCACGCTCTCGGCCACGGTGATCTGCACGCTCTTGATGTAAGGGCTGCGCCAGAGCGGCTCGAAGATGCTGTTGCCAAAGCGCAGCACCATCAGGTTCTGCACCGTTTCCTTGCCCAGGTAGTGGTCGATGCGGAAGATCTGCTGCTCCTGGAAATACCGGCCCACGTCGTCGTTGATCTGGCGCGCCGAAGCCAGGTCGTGGCCCAGCGGCTTTTCCAGCACCACGCGGGCGCGTTCGTCGATCAGGCCGGCGCCGTGCAGGTTCGCGCAGATGCCCACGAACAGGGACGGCGCGGTGGCCAGGTAGTACACGCGATCGGACCCCGGCTGCATGGCCGCGGCCAGCGCGGCGAAATCCTCTGCCTTGGTGGCGTCGACGCTGGTGAACTGCAGCCGGTCGAGGAAACCGGCCCAGACGCCGTCGTCGAAGTGCTTCTGCTCGATGAAGCCGGGCACCTTCTCGCCGATGAAGGCGAGGAATCCTTTGCGGTCCCAGGTCTGGCGGCCCAGGGCGTGGATGCGGGTGGCGGCCGGCAGGTTGTTGTGCAGGTGGGCCATGTAGAGCGCGGGCAGCAGCTTGCGCACCGACAGGTCGCCCACGCCACCAAAGATGACGAGGTCCAGCGGGGCGGAGGAGGGGGACGGGGAAGTGGCCATGGCTTTACCGGGTTACCGTTGATGGGTGGAGTTTATGGTAATTAAGTTACATGCCGGGTACTTTTTTGCAGCAACCCCTGCAGAGGCTGCGCGCACCGCGGCAGGGCTCTCAGGCGAGGGCCTTGAAATGCGGCCGGCCCCCGGCCAGGCGCTGCAGCACCTGTTCGCGTGTGGGCGGCACGCAGCCGGTTTCCATCACGCACAGGCTGGCGCAGGCAATCGCATTGGCCAGCAGGTCTTCCACGTCGGCGGCGTCCAGGGTCAGTTCGGCGGCGGTCTTCGCGGCGCGCATGGCGGGGCGGTCCAGCAGCGCGACCAGCATGCCGGCCAGGAAGCTGTCGCCCGCGCCCACGGTGTCGGCCACCTGCACGGGCTGTGATTCGGCCGCCTGCCAGGCCCCGCCGTCGCGCGCCAGGATGACCGCGCCCTTGGCGCCCAGGGTCAGTGCGAGCCAGCGCGCAGGCGTCTTGGCGAGCAGTTCGCGCGCGGCGACCAGCGGGTCGGGGTTGGTGAAGCCGAGGATGGCCAGGTCGTCGTCGCTGACCTTGACGATGTCGGCCTCGCCCAGCGCCGCCATCACGCTGGCTTGGTAGGCCGCCATGTCCGGCACGATGGCGGGGCGCAGGTTGGCGTCCACCACGACCAGCTTGCCCGCGGCGCGCTGCGCCTGCAGCCAGGGCAGGTACTTGTGCGTGTCGTCGGCCACCAGGGCCAGGCAGCCGGTGACCACCATCTTCAGCGCCGGCTGCGCCGCGCACTGCGCGTTCATGGTGGCGGCGTCGACGCGGCGGTCGGCCACGCCCTCGCGGTAGAAGCTGTAGCTGGCCTTGCCGGCCTCGTCCAGGCTGACGACGGCCAGCGAGGTGGGCTCGTGCGCCGGCTCGGGGTGGGCCAGCGTCACGCGGGCCCGCGCGATGGCGTGGGCCAGGCCGCGGCCGAAGCGGTCCTGCGAGAGCGGGTTCAGGTAGAGCGTGCCCACGCCCTGCAGGCCGAGCGCGCGGGTGAGGTTGTAGACCGCGCCACCGTCGCAAGGGCGCAGCCGGCCGTCGGCCTCCTGGATCATGTCCATCAGGGCCTCGCCGGCGGTGGCGACGGTGATCGGGGTGTTGGGCTGCATTTGGTCGGAAGTAGGGAAGACCATAACTAAATCCAATTGATTTATTTAACGCCCAGCAACTATAGTTCAGTCACTCCGCAGCCGGACTCGGGCTAACCCGAAGGTCCGGCGGCTGAGAAAACCTGGTTCAACAACGTCTGATCCCATCCATCCTCCTCAGGAGACATCTGTGAAAAAAGTCGCTTTCGCCTTCACCGCCCTGGCCCTGGCCGCTGGTTCCACCTTCGCCGCCGAGCCCGTGATCGGCCTGATCACCAAGACCGAAACCAACCCCTTCTTCGTGAAGATGAAGGAAGGTGCGCAGGCGGAAGCCAAGAAGCTGGGTGCCAAGCTGATGACCGCCGCCGGCAAGAAGGATGGCGACACCGCCGCCCAGATCACCGCCATCGAGAACATGGTCACCGCCGGTGCCAAGACCATTCTGATCACGGCCAGCGGCGACGCCATCATTCCCGCTGTCAAGAAGGCCCAGGCCAAGGGCGTGCAGGTGATCGCGCTGGACAGCCCGTTTGACGGCGCCGACGCCCTGTTCGCCACCGACAACTACAAGGCCGGCATCCTGATCGGCCAGTACGCCAAGGCCGCGCTGGGTGGCAAGCCCGCCAAGATCGCCATGCTCGACCTGTTCCCCGGCCACCCCGTCGGTGCCCAGCGCCACAACGGCTTCATGACCGGTTTCGGCCTGAAGGCCAACGACGCCAAGTCCAACGAACTGTCGTCCACACCGGAGACCGTCTGCGCCGCTGACACCGACGGCAACCAGGCCAAGGGCCAGACCGCGATGGAGAACTGCCTGCAGAAGGACCCGGCCATCAACGTGGTCTACACCATCAACGAACCCGCCGCAGCCGGCGCCTACAACGCGCTGAAGAAGGCCGGCAAGGAAAAGGACGTGATCATCGTGTCCGTCGACGGCGGCTGCGCCGGTGTGGCCGATGTGGGCAAGGGCGTGATCGCCGCCACCAGCCAGCAGTACCCGCTGAAGATGGCCGCCATGGGCGTGGCCGCGGGCGTTGAGTACGCTAAGGGCGGCAAGAAGGCGTTCGGCTACGTCGACACCGGCGTGACCCTGATCGCCGCCAAGGCTGTGCCGGGCGTGGAAAGCAAGGACGTGAAGGTCGGTACCGAGCTGTGCTGGGGCGACAAAAAGTGATCTGAGCCCCCACGCTCCGCAGCTTCGCGGGTCGCTGCCCCCCAGGGGGGCTGACCCGGCTTGGCGCGGCCCGGCGCCGGGTCTTCATCTTCGCCACCAAGGCGCCGGGGGCGCCCCTTTGAACCGGGAACCAGGAGTCCCGGCGAAGCAAGGGCGCCCTTTTCTTTTCTCTGTTTGCTCTCTACCGGAGATCTCGTCATGAGCTCTTTCAAGGACCGGCTGCCTCCCATCAGCCAGATGGGGCCTTTCATTGCCCTCGCGATCGCCTGTGCCATCTTCGGCATGACCACCGACAACTTTTTCACCGGCGCCAACTTCGCGCTGATCCTCCAGCAGGTCATGGTGGTGGGGGTGATCGCCATCGGCCAGACCCTGGTCATCCTGACCGCCGGCATCGACCTCTCGTGCGGCATGGTGATGGCCCTGGGCAGCATCGTGATGACCAAGTTCGCGGTCGAGCTGGGCGTGCCGGCGCCGCTGGCCATCCTCTGCGGCATCGGTGTGACCGCCGGTTTCGGCCTGATCAACGGCCTGCTGGTCACGCGCATCAAGCTGCCGCCCTTCATCGTGACCCTGGGCACGATGAACATCGCCTTCGCGATCACCCAGCTGTATTCCGGTGCGCAGACCGTTTCCGACCTGCCGCCTTTCATGACCGCGCTGGGCGGCACCTTCGACATCGCCGGCGCGCCGGTCGCCTACGGCACCGTGGTGATGGTGTTGCTGTACCTGGGCGCCTGGTTCTGGCTGCGCGAAACCGCCTCGGGCCGCCATGTTTACGCCGTGGGCAACAGTCCCGAAGCCACCCGCCTGGTCGGCATCCCGACCGACCGCGTGCTGCTGTGGGTGTATGTGCTGGCCGGCGTGTTCTACGGCATCGCCTCGCTGCTGCTGGTGGCTCGCACCGAAGTCGGCGACCCCAACGCCGGCCAGACCGAGAACCTGGACGCCATCACCGCCGTGGTGCTGGGCGGCACCAGCCTGTTCGGCGGCCGCGGCATGATCCTCGGCTCGCTGGTCGGTGCCATCGTGGTCGGTGTGCTGCGCAACGGATTGACGCTAATGGGTGTTTCGTCGGTGTACCAGGTGCTGATCACCGGCATCCTGGTGATCATCGCCGTGACTGTGGACCAACTCTCCCGCAAAGGAGCCCGGTAATGAGCACTTCCCACAAACTCGTGATGCAGGCCAAGGGCCTGGTCAAGCGCTACGGCCAGGTCACCGCCCTCGACGGTGCCGACTTCGAGCTGCGCGCCGGTGAAATCCTGGCCGTGATCGGCGACAACGGTGCCGGCAAGTCCAGCCTGATCAAGGCGCTGTCCGGCGCCACCATCCCCGACGAGGGCGAGATATTCCTGGACGGCCAGAAGATCCACTTCAACACCCCGATCGACGCGCGCCGCGCCGGCATCGAGTGCTGCTACCAGGACCTGGCCGTGGCCCCCGCCATGACCATCACCGAGAACCTGTTCCTGGGCCGCGAGATGCGCCGCGAGGGTTTCCTGGGCAGCACCCTGCGCATGCTCGACAAGAAGAAGATGCTGGAGATCGCCGTGCAGCGCATGGCCGACCTCAAGGTGGGCATCCGCTCGATGACGCAGGCGGTGGAGACCCTCTCGGGCGGCCAGCGCCAGTGCGTGGCGGTGGCCCGCGCCGCGGCCTTTGCGCAGCACGTGGTCATCCTGGACGAGCCGACCGCCGCGCTGGGCGTGAAGGAAGGCAACATGGTGCTGGAACTGATCCGCCGCGTGCGCGACAAGGGCCTGCCGGTCATCCTGATCAGCCACAACATGCCGCACGTGTTCGAGATCGCCGACCGCATCCACATCGCCCGCCTGGGCAAGCGCGCCTGCGTGGTCAACCCCAAGACGATCAGCATGAGCGACACGGTGGCGGTGATGACGGGCGCGCGCGATCCCGCGACGCTGCCCGCGGAATGTCTGGCCTGAGGACGCACCATGCTCAAAGGAATTGATCCCCTGCTCAGCCCGGAGCTGCTCAAGCTGCTGGCCGAGATGGGGCACGACGACGCGGTGGTGCTGGCGGATGCCAATTTCACCGCCATGAGCCTGGGCGCCGGCAAGCCGGTGCTGCGCCTGCCGGGTGTCGGCATGCTTCGAACATTGGAGGCGGTGGTGAGCGTGTTTCCCCTGGCCGAGGACGTGAGCCATCCGGTGGCGTACATGCAGGTGGGTGACACGCCGGAAGGCTACCGGTCGGCCCTGCAACGAGAGGCTGTGGCCGTGCTCGCATCGGCCGGTCTGCCGCCCGAACGGGTGCAGGCTGTGGAGCGCTACGCGTTCTACGAGCGGGTGAAAAAGGCCTACGCCATCGTCGTCACCGGCGAGCTGGAGCCCTGGGGCAACTTGCTGCTGCGCAAGGGTGTGCTGGGCCAGGCCTTGCGGCCCTGAGGCGTGTCACACTCGGCGGCTGTGAGCGAAGACAAGCACCCCCCAGGGCAGGCCGATCCGTCGGCGCCGGACAGCGGCGCCGACGCGGGCGACGCCCCGCGCCTGCGCCAGCGCGGATCGAACCAGATTGGCATGCGCCAGTTCAACGACCGCGTCGTGCTGCAGGCGCTGCGGGTGCATGGCAGCATGCCCAAGGCCGAGCTGGCGCGGCTGACTGGCCTCACGGCACAGACCATCGGCCTGATCACCGCGCGGCTGGACGAAGACCAGCTGCTGGTGCGCGAAGCGCCGGTGCGTGGCCGGGTCGGCCAGCCCTCGGTGCCGCTGGGCCTGAACCCCGACGGCGCGTTTGCCGTGGGCATCAAGATCGGCCGGCGCAGCGCCGACTGGCTGCTGGTCGACTTTCTCGGCCGGGTGCGCCAGCGCCTGTCGATTGCCTATCCGTTCCCGGACGCGGCGTCGCTGCTGCCGGAAATCGAGAAGAACCTCAACCGCCTGCTCGACGACCTGGGCGGTCTGCGCAGCCGGGTGGTCGGCGTGGGCGTGGCGGCGCCGTTCCAGCTGGGCGGCTGGCACCGCATGCTGGGCCTGACCGAGGCGCAGTCCGACGCCTGGACCCACCTCGACCTCGCCGCCGAGGTGCAGGCCATGACCGAGCTGCCGGTCAGCTTTGCCAAGGACACCTCGGCTGCCTGCGTGGCCGAGCTGTTGCAGGGGCGTGGGCGCGACCTGCAC
Source organism: Hydrogenophaga pseudoflava (assembly GCF_004353865.1). Classification (NCBI taxonomy): domain Bacteria; kingdom Pseudomonadati; phylum Pseudomonadota; class Betaproteobacteria; order Burkholderiales; family Comamonadaceae; genus Hydrogenophaga; species Hydrogenophaga pseudoflava. Next base: position 1,819,666 of record NZ_CP037867.1, read on the forward strand.
AGCTTCCTGTATCTCTTCATGGACACCTTCGTCGGCGGCGGGCTGGTGATCGACTCGCACCTGCACCGCGGCGTGAACGGCAACGCGGGTGCAGTGGCCTCGCTGCCGCTGCAGGTGGCCGCGTCGGCGAACCCGCGCGAACTGCCGCCGCAGCTGATCAGCCAGGCCTCACTGTGGGACCTGGAGCAGCGCTTCCGCGAACACGGGCTGGACCCGATGGCCGCCTACGATGCGCGCGCCCTGGCCGGCCACTGGCTGCCCTACACCCGCGAGTGGATCGATCGTGCGGCGCTGGCGCTGGCGCACTGCGTGGTGGCGGGCACTGCTTTCCTCGACGTGGAGGCGGTGGTGATCGATGGCGTGGTGGTGCCCGACCTGCTGCGCGAACTCTGGCAACGCACCGGTGAGGCGCTCAAGGCCTACAACCCCGAAGGTCTGCTCGCGATGCCCCGGCTTGAACTCGGCACCATCGGCTCCGACGCGCGTGCGCTCGGCGGGGCGCTGCTGCCGCTGCACGCGAGCTTTGCGCCGGATCGGGATCTGTTCCTGAAGGTCTAGACGCCGGGCGCCAGGCCCTGCGCGGTCAGGTGCAGTGTGCGGTCCGCGCGCGCCGCGGCGTGTTCTGAATGGGTGACCAGGATCAGCGAGGCGCCGTTCTCCCGCGTCTGCGCCTGCAGCAGGTCCATCACCTGCGCCGCGGTGGACGGGTCGAGGTTGCCGGTGGGCTCGTCGGCCAGGATCAGGCGGGGCTTGTGTACGAGCGCACGCGCAATCGCCACGCGTTGCAGCTGACCGCCCGAGAGCTGGGCCGGCAGCCGTTCGCCCAGGCCCGCCAGCCCGACCGCCTCCAGCACCTGCGCCACCCGCGCCGGATCGGGCCGCTGGAGCAGCAGCAAGGGCAGGCCGACGTTCTGTGCCACGTCCAGGTGGGGCAGCACGTGGAAGGCCTGGAACACGAATCCCAGCGCCTCGCGACGCCAGTGGGCCCGCTGGGTTTCGTTGAGCCGCCCGAGGTCGGTGCCGTCGAGGGAGATCGACCCGTCCTGCCAGTCGTCCAGCGCCGCCATGCAGTTGAGCAGGCTGGACTTGCCCACGCCCGACTCGCCGACGATGGCGACGAACTCACCGGGGGCGACGGTGAGGGAGACGTTGGAAAACACGGGTGTGTCGCCGTAGCGTTTGCCCAGATCCTGGATCACCAGACTCATGACCGGCCTTCCATCAGGGGCGCGACCTCCGCCAGCACCCGCGCCAGCGCATCGGGCGCATCGCAGGCGATCACGCGCCGCTTCGGCATCGAGCGCAGCCAGGTGATCTGGCGCTTGGCGAGCTGGCGCGTGGCGAAGATGCCGCGGTCGCGCAGTTCGGCTTGCTGGGCCGCATTCAGCGGCGCGTCGGCAGCGGCGTCCAGCGCCTCCCAGGCCTGGCGGTAGCCGACGCAGCGCATCGAGGGCAGGTCCGGGTGCAGGTCGCCGCGCGCGCGCAGGCGCCGCACCTCGTCCACGAAGCCGTCGGCCAGCATGGCGTCGAAGCGCTGGGCGATGCGCCCGTGCAGCCACCCGCGGTCGGCGGGTTCCAGGCTGAGGAAGGCGCCTTCCGGAACCGGGTTGTCCGCCGTCCGGCGGTCGCCGGTCTGGAACGACGAAATCGGACGGCCCGACACCTCAAACACTTCAAGCGCGCGCTGGATGCGTTGGGCATCGTTGGGCGCAAGCCGGGCGGCGGTGGCCGGGTCGATTTTCGCCAGTTCGGTGTGCATCGCTGGCCAGCCGTGTGCGGCGGCGGCCGCTTCGATGCGCGTGCGCACGTCGGCGTCGGCGGGCGGCATGTCGTCCAGGCCCTGCATCAGGGCCTTGAAATACAGCATGGTGCCGCCCACGAGCAGCGGCGTGCGGCCGCGAGACCGGATTTCTTGGATCAGCCGCTGCGCGTCGCGCACGAAGTCGGCCGCGCTGTAGGCGTTCAGTGGGTCGGTGATGTCGATCAGGTGGTGCGGCACCTGCGCCTGTTCCTCGCGCGAGGGCTTGGCGGTGCCGATGTCCATGCCCCGGTAGACCAGTGCCGAATCGACGCTGATGATTTCGACCGGCCAGCGCTGGGCGATGGCGAGCGCGGTGGCGCTTTTCCCGCTGGCGGTGGGACCGGCGAGCGCAATGCAGCGCACGGGCTCAGCGGGCATCGCTTGCTCCGGTGGTGACGCGCACCGGCGGCGTTTTCACCTCGCCATGGCGCTGCACCAGGGTCCAGGCGGTCAGCGCGATCAGCACGCTCCAGAACCACAGGCCATCGGTCAGCGGCCGCACGCTGCCCGGGTTTTCGGCCAGGCTCTTGCCGAGCCAGCCGCCCATGAAGAAGGCGGTCAGCATCATCAGGCAGCCGCTCATGGCCGAGGCCGCGCCGGCCGCCTGCGGGAACGGGCCGACGGCGCCGCTCTGGCCGCAGGGCTGGTGCACGCCATGGCCGAGCATGAACAGGACGAAGGGGCCGAGGATGGCGGCCGGGTGCTGGATGCCCGCCAGCGCCAGCAGCCCCATGGTGCTGCCCGCGAGCAGGGTGCAGCCGCCGGCGATGGCGACCGTGAGCCGCACGCCCAGGCTCTGCAGCAGGCGGCGGCAGAGGAAGGTGCCCACGATGTAGGACAGCGACATCACCAGCATCAGCAGGCCGTAGGCGGTCTTGCTCAGGCCCAGCACGCCGATGAACACAAACGACGAGGCGGCGAGGAAGGTGAACAGGCCGCCGTAGGAGGTGGCCGAGAGCAGGGTGAAGGCCCAGAAGGTCGGGTGGCGCAGGATGCCGCCCCAGGTGCGCAGCAGGGTCAGCGGCTCCAGCGCGCGCGGGTTCTTCTGCGCCAGGGTCTCATCGAAGCGCCAGACCAGCAGCACCAGCGTGCCGGCGCCGAACACCGCCAGTGCCAACAGGGCCACCCGCCAGCCGGCGAGGTCGGCCAGCAGACCGCCGACCGGCGCGCTTGCGCAGGCGATCACGCCCAGGCCGGTGAGACCCTTGGACATCACCCGAGCGCCATCCACCGGCGCATACAGGTCGCGCACCACGGCGCGCGCGCACATCACGCCCGCGCCCATGGCCATGCCCTGCAGGATGCGCCAGACGATGAGCTGCTCCATCGACGCTGAAAACGTGCTGCCCACCGCGGCCAGTACATACAGGGCGGTTCCGAGCAACAGGACCGGGCGGCGGCCGAAGCGGTCGGACAGCGGTCCCCAGACCAGCTGGGAGAGGCCGAAGGCCAGAAGCAGGGCGGTGAGCGTCAGCTGCGCCTGCGGCATGCTGGCGCCGAAGCCCTGGGTGATCGAGGGCAGGGCGGGCAGGTAGAGGTCGGTGGTGACCGGCTGCAGGCCCAGCAGCAGCGAAAGCACCAGCACGATCAGGCCGGGCGACATGGCGGAACGGGGAGCGGACATCCGATTGAGGTTAGCAGATGCCCTCATGTTCAACCGGAACGACGCCGAAGGCGGCGCGGGGGGATCACTTCATTCCGAACAGCTCGGCCAAGGCGGTGCGGTACTGCGGTTGCCCCACCGCGTTGGTGTTGTGGTGCGACCCGCCCTCCACCAGCTCGAAGCGCTTGGGGCCGGTGGCCGCCTCGAACAGCTTGCGGCCCAGTTCCGGCGCGATGGTGCGGTCCTCGCTGCCATGCACCACCAGCAGCGGCGAGCCGATCTTCTTGACCCGTTCCACGGTCTCGAAGCGCTGGGTGATCAGCGGGCCGACCGGCAACCAGCCCCACTTGTAGGAACTGACCACGTCGGGAATAGAAGTGAAGGTGCCCTCGACCAGGGTGCCCGCCTCGTCCTGCACCTGGGCCGCCAGGTCGATGGCAATCGCGCCGCCCAGCGAGTGGCCGAAGATGTAGCGCGGCCGGTCGGGGTACTGCCGGGCCAGCCAGTCCCAGGCGGCGCGCGCATCCTCGTAGGCCATGGTTTCCGAGGGCAGGGTGTTGGTGCTCTTGCCGAAGCCACGGTAGTCCACCGCCAGCACCGAGAAGCCCAGCTCCTGCATGCGCCGCGCGCGGAACGCCGAGCCGACCACGTTGAAGCGCGCGCCGTGCAGGTAGAGCAGCACGGGGGCCTTGGGGTCGCTCGCGAAGCGCTCGTGCGCGCTCCACAGGCCATGCAGCTTCACCGGCTGGCCGGTTTCCTGCGACTGGAATTCGATCCACACGTCCTGCATGCCCTGCGCCGCCTCTTCGCCGCGCCACCAGCTGCGGTCCGAGGGCTGGAAGATCCAGCCGCGCTGGCGTTCGTCGAGGGTGGCGCAACCGGCCAGCACGGCGGCCGAGAGCAGGACGAGGGCGATCAGGCGTTTCATGGGCTTACACGATCCTCCGGGCCGGTGGAAAGTTCACTGCCGGCGCGCCGGCCGGTCGCCGCCGGGCACTCACCGGTTGACACGGGCGCCCGTCCTGCCTACATTGCCGCCCATGCTGCGCATCCACCACCCGACGACCCCGTGTCGCGTTCTGTCGCCTCTTGCGACGGAACCGGGTGTGCGCGTGCCCGTCCACACCTCAGGTGGTGGCGCGACGGCCGCACATTCCTGAGCCCGGCGATCCCCTTCCTCTCCCACTCATCCGCGCCACGCGCGATCGCCGGGCCCCTCGACCAGAGCGCATAGCCGTTCCCCCGCCTGCTCGGCCGGGACGGGCCTTTTCTGGAGCCGACATGTCCCTGTTTTTCCGTGGTGACCGCATCGTCACCGAGCTTGATCTCGTCCGCCTGCACAAGCTGGGCGCCCACCGCATGCCCGCTGGTCTGCCCGACGCGCTTGATCTGGCCGAGCAGGTGCCCTCACCCGAGGTGCCTGCCGACGTGGTGACCATGTATTCGCAGATCGAAATCCTCGAAGCGGGCGAAACGGCGCCTCGCAAGCTCACCCTGTGTTATCCCGAAGACGCCGAGCCGGCCCAAGGCTTCATCTCGGTGCTGTCTCCGGTGGGCGCAAGCCTGCTGGGGCTGCGCGTCGGTGGGCGCGCGCACTGGCACACGCCGCAGGGCGAGCCCCGCTCGGCCCGGGTGACGGCCATCCTGTTCCAGCCCGAGGCGAGCGGCGACTACACCACCTGAGCGTCAGACCACGCCTTGCGCCAGCATGGCGTCGGCCACCTTGACGAAGCCGGCGATGTTGGCGCCGTCGATGTAGCTCACGCTGCCATCGGCGCGCTGGCCGTGCTTGACACAGGCGGCGTGGATGCCCTGCATGATCTGCAGCAGGCGGGCGTCCACCTCTTCGCGCGTCCAGCTCAGGCGCATGGCGTTCTGGCTCATCTCCAGGCCCGAGGTGGCCACGCCGCCGGCGTTCGACGCCTTGCCCGGTGCGTACAGCACGCCGGCCGCTTCGAATGCCTTGGCGGCCTCGATGGTGGAGGGCATGTTGGCGCCTTCGGCCACGCAGAGCACACCATTGGCGATCAGGGTGCGTGCATCGGCTTCGTCCAGCTCGTTCTGCGTGGCGCAGGGCAGGGCCACGTCCACCGGCACGTGCCAGGGGCGTTTGCCGGCCTCGAACTTCACGCCGGTGCGCTCTGCGTAGTCGCTCACACGGCCGTAGTGGTGGTTTTTCACGTCCATCAGGATGGCCAGCTTCTCGGGCGAGAAGCCGTCTTCGTCGACGATGGTGCCGCTGGAGTCGGAGACGGTGACCACCTTGGCGCCCAGGGCCATGGCCTTCTCGACGGCGTACTGCGCCACGTTGCCCGAGCCGGACACCGAGACGCGCATGCCCTGGAAGGACTTGCCGCGGGTCTTGAGCATCTCTTCCGCGAAATACACCGTGCCGTAGCCGGTGGCCTCGGGGCGGACCAGTGAGCCGCCGAAGGACAGGCCCTTGCCGGTGAACACGCTGGCGGCGCTGTTGGCCAGCTTCTTGTACATGCCGGCCATGTAGCCGACCTCGCGGCCGCCCACGCCGATGTCGCCGGCCGGCACGTCGGTGTCCGGGCCCACATGGCGGAACAGCTCCATCACGAAGGCCTGGCAGAAGCGCATGACTTCGGCCGGGCTCTTGCCCTTGGGGTCGAAGTCCGAGCCGCCCTTGCCGCCGCCCATGGGCAGGGTGGTCAGCGCGTTCTTGAAGGTCTGCTCGAAGGCCAGGAACTTGAGCACCGACAGCGTCACCGAGGGGTGGAAGCGGATGCCGCCCTTGTAGGGGCCGATCGCCATGCTGTGCTGGATGCGGTAGCCGCGGTTGACCTGCACCTGGCCGTGGTCGTCCACCCAGGAGACGCGGAACATGACCACGCGCTCGGGCTCGACCAAGCGGTCGAGAAGTCCTTGCTCGGCGTACTTGGGGTGGGCGGCGATGAAGGGCCAGAGGCTTTCCATCACCTCGGTGACCGCCTGCAGGAACTCGGGCTGACCCGGGTTGCGGGCTTCAACGTGGGAAAGAAAGTCGTGGACCGAGGCGTATTTCATGCGTGTGATGCTCCAGAAAAGTGCATGAGAGTATGCAAAACCCGCATTTCATGATCCAAAAGGCACATGAATGCGGCGTGAGGCCCACTAATGGTGCGAGCGAAAGCCGCACAACCGAGGGCTTTCCCTCGGTTGTGCTCACGTTTGGTGCGGTTTGTCAGCGGCCGCGCAGGAACAGCGCGTCCAGGTCTTTCATGCCCAGCTGGCGCCAGGTGGGCCGGCCGTGGTTGCACTGGTCGCTGCGCTCGGTCACTTCCATCTGGCGCAGCAGGGCGTTCATCTCGTCCAGGGTCAGACGGCGGTTGGCGCGCACCGCGCCGTGGCAGGCCATGGTGGCCAGCAGCTCGTTGCGGGCGCGCTGCACCACCGTGCTGGCGTCGTGCTGGCTGAGTTCGGCGAGCACGCTGCGGGCGAGCTCCACCGGGTCGCCGGCGGCCAGGGTGGTGGGCACGGCGCGCACGGCCAGGGTCCTGGGCGAGAACGGCACGATCTCCAGCCCCAGCTGGGCCAGCACCTCGGCTGCAGTTTCGGCGGTGGCGACCTCCTCCGGCGTGGCCGCGAAGGTGGCCGGGATCAGCAGCGGCTGGCTGCTGATCTGGTGCGCGTCCAGCTGCTGCTTGAGGCGCTCGTAGACGATGCGCTCGTGCGCCGCATGCATGTCTACCACCACCAGGCCCTGGGCGTTCTCGGCCAGGATGTAGACGCCGTGCAGCTGGGCGACCGCGCGGCCCAGCGGCCATTCGCCGTCGGGCAGGGGGGCGGGCGCTTCCTGCGTGGCCGGGGTAGGTGCGAACACCGGTTCGGCGCGGCGGATGTCGGGCGCGTCCAGCGGCGCCGCAATCCGTTCGGCCGGGCGCCAGAGCGCTTCGAGGTCGCTCACACGCTGGCCCGCCTGCGGCGCCTCGGGCCGCCAGGGCAGGGGCTGCTGGCGCGGCACCGTGGCGAGGAAGGTGGAAGCGGGCGTTTCGGTCGGCGTCGCTGAAAGTGGGCCAGTGACGGGCAGCGTCTGCGCCGAGCGCGGCGCGGCCAGCGCCCCTTCCACCGCGTGGCGCACCGCCTGGTGCACCTCGCGGCTGTCGCGGAAGCGCACCTCGATCTTGGTCGGGTGCACGTTCACGTCCACGCGCGTCGGGTCGATGCTGACGTACAGCGCGTACACCGGCTGGCGGTGGCCGTGCAGCACGTCTTCATACGCGCTGCGCGCGGCGTGGGTGATGACCTTGTCGCGCACGAAGCGGCCGTTGACGTAGGCGAACTGCCAGTCGGCGCGCGAGCGGGCCGCGTCGGGCACGCCGGCAAAACCCCAGACGCGCAGGCGCTGCTGGCCGCCGGCGGTGGCTTCTTCGCCCGGCACATCGCTGGCCGGCCAGTTCACCGCCACGGCGTTTTCGATGAACTCCTCGCCCAGCACGTCGGCCAGGCGCCGGCGCAGCGCGTCCAGCAGGTGTTCGCCACCGGCCAGGTCGGGCGCCACGGCGCGCCACTGTGCGACCAGCTTGCCGTCGTGCCAGATGGCAAAGCCCACTTCGGGCCGCGCCAGCGCGTGGCGGCGAACGGCCTCGATGCAGTGGGCCAGCTCGGTGCTTTCGGACTTGAGGAACTTGCGCCGCGCGGGCGTGGCGAAGAACAGCTCGCGCACTTCGACCGTGGTGCCGCGCGCGCGGGCGGTGGGTTGCAGCTCGCCGCTGCGGCCGTCCAGCAGCCAGCCGTGGGCGGCCCCTTCGTCGGTGCGGGTCAGCACCGAGACCTCGGCGATGGAACAGATGGCGGCCAGTGCCTCGCCGCGGAAACCCATGGTGTCCACGGCTTCGAGGTCGTTCAGGCTGGCGATCTTGCTGGTGGCGTGGCGCTTGAGCGCGGTGGGCAGTTCCTCGCGCAGGATGCCGATGCCGTCGTCCTCCACGCTGATGAGCCGGATGCCGCCGGCCTGCAGCCGCACGGTGATCTGCGTGGCACCGGCGTCCAGCGAGTTGTCCACCAGTTCGCGCACCACGGAGGCGGGGCGCTCGACGACCTCGCCGGCCGCGATCTGGCTGATCAGCTCGTCGGGAAGTTCACGGATGGGGCGGCGGTGGGCGGGCAGGGGGGCGTTCACCCGGGGCATTCTAGGCGTGGGGCACCGCCCGGGGATAATCGCGGGCTATGGATTTCGCCCTCTACCTGATCGACTTCATCCTGCACGTGGACAAGCACCTGCAGGCCTTCGTACAAGCCTACGGCGCCTGGGTGTATGCCCTGCTGTTCCTCATCATCTTTGTCGAGACCGGCCTGGTGGTCATGCCCTTCCTGCCGGGCGACTCGCTGCTGTTCATCGTGGGTGCGCTGTGCGGCGCCGGGCTGATGGACTGGTCGGTCGCGGCCGGGCTGATGCTGACGGCGGCCATCCTGGGAGACCAGACGAACTACACCATCGGGCGCTACTTCGGCCCGAAGGTGTTCCAGTGGGAGAACTCGCGCTTTTTCAACAAGAACGCCTTCAACCAGGCCCACAACTTCTACGAGCGCTACGGCGGTGTGACCATCATCCTGGCGCGCTTCATGCCCTTCATCCGCACCTTCGCACCCTTCGTGGCGGGCGTGGCCGAGATGACGCGCAGCAAGTTCACCGCCTACAACGTGGTGGGCGCGGTGGTCTGGGTGATCGGCCTGACGGCGGCGGGCTATTTCTTCGGCAACCTGCCCTGGGTGCAGGCCAACCTGTCCAAGATCATCTGGGCGCTGATCTTCGTGCCAGGCCTGATCGCCATCTTCGGCGGCTGGCGCGCCGCGAGGGCCGAGAAAGCCCGGGCTGCGGCGGGGCAGGCCTGATCAGGCCTGCTGCTTGCGCGCCAGCGGCGGATTCGCCGAGAAGTATTTGACGATGCCCTTGAGCAGGGCATCGGCCAGCTGGTTCTGGTAGGCCTCGCTGCGCAGCCGGGCCTCTTCGTCGGGGTTGCTGATGAAGGCCGTTTCCACCAGCACGCTGGGAATGTCCGGCGCCTTGAGCACCGCGAAGCCGGCCTGTTCCACCCGCGGTTTGTGCAGCTTGCCCACGCGGCCTACCTCGGCCAGCATCGCGCCGCCCAGTTTGAGGCTGTCCTTGATCTGGGCCGTGGTGCTCATGTCCAGCAGCGTGCGGGCTACGGTCGCGTCCTTGGACTTGACGTTGATGCCGCCCACCAGGTCGGCGGCGTTTTCCTTGTTCGCCATCCAGCGCGCGGCCGCGCTGCTGGCGCCCTTGGTGCTGAGCGCAAAGATGCTCGCGCCCTGCGGCCGTGGCGTCATGAAGGCGTCGGCGTGGATGCTGATGAACAGGTCGGCGCGCACCCGCTGCGCTTTTCTCACCCGCGTGCCCAGGGGCACGAAGAAGTCGGCGTCGCGCGTCATGTAGGCCCGCATCGGGTTGCCGTTGACCGTGGTCGCGTTGATGCGCTCGCGCAGGCGGTGGGCCACCTGCAGCACCACGTCCTTCTCCTGCGTGCCACCGGGGCCGATGGCGCCCGGGTCTTCGCCGCCGTGGCCGGGGTCGAGCGCCACGATGATGAGTCGCTCGGTTTTTTTGCCGGGTGATGCCTTCGGCTCACCGGCCGGGGCGGGTTTGCCGGCGGTGGCGCCGGGTGCCTTGGGAGGTGCCGGTTTGTCGTGGCGGGCAATGAGGTCGGCCAGCGGGTCGTCCGCTGGCGTGGCTGGCATGTCCCGCAGTTCGGCACCCAGCAGCTCGGCGGCGCGCCGGGCCGATTCGTCGACTGCGGCCGTGTGCTGGCGGATCAGTTCCTCGAAGGGGTCGACCGTCTGCACCGGGTAGAGGTCGAGGACCAGCCGGTGGCCGTAGGCGGCGACCGGTTCCAGGTTGAACACCTGCGGCTTGATTGGTTTTTTCAGGTCCACCGTCAGCCGCGCGACATTGGCACTGACCGGGGCGACGCGGATGGCCGCGATGTTCGGGTCGTCGCTCTGCAGCTTGCCCACCAGATCGCGCATGCCTTCAATGAGGTCGATGCCCTCGATGTCGACCACCAGGCGCGACGCCTGGTCGACCGTGGTCTTCTGTGCCTTGAGCTCGCCGTCGGACTCGATGGTCACGCGCGTGTAGTCCTGCGCCGGCCAGATGCGCACCGCCACCACACGCCCCGCGTGCGCCAGGTGCGGCGCGCCGATCAGCAGCACCAGCGCGCCGGCCTGCAGCAGGCGGCGGCGGTCGGGGTGGGGCGTCGGTCGGGTCATGTGTTCAGGGCTGCCAGCAGGCGCCGGCCGGTGTCGGTGAAGGCCTGCATCGTCACCTGGCGCGGGCCGTCGGTGAAGTCGGTATCGTCACCGGGCGCTTCCTCCGGCCCGATGGTCAGTGCCGCGTCCACCGCGCCCATGAGGCCGGCGGCGCGCTCGGGCCATTCCACCAGCTTGAGGCCGGGGCTCGCAAACAGTTCCCGAAAACCCGCGTCTTCCCACTCGCGCGGGTCGCCGAAGCGGTAGAAATCGAAGTGCCAGGCCGACAGCGCGCCGTGCGGCCCGGCCTCGGCGCGGTGCGGCTCGACCACGGCGTAGGTTGGGCTCTTGATGCGCCCCTGCACACCCAGCGCCCGCAGCAGGTGGCGCACGAAGGTGGTCTTGCCCGCGCCCAGGTCGCCGGCCAGCGTCAGCGTGGCGTTGGTGATCGCCGGGCTGGCGGCCAGCCGCTGCGCAAAGTGGGCGGTGCCCGTCTCGTCCAGCCAACGCCCGTCCCAGCGCGCGCCGTCGGAGGAGGGCGTTCCTACAATGGGCGGACGATGCGATCCGGATTCGATGCTGCTCAACTGATCACTCAGGTTCAGGCCTGGGGCCGGGAACTGGGATTCTCCCAAATCGGGGTGGCCGGCGTCGACCTCTCAAGCGCCGAACCGGGCCTTTCGGCCTGGTTGTCGGCCGGATTTCACGGTGGCATGGACTACATGGCGCGCCATGGCATGAAGCGCGCGCGGCCGGCCGAGCTGGTGCCCGGCACGGTGAGCGTGATCACCGCGCGCATGGACTACCTGCCACGGTATACGCCCGAAGACTGGACGGAACAGGAGCTGGCCCGCCTGCAGCGGCCCGGAGAAGCCATCGTCTCGGTCTATGCCCGGGGGCGCGATTACCACAAGGTGCTGCGCAGCCGCCTGCAGCAACTGGCCGAGCGCATCGGGGCCGCCGTTGGCCCGCTCGGTCACCGTGTGTTCACCGACTCGGCGCCCGTGCTCGAAGCCGAGCTTGCACGCCGCAGCGGCCAGGGCTGGCGCGGCAAGCACACGCTGATCCTCAGCCGAGAGGGTGGCTCGATGGCTTTTCTCGGCGAGATCTACCTCGACCTCGCCCTGCCACCCACCGCAGCGGTCAGCGACCACTGCGGCTCCTGCAGCGCCTGCATGGCCGTCTGTCCCACGCAGGCCATCGTCGCGCCGTACCGTCTCGACGCTCGGCGTTGCATCTCTTACCTCACCATCGAACACGACGGCCCGATTCCCGAGAGCCTGCGCCCGCTGATCGGCAACCGCATCTACGGCTGCGACGACTGCCAGCTCGTCTGTCCCTGGAACAAGTTCGCGCAGCGCAGCCCGCTGCCCGACTTCGACCCGCGCGAGGGCCTGACCGGCGCGACCCTGGTCGAACTGTTCGGCTGGAGCGAAGAAGAGTTCCTGCGCCGCACCGAAGGCAGCCCGATCCGCCGCATCGGCCACGCGCGCTGGCTGCGGAACATCGCGGTGGCGATGGGCAATGCGCTGCGGCAGGCCGACGAGCCGGTCACCCGCGCTGCGCTGGCCGCGCACACCGCGCACCCCGACCCGGTGGTGCGGGAGGCTGTGGCCTGGGCCTTGTCGGCGTAGGCTGCTCAGCGCTTTCTCCCTCTCTCAAGGAAACAGCCGCATGGCCCACGCCGAAACCGAACTCAAGCTGCTGCTGCCAGGGGCACAGCCCACGGTCATCGAGGAGCGGCTGCGCCGGCTCGGCGCGCTGGCGCGGCGCCGGCAGACCACCCACTGGCTGTGGAACATCTACTTCGACACGCCGGACCAGCAACTGCATCAGCAACGGCACGCGCTGCGCCTGCGCTGCATCTCGGACTCCCCTTGGCGCGCAAACGCCAACGCGGCGACGGTGCGTGGCGAATGGGTGCAGACCTTCAAGTCGGCGGGCATTTCGCGGGGCGGACTGAGCCGCCGCGGCGAGTGGGAGAGCCGCCAGCCCTCCGGCCGGCTCGACGCGGAGGCGCTGCGCGAGACGCCCTGGACCGATCTGGATCCCGACGGCCGCCTGTTCGGCCAGCTGGCCCCGTGCTTCGAGACCCGCTGCCGCCGCACCGTCTGGACCCTGCACCGCTACCAGGGCGCGACCATCGAGGCGGCGCTGGACGTGGGCGAGATCGTCGCCGGTGACCGGTCAGAGCCGCTGCTGGAGCTGGAGCTCGAACTGCTGCAGGGGCCGTCCGACGCCCTGTTCCATCTGGCGCAGCAGGTCGCGTCCGAGGTGGCCGTGCTGCCCTTCGACCAGAGCAAGGCCGAACGCGGCTACCGGCTGGCGCAAGGCCTGCCGCGCGAAGCGTCGCCGGCCCAGGCGGTGCACCTGGCGCCGGGCACCGGGCCGCAGCAGGCGGGTGCGCAGGCGCTGGCGGCCTGCTTCGACCACTTCAACTGCAACCTCGCGTGCACGCTGGTGTCGGACGACCCCGAGGTGGTGCACCAGGCCCGCGTCGGCTGGCGGCGCTGGCGCAGCGCGGTCCGGCTGTTCGCGCCCTGGCTGCCCGGCCGGTCCGATGCCGACGGCCTGCGGCCCCTGCTGGCCGAACTGGGCCGGATGCGCGACCTGGACGTGCTGCGCGTCGACACCCTGGGGCGCTGGTTGCCCGCCTTTGTTGACGAAGATGCTCAGCGCCAGCGCATCGCCGATGTCGCACTCGAACGCATCGACGAGGCGCGCCGGGCGCAGCGCAGGCGGCTGCGGGATGCCCTGGCCGCGCCGGGAACCGGCCAGACCCTCCTGGCACTGGCGCAGGGGCTCTTCCAGTTGGCCACAGCGCAGACCGCAGCGGGTGCATACGACACCCCCTGGGCGCGCAAGCGCATCCGCAAGCTGCGCCGCCGCCTGGACGCTGCACTGAAAGCCAGCCGGCGGGCGCCTGCGGACCTGGAAAAAGACCACCGCGTCCGCATCCAGGCCAAACGGGTGCGCTACGCGGCCGAGATACTGCGCGACCTGCTGCCCGCCCGGCGAACCAAGGGCCTCGCCAAGGCGGCCACCCAAGTCCAGACCCGGCTGGGGGCCGAGCGGGATCTGAGACAGGCCGTGCGGCTGCTGGACGAGCTGGGGACTGAAGCCGAGCTCAGCTCGTTTCTGCGTGGGGTGCTGGCGGCGTCAAAGGGCTGACGGCCTCGTTCAAGGTGCCACCGAAGGAACGGGAGTGTTTGTCAACGTTCGTCGCGTTCAAGCAGTGCCTGACAAAGCGTTCGAGGATACGTGTCTCCGCGCTTGCTGATGCCCGGCAGCTCAGGGAAGGTCTGCTCAACACCCGCCGCAGTGATGGGATGGACTCCCCCGTTTGTTTGCGCGAGAAACGCGCTCTGGTCTTCATTGGCGTGGGGATCAGGTCTTCAACAAACGAAAGGAGTCCGAGATGCATGCTACTACCGTGGCCGTCGACTTGGCCAAATCCGTTTTCCAGATCGCCGTTGCCAACGAGCACTGGCGCATCGTTGAAACTCAGCGCCTGACGCGCTCCCAGTTCGAACGCTGGTTCGCCAACCGTTCCGTGGGCCTGGTCGTCATGGAGGCCTGCGGCTCGGCCCACCACTGGGCGCGCTGGCTCAATGGTCTGGGCATCACCGTCCGCCTGCTGCCCGCCCAGTACGTTCGCGCCTACGTGCGGCGCAACAAGACCGATGCCACCGACGCCGCAGCCCTGCTTGAAGCGGCCCGCGCTGCCGACATCCGCCCCGTTCGCGTGAAGTCGGTCGAGCAACAAGCCTTGCAAGGTCTGCACCGCATCCGATCGCTCTGGATGGGTACGCGCACCTCGCGCATCAACGCCCTGCGCGGCTTCTGCCGCGAGTTCGGCATCACCATCCCACAAGGCGCACGTACCGGCGTCGAGACCATCGGCCGCGTGCTGGCCGATCCGCGCTCTGCCGTGCCCGAGCTGATCCGCCACACCGCCGGCATGCTGCTCGAAGAGATCCGTCTGCTCGAAGTCCGCATCGCCCAGGTCGAGCGCGAACTCGCCAGCGTGGCCCGTCACAGCCCGGCTTGCACGCTGCTGCTGTCGGTGCCTGGCATCGGGTTGCTCACCGCCACCGCCCTGGTGGCCGCCACATCGGGCGATGTGACGCACTTTGCGGACGCACGCCACTTCTCCAGCTGGTTCGGCCTGACGCCGCGCGAATACAGCTCGGGATCGAGCCGGTACCTGGGGCGTATCTCCAAGAAGGGCGACCGTTACCTGCGCATGCTGCTCACGCACGGCGCTCGCAGTGTGCTGCGGGCGGCCAAGGTCGCAGAGGGGGCTGGCAAAGACGTCTGCGGCATCCGCCGCTGGGCGCTGGAGGTGCAGGGCCGCTCTAACCACAACAAAGCCACCTGTGCCCTGGCCAACAAGCTCGCGCGCATCTGCTACGCCACGCTGCGCGACCACGCCCCGTTTGACGAAGCAGCCCGGCTGAACAAAAAACAAAGCCGGCAGAGCTTCGCCCTGCCGGCCTGATCTCGTCTCACCAGATCTCTTCACCCAACCCATCTCACCTTGCGACGGGTTTGATCGACCATCATGGCCAACCGGGTTCCTCCCACACCGCGCTACGCCGATAACTCTTCCGGCAGCTTGCCTGCCGCTTGCAGCGTGTGGCGATGCGGTGACGCAGATTCCATGTCGGCACGGACCGTCAACGAGTCCACTCCAGATGCCGGATATACGACTGCAGGTGCTTTACCCACTGGTCCCCAATCGGTCAGGCTCTTGCTGTTGAGGGGGAGTCCATATACGTGAGTTTATGTCCGTGATTTCAGATGACGGTGGTTTGCGCCTCGCAGGGCTCATTTACAGGTTGGACAGTGCAAACAGCGTGAACGTGTGTTCGACCTTGGCCCGGATGTGCGCCTTGACCTGCCCCAGCTGATCCTTGATCGCGCCCATCGGCGTGCTCTTGTCCAGTACCTTGCGCTTGCCCGGCCGCATGGCCACGTGCCAGTTGACATTGGCCGCCGTGCCCACCACCGTGTGCACCAGTCCCGATTCCGCATCCACACCCATGTGGGCCTTCATTCCGAAGTGCCACTGAGGTGGCGAAACCGAAGAATGGAGCTCTCGTCGGGCAGGTTGTCTTCACCGGCATCGAGTCCCACGAACTCGCGGAACAGCGCCGTGTCGTACAGCGCCTCTTCCATTGCGGGGTCAGAGAGGTTGGACCACTGCGGCAGGAAGTGAATGCGCAACATGGTCTCCACGGCAAACGGCGGGCGTCCGCCTTTGGCGCTGGGTTTGGGCGCGTGCGGCGCGATCAACGACACCAGCCCGGCCCACGGCACCACCAGGTTCATCTCGTCCAGGAACTCTCGCTTGTGCGTCCATCGGCGCCCCTGGCGCGGGGTTTTGCAGGCGATCCCTGGGCAGCCCGAGCACTGAGTGCCTCTCAGATTGTTTCCTGCCTCAGTGTTTATAGCCCCCGACATTTGGAGGAACCCAGGCGAGGGTTTTCTGCAACGCACGCCTTGACCGACTATGAAACAAAAAGTAAACTAAATCTGGTGAATGATGTCCGTACATGCATCGCATGATGCTGCATTTTTCGATCATGCAAATGACTTTTCAAGTCGTTTGCGCATTGTCTAACCATGGGCCATATCTCTGATATTGGGTGTAGGGAGTAGGGAACTTATGAATAAGAAACAAATCCTGTTGCATATTCTTGTATTGACATCTGCCGTTTTTTTTGCTCATGGGGCTTATGCGGGTGGCAAGGATGCGCAACCCCAGGTTGATCGTTCTGTTCAATCCAGACCGCTCAACCAGGGTGGCATCATCATCAAGTACAAAACGGGACAGTTGAGTGGTCAAAAACTGACTCTGCAACATGCAGGTCAAAATGCCGCAGGCTTGGGGTTCGGCAACGCCAGCGCGTCGGCCAACAAGTTTGGCATTACCCTGTACTTTGACAAGCCGTTGGCTACGGGTGCCTATCTGCTGAAGCAGAGTGCTCCGCTTTCCCAAAATAGGCTCAAAGAGTTGATTCAGGAAATCGCCAAAGATCCGGCGGTGGAGTATGTCGAGCCCGATGCCTGGATGCGCCGGCAGTTTGTACCGAATGACCCTGGTTATTCATCTTTCCAATGGCACTATGGAGCCGGGGTTGGAGGGGTCAATCTGCCCGCTGCCTGGGATATCAGCCAGGGGACTGGTGTGCGGGTCGCGGTGCTGGACACCGGCATCACCAGTCATCCCGATCTTGATGCCAACAGGGTCGGTGGCTATGATTTTGTTTCTCAGCCATTGGTGGGAAATGATGGAACGGGGCGCGACAGCGATCCGTCGGATCCTGGTGACTGGGTGACTGTCGATGATTATTTTGGTAATACGTACGGAGGATTTTTCTACGGGTGCTATCCAGAGAATTCCAGCTGGCATGGCTCCCACGTTGCAGGGACCATTGCGGCGGTGACCAACAACTCCACAGGCGGTGCTGGCGTTGCTTTTGGTGCCAAAGTGGTTCCCGTACGTGTGTTGGGTAAATGCGGTGGATATACGTCGGACATCGCTGATGGCATTGTCTGGGCGGCCGGCGGCAGCGTGGCGGGTGTTCCTGTCAACACCCATGCGGCGTCAGTGATCAATATGTCACTGGGTGGCGAGGGTGTCTGTTCCAATACATTCCAGGCGGCAATCAACAGCGCGCGCAGCCGGGGGGCGACGGTCGTGGTGTCAGCGGGCAATGACAGCGTCAGCACCGTGAATGCGCAGCCTGCCAATTGTGATGGTGTCATTGCTGTCTCTGCGACGACTTCCTCGGGGGGCATTGCCAGCTATTCCAATTTTGGTCCTCACGTCGGGTTGGCTGCCCCAGGCAGCGGTGTTTATTCCACGGTCAACAGTGGAACCACTTCACCTGCGGTACCGGCTTATGCTAATTACAACGGCACATCCATGGCGGCGCCTCACGTTGCGGGTGTCGCTGCCCTGCTTCTCGCTCAAAACCCTGCGTTGACGCCCAACCAGGTTGCTGCGCGGCTCAAACTGGGTTCAAAGCCGTTTCCTGCGCCATGCCCGCAGTGCGGTGCAGGTTTGCTCAATGCGTACACCGCTTTGGTGCCGCCTTCATTTTCTGATGGAACTGTTTTTAGATTCTACAATTTAATCACGGGCATTCATTTGTTTACTCGTGATCCTTCTGAGCGTGACTCTATATTGGGTGCTCTTCCGTCTTATCAATATGAGAGGGCTGTGTTTTCAGTAAGGCCTGCTGCCGAGCCTGGATTGATGCCTGTCTATCGATTTAGAAATAGGAACAATGGTGCTTATTTTTACTCTCTCGATCCGGCAGAGGTAAACACGGTCAATAACATTCCATATTTCACGCTTGAAGGAGTTGCTTGGTATGCCAGAAGCCCTTCCGCTCCAGGTGTGGGAACCATTCCATTGCATCGATTCATGTACAAGCCGACTGGCTCGCATTTTTACTCCTACTCTTCTGCTGAAGTGGCCTATATCCAGTCCTCGTTGTCTCATCTCTACCAATACGAAGGCATTGGGTTTTACGTCTGGCCTCTGTGAGGCTCACCTTGTGAACAGGGCAAGCGGCACGGTATCGACCTGTCATGGCTGATACCGCGATCGCAATTCCCGCTTCAACAGTTTCCCGCTCGGATTCTTCGGCAGCGCCTCAGCGAACACCACGCGCTTGGGGCATTTGAAATGCGCCATGTGTTCGCTGCAATGCGCCATCACCTCATCCTCGGTCAATGACTGTCCGGCCTTGACCACGATCACGGCGGTGACCGCTTCCACCCATTTCGGGTCGGGCAGGCCGATCACCGCCACCTCGCTGACGGCGGGCAGGCGGTAGATCATTTCTTCCACCTCGCGGCTGGCGACGTTTTCGCCGCCGGTCTTGATCATGTCCTTCTTGCGGTCGACGACGGTGATGTGGCCCTCGGCGTCGATGGTGGCCAGGTCGCCGCTGTGGAACCAGTCGCCGCTGAAGCTGGCGGCGGTCTTTTCGGGGTCGTTGAAGTAGCCGAGCATCAGGTGCGGCGAGCGGTGCACGATCTCGCCGACTTCGCCCACGGCCACGTCCTGCATGTCGTCGTTCACCACGCGGGTCTCGACGTTGATGACGGCCTTGCCGCACGAGCCCGGTTTGCGCAGCTGGTCTTCGGGTGGCAGCATGGTCGCCAGCGGCGCAATCTCGGTCTGGCCGTAGAGGTTCCACAGGCGAACATTCGGCAGCCGCGCCGCCAGTTCCTTCAAGACTTCCACCGGCATGATCGACGCGCCGTAGTAGCCCTTGGCCAGGTGCCTGAGCTTGTCTGCGTCGAACAGCGGTGAGCGCAGCAGCGCGATCCAGACCGTGGGCGGTGCGAAGAAGCTGGTGATCTGGTGCTGTTCCAGCAGCGCCAGCAGGTGGTCGGGCGTGGGCTTGCCGGTGATGACGTTGCGGCTGCCGATGTAGATGGCGGGGCCGAAGAACACGTCCAGCTGCGCGCAGTGGTACAGGGGCAGGGCGTGCAGCGTGCGGTCGGCTTCGGCCACCTCGGCGTTGATGACGCAGCTGACGTACTGCCAGAGCACCGCGTCGTGCGTGAGCATGGCTCCTTTGGGCATGGACTCGGTGCCGCTGGTGTAGACGATCTGCGCCAGGTCGTGGCTCTGGGTGCCCACGGCCGGCAGCGGGTCGGTGCAGGCGGTCAGCTCGTCGAAGCGGTGCATGCCCGGCGCCGGCTCGGTGGGGTCTTCGCTGGGCAGCCAGATGAACTGCTGCACCTGGGTCTCCAGCGCCGAGGCTTCGCGCGCCAGGCCGGCCAGGCCGCTGTCGGTGGCCAGGGTGCGGGCGCCGGCGTGGCGCAGGATGTAGGCGACTTCTTCCGCCTTGAGCATGAAGTTGATCGGCACCAGCACCGCGCCGCGGCGGGCCAGCGCGAAGCGCAGCGCCGCGAAGCCGTGCGAGTTGCGCGCCAGCACCGCCACCTTGTCGCCTTCGCCCACGCCGATCCGGTGCAGACCTGCCGCCAGCCGCGTGACCAGTGCGTCGAATTCGGCGTAGGTCCAGCTGGTGGCGCCGCAGGTGATCGCGGTCTTGGCCGGCAGGCGCCGGGCGGTGCGGTGCAGCGCGTCGGCGATGGTCTGGCGGCGAATGGCGGGGGCGAGCGGGGGCAGGGGCTTGGCGGACATGGGCGAAATCTCCTGTTGTCTCCAGTTACAGCGGCCCGTTTTATCATCGCCCGAATGTCCGGTCCACCGCTCGTTTCCACTGCCCTCGACCGCTCGCTCGGCGGCTGGGGCCGTCGTGTCCGGGCCTCCTGGGCTTCGTGGTGGCATGTGCTGCTGCTGGGCGCGCAGGTGATGGTGCTGGCCCTGGCGCCGTCGAGCTACGCGCAGGGCGCGCAGCGCAGCGCGGTGCTGCAGCAGATCTACCGCGCCTCGACACCGCTGATGCCCGGCTTCCTCACGCTGTCGGCGCTGCTGAGCCTGGTGCTGATCCGTATCGTGGTCGCGACCGCCTACAGCTATGGGCTGTCGCAGTACGCGCTGGAGGTGCTGGTGCGCACCCTGGTGCTGGAGATCATTCCGTTGTACGCCGCGATGTTCGTGGCGCTGCGCCACACCATGCCCGAGGCCCAGCGCATCCGCAGGCGGCTGTCGCAACAGCACCGCAGCGGCGTGCAGCACGAGCAGCAGACCCTGCTGCGCACCGAGCTGCTGCCGCGCGCGCTGGGGGGCATCTTCTCGGTGCTGCTGCTGGCGGCGGTGAGCTGCGTGATCGCCCTGGTGCTCACCTATTTCAATGTCTACGGCTTCTCGCACTGGGCGCTGCCGGCCTACACACTCGCGGTCGGGCAGGTGTTCAAGCCGGCCGTGGTGCTCATCTTCAGCCTCAAGACCCTGTTCTTCAGCCTGTCGGTGGCCATCGTGCCGCTGGCCGCCAGCGCGCGGCGCGACGAGGCCGGCGGTTTCGGCCGCCTGAGCGACATCTCCGAATTCGCGCGCCTGCTGTCGGTGCTGCTGCTGGTGGAGGTGACCTCGCTGCTGGGCAACTACTACTGATCCATGGACCGTTCAACGATGAACCCTGCCGACCATGTCCCGCCGCCGGAGCCCACGCCGCCTCCGGTGAAGAACCTGGAGTTCAAGGCGGCGCTGCTGCTCGCTTTCCTGCTGTTGCTGGTGGTGGGCTCGGCGCTGTACGTGGCCTACGCGCGCGGCGCCTTTGAGCGCACCCAGCGGCTGGTGCTGGTGGCGCCCGACTCGGAAGGGGTGTCGGTGGGCATGAACCTCACCTTCGCCGGTTTTCCCATCGGCCGCGTGGGGCGCATCGAACTGGCCGAGGACGGCAATGTGCAGATCTTGGTGGACGTGCCGGTGAAGGATGCGAAGTGGCTGCGCAGCTCCAGCATCTTCACCATGGAGAAGGCCCTGGTGGGCGGCACCAAGATCAAGGCCTTCAGCGGCGTGCTGACCGATCCACCGCTGGAAGACGGCGCGGTGCGCCAGGTGCTCAGCGGCGACGCGGCGGCCGAGATCCCGGGCATCGTGGCGTCCATCAAGGAGTTGATTGGCAACCTCAATGCCCTGACCAACGCCGACGCGCCGCTGCCACAGAGCCTGGTGCACCTGCAGGGCACGGCGGCGAAGCTCAACGGGCCGCAGGGGGCGATGGGCGCGCTGTTCGGCAACGAGGCGGATGCGAAGAAGGTGGTCGAGGCCATCGACCGGGCCAACACGCTGCTGGCGCGGGTGGACCAGCTCACCGGCCGGCTCGACAGCCTGGTGGCCAACGCCGACAAGCAGGTGTTCGGCCAGGGTGCCGGCCCCGGCGGCACCGCGCAGGGTGGCCTGGTGCAGGACGCGCGCGGCACGGTGAAGCAGCTCGACGGCCTGCTGGCGGACGCGCGCGTGAGCCTGCAGAAGGTGGACAAGCTGCTGGTGGACGCGCAGGCCATCACCGCCAACACCCGCGAGGCCACCACCGACCTGCACCTGCTGCGCGCCGAGGTCGACGCCAGCCTGCGCAAGGTGGAGTCGCTGATCAACGAGGTCAACCGCCTGTGGCCGCTCAAGCGCGACGCCGAAATCCAGCTCAAATGAACATGACACTTCGAAGCGCCCTCTGGCTCTGCTGTGCCTCGCTCCTGGTGGCCTGCAGCAGCGCGCCGCCGCCGCCCGACTGGCAGATGAACGCCAAAAGCAGCGCCGAGCGCGCGGCCGAGGCCTGGCTCAGCGGCAACACCAAGGTGGAAGAGGTGGAGTTCCTGCGCGCGCGCGGCGAGGTGGCGCGCACCGCGCAACCGGCGCTGCTGGCGCGGCTGGAGCTGACGCGCTGCGCCACCCGCGTGGCGGCGCTGGTGTTCGAGCCCTGCGCGGGTTACGAGGCGCTGGTTGCCGACGCCGCACCCGCCGAGCAGGCCTATGCGCGCTACCTGGCCGGCCAGGCGACGGCCGCCGATGCGGCGCTGCTGCCGCCCGCGCACCGCGGTCTGGTGGGCACCGCGCCGGCCAGCCTGGGCGACATCGAGGACCCGCTGTCGCGCCTGATCGCGGCCGGTGTGCTGCTGCAGCGCGGGGCCGCGTCACCGGCGGTGGTGGCGGACGCGGTGGAAACCGCTTCGCAGCGCGGCTGGCGCCGGCCGGTGCTGGCCTGGCTGGGCGTGCAGCTGCGACAGGCCCAGACCGCGGGCGCTGCGGACGAGGCGGCGCGCATCCAGCGGCGCATCCAGCTGCTGGCGCCCTGAACGCCTGTCAGCGCCGCGGTCTCACCACTCCGCGAAGCTGCCGTCCTTGTGGCGCCAGACCGGGTTGCGCCAGCGGTGGCCCTCGGCCGCGCGTTCGCGCACATAGGCCTCGTTGACCTCGATGCCCAGGCCCGGGCCGGTGGGAATCTTCACCATGCCGTCCTCGTAGGCGAACACCTCGCGGTTGTTCACGTAGTCCAGCAGGTCGTTGGCCTGGTTGTAGTGAATGCCCAGGCTCTGCTCCTGGATGAAGGCGTTGTAGCAGCCCGCGTCGATCTGCAGGTTGGCCGCCAGGGCGATGGGGCCGAGCGGGCAGTGCAGTGCCAGCGCGACGTCGTAGGCCTCGGCCATGGCCGCGATCTTGCGCGTTTCGGTGATGCCGCCGGCATGTGAAGGGTCGGGCTGGACGATGTCCACATAGCCTTCGGACAGGATGCGCTTGAAGTCCCAGCGCGAGTACAGCCGCTCGCCCAGCGCGATGGGCATGGTGGCCACATGGGCCAGTTCCTTGAGCGCCTCGTGTTGTTCGCTGAGCACCGGCTCCTCGACGAACATGAGGTTGTAGGGCGCCAGCTCGCGCAGCAGCACCTTGGCCATGGGCTTGTGCACCCGGCCGTGGAAGTCCACGCCGATGCCCACGTTCGGCCCCACGGCCTCGCGCACCGCGGCCACGTTGGCCAGGCAGCGCTCGACCTTGTCGTGGCTGTCGATGAACTGCAGCTCTTCGGTGCCGTTCATCTTGACCGCGGTGAAGCCGCGCGCCACGGCCGCCTGCGCGGCAGCGGCGGTGTCGGCCGGGCGGTCGCCGCCGATCCAGCTGTAGACGCGAATGCGGTCGCGCACCTGGCCGCCCAGCAGGTCCGAGACGCTCACGCCCAGCGCCTTGCCCTTGATGTCCCACAAGGCCTGGTCGATGCCGGCGAGCGCGCTCATGTGGATGCCGCCGCCGCGGTAGAAGCCGGCGCGGTACATCACGGTCCAGTGGTCCTCGATCTGGCGGGGGTCCTTGCCGATGAGGTAATCGGCCAGCTCATCGACCATGGCGAAGACGGTGTGGGCGCGGCCTTCGAGCACCGGCTCGCCCCAGCCGTCGATGCCCTCGTCGGTTTCGATTTTGAGGAAGCACCAGCGCGGCGGGACGATGAAGGTGGTGAGGCGGGTGATTTTCATGAGGGGCGATGAATCAGACGGCGGCGTTGGCCTGCTGCCAGGCGCGGACGAAGGCGGTGGCCCGCTGCGCCACGGTGGCGGCGTCGTCGCCGGCCCGGTAGAGCGCGCTGCCCAGACCGAAGCCGGAGGCGCCGGCCGCGAGGTAGGGTTGGATCGCGTCCGGTGTGATGCCGCCCACCGGCGCGATGGCCACCGGTGGCGTGAGCACCGCACGCCAGGCCTTCAGGCCCGTGGGGCCGAGGGTCTCGGCCGGGAACATCTTGAGCACGTCGGCGCCTGCGGCCAGCGCGGCGAAGGCTTCGGTGGGCGTGGCCACGCCGGGTGCGCAGGCCAGGTCCAGGGCCTTGGCCGCACGAATGACGGCTGGGTCGCTGTGCGGCATCACCACCAGCTGGCCACCGGCCGCGGCGATCTGCGCGCAGGCTTCGGGCTGCAGCACCGTGCCGGCGCCCACCAGGGTGTTGCCCGGCAGGGCCTCGCGCAGGATGCGGATGCTTTGCAGCGGATCGGGCGAGTTCAGCGGCACTTCGATCAGGCGGATGCCGGCGCCGTGCAGGGCCAGGCCGATGTCGCGCGCTTCCTCGGGCCGCAGGCCGCGCAGGATGGCGATCAATCCGTGGGTGGAGAGGGTCTGGCGGAACAGGGAAGAGGGGGTCATGCGGAACGGCGGACAGGGGTGGGGACGGCCAGACCGGCGGCCTGCGCGATGCGCCACAGGCCCAGCGGTGTGACGCCGGAGCGGATTTCGGGTGCCGGATGGCCCTGTGCTTCCAGCGCGGTGGCGTAGCGCACGCACAGCAGCGGCTCGCCGCACAGCACCACCGGGGTGCGGTCCTGCAGCGCGGGTGCCAGCGCCGCCACCTCGTGCCCGATCAGCAGGCCCGAGAGGTAGTCGGGCTGGGCGCGGCCGGTCAGCTGGCCGGTGAGGCCCAGGGTGCGCACGCTGAACACGGTGGACAGCACGCCCAGCGCGCCCAGGGGCGAGCGCGCCACGCGCAGGCCGCGCGCGAAGGCGGGTTCGTCGTGCGGCGCGCCCATCACCATGGTGCGGCCCAGGATGGTGTGCTGCGACAGCGCGGCGTACACCTCGCCGGTCATGAAAGTCTCGAAGCGCACGACGGCGCCGTCCTCGACCCAGGCCCACTTGGTGTGGGTGCCCGGCAGTCCGACCAGCAGGCGCTGCGGCGCGCGGCCCTCGTCGGCCAGGCTCTGGAGCACGCCGGCGATCTGGGTCTCTTCACCGCGCATCACATTGGGTAGTTCGCCGGATTGCAGCAGGCCCGGCACCACGTGCAGGGGTTCGCCGCCCGGGCGTGCGATGACGGTCATGGCCGTGGCCAGTTCGCTGGCGCGGGCCGGCAGGGGTTGGTAGCGCGCCTCGCGCCAGCCCTGGGCGCTGCCCACCATGCCGCAGGCGATCAGCGGCGTGTCTGCGTGGGCCGCCAGCCAGTCGCCGCACAACCCCTGCAGCGCCGCCTCGAAGGCCTCCGCGGGCGTGGCGATGCCGGCACCGGCCGGCAGGTTCATCACACCGTGTTCGCTGCGGCGGGTAGCCAGCACCTGGCCGCCTGGGCCCAGGGCGTAGGCGCGCAGCGAGCTGGTGCCCCAGTCGAGAGCGAACAGCGCAGGAGGGCTGGCCAGGGCGGCGTGCATCTCACCGTCCCCAGCGGAGCACGAGGGGATCAAGGCGGCGCGCGATGTCGATCAGGCCGCGCCGCACCTCGGGGTGCATGGGCGGGAAGGGGTGGCGCCCGGCCTCGCAGGCGATCACGCCGCCTTCCTTCATCAGCGCCTTGGCGGTCAGGATGCCGCCCTGGCGGTTCTCGTGGTTGATCAGCGGCAGCCAGCGCTGGTAGAGCGCGAAGGCCTGGTCCATGTCGCCGCTGCGGTGCGCCTCGATGATGGGGCGGATGCCGTCGGGAAAGGCGCCGCCGGTCATGGCGCCGGTGGCACCCGCGTCCAGGTCGGCCAGCAGGGTGATGGCTTCCTCGCCGTCCCACGGTCCTTCGATGGCGTCGCCGCCCAGGCGGATCAGCTCGCGCAGCTTGCTGGCCGCACCCGGCACCTCGATCTTGAAGTAGGCCAGGTGCTCGATCTGTTCCGCCATGCGCGCGAGGAACGGGGCCGAGAGCACCGTGCCGCTGGCCGGCGCGTCCTGCACCATGATCGGGATGCCGATGGCGTCGGACACGCGGTCGTAGAACTCGAAGATCTGAGCCTCGGGCACGCGGAAGGTGGCACCATGGTAGGGTGGCATGATCATCACCATGGCCGCGCCCATGTCCTGCGCGCGGCGGCTGCGGGCCGCGCAGACGCTGGTGCCGTAGTGGGTGGTGGTCACGATCACCGGCACGCGGCCGGCCACGTGTTCCAGGCAGGTGCGCGTGAGGACTTCGCGTTCGTCGTCCGAGAGGGAAAACTGCTCGGAGAAGTTGGCCAGGATGCACAGGCCGTCGACGCCGGCGTCGATCATGAAATCGAGGCAGCGCTTCTGGCTGTCCAGGTCGAGTTCGCCGGATTCGGTGAAGGTGGTGGGCACCACCGGGAAGATGCCGCGGTAGCGCGGCGCACGGGCGGAAGCGGTCATGGTCTCTCTCAATGCGAATGGCGGGGCACCGCGGAACCGCGGCAGCCGACGAGGAATTCGAAGTCGCAGCCCTGGTCGGCCTGCAGCACGTGGTTGACGTAGAGGCGCTGGTAGCCGCCCTTCATCGCGTGCTCCGGCGGCGTGACCTGGGCCAGGCGGGTGGCCAGTTCTTCGTCGCTGATGTCCAGGTGCAGGCGGCCGGTGGTGCAGTCGAGCTCGATGAAGTCGCCGTCGCGCACGGCGGCCAGCGGGCCGCCGGCCGCGGCCTCGGGCGCCACGTGCAGCACCACGGTGCCGTAGGCGGTGCCGCTCATGCGGGCGTCGGAGATGCGCACCATGTCCTTGATGCCCCGGCGCAGCAGCTTGGGCGGCAGGCCCATGTTGCCCACCTCGGCCATGCCGGGGTAGCCCATGGGGCCGCAGTTCTTGAGCACCATCACGCAGGTCTCGTCGATGTCCAGGTCTTCGTCGACGATGCGCTCCTTGTAGTGCTCCAGGTTCTCGAACACCACCGCGCGGCCGCGGTGTTGCAGCAGGTGGGGCGAGGCGGCCGAGGGCTTGAGCACGGCGCCGCGCGGCGCGAGGTTGCCGCGCAGCACGCAGATGCCACCGTCGGGCACCAGCGGCTTGTCCAGCGGGCGGATGACCTCGTCGTTGTACTGCGGCGCGTCGGCCACGTTCTCCCACAGGCTCTTGCCGTTCACGGTGAGCGCGTCCGGGTGCGGCAGCAGCTTGGCTTCACCCAGCCGACGCAGCACGGCCGGCAGGCCACCGGCGTAATAGAACTCCTCCATCAGGAAGCGGCCCGAGGGCTGCAGGTCGACCACGGTGGGCGTGCCCTTGCCGATGCGGGTCCAGTCGTCCAGCTCCAGCTCCACGCCGATGCGCCCGGCAATCGCCTTGAGGTGGATCACCGCGTTGGTCGAACCGCCGATGGCGGCGTTGGTGCGGATGGCGTTCTCGAACGCCTCGCGCGTGAGGATCTTGGACAGGCGCAGGTCTTCGTGCGCCATCTCGACGATGCGCCGGCCCGACATGTGGGCCAGCACGTAGCGGCGCGCGTCGACCGCCGGGATGGCGGCGTTGTGCGGCAGCGAGGTGCCCAGTGCCTCGGCCATGCAGGCCATGGTGGAGGCCGTTCCCATGGTGTTGCAGGTGCCGGCCGAGCGCGACATGCCGCCTTCGGCCGCGAGGAACTGGTGCATGTTGATCTCGCCGGCCTTGAGCGATTCGTGCAGCTGCCACACGGCCGTGCCCGAGCCGATGTTCTTGCCTTCGAGCTTGCCGTTGAGCATGGGGCCGCCGGTGACCACGATGGCCGGCACGTCGCAGCTGGCCGCGCCCATCAGCAGCGCGGGCGTGGTCTTGTCGCAGCCCACCAGCAGCACCACCGCGTCGATGGGGTTGCCGCGGATCGCTTCCTCCACGTCCATCGACGCCAGGTTGCGCGTGAGCATGGCGGTGGGGCGCAGGTTGGACTCGCCGTTGGAGAACACCGGGAACTCGACCGGGTAGCCGCCGGCTTCCAGCACGCCCTTCTTGACGTGTTCGGCCAGCTTGCGGAAGTGCGCGTTGCAGGGCGTCAGCTCGGACCAGGTGTTGCAGATGCCGATGATGGGGCGGCCGTCGAACGCGTGGTCGGGGATGCCCTGGTTCTTCATCCAGCTGCGGTACATGAAGCCGTTCTTGTCGGCGCTGCCGAACCATTCGGTGGAGCGCAGCTTGCGTGGTTTGTCGGACATGGTGGTGTGCGGTGGGGTGGGGGTTTAGTGGGAGCCTGCGCCGGGGCGGCGCACCATGAGGCGCTGCAGCAGGCAGAACAGGAACAGCAGCAGGCCGACGACGATGCGCGTCCACCAGGAGCTGAGCGTGCCGTCGAAGGTGATGAGGGTCTGGATCAGGCCCAGGGTGAGCACGCCGAACAGCGTGCCGAAGACGTAGCCCACGCCGCCGGTCAGCAGCGTGCCGCCGATGACCACGGCGGCGATCGCGTCCAGCTCCATGCCGACAGCGTGCAGGCCGTAGCCCGACAGCGTGTAGAAGGTGAAGACCACGCCGCCGAGAGCCGCGCACAGGCCCGAGACCGCGTAGACGCCGACCAGGGTGCGCCGCACCGGCAGGCCCATGAGGATGGCCGAGTGTTCGCTGCCGCCGATGGCGTAGACCGTGCGGCCGAAGGTGCTGCTGTGGGCCGCGAACAGGGCCAGCGCCAGGCAGGCAATCGCGATCAGCGCGCCCAGGCTGATCGAGGCGCCCTCGGCCAGTTCCAGCCGCCAGTAGGCGAGGTTCGAATAGGCCTCGTTGCCGATGCTGATCGAGTCGATGCTGATCAGGTAGCACAGGCCGCGCGCCAGGAACATGCCCGCCAGCGTGACGATGAAGGGCTGCAGCCGGAAGCGCTCGATCAGGAAGCCCATGAAGGCGCCGAAAGAGACGCCCATCACCAGCACCACGCCGATGGCGGGCAGCGGTGACCAGCCGTGGTGTTCGATCAGGGTGGCCAGCACCATGGTCGAGAGCGCGACCACCGAACCCACCGAGAGGTCGATGCCGCCACTGAGGATGACGAAGGTCATGCCCACCGCCACGATGAGCAGGAAGGCGTTGTCGATCAGCAGGTTGAGGAACACCTGCGCCGAGAAGAAGCCGGTGTAGCTCAGCGAACCGGCCAGCCCCATCAGCAGGAACAGGCCCACCGTCGCGGCCAGCGGCAGGAAGCGCAGGTCCAGGCGGCCCAGGGTGCTCGGCGTGGCGCTCATGCGGCACCTCCAGGCAGCGAGGGGCGGCGGGCCAGTGCCCACACCTGGGCACGGAACTCGGGCGACTGCAGCAGCATCACCACGAACACCACCGCGGCCTTGACCACCAGGTTGATCTCGGGCGGCACGCCCAGCGAGTAGATCGCGTAGGTGAGGGTCTGGATGATGAGCGCGCCGATCAGCGTGCCCAGCAGGCTGAAGCGGCCACCGGCCAGCGAGGTGCCGCCCAGGGTGACGGCCAGGATGGCGTCCAGCTCCATCAGCTGGCCGGCGTTGTTGCCGTCGGCGCTCTTGACGTTGGAGCTGATCAGCAGGCCGGCCACGCCGGCGCAGAAGCCGCAGAACACATAGGCGGCCAGGGTCAGCTGCCGCGCGCGGATGCCGGCCACGCGCGCCGCCGCCGGGTTGACGCCCACCGCCTGCACGAACACGCCCAGCGGCGTCTTGTAGAGCAGCCCGGCCAGCAAGGCCAGCACGCCAAGCCAGACGTAGAGCGAGAAGGGCAGGCCCAGCAGGTAACCACCCCCGATGAAGAAGTAGGGCTGGTAGTAGATGGTGATGATCTGGCCGTCGGTGATGAGCTGGGCGATGCCGCGGCCCGCCACCATCAGGATCAGCGTGGCGATGATGGGCTGCATGCCGATGCCGGCCACCAGCGCGCCGTTCCACAGCCCGCACAGCATGGCCACGGCCAGCGCGCCGGTGATGGCCACGCCCAGCGGCAGCCGCGTGGTGGCGCCGTCGACCGAGCCGCCGATCATCCAGGCGGCCACGGCGGCCGAGATCGCGACCACGGCGCCGACCGAGATGTCGATGCCGCGCATCGCGATCACCAGGGTCATGCCCAGCGAGACCAGGATCAGCGGCGCCGCGCGGTTGAGGATGTCGATGAGGCTGCCGTAGAGGTGGCCGTCGCGCCACTCGATGTGCAGGAAGCGCTCGTTCGCGACCACGTTGACCAGCAGCAGCAGGGCCAGCGTGACCAGCGGCCAGGTGAGGCGGTGGCCCAGCAGGGCATTTACACGAGAGGGGGTTTCAGACATGTTCGTCGGCAATCAGTTCGTACACGGCGTCTTCGCTGCTGCCCGCAGGCAGCTCGCCGATGGGGCGGCGGTCGCGAAGGACCAGGATGCGCTGCGACACCCGGACCACCTCGCTCATCTCGGACGAGATGAAGACCACCGCCATGCCCTGCGCGGCCAGGCGCAGGATCTGGTCCATGATTTCCTGCTTGGCCGCCACGTCGATGCCGCGTGTGGGCTCGTCCAGGATCAGCAGGCGCGGCGTTGTGGCCAGCCAGCGGGCGATCACCACCTTCTGCTGGTTGCCGCCCGAGAGCTGGCCCACCGGCGTCTCGGCGCCCGGCGTGCGGATGCCCAGCAGCGCGATGTAGCGATCGGCCATCTCGCGCTGCTCGGCCAGTGGCAGCGGGCGGCGCAGGCCGCGCATGGCCTGCAGCGCGATGGCGATGTTCTCGCGCACCGAGAGGTCGGCAAAGATGCCTTCGGTCTTGCGCTCTTCGGGGCACATGGCCAGGCCGCGCGCGATGGCGTCGACCGGGTTGGAAAAGCGCACCACCTCGCCGTCGATGCGCAGCATCCCGGCGTCGGGGCTGTCCAGGCCGAACAGCAGGCGCGCCAGCTCGGTGCGGCCCGCGCCCAGCAGGCCGGCGATGCCCAGCACCTCGCCGGGTCGGATGACCAGGTCGGTCGGCTGGATGCTGCCCGCGCGCGCCAGGCCCTCGGTCTGCAGCAGGGCCGGGGTGTCGCTGGCCGATGCTTCGCTGGCGGCGGCGGGCGCCGTGGCCGGGCCCATCTCGCGGCCCACCATGGCCTCGATCAGGGCCTGAGCCGGCAGTTCGCGGGTTGTCCATTCGCCGATCCAGCGGCCGTTGCGCAGCACGGTGATGCGGTCGGAGATGGCGTAGACCTGGTCCAGGAAGTGGGTGACGAACAGGATGGCCAGGCCTTCCTCGCGCAGGCGCCGCAGCACCTGGAACAGGCCCTTGACCTCGTCGTCGTCCAGGCTGGAGGTGGGTTCGTCCAGGATCAGCACGCGGGCGTCGATGCCCAGGGCGCGCGCAATCGCCACCAGCTGCTGGATGGCCACCGGGTAGTCCGAGAGCCGCCGGGTGACGTCGATGTCCAGGCCCACACGCGCCAGCAGGCGGCGGGCACCTTCGCGCGTGGCGGCCCAGTCGATGCGTCGGCCCTGCCACGCCGGGTGGCGCGGGTAGCGGCCGGCGAAGATGTTCTCGGCCACCGTGAGGTTGGGGCAGAGGTTGACCTCCTGGTAGACCGTGCTGATGCCCTGCTGCTGCGCGTGCAGCGGCGACGCGGGCCAGCCCGTGTCGTCGCCCAGGCGCATCTGGCCGGCCACGGGCGTGACCACGCCGGTCAGCACCTTGATCAGGGTCGACTTGCCGGCGCCGTTCTGGCCCATCAGCGCATGGACCTCGCCGGGGAACAGGCGCAGCTGGGCGTCCTGCAGCACGTGGACGCGCCCGAAGCGCATGCCCACGCCCGAGAGCTGCAGCACCGGAGAAGTGGTGGCGCTGCTCATGACTTGTTCTTGTTGTAGACGTCGACAAACACGGCGGCCAGCAGCACCAGGCCCTTGATGACCTGCTGGTAGTCGATGCCGATGCCCATGATGGACATGCCGTTGTTCATCACGCCCATGATGAAGGCGCCGATCACCGCGCCCATCACCTTGCCCACGCCGCCCGAGGCGGAGGCACCGCCGATGAAGCAGGCCGCGATCACGTCCAGCTCGAAACCCAGGCCGGCCTTGGGTGTGGCGGTGTTCAGGCGCGCGGCGAACACCAGGCCGGCCAGCGCGGCCAGCACGCCCATGGTGACGAAGGTGGCGAACGTCAGCCGCTCGGTCTTGATGCCCGAGAGCTTGGCCGCCTTCTCGTTGCCCCCCAGGGCGTAGATGCGGCGGCCCACGATGGTGCGCGCCGTGAGGAAGTCGAAGGCCACGATCAGCAGCGCCATCACCACCAGCACATTGGGCAGGCCCTTGTACGAGGCCAGCATGTAGCTGAAGAACACCAGCAGACCCGCGAACACGGCCAGCTTGAGCGCGAACAGGCCGAAGGGTTCGGTCTCGATGCCGTGCCGCAGTTGGTTGTTGCGCGCGCGCAGGCTGGACAGGGCCAGCAGCGCGGCGGCGGCCACGCCGATCAGCAGCGAGGTCAGGCGCAGGTTTTCGCCGCTGAACAGGTCCGGGATGAAGCCGGAGCTGAGCATCTGGAACTCCTCGGGGAAGGGTCCGATGGACTGGCCCTGCAGCAGCGCCAGCGCCAGGCCCTTGAACACCAGCATGCCGGCCAGGGTGACGATGAAGGAGGGGATGCGGAAGAAGGCCACGAACCAGCCCTGCGCACCGCCGATCACGCCGCCGACCAGCAGGCACACCAGCGAGGCGGGCACGAAGTGCCACTCGTAGCTGACCATCAGCACGGCGGCCAGCGCGCCGATGAAGCCGCAGACCGAGCCCACCGAGAGGTCGATGTGGCCGGCCACGATGACCAGCAGCATGCCCAGCGCCATGATGACGATGTAGCTGTTCTGCAGCACCAGGTTGGTCAGGTTCAGCGGCTGCATCAGCGTGCCGTCGGTCATGACCTGGAAGAAGGCCATGATCGCGACCAGCGAGATCAGCATGCCGTACTCGCGGAAGTTGTGCTTGAGGAAGTCCAGCACGGGGCGGCTGTCGGACGGCGCCGCAAGGGCTGCGGGGGAGTGTTGTTGTTCCATGGGGTTCAGTGGCTGGTCACGATGGCGCGCATGATCTTTTCCTGCGAGGCCTCGGCGACCGGCATCTCGGCGACGAAGCGGCCTTCGTTCATCACATAGATGCGGTCGGACAGGCCCAGCAGCTCGGGCATTTCGGAAGAGATCACGATCACGCACTTGCCCTCGGCCGCGAGCTGGGCGATGAGGGTGTAGATCTCGTACTTGGCGCCTACGTCGATGCCGCGCGTGGGCTCGTCGAGGATGAGCACCTCGGGTTCGGTGAAGAGCCATTTGCTCAGCACCACCTTCTGCTGGTTGCCGCCGGAGAGGTTGACCGTCTTCTGGCCCACGCCCGAGCAGCGGATGCGCAGCTTCTCGCGGTAGCCCTGGGCCACGCTGTACTCGCGTCCGTCGTCGATGACGCCGGCGCGCGAGACGGCCTCCAGGCGGGCCAGCGAGGTGTTGAACTGGATGTCTTCGGCCAGCACCAGGCCGTTGCCCTTGCGGTCTTCGGTCACGTAGGCCAGGCCGTGCGCGACCGCCTTGCCGACGGTGCTCACGTCGATGGGCTTGCCGTGCAGCCGCACCTCGCCGCTGATGCGCTGGCCCCAGGCGCGGCCGAACACGCTCATGGCGAACTCGGTGCGGCCGGCGCCCATGAGGCCGGCGATGCCGACGATCTCGCCGCGCCGCACCTGCAGGTCCACGCCCTTGATCACTTCACGGTCCGCGTGCTGCGGGTGGTGCACCCGCCAATCGCGCACCTCGAACACCGTCTCGCCGATGTCGGGCGTGCGGCGCGGGTAGCGGTCGGCCATCTCGCGGCCCACCATGCCGCGGATCACGCGGTCTTCGCTGACGGGCGCGCCCTGGCAGTCGATGGTCTCCACCGTGCTGCCATCGCGCAGGATGGTCACCGAGTCGGCCACGCGGGCGATCTCGTTGAGCTTGTGGGAAATCAGGATGCAGGTGATGCCCTGGGCCTTGAGTTCGAGCAGCAGGTCCAGCAGGGCCTGGCTGTCGTTTTCGTTCAGGCTGGCGGTGGGCTCGTCCAGGATCAGCAGCCTGACCTGCTTGGACAGCGCCTTGGCGATCTCCACCAGCTGCTGCTTGCCCACGCCCAGATCGGTGATGCGGGTCGAGGGCGACTCTCTCAGGCCCACCTTGCGCAGCAGCTCCTGCGTCTGGCGGTGCGCGGCCATCCAGTCGATCACGCCACGGTGCGCGATCTCGTTGCCCAGGAACACGTTCTCGGTGATCGACAGCAGCGGCACCAGGGCCAGCTCCTGGTGAATGATGATGATGCCCAGCTGCTCGCTGTCGTGGATGCCTCCGAAGTGGCGCTCCTGGCCGTCGAACAGGATCTGGCCGGTGTAGCTGCCCGAGGGGTAGACGCCCGAGAGCACTTTCATGAGCGTGGACTTGCCGGCGCCGTTTTCGCCCACCAGGGCATGGATTTCGCCGGCGCGCACGCGCAGATTGACATGGTTGAGCGCGACCACGCCGGGGAAGGTCTTGCGGATGGACCGCATTTCCAGAAGGGTTTGCAAGGCGGATTCCTCGGTACACAGGGGGCCGGGAGCCCTGTCGGTCAGGCTCCCGGCAGCAGACCACTCACTTGAGCTGCGATTCCTTGTAGTAGCCGCTGTCCACCAGCACCTTCTTCCAGTTGCTCGCGTCGACCGGCACCGGCTTGAGCAGGTAGCTGGGCACCACCTTCACGCCGTTGTTGTAGGTCTTGGTGTCGTTGATCTCGGGCTGCTTGCCCGTGAGCGTCGCGTCCACCATGTTGGCCGTGACCTTGGCCAGCTCGCGCGTGTCCTTGAAGATGGTCGAGTACTGCTCGCCCTTCAGGATGGACTTGACCGAGGGGATCTCGGCGTCCTGGCCGCTGACGACGGGGCAGGGCTGTTGCGCCGTGCAGTAGCCCACGCCCTTGAGCGAGGACAGGATGCCGATGGACAGGCCGTCGTACGGGCTCAGCACCGCGTGCACCTTGTCCTTGCCGTAGAAGGCCGAGAGCAGGTTGTCCATGCGGGCCTGGGCCACGGCGCCGTCCCAGCGCAGCGTGCCGACCTTGTCCATGCCCATTTGCTTGCTGCGCACCACCAGCTTGCCGCTGTCGATGTAGGGTTTGAGCACGCTCATGGCGCCGTCGTAGAAGAAGAAGGCGTTGTTGTCGTCGGGCGAACCGCCGAACAGCTCGATGTTGAACGGGCCCTTGCCCTGCTTGAGGCCGAGCTTGTCGACGATGGAGGTGGCCTGCTGCACGCCGACCTGGAAGTTGTCGAAGGTGGCGTAGTAGTCGACGTTCTTGCTGCCCTTGATCAGGCGGTCGTAGGCGATGACCTTGACGCCCTTGTCGGCCGCGTTCTGCAGCGCCTTGGACAGCGTGGTGCCGTCGATGGAGGCGATCACCAGCACCTTCACGCCCTTGGTGATCATGTTCTCGATCTGCGCCAGCTGGTTCGGGATGTCGTCCTCGGCGTACTGCAGGTCGGTCTTGTAGCCGCGGTCCTTGAGGACCTTGACCATGTTGTCACCGTCGGCGATCCAGCGCGCGGACGACTTGGTGGGCATGGAGATGCCGATGGTGCCTTTGTCCTGCGCGAAAGCGCCGGTGGTGAAGGCCGCAGCGGCCAGCGCGACGGTGCAAAGCACGTGGCGGCGGTTGGGGGTGTTCAAGTGGGTCTCCTCGGGGGTGGTGCCGCGCGGTGGTCCGCGCGGCGGTCTGGTTGTTGTGGGGGATCAGTACTTGCGCTTGGGGAACTCGGCGGCGGCGGTCTCCATCGGGAAGATGCCTTCTTCGGTCACGATGCGGCGCGGCAGCGTCTTGCCAGCCTTGAGGTCCTTGACGGCCTGCATCAGCTGCGGGCCGAGCAGCGGGCTGCATTCGACGCTGACGTTGAGCTTGCCGGCGATCATGGCTTCGAAGGCGCCCTTCACGGCGTCGATGGAGATGATCACGATGTCCTTGGCAGGTTTCATGCCGGCTTCTTCGATGGCCTGGATCGCGCCAATGGCCATGTCGTCGTTGTGCGCGTAGAGCACGTTGATCTTCTTGCCCTCGGCCTTCAGGAAGGCTTCCATCACTTCCTTGCCCTTGGCGCGGGTGAAGTCGCCGGTCTGGCTGCGGATGATCTTGAACTTCGGATCGGCCTTGATGATTTCCTCGAAGCCCTTCTTGCGGTCGATGGCCGGCGCCGAACCCACGGTGCCCTGCAGCTCGACGATGTTGACCTCGCCCTTCTGGTCCTTCATCTTCTCGACCAGCCAGCGACCGGCCTTGCGGCCTTCTTCCACGAAGTCCGAACCCATGAAGCTCACCCACAGCGACTCGTCCTTTTCGTTGACGGCGCGGTCGGTCAGGATGACCGGGATCTTGGCGGCCTTGGCCTCGCGCAGCACGGCGCCCCAGCCGCTTTCCACCACCGGCGAGAAGGCGATCACGTCGACCTTCTGGGCGATGAAGGAGCGGATGGCCTTGATCTGGTTCTCCTGCTTCTGCTGGGCGTCGGCGAACTTCAGTTCGATGCCGGCTTCCTTGGCCGAGGACTTGATCGACTCGGAGTTGGCGGTGCGCCACTCCGACTCGGCCCCGATCTGGCTGAAGCCCAGCACGATGGGCTTCTGCGCGAAGGCGCCACCCGGCAGCATCAGGGCCACGGGGGCGGCGGCCAGTGCGGTCACCAGGGTGCGGCGTTGCAGTTGTTTCATGTTGTCTGTCTCCTGTCTCTGGTTGGTTGAAGCGAAAGGTCAGGCCAGCATGTAACTGGTCTTGACGGTGGTGTAGAACTCCGCCGCGTAGCGGCCTTGTTCCCGGGATCCGTGGCTGGAGTCCTTGCGTCCGCCGAACGGAACATGGAAATCCACGCCGGCGGTCGGCAGGTTCACCATGGTCATGCCCACCTGCGCGTGGCGACGGAAGTGCATCGCGTGCTTGAGCGAGGTGGTACAGAGGCCGGCACACAGACCGAACGGCGTGTCGTTCGCCAGTTCGAGCGCGTGCCCGTAGTCGTCGGCCCGCAGAACGCAGGCGATGGGACCGAAGATTTCTTCGCGGGCGATGCGGTGCCCGGGTTCGGCCAGCCACAGCGCGGGGCTCATGTAGTGGCCGGGGGTCTCGCGGTCCAGGCGCTCGCCGCCGAAGACGTGCTGGGCGCCTTCGTCCGCGCCAATCGCCATGTAGGACAGGTTCTGCTCCAGCTGGGCGCCGTCGACCACCGGGCCCATCTCGGTGCCGCGGGTCAGCGCGTGGCCCACCTTCAGCGCGGTCAGGCGCTGGGTCAGCCGGGCCACGAAGGCGTCGTGCACCGGGGCTTCGACGATCAGGCGGCTGGACGCGGTGCAGCGCTGGCCGGTGGAGAAGTACGAACCCTGCAGCGCGCAGTCCACCGCCTGGTCCAGATCGGCGTCGGCCAGCACGATCAGCGGGTTCTTGCCGCCCATCTCCAGCTGCACCTTGGCCTGGCGCGCGGCGGTGGCCGTGAGGATGCGGCGCCCGGTGGACACCGAACCGGTGAAGCTGACCGCGTTCACCCGCGGGTGCTCCACCAGGGTCTGGCCGACCTCGCGGCCGCTGCCCATGATGAGGTTGAAGGTGCCGGCGGGCAGGCCGCAGCGGCTGAGGATTTCGGCCAGCGCCCAGCCACAGGTGGGCACCAGTTCGGCCGGCTTGAACACCACGGTGTTGCCATAGGCCAGGGCCGGCGCGATCTTCCAGGCGGGAATCGCGAAAGGGAAGTTCCAGGGCGCGATCACCGCGACCACACCGACCGGCTCGCGGGTGATGTCGACCTGCACCCCGGGGCGCACCGAGGCCAGGGTCTCGCCGCCGATGCGCAGCGCCTCGCCGGCGAAGAACTTGAAGATGTTGCCGGCCCGCGCCACCTCGGCGATGGCCTCGGGCAGGGTCTTGCCTTCTTCGCGCGCCAGCAGCTCGCCCAACTCCTCCTTGCGCGCCAGCAGTTCGCTGCCGGCCAGGTCCAGTGCGTCGGCGCGGCGCTGCGGGGTGCTCAGGCTCCACTGCGGCAGGGCGTCGGCCGCGGCGGCGATCGCCAGTTCGGTCTGGTTGCGGTCGGCGCGGGCGAACTCGGCCACCACCTCCCGCGTGTCCGAGGGGTTGACGCTGATGCCGGTGGTGGCACCGCTGACCCAGCGGCCATTGATCAGGTGCCGCGGCTGGTGCCGGATCTCGCCGAGTTTCATGTGCTTGCTGATGCCCAGTGGTGACGTTGGCCGGCAGTCTAGAAGCGTTTTTAATATCAATCCAATCGTTTTTCAGACAAAATTGATATCTTTCTTGGCATTCTCGAAAACCCCCGATGAGCAACTACAAC
Source organism: Hydrogenophaga pseudoflava (assembly GCF_004353865.1). NCBI lineage: Bacteria > Pseudomonadati > Pseudomonadota > Betaproteobacteria > Burkholderiales > Comamonadaceae > Hydrogenophaga > Hydrogenophaga pseudoflava. The sequence goes on from NZ_CP037867.1 coordinate 1,857,616, forward strand.
CACTGGTTCATCCGTGCCCGGCTCAAGACCCGCCAGCTGCTGCTGCTGGTGGCCCTGGCCGAGGAGGGCAACATCCACCGCGCGGCCCAGGTGCTGAGCATGACCCAGCCGGCCGCGTCCAAGCTGCTCAAGGACCTGGAGGAGGTGCTGGGCGTGCCGCTGTTCGAGCGCCTGCCCCGGGGCATGAGCCCCACCTGGTGCGGCGAGACCATGATCCGCCACGCGCGCATGGCGCTGGCCAGCCTGAACCAGGCGCACGATGAGCTGTTGGCGCTCAAGAGCGGTCATTTCGGCCAGGTGGGCATCGGCGCCATCACCTCGCCCGGCCTGAGCCTGCTGCCGCCGGCGGTGGCCCTGGTCAAGCAGGAGCACCCCAATCTGCGGATTTCGCTGGAGATCGAGACCAGCCCGGTGCTGCTGGACCGGCTGGAACAGGGCAAGCTGGACATCGTGGTGGGGCGCCTGTTCGCCGAACACGACAAGGGCAACCTGGCCTACGAGCCGCTGACCGGGGAGCTGGTGTCCGCCGTGACGCGCCCGGGGCATCCGCTGATGGGGGTGAGCAACCTGGGCCTGCGCGACGTGCACGGCGCGGGCTGGATCGTGCCGCCGGCCGGCAGCGTGCTGCGCCACCGCTTCGACCTGATGTTCCAGCAGGAGGGCCTGAGCCCGCCGATCAACACCATCGAGACCTCGGCCCTGCTGTTCATGACGCGCATGCTGCAGCAGAGCGACATGGTGGGCGTGGTGGCGAGCGAGGTGGCGAACTACTACGCCTCGCACGGGCTGCTGAGCGTGCTGCCCATGGACATGCCCTGCCACATGGACGCCTTCGGCCTCATCACCCGCACCGACCGCCTGCTCTCGCCCGGCGCCAAGGTGATGATGAAGGCGCTCAAGCAGACCTGTCTGACGCAGTATGGCATCAGGCTGTCCGCCTGATGCACCCCCTGCGCCGCTTCGCGTCTTCCCCCTCTCTCGCCTTCGGCGGGAGGGGGACGGCACCAGAGGCCCGGCGGAGCCGGTTCCTCGGTGCCCCTGGAAGGGGGCATCGCTTCAGGTCCAGCCGCCGTCCACGACAAACTCCTGCGCGGTGCACATCGCCGAATCGTCGGCCGCCAGGAACAGCACCATGCTGGCCACGTGGTCCGGCCGCAGCTGGTCGGGCAGGCACTGGTTGCGCGCAATCTCCTGTTCGCCCGCGGCGTCCAGCCACAGCCGCACCTGCCGCTCGGTCATCACCCAGCCCGGGGTGATGGTGTTGACGCGGATGTGGTCCTTGCCCAGCGAGGCGGCCAGCCCGCGGGTGAGCCCGTTCACCGACGACTTGGCGATGGCGTAGCAGGGGTAGTCCGGGTTCTTGGTCTGCCAGCCGATGGAGCCGAAGTTGATCACCGAGCCGCCGCCCAGGCGGCGCATGCCGGGCACCACCGACTGCACCGCGAACAGGGCGGGGCGCTGGTTGATGGCCATGCGCTCGTCGAAGTAGGCGGGGGTGAGGTCTTCCAGGCGGTGGCGGTCGTCGCTGGCCACGTTGTTGACCAGCACGCCGAAGTCGCCCAGGGCGGCCGCCGCGTCCGCGATGGCGGCCTGCAGCGCGGCGATGTCCTTGACGTCGACCGCGCGCCACCAGGGGCGGGCGTGCCCCTCGTCGGCCAGTTGCTGCGAGAGTGCTTCGGCGGCGGACGCCGCCACATCGACGAAGGCGACCTGGGCGCCCTGGCGGGCCAGGGCCGCCACGACCGCGGCACCGATGCCGGTGGCGCCACCGGTGACGAACACCCGGCGGCCCTGCAGGCTGGGGTAGCGGGCGGCCTGCGGGTTGGCCGCGGGGACGTCGGGGTTGTTGGTGAGTGACATATATAAACAGATATCTGAAAAATCAAAATTGCAATCAAACAGATATCAATCTGAACGCATAATGCGCCCAACGTCAAGCCCCGCCCTCTGGAGACACCATGCCGCGCCTGCCTTCCGTACCCGCCCACCGCGAGCCCTTTCAGGTGACCGACGAGGTGCGCTGCCTCTGGCCGGCGTCGGCGGTGCTGGGCGAGGGCGGGCTCTGGTCGGTGAGCCGGCGGTGCCTGTTCTGGGTCGACATCCTCTCGCGCCACATCCACCGGCTCGACCCCGCCACCGGCGCGCAGCAGAGCTGGACCTTTGACGAGGAGGTGTCCGCACTGGCCGAGCGCCGCACCGGCGAGGGCCTGGCGATCGCGCTGCGCCGGGGGCCGGCGTTCTGGAACCCCGACCAGCCGGGCGTGCCGCCGCGCTACCTGTGCCAGCCCGAACCCGAACGCAGCGGCAACCGCTTCAACGACGCCCGCTGCGACGCCGCAGGGCGCTGGTGGATGGGCAGCATGGACTTCGGCTGCGCGCTGCCCACCGGCTCGCTCTACCGCGTCGGGGCCGACGGCGCCTGGGCGCGCATGGACGAAGGCTTCGCCGTCACCAATGGCCCGACCTGGATCGCCCAGGGCCGGACCATGCTGTTCAACGACACCGTCAACGGCCAGGTGCTGGCCTACGACAGCGATCCCGACACCGGCGAGATCGGCGGGCGCCGCCTCTGGCTGCAGTTCGCGCCCGAGGACGGCGTGCCCGACGGCATGACCACCGATGCGCTGGGGCGGGTGTGGATCTGCCACTGGGGCGGCGGCTGCGTCACCTGCCACGACCCCGACACCGCGCAGGAGCTGGCGCGGGTGCACCTGCCGGTGAGCCAGGTGACCTCATGCACCTTCGGCGGGCCGGACCTCTCGACCCTGTTCATCACCTCCGCGCGCTTCAGCCTGGACGAGGCGGCGCTGGCCCGCGAGCCGCTGGCCGGCGGCCTGTTCGCCGTGCGGCCGGGTGTGGCGGGCCTGCCCGCATCGCCCTTCGCGGGCTGATCTTCAACGCACCCACCACAGGAGCAGACCATGGGCGAACAGAGTTTTGGCGGTGTGCACTGGATCGAGCAGCACGCGCAGCGGCTGGCGGTGATGCCCGGTGCCGGCGGCGGTGTCGTGGCCTGGCAGTGGGTGCGCGGTGGCGAGCCGGTCGACCTCTGGCGGGCGTGGGACGGCCGCACCCCGCGCATGCAGGCGCTGGCCAGCTACCCGCTGCTGCCCTGGTCCAACCGCATCAGCGGCGGCGGCTTCGAGCACGCCGGGCGCTTCCATGCGCTGGCGCCCAACACGCCCGACGACCCGTACCCGATCCATGGCGACGGCTGGCTGCAGCCCTGGCAGCTGACCCGTTCCAGCGAGGACGGCGTGCAGATGCAACTGCGCAGCGCCGGCTTTGGCGGCAGCCCGTACCACTACGAGGCCAGCCAGTCCTTCACCCTGGTCGACGGGGGCATGGTGCAGTCGCTGAGCGTGACCAACCGGGGCGAACATCCGCTGCCCTTCGGCCTGGCCCAGCACCCCTGGTTCACGCGCACACCCGCGTGCCGCCTGAGCGCCCGCGTGGGCGGCGTGTGGCTGGCCCGTCCCGACAAGATTCCCACCGGCTACACCGCCGACTTCCCCGAAGGCTGGAACCTGGGCCAGGGCGCGCGGGTGGACCGGCTTGTGATCGACAACGGGTTCGGTGGCTGGGACGGCGCCGCGCTGATCGAATGGCCCGAGCGCGACCTGGCGCTGCGCATGCACAGCACGCTGACGCTGCCCGACGGCTCGCAGGCGCGCCCGGACTGCCTGCTCTACGCGCCGGCCGAACCGCCGGTGTTCTGCTTCGAGCCGATCAGCCACCCCATCGACGCCGCGCATTTGCCCGGCCAGCCCGGCTGGACCGAGGTCGCGCCGGGCCGGTCCATGGCGCTGGTGGTGGAGTGGCGCTTCAGCAGCTCACCGGCAGACTGGTCCGCAGCGACTGCGTGATCGCCTGGCCGATGCGCGTGGCCTCGGTCGCGTCATTCAGCGTCAGCGGCGCCGGGCGCTCGCCGCGGCAGGCCGCCACGAAGGCCTCCATCTCCAGCCGGAAGGCGTCGCCGAAGCGCGCGAAGAAATCCGGCAGGGCGCGGTGGCCCACGCCGTTTGCATCGCGGTACTGCACGCGGCTCAGGTGCGCGCCCATGCCCACCTGCAGCGTGCCGGCTGTGCCGATCACCTCGGTGGTGGAGATGAAGCGCAGCGTGCGCGGCAAGGGCACGAACACGCGCTATGTCTGCGACATCCTGCCGCACGACGACCCGACCGCGGCGCACCTGCTGGTGGTGGAGGTGATGACGCCGGCCAGCCATTCGAGCAGCTACCCGCCGCACAAGCACGACCAGGAAACGCCGCCCACCGAAACCCAGCTGGAAGAGACCTACTACCACCGTCTCAACCCGCCGCAGGGCTTTGCCTTCCAGCGCGTCTACACCGACGACCGCAGCCTGGACGAGGCCTGTGCGGTCGAAGACCACGACGTGGTGATGGTGCCGCGCGGTTACCACCCGGTGGTGGCGCCCCACGGCTACGACCTGTACTACCTCAACGTGATGGCGGGGCCGAACCGCTTCTGGGTGTTCAAGAACGACCCCCAACATGAGTGGATGTTGAAATAGGGATCACCCCCCTGCGCCGCTGACGCGGCTTCCCCCCTCTCTGGCGCGCCTTCGGCGCTTGGATGGGGGACCACGCCAGTGGCCCGGCAAAGCCGGTTCCACGGCGTGCGCTGGAAGGACTGCCCCTCTCTCCGGCGTGCGTGTCTGCACGCCAAGGGCATCGCGGAACCGGCTTCGCCGGGCCGCAGATGCCGTCCCCCCTCCAAGCGCCGAAGGCGCGCCAGAGAGGGGGGAAGCCGCGTCAGCGGCGCAGGGGGGAGACGCTGGTTCTCAGGGGGGTGTTACCCAAGTTCGTGACGATCTGCGGCGGCGTAAAGGTCTTGCGCGAACGCCGGGTCGCTCTGGGCCACGTCGTCGGCCATGGCGCGCAGCTGCTCGGCTTCTTCGAAGCGGGTCAGGGGGCGGGCCGTCTTGGCCGTGCGCGAGTCGAACCAGCCGGCGAACATTTCGCGGACGGTGCTCAGAAAGTGGGCGGAATGGGAAAAGGTTGCAGTGCTCATGACACGCTCCTGATGACAACGGCGGATTTGCTGCACTGCAGTATAGGGTAAACCCTAGGTTTTGTGTCGTGATGTATGTCCGGTGTTTTGGGGAGCGCTCTCCAGATCGCCGAACCCGTCCGCCAGCGCCTCGCGCAGGAAGTTCACCAGCGCCGACACCGCCAGCGGCACGTGGGCCGAATATGGGCGGATCGCGTAGAGCCGGTCGGCGAACGAGCCCACCGGCGTCCAGCCGGGCAGCACCTCCACCAGCTTGCCGGCTTTCAGGGCCGCCTGCGCGCTGAAGTCCGGCAGCAGCGCGATGCCCAGCCCGTCCAGGGCCGCGTCGCGCAGCGCCTCGCTGTTGTTGGCGGCCAGCGAGCCGCGCACCTGGACCGTCACGCGCTCGCCCAGGCGAGCATCGCGCGGCTCCAGCGTCCAGGCCGGGTTGTCCTGCGAGCGCGGGTAGTGCAGGCAGTTGTGTTCCACCAGATCGGCCGGGTGTTTCGGCGTGCCCTGGCGCCGCAGGTAGGCGCGGTTGGCCACCAGCACCGAGTGCGTGGCGCACAGCGTCCAGGCCACGTGCGTGTCCGGCGGGTGGGCGGTGTGGCGGATCGCGAGGTCGAAGCCCTCGGTGGCCAGCGAGGACAGCCGGTCCGACAGGTTCAGCTCGATGCGCACCTCCGGGTGCTGGCGCAAGAACTCGGCCAGCCGCGGCACCAGCTGCTGCCGCGCCAGCGCCACCGGCGCGGTCAGCCGGATCAGGCCGCGCGGCGCACCGGCCAGATCGCGCACCTGGGCCACGCTCTGCGCGATCTGGTCGAAAGCCGGGCGGGCCTGGTCGGCCAGCCGCTGGCCGGCCTCGGTCAGGCGCACGCTGCGCGTGGTGCGCTGCACCAGGGCCACGCCGGCCAACCGCTCCAGCTCGGCGATGCGCTGGCTCATGGCCGCCTTGCTCACACCCAGCCGCGCGGCAGCGGCCGTGTAGCTGCCCTGCTGGTCCAGCACAGTGAGCCAGTGCACGTGGCCCCACAGCTCATGGATCTTCTGTTCGTTCATGGCCCGATTGTTCATTAATGTGAACAATCAATTCAAGGTTTCGGTCTTGTATCGACAGGGGGTGCTTCCTAGACTGCGGGCATTCATCCACCGGAGACACATTCATGAACGCACGCCACCCCGCCGTCACCGACATTCCGCACTACGTGGCCGGCGCCCGCTTCGCCGGCAGCGCCACGCGCAGCCAGACCGTGACCAACCCCGCCACCGGCGCCGTCACCGGCCAGGTGCCCCTGGCCAATGCCGCGGACGTGGACGCCGCGGTGGCCGCCGCGCAGGCCGCGTTCCCCGCCTGGTCCGACACGCCGCCCATCCGCCGAGCCCGCGTGATGTTCAAGTTTCTGGAGCTGGTCAACCAGCACAAGGACGAACTGGCCCACGCCATCACCGCCGAACACGGCAAGGTCTTCACCGACGCGCAGGGCGAAGTGGCCCGCGGCATCGACATCATCGAATTCGCCTGCGGCATCCCCCAGCTGCTCAAGGGCGACTTCACCGACCAGGTCTCCACCGGCATGGACAACTGGACCATCCGCCAGCCCCTGGGCGTGGTGGCCGGCATCACGCCGTTCAACTTCCCGGTCATGGTGCCCATGTGGATGTTCCCGGTCGCGATTGCCGCCGGCAACACCTTCGTGCTCAAGCCCAGCCCGACCGACCCGACCCCGTCGCTGATGATCGCCGACCTGCTCAAGCAGGCCGGTCTGCCGGACGGCGTGTTCAACGTCGTGCACGGTGACAAGGAAGCCGTGGACGCGCTGCTGGTGCACCCGGACGTGAAGGCGATTTCCTTCGTCGGCTCCACCCCCATCGCCAACTACATCTACGAAACCGGCGCCCACCATGGCAAGCGCGTGCAGGCCCTGGGCGGCGCCAAGAACCACATGGTGGTGATGCCCGACGCCGACCTCGACCAGGCGGTGGACGCCCTGGTTGGCGCGGCCTACGGCTCGGCCGGCGAGCGCTGCATGGCCATCAGCGTGGCGGTGCTGGTGGGCGACGTGGCCGAGAAGATCATGCCCAAGCTGATCGAGCGCACGAAGACGCTGAAGGTGCTCAACGGCACCAACCTGGCCGCCGAGATGGGCCCCATCGTCACCGCCGCCGCGCATACCCGCATCAGCGGCTACATCGACGCCGGCCAGGCCGAAGGCGCGCAGCTGCTGGTCGATGGCCGCGGCTTCGATGCGAAGCAGGCCGGTGAGGGCTGCGAGGGCGGCTTCTGGATGGGCGGCACGCTGTTCGACCACGTGACGACCGACATGAAGATCTACAAGGAAGAGATCTTTGGCCCGGTGCTCAGCTGCGTGCGCGTGGCCGACTTCGGCGAAGCCGTGAAGCTCATCAACGACCACGAGTTCGGCAACGGCACCAGCTGCTTCACCCGCGACGGCAACGTGGCGCGCGAGTTCGCCCGCCGCATCCAGGTGGGCATGGTCGGCATCAACGTGCCGATCCCGGTGCCCATGGCCTGGCAAGGTTTCGGCGGCTGGAAGAAGAGCCTGTTCGGCGACATGCACGCCTATGGCGAAGAGGGCGTGCGCTTCTACACCAAGCAGAAGTCAATCATGCAGCGCTGGCCGGAATCGATTGGCAAGGGCGCCGAGTTCGTGATGCCGACGGCCAAGTAATCTTTTTTGACTGTCTGGATGGCCTCGTTGCGCTTTGGCGTGGCGAGGCTTTTTTCTTTGGCTGCTTCTGCGGCGGGTCTGAGTTGGGGCGGAGGGCTGCGCTCATGTCCCCCGGACCGGGCTTTGCCCGGTCCTCCTCCTTTACTTCGCTTCGCCCTCCACCCCAGCTCAGACCTGGATTTGCGTCGGTGCACCCATCGGGGATCGCGTGCTTGTCGAGTCTTCTCGGGATGGCGGGGTCAGGGTCTCGTTTCGACCCGGAGGCGTCATTCGCAACAGGGCGAAAGGCTGGCGGCCCTTTCATCGTCTGTAGCCGGCAGGTCCCGTGGCACAAGTTGGCGATACGCCGCTAGACTGCCTCGCGATGGCGACCGTGGAGTGCCGGAGTTGCCGATTCTGTTATACCTGTTCATGCATACAGATTTGTGCTGTACTGAATTGATTTCAAAGAACTTTTGGAGGTGTCATGCGACTTTGTTTAACGACTGCGTCCAATGTTATCCGCCGTTTTGCGGGATATATCTAAGTTATGTCTCAGTATTGGCCCTGCAGAAGTATTCAGCCTCAGCTGTACAAAACGGAAACGGCAGAATGAAAAGTTATCTCACGCTGTGTGTCATTTTGGCAGGCTGTGCCTTCGGTATAGGATGGCAAGGCTACCGTTTAGAGCGGGCTAGGGAACTGCATTGGGTCTCTAAGCGTAACGAACGTGAGTACGACAGGAGAGGCATCGCATTAGCCGCCTGCGGTCTTTTGTTAGCATTGGGGTTCCGTGTGATCGAATGGTTATCCGGTCCTCTCGATATCACGAATATTCAATCTTATATGGCCATCACTGTTTTCGTTCTTGCTCTTCTCTTTGGTACGTTTCTTTCAAAAGGAACCTACGTAGATAATCTTGATAGACCTTATGGTTGGCGCAATACTGCGTCTTCCCCAAGGCCATGAGACTTAACATGGCAGTCGACACCGACGTCCTATTGGCTGTTTTCTCCAGCCTACGATCCGCGGGTCACTTTTTTGCGTTAGGCGCGTATGGAACTAATCGCAATCGTCAAAGAGGCATGGGGCTGGACTGGCCTAGAGCCTAGCCAAATCGTAGGAGATAACGATTTTGGCAACCTTATGGTCAAAGATCAGAACGAACGCTACTGGCGCATTTGCCCAGAAGATCTCTACTGCAAGATTGTTGCACGGTCGAGAGAGGAGCTTGATCGACTTTCCCAAGACCAAGAGTTCCTACGGGACTGGCATATGAGCGATTTGGTTCAACAAGCCCGTCAGAGCCTCGGCCCACTCCGTCCTGGCTTCAAGTACTGCCTCAAAATTCCGGGCGTACTTGGCGGAGAGTATGGCGGTGACAACCTCGCTACCATCTCACTGAGCGGGCTCATCTCCGCATCAGGCGACATTGCTCAACAAATTGAGGATCTGCCAGATGGCGCACAAGTCAAACTTAGCATCGTCGGCTAGCGCGCCTAACAATTCATATATGGACTCCCCCTCAACAGCAAGAGCCTGACCGATTGGGGACCTTGGGGTAGAGCATCTGCAGTCGTATATCCGGCATCTGGAGTGGGATCGTGTCTGTCCCGTGCCGACATGGAATCTGCGCCACCGCGTCGCCACACGCTGCAAGCGGCAGGCAAGCTGCCGGAAGAGTTATCGGCGTAGTGCGGTGTGGGAGGAACCCGGTTGGCCATGATGGTCGATCAAACCCGTCGCAAGGTGAGATGGGGGGTGAAGAGAGCAGCTCAGACGAGATCAGGCCGGCAGGGCGAAGCTCTGCCGGCTTTGTTTTTTGTTCAGCCGGGCGGCTTCGTCAAACGGCGCGTGGTCGCGCAGCGTGGCGTAGCAGATGCGCGCGAGCTTGTTGGCCAGGGCGCAGGTGGCCTTGTTGTGGTTGCTGCGGTCCTGCACCTCCAGCGCCCAGCGGCGGATGCCGCAAACGTCCTTGCCCGCCCCCTCGGCCACCTTGGCCGCGCGCAGCACACTGCGCGCGCCGTGCGTGAGCAGCATGCGCAGGTAGCGGTCGCCCTTCTTGGAGATGCGGCCCAGGTACCGGCTCGACCCCGAGCTGTATTCGCGCGGCGTCAGGCCGAACCAGCTGGAGAAGTGGCGCGCGTCCTGGAAGTGGGTGACGTCGCCCGACGTGGCGGCCACCAGGGCGGTGGCGGTGAGCAGCCCGATGCCGGGGACTGAGAGCAGCAGCGTGCAGGCAGGGCTGTGGCGGGCGACGCTGGCGAGCTCGCGCTCGACCTGGGCGATGCGCGCTTCGAGCAGGCGGATCTCTTCGAGCAGCATGCCGGCGGTGTGGCGGATCAGGTCGGGCACGGCCGAGCGCGGATCGGCCAGCACGCGGCCGATCATCTCGACCCCGGTGCGGGCACCCTGCGGGATGGTGATGCCGAACTCGCGACAGAAGCCGCGCAAGGCGTTGATGCGCGAGGTGCGCGTGCCCATCCAGAGCGAGCGGATGCGGTGCAGGCCCTGCAGGGCTTGTTGTTCAACAGACTTCACGCGCACGGGGCGGATGTCGGCAGCGCGTGCGGCTTCGAGCAACGCGGCAGCGTCGGTGGCGTCGGTCTTGTTGCGCCGGACGTAGGCGCGCACGTACTGTGCGGGCAGCAGGCGAACGGAGATGCCCAGACCATTGAGCCAGCGTGCCCAATGGTGGGCCGAGCCGCAGGCTTCCATGATGACCAGGGATACAGATCGGTTGGCAAACCAGCGCTCGAACTGGGTGCGCGTCAGGCGCTGGGTTTCAACGATGCGCCATTGATCATCGGCAACAGCGATCTGGAAAACGGATTTGGCCAAGTCGACGGCCACGGTAGTAGCATGCATCTCGGACTCCTTTCGTTTGTTGAAGACCTGATCCCCACGCCAATGAAGACCAGTGCGCGTTTCTCGCGCAAACAAACGGGGGAGTCCATCCCATCATTCAAGCCGACGCCGCTTCGCGGCGCGGCTTAATTCAAGCGTTAGGTGCCCATATGGACGTGTTGGAGTTTTGGGATCGAAACGGAGTGGAGACTTTGGTCGTCGATGCAGCCAAGGTCAGTACTCTGCTGCCGTTTGTTAACCCTGAAATTCCGTGGGTTTGGATCTTCGGGCACGGTCCTTCTCAAGTTTGGGATTGGTGGGAGTCATCGCTTCCGGTCAAAAAGTGCGGAAAGAGCATTGCGGCGGAATTTCGCCGCGTTCGCTATGACATGCAGTTGCCAACTCAGCGATTTCTTGAGGTTGCTGCTGAATTCGAAGAGCTTGGACTAGACCTAGTTCAAAGCTCTAAGAAAATGCCTAACTCCCTAGATCTGTCGCGTATCCCACAGGAGCAACAGAGCAAGGTGCTCCGCAGCAATGGAGCCTTCCTAAGGATCTACCTTCCACATGCCGTGGAGACGGCACATGTGCAGTGCTATGAAAAGGGATATCTTTCTCGGGTGTTAGCACCTAACAAATCGGCCCAGAACGGACGGCCTACAGCCTCCGCTGGCCTTAATCGTTAGGCCTCGCATGAAGCATCTTCTGGCTGCAATGCTCTGTGTCTTCTGGCTGGCTGTCGCTTATCTTCCGTTGGCGCTTGATCGAGAGGTAACCAATTTCATGGTCGAGCGCAACTGCATGCCCGGTTCGGACTGCTTGGCTATGGCCATGCCACTCATCATTCAAGTTGGTCTCGTCGGCTGGGCTGCACGCGTTCTGCTTTGGCCTCTCGCCGCGTGGAATCTTGGGGGCCGCTGGCTCTGGTCGCGCATCCGCAAATCAAGCCAAATGCCTGGGAGCGCAGCTTGAGCCGCGCGACGAGGCCTAACAGGTTCGTCAACACGGACGCCTGCGGGCGTCCGCCGGCTTCGCCGGCCCTTTCCGCAGTCGCCGGTTACGGCCAACGTTGAGCGTCCGCTCCTGGCCGAAACAGGTCAATCTGAAAAGTGAATGACCGCCGCCACGCGCGCCAACCCCCGGACCGGCGCACCGGGGTGCTCTGCAGAGCGAAGTAAAGGAGGAGACGGCCGCAGGCCGTCGGGGGACATGAGCGGCGCAGGGCGCCCCGGTGCACCGGTCCAGCGAGCGAGGCGCCGCGCGGCGGCGCACGGGGCCCTGCCCAACGGGACAGGGGTCGACTGCGGGCTGTCTGGTGGACGGGAGGCAGTGCCGAAGAACCTTAAGGTTCGGGCAGCTTCGACAGCTCCAGGCAGATCTCCTCTTTCAGGCGCAGCAGGTGGGGGGCGAGGGTCTTGATCCAGCGTTCGGGCGGTTCCTGCGTGGACATGCTGACGTTGACGACGCAGAGACCTTCCGAGGACGGGAACGCGGTGGCCAGCGCCAGAACCTCGGGCTGCCAGCTGGCCCAGCAATAGCCTTTGGACTTCATGCTCTCCATCGACGCCCCGATGGCCTTTTTGACCTCCGGCCAGTGCCGGCCATTGCGTTTTTTGAAGATGGGCTCCAGCAGCCGGTAGCGGCCCGCGGGCGCCGCCGCCAGGTACGCCCGGCCCAGCGAGGTGAGTTCCATGGGCACGCGCTGGCCGGACACGACGTTGCGCAGGGCCACGCGGCGGTTGTAGCGGATCGATTCCAGATAGACCATCTCGTCCCGGTCGGGGTAGGCCAGGCCGACGTTGATGCGCTCGCGCTCGGCCAGCGCGCGCATGCGGGGCGCGGCGATGGCCAGCACCTGCGAGCCCGATCGCATCGCATGCCCCAGGCTGAGCACCAGCGGCGCGAGCCGGTAGGCGCGGCGGGCGCGGTCCTGCTGCAGCAGGCCGGCCGCGACCAGGGTCTGGGTCAGGCGGCTCACCGTGGAGTTGGACAGGCCGGTGCGCTCCGCGATCTCGCTGTTGCCCAGCAGGTCCGACCCCGGCCGGAAGGCGCGCAGGATGTCGGCGCCGCGCAGCAGGGAGCGGTTCGCGGCCGATCGTCCAGGGTGTTCTTCGAGCGGATTCATGGCGCGCCTTTCGAGGGTTTGCCCAGGTGTCTGGGCAGCATTTCACTCGTTCACAAGGTCATTCTAAATTCCACTGATTGGAATTGAGAGGGTCTCAAAGAGGCCATGCACCCATAAGCTCAGGACTCGCCCAACCGGTCGATGCGGCGCCGAACCAGAGGCAGCTCCCGACCCCTTTCCACCCAGGAGACACCCATGAAACTCTTTTCCATTTCCCTGCGCAGCTTGGCCAGTGGCCTGTGCCTGAGTCTGGCGGCCTTCGCCGGTGCGGCCCATGCCGAGTACCCGGCGGACAAGCCGGTGCGCATCGTCGTGCCGTTCGCCCCTGGCGGTGGCACCGACCTGATTGCCCGCACCCTGGGCCTGGGCATGTCGCAGGCGCTGGGCCAGACGGTGATCGTCGAAAACAAGCCCGGTGCCGGCACGGTGATCGGCACCGACCTGGTCGCCAAGAGCGTGCCGGACGGCTACACCCTGGTGATCGCCACCATGGCGCACGCGGTGAACCCCAGCCTGCTCTCCAAGCTGCCCTACAACAACGACACCGCGTTCGCGCCGGTGAGCCTGGTCGGCCGCGGGCCGAACGTGCTGGTGGTGCGCACGGAAAGCCCGTACAAGTCGGTGAAGGACGTGCTGGACGCGGTGAAGTCCGGCAAGAAGCTGACCTACGCCTCCCAGGGCAACGGCACCTCGGCCCATCTGGCCGGTGAAATGTTTGTCAACCTCACCAAGGCCGACCTGCTGCACATCCCCTACCGCGGGGCGGGCCCGGCCATGAACGACCTGCTCGGAGGCCAGGTGGACCTGTTCTTCGGCACCGCCGCCGCGGTGTCCAGCATGGTGGAGCAGGGCAAGCTGCGTGCCCTGGCGGTGACCACGCCCGAGCCGTCGCCCGCGTTCAAGGGTGTGCCCACCGTGGCCGCCACGGTGCCGGGCTACTCGGTGGAGAGCTGGTACGGCTTCTTTGTGCCCGCCGGCACGCCGGCCCCCGTGATCGCCAAGCTCAATGCCGCCATCAAGAAGGCCGCGCAAAGCCCCGAGTTCGTGAAGAAGGTGGAGCACGAAGGCCTGGTCGTCAACGCGTCCGATCCCGCGGAGTTCGACCGCTATGTGAAGACCGAAGAGGCGCGCTGGAGAAAGATCGTCAAGGAAAACAACATCAAGGCCGACTGAACCCGGATGCCCGACATGGACTACACACTGATCGAACTGACCGTGAGCGAAGGCGTTGCCACGCTCACCCTCAACCGCCCCGACAAGCGCAATGCCATGAGCGACGACATGCGCTCGGAATTCATCCACGCCCTGGAGTCGGTGACCGCCGACAAGGCGATCCGCGCCCTGGTGCTCACCGGCGCCGGCAAGGGCTTCTGCGCCGGGGGGGACATCAGCGGCATGCAAAAGCGCATGAACGCCCCGGCCGGCGAGGTGGGGTTCAACGGCTGGCACCGCCAGCAGCGCGTGCACCACACGCAGGCCCTGCTGCACACCTGCCCCAAGCCGGTGATTGCGGCCGTGAACGGCGCGGCCTCGGGCCTGGGGGCCGACACCGCGCTGGCCTGCGACTTCATCATCGCCAGCGAGTGGGCGAGCTTCGCCTGGTCCTATGTGCTGCGCGGCATCATCCCGGACGGCGGCGGCATGTACTTCCTGCCGCGCCGTGTGGGCCTGGCCAGGGCCAAGGAACTCATCTTCACCGGCCGGCGGGTCTTGGTGGACGAGGCGCTGGCGCTGGGCATCGTGGACCGCAAGACCGGCGCCGACACCCTGCTGGCCGACGCGCAGGCCTGGGCCGCCGAGCTGAGCCAGGCCTCCGGCACGGCCATCGCGCTGACCAAGACCATCCTCAACCAGAGCTTCGAGCTGAGCTCGCACGACGTGTTCGCCCAGGGCAGCCAGGCGCAGGGCATCTGCTACACCAGCAGCGAGCACCGCGCCTCGGTGGAAGCGTTTCTGGCCAAGACCGCCGGCAAGGAGTGAACACCATGGATGCGCCCGTTTTCGCTCCCACGAACGCCATTGATCGCCTGCTCCAGCCGCGCAGCGTTGCCATCATCGGCGCCTCGGCCGACCCGACCAAAACCGCCGGCCGCCCGGTGGCCTACCTGCAGAAACACGGCTTTGCCGGCCGCATCCTGCCGGTGAACCCCAAGGCCGACCGCATTGGCGACCTGCCGTGTTACCCCGACATCGCTTCGTTGCCGGAGACGCCCGATGTCGCCATCGTGCTGCTCGGTGCCGAACGTGCCCACCTCGCGGTGAAAGAGCTCTCGGCGCGCGGTTGCGCGGCCGCCATCGTGCTGGCCAGCGGCTACACCGAGACAGGTGAAGACGGCGCGCGCCGCCAGAAGCAGCTGGTGGAGGCGGCCGGGTCCATGCGCATCCTGGGCCCCAACACCATCGGGCTGGTGAACCTGACCGACAACATCGTGCTCTCGGCCACCGGTGCGCTGGAGATGGACGAGTTCCCTGTGGGCGGCATCGGTGTGGTGTCGCAAAGCGGCGGCATCCTGGGCTCGCTGCTGTCGCGGGCCGCGGCGCGCGGCATCGGTTTGTCCAAGCTGATCTCCACCAGCAACGAGGTGGACCTGGAGCTGGCCGATTTCATCGACCACCTGGCCGACGATCCGGCCACGCAGGTGATCGCGCTGTACGTCGAGACCGTGCGCGACCCCGCCAAGTTCCGGGCCGCCTGCCTCAAGGCGGCGAGCAAAGGCAAGCCGGTGGTGGCCTTCAAGATCGGCCGCTCGGAAGCGGGTGCCCAGGCCGCCGTGTCGCACACCGGTGCCATGGCCGGCGCCGACCGCATGTACGACGCGCTGTTCAAGCAGGTGGGCGTGATCCGTGCGCAGACCTTCAACGACCTGCTGGACATCCCCGTGGCCCTGGCGACCGGCCGCCACATGCGCGGCCAGCGCGTGGCCATTCTCACCAGCACCGGCGGCGCCGGCACGCTGGTGTCCGACGACCTGGGCGTGGCTGGCTTCGAGACACCCGCGCCCGACGCAGCCACGGCCGAGGCGCTGCGCGCCCTGCAGACCGGCAGCGAAGCCGTGCTGGACCGCAACCCGATCGACGTGACCCTGGCCGGCCTGCGGCCCGACCTGCTGCGCGGTGCCATCCGCGCCCTGCTGGCCAGCCCGAGCTACGACGCGCTGGTGATCATCGTCGGCTCGTCCAGCCTGGCCATGCCCGAGCTGATGGCCAACGCCATCCGCGACTGCCTGCCCGATTCGGACAAGCCGGTGATGGCCTATGTGAGCCCGCACGCGCCCGACGTGGGGGCCCTGCTCACGCGCCACGGCGTGCCCGCCTTCGCGGCGGCCGAGAGCTGCACCGCGGCGCTGGCCGCCATGTTCAGGGTCGGCGGCTTTGTGGCGCCCGTCGAAGAGAACGACACGGTGGGTGTCGTCGACACGGGCGATCTGCCTTCGGGCTCGCTGGACGAGGCCCAGGCCAAGCAGCTGTTCGCGCGTTTCAACGTGCCCTGTGCGGCCGAGCGCATCGTCACCACGCCGGCCGAGGCCGAGGTCGCGGCGCGCGAGCTGGGCGGCCGCGTGGTGCTGAAGATCCTCTCGTCGCAGATCACGCACAAGAGCGATGTGGGTGGCGTGGCCATCGGCCTCACACCCGAGACCGTGGGCGAGCGCCTGGTCACCATGACCGCCGATGTGCAGGCCAAGGCCGGTGTGCGCCCGGACCGCTTCCTGGTGCAGGAGATGGTGGGCGGCGGCACCGAGCTGATCCTGGGCATGCACCGCGACGCGCTGGGCACGGCGGTGCTGCTGGGCATGGGTGGTGTGACGGCCGAGCTGTTCAAGGACACCACCATGCGCCTGCTGGCGCAGGATGGCCAGGGCCTCAAGGCACTGAGCCGCGCCGAGGCACTGTCCATGGCGAAGGATCTCAAGACCTGGCCGCTGCTCGACGGCTTCCGGGGCCGGCCCAAGGCCGACGTGGAGGCGCTGGTGGACGCCATCGTGGCGTTCTCCCGCATGGCGGCCCAACTGGGCGACCGCCTGGTGGAGGCCGAGATCAACCCCGTGTTCGTGCGTGCTCAGGGTCAGGGCGTGAGCGCCGCCGACGGTGTGGTCGTGCTGGCCTGAGGACGCTTTCATGACGCCACGCGTGCACCTGGAACGGGACGGCGAGATCGCTGTCATCGTGATTGACAACCCACCCATCAACGCCGGCTCGGCTGCCGTGCGGCAGGGGCTGATGGCCGCCATCGAGACCCTGCGCAACGACGACACGCTGGAAGGCGCGGTGCTCATCGGCGCCGGCAGCACCTTCATCGCGGGTTCCGACCTGCGCGAGTTCGGTCAGCCGCTGACCGAGCCGCAGCTGCCGGCTGTGATTGCGGCCATCGAGACCTGTGGCAAGCCGGTGGTCGCCGCGTTGCATGGCGCTGCGCTGGGCGGCGGCTTCGAGCTGGCGCTCGGTTGCGACGCGCGTGGCCGCACCGGGCACGGTGGTCGGTCTGCCCGAGGTGACGCTGGGCATCATCCCCGGTGCGGGCGGCACGCAGCGGTTGCCGCGCATTGTCGGCATTCCACGTGCGATCCGCATGATCTGCTCGGGCGAGCGGGTGCCCGCTGCGGCCGCGCTGGAGGCTGGTCTGGTGGACCAGATCGCCAGCAGTGATTTGCGCGCAACCGCGGTCGCGCACGCCCGGCAGCTCAGGGGAGAGAAGCGGCTGATGCGCGAACGCGATGTGCCGTCCACCCAGAGCGCGGAGGTGGGGGAAGCCACGACCGCTGCGCTCAAGGCCGGCAAGCGCCGGCCTGCGGTGCTGGCGGCCATCGACGCCATCACGGCGACGGCCCATGTCGGTTTTGATGACGGCCTGGCCGACGAACGCGCGGTGTTCCAGCGCTTGCGCGTCTCGCGCGAGGCGTTCGCGTTGCGGCACCAGTTCTTTGCCGAACGCGACAGCGCCAAGCATCCGTCCCTGGACGGCGCCGTGCCACGCGCCGTGGAACTCGTGGCGGTGATCGGCGCGGGCACCATGGGTTCGGGCATCGCCATCTCGGCCTTGGACGCGGGCTACCGCGTGCTGCTGCTGGAACAGGACGCCGCGGCGCTGGAGCGGGGGGCTGCGCGCATCCACGCGCACTACGCTGGCCGGGTGCAGATGGGCAAGCTGAATGCGAGTGGCGCCGCCGTGCTGGAGGCGCGGCTGCAGACCAGCCTGGACTGGGCCGAACTGGCCAGTGCCGATCTGGTCATCGAAGCCGTGTTCGAAGACCTCGGGGTGAAGCAGCAGGTGTTCCGGCGCATCGACGCGGTGGCGCGACCGGGCGCGGTGCTGGCGTCCAATACCTCGTACCTCGATCTGGACGCCATCGCCGCGGCCACGTCAAGGCCTCAGGACGTGATCGGCCTGCACTTCTTCAGTCCGGCCCACGTCATGAAGCTGATGGAAGTGGTGCGCGGCCAGGCGTCAGCGCCCGACGCGCTGGTCACGGGCCTGGCGCTGGGCAAGCGGCTGAAGAAGCGGCCGGTGCTGACCGGCAACGCCTTTGGCTTCATCGGCAACCGCCTGTACGCGGCCTACCGGCGCCAGTGCGAGTTCATGGTGGAAGAGGGCGCCTGGCCCGAGCAGGTCGACGCTGCGCTGCAGGCCTTCGGCTTTGCCATGGGGCCGTTCGCGGTGGCCGATCTGTCGGGGCTGGACATCGCCTGGCGCATGCGCCAGGCCGCCACGCGCGACCCGCGTGCACGCTATGTGCACATCCCCGACCGCCTGTGCGAAGCCGGTCGCCTGGGCCGCAAGACCGGTGCGGGCTACTACCGCTACCCCGAAGGCGGCAAGGGCCCGCAGGTGGACGAAGCGGTGCATCAACTCATCGCGCAGGCCCGCGCGGACAAGGGTCTGCAGCCCCGCGAGCTCGGCGACGACGAGATCGTGCGCCGCGCGCTGCTGGCCATCGTCAACGAGGCCGCGTTGCTGCTGGCCGAGGGGGTGGCCGAGCGCGCCACCGACGTGGATGTGGTGCTGGTCAACGGCTATGGGTTCCCGCGCTGGGAGGGTGGCCCGGTGTTCTGGGCGCACGAGCGCGGTGTCGATGCGCTGCAGGACGACCTGCGGTGGCTGGCCGGGCTCAGCGGACCAGGCTTTGTGGCCGGCGACCTGCGCCACCTGCTCACCACGGAGAACTGAACATGCACGCCGTTGAAACCTTCGCACGCTTTGCCACTGGCTTTGCCCGCACACCGTTGCCCGCCGAGGTGGCGCACCACGCCCAGCGCGCGGTGATCGACTGGTACGCCTCGATCTACCCGGGGCTGGACACGCCGGCGGTGCAGGTGCTGATGAAGACCCTGGCCGACGACCTGGACCGGGGCGCGGCGCAACTGGTGCAGGGACGAAGTGCCACGACGCGCGCGGCGGCCCTGATCCAGGGCACGGCCGCGCACGCCGCCGAGGTGGACGACAGCTTCCGCGATGCCATGTACCACCCCGGCGCGGCCACCATCGCTGCCGCGCTGGCGGTGGCGCAATCCAAAGGGGCGAGCGGCCCTGATTTCCTGCGCGCCGTGGTGCTGGGCTATGAAGTCTCCACCCGCATTGGCGTGGTGATGGGACGCCCGCACTACCGGTACTGGCACAACACCGGCACCATGGGCAGCTTTGGCGCCGCAGCGGCGGCGGCGAGCCTGCTGCAGCTGGACGAGGCCGCTTTCGCTCACGCGCTGGCCATTGCCGCCACCATGACCGCGGGTCTGCAGCAGGCCTTCCGCGGGGAAGCTATGGCCAAACCGTTGCACGCGGGGCGAGCGGCCGAGGCCGGCGTGCTGGCCGCGCAGCTGGCCGCGGGCGGCATGCGCAGCTCGCTCGACGTGCTCGAAGGTGAGTCGGGCCTGGGTCAGGCCATGAGCGAAGGGCCGGACTGGTCCGCCGTGGGCGCCACGCTGGGTCAGGACTTCCACATCACCCGCCTGACCTTCAAGAACCACATCGGTTGCGGTCACACCTTCGCCGCCATCGACGGCGCGCTGGAACTGCAGCGCCAGCACGGCTTCCGCCACGCGGACATCGAGCGCGTGGCGCTCGGCGTCTACCAGCCCACGCTGGACATCGCCCCCCACGTGGATCCGCAGAACGCCGATCAGGCGCGCTTCAGCCTGCACTACATGGTGGCCAGCGCGCTGGTGCATGGCAGCGTGCGCCTCTCAGCCTTCGAGCCGGAGCGGCTGAACGACCCGGCCACGCGCGCGCTGATGCAGCGCATCCACAAAGCGCTGGACCTCGCCGTGGACGCCGCCTTCCCGGGCCGGCGCGGTGCGCACGTGACCATCACCCTGCGCGATGGCCGCCAGCTCACGTTGCTGCAGCCCGACCGCAAGGGCGACCCGGAACTGCCGCTGTCCGACGCCGACCTCGAAGGCAAGCTGATGGAGCTGGCCACGCCGGTGATCGGCGAGGCGCAAGCCCGCGCGCTGCTCGCGCGCATCTGGCAACTGCACCAGAGCGCCCAACTTCCCTGAACGGAGACAACATGACCCACGCCTTCATCTGCGACGCCGTGCGCACCCCCTTCGGCCGCTACGGCGGTGCCCTCTCCAGTGTGCGCGCCGACGACCTGGGCGCGGTCCCGCTGCGGGCCCTGATGGAGCGCCATGCGCACCTGGACTGGGAAGCGGTGGCCGACGTGGTCTACGGCTGCGCCAACCAGGCCGGTGAAGACAACCGCAACGTGGCGCGCATGAGCGCGCTGCTGGCCGGCCTGCCGATGGCGCTGCCCGGTTCCACGGTCAACCGCCTCTGCGGCTCGGGCCTGGACGCGCTGGGCACGGCGGCGCGGGCGATTAAGAGTGGCGAGGTGGAGCTGATGATCGCCGGTGGCGTGGAGAGCATGAGCCGCGCGCCGTTCGTGATGCCGAAAGCGACCAGCGCTTTTTCGCGCGCCAACAGCGTCGAGGACACCACCATCGGCTGGCGCTTCGTCAACAAGCTGATGAAGGCGCAGTACGGCGTGGACAGCATGCCCGAGACGGCCGAGAACGTGGCGGCCGAGTTCCACATCTCGCGCGCCGACCAGGACCGCATGGCCCTGGCCTCGCAGACCAAGGCCCTGGCCGCGCAGCAGACGGGCGTGTTCGACGCCGAGATCGTGCCGGTCCATGTGCCGCAGAAGAAGGGCGAGGTCCTGGTGGTGAACCGCGACGAGCACCCACGCGCCACCACGCTGGAGGCGCTGACCAAGCTCAAAGGGGTGGTGCGCCCCGACGGCAGCGTGACCGCCGGCAACGCCTCGGGTGTGAACGACGGCGCCGCCGCGCTGCTGCTGGCCAGCGAAGCCGCCGCTGCGCGACATGGCCTCGCGCCGCGCGCCCGCGTGGTCGGCATGGCCACCGCCGGCGTGCCGCCGCGCATCATGGGCATGGGCCCCGCGCCGGCCACGCGCAAGGTGCTGGCGCTCACCGGGCTCTCGCTGGCGCAGATGGACGTGATCGAACTCAACGAGGCGTTCGCCGCCCAGGGCCTGGCCGTGCTGCGCGACCTGGGGCTGGCCGACGACGACGCGCGCGTCAATCCCAACGGCGGCGCCATCGCCCTGGGCCACCCGCTGGGTGCCAGCGGCGCCCGCCTGGCCACCACCGCCGTCAACCAGCTGCACCGCAGCGGTGGCCGCTACGCGCTGTGCACCATGTGCATCGGGGTGGGGCAGGGCATTGCGGTGGTGCTGGAGCGGGTGTGACCTGACCCGTTTTGTTTCGTGGGCTAGCGTGGAACCAGGAAGGTGGATGGCTCGTCCACTTCTGCCTGGCCTGCCCGTTCGGGCGAAGCCACCACGAAGCGGATGGGCACCACCTCGCCGGCGTGTTGCGCCGCCTCGACGCTGGGCATGCGGACGGTGGCCGTGATGGTGGTGGCCTGTGCCGGCCCCAGCTCTGCGGTGACGGGTTGGTGAAGGCTCACCAGATGAGGCGGCTCCACGGCCACCACCACCGTGCGGGTGTGGTCCGACGCGTTCATCAGCTGCAGCGTGTAGACGTTCTCCACCGCCCCCTGTTCCACCTGGCGCGCCATGACCGTGCGGTCGCGGATGACGTTCATGCGCACGTCCGGTCGGTTGGCGAATGCCGCCACGGTGGCCGCGATGACCAGGGCCAGAAGACCGCCATAGACCCAGACCCGGGTGCGCCACACGCGCCGCAGGAAGGGGCGCTGGCTGCTGGCGGCACCACCCAGTTCGTGCAGGGAGGCCATGCGGATCAGGCCCTTGGGGGCGTGCACCTTGCCCATCACGTCGTCGCAGGCGTCGATGCACAGGCCGCAGCCGATGCATGCGGCCTGCAGGCCGTTGCGGATGTCGATGCCCGTGGGGCAGACCTGCACACACAGGGTGCAGTCGATGCAGTGACCCTGGTTCACAGTTCGGTCGTCGTCTTCGAGACGGCCGCGCCGGGGTTCACCCCGCCGATGGTCGTAGGCCACGTTGAGGGTGCGCTCGTCCATCAGCGAGCCCTGGAAGCGTCCGTAGGGGCACATGTGCAGGCAGACCTTCTCGCGCACCAGGCCGGCGTTGAGGTAGGTGAACAGGCCGTAGAACAGGACCCAGAAACTGGTCCAGGGCCCCACGGACAGTGACAGGATGTCGGCCGCCAGCGGCCGGATGGCGGTGAAATAACCCACGAAGGTGAAGCCCGTCCACAGGCCAAACGCCGCCCAGGCCAGGTGCTTGCCGCCCCGGCGCAGCAGCTTCTCCGGGCCCCAGCCCGCCTGGTCCAGGCGCTTGCGGTTCTGCGGGCTGCCTTCAAACCGGTGTTCGATCCACATGAAGAGGGACGTGTAGACGGTCTGGGGACAGGCGAAGCCACACCAGACCCGCCCGACCACCGCGGTGGCAAAGAACAGCAGCAGGGCGCTGATGACCAGCAGGGCCGCGAGGTAGATGAGGTCCTGAGGAAAGAGCACGGCACCGAACAGGTAGAAGCGCTTGGCTTCGAGGTCGAACAGCACGGCCTGCCGCGCGTTCCAGGTCAGCCATGGCACGCCGTAAAAGAAAGCCTGCGTCAGCCACACGAAGGTCCAGCGCCAGCGGTTGAAGAGGCCCTGGGTGGAGCGGGCGTGGATCTTGTCAACGGGTGTCCAGGCTTCAACGGGCTGGATCGGGATGACTTTGGGCATGGGGTGCCTCGTGGGTGTTTACGGGTGTGGAAGGTGGTGCAAGCCGGCGCGCAGCATCTGATGGGTCTGGACCAGCGATGACCACAGCGGCTGGTCGCCCAGCCATTCGTCGGCGCGCAGAAAAGTCTGTTGGAACTGCACGTCGCCGCAGGCGGCCGACGACCACAGGTCCGGGTTCTCGCCAGGGTGCACGGTGAGTCCGTTCTCCTCGGAGCGGACGAGCAGCATGCCTTCGATCTGGCCTGCGGTCTGCACTGGCAGCAACAACGAGAAACCATCCCATTGCAGGTTGGGCACCCCGCGCAGCAGCCCATGAAACTGCCAGCCCAGTCCCAGGGTCCTGGCCTCCAGAGGGGGCGACTCCAGCGCCGAAGCGCCGGCTGTCGCACCGACGAGCAGGTCGGGCAGGTGAAGTTCCCTCAGGCCGATGTTGTCGGTCCTGACCAGGGCCTCGACCACCAGGCGCTGGGACAGGAATACCAGCCGGTCCGCGTGGTGCAGGCCCTGCAGCCAGTGGCGGGCGCCCGGGTCGCGGAACAGGTCTTCCAGTTGGCCGCCCTGTCCACCCAGGTGGCTGGGCACGCCCATGCCGAGGCATCCGCTGGCGGCCATGTCGGCCAGTCGCGCCTGGGCACAAGGCAGGGCAGCGCGCGGCTGAACGCGGAGGAGGGCGGTGTGTGCAGACATGCGTCCATGGTGCCGCCGGGGGCTCTGATGCGCAGGATTCAGATGGATTGAAAACCGACCGTATCAGCTGTGCGCTGCTCCCCATGGATATGCCTGCTTCTGATACGACCCTTCTTCAGGAAAAGGGCGGACACTGCGGCAGATGAGCCGCGTGCCTTCGACCGCCCTACCATCGAGCCTTCCCCTGGAGGTCCTCGAAGACATGTCGTCCGGCACCTTGACGCGTTACCAGCAACTCGCCGATGAACTGGCGGGCAGCATCCGTGCGGGGGTGCTGCGCCCGGGCGACCGCCTGCCCTCGGTGCGCGAGCTGCGCCGCCAGCGGGGCATCAGTCCTTCCACCATCTTCCAGGCCTATGCACAGCTGGAATCCGATGGGCTGGTCGAGGCGCGGTTGCGGTCCGGCTACTTCGTGCGCGCACGGCGACCGCTCACCGGCCAGCCGCCGGAGGCGGCTCAACCCAGCGGGCGGATCACCCCGGTGGCCATCAGCGAGCTGGTGTTCGAACTGCTGGGTTCCACGCGCGATGTGGACGTGGTGCCGCTGGGCTCGGCCTTCCCGGCGCCCGAGCTGTTTCCGTTCGAGGCGCTGGCGCGGGGCGGGGCGCGGGCCATGAGGCGCCTGCGGCCGGCGCAGATCTCGGGCGCGCTGACCGCGGGCGATGAGACCCTGCGGGCCCAGGTGGGGCGGCGCTACGCGCTCAACGGCGTGTCTCTTCAGACCGACGAGCTCATCGTGACCAACGGCGCCATGGAAGCGCTCAACCTGTGCCTGCAGGCGGTGACGCAGCCGGGCGATGTGGTGGTGGTCGAGTCGCCCACCTTCTATGCGGCGCTGCAGGCGCTGGAGCGCCTGCACCTGAAGGCGGTGGAGGTCGAGACCGACCCGGTCGAGGGTGTGCGGCTGGACGCGCTCGAAACCCTGCTCCAGCGCCAGAAAGTGGCCGCGTGCTGGTTCATGCCCACCTTCCAGAACCCGCTGGGTGCGCTGATGTCCAACGCCAAAAAGCAGGCCCTGGTGCAGCTGCTGGCGCGCCACGGGGTGCCGCTCATCGAGGACGACGTGTACGCCGAGCTGCACTTCGGTGCGCGCCGGCCCCTGCCCGCCAAGGCCTTCGACCAGGAGGGTCTGGTGCTGCACTGCTCGTCGTTCTCCAAATCGCTGGCGCCGGGTTACCGGGTCGGCTGGGCCGCCGCCGGGCGCTACGCCAGGCACGTCGAACGCCTGAAGATGATGACCTCGCTGGCCTCGCCCATACCGTCGCAACTGGCCGTGGCCGAATACCTGGTGCAGGGCGGTTTCGAGCGCCACCTGCGCCATCTGCGCGAAGCCCTCAAAACCCAGCACACGGCGGCCCGGGCGCTGATCGAGCGCTTCTTTCCGAAGGGCACCCGCATGACCGAGCCGCAGGGGGGCTACTTCGTGTGGCTGGAACTGCCGCCGGGCGTGGACGCCCTGGCCCTGCACCACCAGGCCATGGCGCAGTCCATCAGCACGGCGCCCGGGGTGCTGTTCTCGGCCGACCGGCGCTTCACGCGGCACCTGCGCCTGAACGTCGGGCACCCGGTCGGCCCGCCGGTCAGGGCCGCCCTGAAGCGGCTGGGCAGCATGGCCAGAGAGCAGATCGCTGCGGCCGGCGGTTGACGGGGGCTGTCAGGGGAAGTGAAGTCGCCTCGGAGATCGTGGAAATCCCTGATCCGGGCGGACTTTCATTTCCATTCCGTGGAATTGAAGTGATGTGCTGAAGGGCCTGGGCGCCTAGAGTCTTCCCAGCTTCCCCGGTTCGTCTGTGGCCGACCCGGTGGGGCTTGACAGACATCGCTTTGCACAACACCGGAGACATTCATGCAACCATCCTTCACCCAGGGTCTCAAGGCCTTTGCCAAGGCCGCGACGGCCTTCACCACCGCCCTGGTCGTGGGCCTGTCCAGCGCCCACGCCTTCCCCGACAAACCCATCAGGCTGGTGGTGCCGTTCGCCCCCGCCGGTGGCACCGACCTGATCGCCCGCACGCTGGCGGTGGAGATGGCCAAGGAGCTGGGGCAACCCGTGGTGGTGGACAACAAGCCGGGCGCCAGCACTGTCATCGGCACCGACCTGGTGGCCAAGAGTGCGCCCGATGGCTACACGCTGGTGGTCTCGTCGATCGCCCACGCGGTCAACCCCAGCCTGATGACGAAGATGCCCTACTCGACCGAGAAGGACTTTGCGCCCGTGTCCATGATCGTGCGCTCGCCCAACGTGCTGGTGGTCCGCGCCGACAGCCCGTTCAAGTCGCTCAAGGACATCATCGCCGCCGCGAAAGCCGATCCGGACAAGCTGACCTACGCGTCGCCTGGCAACGGCACCTCGTCTCACCTGGCCGGTGCGCTGTTCGCGGACATGGCCAAGGTCCAGATCAAGCACGTGGCCTACAAGGGTTCGGGCCCCGCGCTCACCGATCTGCTGGGCGGTCAGACCGACATGATCTTCGCCACCTCCGGCTCGGTGGGCGGCTTCATCGACAGCGGCAAGCTGCGGGCACTGGCCATCACCTCGGCCGAGCGCTCCAGCGCCTATCCCGGTGTGCCGACCGTGTCCGAGGCCGGTGTGCCCGGTTACGCCACCGAAGGCTGGTACGGCTTCTACGCGCCGGCTGGTACGCCCGCGGCCGTGATCGACAAGCTCAACGCCGCCATGCGCAAGGCCGCCAGCAGCGAGATCTTCAGGTCCAAGGTGGTGAGCGAGGGCATGGTCGTGCAGACCGGCACGCCGGCCGAGTTCGACGCCTTCGTGCGCGCCGAAATCCTGCGCTGGTCCAGGATCGTCAAGGCCGATGTGCTCGCCAAGTGAGGCACCGGCCATGAAGCCTGTTCTGCACGGTGTCCGGGTGCTGGACCTGACCCATGTGCTGGCCGGTCCGTTCGCAGGCTACCAGCTGGCGGTGATGGGCGCCGAGGTCATCAAGATCGAGTCGCCCGAAGAGCCCGACCAGGCCCGATACCAGGGCTCGGACGCCGCACTCAACGACGCCGGCATGGGCACGGCCTTTCTGTCGCAGGCGTCGAACAAGAAGTCCCTGGCGCTCAACCTCAAGACCGAAGCGGGGCGCCAGGTGCTGCGGCAATTGGTGCAGACCGCCGATGTGCTGATCGAGAACTACCGCCCCGGCGCCTTCGACGCGCTGGGTCTGGGCTATGCGGACCTGTCGGCCCTCAACCCGCGGCTGGTCTACTGCTCCATCTCGGCCTTCGGCAGCACCGGCCCCAAGCGCGAGCTGACCGCCTACGACGGTGTGGTGCAGGCCTACGCCGGCATGATGGCCATGACCGGCGAGCCGGGCACGGCGCCCGTGAAATGCGGCGCCCCCGTGGTGGACTACGCCACGGGCACCACCGCGGCCATGGCCATCCTCGCGGCACTGCTGCAGCGCGGCCAGGACGACGGCCTGGGCCAGTTCGTCGAGGTGGCGATGTCGGACGTGGCCATGATCCTCGCCAGCTCGCACCTGACCGGCTACCTCTGGAACGGCGCGCACCCGGAGCAGAAGGGCAACCGCTACCCGTTTGCCACCATCGGCTGCTACCAGGCCAGCGACGCACCGCTGATGGTCTCGGCCTCCAACCTGCGGCAGCAGCGGCGGCTGTGGGAAGCGCTGGGCCGCGCCGATCTGGTCAAGCACAACAACCGGGACCGGATCAAGGGCTATGCCGAAGAGGCCGAGGCCCTGACCCGGCTCATCGCCACCGGATCGGTGAGCCACTGGGAGACGCTGCTGCGGGAACACCGCGTGCCGGTCTCCCGGGTGCAGCGCATGGAGGCCATGCTGGCGGACGAACACCTGCAAGGCCGCCAAGTGCTGCACCGGTTCGCGGGCGACGCCGGTGCGCTGGCGGGGCTGACCGTGCCGGTGTCCGGCTTTCAGCTCTCGCGCAGCCCGGTGCAGGTCACCTCACCGCCACAAGCCGTGGGCGCGCAGAACCTCGAGCTGCTCACGGCCCTGGGTTACCCGCCCGCCGACATCGACGCCCTGCGCGCCCAGGGCGTGATCGCATGAGCGGGCGGCCCCCACAACCCGAATGCCGAAACCCCCAATGAACCCACTCTCACAATCCGCTTCTTTTCGGCGCCGACACCTGATCCTGGCCGTCGGCCTGGCCTGCGCATCCATGCCCGCGATGGCACAAACGACCTCCAATTTCCCCGCCAAGCCGGTGCGCCTGGTGGTGCCGTTTCCCGCCGGCGGCGGCACCGACAACATGGCCCGGGCCCTGGCCGACAGCCTGTCGAAGATGTGGGGGCAGACGGTCGTCGTGGACAACAAGGCCGGCGCCGGCACCGTGGTGGGCAACGACTTCGTGTCCAAGAGCGCGCCCGACGGCCTGACCTTGCTGCTCAACACCAGCGCCGTGGCCATCGTGCCGGGTCTGAACCCCAGGCTGCCGTATCCCGCCGAAACCGGACTGAGCGCGGTGGCCACGCTCGGTCATGCACCCAACGTGGCGGTGGTGCGGCCCGACAGCCCGATCCGCTCGGCCTCCGACTTTCTGGCGCAGGTGCGCGCCCGGCCCGGGCGCTTCACCTACGGTTCGGCCGGCAATGGAACCTCCACCCACCTTGCCGCCGAGCTGCTCAAGACCACGGCCAAGGTGTTCATGGTCCATGTGCCCTACCGCGGCGCCACCCCGGCCATGACCGACCTCATGGGCGGGCAGATCGACCTGGCCTTCGGCACCTTGCCCAGCGTCGCGCCCTACCTGGCCAACGGCAAGCTGCGCGCGCTCGCCGTCACCAGCGCCACGCGTTCGGCCCTGCTGCCCGATGTGCCCACCTTCGCCGAATCGGGGCTCACCGGGTACGCCGCGCCGGTCTGGTACGGCATCTTCGTGGCCGGTGGCACACCGGCGCCCCTGGTGCAGCAGCTGTACCAGTCGATCCAGCGCGCCGCCGACAGCGAAGAGTTCCGCAGGCGCGTCCGGGCCGAAGGGCTGACGCTCACGCTGGACCCGCCGGCCGCGGCCGACGCCCTCTACCGTGCCGACATCGCCAAGTGGAAGAAGGTGATCCAGGCCCAGTCCATCAAGGCGGACTGAGCATGGAGGGACGTGGTCCTGGGCGGGCCGCCGCCTGCGCGCAGATCGCGGCGCTGGAATCGGCCTGCGAGCGCATTGCGCAGCCGGTGCTTGGGCACCAGGTGGTCTGGCGCCGGGTGGGGAGCGGCCCGCCCCTGGTGCTGCTGCACGGCGGCCACGGCAGCTGGCTGCACTGGGCACGGGTGATCCCTGAGCTCTCGCACCGCTTCAGCCTCTGGATGCCCGACATGCCGGGCTACGGCGAATCGACCTTGACGCCCACGCATGGGCTCGATGAGCTCGTTGCGCAGTTGCGCCAGGGGCTGGATGCTTTGCTGGGTGCGCGCACCCCGATCCTGCTGGGCGGGTTTTCTTTCGGAGGCCTGGTCAGCGCCCAGCTGGCCGCACAGCGTGACCATGTGCAGCGCCTGGTGCTGATCGGTCCGGCCGGACACGGCGGTCCCCGCCGGCAGACCGTGACACCCTTGCCCTGGCGGAACCTGGACCCCGATGCCGACCCCTTGGGCTGGGCGAGCCGTATGCGGCACAACCTGCTCGCGCAGATGCTGCACAGCGAGGCCGCCGTGGACGCGCTGGCGATGGAGATCCAGTGGCGCGGTTGCCTGAACACCCGGTTTCGCAGCAAGCCGTTTTCCCGCTCGGCCGCGCTGGCGCCGGCGCTGGACCGCTACCCGTTGGAAGTCCTGACCATCTGGGGCGAGCACGATGTCACCGCTGTGCCCCGCGACATGGCCGATGGCATGGCACCGCAGGGCGTCCCGCGCAGGCAGCGGGTGGTGGACGGCGCGGGGCACTGGCTCATGCACGAACGTCCCGCCGCCACCGCCCTGCTGATGCGACAGGGCCTGGCTGGGGCATGAGGCCTGCACGCCGCGCGGCTCAGGCGGCGGCAGCCTCCGCATGGCGCCGCCTGGACAGCGTCCGCATGCCCACCGGCACCACCAGCATCAGTACGGCCGCGGTCCACAGGCCGATGGTGATGGGGCTGCCGACCAGGATGCCCGCGTCGCCGTTGCTGATGGACAGGGCGCGGCGCAGGTTCTGTTCCATCATGTCGCCCAGCACGAAGCCCAGGATCAGCGGGGCCATGGGCACGCCCTGCTTGCGCAGCCCGTAGGCGGCAAAGCCGAGCGCGGTCATCAGCACCAGGTCGAAGGTGGTGGCGTGCACGGCGTACACGCCCACGCTGCTGACGGCCACGATGCCGGGCACCAGCAGCCAGTTGGGCACGCTCAGCACCTTGGTGAACACGCCCACCAGCGGGATGTTGAGCACCAGCAGGATGACGTTGGCCAGGAACAGCGAGGCGATCAGGCCCCAGACCAGGTCGGGCTGCTGGGTGAACAGCGCCGGGCCGGGCGTGATGTTGTAGAGCGAGAGCGCGCCCACCATCACCGCCGTGGTGCCCGAGCCGGGCACGCCCAGCGTGAGCATGGGCACGAAGGAGCCGGTGGCGGCCGAGTTGTTGGCCGCTTCGGGCGCGGCCACGCCGCGGATGTCGCCCTTGCCGAACGTGCCTTCCTTGTCGGTCAGGCGCTTTTCCATGGAGTAGGTCATGGCGCTGGCGATGGTTGCGCCGGCCCCCGGCAGCACGCCGACCACGAAGCCCACCACGCTGGAGCGCACGGTGCCCCACCAGGTGTGGGCCAGCTCTTTCAGGTTGAACAGCATGCGGCCGGTCTGCGTGACCAGGCCGGTGCTGCTGTGGTGCTCCTGCAGCATCAGCAGCAGCTCGCTGATGGAGAACACGCCGATGACCACCACCACGAACTGGATGCCGTCGGAGAGGTGGATGTCGCCGCCGGTGAAGCGGTAGACGCCCGAGTTCGAATCCAGTCCGACGCAGGACATGGACAGGCCGATGATGGCGGCCAGCCCGGCTTTCACCGGTGCGTCGCCCATCAGGCCGGCGATGCAGGCGAAGGCGAAGCACATGAGCGCGAAGTACTCGGCCGGCCCGAAGGACAGCGCCCAACTGGCCAGCAGCGGCGCGAACATCACGATGCCGAGGGTGGCGATGAACGAACCGACGAACGAACTCCAGGCCGAGATGGACAGCGCCACGCCGCCCAGGCCCTTGCGCGCCATCGGGTAGCCGTCGAGCGCGGTCATGATGGCGCCCGCATCGCCCGGCACGTTGAGCAGGATGGACGAGATGCGCCCGCCGTATTCGCAGCCGATGTAGACCGCGGCCAGCAGGATCAGCGAGGTCTCGGCCGGCAGCTTCATGGCAAAGGCCAGCGGCATCAGGATGGCCACGCCGTTGATGGGACCCAGGCCGGGCAGCAGGCCGACGATGGTGCCGATGAAGCAGCCGACCGCGGCGATCAGCAGGTTGGTGGGGCTGAGCGCGACGCCGAAGCCCGCCACCAGGTGTTGCAGGATCTCCATGTCAGTTGCCTCCGAGCAGGGTGGCCAGCGGGCCGGCGGGCAGCACCACGCCCAGCAGCTTGTCGAACAACAGGTAAAGCACCAGCCCCAGCGCAGCACCGCCGGTGAGCGACTGTTTCCAGCTGCCGCCGAAGGACATGCCCACGGGCACGGCCATCAGCGCCGTGGCCAGCGGAAAGCCCAGCCACTGGAACAGCAGTGCATAGGCGAGCACGGCGGCCGCGCACAGCGCGGTCGGGCCCCAGGGCACGCCGCGGAAGGCCTCGGCGCCGGCGCTGGGCCGCAGCACCAGCCACAGGCCCGAGAGGCCCAGACCACAGGCCAGCAGCAGCGGAAAGGCGCGCGGGCCGACGGGTTCGTAAGAGATGGCGGCGGCGTAGTCTTGCGCGGCCCAGGCCATGGCGGCGGACGCGAGAACACACACCGCGCCGAGGACGCGGTCACTCATGGCGGTGCTCCGGGCTTACTTGGCCGGGACGACGTTCAGGCCGAACTCTTCGGCCAGCTTGCGGTAGCCGGCCACCTGCTTCTTGACGTAGGCGTCCAGCGGCGCGCCGGTCAGGGCCATGGGGAACAGGCCGCGCTCGTTGCGCAGCTTGTCGTAGGCGGGCGTGGCCATCAGCTTGTTGAAGGTGTCGGCCCAGACCTTGTAGTCGGCGTCGCTGACCTTGGGGCCGACGTAGAAGCCGCGCACGATGGGCCAGTCCACGTCGTAGCCCTGTTCGGTGGCGGTCGGGATGTTGGCCATGTCGCCGGGCAGACGCTTGTCGTTCATCACCGCCAGGATGCGGACCTTGGCGCCGGCCTTGATCTGCTGCATCGCTTCGGCCGCGTCGCCGGTGAAGACGTGGATGTGGCCGCCCTGCAGCGCGGTCAGCGCTTCGCCGCCGCCTTCAAAGGCCACGTAGCGCATGGTCTTGGGGTTCACGCCGCCGGCGCGCGCGGTCAGCGCGGCCTTCATCCAGTCCTGGCTGCCCACGGTGCCGCCCGCGCCCAGCACCACCTTGGTCGGGTCGGCCTTCATGGCGGCCATCACGTCCTTCAGGGTCTTGTAAGGCGAGTTCTCGGCCACCACCACTGCGCCGTAGTCGGTACCGATGGCGGCGAGCCAGCGCACGTCGTTCTCGGTGTAGCGGCCGAACTTGCCCTGCGCCAGGTTCAGCAGCGAGCCGCCGGAGAAGGCGACGATGGCGTTGGCCGCGTCGGGCTTCTGCGCGATGACGGTGTTGTAGGCCACGGCGCCGATGCCGCCGGGCATGTAGGTCACACGCATCGGGTCGGTGATGAACTTGCCTTCCTGCAGCGCGCTCTGCACCAGCTTGCAGGTCAGGTCGAAGCCGCCGCCCGGCTTGGCCGGGGCGATGCACTCGGTCTTGTCGAGCGGGTTGGCGAAGGCGGTGAGGGCGGAGGCAGCAAGGGCGGTGGCTGCGAGCTTGAAGGCGAAGATCATGAAGGTGTCTCCTCGATGGGGTGGAAGCCACGCAGCACAGGCGCTGCGGTGAGGGCACTGTAGAAACCGGGCACTTTCAGCGCGCTTTCAGAAAACCGGCCCAAAACACCGGGTTAACCCGAGGTGGTTTCGGACGCCCGCGCGGCGGGCAGCGTGATCGTGACGGTCAGCCCGCGGCCCTCGGGCCCGGTGCTCACCGCCATCTGCCCGCCGTGCCGCTGCGACACGGTGCGCACGATGGCCAGGCCCAGTCCGGAGCCGGGCAGGGCGCCGCCTCGGCCGCGGAAGAAGCGTTCGCCAGCGCGGGCCAGTTCGTCGGCCGGCAGGCCCGGACCGTTGTCCACCACCGCCAGCTGCACCGAGCCGTCTGTTTCTGCGCGCACCACCAGCGTCACGTGGCTGCCCGCGCCGCCGTGGCGGATGGCGTTGTG
Organism: Hydrogenophaga pseudoflava; assembly: GCF_004353865.1. Classification (NCBI taxonomy): domain Bacteria; kingdom Pseudomonadati; phylum Pseudomonadota; class Betaproteobacteria; order Burkholderiales; family Comamonadaceae; genus Hydrogenophaga; species Hydrogenophaga pseudoflava. The sequence goes on from NZ_CP037867.1 coordinate 1,890,440, forward strand.
CAGCAGGTTGGCCAGGGCCTCGCGCAGCAGGTCGGGCTCGCCGCTGAGCGGCAGCGGGCCGTCGGGTGCGTCCAGGCCCAGGTCCACGCCTTGTTCGCGCGCCAGGCCCCACCACTGGCGCACCAGGGCCTCGGCCAGCGCCACGGCGTCGAAGGGCTGGCGCTGCGGCGGTGCGCTGTCGGCGCGCGCCAGCGAGAGCATCTGGTTGGTCTGGCGGATGGTTTCGTCCAGTTGTTCGCGGATGGTCTCCAGCACCTGGCGCTGCGCGGCCGGGTCGGCCTCGCGCTGGGCGTAGGCCACCTGGGTGGCCAGCGTGGTCAGCGGCGTGCGCAGCTGGTGCGAGGCGTCGTCGATGAAGCGGCGGCGTGCCTCGGTCTGCTCGCGGTGGCGCTCGATGTGGTGGTTGATGGCCTGCACCAGCGGCCGCACCTCGGCCGGTGCGCCGGTGTCGTCCATCGGCGTCAGGTCCTGCGGGTCGCGCGCGTCCACCTCCTGGCGCAGCCGGTCCAGCGGCCGCATGGCCCAGGCGATGGCCAGCGCCAGCAGGCCGGTGGCGGCCAGCATCAGCAGCACGTCGCGCGCCAGCGACTGCAGCACCAGCGCACGGCGAAAGTCATTGCGCGCTTCCAGCGTTTCGGCCACCTGGATCACCACGCGCTGCGGCCCCGCGTGCCCGGCCAGTGGCGGGCTCAGCTCACGCGCGTAGCTGCCCACGCGCACCGCATGGCCCAGGTAGTCGCCCTCGTGGAACTGCGGCTGGCCGGTCTTCAGCGGCCGGGGCGGTGCGGGCAGGCCGGCGCTGCCGATCTCCACCAGGCCGTCCTCGGTGGCCACGCGGTAGAACACCTGGCCCTGCGCGGTCAGCTCGAAGAATTCGAGCATGCGGTAGGGCAGCTCCACACCGATGCCGCCGCTGGCGGTGGAGATGCTCGAATCGATGGACTTGACCGCGCCCAGCAGCGAGCGGTCGTAGGCCGCGTCGGCCGCGTCGCTGGCGGTGCGCCAGCCCAGCCAGAGCTCGCCCGCGATCACCGCGCCCAGGCCCGGCAGCAGCAGCACGAGCAGAAAGCGGCGCACGCTGGCGCGGGCCCAGCCGAGGGCGGTCACGGCGTGCTTTCGAGCTGGTAGCCCAGCCCGCGCAGGGTGGCGATGCGCACCTTTGATGCCTCCAGCCGCTTGCGCAGGCGGTGGATCAGCACCTCGATGGCCTCGGGGGCCACGTCCTGCTCGTCGGAGAACACGCGCTCCAGCAACTCGCGCTTGGACAGCGGCTCCCCTGGGTGCTGGATGAGGGCGCGCAGCACCGCGTGTTCACGCGGCGTGAGGATCAGCACCTCGTGCTGCAGGCGGAACTGCTTGGCCACGCTGTCGTAGCTCAGCGGCCCGCAGGCAAATCGCGGGTGCTCCTGACCGCGCGAGCGGCGGATGAGGGCGACCAGCCGCGCTTCGAGTTCGGCCACGTCGAAGGGTTTGGCCAGGAAGTCGTCGGCCCCGCCGTGCAGGCAGCTCACGCGCTCCATCAGCGAATCGCGCGCGGTGAGGATGAGCACCGGCAGGCGCTCGTCGGCCTCGCGCAGGTCCGACAGCACGTCGTGCCCGCCCAGGCCGGGCAGGCCCAGATCGAGGATGAGCGCGTCGTACTTGGTGGCCTTCAGGCTGCGGCGCACCAGGCGGCCGTCGTTCACCCAGTCGACCTGGAAGTCGTTCTGGCCCAGGGCCTTGACCAGCCAGGTGCCCAGTTCGGTTTCGTCTTCGGCAAGCAGGATGCGCATGGCGCGAGTCTCTCCGCGGATCAGGCGTAGAGCAAGGCGCCGGCCGCGCGCACCGCGGCGGCGCGGTTCTCGCCCAGGGCCTGCACCACGGGGTGCCAAACGCTGCCGTAGGGCGGCAGGGCGTCGGGTGGGAAGGCCGTGTGCGGCCAGTCCGAACCCCAGACCAGGCGCTCGCCCAGGGTCTGCGCCACACGGCGTATGTGGGCGTGCAGCGTGTCATACGGGGCGCCGGCCTGCAGCCGGTACCAGCCCGAGAGTTTGACCCAGGCGCCCTGGCCGGCCAGACGCTGCAGCGCGTTCCAGGCCGGGTCGTCGCGGCCGATGCCCACGTGCAGGCCGGCCAGGTGGTCGAGCACGGCGGCGAGGCCACTGCCCTCGTGTAAATCGGCGATGGTGGCGAGCTGGTCATGCCGCGCGTACCACTGCACATGCCAGCCGCGCGCCGCCAGCCGCGGCGCGAGCGCGCGAAAGGCCTCGGGTCCGTTGCCCACGGGCGAGACCAGGTTGAAGCGCACGCCGCGCACTCCCAGACGGTGCATGTTGTCGAGCTCGGCGTCGGTCACCGCTGTGTCCACCACGACCACGCCGCGGTGGCGGCCAGGCCGGCGCGCAAGCGAGCGCAGGATCAGCGTGTTGTCGGTGCCGTAGACGCTGGGCTGTACCAGCACGAGGTGCCCTATGCCCAGCGGGGCTGCGGCCTGTTCGATCTCCGGCATGTCGCGCAGCACCGGCCGGTAGTGGCCGGCCTGCGCCGGGTGCGCGGGGTCGAACACGTGCACATGGCAGTCCCAGCCGGAGGGGATGGCGTTGTTGCTTGCGCTCATCCGGTGGTGATGTTGCGGTCCCTGATCACCTTGGCCCACAGCGCCTGCTGGGCCGCAATGAACTGACCGGCGCTCTGCTGGCTGGCGTCGGCGAACACGTCGCCGCCCAGCTGGCGGATGCGGCCCAGCACCTCGGCGTCGTCCAGCGCCTTGCGGATGCCGGCCACCAGCGTGGCCTTGGCGTCGGCCGGCAGACCGGCGGGCGCCAGGATGGGGTTCCACTCCAGCACCTCGTAGCCGCTGACGCCGGCCTCGGCCATGGTCGGCACATCGGGCAGCGACCGCGCGCGGAGCCGGCTGGTGACGGCCAGCGGGCGCAGCTTGCCGGCCTTGATGTGGCCGAGCGACGAGGCCACGTTGGCGAAGAACAGCGGCACCTGGCCGCCCATCACGTCGTTCATGGCCGGGCCACCGCCGCGGTAGGCCACGTGGGTCAGGTCCACGCCCGCGCGCTGCTCGAACAGGGCACCGGCCAGGTGCTGGGCCGAACCGTTGCCGGAGGATGCGTAGTTCAGCGGTTTGGCCTTGGCCAGGCGGATCACGTCCTTCACGTCTTTCGCCTCGAAGCTCGGCGTGCACACCAGCACGTTGGGGAAGGTGGCCAGCACGGCCAGCGGCGTGAAGGCGGTGGCCGTGTCATAGGGAAGCCTGGGAAACAGCGAGGGGTTCACCGCGAAGGACGAGGCGTCGAGCAGCAGCACGCTGCCGTCGGCCGCGGCGCGGGCCACGTGACTCGCCGCCAGCTGGCCGCTGGCACCGGCCTTGTTCTCCACCACCACGGTCTGGCCCAGCGCGGCCTCCAGCTTGGGTGCAATGGTGCGGGCCATGAGGTCGGCACCGCCGCCGGGAGGGTAGGACACGACCAGCGTGATCGGCTTGCCGCCGGCGATCCTGCCTTGGGCCTGGGCGCCGATCCAGGGCGCGGCCAGAGCAGCGCCGGCCGAGGCGATGAGGTGGCGGCGCGAGGGCATCCAGCCTTGAGCGGGCGGGTTCGGGTGGACCATGGTGTCTCCTTCAGGTGATGTTGACGGTGTAGTGGAAGGCGTGCGCGTCGCCGCGCGTGATGCGCAGCTCCACACAGCGGCCCGAGAGGTCGTAGGCCGAGCGCTGCACCTGCGCGCAGGGGTGGCCGGCGGGCAGGCCCAGGTGGCGGGCCTGCGCAGCACTGAGCTGGCCGAAGCCGATGTCGTCCAGCGCGCGGTGGATGTGCACCTGCAGCTTGCGCGCGAACATGGGATAGAGCAGGTCGTCCCAGGACGCCAGGTCGTCGTCGGCCAGCGGCGCGAACAGGTCCAGCGGCAGCCAGAGTTCCTCGAACAGGCGCGGCTGCTCGGCCATCAGGCGCAGGCGGTGCACGCGCAGCACCGGCTCGCCGGCGCCGATGCCCAGCGCGCGCGAGACGGCCGCCGGGGCGCTGACCCGGCTGCGCTGCAGGATGCGGGAGACGGGCACCTCGCCGGTGCCGCTGTCGAAACGGAAGAAGCGCAGCATGGACGCCCCGGCCAGCCCCTGGCGGACGAAGGTGCCGCGGCCGTGGATGCGCTCGATGAAGCCCTGTTCCACCAGCAGTTCCAGCGCGCGGCGCATGGTGCCCAGGGCCACGCCGTGTTCTTTGGCCAGCTGGCTTTCGGCGGGCAGGGCGGAGCCGGGCGACCACTCGCCCGCCACCACGCGGGCCCGCAGCGCCTGTGCCAGCGTGGCGTAGCGGCTGACGCCGGGTTCCGGGGATGTCACCAGTCGGAGGGAAGAGTTCATGGGTATGAACTCTAGTCCTCTATAGGACTTGGCGATAAAGGGAAAACCCTGATCAGGGTGGTGTGCGGGTGCCCGGGCCGTTGCCCGGCCACCCGCGGGGGACGGTCAGCGGATCACGGCGAGCTTCTCGCGCTGGCCTGCCTTGAAGGTGTAGAGGGTGAGTGCGGCGTTCTGGCGGTCGCCCTTGTCGTCGAACACCACCTTGCCGGACGCGCCCTGGTACTGGATGGCCTTGAGCGCGGGTAGGTACTGCTTCGGGTCGGCCGAACCGGCGGCCTGCATGGCGCTGGCCAGCAGCTTCACGCCGTCGTAGGCGTAGCCGGCGTAGGCCTGCACGTCCACACCGTACTTGGCCTTGAAGTCGGCGCGGAACTTGTCGTTGGCTGCGACTTCATCCCCGTCCACGCCACCGGCCTCCACGCAGTACACCTGACCGTCGCCCAGGGCCTCGGCCGAGAGGGTGATCATCTCGGCGGTGCACAGGCCGTCGCCGCCCACCAGCTTGGAGGTGTAGCCCAGCGTCTTCATCTGGCGCAGCATCGGGCCGCCCACGGCGTCCATGCCACCGAAGAAGATGACGTCCGGCTTCTTGTCCTTGAGCGAGGTGAGGATGGCGTTGAAGTCGGTGGCCTTGTCGTTGGTGTATTCGCGGCCCACCACCTCGGCGCCGGCGGCCTTGGCGGCCTTCTCGAACTCGTCGGCCAGGCCCTGGCCATAGGCGGTGCGGTCATCGATGACGGCCACGGTCCTGGCTTTCAGGCCCTGCACCGTGTAGCGACCCATGGCACCGCCTTGCTGGGTGTCGTCGGCCACCAGACGGAACGCACCGGGGAAGCCCTGGCGGGTGAACTTGGGGTTGGTGGACGAGGGGGTGATCTGCGGAATGCCGGCCTCGTGATAGATGAGCGAGGCCGGCAGCGTGGCGCCGGAGGTCAGGTGACCGACCACGCCGTTGACGTTGGTGTCGACCAGCTTCTGCGCGGCCGCGGTGGCCTGCTTGGGATCGGCGGCGTCGTCTTCGGCCAGCAGCTCGAAGCGGGCGGTCTGGTTGCCGATCTTCACGCCCGCGGCGTTGAGTTCTTCGATGGCCAGGCGGGCGCCATTTTCGTTGTCCTTGCCCAGATGGGCCACCGCGCCACTGGTGGCGCCCACGTGGCCGATCCGGACCACCAGCTCGCCCGCAGCGGGTGCGGTGGCTTCAGCGGCTGGGGCAGCGGCCTCTTCTTTCTTGCCACAGGCGGCCAGCGCAACAGCGGCGGCCAACACGGCCAGTTTCAGTTCGGTGTTCATGGACAGGACTTCCTTTGGATGGGCAACAAAAAAGCACACATATGGTGTGTATGCATATTATTTTATCAGCCTTCGGGTTTTCACTGATTGGCGAGGTGTGTTTTTGCGGAACGCGTGGCACCACGTGGCGGCCAGTCGAAGGCCACAGAAGGTCTGGGGCGCTGGCGGATGTGAGGCAGGACATCGGCCGTGGGCCGATCTTGGTGATGGTGTGGTGGAGACGAGGAGGATCGAACTCCCGACCTTCGCATTGCGAACGCGACGCTCTCCCAGCTGAGCTACGTCCCCACGAATTGATAAAAATTTTATCAAACCGGGACGGCTTCAGCGCGTCTTGCTGGCGGAAGTCGGTGCCCGCTCCATCGTCAGCTCCACGCGCCGGTTGTGCACCCGGTCGACCGGGTTGTCGCGCGAGCCCAGAGGCCGTGTGTCGGCGAAGCCGCTGGCCTGGACGCGTTGCGGCGCCACGCCCCGTTCGATCAGGTAGCGCGCCACAGCGGCGGCGCGTCCTGTGGACAGCTCCCAGTTGGAGGGGAAGCGCTCGGTCTGGATCGGGACACTGTCGGTGTGGCCTTCGACCACCAGGCGGAGGTTCGGATCGCTGTTGAGCAGGGGAATCAGCCGGTCCAGCACGGGCTGGCCTTCTGCGGCCAGGTGGGCCGCGCCCGACTCGAACAGGATCTCGCTGCTGATGCGGAAGCGCACCGCGTCGTCCGTCATGATGATCTCCACGTCCGCACCCAGCTGGTCCAGCGGCAGGCCGTTGAGCGTCTTGGGCAGGGGAGGGGCGGCTGGCACGGCCAGTGGCTCGGGCGAGGTCGGCGGCACCGCGGGCGGCACGATGCTGCCGCTGGGGTAGGGTGCGCCGGGCACCGGTCCGCTGGCCTGTGTGGGCGCACTGTCTGCCTTGACCTGCTGGCCGTCCTTGCCTTTGCCCGGGCCCGCGAAGGCGAGCAGCACCACCATCAGCACCAGGATCAGCGTGATCACGTCCAGGTAGGTGATGAGCCAGCCCTCTTCTTCCACCTCCACGCGTGAATCGACGTGCCAGCGCCGGTAGCGGCCGACCGCGGTCGACACGCGGAGCTGCCGTGCAGGGGACGGGCCTGTCTGTGAAACGACGGCCATGGCTCAGCGGGTGGCCGGGCGGGCGGGGCGCCGGCGGTCATCGATTTCGTCGTCGTACTGGGCGACAAAGGCCTTGAGCGTCTCGCGCATCAGCGAGGGGCTGCGGCCCACACACATCATCGAGATCCCTTCGAGCACCATGTTCATCAGCACCAGGCGCTGCTCGGTGCGGCGCTCCAGCTTCACGGCGATGGGCTTGAACACGAGGTTGGCCAGCAGTACGCCGTAGAAGGTGGTGACCAGGGCGATGGCCAGCTGGGAGCCGATGGCGCCCATGTCGCCGCTGCCGACCAGGTCCATCAGGTTGATCAGGCCCAGCAGCGTGCCCAGCATGCCGAAGGCCGGCGCGTAGCTGGCCATGACGCGGAACAGCTGCGCCTCCGCCGCCTCGCGCTGGCGCATGTGGGCGATGCGCCACTGCAGCAGGTCGATGATCTCTTCCTCGGGCGTGCGGTCGATCACCAGCTGCACGCCGGTGCGCAGGAAGGGGTTGGTCACGTGGGTCAGCGCCTTCTCCACCGCCTGCAGGTCGCCCTGCACCCAGAGCTTGGACAGGCCCACCAGCTCCTCGATGTCCTGTTTGGTGTTGAGCTTCTCCTCGCGCATCACCTGCGAGACCAGGTGGAACACGCGCAGCACCTCGCGCAGCGGGTAGCTCAGGAAGGTGGCCGCCAGCGTGCCGCCGAGCACGATGGCGAGGCTCGGAGCGTCGATGAAGTTGCCCGGCTTGTCGGAGCCGAACAGCAGGATGACGGCCATCAGCGCCACGCTGGCCACCATGCCGATCAGGGTGGACGGGTTCACGCCAGGGGCTCCTTGGGATTGCGGTGCATACCCTGGAGATTCTCGGCAGGCCAGCGCCTGCGGACCGGGAGATAAGGGGGGGATTTCCCCTCCTGATTCAGTTCATCCCGTTGCGGCTGGCCAGCTCCATGAACAGGGCCGAGTGGTCCAGATCGGCCAGGCCGTGCTCGGCGGCCTGGGCGAACAGCTGCTCGAACAGGCCGGTGATCGGTGCATCGAACCCGACTTCGCTGGCGGTGGTGAGCGCATTGCGCATGTCCTTGAGCTGCACGGCAATGGCGGCTCGTTTGGCGAAGTCGCGCTCGACCATGCGCTGGCCGTGCACCTGCAGGATGCGGCTGTCGGCAAAGCCGCCGCTGATGGCCTGCTTCACCTTGCCCATGTCGGCACCGCCCTTCTCGCACAGCAGCAGAGCCTCGGCCACGGCACCGATGGTGATCCCGACGATCATCTGGTTCGCCAGCTTGGCCAGTTGTCCCGAGCCGTGCGGGCCCACATGGGTGGCGCGGCCGAGCGAGGCAAAGACGGGCAGGGCGCGCTCGAAATCGGCCGGCTTGCCGCCCGCCATGATGGCCAGCGTGCCAGCCTCGGCACCCACCGTGCCGCCCGAGACCGGGGCGTCCAGGTGGTGAATGCCCAACGCGGCCAGGCGCGCGGCGTGGTCGCGTGCCTGGCGCGGCTGGATGGACGACATGTCGATCACCAGGCTGCCGGGGCGCAGGCCATCGGTCGTGCCCAGGCCGAACAGCACGTCTTCGACCACGTGGCCGTCTTCGAGCAGGCAGACCACAAGGTCGGCCTGGGCCACGGCGTCGGCCGGGCGGTCGAACACCTGGGCGCCGAAAGGCAGCAGGCGCTCGGCCTTGGCGCGCGAGCGGTTCCAGGCGCTGACGCGGTGGCCGGCCTCGCACAGGCGGCGGGCCATGGGAAAGCCCATCATGCCGATGCCCAGCACGGCAATGGACAGGGGCGCGGTGGCGGATGCGGAGGTCATGAGTCCGGGGGAATAAAAAAAAGCGGTTTCCGGGAGTGTCCCGGAAACCGCTTGAAGTGGTTCAACGAACCACGGAGTTGTCGGGGCTGGGCGCGCTGGCAGCGGGGGCTGCCTGGGCACCCAGGTACAGGCTGGCCTGAAGGCTGTGCTCGCGCATCAGGGCTTCGGCATGCTCCGCATCGCCCTGCGCCACGGCCTGTGCGATGGCGGTGTGTTCGTCCCAGACCGGGTCGCGCAGGCCATCGTGCTGCAGGGCCTCGCCCATGGCGCGGCGGATGTGGTGCCAATGCAGCAGGGCACTCTGTTCGATCAGCGGGTTGGCCGAGGCCTGGTAGAGCGCGCGGTGAAAGGCCAGATCGGCGTCGATCATGGCCTTGATGTCGCCGGCTTCCACGGCCTGGCGGCCTTGCTCGATCAGCGCCGGGTCGAGGTGTGCACGGCGCTCGGCCGCCAGGCGGGCGGCCAGGGTGTCCAGCGCGCCGCGCACCTCATACACCTGCGCGATCCAGGCCGGGTCCAGCGGCGTCACCTGCAGGCCGCGGCAGCGGCCGGCGTTGCCTGCCAGCGGCGCGTCCTGCACGAAACCGTCGCGCTTGAGCAGGCGCAGCGCCTGCATCACCGGCTGGCGCGACACCGCCAGGCGCTCGGCCAGCTCTTCCTGCGTGATCCGTTGCCCGGGCGCCAGCGCGCCCGCGCTGATGGCATCCAGCAGGGCGCGGTAGACCTGGTCGACCAGGTCGGGCGCGGTTTCGAGTTGCAGGAGCTGGGCAGTCATGGTGTGTATTCTGTACTCTGTATACAGAATACGTCAATCCGGTCGCCAGCAGGCTGTCAATGGCCTGACGCTTCCCACGTGACACAATTTCCAGCCATGAACACGCCCCTCCCACCCGACCCGGCCTGGCTCGATGCCCAGTACAACAACCGCGCCCTGGTACCCGACCATGCGCAGTACTTCGAGCGCTGGGCGCGTGATTCGAAGGCAGCGCGCGAACATCTGGTCTGCCTGCCCGACCTGGCCTACGGGCACGGACCGGGTGAGACGCTGGACCTGTTCCCCGCTCAGCGCCGCGACAGCGACCCGCTGGCGCCGGTGCTGGTGTTCATTCACGGCGGCTACTGGCGCAGCCTGGACAAGTCGGACCACAGCTTCCTGGCGCCGGCCTTCGTGAAGCAGGGCGCCTGCGTGGTGATTCCGAACTACGCGCTGTGCCCGGCGGTCACGATTCCTGACATCACGATGCAGATGGTGCAGGCCCTGGCCTGGACCTACCGCCACATCGCGGTGCACGGCGGCGACCCGCGGCGCATCTCCATCGTCGGCCACTCGGCGGGCGGGCACCTGGCGGCGATGCTGCTGGCCTGCGAATGGTCGCGCTTTGCGCCCGATCTGCCCGAGGACCTGGTCTACAACGCGCTGTCCATCTCCGGCGTGTTCGACCTGGAGCCGCTGCGCCACACGCCCTTCCTCAAGGACTCGCTGCGCCTGACGCCCGAACAGGTGCGCATGGCGAGCCCGGCCTGGCTGCCCAAGGCGCAGCCCGACACCGAGGAGGAGCGGGGGGTGCTGCTGAGCGTGGCCGGCGGCGACGAGAGCGCCGAGTTCCAGCGCCAGGCCCGCCTGATCCGCGAGACCTGGGGCGAGGCCGTGGTGCCGATCTGCGAGCTGTTGCCAGGCCTGAACCACTTCAGCGTGCTGGACGCTCTGGTGCAGCCGCGCCACCGGCTGAACCACCTGGCGCGCCAGCTGCTGGACCTCACATGAACAGGTGCTCGCCGGCGTTCTCGCCGCCGAGGATCACGTAGTTCACTTTCTTCAGATCGGTCAGCTGCGTGCCGCCGGCGTAGCTGATCGAGCTCTGCACGTCTTCCTGCATCTCGCGCAGCGTGTCGGCCAGCTTGCCCTTGATGGGCTCGAGGATGCGCTTGCCCTCGACGTGCTTGTACTCGCCCTTGTTGAAGTCGCTGGCCGAGCCGTAGTACTCCTTGTAGAGCTTGCCGTCGACCTCGACCGTCTGGCCCGGTGACTCCTCGTGGCCGGCGAACAGCGAGCCGATCATCACCATGGTGGCGCCAAAGCGCACACTCTTGGCGATGTCACCGTGGTGGCGGATGCCGCCGTCCGCGATGATCGGTTTGGTCGCCACGCGGGCACACCACTTCAGCGCGCTCAGTTGCCAGCCACCGGTCCCAAAGCCGGTCTTGAGCTTGGTGATGCAGACCTTGCCCGGGCCGACGCCCACTTTGGTCGCGTCCGCGCCCCAGTTCTCCAGGTCGATCACGGCTTCGGGCGTGGCCACGTTGCCGGCGATCACGAAGGCCTGGGGCAGCTTCTGCTTGATGTGCTCGATCATCTTGCGCACGCTTTCGGCGTGGCCGTGCGCGATGTCGATGGTGATGTAGTCGGCGCCCACGCCGTCGGCGGCCAGGCGGTCGATCACGTCGTAGTCCGGTGCCTTCACGCCCGAGCTGATGGAGACGAACAGGCCCTTCTCGCGCATGCGCTTCGCATAGGCCACGTTGTCCAGGTCGAAGCGGTGCATCACGTAGAAGTAGCCGTTGGCGGCCAGCCACTCGCTGATGGACTCGTCCAGCACCGTCTTCATGTTGGCGGGCACCACCGGCAGCTTGAAGCGCCGGCCGCCGAACTCGATGGAGGGGTCGCATTCGCTGCGGCTTTCCACGCGGCATTTGCGCGGCAGCAGCAGGATGTTGTCGTAGTCGAAGATTTCCATGTGGGCCTTTCAGTCACCCCTTGGTGGGGTGGGTTGGTGAAAAGGCGCTTGGAACTGGCCGGTGCCTTGTTTCCGGAGCCGGAAAAAAGAAACCGGGCGCAATTGCTTGGGCCCGGTGATTGATTCTAGGCCGATGCCGCCGGTCGCGGGGGGATGGTTGGGAATATGGGGGCTATACGAAGGGCTGTATGGCGGGCCGCTTCCTACAATCCCCGGATGCTGTTTGAAGATCCCACCCCGCTGGTCGCGGGACTGAACCCCGAGCAGGCTGCGGCCGTCACCCTGCCGCCCGAACACGCGCTCATCCTGGCCGGTGCCGGATCGGGCAAGACCCGGGTGCTGACCACCCGCATCGCCTGGCTGCTGCAGAGCGGTCAGGCGGGGCCGGGCGGCATCATGGCCGTGACCTTCACCAACAAGGCGGCCAAGGAAATGATGACCCGCCTGACCGCCATGCTGCCGGTGAACGTGCGAGGCATGTGGATCGGGACCTTCCACGGCCTGTGCAACCGGTTCCTGCGCGCGCATCACCAGGCGGCGGGCCTGCCGCAGACCTTCCAGATCCTGGACACGCAGGACCAGCTTTCGGCCATCAAGCGACTGTGCAAGCAGCACAACGTGGACGACGAACGCTTTCCGCCGAAACAGCTGCAGTGGTTCATCAGCGGCTGCAAGGAAGACGGCATGCGCCCGCGCGACGTGGTGGTGCGCGACGACGAGACTCGGCGCAAGGTCGAGATCTACCAGCTCTACGAAGAGCAGTGCCAGCGCGAGGGTGTGGTCGACTTCGGCGAGCTGATGCTGCGCTCGTATGAAGTGCTGCGCGACAACGACCCGATCCGCGTGCACTACCAGCGGCGTTTCAAGCACATCCTGATCGACGAGTTCCAGGACACCAACCGGCTTCAGTACGCCTGGATCAAGATGTTCTCCTCACCGCACACCGAGGGCCTGCCGCCCTCGGGCAACGCGGTGTTCGCCGTGGGCGACGACGACCAGAGCATCTACGCCTTCCGCGGCGCGCGCGTGGGCAACATGGCCGATTTCGTGCGCGAGTTCCAGGTGAAGCACCAGATCAAGCTGGAACAGAACTACCGCAGCGCCAGCAACATCCTCAATACCGCCAACGAGCTGATCAGCCACAACAGCCGCCGCCTGGGCAAAAACCTGCGCACCGACGCAGGCGCCGGTGAGCCAGTGCGCGTCTACGAATCGGTGAGCGATTTCGCCGAAGCGCAGTGGATGGTGGATGAAATGAAGCAGCTCGAACGCGAGGGCACACCGCGCAGCGAAATGGCCGTGCTCTACCGCAGCAACGCGCAGAGCCGCGTGGTCGAGACGGCGCTCTTCAACGCCGCCATTCCCTACCGCGTCTATGGCGGGCTGCGCTTCTTCGAGCGCGCCGAGATCAAGCACGCGCTGGCCTACCTGCGCCTGCTGGAGAACCCGCACGACGACACCAGCTTCCTGCGCGTGGTGAACTTCCCGCCGCGCGGCATCGGCGCACGCAGCGTGGAGCAGCTGCAGGACGTGGCGCGCAGCAGCGGCTGTTCGCTGCACGACGCGGTGAGCGGCGTGACCGGCCGTGCCGGCACCGCCATCGCCAACTTCGTCGCTCTGCTGGACGTGATGCGCGAGAAGACGGAGGCCATGACCCTCAAGGAGATCATCGAGCTGGTGCTCGACAAGAGCGGCCTGATCGAACACTTCCGCAACGAGCGCGAGGGCGAGGACCGGGTGGAGAACCTGGAGGAACTGGTCAACGCTGCCGAAAGCTTCGTGATGCAGGAAGGCTTTGGCCGCGACGCGGTGGCTTTGCCGGTGGACGAGCACGGGTCTTCGTTGTCCCAAAGCCCGGTGAGCCAGGGCCTGGACCCGGATGCGCCGGTGCTGAACGAATCGCTGGCCCCCGATGCGGAAACCGGCGAGACGCTCAGCCCGCTGGCCGCCTTCCTCACCCACGCTGCGCTGGAGTCCGGCGACAACCAGGCCCAGGCCGGGCAGGACGCGGTGCAGCTGATGACGGTGCACGCCGCCAAGGGCCTGGAGTTCGACTGCGTGTTCATCACGGGCCTGGAAGAGGGCCTGTTCCCGCACGAGAACTCGATGAGCGACCGCGACGGGCTGGAGGAAGAGCGCCGCCTGATGTACGTGGCCATCACGCGTGCGCGCAAGCGCCTGTACCTGAGCCATTCGCAGACGCGCATGCTGCACGGCCAGACGCGCTACAACATGAAGAGCCGCTTCTTTGACGAGCTGCCCGAGGCCTGCCTGAAGTGGCTCACGCCGCCACAACCGGCCTGGGCCGCCGCGGCGCCGTCGGTGGGCGGGTGGCAGGGCGGGCGCCGGGGTCTGTACGCCACCGGCGGATCACCGGCCGCGAACCCGGCCTGGTCGCCGGGTTTCCTGTCCACCGGCAGCGGCACGCCGCCGCCCAAGGCCAGCGAACCCGACCGCGGTGTGGACATCCGCACCGGCCAGAAGGTGTTCCACAACAAGTTCGGTGAAGGCAAGGTGCTGGCGCTCGAAGGCGCCGGCGCCGATGCCCGGGCGCAGGTGAACTTCAGCCGCCACGGTGTCAAGTGGCTGGCGCTGTCGGTGGCCAAGCTCACCCCGGTCGACGAATGAAAAAAGCCACCGGCGTGTGACCGCCGGTGGCATCAAAACGTTGCGCAGACTCTGATTGCGGATTCGGAAGTTCCCCCTGCGCAACTTTCCCCGGAAACGGTGCTTAGAAGTCGTGACGCAGGCCCAGGGCGAACAGGCGGGTGTCGGCCGTCTTGCTGCCGGCGCCGTCCTTCACGTTGTGCGAGCGGAAGCCGCCGTACACCTTGGTGCGCTTGGACAGGGCGTAGGTGGCGCCGACGCCGAAGCCCGAGGACTTGGCGGCGGTGGAACCACCGATTTCAGTCTTGCTGGTGGCGAAGCCGAACGACAGGTTGACGTTGCCCATCGGCACGTTCAGGCCCACGGTCAGTTCGTTGTCGTCGCCCTTTTCGTCGTTGCCGCGGCGGGTGTTGTAGCCACCCGAGAGGCTCACGGCGCCCAGGTCGTAGGCGGCGGCGATCAGCATGTAGTCGTTGTCCTTGCCCTTTTCCTGCTGCAGGCCCAGGGCCACGTCCAGCGGGCCGGCCTTGTAGCCGATCTTGGCGCCCAGCATGTTGGCGTCCACCGTGGCGTCTTCGTCGAGTGCGTACTCGATGCCGCCGTACACGCCGCCCAGCTTGGGCAGGGCGTAGGTGATCTTGTTGTTGAAGCGGCTGCTGTAGTCACCACCCGAGCCCCAGACGCCGTTGGAGGCGGGGGTGAAGGCGGAATCGAACACGTTGGAGCTCATCGCCAGGCCACGCACTTCGTCGTAGATGGTGGAGCTGCGGCCCAGCTTGACTTCACCGAAGCCACCTTCCAGTGCCACGGTCGACTCGCCCTTCCACATCGGGTCCTGCGAGGTGCCGTCGTCGGCGTTCAGGCGGTGTTCCAGCTTGAACTTGGCCTTGAGGCCGCCGCCGAGGTCTTCGGAGCCGCGGAAGCCCAGACGCGAGGTCGTCAGACCGCCGTCACCGCCGTTGAACAGTTTGGTCCGGCTGCCCTTGTCGAGTTCCTTGAGGCTGCCGACCGACAGGTCGACGCGGCCGTACACGGTGACGGAGGATTGGGCCATGGCGGCGCCGGAAGCGGCCAGCACGGCCAGAGCGATCAGGCTCTTCTTCATGATGTTTCCTTGTTGGATTCGTTGGAACGTGTGGGGCGGATGCCCACCTGATGCAAAAGACATTCAGGTGGCGCCATTGCAACCGGCGGGTATAAAAACTTCGTGACAGTGTGTCGTTGTTGCTACAAAACACGCAGCAGACAACGCTGTCACAGGGCTTTCATCAAGGCTTGCCCGCGTTGAGCAGGCGGGTCCAGCCGGCGCCGTCGTTGTCGTTCACGACCCAGAGATCGCCCTTGAAGACCACCATGCCCTCGGCTTTTTCGTGCAGCCAGTGGAAGTCCTGGCGCAGGTCCTTCACCAAGGTCTTTTTCAGCACCGCGCCCTCGACCACATCGGCCGCGTCGACGCTGTAGACCCGCTTGACCTCGGCGTTGATGGCGCGGCCTTCGCCACCGCCCTTGTCGCGTTCGAGCAGCAGCAGGCGGTCGTCCTGACCGCCGGGGCCGCCTTCCATGAGCTGGATTTCCGACAGCCCCATCCAGTAGGTCTTGGCGTCCTTGCTGTGCTGCTCCAGCGGGTAGAACGCGCTGGTCCAAGCCATGGTGGGCAGGTGCAGCTTGAGGATGGCCGCTTGCGGTTTGCCAAGGTCGTAGCCACGCTGGATGGCCATGTACAGCGTCTGCCCGTCGGCGCTGGCGGCCACGCCCTCGTAGCCGGTGCTGGTCTTCGCATTCGCGAACTTCGCCTGCACGCTGGCGGGCAGCTTGATGCGCTGCTGCACCGCGCCGGCCGCGTTCACCTTGATCAGCTCGTTGCCGTCGACGGTGGCGCCTTCGGAGGCGATCCAGAAGCCATCGGCCACGCGGGCGATGCCTTCGGGGTCCACCTTCAGCTGCTGGCCCTGCTCGGTCAGCGGTACCACCTGGTCGATCACCACGCGGCCCCGCGCGGCCTCGGCCATGTTCAGGCGCCAGATGCGCGACTGTCCGAACGCGTTGTCCGGCACGGTGTAGAGGTGGCTGCCGTCGGTGGTGAGGCCCGAGAGCGCGCCCCAGGGCATGGAGCCATCGCGCGCGACGATCTGCGGTTCGCCCGCTGGCGCGCCCTGGGCGTGGAAGCGGTAGAGGTTGATCGAGCCGTCGCCTTCGTTGGCCGTCACAGCGAGCTGCTGGCCGTCGGCGCGGCGCGTGATGGTGGTGATGCCCTCGGGCGACATGCCGGTGGGCAGCAGCTGCACGAAGCGCGGCTGCTGCGGGTCGCTGACCTCGTGCACCTCCAGGAAGGCGCCGCGCTCCGAGCCCACCAGCAGGTACGGCCGGCCGCCGAAGCGGGCGCTGGTGATGCCCTCGATCTCCACACCCTTGGCGGCCGAGCGGCTGTCAGGGTAGTGGCCGTGCAGCACCGCCTGCTGTTCGGTGCGCTCGCCGGTTTCGTACACCACGGCGCCGCGGGTGTTCATGAGCGTGAAGCCGCGGCCACCGGGCAGGCTGCCGTCCGCGCCCTTCTTGCCGTCGCCCTCGTTGGCCAGGGCGAACACGTCGTTGGACACCCAGGTGACGGCGTCGGGTTCGCGCCGGCCGCTGAAGCTGTCCTTGAAGCCGATCTCCTTGTCGCGCTGCAGGTCGGCGTTGCCCTGGCGTTCCACCGTGCCGGCGGAGAGCACGCGCAGCAGACGGGCCTGGCGCGGGTGGCGCAGGTCGAGCAGGGCCACGGCGTTGTTCTCCTGCAGCGTCACGGCGGCGGTGCGGCCGTCCGGCGAGATGGACACGAACTCCGGCTGTGGGTCCTGCGGGTAGATCGCGCCGGGCAGGGTCTTCAGCGCTTCCACCAGCTCGATGGACTGCAGGCCGCTGCTGGCACCACCGTACAGGTCCTGCAGACCCACCACGTCGATGCGGCCGGGGCGTTTCCCGTCAAGGGTCGCGTCGCCCTTGGCGTCGGTCTCTTCGTCCTCGATGGCGACGATGGCGCGCAGGGTCTTGCCGCTGCCGGCCAGGGCCAGCGAGTCGGGGCCGACGCCCACGGTGATGTCTTTCACATGCCGGACCGCTTGCGGGTCGCGCACGTCGTAGATGCGCAGGAAGCCGCGGCGCGTGTTGGCCACGTCGTCGTCCATGCGCATGGCCACCACGGCGTAGCGACCGTCGGGGCTGACCGCCACCGAGGTGGGCTCACCCACGCCGCCCAGGCGCACGTCCACGCGCGGCAGGTGGGCCGGGCGGGCCGGGTCGCGGATGTCCACCAGGCCCAGGGCACCGGCGTCGGCGCTGGTGTAGAGCAGGGTCCGGCCGTCGGGTGTGGCGGTGATGATCTCGGCCACGCCGTCCACCGGCAGGTGGTGGACCATGGCGAAGCGGCCCGTGGGCGGGACGGCGAGGGCGGGTGTGGTGGTGGCGAATGCGGCGACGAAGGTGAGCGCGGATGCAAAGGCCGGCGCGGTCAGGCGGAACAAGGACATGGTGGCGATGGAAGGGATGGACACAAAGCGCCGCAGCCTATGCGCCTCGTGTGTCATGGCCGTGACGACCGCCGCTCCACCCAGTCGCGCACCTGTTCGATCACCCACCCTGGGTCGTCCAGCGGCAGGTCGTGCCCCGCGCCGGGGTGCCGCGCCAGCGGGCTGCCCCAGGCCCGCGCGAGCGCTTCCGAGCAACTGGTGCTGACCAGCCGGTCTCCTCGGCTGGTCAGCACCAGCACTGGCCGCTGCGGCGCCTGGGCGGGGGCCCGGAAGCGGGCCGCCGCCAGCAGCTGCCGCAGCGCATTGGCCGCCTGCACCGGGCGCTGCCGCCGCGCAGCGACCCAGGAGGCCAGCACCGCGTCGTCCACATCGGGGCGCGCGCTGGTCATGCGCCAGATCAGCCGCTCGGCGGTGTCCGGCGACGGGCGTCCCGCCACCAGCCGCAGCAGGGTGGGCAGGTTGTGCGGCTGCAACCGGTGGTGCAGCGGGCTGAAGGGCCGCATGCTGGTGTTGACCAGCACCGCCGACGCGATGTCCTGGGGCGCGCTGTGCAGCCACTCTGTGGCCACCATCCCACCCAGCGACAGGGCCAGCAGGTGCACCGGGCCGGTGAGGCCCAGGCTGTGCAGTTGCGCCCGGGCGTCGGCCACCATGGCGGCCACCGTGCCCGGGCTGCGCTCGTGGCAGCGCAGGCCGTTGCCGGCCAGATCGATCAGGTGCACGCGGGCGCCGGGCAGGGCCGATGCGAAGCGCACCGGGAAGTCGCCCCAGTGCGCCGATTCGCGGGTCAGGCCGCGCAGGAACACCCAGTTGCTCATGGTGGCCATCCTTTCAGAACCAGTCGGCCAGCGCCTGCGCATGGCCGTCGGCGCGCTCGTGCGGAGCGGGGGTCCACTGCGCATGGCTGCCGGCGGCGCGCGCCAGGAAGTCCAGCAGCGCCAGATGCCGTCGCAGCACGCGCTGCTGCCGGTGGTCGATGAGCGGGTTGAAGATGCCCTTGCGCGAGAACAGCTGGCGCGGGTTCTTCTTGACCCACAGCCACGAGCCCATCTCCAGCGTCAGCGGCAGGAAGGTGCGCGCCGGGTCGGTGCAGGCCTGCAGGTAGAGGTGGTCCCAGAGGTCGCCGTGGGTCAGGTACTGGGCGCTCTGCGGTTCGATGATGTAGGGATGGTGGTGGTGCGCCTGCTCGAAGATGGTCCTGAGCGCCCGCACCTCGGCCAGGTGGGGGATGGGCTTGCGCGTGTGGGCGAAGGGGAACCACAGCCGGTCGCTGATGCCGAAGCCCGAATGGCAGTCCAGCGCCAGCGAGAACGGGCGCGTCAGCAGCTCGGCCTGCACCACCTCGCACAGCGCGGCGCTCTCGGTCTCCAGCGGGTCGCCCAGGCGGCCGCGGTACCAGGGCAGGCCGGCGCTCAGCCGCTGGCCGCCCATCAGCCAGGGCACCTTCTCGTGCGCCTCCACCGGGGCGTTGCGCATCAGATCCACACCGCGCGGGTTGGCTCGGGTCGCGGCCCACATGCCGCCGGGGTTCACGACGGGCATGAACACCAGCCGCACCTCCTCCAGCAGGCGGTGCAGCGAACGGTCCCAGCCCAGCCGGGTGACGATGTTCTGCAGGAAGGCGATCACCACTTCCGCGCCGATGCGCTCCAGCCCGTGCACGCCGCCGAAGTAACCGACGCCCGGGCAGCACGGATCGGGGTTGCCCAGGGTGATGGCCCAGACCGGAAAGCGGGGTCCGCCGGGAATGGCGACATGGCGCACCGGCCGCGCCTGCAGGTGCTGGCCGCCCAGCTCGATCAGCCGTTCGAGCGTCTGCAACTCGGGCAGCGGGTGGGCGGTGCTCATGGGGGTTGACACAGGGTTGTCACAGACCGGCCCTACCGTGGGGGCCCGACCTGTGCAATGAAGAGAACATGACCGCCAGCTTCAGCGATCCTTCCCGCCGCTCCGCGCGGCCGACCCTGTTGTGCCGCTGCGTGCAGGCGGGGGTGTTGGCATGTGGTCTGGCGGGTGGGCTGGTGGAGTTCCTGGCCCTGCAGCGCTGGCGGGCCCAGGTCCGGCAGCGCGGGTCGCCACCGCCCTGGTGGCGCTAGCTCCGGGTGGTTCAATCCGCCTTGGCCGGGGCCTCCACGGCGGCCGGGGCGGCTGCGGCCTTCTCCATGTCGCCGAGCTGCACCGACAGGTCCAGCAGGCGCACCTTGCTCATGTAGTAGCGGTCCAAGCGCCATTCCTTGAGCAGGTCCAGCGCGAGTTCGAAGTTGTTGAAGTTCAGCTTGTAGAGGTCGTTGACAGGGTATTGCGCGTCCGATTCGAGCGCGACGACCAGGGCCGACAGGATGCGCGCTTCACTGGACTCGGGCGCGTTTTCGATCAGCTTGCGGGCTTTCTTCAGGGCTTTCACAGGAGGCCTTTCTTCGAATGTTGGTGGTTCGGTGCGGACGTGGTGTCCGCCAACCGTTTGACCGAGCTTACCGGTCGGGCCACGGCTTTTGATGACGGTTTTGTGAAAGAAAGCTGACGTCAGCTTGAGGACCCGTGCTCTTCGCGGACCAGCAGCGGCTGCCCCATGCGGATGGTCTGGCCGGTGGCCAGTCCCGGCGCCAGCGTGTGCCCCGGGGGCGCAAACACCAGGATGGTGGAGCCGTGCTCGAACCAGCCCAGTTCTTGGCCTTTGACGCAGGCCGCGTTGCAGGGCAGTTCGTTGGGGCCGCGGTAGCGCAGGTTCAGCGGCACCTCCAGCGCATGCAGGCGCATGCTCGCCACCAGAATCGCCGCCACCGGCACCAGCAGCAGGCGCGCGCCATCGGTCTGGCGCAGGTGCAGCACCGCGCGCTCGTTGCGGCAGAACAGGCGCTCCACGCGCTGCAGCGCGATCGGGTTCACGTTCCAGGTGTCCCCGCTGATGTAGGTGACGTGTTCGAGCCGCGCGTCGCAGGGTGCGTGGAAGCGGTGGTACATGCTGGACGTGAGCCGCAGGGTCACATAGCTGCCGCCCTGCAGTTCGCGACACAGCGCGGCGGTGTGGGCCGAGTCGCCCAGCAGCTCGGCCAGCTTGTACGGAAAGCCCTTGGCCTGGAAGACCTGGGGTTCGCCGTTCACCGTCTCGATGCGGCCGCAGGCGCCGACGATGCCGTCGCTGGGGCTGGTCACGATCTCCGGGCGCGGGTCCACCGGTCGCGCACCCGGCCGCAGTTCGCGGACGAAGCAGTCGTGCAGGCTGGCGAAGCGCTGCTCTTTCGCTTCGCTCAGGTCCAGGTCGCTGAACATCTTCCAGACCGCCAGCGAGACATCGCGCACCCAGGGGTGGCGGATGCGGCTCCACCAGCCCATGGCGTGGGTGAGGGCGATGCGGGGCACGCGGTTGGTCAGCAGGAAGTTGAGGTCTTCGTGCTGCGCGATGCGGCGCAGGGTGGCAACGGGATTCATGGAGATGACACGCGCTTGAAATAGAAACAGGGCCGACATCCCCTCTGGAGCCCGAACCCATGTCCTTGTTGGAAATTGCCCTGCCGGCGGGCGCGCTCGCCCTCGCAGCGCCGATGATCAAACGCCGGATCGACCTCTCGCGCGCCAAGCACCGTTCCCTGGCCGGGCACTCGCGCATGGCCAAGCGGCTGGCGCGCTGGCTGCCGGGCTACGCCTACGACGAGACCGAGTTCTTCGCCTGCGACGGTGCAGCGCCGGAGGTGGTGGCCCGGCGTCGCGCGGCCTTCGAGGCGCTCGCCGCCGGACTGGCCGAACGACACCCGAAGACGCTGGCGATGACGGCACAGGCCCGCGAAGGCCTGGCCGACCTTCAGTTCACCGGCCGCTACCGCGTGCCCTTCCAGTTCAGCCCCATCGTGAGCGAGCGGCTCAAGGTCGGCGCCTTCGTGCAGGCGGCCGACGGCGTGACGCTGACCGATCTGGACGGCTTCCGCTTCCACGACCTCACCGGCTCCTACGGCGTCAACGTGTTCGGCGTGGACTTCTACAAGGCCTGCATGGCCGAAGGCGCGGCCCGCGTGCAGGACCTCGGGCTGGTGCTCGGCGCCTACCACCCCTGCGTGGCCGGCAACGTCCAGCGCCTGCGCGAGATCTCGGGCATGGACGAGGTCTCGTTCCACATGTCCGGCACCGAGGCGGTGATGCAGGCGGTGCGGCTGGCGCGCTTCCACACCCGCAAGCGCCACCTGGTGCGCTTTCCCGGCGCCTACCACGGCTGGTGGGAGGATGTGCAGCCCGGCCCCGGCAACCCGCTGCCGCCGCGCGAGACCTACACCCTGGCCGACATGAGCGAACGCAGCCTTCAGGTGCTGCGCACCCGCCGCGACATCGCCTGCGTGCTGGTCAACCCGCTGCAGGCGCTGCACCCCAACCGCGTGCCGCCGGCCGATTCGGCCCTGGTGGACAGCGGCCGGCAGGCGCACTTCGACCGCGCCGCCTACACCGCCTGGCTGCAGCGCCTGCGCGAGGTCTGCACCGAGCGCGGCATCGTGCTGATCTTCGACGAGGTGTTTCTCGGCTTCCGGCTCGCACCGGGCGGCGCGCAGGAGTACTTCGGCGTGAAGGCCGACATGGTCACCTACGGCAAGACGCTCGCCGGTGGCTACCCGGTGGGCGTGGTTTGCGGGCGCCACGGGCTGATGCAGCGCTTCCGCGCCGACCGGCCGGCCGACCTCTGCCTGGCGCGCGGCACCTTCAACGCGCACCCGTGGGTGATGGGCGGCATGTCGGTGTTCCTGGAGCGTCTGCAGACGCCCGAGGTGCAGGCGGTGTACGAAGGGCAGGACGAGCGCTGGAACGCACGGGCCCGGCGCTTCAACGAGACCATGGAACGCGAGGGCCTGCCCATGCGCGCGACCAACCTGCACAGCATCTGGACCATCAACTACACCGAGCCCTCGCGCTACAACTGGATGCTGCAGTACCTGCTGCGCTGGCACGGTGTGGCGCTGAGCTGGGTGGGCACGGGCCGGCTGATCTTCAGCCTGAACGTCAGCGACACGGACTTCGACGCCGTGCTGGAAAAGTTCGTGCGCGCCGGGCGCGACATGCGCGAGCAGGGCTGGTGGGCACCGGTGGCGGGGCAGAGCAACCGGGGCATCCGCCGCGGCATCCTGCGCGAGGTGATCGCCACCGCCCTGGGGCGCCGACCGGGCGCATGACGAGGAGGACCGCACGCCCTTGAACGGCGTCAGGCGCGGCTGTGCGCGGGGTCGTACAGCTCGCCGCGCAGCAGCTGCAGCGGGGCCCGGTGGTAGAGCTTGATGTCGTGGAACGGGTCGGTGAGGATCTTGGTCATCCACACCAGGCCGGTCTGCACGTCGCGGAGGAAGAACAGGTGCACGGTGCGGAACAGCAGCCCGGCCACGCCGAGCGCCAGCCAGGCGGCACCGACGTCGCGCACGTAGCCCGTCCAGTCGGTGTGCGGCTCGATCAGGCCCATCAGGTCGGGGCTGGCCAGCAGCGCCAGCGGCACCGCGGCCCAGATGGCGATCAGCACCACCTTGCGGCGCAGGTTGTAGCCCACCTTGATCTCCTCCTTGTATTCGTTGGTGACCTGGTTCACATGGTCGTAGCCCAGGGGTTCGAAGAAGAAGTGGCCGGACTGCCGCGTCGTCATCGACACCAGCCAGCCGATCAGCGCCGAGACCACCGGATCGATGAACAGCCACCCGTAGGCCACCACGAAGCTGACCGCGCTGATGAAGTGCAGCGTCTGGTTGATGCGGTTGTGGTGGTAGTAGCGGTGGTCGTCCCAGCGCTGAGTCTTCAGGGCGTCGAAAAACGCGGTCATGCGGGCTCCTGCAAGGGTTTGGGGTGCGCGCATCGTGTCGCGATTGCGTGAAATCGCGGTGACAACACCGGGGCTTCACGGTTCGGTCTTGCCTCGGTCACATCGGCGGGCGCGCTGTCACAAATCTGTTGCGCCCCATGCGGACCATTGGCGCATGAAGACACTCGACGCCCAAGACATCCTGCTGCAGGACTTCCCTGCAGCGCACCCCTCGCTGCGCCTGGCGGTGGTCACGGAAACCTGGCCACCAGAAGTCAACGGTGTGGCCCTGACGCTGTCGCGGCTGGTGCAGGGCCTGTGCGAACGCAACCACCAGGTGCAGCTGGTGCGGCCCCGGCAGACCACGGGCGATCGCGGCGCGCGGGACATCGGGTTCGAAGAAAAGCTGATGCGCGGCATGCCGATCCCGCGCTATCCCCAGCTCAAGCTCGGGCTGCCGGGCCGCAAGGCGCTGATGGCGTCGTGGTCGCTTCAGCGCCCCGACCTGATCCACATCGCCACCGAAGGGCCGCTGGGCTGGTCGGCGCTGAAGGCGGCGCGCCAGCTGCGCATCCCGGTCACCTCCGACTTCCGCACCAACTTCCACAGCTACAGCCAGCACTACGGCCTGGGCTGGCTGCGGCGGCCAATTGCGGCCTACCTGCGCAAGTTCCACAACCAGACCCTGTGCACCATGGTGCCCACCCGCGCCCTGTGCGCCGAGCTGCTGTCACAAGGTTTCGAGCGTTTGCAGGTGGTGGCGCGCGGCGTCGACACCCGGCTGTTCGACCCCGGCCTTCACGACAACACGCTGCGGGCGCACTGGGGCGCTGGCCCCGGCGACCTGGTGCTGCTGGTGGTCGGGCGGCTGGCGCCCGAGAAGAACCTCGACCTGGTGCTGGAGGCCTTCGAGGCCATGCAGGCGGTGCACGAGGGTGTGCGCCTGGTGTTCGTGGGCGACGGGCCGATGCGCGATGCGCTGGAGCGGCGCTGCCCGCAGGCGCGGTTCATGGGCTCGCAGACCCAGGCCGAGCTGGCGCGCAGCTACGCCTCGGCCGACCTGCTGCTGTTTCCCAGCCTCACCGAGACCTTTGGCAACGTGACCCTGGAGGCCCTGGCCAGCGGGCTGCCGGTGCTGGCCTGTGCCTGCGCCGCCGCGGCCGAATGGGTGCAGACCGACCACAACGGCTGGACGGTGCCGGCTGGCGACCCGCAGGCTTTTGTGCAGATGGCGGTGGCGCTGGCGCGGGAGCCGGGACGGGTGGCCCGGGCCGCCGGGCAGGCCCGCGCCTCGGTGGAGCCGCTGGACTGGCCGCAGATCACCTTGCAGGTGGAAGCGCTGTTCCTGCGGGCGATGGAGTTGCACCGCAACGGCCGTCGGGGCCTGGAGGCCGCTCAGTGGGGCGCGAAGTCGTCCGTCGCCGCCGCGCCGGCGGGCTCGCTGTCGTCGAAGCTGTCGCGAAACGTGAACCAGATCGATGTGAAGAACATCGAGGCCATGAAGAGCACCGCCGGGTAGACGATCAGGCCCGCGGCCTCCGCGCCACCGAGCAGGGCGCTGAGCAGGCTGAGGGACACGCTGAAGGCCACGAACAGCCCGGTCCAACCCAGCAGGAACACCAGCAGCGCGCCCTTGTTGGCCCAGCAGGCCATCAGGCTGAAGAACAGGCTCTTGACCGGTGGCACGCCGTGCCAGAAGAGCAGGGCGGGCGCGTGCCAGAACAGCATCTGCAGCGGCATCATGGCAACCAGCCCGAACCAGAGGGCAGGGCTGGTGACCATGCTGCGCATGGCCTCTTCGGCGGTCATGGTGGCGGCGCCCTCGGGGTTGCCTTCCAGCAGGCCCACCAGCAGCAGGATCACCAGCAGCCCCAGGCCATACAGACCGCCCAGGGTGAGCATGCCCCGGGTTTTGGCGGGGCCGCCACGGAAGGCGGTGACCAGCTGCTTGGGCATCGGGAACCGCCCGGCCTCGGCCTCGCGCGAGGCCGACATCAGGCCCAGGTTGACCGCCGGGGTCAGCAGGGTGGCCAGGGCGGTGCCAAGAAACGGCACCAGGGCCAGCACCGATACCACCGCCATGAACATGAAGAACAGGCCCGACATGGCCAGGGGTTGCCGCAGAAAGGTCTTTACGCCCAGCCGGACCCATTGCAGGCCGGTGGATGCGGGCACGGTGCGCAGCTTCATGGCACGGCCCTCAGGCGGGCACGCCGCCGGCGTCGCGCAGCGAGTCCGCCAGGTCGCGGGCCTGGCGCACGCGCTCGCGCAGCACACGCTCGAAATGGCCCGGGTCGTGCGGCTTGAGCATGGCCGCCTCGCGCGGCAGGTGCCAGTCCCACAGGCGCGAGAGCCAGAAGCGCAGCGCGCCGGCGCGCAGCATGGCGGGCAGCAGCTGGCGCTCGGCCGCCGTCAGCGGTCGCACCGACTGGTAGGACGCCAGCATGGCGTGCGCGCGGCGCTCGTCGTGCAGGCCGTCGGCCGCCTCGTCGCCGTGGAAGATGCACCAGTCGTTGAGGGTGACGGCCAGGTCGAACAGCCAGCTGTCGTTGCCGGCAAAGTAGAAGTCGAAGAAGCCGCAGAGGCGGTCGCCGTCGAACATCACGTTGTCGCGGAACAGGTCGGCGTGCACCGGGCCATGGGGCAGCGCCTTGAAGGCGGGCTGCGCGGCCACGTGGTTCTGGTAGGCCAGTTCGCTGCGGATCAGGGTGGCCTGGTCGTCGCTCAGGTGCGGCAGCACCACCGGCACGGTTTCGTTCCACCAGGCCAGGCCGCGCAGGTTGGGCTGTTGCATGGCGAAGTCCTGGCCGGCCAGGTGCATGCGCGCGAGCATGGCGCCCACGGCCTCGCAGTGCACCACCGAGGGTCGCAGTTCGCTGTGCCCGGCCAGCTTGTTGACCACGGCCGCGGGCTTGCCCTGCAGCCGGTGCAGGATCTCGCCCCTGGTGTTGGCGGCGGGCTCGGGCACCGGGATGCCCTTTTGCGCCAGGTGCTTCATCAGCCGCAGGTAGTACGGCAGCTGTTCGAAGCCCAGGCGCTCGAACACCGTGAGCACGTGCTCGGTCTCGGCGCCGTCCAGCACAGTGGTGGCGAAGTAGTTGGTGTTTTCAATGCCCCCCTGGATGCCGCGCAAGGCGGTGAGCTCACCCAGTTGGAGTTCGCGCAGCAGCGCAGCGGCTTCGTCCTGCGGGACTTCGGTGTAAACGGCCATGGAAACGGGAAAGGATCAGAAGCTCAGAAGGCGCCAGCGGCTGCGGCCGCTGCTGCCGCCCTGGCCTTCGGAGGGAAGCTCCGCGCCGTTCTGGGGGGCAATTTCATAGGCCGGGGCGCCGTTCTTGGGCTGCACGTCGATGCTGCGGGTCTGGCCGCCGATGCGCACCTCGTCGATGCGGGAGCCAGCGTCTTCGTGCGTGATGCGTTCGATCACCTTGGCCTCGCCCGCCGGCAGCCGGGGCTGTTCGACCGGGGTGGGCGCCGGGGTGCCGGTCTGTGCCAGCACGGGCAGGGACGCGGCAATGGCGAGGGCCAGCGGGAGGGATCGGAGCAGGGTTGGGGCGCGCATGCCGCATTGTAGGCATGGAGCGCCTGCGCCGCACCCTGGCATCCCCGACAATCGCCCCCATGTCCGAACAATCCACACCGCGCCTGCTGCTGGTCGACGGCTCCAGCTACCTCTACCGCGCCTTCTTCGCTGGCGGCGACGCCATGAGCACCACCCTGCCCGACGGCACGGTGCAGAAGACGGGCGCCATCCGCATCATGATCAACATGATGCAGAAGCTGCTCAAGGACCACCCGTCCACCTGGGCCGCCTGCGTGTTCGACGCCTCGGGCCCGACCTTCCGCGACGCGCTCTACCCCGAGTACAAGCAGCACCGCAGCCCCATGCCCGACGACCTGCGCAGCCAGATCGCACCGATCCACGAGGTGGTGCGCCTCTCGGGTTGGCCGGTGCTGGACGTTCCGGGCGTCGAGGCCGACGACGTGATCGGCACCCTGGCGGTCGCGGCGGCCAGCCAGGGCATCGAGGTGCTGATCAGCAGCGGCGACAAGGACCTGGCGCAGCTGGTGAACGAACACATCACCATCATCGACACCATGAGCGGCAAGGTGCGCGACCTGGCCGGGGTGGAGGCGGAGTTTGGAGTGCCCGCGCGCCTGATGCTGGACTACCAGATGCTGGTGGGCGACTCCATCGACAACGTGCCCGGGGTGAACAAGGTCGGCCCCAAGACGGCCGTGAAGCTGCTGCAGGAGTACGGCTCCATCGACAACCTGATCGCGCAGGCGGACCAAGTGAAAGGCGCCGTGGGCGAGAACCTCCGCCAGGCGCTGGACTGGCTGCCCACCGGCCGCCAGCTGCTGACCATCAAAACCGACTGCGACCTCAACGGCTGGGTGCCCGGCCTGCCGGCGCTGGATGCGGTGCGCATGGGCGAACCGCAGAAGGAGCCGCTGCGCGCGTTCTACGAGACCTATGGCTTCAAGGGCCTGGCCAAGGCGCTGGGGGGCGGCGAGGCGGCTGTGCCCGCGGCTGCGTCCGCCCCTGTGCCCGGCTCCACCAACGACCTGTTCAGCGATCCGGCGTCCGACATTCCGAGGGCGTCGAACCTCGCCTACGACACCATCCTCACCTGGGAGGCCTTCGACGCCTGGCTGAACAAGCTGGAGGCCGCCGAGCTGACCGCCATCGACACCGAGACCACCTCGCTGGATGAAATGGTCGCGCAGATCGTGGGCATCAGCTTCAGCGTGACGCCGGGCGAAGCCGCCTACATCCCGCTCAAGCACGAAGGGCCGGACGCGCCCGGACAGCTGCCGTTCGACGAGGTGCTGGCCCGGCTCAAGCCCTGGCTGGAAAACCCGGCCAGGCAAAAGCTCGGCCAGCACATCAAGTACGACCGCCACGTCTTCGCCAACCACGGCATCGAGGTGCAGGGCTACGCGCACGACACCATGCTGCAGAGCTACGTGCTCGAAGTGCACAAGCCGCACGGTCTGTCGAGCTTGGCCGAGCGCCACCTGGGCCGCGGCGGCATCAGCTACGAAGACCTGTGTGGCAAAGGCGCGCACCAGATCCCGTTTGCCCAGGTGGACGTGGCGAAAGCCGCCGAATACTCGTGCGAGGACAGCGACCAGACCCTGGACGTGCACCGAGTGCTGTGGCCGCAGATCGAAGCCGACGCGAAGCTGAAGTTCATCTACGAGCTGGAGATCGCCAGCAGCGAAACGCTCTACCGCATCGAACGCAACGGCGTGCTGATCGACGCGCCCACGCTGGCCAAACAGAGCCATGAGCTGGGCCAGCGCATCTTCGCGCTGGAGCAGGAGGCGTATGAAATCGCGGGCCAGCCCTTCAACCTCAGCAGCCCCAAGCAGCTGGGCGAGATCTTCTTCGACAAGCTGGGCCTGCCGGTCATCAAGAAGACCGCCACCGGCGCGCGCAGCACCGACGAGGAGGTGCTGGAGAAGCTGGCCGAGGACTACCCGCTGCCGGCCAAGATCCTGGAACACCGCAGCCTCATCAAGCTCAAGGGCACCTACACCGACAAGCTGGCCCAGCTGGCGCTGCCGCGCACCGGCCGCGTGCACACCCACTACGCGCAGGCCGTGGCGGTGACCGGGCGCCTGTCCAGCAACGACCCCAACCTGCAGAACATTCCCATCCGCACCGCCGAAGGCCGCAAGGTGCGCGAGGCCTTCGTGGCCGCGCCGGACCATGTGATCGCCAGCGCCGACTACTCGCAGATCGAGCTGCGCATCATGGCCCACCTGAGCGACGATGCGGCTCTGCTGCGCGCCTTCCACGAGGGGCACGACGTGCACCGCGCCACCGCGGCCGAGGTGTTCGGCATCAAGCCCGAGGAGGTCAGCAGCGAGCAGCGCCGCTACGCCAAGACCATCAACTTCGGCCTGATCTACGGCATGGGCACCTTCGGCCTGGCCAAGTCGCTGGGCATCGAGAACGCCGCCGCCAAGACCTACATCGACCGCTACTTCGCGCGCTTCGCCGGCGTCAAGCAGTACATGGACGACACCCGCGCGCTCGCCAAGGAGCAGGGCTACGTGGAAACCGCGTTCGGCCGCAAGCTGGTGCTGCCCGACATCAAGAACGCCAAGGGCGCCAAGCTGGCCGCGCTGGAGCGCCAGGCCATCAACGCGCCCATGCAGGGCACGGCCGCCGACCTGATCAAGCTGGCCATGGTGGCGGTTCAGAAGGCGCTGGACGACCAGGGCAAGGGCACGAAAATGATCATGCAGGTGCACGACGAACTGGTGTTCGAGGTGCCCGAGGCCGAGGTGGACTGGCTGCGCACCGAGATCCCGCGCCTGATGGCGGGCGTGGCGCAGCTCAAGGTGCCGCTGCTGGCCGAGGTGGGCGTGGGGCCGAACTGGGAACAGGCGCACTGAGCGCCCGCTGCCTCAGCCCTCCGGCAGCACCACCTTGGTGTACGGGTGGTCGACGCCTTCTGCCCACCAGTTCGCCCACAGCCGGTCCGCGCCGCCCGGCGCGTCGGCCTGCAGGGTCATGAAATTGCGGCAGCCGATCAGCCGGCGCCGGGCGGTCGGGAATTCCACCATCTGGCCGGTGAGCCCCGGCTCCAGGGTCTCGGTTTGCTTGCAGGCCTCTTCGAGGAAGTAGCGCGCCACGCCGACCGGCGGCGGGTGGGTCACGCCGCTGCTGGTGAGCTGGGTCAGGCTGCGCGCCTCGGGCAAGAGGTCGCTGCGGTCCGACTCGATCACGCCGATGGCGGCCACGTGCACATCGCCCGAGAGCACGGTCACCCGCAGGCCGCGCGCGCTGGCGTCCAGCAGGCGGCGCACCAGGCGCAGGCGCTCGGCCTGGTGGGGGTGGCTGGTCCAGTGGTCGCGCAGGTCGTCCTCCAGTTCCTCGATGGCCGGCAGGGCGCCGAGCATCGTCTCCAGCTGCTCGAAGCTGGGGTGCATCACCGGAATGCTGCTCATCACCAGCAGGTGCCGCAGGTCGCCGGCGGCCAGCTGGGCGTCGAGCCAGGCGTAGACGGCGCTCCAGCTGGCCGGGCTCATCACCTGGTCGGCGAGCACGGTCCTGCGTCCGGCGGCGTCGGTGGTTTCGCTGCGCGGCCGGCGCTCGCTGCGCAGGTCGAGCACCAGCAGGCCGGTGCTGCCGAAGCGGTAGGCGCTGTTGTGCGCGGTCTGGGCGTTCAGGGTGGCGGGCGGCGGTGCGCCCAGCATCTGGCGCTGGAACAGTTCGAACGCAGAGCGGGCGACCTCGAACAGGCCCTGGAACACGGGGCTGCCGTGCAACTCGCACGGGTGTGAGCCCCAGCCGTCGATGATGTCGTGGTCGTCCCACATCATCACGCTGGGCACCGAGGCCAGCAGCGCGGCGGTCTCGGGCTGGTTCCAGCGTTCCAGGTAGAACCCGGCGAAACGGGTCTGCAGCGCGGCGCGCAGGCTGTCGCTCAAGGGCATGTGGGTGCGGGTGAACCACTCGACCTCGGTCCATGCCCGCAGCTCGGGCACGGTGGCCCAGATGTCGTCGCTGTAGATCTGGTCGCCGCCCATGAGCAGCAGCTCCAGCGGCCCGACCGGAATGCCGTCGACGCGCTCCTGCTGTTCGTGCAGGCGGCCCATGCGGGCCCAGAGGGCGTTGGCGTCTTTCATGGTTTTGCGGGTGCGCGCGTCGGAAAAGCCGTTGCATGAGACGTAGGCCATGCTTGGCGTGGCGCCCAGGGCCGGCACCTGGAAGCTGTGGCTGCGGCCGGCCAGCCGGTAGCCGATGCGCTGTGGCATCGCCGTCTGGCGCACCGCGATGTCGAAGCGCCAGGCGGTGGCGTCCAGGCCGGGCACCGGTCCGCTGGCGCCGTTGACCAGCTCGGCCGGCACATTCAGGCGCAGCGCCGGCTGCGGATCGGTGGCGTCGCAGACGATCATCAGGCTCAAACCCCAGACGCCACCCTGGCATCCGAGAAACTGCAGAATGGGTCCGGTCAGGGTCATGGCGCTGTCCTCCGATGCGCGCCATTGTGTGCCCGACCCGTGCGCGCCGCATCCCCTTTTCAACCACCCACAAGGAGACACCGATGCTCAACACCGACCTGATCACCGACAGCCAGGCCCTGCTCGACGCGAGGGCTTCGCACGGCCATGCCACCCGCCGCACCGCACTCAAGGCCGCCCTGGGAGTGGGCTACGCCGCCTCGGTGCTGCCGGTGATGGCACAGACGGCGATCAAGACGTCCACCGACGGGCTGACCGCGGGCGAGGTGATGATCGAGGTCAACGGCTTCAAGATGCCCGCCTACCGCGCCGCGCCGGCCGGCAAGACCGGGCTGCCGGTGGTGCTGGTGCTGTCCGAGATCTTTGGCGTGCACGAGTACATCGCCGACACCGCGCGCCGTTTCGCCAAGGCCGGGTACCTGGCCATCGCGCCCGAGCTGTTCGTGCGCCAGGGCGACGCCCAGAGCTATGGCGAGATGGCCAAGCTGATCGCCGAGGTGATCGCCAAGGTGCCGGACGCGCAGGTGATGGCCGATCTGGACGCCACGGTGAAGTGGGCCGCGGCCAACGGTGGCGACGCGAAGAAGCTGGGCGTGACCGGTTTCTGCTGGGGCGGGCGCCAGGTCTGGCTGTATGCCGCGCACAACCCGGCGGTGAAGGCCGGTGTGGCCTGGTACGGCCGGCTGGTCGGTCAGACCAGCGACCTCAATCCGAAGCACCCGGTGGATGTGGCGGCCGGCCTGCACGGTCCGGTGCTGGGGCTCTACGGCGCGGCCGACACCGGCATTCCGCTTGACACGGTTGATAAGATGAAAGCCGCTTTGGCCGCCGGCAATGCGGCGGCCAAGGCGTCGAGCTTTGTGGTGTACCCGGACGCGCCGCACGCCTTCCACGCCGACTACCGGCCGAGCTTCCGCAAGGAGCCGGCCGAGGACGGCTGGAAGCGGGCGCTGGCCTGGTTCCAGCAGCACGGCGTCGCCTGACGCTGCCCTGCAGACCCCACCCCCGGGCCGCCTGTGCGGCCCTTTCTTTTGGTTGACGACATTTCATGACCCTGATTGCGATCCTGTTGGGCACCGTGGCGGCGGGGGTGGGCAGCGTGTGGCTGGCTGCGGCGCTGGGCATGGGGGTGCTGGCGCGGTTCACGCAGCACATGCTGAGCCTGGCCGCGGGTGCGCTGCTGGCCACCGCCTTCATGCACCTGCTGCCCGAGGCGTTCGAGAGCCAGGCGGGCGCGCACGAGCTGTTTTCCCTGCTGCTGGGTGGTCTGGTGTTCTTCTTCCTGCTGGACAAGGCCGAACTGTGGCATCACGGCCATGAACACCATCACGGCGGTGGGCACCATGGACACGGGCATGCGCACGCCCACGGTCATGACCATGCGCACGGTCACAACCACGACCACGGGCACGGCGCTCGTTCCGGCGGCTGGACGGTGCTGGCCGGCGACAGCGTGCATGCGTTTGGCGACGGCATCCTGATCGCTTCGGCGTTTGTGGCCGACCTGCGGCTGGGCGTGGTGACCGCGCTGGCGGTGCTCGCACACGAGGTGCCGCACCACATGGGCGATCTGGTCGTCCTGCAGCAGACCTCGGGCACGCGCCGCGCGGCGCTGGTCAAGGTGTCGCTGGCGGGCACGGTGACAGCGCTGGGCGGCCTGGTGGGCTACGCGCTGCTGGGACAGCTCGAAGACTGGCTGCCGTACTTCCTGGTCGCGGCCTCCAGCAGCTTCGTCTATGTGGCACTGGCCGACCTGATTCCCCAGTTGCAGAAGCGGCTGGGCCTGCGCGCGACGGTCGCCCAGATCGCCTGGCTGCTGGCGGGCATCGCCTTGGTGACCCTGGTCAGCGGCATGGCGCACGGCCACTGAGCCGCAGACAGCGGCTTCAGCTGGTCGCCTCGCTGCCGAAACAGAACTCGAAACGGGCGCCCTGGCCCACGGCGCCTTCGCCCCAGATGTGGCCACCGTGGCGCTCCAGGATGCGCCGCACCGTGGCCAGCCCGATGCCGGAGCCCTCGAACTCGCTGGCGGTGTGCAGACGGTTGAAGGCCTTGAACAGACGCTCGGCACGCGCCATGTCGAAGCCCGCACCGTTGTCGCGGATGCAGAACACCGGCGCACCCGGGGCCGTCTGCTCGGCGCGGGTGAAGCTGATGCGGGCGTTGGTGGTCTGGCGGGTGTATTTCCAGGCGTTGCCCAGCAGGTTCTCCAGCACGATCTGCGCCATGCGCGGGTCGCAGTCGGCATACAGCCCTTCTTCGATCGCCACCTCGACCTCGCGCGTCGGATCGCGGTGGCGCTCCTGGCGGATCACGTCGTGCGCGAGCTCGCTGAGGTTGGTGTTCATGCGCTGCAGGGTGCCCTGGCTCACGCGCGCCAGTGCCAGCAGATCGGTGATGAGGCTGTTCATGCGATGGACCGAAGCCTCGATGCGCTCGAACAGGTCGATGTCCTCCGCGGTCATGCGCCCGGCCATCTGCTCGCGCAGCAGGTGGCTGAAGCCGTCGATGGAGCGCAGCGGCGACTTGAGGTCGTGCGAGACGGAGTAGGCGAAAGAGTCCAGCTCGCGGTTGAGGTACTGCAGCTGGGCGGTGCGCGCCGCCACACGGTGCTCCAGCGTGTCGTGCAGCTTGTGGATTTCACGGTCGCGGCGCAGCCGCTGCAGCTCGGCGTTGCAGCGGCTGGCGAAGATGGTCAGCAGGGCGTCCAGCTGGGCGTTCGGTGGCGGCCGCTGGCGCCAGACGGCGATGAGCAGGCCCACCACCGAGCCGTCCCCATCGCGCAGCGGCAGGCCCAGCACGGACTGGAGCGGGGCTTCCGAAAACGGCGGCACCAGGTTCAGGTGGGCAGGGCGAGGGCTCTCGAAGCGCAGCAGTGCGGGTTGCAGCAGGGCCTGTTCGCAGAGCGTCTTGTGCAGCGGGTGGGTGCTGTTGGGGAGCAACCGGCCGTCCCACACCAGGGCCAGGGTGTTCATCTGTTTCAGAGGATCCACCTCGCCCACCACGACGCCGTCGGCGCCGATGGCGTCGGCCAGGTGCTCGACCAGCGAGCGGAAGAAGGCCTCGCCCGTGTCGCCAGAGACGCCCTCGGCCACGTTCAGCAGCATGGCTTCGCGCCGCTTCTCTTCGTCCACATTCAGGGTGAAGGAGAGGGCGCAAGGCTCGTTGTCGATCTCGATGATCTCCGCCCACACCCTCACGGGAACGATGGCACCCGCCTTGGTCCGCATCCGGGTCTCGTATCCCTGCAGCCGGCCGTCGCGCCGAAGGGTGGCCACATAGTGGTTGCGGTCGGTCTCGGAAACCCAGACGCCCACCTCCATCGACGTCTTGCCTTCGAATTCCGCCTGTGTCCATCCCAGCACCCGCTCGTTGGCGGGGTTGACCTCGACGAAGCGGCCGTCGCTCAGGCGGGTGATGGTCATGCCCAGCGGGCTGAAGTTGAACGCCTTCGAGAAGCGCTCGCGCGAGATCTCCAGTTCGCGGCGCGAGGCCACATCGGCCGACAGGTCGAACACCACCGCGATCAGCAGCCGTTCGGTGGCGCTCTGCGTGACCTCGGCATGCACCATGGCCGGGAACGCACACCCGTCCTTGCGCTGGGCCAGTCCCCGGAGGCCGCCAACCCGCCCCTGGGTGTCGATGAGCCGGCGGAACTCGGTCTGTTCCTCGTCGCGGGCCCACACCCTGGGTGGAGGATGACCCACCAGCTCCTCGTTCGTGTATCCGAACAGCGACTGGAAGGCCTGGTTGGCGTCGAGCACGTCCTGCGTGTCCAGCGACTGCACCAGGCAGGCGGCCGGCGTGCTGCGGAACAGGGCCTGGAAGCGATCCTGGCTCTGGCGCAGCAGGCGCTCGACCTCGCGGCTGTGCTCCAGTGCCAGGTTCTGGCTGCGGTACGCGTCCAGCATGCGCCGCCGGCCCAGGTTGACCGTGATCATCAGGCTGATGAGGATGGTGGTCTGCACAATCCACACGGTCCAGCCGGTGCGCGTCTCCGGCGTCGGCATCAGCTGCAGGTTCTCGGCGATGTTGAGCACCCCGAGGATGGTGATGCCCAGCACGCCGCTGATCAGCATGTTCCTGCGTGAGAGAAAGACTCCTGCAGCGACCACCGCCGCGATCATGACCAGCGCGGCCATGCTGCGCACCGTGCCATGGGCCACGATGGCGGCACCCGATGTGAAGATCAGCGTGTACACCAGCAGTGGCGCCACCAGTGGGCGCAGGCGCGTGGCGTACAGGCCCAGCAGCAGGTAGTCGGTGAGCGAGAAAGCGAGGGCCACCCAGGTCAGCGCCACCAGCCCGTCCCTCAGATGCACGCCGAACGCCACCAGCGGACCGGCGATACCGATGCACAGCAGCAATGCCAGCAGGGATCGATCCTGGTAGCGCTGCAGATTGAGCGGCTGGCCGGTCACCTCGGCGGCGGGGAGGGGGGCTGGTGCGTTCATCGAGGCGCCCTGGCGGGAGTCAGGGAGAAGCGGAACTCGGCGCCTTCTCCGGGCCTTCCGATGCCCTGGACCTGGCCGCCGTGCCGGTCCACGATGCGGCGCACCGTGGCCAGTCCGATGCCCGTGCCTTCAAACTCGCTCGGTCCGTGCAGGCGCTGGAATGGCTTGAACAGCTTGTCGGCATAGGCCATATTGAAGCCTACGCCGTTGTCCCGCACGAAAAAGCTCGCGCGGCCCGGGCCACCGTCCTTGCAGCGCCCCATCTCGATCAGCGGCTGTGGCTGGTCCCGGGTGTACTTGATGGCGTTGCCCAGCAGGTTCTCCAGCGCGATGCGCGCCAGCCGGGCGTCGCAGACGCTGACCAGGCCCGGCTCGATGCGCCACGCGAGAGGTCGGCCCGGTTGCCTGGCCTGTTCCGCGCGCATCACCTGTTCGGCGATCTCGCTCAGGTTGGTCGGGCTCAGCACCATCTTGCCCTGGCTGACGCGGGCCAGTGCCAGCATGTCGGCGATCAGGGTGCTCATGCGGTGGGTCGACGCCAGCACGCGCTGCAGCAGCTGCTCCTCATCGGCGGTCAGCCGTCCCTGCAACTGTTCGCTCAGCAGGCTCGTGAAGCCGTCGATCGCACGCAATGGCGACTTCAGGTCGTGCGACACCGAGTAGGCGAACGAGTCGAGCTCCGCGTTGAGCTTCTGCAACTCGGCGGTGCGCGACTGCACCCGTTGCTCCAGCGTCGCGTTGAGCTGCTGGATTTCGCGCTCGCGCCGCAGCCGCATCAGTTCGGCCGTGGCCCGGCTCGCAAAGATCGACATCAGCGCGCGCATCTCGGCGGTGAGTGTGATGGGCTGGCGCCACATGGCCGAGAGCAAGCCAATGGCGGTGCCGTCCTGGTCGCGCAGGCTCTGGCCGATGTAGGCGCTGGCCTGCATCCCGGTCTTCGACGACAGCGATGGGTAGGTGTGGGCGAGGCCTTGCTCGTGGACGCACAGGTCGCTGCGCGAAAGGGCCTCGCCGCAGGGGGTGCCCTCGGGGGCATAGACGATGTTGGGCACCAGGGCGCCGTCCATGGACATCGCCAGTGTCTGCACCTCCTGGTCGGGCATCAGCTCGCTGACCATCACCACGTCGGCCTTCAGGGCGGGGGCTGCGTGGCGGGCCAGCGCGGTGAAAAAGGCCGCGCCCGTTTCGCCCGTCATGCCCTGCGCCACGCTCAGCAGCAAGGCCTCGCGCCGCTTCTCTTCCGACACGTTCACTGTGGACGACAGAATGCACTCTTCGCCCTCGATGTCGATCAGCACCGCCCACAGCCTCACGTCGACCGGCTTGCCGTCCCTGCCGCGCATCTGGCTCTCGTAGGCCAGCACCCGCCCGTCGTGCTTGAGTTTGTCGACGTAGGCCTGCCGGTGGGCTGGTGTGAGCCAGGCGCCGGTTTCCAGCGTGGTCTTGCCGCGCAGGGCGTTCACACCGATGCTGTCGGAGATGAGTCCTGCCCGGTTCACCTCCAGGATACGGCCGTCGGACAGGCGCGTGATCGCGAGGTTCATCGGACTGAAGTTGAAGGCCTTGGCAAAGCGCTCTTCCGAACGCCGCAGGCGTTCGATGGTGGCGTTCTGCTCGGTGATGTCGGTGACCGTGGTGATGATCAGCCGGTCCTGCGGATCGTCCCCCATCTCGCTGCTGATCAGCGCCTCGAAGCGGCTGCCGTCGGCCCGCAGTCCCTGGACATGGACCTGGTCTGCGCGGCGCAGGGCGAACAGTTGTTCCAGGTAGAGGGCGCGCTGCTCCGGTTCGGCCCAGAGCATGGCGTCGGTGCAGCCGAGCACGTCCTCGCGGGTGTGTCCATAGCAGCGCTCGAAGGCCGGGTTGACGTCCAGGATCAGGCCGCTGCGGGCCGACTGCGCAATCATCGGGCTGGGGCTGTTGCGGAAGATCCGGGTGAACCGCTCCAGGCTCTGGTCCCGTTCCTGCTCGCTGCGGATGCGCCGCTCCAGCTCGCGGCGCTGAAGATCCAGCGCCTGCTGGGCCCGGCTGCGGCTGTGGTAGACCATGATCGCCACCACGACCATGGTCATGGACTGGGTCAGCCACACCGTGAACCCAACCTTGAAGTTGGCCGGTTTGAACCAGCCACTCCACTCCATCCAGGTGAGGACGCCCAGGACCACCACGCTCAGGGTCACGGTGACGAACAGCGCGCGCCGGGGCAGGAAGATGCCGGCACCGGCCACCACTGCCACGAACAGGAAGCCCGCGGCGGTGCGCACCGAGCCGAAAGCCACGATGGCGATCACCGTCGAGATCAGGACCGCGGTCACCAGCAGCGGTGCTACGAGTCGCTGGAATCCCTTGCTCAGCAACAGCAGGACCGTCCAGGCCGACAGCGCGATCAGCGCGGGCGCGATCACCTCCGACAGGTTGGATGTGCTCAGATACACCAGGGGTGCCTGGACGGTGGCAGCAATGGCCACCAGCAGACCGATGGCCCGCAGTGGACTGGAAGAGGGTTCGGAGGACGGGCTGGACACGCGGGACAGGGCTTCAGGCATCGGTTGGCGTATGGGCGCGTGTCTGACCTATCGTCCCGTCAGCCGGGAACTTGACTCCGGGCACAGGGCAGGCCTGGCGTGTTGCACCATTCGCTCCAGCTGCCTGGAAAGAGGGCTGTGCGTCCGAAGCCGGCGATTTCCATGGCCAGCAGGTTGGGTATGGCGCTCACGCCACTGCCGCAGTGGTGCACCACCGCGGCCGGGTCGCGCGACCCCAGCAGGCGCTCGAATTCGGCCCGCAATTCGGTGGCCGGCTTGAAGCGGCCGTCCGGTCCGATGTTCTCGGTGAACGGCCGGTTGAGCGCCCCCGGGATGTGGCCCGCTACCGGGTCCAGTGGTTCGACCTCGCCGCGGAAGCGGGCCGCGGCGCGTGCGTCGACCAGTGTGAGGTCGGGCTGGCCCAGCCGGCGCGCAATGTCCGGCGCCGCCAGCGTTTCGGCGCGGGCAGGCTGCAGTTCGAAACGGCCGGCGGGGAGCGAAGGCGACGCGCCTTCGATGACCGCACCGCCCGCGGCCTCCCAGGCGGCCATTCCGCCGTCGAGCACCGCCACGGCCTCGTGGCCGCACCACTTGAGCATCCACCAGAGCCGGCCACAGTAGTTCGCGCCCTGCCGGTCCATCGCCACCACCTGCTGGCCCGGGTTCAGACCCAGCGCCTGCAGACGCCTGGCAAACGTTTCGCGGGAGGGCAGGGGATGCCTTCCGCCACTGGCGCGGTCGGGTCCGGTCTTGTCGCTCAGGTGCTCGTCTAGGTCCACATGCACCGCGCCGGGGATGTGGGCGGCTTCGAACTGCTGGCGCCCGGCGGCGGGGTTCATCAGGTCGAAGCTGCAGTCCATCATCAGCGCCGGCTGGCGGTCGTCCAGGAGTTGCCGCAGCTGCGCGGCAGAAATGAGGGTTGTGTACATGTGGCTGATTTTCAAGTACGGAGGGACCGCTGACGATCACACCAAAGTCCTAAAGACCCACCCACCGCATGCAGACGCGCACGGATTCAGTGCTCTTCTGCCGGCGCGTGGGGCACGGCGCGCGCGCGCAGCACGGTGGCCGCGATGCCGCTGACGATGATCAGGCCCATGCCGGCCCAGCCGATCAGGGGCAGCCGGTCGCCGAACACGGTCAGTCCGAAGATGCCGGCGAACACGATGCCCGAATACTGCAGGTTGGCCACGACCATGGTGGCACCGCTGGCGTAGGCACGGGTCATGCACAGCTGGCCGCCCAGCGCCAGCAGCCCGATGGGCAGCAGCCAGAGCGCGGAAGGCCAGCTCCATGGCGTGGCACCGACGAACAGCATGCCGATCAGGCCGGCGACCACAGCCCCGATGG
The DNA here is from genome assembly GCF_004353865.1 of Hydrogenophaga pseudoflava. Taxonomy (NCBI): domain Bacteria; kingdom Pseudomonadati; phylum Pseudomonadota; class Betaproteobacteria; order Burkholderiales; family Comamonadaceae; genus Hydrogenophaga; species Hydrogenophaga pseudoflava. Next base: position 1,929,928 of record NZ_CP037867.1, read on the forward strand.
AGAAATAGAACACCGTGCGGCTCTCGGGCTCACCCGCCCGGCTCAGCGCCGACACCTGCAGGTAGGCGAAAGCCGCGAAGATGCCGGACATCAGGCCAACCAGTGCGCCCAGCATCTGGTCGGGAGCCAGGGTGGGGCGCAGCATCATCGCCACGCCGCCGAAGCCCGCCAGCACGGTCAGGAACAGGGGAGCCTGTTGCCGGACCGGCGCATTGCGGCCCTGGGTCAGCAGGGCACCGCCGAGCAGGAAGGTGGCGATCCAGACGCTGCTCATGTAGTTGAGCGTCATCGCCGTCGCCAGCGGGAGGATGGCAATGGCGTAGAACCAGGCGGTCAGCGAGATGGTGCCCACCACGCTGCGCCAGACATGCATCATGGGCACCGTGGTGCGCAGCGAGACGCCGCTGAACCGGGTGAACCCGTAGAGAAACACCACCCCCACCAGACCGCGGTAGGTGACGATCTCGAAGCTGTTGAAGTGCGCGGATGCGAACTTGATGCAGACCCCCATGCTGGCGAAAAACAGGGACGCCAGCAGCATCCAGAGGGCCTGCATGGGGTCTCAGCCTTTCAGCGCATCGCCGAGGCGGCCGCGGTACCACTCGTGGAAGTGCTGCATGCCGTCTTCCATCGGGCTCTGGTAGGGGCCGACCTCGTTGTCGCCGCGCTCGTACAGGGCCTTGCGGCCCGCGTCCATGCGCTCGGCGATCTCGTCGTCCTCGATGCAGGTCTCCATGTAGGCGGCGCGCTGCGCCTCCATGAAACCGGGTTCGAAGGCGGCGATCTCCTCGGGGTAGTAGAACTCCACCATGTTGAGTGTCTTGTCGACCCCCAGCGGGTGCAGGGTCGAGACCGTCAGCACGTGCGGGTACCACTCCACCATGATGTGCGGGTAGTAGGTCAGCCACACCGCGCCCTGTGCGGGCAGCTCGCCGTTGCGGTACTGCATCAGCACCTCGTGCCACTTCTGGTACGTGGCGCTGCCGGACTTGAGCAGGTTCTGGATGCCCACGGTCTGCACCGAGTACTCGGGCTTGAACTCCCACTGCAGGTCGTCGCAGGTGACGAAGTTGCCCAGTCCGGGGTGGAAGGGCACGACGTGGTAGTCCTCCAGATAGACCTCGATGAAGGTCTTCCAGTTGTAGTTGCAGGTGTGCAGTTCGACGTGGCCCAGCACCATGCCCTCGAAGCTCAGCGTGGACGCCGGACCCATGTTCGCCAGATCGGCGGCGATGTCGCGGCCGTTGTCTTCGAACAGCAGGCCGTTCCATTCGCGCAGCGAATAGCGCTTGAGATCGGCGCAGGGGTCGTGCGAGAAATGCGGGGCGCCCAGCAGGTTGCCCAGCTTGCTGTTGGCCGACTGGCCACCGCTGTAGGTCCAGCGGTGCAGGGGGCAGACGATGTGGCCACCGCTGTGACCCTTGGCGTTCTGGTTCAGGTTGCCGCGGCCCTTGAGCATCACGGCCTGTCGGTGGCGGCAGATGTTGGAGACGAGTTCGACGCCGTTGGCGGTGCGAACCAGCGCGCGTCCTTCACCCTCCTGTGGCAGGGCGAAGTAGTCGCCCAGCTCGGGAACCGCGTTCACGTGCCCCACGTAGCGGGGCCCGTGCTGAAAGATCGTTTCAAGTTCCCTGCGGAACAATGCCTCGTCGAAGTAGCTGGAAACCGGCAATTGGCTTGCGGCCTGCTGCAATTGAAGACTCAAATCAGACATGGTGGTCTTGACCTAAAGACTCCCCCTATGAAGGGGCAGGGTGAAGCGCTCGAGCGAGTGAACGATCTGCGCGGGATGGGTGAAGTGCTGCGTCCCTCCGGGCGTGCGAGGCCCGTCAGTTGAACAAAAAAGAGGCGGGATTGTACCCCGCCCCTTCCAGGCCCCTGCGGTGGCTGGAGTTTGAGCGGACCGGGGGATAAAATCGCGCGCTGGCCCTGCCGTCCGCAGGGTGTCCGTCGGGTGTTTGCCACCCGCAATCGACTTCAGCGAATGACCTCTCCGACCCCCACAAAGTCCACCCGATCAAGCCGCTCGGCCGACGCGTCTGCCACCCCGGCCAGCTACGAGGCCGCGCTGGAGGAGCTGGAGCAGCTGGTCGCCCAGCTGGATGCGGGGCAGTTGCCGCTGGACCAGCTGCTGGGTCGCTACCAGCGCGGCGCCGAGCTGCTGGCCTACTGCCGCACCCGGCTGGAGGCGGTGGAGCAGCAGATCAAGGTGCTCGAAAACGGCGAGCCCAAACCCTGGGACGGCCAATGAGCGCGGGCCTGTCGGACAACACCGCGTTCGTGGCCTGGCGGGTGCGCCAGCAGGAGCACGTGGAGCAGGCCCTGTCGAACTGGGTGCTGGCCGATGCGCCGGCGGGTCTGGGGCTGGTCATGCGCTATGCGGTACTGGACGGCGGCAAGCGCCTGCGCCCGCTGCTGGCGCTGGCAGCTTGCGAGGCCGTGCAGGGCGACCCTGCAGTGGCCATGCGGGCGGCCTGTGCGGTGGAGCTCATCCATGCGTATTCCTTGGTCCACGACGACATGCCTTGCATGGACAACGATGTGTTGCGGCGGGGCAAGCCCACAGTGCATGTGAAGTACGGCGAGGCGCAGGCGCTGCTGGCCGGCGACGCCCTGCAGGCCCTGGCGTTCGAGTTGCTGGTGCCCGACGACGGTTCGGTGCCTGCGGCGCTGTCGGCCCGCCTGTGCCGCCAGCTGGCCGTGGCGGCCGGTGCATCCGGCATGGCCGGGGGGCAAGCCGTCGACCTCGCCAGCGTCGGCGTGGCGCTGGACCAGAAGGCCCTGGAGGGCATGCACCGTCTCAAGACCGGTGCGCTGCTGCAGGCCAGCGTCATGATGGGCGCGTCCACCGCCGCTCTAGACGCGGCCGTGCTGCGGCAGTTGTCCACCTACGGCGCCTGCATCGGCCTGGCCTTCCAGGTGGTCGACGACATCCTGGACGTCACCACCGACTCCGCGACGCTGGGCAAGACCGCGGGCAAGGACGCCGCCGCCGACAAGCCCACCTTTGTGTCGCTCATGGGCCTGGAGTCGGCCCAGGCCTACGCCGACGAGGTGCTGGACCAGGCGCACCAGGCGTTGTCCGCCAGTGCCTTGCCCCACACCGACACCCTGCATGCGCTGGCCGACTGGGTTGGCCGCCGCGCGTCCTGAACCCGGAAAGCCGCCCTCAAGCGAAATACCTGCCCCATGAGCAACCTGCTGTCCACCATCGAATCCCCGGCCGACCTGCGGCGCCTGTCCCGCACGCAGCTGCGCCCCCTGGCCGACGAACTGCGCGACCATGTGCTGCAGAGCGTCTCGAAAACCGGCGGGCACCTCAGTTCCAACCTCGGCACGGTGGAGCTCACGGTGGCGCTGCACTATGTCTTCAACACGCCCGAAGACCGGCTGGTCTGGGACGTGGGCCACCAGACCTACCCGCACAAGATCCTGACTGGCCGCCGCGACCGCATGTCCACGCTGCGCCAGTTCGGTGGCATCAGCGGTTTTCCGCGCCGCGACGAGAGCGAGTACGACACCTTTGGCACCGCCCACTCGTCCACCAGCATCTCGGCGGCGCTGGGCATGGCACTGGCCGCCAAGATGAAAGGCGAGAGCCGCCACGCGGTGGCCATCATCGGTGACGGCGCCATGACCGCGGGCATGGCCTTCGAGGCGCTGAACAACGCCGGTGTCGAACACGGCCGCCTGCTGGTGATCCTCAACGACAACGACATGTCGATCTCGCCCCCGGTGGGCGCGCTCAACCGCTACCTGGCCCAGCTCATGAGCGGCCAGTTCTACGCCGCCGCCAAGAACGTCGGCAAGACTGTGCTCAAGGGCGCGCCGCCGCTGTTCGAACTGGCCAAGCGGCTGGAAGAGCACGCCAAAGGCATGGTGGTGCCGGCCACGCTGTTCGAGAAGTTCGGCTTCAACTACGTCGGCCCCATCGACGGGCACGACCTCGACTCGCTCATCCCCACGCTGGAGAACGTGCGCCACCTGCTGGACAACGGTGCGGGGCCGCAGTTCCTCCACGTGGTCACGAAGAAGGGGCAGGGCTACAAGCTGGCCGAGGCGGACCCCGTGGCCTACCACGGCCCCGGCAAGTTCGATCCCGCCGTGGGCCTGGTCAAACCGGCCACGCCCCCCAAACCCACGTTCACGCAGGTGTTCGGACAGTGGTTGTGCGACATGGCTGCCGCCGACCCCAAGCTGGTCGGCATCACCCCAGCCATGCGCGAGGGCTCGGGCATGGTGGAGTTCCACCAGAGGTTCCCGGGCCGTTATTTCGACGTCGGCATCGCCGAACAGCATGCGGTGACCTTTGCCGCCGGGCTGGCTTGCGAAGGCATGAAGCCGGTGGTCGCGATCTACTCCACCTTCCTTCAGCGGGGCTACGACCAGCTGATTCACGATGTGGCGCTGCAGAGGCTGCCCATGGTGTTCGCACTGGACCGCGCGGGCCTGGTGGGTGCCGATGGCGCGACCCACGCCGGTGCCTACGACATCGCCTACCTGCGCTGCATCCCCAACATGTCGATCGCCTGTCCGTCGGACGAGGCGGAAACGCGCCAGTTGCTGTCGACGGCCCACCACCAGGACCACCCGGTGGCGGTGCGCTATCCGCGCGGTGCCGGTGTGGGCGCGGCGGTGCCGGCCAGTCTGGATGGGCTGCCGTTCGGCAAGGGCGAAGTGCGGCGGCGTGGCCATGGCGTGGCCATCCTGGCCTTTGGAACCCTGCTGCATCCGGCGCTGGCGGCCGCCGAGGCGCTCGGTGCCAGCGTCGCCAACATGCGCTGGGCCAAACCGCTTGACATGGACCTGCTGCGCGAGATGGCGCACAGCCACCAGGCGCTCGTCACGGTGGAAGAGGGCTGCGTCATGGGTGGCGCCGGCAGTGCCGTGCTGGAGGCCCTGCAGGCCGAGGGTCTGTCGATGCCCGTGCTGCAGCTCGGGTTGCCCGACGAGTTCATCGAGCACGGTGATCCCGCCAGGCTGCTGGCCAACGTGGGGCTGGATGCCAGCGGCATCGAGTCGTCCATCAGGCAACGTTTTGCCGACGTGCTGGGTGGCTCCGGTGGTCTCAAGGCGGCCGCCTGAACGACCGCGTTGAAGAAATTTCACGGCCTGTTTGAGGCGTTTCGAAAGCCTGCACGGTTTGAGTGCAGCAAGCTTGCAAAAGCCTGAAAGCGTTCACGATCTTGCTCTGATTTCGAGGGAAAACCCCCACGGAAGGGGGGGGGTGCGTTCCTACAATGGCCCGGACTGCAGAAGTCCCCGACCCTTCCGGGCGGGCATGAAATACCAACCACGGAGTCATACAACATGGATCGTCGTTCCATCCTCAAGCACGCCGGCATCGCCGGTGTGCTGGCCGCAGGAGCAGCCCCCGCTGTGCATGCACAGGCCGCCATCCGCTGGCGCCTGGCCTCCAGCTTCCCCAAGGCGCTGGACACCATCTACGGTGCCGCCGAAGTGTTCGCGGAAAAAGTCAATGCGATGTCCGGCGGCAAGTTCGTCGTCTCCGTGCACCCCGCCGGTGAACTGATGCCCGCGTTCGGCATCGTGGACGGTGTGCAGCAAGGCACCGTCGAAGCTGGTCACACCGCCCCCTACTACTACTTCGGCAAGGACGACACCTTCGCCATGGGTACGGCCATTCCTTTCGGCCTGAATAGCCGCCAGCTGACCGCCTGGTACTTCGACGGCAACGGCATGAAGCTGTTCCGCGAGTTCTACGACAAGTACAACATCATCAACTTCCCTGGCGGCAACACCGGGTCCCAGATGGGCGGCTGGTACCGAAAGGAAGTCAAGACCGTGGCCGACATCAAGGGCCTGAAGATGCGCATTGGCGGTTTTGCCGGCAAGGTGCTGACCCGCATGGGTGGTGTGCCGCAGAACATTCCTGGCGGCGAGATCTACCAGGCGCTGGAAAAGGGCACCATCGACGCGACCGAATGGGTCGGTCCGTACGACGATGAGAAGCTGGGCTTCTTCAAGGTTGCCAAGAACTACTACTACCCTGGATGGTGGGAAGGCGGTGCCCAACTCGACTTCTACATCAACAAGGCCGCCTTCAACGCCCTGTCGAAGGAATACCAGGCCATTGTTGAAGCTGCAACGGCCTACGCCCACACCGAGATGCAGGCCCGCTACGACGCCCGCAATCCGCAGGCGATCAAGCGCCTGGTGGCCAACGGCGCCAAGGTGCTGCCGTTCCCCAAGGCCGTCATGGACGAGGCCTTCAAGCAATCGATGGCCCTCTACACCGAGCTGAACGACACCAACCCGGCCTGGAAGAAGATCTACACCGACTACTCGGCCTTCCGCAAGGACGCCAACGTCTGGTTCCGCTTCACCGAAGCCAACTTCGACAACTTCATGCAGCGCCAGAAGCTGTAAGCTTCACGGCCTTCCGCAAAAGAACCCCGTCCCCACGGGGTTTTTTTGCGTGGAAGGTACCCTGACATTTTTCTGAATCCCTCGCGCCTGCACCCTTCAACACAAGGGGACCTTCATGTCATTCCTCCTCACGCTCTCCCGCCTGATCGACGCGCTGACCGAGCGCATCGGCAAGCTCGCCATGTGGTTCATCCTGGCGACCACCATGATCAGTGCCGGCAACGCCATCGTGCGCAAGCTCTTCGACACCAGCTCCAACGCCTTCCTGGAAATCCAGTGGTACCTGTTCGCGGCGGTGTTCATGCTGGGCAGCGGCTACGCCTTCCTGCGCAATGCCCATGTGCGCATCGACTTCATCTCGTCGAAGTTCAGCGCGCGCGGCCGCAACTGGGTGGACGTGATCGGCATCATCGTCTTCGTGTTTCCGCTGTGCTACATGATGGCCACGCTGGGCTGGCCGCTGTTCGTGAACGCCTACGAATCCGGCGAAATGTCGTCCAACGCGGGCGGCCTGATCCGCTGGCCGGTGTATGCACTGATCCCGGCTGGTTTTGCCCTGCTCGCGCTGCAGAGCCTGAGCGAGCTCATCAAGCGCATCGCCTTCCTGACCGGCAACGGTCCGGACGTGCTGGCCCATGAAGGTCCGAGCGAAGAAGAACTCCTGGCCCAGCAACTGCTGGAAGAAGAGCAGCAGCGCCTCAAGGCCGCGCAATAAGAGGCGAGAGAACCATCATGGAATTCATTGCATCCAATTTCGTGCCCATCATGTTCACCGGCTTGCTGGTGTTCCTGCTCATGGGCTTCCCGGTGGCGTTTTCTCTGGCCGCCACTGGCCTCTTCTTCGGTTTCATCGGCATGGAGGTCGGGCTGTTTCCGTCCAACCTGTTCCAGGCCCTGCCGCTGCGGGTGTTCGGCATCATGCAGAACGACACCCTGCTGGCCATTCCGTTCTTCACCTTCATGGGCATCATCCTGGAGCGAAGCCGGATGGCCGAGGACCTGCTGGAGACTGTGGCCCAGGTGTTCGGCCCCGTGCGCGGTGGCCTGGCCGTGGCCGTGATCCTGGTGGGCGCGCTGCTGGCCGCCACCACCGGCGTGGTCGCTGCGGCCGTGATCTCAATGGGCCTGATCTCGCTGCCCATCATGCTGCGCTACGGCTACAACCGGACGATCGCCACCGGCACCATCACCGCATCGGGCACGCTGGCGCAGGCGATTCCGCCGTCGCTGGTGCTGATCGTGCTGGCCGACCAGCTCGGCCGTTCGGTGGGCGACATGTACGCCGGTGGCCTGCTGCCCGGCCTGATGCTGGTGGGCCTGTATCTGGCCTTCATCGCGGCCGTGGCCATCTTCAAGCCCGACTGGGTGCCGGCGCTGCCCCAGGAGGCGCGCATCTACCGCGAACCCAACGGCGCGAGCGGCCACCGTTCATTGCTGGTGCTGCTGGCGATCTGCGGCGTGGCTGGCTACATCTGGGCCCAGAACCACAACGCCATCATCAACCCGATGATCGGGCGCGAAATGGAGGCCGCAGGCGACGAGGTGGTCATCATGTCCATCACCGTGGCCTCGCTGCTGGCTCTGGCCCTGGCCATCGTCAACCGCATCACCCGCATGGGCCTGCTGTCCCGCCTGGCCGAGCAGGTCACCTTCGTGCTGATCCCGCCGCTGGTCCTGATCTTCCTGGTGCTGGGCACCATCTTCCTGGGCATTGCAACGCCCACCGAAGGCGGCGCCATGGGCGCCCTGGGCGCGCTGATCATGGCGGCCTCGCGCAAGCGCCTGAGCCTCGACCTGATGAGGCAGGCCGGCGAGAACACGACCAAGCTGGCCATCTTCGTGCTGTCGATCCTGATCGGCTCCACCGTGTTCAGCTTTACTTTCAACGCAGCCGACGGTCACATCTGGGTCGAGCACCTGTTCGACAAGCTGCCGGGCGGTGCGCTGGGCTTCCTGATCATTGTGAACCTGCTGGTCTTCGTGCTGGGCATGTTCATCGACTTCTTCGAGATCGCCTTCATCGTGGTGCCGATGCTCGCGCCAGTGGCGGCCAAGGTGCTGCCGGAGCTGCTGCCTGAAGGCGCGCCGCCGGAGATGGCTCTGATCTGGTTCGGCATCATCCTTGCTATGAACCTGCAGACCTCGTTCCTCACACCACCCTTCGGCTTCGCTCTGTTCTACCTGCGCTCGGTGGCTGCCCGCAACGACTACACCGACCAGGTGACCAAGCAGCGCATCCCTGCGGTGACCACGGCGCAGATCTACAAGGGCTCCATCGCCTTCATCATCCTGCAGCTGATCATGGTGTCCGTCGTCATTGCCTACCCGAAGCTGGTGATCGGCAATATCGAGGCCGCCGCCAAGGTGGACGACGCCACTGTGACCGACATGCTCAACAACATGCCGGGCCTCGAACAGGAAGAGGAGCAGGACCCGACCCAGGGCATGGAGGGGGCCGAGCAGCCCGCCGAAGGCGATGCGGCCGAACCCGCTGATGAAGAGGAGGTCGATCCTGCCAAGGCGCTGGAAGACGAACTCAAGAGCGAGAAGACGGGGCAGTGAGCCCCTTCTGCGGAACCCGAAACATGCAGATTGATGTCAAGGTGCTGGATCCGCGCATGGCGGGCCAGCTTCCCTCCTACGCGACGGCCGGCAGCGCGGGCCTGGATCTGCGTGCCTGCCTGGACGCGCCGCTGACCCTGGCGCCCAACGCCTGGCAACTGGTGCCGACCGGGCTGGCGATCCACCTCGCCGACCCGGGCTACGCCGCCATGATCCTGCCCCGGTCGGGGCTGGGCCACAAGCACGGCATCGTGCTGGGCAACCTGGTCGGTCTGATCGACAGCGACTACCAGGGCCAGCTGATGGTGAGCGCCTGGAATCGCAGCGATGTGGCCTTCACCATCGAACCCATGGAGCGCATTGCGCAGATGGTCATCGTGCCCGTGGTGCAGGCCCGCTTCAATGTGGTGAGTGATTTCGCCCAGGCCAGCGAACGCGGCGCGGGCGGTTACGGATCGACCGGGCGCGGCTGACCGGCGCAGCCCGCGCGCTGCGTCAGTGCAGGGTGGGAGCCTGAGGCGGTTCGTCGCCGGGACCTGAGGGGTCCACCTGCATCCGGAAAAAGCCGGTGCCCAGCGTGCCCCGGCCGATTTCGCTGACCTCGGCCTCGCGCACGTCGTGCACTTTCAGCCGGATGCGCAGCGCGATGCCCGCCAGCGGGTGGTTGCCGTCCATGACCACGTGGTCCGGGTAGATGTCGCTGACGAAGAACAGACGGTCCTTGGGGGCAGCGGCGCTGCAACCCTCCGGCAGTCCCTCGAAGCCCATGCCTTCTTCCAGGTGCTCGGGAAACAGGTGGCGCGGCTCCAGGAACAGCAGCCGGTCGTCGTAGTCACCGAAGGCGTCGTGCGGCTCCAGCTGCAGTTCCAGCGAATCGCCGGCCTCGTGGCCCTGGAGCGCCTTCTCCAGGCTGGCCAGCAGATCATTGCCACCCACCAGGAACTCGACGGGCTCGTCCAGTGCATCGAGTTCTTCGCCCAGCGTGTCCTTGAGTGTCCAGGTCAGCGCGACCACACATTGTTCGGTGATTTTCATCCGACAATTGTCCCATGACACCACACACCGATTCCATCGCAGGCGCTCCTTCTGTGGACCTGCCGGCGCAGATGCTGGGCGGCATGTCGCCGGCCCGGTTCATGCAGCGCTACTGGCAGAAAAAGCCCTTGCTGATCCGCAATGCCTTCCCCGGTTTCCAGCCCCTGCTCACACGCCCCGAGCTGTTTGCGCTGGCCGCGCAGGAATCGGTCGAGTCCCGCCTGATCGTGCACAAGCCGGCCGGGTGGCAGCTCCGGCACGGTCCCTTTGCCCGCACGGTCTTTCCGCCCCTGAAACAGAAGCGCTGGACCCTGCTGGTGCAGGGGGTGGACCTTCACCTGGACGCGGCGCACGATCTGCTGGGCCGGTTCCGTTTTGTGCCCGACGCGCGCCTGGACGACCTGATGATTTCCTGGGCCAGCGATGGCGGTGGTGTAGGGCCCCATTTCGACAGTTACGACGTATTCCTGCTGCAGGCCAGCGGCCAGCGTCTGTGGCGCATCGGGCGGCAAAAGGACCTGTCGCTGGAGCCTGATGTTCCGCTCAAGATACTGAGCAACTTCGAGCCCGAGCAGGAGCACCTGCTCAACCCCGGAGACATGCTGTACCTGCCGCCGCGCTGGGCACACGACGGCATTGCCGTCGGCGACGACTGCATGACCTACTCGGCGGGATTCCGCGTGCCCCAGCGCGGAGGGCTCGCCGGCGAACTGCTCCAACGCATGGCCGACGAGTTCGAGGACAGCACGCTGTACCGCGACCCCGGGCAGGAGGCCACCGACCACCCGGCCGCGATGCCGGCCTCGCTGGAGGCATTCGCGGCCGATGCCCTGCAGCGCATGCTCGCCGAGCGCACTTCGCTGGCCTGCGCCCTCGGCGAAGTGATGACCGAGCCCAAGCCCCGTGTGTGGTTCGAAGAGCCCGTGGGCCCATGGCAGCCTGGGACGGCGTTGCGCCTGGACCGGCGCACCCGCATGATGTACGACTCAAGGCACCTGTTCATCAACGGAGAGAGTTTTCGGGCCGCTGGAGCCGACGCCCGCCTCATGCGCGTCCTGGCAGATCAACGTCGCCTGGGTGCGGCGCAGGTGCGCCGTGCCAGCGCCGACGCTCAGGCCCTGTTGAAGGACTGGTTCGAGGCCGGCTGGCTCCATGCGGAGTCCACGGCGGGTGGTGAAAAGGACTGAGAGATGACGCAACAGCCGATACCGGACGATCTCCCGGCATTGCCGGAAGGGCGTATTCAGGGGCGCCGCGAGTTTGCGGATCTGGTGCGGCTGGCATTGCAAACCGCCGCCCGCGATGGCTGGACCCAGATTGTGCTCAGTGATCCTGATTTCGCCGACTGGCCTCTGGGCGAGAGGTCCGTCATTGACGCCCTCAATGACTGGGCCTGTCGCGGCAGAAAGATCCAGTTCATGGCCATGGACTTTGACCGGCTGCGCGAGTTGCACCCCAGGCTCGTGCAGTGGCGCACGACCTGGTCGCACATCGTCGAAGCCCACGCATGCCGCGCGGTGGCGGGGGGTGAACTGCCCAGTGCCATCTGGTCACCCGACTGGACCATGGAGCGGCTGGACATCGGCCGTTGTCTGATGGTCGCCAGTCGCCGACCCGAGCGCCGAACGCTGCTCCATGAACGGTTGCAGGCCTGCTGGCAGCAGGGCTGCCCTTCGTTTCCTGCGACGGTCCTCGGTTTGTGACAAGAATCCCAACGGCGTGTGTTTTTGCAACGCCAACTGTCAACAAAAGAAAAAGTTGACAAGGGTAAATACGGATTTGCAGTTCCGGCGTATGATTTCGTTCCAGATCGCAATCGTTAATAGCGGTAAGCGACTGGGTCAACCAAGCCCGGATCATCGATTCGGGTTTTTTTGTGGTTGATTCATTTTTTTGTTTTCATCCACATCCTGAGGAATCACCATGAAAAAGACCGTTCTGCTGGCCAGCCTGCTCGCCGCCATCGCCCTGACCGCTTGTGGCAAGAAGGAAGAAGCTGCTGCTCCCGCTGCAGCCCCCGCCGTTGAAGCTGCCAAGGACGCCGCTGGCGCTGCTGTCGACGCCGCCAAGGATGCTGGCGCTGCTGCTGCCAACGCTGGCGCCGCCGCTGGTGCCGCTGCCGGCGCTGCTGCTGCCGACGCCGCTGGCGCTGCTGCCGATGCCGCCAAGGACGCCGCTGGTGCCGCCGCCGACGCTGCCAAGGCTGGTGCTGACGCCGCCAAGGAAGCTGCCGACAAGGCCGCCGAAGCTGCCAAGGCTGCTGCCAAGCCTGCTCAGTAATTGCCCAGCCGGTTCGGGCCCAGGTCCGAATCGTCCGGCCAAAAGAAATGCCGCCCTCGGGCGGCATTTCTTTTGCCTGCGTGGCCCTTACTTCAGATCAGCGGCCAGCAACTCGACGATGCGCTTTCCATCGGCCGTGGTGTCGGGTTGTCCCTGGGCATTCAGCACGGACACCGTGGTATTGGTGCCGCTGCTGCGCACGGCAATCCGGTATTGCACCGGCTTGGCCTGGGCGGGCGAACTGCTGAAAAGACGGCTGAAAAAGCCGGGCTTGGCCGACTCGGCGGTGGCGTCTGCGGGCACGTAGCGAACGAAATACACGCCCTGGCTGCGATCGCGGTCCTCGACGGTGAAACCGGTGCGGTCCAGCGACAGGCCGACCCTGCGCCAGGCACGATCAAAGTCGTCCTCCAGCTGCACGGCGGGCTGGTTGTTGACGGTGACCACACGGGCCGCAGAAGGCGTCGGTGCCGATGCGGTAACCGCTTTGGCCTGGGCCTCGGTGACGCCGAGCTTGACCATCAGCCGGCGCATGAACTCCGTTTCCAGCTCGGGGTCGGCCGCGCGCGGCTGCCAGACGGTCTGGTCCTTGCGGGCATCGGTGTAGACCTCAATCATGCCGCGGTGGCTGATGTAGATCTCTGTGGCACCCGACGGGGTGCGCTCCAGCCGGGTGCGGAACTTGTCCTTCTCCCCCGTTGAATAGAGGCTGTCGAACACTTTGCCCAGTGTGGATCGGATGACGTCCTGCGGCAGCTTGGCGCGGTTCTCGGCCCAGTCGGTCTCCATCACCCCCAGGGTTTCCTGGTCCAGGGTGAGCACAAAGCCGTTCTCCTGCCAGAAGTCCTTGACGGGGCCCCACACCTTGTCGGCAGGGCGGTCCACCACCAGCCAGCGCTGACTGCCCGCGCGCTCGATGCGGACATCGCCGATCTTGCTTGCGGCGGTGTCGGAGGAACCCGCAACTGGCTGGGCCGTCTGGTAGCCGCTGGCCGTCACGGTGGCGCCAGGCACCTGGTAGCGCGACTCGCGGCTGAGCTGGGTCAGGTCCGGCGGCACTTCGAGGGAGTTGACCTGGCGGGCGCTGCGGTAGTCGATCTTGTCTTCCTCGAGCACGGAGCAGCCCGTGGCGAGAAAGGCTGCCATGGCCACGGCGCCCCAGCGGAGCGACACGGTGGGGCGGATGCGCGAAGACAGAGAGCGTGAGGTGATGGACATGGGCAGCTTGGATGACGTCTTGGTGGGACCTGGCAGCGGCGTGATCAGATCAGGCCGCTCTCTTTGAGTGCCGCCTCGACCACCGGTTCCAACGGGGAGCTCATGGGCGTGAGGGGCAGGCGCATGGTGCCACCACACAGGCCCATGCGTTCCATCGCCCACTTCAAGGGGATCGGATTGGCTTCGACAAAGAGGTTCTTGTGCACGGGCATCAGGCGGCGCTGGATCTCCATCGCCTTGCGGGCGTCACCGGCGATGGCGGCCATACACAGTTCGTGCATCAGTCGGGGCGCGATGTTGGCGGTCACGCTGACATTGCCCTGGCCACCACACAGCATCAGGGCGACCGCCGTCGGGTCGTCGCCCGAGTAGATGGCAAAACCTTCCGGCGCCTCGCGGATCAGCCACTGGGCACGCTCGATGTTGCCGGTGGCTTCCTTGATCCCGACGATGCCGGGCACCGCCGCCAGGCGCAGCGCGGTGTCCACGCTCATATCGGCGACGGAACGGCCGGGCACGTTGTACAGCACGATGGGCAGGTCGCCGGTGGCTTCGGCAATCGCCTTGAAGTGCTGGTACTGGCCTTCTTGCGTCGGTTTGTTGTAGTAGGGCACGACCTGCAGCTGGCAGTCGGCACCGACGCCACGGGCAAATTTCGCCAGCTCGATGGCTTCGGCGGTGGAGTTGGCGCCGCAGCCGGCCATGATCGGCACGCGCTTGGCGGCCTGTTCGACGGAGACGCGGATGATCTCGCAGTGCTCTTCGACGCTCACCGTGGGCGACTCGCCCGTGGTGCCGACGACGCCGATGCAGTCGGTGCCTTCGGCGATGTGCCAGTCGATCAGCTTGCGCAGGGTGGGGTAGTCGACGCTGCCGTCGGGGTGGAACGGGGTGACGAGGGCAACGATGCTGCCGGTGATGGTCTTCATGTTCTCGGGCTCAAGTCAGAGGCGCCGGCCTGTGCGCCGGACACGTTGAGGAAATCGATCCGGCGGCTCGCGCGCGAATCGTGCATTCTACCCAGCGCAGTCGCTCATTCAGGGAGCAGGTGGCGCGCCGGCACGGAGGCGTCTGACGGACGTTTTCGCAGGGCGGTGATGCGCTGCACGAAGCGCTCCGGGTGGTCGCAGAAGCCGTTTTCATAGGCGACCACGTGCAGGCCGGCGCAGGCCTGCAGCAGCTCGCCGGGCTGCAGCAGGAAGTCGGGCCGGGACGGTCTGCCGACCGATTCGTTACCGGTTGCAAAGGTCTCGTAGATCAGCGCGCCACCCTCGCCCACGCTGTCCACGATCACGGGCAGCAGCGCGCGCCAGAGGTAGTTGGTCACCACCACGGCGTCGAAGCGTTGTCCTTCGAAGGGCCAGGGGCCGTTCTCGATGTCGGCCTGCACCACCCGCCCGGCGCTGGCCGCTGCTGCCACAGCGGTGGGGTCCCGGTCCACGCCAGTCACCGCATGACCGCGGCCGGCGAACCAGCGCAGGTGCCGTCCCTGTCCGCAGGCCACGTCCAGTACGGTGCCGCCGACCGGCACCAGGTGCGACCAGCGTTGCACCCAGGGGGAAGGCGACTCCGTGCCGTGCATCAGAAACAGCTCCAGAGCTGGTCGGCCAGATTCACCAGGAAGTCCGGGCGCTGGTAGAGCATCAGCGTGCCCAGCAGGGCCAGGGCCACGGCGGCCCAGACCAGCGCCCTGACGGCCAGCGGCCTCACGCGGCGGCCCCCACACGCTGCGGGCCGCGTTCGATGGCCGACTCGCGGACCGGCAAGTTCACCAGGGCCGCGAACACGCCCAGGGCGATCGAGATGTACCAGACAACGTCGTAGCTGCCGGTCCGGTCGTAGAGCACGCCGCCCAGCCAGACGCCCATGAAACTGCCGATCTGGTGGCTGAAGAACACGAAGCCGCCCAGCATGGACATGTGGGCCACGCCGAAAATCTGGGCCAGCATCGCGTTGGTCGGTGGCACCGTCGAGAGCCAGAGCACGCCCATCACGGCGGAGAAGACATAGACGCTTGTGGGCGTGAGCGGTGCCCAGAGGAAGACCACGATGGCGACCGAGCGCGCCAGGTAGATGAAGGCCAGGATGTGGCGCTTGGCCAGGCGCTGTCCCAGCGCGCCGGCGGCGTAGGTGCCGATCACGTTGAACAGGCCGATGATGGCCAGCGCGTAGCTGGCCACCTGCGGCGAGAGGCCGTGGTCCTTGAGGTAGCTGGGCATGTGCACGCCGATGAACACCACCTGGAAGCCGCACACGAAGTAGCCCGCCATCAGCAGCTGGAAGCTGCGGTAGCCGAAGGCCTCGCGCAGGGCCTGCCCGATGGTCTGTTCGCGCTTTGGTGCCGCCCCGCCCCTGAAACCCGGCTCGCGCAGGAACAGTGCCAGCGGCATGATCAGCAGCACCGCTGCCCCGAGGATGAGCAGCGCCTGCTGCCAGCCAAAGCCCGAGATCAGCCAGCCTTCCACAGGCACCATCAGGAACTGGCCGAAGGAGCCGGCCGCCGCCGCCACGCCCATGGCCCAGGAGCGGCGCTCCGCAGGGATCTGGCGACCGATCACGCCATAGACCACGGCATAGGTGGTGCCGGCCTGAGCCGCGCCGATCAGCAGGCCGGCGGTCAGCATGAACACGAACGGCGTGGGCGAGAGCGCCATGCCTGCGAGGCCTGCCGCGTACAGCACCGCTCCGCCGACCAGCACCCGGAAGGCGCCGAAGCGGTCGGCCGCCATGCCGGCGAAGATGCCGAACAGGCCCCAGGCCAGGTTCTGGATGGCCAGCGCGAAGGAAAAATTTTCCCGGGTCCAGCCCATGTCCTGGGTGATCGGCTGCAGCCAGAGACCGAAACCATGGCGCACCCCCATGGAAAGGGTGACGATGGCGGCGCCGCAGAGCAGCACCTGTGCGGCCGACAGGCGCGCTGGTGATACGGAGATGGGAGAAGCTGAAGACATCCCGGCACTGTAGCGAATCCGGCTTTCCCGAAGGCGTCGCAGGGTGGACGCGCGGTGGTGAAATTTCTCGCGCAGATTGATGAGCGCCTGGCATTGCTGGACAGGCGGCGGTCGGTATCTGTGTTTGCATACAGGCTTTTGAAGGGCCTCACCTTACAATTTCCCGATGGCAACCCAATCGAACGAGTATTCCGAAGGCTCCATCCGCGTCCTCAAGGGACTGGAGCCGGTCAAGCAGCGGCCGGGCATGTACACCCGCACCGACAACCCGCTGCACATCATTCAAGAGGTGCTGGACAACGCGGCCGACGAGGCGCTCGCTGGGTTCGGCAAGAAGATCAAGGTCACGCTGCACACCGACGGGTCGGTGAGCGTGGAAGACGACGGCCGCGGCATTCCCTTCGGCCTGCACCCCGAAGAAAAGGCACCCGTGGTCGAGCTGGTGTTCACCCGCCTGCACGCCGGCGGCAAGTTCGACAAGGGCAAGGGTGGTGCTTACAGCTTCTCCGGCGGTCTGCACGGGGTGGGCGTGAGCGTGACCAACGCGCTCTCGACCCGTCTGGAAGTCACCTGCTTCCGCGACGGACAGGTGGCGAAACTGGCCTTCGGTGCCGGCGACGTGATCGAGCCGCTGGTGGTGACGCCCAAGGGCGAGGGCGACCGCAAGCAGGGCACCACGGTGCGCGCCTGGCCCGACGCCAGGTACTTCGACTCGCCCGCGCTGCCGCTGGGCGAACTGACCCACCTGCTGCGCAGCAAAGCGGTGCTGATGCCCGGCGTGCAGGTCACGCTGGTGAACGAAAAAACCAGGGACACCCAGACCTGGCAGTACAAGGGCGGTTTGCGCGACTACCTGCAGCAGACCCTGACCACCGACCCGGTGATCCCGCTGTTCGAGGGCGAGGGCTACGCCGACGCCAGGGACGACAGCTTCGCCGATGGCGAAGGTGCGGCCTGGGCCGTGGCCTTCACCGAAGACGGCGCGCCAGTGCGTGAGAGCTACGTCAACCTGATTCCCACCAGCGCCGGCGGCACGCACGACAGCGGCCTGCGAGACGGTCTGTTTCAGGCGGTCAAGAGCTTCATCGAGCTGCATGCGCTGCTGCCCAAGGGCGTCAAGCTGCTGCCCGAAGATGTGTTCGCGCGCGCCAGTTATGTGCTGAGTGCCAAGGTGCTGGACCCGCAGTTCCAGGGCCAGGTGAAGGAGCGTCTGAACTCGCGCGACGCCGTTCGCCTGGTCGGCGGTTTCGTGCGCCCGGCGCTGGAGCTCTGGCTCAACCAGCATGTGGACTATGGCAAGAAGCTGGCCGAGCTGGCGATCAAGGCCGCGCAGAGCCGCCAGAAGGCTGGCCAGAAGGTCGAGAAGCGCAAGGGCTCGGGCGTGGCTGTGCTGCCCGGCAAGCTGACCGATTGCGAGAGCCGCGACACCGCGCACAACGAACTCTTCCTGGTGGAGGGCGACTCGGCCGGCGGCAGCGCCAAGATGGGTCGCGACAAGGAGTGCCAGGCCGTGCTCCCGCTGCGCGGCAAGGTGCTCAACACCTGGGAGGTTGAGCGCGACCGCCTGTTCGCCAACACCGAGATCCACGACATCTCGGTTGCCATCGGTGTCGATCCGCACGGGCCGAACGACACGCCCGACCTGAGTGGCCTGCGCTACGGCAAGGTCTGCATCCTGTCGGACGCCGATGTGGACGGTTCGCACATCCAGGTGCTGCTGCTCACCCTGTTCTTCCGCCACTTCCCCAAGCTGATCGAGGCTGGTCATGTGTACGTGGCGCGCCCGCCGCTGTTCCGTGTGGACGTGCCGGCGCGTGGCAAGAAGCCCGCGGCCAAGCAGTACGCGCTGGACGAGGGCGAGCTGCACGCCATCCTGGACAAGGCCGAGAAAGACGGCGTGAACCGCGAGAAGTGCCAGATCAGCCGCTTCAAGGGCCTGGGCGAGATGAACGCCGAGCAGCTCTGGGACACCACGCTCAACCCCGACACCCGCCGCCTGCTGCAGGTGACGCTGGGTTCGATGGACTTTGCCGCCACCGAGGCCCTGATCACGCGGCTGATGGGCAAGGGCGAAGCGGCCGCGCGCCGTGAACTCATGGAACTCCACGGCGACTCCGTGGAGGTGGATGTGTGATGCCCCGTCTGGCCCCGATATTCGGCGGTGTCCTGCTGGCGGTGGCGCTGGCGGGGACTGCGCATGCCGAAGTCTGGGCGTACCGCGACAAGAACGGCGTCACCCACTATGCCGACCGCCCGCTCCACGCCCGCTATGAGCTGCTCTACCCCGGTTCCGGCAACGCCAGGACGGGCGGTGGCAGCCGCCCCACCAGGTCCTCGGCGTCGGCCGTGACGCGCATGGAGCTGTCGACGCGATTCAAGGCGGTGCGGCATCTGATCCGCGAGGCGGCGAGCCAGCACGGGCTGGAGTTCGAACTGCTGCAGGCGGTGATCGCCACCGAGTCGGGCTTCGATCCCGGTGCTGTCAGCCCCAAGGGCGCAGTGGGCCTCATGCAGGTGATTCCCGACACCGCGGAGCGTTTCGGTGTCCGCGCCACCGGGCGGCAGAGTGTGAGCGAGCGCCTGACCGACCCGCGCACCAACATCCAGACCGGCGCGCGCTACCTGGCCTGGCTGATCAACTACTTCAACGGCGATGTGCGGCTGGCGGTGGCGGCGTACAACGCGGGCGAGGGTGCCGTGCTCAAGGCCGGTCGCCGCATTCCCAACTACCCTGAGACCATCAACTACGTGCGCAAGGTCACCGACCTGCACCACAGCCTCAAACCTCCGCGCACCGTCAGCGAGGCGCGGGCCGAGGCGATTCCCGCGGCCACACCCATGCCGCTGCGCCCGCCCGGCCGCGGCTGACCACGCCGGTGCAGGTGTGCCGTGATGGCACCCGTTCTTCCAGTTTGTGACCCCATGACCCAAGACCTGATCACTCCCGAACCTGTGGCCGAACCCGGCGACGACAACCTGGCCGCCTACGCGCAACGTGCCTACCTCGAGTACGCCCTCTCGGTCGTCAAGGGCCGTGCCCTGCCCGACGTGTCCGACGGCCAGAAGCCGGTGCAGCGGCGCATCCTCTACGCCATGGACCGCATGGGGCTGGGCTTTTCCGGCAACACGGCGGCCAAGCCGGTCAAGAGCGCCCGCGTGGTGGGCGACGTGCTGGGCAAATACCACCCGCACGGTGACAGCGCGGCGTATGACGCGCTGGTGCGCATGGCGCAGGACTTTTCCCAGCGCTACCCGCTGATCGACGGCCAGGGCAATTTCGGCAGCCGCGACGGCGATGGCGCCGCCGCCATGCGCTACACCGAAGCGCGTCTGGCCAAGATTTCCGGCCTGCTGCTCGACGAAATCGACCAGGGCACGGTGGACTTCATCCCCACCTACGACGGCTCGTTCGAGGAGCCCAAGCAGCTGCCCGCACGCCTGCCGTTCAACCTGCTCAACGGCGCCAGCGGCATTGCTGTGGGCCTGGCGACCGAAATCCCCAGCCACAACCTGCGCGAAGTGGCCGACGCCTGTGTGGCCCTGGTCAAGAACCCCAAGCTGAGCGACGAGGAGCTGCTGACCATCCTGCCCGGCCCGGACTACCCGGGTGGCGGCCAGATCATCAGCCCGGCGGGCGACATTGCCGATGCCTATCGCACCGGCCGCGGCAGCCTGAAGGTGCGCGCGCGCTGGAAGATCGAAGACCTGGCGCGCGGCCAGTGGCAGCTGGTGGTGAACGAACTGCCGCCCGGCGTGAGCAGCCAGAAGGTGCTGGAAGAGATCGAGGAAATCACCAACCCCAAGGTCAAGGCCGGCAAGAAGGCGCTGACGCAGGAACAGACCCAGCTCAAGGCCAGCATGCTGATGGTGCTGGACGCGGTGCGCGACGAGTCGAGCAAGGACGCGCCGGTGCGCCTGGTGTTCGAGCCCAAGAGCAGCCGCATCGAACAGCAGGAACTCATCACCGCGCTGCTGGCCCACACCAGCCTGGAGACCTCGGCGCCGATCAACCTGACCATGATCGGGCTCGACGGCCGGCCGACGCAGAAAAGCCTGCGCCTGATGCTGGAAGAGTGGATCGCCTTCCGCCAGACCACGATCACGCGCCGCAGCCAGCACCGCCTGAACAAGGTGCTGGACCGCATCCACATCCTCGAAGGCCGGCAGCTGGTGCTGCTGAACATCGACGAGGTGATCCGCATCATCCGCCACAGCGATGAGCCCAAGGCCGCGCTGATCGAGGCCTTCAGGCTCAGCGAGCGCCAGGCCGAGGACATCCTCGAAATCCGCCTGCGCCAGCTGGCCAAACTCGAAGCGATCAAGATCGAGCAGGAACTCAAGGAGCTGCGCGAAGAGCAGGGCAAGCTCGAAGACATCCTGGCCAACCCGGCGAGCCTCAAGCGCCTGATGGTCAAGGAGATCGAAGCCGACGCCAAGACCTTCGCCGACCCGCGCCGCACGCTGATCCAGGCCGAGAAGAAGGCCGTGGCCGAGATCAAGGTGGTGGACGAGCCGGTCACGGTGGTCATCTCCAGCAAGGGATGGGTGCGTGCGCGCACCGGTCACGGCCACGAGGCCGCCAGCTTCGCCTTCAAGGCCGGCGACGGCCTGTACGGCACGTTTGAATGCCGCACGGTGGACACGCTCATCGTCTTCGGCAGCAACGGCCGCGTCTACAGCGTGCCCGTGGCCAGCCTGCCCGGCGCGCGCGGCGACGGGCAGCCCATCACCACACTGATCGAGCTGGAAAGTGGCACGCAGCCGCTGCACTACTTCGCTGGCCCGGCCAATGCCACGCTGCTGCTCAGTGGCACGGGCGGTTACGGTTTCCTGGCGACGGTCGAGAATCTGGTCTCGCGCCAGAAGGCCGGCAAGGCCTTCATCAGCGTGGGCGAGGGCGAAGCCATCTGCGCACCCTCGCACGTGGCCAACACGTCCGGTGGCCAGCCGCTGGCCGGTGCCACGCACGTGGCCTGCGCGTCGACCGGCGGGCGCATCCTCACCTTCGAGATCGGCGAACTCAAGTCGATGGAGAAGGGCGGTCGCGGCCTGATGCTGATCGACCTGGAAGACAAGGACACGCTGGCGGGCGCCTGCGCCTACACGCGCAGCGTGAAGATCGAAGGCATTGGTCGCGGTGGCAAGGAGCGCGACGAGACGCTGGAGATCCGCAGCCTCAACAACGCCCGGGCCGCGCGCGGTCGCAAGGGCAAGGCGGCCGACCTGGGCTTCAAGCCCAACCGCATCACCCGGGTGGAATGATGAGCACCGACGGTATCGGCCTGTTTCTGATGCTGGCGAGCTTCGCGCTCACCTTCTTTTTTGCACGAATGCTGGGCAAGCGCCTGAAAGCCAGGCGCGAGGCCGAGCGTGCGAAGCAGGCCGAGCGCGACCTGGCCCGGCAGAGCCGCCAGGTGCGGCGTGCGGCGCAGCGCAAGAAAAAATCCTGACGGGCAATCACCCTGGACTTCGCGGGGCGGCGCGCCGTCGCCAGAATGGCGTTTCTTGGAAAGGATGGCCATGAAGTCGATGGGCAAACGGGCCGAAGGCCTGCGGTTGGAGCGCATGCAGGCCTCGTCCCAGTGGCGCGGTCAGGGTTTCCACAACGTCTACCCGGTGGCGCCGGGGCTGCGCGACCCGAACGCTCCGTTTCCCAGTCTGAAGGACTTTCTCTGGGGTGGCGAACGTCGCGTGCCGACCGCGCCGCTGCCCGCGACCGATCCGCGCGAGGGCTGGCGCCAGGGGCCGCAGAGCGGCCTGCGCGCCACCTGGCTGGGCCACTCGACGGTGCTGATCGAGATTGGCGGAAAGCGCCTGCTGACCGACCCGGTCTGGGGGCCGCGCGCGTCGCCGTCCACCCTGGTCGGCCCCAGGCGCTTCCAGCCGGTGCCGCTCAAGGTCAAGGAACTGCCGGAGGTGGACGCGGCCCTGGTTTCTCACGACCACTACGACCATCTGGACTACCCCACGGTGCGTGAGCTCAACAAGCGCGGCGTGCCCTTCGTCACCTCGCTGGGCGTGGGCGCGCACCTTCAGGCCTGGGGCGTACCGGCCGAACGCATCACCGAACTGGACTGGTGGGAAACGCACCGACTGCCGGGCAGCGAAGTCACCGTCACCGCGACGCCCTCGCAGCACTTTTCGGGCCGCGGCCTGAAAGACCGCAACGCCACGCTCTGGTCGTCGCTGGTGATCCGGTCGGAGAAGCACGGTGTGTTTTTCAGCGGCGACACCGGTCTGACCGATGCGTACACCGAGGTCCGCGAACGCCTCGGGCCGTTCGATCTGGTGATGCTGGAGATCGGCGCCTTCCATCCGGCCTGGGGCGACATCCACCTGGGGCCCGAGAACGCCATGAAGGCGCACCAACTGCTGGGTGGTGGCGTGCTGCTGCCAGTGCACTGGGGCACCTTCAGCCTGGCCATGCACGCCTGGGACCAGCCGGCCGAGGTGCTGCACGCGCTGGCCGACAAGAACAGTGTCCCGCTGTTGATGCCCCAGCTGGGGCAGGCGGTGGAACCCGCCCATGTGGCGCGCACCGATCCGTGGTGGCGGCGCGTCGAGACCAAGGCCGGCCCGACGCCCGTGGTCGAACCCGACCTGCCACCCAAGAACCTGCCCAAAGCCCTGCAGTGGCCACTGGACTGAAACACCCATGACAACGTCTGACGCCGTTTTCGGCCACCAACTCAAAGGTTTCCCCACGGGCGGCGCACCGCTTACGCGGGCGCAGATCCCGTCACAAGGCTGGAACCTGTTGCGAGGCGATCTGGCGCTGCCGCTGGCCGTGCTCAAACAGTCGGCCCTGCAGCACAACCTGCACTGGATGCGCGACTTCTGCGCGCCGCGCGGCCTGCACCTCGCGCCACACGGCAAGACCAGCATGTCGCCCGAGCTGTGGCAGATGCAGCTGGGCGCGGGGGCCTGGGGCATCAGCTTCGCCACCGTATTCCAGGCGGCCGTCGGCGCGCGCCACGGCGTGCCGGTGCTGCTGATTGCCAACCAGGTGATTCAGCGCGCCGAGCTGGACGCGCTCGCGCTGCTGCACGCCGAGCGCCCGGGTCTGCGTTCGATGTTCCTGGTCGACTCGGTCGGGCAGGTGGACGCCATTGAGGCCTGGGCCCAAGACCGTTCGTTCCAGGGCCGCTTCGAGGTGCTGCTGGAGCTGGGCATTGCCGGTCAACGCACCGGCACCCGCACGGCCGGGGAGGCGCGGCAGGCCGCCATGCGCATCGCCGCCAGCCCGGTGCTGTCGCTGGTGGGCATCGAGTGTTACGAAGGCACGACCGCCTACTGCGACCACGCCAAAGACCGCGCCACGGTGCAGGGCCTGATGGACCGGGTGGACGCCATCGCGCGCGAAGCCATCGCTCAGGGCTGGTTCGCGCACGAGGAAATCATCCTCACGGCCGGCGGCTCGGCCATCTTCGACCTGGTCGCCGAGCGGCTGCTGCCCGATCTGGGCCGTCCGGTGCGCGGCGTGTTGCGCTCGGGGTGTTACCTGACGCACGACCACCAGCGCTACACGCGCTACCTGTGCTGCGTGGGCGAGCGCCTGAACCTGCGCGAGACCTTGAAGCCCGCGCTGGAAGTGCTGGCCTGTGTGCAGAGCCAGCCCGAGCCGGGCCTGGCGCTGCTGTCGATGGGCAAGCGCGACGTGGCCTACGACCTCGACCTGCCAGTGCCGGTTTGGCGCTCGCATCCTCAGGCCCTGGGGCAGGGCGGTGCGCTGCAAGCGGTGCCAGCCCACTGGCGCATCGACGCGCTCAACGACCAGCACGCCTACCTGCGCTTTGACGCCTCCGCTCCCCCGGACGAGTGGCCCAGCCTGGGCGAGACAGTCGGCAGCGGCATCTCCCACCCCTGCACCACCTTTGACAAGTGGCGCTGGCTGCCGGTGGTGGACGAGGCCTACGGTGTCGTGGACGCCGTCACCACCTGGTTCTGACGGCCCGCAGCCATCGGCTGGCCGCCGGTTTTGGCATGTCTCCCTATTTTTGCTGCAATGCAGCAAAAATGCTTGCCAGTCCAAGGTTTTCACATAGAATTGCGTCATGCTGCACTGCAACATTTGTCAACCCGATGAATGTTTTCCCGGCGGCTGTTTCAACCCTTCATCTTAAGGAACCGACATGAACAACGCTGCAGAACAGATCATCTCCGCCAACAAAGCCAACCTGGAAGCCCTTGAAGGCGCCACCACCAAGGCCTTCGCCGGCGTGGAAAAGCTGGTTGAACTCAACCTGGCCGCTTCCAAGGCCGCGCTGGGCGAGTCCTTCGGCTACGCCCAGGCCGTTCTGGCCGTCAAGAGCCCCCAGGAATTCGTGACCGTGCAGACCGGCTTCTTCCAGCCTTTGGCCGAGAAGTCCGCCGCCTACTTCCAGCACGTGCAGAGCATCGCCACCGAAGGCAGTGCCGAGTTCGTCAAGCAGTTCGAAGCCAACCTGGCCGAAGCCCAAAAGGCCGTTGGCGCCTCGGTGGACCAGCTGGTGAAGAACGCACCGGCCGGTTCCGAAGCCGCTGTGGCCGCTTTCCAGAGCGCCCTGAGCAACGGCCAAAAGGCGGTTGAACAGACCCAGGCCGCGATCAAGAAGGCCACGACCCAGGCCCAGGCCAACTTCGCCGCCGCTTCCAAGCAGGCCACCGATCTGGCCAAGAAGGCCGCCAAGGTCTGACCGGACCCTGATCGGAACGGCCTTGGGCCGCGGTCATGAAGCAGAAAGAGGCTCCCTGGTGAGCCTCTTTTTCATGGCGTCTGCAGGTGGGGGCTCAGGTTCTTGCCAGCACCACGATGCCGGCAGCGATCAGCAAGGTGCCCGCCATGCGCATGGGGGTGACGGCTTCGCCCAGGAAGGCCCAGGCCAACACCATCGTCACCACAAACCCCAAGCCTACAAACGGGTATGCCAGGCTCACATCGACCCTGGACAGGACCAGGAGCCAGACCAGGGCCGCACCCGCATAAAGGCCCAGCCCTACAACCACCCAGGGATGGAACAGCACCGTCACCAGGGCCGGCAGACGGATGCCTCCGGCCAGCGCACGGGCCACTTCGGGCGCACTCATGCCGCTCTTGAGCACAATTTGCGCCAGGGAGGTCATGGCCACGTTGGCCACAATGAGCAGCAGCGTTGAACGGTTCACGGAGGAGTCATCCTGCTGTGGAATAACCAAAAAGAATCAAGAATCGCCGAATATACTCCCGCCATGACGCTCAATCCGGCAGGTACGTCGGTCGCTCATCCCCTGTGTGTCGACCTGGATGGAACGCTGATTCGTACGGATCTGACGTTCGAATCGCTGCTGGCCGCACTGAAGCGGCAGCCCTTGCTGATCTTCTGCCTCCCCCTCTGGTTGCTGCGGGGTCGGAGCTACCTGAAACACCGCCTCGTGCAGGCGGGGCAGCTTGATGTGACGGTGCTGCCCTACCACGCCGATGTGCTCGATCTGATCGACAAGGCCAGACGGCAAGGAAGGCCTGTGGTGCTGGTGACGGGTAGTCACGAGTCACTGGCCAGTCAGGTGGCTGAGCATCTTTCCTTGTTTGATTCGGTGCTGGCGACCTCCGAGACTGTCAATCTGATCGGTGCGAACAAGGCGGCGGTGCTGGAGGATCGGTTCGGTCCGGGCCGGTTTGAATACGTCGCCAACGGGAGGGTGGACCTGGCCGTCTGGCAAAAATCAGGTGCGGCGGTCACTGTCAATGCCCCCCGTTCGATCGTGCGTCAAGTGGCCGGCATGGGCATCCCGCACCGGGACATTCCGAACACCTCAGGCCGATGGAGGACCTGGCTGCGGGCCATCCGCCTGCAGCAATGGCTCAAGAACCTGTTGCTGCTGGTGCCCATCATCACTGCCCACGAGGTGCTGAACACGCAGGCGCTGGGGGCCGCGACGCTCGCGTTCCTCTGCTTTGGTGCCTGTGCATCGGCAACCTACCTCATCAACGACCTGCTGGACCTGGAGGCCGACCGGTACCACCAAAAGAAGAAGAACCGGCCCTTTGCCGCGGGAACCCTGGATGTGCGTGCCGGTCTGGTCGCCGTCGTCGTCCTGATGGCATCCGGCCTGGGGCTGGCGTGGCTGCTCCCCGTGGGTTTCCAGCTGGCCCTGGGCACCTACCTGGTGACCACCCTGCTGTATTCCCTGTGGCTCAAGCGGGTGGCCAGCCTGGATGTGATCGTGCTCGCAGGCCTGTACACCCTGCGGATCATCGCGGGCGCCCTGGCGACCGGCATCAGCCTGTCTTTCTGGTTGCTCGCATTCTCGATGTTCATCTTTCTCTCCCTGGCGCTGGTCAAGCGGGTGGCGGAGCTGGTGGAAGTGCGAAAGAAGGAGATCGCCTCCGGCGTGACCCAGGGAAAGCTGCGTGGCAGGGAGTATGCGACGGAAGATGTGGTCGTGCTGCAGAGCCTGGGCGCAGCCAGCGGCTACCTGGCGGTGCTGGTGCTGGCCCTGTACATCCACAGCACCGAGGTGTCGCAGCTGTACCGCTCCCCCGAGATCCTGTGGCTGATCGCGCCCCTGATGCTGCTGTGGGTCACCCGCCTGTGGGTGGTCACGGCCCGCGGATACATGGACGAAGACCCCATCTTCTTCGCCGCCACCGATCCGGAAACCTGGGCCACCGGCGCCGTGGTGGCCTTGATTCTGACGGGCGCCACGCTGTTGCAGCTCTGAGCCCGACCCACCTCGGTTCATCGAACCTTCCTTTGCTTCACCTCAACATGAACAACCGTCCAACCGATGCCGGGCCCGCAGAGCTGCAATGGACGATGTCTCTGTGGCTTGTGACCTTTCTGGCGTTGTCGCTGCGCCTGATCTGGGCCTGGTGGGTGCCGGTCATTCCCAACTCGGATGGCGAGGCGTACGACGCGTTTGCCCGCACCCTGGTGCAGCACGGCACCTTCGGCTGGGAGCCTGACCACCCCACGTCGTTCTGGCCGCCGGGCACCACGTTCCTGCATGCCTCGCTGTTTGCGCTGTTTGGCATCCGCTATGAACCCATCGTTGCCATGAACATTGCGCTGTCCCTGGGCATCGTCTGGGTGACGGCGAGACTGGCCGCCCGTTTCTGGGGGCAGAACGTGGCCGTGCTGAGCGCGCTGGTGCTGGCCGCCTGGCCGACGCTGGTCATGTACCCGACCATTCTGGCGAGCGAGCTGCCCTTCCTGTTCCTGACTTTGCTCGCGCTGGACCTGTGGACCGTTCCGTGGGCAGGACGGACCGCCAGGGCGCTGCTGGCCGGACTGGTGCTGGGCTTTGCCGCACTCGTCCGTCCGCAGGCGCTTCTGCTGCCGCTGGTGTATGGCGGCGGACTGGCGCTGATGAATCGTGGAGGGCGGGGTGTGCTCCTTGAGCAGATCCGATCCGTGGTTCTGGCCGGCCTCGCCATGGCCGTGGTGGTGGCGCCCTGGACTTGGCGCAACTACCAGCTCTATGGGGAAACCGTGCTCATCTCCAGCAATGGCGGTATCACGCTCTGGATGGGCAACACACCGGGCACCGACGGTCGCTACATGGTGACGCCAAAGAAGTACAGCCACCTGCCTGAAAACGAGCGGGCGCAGGTGCTCGGACAGGAGGCCAAGGCCTACATCCTTCAGGACCCGACGGCCTTTGCGGAACGAGCGGTCAAGAAGCTGCTGATCCTCTACACCAACGAGTCGGTGGGTGTGGGCTGGAACTCGCCAGGTGTTCGCGAAGCATTCGGTGAGGCATGGGAGCCTCGGCTCAAGCGCCTCACGCAGGCGACTTGGGGGCTGATCTGTCTGCTGGTGGTGGTGGGCCTGTGGTCGTCGCTGCGCAGAGCCGGTTTCGTGTCGACCCTGTTCTCACCGATCACGCTGAGCATTCTGTATTTCACCGCCATCCACATGGTCGTGGTCTCCCAGGAGCGATATCACCTGGCGTTTGCCGGGCAGTGGGCCATTCTGGCCGCCTTGGGTCTTCTGCAACTGGCCGCCTGGCGACAGGGATGGGCAGCAACCGCGACCCGCCCGTCTCCCCAGTGACCCGCGCGAGCATCCGACCCATGTCCATCCAGAACACCCTGACCCCCACAGCCATCCAGCGGCTGGCCGCCCCTCTGTATGCGGGCGTGCCCAGCGCCAAGGTGCGTTTGATGCAGGAGTACCGCTCGCACATCTGTCCCTTGCACGAGGTGATCCACGAAGTTCCGCCCCAGTCTGCGGTGCTGGATGTGGGGTGCGGAAACGGACTGCTGCTGAACCTGATGGCCAGCCTTGGCCGGATTCGCCAGGGGCATGGGTTCGATGTGGCAGGGCCGGCCGTGGCCGTGGCCAATCAGGTCGCCAACGATCACGAGCTTTCCTCGGTCGTCGCTTTCGAGCACCGCTCCATCGAACAGGGAATCCCGCAACTGGGGCACGAGGTGGTGACGGTCGTCGATGTGCTTCACCATGTGCCGGACCAGCACAAGGCAGCGTTTGTGGCCGCCCTGTGTGAGGTGGTGCCGGCGGGAGGGCGTCTGATCGTCAAGGACATGGTGGTCCGGCCGCGCTGGCGGGCTGCAGCCAACCAGATGCACGACCTCGTGATGGCGCGCCAGTGGGTCGAGCACGTCGACTCCGACCAGGTGGAAGCCTGGGCCTCTCGCAGCGGCATGCAGGTGAGCCGGCGCGACCGCTTCAACACGCTTTGGTACGGGCACTGGCTGCTGGTGCTGGACAAGCCCTGAGTCCGCATCCCGCGTAAGCACGGCGCCGCCGGGCAGGCGACGCGGCGTGCGGTGTTTTACGCCAGCTCGGCGATCAGCTCGATCTCGACACAGGCACCCAGAGGGATCTGGGCGACGCCGAACGCGCTGCGTGCGTGCGCGCCCACCTGGGGGCCGAAGACCTCGCCCAGCAGCTCGCTGCAGCCGTTGGTGACCAGGTGCTGTTCGGTGAAGCTGCCGGTGCTGTTGACCAGACTCATGACCTTGACGATGCGCTTGACGTCGTCCAGCGTCTTGCCGGCGGCCAGGCAGGCCGCGGCGAGGGTGCCCATGAGGTCGACGGCGATGGCGCGAGCAGCTGCCTTGCCCTCATCGGTGGTCATGGTCAGACCCAGCTGACCCACCCAGGGCTTGCCGTCCTTCTTGGCGATGTGGCCGCTGAGGAAGACCAGGTTCCCGGTCTGCACGAACGGCACATAGGCGGCCGCAGGGATGGCCACGGGGGGGAGTGTGATGGCGAGCTGGTTCAGCTTGTCGTAGACGCTCATTGAAGGCTCCGGAAGGTGTTGTCGGGAGGTAGCAGGGCATTCTATCGAGGGGGTGTCAGGCGTTCTTCAGGCGCACAGGAAATAATCGAGGGCTACGAGGAGACAAACACCATGAAATTCCGAACCGCGCGTTGGGGCGCTGCTGTCCTGTCACTGTTGCCTTCGCTGGCCCTGGCGGCCGATATGGACGGCGCTCAGCTGTCGGTGCTGTGGGGTGTGCCGTTTGCGGGCATCCTGCTGTCGATTGCCATCATTCCACTGGTGGCGCCCATCTTCTGGCACCACCATTTCGGCAAGGTCTCGGCGGCCTGGGCGCTGGCGTTCCTGCTGCCGTTCGCCCTGGTGTTTGGCCCCGGCGCGGCAGGCGCGGGCGTGGTGCATGCGCTGCTGGCCGAGTACATCCCCTTCATCATCCTGCTGACCGCGCTGTTCACCGTGGCCGGCGGCATCTACATCAAGGGCAACCTGCGTGGCAGCCCGGCGCTCAACACCGGCATCCTCGCCATCGGTGCGGTGCTGGCCAGCTTCATGGGCACCACGGGCGCGTCGATGCTGCTGATCCGTCCGCTGATCCGTGCCAACGACAACCGCAAGCATGTGGTGCACGTGGTGGTGTTCTTCATTTTCATCGTCTCCAACGCCGGCGGTTCGCTCACGCCGCTGGGCGATCCGCCGCTGTTCCTCGGCTTCCTCAAGGGCGTCGAGTTCAGCTGGACCCTGACCCACATCTTTCCGGAAACGCTGTTCCTCGTCGGCACCCTGCTGGTGCTGTTCTACGCGCTGGACTGGTGGTACCACCACAAGCGGGAGGAGATCCGTCCCGCCGACCCTACGCCCGATGACCGCCAGTTCGGCTTCGACGGCGGCGTCAACTTCCTGCTGCTGGCCGGCGTGGTCGGCCTGGTGCTGATGAGCGGCCTGTGGAAGTCCGACGTGGTGTTCGACATCGCCGGCACCGAGGTCGGCCTGCCCGGCATCGTGCGCGACCTGGGACTGATCGCGATCACCGTGGCCTCGCTGCAGCTCACGCCCGGCAGTGTGCACGCCGACAACCAGTTCAGCTGGGGTCCGATGCAGGAGGTGGCCAAGCTGTTCGCCGGCATCTTCCTGACCATCATCCCGGTGATCGCCATGCTCAAGGCGGGCGTGGACGGGCCTTTCGGCGCCATCGTGCGGGCGGTGACCAATCCCGACGGCTCGCCGAACCCGGCCATGTACTTCTGGGCCACGGGCATCCTGAGTTCCTTCCTGGACAACGCACCCACCTACCTGGTGTTCTTCAACACCGCCGGCGGCGATGCGCAGGTGCTGATGACCACACTGGCGCCGACGCTGGTGGCGATTTCGGCCGGCGCGGTGTTCATGGGCGCCAACAGCTACATCGGCAATGCGCCCAACCTGATGGTCAAGGCCATCGCCGAAGACCGCGGCGTGAAGATGCCCAGCTTCTTCGGCTACATGGTCTGGTCGACGGGCATCCTGGTGCCGCTGTTCGCGCTGATGACCTGGCTGTTCTTCGTCTGAGGAACGGTACGATGCGCGGATGACCGATGGATTGCTGATCTGGATCGTGGTGGCTCTGGGCGTGCTCAACGCCCTGTGTCTGTTGTGGTTGCTGTTGCGCCGTCCGCCGGCCAACGCCGATGAGGCGGCGCAGCGCGCGCAGCTGCTGGCCGTGCTGCAGCAGCAGGGCCAGGCCACCGAACAGCGCATCGACCGTGTCGAGGGCGAGCTGCGCCGCGAGGTGGGTGACAGCGCCCGCACCGGCCGGCTGGAGATCCAGCAAACCCTGGCCACCTTCCAGGACACGCTGGTGCGCCAGGGCGCGGAAACCACCCGCACGCAGAACGCGCAGATTGACGCCTTCGCGCAGCAGCTGGTGCAACTGCGCGGCACCCTGGGCGACACGCTGACGCGCCAGCTGCAGGACCTGAGTGAAGCCAACGCGCGCCGCCTGGCCGAGGTGCGCGCCACGCTGGAAACCCAGCTGGCCCAGCTGCAGACCAGCAACGCCGCCAAGCTCGACGAGATGCGCGCCACGGTGGACGAAAAGCTGCACGCCACGCTGGAGCAGCGCCTGGGCGAGAGCTTCAAGCAGGTGGCCGAGCGGCTGGAGCAGGTGCATAAGGGTCTGGGCGAGATGCAGACCCTGGCGCAGGGCGTGGGCGACCTCAAGCATTTGCTGAGTAATGTGAAGACCCGCGGGATGTTCGGCGAGGCCCAGCTGGGCGCGCTGCTGGAGCAGGTGTTTTCCCCCGAGCAGTACGCGGCACAGGTGGCGACGCGGCCGGGCAGCCGCAACATGGTGGACTTTGCGATCCGCCTGCCGGGGCGGGGCGATGACGGTGCGCCCTGCTGGCTGCCGATCGACGCCAAGTTCCCGAACGAGGACTACGAACGCCTGCTGGACGCGCAGCAGCGCGCCGACGCCGAGGGCGCCGAACTGGCCGCGCGCGGGCTGGAGCAGCGCATCCGGCTGGAAGCCAAGTCCATGGCCGAGAAGTACCTGGAGCCGCCGCACACCACCGATTTCGCCATCCTGTTCCTGCCCACCGAAGGCCTGTACGCCGAGGTGCTGCGCCGCCCGGGCCTGATGGAGGCGCTGCAGCGCGATCACCGCGTCACGCTCACCGGTCCGACCACGCTCATGGCCATGCTCAATGCGCTGCAGATGGGCTTTCGCACGCTGGCGCTGGAAAAGCGCAGCAGCGAGGTCTGGCAGGTGCTGGGTGCGGTCAAGACCGAGTTCGGCAAGTTCGGCGACGTGCTGGCCAAGGTGAAGAACCAGACCCAGACCGTGCTCAACACGCTGGACGCGGCCGAGGTGCGCAGCCGCGCCATGGGCCGGGCCCTCAAGACCGTCGAGGCCCTGCCGCAGGACCGCGCGCAGTCGCTGCTGCCGCTGGACGCTGCCGACGGCGATCCGGCTTGAGACCCGGCACCCGCACCGCCCTGGTCCGCCTGATCGGCGCGCAGATCTGCGTGCACGCCTGCATGACCGGTTTTCGCATGGCTGCGCCGCTGATGGCGCTGCGCGAAGGTCACAGCGCCGTCGCGGTCGGCGTGCTGCTGGCCCTGTTCGCGCTGGCCCAGGTGGTCCTGGCCCTGCCCGCTGGCCGGTACGCCGAGCGCCATGGTCTGCAGCGCCCGTTCGTGCTGGCCAGCGTGGTGGCGACGGCCGGGGGGCTGTGCTCGGTCGCATGGCCGCAGTTTGGTGTGCTGTGCCTGACGGCGATCACCAGCGGCGCCGCCGTCTGCCTGGCCATGATCGCGCTGCAGCGCCACGTGGGCCACATGGCGAGCGACGCCACCGAACTGCGCCAGGTGTTCAGCTGGGTCGCCGTCGGGCCATCCATTTCAAACTTCCTCGGACCGTTTCTGGCGGGCCTGCTGATCGACGCCAGCGGCTTTCGTGCCGCCTACTTGCTGATGGCCTTGCTGCCTTCGCTGGCCTGGTGGTGGGTGCGGCGCGTGCCCGACCATCCCGCGCCCGACACGGGCGAAGCGCCGCGCCGGCAGTCGTCCTGGGGGCTGCTGCGGGACAAACCGTTCCGCAACCTGATGCTGATGAACTGGTTGCTGGCCTCGTGCTGGGACGTGCACACCTTCCTCGTGCCGGTGCTGGGTCACGAGCGCGGGCTCTCGGCCACGGTGATCGGCGCCATCCTTGGCTCCTTCGCGCTGGCGGCCACGGCCATCCGGCTGGTCATGCCCTGGCTGGCCTCGCGGCTGCACGAAGGCACGGTGATCGGCACCGCCATGGTCAGCACGGCCGCACTGTTCGCGCTCTACCCGCTGGTGCACACGGCCTGGCTGATGGGGCTGCTGTCGGTGCTGCTGGGACTGGCCCTGGGCTCGGTGCAGCCCATGGTGATGAGCACCCTGCACCAGATCACACCGAAACACAGGCACGGCGAAGCACTGGGCCTGCGCTCCATGGCCATCAACGGTTCCAGCGTGGTGATGCCGTTGCTGTTCGGGTCGGCCGGGGTGCTGGTGGGCGTGAGCGGCGTGTTCTGGACAGTGGGCTTCGCGGTTGGGGCAGGGTCCCGGCTGGCCTGGCGCATGCGCGGGTCCGCCCCCCCACCGCAGCGGCTCGACTGATTCCGGTTAAGCCCCCGGGAACTCGCGGGGTGGGTGGTGCTCCCTAGAATGCCCGCTCACCCGAAGGAAGCACCGTGCTCTTGTTGATTGTCTTGCTGCCTCTGCTGCTCGGGACCGTGGCCACCGCCTGCCTCGGTTCAAAGTCCCGCCCTCTCACCGCCCTGGCCGCCGGCCTGGTCACCGCGTCGGCGCTCGCGCTGCTGCTGGCGCAGGCACCGGCGGTGTTCGCCGGCCAGACGGTGATCAACGCCTGGCCCTGGGTGCCCGAGATCGGCCTGCAGCTGAGCTTCCGGCTCGATGGCCTTTCGCTCATGTTCGCCGGGCTGATCCTGTTCATCGGCCTGCTGATCGTGCTGTACGCGGCTTACTACCTGGCGCCCGAGGACTCGGCCGGCAAGTTCTACAGCTTCATGATGCTGTTCATGGCCGCCATGCTGGGCGTGGTGCTGTCGGACAACCTGCTGCTGCTGGTGGTGTTCTGGGAGCTGACCAGCATCTCGTCCTTCCTGCTGATCGGCTTCTGGAGCCACCGTGCCGACGCGCGCGCCGGGGCGCGGCAGGCCCTGGCCGTCACGGGCGGCGGCGGCCTGGCCATGCTGGGCGGTTTCGTGCTGCTGGGCCAGATCGCGGGCACATACGAACTCAGCGCCATGGCGAAGAACGTGGCGGCCATCCAGGCCGACCCGCGCTTCGTGCCCGCGCTGCTGCTGATCCTGCTGGGCGCCTTCACCAAGAGCGCGCAGTTCCCGTTCCACTTCTGGCTGCCCGACGCCATGGCCGCGCCCACACCGGTCTCGGCCTACCTGCACTCGGCCACCATGGTCAAGGCAGGCGTCTTCCTGCTCATGCGCCTGTACCCGGTGCTGGCCGGCACCGGGCATTTCGAGGCCATCGTCAGCGCGGCCGGACTGGCCACGGTGTTGTTCGCGGCCTTCATCGCGATCTTCAAACACGACCTCAAGGGCTTGCTCGCGTATTCCACCGTCAGCCACCTGGGGCTGATCGTGTTCCTGATCGGTCTGGGCTCGCCGCTGGCGGCCGTGGCCGCCGTGTTCCACGTGCTCAACCACGCGGCGTTCAAGGCCTCGCTGTTCATGATCGCCGGCATCGTGGACCACGAGACCCATTCGCGCGACATGCGCCAGCTCGGTGGGCTGTGGAAGTTCATGCCCTGGACGGCCACCTTGTCCATGGTGGCGGCCGCGTCCATGGCCGGCGTGCCGCTGACCAACGGTTTCCTGTCCAAGGAAATGTTCTTCACCGAAGCCGTGGTCGGCACCAGCGGCATCTATGCCTGGCTGGTGCCCGCGCTGGTGACCCTCGCCGGCGTCTTCAGCGTGGCCTACTCGCTGCGCTTCGTGCACGACACCTACTTCAACGGCGAGTTGGGCGATGTGCCGAACGATCACCCGCACGAGCCCCCGCTGGGCATGAAGCTGCCTGCGATGCTGCTGGTGATCATCTGCATCGCGGTCGGCCTGGCGCCCGCGCTCACCTTCGGGCCGCTGGTGCACGTGGCCGCGACCGCGCTGTTGGGCCAGGCACTGCCCGAGTACCACCTGGCGATCTGGCACGGCTTCAACCTGCCGCTGCTGATGAGCGCCATTGCGCTGGCGGTGGGCGTGGGCTTGTACCTGTGGCTTGCGAAGGGCCGACGCCTGCACCACATCGCGTCGGAAAACTGGTTCGGTGTGGCCACGGGCCGCAGCATTTTCGAATGGCTGATCGACCGCCTGTTCGGCCTCTCGGGCCGGCTGACGGCGCGGCTGGAAACCGGTTCGCTGCAACGCTACGTGGGCTGGCTGCTGCTGACCGCGCTGGTGCTGGGTGCGCTGCCGTTTCTGGGCAGCGGCATCGGCACCGGGACCCGGCCCCAGATGCCGGCAACGCCGCTGGCCTGGGCCATGTGGGCGCTGCTGCTGCTGACCTGCATCGCCATCGCGCGCACGCACCACCAGCGCTTCCAGACCGTGGTGCTGGTGGGTGTGGTCGGTGTGGCGGCCTCGCTCACCTTCCTGGGCTTCTCCGCGCCCGACCTGGCGCTGACGCAGCTGTCGGTGGACATCGTCTCCACCGTGCTGCTGCTGATGGGCCTGGCTCTGCTGCCTCAGACCAGCCCGAAAGAAACCCCGGCGCTGCGCAAGGGCCTGCACGCGCTGCTGGCGCTGGGTGGCGGCGCGGCCATGTCGGTCATCACCTGGCTGGTGCTCACGCGCGACCACGAATCCATCTCGTGGTATTTCCTGCAGGAGTCGCTGCCCAAGGGCGGCGGCACCAACGTGGTCAACGTGATCCTGGTGGACTTCCGCGGCTACGACACCATGGGCGAGATCACCGTGCTGGGCATCGCCGCCGTCGGCGTGCTGGCGCTCATGGACGGCCTGCGCACGCGCCGCCCGGGCATGGACCCCGAGGGCCGCGCCTGGACCTTCGCACAACAGCCGTTGCTGCTGCGCGTGGCCGCGTCGGTGGTGCTGCCGCTGGCCCTGGTGTTCAGCCTCTACATCTTCATGCGCGGCCACAACCTGCCCGGTGGTGGTTTCATCGCCGGGCTGATCACGGCCGTGGCGCTGGTGCTGCAGTTCATGTCGCTGGGTCAGGCGCGGGCCGAGCAGTTCCTGCGCGCGGGCGGCGGGCGCCGCTTCGTGCGCTGGGTCGGCAGCGGCCTGGGCATTGCCGGTCTGACCGGCGTGGGCGCGTTCGCGCTCGGCCGTCCGTTTCTGACCAGTGCCCACGGCCACCCGCATGTGCCGATGCTGGGCGAACTGCCGCTGGCCACCGCTGCCATTTTTGACCTGGGCGTCTACCTCACTGTGGTGGGCAGCACGCTGCTGACGATCTCGGTGCTGGGTCAGGCCTCGCGCGAGTTGCCCGCCACCGCCACCCCCACCCCAAGGAGTGCCGCATGAGCATGGAATTTCTTCTCGCCACCGGCGTGGGCATGGTCACCGCCACCGGCATCTACCTCATGCTGCGCGGTCGCAGCTTCCCGGTGGTGCTGGGGCTGTCGCTGTTCGGGTATGCGGTCAACGTGTTCATCTTCCTGATGGGCCGGTTGTGGAGCAACGCCGCGCCGGTGCTGGTGGGCGAGGGTCCGGTGGCCGACCCTCTGCCGCAGGCGCTGGTGCTCACCGCCATCGTGATCGGCTTTGCGACCACCGGCTTCGTGGTGGAACTGGCGCTGCGCAGCCGCCATGAAAGCGGCAACGACCACGTGGATGGCCACGAGCGCGGAGGGCCGCGCGCATGACGGGTTCGTTGTTCGGTTTCTGGCTGCAGCACGCCCCGGTGCTGTCGGTGGTGCTGCCCATGCTGACGGCGGCGGTGCTGCTACTCATCGGCGATGCCGGCGGCATGGCCGGGCAGGGCGGGGCGCACGACGACGCGCCGCTGCGCTGGCGCCGCCGCATCGCGCTGCTGTCCACGGCACTCGGCCTGTTCATGGCGGTGGGGCTGGTGCGGCACGCGGCCGGCGGCGAGCTGCTGGTCTACCGCCTGGGCGAATGGCCGGCGCCGTTCGGCATCGTCATGGTGGTCGACCGGCTCTCGGCGCTGATGGTGCTGCTGACCTACCTGGTCGCGCTGCCGGTGCTCTGGTATGCCGCCAGTGGCTGGGACGGGCGTGGCCGCTACTTCCACGCCATCTTCCAGTTCCAGCTCATGGGCCTGTGCGGCGCTTTCCTCACTGGCGACCTGTTCAACCTCTTCGTGTTTTTCGAGGTGCTGCTGATCGCGTCCTACGTGCTGCTGGTGCACGGCCAGGGGCGCGAGCGCTTTCGCATGGGCGTGCACTACGTGGTGCTCAACCTGGTGGCCTCGGGCCTGTTCCTGATCGGTCTGTCGCTGGTCTACGCCGCCACCGGCACGCTGAACATGGCCGATGTGGGCCGGCGCCTGGCGCTGCTGCAGGGCGACACCCTGCTGTTCGCGCAGGCCGCCGCGCTGGTGCTGCTGGTGGTGTTTGGCCTCAAGGCCGCCATGCTGCCGCTGTACTTCTGGCTGCCCGGCACCTACGCCGCGGCCAGCGCGCCGGTGGCGGCGCTGTTCGCCATCATGACCAAGGTGGGCGTCTACAGCATCGTGCGGGTGCACTGGCAGATTTTCGGTGCTGAGGCCGGTGGCGCCGCGCTGGCGGTGGCCGACTGGCTGCTGCCGCTGGCCCTGGCCACCAGTGCGCTGGGTGTGCTGGGCGCGCTGGCGGCGCATGGCCTGGGCCGGCTGGTGGGCTACCTCACCGTGTCCTCGGTGGGCACCATCCTCGCCGCGGTGGGGCTGTTCAGTCCGGCGACGCTGTCGGCCGCGCTGTACTACACGCTGCACAGCACCATCGTGGTGGCGGGCCTGTTCCTGCTGGTGGAGCTGATCGCGGCGCAGCGCGGCGAGACCATGGACCGGCTGCAGCCGGCGCACGCGGTGCGCGAGCCGGTGCTGCTGGGCGTGATGCTGCTGTTCGGCGCCGCCTCGGCTGCGGGCCTGCCGCCGCTGCCGGGCTTCCTGGGCAAGCTCATGGTGTTGCAGGCCAGCAGCGGTCTGGTGGCGCAGGCCTGGGTCTGGAGTGTGGTGCTGGGGGTGGGCTTCCTCACCATCATCGGCCTGGCGCGCGCGGGTGTCATCGTGTTCTGGCACGTGCAGCCGGCGGTGGACGACGGTGCCCCGGGCGGCAGTGCCCACCTGCAGGCGCCGGTCTGGGCCTTCATGGCACTGACGGTGGCGCTGGCGGTGCTGGCCGCGCCGGTCAAACGCTACACCGACGCCGCCGCGGCGCAACTCGCGGTCAACGCCGACTACGTGCGCGCCGTGCTCGGGCCGGACGCACCGCCCAGCACGCGTCCCTACGACGGCCAGCGCGGCGCACCCGTCCAGGAGAGGCAACCATGAAATCCGACACCCTCGACCGCCGCGGTGGCTGGTTCGACCACCCGGTGCTGTCCCTGCTGCTGGCGGCCAGCTGGCTGGCGCTCTCGCGCAGCCTGGAGCCGGTGCACCTGCTCTCGGCCGCGCTGCTGGGTCTGATCGTGCCGCGGCTGCTGCGGGGGCTGCTGCACGCGGGCAGCCCGATCCACTGGGGCGCCGCGATCCGTCTGACCTTCGTGGTGCTGTGGGACATCGTGCTGTCCAACATCACCGTGGCCCGGCTGGTGCTCGGCCCCATGAGCCGTCCGCAACCGGCCTGGCTGCGCGTGCCGCTGGCCTGCGAACACCACCGGGTCAACGCGCTGTTCGCCAGCATCATCACCATGACGCCGGGCACCGTCTCGGCCGTGGTGGACGAATCCGCAGGCTGCATCTGGGTGCACGCCTTGAACTGCGAGGACGCGGCCGGCATGGTGGCCGACATGAAGGCGCGCTACGAGACGCCACTGATGGCGGTTTTTGGCCAGGATGGGGAGGCCTCCGCATGAGCATTCTGCAGATCGCGCTGGGCATCGGCATCGGCGCCGTGACCCTGACCCTGTTGCTGTGCGGCTGGCGCCTGCTGCGCGGCCCGGCTATCGCCGACCGGGTGCTGGCGCTGGACACGCTCTACCTGAGTCTGGTGGCGCTGGTGGTGCTGCTCGGTCTGCGCTGGCAGACCCCGCTGCTGTTCGAGGCTGCGCTCATCGTGGCGCTGCTGGGTTTTGTCGGCACGGTGGCGCTGGCGCGCTACCTCAGCCGCGGTGATGTGGTGGAGTGAAACGATGGAACTGAACCCGGTGATCGAATGGGCGGCCGCGATCCTGATCGTGGTCGGTGCCTTCTTCCTGCTGGTGGGCGCCATCGGCATGGTGCGCCTGCCCGACTTCTACATGCGACTGCACGCGCCCACCAAGTCGTCCACCCTGGGCGTGGGTGGGGTGCTGCTGGCTTCGCTGCTGCTGGGCTGGGCGCAGGGGCGGCCCGGCCTTGCCGAGTTGCTGATCACGCTGTTCGTTTTCGTGACCGCGCCGGTGTCGGCGAACCTGCTGGCGCAGGCTGCCTTGCACCTGGGGCTGCCTTCGCGCGCACAGGCGCCAGAAGAGTTGCCGCCTTCGGCGCCTCCAGGACACTGAAACCCAGCCCCGCCAGGTAGCTGTCCATCACCTGGCTGCCGACCTGGACCAGGTCGAAGTCCTTGGTGTCCAGCAGCCAGTTGTCGAGCAGGCCGGACAGGATGGCCTTGAGTCCCAATGCCGCGCTGCGGTTGGGGATGGGCAGCCGGATGCCCGCGTCGGCGGCTGCGGCCTCGAACTGCTGGGTGAGATAGAGCAGGTACTCGTCGCGCCAGCGCAGCTTGCGTTCGCGCACGGCCAGCATTTCGCCGTTGTACTCGACCTGCTGGGTGGCGATTTCGAACACGCGGCGCGCCTGTTCGTCGGTGGCGGTCTTGCGCAAGGCCGTCAGCACCGACATGCGCATCTGCTGCAGCGGCGCTTCCTCGACCTGCGCGGCATAGGTCGACTGTTCCAGAGGCAGTGTCACCCGGTCCATCATGGCGTTGAACAGGGCGGCCTTGTCCTTGAAGTGCCAGTAGATCGCACCGCGCGTGGTGCCTGCCGCGCTCGCGATGTCCTGCAGCGAGGTGCGTGAGACCCCGTTGGCCTGGAACAGCTGTTCGGCGGCGTCGAGCAGGGCGGTGCGGGTGGCTTCGGCGTCGGCCTTGGTGCGTCGGACCATGGTGATCTGTTGGTATAAAAAACAACCCTGCGAATATACATACATTCGTGTCTGTATGTATACTGCGACCCCTTCGGTAACGCTGGCATGCGCTTTGCGCAGGATGGCGTGTCCGTCCAGGTTCCGTCTTCATCCGTCGCCCATGAGGTTCTTCATGCCCGCTTCATCCCCCGTTTCCCCGACGCCGCCCGCGGCGCGCACATCCTCTGGCGCTCGTCTGCGCCAGACCTTCCTGCTGTTGCCTCTGGTGGCGGCGCTGGCCGCCTGCGGCAAGGCCGATGCACCGCCCGCCGGTGGCGGCGCACCGGGTGGGGGCATGCCCGCGCCGGAAGTGGGCGTGGTGACCGTGCAGCCAGGCGATGTCGGTCTGCAGACCGAACTGCCGGGCCGGTTGGAGGCCTCTCGCGTGGCACAGGTGCGGGCCCGCGCGGCCGGCATCCTGCAGCAACGCCTGTTCAAGGAAGGCAGCGATGTGAAGGCCGGTCAGGCGCTGTTCCGCATCGACGCCGCGCCCTACCAGGCCACGTTGCAGA
Source organism: Hydrogenophaga pseudoflava (assembly GCF_004353865.1). Taxonomy (NCBI): domain Bacteria; kingdom Pseudomonadati; phylum Pseudomonadota; class Betaproteobacteria; order Burkholderiales; family Comamonadaceae; genus Hydrogenophaga; species Hydrogenophaga pseudoflava. The sequence continues at coordinate 1,970,861 of NZ_CP037867.1, forward strand.
GTGCCCAGGCCAGCCTGGCCCGCGCCCAGGCGAACCTGGCCAGCACCACCGCTGTGGCCGAGCGCTACAAGCCGCTGGTGGCCGAGAACGCGATCAGTCAGCAGGAGTACACCAACGCGGTGGCGGCCCAGAAGGCGGCCGAAGCCGATGTGGCCGCCGCCAAGGCCGCTGTGCAAACCGCGGGCATCAATCTGAACTATGCCAGCGTGACCGCACCCATCTCGGGCCGCATCGGCCGGGCGCTGGTGACCGAGGGCGCGCTGGTCGGGCAAGGCGAGGCGACCGCGCTGGCCGTGATCCAGCAGGTCGACCCGCTGTATGTCAACTTCACCCAGTCGGCCACCGAGGCCATGCGCCTGAAGCGCGCGATGGAGGCCGGCCAGCTCAAGGGCGCCGGTGACGGCGCTGCCGCGGTCCGCGTGGTGCTCGACGATGGCAGCGAACACGCCAAGCCGGGCAAGCTGCTGTTCTCCGATCTGACGGTCGACGCCACCACCGGCCAGGTGACGCTGCGCGCCGAGGTGCCCAATCCGGGCGGCATGCTGCTGCCGGGGCTGTATGTGCGCGTGCGGCTGGAGCAGGCCGTGGCGAGCAACGCCATCACGCTGCCGCAGCAGGCGGTGACGCGCACGGCCCAGGGCGACACGGTGTCGGTGGTGGGCGCGGACGGCAAGATCGAACAACGCCCGGTCAAGGTGGGCGGGCAGCAGGGCGGCCGCTGGGTCGTGCTCGATGGCCTGAAGGCCGGCGAACAGGTGATGGTCGACGGCTTCCAGAAGCTGCAGATGATGCCCCCGGGCACCCCGGTCAAGGCCGTGCCCTGGGCGCCACCGGGTAGCCAGCCCGCAGCTCCGGCCGCTGCCGCGGCGGACGCCAAGCCCGCCGATGCTGCCAAGCCGGCTGCCGAAGCCAAACCCGCTGCGGAAGCCGCCAAGTAAGGAGCGCCCGACATGGCGAAATTCTTCATCGAGCGCCCCATCTTCGCGTGGGTGATCGCGCTCTTCATCATGGTGGCGGGCGCGGTGTCCATCACCCAGCTGCCGATCGCGCAGTACCCGCCGGTGGCGCCGCCTTCCATCATCATCAACGCCACCTACCCGGGGGCGTCGGCCAAGACGCTGGAAGACAGCGTGCTGTCCGTCATCGAACAGGAGATGAACGGCTCGCCGGGCCTGATCTACATGGAAGCCGTGGCCCAGGCCAACGGCACCGGCAGCATCACGCTGAGCTTCGAGCCCGGCACCAACGCCGACCTGGCGCAGGTGGATGTGCAGAACCGGCTCGCGCGCGCCACGCCCCGCCTGCCCGCGGCCGTGACGCAGCAGGGCGTGCGCGTCGACAAGTCGCGCAACAACTTCCTGCTGTTCGCGATCTTGACCAGCGACGACCCCGCCCTGGACCCGGTGGCACTGGGCGACTACGCCTCGCGCAGCGTCGTGCCTGAAATCCAGCGCCTGCCCGGCGTGGGCCAGGCCCAGCTGTTCGGCACCGAGCGTGCGATGCGCATCTGGATCGACCCGGCCAAGCTGCTGGGCTTCAACCTCAGCGCGGCCGACGTCACCAACGCGATCCGCGCGCAGAACGCCCAGGTCTCGGCCGGTGAAATCGGCGCACTGCCCAACGTGGCAGGGCAGAGCATCTCGGCCACCGTGGTGGTCAATGGCCAGCTCGCCAGCGTCGAGCAGTTCGGCAACATCGTGCTGCGCGCCAGCAGCGACGGCGCCACCGTGCGCCTGAAGGACGTGGCCCGCATCGAGCTCGGCGCCCAGGGCTACGCCACCTCGGCGCGCCTGAACGGCAAGCCGTCCACTGGCATCGGCGTGCAGCTGGCGCCCAGCGGCAACGCGCTGGCCACCGCGGAAGCCGTGCGTGCCCGCATGACCGAGCTGGAGAAGTTCTTCCCCAAGGGCATGAGCTGGACGATTCCCTACGACAGCTCCAAGTTCGTGAAGATCTCGATCCAGGAAGTGGCCAAGACCCTGGCCGAAGCCGTGGCCCTGGTGTTCCTGGTGATGCTGCTGTTCCTGCAGAACTGGCGCTACACGCTGATTCCCACGGTGGTGGTGCCGGTGGCGCTGCTGGGAACCTTCGCCGCGCTGCTGACCATGGGCTTCTCGATCAACGTGCTGACCATGTTCGGCATGGTGCTGGTGATCGGCATCGTGGTGGACGACGCCATCGTGGTGGTGGAGAACGTCGAGCGCATCATGAGCGAGGAGGGCCTGCCGCCGCTGGAGGCCACGCGCAAGGCCATGGGCCAGATCTCGGGCGCCATCATCGGCGTGACCGTGGTGCTGATCTCGGTGTTCGTGCCGCTGGCCTTCTTCAGTGGCTCGGTGGGCAACATCTACCGCCAGTTCGCGGCGGTGATGGGCGTGTCCATCGCCTTCTCGGCCTTCATGGCGCTGTCGCTCACGCCCGCCTTGTGCGCCACGCTGCTCAAACCGGTCGAGGCCGGGCACCACCACGAGAAGAAGGGCTTCTTCGGCTGGTTCAACCGCACCTTCTCTCGCACCGCCAAGCGCTACGAGGCAGGCGTGTCGCGCCTGCTGCCGCGCGCGGGCCGCACCATGCTGATCTATGTCGCCATCGTGGTGGCCGTGGCACTGGTCTACCAGCGCCTGCCCGGTTCCTTCCTGCCCAATGAAGACCAGGGCACGATGCTGGTGAACGTGCAGCTGCCGCCGGGTGCGACCCAGGAACGCACGCTGGACGTGATGAAGCAGGTCGAAGGCTTCGTGCTGCAGCAACCGGAAGTGCAGAGCATGGTCAGCGTGCTGGGCTTCAGCTTCTCGGGCCAGGGCCAGAACGCGGCGCTCGCCTTCGTGACGCTCAAGGACTGGGCCGAGCGCACGGCGCCGGGCAGCGACGCTCAGTCCATCGCCGGCCGGGCCTTCGGTGCGCTGTCGGGCATCAGGGATGCCTTCATCTTCCCGCTGAGCCCACCCCCCATCCCTGAACTGGGTGCGTCGTCTGGCTTCAGCTTCCGCCTGCAGGACCGCGCCGGTCTGGGCCGCGACGCGCTGGTGGCCGCGCGCAACCAGATGCTGGGCATGGCCTCGCAGAGCAAGCTGCTGACCCAGGTGCGGCCGGATGGTTTGGAAGACGCGCCGCAGCTGCAGATCGACATCGACCGCGACCGCGCCAATGCGCTGGGCGTGGGCTTCGACAGCATCAGCGCCGCTATCGGCACCGCGCTGGGCTCCAGCTACGTCAACGACTTCCCCAACGCCGGGCGCCTGCAGCGCGTGGTGGTGCAGGCCGATGCCACGGCCCGCATGCAGCCCGAAGACCTGCTGCGCATCAACGTGCTCAACAACAAGGGGCAGGCGGTGCCGCTGTCGGCCTTTGCCAGCACCCACTGGATCACCGGCCCGATGCAGACCGTGCGCTACAACGGCTACCCGGCCATGCGCATCAGCGGCAGCGCCGCGCCGGGCGTGAGCACCGGCCAGGCCATGGCCGAGATGGAGGCGCTGGCGGCCAAGCTGCCGCAGGGCTTCGGTTTCGAATGGACGGGCCAGTCGCGCGAGGAAAAACTCGCCGGCTCGCAGGCCATGATCCTCTACGCCTTCGCCATCCTGGCCGTGTTCCTCTGCCTGGCCGCGCTGTACGAAAGCTGGTCGATCCCGATGGCCGTGATCCTGGTGGTGCCGCTGGGCGTGCTCGGCGTGCTGCTGGCGACGCTGCTGCGCGGCTACGCCAACGACGTCTACTTCCAGGTGGGTCTGATCACCATCATTGGCCTGTCGGCCAAGAACGCGATCCTGATCATCGAGTTCGCCAAGGACATGCAGGCCCAGGGCCACAACGTGATCCAGGCCGCGCTGGCGGCGGCGCACATGCGCTTCCGTCCGATCGTGATGACCTCGATGGCCTTCACCCTGGGCGTGCTGCCGCTGTTCCTGGCCAGCGGGGCCGGCTCGGCCAGCCAGCGCGCCATCGGCACCGGCGTGATCGGCGGCATGCTGACCGGCACCGTGCTGGCGGTGGTCTTCGTTCCGATCTTCTTCGTCCTCGTGCGCACATTCTTCAAGGACAGCGAGCGCCAGCAGCGCCTGCACGAGTCCGAGGCCCAACACCATGGGGTACACCATGCCTGACACCCGTTTCTTCTCTCTTGGCGCGCTGGCGGCAGCGGCCCTGATCGCCGGCTGCTCGATGACGCCCACGCTGGAGCGTCCCGCGGCCCCCGTGCCGGCCACTTTCCCAGGGCAGCCGGCCTCGGTCACGGCCAGCGGCCCGGTGCAGGCGTGGGAGAGCTTCATCACCGACGCCCGCCTGCGCGAGCTGGTGGCGCTGGCGCTGAAGAACAACCGCGACCTGCGCGTGGCGACACTCAACATCGAACAGGTGCGCGCGCAGTACCAGGTGCGCCGCGCCGACCAGGTGCCGACCGTCAACGCCACGGTGGCCGGCAACCGCCAGCCCACCCCCAGCGGCGACATCAGCAGCACCTACACGGCGGGTCTGGCCATGGCCAGCTGGGAGCTGGATTTCTTCGGCCGCGTGGCCAGCCTCAAGGACACCGCGCTGGCCCAGTTCCTCGCCAGCGAGGAAGCGCAGCGCGCGGTGCAGACCAGCCTGGTCGCCTCGGTGGCCAGCAGCTGGCTCAGCCTGCAGACCGACGAGGCGCTGCTGGCGCTGACCCAGCGCACCCTGGCCACGCGCGAGGATTCGCTGCGGCTGACCAAGCTGCGCTTTGACAACGGTGCCGCGTCCGCGCTGGACCTGCGCCAGGCGGAGTCCCTGACCGCGGCGGCGCGCGCCACGCTGGCGCAACAGCGCCGGACCATCGCGCTCGACCTCAATGCCCTGACCTTGCTGGTGGGGCAGGAGGTGCCGGCGAACCTGCTGCCCGGCGCGGGCGACGTGGCGCCGTTCCAGCCGGTGCCCGAAGGTCTGCCGTCGGAACTGCTGACCCGCCGCGCCGACATCCGGCAGGCCGAACAGCAGATGGTCGCGGCCAACGCCAACATTGGTGCCGCGCGGGCCGCGTTCTTCCCGCGCATCTCGCTGACCGCTGGTATCGGCACCGTCAGCACCGAGCTCTCGGGCCTGTTCAAGGACGGGTCCTGGGGCTTCACGCTGGCGCCGCAGGCCCTGCTGCCGATCTTCGACATGGGGCGCAACCAGGCCAACCTGGACGCGGCCAAGGCTGCGCGCGACATCGCCATGGCCCAGTACGAAAAGGCCATCCAGGTCGCGTTCCGCGAGGTGGCCGACGCGCTCGCCGGGCGCGCCACACTGGGCGAACAGCTCGCGGCCCAGGAAGCTCAGGCTCAGGCAGAGACAGATCGCTTCCGCCTGGCCGAACTGCGCTACCGCAACGGCGTGGCAAGCTACCTCGATGTGCTGGACGCGCAGCGCTCGCTGTTCGCCACCCAGCAGGCGCTGGCACAGACCCGGCTGGCGCAGCAGCAGAACCAGGTGGCTTTGTACAAAGCCCTCGGCGGAGGGTATTAAGTCCTCAAGTCGTAGAAGCGCACGATGTGGTCCCAGGCCGACTGCGGGTCGTCGACCAGCTTGAACAGGTTCAGGTCCTCGGGCGATATCGTGCCTTCCTCGACCAGCACCTCCAGGTTCAGCAGGCGCTTCCAGTAGTGGCTGCCGAACAGCACGATGGGCACCGGCTTGGCCTTTTTGCACTGCACCAGGGTGATCACTTCGAACAGCTCGTCGAGCGTGCCGAAGCCGCCCGGAAAGGCCACCAGCGCCTTCGCGCGCATCATGAAATGCATCTTGCGCAGTGCGAAGTAGTGGAACTTGAAGCTCAGCTCGGGCGAGATGAAGCGGTTGCCCGACTGCTCGTGCGGCAGTGAGATGTTCAGACCGACGTTGAGTGCGCCCTCGTCGTGTGCCCCGCGGTTGGCCGCTTCCATGATGCCCGGGCCGCCGCCGGTGCAGATGAACAGCTGGTCGTGCCGCGGGCAGCCGCGGCTGTAGCGCGCCACGATGCGGGCGAACTCCCGCGCCTCGTCGTAGTAGTGGGCGTTGCGCAGCAGCGCCTCGGCCTTGCGGATGGTTTCGGCGTCACCGCCCTCGATGGCCTTCTCCAGGTTGGCTCTGGCCTCGTCTGGCTCACGGAAGCGCGCACTGCCGAAGACCACGATGGTGTTCTCGATGCCCAGTTGCTGCTGCGCGAGGTCGGGTTTGAGCATTTCCAGCTGGAAACGGATGCCGCGGGTCTCGCGTCGCAACAGGAACTCGGGGTCGGCAAAGGCCAGCCGGTAGGCATCCGCCTGCAGGGCGTTGCCGCTGTTGGAATGGGCCTGCAGGTCGGCCCAGGCGTCGGCGATGCGCTGTTCGCTCAGGTGTTGGGTGGTTTCCATGCGAAATCCTCGGTGACAGACAAAAACGGATCAGAGCCCGATGGCCAGGGCCAGCGGCACGAAGACCACTGCCAGGGCGTTGCCCAGCATGATCATGGCGGCGACCTTGTCGGGCTCCTGGTGGTAGCGCTCGGCCAGCATGAACTGCATCACGGCCGGGGGCAGGGCGGCAAACAGCAGCAGCTGTCCGCGCGCCGCGCCCTCCAGTCCCAGGGCCCAAGCAAGAGGGATGCCGATGGCCAGGCCGAGCAGGGGTCTGGCCAGTGCACCCAGCAGACCCAGTGCCAGACCGGAACGGGTGAGCGAGGTCAGTCGCACGCCCAGGGCGAACAGCATCATGGGCAGCATCGCATCGCCCAGCAGCTTCAGGCCCCCCAGCAGCACGTCGGGCGGACGGAGGTCGGTGAGCGCGCTGGCGAACCCGAGCACGGTGGCGATCATCAGCGGGCTGGTCAGCAGGTCGCGCGTGCGGGCCGAGGCGCTGGTGATGCGCGCGCCGATCGAAAAGTGGAACAGGTTGCTGACCGAGAACAGCGCGACCGCCGCACCGAAGTGCGCCGGGCCAAAGGCCAGCAGGGCCAGCGGCAGGCCCATGTTGCCGCAGTTGTTGAACATCACCACCGGCACCAGGGTGCGCGGCTGTGCACCGAACCAGCGCGCCAGCGGCCAGGCCAGCAGGCCGCTGCCCAGGATCAGCACCGTGCCGCCGATCAGCAGCGGCACATGATCGGCCAGGTGGAAGTCCTTGGCCGCCAGAGCCGAATACACCAGCACCGGCGCCAGCACGTCCAGCGCGATGCGGTTGAAGGTGGACAGGTCCGGCACCTTGCGGCGCGCGTAGCCGTAGCCGATGGCCACGATCAGGAAGACCGGGATGATGACGTCGGCGATGCGGGAGAGAAGGTCCATGGTGCAAGGGTAGCAACAACAAAAAAGGCTCCCTTGCGGGAGCCTTTCTGTGGAGCGGAGACCGGATCAGACACGCTTGCGGTATTCGCCGGTGCGGGTGTCGATTTCGATCTTGTCGCCCTGTTCCACGAACAGCGGTACGGCCACTTCGAAACCGGTGGCGATCTTGGCGGGCTTGAGCACCTTGCCGGACGTATCGCCCTTGACGGCGGGTTCGGTCCAGGTGATCTCGCGCACGATGCTGGTGGGCAGTTCGACGGAGATGGCCTTGCCTTCGTAGAACACCACTTCAACGGCCATGCCGTCTTCCAGGTAGTTCAGGGCGTCGCCCATGTTCTCGGCTTCCACTTCGTACTGGTTGTACTCGGTGTCCATGCAGACGTACATCGGGTCGGCGAAGTAGGAGTAGGTGCACTCCTTCTTGTCCAGGATGATCTGGTCCATCTTGTCGTCGGCCTTGAAGACGACTTCGGTGCCGATGTTGCCCAGCAGGCCCTTGAGCTTCATGCGGACGGTGGCGGCGCCGCGGCCGCCGCGGGCGTACTCGGTGCGCAGGACGATCATGGGGTCCTTGCCGTGCATGATCACGTTGCCGGCGCGGATTTCTTGGGCGATTTTCATAGGGGTTCCAACAGTTGGGCCGCGGTTCCTTGTGCGGCGACGCTTCTAGCAAAGCCTTGGATTTTAACCCTTCAAATACTTTCCAAGAACCGGCCTAGACCGGCGCACCCAGGGGTGGTCTGGGCGCTCGTGTTCGTGAATAACCCTGTAAACCACTACAGTTCCGACGTTGTAGCGACGAGACAATTCAGCTTTGCTGAACTGTCCTGACTGCCATTCGGCATAGAGCTGGTTTTCCTTTTCAGGTGACAAGATTCGCGGCCGGCCGATGCTCTTGCCCCTCTGCAATGCAGCAACCTGACCGGCGATGGTCCGCTCACGAATCATCGAGCGTTCGAGCTGTGCGACAGCTCCAAGCACTTGAAGGGTGAATTCGCCGATTGGTGAAGAGGTGTCGATGGGCTCTGTGAGGCTACGAATCGACGCCTGAGACGCTTTCACTCGACCGATGATGCCCAGCAGATCAGACAGGCTTCGCGCGATCCTATCGAGCTTCCAAACCACGAGAGAGTCACCCGGTCGAAGCCCTGCGATCGCAGCCTGTAGCTGCGGCCGGTCTCCGACGCCGCTGGCCTTGTCCTGGTACACCCTACGAACGTTCGCAGCTCGCAGCGCGTCGAGCTGGAGTGCAGTGTCCTGGTCGAGCGTGGACACCCTGGCATAGCCGATCAGCATCTGTTCCCCCTGATACCAAAAAAACGGCCGAACCGTATCAGCATTCGACCGCTCTTTAAGCTCCGAAAAGAGCACGTCAGGGGTGGCACCTCGCGCCGTTTTTTCGCGGCCCTGTAGGGCCGTCAGGGTCCCGGAGAGGGGGTTTGCACGCCGAGGCCCTGTTTGTCTATCAAAACCGAATTGAGGGGAGAGGTGGCCGCTTTGTCGTGGCGCGGATCATGAGGAAGTCAGCCTCTTCATCGGTGGACGGTCGGCCACCCTCGGTAGGTCCGTCGGCGAGAGCCAGACGCGCAGGCGCGGGCTTTTCCGCACGCTTGCACTCATCCAGATCGCCATCCACCTGAGCGCCAGCCGTGTCGTAGCAGAGGCAGTAGCCAGCGGCCACGATGCAGCCAGAGAACTGCGGTGCACCTTCGGCCATCGGCCCGAGCGGACGCTCAGAGGTGGCAGGAATCGGCGGTACAGGCTGCGTTTCCTGGAGCGGAAGGGGTGAGGTGGCAGGCGAGCCGGGAAGCGCTCCAGGCGCGTCCTTGGTCAGCATGGCCGGGTTTTGAGCACGCGACGTGATGCGGTCCATGAGAGTCGGCCAAGCGTAGGCCGCACCGCAGATAGCAGCGCCCGCGATCCACACCGCAGCGGGCAGGCTTCGCTTTGGCTTCGTGTGGACCTTGGCGCTCTTGTAGAGCTTGAAAACGGCACTGCTGTAGCGATACGCCGTTTTGGTAAAGGCCGCTTTGAAATTCAGGCTGTTGGAGCAGGCGTCCCACTCGTAGACCACGGCAGCGCCGAGAGCAGCGATTCGGCGCATGTGCAGATGACGCCCAACCAGGGCACGAACGGCAGGGTCCAGCAACTGCGGATTCTGCGTCATGATGACGAGGTCAATGCCCTCGTGCCGGTGCGTCTCCAGGAACTCGACCGCGGGAGGCTTCTTGGAACCAGCAGGTCGGTTCGGCCAGACCCTTTGCACCTCGTCAAACACGACGACCATGCCGGGCTGCTTCTGGTTGTGCAGGTCTTCCAACCACTTGCCGTCAACCGCCTGATGATCGAGCAACAGACCGTTGATGTTCGAATAGATGGTGCGGTCGTACTTGACCTGGTTGCCGTCATCGTCCTGGCCTGAAACGCTGGTGCCAACCAGAGGCCGCATCAGCTTGTCGATGGTGTAGAGCGTTTTGCCACTTCCAGGCGCTCCGGTAATGAGGGTAATCATGATTGAGGCGTCCCGAGGATGCGCGTGGCCTTGGCAATCATCCACATGGCCACACGCGCGTTAATCGCGCCCATGATGATGGCCACCGCAGCGTTGCCGCCTGCGAGCTGAAAGAGGTTCATCACATCGACGCTCATTGATGCGCCAGCCGACTGGAGCTGGGCCTTGAGCTGGTCCACCATGATGTTCATGCCAGTGATGGTCACGACGCTGAAGCCGAGCGCAAGAAGCGCACGACCGATGAGAGGCCCCACCCACGAGAGAAGGGCACCGAGCAATGGCATGTCAGTCCTCCGGTCTTCCGCCGGCAGCGCCGGTGACGATAAAAATTGCACTGATGGTCGCCAGAAGAAGCGCCATCGGACGAACGTAGGCGCTGAGCTTGTCGCAGGCCCAGGCCATGTTTGTGAGCTTGATCTGACGACCGGCCATGGTCACCACTTGATCGGCGGGACACGAGCCGCCGCCAGAACCGAGCACGTAATCGGGGGTCCACGTCACTGTTTTAGTGACGCGGCCAATGTTGTCAGGAGCCTCACCGTCTAGCGTTGAGCATGCAACCCTTTTGTCACCAGGAACACAATTGCCAGAGCCACCGCCTGTACCGGGATCAGGATCGCCAGGATCACCGGGGCCGCTGCCGCCACCGGGAGGACCGCCGTACTCCGACGAGACGCACGTTGCAACGCCATTGATGTAGACCTTGGACATGCCAGGAGGGCACGTCGTTTCACCCGGGTTACTGGGGTCCTCAACCGGAGGTTGGTTGTCCTTGTAGCACTGGCCGTCAGCACCCTTATGTTGACCCTCGGGACACTCGCCGCCCTCGTCTGGTGGTGTCGGTGTAGGTGTCGGTGTAGGCGTCGGCGTAGGCGGATTTGTCCCAGGCGTTTCAGGATCAGTAGGGGGAGCGTTAGGGTCTGGAGGTGGACCCTCGGGATCAGGGCTAGGTGGTGTCGGCTTAGGGGGAGTGGTAGGAGTACATGCGCCACCTTGCCAGATACCCTGACCGCCACAAGACTGCTTCCAAACGCCATTGTCCTGGTACTTCACACACGCAGGATTAGGCACCGAAACCATGCAGTACTTCCACGCGGGAAGGTAGTAGGTGCAATAGAACGATGGAGAGTCAGAAGACGTGCCGAACTCACCAGCAGGCTTTCCACTTGGACAGCCGTTTTTGCGACAGACGCCGTCGACTCGGTGTTCATCGGGCTTGCACTTGGGCACGCACTGGCCGTCGATCTTTTCGGTGCCAGGTGGACAGTCGGGCGGCGGATCACAGGTACCGGCTTGGGCATTCTCATTAAAGCCTTCATTGCACGTGCAATGAGTCGGGCTAGACTGCGTCGCGTTTGCGGGGCACTGGAGATAATCCTGAGTGCGCTGGCTGTAGCTGACAGCATAACTACCAGACCATGCTGGCCCGTTCCAGGTGGAGCATGCAGGAGCTGTCATCGAATACTGTTCACGACGCCATGAGGACGGCGAGCCGTCAGTGTTGGTACTGTAAACAGTCGCATTGCGCCTGCGTAAGCCACCCTTAGGCGGCGAGGCAGTGCACACCTCATCGAGAGACGGCATGTACGCACTTATATCCGCGAGCATTTGCTCTGCTGAGGCTGTCTTGCTGACGTTCCAAGGGCCGACGATGGCCGGATACACGATCTGCTTTGCTTGAAACTGGATTTCATTCACAGGCGTACCAGGAATCTCAGCACGAGCACACAGAGCTACAAGAGCCACCAGGAGGACGAAAAGGCCACGTATCACCGGAAGATGTACCACACGGCCCCCAGCAGAAGGACGATCAACAGGATGCTGTTGACCTGGTTGAAGACTTCATAGGTCACTTGTCGTCACTCCCGGAGAAGATCGCAATCAGGCGCTTTGCAGCAAACAGCACCACGAACAGAAGGAACGCGGCCCACATCCAATCAACGGCGAGCACCGTACCGGCCTCGAAATCACAGGGCGAAAAGGTGGGGTAGTCCTGGGCGAACGTTTCGCATGCGCCGCCATCGGTGCGACGACAGAGCGTCATGGACGTGGTGTCGAAAGTGGAGGTAGCGCACTCCAACGTGTACACGCTGGAGCCACTACCCCACACCGCAGAAGCGCCGGAACAGGCCGCCTGCCGTGCGTCCTCGACAGTCGAGAAACAAACGTTTTTGTGCAGGAAGCCCATTCCAGCGCTCCCGAGGGCTTACCACCAGCCCATCTTGCTGCCGATCTTGCGCAGCGCCCAGAAAGCGACCATGGCAACGATGACAGCCGTGGCGGCGGTGGTCAGATCAGTACCGGCCTCTTCGATGGCGGTGGTGACGGCAGCGGGGATGGCAGCATGGGCCTGCTGGGCCAGAACGAGGGCAGCGCCTGCGGCGCCGTATTTGCGGATGAAACGCATGAGGAAACTCCAGTTGACGACGCGGGATTGCGTCCACTGACCCCCTTGGCGCGGGTCAGTAGTCGAAATCTCGTCAGGCAGTAGCCTTCACAGGCTGAGCAACGACGGGAGCCACCGGGCGCACGTCCAAGACCACTTCACGGCTTTGCTTGCCGTTGCCCACGCGCTCGGTGTCCACATCGGCCAAGAAGGGCAGCGGGAGATGCTCAAGACGTTTGACCAGCTCGGAGCTGGGAAGCTTGAGTTCTTCGGTGAACACGCCCTTGGCGTGGCTGTCTTTGCCGTTGCGGCTGTCATCGAGCTTGCACTCAACGAACAGCTTTCCGCTGTCGATGTCGTTGCCGTCCACGCGACCGGTGAAACGCTTGATGCCAACAATTTTGAAACGTGCCATGTTGTGCCCCTTTCAGGCTGCGAGCTGATACCAGGATGGAATCTCAGCCGGGCGCAGCTCGATCACCCGGACGCGAGGTTGAAACGGGCGCACGTTGCGCACCGCGATATCGATGCCGTAGGGCAGCAGATCGGCCCGGTGGCGGTAGAAAGAGGCGCGGGACATGCGAGCTGCGCAGTCCATTCCGGCCATGTAGTCGCGGGCCGTGGCGCGAAGGTGCCGAGGTAGTTCGTCAAGGTCGTCCGTGGACCGCTCGGCGCGGTGGAGAACCTGTTTTTGCTGCTCAAAGAGCTGAATCAATTGAGCCATGGCCCACCCGCTTTCGTAATCGCCCAGGAATGCGCTACCCATGTCCGTCAGGGCTTTCGTTCGGACGGTGCCTTCAAAACGCACTACGCCGCGCTCCGCGCAGTGGTCGATAACTCGCTGATCAGATGCAGCGTGACGCTGCATTTCGAGGTGTTTGATGTAGGCCTTCCAGTACTGGCGACAGCCACCACGGCCACCCCATGCCACCGTTTCACCCTGGCCCAAGACCCGGCCTTCATGACGGCCAGCGTGCTGCGTGCCGAGGTACTGCATGAGGGCGTGCGCGTTGTCCACGCTACCGGTCTCGTAATTGGCCGTCAGGTCGATGCGAGACACCCGGGCACCTGTCCACTCGTAGCGCACATCACCGCGAGTGATGCGCTCGATCTTTTTGCCAGCGGTAAACGGTGGCAGCGCGTAGTGATCGAGAACAGCATTAACCCTGCGGAGGCACTCCCAAAAATCAAAACCGAAGAGGTTGTCAGCGCGACCGAAGCGCGACACGTTGCCGCTGAAAGTCACACGGAAGCCATCGCAGCGCACATTCAGACTGGTCTCAAAGCTGCCCTCATGCTTGACAGCCTTGGAGGTCTTCCACTCCAGCTCACCGGACTCGTCCACACCCATGACACAACCGGAGTCCACGAGGGGTAAGCCGCCCTCGGTGTGCACTTGGCTGATGGACAGCCAGTCAACGAAAAAGGCGGGCTCTTGAAGCTGGGTTGTCTCACCGGTGAGACTTTCGGAAGGTGTTACTAATACCTTCCGAAACGGGGCCGGGGGCGCGCTCGCAGGCTCCCGCACCCCCGGCCCCGAAACGAGCTCCAAAGCCATCAGTTCACCCCCTCGCAGGTGCATCGGCCGTCGAGCTGGGCGCACTGGCGGACCTTATACGCAGGGATGGACATGCGGCCCCGAATAGGGCCGACAAGGTCGAGCTGCCACATTTCGGCTCCATCGTTGGTGTCCCAGGCGTGGACGATGCGGGCGCAACACACGGTGCGACCGACTTTTGCCTGAACGTGGAGGCGAGAAGGAACAGTGCCACGCTGGGCGGCTTCACGGCACAGCGCGGCATGCATGGCGTGGGAGTAGTGATCGGTCATCGCCGCCCCCACGTCTGCTGTTGCAGGAAGAGCGAGATTTCCAGCCAGGGGAGGTGATTGGTGCCCCTCACCCTCACCGGCTTTGACCGAGCCGCCAAGGTCCGGGGGCCGGGGGTGTTTGAGGGTGAGGGACTTAAACTGATCGGTTCACCGAGAGGAACCGTTATGCAGGCGCTGGAAATCGAATTGACAAAGCTGGCTTTAGCTTCGTTTTTGATCCAACTGGGCTTCGTGATCGCCTTCTTCTTCACGCTGTATTTCGTGATCAAGAACGCAATCAGAGACGGCATCAACGAGTCGCGACTGGCAGAACGACGATGGAACGAGGGAGTAGCCGACCCAGCGATCAGGGATGCACTACGAGAGACGAAGGAAGCGGCGAAGGTGCTGCCACCAATGCGGGCTGACTGAACATGTTTCATGGCGGCTCGTTGACATGATTTCAACGAGCCGGACCATACCCATGCGTTGAAATCACGTCAACATCGAAGCGCGTACCATGTTGACATCTTGACAACATGGAAGAAGCATGCAAGCACGATCAATTGACCTGCTCATGAAGGCAGAGTCCCAATGGATATCGAGCGGGAAAAGCTATGCGGAACTGTGCAAGGAAATCGGCATTGACAGGACCGCGCTTTGCAAGGCAAAAGAAGCTGACCGACTAAGCCCTGTAATCGCCGGGAGACTGGCGCAAATACTGGGTGATGATGCTATCAAATGGATAGCAATTGCAGCCGTTGAAAACGCCAAAAACAGCAAAGCCCGCACGATGCTGGAGAAGCACCTGCAGGCCCTTTCAAAGGGTTAAATTTTAACGCTTTCCAGTGACGAACCCGATCAGCTGGCCGATCAGGTCGGGCTGGGCCTGCAGGCGCTGCCGCGCCGACAGCGCACAGGGCTGCCAGGTGTTCACCACGTCCCAGCCCGGCCAGACGGTGCCGGGGCGCGTGACGCCGTTCCAGGCGCGGTGGAAATCGCGCAGCGAGGGCGGTGCCGCCAGCCAGTCCAGGAAAGCCTCCAGCTTGGCGTGGTGGGCGTTGTCGTGCTGCGGGTAGATGTGCCAGACGAAGGGCTTGCCTGCCCACAGCGCGCGCACCAGCGAATCCTCGCCGCGCACGAAATTCAGGTCGCAGGACCAGAGCAGGTGGTCGTAGTCGTGCTGGGTCAGGCGGGGCACGGTGTGCAGCCGGGCCAGACCGGTGTCCAGACCCCGGCCGCGCTCGGCTGCCACGGCGTCGGCGGCGCGGCCGGTGGTGACCAGCCAGTCGCTGGGCGCCTGCGCACCCGCCTCTTGGAGCACGGCGCGCAGGGCAGGGGGCTCGTAGCAGAACAGGCTGGCCCTGGGGAGCCCGCCGACCGGCAGCGACTGCGACGCCAGCCAGGCGGGCGCGTCGAAGGCCGACTGCCGCGCAGGCAGGTCCGTTTCGCGCAGCAGCCCCCCCGTCCGGGGGGTGAAGCCCGGGTAGAAGAACCACTTGGTCAGGCCCTGCAGCGGCCCGGTCATGATGGGCGAGGGCAGGCGGTGGCAGCGCTCGACATAGGCCTCGGCGCTCATGTATTCCAGGTTCAGCCAGACCGGCGCCGCAGCGCCCTGTCGCACGCGCAAGGCCAGCTCATCCAGGCATTCCTGCGCCGGATCGCAGCCGAAGGCCTCGATCCAGACGTCGGCAGCGGGGCCGGCGTGGGCAACCTTCAGCGGCTCCGTCCAGTGGATCACTTCGACCCCGGGGATGTGACCCTCCCGGGCGCCGGGCACCATCCAGTCCAGATCGTCGGGCACGTCGATCCACAGACGCACACGCTGCTGGCGCGCCGCCAGTCCCGCGCACAACCGCCAGCACACGCCGATGTCGCCCAGGTTGTCGATGACCCGGCAGAAGATGTCCCATTGCATGCGCCGATTGTCCATGGCGGCGGATTCACAATACGGCCCCATGTCCAGTCCCGCACCCGACGCACCGCACTCCGAACAACTGCTGGCCGAAGTGGCGGCCCTGCCTGGCCTGCCGGGGGTGTACCGGTATTTCGATGCCCAGGACCAGCTGCTCTATGTGGGCAAGGCGCGCAACCTGAAGAAGCGCGTCAGCAGCTACTTCCAGAAGAACCACGACGGCACCCGCATCGGCCACATGGTCAGCCGCATCGTGCGCATGGAGACCACGGTGGTGCGCACCGAGGCGGAGGCGCTGCTGCTGGAAAACAACCTGATCAAGACGCTGAACCCCAAGTTCAACATCCTGTTCCGGGACGACAAGAGCTACCCCTACCTCAAGATCACCGGCACGCGTGAGACCTTCCGGACCGCCGGGACCAAACCCCTGCCGATGCTCGCGTTCCCGCGCATGGCCTACTACCGCGGCGTGGTCGACCGGCGGCACAGCTACTACGGCCCGTACCCCAGCGCCTGGGCGGTCAAGGAAACCATCACCCTGCTGCAGAAGGTGTTCCGCCTGCGCACCTGCGAGGACACGGTGTTCGCCAACCGCACACGCCCCTGCCTGCTCTACCAGATCAAGCGCTGCACCGGCCCCTGCGTGGACCTGATCGACACCGAAGCCTACGGGCGGGACGTGGCCGACGCCGAGCGCTTCCTGCGCGGTGAGACCCAGGAGGTGCTCGACGCGCTGCAGGCGCGCATGATGGCCCACGCCGAGAAGCTGGAGTTCGAGCAGGCGGCCGAGATCCGCAACCAGATGAGCGCACTGTCCCGCGTGCTGCAGCAGCAGGCGATGGACAACCTCTCGGACAAGGACGTCGACGTGCTGGCGGTGAAGGTGCTGGGCGGACGGGCCTGCGTGAACCTGGCCATGGTGCGCGGTGGCCGGCACCTCGGCGACCGGCCGTACTTTCCGGCCCATGTGGAGGACGCGACCCAGATCGACGAGGCGCTGGAATCCGAAGCCGAGTCATCGCCGGCCACCGACCCGATGGAACGGGTGCACGTGCGGGTGTTGGAGGCCTTCATCGCGCAGCACTACCTCGGGGCGGCGCTGCCGCACACCCTGGTGACCAGCCATCCCGTGAGCCGGACGCTGATGGAGGCCCTCACCGAGCAGAACGGGGCCAAGGTGCACACGGTGCACCAGCCGCGCGAACACCGGCGCGCCTGGCTGGACATGGCGCAGAAGAACGCCGAGATCGCGCTGGCGCGCCTGCTGGCCGAAGAAGGCTCTCAGCAGGCGCGCACGCGCGCGTTGGCCGAGGCGCTGGGGCTGCCCGACGACAACCTGGACGAGTTGCGCATCGAGTGCTTCGACATCTCGCACACGGCGGGTGAATCGACCCAGGCGTCTTGCGTGGTGTTCGAGGCGCACAAGATGCAGAACAGCCAGTACCGCCGCTACAACATCGACGGCATCACGCCCGGCGACGACTTCGCGGCCATGCGCCAGGTGCTGCTGCGGCGCTACGGCAAGATCGCCGAGGCGCTGCGGGCCGAGCAGGGTGTGGCACCGGAGGCCACGGCCGGGGCGGTGGATGTTCCGGCGGGTGCGGCGGACACGCCGGAACCCGCGGCCGAGGTGGCGGGCGAGGCGCCCAAGGGCCCGCGCATGCCCGACCTGGTGCTGGTCGATGGCGGCAAGGGCCAGGTCAGCATGGCGCGCGAGGTGTTCCAGCAACTGGGGCTGGACCTGTCGCTGATCGTCGGCGTCGAGAAAGGCGAGGGCCGCAAGGTCGGGCTGGAGGAACTGGTGTTCGCCGACGGGCGCGAAAAGGTGTACCTGGGCCACGATTCGGCGGCGCTGATGCTGGTGGCGCAGATCCGCGACGAGGCGCACCGCTTTGCCATCACCGGCATGCGGGCGCAGCGCGCCAAGGTGCGCACCGGTGGCAGCAAGCTGGAAGACATCCCGGGCGTCGGGCCCAAGAAGCGGGCGCGCCTGCTGCAGCGCTTCGGTGGCGTGCGTGGCGTGGCGGCTGCCAGCGTCGAGGACCTGAGCACCGTCGAGGGCATTTCGGCCGAGCTGGCCGACGCCATCTACCGGGCGCTGCACTGAGGGGCGGAGCTGGCCTACTTGCTGGTGAAGAGAAAGCTGCCGTCCCATTCCGCCAGCGGTGGGTGGTCCAGGTAGCGGCGGCAGCGGCTCAGCAGCACCCGCGACGGCGGGTCGTCGGGGTGGCGCTCCAGCAGGGCCATTGCCGTGCCGAAGTCGCGCTGCTGGTAGTGGGCAAACGCGGTCTCGTAGTCGGCCACCACCGCCAGCGGCTCCGGCGCCACCGCGCCCTGGCGACCCAGCAGCTCGTACACCCGGATCGGCCGGCTCTTGCCATACGCCACCAGCTGGTCCACCAGGCGGGTCACGAACTGCGCCCGCACTCGCTGCTGCGTGTGTTCGGACAGCAGGATCGAGGTGCCATAGAACTTGTTGGTCGCTTCCAGCCGGCTGACCAGGTTCACCTCGTCGCCGATCACGGTGTAGCTCATGCGGTCGTTGGAGCCGATGTTGCCGACGATGGCCTCTCCGGTGTTGATCCCGATCCGCGTCCTGAACGCCACGCGGCGGCCCTGCGCCTCCCAGGCGAGATTGAGCTGGGCAACAGCCTCCTGCACCGCCAGGGCCGCGTCGCAGGCGCGTTGCGGATGGTCGGCCGCGGGTTCGGGCGCGTTCCAGAAGGCCAGCACCGCGTCACCGATGTACTGGTCGACGGTGGCACCGGCACCCAGCAGGCGGCCGGAGACCGCGGTCAGGTACTCGCCGAGGTGGTGCACCAGCTCGTCCGGCGCAAGCCGCTCGCTGAGCGTTGTGAAGCCCTCGACGTCGGACATGAAGAAGGTCATCTCCTGCTGCGTGCCGCCCAGCTCGGCATCCACCCCCCGCGCGACGAGCCGCCGCACGAGCTCGGCCGGCACGTATTTCTGGAACGACCGCAGGCCCGAACGCATGCTCTCCAGTTGCTCCACCATGCGGTTGATCTCGATCACCCGTGAGTGGATGGGTGGCGTGCTTTCCAGGTCGAACTGGCGCACCTTGCGCATGTCACCCTCGAGCCGCGACAGCGGGCGTCGGATGCGGTGGGCCATCCAGTAGGCCAGCGGCATCATCAGCAGCGCGAGCAGGGCGCAGGCGCCCCAGAGGGTGTACTGGTATTGCCGCTCCTGCTGGAGGATGCGGTCCGCCGACATGTCCAGCACGAGCACCGCGTCAAGGCGACCGTCGGGCAGGTACAGCGGCGCGTAGGCCGACATCCAGGTTCCCCAATCATCGGTGTAGAAGCGCTGCGTGACAAAGGCCTTGGCGGTGCCCCGGGGCGCCGACAGGGCGACCCGCAGTTCAGGGCTCACGTCGGCGTAGACGTCGCCGAGTGCGCTGAAATCTTCCGGTTTCTCCTCGGCGTCCACCACGAAGACCACCTGGCCGTCCTGTCGCAGGCGGGTGGTGTAGATGAAGCGGATGTGGGTGCCGTGGTCCCTGATTTCCCGCAGGTGGTCGCGCAGGGCACGGTAGTCCGGGCTGTCCTGGTCCTTCGGTGTCTGCAGGCGGTGGTGGGCCTGCACATTGATCTGCGTGGCGGCGACGGCCACCAGGTCCGACATGCGCAGGCGGAATTCGTCGCGCATGAAGTCGCCCACCAGGGTGGCGGTGGCCAGCCCGATGACCAGGCTGACCAGCAGCGTGATGCCGGTGAACGCCGCCACGAGCGTGAACCGCAGGGTGAAGGTGCCCAAGCTCCGAGGCGCCGCGGGGAGAGAGGGAGGGGGCGACATGGAGGGCCAGTGTACAAAACCACCCCCATAATCTCGTCCATGTTCTTCAACCTTCCCACCCTGCTGACTTGGGCGCGCATCGTCGCCATTCCCCTGATCATCGGCGTGTTCTACCTGGAAGGTGTGAGCCCGGCGCAGCAGAACCTGATCGCCACGGTGATGTTCATCGTGTTCGCCGCCACCGACTGGGCCGACGGCTATCTGGCCCGCAAGCTCAACCAGACCTCTGCCTTCGGTGCCTTCCTTGATCCGGTGGCCGACAAGTTCCTGGTCTGTGCCTGCCTGCTGGTGCTGGTGCACCTGGAACGGGCCGATGTGTTCGTGGCGCTGATCATCATCGGCCGCGAAATCGCCATCTCGTCGCTGCGCGAATGGATGGCCATCATCGGTGCCACCAAGAGCGTGGCGGTGCACATGATCGGCAAGGTCAAGACCACGGTGCAGATGATCGCAATTCCGTTTCTGCTGTTCCACGGCACGCTGTTCGGCGTGATCGACACCCATGTCTGGGGCACCTGGCTGATCTGGATTTCCGCGGTGCTGACCGTGTGGTCCATGGTGTATTACCTGCAGAAGGCGCTGCCCGAGATCCGCGCCCGCTCGCGCTGATGTCCGGCGACAAGAACGCATGGCTGCGCGCCATGCCCTGGGTGTTCGTGCTGATCTGGAGCACCGGTTTCATCGTCGCGCGCTACGGCATGCCGCATGCACCGCCGATGTCCTTTCTGGCGGTGCGCTATGCGCTGTCCATCCTCTGTTTCCTGCCCTGGATCGTGCTGGCCGGGGTGAAGTGGCCGTCCGACCACCGGCAGGCCCTCCACCTGGCCGTCACCGGCGTGCTCATGCATGCGGGCTACCTGGGCGGCGTCTGGGCCGCGGTCAAGGCCGGCATGGGCTCCGGCCTGTCCTCGCTGATCGTCGGCATCCAGCCGGTGCTCACCGCGATCTGGCTCACGAGTGTGGGCGGGCACCATGTGTCGCGCCGCCAGTGGCTGGGCCTGCTGCTGGGTTTTGCCGGTCTGGTGCTGGTGGTCTCGCGCAAGTTCGGCGCCGGTGGCCCGGGCGATTCGGCCAACTGGCTGAACCTGTCGTTTGCGGTGATGGCCCTGTTCGCGATCACCGTCGGCACGCTGTATCAGAAGCGCTTCGTCCAGCCTTGTGACGTGCGCACTGCGAACACGGTCCAGCTCGCTGCGGCCCTGGTGGTGACGCTGCCGCTGGCGCTGCTGGAGGCCGAAACCATGCACTGGAACGCCGAACTGGTGGGTGCCATGGCGTGGTCCGTGCTCGGGCTGACGCTGGGGGGCAGTTCGCTGCTGTACATGCTGATCCAGCGAGGTGCGGCGGCGTCGGTGACCAGCCTGATGTACCTGGTGCCACCCTGCACCGCGCTGATCGCCTGGGTGCTGTTCGCCGAACCGATCACGGCGACGACGATCGCCGGCACCGCGCTCACCGCCTTCGGCGTGAGCCTGGTGGTGCGTCCTTCGCGCTGACCGGGCTGGCGGCCTGCTGGCGCCAGGGCTCGTCCCGGAAGCGCTCGGCCAGGAAGTCCACCAGCAGCCGGATGCGGCGAGGCACCTGCGCCCGGTAGGGTGCGATCCAGTGAACGTCCGCGTCGGGCATGTTCCATTCGTCCAGCACCCGCACCAGATCGCCGCGCTCCAGCAGCGGCGCCACGTCCCACAGGCTGCGCAGCATGATGCCGTGGCCCGCCAGGCACCAGTCGCGCACCAGCTCGCCGGAGTTGCTCGACAGCGGACCCCGCACCGGCGTATGGACCCACTGGCGTTCGCCGATTCGCTGAAGGCGCCAGTGGTCGAAGCGCAGGTCGGCGCTGCCACCGTTCTCGCGCACCACCAGGCAGTCGTGCTGTGACAGCTCGTCCAGCGAACGGGGTTCTCCGCGCCGGCGCAGGTAGGCTGGCGCGGCGACCAGCACACGCTGGTTGGTGGCGAGCCGCCGTGCAACCCACTCGCCCGCGCGCTGTGCCGGCGCGCTCCAAAGCCAGATTGCCCCGTCCAGCCCGTCCAACGTGAGGTCGGGCAGTTGTTCCGTCAACTGCACCTGCACGCTCACCTTGGGATGGAGGGACTGGAACGACGCCAGTGCCGGCCCCAGCCAGGTGCGGCCGAAGCCGAAGGTGGCCGCCAGCCGGACCGGCCCGGACGGCTCGGCCTGGCGCTCGCGCAGTTCCACCTCGGCCGATTCAAAGGCGCGCAGCAGCTCCTGCGCGCGTTCGCACAGCGTGTCGCCGTCGGCGGTCGGGCTCACGCGGCGGGTCGTGCGCTGGAACAGCCGTGTGCCCAGCCGGACCTCCAGTGCCGCGAGTCGTTTGGTCACCACGGAGGGCGCCACCTTCAGCGCCCGAGCGGCGGTGACAAGGCTGCCGTGGCGCCGGACGGCCAGCACCAGTTCCAGATCAGGACGGTCCAATTCTTTCTTTCATGGAAATAATGAATGAATGAATTATTGTCATAAACAGCCGTAAGCTCGACACCACATTGCCACCACAGGAGCTTTCCATGTCATCAGTCCATCGCATCGCTGTCATCGCCGGAGACGGCATCGGTACCGAAGTCATGCCCGAGGGGTTGCGCGTCCTCGAAGCGGCGGCAACGAAGTTCGGCATCGGCCTGCAGTTCGACCACTTCGACTTCTCCAGCTGCGACTATTACGAGCGCCACGGCAAGATGCTGCCGGACGACTGGAAGGAGCAGATCGGCGGACACGATGCGATCTACTTCGGTGCGGTGGGCTGGCCCGACAAGGTGCCCGACCACATCTCCCTCTGGGGGTCGCTGCTGATGTTCCGCCGCGAGTTCGACCAGTACGTCAATGTGCGGCCGGCCCGGTTGATGCCCGGCGTGCGGGCACCGGTGGTGCGGCGCGATGGCAGCCCGCGCGAACCGGGCGAGATCGACATGGTGATCGTGCGCGAGAACACCGAGGGCGAGTACAGCAGCATCGGTGGCCGCATGTACGCCGGCACCGAGCGCGAGATCGTGGTGCAGGAGACGGTGATGTCCCGCGTCGGTGTGGACCGCGTGCTGCGTTATGCCTTCGAGGTTGCGCGCTCCCGCCCGAAGAAGCACCTGACCAGTGCCACCAAGTCCAACGGCATCGCCATCACCATGCCCTACTGGGACGAGCGCGTGGAAGCGATGGCCAAGGAGTATCCGGATGTGAAGGTCGACAAGTTCCACATCGACATCCTCACCGCGCACTTCGTGCAGCGACCCGACTTCTTCGACGTGGTGGTGGGCAGCAACCTGTTCGGCGACATCCTCTCCGATCTGGGGCCGGCCTGCACCGGCACCATCGGCATCGCGCCGAGCGCCAACCTCAACCCCACGCGCCAGCATCCCTCTCTGTTCGAGCCCGTTCATGGTTCGGCGCCGGACATCGCGGGGCAGGGCATTGCCAACCCGATCGGGCAGATCTGGTGCGGGGCGATGATGCTGGATTTCCTGGGGCATCGCGAGGCCCATGACGCCATCATGCGGGCGATCGAAGCCTGTCTGGCCCCCGGCAGCGATGCGCCGCGCACCCGCGACCTTGGGGGGCAGGCCAGCACCAGCGATCTCGGCAAGGCGATCGCGGCCAGCGTGCAGGCGGGGTGATCCGGCACGCGGCGCGCGGCATGGTGTTCGTCGCGCGAGTGTCGCTGGGAGCCCATGCAAACCGCATAGAATCTCGCGGTTCTGGCGTTCGTCGGGGGTTTCGATGGCCTCTGTATTGACAGTGCAGCAGGCCCGTGGGTCTAATGAAGACGCGCATGGGCGGTGGCTTTCCCGCACCGGTGCGACCTGTGACCCAACCAGAAACTGCAGGCAGTGGCGGCCGGTGTTTAACCATCACGCACTCGCCTGATGAGACGAACTTTTATTTCTTATAGAGGGGCTATTTGTGAACAAAACAGAACTCGTCGAGCACATCGCCAAGCACGCCGACATCTCCAAGGCTGCGGCCACCCGCGCACTGGACTCCACCATCACCGCCATCCGCACCACCCTGAAGAAGGGTGGCACGGTGTCCCTGGTGGGTTTCGGTTCGTTCGCCGTGACCAAACGTCCCGCTCGCAAGGGTCGCAATCCCCGCACCGGCGCTGAGATTAAAATCAAGGCCGCCAAGGTTCCGAAGTTCCGTCCGGGCAAGGCCCTCAAGGATGCTCTGAACTGAGCAAACCCAGGTACCCGGTGGGGTGCTTAGCTCAGTCGGTAGAGCGGCGCCCTTACAAGGCGTAGGTCGGCGGTTCGACCCCGTCAGCACCCACCACCATCAAGAAGGCGAACTCGGGTTCGCCTTTTTTGTTGTCGACATTCCGATGTCGGCGTTTGTTTGAAGTAGCAGGATTCCAGGCATGTTCGACTCCATCCGCAATCACAAGAAGTACCTCATGGGCTTCCTGCTGATACTGATCATTCCGTCTTTCGTGCTGTTCGGTGTCCAGGGCTTCACCGACTTCAACCAGCGCGGTGAAGCCGTGGCGACGGTGGACGGTCACGACATCCGCAAGAGCGAATGGGACGAGGCGCACCGCAACGAGGCGCAGCGCCTGCGGGAGCAGATGCCCAACCTCGATGCCAAACTGCTCGACAGCGACGCCGCGCGCTACGCGACGCTGGAACGGCTGGTGCGCGACCGCGTGCTGGCCGCCGCCGTGCAGAAGGACCACCTCTATACCAGCGACCAGCGCCTGGCGCGCGCGCTGCAGGAAGACCCCGGCATCGCCGCGCTGCGCAAGCCCGACGGCTCACTGGATGTCGAACGCTATGCGCAGATGGTGGCGCGTCAGGGATTGACGCCCGAGGGCTTCGAAGCCCGCATCCGCTCCGACCTGTCCATGCGCCAAGTGCTCGGTGGTGTGCAAGGCACCGGGTTCGCGCCATCGGCCGTGGCCCAGGTGTCGCTCAACGCATTTTTCGAACGCCGTGAAGTGCGCGTGCTGACGCTGGCCGCCAAGGACTTTGCGGCCAAAGTGGCGCCGACCGATGCTGAGATCGAGCAGTTCTACAAGGACAACCAGGCCCTGTTCCAGGCGCCCGAACAGATCGACGTCGAATACCTCGTGCTCGATGCCGCGGAGATCGCCAAGGGCCTGACGCTCAACGAAGAGGACCTGCGTGCCTACTACAAGGAGAACGTCGCCAAGCTCTCCGGTGACGAGGAGCGGCGTGCCAGCCACATCCTGCTCAATGCCGCGGCCGGCGCGCCCGCCGAGGAGCGCGAAAAGGTCAAGGCCAAGGCGCAGGCCCTGCTGGCTCAGGTGCGCAAGGCGCCCGAAACCTTCGCCGCCGTGGCCAAGGCCAACTCGCAGGACGCCGGGTCTGCCGCCAAGGGTGGCGACCTGGAGTTCTTCGGACGTGGTGCGATGGTCAAGCCGTTCGAAGACGTGGTCTTCTCGCTCAAGAAGGGTGAGATTTCTGATCTGGTGGAAACCGAGTTCGGTTACCACATCATCCAGCTCACCGACATCAAGGCTCCCAAACAGAAGACGTTCGAGGAAATGCGTCCGCAAATCGAGGCCGATCTGAAGAAGCAGCAGGCGCAGAAGCGCTTCGCAGAGAGCGCGGACGGTTTCGGCAATACGGTCTACGAGCAGGCGGAAAGCCTCAAGCCCGCGGCAGACCAGTTCAAGCTCGAGATCAAGACCGCGAAGGGCCTGACACGCCAGCCGGTACCGGGCTCCGGTGTGCTGGCCAATGAGCGCCTTCTCTCCGCCCTGTTCGCGCCCGACTCCGTCCAGAACAAGCGCAACACCGAGGCGATCGAAACGGCCTCGGGCCAGTTGACGGCGGCGCGCGTCGTGAACCACGCGCCAGCCCGCACGCTGCCGCTGGCCGAAGTCCGCGACAGTGTGCGCGCTCGCCTGATCGCCCAGCGGTCCGCCCAGATGGCCAAGGAAGAGGGTGCCCGCAAGCTGGAGGCACTCAAGTCGGGCAGCGACACCACTGCGCTGCCTGCATCTGTGGTCGTTTCTCGCGACAACCCGCAAGGTGTGTCCGGACAGGTCCTGAGGGCGGCGCTCAGCACCGACCCCAAGCAGTTGCCATCCTGGGCCGGAGTGGACCTGGGCGAGCAGGGCTATGCAATCGTGAAGGTGGAGAAGGTGCTGCCGCGCGCCACGCCCTCGGCCCAGAACCAGGAAGTGCAGCAATATGCCCAGTGGTGGAACGCCGCCGAGGCGCAGGCGCACTACGAGCTGCTCAAGCAACGGTTCAAGGTGAAGATCCTGGTGCCAGAGCCAAAACAGTAAAGGTTCACGCTATAATGGCAGGCTTGCGGTGGCTGTAGCTCAGTTGGTAGAGTCCAGGATTGTGATTCCTGTTGTCGTGGGTTCGAGTCCCATCAGCCACCCCATATAGATCAAGCACTTAGCCCGGTTTTTGACCGGGCTTTGTCGTTTCTGGGATTCCTGTGTAGCCACCATGTAGCCATCGGTGCGCAGTTTTTGCCCCGCTGTCCGGTTCTCCAGGCGCCCGCAGCACCATCCTGAAATGAGGTTTTCTCAGGTGGCCAGGCGTTTCCCGGCCTGAAGCGCGCCGCGCCGAATGTCAACATTCGTCAACAGCCCATCCAAATCCAAATGTCTGGTTTTGTCTGGTGCAGGGGCTTGCTGCTCGCTGGAAAACCTCGAGCCCAAAGTGAGGTTTTTTCTCAGGGTGCGCCGTTGCGCTCTCGACGCGTGGCCCTCCTTGAAAGACGCCCCTACGAAGGGCCTTCGATGGGGCTTCCTTGAGCCCCTACCCACTCGCTCCCGCTCTGTCTGCGCCTGCGCGTTGCCCCATAGAATCACCAGCGGCAGGTGTGACACGGTGAAATTCTCCCGGCCGTAGCACGGCGTCCAGCCGGTGCGCAATGTGGGGTTGCCATCTCGCGATGGATGGGAGGCCCCACCACCTGCCACCTCTTCGGCGACCGTCGGCGCATGGGTTCTGTCTCAGGTCGGCCGTGGGGCAGTTTTCGTATCGGGCTGGTATCGGTTCTGGCCCGGCGCGCCGCTCTCGGTAGGCGGACCTGGGTATCTATTCGTTTCTACTTTAGAAACCCGGCGCTGGTGCTGTCGCTGCCTGATTCGCCAATCAGGCCACGGACTGCAACCACCCATCCCCGGGCCGCGTGGAGCGCTTCAGGCGTTGCGGTCGCCTCGCCACGCAGGACGCGCGCCAGAGCCCCGAGTCTCGCCCCCAACGTCCTGCCGGGAAAGCCGCTCAGGTCGTACCCTGGGCACTCGTTCCCCCGCTTGCTGGTCTGCCCCTTCTTGGGCTTGCTCTTGTCCATGCGCCCCCCTGCTCAGACGTCAAGCCCAAGCTGCCCGGCCGGCGCAGCAGCGGGCGCGCTGGCGGCCTTTTCAGGTCCTGCGCTGGTCTTGGCCTTGGTGGTGGGCGCTTCGGCCGCCTGGGCGCGGTCTGCAGACTCTTGCGCCTGATCCTCGGGCAGGTCGGCAGTGAAGGCCCGGGCAATCTCGTACAGCGCCCCTGCGCTGGCCAGTTCGCGCGACATGTCGGTGTACTCACTTGCCCGGCTGTTCAGCAGGGCGATGTGCAGCTCGTCGATGCGCTCAAACAGCACCCGCAGGCGATGCTCCAGCGCTGCCGACCGGTCGCCGACGTGTTGGGGCTTCGGCTGGGGCTCAAGCCCCGCGAAACGCTCAGCGATGTAGCGCAACTGCATCGGGTGCATGCCGACCATAGCGCCATCGTCTGCGCAACTGTCGGTGTCGGTGATGAACACGATGGGGCCGTGCTTGTCGGTGACGAATTCGGCCTTCACGCTGTGCATGGTGATGAGGGTGTCCATGGGTGTCCTTCCGTTCAGGCCATCGCGGCGACTCGACCGCTGGCCTTTTTGGTTGTCGTGGTGGTGGGCGCAAGCAGGCCGGTGAACAGGCGCTCCGGCTTCGCGGTCAGTCGGATGTAGCGGCCAGCGCAGCTATCGGGCGGGGTCACTTCTTTTGGTGCAGCAGATGGCATATCTAGATGGTGTCCGTCAGACGGTACTGAGAGGGGGGCAAAAACACCCCAAATAGGACCGTGAGACGGTGCTACGCGCTTTTCCTCTGTACCGTGAGACGGTCCTATTTGGGAGGGTCTAGTACCGTGAGACGGACGGAGGGGCTCGTTTTTCATGGACAGTCCTTTCCGGTACGCACCGCGCACAAACGTCTCGGCGGCGCCGGGGTCATAGTCGCTGTGGCGGTCCAGGGAATACCAGGTCACCGCGTACCAACTGGCCTTTGCTGGCCACTGGCCGGTGACGGTCTCGTGAATGAATCCGCCGGCCAGCAGCGCGCGCTTTGCACGGGTCAGCACGTCGGATGAGCTCCACCCCCTCGACCTCATGTGTTCGCGAGACAGCAGAAGCTGGCCGTTGTTGTCCTTCACGTACTGCCGTGCAATCTCCAGCAGGAGCGAGCGGGCGGGGTGGCTCAGGCGGCGGTAAGCCGGTGAATCGAGGACGGCCCACGGCAAAGCCACGAAACCATCCCCGTCTCGCTTGGGATCGACCTTGCGGCCCTTGTTACGCCCGTTGGCCATCTGCATCGTCTCCCAGCAGCAGACCGGCCAGCACCGCAAGACGCCGGCCCTCGGTAGTCATTCGGTACCGGCCGAACTCGACCGCCTGGCCGTCCCGGTCCTGGCCCTTCACCATCTGCATTTCGATGCCGTCGCGGCCGGTGACTCGGCGGCGCAACTGGGCCACCACGTCCGGGCCGTTGGATGCCCCGGCGATGCGGTCCACGTCCTCGCGTCTGATCCAGCCACCGGGCGCCAGCGCTTCGGCAAGGCGGCGCTGCCGTGGCGTGAAGCGTGTAGACTTTCCGGCGCGATTCCCGGTTTCCTTTCCAAAGCCCTCAGCCTGGCCGCTGGGGGCTTTCTCGTTTGAGGGCTCGTTCATCGTGCGGCCCTCCATGCTCGGACCCTGAGCACCAGGTAGAACACGGCGGCCATCATTGCGCCACCCCGAGAACGCGCTTCAGGTCAGCGACCGGCCACGCGAGGCGGCCAGCTACGCGCAGTGGGCGGATTGGTCCGTCGCCCCTCATGGACCACAGACGCAAGGTCTGTTGCGCCCTGTTCAGGTGAAATGCCGCCTCGGGTGTGGGCAGCGTGGCGCGGGTCTCTTGCGCCAGTGAAACGGGTTGAATGGTCTTTGCGGCCATGTCTCTAACCTCTCGGTTGGTTGAACATGGCCGTTACCATCGATATGCACCCCGGAGTGCAGTCAACGTGCACCCCCGTGCAATTTGCGGGAAGCCTTATTTCATGCGGGTTCCGGCCGCATGGTGGCACCCCCTATGCACCCCCAGGTGCCGGCTATTTTTTGATGCCAGCGGCTCTCAGCGCTCGGTCAATGACGTTTCTGGAAACCCCGAATTCGATGGCCATAGACCTAACTGATTCTCCGCGTCCTCTGTCGTATCGGCGCACGACTTCGGCCTTCTGGTCATCGGATAGGGATGGCCGTGTGCCCATGCTTTGTGCCACAGCAGGTGCTGCGTCTTGGTGATGTTGGGGCTCGGTCGCGGCCGGCTGATCCTGCTGGGGCTTCTGCTGGTCTTGCTGCGCCATCAGCGCCTCTGGGGCATCCGCGAATCTCCACGCCATCTCTGCGTGGTTGGGCTCCAAGTAGCGAAGCAGGCCGCGCACGTGGCGGGCGCAGCGTTCGGCGCGCATCTCTGGTGGTGTGGTCGAGTAGGGATCGAGCCATGGCTGTCTGCGCACCTTGAACAACCTTTCAAGGCTCGCCAGCGCGAGCATGCCAACATGCTCCCTTTCGGTCAGCATGGGCACATCCTTGCCGGCCTCCTTCTCCATGGCCCTGGCCAGCGGATCATCTGAGTAGGCCAGCAGCCCGCCCGGGTCAGTCCTGAAAGCCGCCTCAAGCAGCGCGCATCGCTCGCCAACCACCCCGCGCGCCAACGCATATAGCTCTTCCTCGCCGAGTTCCTTGTCCATCGCCGCCCTTCATGGCGACCTTCAGAAGGGGAGCCCCAGCAGGCGGGTGAAGGTGTCCCGCTCTTCGGTTCGCGGGCCTAGCTGGGGCTCAATCTCGCATGGTGCCTTACCTGCCGGCACCTTCATTCATCGTCGGGGCGCTGCTCCTACCGGGCTGACCACTCCACCATCTCCCCAAGCACTCGAAAGGACTCTGGGAAACATCTGAGGTGGTTCTTGAAGATGCAGTCGCGGTGAAACGCTTTGTCGGCCAGCGACACCACGGAATACACCTGCCACCAGGACCGGAAGAATTCGTCTTCCGTCAGGTCCTCGATCCCCGAGAGTCGCGCCAGCTCCCTGCTGGCCAGCGCAATCGAAAAATCGGCGTCGCTGTCGTCGTCATCCCAATCGGTATCAGCAAGCCTCACCGCTTCCATGGTTTTCATCACCGAGGTGGTCATCTTCAAGGCCATGTTCACGGCCTGACGGAACGAGGGGAGGGCCTCTGCGCTGGTGGTGTCTGGCGTGACTCTCTGGACGGTTGCTTCGCCGCTCATGGTGCCACCTCGCCAGCGGCATCGAACGACGGCCCAAAAAGGGCACACTCGCGGCCCTCGATGAACTCGCCGGAAGCGTCATCCGTTATCGCGGCGGCATCCTTGGCCAGGTGGTACGCAGCGCCAAGCAGGGTCGCCAGAAGCTGCTTCTTGTCGAGCGATTCCTGTGCCGTCACGATGACGTCGGCCAGTGCGTAGCACCGGGACGCCACCGACCCGAGAATCATCCGGTATTGCTCAGCGGTGTACGTTGGTGGGACCCGCTGGGGTACAGTCTTGGTAGCCATCTTCAAAGCTTCCTTCTTTGGTGGTGGTCAGACGGGGGCAGGTGTCACTACCACCTGCCCCCGTCGTCTTTTGTGCCCTGGGGAAACCGCGCCAGGGCTTCGCGGTTATTCGTCGTCGGCCGCCGACTTAGGGCCGGGCGGGTGCAGGTAGGCCGCCTCCATGCGCTTGAGGTCCAGCAGCAGGGCCAGGTGCTGAGGCACCCACCGCGGGATCGGCACTCCCTGGGTGCGCCAGCCGCTGGGCGTGTTGCGGTGCAGGCCGGTCGCCCTGCAAAAGTCGGCTGTCTTCCAGCCCAAGGCCGTCAGCGCCGCGTCGAACTCTTCAATCGTCATGGGTTGCGCCCGTTGTCGTGTTGGTTGATGATATCCGGTTTTCCTTTTTATGTGCTGTTTTTGATAGATACGGCATATTTACTTTACATAACGCCCGATGTGGAATATGCGTGATTGAACAACTTTCGCACATCAAAGGGAATACTCTATGCAAATCAACAGCTTGCCGACTTGTCCACACTGCCCGCTTTTTGAGCAAATACGTGTGCCGTCGCATCGTTGAAGTTATCCACACCCACCGAGCGGCGCGCCGTGTCCGCTGTGGTCGGTGCATGGAAGTGGCTCATGCAACAGCCGCGAGCGGTGGCCGGCCGGCCTGGGGCGCCTGGGCGTCGAACTTCACACCGGCCTGCTCAAGAATCCACGCCTCGATGCGCTCATGGTGCAGGCGCAGCAGGTCCAGCGGCCGGCGCTTGTAGTGCTTCTCGGCGGTGGCACTGGGCTTGTGCCCCTGAATCTGCGCCACCACGCCGGCCGGGATTTCCAGCCACTCGGTCAGGCTGGCGTAGGACCGGCGCAGGCCGTGAAGCGTCAGCCCCTGAAGACCTGCAGCCGCACAGGCGCGCGCGTGGGGCGTGTTGGGCTCACTCAGGCGGCCGTCCGCGCTGCGGTTCTTCACTGCGGCGCCGTCGGCTGGGGCTTTGCCCTCGGCTGCAGCCTTCGCGGCGCGGCGCCTGATGTTCTCGGGGCTCATGTCCAGGGCGTAGGTGCTGGAAAACACCCACTCATTGCGGCGGGGCAGGGCGGCCAGCAGTGCCGACACGTAGGGGGTCAGCGGAATCTCCCGGATGCCCTCCACCTTGTCCCGAATGCTGATCCCCTTCCACTGGGTGTTCACGTCGTCCCAACGCATCGCCAGCACTTCGCCGGGGCGTGCGCCGGTCAACAGCAGCACCTGCAGGTATGCGGCCGTGCACGGGTTCGGGATCTGGCGCACCTGGGCAAACCACGCCGCCAACTGCTCGCGCGTCAGCACATCCGACTTGACCCCGGGTCGGCCCAGCGATTCCCGGGCCTTGCGGCTCTTGGCCGGGTTCTGCGCCGGCAGGATGGCGCGGTACTGGGGCTGTTCTGCGCACCACGTCAGAAACACGGCCAGCAGGCGCCATGCCAGGCGGGCGGACGATGGACGGGCCCTGCCTTCGGTTGCGGCCCATTGCTCGATGGTCGGCGTGTCCAGCGTGCTCAGGCGCAGCGGCATCAGGCTGGCCAGCGGTCCCGGCTGCGTCTTGCGGTCGGTCTGCCCCCGGCGCTTGGATGGCTCACCCCCGGGGGATGCCTTGATGATGTGGTCGCGGTAGTGCAGCTCGCCCCAGTGCGGCCGGCGCTCTGCAAGGTAGACCGCCCATGCTTCGCCCACCGTCACGGCTCGCGCTGATTCGTCCGCAGCAGTCGCCGCCTTCTGCTCCTGCTGCTGGCGCTCAAGCTCGCGCGGGTCCTGCCCGTTGTCCAGCACCACGGCCAGGCGCCGGGCTTCGGCGCGCGCCTGGGGGATGGTCCATGACCGCACATCGCCGATGGTGCGGCGGATGGTCTGGCGGTTCAGCTTGGCCTCGAACACGAACGACTTTGCCCCCGCGGCGGTCACGCGCACGCGAAGGCCCGGGGCTTCGGTGTCGCGCATGAACGCCTGCAGCTTGCCGGCCGGGCAGGTCAGGCGCTCGATGGCGCCCTCGGTCAGTGTCACCCGTTCGGAGAGGTCCGGCGCGTCGCTTTTCTTCGGTCTGGCCATGCTGGGCGCTCCTGTCTTGGTGGCCGGACCGGGGTCCATGTAGCCACCATGTAGCCAAATCAGCCCA
The DNA here is from genome assembly GCF_004353865.1 of Hydrogenophaga pseudoflava. NCBI lineage: Bacteria > Pseudomonadati > Pseudomonadota > Betaproteobacteria > Burkholderiales > Comamonadaceae > Hydrogenophaga > Hydrogenophaga pseudoflava. The sequence continues at coordinate 2,003,460 of NZ_CP037867.1, forward strand.
GTTTTCCCGAATCTGAATCAACGAAAGAACTGTTTTTCTGTCCATGTTGACCGGTCTAAACTGTTGATTTGTATGGATTCTAGCAACGCGCCTCAACAATGCCAAATACGAATTTCACAGGATTGTGATTCCTGTTGTCGTGGGTTCGAGTCCCATCAGCCACCCCAAAAATATATGAACAAAGCCCGGTGTTTGCCGGGCTTTGTCGTTTCAGGCTCCTGGTGGACCCGCTGGGTCAGTTCACCAGCACCAGCTTTCCTTTGACCGAACGCGAACCCATGATGGCGTAGGCCTTGGGCAGGTCCTTCATCGGCAGCGTCTGGTCGATCACCGGCTTGATCTGGCCCTTCATGTACATCGTGGCCAGCGTCTGCATCATCTGGGCGTTGGCCTTGGGTTCGCGCTTGGCAAAGTCGCCCCAGAACACGCCCACAATGCTCGCGCCCTTGAGCAGCGACAGGTTCAGCGGCAGGCTCGGGATCGGGCCGCTGGCAAAGCCCACCACCAGATAGCGGCCGCGCCAAGCGATGGAGCGGAAGGCCGGCTCGGCGAAGTCGCCGCCGACGGGGTCGTAGATCACGTCGGGCCCTTTGCCTCCGGTCAGCCGCTTGATTTCGTCGCGCAGCGTGGTCTGCGGTGTGTGCACGCTGTAGTTGATGGTTTCGTCGGCCCCCAGCTGCCTGCACAGGGCGCACTTGTCGTCGCTCGACGCGGCGGCGATCACCCGTGCCCCGGCGGCTTTGGCGAGCTGGATTGCGGCCGTGCCGACGCCTCCCGCGGCACCCAGCACCAGCACCGTTTCTCCGGCCTTGAGCTGGGCGCGATCCACCAGCGCATGCTGCGAGGTGGCGTAGATCATGATGAAGGCAGCGGCATCCACCGGAGGGAAGCCCGGTGGCAGAGGCATGCACAGCCCCGCGGGCGCAAGCGTGTGGGTGCTAAAGCCGCCGGTGCCGCTCAGGCAGGCGACGTTCTGGCCCACTTGCAGGTGCGTCACGCCTTCGCCGACCGCGCGAACCACTCCGGCGTACTCCGAGCCAGGCACGAAGGGCAGCGGTGGCTTCATCTGGTACTTGTTCTGGACGATCAGCAGATCGGGAAAGTTCAGGCTCGCTGCCTGGATCTCGATCAGCACCTCGCCCGCTCCGGGTTCGGGGGTGGGCAGTTCTTTCCAGCTCAGGGCGTCCACGCCCACGGGGTTTTCGCAAAGCCAGGCTTGCATCGGTCGTCTCCGGTATTGTCAGGGTCGATGCATGATAGGCAGGGCCACGCACGATGGGCGTCACCTGTGCGGCCCCATGTCCCGGGCGTGACCCGGGGCGGGCCGCCTAAAATCCTGCCAATGAAAATTCTCATCTCCAACGACGATGGTTACCAGGCGCCCGGCATCGTGGCCCTGTACGAGGCGCTCAAGGGCCTGGCCGACGTGGAGGTGGTGGCGCCGGAGCACAACAACAGTGCCAAGTCCAACGCGCTGACCCTGCACTCGCCGCTGTACGTGCACCGCGCGTCCAACGGTTTCCGCTATGTGAACGGCACCCCTGCCGACTGCGTGCACATCGCGCTGACCGGGCTGCTGGGCTACCGGCCCGATCTGGTGGTGTCCGGCATCAACAACGGCGCTAACATGGGGGACGACACCATTTACTCTGGCACCGTCGGAGCGGCCATGGAGGGCTACCTGTTCGGCATCCCTGCCATCGCGTTCTCCCAGACGGAGCGCGGCTGGGCACATCTGGACGTGGCTGGACAGAAGGCCGCCGAGCTGGTCAGACACCTGCTGCCGACGCTGCCGTCCGGGGACGACGCGGGTCGGCGACAGGCTCCGTGGCTGCTGAACGTCAACATTCCTTGCCGCCCGGCCGAGCAGATCCGGGGCTTCAAGGTCGCCCGGCTCGGGCGCCGCCACGCGGCCGAGCAGGTGATCACGCAGACCAACCCCCGCGGTGAAACCATGTATTGGATCGGCAGCGCCGGTCCGGCCAAGGACGATGCCGAAGGCACCGACTTTCACGCCACGGCGCAGGGCTTCGCCAGCATCACGCCGCTGCAGGTGGACCTGACCGACCACGAGCGCCTCTCTTATTGGGTTCCGACGGCGGCCGCCTTGGGCGCTGGGACGCCATGAAACGGACAGTTCCAACTTCGCCGGCCACGAGCGCTTCCACTGTCCCCGCCTCCGGAAGGCCCCGGCCGGCATTTCCCGCTCGCCTGGACACAGGGCCGGTGGTATCGGTCAACAGGCCGGGCGTCCCGTCGGCGGTGCAGGGCCGCAGCCCGGCTCCCATGGCTGCGACCACGGCCCCCCGCGGTGTCGGCATGGATTCGTTGGCAGTTCGTCAGGCCATGGTGCGCAAACTGCAGGCCCAGGGCATCTCCCATCCGGGCGTGCTGGGGGCCATGCAGATCGTGGAGCGGCACCGTTTTGTGGACACCGCGCTGGCCAACCAGGCGTATGAAGACACCAGCCTGCCGATCGGCCTGGGGCAGACCATCTCCAAGCCCAGTGTGGTGGCGCGCATGCTGGAGTTGCTGTGCCAGGGCAGGGAGGGCCGCATTGGCCGGGTGCTGGACATCGGAACCGGGTGTGGCTACCAGGCTGCGGTGCTGAGCCATCTGGTGCAGGAGGTCTACAGCATCGAGCGGCTGCGGGCGCTGCACGAGAAGGCGCGCGACAACCTGCGGGCCTTCCGGCTGGCCAATGTCCACCTCCTGTTTGGCGATGGCATGGCGGGCTATGCGCAAGGCGCGCCATACGCCGGTATCGTGGCCGCCGCGGGTGGGAACGATGTGCCGCAGGCCTGGATCGAACAGCTCGCGGTGGGGGGGCGCCTGGTGGCACCGGCGGTGACCGACTCGGGCCAGCAGCACCTGATCGTCATTGAGCGCCATGCTCACGGATTCACACGTTCTGTATTGGAACCGGTGCTCTTCGTGCCCCTAAAATCAGGCGTTTCGTGAAACCTTTCGGCCGACACGTGGCTGGCGAGTGTTTCGTAGAGGCAGTGCCCGGGTGGAAACGGGCCTGACATCAGGCAGGAAACAGGAATGAACAAGCGGGATTTCGATAGACAGCCAGTGCGCACGCAGCGCATCTCGTGGCGCGGTGTGGCCCTGTGGACCCTGATGGGGGGACTGGTGCTGACGGCCGGATGCTCCACGCGGCGACTGAGCCAGCCCGCACCGGTCGAGGACCGTTCCGGCGCGGCGCGGCCGTCCGAAGGCAAGCCCTTGCCAGGTGCGGAGAACGCGGGCAAACCGGGTTACTACACCGTGCGTCCCGGCGACACGCTGTACCGGATTGCACTGGAGGCCGGCCAGGCACCGCGCGACGTGCAGGCATGGAACAACCTGACCAACCCCAACCTGATCGAAGTCGGTCAGGTGCTGCGGGTGGCCCCGCCCGTATCGGGCACCGCCCCCACAGCGACGGGTGTGACCGCTGCGCCGGTGGCCACGCCGGGCGTGGTGGCACGGCCCCTGAACACGCCCCCTGCATCGGGCACGCCGGGTGCAACACCCACGGCGCCGACCGCTGCCACACCCGCGCCGGCCACCGAGCCCGTTTCTGCCGGTGCCGACGACGTTGCATTTGTGTGGCCTGCCCAGGGCGCAGTGGTCGCTTCTTTCGATGAGGGCAAGAACAAGGGCGTGTCCATCAGCGGTCGTCTGGGCGATCCGGTGCTCGCCGCCGCCGACGGGCGCGTGGTGTATGCCGGCGCCGGTTTGCGCGGCTATGGCAACCTGATCATCCTCAAGCACAACAACACCTTCCTCACGGCCTACGCCCACAACCAGGCTCTGCTGGTGCGCGAGGACCAGACCGTGAAGCAGGGACAGCGCATCGCCGAGATGGGCAGCAGCGACGCCGACCGCGTCAAGCTGCACTTCGAGGTGCGCCGCAACGGCAAGCCTGTCGATCCGGTGGCCTACCTGCCCAAGCGCTGAGCTGGCCGGTGCATGGCCTGGCCGGTTCTCGTTTTTGACATCGAGTCGATTCCGGATGTCGACGGGTTGCGCGCGTTGCGGGGTGCGCCCGCCGATGCCACCGATGCCCAGGTCTACGAGGCCTGGCTGAACGAGCGCAAGGACAAGGGCCAGAGCGATTTCGCACCGCTGCACCTGCAGCGCGTGCTGGTCATCAGCGTGGTGTTCCGCAACGCCGAAGGCCTGCGCGTGCACTCCTTCGTCGACCGCGACGGCCAGAGCGAAGGCCGGGTCATCCAGACTTTCTTCAACAGCATCGAGAAGCACCAGCCGCAGCTTGTGAGCTGGAACGGCGGCGGCTTCGACCTGCCCGTGCTGCACTACCGCGGACTGCGCCACGGCGTCGAGGCCAGCAAGTACTGGGATATGGGCGAGGACGACCGCGAGTACAAGTGGAACAACTACATCAGCCGATACCACATGCGCCATCTGGACCTGATGGACCTGCTGGCGATGTACAGCCCCAAGAACAACGCGCCTCTGGACGCGCTGGCCAAGCTGTGCGGCTTTCCCGGCAAGCTGGGCATGGACGGCTCGCAGGTCTATCCGCAGTACCTTGACGGCCGGCTGGAGGACATCCGCCGCTACTGCGAAACGGACGTGATGAACACCTATCTGGTGTACTGCCGTTTCCAGAAGATGCGTGGCGGCCTCACGGAGGCCGAGTACGAGCAGGAAATCGCGTTCGTGAAAGAGACGCTGGGGCGGCTGGCGCCCGCTGAGAGCCACTGGCAGGAATACCTCGCCGCCTGGGCCTGAGACAATCGGGGCATGAGCCAAGACAGCCCCACACAACAAGATCCCCACACCCCCATGCCGCCCTCCGCCGGTCTGCCCGAAGGCCAGCTGTTTGTCGAGTCGCTCGACATCGAGGCGCAGGGCATCGCCCACCGGCCCGACGGCAAGGTCGTGTTCATCGACGGCGCGTTGCCGTTCGAGATCGTCAGCGCCAAGGTCCATCGCAAGAAGAACAACTGGGAAGCGGCGACGCTGACCGAGATCCATCGCGAGTCGCCCCAGCGCGTCACGCCCGGCTGTCCGCATTTCGGTCTGCACGAAGGCGCGTGCGGTGGCTGCAAGATGCAGCACCTGCATGCCAGCTCGCAGGTGGCCATCAAGCAGCGCGTGCTGGAGGACAACCTCTGGCATCTGGCCAAGGTCAAGGCCGAGACGTTGCTGCGCCCGATCGAAGGGCCGGCCTGGGGCTACCGCTACCGCGCGCGCCTGTCGGTGCGCTTCGTGCACAAGAAGGGGGTGGTGCTGATCGGCTTCCACGAGCGCAAGAGCCGCTACGTGGCCGACATGCAGGTCTGCCGTGTGCTGCCGCCCCACGTGAGCAACCTGCTCATGCCCATGCGCGAGCTGATCTACGGCATGGACGCGCGCGAGACCTGTCCGCAGATCGAACTGGCCTGCGGCGACGACGTGACCGCCCTGGTGCTCCGGCATCTGGAGCCCCTGAGCGACGACGATCTGGCCCGGCTGCGCGCCTTCGGTCAGCAGAACGGCGTGCAATGGTGGTTGCAGCCCAAAGGACCGGACACGGTCCGGCTGCTGGACGAGGGCGGACCGCAGCTGAGCTACCGCCTGCCCGAATTCGGCATCAACATGCCCTTCAAACCGACCGACTTCACCCAGGTCAATCCGCACATCAACCGGGTGCTGGTGGCGCGCGCGCTGCGCCTGCTGGATGCGCAGAAGAGCGAACGTGTGATCGACTGGTTCTGCGGTCTGGGCAACTTCACCCTGCCGATTGCCACGGGCGCCGGCGAGGTGCTGGGCATTGAGGGCAGCGAGGCGCTGGTGGCGCGCTCGCGCGAGAACCTCGCGTTCAACCAGCAGGGGCGCCCGTCACCGCTGGCGCCCACGACCTTCGTGGCTCGCAACCTGTTCGAGATGACGACCGAGATGCTGGTGGCCGATGGGGTGGCGGACAAGTGGCTGGTGGACCCGCCGCGGGAAGGCGCGTTTGCGCTGTCCAAGGCGCTGGCCGACCTGCACCAGCAGCCGGAGCTGCGTGGCAGCTGGACGCCGCCCCGGCGCATCGTCTACGTGAGCTGCAACCCGGCCACGCTGGCGCGCGACGCCGGCCTGCTGGTGCACCAGGCGGGCTACCGCTGTACGGCGGCAGGGGTGGTCAACATGTTCCCGCACACGGCGCACGTCGAAAGCATGGCGGTGTTCGAGCTGCCCTGAGGCTCAGCCGGTCTCGGTGTGGGCCCAGGGCGTCAGGACCTTTGGGTTTTGGCGTCGCCGGGCGACCTGGTGGCCGGGGTCTTGTCGGCCGCCTTTTTCCCGGAGGATGACTTCGCATCACCCGAAGCGTGTTCGTCCTGGGCCGAGATGTCTTCGTGTTCGACGACCTCTTCGCCAGTGGGCGACTCGATGGCGGACGGCATGCCGACGATCTGGTTGTCGCGCATGTACTGGTCCATTTCCTTCCAGCCCGCAAACACGGCGGCTTTGCCGGCCTTGGGGTTGGTCTTGAAGCAGTCCTCGATGCTGCGGATCGCGTGTCGGCAGGCGCTGCCGATGGCGTGGGCCTCGGCCTGCTTGCGCTCGGCCACCTGGGTGGCGCTTTCGATGCCCAGTGCGTCGCAGCCGGCCAGCAGGGCGGTGCAGAGGCAGAGGGGCAGGGCAAGGTGTCGCATGGTGCTTGAACGGGGGTTTGTCTTCGTTTTCGGCCGGGCGGACGGGAACTTGAGCGCGCGCAGGCATGAAAAAGGGGACCCGGAGGTCCCCTTGAGTCGAATGTGCAGTCCGACGGATCAGTCGTCACCGCCCATGATGCCGAACAGCGCCAGCAGGTTCTGGAACACCGCGAAGATGTCGATGAACAGCTGGGTGGCGGCCACGATGTAGTTGGTCTCGCCACCGTCGACGATGTTCTTCACGTCGTAGAGCATGTACAGGCTGAAGACCAGCGTGCTCAGGGCGGTCAGGGCCAGCATCATGGCCGAGCTGCCGATGAAGATGTTGACCACGGCCGCGATCAGGATGGCGATCATGCCGGCGAACAGCCAGCGGCCCATGCCGCTGAGGTCGCGCTTGATCACGGTGGCCAGCGTGGCCATGGTGAAGAAGACGCCGGCCGTGCTGGCAAAGGCGGCCATCACCAGCGTGGTGCCGTTGCCCATGCCCAGCACCACACCCAGCAGGCGCGAGAGCATCAGGCCCATGAAGAAGGTGAAGGCCATCAGGATGGCCACGCCCGCGCCGGAGTTGCGGAAACGGTAGATCGCGAACTGGAAGGCCATCATGCCGCCGATGAACAGCACCATGCCGACGATGCCGCCGAGGTTGCGGGTGATGCCGGTGCTCACGCCGATCCAGGCGCCCAGCACGGTCGGAAGCAGGCACAGGGCCAGCAACCAGTAGGTGTTGCGCAGCACCTTGTTGCGTTCGGCGCTGAGGGCGCCGGCAGTGCCTTGGTATTGGGTGAAGTCGGTCATGGTCTCTCCTGGTGGTTGGCGGAACGCCGCTTGCGGCGAATTGTAGGGCGGTGCTCGTTGGCGTGTGGAATGTGCTGCCAGGCCACCGCGTGGTGAGAACAGTTTTGATCGCCAGTTCTGCAATGAACGCGTTATCGTTCGCCCTTCATTCCATTTTCCGCAGGATTGCCTTCATGAAAACCAAAGCCGTGCTCGAACTCGCCGATGTCAAGGCCATTGCCGCCGCTGCCGAAGCCGAAGCCATGAAAAACCAGTGGGCCGTCACCATCGCCATCGTCGACGACGGCGGTCATCTGCTCTGGCTGCAGCGCCTGGACGGCGCGCCGGCGATGTCCTCACACATCGCGCCGGCCAAGGCCCACACGGCTGCGCTCAGCCGCAAGGAGAGCAAGGTCTATGAGGACGTCATCAACCAGGGCCGCACCTCGTTCCTGAGCGCGCCGACGATTCAGGGCTTGCTCGAAGGTGGGGTGCCGGTGATCAAGGATGGCCAGTGCATCGGCGCGGTGGGCGTCAGCGGTGTGAAGTCCAGCGAGGACGCGCAGATCGCCAAGGCAGGTATCGCTGCAATCGGCCTGTGATCTGAAAAAACGCCTGGCTAACGGGGCCTTCGGCCCCCTGGCTGGCGAAAAACGACGCTCGGGGAATTGCTCATACCCCGGGTCGCCCCACGATTGAAGAAAGCGGTCTGGTCGGGTCGCTCACTTGGTCAGGATGAGCTTGCCCTGACGGGTGGTCTGCAGGCGGTAGACCGCGCCGTTGTGTTCGATGGCCACCTGCGACCGGCCCTGCAGCACCGACTGGCTGCTGAGCACGGGCGCAGCGGTCGAGGCGGACGCCGGTGCTGGGGCCGTGACCGGGCTGGTCGCCACGGGAGTGGAGGCGGTCGGACGGTTCATGGCTGTGCGGGCTCCGTGATGAAACCGATCTTGCGCACGCCCGCGCGTTGGGCGCTGGCCATGGCCAGTGCCACGCGCTCGTAGCGCACGTCCTTGTCGCCGCGCATGTGCAGCTCGGGCTGCGGCTCCATGGCCGCGATCTGCGACAGGCGGGTGTTCAGCTCTGCGTCGGCGATGGGCGTTTCGTTCCAGTAGTAGGCGCCCGAGGCGTCGACCGACAGGCGCACGTTTTCCGGCTTGTCGACCAGCTTTTCATTGCTGGCGCGGGGCAGGTCGACCTTGACCGCGTGCTTGATGACCGGCACGGTGATGATGAAGATGATGAGCAGCACCAGCATGACGTCGATGAACGGGATCATGTTGATCTCCGCCATCATTTCGTCGCTGTCGTCCTGGGTTCCGATGGCCATGGGGACTCCTTGATCAGGCCTTCTTCATCGGCAGCACCTTGGCGTCGGCGCCGGAGCTGACGCGGGCACCGGTGACGAAGTAGGCGTGCAGGTCGTGGGCGAAGCGGTTGAGCTTGTGCAGGATGGCCTTGTTGCCGCGCACCAGGGCGTTGTAGCCCAGCACCGCGGGGATGGCGACCAGCAGGCCCAGGGCCGTCATGATCAGCGCCTCGCCGATCGGGCCGGCCACTTGGTCGATGCTGACCTGGCCCGCGGCGCCGATGCCCAGCAGGGCGTGGTAGATGCCCCAGACGGTGCCGAACAGGCCCACGAAGGGTGCGGTGGAGGCGATGGAGGCCAGCACCGTCAGGCCGCTCTGTGCCTTGGCGACGTGGTCGTCCAGCGTGCGGCGCAGGCAGCGCTCGATCCAGTCGCTCACGTCCAGGCTGTCGTGCAGCTGCGGGACCTGGCGGCCGTCCTTGTGCAGGATGTGGCGCTGTGCCTCACGGCCTTCGACCGCCAGGGCGCGGAAAGGGTTGTTGTCGGCGGCACCGAGCTTGTCCAGCCCCTCGGCGAAATCGGCGCTGTGCCAGAAGCCTTCGCTGGCCTTGGCCTGCTGGCGCTGGGCGCGCTGGTCCAGCACCTTCCAGAGAATGATGATCCATGTGGCCAGCGACATGACCAGCAGCACCAGGGCGACGGTGCGGGTGACGGCGTCGCCTTGCGACCAGACGTGGGCCAGGCCCGAGCTTGCGAGAGGAGTGTCCATGAAAGATTCTGAGAAGGCGGAGGGTTGGCGACGGTCAGTCTTCGAGACGGAAATCGATGGGAATCAGGTACGACATGGCTTCGGGAACGCCGGCCCGTTTGCCTGGCACATAGCGCCAACGCAGCACGGTCTGGACGGCGGTTTCGTCCAGGCGCGGAAAGCCGCTGGATTTCTGGACTTCGGCGCGGGTGGCGATGCCGTCGGTGCTGATGTGGACACGGACCACGACACGGCCCTGCTCCCGCAGCCGCTTGGACATCTGCGGGTAGGGCGGTGGCGGGTTGTTCAGGTAACTGGCGTCGCTGGAGGGCAGTTCCACCTTGGGCGGGGCTGGCGGCGCGACGGGAGCGGCCGCCACCGGTTCGGTGACCGCCGGCTGGGGTTCGGGTGGCGCGCTGACCACGCCCGTGGGCGCTTCGGGCACTGGAGCCGGGTCGGGAACGGCCAGCGGCATCGGGGCCTGTTTCACCACGCGCTGCACCGGCGCCACCGGCTTCGGGGCCGGCTGTGGCTTGGGCGGGGTGGGCTCCGGCGCGACCAGGGGCTGGGGCGGCTCGATCAGCTCGGCCATCACCGTCACGGGCACCACCAGTTCCACGGCGCGGCGCAGCAGACCGGCCTGCAGGGCCCACAGGCCCAGCACGTGAAAGCCGATGACGGCGGCCACGATGAACAGACGACGGTCCATGGGAGCTGGGTTGGAACGTGCCTCGCGTGCGTCGCCGGCAGACGGTGCCGGAGGGACGGGAAGGCCAAGAGCGGCGGAACTCATAGTGTAGGTGTCGTCGGAACGGAGCCGGTCCCTGTCAGGGGCGGAACACCCACCACAGGGCGCCCAGCAGCAGGGCAAGGCTGACGAAGAGGGTGGTCAGGGTTCCGGTCATGGTGAGCTCTCTGGTGAAGGCGTTGGGCCGAAAAACGATGTCGTGATTATAAATGAGAATGGTTCGTATTCTTTAAATGGGCAAAATTTTTCTGCTCACGAGCGCGGCTGCAGATGCGCGGGTCCCAGTTCTTCGAGCGTGCGGCAGCCGCACAGCGCCATGGCGATCTCCAGCTCGTCGCAGATCAGACGCAGCACCTGGGCGACACCGGCCGCGCCGGCGTTCGCCAGCCCGTGCAGCACCGGGCGGCCGACCAGCACCGCGCTGGCGCCCAGCGCCAGGGCTTTGAGCACGTCGGTGCCGCGGCGCACCCCACCATCGACCAGCACCGGCAGGCGACCCTCCACCGCGGCCACGACCTCGGGCAGCAGGGTGGCGGTGGCGGGCAGGGTGTCCAGGGTGCGGCCGCCGTGGTTGGAGACGATCACCCCCGCGGCGCCGTGCTCGACCGCCAGGCGGGCGTCGTCCGGATGGGTGATGCCTTTGAGCAGGATGGGCAGCCGCGTGACCGAGCGCAGCCAGGCCAGGTCTTCCCAGGTCGGGGCGTGCTCCGCCAGGCCGCCGCACAGGCCAGGGCCGCCGGCCGACATGGCGACGCCGTCGGGCAGGTTGACCGCCGCCACCCCGGGGGGCAGCTGGAAACCGGTGCGGCGCTCCTGGTCGCGGCTGCCCTGGACGGGGGCGTCCACCGTGAGCACCAGGGCCTCGTAGCCGGCGGCCTCGGCGCGCGCCACCAGCGACTGCGTCAGACCGCGGTCGGGCTGCAGGTAGAGCTGGAACCACAGCGGTCCGCGGGCGGCCTCGCCGTGGGCGAGGCGGGCGACTTCTTCCATGGGCACCGAGGCCTGCGTGCTCAGCACATAGCCCAGCCCCATCACCGCCGCCGCCAGTGTGCTGGCCCGTTCACCCTGTGGGTGTGCCACTCGCTGGTAGGCCATGGGGGCCACCAGCAGCGGGTGGGCCAGTTCCCGACCGAGCAGCGTGCGGCGCGTGTGGCCGCCGGCGAGCTGACACAGCACCCGGGGGCGCAACTGCAGGCGCTGCCAGGCGGCGCGGTTGTCCCGCAAGGTGATCTCGTCGGCGGCCCCACCGCAGAGGTAAGCCCAGATGTCTGGTGCCATGCGCTCTTTCGCAAGGCGTTCGTGGTCTTCCAGCGTGACGGGCTCGGTCATGTTTCTGCCCACATGCGCAGCAGGTTGTGGTACGTCCCGGTCAGGCCTGTGGTTTCGGTGGTCTCGCCATGGCGCTGGCGCAGCGCCAGCAGGTTCATGTCGAGCTCGTAGAGCAGGCGGCGCTGCTCGTCGCTGCGCACCATGCTCTGCACCCAGAGGAAGCAGGCCAGGCGTTCGCCGCGCGTGACCGGCGTGACCTGGTGCAGGCTGGTGCCGGGGTAGAGCACGGCGTGGCCGGCGGGCAGCTTGACGCCGCGCGTGCCGTAGGTGTCGCTGACGGTGAGCTCGCCGCCGTCGTACTCGCCGGGGTCGTTCAGGAACACGGTGCAGGAGACGTCGGTGCGCACGTACTCGGTGCCGGCGGTCGTGGCCTTGAGGCGCACGGCGTTGTCGATGTGGTTGCCGTAGGTGTTGTGCTCGCCACCGTAGCGGTTGATGCGCGGGGTGAAGATGCGCAGCGGCAGGGCGGCGCTGAAGAACAGGGCGGAGCGGTTCAGTCCGTCCAGCACCATCTGCCGGATGCGGGTCGCGGCTTCGCAGTCGTGCGGCAGCTGCTGGTTGTTCTTGACGGTGAGTGCCTGCGGGCCGGCGCTGTCGCGGCCATCGGCCCAGGGGGCGCTGCGCAGCAGGTCGCGCGCGGTGCGGATGTCGTCGGGCGACAGGATGTCGGGCAGGGTCAGCAGCATCGTGGGCTCTGTCGTGGTTTTTCAGCGGAAAAGCCGCCCGGCTTGCGCGGGGCGGCTGTAGGGGCCTGGGTTTGAAATCAGAACTTCAGGCTGGCGGTCACCTGCAGCGTGCGGCCAGCACCCGGGATGTAGTGCGCCGGGTAGAGCTGGTCGGCGTAGAGCTTGTCGGTGGCGTTGGCCAGGTAGGCCTTGATCGACAGGCGGTCGAAGTCGAACGTGTACTCCGCCATCAGGTCCACGGTGGTGTAGGACGGCACCTTGAAGGCCACGCGGGTCGGGCTTTGCGCGCTGCGGAAGTTCAGGCCGGCTCCCAGGCGCAGGCGGGGCGTGAACTGGTAGGTGCTCCACACCGTGCCGCTGTGCTCGGGCGTGAGGGACGGGCGGTCACCCGGGCGCTCGCCGATGGCCGACTGGGCGCAGGCGCCGGTGGCCGGGCAGGGCGCGGCCTGGTCGACGCGCGCCACCGGCAGCCACATGTAGGAGCCGTAGACCTCCCACTGCGGGGTCAGGCGGCCGGTGACGTCGGCCTCAAAGCCAGCCACATGGCGCTTGCCGCTGAGCACGGTGACCGGCAGGTCCGGGTCGGTGTTGCGCTCGTTGGTCTTGGTCGAGCGGAAGACGGCCAGCCGGGTGGAGAAGCGCTTGTCCGCCGAGTCGAGCTTGGCGCCGAGTTCGAGGTTGACGCTCTTTTCCGGATCGGTGTCGGCGTTGGAGGCGCTCAGCGAGTAGGCGTCGCCCGAGGTGTTGAACGACGAGCCGGCGGACACGTGGAAGGAGTGCAGCGGGGTCGGCTGGAACAGGGCACCGATGCGCGGGCTGAACTCGGAGACGTGCATGCGGTACTTGGTGGCCGTGACCGGGCCGGGGGCCGCATCCGGGATCGCGTTGATGTCGTAGTCGCCGTTGAGGTTGTCGTAGCGCACGCCGCCAACGACCTTCCAGGCAGGGGCCACCTGGATCACGTCCTGCACATAGGCGCCGACGCCGGTGGCCACATAGGCGTTGTTCACCCGCAGCACGCGGCTGGCTTCGTTCACCGAGGCGCCGTCTTCCGGGGTGCCGATGGTGGTGGTGGGTTTGGTGATGTTGACGCCACCCTGCGCGGCCGAGCGCGCGGCGTACACCGTGCGCTCCTCGCGGGAAACGTCGACGCCGGCGATCAGCTCGTGCTTGACGCCCAGCGCGTCGAACTTGGTGCTGAAGTCCGACTGCGCCTGGACCGAGTCGAGCTTCTGGATCTTCAGGTGGGTGCCGCGGGTGAGGACGGTGCCGGGGCCGAAGTTGTCCAGGCTGACCGAGGTCGGGCAGTTCGGGTTGGTGATGGCGCCGGTCTGCTGGTTCACGCCCTGCGTGCACAAGCGGATCGCACCCGAGCGCAGATCGCGGTCGAACTTGCCCACGCGCACCTGGGTCTTGAGTTCGCTGTCGCGGCTGAAGCGGTGGGTGTGGGCCAGGCCGGCGATGGTGGCACTGGAGTCGTTGTAGTCGCTGGCCAGGCCGTAGTTGGTGTCGGGGTCGACCGGCAGCAGCGTGCGGTCGCTGGAACCGCGGGCCGGGGCAATGAACGGCATGCCGTAGTTGACGCCGTTGTTGTTGTCCAGGTGGTAGAGGTTGGCGAGGAACTCGTCGCGCTCGCCGATGCCGGTGCGGTAGGCCACCGCCATGCCGCGCTTGTCCAGGCTGGCGCCGCTGCCGTTGTTGTCGGCCTTGGTGGCCATGGCGTTCAGGCGCAGCGCCGAGCTGTCGCCGGTCATGATGTTGAAGTCGCCCGTGGCGCGCACGTACTTGTGGTTGCCCAGGGTGAGGTCGACCTGGTGCTCGTCGATCAGCCGGGGCACCTTGGACACCTGGTTGACGGCGCCGCCGGTGGAGCCACGGCCGAACAGCATTGAGGCCGAGCCGCGCAGCACTTCCATGCGGTCCATGGCGAAGGTGTCGCGGTCGTAGATCGCGGGGTCGCGCATGCCGTCGATGAACAGGTCGCCGGTGGCCTGCAGGGCGAAGCCGCGCAGGCGGATATCTTCCTCGCCACCCTCGGCGGCCAAGAAGGTGATGCCGGCGGTGTTCTTGAGTGCTTCCTTGACGGTGTCGAGGTTGCGGTCGTCGATCAGGCGTTCGGTCACGACCGTGACCGACTGAGGGATGTCGCGCAGCTGCTGCTTGCCCTTGCCGATGGTGGTCTCGGTGGCCTGCAGCGCGTCCTTGCCTTCAGGGGCCAGGGCCTTTTCGCGCACGACCACGGTGGGTAGCTGTTTGTCTTCGCTGGCGGGCGCGGTCTGGGCCAGGGCGCCAAAGGAGCTGGCCAGCAGCATGGCGCCCAGGGGCAGCATCACGCCGGAGGCGGCGGGCAGGTTGGCGGATGGGGCGGGGAGGGGGCGGCCGGCACGGGCGCGCAGGTTCTTGCGACGTTGGGACATGGAAGCTCGGGTCGAACAGGTTGTCGGCTGGCTTCAACGCAAGGCGCTGTGGCTGGCTGGATCGCCGATGATATTGCAAACAAAAACGATTCTCAATAAAGTCTTTACCCGGCAGACATTTTTTGCGCTATTTGTAGCAAGCAGTCCACAGCATCCGAGCCTGTCGACGGGGTGGGTGATTGCTGCACAGCAGCAGAAACTATCGGCCTCATGTAAACTATCAATGCGGAAAATTGATAGATGTCGACTATGATTCACCCCGTCGCGATATCCATCGCTTCCCGTTTCCGATTCCCTTCAACCTCTTCACAGGAAAAACCATGTCCATGATCAACGCGCTGTCCATCATCAACACGCAAGTGCAGCCCTTCAAGACCACCGCCTTCGTCAACCGCACGGGCAAGGGCGAGTTCATCGAAGTGACCGAGAAGAGCCTGCAGGGCAAGTGGTCCGTGCTGATCTTCATGCCGGCCGCCTTCACCTTCAACTGCCCGACCGAGATCGAGGACGCCGCCGACAACTACGCCGAGTTCCAGAAAGCCGGCGCAGAGGTCTACATCGTCACCACCGACACCCACTTCTCGCACAAGGTGTGGCACGAGACCAGCCCCGCCGTGGGCAAGGCCAAATTCCCCCTGGTCGGTGACCCGACGCACCAGCTGACCCGCGCCTTTGGCGTGCACATCGAAGAAGAAGGCCTGGCCCTGCGCGGCACCTTCGTGATCAGCCCCGAAGGCGTGATCAAGACCATGGAAGTGCACTCCAACGAGATCGCCCGCGACGTGAAGGAAACCGTGCGCAAGCTCAAGGCCGCCCAGTACACCGCAGCCAACCCCGGCCAGGTGTGCCCCGCCAAGTGGAACGAAGGCGCCAAGACCCTGGCTCCTTCGCTGGACCTGGTCGGCAAGATCTGATCCCCGCTGAGTGTTGAGCGTCGGGCGTTCGGCGGCCATCCGCCGAGCGCCCTTCACCCAACGCTTCGCGCACAACGCACCACATTCAAGGAGTCCACCATGCTCGACGACACCCTCAAAGCCCAGTTGCAGCAGTACCTCGGCATGCTGCGCCAGCCCATCACGCTGATCGCGTCGCTGGACGAGAGCGACACCGGCGCCGAGATGCGCGAGCTGTTGCAGACCATTGCCAGCCTGTCGGACAAGGTCACGCTGGACACCGCGGGCAACGACGCCCGCAAGCCGTCCTTCGTGATCGCCCGTGCCGGCGAAACCACAGGCGTGCGCTTTGCCGGCCTGCCGCTGGGCCACGAGTTCACCTCGCTGGTGCTGGCGCTGCTGTGGACCGGTGGCCACCCGCCCAAGGTCGAGCAGGAGGTGATCGACTCGATCAAGTCGCTCGACGGCGAGTACAGCTTCGAGGTCTACATGTCCCTGACCTGCCACAACTGCCCGGACGTGGTGCAGGCGCTGTCGCTCATGGCCATCGTCAACCCGAAGATTCGCACCGTGGTGATCGAGGGTGGCGCCTTCCAGCAGGAAGTGACCGAGCGCGAGATCATGGCCGTGCCCATGGTGTTCATGAACGGCCAGGTGTTCGCCTCCGGCCGCATGAGCGTGGAAGAGATCGTGGCCAAGCTCGACACCAAATCCGGCGAACGCGAAGCCGCCAAGCTCAACGCCAAGGACGCCTACGACGTGCTGATCGTCGGCGGTGGCCCGGCCGGTGCTGCGGCGGCGGTGTACGCGGCCCGCAAGGGCATCCGTGTGGGCATCGCGGCCGAGCGCATGGGTGGTCAGGTCAACGACACCATGGCCATCGAGAACTACATCTCGGTGCTGGAAACCGACGGCCCGAAGTTCGCCGCCGCGCTGGAAGCCCAGGTGCGCCACTACGAGGTGGACGTGATGAACCTGCAGCGTGCCGACAAGCTGATCCCCGCCAGCGAGCCGGGCGGCCTGGTGCAGGTGCAGATGGCCAACGGTGGCGTGCTCAAGGCGCGCAGTGTGATCCTGTCCACCGGTGCGCGCTGGCGCAACGTCAATGTGCCGGGCGAGCAGGAATACAAGAACAAGGGCGTGGCCTACTGCCCGCACTGCGACGGCCCGCTGTTCAAAGGCAAGCGCACGGCGGTCATCGGCGGCGGCAACTCGGGCGTGGAGGCCGCCATCGACCTGGCCGGCATCGTCCAGCACGTCACGCTGATCGAGTTCGCCGACCAGCTCAAGGCCGACGCGGTGCTGGTGAGCAAGCTCAAGAGCCTGCCCAACGTGACCATCCACGTGAACGCGCAGACCACCGAGATCACCGGCGACGGCAGCAAGGTCAACGGCCTGAAGTTCAAGGACCGTGTGAGTGGTGAAGAACAGCTGGTGCCTCTGGAAGGCGTGTTCGTGCAGATCGGTCTGGTGCCCAACACCGAGTTCCTCAAGGGCACGGTCGAGCTCAGCCGTTTCGGCGAGATCGTGGTCGACGCCAAGGGCCACACCAACGTGGAAGGC
Organism: Hydrogenophaga pseudoflava; assembly: GCF_004353865.1. Lineage (NCBI taxonomy): Bacteria > Pseudomonadati > Pseudomonadota > Betaproteobacteria > Burkholderiales > Comamonadaceae > Hydrogenophaga > Hydrogenophaga pseudoflava. The sequence continues at coordinate 2,020,571 of NZ_CP037867.1, forward strand.
GTGTTCGCAGCGGGCGACTGCACCACGGTGCCGTACAAGCAGATCGTGATCGCTGCAGGCGAGGGCGCCAAGGCCGCGCTCAGTGCGTTCGACCACCTGATCCGCACCCCCGTGCCGGCCGAGATGGTGCCGGCCTGAACGTCACAACCAGGGCGTCGTTGGGAAAAGAAAAGGGCCACCGCATGAGCGGTGGCCCTTTCTCATGGCAAGGTCAGAAACTCAGTGACCCGATGCGCCCGATGCACCGATGCCGGTCTCGGAGCGAACCTGCTGGGCCACGAAGCCCGCGCGGTCCTTCTTGGCACGCGCGCTGTTGTCCAGGATGGAGAACAGCCAGATGCCGACGAAGCCGATGGTCATGGAGAACAGCGCGGGCGAGGTGTAGGGGAACAGCGCCGAGCCCTTGGGGTTGCCCAGCGTGGCTTCCCACACCGAGGGCGACACGACGGTCAGCGCGACCGACGAGATCAGGCCCAGGAAGCCGCCGATCACCGCGCCCTTGGTGGTGCAGTCCTTCCACAGCACGCTCATGAAGAGCACCGGGAAGTTGGCCGAGGCGGCAATCGCGAAGGCCAGCGACACCATGAAGGCGATGTTCTGCTTCTCGAAGGCAATGCCCAGCACCACGGCGATGATGCCCAGTGCAATGGTGGTCATCCGGGACACGCGCAGCTCGTCGGCACTGTTGGCCTTGCCCTTCTTGATCACGGTGCCGTAGATGTCGTGCGACACGGCCGAGGCGCCCGAGAGCGTCAGGCCGGCCACCACGGCCAGGATGGTCGCGAAGGCCACGGCCGAGATGAAGCCCAGGAACACGTTGCCACCCACGGCGTTGGCCAGGTGCACCGCCGCCATGTTGTTGCCACCCAGCAGGCCGCCCTTGGCGTCGAGGAAGTCGGGGTTGGTCAGCACGAAGGTGATGGCGCCGAAGCCGATGATGAAGGTCAGCAGGTAGAAGTAGCCGATCCAGCCAGTGGCCCACATCACGCTCTTGCGCGCTTCCTTGGCCGAGGGCACGGTGAAGAAGCGCATCAGGATGTGGGGCAGGCCGGCAGTGCCGAACATCAGCGCCATGCCGAAGCTGATGGCAGAGATCGGGTCCTTCACGAAGTTGCCGGGGCCCATGATGGACTGGCCGGCCGCAGCGGCTTCTTCGGACGTCTTGCCCGCCGCGCTGGCCAGGCCCGCCTTGATCTCGACCGACTTGGCGAACATCGCCTCGGGGCTGAAGCCGAAGTGCCACAGCACCATGAAGGCCATGAACGAGGCGCCGCCCAGCAGCAGGCAGGCCTTGATGATCTGCACCCAGGTGGTGGCTGTCATGCCGCCGAACAACACGTAGACCATCATCAGCGCGCCGACGATGATCACCGCGATGTAGTACTCCAGGCCGAACAGCAGCTTGATCAGCTGGCCCGCGCCCACCATCTGGGCGATGAGGTAGAAAGCCACCACGACCAGCGTGCCCGAGGCCGCGAAGATGCGGATGGGCTTCTGCTCGAAGCGGAAGGCGGCCACGTCTGCGAAGGTGAACTTGCCCAGGTTGCGCAGGCGCTCGGCCATCAGGAAGGTGATGACCGGCCAGCCGACCAGGAAGCCGATGGAGTAGATCAGGCCGTCAAAACCCGAGGCCATCACGGCCGCCGAGATACCCAGGAAGGATGCGGCCGACATGTAGTCGCCTGCGATCGCCAGACCGTTCTGGAAACCGGTGATGCCGCCTCCGGCGGTGTAGAAATCGGCGGCGCTCTTGGTCTTGGCGGCGGCCCACTTGGTGATGAACAGCGTGGCCACCACGAACAGCGCGAACATGGTGATCGCGGTCCAGTTGGTGGCCTGTTTTTCGGCCTGGCCGAGATCGGCCCCCGCAGCCAGAGCGGCGGCAGAAACGGCGAACAGCGAGGCGAGGGTCAGGGCGGGGCGCAGCAAGGTGCGGGTGTTCATTTGTGCACCTCGGTGATGATGGCGTGGGAGAGGTCGTCGAACTCGCTGTTGGCGCGGCGAACGTAGATCGCGGTGATCACGATGGTGAACAGGATCACTCCGAAACCGACGGGGATGCCCACTGTCATGACGCCTTCACCCAGGCGCTGCGACAGCCACTCCTTGTTGAAGGCCACCAGCAGGATGAAGCCGTAGTAGACGATCATCATCGCGGCGGTCAGCCACCAGCCGAAGCTGGAACGCTTGCGCCGGAGTTGCTGGTATTTGGGGTTGTCCAGGATGCGCTGGACCATCTTGTCTTCCATGGAGTCCTCCTTTGGATGGAAACGCTCCGCAGGCTAAGTGGACCCTCTTACCTAGGACTTACCCTTGGATTACAGCAGCTGACGGGCCGCAGCAATTTAGCTGTAAGGAATCGCAACCAAAGTCCGCCGCGTAGTACCTGGGAAAGCCCTTTTTCGGGTACACACAGCGTGGCGGCGTCAGCCGTCGAAACTGCAAACGCATCACTTAGAGGAGACAACTTTCATGAGTAGTGAAAGCAACGCGAAGGCCTATTGGTCTGCAACGCTGGGAGGCCGTGTGACAACTCCCTGGCAGTTCGGGCGAGTCACGCTCAAACCGCAGATTTTTCGGCTTTAGCGAATTGACGTCGTCTGAGCGTCGGCAAGGCGACGCTGGAGCGTATTCGAGGCTTTACATCGGGCCTTCAGCGGCTGCAAAGGGCGCCTATCCGCCCAACAACCGCATCGCCTTCTTGGACTCCTCAAAGCCCAAGATGGCAAGGACGCGTTTGAAGTTGTACGCCAACACGTTCAGGCTCATCTCGGTTGCGACGTTCTGCATGCCTCGGGTCAGGAAGTGCGTCCAGCCCATCCAGTGCTTGAGGGTTCCGAAGACGTGTTCAACGGTGCTCTTGCGCACGGTCATGGCGTTGGACATCTGGTCTAGCCGTTGCTGGGCCCTGTCCATGACTTCCTCATGCTCCCATCTCCTGATGCGTCGGTAATTGCTCGTTGTGCATTGCGCCTTCATTGCACAGCCAGGGCAAGCACTGGACCAATAGATGCTGATCTGCAGTCCAGCCTCTTCTCGGCTGAAGCGGTGGATGGCTCGTTCGCCTGCTGGGCACTGGTATTCGTCGGCATCAGCGATGTAGATGAAGTCTGTCTTGTCAAACCGGCCCTCTGCTCTCGCATTGGATGTCATGGGCTTGGGTACAAGCGCTGCAATCCCGGCGTCGTCACAAGTCTTGAGCTCCATACCGTTGTAGTAACCGCGGTCGGCAATGGCCTTCAATCGGCGCTTTCCCATCACATCACGCGCGGCCATTGCGATTGCACTGAGCTGTGACCGGTCGCTGCCATTGTTGGTGACCTCATGGGCGACGATCAGATGATTCTTCGTGTCGACCGCTGTCTGCACGTTGTAGCCCACCATGGCCGTCCCCTTGGCGCTGTGGGTGGTCATTGCACGTGCGTCAGGGTCCGTCTGGGAGAGCTGCCGATCAGGCAGCGTCTCCAGTTGCGCCTTGACGACTTGAAGGTCTTGCAAGCGCTGGCGCATCTTTTGGATCTTGCCTTGCAGACGCTCGGTCTTTGCCTGCATCTCAATGGGCTGGGTTCGATCCGCAGTCTCAAGGGCATCAAGGTAGCGCTGGATGCTCTCCTCCAGCTCCCGTTCACGTCGCTCGATCTTGCCTGGCGTGAAGTTGCGCTCGCGGTTGTTGACAGCCTTGAACTTGCTGCCGTCGATGGCCACAACGGCGTCGGTGAACAGCTTCAACTCGCGGCACAACATCACGAAGCGACGGCAGACGTTGCGAATGCCTTTGCCGTTGTCGCGGCGGAAGTCTGCAATGGTCTTGAAGTCAGGGGCGAGCCGGCCGGTCAGCCACATCAGTTCCACGTTGCGCTGGCATTCGCGCTCCAGTCTGCGGCTGGACTGGATGCGGTTGAGATAGCCGTAGAGGTACAGCTTCAGCAGCACTGAGGGGTGGTACGAAGGCCGCCCGGTTGACGCCGGCTGCAAGCCCTGGAACTCCAGAGACGCAAGGTCCAACTCGTTGATGAAGGCATCCACGATTCGAACCGTGTTGTCCTCTGCGATGAAGTCATCCAAGCATTCCGGCAGCAATGTGACTTGCTGCCTGTCCTGACCTTCGATGAATCTGGACATATTGACCTCGCTGTTCAATATGTCTGCGGACTCTACCGGCTGGATAACAAAGCTGCGAGAGGGTTTTCACACGGCCTCCTGGGACTGCTGACCAAGGTGCTGGTCATCTGGTTCGTCGTGTCCTACCTGGCCGGCATCATTTTTGCCAGCGCGCTCAACAGCATCAAGCTGGGCGGCTACCCCCTGGGCTTCTGGTTCGCCCACCAGGGATCCATCTACATCTTCATCGCGCTGATCTTCTGGTACGCGAAGAAGATTGGTGACATCGATCGCAAGTTCGGCATGCAAGAAGACTGATCAAGAGGACATCACACCATGGATCTTCAAACCCTGACCTATGTGGTCGTGGGCGCAACCTTTGCGCTCTACCTCGGCATCGCCTTCTGGGCACGTGCCGGCAGCACCTCCGAGTTCTACGTGGCCGGTGGCGGCGTGCACCCCATCACCAACGGCATGGCCACGGCGGCCGACTGGATGTCGGCCGCATCGTTCATCTCGATGGCCGGCCTGATCTCCAACATGGGCTACGGCGGCGCCGTGTTCCTGATGGGCTGGACCGGTGGCTACGTGCTGCTGGCCTGCCTGCTGGCTCCGTACCTGCGCAAGTTCGGCAAGTTCACCGTGCCCCAGTTCATCGGTGACCGCTACTACTCGCAGACGGCACGCACCGTGGCCGTGGTCTGCCTGCTGGTGGCCTCCACCACCTACATCATCGGTCAGATGACCGGTGTGGGCGTGACCTTCTCGCGCTTCCTGGGCGTGTCCAGCGAAACCGGTATCTACATCGGTCAGGCCATCGTGTTCTTCTACGCGGTGTTCGGCGGCATGAAGGGCATCACCTACACCCAGGTGGCCCAGTACATCGTGCTGATCCTGGCCTACGTCATCCCGGCGATCTTCATCTCCCTGAACCTGACCGGCAACTTCCTGCCGCAGCTGGGTCTGGGCTCTGATCTGGCCGGTACCGACGTGTCCCTGCTGGCCAAGCTGGACCAGGTGGTGACCGATCTGGGCTTCAGCCAGTACACGACCGCTTCTGCCGGCTCCATGCTGAACATGTTCTGCTTCACGCTGTCGCTGATGATCGGTACCGCCGGTCTGCCGCACGTGATCGTCCGCTTCTTCACCGTGCCCAAGGTCTCTGACGCCCGCATGTCGGCTGGCTGGGCCCTGGTGTTCATCGCCCTGCTGTACACCACGGCCCCCGCCGTCGGTGCCATGGCCCGCCTGAACCTGATCGGCACCGCCAACACCGCCGTCGGTATCGGGGCCGGCCCGGATGGCCAGATGGTCGTGAAGGCTGATGTGGTCAAGGCCAACGCCGACCTGTTCGCCGCCGAAGCCAGCCTGAAGTACGAAGACCGCCCGGAGTGGATGAAGCGCTGGGAAAAGACCGGCCTGCTGAAGTTCGAAGACAAGAACGGTGACGGCCGCATCCAGTACTACAACGACGCCACCAAGAACGAAGCCGTCAAGGGCAAGGCCGAAGCCGCCGGCTGGAAGGGCAACGAGCTGACCGTGAACGCCGACATCATCGTGCTGGCCAACCCGGAAATCGCTCAGCTGCCCAACTGGGTGATCGCCCTGGTCGCCGCTGGTGGTCTGGCCGCCGCGCTGTCTACCGCCGCCGGTCTGCTGATGGCCATCTCCTCGGCCGTGTCGCACGACCTGATCAAGGGTTCCATCAACCCGAACATCAGCGAGAAGAACGAACTGCTGGCAGGCAAGATCTCCATGGCCGTGGCCATCGTGATCTCGGGCTGGCTGGGTCTGAACCCGCCGAGCTTTGCGGCCGGTACCGTGGCCCTGGCCTTCGGTATCGCTGCCTCGTCGATCTTCCCGGCCATCATGATGGGTATCTTCAGCAAGTCCATCAACGACAAGGGCGCCAGTGCCGGCATGCTGGCAGGTCTGTTCGTGACCCTGTTCTATGTGTTCGCACACAAGGGCCTGTTCTTCATCAAGGGCACCGAGTTCCTGAACCTGGTTGGCGGCAACAACGGCTTCTTCGGCATCTCGCCGGAAGGCATTGGCACTGTGGGCGCCCTGGTGAACTTCATCGTGGCTTACCTGGTGAGCAAGGCCACCAAGCCGGTGCCGGCCCACATCGCCGAGCTGGTCGAATCCGTTCGCGTGCCCAAGGGCGCCGGCGGTGCTGTGGCCCACTGATGGTGTGAGCGACACCTGCAGGGGATGAGCATCCCCTGACCGGAAGCCCCGTTGGGTGACCAACGGGGCTTTTTTTATTGAGAGAATCCCAACAAGGGTGCAGTCCGCACCCGGCCTATCGACTGGATGGCATGAGCATTTTCATTTTCAACTGGATCTTCCTGCTGGCCTTGTTTCCGGTGGCCTTCTTCTGGCTGCGCAGGGCTTGGCGCATCCTGGTCAAACGCGACTTTTCCGAGGTGGCCCTGAAAAAAGGCCTGCCACCGCCCAACCCCGAGAAATTCGCTCCCTACGAAATGGTCATCAACCTGGTCGGTGGCGTGGTGATGGTGGTGGTGCTGGTGGCGGTGCTGGGCTTTCAGGCGCTGGCCAGCGAGGACTGGGTGGCCATTGCCGGCTCCACCCTGTGGACGAAGCTGTTCCTGTCGTTCGCGCTGGGTCGCCACGCACACGGTGGCATGACGGAGCTGGCCAAGAAATCGGCCGAGGCGCGGGAGAAGAAGGCCAAGGGTTGAGCGGTGGCCGGCGGCGCAGGCTGCGCGATCCGGTACGCCGCTCTCAGTAAGCCAGCCGTTCCGGACGGATTTCCTGCAGGATCGTGGTGGCGATTTCTTCGATCGACTTGGTCGTGGTCGAAAGCCAGCGGATGCCCTCGCGCCGCATCATGGCCTCGGCCTCGCTCACCTCTGCCCGGCAGTTTTCCAGGCTGGCGTAGCGCGAATTCGGGCGGCGCTCGTTGCGGATCTCCGATAGCCGCTCGGGGGCGATGGTCAGGCCGAAGATCTTCTTGCGATGGGGCATCAGCGCCGGCGGCAGCTTGCGGCGTTCGAAGTCTTCCGGAATCAGCGGGTAGTTGGACGCCTTCAGGCCGTGCTGCATGGCCAGGTAGAGCGAGGTCGGCGTCTTGCCGCTGCGGCTGACACCCACCAGGATCACGTCCGAGCCCTCCAGGTCCCTGTGGCTCTGGCCGTCGTCGTGCATGAGCGCGAAGTTGATGGCCTCAATGCGGTCGTTGTACTCCTTGCTCTTGGAGGCGTCCGAGAAACGGCCGACCCGGTGGTTGGACTTGATGCCCAGCTCTTCCTCCAGCGGCTCGACGAAGGTGCCGAACATGTCCAGCATCATGCCGTGGCAGTGCTCCTTGACCACCGCCAGCACCTCCATGTTGACCACGGTGGCGAACACCAGGGGGCGCCGGCCTTCGACCTCGGCCGTGTGGTTGATCTGGCGCACGGCCTGGTGGGCCTTGTCCACACTGTCCAGGAACGGCAGCCGCACCCGGCGGACCGTGGCTTCGAATTGGGCCAGGATGGCGTTGCCAAAGGTTTCGGCGGTGATGCCGGTGCCATCGGAGATGAAAAAGACGGTGCGGTTGGGCATGGCAAGGCTCGCTCGGGTTCAAGAAATTTCAGGACCACCCCACGCTGATTTCACGGGGGTGGCCGGCCCGGGGTGGTCCGGGGCTGGCGGCACCATCCTACAATCATGGACGCCCAGAATGCTTGCCCCCTGCCCGGTGCACGACCCATAACAGAACCACAGGTCACCCGCTGGCGCATGGAGCCCCCGGTTTTTCAACCTTAGGAGTCTTCCATGTCCAACCTGTTCGAGCCGACCGCCCTGGTCGTGCCCTTCGAAAAACTGCGAATGAGCGATGTCGAGATCGTCGGCGGCAAGAATGCCAGCCTCGGCGAGATGATTTCGCAACTGCCCCACGGCGTGAAAGTACCCACGGGCTTTGCCACCACGGCCCACGCCTTCCGCGAGTTCCTCAAGGCCGACGGCCTGACCGACCGCATCAACGCGCGCCTGGACGCGCTGGACACCGAGGACGTGCGCGCGCTGGCCGAAGCCGGTGCCGAGATCCGCGCCATGGTCGAGAACCAGCCGTTCCCGGCCGATCTGGAAAAGGCCATCCGCGAGGAGTTCGCCCGCCTGAGCGAAGGCAACCCCGACGCCTCGTTCGCCGTGCGCTCTTCCGCCACGGCCGAAGACCTGCCCGACGCCTCGTTCGCCGGCCAGCAGGAAACCTTCCTGAACGTGCACGGCATCGAGGATGTGCTGCACAAGATGAAGGAGGTGTTCGCCTCCCTCTACAACGACCGCGCCATCAGCTACCGCGTGCACAAGGGCTTTGCCCACGCCGACGTGGCGCTGTCGGCCGGCGTGCAGCGCATGGTGCGTTCCGACCTCGGCGCCGCCGGCGTGATGTTCACCATCGACACCGAGTCCGGCTTTGAAGACGTGGTTTTCATCACCTCCAGCTACGGCCTGGGCGAAACGGTGGTGCAGGGCGCTGTGAACCCCGACGAGTTCTACGTGCACAAGCCCATGCTCAAGGCGGGCAAGCAGGCGGTGATCCGCCGCAACCTGGGCAGCAAGCTGATCGAGATGGTGTTCTCCACACCCGAGGAGAAGGCTGCGACGAAGAAGCTGGTGAAGACCGTGGACGTGCCGGTCGAGCTGCGCAACCGCTACAGCCTGACCAACGCCGAGGTCGAGCAGCTGGCGCACTACGCGCTGGTGATCGAGCAGCACTACGGCCGCCCGATGGACATCGAGTGGGGCAAGGACGGTACCGACGGTCAGCTCTACATCCTGCAGGCCCGCCCCGAGACGGTGAAGAGCCAGTCGGCCGGCAAGACCGAGGTGCGCTACAAGCTCAAGGGCAAGGGTGCCGTGCTGGCCAGTGGCCGCGCCATCGGCCAGAAGGTCGGCACCGGCCCGGTGCGACTGGTGCACAACATCAGCGAGATGGACAAGGTGCAGCCCGGCGACGTGCTGGTGACCGACATGACCGACCCGAACTGGGAGCCGGTGATGAAGCGCGCCAGCGCCATCGTGACCAACCGCGGCGGCCGCACCTGCCACGCTGCCATCATCGCGCGCGAGCTGGGCATCCCGGCCGTGGTGGGCTGCGGCAACGCCACCGACCACCTGAAGGACGGCACGCTGGTGACGGTCAGCTGCGCCGAGGGCGACACCGGTCACATCTACGACGGGTTGCTGGAGACCGAGGTGACCGAGGTGCAGCGCGGCACCATGCCCGAAGTCGACGTCAAGATCATGATGAACGTCGGCAACCCGCAGCTGGCCTTCGACTTCGCCCAGGTGCCCAATGGTGGCGTTGGCCTGGCGCGGCTGGAGTTCATCATCAACAACAACATCGGCGTGCACCCCAAGGCCATCCTGGACTATCCGGCCGTCGACGCCGATCTGAAGAAGGCGGTGGAGTCGGTGGCCCGCGGCCACGCCTCGCCGCGCGCCTTCTACGTCGACAAGGTGGCCGAAGGTGTGGCGACGATTGCTGCCGCGTTCTGGCCCAAGCCGGTCATCGTGCGCCTGTCGGACTTCAAGTCCAACGAGTACCGCAAGCTGGTGGGCGGCAGCCGCTACGAGCCCGACGAAGAGAACCCGATGCTGGGTTTCCGCGGCGCCGCACGCTACATCAGCGAGGACTTCGCCGAAGCCTTTGCCATGGAGTGCGAAGCCCTCAAGCGCGTGCGCGAGGACATGGGCCTGACCAACGTGCAGGTGATGGTGCCTTTCGTGCGCACGCTGGAGCAGGCGCGCAAGGTCACCGAGCTGCTGGCGGCCAAGGGTCTCAAGCGCGGCGAGCACGAGCTCAAGCTGATCATGATGTGCGAGATCCCGAGCAACGCGGTACTGGCCAAGGACTTCCTGCAGTACTTCGACGGCTTCTCGATCGGCTCCAACGACCTGACCCAGCTCACCCTGGGCCTGGACCGCGACTCCGGTCTGGAGCTGCTGGCGCACGACTTCGACGAGCGCGACCCGGCCGTCAAGGCGCTGCTCAAGCTGGCCATCGGCGCCTGCAGGGCCGAGGGCAAGTACGTGGGCATCTGCGGCCAGGGTCCCAGCGACCACCCGGACTTCGCCCAGTGGCTGCGCGACGAGGGCATCAGCTCGATCTCCCTGAACCCGGACTCGGTGGTCGACACCTGGCAGTTGCTGGCGTCTTCCGCCAAGTGACCGCCGGTCTTTGAATGCCGAAACGGCCGGGCTCTGCCCGGCCGTTTTTCTTTGTGCTCCAGCGTAAGGCCGGGGTCAGTGCCTGGCGCACAATCAGGCACAAAGGCGACCCCACGAGGTCGTCGCCGACAGAGGAGACGCGCATGTTTCGAGGACTGGACGCCCAACGCCTGGTGGCCCTGTTCGTGGCCGGTCTGTTGCTGTTCAACTTTCCGCTGCTCGCGCTCTGGGACCACGACATCCGCGTGCTGGGGCTGCCCCTGTTTCCGGCGGCGCTGTTCCTGATCTGGGCACTGCTCATCGGCGCGCTGGCCTGGATCGTCGAGCGTTCGCCGGACACGTCGCCCGGCGGCGATCGCCACTGAACCATGCTGTCCGCCCCGCTGGTCATCGGCGTCTCCTTTGCCTACTTGCTGCTGCTGTTCGCGGTGGCCTATTGGGGCGACCGCCGCGCGCAGGCGGGGCGCTCGGTCATCGGCAACGCCTGGGTCTATGCGCTGTCGATGGCGGTCTATTGCACGGCCTGGACCTACTTTGGCAGCGTCGGCCGCGCCGCCAGTTCGGGCGTGTGGTTCCTGCCGATCTACCTGGGGCCCATGCTGGCCATGGTGCTGGCCTGGATGGTGGTGCGCAAGATGATCCGCATCGCGCGCACCTACCGCATCACATCCATCGCCGATTTCATCGCCAGCCGATACGGCAAGAGCCCGCTGCTGGCCGGGCTGGTGACGCTGATCACGTTGGTGGGCATCGTTCCCTACATCGCGCTGCAGCTCAAGGCGATTGCCAGCGGTTATGCGGTGCTGACCTCCCCGCTGGGCGAGGCGGCGCCTCCGCCACAACAGTGGTGGCGCGACAGCACGCTCTATGTGGCGCTGGCGCTGGCCGGCTTCACCATGGTGTTCGGCGCACGGCACCTGGACAGCACCGAGCGCCACGAGGGCATGGTGGCGGCGATCGCCTTCGAGTCGGTGGTCAAGCTGGTGGCGTTTCTCGCGGTGGGCCTGTTCGTCGCCTACGGCCTGTACGACGGGCTGGGGAACTTGTTCGCGCAGGCGGCGGCGCAGGAGGCCATCAACCGGCTGCTGCAGTTCGACCAGGGCCAGCCCTTCGCCTACGCCCAGTGGACCGGACAGACCCTGCTGGCCATGCTGTCGGTGCTGTTCCTGCCGCGCCAGTTCCAGGTCATGGTGGTGGAAAACGTTCGCGAGCAGCACCTGCGCCGCGCGGTCTGGGTGTTTCCGCTGTACCTGTTGCTGATCAACCTGTTCGTGCTGCCGATCGCCATCGGCGGTCTGATGCATTTCGGCCCCGGTCGCATGGACCCGGAAACCTTCGTGCTGTCGCTGCCGCTGTCCGAGGGCCAGAGCGGTCTGGCGCTGCTGGCCTTCGTGGGCGGTCTGTCGGCCGCCACGGGCATGGTGATCGTCGAGGCCATCGCGGTATCCACCATGCTGTGCAACGACCTGGTGATGCCGATGCTGCTGCGCAGCCGCCGGGTCGGCATGCGCTCGGCCAGCGATCTGACCGGGCTGCTGCTGCAGATCCGGCGGCTGGCGATCCTTCTGATCCTGCTGCTGGGCTACCTGTATTTCCACCTGGCGGGCGAGGCTTACGCGCTGGTGAGCATCGGCCTGATCAGCTTTGCCGCGGTTGCACAGTTCGCCCCCGCGATGCTGGGCGGCATGTACTGGAAGGGCGGGACGCAGCGAGGCGCGCTCGCGGGGCTGGTGCTGGGCTTTGGCTTCTGGGCCTACACGCTGATGCTGCCTTCGCTGGCGAAGTCGGGCTGGCTGTCCGACGGATTCCTGGACCACGGCCTGTTCGGATGGACATGGCTCAGACCCGAGGCCTTTCTGGGCTTGAGCGGGCTCGACAACCTGACCCATTCGCTGTTCTGGAGCCTGCTGGCCAATGTGGGGGCCTATGTGGCGGTGTCGCTCTGGCGAGCCCCGTCGGCGGCGGAGACCAGCCAGGCCCTGTTGTTCGTCGACGTGTTCCACCGCACCGAGGGTGCCCGTCCGGTGTTCTGGCAGGGCAGGGCGCAGGTGCCCGACCTGCAGGCCCTGATGGTCCGGTTCCTGGGGCCCACCCGGGCAGGGCAGTTGCTGCAGGCCCATGCGCGGGACCGCGGGGTGGCACAGGTGGCCGACATCCCGGCCGACGCTCGGCTGGTGCAGTTTGTGGAAACCCAGCTGGCGGGTGCTATCGGCAGCGCCTCGGCCCGGGTGATGGTGGCCTCGGTGGCCGAGGAAGAACAGCTCGACCTCGACGACGTCATGCGCATCTTGGACGAGGCCTCGCAGCTGCGGGCCTACTCGATGGCGCTGGAGGAGAAATCGCAGTCCCTGGAGCGCGCCACCACCGAACTGCGGGAGGCGAACGAGAAGCTGAAAAGTCTGGACCGGCTCAAGGACGACTTCATGTCATCGGTGACGCACGAGCTGCGCACGCCCTTGACATCGATCAGGGCGCTGTCGGAACTCATGCGGGACGATGACGCCATGGAGTTGGCGCAGCGGCAGCAGTTCCTGGGCATCATCGTGACCGAAGCCGAGCGCCTGAGCCGCCTGGTCAACCAGGTGCTGGACATGGCCAAGATCGAGGCAGGGCATGCGGAGTGGACCGTGGCCGAGGTGGATCTGCGCGAGGTGGCCGAGCAGGCGGCCGACAGCATGGCCGAGATGTACCGGGAGCGTGGCGTGCTGCTGCAGCGGGTGCTGGCCGAGCATGTGCCCCTGGTGGAGGCCGATGCCGACCGCCTGACCCAGGTGGTGCTGAACCTTCTGTCGAATGCGCTGAAGTACGCGCCGCGCGAGAACGGACAGGTGGTGTTGCGCCTGGACTGCGATGGCGGCCGCGTGCGCATCGAGGTGCAGGACAACGGCCCCGGTATTCCGCCGGATCAGCAGGCCATGGTGTTCGAGAAGTTCCGGCAGGTGGCCGGCGACGCACACTACCGGCCTGGCGGCACCGGGCTGGGGCTGCCGATCAGCCGCCAGATCGTCGAGCATTTCGGCGGTTGCATGTGGCTGCGGTCAGAGGCGGGGCAGGGCGCCTGCTTCGGGTTCTCGCTGCCGGTGGTGGCCGGAGGTGAACAGACAGGCCCACAGAGGAGACAAGACACATGAGCACGAAGATCCTGATTGCCGACGATGAACCGAACATCCTGATTTCGCTGGAGTTCCTGATGAAGCGCGAGGGCTACGAGGTGGTGCTGGCGCGCGACGGCCAGGAAGCGATGGACGCCATCGTCCGTGAACGTCCCGCACTGGTGCTGCTGGACGTGATGATGCCAATCAAGACCGGTTTCGACGTCTGTTGCGAGGTGCGCGCCCACGAAGCCGTGCGAGACACGCTGATCGTCATGCTCACGGCCAAGGGCCGCGACACCGACGTGGCCAAGGGCCTCGCGCTGGGCGCCAATGCCTACATGACCAAGCCGTTTTCGACCAAGGAGCTGGTGCAGAAGGTGCGGGAGCTGCTGGGAGGCGGTGCATGAGTCTTCAGAAGAAGACCGACCCGCGCCTGTGGTGGTTGCTGGGCGCGGCCGCGGTGGCCTCTTTGCTGTGGCTGGGGGCGACCTTCGGCCTCATCGGCTCTGCCATGGATGCGCAGGAGCGCCAGGCGGTGCTGCAGACCGTGGGCGACCGGCTGGTGCTGATCGTGCTGACCTGGGCGGCGGGCATGGGGGTGATCGCCTGGGGACTCAAGCGCTGGTTCGACCTCTGGGTGACGCCCTCGGTGCAGCTGGCCGAGGAGGCCCAGGTGCTGCTCAAGACCGACGTGGTGCGCGCACTCACGCCCAAGGGCAATGCCGAAACCAAGGTGCTGGTGGGCCTGTTCAACCAGCTGGTGGCGCAGCGGGAAGACCTGCGCCGCGAGATGGACCACAAGGTGCACGAGGCGGCGCGCGGCATCGAGCAGGAGAAAAGCCGGTTGGCGGCGCTTATGTCGGAACTGACCCAGAGCGTGGTGGTCTGCAACCTGGACGGGCGCATCCTGCTCTACAACAACCGGGCGCGCATGCAGTTCCGCGCGCTGTCGCAGGCGCCGGGCGTGGCCGGGGGCGCCGAGCTGATCGGGCTGGGGCGTTCGGTCTACAGCGTGTTCGACCGCAAGCTGGTGGCGCACGCGCTGGAGAACATCCAGCAGCGCATGGCGCGCGGCGCCGCGCAACCCTCGGCCCAGTTCGTCACCACCACGCCGGCCGGGCAGCTGCTGCGGGTGCAGATGGCGCCGGTGCGTGCGCCGTCTGGCGGTGGCGCCGAGGACTCGAGCCCGGCATTGACAGGTTTCGTGCTCATGCTGGACAACATCACGCGCGAGTTCGAGGTCGAGGCGGCCAAGGACCAGGTGCTGCACACGCTGACCGAACGCAGTCGGGCGGCGCTGGCCAACATGCAGGCGGCGCTGGACATGCTGGACTACCCCGACCTGGATGCGGCCATGCGCGAGCGTTTCCTGGGTGTGATCCGGGACGAGACGACGGCCCTCAGCCGGCGCATTGGCGATCTGGAGGCCGGCTCGGCCGACAGCCTCAAGACCCGCTGGCCGCTGGAGGACATGCTGGGCGTCGACTTCGTGACGGCGGCTCTGAGGCGCATCGAGGTGGCAACCTCTGTGCCGGTGTCGGCCGCCGAGGTGGATGGCGGGCTGTGGTTGCGGATCGAGAGCTTCTCGCTGATCCAGGCTCTGGCGTACCTGGCGGGGCGCCTGTCCGACGAGTTCGACGTGCGCTTCGTGCAGCTGCGCCTGCAGCCGGCCGCCGGCTCGGCGGGCAAGGCCTGGCTGGACCTGATCTGGAGCGGCCAGGCCATGAGCACCGAAACCGTGATGAGCTGGGAGATGGATCCGATGAAGGTGGGGGACGAGACCCTGCGGCTGACGGTGCGCGACGTGGTCGAGCGGCACAACGGCGCCTTCTGGTTCGAGCGCGAGCGCATCCGCCACCAGGCCTTCTTCCGCTTCCTGCTGCCGCTGGCCAGCCCGCAGGAACAGGTGGATGCCGCCACCTTCGTACGCAGCGACAGCCGACCCGAGTACTACGACTTCGACCTGTTCAAGACCACCGAGCAGACGCGCTCGATGGACGACCGCCTGCTGACCGAGCTGACCTACACCGTGTTCGACACCGAGACCACGGGCCTGAACCCGTCGCAGGGGGACGAGATCATCCAGATCGGTGCCGCGCGCCTGGTGAACAACAAGCTGCTGCGGCAGGAGTGCTTCGAACAGCTGGTGGACCCGAAGCGGCCCATCCCGCCGGCCACCATTCCGATCCACGGCATCCAGCCCGAAATGGTGATCGGCCAGCCGACCATCGACCAGGTGCTGCCGGCCTTCCACGCCTTCGCGCAGGACACGGTGCTGGTGGCGCACAACGCAGCGTTCGACATGCGCTTCCTGCAGCTCAAGGAAGGACAGACCGGCGTGGTGTTCGACCAGCCGGTGCTGGACACGCTGCTGCTGTCGGCGGTCATCCACCCGAACCAGGACTCGCACCGCCTGGAAGCGATCGCGGAGCGTTTCAACGTCACCGTCATCGGCCGCCACACCGCGATGGGCGACGCCATGGTGACGGCCGAGGTGTTCCTCAAGCTGATTCCGCTGCTGGCCGAAAAGGGCATCCATACCCTGGGCCAGGCGCGCGAAGCCGCGCAGAAGACCTACTACGCCCGGATCAGGTACTGATGCCGGCGCGGTGCAGGGGCTTCACATCCTGTACCGCTGGGCCAGCACGCCCTGCAGCGAGGCCACTACGACGAACGCATCCTTGAGCTGGGCGCGCTCGAAATTGGAGATCTCGTCGGGGTTGAGGAAGTTGTCGGGGTTCTGGCCCGCGGCAATCTGGCGCGACTGGTGCTGGATGCGCAGAAAGGCCAGGAACTCCAGAGCGTCGCGCAGGTCGCGGGCGCTCTGCTCGCTGATGGCGCCACCCGCTGCCGCGCCGAGCAGGCGGTCGTGCGTGTTGACGGCGCTGTCGCCACCCGCGAGCGCATAGACGCGGGCCAGATCGACGATGGGAACGATGCCGCTGTGTTTGAGGTCTATGGTTCCCTTGTGTTCACCACTGCGGATGGTGGTGAGGCCCTTGAACATGCCCAGCGGCGGCTGGTGCTGGAGCGCGTTGCCGACCATGTAGGCCAGAAAGATGCTGTTGCCCTGGGTGCGCTGCAGAACGTCCTGCCGCAGCTTGTCGAGCATCTCCATGTTGCCGTGGATGGCGCGCAGGTCGAAGAACACACAGGTCAGCATCAGCGACTTTGGATCGGGCTGGCCGGTCCAGCGCGCGAAGTACTCCATCCACTTGCGCCGAGGCTGCCGCCACTCGTCCGTCATTGCCATCATCTCGCCCGGACAGTGGACGTAGCCGCAGGCGTCAAGCCCGTCGCAGACGAAGGTCGACAGGGCCTTGAAATAGACCCCGTGCCGCACCTCGTCGTAGGCATCGTCGAGCACCATGCAGTTGTCCTGGTCGGACTTGGCGGTCTGCTCGCTGCGGGCCTGCGAACCCGCCGCCACCCACACATAGTCGACCGGGGCCGGTCCGAGCTGCGCCTCGCCCAGCTGCAGCAGCCGGCAGGTGATCGCGTCGGTGATGGCGGTGACGATGTGGCCGGTGCTGTGGGCCGAGGCCTCGGCCGCGGCCAGGTTCTGCTGCAGGCGCCGGACCTTGCTGGCCACGGCCTGCAGGCCATCGAGCGTGGTCTGCTTGTAGATGTCGCCCGCCAGGTAGACCGCCGAGGTGCTGTGCTGCTCGGTCAGGTCGGTGGCGGTGATCATGCCCACGATGCGCTGGCCGTCGAGCACCGGCACGTGGTGGATGTTGTGGCGCGCCATCAGCAGCAGGGCGTCAAACGCCGGGCTGTGCACATCGATGCTCATGGGCGCGAGAGTGGCGATGTCGGCGATGGGGCGCGCGGTGTCGAGCCCGGCCGCGATCACGCGGTTGCGCAGGTCGCGGTCGGTGATGAGGCCGAACAGCAGGCCCTGCTCAGTGATCAGCACCGAGGACACGCGCTGGTCGCTCATCGCCTGGGCCGCTTCGCGGATGCTGGTCTGCGGTGACAGCGCGACCGGCTCGCGCTTGATCAGGGCTCGGACCGGCGTGGTCATGAGGTTGAGTGCGGGGTCGCTCGGCCCGCCACCACCAGCCCGGCCGCCGGGTACTGGCCTGGAGGCGCCGGGGAGGCTGCCAAGGAAATAGGTCAGACCAGGTGTTTCTCGGCACAGGGTCTGCACCGTGAGTGCGTCCAGCCGGGCGCAGGTGACGGCTGTTGTGGCCCTGGCACCGCAGATGCCCAGCGCATCGCCGAGGCCAAGGCCGAACAGGTCCCCAGCCTGCAGATCCAGCACCCCGTCGCCATCCGCATCGAGCAGTTGCGCCTGGCCTTCGATCAGCCAGTAGAGGTGCTCCCCGAACCGCTCGCCTCCGGTCAGCCGCTCGCCGGCCGACGCCTGAACCGGGATCAGGGCTTTTGAGAGGGAAGACCGCGTCGGTGGCGCCAGCATGCCCAAAACCCGGTGGTTCTCCAGCGCGCGGGCCAGCAAGCAGGAAGAGGAAGATGCGTGGTCCATGGCGCAACGATTGTGTGACGAGATGAATCGATCCTACATCCGGGCCGGGGTGGATCAGGGAAAACCCTCTCGGTGTTTGACCGGGGGGTGCTCTTGCAGGGCAGGTTTGTAAGGAGTTGGTAAGTTGCCAAATCAGAATGGGCTCACCGTTACACGATCCTTACATGTTGACGCTCATTCTCGCGATCAAACTGATTGCCGAAATTGCCCTCATGGCGTTGTTCGGGCAATGGGTGCTTGGGCTGCTTGCGGGGGAGCGCAAATCGACCAACCTGTTCTACCAGGTGCTCGAACAGATCGGGCGGCCCTTTGTGCTGCTAGCTCGCTTCATCACGCCACGTTTCGTGCTTGAACGCCACCACCCTCTGGTGGCGTTTCTGTTGTTGGGGCTGGTATGGGCGGGAGCGACCGTGGCCAAGATCTCCCATTGCGTGAAGATCGGGGTGCAATTGTGCTGATGAAGGGATCCTTCGAAGACGGGTATGTGCGATGGCAGGTCCGTCTGCTGTTGCTGGCTGGACAGAAAACGCAGGCCCTGACCCGCATCGAGCGCCATCTGGCTTCGCGTCCGGACAACGCCTATGCCCTGGCGACCCGAGCCCATCTGCAGGCCGAACTGGGGGACAAGTCCGGCGCCATTGACTCGATCGAACGGCTGGTCAGCGTGCAGCCGCGTCAGGCTTCGGCCTGGTTCAACCTGGGATTTCTGCGGGAAGAGGTGGGACGGCTGGAGCAGGCCGAAGAGGCCTTTCGTCGGGCCACCGACATCGACCCCCAACTGGATCGCGCCTGGTACGGCCTGGCGCTGTGCCTCATCCGCCTGCGCCGTTTCGACGACGCCGTGGTGGCTCTGCGCAAGAACACCGAATTGCAACCCATGAGTCCCTACGGCTGGTACCAACTGGCCAGGGTTCATGTTGACCGGCAAGAGCCCGAAGAGGCGGCGAAGATCATTCGCCATCTCAAAAAGTTCGAGCCGAAAGTGGCGGCACAGCTCGAACGCGAGACGGGTCTGGGCGTTGCCCCGACCTGAGTGCCTGCCGGCGACATGCCGGCAGTCATTTTCCTGGCGCAGGTGCAGTGACGCGAGTTTGCTCACGCACGGGTCGGTTGCAGGCCACCGGAAGGAGACGGGTGGCGCCCGTGATCTGCCCGAAAGGGTGTTCTTGAAAAGAGGTCGATGCCATGGAATTGACTGAGAACCACCGCCGATACTGGCGGAAAAACCTGAACATCACCGCCATATTGCTAGCAATCTGGTTCGTGGTGACCTTCGTTGTGAGCTACTTCGCCCGTGACCTGAACTTCAACTTCTTCGGTTGGCCGTTCAGCTTCTGGATGGGCGCGCAGGGTGCGCTGGTGGTGTACTGCCTGATCATCGGGTACTACGCTTGGTACATGAACCGCCTTGACATCGAGCACGGTGTCGAAGAATCCGAGGAGTGAACCATGGCAGGCATGTTTGAAACTGCAGGCGCTGCCGGAGGCTCCAACAAGGCCTTCAAGCAGCAGCTCAACAAGGTTTACAAGTGGTACACGGGGGGCTTTTTTGTCTTTGTGATCACGTTGGCCATCCTTGAGCAGATGGGACTGTCCCGCGAATGGATCGGCTTCATCTTCCTTCTCGCGACCATCGGTCTGTACGCCGGCATCGGCATCATGAGCCGGACGACGGACGCTGCCGAGTACTACGTGGCGGGGCGCCGGGTGCCCGCGGTCTACAACGGCATGGCGACTGGTGCCGACTGGATGTCGGCGGCGTCGTTCATCGGCATGGCCGGCACGCTGTACCTCACGGGCTACAGCGGATTGGCGTTCATCATGGGCTGGACGGGCGGCTACTGCCTGGTGGCGCTGTTTCTGGCGCCGTATCTGCGCAAGTTCGGGCAGTTCACCATTCCAGACTTCCTGGGTGAACGCTACGGCGGCAACCTGCCGCGTTTCCTGGGCATCTTCGCAGCCATCCTCTGCTCCTTCACCTACGTGGTGGCACAGATCTACGGCGTGGGCATCATCACCTCGCGCCTCACGGGTGTGGCCTTCGAACTCGGGGTCTTCCTGGGTCTCGGCGGCATTCTGGTGTGCTCGTTCCTGGGTGGCATGCGTGCGGTGACCTGGACCCAGGTGGCCCAGTACATCATCCTGATCATTGCGTACATGATCCCTGTCGTCTGGCTGTCGGTGAAACAGACCAGCGTGCCCGTGCCGCAGGCGATCTATGGCTTCCAGCTGGAGAAGGTCACGGCCAAGGAAAAGCTGCTGATCAACGATGCCAAGGAACTCGAGGTGCGCGAGATCTACAAGAAGCGCGCCGCCGATCTGGATGCCAAGCTCAAGGATCCCGCCAACGCGCTGGCCGCGGACAAGGCCGCTGCCGAGGCCAAGCTGGCCGAGCTGCGTGCTGCCAATGCCCCCGCCGCCGACATTGGTGCGGCCGAGAAGGCCCTGGCTGGGGTGCCCAAGGACGAAGCGGCTGCCAAGAAGGCCTGGACCGCCGCGAAGACGGCCGCTGAAAACAAGGCCAAACCGCTCAACGGTATGCCTGCCCACGCCGCACAGTTCTCGGGCGATCCGAACGGCGACGAGAAAGCCCAGAAGGCGTACGACGAGTCCCGACGCAACTTCCTGGCTCTGATCTTCTGCCTGATGATCGGTACGGCCGCCTTGCCCCACATCCTCATGCGGTACTACACGGTCCCCAGCGTGAAGGAGGCCCGCCAGTCGGTGACCTGGTCGCTGTTCTTCATCTTCCTGCTGTACTTCACGGCGCCGGCGCTCGCGGTGCTGGTCAAATACGAGGTGTTCCATGTGTTGGTGGGAACGCCATTCGACCAGTTGCCGCAGTGGGTGGCCGCGTGGAACAAGGTGGATCCATCCTTGTTGTCTGTTGCTGACGTCAATAAGGACAACATCCTGCAGCTCAACGAGATGAACATCGGCGGCGACATCGTGGTGCTGGCAACCCCCGAAATCGGTGGCCTGCCATACGTGATCTCGGGCCTGGTGGCGGCGGGTGGTCTGGCCGCTGCGCTGTCGACGGCTGATGGCCTGCTGCTGACGATCGCCAACGCGCTGTCGCACGACCTGTACTACAAGATGATCGACCCGAACGCTTCGACGGCCCGTCGGGTGACCATCTCGAAGATGCTGCTGCTGATCGTCGCGCTGGCGGCAGCCTACGTCGCGGCGCAGAAACCGGCGGACATCCTGTTCCTGGTGTCTGCGGCCTTTTCGTTCGCTGCCGCGGCGTTCTTCCCGGCCCTGGTACTCGGCATATTCTGGAAGCGCGCCACGGGCATTGCGGCCTCGCTGGGTATGGTGGCGGGTCTCGGTATCACTTTCTACTACATGATGACCACCCAGCCTTGGCTTCGCGGGATCTTCGGTGTGACCTCGCCGGTTGAGCTCTGGTATGGCATCCAGCCGATATCGGCTGGCGTCTTTGGGGTACCGGTAGGTTTCCTGGTGATCATTGTGGTCAGCCTGATCACGCCGGCGCCGAGTCGAAAGGTTCAGGAGCTGGTGGAGCACGTTCGCTATCCGAATCTGAAGCTCGGCTGATCGTTCTCACCCTCCCGCCGGCATGCCCGGCGCGAGGGGGCCAGGGCGGGTCGCACTTGCGGCCCGCCTTTTTTGTTAGAATCATAGGCTTCGCCTTGCCGCACCCCGTGTTGACGCCGGGGGCGGCTGTTTTTCATCCACAAGGAGAGTCCATGCGTCATTACGAAATCGTTTTGCTGATCCACCCGGATCAAAGCGAACAAGTTCCGGCCATGCTGGAGCGCTACAAGGGCATGATCACCACCGGTGGTGGCAAGATCCATCGCGTTGAAGACTGGGGTCGCCGCCAACTGGCCTACCAGATCAACAAGCTGTCCAAGGCACACTACCTGTGCGTCAACATCGAGGCTGACCAGGCCGTGATGAGCGAGCTGGAACATGCGTTCAAGTTCAACGACGCCGTGCTGCGCCACCTGACCGTGCAGAAGAAGAAGGCCGAAACTGGTCCTTCCAGCATGATGAAGGCGGTCGAGCGCGAGGAAGCCCGCAAGCTGGCCGCGCCCGAGCAGCGCGAAGGCCGCGAACAGCGCGCCGAGGCCTGATTCCGGAGCGTGACGTCGCCAACGGACATCAACCGGTTTGAACTGTCGGCCACCGTGGTGCAGGTCCAGAGCCTGCGCTACACACCAGCTGGCATACCCGCCATCAATCTCGTGCTGGAGCATGAGTCCACGGTCACCGAATTGGATGTCCCGCGAAGCGTGAAGCTGCAACTCAAGGCTGTCGCATTCGGTGCGTTGGCCGAGACGCTCTCAAGGCAAAGCCTTGAGATGGTAGGCAGGTTTCAGGGCTTCATGGCCAACTCGCGCAACGGCAAAGGCGTTGTGTTCCATATCCAAGATTTCAGCAAGACATAGGAAAGGCCCATCATGGCTGCACCGAAACGTTTCAACAAAGACAAGCGCCCCAAGCGCAACACCCAATCGCTGCTGTTCAAGCGCAAGCGCTTCTGCCGCTTCACCGTCGCCGGTGTGGAAGAAGTCGACTACAAGGACGTGGACGTCCTGCGCGACTTCATCTCTGAAAACGGCAAGATCATTCCCGCCCGCCTGACCGGCACCCGCGCGATCTACCAGCGCCAGGTGACCACCGCCATCAAGCGCGCCCGCTTCCTGGCCATGCTGCCGTACAGCGACCAGCATCGCGTCTGATAGGGAGATTCACATGCAAATCATTCTGCTCGACAAAGTTGTCAACCTCGGCGCCCTGGGCGATGTGGTCAAGGTCAAGGACGGCTATGCCCGCAACTTCCTGATCCCCGCCGGTCGTGCACGCCGCGCCACGCAAGCCGCCGTGGCCGAGTTCGAGGCCCGCCGCGCCGATCTGGAGAAGGCCGCCGCCGCCAAGCTCGCCGAAGCCCAGGCCCTGGGTGAGAAGATCGCCGGCGTGAACCTGAAGCTGAGCCAGAAGGCCGGCGTGGACGGCCGCCTGTTCGGTTCCGTCACCAACCACGACGTGTCCGAAGAACTGAACAAGCAGGGCTTTGCCGTGGCGAAGTCCCAGGTGCGCATGCCCAATGGTCCGCTCAAGACCGTGGGCGAGTACACCGTCAGCGTGAACCTCCACACCGACGTCACGGTCGACGTGGCCGTCACGGTGCTGGGCGAAACCGCCTGATCTTCCGGACGGCTGCCGCCGTCCCGCAAAGGCCGCTGCCTTCGGGTCAGCGGCCTTTTTTTCTTGCGCGGGGTTTTCCTGCGCCATCCCCAGACTTTGCACGCTTTGTCCACAGACTTGTCCCATGACAGCGTGGTGGGTCGGGCGTACCATTTCAAGATTCACAGGATCGCCATGGCAGACGTCTTTTCCACTCCGTTTTCTTCTTTTGACGCTGGACTGGACGAAGTGGGTTTTGCCCCAGACCAGCAACTGGCCCAGCTGCGGGTGCCCCCGCACTCTATCGAGGCGGAGTCCAGTGTTCTGGGTGGGCTTCTGCTGGACAACGGCGCCTGGGACCGCGTGGCCGACCTGATCAACGACTCGGACTTCTACCGCTACGAGCATCGCCTGACGTTTTCGGCCATTGCGGCACTGGTCAACGCCAGCAAGCCCGCCGACGTGGTGACGGTGTACGAGCACCTGCAGAACCTGGGCAAGGCCGACGAGGCGGGTGGTCTGGCTTACCTCAATTCGCTCGCGCAGTACGTGCCCAGCGCGGCCAACATCCGGCGCTACGCCGAGATCGTTCGCGAGCGCGCCATCCTGCGCAAACTGGTTGCAGCCAGCGACGAGATTGCCACCAACGCGTTCAACCCGCAGGGCCGGCCGGTCGCCAAGATCCTGGACGAGGCGGAGCAGAAGATCTTCAAGATCGGCGAGGAAGGCTCGCGGATGAAGGAGGGCTTCCAGGGCATGGACACCCTGGTGGTGGACCTGCTGGACCGTGTGCAGGAGATGGCCGACAACCCCAACGACATCACAGGCGTACCCACCGGCTTCATCGACCTGGACCGCATGACCTCGGGTTTGCAGGCCGGCGATCTGGTGGTGCTGGCGGCACGGCCATCCATGGGCAAGACCGCATTCGCCATCAATATCGCCGAGCACGTGGCGCTCAATGAAGGACTGCCGGTGGCGGTGTTCTCCATGGAAATGGGCGCATCCCAGCTGGCGGTTCGTATCGTTGGTTCCATAGGCCGCATCAACCAGGGGCATCTGCGCACAGGCAAGCTGACCGACGACGAGTGGCCGCGTCTGACCGAGGCGATCGAGAAGCTGCGCAATGTGTCGCTGCACATCGACGAAACCCCGGGCCTCACGCCCAGCGAGTTGCGCGCCAACGCAAGACGTCTGGCACGCCAATGCGGCAAGCTCGGGTTGATAGTGGTCGACTACCTTCAGCTGATGAGCGGCTCCAGTACCTCGGGCGGTGACAACCGGGCAACCGAACTCGGTGAAATCTCGCGGGGCCTGAAGATGCTGGCCAAGGAGCTGCAGTGTCCCGTGATTGCGTTGTCGCAGCTCAACCGCTCGGTGGAGCAGCGAACCGACAAACGTCCCATGATGTCCGACCTGCGCGAATCCGGGGCCATCGAACAGGATGCGGACATCATCATGTTCATCTACCGTGATGAGTACTACAACCGCGAAACCTGCAAGGAGCCGGGCGTGGCCGAGATCATCATCGGCAAGCAGCGCAATGGCCCGACGGGGACGGTGAAGCTCGCCTTCCTGAACATGCTCACCCGCTTCGAGACGCTGGCGGGAAGTGGCATGGGAGGGGACGACTACTGATAGCGAATGCCCACGCATTCATGAAACAAGCCCGACAGAGTCGGGCTTTTTTCATGTGTGTGCCGGCCTCCTTACAAGACCTCGGAGGCGAAGTCGGCCAGTCGCGAGCGCTCGCCGCGCGCCAGGGTGATGTGCCCCCCGTGCGGCCAACCCTTGAAGCGGTCCACCGCGTAGGTCAGGCCCGACGAACCTTCGGTCAGGTAGGGCGTGTCGATCTGGGCCAGATTGCCCATGCAGATGATTTTGGTGCCCGGGCCGGCGCGGGTGATCAGGGTCTTCATCTGCTTGGGCGTCAGGTTCTGCGCCTCGTCGATGATGACGTACTTGTTCATGAAGGTGCGGCCGCGCATGAAGTTCATGCTCTTGACCTTGATGCGGCTGCGGATCAGTTCGTTGGTGGCGGCTCGTCCCCATTCGCCAGCGCCACCGGCATCGCCCTTGGCCAGAAATTCGAGGTTGTCGTCCAGTGCCCCCATCCAGGGGCCCATCTTCTCTTCCTCGGTCCCAGGCAGAAAACCGATGTCCTCACCCACGCTGACGGTGGCACGGGTCATGATGATCTCGGTGTAGCGGCGATCGTCCAGTACCTGGGTGAGACCGCTGGCTAGGGCCATCAGCGTCTTGCCTGTCCCGGCGGTGCCGGCAAGGGTGACGAAGTCGATCTCCGGGTCCATCAGCAGGTTGAGTGCGAAGTTCTGCTCGCGGTTTCGGCTGGTGACGCCCCAGACCGCATTCTTGAGGTGCGTGTAGTCCTTGAGGGTCTTGAGAACGGCTGTCTTGTCGCGGATCTCGGTCACTCGCGCGTAGAGGGATGGCTCGCCCGGCGCTTCAAAATAGACAAACTGGTTGATGTGGAACTGTGTGACCGCCGGCCCGCTCACGCGGTAGAAGGTATGGCTACCACTCTGCCAGCTTTCGATGGTCTTGCTCTGGCGGGTCCAAAAGTCCTGCGGCAGTGCCAGAGCGCCCGAGTACAGCAGCTCGCCATCGTCCAGCGTCTTGTCGTTCTGGTAGTCGTCCGCGGCGAGACCGAGGGCGCGGGCCTTGACCCGCATGTTGATGTCTTTGGACACCAGAATGACTTCGCGCTGCGGGTGCTTGTCGCGCAGCGCCTGCACCACACCCAGAATCTGGTTGTCTGCCTTGCCCTGGGGCAGGCTGGTCGGCAGTTGTGTGTCCAGAGGTTCCGTCTGGAAGAAGAGCAGGCCACGAGCGGAGGCATTGCCGGTGGCCGAGAGCTTCAGGCCTTTGGTCATGTCGCCGCCGGTCTGGGCTGCGAGTGCGTCGAGCGTGCGGCTGGTCTGGCGGCCATTGCGCGCGACTTCGGTCATGCCTTTCTTGTGACCATCGAGCTCTTCGAGCACGATCATCGGCAGGAAGATGTCGTGTTCCTCAAACCGGAACAGGCTCATCGGGTCATGCAACAGAACGTTGGTGTCTAGCACAAACAGCCGGGCCGGGCCGCTGGACGCCGTTGTTTTGGCCGCACGGCGGCGCACCGGTTCGGCCGAGACTTCTGCCGCCGTCGGCTGTCTGTCTGTACTCAGTGTCGACGGTGTAGCTGCGACCACCTTCTCAACAATGGAGGGCACAGATGCTGTGCGAGTGCTGGGCGCCGCGGCTTTCGGCTTCTTTTTTGCGTCTGCTGGGGCAGAGGGGGGCGAAGCCTTGGCCTGGCGAGACTCCTGATGTGGAGGCACGGCAGGCGCAGAGGCTGGGAATTCGTCGAAGCTGTCCTCGCCGGCTTTCAGGTTGTAGGCCTCAGGAGCAAGCAAGGCGGCACGTTTGGATGGAGCGGGGGGCAGTGGCATGTGGGCGAGGGTTCAGCGCGGACCGGAAAACGAAAAAGCCGCCAGGAAAACCGGGCGGCTTTGCGTGACGCAAGGCAATCGAAGAGGCGTATGTTCAATCGGTCTGACCTGGGTCATGAACCCATTATGCACGACTGAAATGACGCTCCCGAATCGCGTTCAGGCGGCCTTCTTGAGGGTCTTAACAGCCTTCAGCACTTCTTCCACATGGCCCGGAACCTTCAGGCCACGCCATTCCTGCTTGAGTACGCCATCGGCGCCGATCAGGAAGGTGCTGCGCTCAATGCCCTTGACCTTCTTGCCGTACATGATCTTGTTCTTGACCACGCCGAACATGTGGCACATCTTTTCTTCCGTGTCGGCAATCAGCTCGAACGGAAGTTCCAGTTTGGCCTTGAAGTCGTCGTGCGACTTCATGTTGTCTCGGGAAACGCCAAACACCTGCGCACCCGCCTTGACGAAATCCTTGTACTTGTCGCGGAACTGCATGGCCTCGGTGGTACAACCAGGCGTGTTGTCCTTGGGGTAAAAATACAGAACCACCGTCTGGCCCACATGCGACTGGTTGCTGACCTTGATGCCGCCGGTGGCCATGGCTTCAAATTCGGGAATGGGTTTGTTGACAACGACTGCCATGCTGCGTGGACCCCTGACGTAGGTTGGTGGAGATGCGTTGGTCTTCCCGTCGCCCTCCCTGGGCGACAGCCGCTCTCTGGCAGCGGTGGGAAAACAATCCGCTATTTTACCCCGAACGCGGGTTCGAGCGTCAGGCTTCGATCAGCAGGGCCGCCACCACGCGCCTGCCTTCGCCTGCGAGGATGTTGAAGGTTCGGCAGGCGGCAGGGGTGTCCATGGTTTCCACGCCAATGCGTTGTTCGATGAGCGGCCGCAGCAGGGCGGGAGCCACAAAACGAAGTCTGGTGCCGGACCCGAGCAGCACCAATTCAGGAGGAGGGCCATCGCCCCCTATGAGTTCCGAAAAATGCTCGGCAGTGAGTTCATCAAGGCGTGCCACGCCCCAGGGGCGAACGGTTCCCGAAGCCAGCAGCACCACGCTGGAGCTGTACCGCTCGCCATTGACCGCGATCCATCCGTCGCCATGGGCGGTGACTGACAACTGGTCAGGCTTGTCTGCATGAAGTTTCATCGGGTCGGTGGCGTCTGTCGGGGACGAGGTGCGCAGGAGAACTGTGGTCAAATTATGGGTTTTCCCCGAAGAGGTCGCGATCTTAGCGTGCGCCTGCCCGTAACCGTCCACACCTTTCCTCATCTGTCCGGAGGGACTTTGAAACCGATTCAGAAATCCGCCAAGCTGGCCAATGTGCTCTACGACGTTCGGGGCCCGATCGTCGACGCGGCCAAGCAGATGGAGGACGAGGGCCAGAAAATCATCAAGCTGAACATCGGCAACCTGGCGCCGTTCGGTTTTGACGCCCCCGAGGAAATCCAGCAGGACATGATCCGAAATCTGCCGAACTCGGCGGGTTACTCGGACAGCAAGGGCATTTTTGCAGCGCGCAAGGCGGTGATGCACTACACCCAGCAGCAGGGTGTGCAGGGCGTGACGCTGGAAGACATCTACCTTGGGAATGGTGCCAGCGAACTGATTGTGATGGCGGCCAATGCGCTGCTGGACAACGGCGATGAACTGCTGGTGCCGTCGCCCGACTACCCCCTGTGGACGGCAGCAACCAGCCTCTCCGGAGGCACACCGGTGCACTACCGCTGCGACGAAAGCAACGGCTGGCAGCCGGACCTGGCGGACATGCGTGCCAAGATCACGCCGCGTACGAAGGGCATCGTGGTCATCAACCCGAACAACCCCACCGGTGTGCTCTACAGCGACGAGCTGCTCAAGGGCATCGTGGCGCTGGCCCGTGAGTTCGGTCTGGTGCTGCTGGCCGACGAGGTGTACGACAAGGTGCTGTACGAAGGTGTGAAGCACACCGCGATGGCGAGTCTGTCCACTGATGTGCTGACCCTGACGTTCAATTCGCTGTCCAAGGCCTACAGGTCCTGCGGATATCGCGCCGGCTGGATGGTGTTGTCGGGTCCGAAGGAGATCGCCAAGGACTTCATCGAAGGACTGAACATGCTGGCTAACCTCAAGCTCGGCTCCAACGTGCCGGGGCAGTGGGCGATCCAGACGGCTCTCGGTGGATATCAGAGCATCAACGACCTGGTCAAGGAAGGCGGGCGCCTGCGTCGCCAGCGCGATCTGGCCTACGAACTGATCACCGCGATCCCGGGCGTGACATGCGTCAAGCCGCAGGCGGCGCTTTACATGTTTCCCCGGCTCGATCCCAAGGTCTATCCGATCGAGGACGACCGGCAGTTTTTCATGGAAGTGCTGCGGGCGACCCGCGTGATGCTGGTGCAGGGGTCGGGCTTCAACTACCCGGACAACCAGCATTTCCGCATCGTGTTCCTGCCGCACGAAGACGATTTGCGCGAGGCCATCGACCGCCTGGCCAAGTTCCTGGAACAGTGGCGCCATCGCCACGGCACAGACGACTGATCATCAATGGTGCCGGGCGATGTCATCAATGCCCGAGTGACCGGCTGTCACTATCGGACAGGGCGGACAGCGCCCGAGTTTTTGTTGGAAATGAGTCAAGCATGAAACCCATCCAAGTAGGCCTGCTGGGCATCGGCACCGTGGGCAGCGGCACGTTCAATGTGCTTCAGCGCAACCAGGAAGAGATTCAGCGCCGTGCCGGTCGCGGCATTGAGATCACCATGGTGGCGGACCTGGACGTGGCGCGTGCACAGTCCATCGTGGGTCCGGACGTCAAGGTGGTGAACGACGCCCGCGCCGTGATCGCCAACCCCGACATCGACATCGTGATCGAGCTGATTGGCGGCTACGGCATTGCCCGCGCGCTGGTGCTCGAAGCGATTGCCGCTGGCAAGCACGTGGTCACCGCCAACAAGGCGCTGCTGGCCGTGCATGGCACCGAGATCTTTGCGGCTGCGTCGGCCAAGGGCGTGATGGTGGCCTTCGAGGCGGCCGTGGCAGGTGGCATCCCCATCATCAAGGCGCTGCGCGAAGGCCTGACAGCCAACCGCATCCAGTGGATCGCTGGCATCATCAACGGCACGACGAACTTCATCCTGTCCGAGATGCGTGACAAGGGCCTGGACTTCGACGTGGTGCTGAAAGAAGCCCAGCGCCTGGGCTATGCCGAAGCCGACCCGACCTTCGACATCGAAGGGGTCGACGCCGCCCACAAGGCGACGCTGATGAGCGCCATCGCCTTCGGTATTCCGGTCCAGTTCGACAAGGCCTACGTGGAAGGCATCACCAAGCTGGGTGCGGCCGACATCCGTTATGCCGAGCAGCTGGGCTACCGCATCAAGCTGCTGGGCATCACCAAGCGCACCGACAAGGGCGTGGAACTGCGCGTGCACCCCAGTCTGGTGCCGGCGAAACGGCTGATTGCCAACGTGGAGGGTGCGATGAACGCGGTGGTGGTGAACGGCGATGCCGTGGGTACCACTCTGTACTACGGCAAGGGTGCCGGCAGCGAACCGACCGCCTCGGCCGTGATCGCCGACCTGGTGGACATCACCCGCCTGCACACGGCCGATCCGCTCAATCGCGTGCCGCACCTGGCCTTCCAGCCCGATGCCATGAGTGATGCCGTCGTGCTGCCCATGAGCGAGGTCGTGACCAGTTACTACCTGCGTCTGCGCGTGGCCGATCAGGCCGGCGTGCTGGCTCAGGTGACCGGCTTGCTGGCCGGCGCCGGTGTGAGCATCGACGCGGTGCTGCAGCGCGAGGCCGACGAAGTGGGTGGAGAGGGGGCGACCTCGACCGACCTGATCATCCTGACGCACGACACGCGCGAAGGCACCATGAACGATGTGATCGCGCAAATGCAGGGCCTGCCCAGCGTGCTGGCGCCCATCACCCGCATCCGCAAGGAAGAGCTGAACTGAGATGCTGTACCTGTCGACCCGCGGCCACCCGGACCGCAAGCGCTTCTGCGAAATCCTGCTCGAAGGCCTGGCGCCCGACGGTGGCCTCTACCTGCCCGAGGCCTACCCGCAGGTCGACGCCGCCACACTGACCCGCTGGCGCGCCGTGCTGGCCGAGCAAGGCTATGCCGCTCTGGCCTTCGAGGTGCTGTCGCTCTACATCGACGACATTCCCGCCGCCGACCTGAAGGCGCTGTGCGAGAAGACCTACACGGCTGAGGTGTTCGGCACCGAGGAGATCGTGCCGCTGACAACGCTGGAAGACGGTCTGCAGCTCGAAGCCCTGTCCAATGGCCCCACGCTGGCCTTCAAGGACATGGCCATGCAGCTGCTGGGCAACCTGTTCGAGTACGAACTGGCGCGCCGCGGCGAGCAGCTCAACATCCTGGGCGCGACCTCGGGCGACACCGGCAGCGCGGCCGAGTACGCGATGCGCGGCAAACAGGGCGTGCGCGTGTTCATGCTCAGCCCGCACGGCCGCATGAGCGCGTTCCAGCAGGCACAGATGTTCAGCCTGATGGACCCGAACATCCACAACATCGCGGTGGAAGGCGTGTTCGACGACTGCCAGGACATCGTCAAAGCCGTGTCCAACGACCTGGACTTCAAGCGCAAGTACAAGATCGGCACGGTCAACTCGATCAACTGGGCGCGGTTGCTGGCCCAGGTGGTCTACTACTTTGCCGGCTACTTCTACGCGACGAGGTCCAACGAACAAAAGGTGAGCTTTGCCGTGCCCTCTGGCAACTTCGGCAACGTCTGCGCCGGCCATGTCGCGCGCCAGATGGGCCTGCCGATCGGTCGCCTGATCGTCGCGACCAATGAGAACGACGTGCTTGACGAGTTCTTCCGCACCGGCACCTACCGCGTGCGCGGCAGCGCCGACACCTACGAAACGTCCAGCCCGTCCATGGACATTTCCAAGGCCAGCAACTTCGAGCGTTTCGTGTTTGACCTGCTGGGGCGTGACGCCGCGCGCACCAAGCAGCTGTTCGACGACGAGCTGCGCCTGCATGGCCGCTTCGACCTGGGCCGCGACCCGCTGTTCGCCCAGGCGGCCAGCCGCTACGGCTTTGCCAGCGGCAAGAGCACGCACGCCAACCGCCTGGCCACCATCAAGGCCACCTTCGAGCAGCACGGTGTGATGATCGATACCCACACCGCCGACGGCGTGAAGGTGGCGCGCGAATTGCGCCAGGCGGGCGAGAACGTGGTGGTGCTGGAGACCGCGCTGCCGATCAAGTTCGCCGAGACCATCCGTGAGGCCTTGGGCCGCGACCCCGAGCGGCCGGCGAAGTTCGACGGCATCGAAGCCCTGCCCAAGCGCGTGCAGGTGATGGGTGCGGATGCTGTGGCGGTCAAGCGCTACATCACCGACCACTGCCCGGTCTGACGGACCGTCCGGAAGACCCCATGAAGGTCGTCGGTTTCGCCGGAACGTCGGGTGCAGGCAAGACCACGCTGATCGAACGCCTGATCCCGGCCCTCAAGGCGCGGGGTCTGCGCGTGTCGGTCATGAAGCACGCGCACTGCGGGCTGGAAACCGACCAGCCCGGCAAGGACACCTGGCGCCACCGGGAGGCCGGCGCCTACGAGGTGCTGGCTGCATCGCCCGAGCGGCTGGTGCTGCAGCGCAGCTTCGAACGGCCCCAGGAGCGCTCGGTACACGACCTGATCCCGGCGCTGCACCCCGGGGTGGACTGGGTGCTGGTCGAGGGCTGGCGCGACAGCAACCTGCTCAAGATCGAGGTCTGGCGCGAAGCCACCGCCCAACCGGTCCGGTACCCGGACGACCCCTTCGTGGCGGCCATCGCCCTGCCATTGGCCGATGCTTTGCCCGAGGACACCCTGCGTCCGCGGCTGGATCTGGACGACCCCGATGCGGTGGCGGCCTGGCTGGTCGACAATGGGGACCGTTTCGACTACGACCCCGAAGCCTACGTTTGATTGCCACTGCGTTGGCCCTATCGGCCGGGGCGGTGCCTCCAAGACCATGAACGCTCCCCAACCTGCCCGCAAACCCCTGATGGCGCTGGACGCCGCGCTGGCCGACCTGCTTTCGCGCGCGGCACCGCTCGCGGCCACCGAAACCCTGGCCACTGTGCTGTCCGACCGGCGTGTGCTGGCGGATGACCTGGTGTCGGCGCTGCACGTGCCGCCGCAGGACAACTCGTCCATGGACGGCTACGCCGTGCGCGTGGCCGACATCACCGAAAAAGGTGTTGTGCTGCCGGTCAGCCAGCGCATCCCCGCCGGCCACGCGGCGCAGCCGCTGGAACCCGGCACCTGCGCCCGCATCTTCACGGGTGCGCCGGTGCCCCCTGGCGCGGACGCCATCGTGATGCAGGAAGACACGCGCGAGGTCGGTGGCGATTTCCGCGCTGTGCACATCGACGCCGTGCCCGGGCCTGGCCAATGGATCCGCTGTGCGGGCGAAGACGTGACCCGTGGCGCCGTCGTGCTGTCGCGCGGCACGCGCCTGTCGGCAGCAAGCCTGGGCCTGGCCGCCGGCATCGGTGCGGCGCAGCTGCGGGTGACCGCCAAGCCGCGGGTGGCGCTGTTTTCGACCGGTGATGAACTGGTCATGCCCGGCGAGGTGCCGCCCGAACAGATGAAGCCGGGCGCCATCTACAACAGCAACCGCTTCTTCCTGCGCGTGCTGCTGGAGCGCCTGGGGTGCGAGGTCAGCGACCTGGGCATCGTGCCCGACAGGCGCGAGGCCACGCTGGCCGCCCTCAAGACCGCTGCCGATCACCACGACCTCATCCTCACCAGCGGCGGGGTGTCGGTGGGCGAAGAAGACCACATCAAGCCCGCCGTGCAACAACTGGGCAGCCTGGACCTGTGGCAGATCGCCATGAAGCCGGGCAAACCCTTTGCCTATGGCACGGTGCGGCGCGATGCGGGGGCCGGTGCAGACGCTCAAGGGCACTGCCACTTCATCGGCCTGCCCGGCAACCCGGTGTCGAGTTACGTCACCTTCCTGCTGCTGGTGCGGCCCTTCCTGCTCAAGTTGCAGGGGGCCGCAGAATCCGAATACCAGCCTCCCTTCAAGACCATGCAGCTGCGCGCCGATTTCGACCTGCCGCGCGCCGACAAGCGCCGCGAGTTCCTGCGCGTGCGCCGCAATGCCCACGGCGGCCTGGACCTGTTCCCCAACCAGAGCTCGGGCGTGCTGACCTCCACAGTGTGGGGCGACGGCCTGGTGGACAACCCGGCCGGCAGCACCATCGCGCGCGGCGACCTCGTGAACTACATCTCTCTTTCGGACCTGCTCGCATGAAGATCCAGCTGCGTTATTTCGCCTCCATCCGCGAGGCCATTGGCTCCGGCAGCGAATCTGTCGAGACCGCTGCGACCACGCTGTCCGCGCTGCGCGACGAACTGATCGCACGTGGTGGCGCCCACGCCGAGGCGCTGGCGCGCGGCCGCGCGGTGCGCGTGTCGGTCAACCAGACCATGGCCGACGAGTCGATCGCCTTGACCGACGGCGCCGAGGTGGCCTTCTTCCCACCCGTCACCGGAGGGTGAGCATGAACACCCGCGTCAGCATCCAGACCGAAGACTTCGACCTGTCCGCCGAGGTCGCCCGGCTTCGGGCCGACCAGAAGGGCGTCGGTGCGGTCTGCACGTTTGTGGGCACCGTCAGGGACCGCAACGACGGCCAGAGCGTCAGCACCCTGGAGCTGGAGCATTACCCGGGCATGACGGAGAAGTCCATCGAGCAGATGATCGACGAGGCGTTCCGGCGCTTCGACATCCTCGGCGCCCGGGTCATCCACCGCGTCGGCCTGCTGCAGCCGCTGGACCAGATTGTGCTGGTGGCCGTGACATCGGCCCACCGTGGCGAGAGCTTCCAGGCCTGTGAGTTCCTGATGGACTACCTCAAGACCCAGGCGCCGTTCTGGAAGAAGGAACAGACGCCCGAAGGGGCGCGCTGGGTGGATGCGCGGGTCAGCGACGATGCGGCGCTGGCGAAGTGGGGCATCGCCTCGAACAACGCCTGACGCCGTGGTGTTGATGGCCACTTCGCCGACCGCCGCCGACATCGAATCCATCGAACGCGCCACGCTCACGGCGGTGGCGCCCGAGCAGATCGACGCCATCGACGGCTGGCTGCTGCCCATGGACCCCGGCACGGTCGGCCGCGCCCACAGTGCGGTGCCTCTGCACCATGGGCCCCACGACCCGGCGCTCATCGGCACCATCGCGCAGCGTTACCGGAAGGCCGGTCTGCGACCGGTGTTGCGCCTGCCCGATGTGCCGGCGTTTGAGCCCTGGTGGCCCGAGCTCAGGGCCCAGGGCTTCCGGCGCGAGCAACCCACCCTGACCCAGACCGGTGCGCTGGACGGCCTGCTGGCGCTGGCGCCGAACGCCGACGGGGTGTCGCTGGACCCGCGACCTGATGCGGCCTGGATGGCCATGTTTCTGGGCGAGGGCATGGACCCGGTGGACGGCGCGAGCCGCTCGAAGGCGCTGTCCCGCGCCGAGGGCACGCTGTTCGCCAGCCTGCGACAGGGCGGCGAGACCCTGGCCTGCGGCGCCGCCTGTTATGCCCAGGGCTGGCTGAGCATGCACGGCCTGCGCACGGCCGCCCGCCAGAGGGGCCGGGGGCTGGCGGGGCGGATGATCCACGCGATGGCGCTGGAGGCACAGCGGCGGGGCATCACACGGGTCTTTCTGCAGGTGGACGCTTCCAACGAGCCCGCCTTGGCGCTCTACCGCCGCGCCGGCATGGCCACCGCCTGGTCCTACGCCTACTGGAGAGCAGGGTAAGCCCCCCTCGCGCGCCCGCTGCACGGGGCGCAGCGGCTTTGATGCGGGTCAAGGCCGCTTGACCCCGACCGGCGCAAGGTCTTGAAATGAGGGCGGTCAGCGCCACATGCCCGTCAGTTCAAGCATTTCGGAGCGTCACAACATGCGTCTCGACAAACTCACCACCAAGTTCCAGGAAGCCCTGGGCGAAGCCCAGAGCCTGGCCCTGGGCAAGGACCACGCCTACATCGAACCGGCCCACCTGCTGCTGGCCATGCTGCGCCAGGCCGATGGGCCGAAGTCGCTGCTGCAGCGTGCGGGGGTCAATGTGCCGGGCCTGACCAAGGCCACCGAGGAGGCGGTCAACCGCCTGCCCGAGGTGCAGGGCCAGGAGCAGGTGCAGCCCGGCCCGGACCTGATCAAGCTGCTGCAGGCGACCGAGAAGGAAGCCATCAAGCGCGGCGACGCCTTCATCGCCAGCGAGCTGTTCCTGCTCGCCGTGGCTGACCAGAAGGGTGAGATCGGCCGCATCGCCAACGAGAACGGCCTCTCGCGCAAGAGCCTGGAGGCGGCCATCGAGGCCGTGCGCGGCGGCCAGAAGATGGATTCGCCCGAAGGTGAGAGCCAGCGCGAGGCGCTGAAGAAATACACCCTGGACCTGACCGAGCGCGCCCGCGCGGGCAAGCTGGATCCGGTGATCGGCCGTGATGACGAAATCCGCCGCGCCATCCAGGTGCTGCAGCGCCGCAGCAAGAACAACCCGGTGCTGATCGGCGAACCCGGCGTGGGCAAGACGGCCATCGTCGAAGGCCTGGCGCAGCGCATCGTCAACGGCGAGGTGCCCGAGACCCTGCGCGAGAAGCGCGTGCTGGTGCTGGACATGGCGGGCCTGCTGGCCGGTGCCAAGTACCGCGGCGAGTTCGAGGAGCGCCTGAAGTCGGTGCTCAAGGAAGTGGCGCAGGACGAAGGCCGCATCATCCTGTTCATTGACGAGATCCACACCATGGTGGGCGCCGGCAAGGCCGAGGGCGCCATCGACGCCGGCAACATGCTCAAGCCCGCGCTGGCGCGCGGCGAGCTGCACTGCATCGGCGCCACCACGCTGGACGAGTACCGCAAGTACATCGAGAAGGACGCCGCGCTGGAGCGCCGCTTCCAGAAGGTGCTGGTCGATGAGCCGACCGTGGAGCAGACGATTGCCATCCTGCGCGGCCTGCAGGAAAAGTACGAGGTGCACCACGGCGTGGACATCACCGACCCGGCCATCGTGGCCGCGGCCGAGCTGAGCCACCGCTACATCACCGATCGCTTCCTGCCGGACAAGGCCATCGACCTGATCGACGAGGCGGCGGCCAAGATCAAGATCGAGATCGACTCCAAGCCCGAGGTGATGGACAAGCTGGACCGCCGGCTGATCCAGCTCAAGATCGAGCGCGAGGCGATGAAGAAAGAGACCGACGAGGCTTCGCAGAAGCGCCTGGCGCTGATCGACGAGGAAATCGTCGAACTGCAGAAGGAAGCCGCCGACCTGGAAGAGATCTGGAAGGCCGAAAAGGCCCAGGCGCAGGGCAGCGCGCATGTGCGCGAAGAGATCGAGCGCGTCAAGCTGCAGATCGAGGAGCTCAAGCGCAAGGGTGACTTCAACAAGGTCGCCGAGCTGCAGTACGGCAAGCTGCCGGAGCTGGAGAAGCAGCTCAAGGAAGCCCAGGCCCAGGAGGCCGGCAAAGGCGAAAACCAGGTGCGCCAGCTGCTGCGCACCCAGGTGGGTGCCGAGGAGATCGCCGAGGTGGTCAGCCGCGCCACCGGCATCCCGGTGTCCAAGATGATGCAGGGCGAGCGCGACAAGCTGCTGCAGATGGAGACCAAGCTGCATGAGCGGGTGGTGGGCCAGGACGAAGCGATCAGCGCGGTGGCCAATGCCATCCGCCGCTCGCGCTCGGGCCTGTCCGACCCGAACCGCCCGACCGGTTCCTTCCTGTTCCTGGGCCCCACCGGCGTGGGCAAGACCGAGCTGTGCAAGGCGCTGGCGGGCTTCCTGTTCGACAGCGAGGAGCACCTGGTGCGCATCGACATGAGCGAATTCATGGAGAAGCACTCGGTGGCCCGCCTGATCGGCGCGCCACCCGGCTACGTGGGCTACGAGGAGGGCGGCTACCTGACCGAAGCCGTGCGCCGCAAACCGTACAGCGTGCTGCTGCTCGACGAGGTGGAAAAGGCCCACCCGGACGTGTTCAACGTGCTGCTGCAGGTGCTGGACGACGGTCGCCTGACCGACGGCCAGGGCCGCACCGTGGACTTCAAGAACACGGTCATCGTGATGACCAGCAACATCGGCTCGCACCTCATCCAGGCCATGGTGGGCGACAGCTACGAGGACGTGAAGGACGCGGTCTGGGGCGAGCTCAAGAACCACTTCCGGCCCGAGTTCCTCAACCGCATCGACGAGACGGTGGTGTTCCACGGGCTCGACGCCAAGCACATCGAGGCCATCGCGGGCATCCAGCTCAAGGCTCTGCAGGCCCGCCTGCAGAAGATGGACCTGCGGCTGGACGTGTCAGCGGCGGCGCTGGGCGAACTGGCCAAGGTCGGCTTCGACCCGGTGTTCGGTGCGCGGCCGCTCAAGCGTGCGATCCAGCAGCGCATCGAAAATCCGCTTTCCAAGCTGCTTCTGGAAGGCAGGTACCCGCCCAAGTCGGTGATTCCGGTGGGGGTGGACCCGGTGCGCAACCCCGGGGTGTTCGAGTTCTCGGACGCAATCGCCTACGACTGAGCCCCAGGCGACAGGCGGTGCCCCGGCATGGGGCGCCGCCTCTACCGCCGCCCGGGGCGCGCTCCTATGATGATCCGATGACCCTGACGCCCCCCGACCTTCCGTTGCGTGCGCTGTTCGACGCGCAGTTCCAGGCCAGCCGCGCGCAGATCGACGTGCCGCTGGCGCTTCGCCTGGACCGCCTGCGCCGCATGCGGGCCCTGATCGACACGTACGGCGCGGCGCTGGCCGAGGCGGTGCAGGCCGATTTCGGCGTGCGCTCGATCCGGCTCACCGAAGTCGCGGACTTCTTCGTGCTGCGCTCGCTGCTGGGCGATCTGGATCGCCACACCGGCGCCTGGATGAAAACGCGCCGCGTGCGCACACCGATCTACCTGCAACCCGCCAGCGGCCAGATTCAGCGCCAGCCGCTGGGTGTGGTCGGTGTCATCGGTCCCTGGAACTACCCGCTACAGCTGACGCTCGGGCCGACCGCCACTGCGCTGGCCGCGGGCAACCGCGTGATGCTCAAGCCCAGCGAGCTCACACCGCACACCTCGGCGCTGCTCGCGACCCTGCTGCACCAGGCGTTTTCCGCCGACGAGGTGTGTGTGGCGCTGGGCGGGCCGGACGTGGCGCACGAGTTCGCCAGCCTGCCGTTCGACCACCTGTTCTTCACCGGCTCCACCGCCGTGGGGCGCAAGGTGGCCGCCGCCGCCGCGGCCAACCTGACGCCGACCACGCTGGAGCTGGGCGGCAAGTCGCCCTGCATCGTGGACGCCTCGGCCGATCTGGACGCGGTGGCCATCAAGATCGCGCACGGCAAGCTGCTCAACGGCGGCCAGACCTGCATCGCGCCCGACTACGTGCTGCTGCCCCAGGGGCGCGAGGCCGAGTTCGAGCGGGCCTTCGTCGCCGCGGTGGCGCGGCTGTTTCCTTGCGGGGCCGCGCACCCGGACTACGCCAGCATCATCAGCGAGCGGCACCACGCGCGGCTGCTGGCGATGGTCAAGGAGGCGCAGTCCCAGGGCGCCCGTGTGGTCGAGGTGGCCCAGCGCAGCGGTTCGCGCCATGAGCGCCAGATGGCACCGGTGCTGGTGTTTCAGCCACCCGCCGAGGCCCGCCTGATGCGCGAGGAAATCTTCGGCCCGGTGCTGCCGGTGCTCAGCTATACGGATCTGGGCCAGGCGATCGCCACGGTCAACGCCGGTCCCAGGCCTCTGGCGCTGTACTGGTTCGGCCAGGACGGTGCCGCGCGCGACCGGGTGCTGCGCGGCACGGTCAGCGGCGGCGTCACGGTGAACGACACGCTGCTGCACATTGCCCACGAAAACCTGCCGTTTGGCGGGGTGGGGGAGAGCGGCTGGGGTGCCTACCACGGCGAGACGGGCTTCCTGCGGTTCACGCAGCAGAAGCCGGTGCTGGTGCAGTCGCGCTGGGCGGCGGCCAGCCTGTTCTACCCACCCTACGGCGCCACGTTCGATCGCGTGATGGGGCTGCTCAAACGCTGGCTTTGAGTGGCGCCGCTCAGGCGCTGTCGTTGTCTCCGTAGAGCATCAGCGGCACTGGCTGCAGGTAGCCCTGCTGCAGCAGACCCGCGGCCAGATCGCTGACATCGCCACCCAGCAGTGCCGACAGCTCGCGTTCGCTGCGGCGGCCGTTGGCCATGAGCAGCAGGCTGTGGGCGCGGCGGCCGACCAGGTCGGGGCGTGACAGCGCCTCCCAGGCCTTCGGTGTCTTGGCAATGCGTTGTGGTGCGTTCATCGTCTTCCCCTGCTGGCGCGTTTTGTGTGTGCGTCGAGCAAGATACGGGCCCGAGATGACAGGGGTGTGACGCCCGCCGCTGCACCGCCACCGGGCGTTATGCTCGGCCGCGAAACGCACGGAGCACCGCGATGAAGCCTTCTTCCATCACCATCTTCCACAACCCCCAGTGCAGCACCTCGCGCAACGTGCTGGCCGCGATCCGCGAGACCGGGGTCGAGCCAGAGGTGATCGACTACCTCAAGCAGCCCTACACCCGGGAGCAGCTGACCGCGCTGCTCAAGGCCATGGGCATGAGCGCTGGCGAACTGCTGCGCCGCAAGGGCGACCTCTATGCCGGGCTGGCCGAAGCCAACCCCGAACGCAGCGACGCCGAATGGCTGGACCTGATGGTGCAGCACCCCGTGCTGGTCGAGCGGCCCATCGTCGTGACGCCGCGCGGCACCGTGCTCTGCCGCCCGAAGGAACGGCTGCAAGAGGTGCTCTGATCAGGCGGGTCCCGCCGTCATCGGGCCAAAGCGCGACGGCGGCTGGCCCAGTGCGGCGCGGAACATGGCGCTGAAGGCGCTGTCGCTGGCGTAGCCAGCGGCGGCGGCCACCTGGCTCACCGGCGTGCCCCTGGCCAGCATCGGCAGCGCGTGCGCCAGCAGCACCTGCTGCCGCCAGCGCTGAAAGCCCATGCCCAGCTCGTCCCGGAACAGGCGCGCCAGAGTGCGCTCGCTGGCGCCGCTGTGGGCGGCCCAGCCGGCCAGCGTCGCGTGTTGCGCCGGCGCGTTGAGCACCGCCTCGCACACGGCGCGCAGGCGCCGGTCACCGCGCTGCGGGTCGGGCATCGGAACGCCCAGCGGCTGAGTCGGCGCGTGCGCCAGTTCGGCCAGCACCAGGGTGGACAACGCGCGCTGCCGCAGCTCGTCTCCGGCGTGGTGCGGCAGCTCCATGCCCAGCACCAGTTCGCGCAGCAGGGCTGAAACCACCAGCACCCGGGAGCGGCGCCACTCGGCGGTCACCACCGACGGATCGATGTAGAGCGTGTAGAGCTGCGACGACTCCAGCATGCTGACCGCGTGGCGGGCGCCCGGCGGAATCCAGACAGCGCGCGACGGCGGGACGATGGTGGTGGTCTCCAGCCCGCTGGTCTGGTTCGGCGCGGCGTCGGCCACCGTGACCTGCAACAGGCCGCTTGCGCAATACGCCAGCTGACCCCAGGGGTGGTGGTGCGGTTCGAACTGGGTGTCGTGGCCCATGGCCCGAGCCCGGCAGCGCACCGGCCGCTCCGGCGAGGGACGGAACGGATCGGTGTCGCCGACGGGCACGGCGCGGCGCTCGCGTCTGTTCATGGGGGCTCCCGGATTTGGCTTAAATTCGACGATGGTTGTCTTTCTATCGCATATCGGCCGCTGCGTCAGCCCGTACCA
Organism: Hydrogenophaga pseudoflava; assembly: GCF_004353865.1. Taxonomy (NCBI): domain Bacteria; kingdom Pseudomonadati; phylum Pseudomonadota; class Betaproteobacteria; order Burkholderiales; family Comamonadaceae; genus Hydrogenophaga; species Hydrogenophaga pseudoflava. Next base: position 2,061,706 of record NZ_CP037867.1, read on the forward strand.
TGCCCCGCATGAACACCGCCACTCTCGACGCCGTGCCCCCACCGGCCAACCCCGTTCCCTTGAAGCAGGACGCCGCCGTCATCGGCCTGGTCGGTCTGGCGCACGGCACCTCCCACTTCTCGCACCTGCTGCTGGCGCCGCTGTTCCCGATCTTCATGCGCGACTTCGGCCTGAGCTACTCCGACGTCGGCTTGCTGATGAGCATCTTCTTCGTGATCTCGGGTTCCGGCCAGGCGATGTCCGGCTTCGTGGTCGACCGCATCGGCGCGCGCCCAGTGCTGTTTGCCGCCATCGGCTGCTTCCTGCTGGCCTCGCTGGCAGCGTCCATGGCCACCGGCTACGCCGGTCTGGTGATGGTGGCGGTGCTGGCGGGCCTGGGCAACGCGCCATTCCACCCGGCCGACTTCACCATCCTGAACCAGCGCGTCTCGGCGCCGCGGCTGGGCTACGCCTTCAGCGCCCATGGCCTGACCGGCAACCTGGGCTGGGCGCTCGCCCCCGCTTTTCTGGTCGGCATCACGGCGCTGGCCGACTGGCGCACCGCCTACCACGCCGCCGCGCTGCTGTATGTGGCGGTGCTGTCGCTGCTGTTCTGGCAGCGCGAGAAGCTGCGCACCGAGGTGCATGTGCGCCACGCCGATGCCCCCAAGGGCTCGGACCTGGCGTTCATGAAGCTGCCGGTGGTCTGGTGGTGCTTCGCCTTCTTCCTGCTGTCCACTATGACGCTGGCGGTGGTGCAGAGCTATGCACCGTCCATCCTCAAGCAGTTGCACGGGGTCAGCGTCGAGGCGGCCACGCTCACTGTCAGCGCCTACATGCTGTGCGGCGCCGTAGGGATGTTCGTCGGCGGCTTTGTGGCCGCCACCTCCAAACACAGCGACCGCGTCGTGGCCTGGGCGATGACGGCCGGCGCCCTGCTGCTGCTGGTCTGCGCCACCGGGTGGCTCAGCGGCACCGGCACCATGGTCGTGCTGGCGGCCACCGGCTTCGCCGTGGGCGTGGGCGGCCCCAGCCGCGACATGATGATCAAGAAGGCGACGCCCAAGGGCGCGACCGGCCGCGTCTATGGCACGGTGTATTCCGGTCTGGACGTGGGCTTCGCGGTTTCGCCGATGGTTTTTGGCGTGTTCATGGACCGGGGCTGGTACGCGCTGACGCTGGCCGGCGCGGCGCTGGTGCTGCTGGTGTCCGTCTATGCCGCCATCGGCGTGGGCCGCCGGACAACAAGCCGCTGAGTCTGTGCACAATTCCGGCATGACCACACAACTTGCCGGACACCTGCTCGTCGACTGCCTCATCGCCCAGGGCGTGACCCACGCCTTCGGCGTGCCGGGCGAGAGCTACCTCGCCGTGCTCGACGGTTTCCACGACCGCGCCGACCGCATCCGCTTCGTGACCAACCGCCAGGAGGGCGGGGCGGCCTTTATGGCCGAGGCCCAGGGCAAGCTGACCGGCCGGCCCGGCGTGTGTTTCGTGACCCGCGGGCCGGGCGCGACCAACGCCTCCATCGGCCTGCACACCGCGTTCCAGGACTCCACGCCGATGGTGCTGTTCGTGGGCGATGTGGCCAGCGACGCGCGCGACCGCGAAGCCTTCCAGGAGGTGGACTACAACGCCTTCTTCGGCCCGAGCACGAAAGGCATGGCCAAGCGCGTCGAGCGCATCGACGATCCGCGACGCATCCCCGAATACGTGGCGCGCGCCTTCGCCACCGCCATGAACGGCCGGCCCGGCCCGGTGGTGCTGGTGCTGCCCGAGGACATGCTGACGCAGACGGTGGACGCTAACCCGCTGCCGCGCGTGGAGCCGGTGCAGGCCTGGGCCGACCCGGGCGCACTGCGCGAGCTGCGCACACTGCTGCTGGCGGCGCAGCGGCCGCTGGTGATCGCCGGCGGCGGAGGCTGGACGCCGCAGTCCGCTGCTGCGCTGCAGCGCTTTGCCGAGAACTGGCAGCTGCCGGTGGCCAACGCCTTCCGCTTCCAGGACTGCTTCGACAACCACCACCCGCTGTACGCGGGCGATGTCGGCCTGGGCATCAACCCGGCACTGGCCCGGCGCATCCGCGAGAGCGACCTGGTCCTGGCCATCGGTCCGCGACTGGGCGAGGCGACCACCGGCGGCTACACGCTGCTGGAAGCGCCGGTGCCAACGCAGAAGCTGGTGCACATCCACGCCAGCGGCGAGGAGCTGGGCCGGGTCTACCAGCCCACGCTCGCGATCCAGGCCACGATGAACGCTGCGGCGCGTTCGCTGGAGGTGCTGACCGCACCGCCCAGCCTGCCATGGTCGACGTGGACGGCCGCTTGCCACGCCGACTACGAGGCCAACGTGGAGGTGAGCAATGGCGGTATCGTGCTGCCCGGCAGCATCGACATGCCGGCCCTCATCCACACGCTGCAGAAACACCTGCCGGCCGACGCGGTGCTGACCAATGGCGCGGGCAATTTCGCCAGCTGGCTGCACCGCTTCTACCGCTACCACGGCCTGGCCAAGGGGCACAAGACGCAGCTGGCACCGACCAACGGCGCCATGGGCTATGGTGTGCCCGCGGGCATCGGGGCTGCCATCCTCACCGGCCGCACCGCCTTCACCATCGCAGGCGACGGCGACTTCCTCATGAACGGGCAGGAGCTGGCCACGGCGGTGCAGCACGGCGCGAAGTCGGTCGTCCTGCTGCTCAACAACGGCACTTACGGCACCATCCGCATGCACCAGGAGCGCGAATACCCGGCGCGCGTGAGTGGCTCGGACCTGAGGAACCCCGACTTCTGCGCGCTCGCGCGGGCCTACGGCTACGCGGCCGAACGCATCACCCACACCCTGGAGTTCGAGCCGGCCTTGCAGCGGGCGCTGGCCGCCGACAGCGGTTCGCTGATCGAGGTCATGCTCGATCCGGAGGTCATCACCACCCGCGGAACCCTCTCGGCGATCCGGAACAAATCCCGCTGAGCGGGGTGTGTTTGTTGCCTTCTGGCAACAAAGTTTGTGAATAGGTCACAGGCCGGTGGGCAATGGCACACGCCTCAAGATCCTGCCCGGTTTCTAAGCTTTCCCCATCCGCAACACACGAGGAAAGCGCCATGGAAACCACCGCCCAACGCCACCTGACGGACCGCACCACCAGCGACCTGTACTTCCACGCCGAGCGCACGCAGCCGGTGCCGGACAGCCTGGGGCAGGACCTGCTGTTGCGGGTGCTGGACGAAGTCGACTACGGCCTGCTGGTGATCGACGCCCAGGGCCACATCCGCCATGCCAACCACCTGGCGCGGCACGAAATGTCGACCGGTCGGGTGATCGTCACCCATGCGCGCTCCCTGCTGGGGCGCAACACCGAGCTCACCACCCAGATCCAGAGCGCCCTGGAACACGCGCTGCGCGGCCAGCGCCGCCTGCTGCAACTCAAGCAGGGCGAACACGAGCTGTCGCTGGCCTTCGTGCCGCTGAGCCACCCGCTGGAATTCGACGCGCCCACCGTTCTGGTGCTGCTCTCTCGCAAGAACGCCTGCGACAACCTGGCGCTGCGCATGTTCGCCCGCTCGCAGAATCTGAGCCCCAGCGAAGAGGCGGTGCTGCTGGCCCTGTGCCGCGGCGCCTCGATTCCCGAGATCGCTTCCGACCACAAGGTGGCCGAATCCACCGTGCGCAGCCAGATCAAGGCGCTGCGCGAAAAAACCGGCTGTGGCAGCATCCGGGCCCTGATGCAGAAGGTGCACAGCCTGCCGCCCATGGTCCCCGCCTTGCGGGTGATCTCCGCGATGCCGCACAATGCCATGGAGTTTGCCCAACCATGAGCCCGGATGTCCGCCTTCCTTCCCGCCAGCACAGAGCCTTCCTCCCACATCCAGGCACTGGCGGCATTGGGCGTGCAGCGGCGCTACCGCAACGGCGCGCTGCTGATCCAGGAAGGTGAGTCCGGGGACACGATCTACATCGTCCTGCAGGGGCGTCTGCGGGCCTTCCTCGGTGATGGCAACGGCAAGGAACTGACCCTGGGCTTCTACGGCCCTCTGGAATATGTGGGCGAAATGTCGCTCGACGGTGGCCCGCGCTCGGCCAACGTGGAGGCGGTCGATGCAACCACCTGTTCCGTGATCTCCCGCGCCGTGTTGCTGAACTACATTGCCCAGCACCCCGAGTTCGCACTGGAACTCATGGCCCGGCTGATCCGCCGCGCTCGGCTGGCCACCGAGAGCGCCGGCAATGTGGCCCTCATCGACGTGTACGGGCGCTTGGTGCGACTGCTCAACCAGCTGGCGCAGGAGCCCGAAGCCTCTGGCGAGCGCCGGCTTTCAGAGCGCCTCACCCACCAGGAGCTGGCCCAACACCTCGCGTGTTCGCGCGAAATGGTGTCCCGCCTGCTCAAGGACCTGGAAACTGGCGGCTACATCGCCGTGCGCGAGCGCTGGATCTGGCTGCTCAAGGCGCTGCCAGCGCGCTGGTGACGGCCAGACTCAGAGCCGCTCTCTGGCGATCTGAGGCGCCGCACAGCTGGTGCCATACATGCGCACCGATGAGCCGCTGCGGCTGCCAGCACCCAGCACCCCCCACAGCGCCGTGCTCTCGTCGCTCACAGCCAGTTCGTCCGGCACCTTTTTGACACCATCGCGCTGGGGCAGGCGAGAGGCGTCCGGGTCCGGCAGCCTGGGGCTGTAGCGGGCGGCCGGGTCGAAGGCGCTGCTGGCGAAGCGGATGCCGCCAACAGAGACCGATCGCTGTCCCGTCCCGATGCTGTTGAACACCCCGCCGCGCCGGATCGGCGTCGGGTTGTCGGGGTGGTCGATGAAGCTGTCGATGTTGCCGCTGGTGTCGTAGAACCTGTCCAGCATGGCGGACTGGCGGGCGCCCGTGTAGGTCCCCTGCGCCACATCGTCCCGCTCCACGTAGGCGTCCAGCACCACCGGGTTGAGCCCGCCGTTGTGAACCTTCACCTGCCAGACACCGGCTGGGGCCAGCCGGTCCTCGGGGTGGAGCGAGGCCGTCGGGCACAGGGCGAGCAGGGCACAGGTGCCGTGCCTGCCCAGCGCGGTCTTTCTCGGGAACACCAGCGCCAGCTGGGGGGCGGTGGTCGAGGGCCAGCAACCCGCGTTGCCGACAGTCATGGGCTCGAGCACCTGCCCGCCGGGCAGCGTGACCTCGATGCGGATGTCCTGCAGCGCTTCTTCGGGCAGGTCCGGGTCTCCCAGCCACAGTTCGAGAAAACTCTGGGTCCGGTCGTCGGGCTGGATGTGCCAGTGCAGCTCGGCGGCGTTCCCCCCGGGCAGCAGCGTCCGGTTCACATGGGTGCGGTCCTGGTAACCGTTGCCCGCCGGAATGAAGACCTGCAGCCGCTCTGGCGTGCACAGCGCAATCAGATGATCGATGGCCGCTTCCAGCACCGAGGTGCCGTCGTGGGGGCCGGCCAGCGTGCCCCAGCTGATGTTGACCACCAGCTTGGCGTCGGCGGTCACCCGGTTCAGGATGAACATCAGAGCGTCCAGCACGCTGACGTTCATCGCCCCACCCGAGGTGTCGATGACGTTGGACCAGTCCAGTTGCACCGCGATCAGGGGCGCACGGCTGGCCTCGTCGTGGGAAGGTGTCATGTCCGGGGTGTGGGCCGCACTGCTCATGCGGGCGGTGGCCAGCCAGGGGCCGGCGGCCAGGCTGGCCACCACCGTGCCGTGATTGACCGGATGCTTCAGGTCCCAGCACTGCAGGTAGTCGTACAGGTCGTCCTCGTCCACTGCACCATTGCGCGTGAACCGGTCCATGGCGGCGCGGATGTCGGCCGCCGTCAGCTCATGGCCGTAGCCCATGACGGATGGCGTCGGGCCGGCACGCCGCGGGTCCAGGCGGCTGCGCAGGTGGCGGCCCATGCCCGGTCCGTGCGGGCCGTCGAATTCGTCCTGGCGCCAGAAGTGGCGCACCCTCGGCTGTCCGTCGGGTTTCAGAAAGGCGGCGTTGGCCATTGCAAGACCGCCGTCGATGATGCCGATCACCTTGCCGCCCACACGATCCGGACATGGGGGCACTGCGTCGCCTGGCAAGGCCGGGTCGGTCAGCGGCCCGGTGTGCTCCTCTACGGGAAGGCCGAGCTCGTAGCGTCGGACGATGCCGGCCAGGTCTGAGCGCTTGCGCATCTCTTTGAAAAAGCCTTTGCGTGCGCGTGCCGTGCAGAAACGAAGCCCGGGCAGCAGCAGGTAGGCCTTGGGCACCTGCAGCCACTTGATGTCGGACGCCTGCAGCAGGTCCTGGATGCCGAAACCGGGATGGAGTTCGATGATGATCGGCAACCACCTGGGCTGGGCCGCCAGGCCTTCGCCCAGCCGGTAGCCTTCAAAATGGTCAGCTTCCGCCCACGCGAGGTAGGGGTCGGCGCCCTCGATGCTGCCGGGCAGAGACCAGTCTGTGCCGGTGACCTCGCCTTTGGGCAGCGGCTGCCAGGGCTGGGGAGCGCGCGCCCCGCTCATGACCACTCCTTCAGGGCCTCCTGCCACAGCCAGCCCAGGGCATCGGCCTGGGGCAGCGGGATCGCCGGACCACCCACGCTGTAGGCGCCCGCGTCCATGGGATCGCTGAGCTTGAAGTCCTTGGGAGCGCCATCCACCTCGACGAACTTGTCGCTGTCGAAGCCTCGCAGTCGAACGCTGCCACCGGTGGCGCGGGCGACGAAGAACTCGCCGAGGCTGGTGCCCAACAGACGGCCGACGGCGCTGTCCACCGGGTAGTGCACCCCGGCCACCGTGCGGTTGACCGCGATGCGCGCCGCCAGGCGCTGCAGTTGCGTCCGGCTGTTCTGACCATCGTTCTTGCCCGGGCGGGTCTGGTCCATGAACGACTCCAGCAGGGTGGCCACCGCGAACGCTTCTGTCGAATGGCCGCTGGGCCAGCTGCCGTGCCCCGGGGTGGGGATCATGGGCTGGATCTGTGGGGACAACTCCACCGGCCTCAGGGTTGCAAAGATGTGCTTGAGGCGCATCTCGACATGCACGCACAGTCCGAGCGCGATCTCGATCAGCTGCAGCGTCTTCTTGTGCCGGTGGGCCGTCAGCCCCAGCACGGCGGACCAGTAGCCGACCGGGGCGGTGAGCTGGTCCAGCACCTCGGCGGCCCGGTCACCGCGCAGGTCTGCGTAGGCCGCAACCAGATCCAGCTGCTGCTTGAGCAGGTTCTTGGAGGGCCCCTGCAGCTGCACCAGCGTCCGGTTCTTGATCGTGGTCGCGCCGAGGTTGGCGAACTTCAGGTCGGCCTGCTTCGTGCTCGCCGAGGCGGCGATGGAAAGACCTTCGACCAGTTCTTCGAAGCAGGCGGTCATCCGCGGACCATCGGCCCAGAGACGCAGGTTCTGGTCCTGGTTGAAGCCGGGAGTGGTGGGGTGTAGCACCGCGCCGGCGAATGGGCCAGCGATGGCGGCGCGGCTGATGGTCAATGCATCGGCAGAGACCAAGCCTACCCCGGAGACTCCTGCACTGACTCCTGCACTGACCCCGGCACTTACTCCTGCACTCACTCCTGCACTCATGTCATCTCCTCGTTGGTTCGATTCAGTTTTTGGGTAGGCCCAGCGACTCGAGAACGCGCGCCGTGCGTTGTCGCAGCGGGCTGAGGCTTCCGGAAGACAGATACTGGGTCACCGTAAGGTCCGGTTGCTGTGATCGAAGCAGAGCAAACGTCTCTTTTGCTTCCTCAGTCTGCCCGGACTCGAACTGCGCGGTCAGCAGGATCCGCAGGTTGGGCAGGTGATACCGGTTCTTGTTGAGTGATGACCTGCTGTAATGAATGGCCTGGTTGAGGTCATTTGTGGACAGGTAGCTGCCTGCCAGCATCATCTCGAAGTAGTACTTCTGCGGATCAAGCGGCGAAAGTCGCAGTGCGTTCTCCGCCTGCATGATCGACTCCGCGGCGGTGCCCCACATGGTGGACCAGACGCTTCGGTAGAGCCAAGCCATCGGGTCGTTGGGGTTGGCGTTCGTAGCCTCCAGCAGAAGATGGTTCGACCCATCAACGTCTTTGCCCAAGTGGCACATGGCGTGCCCCTTGACGGCCAGTGCCAAGGCGCTTTCAGGGACCATGTCCAGCGCGCGGTCGGCTATACCAATCGCGTGCTGGAACGATGCGTGAGGGTCCGCAGCCATGCCCTGCACCACCTGCATGATGTGCCACTTGGCCAGCCATGCCCAGGGTGCCACCGAGCGCTTGTGCCGGTCCACCAGGGCCTCCAGCAGCTGCTGGCTGCGCTCCAGATCCCGGCGGGTGGATCGGTGCATCAGGTTGATGGCACCCAGCATCAGAGCGCTGCTGTCCAGTCGGGGCAGGGCCTGTGTGAGGGTTCGTTGCACCTCCGAGTGCAGCAGCTGGTCGGCGCAGGTCGACGCCAGTGCGTTGATCAGCTCGCTCTCTTGCTGGACCACGTCCATCACGTCACCCGTGAGTCGGTCGGCCCAGATCACCTCGTTGTGCCGGGTGTCGCTCAACTGAGCCGTCACCAGCACGCGGTCGCCCAGCGAGACGTAGCTGCCGGACAGCACGAAGTGGGCGTCCAGTTGCTCGCTCGCGGTCTGGTTGACGTCGTCCCGGCCTCTGAGCACGGCGGTTGACAGCCGCGAGATGACGCGCAGGTGCTGGCTGCGGGAAAGCTGGACGATGACGCCGTCCGCCAGCAGGTCTCCGATCACAAAGTGCTCGGGCGCATTGCTCCGCGACACAAAAGGCAGTACGGCGATGGTGGCCCTGAAGTCCTCCGGCCTGGCGGCAGGGGCGGGCGGTTTGAGGGTGACACCTGTTCCTGAGGGCGGGGAGAGCGTCCAGGTCCTGACGGGCTCCGGCCAGTGCTTGAGGTAGCACTCGCCCATGTCCTCCATGTCACCGTCGACACCGTCCACCAGGGTGTCGTGCACATTGGCCGTGATGACAGTTTCCCCGGGGCCTGCGAGCCCCGCCACGCGGGCGGCCAGGTTGACTCCATGGCCGAACACGTCGTGGTCGTCGATGTACAGGTGGGTGGCGTTCAGCCCTGCGCGGAGCCAGAACTTGTTTTCGTCATCGCGCCGGCGATTGGCGTCGTCGAAATAGCGGTGCAGGCGCAGGGTGGCCTTGACAGCCTGGGACGGTTCGTCGAACTCCACCAGGATGCCATCGCCCAGGCTTTTGACCAGGCGACCGCCATGTCTTGGCAGAACCTCTTCGCGGGCGTGCTGGAGAAACCCGTGCCACTGGTGGACCACGGACGCTTCGTTCGATGCCATCAGCCTCACGGATTCCACCAGGTCCATCACCAGCACCACCTTGTTCTGCATCAGCGGCAGAGGCGGCACCTCATGAGACGGAGCCGAATCGCCGTGAGAGCCCATGGTGCTGGGGTGCGGCTGGCTTGTCATACCTCGAAAAGGGGAAGTGCTGTTTCAGTTTCTCACATCTGAAAGAGCCGGGTACGGACCGGCCAGGGTCAAAAAAAAGAGCCGGCAGCGCCGGCTCTCCGTGCAAGGAGCACCTGGGCCCCTTTGCGTCCTGATCACTTCAGGTGTTCGTTGATCATCTTGGTCATTTCGAACATCGAGGCCTGGGCCTTCTTGAAGATCTCCTTCAGCTTGGCGTCAGCGTTGATCATGCGCTTGTTGACAGCGTCCTGCAGCTTGTTCTTTTTGATGTATTCCCAGACCTTCTTGGTCACTTCCGTGCGGGGCAGCGGGCTGTTGCCGACGATGGCGGCCAGTGCGGCGCTGGGGGTCATGGCCTTCATGAAGGCTGCGTTGGGGGTGCGCTTCTTGGCTGGTGCGGCCTTCTTTGCAGGAGCGGCGGCCTTCTTCGCGGGTGCAGCCTTCTTTGCAGGAGCGGCGGCCTTCTTCGCAGGAGCGGCGGCCTTCTTCGCGGGTGCAGCCTTCTTTGCAGGAGCGGCGGCCTTCTTGGCCGGAGCGGCCTTCTTCGCAGGAGCTTTCTTTGCAGTTGCCATGTTGAGGATTCCTTCTAGAAGTGGTTTGACGCCAGAGGAGAACGCGCTCTCTCACTGGTGACTCGCATGCTAATGGAGATGCATGGTCCTTCCAAGGTGGAGGTGCGGTATTTTTGTGCTGCGCAAGAGGGAAAATGGGGTTTTTTGGCCCCGAAAACAACACTGCGCCCGGTATTGCATGCCGCACCCCAACCAGCGACAAAGAGCGTGCTCCAATTTCGGCTCCGAAAAACCTGTTTTCGAGAGTGGCTCACCATGACTTCTTCCATCGATTTTTCGACCTGCGATCTGTGCGACGAACACAAGGGCGACGTCAGCGGCGCCTTCCGTGTGCTGCCGCCGGTGTTCCGTGACTTTGGTGCCCATCGCCGCTTCGCCGGACCGGTCGTGACCGTGCAGTGCCTGGATGACAACAGCCAGGTGAAGGCCCTCGTCGAAGGACCGGGAGATGGGCGTGTGCTGGTGGTCGACGGCGGGGCTTCGCTGCGGCGCGCCTTGCTGGGCGGCAACCTGGGTGCCGCCGCCGCGCGCAACGGGTGGACCGGCGTGGTGGTGGACGGGTGCGTCCGCGACGTGGCCGAACTGGCGGTGTGCGAGACCGGCATTCGCGCGCTGGCCTCGATGCCGCTGCCGACCGAGCGGCGCAACCAGGGGCTGCGCGACGTGGCGGTGAAGATTCAGGGCGTCACCGTGCGTCCGGGTGAATGGCTGTACGCCGACGAGGATGGCACCGTGATTGCCGACCGGCCATTGCACCGTGGCGTCTGACGGGCTTCAGGCCGTCAGACCCTTGTAGAGCATGTACGCCGAGAGCACGTAGAGAATCAGCGCGAAGGCCCGCTTGAGCGACTTCACCGGCAGCGCGTGTGCGGCCTTCACACCGAGCGGCGCCATCAGCACGCTGGTCATGGCGATCACCGTTAGTGCCGGCAGGTACACGTAGCCCAGCGAACCCGCCGGAAGGTCGGCCACACCCTGGCCCGAGATGACGTACCCGGCGGCGTTCGCCAGTGCGATGGGAAAACCGAGCGCTGCGCTGGTGGCAACGGCATTGTGGATGGCAACGTTGCACCAGGTCATGAACGGGACGCTGACGAAGCCGCCCCCGGCACCCACCAGTCCCGACAGAAAACCGATCACCCCCCCGGCACCCAGCTGGCCGGCCGTTCCCGGCAAGGTGCGCGAGGCCTGCGGCTTCTTGTCCAGCAGCATCTGGGTGGCGGAGAAGCCCACAAACAGCGCGAACAGCAAGGCCAGAGCCCCGCCCTTGAGGACCGCAAAGACCCCGAGGCTCGCGACCGCGGCACCGATAACGATGCCCGGTGCGAGACGCCGCACGATGTCCCACCGCACGGCGCCGCGCTTGTGGTGCGCGCGAACGCTGGAGATCGAGGTGAAGATGATGGTGGCCATGGAGGTGGCGATGGCCATCTTCACCGCCAGGCCGGGCGCGACGCCACGGTGGGCGAGGATGGCGCTGATGAACGGCACCATGATCATGCCGCCGCCGATGCCCAGCAGGCCGGCCAGAAACCCGGTGAACACCCCCAGAAGGGCCAGTTCGACGATCAGCAGGGGTTCAAGGCTCATGGGCGGAAATCCGGAGGGCAGAAAAGAGTGCGGCCCCAGGAAACATCCGTGGGGCCGCAGCGAAGGGAATTAGGTGTCTGCAAGTGCCACCGGACCGTCATCCTGAACCGGGGGTTCAGGTGGGCGAGGGCAACGGGGCTTCGGGTTCATCTGACGCGAGACGCTCACACCAGCCACGTTATGTACCAAGCCCGGGCTCATGGAGCATTGGTTCAAGGAAATATAAAGCCCGGCACGCACTGCAGACAGGGCAAATTGTAGAGGCTGGCGGCCCTATGGATGGGCTCGCCCGTCGGAAAAGTTGAGGGCCGGTTCCTGATTCAGATCAACTGGCCGTCACTGCCCAGCGCCTGGTCGAGGCGCCGCACCAGTTCCTCCGCGCGCGCCAGCGCAGCAGCGTCGGGCAACTCGCCCTGGGGAGTGGAGCCCGGCAAGGGTGTCGGCTCTGGAGGGAGAAAGGACGAGGAAGAAAACCCCTCGGCTTCCTTCTGGGACAGTTCGAACGCCAGGTTGAGGGATGCGAGCACGGCGATGCGGTCGCGGGCCTTGACCTTGCCGGCGTCCCGGATGCGGCACATGGCGGTGTCCACACGCTCCACGGCGTCCAGCAGAGATTGCTCGCCCCCCGCCGGACAGGCCAGCAGATAGCTCTGGCCCATGATCTGAACCTCGATCTGCTTGGAGGCCGGCTTGTTCATTCGGAGTCCTTGTGGGAGGGGGGCTCGATTCCAACCGGCAACCGGTCCAGCAGCGCGTCGATGCGGGAACGCGCAGCGTTCAGACGCGACTTGATGGAGTCACGTTCTGCCTTGAGCGAGGCCACCTGCTCCATCAGCAGGGCGTTGGTGCGCTGCAGTTCTTCATGGCGAAGGAGCAGGCGTTCCACGCGCTCGGCGATCAGGTCAATTTGCTTGGGATCGGCCATGGTGACAACTGGTAAGACACTCATTGTAGGGTTGCCGCAAGGAGCACGGGCTTACAATGGATTCCGTTGGTGCTCGCGGTGTGGTTCACATGCCGCAGTTCAACGGGAAGCAGGAGGGGAAGTCCACGCCGACCGACCTAACCTGCGCTGCCCCCGCAACGGTAAGCAGACGGGATGCGGGCTTTCGCCCGGTCCCTGCCTTCACCCCACAGCCACTGGACAACCGGTTTCGACCGGCGCTCCGGGAAGGCGGTGGAGGTCGTTCTGCCAGCCCGGATACCGGCCAACACGGTGGTGACGTGTCCTGAATCAGGTCCGTTGCCGTGACGCCCATGCGCTGTCGGGGAAGACGGCGAGGGCAACCATCGTTTGTTTTCATTCATGTCTTTCCTTTCTGCTCCGGTGCGCCTGGCCGCGCTGCCCCTGGCATGCGCCATCGCTTTCCCTGTTCTCGCACAGTCCTCCCTGCCTACCGTCGTGGTGTCTGCGACCCGGTCCGAGCTGCCCGTCACAGATGTGGTGGCGGATGTGACCCTGGTCGACCGCGGCGCCATTGACCGCCTGGGTGCCGCGTCGGTCTCCGACGTGCTGGAGCGTCTGCCGGGCATGACCGTCAACCGCAACGGCGGTCCCGCGTCCACCACGGGTGTGTATGTGCGAGGCGCCGAGGGCCGCTTCACGGCGGTGTTCGTCGACGGCGTGCGCATCGACTCCCAATCCACGGGCGGGGCCACCTGGAATGCGATCCCGTTGTCCCAGGTAGACCGCATCGAGGTGCTGCGCGGGCCGGCGGCTGCGGTGTATGGCTCGGATGCGATGGCTGGTGTCGTGCAGATCTTCACGCGGCACGGGGAGAAGGGTTTCTTCCCTTCGCTGCGCATCGGCGTGGGGTCGAACAGCACCTACGAACTGAACGCCGCGCTGCGCGGTGGCGATGGTGTGGTCGACTACGCCTTCGGTCTGGGCACCGAACGCAGCGATGGTTTCAACGCCAAGCCCTCCGGCAACCCCGACCGCGACGGGTACCGCAACGAGTCGTTCTCAGGTCGACTGGGATGGAAGCTTTCCGAGGGGCAGAAGCTGGAGGCCACGCTGCTGGACAACCGCCAGAAGGCCGGCTACGACGGTTTCATGCCGGGGCAGGACGACCAGGCCAGGCAGCGGCTGCAGACTGTGGGCATGAACTGGAACAGCCGCTGGAGCGAGGTGTGGAGCACCCGCGTGGGGGTCAGCCGCGGAACCGACCGCTACGAGACTGCCCCCTCGACCTACCTGACGGACACCACGGTGGACAGCTGGCTGCTGCGCAACGAGATGCGCGTGGGGCCGGGCCAGCTCACGGTGGACCTGGAGCGGCGGGAGGACCAGCTGGAGAACGTCAGCACCACGCCGGTCGACACCCAGCGGCATCAGAACGCCCTTGCGCTGGGTTACGGCCTGCGTGCCGGTGAACACACGCTGCAGCTCAACGCCCGCCGCGACGACGACAGCGAATTCGGTGCCCACACCACCGGCTCGCTGGCCTATGGCTACGCGTTGTCCAGAACCTTGCAGCTCACCGGCTCGGTGGGCACGGCCTTCCGCGCCCCCACGCTGTTCCAGCGCTTCAGCATCTACGGCACGCCCGACCTCAAGGCCGAAACCGCGCGCAACATGGAAGCGGGGCTGCGCTGGCAGGAGGCTGCGAGCCGCGCCTCCGTGGTGGTCTACCGCAATCGCGTCAAAGACCTGATCGACTACCTGGCCGGCCCGGGCAGCTGTGTCAACGGCGTGGGCGACTACGCCGGCTGTTACGGCAACACCGGCCGTGCCACCTACACCGGCGTGACGCTGGCCGGCGGCACGACACTGGGCGAGGTGGCCCTGGGCGCTTCGCTGGACCTGATGCGCCCGAAGAACGCCGAAACCGGCAAGCTGCTGGCGCGCCGCGCCGAAACGCAGGCCACGCTGACGGCGGACGTGCCGGTGGGGGGCTGGCGCCTGGGCAGTGAGGTCCAGCACCTGGGCAAGCGCTACGACGACGAAGCCAACACGAAACCTTTGCCTGCCCACACGCTGCTGAACCTGACGGCCAGCACCGACATCGCGCGTGACTGGCGGCTGCTGGCGCGTGTGGACAACGTCACCGACAAGGACTACGAGTCGGTGCTGGGCTACGCAACGGCCGGTCGCAGCTTCTACCTGGGTCTGAGCTGGTCGCCCCGCTGAGGTTCACGATGGATCGCGCCGCCGTCTGTCCCGCCTTGCTGATCGCTGCGCCGGCCTCCGGCCAGGGCAAGACCACGGTCACCGCGGCGCTGGCGCGGTTGCACGCGCGGGCCGGGCGGCGCGTGCGGGTGTTCAAGTGTGGGCCGGACTTTCTGGACCCGCACTGGCACCAGTTGGCCAGCGGCCACCCGGTGCACAACCTGGACCTCTGGCTCAACGGCGAGCACGACCTGCGCGCGCGGCTGCACGAGGCCGCAGCGAGCAGCGACCTGATCCTGATCGAAGGAGTGATGGGCTTGTTCGATGGTGAGCCGAGTGCGGCCGATCTGGCGGTGAAGCTGGGCATTCCGGTGCTGGCGGTGATCGACGCCGGCTCCATGGCCGGCACCTTCGGCGCGCTGGTGCACGGCCTGCGCCACTACCGCCTGGGCCTGCCCTGGGCCGGTGTGCTGGCCAACCGCGTGGCCAGCGAAGGGCACGAGAAGATGCTGCGGGCCTCGGTGCGCGGCGACGATCTGGGCCGCGAGCCGGCGGGTATCGACGCGGGCTGGCTGGGCGGTCTGCGGCGCGACACCGGTTTTGCGCTGCCCGAGCGCCACCTGGGCCTGACGGTGGCGTCCGAACTGCCCGATGCGATGGCACGGCTGGACGCGCTGGCCGACGCGATGGCGGCCACGCCGCTGGGCCAGCTCGATGTGACCGGCTGGCAGCGCTGGGCCGTTCATTTTGAAGCGCAAGCCGAGCGTCCGGTGGCGCCGCTGCTGCGCGGGTGCACCGTGGCGGTGGCGCGCGACGCGGCCTTCTGCTTCACCTACCCGGCCAACCTCGATACGCTGCGCGCGCTGGGAGCCAGGCTGGTGTTTTTCTCGCCGGTGGCCGACGAGGCGGTGCCCGACTGCGACGCGGTCTGGCTGCCCGGCGGCTACCCCGAACTGCACGCCGACGCGCTGGGGAAGGGCACGCGTTGCCGCGCCGCGCTGGCCGCGCATGTCGCCGCCGGCAAGCCGGTCTGGGCCGAGTGCGGCGGCATGATGCCGCTGTTCGAGGGGCTGACGCTGGCCGATGGCTCGCGGGTGCCGATGTGGGGCCTTCTGCCTGGCGAGGTGGCGATGCAGCCGCGCCTGGCCGCCCTCGGCCCGCAGCGCTGGGACACGGCGCTCGGCGAGCTGCGGGGGCACACCTTCCACTACTCGCTGACCACGTCGCCGCTGGCGCCCGTGGCCCACACCGTGCCGGGCGGCAGGTTCGGTCGACCCGAGGCCGTGTACGGCCAGGGCCCGGTGCGTGCGAGCTATTTCCACGCATGGTTTGCTTCCAACCCCGAGGCCACGGCACAACTGTTTCTGGCGGAGACCGCATGAAGACCGTGCTGCCCGGACCGCAACGCATCGTCTGCCTGACCGAAGAGACGACCGAGTGGCTGTACCTGCTGGGGCAGGAGGCGCGCGTCGTCGGCATCAGCGGCTACACCGTGCGGCCGCGCCGGGCGCGCGACGAGAAGCCCAAGGTCAGTGCCTTCCTCAACGCCAAGATCGACAAGATCCTCGAACTGCGGCCCGACTGCGTGTTCGGTTTTTCCGACCTGCAGGCCGACATCGCCGCCGCGCTGATCCGCGCTGGCGTGCAGGTGACGGTGTTCAACCAGCGCAGCGTGGACGAAATTTTTTCCATGCTGTTCCAGGTCGCGGCCATGGTCGGTTGCGCCGACGAAGGTCTGGCGCGCATCGCGGCCATGCGCCAGCGCCTGGACGCCATCCGCGCCGAGGTGGCCGCGCTGGAGGCAACGGGCAAGCGCCGGCCGAAAGTGTTCTTCGAAGAGTGGGACGAGCCGCACATCAGCGGCATCCGCTGGGTGTCGGAGCTGCTGGGCATTGCTGGTGGCGACGACGTGTTCCCCGAACTGGCGGTGCAGTCGCTGGGCAAGCACCGCATCATCGCGGACGGCATGGAGATCGTGGCGCGCGCGCCGGACATCGTGATCGGCTCCTGGTGCGGCAAGAAGTTCCGCGCCGAGAAGGTGGCCGCACGCCCCGGCTGGCAGAACGTGCCCGCGGTGAAGAACGGCCAGCTGTTCGAGATCAAGTCGGCCGACATCCTGCAGCCCGGCCCGGCGGCGCTGACCGACGGGGTGGAGCAGATGCACCGCATCGTCAAGGCCTGGATGGTGGCCCATGGTTGACGTGGCGCGCAGCACGTTCATCCTCGGTGGCCAGCGCAGCGGCAAGTCGCGCCGCGCCGAGACGCTCGCGCGGCAGTGGCTGGACGTGTCGCCCGCGCACCGCGCGGTGATGATCGCCACCGGCCAGGCTTGGGACGATGAGATGCGCGAGCGCATCGAACGCCACAAGGCCGACCGAGCGCTGCGCGTGCCGGGCATGGCGACGGTGGAGGAGCCGCTGGCGCTGGCCGAGGCGTTGACGCGGCACAGCGACGCGAACACGCTCATTGTGGTCGACTGCCTGACGCTGTGGCTGACGAACCTGACGATGCCGGCCGACCCGGCGCAGGCGCTCCCCGAAGCGGCCGTGATCGCGGCGGGCGAAGACCTGTGTGCGGCCATTGCCGCGGCGCCCGGGCCGCTGGTGCTGGTGGGCAACGAGATCGGGCTGGGAGTCATTCCGATGGGGCGCGAGGTGCGCGCATTTGTGGACGCGCTGGGCCGGCTGAACCAGCAGGTGGCCGCGGCCTGCGAGCGCGTGACGCTCATGGCGGCGGGGCTGCCGCTGACTTTGAAGGACAGGACATGAACCGGATGCGCAACGCCTGGCTCGTGCTGGTGGGGGCCTTGATGGTCCTGATCGGCGGCACTGCACAGGCGGCCCTGCAGATTACCGACGACAACGGCGTGGTGGTGAACTTCGAGCGCTCGCCCCAGCGCATCGTGAGCCTGCTGCCCTCGCTGGCCGAGACGGTGTGCGAGCTGGGCCAGTGCCCGCGGCTGGTGGGTGTGGACCGCTATTCCACGTTCCCCGCCAGCCTGACGAAGCTGCCCCAGGTGGGCGGCGGGCTGGACCCGAACATCGAGATGATCGTGGCGCTGCGGCCCGATGTGGTGCTGATGGCCACCTCGTCCCGCGCGGGGGACCGCCTGCGCGCGCTGGGCATCAAGGTGTTGGCGCTGGAGCCCAAGACCCACGCCGACGTGCAGCGGGTGATGCTCAAGATCGGCCAGTTGCTGGAGGTGCCGGACGCGCAGCGCATCTGGCGCGCCATCGACGCCGCGGTGATGGCGGCGGCCCAGTCGCTGCCGGCCGGTGCGCGCGGCATGCGGGTGTATTTCGAGGTCAACCCCGGGCCGTACGCGGCGGGCGAGGGCTCGTTCATCGGCGAGACACTCACCCGTTTGGGCGCCAGGAACATCGTGCCGGCCTCGCTGGGGCCGTTTCCCAAACTCAACCCCGAGTACATCGTGCGCGCCGACCCGGACCTGATCATGATCGGCCAGCGCAGCGTGGACGGCATGGCCCAGCGCCCGGGCTGGATGGGCATGCGCGCGATGCGCGAGCAGCGCCTGTGCGTGTTCAGCACCGACGAGTCCGACACCCTGGTGCGCCCCGGGCCGCGCATGGCCGAAGGCGCCCGCCTGATGGCGCGTTGCCTGGCCGACAAGGCGGCGAAGAAAGCGGGGGCGCGTTCGTGAACGCTCGCCGGGCGTCCTGGCTGGTGGCGGCCCTTCTGCTGGCGGCCGCGGTGCTGGCCGTGCTCGGCGTGTGTGTGGGCAGCGCCGGCTTCGAGAACCTGGTCGGCCCGCTGCTGGACCCGCAGGCCGACCCGGCCGCCACCGCCATGGCGCAGCAGATCGTGTGGGAGATCCGCCTGCCGCGCACCCTGGGGGCCTGGGCCGCAGGCGCATTGCTGGGCCTTGCCGGTGCGGTGGCGCAGGGCCTGTTCCGCAACCCGCTGGCTGACCCTTTCCTGCTCGGCAGCGCCTCGGGCGCGTCCCTCGGTGTGGCGCTGGCACTCGCGGCCATGGGCGGCGGCGCCGGCATGCTGGGCGGCAGCATGATGAACGGCGGCGTCGCGGTCAGCGTGTTCTCCAGCAGCGCGCTGGTGCGCCTGGGCCTGACCGGCGCGGCCTTCTGTGGCGCGGTGCTGGCGGTGCTGATCACCTTGGTGCTTTCGCGCGGTGTGCAGCACACGCTGCGGCTGCTGCTGGCTGGTGTGGTGGTGGGCGTGGTGCTGGGCGCCATGACGCACCTGGTGCTGCTGTTCTCGCCCGAATCGCTGCAGGCCATGCAGGCCTTCATGCTCGGATCGACCAGCTTCGTGGGCTGGACCGCCTGTGTGCTGATGGCTGGTGTATGGGTGCTGTGCACGCTGTCGGCCTGGCTGCTGGCGCGCGTGCTCGATGGCCTGAGCCTGGGCGACGCCACCGCGCGCAGCCTGGGCCTGCCGCTGGGACCCATGCGCGCCGCGCTGGTGGCCGTGCTGGCGCTGGCCACCGGCACCGCGGTGGCGCAGACCGGGCTGATTGCGTTTGTGGGCCTGGCCGCGCCGCACCTGGTGCGCTCGCTGGTCAAGACCACCAGTGCCTACCTGATGCTGCTGGCCAGCTGCATGGGCGGCGCGCTGCTGATGGCGGCCGACACGCTGGCGCGCTGGCTGATCGCGCCGCAGGAGCTGCCGGTGGGCGTGCTCACCGCGGTGCTGGGTGGCGGTTACCTGCTGTGGCTGATGCAGCGCAACACGCGCATCTCGCGCGGAGGTGGCCTGTGAGCCTCGCCATCCAGACCTGCGACCTGAGCGCCCGCCTGGGCGACGAGCCGATCCTGCACCGCATCTCGCTGAACCTGCCCCAAGGGCGCTGGACCAGCATCGTCGGCCCCAACGGCGCGGGCAAATCCACGCTGCTGCGGTGTCTGGCAGGCCTGCTGCCGCACAGCGGTGCGGTGGCCCTGCTGGGCCGGCCGCTGGCCGACTGGCCGCACCGCCAGCGCGCCCGCCAGCTGTCGTGGCTGGGGCAGAACGAGGCCAGTGCCGACGACCTGACGGTGTGGGACGTGGCCATGCTCGGCCGCCTGCCGCACCAGGCCTGGCTCAGCCCGCCCAGCGCACAAGACCGCGCCGCGGTGGAGCGCGCGCTGCGCGCCACCCAGGCCTGGGACTGGCGCGCCCGAGCGCTGGGCCAGCTCTCGGGCGGCGAGCGCCAGCGCGTGCTGCTGGCCCGCGCCCTGGCCGTGGAAGCCCAGGTGCTGCTGATGGATGAACCCCTGGCCAACCTGGACCCGCCGCACCAGGCCGACTGGCTGGAACTGGTGCAGGCGCTGGTGCAGGGTGGCAAGACAGTGGTCAGCGTGCTGCACGAGGTGGGCATGGCCCTGCACGCCGACGAACTGGTGGTGATGGCGCAAGGCCGCGTCACACACCAGGGGCCGTGTGCCGACGCCGCCACGCACCGCGCGCTGGAGGCCGTTTTTGACCACCGCATCGAGGTGCACGCGCTGCAAGGGCAGTGGGTGGCGCTGCCGCGGATCAACCCCTTGAAGACTTCACACCATGCAGATTGAAACCCCGCCGAGCGAAAAACCCTACGAGAAAGCCGAGGGCGAACGCCGCGGCATCGTGATCGTCAACACCGGCGACGGCAAGGGCAAGAGCACCGCCGCCTTCGGCCTGGCGCTGCGCGCCCATGGCCGCGGCAAGGCCGTCAAGATCTACCAGTTCATGAAGGTGCCGAGCGCGCGCTTCGGCGAGCACCGCATGTTCGAACAGATTGGCATCCCGATTGAAGGGCTGGGGGATGGCTTCAGCTGGAAGAGCCAGGACCTGGAGCACTCGGCCCAGCTGGCGCGCGACGGCTGGGAGAAGGCGCGCGCCACCATCCTGGGAGGCGAGCACTTCCTGGTCGTGCTGGACGAGATCACCTACCCGCTGATCTATGGCTGGCTGCCGCTGGACGGTGTGCTGCAGACCCTGCGCGAACGGCCCAGCCATGTGCACGTCTGCCTGACGGGCCGCCGCTGCCCGCCCGAGATCATCGAGCTGGCCGACACCGTGACCGAAATGACCAAAATCAAGCACGCGTTCAACGCCGGCATCCCGGCGCAGCGCGGCATTGAGGATTGACCCCTGGAGACCCCCATGAATCACATCGCTGAAGCCCCCGTGACCCTGCACCGCCCCGCCAAGCCGGCCTCCGTGACCGCGGAGCGCTGGTCCGTCGCCGACGTGCAGGCCCTGCTGGACCTGCCGCTGCCTGAACTGATGCACCGTGCGCAGACCGTGCACCGCGAGCACCACGACCCGACCCACATGGAGCTGGCGACGCTGCTGTCGATCAAGACCGGTGGCTGCCCCGAGGACTGCGGCTACTGCCCGCAGTCGGTGCATTACGAAACCGGTGTGGCGGCCAGCAAGATGATGACCGCCGAGGACGTGCGCGAAGCCGTGTTGGGCGCCAAGGCGGCCGGTGCGTCGCGCTTCTGCATGGGCGCGGCCTGGCGCGCGCCGAATGACCGCGACCTGGAGAAGGTCGAGGAGCTGGTGCGCGTGGTCAAGGACGAAGGCCTGGAGGCCTGCTGCACCCTCGGCATGTTGACTGGCGACCAGGCACAGCGCCTGAAGGACGCGGGCCTGGACTACTACAACCACAACCTGGACACCGCGCCCGAGCTGTACGGCGACGTCATCAGCACGCGCGACTACCAGGACCGCCTGGACACCCTGGGCCATGTGCGCGAGGCCGGCATCCATGTCTGCAGCGGCGGCATCGTGGGCATGGGCGAATCGCGCGCCGGCCGCGCGGGCCTGATCGCGCAGCTGGCCAACCTGGCGCCGTACCCCGAGTCGGTGCCGATCAACCACCTGGTCAAGGTGCCGGGCACGCCGCTGGCGGACGAGCCCGATCTGGACCCGCTCGAATTCGTGCGCACTGTCGCCGTGGCCCGCATCACCATGCCCAAGGCCAAGGTGCGCCTGTCGGCCGGGCGCCGGCAGATGGCCGAATCGACCCAGGCGCTGTGCTTCCTGGCCGGTGCCAATTCCATCTTCTACGGCGACAAGCTGCTGGTGACCGGCAACGCCGACGTGGAGGCCGATCAAGACTTGCTTAAGCGCATGGGCATGCACACCACCCGCGCCCACGCCTGATCTTCTGATGGACTTCGCCGGCCTGCCCACCCCCGATGCCGCTGTGCTGGCTGGTGCGGTGCTGGTCGCGCTGGCGCTGGACCGGTTGTTCGGCGAACCACCGGTGCGGTTGCACCCGGTGGTGGCCATGGGGCACTTCCTGGGTGCGGTCGGGCGGCGGGTGTCGCGTGCGGCTGGCGCGGTGCCGCGGCCGGGGGCCGAGTTCTGGCTCGGCGCGCTCGGCTGGTGTGTCGGTGCGGCGCTGGTGGCGGCTCTGGCGTTCGCCGCCGGGTGGGCGATGGAAGAGCTGCATCCGCTGGCGCAGGTGGCCCTGCTGGGTGTGCTGCTCAAACCCATGTTGTCCTGGCGCATGCTGCGCGACGAGGTGCGGGCGGTGGAAGCGGCCCTGGCCGAATCGCTGGCCTCCGGGCGCCAGCGCGTGGGCTGGCTCGTCAGCCGCGACGTCACCGCCCTGAGCGAATCGCAGGTGCGCGAGGCGGCGGTGTCCACGCTGGCCGAAAACCTCAACGACTCGGTGGTCGCACCCATCTTCTGGTTCGCCGTGGCCGGTCTGCCCGGCGCGGCGCTCTACCGCTTTGCCAACACCGCCGACGCCATGTGGGGCTACCGGGGCGAACGCGGAGGCCGCGACTGGACCTGGGCGGGCAAGTGGGCCGCGCGGGTGGACGACGCACTGTCCTGGCTGCCGGCGCGCCTCACCGCGCTGCTGATCGCGCTGCCAGCCATGGGCCGCGGATGGTCGGCCGTGGCCGCCAACGCCGGCCTCACGCCGTCGCCCAACGGCGGCTGGCCCATGGGCGCGCTGGCCGTGGGTCTGGGCATTCGTCTGGGCAAGCCCGGCGTGTATCAACTCAACGGCCAGGGCAGGGCGCCGCGGGCCACCGACACGGCGCGCGCCCTGCGGCGCTGTGGCCAGGTGGTGGCGGTGCTGGCGCTGCTGGCGGGCGGTGTGTTGGCTTTGTCGCTGGGGGGCCAGCTATGACGGCGCGCTTCCACGGTGGGCCGGACGCCCAGGGCGTCGCGCGCTGGGACTTTTCCAGCAACGCCAACGCCTGCGGGCCGTGCCCGATGGCGCTGCAGGCGGTGCAACGCGCGGATGCCGTGCACTACCCCGACCCGGCCTACACCCGGCTGCGCGCCGCGCTGGCGGACCTGCACGGTGTGGCGCCGTGGCGCGTGCTGCTGGCCGCCAGCGCCAGCGAATGCGTTCAGCGCCTGACAGCCTGGCGCTGGCGCCTGGGCGACCGCCGTTTCTGGACGCCGCAGCATGCCTACGGCGACTACGCCCACGCGGCGTCGGCCTGGGGGCTGGAACGGGTGAACGATCCCGGGCAGGCACCGCTGGTCTGGCTCTGCGACCCCGGCAGCCCGCTGGGGCAGGGCGAATCGGCCGAGGTGGTTCGAGCGGCGCTGAACCACACGCCGCGCACCGTGGTGCTGGACCGTGCCTACGCACCGCTGCGGCTGCGTGGCCACAGTGTGCTGGATGCTGCGCAACTGGACCGCGTCTGGCAGCTCTGGTCGCCCAACAAGGCACTTGGCCTGACGGGGGTGCGCGCGGCCTACGCCATTGCGCCGCTGGGTGCGCACGCCGACGTCGCCGAACTGGACGCGCTCGCTGCGTCCTGGCCCATCGGTGCGCACGGTGAGGCCATGCTGCTGGCCTGGACCACGTCCGAGGTGCAAGACTGGGTGGCCGCGAGCCGCCACACGCTGGCCGACTGGGCGGGTGCCCTGCGCGCCATGCTGGCGGCACACGGTTGGACCTGCGCGCCCAGCGACACCGCCTACGGCTGTGCCAGGCCGCCACGAACCATAGAGGCCGCCGCCCTCCGTGAGCAGGGCATCAAGCTGCGCGACGCCACCTCGTTCGGCCTGCCGGGCTGGTGGCGCCTGAGCGCGCAGCGCCCTGAGACGTTGGCCGCTTTGGACGCAGCCTTGTGTGCGCTCGAAACGAACGTGGAGACATCGGAATGACTGCGGTGTGTGTGATGGTGCTGGGCACGACCAGCGGCGCCGGCAAGAGCTGGCTGACGACGGCGCTGTGCCGCCACTACGCCCGCCAGGGCCTCAAGGTGGCGCCCTTCAAGGCGCAGAACATGAGCAACAACGCTCGGGTGGTGGCCAAGGGGCCGGAGGGCGAAGGGCGTTTCACCGCCGGGCCGCCCCAAGGTGAAACAGCCCCCTTGGGGGGCAGCGACCCGCGTGAGCGGCGGAGCGTGGGGGCGGAAATCGGAAGTGCCCAGTACTTCCAGTCGCTCGCCGCGAAAGCCGACCCAGACGTCCGCATGAACCCGCTGCTGCTCAAGCCAGAGGCCGACACGCGCAGCCAGGTGGTGCTGATGGGCGAGGTGCACCGCGCACTCAGCGACATGCCCTGGCGCGGCCGCAGCGAGACCGTCTGGCCGCACATCGCGGCGGCGCTGGACGCGCTGCGCGAAGAAAGCGACGTGGTAGTGATCGAAGGCGCGGGATCGCCGGCCGAGATCAACCTGCACGCCAGCGACATCGTGAACATGCGCGTCGCGCGCCACGCCGACGCACGCTGCCTGCTGGTGACCGACATCGACCGTGGCGGAGCATTCGCCCACTTGTATGGCACCTGGGCGCTGCTGCCCGAGGACGAGCGCGCACTCATCAAAGGCTTCGTGCTCAACAAGTTCCGGGGCGACGCCAGCCTGCTGGCGCCCGCGCCGCAGATGCTGCAAGACCTGACCGGCGTGCCGGTGGTGGCAACGCTGCCCATGTGGTGGCAGCACGGCCTGCCCGAGGAAGATGGCGTCTTCGATGACAAGACACGCGCGGCGGGTGCGGTGCAGACCACCATCGCTGTGATTGCCTGGCCGCGCATCAGCAACCTCGACGAGTTCCAGCCGCTCAAGAACGTGCCGGGCGTGCGCCTGGTCTGGGCGCGTACGCCGGCCGACTGCGCGGGCGCGGACTGGATCGTGCTGCCCGGCTCCAAGTCGACCGCGGCCGACCTGGCCTGGCTGCGCGCGCAGGGGCTGGACCAGGCCGTGGCCCATCACGCGGCACAGGGCCGGGCGGTGCTGGGCATCTGCGGCGGGCTGCAGGTGCTGGGCGAGGCGCTGATCGACACCCATGGCATCGACGGCAACGCACCCGGCCTGGGCCTGCTGCCACTTGTGACGGCCTTCGACGCCGAGAAAACCGTGCGCCGGACGACGGCGGCGTTCGGAGACCTGACCGGTGCATGGCAGGCGCTCTCGGGCGTCACCACCGCCGGCTACGAGATTCACCACGGGCAGACCGCGCAGCACCCGGCCATGGCCGCCAAGGGCGACATCGCCCGCGAGGTGATGCCCGGTCTGGCCTGGCAGAACGCGGCGGGCAACGTGCTGGGCTGCTACCTGCACGGTCTGTTCGAAGACCCGGCGGTGCTGCGCGCGCTGTTCGGCGCCCGTGTGCCCACGCTGGACACCGTATTCGACGGGCTGGCTGATTTTCTTGAACAACATGTCGAGCCCGGTGTGCTCGATGCCCTCATTCACAAGGACTGAACCATGCATTTCCCAATCCCCGTCCTCGACGACGTCACCCAGACCGAGCTGGCCGCGCGCCTGCAGCACCTGCTGGACAACAAGACCAAGCCGGTCGGCTCCCTGGGCCAGATCGAGCGCCTGGCGCAGCGCATCGGCCTCATCCTGGGCAGCGAGGCGCCCGAGCTGCGGGACCCGCAGCTGGTGGTGTTCGCGGGTGACCACGGCCTGGCCGCACGCGGCGTCTCGGCCTACCCGAGCGACGTGACCTGGCAGATGGTCGAGAACTTCCTGGCCGGCGGCGCGGCCGTGAGCGTGCTGGCCCGGCAGAACGGCATCGGTCTGACAGTGGTCGACTGCGGCGTGCGGCACGACTTTGCGCCGCGCCCCGGCCTGGTCATCAACAAGGTGGCGCCCGGCACCGCCGACGCACTGGAAGGCCTGGCGATGAGCGCCGCACAGTGCAATGTCGCGATCGCCAGCGGCGCCGCACTGGTGAAGGACCTGCCGGGCAACGCGCTGCTGCTGGGCGAGATGGGCATCGGCAACACCTCGGCGGCCTCGCTGCTGATGAGCCGCCTGGCCGGGCTCGACATCGTGGACTGCACGGGCGCGGGCACCGGGCTCGACGCCCCCGCGGTGCAGCGCAAGATCGGCATCCTGCGCCAGGTGCTGGCGCGCCACCCGGACGCGAAGGCCCCGCTGGACGCGCTCGCGGCCTTCGGCGGTTTCGAGATCGCCACCATGGTCGGCTCGGTGCTGCAGGCCGCGGCCGAGCGGCGTGTGATCGTGGTCGACGGCTTCATTGCCAGTTCGGCCGTGCTGGTGGCCAGCGCGCTGCAACCTGCCGTGCTGCAGCGCTGCGTGTTCGCCCACCAGTCGGGCGAGCGCGGTCACGCGCTGATGCTGGCACACCTGAAAGCCGAGCCGCTGCTGGACCTTGGCCTGCGCCTGGGCGAAGGTTCCGGCGCCGCGCTGGCCTGGCCGCTGCTGATGAGCGCCTGCGCCATCCTGCGCGAGATGGCCAGCTTCGATTCGGCCGGTGTGTCGCGACAGGACAGCGCCGAAACGGCGGTACGCTGAGGGCATGGCCTTCGTCCGTCACTTTTTGATCGCTGTCCAGTTCTTCACCCGCATCCCGGTCACCGGGCGGCTGGCGGACTGGGTGGGTTTTTCTCCGGCCATGCTGCGCGCCAGCGCGGCGCATTTCCCCGGCGTGGGCTGGGTGGTGGGGTTGCCGACTGCGGCGGTGTTTGCCGCGGTGTGGTGGTGGCTGCCGGCGCAGCCCGCAGCGCCCTGGGTGGCGGCGCTGCTGAGCACCGTGTTCAGCGTGCTGCTGACCGGTGCGTTCCACGAGGACGGGCTGGCCGACCTCGCCGATGGCCTGGGCGGTTCGTCGAACCGCGAGCGCGCGCTGGAAATCATGAAGGACTCGCGCATCGGCAGCTTCGGCGCCATCGCGCTGGTGCTGGCGCTGTTCTCGAAGGTGGCGGTGCTGGCGCTGATCGCGCAGTCGGGCGGGGCGCTGGTGGCCGCGGTGGCGCTGTTCGCCGGCCACGTCACCTCGCGCCTGATGCCGCTGTTCGTCATCCACACGATGCAGCACGTTGGCGACACGCCCAGCTCCAAGTCCAAGCCGCTGGCCGAGAGCATCGGGCGCGGCGCGCTGGCGGTGGGCGTGCTCTGGTGGGCGCTGGCCATGGGCCTGGTGGTGGCGCTGCTGCCCTCGGTGCGCTGGGCGCAGGCGGTGCTGGGTGCGCTGCTGGGGCTGCTGTGGATGGGCCGGCTGCTGCGCCGGCGCTTGCAGGGCTTCACGGGTGACGGCCTGGGCGCCACGCAGCAGGTGAGCGAGATCGCGTTCCTGTTCGCGCTGTCGCTGTCCCTGCCCGCCGCGGCGCCATGAAGCTCTGGCTGCTGCGCCATGCGCGGGTGGTGCTGCCGCAGGGCCTGTGCTACGGCGCCAGCGACGTGCCGGCAGACGAAGCCCTGACTGCCGAGGCGGCGCAGGCCATCGCGCCGCTGCTGCCGGCCGGCCTGCCGGTACGGGTGTCGGACCTGGGGCGGGCGCAGCAGCTGCACCAGGCCTTGCGGGCGCACCGCCCCGACCTGGGCGCGACCCAGACCGACCCGCGCATCCGCGAGATGGACTTCGGCACCTGGGAGCAGACGGCCTGGGACGCGGTGCCGCGCGCCGCATTCGACACCTGGATGGCCGACTTCGCGCTGCACCGCTTCGGCGGCGCCGAGAGCGTGCACGAGCTGATGGCCCGGGTGGCCGACGCGCTGGACGACACCCGCGCGACTGTTGGCGAGGGCGGCGAGGCGCTGTGGATCACCCACGCGGGCGTGATCCGCTCGGCGATGCATCTCGCGCAGCACGAGCGCCGCCCCATCGCATCCGCCAGGGAATGGCCGCGTGACGCACCCCAGACGGGCGAGTGGATGGTGCTCGAGGTCTGAGGCGCAGGTCGGCCGCGAGAGGGCACACTCGGGTCTATGGATGGTTCCCGTTCCGCGTCGTTCAGCCCGGTTGACCGCATGAAGGCCCTGGCGCTGGGTTTGCTGCTGCTGGCGGCCGGGGTGTACGTGGGCGCCACGCTGATGGAGCCGCGCCATGTCGCATGGGGCTATGTCGCGGCAGCGGCCGAGGCCGCGATGGTGGGGGCGCTGGCCGACTGGTTTGCGGTTGTCGCGCTGTTCCGCCATCCACTGGGACTGCCCATTCCGCACACGGCGATCATCGTGTCCAACAAGGACCGTCTGGGCGCGCAGCTGGCGCGGTTTCTCGGCACGCACTTCCTCACCGCCGAGCATGTGCAGCCCATGCTGGCGCGCTGGGACCTCGCGCGAGAGCTGGGACAGTGGCTGGAACAGCCCGAATCGGCCCAGCGGGTGGGGCGCTGGGTGCAGCAGGCCACCCCCGCCGTGCTCGGCGCCCTGGACCAGAGCGATGTCCGGCAATGGATCGCCGGCCTGGCGCAGCGTCTGTTGCGGCAGGTGGATGTGGCCACACTGGGCGGTCAGGCGCTGGCCGCGCTCACCCGCGACGGGCATCACCAGCAGTGGTTGGACGGTCTGCTGCAGCAGATGGCGCGATGGGCGGAGCAGGCGTCGGTGCAGGAGCAGCTCACCGATCGCATCGCGCGGGAACTCAAGGAGCTCAAGTACGTCGGACTCGACCAGATGGCTGCCCGCCTGGCCACGCGCAAGCTGGTGGCCGCGCTCACGCACACGCTCTCCGACGTGGCGGCCGACCCGGCGCACGAGTTGCGCCGCCGTTTCGACGACTGGATGGCCGACGCCATCGAGCGCCTGCAGACCGATGCCGACTGGCAACAGCGGGTGGCGGTCTGGCGCGATGCCTGGCTGGACCAGCCGCAGTGGAGTCAGCCGATCGAGGCCTGGTGGCACGAGGTGTTGAAGCGCCTGCGCGAGGAAGCGGCCCGGCCCGAGTCCGACCTGGGAGCCCGCTGCGCGCAGGTGGCGCAGGCGGCGGGCCGGCAACTGCTGGCCGATGATTCCTTGCGCGACTGGCTCAACACGCAGGCGCACCAGGTGCTGCTGCGCGTGCTGGAGGCCAGCCGCGAAGCCATCGTCGGCTTCGTGGCGCAGCGCGTGCAGGTCTGGGATGCGCAGGACATGAGCCGCGTGCTGGAAGAGCACATCGGGCGCGACCTGCAGTTCATCCGCATCAACGGCACCCTGGTGGGCGCGCTGGTGGGGCTGCTGCTGCACGCGCTCACGCAGGCACTGCTGTGAGCGCCGGTACCTGGGCAGGCGGGCCTCAGCCCGTCGTCTTGGGTCTGAAGTCGCAGCAGGCCGACACGGCGCACTGGTGGCACAGCGGCTTGCGCGCCTGGCAGACATAGCGCCCGTGCAGGATCAGCCAGTGGTGGGCGTCCACCAGGTACCTGGCCGGGATGCGTCTGAGCAGCTGCTGCTCCACCGCCAGCGGCGTCTTGCCTGGCGCCAGGCCGGTGCGGTTGCCGACGCGGAAGATGTGTGTGTCCACCGCCATGGTCGGTTCGCCGAAGGCCACGTTGAGCACCACGTTCGCCGTCTTGCGGCCCACGCCGGGCAGGGCTTCGAGTGCCTCGCGCGTGCGCGGCACCTGGCCGCCGTGGCGTTCCACCAGGATGCGGCAGGTCTCCATCAGGTGTTTCGCTTTGCTGCGGTACAGGCCGATGGTCTTGATATACGACTCCAGCCCTTCAAGGCCCAGGTCCAGGATCTGCTGCGGCGTGTGCGCCACCGGGAAGAGCCGGCGCGTGGCCTTGTTGACGCCCACGTCCGTGGCCTGCGCCGAGAGCAACACGGCGGCCAGCAGCTCGAACACGCTGGTGTATTCGAGTTCGGTGACGGGTTGCGGGTTGGCGGCCTGGAGGGTGGCGAAGAATGTCTCGATCTGCGCGGGTGTCATGTTGCGCAGTGTAGTTCCGGGCAGGGCGCTACCATTTCGCCACCTTTCCATTCCTCTTCAGAGACATCCGCATGAGCTTTGCCATTCCGTTTGCCGACCGCCTGAACAACGTCGAAACCTCCGCCATCCGCGAACTCTTCAAGCTGCTGGGCAGGCCCGGCATCATCAGCTTTGCCGGGGGCTTTCCCGACAGCGCCATGTTCGATGTGGACGGCATCCGCGAAGCCGTCAATGCTGCGCTGACCGAAGAAGCCGGGGGCGCCCTGCAGTACGGCGCCACCGAGGGCTACAACCCGCTGCGCGAACAGCTCGCCGCCTTCATGACCAGCAAGGGCAGCCAGGGCGTGGCGCCCGAGAACCTGATCGTCACCACCGGCAGCCAGCAGGCGCTGGATCTGCTGGGCAAGACCCTGGTCAGCCCCGGCGACAAGGTGATCGTCGAAGGCCCGACCTTCCTGGCCACCATCCAGTGCTTCCGCCTGTACGGCGCCCAACTCGTGACGGCACCGGTGGACGGGCAGGGCGTGGACACCGACCGACTCGAACAGCTCATCGTGGAGCACAAGCCCAAATTCATCTACCTGATTCCCACCTTCGGCAACCCCAGCGGCGCCATGCTGAGCCTGGAGCGCCGCAAGCGCGTGCTGGAACTGGCGGTGCAGCACAACGTGCTGGTGGTGGAAGACGACCCCTACGGCGACCTGTACTTCGGCGACGCGCCACCGCCCAGCCTGCTGGCCCTGAGCGCCAGCGTGCCCGGCAGCCGCGAGCGCCTGGTGCACTGCGGCTCGCTGTCCAAGGTGCTGAGCCCCGGCCTGCGCGTGGGCTGGATGGTCGGCCCGGCCGAACTGCTGGCCAAGGCCACCATGTGCAAGCAGTTCAGCGACGCCCACACCAGCACCTTCGCCCAGGCCACGGCGGCGCAGTACCTCAAGGCCGGCCGCATGCCCGCCACCCTGGCCAAGGTGCGCGCGGTCTACGCCGAGCGCGCCGCCACCATGGGCAACGCCCTGCGCCGCGAACTGGGCGACGCGATTGAGTTCGTGCAGCCACAGGGTGGTCTGTTTGTCTGGGCCCGCCTCACGGGCGCGGGCGGCAAGGTGGCCGATGGCGGTGAGCTGGCCAAACGCGCCATCGAAAAGGGCGTGGCCTTTGTGCCGGGTGCGCCCTTCTACGCGAACAACCCCGACCACGCGACCCTGCGCCTGTCGTTTGCGACGGTGGGGCTGGACAAGATCGAAGAAGGCGTGGGCCGGCTGGGCGCTGCCGTCTGACCCCGATTGCCGGCGGGTTGGCCGCAGGGTCGGCTCCCGGCGGGCTCAGGCCCCGGGCATCCGGGACCGCAGCAGGCTGTCGGGCAGGGTGCCCCGGAACATGGGGCGCAGCGATTCCAGCGCGCGGATCGCGTGCGGTTCGTTGTGGCGCTGGCAGAGATCGGCGTACAGCTCGGCCCGTGCATACCAAAGGCTTTCCGCATCGCGGGTGTGTTGCAGCCGCTGGTGCAGCCGGGGGTTGTTCAGGCGCCCGTCCTCACCATGCAGGCGCAGCATGGCAAGGCGGATGCGCGCCACGTCGGCGTCGTTGTGGCGGACCTTCTCGACGCCCAGCAGCGACCCCAGGCCTTCACGCAAGGTGCTGGACAGGGTCGAGAGGGTGGATAGAGGCCCTTGGAAGACGGAATGCTGGCGGCTCACCCGGCCAGATTACCCAATTTGCGGGAAGGTTTCGCCTATTCTCATGAAACCTTTTGTAGTCGTGTTACAGGTCGTGCGGCTCAGTCGCCGGTGAACTGGGTGGCGTTTTTGCCCTGGAACGGCTGGTAGAACGCCTTGATGCGCACCATGTCGGCGTCGATGTCGCCCGTCAGCTCGAACACCGGGCCCAGGCCGCTGCGTTTGGTCGCGTAGTCCATGTAGGCCAGGATGATGGGCACCCGGGCGGTGGTGGCGATGTAGTAGAAGCCGGTCTTCCAGTAGCGCGTCTTGCTGCGCGTGCCCTCGGGGGGCACGATCAGCTGCAGCGGCCCGTCGGCCTCGGTGATGGCCTGGGCCGAGGCGGCGACGAGGTTGTTGGACTTCGAGCGGTCGACCGCGATGCCGCCGAGCCAGCGCATCAGACCACCGAACGGGAAACGGAAGATGCTGGCCTTGCCCATCCAGTAGGGGTTCAGGCGCAGCGCGAACGCGACCATCAGGGTGTAGGGCAGGTCCCAGTTGCTGGTGTGCGGGGCGGCGATGAAGACGCTCTTGGCGGCACTGGGCGGCAGGTGGCCTTCGACGGTCCAGCCGGTGAGCCGCAGGAAGCCGGTCGACATCGCTCGCAGCAGGGGAGCGACCACCGGGGTGGTGAAGATGGTGCGGTGCATGGCGGGCGCTATTGTCGGTGACGCGGGCGCGACCGCCCTTGATCTGCGCCAAGCTACCATCGCCCGCTCGAATCACCCGAGGAGACCGCGACATGACGCAGACGCTGACCGTGCAGGATATCGAGGTCCTGATCGACGGCGAAGGACCGACCGTGGTCATGCTGCACGGCTGGCCCGATTCGCCCGCGCTGTGGGACGAGTCGGTGGCAGCGCTCCGGGACGGCTACCGCTGCGTGCGCTTCGCGCTGCCGGGCTACGACCTGGGCCGGCCGCCGCGCCCGGTGTCGGTGGATCAGATGTGCCAACTGGTGGCGGCCATCGTCGATGAGGTCAGCCCCGACCAGAAGGTGACGCTGATGCTGCACGACTGGGGTTGCTTCTTCGGCTACGAGTACGCCGCGCGGAACACGGACCGGGTGGCGCGCGTGGTGGCGGCCGACATCGGCGACACCAACACCGGCGCTTACCTGAAGTCGCTGACCGCCAAAGAAAAGGCCATGATCGCGGGTTACCAGCTCTGGCTGGCCGTGGCCTGGAAGATCGGGCCGCTGCTGCCGGGACTGGCCAACCGAATGACGCGCTGGATGGCGCGCACCATCGGCTGCCGCACCCCCGCGACACAGATCTCCTGGCAGATGAACTACCCCTACGCGATGCAGTGGTTCGGCACCCTGGGTGGCCTGCGCGGCGTGGCGCGGGTCGACAAGGTGTTCGGCCCGACGCTGCCCACGCTGTTCTTCTTCGGCAAGCGCAAGCCGTTCATGTTCCATTCCGCGCGCTGGCTGGCGCAACTCGCCACCACGCCGGGCAGCGCGGCCCATGGCCTGGACGCCGGGCACTGGCTCATGAAGCAGAAGCCCGAACAGTTCAACCGCACGGTGCGCGACTGGCTGGACCGTGCGCACGCCGCGACATGAACCCGACCGAGCTGGAGCGCTTGCTGACCGTAGAGATGCCCTATGGCAAGTACAAGGGCCGGGCGATTGCCGACCTGCCGGGGCACTACCTCAACTGGTTCGCGCGCGAGGGTTTCCCGAAGGGCGAGCTGGGGCGCTTGATCGCCCTGATGCACGAAATCGACCACAACGGCCTGGATGAGCTGCTCACGCCGCTGCGCCACAGCCGGCCGCCTAAGGCGCGCGGGTCCTGAGCGCCTCGTGCACCACGGCCGCGGCCCAGGCGTCGTTGGCCGCGTAGATGAGCTGGCCCTCGGTCAGGCGCGGGTTGGCCCAGTTGGAGGTGGCGGCTTTCTTTGACTTGATGAAGCGCTGCCCGAACAGCACCGCCACCGCGCCCTTGACGCCCATGTCCTTGCGGTAGCCGCTCGCGCGGAACAGGTGGTTGAGCTCGATCACCCCGACCGGCTCGACGCCCAGCTTGGCGCGGATGCGCTTGGTGTCGTCGCCCAGACCGAAGCCGGCCTTGCTGTGTCCGGCCTCGGCCATCACCTGCGCGGCCAGGTCGCGGCTGGCGGGGTCGTGCAGCTGGAACACCCAGGCCCGCTCCGTCGTGGCCAGCTGCAGGATGTGCGGCCCGTCAGACACCTCGCCCTGCACGAAGGTGGGCTTGCTCTCGGTGTCGAAGCCCCAGTGGGCGTGGTCGCGCAGCGCCGCCACCGCCTCGCGCGCGGCCACCGCGGAGTTCACCAGCGCGATGCGGTCCAGGCCCAGGCGGGGGAATTCGGGCAGGAGGGCGATGTCGTCCTTGCTCGGTGTGGTGCGGGTGGTGTTCATGGGCAGGAGGTCGGGACGGCGCGGGATAATCGGGCATTGTGCCTGCCGCCCCGCCATGACCTACACCCTCAAGCTCTACGTGCCCGACGACACGCCGCCGGGCCAGCGCCAGGCCGCTGAACGCCTGTTCCGCGATGCGCTGGAGGATGCGCTGGGCGATGCGGCGCTGGTGGCGCCGGTCTACCGCGCCTATCTGGGCATCGTGGCGCAGCACGGCGAGACGCCCGACCCCGAGGCGCTGACGGTCGAAGAGCGCACGGTGCTGGAGCACTGGCAGATGGCCGAAGCCGCGGCTCTGGAGGCTGTGTTCGGCCCGCACCGCCACCTGGACGAAGGCGGCTACGACATCGTGCTGCCCGCATAATCCGGGTCCGTTTCACGTCCTGCCGGGGCGAACGCACCCAACCCAAGGACATCCATGAGAAAAACCTATCCGCTGCGCCCCGAGGGCAAGCACCCCGACCGCGTGCTCGACGCCGTCAAGCACGACATCCGCAAATACCAGAAGCGCGAACGCCGCCGCGATCTGCCCGAGGGTGCGGACTTCTGGGACTTCGACTGCCGCTTCGGCGCCGACAAGGACAGCGCGCAGGTGGTGCATCCGGGCGAGCTGATGAACCTGCTGGACGCGCTGGCCAAGGACGGCGCCACGCAGTGTTATGTGGAGCTGCTGGCCAAGCCCGGCGTGCGCAAGCCGCGCCCGGCGGGTACGGCGCCCGAAGCTGCCGGTGAACAGACCAGCGACGAAGAGTAAGCGGTTTCGCCGCCGGGCCGCCCCAAGGCGAAACGCACCCCCTCAAGGGGCAGCGACCCGCGCAGCGGCGGAGCGTGGGGGCTACGGTTTCGCTGCCTGTGCGCGCAGCTTGTCTTTTTTGCTCGGCCGCTTGCCCTTGACTCCGCCGTTGCCTGGCGCGGGCGGTGGCGGCGTTTCGGTCGGCTCGAAGCCTTCCACCGTTTCCAGCGGCAGGCTCAGGCCCTGGCGCTTCTCGATCAGGTGCCAGTGCGCCAGTTGCGCAGCGGTCACGAAGCTGACCGCCAGGCCGGCCTGACCCGCTCGGGCGGTGCGCCCGATGCGGTGCACATGGTCCACAGCCGAGCGCGGCAGGTCGAAGTTCACCACCACCGGCAGACCGTCGATGTGGATGCCGCGCGCGGCCAGGTCGGTCGTCACCAGCACGTCCCAGCGCCCTGCCTTGAACTCGCCCAGCGTGGTCTGGCGTGCGCCCTGGCTCAGGCCACCGTGGAAGGCCGTGGCGTAGACCTCGCCGTGGTGCAGCTTGTTGGCCAGGCGTTCGGCCGCGTACTGCGTGGCCACAAACACCAGCACCGGCTTCCAGCCCTCGGTTTTCATCAGCTGCCGCAGCAGCTGGGTGCGCCGCTTCTCGTCGACCGCAAAGGCGCGCTGCTGCACCAGCGGCGCGGCCGCGTCGTCGTCCGGCGTCGGCACGTCCACCCGCACCGGGTCGTGCAGCAGCTGCAGCGCCATGGTTTCGACCGCCGGTGGCACGGTGGCGGAGAACAGCAGGTTCTGGCGCTGCGCCGGCAGCAGGCCCAGCACACGCGCCAGTTCTTCGGCGAAACCCAGGTCGAGCAGGCGGTCGGCTTCGTCGAGCACCAGGAGGTCTACCGCGTCCAGCCGCAGGCCGTTGTGGTCCACCAGGTCGAGCAGACGGCCAGGGGTGGCGACCACCACGTCGGCGCCACCGCGCAGCGCCATCAGCTGCGGGTTGATCGAGACGCCGCCGAAGGCGACGACCAGCTTCGGGCGCCGGGGCAGCGCCTGCGCCAGCGAGCGCAGCACCTCGCCGACCTGCGCGGCCAGTTCGCGCGTGGTCACCAGCACGAGTGCCCGCGTGCGGCGCGGCCCGGTGTCCGCCCGGTCCAGCCAGCGCTGCAGCAGGGGCAGGGCGTAGGCGGCGGTCTTGCCCGAGCCGGTGCGGGCGCTGGCGAGCAGGTCGCGACCGGCGAGCACCGGCGGGATGGCCTCGGCCTGGATCGGGGTGGGGGCGGCAAAACCCAGGTTGGCAGCGGCCTGGGCGAGAGCGGGCTCAAGGCCCAGAGAGAAAAACGGCATGGGGCGATTGTCGGCGACGCGCTACGATCCCGGCCCATGAAATCACGAGCTTCTTCCGGTGGCCTGGTCTATTCGACCGAATCGGGCCGCATGTGCCCCGGCTGCCGCCAGCCGGTGGCGGCCTGCCGCTGCGGCGAACCCGCTGTACCCAAGGGCGATGGCGTGCTGCGCGTCTCGCGCGAGACCAAGGGCCGGGGCG
Source organism: Hydrogenophaga pseudoflava (assembly GCF_004353865.1). Classification (NCBI taxonomy): domain Bacteria; kingdom Pseudomonadati; phylum Pseudomonadota; class Betaproteobacteria; order Burkholderiales; family Comamonadaceae; genus Hydrogenophaga; species Hydrogenophaga pseudoflava. Next base: position 2,097,740 of record NZ_CP037867.1, read on the forward strand.
GCAAGGCCGTGACCGTGGTCAAGGGGGCGCTGCTCGATGCGGCGGGTCTGGCGGCGCTCGGCAAGCAGCTGCGCACGCTCTGCGGCACCGGCGGCACGGTGAAAGATGGCGTGATCGAGGTGCAGGGTGACCACGTCGAACGCGTGATCGAGGCGCTCAAGGCCCAGGGCCACACGGTCAAGCGCGCGGGCGGCTGAGGGCCCGCTACAGCTCTCCATTGGAAATCAGCATCAGCACATCGGGCTGCATCAGTTCTTCCAGCACCGGGTCCTGCGCCGGGCGCAGCATCCACAGCGCCATCGCCAGCGCCACCAGCGCGCCTGTCCAGAGCACCGGGTGCTGGCGCCATGCCGCCTGCAGCGAGGCCAGCGGGCCGGTCGAGGTCACCACTACGGTTTGAGGCCTGGCCTGGCGCCATTGCGCCAGCACGCGCACCTGCAAGGCGTCGGAGCCTTCGTCGGGGCTGTGCTCCAGGGCGTTCTTCAGACGCCCCTTGAGCGCCTCGTCGCGCGCGGCGTCGTGGTCGTGGGAGGAGGGCGTGTTCATGACGGGTTCTCCTGAAGGCAGCGGTGCAGGGCCGCCTTGGCCCGGTGCAGCAGTTGGTGGGCGGCGTTGGTGTCGAGTTCGAGCGAGCGCGCGATGCCGGCCGCGTCGGCGTCCGCGTAGGCCCACATGGCCAGGGCCATGCGCTGTCGGGCTGGCAGCCGGTGCATGGCCGCCTGCAGGCGCGGGGCATCCAGCGCGTCACTGCCGGGATCGCTGGCGTCGTCGCCCGAAGGTCCGGCGTCGATCCATTCGGTGAGCTGTTCGGGGTCGGTGCTCAGTTCGCGGCGCTGCACCAGCCAGGTCTTGCAGCGGTTGATCACGATGGTGTTGAAGTAGGTTGCCAGCGCCGCACCGCGGGTGTCGGACGGCTGCGCGCCCCACAGGCGCAGGAACGACTCCTGCACCACGTCCTCTGCGTCCTCCTGGCGCCGCAGCAGCTGCCGGGCCAGGCCCATGGCCTGCGGCGTGAGCCGGCGCACCAGCTGGACGGCGCTGGCTTCATGACCCTGGCAGGCGGCGCGCCACATGGCCCAGTCGCTGCTCATTCCGTGCGCAGCTTCTCGCGCAGCGCGCGGCGTTCGGCCGGGGTCATGCGTTCCAGCGTCTCGCGCCGTTCGCGCAGCAGGGCACGGCGTTCGGCGGGTGTCATCTCGCGCAGCTTGTCGCGGCGCTCGTCGGCCAGGCGCTGTTTCTCCTGCGGGGTCATGGCCTGCCAGCGCTCGCGCGCGTCGTCGATCAAGGCCTGCCGTTCGTGCGGCGGCAGGCTGACCAGCAGCTCGCGCAGCCGCTCGCGGAACTCCTGCCGCTCCTGCGGCGTGGCGCGCTTTAGCCGCTCGCGGATGTCGGCCTGGCGCTGCAGCCGCTGCGCGGGTGTGAGCCGCTGCCATGCCTGTGCGTCGGGCACTGGCACGGGCGCTGCCTGCGCGGGCAGACCGAACGTGGCCAGGGCCAGCAGGCAGCAGGACAGAAAGTGGCGGAACCGGAGCGGCATGGGGCAAGGAAAACAGTGGGGCGGCACCGGTTCAACCCGCGAGGCCCACGGCTCTTACGCCATTCCGATCAATTTCCTCGGGCAAAGGCGGCGGGACGTAAGGGACCGCTGCGCGGGGGGTTCAACAGGCACACGGGCCAGGGTGGTCCGTGAGCCACCACGGAGGAACATCACCATGTCATTCTGGCTCAAACCCCTCACCGCAGCCGTCCTGGCGCTGGGCGCCGTCACCGCTGCGCAGGCTGTCACGCCGGCCGAACGCCAGGCCCAGCGCGTCGAGAACCGCCAGGCCCGACAGGCCGAACGCATCGACCAGGGCGTCGCCTCTGGGCAGCTGACGCGGCGCGAAGAAAAGCGCCTGGAGCACCAGCAGCAGTACATTGCCAACATGGAGAACCGCATGGAAAGCGACGGCAAGGTCACCGGGCGGGAAGCGGTGCGCATGGAGCACGCGCAGGACCGCGCGAGCCGGAACATTCACCGCAAGAAACACAATGCCCGGCACTGATGCCGGCTCGCGCCTACCTCAGCGGCTGCGCGCGAGCGTGGCGCTGGGGCTCTCGCCGTAGGCCTGCTGGTAGGCCGCGGCGAAGCGGCCGGGGTGTTCGAAGCCCCAGTGCTCGGCGGTCTGCAGCACGCGGGTGTCCGGGCCGGGGTGCAGCAGGTCGTGGCGCACGCGTTCCAGCCGCAGCCGGCGGATGTGGGCCATCGGTGTGGTGCCGCGCTCGCGGGCGAACAGCTGCTGCACCAGGCGCACGCTGCTGTTCACCGCCCGCGCCAGGTCGGCCACGGTCAGCGGCTGGTCGAGGTGCGCTTCGATGTGGTCCTCCAGTTGCCGCAGCCGGGGCACGGTTGCGCTGGCGGGCGCCCGGCTCACTGTGGCCGGCGCCCAGGCCACCCGCAGCAGCATGGCCAGCACATGGTCTTCCAGCATCGCCGTGTGCAGACCCGTCGACGGGTGCTCGCCGCCCGGCTGCAGCAGCGCGGCAAGGTAGTGCATCAGCTGCCACCAGTGCGCGCCCGAACCCTGGCGCAGGTCCAGCCGCGGCGCCAGCCGCAAGGTGGCGGCCGGTTCGCTGCCGCTGATGGCCGCCGCCACGTGCAGCAGCCGCTGGCGGTCGATGCGCAGCATGAACTGGTCGCAATGGCACGACCACTCCATGCGCACCGCGTCCTGCGGCGAGATCACCGTCGCTTCGCCCACGGCGCTGAGGTGCCGCGCGTTCTGGTGCCACACCGCCGCCTCGCCGGCCAGCGGCATCTGCACCAGGAAGAAGTCGTCCAGCCGGTCCGGGTCGATGCGCACCGCGGCGCCGTGGGCCAGCCGGTTGAGCGACACCGAAGGGCCGAGCGCGCGGTGGTGCATGCGGGCGCGCACGCGCTGCCGAGGGCCGATCACCGCCAGATCGTGCGGCTTGTAGATGCGCGCGATCTGGTCGCGCGTTTCGTCGAGGTCGTCGGAGGCCAGCACCGACAGCGGCGCCCAGGCCGCGCCCGCGGGCGCACTGCGGTCCAGCCAGGCGGGCGCGTGGGTCGGGGGCGGGGCAGGGCTCGGAGCCATGCGCCGCATGCTAGTGATTACCCGGGGTTTTGCACTTATCGGATACCCGCGTTCGTTTCGCGGATGGTTGTGGCGGCGGGCTGATTCCAGAATGGTCCGGTTCGCTGTCCACCCCTGTTCCACCTTTCAGGAGCCCCGCCATGAGCCTGCAAACCAAGTACCTGCTCGACGAGAACCAGATGCCCAAGTTTTGGTACAACATCCAGGCCGACCTGCCCAAGGCGCTGCCGGCCGTGCTGCACCCCGGCACGCTGCAGCCCATCGGCCCCGACGACCTGGCGCCGCTGTTCCCGATGGAACTGATCATGCAGGAGGTCAGCACCGAGCGCGAGATCGAGATTCCCGAACCGGTGCGCGACATCTACCGGCTCTGGCGCCCGGCCCCGCTGTACCGCGCCCACCGGCTGGAGAAGGCGCTGGGCACACCGGCCAAGATCTTTTACAAGTACGAAGGCGTCAGCCCCGCCGGCAGCCACAAGCCCAACACCGCGATCCCGCAGGCCTTCTACAACAAGCAGGCCGGCGTCAAGCGCCTGACCACCGAGACCGGTGCTGGCCAGTGGGGTACCTCGCTGTCGTTCGCGGGCTCGCTGTTCGACCTGGAGGTGCTGGTGTTCCAGGTGCGCGTGTCCTACGACCAGAAGCCCTACCGCCGCGCGGTGATGGAGACCTACGGCGCGCGCTGCCTGCCGTCGCCGTCGAACCAGACCGAGTACGGCCGAAGCGTGCTGGCCCAGCGGCCCGACCATCCGGGCAGCCTGGGTATCGCCATTTCCGAAGCGGTGGAACTGGCGGTGCAGCGCGAGGACACCAAGTACGCGCTGGGCTCGGTGCTCAACCACGTGCTGATGCACCAGACCATCATTGGTCTGGAAGCCATGGAGCAGCTGCAGATGGCCGACGCCTGGCCGGACGTGGTGGTCGGCTGCACCGGCGGCGGCTCGAACTTCGCCGGCATCGCCTTCCCCTTCATCGGCCACGCGCTGCGCGGTGGCAAGAAGTCGCGCATCGTCGCGGTCGAGCCGGCGGCCTGCCCGTCGCTCACGCGCGGCAAGTACGCCTACGACTTTGGCGACACCGGCCACATGACGCCGCTGACCAAGATGCACACGCTGGGCAGCACTTTCACGCCGCCGGGTTTCCACGCGGGCGGCCTGCGCTACCACGGCATGGCGCCGCTGGTGAGCCACTGCAAGGAACTGGGCCTGCTCGAAGCCACCGCCTACACCCAAGGCCAGTGCTTCGAGGCCGGCGTGACTTTTGCGCGCGCCGAAGGCATCGTGCCCGCACCCGAGGCCAACCACGCGGTCAAGGGCGCCATCGAGGAGGCCCTACGCTGCAAGCGCGAGGGCAAGAGCGAGACCATTCTGTTCAACCTCTGCGGCCACGGCCATTTCGACATGGCGGCCTACCAGAAGTACTTCGCGGGCGAGCTCAAGGACGAGCAGTACGACGAGAAGGAGCTGGCGATGGCGCTGTCCGGTCTGCCCAGCGTGCCGGAACCGGCCTGATGAACTGAAAGGGGGCGGAGGGCCTCAGCGCGCCAGCCAGAGGCGCGCCCGCAGCCCCCAGCCGCTGGTCAGGCCCACGGTCGGCCAGCGCAGCTCGCCTGTTGGCGTGACCACGGCAAAGGCGGGCACGGCGCCGAAGCCTAGGGCGCCCGGGATGGCCGACTGCGGATCGACCACGGTGTGCCAGGCCAGGCCGCGCGAGGCCATATAGCGGGACACCTTCTCGGGCGGCCCGGACTGCATGGCGACGGTGATCACCGGGTGGTCCTGCGTCAGGCCGTTCACCGTGCCCTGGATGGTCTTGCAGATCGGGCACCAGTCGGCCCAGACGTAGAGGCCGATGTTCCGGCCGGGGTGAGCCGCTTGCAGCGCGGCGATCTCGGCGCGAAGGCTGCTCTGGCGAACGCCGCCGCCCGCCAGCACCGCCAGCGGGGCGTCCAACGCCGCACCGGGCAGCGGGCCACCGGCCACATCGCGCGTCTGCCAGAGCTGCACCGCCAGCAGCACACCCGCGAACAGCGCGAGGGAGCGGATGTGGCGCTTCCAGTCGCGCCGCAGGCCCGCCGCCCACGCACGCAGGCGGCTGGACAAGCTCATGCGTGGAACAGTTCGAGCAGGCGATCCAGCCCGCCCATGTCGATGGCCACCTTGGCCTGGGCGCGCACCTTGGGCTTCGCGCGGTAGGCCACCGACAGGCCTGCCACGCCCATCATCTCCAGGTCGTTGGCGCCGTCGCCCATGGCGATGGCCTGCGCCGGCGAGCAGCCGATCAGGCTGCAGGTGCGCAGCAGGGTTTCCTTCTTCATCGCGCCGTCGCAGATGTCGCCCCAGCTCTGGTCCAGCATGCGGCCGGTGAGTTGGCCGTTCACGATCTCCAACTGATTGCTGCGCGCGAAATCGAGCGCCAGGCGGTCGCGCAGGCGCTCGGCGAAGTAGGTGAAGCCGCCGCTGACCAGCAGCACCTTCAGCCCGGCGGCCTTGCAGGCCAGCACCAGCTCGGCCGCACCGGGGTTCAGGCGCAGGCGCGAGCGGTAGACGTGTGCCAGGTGTTCCTCGGTCACGCCTTTGAGCAGGGCGACGCGCTGGCGCAGGCTCTCCTTGTAGTCGGTGATCTCGCCGCGCATCGCGGCCTCGGTGATCGCCGCCACTTCGGCCTTGCGGCCCGCGGCGTCGGCGATCTCGTCCACGCATTCGATGTTGATCAGCGTGGAGTCCATGTCGAACGCGATCAGTTTGAAGTCGCGCAGGTTCAGGGGCGGCTGGACGCCCTGCACGGTCAGGCCGGGGGCGAATTCGATGGAGGAAGTCATCCCGGAATTATCGCGGGAGCCGGGATGACGCCCCGATCAGGACTTGGCCGCCGGCAGCACCTTGGAGATGGTGCCGATCTGCTTGCGCAGGTCCGGCCCCACCAGGTCGGCCACCGACTGCTGGTCGCTGGTGACGGTCAGGCCCTGGGCCTGGAGCTTTGCCCTGACGTCGTCGGTGCTGGTGCCGGCGACCTGGGCCAGCACGCTGATCGGGGCTTGGGCGAGCGCGCGGACGGGTGGCGCGAAGCCGGGCTCGCTGCCGCTGCTGCCCCCCGCCGGAATGAAGCTCAGGGCCAGGACCAGGGCGAACGCACCGATCACCACCCGGCCGGTGGTCTGTTTCAGGTAGCGCTTGAACGCGGGCATGTTCAGCAGCACGTGCAGGCCGACCCCGATCACCATGGCCCAGCTCAGCCATTCGTGGGCGGTCTTGTTCAGGCCCGAGTCGAGGTGGAAGAACATCAGCACGCCGGTGACGGCGGACAGCAAAAAGGCGCCCATGACGACGGGCGTGATCCAGGGGCGTTGGGCGGACAGGTTCATTGTTTTCTTCCTTCAAGTTGAAAGCTCCGATGCTGGAGCCTCTGTGTTGAAGTCTGGTCGCCGCTGTGTGAACGGCTGGTGAACGTCGGCCGGTGCTGCTCCTGTTTTTGATGCAGATCAAGCCGCGCCGGCAGTGGCTTCCGTCTTCAGCGGCTGGCCCAGCGAGCGCAGCACGTCGCGCACCATCTGCACCCGGTCCTTGACCTCGGGCAGGGCGCGCTCGATGCGCAGCTTCTCGTTGCCGGCCAGCTTGATGTGCCGGTTCTTCTGGATGAGCTCGATGATGCGCATCGGCTCGATCGGCGGGTTGGGGCGGAACGTGATGTTGATGACACCCGGCGCGGCATCGACCTTGACCACGCCGTAAGGAGCTGAAAGCACGCGCAGGCGGTGCACATCGATCAGGGTCTGCGTCTGCGGTGGCAGCTTGCCGAAGCGGTCCACGATTTCTTCGAGCAGGCCGTCGACCTGGTCGGCCGTCTTGGCGGTGGCCAGCTTCTTGTAGAAGGAGAGGCGCAGGTGCACGTCGCCGCAGTAGTCGTTGGGCAGCAGGGCGGGGGCGTGCAGGTTGATGTCGGTGGTCACGCTCAGCGGGCTCAGCAGGTCCGGCTCGCGCCCGGCCTTGAGCGCCTTCACGGCCTCGCTCAGCATCTCGTTGTAGAGCTGGAAGCCGACCTCGAGCATGTTGCCGCTCTGGTTTTCGCCCAGCACCTCGCCGGCGCCGCGGATCTCCAGGTCGTGCATGGCCAGGTAGAAGCCGCTGCCGAGTTCCTCCATCTGCTGGATCGCGTCCAGCCGCTGCGCGGCCTGCTTGGTCAGGCCCTCGATGTCCGGGACCAGCAGGTAGGCGTAGGCCTGGTGGTGGCTGCGGCCCACGCGGCCGCGCAGCTGGTGCAGCTGGGCCAGGCCGAACTTGTCGGCGCGGCTCATCACGATGGTGTTGGCCGTGGGCACGTCGATGCCGGTCTCGATGATGGTCGAGCACAGCAGCAGGTTGTAGCGCTGCGCCACGAAGTCGCGCATCACGCGCTCCAGGTCGCGCTCGGGCATCTGGCCGTGCGCGATGGCGATGCGCGCTTCGGGCAGGATTTCTTCCAGCTTCTGCTTGCGGTTCTCGATGGTCTCGACCTCGTTGTGCAGGAAGTAGACCTGACCACCGCGCTTCAACTCGCGCAGCACGGCCTCGCGGATCACGCCCGTGCCTTCGTTGCGCACGAAGGTCTTGATGGCCAGCCGGCGCTGCGGCGCGGTGGCGATGACCGACAGGTCGCGCAGACCTTCGAGCGCCATGCCCAGCGTGCGCGGGATCGGCGTGGCGGTGAGCGTCAGCACGTCCACCTCGGCACGCAGCTGCTTCATCGCCTCCTTGTGGCGCACGCCGAAGCGGTGTTCCTCGTCGATGATGAGCAGACCAAGGTTCTTGAACTGGGTCTTCTCGCTCAGCAGCTTGTGTGTGCCCACGACGATATCGACAGAGCCGTCGGTGATGCCCTTCATCGCCGCGATGATTTCTTTCTGCGAGCGGAAGCGGCTCATCTCCGCCACCTTCACCGGCCACTTGGCAAAACGGTCCACCAGGGTCTGGTAGTGCTGCTCGGCCAGCAGCGTGGTCGGCGCCAGAAACGCCACCTGCTTGCCGCCGGTGACGGCCACAAACGCAGCGCGCAAGGCGACCTCGGTCTTGCCGAAGCCCACGTCGCCGCAGACCAGGCGGTCCATGGGCTGCGGGCTGATCATGTCCTGGATCACGGCGTGGATCGCGGCCTTCTGGTCGGCCGTCTCTTCGAAGCCGAAGTCGTTGGCGAAGATCTCGTAGTCCTGCGCCGAGAAGCGGAACGCATGGCCCTGGCGGGCGGCGCGGCGGGCGTAGATGTTCAGCAGCTCGGCGGCGGCGTCGCGCACCTGCTCGGCCGCCTTGCGTTTGGCTTTTTCCCACTGGCCACTGCCCAGCTTGTGCAGCGGCGCCTCGTCGGCGCTCACGCCGGTGTAGCGGCCGATCAGGCTGAGCTGGCTCACCGGCACGTAGAGCACGGCCTTGTCGGCGTATTCGAGGTGCAGGAACTCCTGCAGCGCGGGCGTGCCGTCGGGGTTCTTGTCCCCCATGTCCATGTTAATGAGGCCGCGGTAGCGCCCGATGCCGTGAGCGCTGTGCACCACCGGGTCGCCCACGTTGAGCTCGCTCAGATCCTTGATCAGCGCATCGACGTCGCTGACCTGTTCCTGCTTCTTGCGTCGGCGCGTGGTCGGGCCGGCGGCGAACAGTTCGGTCTCGGTGACGAAGTCGATGCCGGCTTCCAGCCAGGAGAAGCCCACTGTCAGGCCCGCGGTGGCGATGCCGACCTTTTCGTCGCTGGTCTGGAACTCGGCCAGCGAATCGAAGGCCGGCGGGTTCAGGCCACTGGCGCGCAGGAAATCCAGCAGGCTCTCGCGCCGTCCGTCGCTCTCGGCCAGCAGCAGCACCCGGTGGGCGGTGTTGCGGATGTGGCCGTGCAGGCGCGACAGCGGGTCTTCGGCACCACGCACCGCGGCCAGCTCGCCCAGCTTCTGCGCGAACGCGTTGTCGGCGATGTCTTCCACCGCGGGCCGGATCGCCAGTTGGGCATGCGCATTGGCCTCGCCGTAGAACTGCTCTATCGACAGGAACAGGCTCTCGGGCGGCAGGGCGGGGCGGTCGGGGTCGCCCTTGACCAGGCGGTACCGGTCCTGCGTGTCCCGCCAGAAGCGCTGGAAGGCGGGCTCCAGGTCGCCGTGCAGCACCACCGTGGCTTGCACGCCGAGGTAGTCGAAGACCGTGGCGGTCTCTTCAAAGAACAGGGGCAGGTAGTACTCGATGCCGGCGGTGGCCACGCCGTTGCCCATGTCCTTGTAGATGCGGCTCTTGGTCGGATCGCCTTCAAGCAATTCGCGCCAGCGGCTGCGGAAGCGCGCGCGCGCCGTCTCGTCCATCGGGAACTCGCGGCCGGGCAGCAGACGAACCTCGGGCACGGGGTAGAGGCTGCGCTGGCTGTCGGGGTCGAAGGTGCGGATCGAGTCGATCTCGTCATCGAACAGGTCGACGCGGTAGGGCACCTGCGAGCCCATGGGGAAGAGGTCGATCAGGCCGCCGCGCACCGCGTATTCGCCGGGACTCACCACCTGCGTCACATGGCTGTAGCCGGCGAGCGTGAGCTGGCCCTTGAGCTTCGCTTCATCGAGCTTCTGCTTGACCTTGAACTGGAAGGTGTAGCCCGCCAGAAACGAGGGTGGCGCCAGCCGGTACAGCGCCGTGGTGGCGGGCACCAGCACCACGTCGGCACCGGTGTCCTTGTCACGCTGCTGGATGCGCCAGAGCGTGGCCAGGCGTTCGGAGATCAGGTCCTGGTGCGGCGAGAAGGCGTCGTAGGGCAGGGTCTCCCAGTCGGGGAAGAGGGCGCAGCGCAGTTCGGGCGAGAAGAACGTCATTTCGTCCATCAGGCGCTGCGCATCGGTCGCGTCGGCGGTCACGATGGCTACGGGCCTGCCAGCGGCTTTCTCGCGCGCCGCCAGTTGCGCGAGCAGCAGGGCATCGGCCGCGCCGACGGGACGGGGCAGGTGGAAACGTTGGCCGGGTTTGAGCTTGGGCAGGTCCATGGATTCAGTCGCAAATGACGAAAACCCCCCGGTCGTTGGGACAGGGGGGTGAAGTGGGGGATTCTAGAATGCCCGGACCGATCATGAGTGCTTTCCAAAACACCCCGACCTCTGTGCGCTGCCACGCGCTGCTGCCTTGTGCCGGCACCGGCTCGCGCGCGGGCACCGCTGGCCCCAAGCAGTACCAGACCGTCGCCGGCCTGCCCATGGTGCTGCACACCCTGGCAGCGTTCAGCGCGGCTCCCCGCATCGAGCAGACGGTGTTGGTGGTGGCGCCGGACGACCGCTTCCTGAGCGTCGATCAGCCCGATCTGCGGCTCGCGCGCTGTGGCGGCGCGACCCGTGCGCACAGCGTGTACAACGGACTGGATGCCTTGAGCGCCAGAGGCGCGGCCGACGACGACTGGGTGCTGGTGCACGACGCGGCGCGATGCCTGATCACACCGCAGCAGATCGAGGCGCTGATCAGCGCCTGCGAGGGCGACCCGGTGGGCGGGCTGCTCGCACTCAAGCTGCCCGACACGTTGAAGACCGAACGCGAGGGACGCGTGGCCACCACCGTGGACCGCTCGGACAAATGGCTGGCGCAGACCCCGCAGATGTTCAGGCTCGGCATGCTCCGAAGCGCGCTCGCCGCCCAGGCCGACAGTGGCTTCGCCGGTGTGACCGACGAGGCCAGCGCCATGGAGATGGCCGGACACCGGCCGCTGCTGGTGCCGGGCAGTGCGCAGAATTTCAAGGTCACCTACCCCGAAGACTTCGCCCTCGCCGAAGCCATTCTTTCAAGCCGAACATGAGCGCAGCCACCATCCCCCCGTCCATTCCATTTCGCATCGGTGAAGGCTGGGACGTGCACGCCCTGGTGCCCGGACGGCCGCTGATCATCGGCGGCGTGACCATCCCCCACACGGCCGGCCTGCTGGGCCATTCGGACGCCGACGTGCTGCTGCACGCCATCACCGACGCCCTGCTGGGCGCGGCGGCGCTGGGCGACATCGGGCGTCACTTCCCCGACACAGACCCGCGTTTCAAGGGTTCCGATTCCATCGTGCTGCTGACCGAAGTCGCTCGGCGCGTGCGCGAGGCGGGTTTCGAGATCGGCAACATCGACAGCACGGTGGTGGCCCAGGCGCCCAAACTCGGCCCGCACATTCCGGCCATGTGCGCGCGCATAGCCCAGGCGCTGGGCCTGCCCGTGGAGTCGGTCAATGTGAAGGCCAAGACCGCCGAGAAGCTGGGCCCGGTCGGGCAGGGCCTGTCGATCGAGGCCCGGGCGGTTGCCTTGCTGGTGCGCCGGCCGGGCTGAGCCCGGTTTGTATCAGGCGGTTTTGCCGACCGGCAGCTTGATGTGGGCGGCCAGCCCGCCGGAGCTGCTGTTGGCCAGCGCGAAGCGACCGCCCATGCGGGCAATGGCGCGCTCGACGATGGCCAGGCCCAGGCCTGTGCCGGTGGCGGCGCTGCGAGAGGCGTCGCCACGGAAGAATGGCTGTGTGAGCTGGCTCAGCATCTCGGGATTGACACCTGGGCCGTGGTCGCGCAGCTTGACCAGCACCCATTGGTCCTTGGTCTTGGCGCCAATGTCGATCTCGGCCACACCGGTCGTCTGGTTGCGGCCATAGCGCACGGCGTTCTGCAGCAGGTTGGAGAACACGCGGTTGAGTTCAACCGCATCGCCCATGACCCAGGTGTCGTCAGGAATGCTGGTCTTCACCGCCACGTCGGGCTGGTTGCCCAGCGCAAACACGGCGGCCTCGATGACCTCGTTGAGACTTACGCGCTGAGGCTCCATGTGGTCCGGCCGTGCGTAGTCGAGGAACTTGTCGATGATGGCATTGACCTGTTCGATGTCGGCCGACATGTGCTCTCGCGCTTCCGCGTCGGCCACACTCATCTCGGTCTCCAGACGCAGCCGCGCCAGCGGCGTGCGCAGGTCGTGCGAGATGCCGGCCAGCATCAGGGCGCGGTCCTGTTCGATCTTGGACAGCCGCTGCGCCATCTGGTTGAACCCGATGTTCACCTGCCGGATTTCACTCGTGGCCACGGCCTCGTTGAGTCGGCTGGAGTTGAAGTCGCCGTCTCGCACACGGCTCGCGGCAAACGACAGCTTCTGCAGCGGCCGGTTGATCAGGCGTGCAATGAGCGCAGCACCCATCAGCGAAAGCACGGCGGCGGTGGCGAGCCAGATCAGCCAGGTCTTGCCGGTCACCAGTTCCACCCGAGACGGGTCGGCCTGCAGCCAGTACGGGTCACCGTCGATGGAAAAACCGATCCAGAGACCCGGCGTGCCGTTGACCTCGCGAGCGACCACGGTGTCAGGGCCCAGCCTGGCGCTGAGCTGGGCGCTGACCGTCCTGCTGAGTGAGTCCGCGTCGTAGAGCCGGAACTTGTCACCCGGCTCACGAGGGGCGATCCTCACCTTCTCCTCGTCGGCCATGGTCTTGACCAGCGACACACGGGCAATCGAGTCGGAGTGCACGAGTGCCGCACGGCTGAGGTTCACCAGGGAAGCCAGCTGTTGCGCACTTTGCAGCGTGCGCGGCTCGTATTCCAGCGCCCGGAATGTCTGGAGCCATGCCACGATGCAGCCCACCAGCAGCAGCGACAGCAAGAAAAAGGTGCGCCAGAACAGGCTCACCTCGCGCGCGGGTTTGCTCTCCAGCGGAGCGGACGCCGTCTCCAGCGCCGCCGGCTCGGTTTCGAAGGTGGGGACCCGCGATTCGTCGATCATCAGGCGTTGCCGTCCGGCACGAACACATAGCCCACGCCCCACACCGTCTGCAGGTAGCGGGGCGACGCAGCGTCCTCCTCAATCAGCTTGCGCAGGCGGGACACCTGCACGTCCAGGCTGCGGTCGAACGGTTCGAACTCCCGGCCGCGGGCCAGTTGCGCGAGCTTCTCTCGGGACAGCGGCTGGCGCGGATGGCGCACCAGGGCCTTGAGCATGGCGAACTCGCCCGTGGTCAGCGGCAGGTCGGCGCCGTCCTTGCGCAGGGTGCGCAGGCTCAGGTCGAACTCGAACGGGCCAAAATTGACCACCTCCGCATCCTGCGAGGGGGCACCAGGCACCTCGGCCGGAGGGCGGCGGCGCAGCACCGCATGGACGCGGGCAAGCAACTCGCGCGGGTTGAACGGCTTGCCCAGGTAATCGTCGGCGCCCACCTCCAGGCCGACGATGCGGTCCACGTCCTCGCTTTTGGCGGTCAGCATGATGATCGGTGTGCGGTCACCGTTGGCGCGCAGGCGCCGGCAGATCGACAGGCCGTCCTCACCCGGCATCATCAGGTCCAGCACGATCAGGTCCACCGCCTCGCGCTGCAATACTCGGTTCAGTGCCTTGCCGTCCTCGGCCAGCATGACCTCGAAACCTTCCTGCATCAGGTAACGGCGCAGCAGGTCGCGGATGCGGACGTCGTCATCGACCACCAGGATCTTGTTCGGGCGGGTGGTGTTTTGTGGCATGGAAGCAACTCCCGGTAAATGTAACAAAGGCGATTGTGGCAGCGCCAAGTGCTTGTCAGGGCTTGTTTTTTGGTTTTTTGACAGGCTGTTACATCTGTTGCCCGACCCCCGCACACCGTTACCAGAGGCCCGCTCAGAATGCCTTCATCGTTCAGTTCAGCCAGAACCATGATCAACCATAAATACTCTGTGTCCGCGATGCTGCTGGGGGCGCCATTGCTCTCTGCCGCGTTGGAGTTGCGGGAGCAGCCTGCCCAGCCCCTGGCCTCTGAGCCTGTGGCGGTGTCGCCCGCCGAGATCCAGGAAGGACGCCCGGTGACCACACGGTTGCGCGATTCCCTGCGACAGCCGCTCAGCGATGGCTATGCCGCCAGCAAACCATTTCGGCTGTCTCCTGAAGAGCGGCAGCGCATGCGCGAACAGCTTCGCGGTCTGCCAGAGCAGTCCGCTCAATCAAAATAGCCGGCTATGAACAAATATCTGCGGGTGGCATCGTCGTGTCACCAGGCGGGCGTGCTCGCCTTGGTTTTTTCAGGGTTTCTGGGTGCTGGCGCTGCTTTTGCCCAACCTTTGCCTGCAGCCGCTCCGGTCAATGTGGTGGTGGTGTCTGCCAGCGCACAGCTTGAAGTGCCTCAGGACTGGGTCACGATGACCCTGAGCACCTCGCGCGATGGCAGTGATGCTGCTGCAGTGCAGAGCCAGTTGCGACAAGCGGTTGATGCCGCTCTGGCGGTTGCCAAGCCACAGGCCTCTGCTCAGCAACTGGAGGTGAGAACTGGATCGTTTGGTGTGTATCCGCGCCATGGCAGCAACGGACGTATCGTGGGCTGGCAGGGATCGGCGGAGCTGGTGCTGGAGGGGCGGGACTTTGTCCGCATCAGCACCACCGCGGGGAAGATCACTTCCATGGGCGTCGGCAACGTGGCCTTCTCGCTGTCCCGCGAAGCGCAACAAAAGCTCGAGTCCGAGGTTCAGGCATCGGCCATTGAGCGTTTCAAGGCCAAGGCAGTCGAGGTGGCCAAGGCCTTCGGCTTCGAGGGTTACACCCTGCGGGAGGTGTCGGTCAGCCCCGCCGACCAGGGCGAGCGACCGATGTACCGGATGCGAGCCGCGTCGGTGGCCCAGGCGCCTGCCGACGCCTCCATTCCTGTCGAGGCGGGCAAGAGCCTGGTCACGGTCTCGGTGTCGGGCTCGGTCCAGCTGCGCTGAGGTTCATTGCGCCACCCAGCCACCGTCCATGTTCCAGGCCACGCCACGCACGTTGGCGCCGGCTGGTGAGCAGAAAAACACCGCCAGTTCGCCCAACTCCTCGGGGGTGGTGAACTGCATCGATGGCTCCTTCTCGCCCAGCAACTGCTTCTTGGCGTCCTCGTCGGAAAGGCCCAGTGCCGCCGCCTTGGCATCCACCTGTTTCTGTACCAGTGGTGTCAGCACCCAGCCAGGACAGATTGCGTTGCAGGTCACGCCGGTGGTCGCGTTTTCAAGGGCGGTCACTTTGGTCAGGCCGACCACCCCATGCTTGGCCGCAACGTAGGCCGACTTCTCCGCAGACGCGACCAGACCGTGGACCGAGGCCACATTGATGATGCGTCCCCAGTTCGCTGCGCGCATGGCGGGCAGCGCCAGGCGGGTGGCGTGGAACGCACTGGAGAGATTGATGGCGATCACCGCATCCCAGCGCTCGACCGGGAAGTCCTCCACGCGCGCCACATGCTGGATGCCGGCGTTGTTCACCAGGATGTCGACCTGGCCAAAGCGGCTGGCCGCGAACTTCATCATGTCTTCAATCTCGGCCGGCTTGCTCATGTCCGCGCCGTGGTAGGCCACCTGCACACCCAGGGCTGCGATCTCTGCCTGCGGGCCTTCAGAGTCACCGAAACCATTGAGAACAATGTTCGCACCCTGTCGAGCCAGCGCCTTGGCGATGCCCAGTCCAATGCCGCTGGTCGAGCCGGTGACAAGGGCGGTTTTGTTGGCAAGCATGAGGGATCTCCAGTTCCATTACGATCGGTTGAACAACATGCAAACCATTATCACGGAGTCCGAGGAATGAGCGGTTCCAGCCAGATGCCAGAGCTGCGGTTCGTCGATGTTCCCGGGCCTGTCGCCAACAGCGGCCAGCAGCGCCGGCTGGCGTACTGGGACTGGATGCCGCAACAAGGTGCCGATGCCCACCGCGTCGTGGTGTGTGTGCATGGGCTGTCCCGCCAGGGTCGTGACTTCGATGTGCTGGCGTCCGCCCTGACCGCGCAGGCGCGCGTCATCGCCGTGGACGTTGCCGGTCGCGGATTCAGCGACTGGCTTGCCGACCCGATGACCTATCAGGTGGGAACCTACGCAGCGGATGTGGGCAGCCTCATTGCCAGGCTGCGTTCCGAAAACCCCATGCTTCAGATCGACTGGATCGGCACCAGCATGGGGGGGCTGATCGGCATGGCCCTGGCGGCCCAGCCTGCCATGGGCTTCCGCAGGCTGGTGCTCAACGATGTCGGTCCGGTGCTCCAATGGGAAGCCTTGCGGCGCATCGGAACCTATCTGGGACTCAACCCCTCCTTTGCCAGCGAGCAGGAGGCTGCGGACTATCTGTGGTCGATCTCCACCGGATTTGGACCTCACTGCCAGCAGCAGTGGATGGCACTGTCCCGTCCCATGCTGCGCGAGCGGGAGGGGCGCTGGTGGCTGCACTACGACCCTGCGCTGGCCGTTCCGATCCGGGCGCTGACAGACATGGATGAATCTGTCGGTCGCCAAGTGGTGGCCGACGGGGAGGCTGCCCTGTGGGCGCTGTATGACGCCATTTCGGCCCCCACCCTGCTGCTGCGGGGCGCCGATTCCGACCTCCTGACGCGCGAGACGGCGAAGGCCATGTCTGAAAGAGGACCCCGCGCGCGTTGCGTCGAGTTTCAGGGTGTTGGACATGCGCCGACCCTGGTGGTGCCAGACCAGGTGGCGGCGGTGGTCGGCTTCCTGGAACAGGCCTGAGCGAACCTTTTCCATGCAGTATTCGACTTCTGTCCCTCCACCGCCGACGTCGGCCATCGTGGCCGCCACCTCGGACAGCTTCTTGCCACGGCAGGCACAGGCTTTGGCACGTGCACGTGCCTTTGCAGAGCCCTTGCTGGCCAGCGAACAACTGGACACTGGCGAGAACATCCTCTCGCACGCCGACGCGGTCGCCACGGTGCTGCGCGACATCGGTGGGTCGGAGGCGATGCAGGCTGCGGCCTATCTGGTGTACGCCTGTCAGTACCTCAACAGGCCACAGGAGGTGATTGCCAAAGCGTTCGGCGAGAACTTCGCGGCACTCGCTCTTGAGACGACCAAGCTGGTGCAACTGCAGCGGCAGGCGCGCATCAAGTCGGCCGAGGTGCAGAACCGGAAGACAGGAGAGCGTCTGGCCGCGCAAGAGGCGGCCCTGCCAGTGGCGTCACCGGGCAAGGTGCCCGTGTCCGAACTGGCGGCCAGCCAGACCGAGAACGTCCGCAAGATGCTGCTGGCGTTTTCCCGTGACCTGCGGGTGGTGATGCTGCGGCTGGCATCGCGCCTGCAGACGCTGCGCTATTTCGCGGCATGCAAGGGCGACCCTGGTCTGGCCTTGGCCAGCGAGTCGCTTCATGTGTTCGCTCCACTGGCCAACCGGCTGGGCATCTGGCAGATCAAGTGGGAGATGGAAGATCTGGCCTTCCGTTTTCTTGAGCCACAGACGTACAAAGATGTCGCCCGTCTGTTGGATGAAAAGCGGGCAGAGCGCGAGGTTCACATCGAGCAGGTGCGGTTGCAGCTTGAGACGGACCTGCAAGGGCAGGGCATCCAGGCGTCGGTCCAGGGACGGCCCAAGCACATCTACAGCATCGTCAAGAAGATGCGTGGCAAGTCGCTGGACTTTGACCAGGTGTTCGACATCCGGGCGCTGCGGGTCGTGGTGCCTTCAACCGATGACTGCTACGCGGTGTTGGCGCTTGTGCACTCGCAGTTCACGCCTGTTGCGGAAGAGTTCGACGACTACATCGCCAAGCCCAAGGCCAATGGTTACCAGTCCTTGCACACGGTGGTGCGCGACGCGCAGGGCAGGGCATTCGAGATCCAGATCCGGTCCCAGGCCATGCACGACCACGCGGAACACGGGGTGGCCGCTCACTGGGCCTACAAGGAGGCGGGCACCAAAGGCTATGCGGGCGTGTCGGCCAGTTCCGAGTACGACGCCAAGATTGCGGTGCTTCGACAACTGCTGGCCTGGGAGCGTGACCTCAGCGGGGCGTCACCGGGCCTGTTCGACGACCGCATCTATGTCCTGACGCCGGATGCCGCCATCGTGGAGCTGTCGCAGGGCGCCACGCCCGTTGACTTCGCCTATTCGGTGCACACGAACCTGGGGCATCGCTGCAGAGGGGCCCGGGTGGACGGCGTCATGGTTCCGCTGAACACGGCGCTGCAGAATGGCCAGACCGTCGAGATCATCGCCGCCAAGGAAGGCGGCCCTTCGCGCGACTGGCTCAACCCTGAGCTGGGCTACCTGGTTGGCCACCGTGCCAAGAGCAAGGTCCGGGCATGGTTCAATCAACTGGCGATGGAAGAGACCGTTGCCCGGGGGCGTGAGGCGGTGGAGCGTCTCCTGCAGCGAGAGGGGCGCACGGCGCTGAGGTTCGAGGATCTGGCCAGCTCGGCGGGTCTTCCCTCGGCACAGGCGCTGTTCGAACAGGTGGGTAAGGACGAACTGTCGCTTCGCACGCTGGAAGTGCTTCTGCGGCAGGGAGATCAGCCTGTTGTTGAGGACATTCCCCCGTGGTTGAAAAAGCCGCGTCCCGTGCGCTCGGCCCCCAGCGGGGGCGTGCTGGTGGTCGGTGTCGACTCGCTGATGACGCAGTTGGCCAAATGCTGCAAGCCGGCGCCGCCCGACGATATCCGGGGGTTCGTGACCCGTGGCAAGGGGGTGAGCATCCATCGCAGCGATTGCAGCGACTTTGCCCATCTGCAGCGCACCAGTCCTGATCGGGTGATCGACGTGCAATGGGGTGGCGCTGTCTCTGGCGGGCGGGAAGGGGCTTCCGCCGTGTACCCGGTGGACGTTGCCGTGGAGGCGATTGACCGGCAGGGGTTGCTGAGGGACATTTCCGATGTGTTTGCACGCGAGAAGATGAACGTCATCGGGGTGCAGACGCAATCGGTCAAGGGCATTGCGTGGATGACCTTCACCATCGAGGTCACCGATGCGAGGCAGGTGTCCCGTGCGATGTCGGTGGTCGGGGACGTGGCAGGTGTGCGCATGGTCCGGCGCAAATGATTTGCGGGTTTGGACAAAACGTAGAATTCGCTGCTATACTGCGAGGCTTCGGACAGTTTGCAGGCGCGTAGCTCAGCTGGTTAGAGCACCACCTTGACATGGTGGGGGTCGTTGGTTCGAGTCCAATCGCGCCTACCAAACATCTCCGAAACGACAAGGGCCCGACATTGCGTCAGGCCCTTTTTCTTTGTGCGGCAGCCTGGCGCCATGGCATCATCTGCGATGCGCACAGGGAAAACCCATTTGGCAGCCTTGGGGAGACTTCCTAGAATCCGGCGCAACAGCAGCCTCCACAACGCGGGGGGCTCTCCGTCTTCACGTGAAGGTCCTGTAGTGCAAAAAAGCAAGGCCGATGCCCAAGGCTCCTCCCCGGATGCCGTGCGGGTCATCAAGAAATATCCCAACCGGCGCCTTTACGACACCGATACGTCGTCGTACATCACACTGGCCGAGGTCAAATCTCTTGTGATGGACAACGAGCGTTTCGTGGTGCGGGACGCCAAGACCAACGAGGACCTGACCCGCAGCATCCTGCTGCAGATCATTCTGGAAGAGGAGACGGCAGGCGCGCCGATCTTCACCGAGCAGGTGCTGGCCAACATCATCCGTTTTTACGGTCACGCGATGCAGGACTTCATGGGGGCTTATCTGGAAAAGAACGTCCAGATATTCATGGATTTGCAGGCCAAGATGGCAGAACAGTCCAAGGGGCTGAATCCAGAGGTCTGGAAGCAGTTTATGAATGTCCAGTCTCCCATGATGCAGGGCATGATGGGAACGTATCTGGAGCAGTCTCGCAGCGCGTTCACGCAGATGCAGGAGCAGATGCAGAAGAACAGCGAGCAGATGCTGGCCGCTTTTGGCCTCAAGCGCTGACCCGGTCGGCCGGTCTGAGACAATCTGGGGATGAGTGAATCCCCTGTTTCCACCAGCGCCACGGCGCCCAAAGTAGGGTTTGTGAGTCTGGGTTGCCCCAAGGCCCTCACGGACTCCGAACTGATCCTCACGCAACTGAGCGCCGAGGGTTACCAGACATCCAAGACCTTTGCAGGTGCCGACATCGTCATCGTCAACACCTGTGGCTTCATTGATGACGCTGTCAAGGAGAGCCTGGACACCATCGGGGAGGCTTTGGCCGAGAACGGCAAGGTGATCGTCACCGGCTGCCTTGGCGCGCGCGAGGGCGATGGCGGTGGCAACCTGGTGCAGCAGATGCACCCGAGCGTGCTGGCGGTGACCGGCCCTCACGCCACCCATGAGGTGATGGAGGCAGTGCACAGGCACCTTCCCAAGCCGCACGATCCTTTTGTTGACTTGGTGCCACCCCAGGGCATCAAGCTCACTCCGCGCCATTACGCCTACCTGAAGATCAGCGAGGGCTGCAACCACCGCTGCACCTTCTGCATCATTCCGTCGATGCGAGGTGATCTGGTCAGTCGTCCTGTGGGTGATGTGCTGACAGAAGCGCGCAAGTTGTTTGAGGCCGGAGTCAAGGAGTTGTTGGTGGTCAGCCAGGACACATCGGCCTATGGTGTCGATGTGCAATACCGGACTGGTTTCTGGGATGGCAAGCCAGTGAAAACCAAGATGCTCGATCTGGTTCGCACGCTTGGTGAGTTGGCAAGAGGATTTGGCGCATGGGTGCGTCTGCACTACGTGTACCCATATCCCCACGTGGACGACGTGATTCCGCTGATGGCCGAGGGTCTGATCCTGCCGTATCTGGATGTGCCACTGCAGCACAGCCATCCCGATGTGCTCAAGCGGATGAAGCGCCCCGCCAGTGGGGAAAGAAATCTGGAACGCATTGCCCGCTGGCGCGAGATCTGCCCTGAGATCGTGGTGCGCAGCACCTTCATCGTAGGATTTCCCGGAGAGACGGAGGCTGAGTTTCAGAATCTGCTCGATTTCTTGGCCGAAGCGCGCATTGATCGTGCGGGTTGCTTTGCGTACTCGCCGGTGGAGGGGGCCGCAGCCAACGCACTGACTGATCCTGTCGCGGATGCGGTGCGGGAAGAGCGCCGCGCGCGCTTCATGGAGGTCGCGGAGGCGGTGTCCGCTGACAAACTGCGCTCCCGCGTGGGCTCGACCATGCAGGTGCTGGTGGATTCGGCGCCCGGCCTGGGTAAGAAGGGGGGTGTTGGCCGCAGTTACGCGGATGCGCCGGAGATCGATGGCGTGGTGCGACTGCTGCCACCAGAGAAGATCAGCAAGACGCTCAAGGTGGGGGAGTTCACTCGCGCGCGCATCGTTGCAGCGGACGGTCACGACCTCGTGGCTCAGCCGATTTGATGCAGCAAACAGAAAGGGCTTGCAAACGAATTGTATGCAAGCCCTTGTGTTTGGTGCCCAAGAGAGGACTCGAACCTCCACGCCTCTCAGCGCTAGTACCTGAAACTAGTGCGTCTACCAATTCCGCCACCTGGGCATCTCAAGATGCTCGCATTATAGCCTGCGGCTCAGCGCGTTTTGGCTGCGCTGTTTGCGGTCCAGATAAAAAAAGAAAAGGGCTTGCAAACTCTTCGTTTGCAAGCCCTTATGATTGGTGCCCAAGAGAGGACTCGAACCTCCACGCCTCTCGGCGCTAGTACCTGAAACTAGTGCGTCTACCAATTCCGCCACCTGGGCATCTCAGGAAGACGACTAGTATAGCAGTAAAAAAACAGAACTCATAATCTTGAACGAAAAAAACAATCTTCTGGCCGAATTCGAAGGTGTCGTCTCCGGTCATCGCGACGGACACGGCTTTGTGATCCGTGATGACGGACAGCCAGACATCTATCTTCCTTCCAACGAAATGAGAGCGGTGCTGCACAAGGACCGGGTGAAGGCCCGCATCGTGCGGCTGGATCGCAAGGGCAGGCCCGAAGGGCGGGTGACCGAGATCATTGAGCGCCCTGCTGCCCCCATCATCGGTCGACTGCTGCAAGAGAGTGGCGTGTGGCTCGTCGCCCCTGAGGACAAGCGCTATGGCCAGGACGTCCTGATTCCCAAGGGGGCCACTGGATCGGCCAAGACCGGCCAGGTGGTGGTGGTCGAACTGACCGAACCTCCGGCTCTGTATGGGCAGCCTGTCGGCCGTGTCAAGGAGGTGCTTGGCGAGATCGATGACCCCGGGATGGAGATCGAGATTGCGGTGCGTAAGTACGGTGTGCCGCACGAGTTTTCGGACTCGGCACTTGCAGAGGCCCGGGCACTGCCCGACAAAGTCCGGCCGGCGGACCTGAAGCATCGGGTCGATCTGCGCGACGTGGCCCTGGTGACCATCGACGGCGAAGATGCGCGGGACTTTGACGACGCGGTGTACTGCGAGCCAGCCAAGGTGGGGCGGGGCAAGGGTTGGCGTCTGCTGGTGGCCATTGCCGATGTGAGTCACTATGTGAAGACCGGCGCGCCGATCGACGTGGACGCTTACGACCGGGCCACTTCGGTTTATTTCCCTCGTCGCGTGATCCCGATGCTGCCAGAGAAGCTTTCCAACGGACTGTGCTCTCTGAACCCGGATGTGGATCGCCTGTGCATGGTCTGTGACATGCTGGTCAATGCCAAGGGTGAGGTGCATGCCTACCAGTTCTATCCGGCAGTGATGCACAGCCATGCGCGCTTCACCTACACCGAGGTGGCTGCGATCCTGCAGAACACGCGGGGTCCTGAGGCTCAGAACCGCAAGGCACTGGTTCCGCACCTGCTGAATTTGCACGACGTGTACCGGGCGCTGGTCGCGGCCCGCAACAAGCGGGGGGCGGTCGACTTCGAGACGGTGGAAACGCAGATCGTGTGCGATGAATCCGGCCGCATCGAGAAGATCGTGCCGCGCACCCGCAACGACGCCCACAAGCTGATTGAAGAAGCCATGCTGGCGGCCAACGTGTGCTCTGCCGATTTCATTGGTCAGAGCAAACACGCAGGCCTGTTCCGTGTGCACGAAGGGCCGACGCCGGAGAAGCAGGAGACCTTGCGCAACTACCTCAAAGCCATGGGTGTTCCGCAGTCCATCAGCGACAACCCCCACCCGTCCGAGTTCCAGCAGATCGCCGAGGCGACCAAGGATCGGCCGGAGGCCCAGCAGATCCACAGCATGCTGCTGCGCTCCATGTCGCAGGCGATCTATACGCCGATGAATCAGGGGCATTTTGGTCTCGCGTTCGATGCCTACACCCACTTCACCAGTCCGATCCGGCGCTACCCCGATCTGCTGGTTCACAGGGTCATCAAGGCCATCCTGACCAAGCAGAAGTACCAGTTGCCCGCCTTGCCAACGCCTGGGGAAGCGCACGCCAAACTGAGCAAGCGCCTGGCCAGCCGGGCCCGCCCGCCCGTGGCTGGAGAGGCGGTGAAGAAGCCTTCGGCCGATCTGCTGGCTTGGCAGGCGGCCGGCTTGCACTGCAGTGCCAACGAGCGACGTGCCGATGAAGCCAGTCGTGATGTGGAGGCGTGGCTCAAGTGCAAGTACATGCGCGAGCACCTGGGCGAGGAGTTCAGTGGCGTCGTGACCTCAGTCACCAGCTTCGGACTGTTCGTGACGCTCGATGCGATGTATGTGGAAGGGCTGGTGCACATCACCGAGCTGGGCGGAGAGTACTTCCGGTTCGACGAGGCGCGGCAGGAGCTCCGCGGGGAGCGAACAGGCATCCGGTACGCGTTGGGATCCAGGGTGCAGGTTCAGGTGAGCCGGGTCGACTTGGACGGGCGTCGCATTGACTTCCGGCTTGTGTCGGGCAACGACGATGCCATGCTGCGGGCCATGCGCGACAAGACTGGCGGAGAGGGGGCGCCGGATCAAGGCGGGGGACGGCGTCTGCGTGAGCGTGAGGAGCGGGCGCAGGGCAAGGCAACTCCCCGGGAATCCACGGGGCCCGGCAAGGGCGCAACCGCCAAAGGAGGCGGGCGCAACAAGGAGGCCAGAGGTTCTGCGCGCGGTGGGGCGGGCAAGACGCGGAAGGGGCGTCGCTGATGGCCGCCGCGCTTTTTTTCGTTTTGGAGACGGTGTTTTTTCTGCTCATAGGAGCGGCGCTCCTGCGAGCCTGGATGAATCACCTTCGCATCAACATGTCGGCTCAGCCCGGCCGGTTCGCCATGGCGCTCACACACTGGCTGGTGGGACCAGTGCGCAAAATCCTGCCGCGCTCCATGTCCCAGAGCCCGATCGACTGGGGCAGCCTGCTGGCTGCGGTGCTGCTGGCCATTGGCTATGGCGGTTTGCGCCTGATGCTCGGTGCGGCACTGGCGCCGTCGTCCGTTGGTGTGGTCGCGCCCTTGGTGGCCATTCCGGGTTTGGCTTTTTATCTACTGATCCGGGTGTTGCTTCAGGGGCTTATCTTCCTGTTGCTGGTGTTTGCGGTGCTCTCGTGGGTGCAGTCAGGTGCACCGGTGATGGGCACGCTGGACCGGCTTTGCTCGCCCCTGCTGCGCCCCATCCGAAGGGTGGTGCCACAGATCGGCGGTGTGGATTTGTCCGTGCTTGTGCTCATCGTCCTGCTGCAGATCGGGCTGATTTTGCTGGGGTGACGCGCCGGCTCAGCAGCGCGCTCCACGAATGCACTCCACTAGGCGGTTGGCCGTGAGGGTCTGTTCATGGTGCACCACCCATTGGTCTGCCAATCTGCCATGACCTGACACGGCCTCAAGGACCGCCTCATAGGAGGGCGCTGATCGACTAGTGGAGTTCGCCAGTGAGGCTCCGATCCATCCGGCCAGGACGTCTCCTGTGCCCGCAGTGGCCAGCGCCGGATTGCCGCTGGCGTTGATCCGGGGTGTTTCGCCAGGCGCGTGAATCACCGTTCCAGATCCCTTGAGCACAGCGATCACGTTCAACTGCTCGCTGAGCAGACGCGCTGCGCCGAGGCGGTCCTTCATTACTGAAGGCGTGCTGGTCGACAGCAGGCGCGCTGCTTCAAGCGGGTGAGGGGTGACGACGGTGACCCAGTTTCGCGCGCTGCGCTCCACCACCAGGCGGCGGAGCGCGTCATCGCCAGCAACGGCGTTCAGCGCGTCTGCATCCAGGACCAGGGATGGGCAAGTCGACAGGATGCTGGGGAGATACTTGGCAATTGCCTGGCCGCCGCCGCAGCCGCACACCACAGTGGCTTGCCGTAACAAGGTCTCATCGGCGAGCAGCGTGTCTGTTTGCCTGAACATGAGCTCAGGACATTGGGGATCCCAGGAGGGCTGTTGTGCATCGGGAGAAAGAAGCCCGACATAGACCCGACCGGCGCCTGCGTGAAGTGCGGCCCGTGCGGCGAGGATGGCTGCCCCGGTCATGCCGGCACCGGAGGGCGCGAGACCCTGACCGCCGACCACGAGCACATCTCCTTGGCTTCCCTTGTGGGCCGCATGCGCCCGGCGCGTACGTGCATCGGTTGCGCCTTGAAGAATGGCGGCATATGCCGGGCAGTTGGTGGCTGTGGCTCCCAGTGTGTCCAGCCACACGGATCCCGCCTGATCTCGACCTGCGGCAGTGAACAGTCCTGGTTTGAGTGTCAGCAGAGACAGTGTGTGCCGGGGGCCGTTCGGTATCGGTGCAGCAGGCCCCAGGTACTCTCCGGTGTCGGCCAGGAGGCCGCTGGGCACATCTACGCACAGCACTGTGGCGCTGGTTCGGTGCAGGCGGCGCAGATACTCGGCCATTTCACCAGCAGGGGGGCGAGTTGTTCCGATGCCCAGCAGGGCATCAATGGCCACGTCAAAATCATGCGGCGGCGAGGACGCTAACGTCACTCCACTTTCCAGGGCCAGGGTCAGGGCGTGCGCGGCATCTGGAGGCAACCGGCCGGGGTCACCGGTGAGCGTGGTGACGATCTCCGGCCGGCCCTGGCGGCTTTGGGCGTGCAGAGACAAGTGGCGAGCGGCCACCAGCCCATCGCCCCCGTTGTTGCCCGGACCGCAGGCGATCCAGATGCGGCGGGCGTGGGGGGCAAGGGCCATGGTCAGGTCGGCCACACTTCGTCCTGCACGGGCCATCAGCTCATGCGCTGGCAGGGACGCCGTCATCGCGCGCTCCAGCGCGCGCGTGGCTGCGCTGTCGTGCAGTGGTTCGCTGCAGAGGGGCCCGATGCGCCGCACTCGAGTCATCGTTGTTCGTTGATGAAGCGGAGCGTTTGCATGGAATGCCTCCTGGGTGCGTTGATCGTGTGCTTGACCCATGGTGGGGCGGCAGGACCAGTCCGTCAAGCGGCCGCGGGCAGGCTTCTTTGCGCCTGGAAGGGGGTGATGTCGATCTCGGGTGGCCGGCCAGACAACTGATTCGCTAGCACTTTGGCGCAGCCGCAGGCCAAAAGCCAGCCGTGCATGCCATGCCCCGCATTTATCCAGACGTCTGGCACGCCGGAGGGGCCAAGCATAGGCAGTGCGTCAGGCGTTGTTGTCACTGTGCCGCTCCACTCTTGTACAGCGCCCGAGACTCCCGTCCTAAGCGCTCCCGGAAACCAGTCGCTTAGAGACTCGTACAGCGGTTTGAATGCGGCCCCGGCCCGGGGCAGTCGCGAAGCTCGGAGGGCAGGGCCGACTGCACGAACCCATTGTCCAGTGCGGGCGATCGTGATGCCCTGCTGGAGGTCGTGAATGGTCGCCGATGGCGCATCCAGGGGTTCGCGGATGAGCCCCGAGACCGCATGGGCAACCCGGGTTTCCATCGAAAGGTCCAGTCCGTATGGTTTCAAGAGCCCGCGTGTTGCTTCGCCTGCGCACAAGACGACGCCATCGAACAGTTCAATGGAGGCATCCTGCTGGTTGCTCAGCACACGGATGCCGCGCTGGCCGGGCATGTGCTGAATGCCCAGAACCTCGGTTGCGAACCGAAAGCGGCAGCCGGCGTGCTGGGCATGGGCCTTGAGTTGCAGCACGAACTGACGGCAGTTCGCAGACCACGTCTCAGGAACGACAAGCGAGCCTGCGAGCGTGGTGTCGGGGTTCAGCGCCGCCTCAAGATTTCTGGCATGTTCTGCGTCGGTCAGAAGGGACTTGCAGCCATAGTCCGCAAGGATGCTTTGCAGTCGGGCTGCAACCGGGTGCCCTGACGGGTCCCTCCATACGGTCATCAGGCCTTGCTGCTCACCGAAGGATGGCATCAGATGTTCGGACAGCTGTGAGAGCCGTTCGAGCGAGTGGCAGGCCATGGCCAGAAGGGCTGGTCCCGGATTTGGGTTGACGGGTGACCGGTGGCCCAGCAGCTTCGACCACCAAGATTGTTGGCGCTCGTTCGCCCGTTCCCATTCCAGGGCAGCACACGCGGCCATCCATTCTGGTGCGAGCAAGCCCCCAGGGGAAAAGCTGGCTTCTTCTGCCGCTGTCTGGCGTCGCTCGAATACGGTGACCGAGTGCTCATCCTGGGCCAGTTCATAGGCGGTGGTGACGCCGACCACGCCTGCACCAAGCACGGCGAGCTTCAATCGCAGCTCCCGCTGATGTGGCGGGCAGAAGGAGGGCAGAAGCGATCGGCACAATGCATGGATGGTCGGGGGCGAGGAGTACGGTATGGCGGTACGGCCAAGAATCGCCGTGCGCCAGGAGCGGTGCTGCTATAATTGACAGGCTTTGCTGCTGGTAGTCCATTGCTGGAGTACTGGTGTCAGGCAAATCCCAAACCAGCCTAACCAGGTGTTGCATCGCGGAATAAAGGCCTTTATGAAGGTCGAACACGAAGCAATCGGGGCTGGATTTTAGACCCAACCTCTGGAATACATCATGTCGATCTCCATGCGCGAAATGCTGGAAGCCGGTGTCCACTTTGGCCACCAAACCCGCTTCTGGAACCCCAAGATGGCCCCGTTCATTTTCGGCCATCGCAACAAGATTCACATCGTCAACCTCGAAAAGACGTTGCCGATGTTCGAAGAGGCTGCCAAGTTCGTGAAGCAGCTCTCCGCCAACCGCGGCACCATCCTCATGGTGGGCACCAAGCGCACCTCGCGTGACATCGTGGCCCAGGAAGCCCGTCGTGCTGGCGTTCCCTTTGTCGATCAGCGCTGGCTGGGTGGCATGCTGACCAACTTCAAGACGGTCAAGACCTCGATCAAGCGTCTGAAGGACATGCAGGCTCAAAAAGAAGCCGGCCTCGACAGCATGAGCAAGAAGGAGCAGCTCATGTTCGCTCGTGAAATGGAAAAGCTGGAGAAGGACATCGGCGGTATCCAGGACATGACCGCGCTGCCCGATGCCATCTTCATCATCGACGTGGGCTTCCACAAGATCGCCGTGTCCGAGGCTCAGAAGCTGGGCATTCCGCTGGTCGGCGTGGTGGACACCAACCACTCGCCCGTGGGTATTGACTATGTGATCCCCGGCAACGACGACTCGGCCCGTGCTGTGGCTCTGTACGCCCGTGGCATCGCTGATGCCATCCTCGAAGGTCGTGCCAACGCGGTGAACGATGTTGTCAAGGCCGTCGCTGCCGAAGGCGGCGACGAGTTCGTGGAAGTCAAGGAAGACGCGGCTGCCTGAGCCTCGCAGCCTGTGCGAAAGAGGGGCTCCAGTAGCCCCTTTTTCACAAGCAAAACCGATTAATGAACAGTGTGAGTCCGCGCTGCGGACCCGGACAACGGAGAACTGAAATGGCAATTACCGCAAGCATGGTCGCTGAACTGCGTGCCAAGACCGACGCACCCATGATGGAGTGCAAGAAGGCGCTGACTGAGGCCGATGGCGATATGGCCAAGGCTGAAGAGCTGTTGCGTGTCAAGCTGGGTACCAAGGCCGGCAAGGCCGCCAGTCGTGTGACCGCCGAAGGCGTGGTCGCTGCTGCCATCAGCGGCAA
The DNA here is from genome assembly GCF_004353865.1 of Hydrogenophaga pseudoflava. NCBI lineage: Bacteria > Pseudomonadati > Pseudomonadota > Betaproteobacteria > Burkholderiales > Comamonadaceae > Hydrogenophaga > Hydrogenophaga pseudoflava. The sequence goes on from NZ_CP037867.1 coordinate 2,126,302, forward strand.
TACGGGCGCCCTGATCGAAGTCAACTGTGAAACCGACTTCGTGACCAAGAACGACAGCTTCCTGGCGCTGGCCAGTGCTGCGGCCAAGCTGGTGGCCGATCACAACCCGGCTGACATCGAAGCCCTGGGTGCCTTGGCCTACGAGCAGGACGGCTTTGGCCCCACGCTGGAAGAAGTGCGCAAGGGCCTGATCGGCAAGATCGGCGAGAACATGTCTTTCCGCCGTTTCAAGCGCTGGGCCAACGGTGGTCAGCTGGCCTCCTACCTGCATGGCACCCGCATTGGCGTTGTGGTCGAGTTCGACGGTGATGCAACGGCTGCCAAGGACGTCGCCATGCATGTGGCAGCCATGAAGCCTGTGTCTTTGACTTCGGCTGATGTTCCTGCAGAACTGATCGAGCGCGAGCGTTCTGTGGCAGCGGCCAAGGCCGCCGAGTCGGGCAAGCCGGCCGACATCGCCGCCAAGATGGTGGAAGGTTCGGTTCAGAAGTACCTGAAGGAAGTTTCGCTCTTCGACCAGGTCTTCGTGAAGGCGGCCGATGGCAAGCAGACCGTTGGTGCGTACCTCAAGACTGCGAACACTGCGGTCAAGAGCTTCACCCTGTATGTGGTGGGTGAAGGCATCGAGAAGAAGGTCGACGATTTCGCCGCCGAGGTTGCAGCCCAGGTTGCAGCGGCCAAAGGTGCCTGAACCCGTCGCCGTATCTAGCTGATCATGACAACGGGCCGCAAGGCCCGTTGTCATATTCGGTCGCTGAATTTTCCGGTGTCTGGCGACGCTGGGCCTCGAATCACACGCGGCTCCTCGCTACACTTGCCGGTTGCACATACAACAAGAGTCGTCACACAGGAATTCTCATGCCGTCCTACCAGCGCATTCTTCTGAAACTCTCCGGTGAAGCCCTGATGGGCGACGATGCCTTCGGCATCAACCGCGCGACCATTGTCCGCATGGTCGAGGAGATTGCCGAAGTGACCCGTCTGGGCGTCCAGGTGGCCATCGTGATCGGGGGCGGCAACATTTTCCGCGGGGTGGCTGGTGGCTCCGTCGGCATGGATCGCGCCACGGCCGATTACATGGGCATGCTTGCCACCGTGATGAACTCGCTGGCGCTGGCCGACACCATGGACAAGGCCGGATTGGTGGCCCGCGTGATGTCGGCGATCGCCATTGAGCAGGTGGTGGAGCCGTACGTGCGTCCCAAAGCCCTGCAGTATCTCGAAGAGGGCAAGGTGGTGGTTTTTGCCGCGGGCACAGGCAACCCGTTTTTCACAACCGACACGGCCGCCGCGCTGCGTGGCGCAGAGATCGGAGCCGAGATCGTGCTCAAGGCCACCAAGGTTGATGGTGTGTACACCGCCGACCCCAACAAGGACCCCAAGGCCACCCGCTACACAGCGTTGACGTTTGACGAGGCCATGGCCAAAAACCTTCAGGTGATGGATGCGACGGCCTTTGCCCTTTGCCGAGACCAGAAGTTGCCCGTCAAGGTGTTTTCGATTTTCAAGCCCGGGGCGCTGCGCAATGTGGTGCTGGGCGGGGACGAGGGAACACTCGTCCACGTCTGACCGACGCTTGGTACAGAGAACCTGTCTTCCATAGGAGCATTCATGAGCATCGCCGAGATCCGTCAGAACGCCGAACACAAGATGAACCAGTCGCTGGAGGCGCTGAAAACCAGCCTTTCCAAGGTGCGCACTGGCCGCCCCAACCCGCAGATCCTGGATACCGTGCATGTCGAGTACTACGGTTCCATGTTGCCGTTGTCACAGGTGGCCAACCTGTCCCTGCTGGATGCCCGAACCATCGGGGTCGCTCCCTGGGAGAAGGGCATGGGCGCCAAGATCGAGAAGGCCATCCGGGAGTCGGATCTGGGCTTGAACCCGGCCAGTCAGGGGGACCTGATCCGTGTGCCGATGCCTCCCATGACGGAAGAGCGCCGCAAGGAACTGACCAAGGTCGTCAAAGGCGAAGGCGAGGCCGCGAAAGTGGCTGTCCGCAACCTGCGTCGCGATGCCAACGAGCACGTCAAGAAATTGCTGAAGGACAAGCTGGTGTCGGAAGACGACGAGCGCCGTGCCCAGGACGACATCCAGAAGCTGACCGACCGGATGATCGGGGAGATCGACCGGATTGTCGCCTCCAAGGAACAGGACATCCTGGCGGTCTGATTCGCACCCGCCTTCGTTCCCATTCCAACACCAGGTTCGCTTGCCGATGTCTTCCAATCCCCTGACCGGCGCGCCGAATGCCGTTGGCGTGCCGCGGCATGTGGCCATCGTCATGGATGGCAACGGCCGCTGGGCGAAGAAGCGCCTTTTGCCCAGGGTGGCGGGGCACAAGCAAGGGGTGGATGCGCTTCGCCGGACTGTCAGGGCTTGCCTTGAGCGCCACGTCCAAGTGCTCACGGTGTTCGCGTTCTCGTCCGAGAACTGGAACCGCCCTCCAGAAGAGGTTTCAGGGCTGATGGATCTTCTGGTGTTGGCCCTTTCACGGGAAGTGCCCAAGCTCGACAAGAGTGGAGTGAGACTGCACTTCCCAGGCGACTCCTCCGGACTGTCTCCGCGCCTGCTGCAAGGCCTTCGCAAGGCCGAGCAGACGACCGCACACAACGATCGCATGGTACTCAATGTGTGTTTCAACTATGGCGGTCGTTGGGACATCGTGAACGCCGCGAAGCAGCTGTTGGCCCAGGGCAGAGACATCACGGAAGCTGGGTTGTGTCAAACAACGGCGCTGGCCCACGTGGGCGATCCCGACCTGCTGATCCGTACGGGCGGCGAGATGCGCATCAGCAACTTTCTGCTCTGGCAGTGCGCGTATTCCGAGCTGTTTTTCACACCCTGTCTGTGGCCGGATTTCGACGCCGCCGAACTGGATCGGGCTTTCCAAGACTACGCAGGGCGCGAGCGCCGTTTCGGATTGACCTCCGAACAGGTGCGCCCGTCCAGCCCGGTGGCAGCGGCCAGCGGCTCGCATGCTTAAGCAACGCATCATCACCGCGCTGGTGCTCCTGGCTGTGGTGCTGCCAGCCATGTTTCATGCCTCTGTTGTTCCGTTTGCTGCGTTGGCGGTGGTGATGGTTTCCGCTGCTGGCTGGGAGTGGGCTCGCATGAATGGCCAGTCAGGGGGGGCGGCGTTGCTGATCGGCGCAGGATTTGGCGGACTGCTGCTGCTCTTCTGGTTGTGGGGTGGGCTGGACCGCTCGTGGGCAGCCGTCTGGTGGGTCGCTGCTGGGGGATGGCTGTTGCTGTCGGTCTTGATGCTCAGGCGCGGAGTGGCTGGTTGGCAGCAGTGGCCGATGATTTGGCGATTGTCGGGTGGTCTATTGGTTCTCGCATGTGCCTGGCTGGCGCTCGTGCAGGCCCGGCAAACAGGCTTGGTGTTTCTGCTTTCGGTCTTGACCCTTGTGTGGGCTGCGGACATTGCCGCTTATGCCGGCGGAAGGACGTTTGGTCGCCGCAAGCTCGCGCCGACCCTGAGTCCGGGCAAGAGCTGGGAAGGAGTGTTCAGCGGGCTTCTCGGGGTGTTCCTGCTGGCGCTGTTCTGGCTGTGGTTCGATCAGCGCTATCCGTCGGATGGGCCCAGTCTTTTCAGTCGTCTGTGGCAGGCAGGGCCGGGCTGGGTGGTCCCGGCACTCCTTCTACTGACTGCTGCCAGTGTGGTGGGAGACCTTCTGGAGTCACTTGTCAAGCGCAGTGCGGGCATGAAGGATTCGAGCCAGTTGCTGCCCGGGCATGGTGGGGTGCTTGACCGGGTGGACGCCTTGTTGCCCGTGTTGCCTGTCGCCATGCTGTTTGCCCATCTGCTGGAGAGATGATCGTGCCCGTGCAGAACATCACCATCCTCGGATCGACCGGATCAATCGGTACCAACACCCTGGACGTCATCGCCCGCCACCCTGAACGGTTCCGGGTGTTTGCCCTCACGGCAGCGACCCAGGTCGGGTCCATGCTCGAGCAATGCAAGGTGCACCGTCCCGAATACGCTGTGATGGCCAGCCCGGAGCATGCCCGGCTGCTGGCGGACAGGGTGAAAGCAGAAGGTCTGAAGGTTCAGGTGTTGTCGGGCCCCCGTGCCCTCTGCGAGGTCAGTGCCGACCCGCAGGTTCACGCCGTGATGGCGGCCATCGTCGGTGCGGCCGGCCTGGAGCCAAGTGTCGCTGCGGCGCGGGCTGGCAAGAAGCTTCTGCTGGCCAACAAGGAATCGTTGGTCGTGGGCGGTGAGTGGTTCATGCAGGCCGTGGCGGAGGGGGGCGGCCGGTTGCTGCCTATCGATAGTGAGCACTCGGCGGTTTTTCAGTCCTTGCCTGAAGACCCTTCGACATGGCCCAGGCGCGTGGAGAAGATCCTGCTGACCGCATCGGGCGGCCCTTTCCGACAGCGCGATCCATCCACCATGCATTCGGTCACGCCGGAAGAAGCCTGTGCCCACCCGAACTGGGTGATGGGGCGCAAGATATCGGTGGACTCCGCGACGATGATGAACAAGGCGCTGGAGGTCATCGAGGCCAGGTACCTGTTTGGTGTAAGCCCGTCTCAGATCGAGGTGGTGATCCATCCCCAGAGCGTGGTGCATTCGATGGTCCAGTTCCATGACCGTTCGGTGGTGGCCCAACTGGGGACACCCGACATGCGGGTTCCGATTGCCTACGGCCTGTCATGGCCCGAGCGCATGGAGTCTGGTGCAAATGCGCTGGATTTTTCGGCGTTGACTGCCCTGACTTTTGAGAAGCCCGACGACCTTCGGTTTCCCGGTCTGCGCCTGGCCTGGGAGGCCCTGGGCGGACCTCCTGGAACCACCGCTGTGCTCAATGCCGCGAACGAGGTGGCGGTGGCGGCCTTTCTGGATCGGCGGCTGCGCTTCGATCACATTCATATGGTCAATCGTGCAACTTTGGAGGCCTTGTCGCCCTCCAAGGCCGAGGGTCTGGAAGCGCTGCTGGCGCTGGACGAGCAAGCGCGAGCGATGGCCTCGGCTTGCGTGGATCGCTGCCGCGGTTGAGCCACGCCCTGCGTGGTCCTTCAGGCCAGGGTTGTGGTGCGCTGCCGATTTGATACTTCGAGGGACCTATGACCACATTGATTGCCTTTGTCGTGGCCCTGGGCCTGCTGATCGCCGTACATGAGTACGGCCACTACCGGGTGGCCGTGGCCTGCGGGGTCAAGGTGCTTCGTTTTGCCGTCGGATTTGGAAAGCCGCTGCTGCGTTGGCAACGGGCTGGCAGTCCGACCGAGTTTGTGTTGTGTGCCCTGCCGCTGGGCGGATATGTGCGGATGCTGGACGAGCGCGAAGCACCGGTGGATCCAGCGGAACGCCATCTGGCGTTCAACACACAGCCGCTGCGTTCGCGGGCGGCCATCGTCGCGGCCGGGCCGGCAGCGAATCTGCTGCTCGCCGTGGTGTTGTATGCAGTGGTGAACTGGAGCGGTGTGGAGGAGCCCAAGCCGGTGCTTGCTTCACCCGTTGCAGGTTCAGTGGCGGAAAAGGCGGGACTCATCGGCGGGGAGTGGGTGCAAAGCGCTTACGTGAACGGTGACGAAGCGTCGCCCGTGAGGTCGTTCGAGGACCTCCGTTGGCGCCTGACGCAGGCGGCTTTGTCTGGTCAGGACATGCAGTTGCTGGTATCCCGTGAGGAGGGCGGCGCTGCGCGCGAGCTGACGCTGCCGCTCAGCCAGATCGACGTCAAGGAGGCCGACGCTACGCTGTTCAGGCGCATTGGTATCCTGTCCCCATGGACCGATCCTGTGATGGGGGACGTCATGCCTGGCGGTGCTGCGGAGGCCGCCGGTTTGCAGGCGGGAGACCGTGTGTTGCGCGTCGACGGCAAGGCTGTGTCCGACGGCGGTGCACTGCGACAGAGGATCCGCGATAGCGTCAATGCTGAGGGGCAGACAGTACGCCAGGTGTGGGACGTATCCCGTGACGGCAGCACGCTAAGCCTTACCGTGGAACCAAAGCCCGAGAAATCGGGTGAGGCCTGGATCGGTCGCATCGGCGCGTACGTCGGCTCTGCGCCAGCGATGACGACGGTGCGCCACGGCGTGCTGGAGGGGCTTTGGCTGGGTGTTCAGCGTACCTGGGAGGTGTCCTGGTTGACGCTGAAAATGATGGGCAAGATGCTGATCGGAGAGGCTTCCCTCAAGAACATCAGCGGTCCGCTGACCATCGCAGACTACGCAGGCAAATCGGCGAGCATGGGATTCACGTCCTACATCGTGTTTCTGGCGCTGATCAGCGTCAGCCTCGGGGTCCTGAACCTGCTGCCGTTGCCGGTCCTCGATGGGGGGCACCTGATGTATTATCTTTGGGAGGGTGTGACCGGCCGCGGGGTGTCCGACGTCTGGCTGGAACGGCTGCAGCGAGGGGGAGTGGCTGTGTTGCTGGCCCTCATGTGCGTTGCCCTCTTCAACGATATCACCCGTCTCGTGGGCTGAACGATCTCTCTCACATGAAACCATTTGCCTCCAGCCTGCGCGGGCTCAAACTGTCCGCCATTGCCACTTCCTTGTTGATGGCCTTGCCCGCCTGGGCCGTGGACCCATTCACACTCAAGGACATCCGGGTCGAGGGCCTGCAGCGCGTCGAGCCGGGCACCGTGTTTGCGTCCTTGCCTTTCCGTATTGGTGACCAGTACACCGACGACAAAGGGTCTTCCGCCATTCGGGCTCTGTTTGGCCTGGGGCTTTTCTCCGATGTGCGGCTGCAAATCAACGGGGACGTTCTCGTTGTGATCGTGGAAGAGCGTCCGTCGGTGGCCGATGTGAGCTTTACTGGCATCAAGGAGTTTGATGCCGAGGTGCTCAAGAAGGCGCTTAGAGAGGTTGGGCTCGCTGAAGGCAGGCCGTTTGACAAGGCGCTGGCCGACCGCGCCGAGCAGGAGCTCAAGCGTCAGTACATCAACCGCAGCATGTACGCCGCTCAAGTGGTGACCACCGTGACCCCGGGTGAGCGCAACCGGGTCAACCTCAACTTCAATGTGGTGGAAGGTGAGGTGGCGAAGATCAAGGACATCCGCATCGTCGGCAACCAGGCGTTCTCCGAGTCGACCTTGCGCGACCTGTTCGATCTGGACACGGGTGGCTGGATGAGCTGGTACACCAAGGCTGATCGCTACTCACGGGCCAAGCTCAACGCCGATCTGGAAACCCTGCGCTCATACTATCTCGCGCGTGGATACCTTGAGTTCAAGGTCGAGTCCACCCAGGTAGCCATCTCTCCTGACAAGCAGGACATGTCGGTCACCATCAACATCAGCGAAGGCAATCGCTTCGTGGTGTCTTCTGTCGCGCTCGAGGGCGAGTACCTCGGCAAAGAGCAGGAGTTCAAGTCGCTTGTGAGCATTCGCGCGGGTGAAGCCTACAACGCTGAAGATGTGGCGCGCACCGTCAAGGCATTCACGGACTACTTCGGGGCATTCGGGTACGCGTTCGCGCAAGTGGAGGCGGCCCCCCTGATTGATCGTGTCAACAACCGTGTGGCGTTCGCGCTGAGGGCCCAGCCGTCGCGCCGGGTGTACGTTCGCCGGATCAATGTGGAAGGCAACAATCGGACCCGTGACGAAATCATCCGCCGCGAGTTCCGCCAATTTGAGTCGGCCTGGTATGACAGCGATCGCATCCGGCTATCGCGCGACCGCATTGACCGGCTGGGGTTCTTCACGGAGGTCGGGATCGACACCGAGCCAGTGCCGGGCACCAATGACCAGGTGGATCTCACGGTGACGGTGGCCGAAAAGCCCACGGGCAACCTGTCGATTGGTGCTGGTTATTCGCAGGCCGACAAGCTGTCGCTGATTGCCAGCATCAAACAGGAAAACGTCTTCGGCTCCGGCAACTATCTGGGGCTGGATCTCAACACCAGTTCCTACAACCGCCAGTTTGTCCTGAGTACCACCAACCCCTACTTTACCCAGGATGGTGTTTCCCGGACCTTTGACCTGTACTACAAAACCACCCGCCCCTACGACGCGCAGGGCGGGGACTACGAAATCGCCACGCCTGGGGTCGGAGTGCGGTTTGGCGTGCCTTTCACCGAGACCGACACCGTTTTCTTCGGGGTCGGGGCGGAGCGGGTCAAGGTGAAGGAGGGGGACCAGCTTCCCGAGGCCTATCGAGACCAGGGGGGAACCTATCTGCCTGCGACCATTGGCTGGGCGCGTGACAACAGAGACAGCGCTCTCGTCCCGACGGAGGGTCGACTGCAGCGGCTCAACTCCGAATTTGGCCTCGGGGGAGACCGGCGGTATGCCAAGCTCACCTATCAGTTCCAGCAGTATCTGCCCATCACCCGCCAATACACCTTTGCATTCAACACCGAACTCGGTGTCGGCAAGGGGCTGGGAGGCAAGACGTTCCCGGTGTTGCGCAACTTTTACGGCGGTGGCCTCGGGTCGGTTCGCGGCTTCGAGCAGGGAACCCTTGGCCCAACCTCGGCAGTCATCGGATCGACGACCGGCGAAACCGTCAACATCGGCGGGGCCCGCAATATCGTCTTCAATGCAGAGTTCATCGCACCCTTCCCGGGGGCAGGCAACGACCGCACATTGCGCTGGTTTGCGTTTGTTGACGCAGGCAACGTCTATGGTGAATCGGAAAGTGTCGACTTCAGCAAGATGCGCTCTTCGGTGGGCGTAGGCCTGAGCTGGATCTCACCGGTCGGCCCCTTGCGCTTTGCGCTCGCCAACCCGGTGCGCAAGTTCTCCGGCGATAGAATCCAGAAATTCCAGTTTCAGATCGGAACATCCTTTTGATGAAGACCTTGCAGCGTCGCTTTGCCCGTCACCTGGCCGTTTTTCTCGCAGCCACCTGCGTGACCTTGACCGCGGCGGCCCAGGACTTTCGCGTGGGTTTTGTTAGTACTGAGCGTATCTTCCGCGAGTCCAACATGGCGAAGGTGTCACAGACCAAGCTGGAGCAGGAATTCTCCGTCCGCGAGAAGGATCTGCAGACGCTGGCGGCGCAGCTCAAGGCTGCGTCCGAGAAGCTTGAACGCGACGCCCCCACACTGCCCGAAGCACAGCGAGTGACCCGCCAGCGGCAACTGGTGGACCAGGACCGGGACTTCCAGCGCAAGCAGCGGGAGTTTCAGGAGGATGTCACCATGCGGAAGAATGAGGTGTATCAGCAAATCCTCGACAAAGCCAACCGCGTGATCAAGCAGGTGGCCGAAACTGAAAAGTACGACCTGATCCTTCAGGAGGCGGTCTATATCAATCCCAAGCACGACATCACCGACAAGGTGCTCAGTGGCTTGAACAACACCAAGTAAGGCCCGTCATGTCCCGGTCGCTCGGCGACATCGTCGGCGCCCTGGGTGGAGAGCTCGTCGGGAACGCCAGTCTGCAGATTCACCGTCTGGCGCCGCTCGCAACGGCCCGGGCGGACGAGCTTTCATTCGTTGCCCAGGCGCGCTACGCGGCCCAGATCCAGACAACAGCGGCGGGTGCTTTGATCATTCCCGCCGGCCTGAGAGATGCGGCCATGTCGCGCGGGGCATGTATTGTCTGCGACGATCCGTATCTGTACTTTGCCCGCCTGACCCAATGGTGGAAGGCTCAGCACGAGCCTGCAGAGGCGCCTCGGGTCGACCCTTCCGCGAGCATCCACCCATCCGCACTCATCGGGGATCGCGTTTCGATCGGTCCGTTTGCCGTCGTCGGCCCTGGGGCGAGGATTGGTGACGGGGCGCGAATCGGACCCCATTCCATCGTGGGCAGAGATGCCGCGGTAGGAGAGGAAACACTGCTCCACGCCAGGGTCAACATCGGCGACCGTTGTGTGGTTGGTCAACGCTGCATTCTTCATCCCGGCGTGGTCATTGGTGCCGACGGCTTCGGGTTCGCACCTCATCAGGGAGAGTGGGTCAAGATAGAACAGTTGGGTGCCGTCCGCATCGGGAACGATGTCGAAATCGGCGCCAACACCTGCATCGACCGCGGCGCGCTGGACGATACGGTCATCGGCAATGGTGTCAAGCTCGACAACCTGATACAGATCGGTCACAACGTGCGCATCGGCGATCACACGGCGATGGCGGGTTGTGTCGGCGTGGCGGGCACGGCCACGATTGGTGCGCATTGTTCGGTCGGCGGTGGCGCCATTGTGCTGGGCCATCTGATGCTTGCAGACCGGGTGAACATTTCCGCAGCGACGGTGGTGACCCGTTCGATCCATCAGCCTGGGCTGTACACCGGCATGTTCCCCATCGACGACAATGCGGCCTGGGAAAAGAACGCCGCATCGCTCAAGCAACTGGGTCGCTTGCGCGAACGCGTGCGTGCCCTCGAACAACGAGTTGAAAACAATCTTCCGAAAAGCTGAGCATCAACACAATGGACATCCACCAGATCCGAAAACAACTGCCTCACCGTTACCCGTTCCTGCTGGTGGACCGTGTGCTGGAGATCGAAAAGGGCAAGCGCATCAAGGCGCTGAAGAATGTCACCATCAATGAGCCGTTCTTCGGTGGTCACTTTCCGAACCGTCCGGTGATGCCTGGCGTGCTCATGCTGGAGGCCATGGCCCAGGCGGCAGCGCTGCTGGCCTTCGACACCGCCGGGGTAACAATGGACGACAACACCGTCTATTACTTTGCCGGCATTGACGGCGCCCGCTTCAAGCGACCGGTTGAACCAGGGGATCAGTTGGTCATGGACATTGAGCTGGACCGTGTGCGCGCGGGTATCTACAAGTTCAAGGGCGTGACCCGGGTGGGCGACGACGTGGTCTGCGAGGCCGAGTTGATGTGCACCATGCGCACGGTGTCCTGAGTGGTGGGGGGCTGCTGACGTGACGCAGATTCATCCCACTGCGCTGGTGGACCCTTCTGCGGAGCTCGACGATTCGGTTTCGGTCGGCCCGTACACCATCGTCGGGCCCCATGTGAAGATCGGTGCAGGTACGTCGATTGGCGCGCACTGCGTGATCGAAGGCCGCACCACCATTGGTGCGCACAACCGCATCTTCCAGTTCAACTCGATTGGTGCGGTGCCGCAGGACAAGAAGTACGCGGGTGAACCCACCGAGCTGATCATCGGCAACCACAACACGATCCGCGAGTTCTGCACCTTCAACCTCGGGGTGCCAGGTGCAGGTGGCCGTACCACGGTGGGAGACCACAACTGGATCATGGCCTACACCCACATTGCGCACGACTGCCACGTGGCCAACCACACCACGCTGGCGAACAACACCACCCTGGCAGGGCACGTGTTGCTGGCCGACTGGGTGACCGTGGGCGGACTGACTGGCATTCACCAGTTTGTCTCGGTGGGCGCACACGCGATGATCGGCTTTGCCAGTGCGGTCACGCAGGATGTGCCCCCGTACATGCTGGTGGACGGCAACCCGCTGGCGGTGCGTGGGCTGAACACTGTCGGGCTCAGGCGACGCGACTTTTCCGCCGCGCGGATCGCGGCGATCAAGCAGATGCACAGACTGCTCTACCGGCAGGGCCTCACACTCGATGCTGCACGCGCCGGCATTGATGCGTTGGCAACCGAGACGCCCGAGGCGGCAGAGGACGTGGCCTTGATGAGCCGCTTCCTGTCTGCGGCAACGCGCGGCATTGCGCGCTGATTTCTCATCACCGGTCATGAATGCGTCCCGCCGTGTCGCGCTGGTCGCCGGCGAAACGTCGGGCGATCTGCTCGCAGGTCTGCTTCTGAAGGGGCTCAAGGGCCGCTGGCCCGATCTGTCGGCTGTCGGCATCGGTGGCGCGGCCATGGCAAAGCAGGGCTTCGAGGCTTGGTGGTCCAGCGACAAGCTGGCCGTGCGAGGCTATGTCGAGGTGTTGCGCCACTACCGGGAGATTGCGGGCATTCGCACACAACTCCGGGAGCGCCTGCTGCAGGAGCGGCCCGACGCCTTCATCGGCGTGGATGCGCCTGATTTCAACCTCGATCTCGAGAGCAGCCTCCGCTCGGCGGGCGTGAAGACGGTGCATTTCATCTGCCCGTCGATCTGGGCCTGGCGTCCGGAGCGGGTGGAAAAGATCCGTCGTAGTGCCGACCACGTGTTGTGCATCTTCCCGTTCGAGCCCGAACTGCTCGCTCGCCACGAAATTGCTGCCACCTATGTGGGTCACCCGATTGCCAGCGTGATTCCGCTTGTCCCGGATCGTCTGGCCGCACGACGTGCGTTGGGCATCGAAGGCGAGGGGCCGGTCGTGGCCATTCTTCCTGGCAGCCGGCGCTCGGAGGTTCAGTACCTGGCCCGCCGATTCTTCGATGCGGCGGTGCTGATGCGGTCGCGCCGTCCAGGGCTGCGCTTCGTGGTGCCTGCGGTCCCCGCATTGCGTGAAGTCATCGAGGCCCACTCCCGGGACGCAGGTCTTCAGGATGTGCTGATCGTCCAGGGGCGTTCGCACGAGGTGCTGGCTGCGTGCGACGTGACGCTGATCGCGTCGGGCACGGCCACGCTGGAGGCGGCGCTGTTCAAGCGCCCCATGGTGATCGCCTACAACATGCACTGGCTGTCCTGGATCATCATGCGTCGCAAGCAGTTGCAGCCGTGGGTCGGACTGCCCAACATCCTGAGCAGCGATTTTGTGGTCCCCGAACTGTTGCAGGACGCTGCGACGCCGGCGGCGCTGGCCGAAGCCACGCTCGCCTGGCTGGATTCTCCCCAGCGTGTGGCGGCTCTGGAGGAGCGCTTCACCCAACTGCACCATCTGCTGCAGCGTGACACGGCACGCCTGGCCACCGATGCGATCGAAAAAGTTCTTGCGGGCTGAGCAGGTCAGCCTCGCCTGGGACGTTCCCGGGCTGGTTGCGGGTGTGGACGAGGCCGGCCGCGGGCCCCTGGCTGGGCCGGTGGTGGCGGCGGCCGTGATTCTGGATGACCACAAGCCGATCAAGGGACTGGCCGACTCCAAGAAGCTGACCGCGTTGCGCCGCGAAAAACTGTTCGACGAAATCCGGGCCAAAGCCCTGTGCTGCAGTGTGGCGCTCGCGACCGTGGAGGAGATCGACCGGCTCAACATCCTGCAGGCCACCATGCTGGCCATGCAGCGCGCGGTCAAGGGCTTGCGCCTGAAACCGGCGAAGGTGCTGGTGGATGGCAACCGCTTGCCGGTGCTGGACGTGGTGGCCGAGGCCATCGTGTCCGGTGACGCGCTGGTGCAGGCCATCTCAGCCGCCTCCATCCTGGCCAAGGTCACGCGCGACCGCATGCTCGACGAACTTCACGCGCAGCACCCGCTCTACGGGTTTGATCGCCACAAGGGCTACGGTACGGCGCAGCACCTGGCGGCGCTGCGCGAATTCGGTCCGTTGCCGGAACACCGGCGCTCGTTTGCACCAGTGGCCCAGGCGATGCAGGAGCATGGCGCATGAACGAACCCATTCTGATCACCTCGCGGGACAACCCCTTGCTCAAGCGCCTGCGCCTGCTCTCCCAGGACAGCATGGCTTATCGAAAACAGGGACAGGTCTGGCTGGAGGGCGATCACCTGTGCCGGGCCATGCTGGCCCGGGGCCAGCGTCCGACCACGGCGGTGTTCACGGAGCGCGGCTGGTCGGATGCCGCCGACGCCATGCGGGTGGCCTGTGAGCACCGGGTGTTGGTTTCTGAGTCATTGATGGCGGGCGTGAGCGGACTGGAGTCACCTGCCGGCATGGGCTTCCTCTGGGATCTACCGACCCGCCCGGCACCGGACCCGGCGGCTTCGACGGTGGTGCTGGACCGCCTGCAGGACGCCGGCAACGTCGGCTCCATCCTGCGCAGCGCCGCTGCGATGGGGTTTGGCCAGGTGCTGGCGCTCAAGGGCACCGCCGGCCTGTGGTCGCCCAAAGTGCTGCGGGCAGGCATGGGAGCGCATTTCGCGCTCCGGCTGGTCGAGGGGCTGACACTGGATGATCTGAGGCCGCTCGCTGTGCCCATGCTGGTCACCAGTTCCCACAGAGGCGAGTTCCTGCACCGCTCCGAACTGCCCTGGCCTTGCGCCTGGGTCATGGGACATGAGGGGCAGGGCGTGCGTCCCGAACTGGAGGCCATGGCCAGCCGCTCGGTCCGCATCACCCAGCCCGGGGGCGAGGAGTCGCTGAACGTGGCCGCTGCAGCGGCGATCTGCCTGCACGCGAGCGCGGCGGCCAGGGCCCTGCCGCTATAATTCCGGGGTTTACCCGCAATCGACGCATCTCGCTGCGTCCGCCCCGGCTTCCTGCCCAGGTTCCCCGTCCCAAGCCCGCTGTCGCGATCCCCTGCGACGATGCGGGAGCGGGCGCGAATCTCCCCGGTTGTGCCCCATGGCGGGCGCGGGTGCGTCCGAAAAACCTCTGGAGAAAACCGTGCTTCCCGTCCATCCGAAAGCCCTTCTTGCGCTCGCCGACGGCACGGTCTTTACGGGGGTTTCCATCGGAGCCACCGGTCAGACGACCGGCGAGGTGGTGTTCAACACCTCGATCACCGGCTACCAGGAAATCCTCACCGATCCGAGCTATTGCCAGCAAATCGTCACCCTCACATACCCCCACATCGGCAACACCGGCGTGAACCGTGAGGACGTGGAAGCCGACCGCATCCACGCTGCTGGCCTGATCATCAAAGACCTGCCCCTTCTGGCGTCCAACTTCCGTTCCGAAGAGACGCTGTCCCAGTACCTGCAGCGCGAAGGCACCGTGGCCATCGCCGACCTCGACACCCGGGCGCTGACGCGTCTGCTGCGCACCAAGGGCGCGCAGAACGGCTGCATCCTGGCCCTGCCGGCCGGTGAGGTGATCACCGACGCACACCGTGCGCAGGCGGTTGCCGCGGCCCAGGCCGCGCCGAACATGGCAGGTCAGGATCTGGCCAAGGTGGTGTCCGCGACAGCGTCCTACGACTGGACCCAGTCCGAGTGGAAGCTGGGCAGCGGCTACGGCGAGCAGACGGCACCGAAGTTCCACGTGGTCGCCTACGACTTCGGCGTCAAGAAGAACATCCTGCGCATGCTGGCCGAGCGCGGCTGCAAGGTCACGGTGGTGCCGGCGCAGACGCCGGCCGCCGAGGTGCTCAAGCACCAGCCCGATGGCATCTTCCTGTCCAACGGTCCTGGCGACCCGGAGCCGTGCGACTACGCCATCGCCGCCGCCAAGGAACTGATCGAGACTGGCACGCCGACCTTCGGCATCTGCCTGGGCCACCAGATCATGGCGCTGGCGTCAGGCGCCAGGACTTTCAAGATGAAGTTCGGCCACCATGGTGCCAATCACCCGGTCAAGGACCTGGACAGCGGCCGCGTCTCCATCACCAGCCAGAACCACGGTTTTGCGGTGGATGAGAAGAGCCTGCCCGGCAATCTGCGCCCGACGCACGTGAGCCTGTTCGACGGCACGCTGCAGGGTCTGGCGCGCACCGACAAGCCGGCGTTCTGCTTCCAGGGCCACCCGGAAGCCTCGCCTGGCCCGCACGACATCGGCTACCTGTTCGACCGCTTCATCGACCTGATGCAGGCCAAGGCCTGAGCCAGCACCCCAAGGAACCACCCATGAAGCTCTTCAGTTTCCCGGTTTTTGCGATCGAGAAGGCCATCGCCAAGCGCATGCTGGGTCTGGAGTCGCCCCACAAGGAGTGGTTCGGCCAGCGCTGGGCGCAGAAGCCCTACCGCAAGGCTTTCATCGAGAACAAGGCGATGCCGCTGGTCACCCTGATCGCCAAGGGCAAGACCTGGGACGACGAGACCTTCAACACCGAAATGGCTGCGTGGGATGCCTTGTTCTATCCCGCCGAGGTCGAAGTGCTGCGCCCGATCATCGAAGGCGACGGCCTGCTGCAGCTGATGCAGAAGAACGTGCCTGCCGAACGCGTGCAGGCCTTGCTGAAAAAACTGGAAACCCAGCGCCAGGCCTGAGCCCGACCTGCCGCCTAGATACACAAGCGAACCCATGCCGAAAAGAACAGACATCCAGACCGTCCTCATCATCGGAGCTGGCCCGATCATCATCGGCCAGGCCTGCGAGTTCGATTACTCGGGCGTGCAGGCCTGCAAGGCCCTGCGCGAAGAGGGCTACCGGGTGGTGCTGATCAACAGCAACCCGGCCACCATCATGACCGACCCGGCCACGGCCGACGTCACCTACATCGAGCCCATCACCTGGCAGACGGTCGAGAAGATCATCGCCAAGGAACGGCCCCAGACCCCGGGCGGTTTTGCCATCCTGCCGACCATGGGCGGCCAGACCGCGCTGAACTGCGCGCTGGACCTGTGGCGCAACGGCGTGCTGGCGCGCTACGGCGTGGAACTGATCGGCGCCACACCGGAGGCCATCGACAAGGCCGAAGACCGCCTGAAGTTCAAGGACGCCATGACCAAGATCGGTCTGGGCTCCGCGCGCTCGGGCATCGCCCACAGCATGGAAGAGGCCTGGGCGGTTCAGAAGATGACCGGTTTCCCGACCGTGATCCGTCCCAGCTTCACGCTGGGTGGCACCGGCGGCGGCATCGCCTACAACCCGGAAGAGTTCGAGACCATTTGCAAGCGCGGCCTGGAAGCCTCGCCGACAAACGAGCTGCTGATCGAAGAATCGCTGCTCGGCTGGAAAGAGTACGAGATGGAAGTCGTGCGCGACAAGGCGGACAACTGCATCATCGTCTGCTCCATTGAGAACCTGGACCCGATGGGCGTGCACACCGGCGACTCCATTACCGTTGCGCCCGCCCAGACGCTGACCGACAAGGAATACCAGATCCTGCGCAACGCCTCGCTGGCGGTGCTGCGCGAAATTGGCGTCGACACCGGTGGCTCCAACGTGCAGTTCTCCATCAACCCGGCCGACGGTCGCATGGTGGTGATCGAGATGAACCCGCGCGTCTCGCGTTCGTCGGCCCTGGCCTCCAAGGCCACCGGCTTCCCGATCGCCAAGGTCGCGGCCAAGCTGGCCGTGGGCTACACGCTGGACGAGTTGCGCAACGAGATCACCGGTGGCGCCACGCCCGCGTCGTTCGAGCCCACGATCGACTACGTGGTCACCAAGATTCCTCGTTTCGCCTTCGAGAAGTTCCCGACGGCCGACAGCCGCCTGACCACCCAGATGAAGTCGGTGGGCGAGGTGATGGCCATGGGCCGCACCTTCCAGGAGTCGTTCCAGAAAGCCCTGCGCGGTCTGGAAGTCGGCGTCGACGGCATGAATGAGAAGACCCAGGACCGCGAGACGCTGGAGCGCGAGCTGGGCGAACCCGGCCCAGAGCGCATCTGGTACGTGGGCGATGCCTTCGCCGCCGGCTGGTCGCTTGACGAGGTGCACCAGTTCACCAAGATCGACAAGTGGTTCCTGATCCAGATCGAGGAAATCATCAAGCTCGAGATGGCCATGGACCAGCTGGTGGCCGAGAAAGGCGAGGGCGCGCTGACCAGCCTGGACGCCGACACGCTGCGCGGCCTGAAGAAGAAGGGCTTCTCCGACCGCCGCCTCGCCAAGCTGCTGGCCACCACCGACACCGCCGTGCGCGAACGCCGCAAGGCGCTGAACGTGCGCCCGGTCTACAAGCGGGTGGACACCTGCGCGGCCGAGTTCGCCACCGACACCGCCTACCTGTACTCCACCTACGAAGGCCATGGCGACGGCGAGTGCGAAGCCGAGCCGACCGACAAGAAGAA
Source organism: Hydrogenophaga pseudoflava (assembly GCF_004353865.1). Lineage (NCBI taxonomy): Bacteria > Pseudomonadati > Pseudomonadota > Betaproteobacteria > Burkholderiales > Comamonadaceae > Hydrogenophaga > Hydrogenophaga pseudoflava. Next base: position 2,143,880 of record NZ_CP037867.1, read on the forward strand.
GATCATGGTGCTGGGCGGCGGTCCGAACCGCATTGGCCAGGGCATCGAGTTCGACTACTGCTGCGTGCACGCCGCGCTGGCCATGCGCGAAGACGGGTACGAGACCATCATGGTCAACTGCAACCCGGAAACCGTGTCCACCGACTACGACACCAGCGACCGCCTGTACTTCGAGCCGCTGACGTTGGAAGATGTGCTGGAAATCGTCGACAAGGAAAAACCGGTCGGCGTGATCGTGCAGTACGGCGGCCAGACGCCGCTGAAGCTCGCGCTCGGCCTGGAAGCCAATGGCGTGCCCATCATCGGCACCACGCCCGACATGATCGACGCGGCCGAAGACCGTGAGCGCTTCCAGAAGCTGCTGCACGACCTGGGCCTGCGCCAGCCGCCCAACGCCACAGCCCGCACCGAAGCCGATGCGCTGGAGAAGGCCGCAGCCCTGGGCTACCCGCTGGTGGTGCGCCCCAGCTATGTGCTGGGCGGTCGCGCGATGGAAATCGTGCACGAGCAGCGCGACCTGGAGCGCTACATGCGCGAAGCGGTGAAGGTGAGCAACGACTCGCCGGTGTTGCTGGACCGATTCCTGAACGATGCCATCGAGTGTGACGTGGACGCCGTGCGCGACAGCGCCGGCCGCGTGTTCATCGGTGGCGTGATGGAGCACATCGAACAGGCCGGTGTGCACTCGGGCGACTCGGCTTGTTCGCTGCCGCCGTATTACCTGTCCAAGGACACCATCGACGAACTCAAGCGCCAGACCGCTGCGATGGCCGAAGGCCTGAACGTGGTGGGTCTGATGAACGTGCAGTTCGCGATCCAGGAGAAGGAGGAAAACGGCGTCAAGACCGACGTGATCTTCGTGCTCGAAGTGAACCCGCGCGCCTCGCGCACGGTGCCCTTCGTCTCCAAGGCCACCGGCATCCAGCTGGCCAAGGTGGCGGCGCGCTGCATGGCCGGCCAGACGCTGGACCAGCAGGGCATCGGCGCCGAGGTCACGCCGCCGTACTTCAGCGTCAAGGAAGCCGTGTTCCCGTTCGTGAAGTTCCCGGGCGTGGACACCATCCTTGGCCCGGAGATGAAGTCCACCGGTGAGGTCATGGGCGTCGGCAAGACCTTCGGCGAGGCCTTCGTCAAGAGCCAGCTGGGCGCTGGCACCAAGCTGCCGCGTTCTGGCAAGGTCTTCCTGACCGTGAAGAACGGCGACAAGCCGCGCGCTGTGGAAGTGGCGCGCCAGCTGGTGGCACTGGGCTTCGAGCTGGTGGCCACGCGGGGCACGGCGGCGGCCATCGGTGCCGCCGGCATTCCGGTGCAGACGGTCAACAAGGTCACCGAGGGCCGCCCGCACATCGTGGACATGATCAAGAACGGCGAGATCGCCCTGGTGATCAATACCGTTGAGGAGCGTCGCAACGCGATCGCCGATTCGCGAGCCATCCGCACGTCGGCGCTGCTGGCCCGCGTGACCACCTTCACCACCATCTCCGGCGCGGAAGCCGCAGTGGAGGGCATGCGACACATGGACAGCCTGGGCGTGATTTCGGTGCAGGACATGCACGCGCAACTGACGGCCTGATCCGCGTAAGTCCCCTTGCTCCCCGCGGGCATGGTCACTAGATTGTGGCCATGCCCGCTGTGCTTTCAGCCCCCGACACCCGCCTGCGCGAATGGACCACCGCGCAGGCCCGCCCGCGCGAGCGGCTGGACTACTGGGTGGGCGCGATCTGCGAAGCGTTCCTCGAAATGGATTGCAGCTCCTCGGCCGCGGACCACTTCAACGGACAGCTCGTGCACCTGCCGCTGCAGCGACTCGCGGTCAACCGGGTGCAGGCTTCTACTCAGGACGTGTACCGCACCCCTGCAGCCATCGCAAAAAGCAAGGACCAGCCGTTCTACCTCATCACGCAGATCGAACAGCCCTGGCTGGTGAAGCAGGGTGGGCGCGTGCTGCAACTGCGCCCTGGTGACACGGTGCTGGTGGACGCGGCACAGGCCTACGAACTGCACTTCCCGCACTCGGTCACCTGCCTGTCGGTGCAGATGCCGCGCGCCTGGGTCGGCCAGTGGCTGCAGACCGTGGACCTGTCCCATGCGCGGGTGGCGCACCGCGAGCAGGGCTGGGGCGCCATGCTGTCGGCGCTGAGCCTGCAACTGGGGCGCCAGCCCGAACTGGCGCTTCAGATGGCGCCCGACTGGCTTGAGGCCCAGTTCGGCGCCTTGCTCGCGGCCTCGATGGAGCCGGTGGCGCATCGCAACACGTCCGGCTCCGGCGACCTGCGCGCGCGCGCCGTGGCCCTCATGCAGGAGCGCCGTGGAGAGACTGGCTGGCGGGCCGACGAGCTCGCGGTGCAGCTGCAGGTGTCGGTGCGCAGCCTGCACCGGGCGTTCACCGCGGCGGGCGAGACGGTGATGGGGCGCTGGCGCGAGGAGCGCATCGCCCATGCCTGTGAACTGCTCGCGCAGCCCCGGCTCGCCGGACTGCACATGGCCGAGGTGGGGCGGCGCTGCGGTTACGCCGATGCCTCCCATTTCGGCCGCGATTTCCAGCGGGTGATGGGGGTGACGCCCCAGCGCTGGGTGCGGGATCGGCGCGGCCACTGACACCGTGGGGTTGGCGCAACCCGGCGGCCCGGCTGGCGCAACCCGGCCAGCGCGAGCCGGCATGGGTTTCTAGAGTGTCGGTGGTGTGGCCGCTGGCCACCATTCCCCGCCACCCATTCGAGGAGACCTTCATGGCCGATACCTATGTTCTTGTCCACGGCGCCTGGCACACCGGCGAGCTGATGGAGCCCGTGGCCCAGCACCTGCGCGCCAAGGGGCACACCGTGTTCTGTCCAACCCTGGCGGGCAACCGCCCCGGCGACGACCGCAGCACCACCGGCCTGGCCGAGGCCGCGGCGTCCCTGGTGGATTACCTGCACCAGCACGACCTGAAGGACGTGCGCCTGATGGGCCACAGCTACGGCGGCATGGTGATCAGCCATGCCGCCGACCAGGCGGCGCAGCGCATCCGCCGTCTGGTCTACTGGAACGCCTTCGTGCCGCTGGACGGCGAGAGCCTCAACGACCTGGTGCCACCGCACTACGTGGCTCTGTTCGACGGCATCGCGGCCGCGAACAACGGTTCGGTGATGCTGCCGTACCCGATCTGGCGCGAGGCCTTCATCAACGACGCCGACGCGGCGCTGGCCGAGAAGGCCTACGGACTGCTCAACCCCCATCCCTACAAGACCTTCACCGACCCGGCGAAGCTGTCGACACCGCTGGCGGCCATGACCCTGGGCAAGAGCTACATCAATTGCCAGCAGGACACGGCGCTGCCCCACAGCCTGCCCTGGCACCCCCGGCTGTCCGAACGGCTGGGCCTGTTCCGGCTGGTGGAGTGCAGCGGCAGCCACGAGCTGTGTTTCACAGATCCGAAACGGCTGGCCGACGCCATCGAGCAGGCCGGCCGCGACTGAGCGCAACCGCGGTTTCCCCGGGCATGAGGGCCCGGGTTTCGATGCATAATCCGGGCCATTGGCCGCCGACCGGAAACGATCGGCGGTTTGCTTTTTGCCGATCCCGGAGTTTGAAAATGACCTATCCCATCACCAAGCGCGGCGCCGAAATGCTCAAGGCCGAGCTGCACAAGCTCAAGACCGTGGAACGCCCGGGCGTGATCCAGGCCATTGCCGAAGCACGCGCGCAGGGTGATTTGAGCGAGAACGCCGACTACGACGCGGCCAAGGAGCGCCAGGGCTTCATCGAAGGCCGGATCGCCGAGATCGAGGGCAAGCTCTCGGCGGCGCAGGTCATTGATCCCTCGACGCTGGACGCCGGCGGCCGCGTGGTGTTCGGCTCGACGGTCGAGCTGTCGGACGAGGACAGCGGCAACGAGATGACCTACCAGATCGTGGGTGAAGACGAGGCCGACCTCAAGCAGGGGCTGGTCAACATCAGCAGCCCGATCGCGCGGGCGCTGATCGGCAAGGAAGAGGGCGACACCGCCGAGGTGCAGACCCCCGGCGGCACGCGCCGCTTCGAGATCGTGGCGGTGCGCTACGTCTGAACCGGCCCGCATGCCGCTGCAGCGCCTGTCCATCCTCCTGGCCGCCCTCTGGTGGGGTGGCATCACGGGGCTGAGCTTCGTCGCGGTTCCCACCCTGTTCGCCAAGCTGGGCAGTCCGGCGGTGGCCGGTCCGGTGGCGGCGCAGCTGTTTTCTTTCCAGTGCTGGATCGGGCTCGTGCTGGGAACGCCGCTGATGTTGGTGCTGCGGCGTCAGCGCGCATGGCTCACCGCCGACACCTCATCGCAAGCGCTGCCGGATCTCAGGGCCGCGCTGATCAGCATGGCCCTGGTGGCGCTGGCCGTGCTGCTGGCCATGACACAAGAATTCGGTGTGGTCCGGAAGATCGTGACCGCGCGCGCGACCGGCGGTGACCTGCGCCTGTGGCACAGCCTGGGCTCGGTGCTGGTGCTGGGCCAGTGGCTGTGCTCAGGGGCGGTGTTGTGGCGCCTGGCCGCACCCAGGCGGTCGGCGTCCCCGGCATGAATGCCCTGCGGCGCCTGGCCCAGTGGCTGACGGCGCTGCCTCCGCCGATGGTCGCCGGGCTGCTGGCCGTGGTCGCGGCACTGCTGGCCGCGCGGCTGCTGGGGCTCACCTGGCTGCTGGCGGTCAATGTGCCCTTCTCCGACCAGTGGGCCCTGCTCACCCGGCTGTACAACGGCTTTCAGTGGAGCGATGCCGCCATCGCTTTCATCTGGCAGCACGGGCCCCACCGTCAGGGGCTGAACTTCTCCCTGGTGCTGCCGGCCTACCATTTCAGCGACTGGAACGTGCGCTGGGACAGCCTCTGGACCGCGTGCGTGCAACTGGTGGCCGGCCTGCTGGCGCTGCGCTTGCGGCGGCGCCTGCTGCCGGCGCCGTGGTCGCTCTGGGACGCCGTGCTGCTGCTGGCGTTCTGGGGCGTGTGCACCTTCGAGACCCTGGTCGTTGCGCCCAACGCGTCGCACAGCATCTTCCCGCTGCTGCTCCTGATGCTGCTGCTCAACGTGTGGCTGGCGGAGCCCGGCCTCCTGAACCACCTGGCGTTGATCGCACTGGTGGTGTGCCTGGGCTTCACCGGGTTTGGTCTCACGGCCTTGCCTGCGCTGATGCTGGTGGCCTTGGTCGACGTCTGGCGCGGCAACGTGATGCAGCGCCGACGAGCGATGGTCGTGCTGGCGGCTGGTGTGCTCACGCTGCTGGCGTTTCTGCACCGGTATCAGTTCGTGGTGTCGGCCGACGGCTTTCAGGTGCTGCGGCCGGACCCGACCGACTACCTGCGCTTCATGGCCGCCATGCTGAGCCATTTCCTGCTCATGCTGCAGCGCCCCTCGCCCTGGGTCCTCTATCCCGCAGGCGCCTTGCTGCTGGCGGCCTGGGTGGTCGCGTGGCTGTGGGGCGTGCGGCATCTCAGCCGCCCAGCCGCTGAGCGGGATGGCGAGCGGACCCTGTGGCAGGTGTGCGTGGTGCTGATCGGTTGCAGTCTGGTCTTCGCCTTGCTCACCGCCTACGGGCGCGCGCAGCTGGGTGTCGGCGCCGCGATGGCGTCCCGCTATACGGCCTTGCTGCTGCCGGGACTGCTGGCGGTCTACCTGTTGCTGTTCCAGCACCGCGACCGGCTGGGGCCGCTGTTGCTGGTGCTGTTGCTCTTGTTCGCCGCGCGCGTGCTGCCGGAGACGCGCGAGGCGTACCTGCTCGGTCGCTACTACGCGGGCATGAAGCTGTGCTGGCTGGAACAGTACCGCGCCGGCGGTGACGTTGCGGCGGCGGATGTCCGGTTGCAGGCGCTGGATGCACGGGCGCAGTTCCAGCCCGGCTGGCTGGGGCGGCAGGCGCAATGGGAGCTGATGGAGCAGCAGCGCCTGGGGCCGCTCGCCCCGGGGGGCCCGTCGGAGCCGCTGTTGCGGCTCTACCCGCAGCCCTGCTCGCTGCTGCGCTGAAACCGGGTGGTGTTCAGGCGGCGCGCCGCTCCGCCGATTCCAGGGTGTTGACCATGAGCATGGTGATGGTCATGGGGCCGACACCGCCAGGCACCGGGGTGATCCAGCCCGCCACTTCTTTCACGCCCGCAAAGTCCACGTCACCGCAGAGCTTGCCTTCGTCGTTGCGGTTCATGCCCACGTCCAGCACCACGGCACCGGGTTTGACCATGTCGGCGGTCAGCACATTGCGCTTGCCCACAGCGGCGACGATCACGTCGGCCTGCAGCGTCATGGCCTTGAGATCTTTGGTGGCGCTGTGGCAGATGGTGACGGTGGCGTTCTGCTGCAGCAGCAGCATGGCCATGGGCTTGCCCACGATGTTGCTGCGCCCGATGACGACCGCGTGTTTGCCCTTGAGCTCGTAGCCGATGCTTTCCAGCATCTTCATGCAGCCGTAGGGCGTGCAGGGCCAGAAGCCGGGCAGGCCGGTCATGAGCGCGCCGGCGCTGGCGATGTGGAAGCCGTCCACGTCCTTCTCGGGCGAGATCGCCTCAATCACGCGCTGTGCGTTCATGTGGGCCGGCAGCGGCAGCTGCACCAGGATGCCGTGGATGCTGGCGTCGTTGTTCATCGCGTCCACGCGGGCCAGCAGCTCGGCCTCGGTCATGGTGGCCGGCCAGGTCTCCAGCACCGAGTGCATGCCGGTGTCCTCGCAGGCCTTGACCTTGTTGCGCACATAGACCTGGCTGGCGGGGTTGTCGCCGACCAGGATGACGGCCAGACCAGGCGTCACCCCTTTGGCCTTGAGTGCGGTCACGCGCGCTGCCACATCGGTGCGAAGCTGTTTGGAGAGGGCATTGCCGTCGATGAGTTGGGCGGTCATGGTCGTTGGGGGAAAGAGGGGAGAAATGGAAACGCCCGCCGGGAGGGGGCGGGCGTTGGCGCAGGGTGTGGAGGGTCAGACTTTGGCGGGTGTCTGGCCCAGGGCGATCTTGAGCAGATCGGCCACGGTGTTGGCACCCAGCTTTTCCATGATGTTGGCGCGATGCGCTTCCACGGTCTTGATGCTGATGCCCAGGTCGTCGGCGATCTGCTTGTTCAGGCGACCGGCGACGATGCGTTCGAGCACCTGGGCTTCGCGGCCGGTGAGCTTGGAGAGCAGGGCGTCGCGACTGGCGGCCTGCTGGTGGGTGGCAAAAGCTTCCTTCGCGGTTTCGAGCATGCGCTCGACGAGCAGCACCAGCTGGTCTTCCTTGAAGGGCTTCTGGATGAAGTCCAGCGCGCCCCGCTTCATGGATTCCACAGCCATCGGCACATCGCCATGGCCGGTGATGAAGACGATGGGCAGGGGAGACTGGCGTTCGATCAGCTTTTCCTGCAGCTCCATGCCGGTCATGCCACCCATGCGGATGTCGGCGATCAGGCAGGCGACCTCTCGCGCGTCGTAGCGGCTGAGGAAGGCTTCGGCAGATTCAAAGCAGCGGACCCGGTAGTCCTTGCCTTCGAGCAGCCATTGAAGGGAGTCACGAACAGCCTCGTCGTCATCGACGACATAGACGGTGCCTTTTTTGGGAATCAAACTCATCTCGCTCTTTCGGTGTCCGTCAACGACGTCGCGGCGGATGGCCCCGGTTCCGGTTCCTGTGTCAGTCGGGACTGAACGGGAATCCAGAAACTGAAGCAGCAACCCACCACTTCATCTCCATTGTAGATGTTCTGCACCTGCATCCTGCCGTGGTGCGACTCGACGATGCTGCGGCACAGCTTGAGGCCGATGCCCATGCCTTCGCTCTTGGTGCTGTAGAAAGCCTCGTAGATGCGCTCGATCATTTCGGCCGGTACTCCGTTGCCCGAATCGCGCACGGAGAACTCCACCACCTCCTGGTCATCGAGCCGGCGCGGACCGACACGCAGTTCGATGTAGCGCTCGCCGGGTGGTCGGCCCGCCTGCGCAATCGCCTCGCCCGCGTTCTTGAGCAGGTTGATCAGCACCTGTTCGATCAGGATCGGATCGACCATCAGACTTGGCAGACGCGCCGCGACGTATGGCGAGAGGCGGACCTGGTGGCGGCGCAGTTCGATGTCGGCCAGTTCGATCGCGTTGCTCACCATCTGTGCCACGTCCGAGGGCATGGGATTGGGTTCGCTGCGCTTCACGAAGGCGCGGATGCGCTGGATGATCTGGCCGGCGCGCTGGGCCTGGCGCGCGGTTTTCTCCAGCGCGGCGAGCATGTCCTCTTCGCTGATGCGCTGCTCCTTCAGCCGCGAGATCATGCCGTTGCAGTAGTTGCTGATGGCCGTGAGCGGCTGGTTGAGTTCGTGCGCCACGCTCGACGCCATCTCGCCCATGGTGATCAGGCGGCTGGCGGTCTGCGCGCGTTCGGCCTGGCGCGCGGCCTGTTCTTCCGCGTTGCGGCGCGGCGTGATGTCGCTGGCGATCACCATCTGGGCCAGCCGGCCGTCGACCCAGGTCAGGTAGCGCGTGCGCACCTCCAGCCAGCGGTCGAGCTCCTCGACGAACACCTCGGCGTTCTCGGCGCCCGCGTCGGTCAGCGTGTCGGTCGGCATGCCGGCAAAGGCGTCCACCGCGTCCCCGTTGTCCGGGCTGGGGGTGGGCTGGTTGCCGGCCAGGTCGACCAGCTGGCGGTGGCCATGGCCGCGGGTGCCGAACCAGAGTCGGTACATCTTGTTGGCGAACAGCATCTCGTCGCTGCCCAGTGGCGCCACCGACACCGCGGAGTCCAGTGATTCCAGCACGGTCGTGAACCGTTCGTAGGATGCGGAGAGTTCTTCGCGGATGCGCTTGGGCTCGGTGATGTCGGTCATCGAGGTCATCCACCCGGTCTGGTGTCCTCTCGGGTCGATCAGGGGCGAGACGTACATGCGGGCGTCGAAGATGCTGCCGTCGCGGCGCTGCACACGCACCTCGAACCCGCCGGGGGTGGACCGGCCGTTGAGCTCGTCCTCCAGCCGCGCCGCCAGTTGCTCGTGGTCGTCCTCTGGCCAGTAGGGGAAGGGGGCGGTGCGGCCGACCAGCTCGCTTTCGGTCCAGCCCGTCATCGAGCAGAACGCGGGGTTGACATAGGTGATGCGACCCTGCATGTCCAGCGCCCTCATGCCGGTGAGCATGGAGTTTTCCATTGCACGGCGGAAGTTGGTCTCCGACATCAGGGCCTGCTGCGCCTGCACGCGGCGGCGCGTGTGGCGCCAGGTGCCCAGCAGCATCCACACCGTGAGCGCCGACAGCGCGCCGATGACCCAGAAGAAGCCGCTGCCCACGATGTCCTGCGAGGTGCGGTAGCCCTGGGCCTTGAGGATCAGGCCGTTGCCCACCGGCGAGACCGGCACCTCGTGCTCCAGTGGCTGCGGCGACCAGGGCAGCAGCCGCAGCACCGCGCTCGGTGACTGCAGGTTGCCCGCGAGCACACGGCCGCGATCATCGAGAAGGGCCACCGCGTAGCGCGCCATGATCTCCGGCGGCATGCCGAAGCGCATCAGTCCGTCGATGGAGTACTCGCCCATGACCGTGCCCGAGAAGCGACCCTGCTCGGTGAGAGGCACCTGCAGCATCAGGGTGGATTGGCGGGCGTCCTCGCCGAGGGGCCTCGAATAGATCGGTTGGCGCAGGTCGCGCGCCAACTCGAAGGAGCCATCGCCTTCGGCTGCCGCCATCGTGCTGCCCTTGGGGCGCAACAGTGACAGCGGAGCACTGGGCGAGGCGTGGCTGGCCTGGACGGTGCGGCGCGCATCGACCCAGCTGATCGCCTGCAGTTCGGGGAACTGGCTGATGAGCGTTTCGGCCTGGAACTCGAATTCATCGGCGCTGATCTCCTTGTTGTCGACCTCACGCGCCAGACGCATGAGCTGTTCCTGGCGTTCCAGCAGTCGCAGCCGGATGCGCTGCTGCGCGTACTCGACGTCTCGCGTCACGGCTTCCTGCTCGCGCTCAAGTTCCTCGTAGCGCAGATAGGTGATGGCCACCGCGATGGCCGACAGAAACAGCAGGACGGACAGCAGTGGCGCCAGCGTGGCGAAGCGGTCCTGGCGCGAGGGAGGAAGGCGGCGCCACCAGCGGCGCCACCAGTCCAGCGGAGTGCCTCCGGGCGGGCTCGCTGGTGGTTGTTCAGGGGCGGGAATCATTCGTTCGAGTGTACGGGTGTGCCCGCGGAATCCACAGGCCAGAGTCGGCGGAGCGCGCAGCAGACGCCACAACATGTGCGCGGTAATATTTCATATAAAGAAATCATAGAGCACATATTGAAATTGAAAATGATCTGTGGAAAAATCCGTGACACTGCGGAATCACCGCCGTAAGCTTTATTTCAAACCCACAGGAGACAGCCATGTCAGCGTCCGACGCTCAGAACAACCGTGGTGCCGGGGACATCGATGCCCAGGAAACCCGCGAATGGATGGAGGCGCTGGCCGCCGTCATTGAAAAAGAGGGCCCTGAGCGCGCCCACTTCCTGCTGGAGCAACTGCTCGAGGAAGCCCGCCAGAACAGCATCGACATGCCGTTCTCGGCCAACACCGGCTATGTGAACACCATCGAGCCAACCGAAGAGGCCCGCTGCCCCGGCAACATCGAGATCGAAGAACGCCTGCGTGCCTACATGCGCTGGAACGCCATGGCGATGGTGGTCAAGGCCAACCGCCACAACCCGGATGATGGCGGTGACCTGGGTGGTCACATCGGTTCGTTCGCTTCGCTGGCCCACATGTTCGGCGCCGGCTTCAACCACTTCTGGCACGCCGAGTCCGAGAACCACGGCGGTGACTGCCTGTACATCCAGGGCCACGTGTCGCCCGGCGTCTACGCCCGCGCCTACCTCGAAGGCCGCCTGACCGAAGAGCAGCTGCTGCATTTCCGCCAGGAAGTGGACGGCAAGGGTTTGTCGAGCTATCCGCACCCCAAGCTGATGCCCGAGTTCTGGCAGTTCCCGACCGTCTCGATGGGCCTGGGCCCGCTGATGGCGATTTACCAGGCGCGCTTCCTGAAGTACCTGCACGCCCGTGGCATCGCCAACACCGAGAACCGCAAGGTCTGGGTGTTCTGCGGCGACGGTGAAATGGACGAGGTCGAGTCGCTGGGCGCCATCAGCCTGGCCGCGCGCGAAAATCTCGACAACCTGATCTTCGTGGTGAACTGCAACCTGCAGCGCCTGGACGGTCCGGTGCGTGGCAACGGCAAGATCATCCAGGAACTCGAAGGCGAGTTCCGCGGCTCCGGCTGGAACGTGATCAAGCTGCTGTGGGGCTCCAACTGGGACCCGCTGCTGGCGCGTGACAAGGACGGCGCGCTGCGCAAGATCATGATGGAGACGCTGGACGGCGACTACCAGGCCTTCAAGGCCAACGATGGAGCCTACGTGCGCAAGCACTTCTTCGGCCGCGACCCCAAGGCACTGGAACTGGTGTCGCACATGAGCGACGACGACATCTGGAACCTGCGCCGCGGCGGCCACGACCCGCAGAAGGTGTACGCCGCCTACCACCAGGCCGTGAACCACAAGGGCCAGCCGACCGTGCTGCTGATCAAGACGGTCAAGGGCTTCGGCATGGGCAAGGCCGGCGAAGGCAAGAACACCGTCCACCAGACCAAGAAGCTGACCGACGAGGACATCAAATACTTCCGCGACCGCTTCAACATCCCGATTCCGGACAGCGAGCTGCCCAAGATCCCGTTCTACAAGCCCGCCGACGACACGCCGGAGATGCAGTACCTGCACGAGCGCCGCAAGGCCCTGGGTGGCTACCTGCCCAAGCGCCGCACCAAGGCCGACGAGAGCTTCACCGTGCCCTCGCTGGAAACCTTCAAGGCCGTGCTGGAGCCGACCGCCGAAGGTCGCGAGATTTCGACCACGCAGGCCTATGTGCGCTTCCTGACGCAGCTGCTGCGCGACCAGGCACTGGGTCCGCGCGTGGTGCCCATCCTGGTGGACGAGGCCCGCACCTTCGGCATGGAAGGCCTGTTCCGCCAGGTCGGCATCTACAACCCGGCTGGCCAGCAGTACACCCCGGTGGACAAAGACCAGGTCATGTACTACAAGGAAGACAAGGCCGGCCAGATCCTGCAGGAAGGCATCAACGAAGCCGGCGGCATGAGCAGCTGGATCGCGGCCGCCACGTCGTACAGCACCAGCAACCGCATCATGGTGCCGTTCTACGTGTACTACTCGATGTTCGGTTTCCAGCGCATTGGCGACCTTGCCTGGGCCGCCGGCGACATGCAGGCGCGCGGCTTCCTGCTCGGCGGCACGTCCGGCCGGACCACGCTGAACGGCGAAGGCCTGCAGCACGAAGACGGCCACAGCCACATCCTGGCCGGCACGATCCCGAACTGCGTCAGCTACGACCCGACCTTCGCGCACGAAGTCGGCGTGATCCTGCACCACGGCTTGAAGCGCATGGTGGAGAAGCAGGACAACGTCTTCTATTACCTGACGCTGTTGAACGAGAACTACGCCATGCCCGGCCTGACCGCCGGCACGGAAGAGCAGATCATCAAGGGCATGTACCTGTGCAAGCCGGGCGCCGAAGGCGACAAGCGCGTGCAGCTGCTGGGCTCCGGCACCATCCTGCGTGAGTCCATCGCTGCCCAGGCACTGCTGGCCACCGACTGGGGCGTGCAGGCCGACGTGTGGAGCTGCCCGAGCTTCAACGAACTGACCCGCGACGGCCAGGACTGCGAGCGCTTCAACCTGCTGCACCCGACCGAGAAGCAACGCGTGCCGTTTGTGGCGCAGCAGCTCGAAAAGCACGCCGGTCCGGTGGTCGCCTCGACCGACTACATGAAGAACTACGCCGAGCAGATCCGCCCCTTCATCCCCAAGGGCCGCGAGTACAAGGTGCTGGGCACCGACGGTTTCGGCCGCAGCGACTTCCGCAGCAAGCTGCGCGAGCACTTCGAGATCAACCGCCACTACATCGTGGTCGCCGCCCTGCGCGCGCTGGCCGACGAGGGCAAGCTGCCGCTGGCCAAGGTGGCCGAGGCGATCAAGAAGTACGGCATCAAGACGGACAAGGTCAACCCGCTCTACGCGTAAACATCCGGAGACAAGAACATGGCACTGGTAGAAGTGAAGGTCCCGGACATCGGCGACTTCGACGAAGTGGCGGTCATCGAACTGCTGGTCAAGGTGGGCGACACGGTCAAGGCCGAGCAGTCGCTGATCACGGTCGAGAGCGACAAGGCCTCGATGGAGATCCCGTCCAGCACCGCTGGCGTGGTCAAAGAAATGCGCGTGGCGCTGGGTGACAAGGTGAAAGAGGGCTCGGTGGTGCTGGTGGTGGAAGCCGCTGGTGAGGCCGCTGCGCCGGCACCTGCCGCCGCTGCACCGGCTCCGGCCCCGGCCCCTGCGGCAGCCCCGGTGGCTGCGCCGGTTGCAGCGCCTGCTGCTGCGGGACCGGTGGAAGTGCGCGTGCCCGACATCGGCGACTTCAAGGACGTCGCGGTCATTGAAGTGTTTGTCAAGCCTGGCGACAGCATCAAGGTCGAGCAGAGCCTGATCACGGTCGAGTCCGACAAGGCGTCGATGGAGATTCCGTCTTCGCACGCCGGCGTGCTCAAGGAACTCAAGGTCAAGGTCGGCGACAAGGTCAACATCGGGGACCTGCTGGCGATTCTGGAAGGTGCCGCGGGTGCCGCTGCACCGGCACCGGCCGCTGCGGCTCCGGTGGCTGCTGCACCTGCTGCCGCTGCTGTGGCCGCTCCGGTCGCCGCTGCCGTCGCCTCGGCTCCTGCCACTACTCCGGCGCACAACCCCACCGCCACCCCGGCTCTGGGTCTGCCGCACGCCTCGCCGTCGGTGCGCAAGTTCGCCCGCGAACTGGGCGTGCCGCTGGACGAGGTCAAGGGCTCGGGCCTGAAGGGCCGCATCACGGCCGAAGACATCCAGTCGTTCACCAAGTCGGTCATGGCCGGCGCGGTGCAGACCAAGGCGCAAGCGGCCAAGGCCCCGGCATCGTCCGGCGGTGGCGGCTCAGAGCTGGGCCTGATCCCCTGGCCCAAGGTGGACTTCGCCAAGTTCGGCCCGATCGAGCGCAAGGAACTGGGCCGCATCAAGAAGATCAGCGGCGCCAACCTGTTGCGCAATGCGATCATGATCCCGGCCGTCACCAACCATGACGACGCCGACATCACCGACCTCGAAGCCTTCCGCGTCTCGACCAACAAGGAGAACGAGAAGAGCGGCGTCAAGGTCACGATGCTGGCCTTCCTGATCAAGGCGTGCGTCGCCGCGCTCAAGAAGTTCCCCGAGTTCAACAGCTCGCTGGACGGCGATGCGCTGGTCTACAAGCAGTACTGGCACATCGGTTTTGCGGCCGACACACCCAACGGTCTGGTCGTGCCCGTCATCAAGGACGCCGACAAGAAGGGCGTGCTGCAGATCAGCCAGGAAATGGGTGAACTGGCCAAGAAGGCGCGCGACGGCAAGCTCGGCCCCGCCGACATGTCCGGCGCCACCTTCACCATCTCCAGCCTGGGTGGCATCGGTGGCCGTTACTTCACGCCCATCATCAACGCACCCGAAGTCGCCATCCTGGGCGTCTGCAAGAGCCAGATGGAACCGGTGTGGGACGGCAAGCAGTTCGTGCCGCGCCTGATGCTGCCGCTGTCGCTGACCTGGGACCACCGCGTGATCGACGGCGCCGCAGCGGCCCGCTTCAACGCGTACCTCGGCCAGATCCTCGGCGACTTCCGTCGCGTGCTGCTGTAAAGGAACCCGAACATGGCACTCATGGACATCAAGGTTCCCGACATCGGTGACTTCGACGAGGTCGCGGTCATCGAACTGCTGGTCAAGGCGGGTGACACCATCAAGGCCGAACAGAGCCTCATCACGGTCGAGTCTGACAAGGCCTCGATGGAGATCCCCTCGTCGCACGCTGGCGTGGTCAAAGAGCTCAAGGTCAAGCTGGGCGACAAGGTCAGCGAAGGTTCGGTCGTGCTGGTGCTGGACGCGGAGGGCGCTGCGGCTGCTCCCGCACCGGCCGCAGCACTTGCGCCTGCCGCCGCACCCGCTGCGGCCCCGGCCACTGCGCCGGTCGTGGCCCCCACGGCCGCCAGCTTCGGCGGCTCGGCCGACATTGAATGCGACGTGCTGGTGCTGGGCGCCGGCCCCGGCGGCTATTCGGCCGCCTTCCGCGCCGCCGACCTGGGTCTGAAGGTCGTGATCGTCGAGCGTTACGCTCAGCTGGGCGGCGTCTGCCTGAACGTGGGTTGCATCCCGTCCAAGGCGCTGCTGCACGTCGCGGCGGTGATGGACGAGGTCTCGCACCTGGGCGATCTGGGCGTCGAGTTCGGTAAGCCCACGGTGAGCGTGGACAAGCTGCGCGCCCACAAGGAAAAGGTCATCGGCAAGCTGACCGGTGGTCTGGCCGCCATGGCCAAGATGCGCAAGGTCACCACCGTGCGCGGCTACGGCGCCTTCGTCGGCCCCAACCACGTGGAAGTGGAAGAGACGACGGGCACGGGCCAGGACAAGACCGGCACCAAGAAGGTCGTGGCCTTCAAGCGCGCGATCATCGCCGCCGGCTCGCAAGCGGTGCGTTTGCCGTTCTTCCCGCAGGACGAGCGCATCGTGGATTCGACCGGCGCGCTGGCGCTCAAGGGTGTGCCCAAGAAGATGCTGATCGTCGGCGGCGGCATCATCGGCCTGGAGATGGGCACGGTGTACAGCACGCTGGGCGCCCGCCTGGACGTGGTCGAGATGCTCGACGGCCTGATGCAGGGCGCCGACCGCGACCTGGTCAAGGTTTGGGAGAAGATGAACAAGGGCCGCTTCGACAGCATCATGTTGAAGACCAAGACCGTGGGCGCCACGGCCACGCCCGAAGGCATCAAGGTGCAGTTCGAGGGCCTGGACGGCACGAAGAGCGAAGGCACCTACGACCTGGTGCTGCAGGCGGTGGGCCGCACGCCCAACGGCAAGAAGATCGCCGCCGACAAGGCCGGCGTGGCCGTGACCGACCGCGGCTTCATCAACGTCGACATCCAGATGCGCACCAACGTGCCGCACATCTTCGCCATCGGCGACATCGTGGGCCAGCCCATGCTGGCGCACAAGGCGGTGCACGAGGCGCACGTGGCGGCGGAAGTCATTGCCGGTGAACTGCAGGGCAACAAGGACCTGGCCTCGGCCGCCTTCAACGCCCGCGTGATCCCCAGCGTGGCCTACACCGACCCCGAAGTGGCCTGGGTGGGCCTGACCGAGGACCAGGCCAAGGCGCAGGGCATCAAGGTCAAGAAGGGCCTGTTCCCCTGGACGGCTTCCGGCCGCGCCATTGCCAACGGCCGCGACGAGGGCTTCACCAAGCTGCTGTTCGACGACAGCCCCGAGGCCCATGGCCACGGCAAGATCCTGGGCGGCGGCATCGTGGGCACCCACGCCGGCGACATGATCGGCGAGATCGCGCTGGCCATCGAGATGGGTGCCGACGCGGTGGACATCGGCAAGACCATCCACCCGCACCCCACGCTGGGCGAGAGCATCGGCATGGCGGCGGAGGTGGCGCACGGGTCCTGCACCGACCTGCCGCCCTCGAAGAAGTAAGCCTGGTCCGCCGCCGTCAGCAGCCTGGCGGTTGGCCGAGAAGCCCAATCGATTCGCCCTCCGGGACCCTGTGTTCCGGAGGGCGTTTTGTTGCGTGCGCCTCGCGCGGGCCGAGACGGAGAGGAAATCTTCGCGATAATTTGCCCCCGCGCGTTTGAACTTTTTCATTCGCCTGCGCGCAACAGGGTGCCTGCCCGAGCACCAGAACCAACCGTGATGTATCCAATGGTGCG
The DNA here is from genome assembly GCF_004353865.1 of Hydrogenophaga pseudoflava. NCBI lineage: Bacteria > Pseudomonadati > Pseudomonadota > Betaproteobacteria > Burkholderiales > Comamonadaceae > Hydrogenophaga > Hydrogenophaga pseudoflava. The sequence goes on from NZ_CP037867.1 coordinate 2,160,616, forward strand.
ATTGCATGCTGCCCAAGATGTGGCGCCGGGGAGTGCTGCTTGACCGACTCAGTGACACCCGCCGCGGAGGTCGGCCAGTCCTCAATGGCCCACATCTCCGCCCGCGCCAAGACCGGGACGATCTGGATCGTTGTCGCGTTCGGTGGCGGGCAGATCATCCGTCTCGCATCGAACATCGCACTGGCGGCGTTGTTGTTCCAGGAGGCCTTTGCCCTGATGGCCCTGGTGGCGGCGGTGATGCAGGGCCTGGCGATGTTCTCCGACCTCGGGCTCAAGCCCAGCGTGGTGCAGAACCCCAGAGGCGACGAACCGGTCTTCCTGCAGACGGCCTGGACCCTGCAGACGATTCGGGGAGGGATCCTGTTCATCGGTGCGGCGGCGTTGGCCTGGCCCATGGCGCACATCTATGGCGCCAACGACCCGATGGCCCGCGAACTGCTCTGGCTGATCCCGCTGGTGGCGCTTGGTGCCATCGCCGACGGCTTCCAGTCCTCGCGCATGCTCACCGCGGCTCGGAGGATGGACCTTGCCAGCGTGACCAAGATCGAGCTCCTGGTGCAGGTGCTGAACGCGGTGCTGATGGTGGGACTGGCCTGGTACCTGCGCTCGGTATATGCGCTGGCGATCGCAGGTGTGGTCAGCAGCGGCCTGCGGGTCTGGCTCTCGTATGCGATGTTGTCGGGCATGACCGACCGGTTCCGGCTCGACCGGGACTCGGTGAAGGCTATCTTCGGCTTCGGCAAGTGGGTGTTCCTGAGCACCATGATCTCTTTCCTGGCGCTGCAGATCGATCGCGTGCTGCTGGCGGCCATCTTCCCCCTGGCCGAGGTGGGCGTCTATTCCATCGCCACCAGCCTGTCGCTGATGGTGGCGATGCTGGTGGGGACGCTGCAGTCCTCCATCGTGTTCCCCTGGTACTCGCGCATGCTGGACCACGGGGTGCCGCTGAAAGAGGCCTTCCGGCGCACCCGCGTGCCGCTGATGCTGGTGGTGAGCTTTCTGGTGGTGCTGCTGGTGACCGGGGCCAGCAGCTTCTTCGATCTGGCCTACGACGACCGCTACGTCAAAGGGGGCGACTTCCTGCCGCTGCTGGCCATGGGGGTCTGGTTCAGCAGCCTCAGCGGCATCTACGGCGCTGCGTTCATGGCCATGGGCAAGCCGCAGTGGATCGCCATCGTGAGCGCGGTCAAGGTGCTCTCGTTCCTGCTGTTCCTCGGGGTCTACCTCCAGTTCGATTACTCCATCGAGACGGCGGTGCTGGCCGTGCTGTGTGCCGAGGTGGTCACCGGGGCCACGAGCCAGTACCTGGGCTGGAAGCTGGGCCTGCGCAACCTGCGGATGGAAGGCCTGCTGCTGTTCCTGATGCTCGGCGCCTCGGCCCTCGGATGGTGGTTCGTGCACCACCTGCCCTGGGTGGCGGGCCAGCATCCTTTCGTACGCCTGCTGCTGCTGGGGCTGGTGGAGGTGGCGGTGTTCGCTCCGCTGGGCCACCGGTTGGTGCTGCCCATGCTCCGGCGATCGGTGTCCTGAGCCGTCCGACGCAGCATGGGGACCGATTCATTTGCGCAGACCGCTGGCCGCTGGCTCACCCGGCTGCGAAACCATCTGGCCTGGCGCTGGGGCCGTGTGCGGCGGATGCCGGGTCTGTTCGTCAACCTCTGGTTCGGCAACCTGTGGCACGACCACTGGCTCAGGCGCCAGGTGCGCATCACCGAAGGCGCACTGGCGGCCACCCGGCGCTGTGCGGTGTATGTCGTGTACCCACGCCTCGGGCTGCAGGACTCCCACCTGACGTCGCTGGCCTACCTGGCGCGCAAGGGCTGTGCGCCGCTGGTGGTCAGCAACCTGCCGCTGACGCCCCAGGAGCGCGAACGCCTGCAACCCCTGTGCTGGCGGCTGGTGGAGCGGCCCAACTACGGTTACGACTTTGGCGCCTACCGCGAGGGCGTGCTGATGGCCCTGGACCAACTGCCGGGCCTCGATCAGCTGTTGCTGGTCAACGATTCCGCCTGGTTCCCGGTGCCGGCCTCGGCAGACTGGCTGGCGCAGGCCGAGCGGCTGGAGGTGGATCTGGTGGGCGCGGTATCCAACGACGGCTGGCTGGACTTTCTGGCAGACCCCGGCCGTGGCCGGCCCTGGGTGCCGGATGAGGGCGTGCCGCACCTGCACTACTGCTCGTTCGCGCTGATGTTTGGCGCGCGCATCCTGAGGGACCCGGGCTTCCGCAAGTACTGGCAGGACCTGACGCTCACCGCCGACAAGCTGGAAACCATTCGCCGTGGCGAGGTCGGTCTGAGCCGCTGGGTCATTGATCGCGGCTATCGCCATGCCCAGACACTGGACATCACCCGGTTCGATCAGCACCTCGAACGCATGGACGCCGACCAGTTGCGCGAACTGGCTGCGAACCTGGTGATCCCCGAGGACACGGCGCTGCGCGAAGAACAGCGGGCCCTGACCGACCCGTCGGCAGCACCGGTCGATGCAGCGACGCTGCGCCGCTTCATTCTCTGGGCCACCATCGCCACAGGGCCGGCCTATGCGCTGCCGCACTGGTCATTGCCCGAACAGGGCTTCGGCTTTCTGAAGAAGTCGCCGATGTGGTTGAGCAGGCCCACGGCGCAGATCACGATGTCTCTGATCGAGCGCTATGGCGATGCGTCCATGCTTGAAGAAGCCCGGCGGCTGGCGGGCGGGGGCAAGGCATGACGCTCCGCACACATCAGAACAGGGCGGTCGAGATCCGCTTCCGGTCGAGCGTCGCCTATGACGAGCCGTTCAAAGATCTGCTGCTGGACGTGGTGTTCGTATCGCCCAGCCAGCGTGTGGTCGAGGTGCCGGCGTTCTGGGGCGGCGGGGTCACCTGGTGTGTCCGCTACGCCAGTGCCGAGACGGGCATCCACACCTTCACCACCCGCTGCAGCGACGCGGGCAATGCGGGTCTGCATGGCCAGGCGGGCACGGTCGAGGTCACGGCCTACCAGGGTGACAACCCGCTCTACCGGCACGGTGGCATCCGGGTGGCCGAGGACCGGCGGCACTTCTGCCACGCCGACGGCACGCCGTTCTTCTGGCTGGGCGACACCTGGTGGATGGGGCTGTGCGGCCGCCTCTCGTGGCCGGATGATTTCCAGGCGCTGGTACGCAACCGCAAGGAACGCGGGTTCAACCTGATCCAGCTCGTCGCAGGCCTGTATCCGGACATGCCGCTGTTCGACGAGCGGGGCCGCAGCGCCAGTGGCTTCAGCTGGGAAACCGACCTGAGCCGGATCAACCCGGCCTTTTTCGACGAGGCGGACCAGCGGGTGTTTCACCTGGTCGAGCAAGGTCTGGTGCCGTGCATTCTGGGCGCCTGGGGCTACTACCTGCCCATGATCGGCCTGGAGAACATGCAGCGGCACTGGCGGCATCTGATCGCGCGCTGGGGGGCGCTGCCCGTGGTGTGGGTGGCCGCCGGCGAGCAGACCATGCCGTGGTATCTGGAAGGCCACCTGCAGAAGGACGCCTCGCGGGCCCGGCTGCGCACCGAATGGACCGAGGTGATCCGCGAGATGCGCCGACTCAATGCCTTCGGCCGCCTGATTTCCACGCACCCGGTCACCAGCGCCCGCGAGTCGGTCACGGACCCGGGATTGCTCGACTTCGAGATGCAGCAGACCGGTCACGGGCAGCCCACGCTGCACCACGCGCGGCGCGCGCAGGAGGGCTGGAGCGCGGGGCCGGTCATGCCGGTGATCAGCGGGGAGTCCCGGTACGAAGCGCTGGACATCAACCCCACCGTCACGGCCCGCGACGCGCGCGAGGCGTTCTGGGCGCATGCGCTCAACAGCGGCCTGGCGGGGCACACCTACGGGGCCAACGGGATCTGGCAGGTCAACACGGAGCAGCGGCCGTTTGGCCCGTCGCCCTCCGGGTCCTGCTGGGGGAACCTGCCGTGGGCGCAGGCGATGCAACTCCCCGGCGCCCGGCAGATCGGCCTGGCCCGGTCGTTCCTGCTGGCCACCTTGCCGTGGCACGAGTTCGTGCCGCTGCTCCCGGCCGAGGGGCGCAAGCACTTCCTGCCTCGCAGCAGGCGCCTGCAGCGGCTGCTTCTCAAGCTCGGGTGGCGGCCCACTTCGCCCGCACCCATCGCCGTGGGCATGGCCGAAGCCAGGTCCACCGTTCTCGCCTACACGATCGAGAGCAAGGGCTTTTCGCTCGATGTTCGTCGGCTGAAAGGGCCGCTGAAGGGCTGCTGGGTCGATCCGACCAGCTTCGAAACGCACCCCTTGCACCTCGACTTGCGCGTGGGGCAGCTGCATGTGACGCCGCCGGCCAGGAACGCTGCCGGCGACAGCGACTGGCTGCTGCTGGTGCAGCCTGCTGGCGGCGCGTCGGCCTGACGACAGCATAGGGTCTGCGGATCACATCGCGCGAACGGTCATTTTTCGCAGTTTTTGCGTCGCAGGGTTTGTATGCCGGGGCCGGGACGGGTAAGGTCGCCCAAGCTTGTTGCAGCGGCTTCATCGGCCCGGATTCCAGTGAACACATCCAACAAACGAATCAATCTGGCGCATGGTGCCCTGCGTGTGGCGCTGGTGTATGCCGCGTTTGCCGGTCTCTGGATCCTGCTGTCGGACCGCGCGATGGGCCTGCTGTGGCACGACCCCGAGGCGCTCGTGCAGGCCAGCATGCTCAAGGGCTGGTTCTTCGTCGTCGTCACCACCCTGCTGCTGTATGTGCTGGTCCGCCGGCTGGTCGGACGGCTGAACGCCTCCCATCGGCGCGAACAGGCCCAGGCGGAAGAAAAGACCCGGGCCCTGGAGCTGCTCACCGCCATCGCCCAGAGTTCCAGCGACGCCATCTTCGCCAAGGACGAGCAGGGACGCTACCTGCTGGTCAACGACGCCGCGGCCCGCTATGTGGGGCGTCCCGCCAGCGCCTTGCTCGGCCAGGACGACGGGGCTGCTTTCCCGGCCGAACAGGCGACGCTGATCCGGGGCATCGACCGGCGGGTGCTGGCGTCTGGCCGTGTGGAGACCAACGAGGAACACCTGGACACGGCGCAGGGGCGAAGGGTATTTCTGGCCACCAAGGGGCCGCTGCGCGATGCCCAGGGACACATCCGAGGCACCTTCGGCATTTCGCGCGACATCACCGAACGCACGCAGGCCAAGCAGCGGCTGATCGAGTCCGAGGCCCGCTACCGCTCCCTGTTCGAGAACATGAACACTGGTTTTGTATTGTTCGAACTGGTTCAGGACGGGCAGGGCAGACCGGTGGATCTGGTGATCCTTGCCGCCAACCGCCATCTGGCCGATGTCACGGGTCTGGACCTGGTCAAGGTCATGGGGCAACGGCTGACGCAGGTGCTGCCGGGTATCGAGGACGACGAAGCGGACTGGATCGGCACCTACGGCCGGGTGGCATTGACAGGCGAGTCGCGGCAGTTCGAGCAAGGGTCCGAACGTCTGGGCACCTTCTTTTCGGTGTCCGCTTTCCGGGCGGGCGAGGGCCTTTGCGCGGTGACATTTCTCGACATCAGTGGTCGACGGGCCACGGAGATGGCCCTGCACGACAGCGAAGAACGGCTGCGCCTGGCCTTGGCGGCAGCCAGTCAGGGGCTGTACGACCTCAACCTGGAAACCGGTGAAACCACCGTGAGTCCCGAGTACGCGGTCATGCTCGGCCACGACCCGGCCGATTTCCGCGAGACCCTCGCATCGTGGCGCGAACGGCTCCACCCCGAAGACCAGGCCCGCATTCCGCGCCTGCTGGAGGACTACCTCGCGGGCCGCCAGGCGGCGTTTCGCGTCGAATTCCGACTGCGCACGAGGGACGGGCGCTGGAAATGGATCCTGTCCTTGGGACAGATCGAGCAGCGGTCCGCGGACGGCAGGCCGCTGCGCATGCTGGGCACCCACACCGACATCGACGCGCTCAAGTCGGCCGAGGCCACGTTGCGGGAGATGAACGCCACACTGGAGTTTCGTGTCTCCGAGCGCACCGCCGAGCTCAGCGCCGCGAACCGGGAACTGGAGACCTTCGCCTATGCGGTCTCCCACGATCTGCGCGCACCATTGCGGGCGCTCAGCGGCTACTCGCAGGCGCTGCAGGAAGATTTCGGCGACACACTGCCCGACCAGGCCAGGGTTTATCTGGACCGGATTCACCAGTCCGCTGCGCGCATGGGCCAGCTGATAGAAGGCATCCTTGCGCTCTCCAGAAGCAGCCGGGGGGATCTTCGCCTCGACCGGGTGGATGTGTCCGCACTTGCCCGTCAGCGACTGGCACAGCTGGCCGAGGAGTCCAGTCGGCAGGTGCGCACCTATGTCGAGGAAGGGCTGGAGGTCACCGGTGACGAGCGCATGCTGGCCTCGGTGATGACCAATCTGCTTGACAACGCCTGGAAGTACACCGGTGCGACACCGGACCCCGAGATCCGTGTGCATGCGGGGAGTGTCACTGGGCTGCATGGCATATGCGTCTCGGACAACGGTGCGGGCTTCGACATGGCCCACGCTGACCGGCTGTTCCAGCCATTTCAGCGGTTGCACCGGGAGGACCAGTTTCCCGGCATCGGCATCGGTCTGGCCACGGTGCAGCGCATCGTGCACCGTCATGGCGGTGAGCTCGCCGCCGTGGCGGCGCCAGGTGAGGGTGCCACGTTCTGTATCGCGCTGCCACCGGTGCCCGCTGCCCAGGCTTGATGTCCGCATGAGGATGCGGCAGGCCGCACCGCCAGCGACCAGACCACGATGGCTGAACGCTTAAACGCATCTTAAGTCTTGCGACCTAGCATCGTCAGGTTTTGTCGGATCGACCCGACCCCTTCCTGAGGAGCGCATGGACATGTCCACCGTGGATCTGAGCGATCGTTTTGTGTTTGACGATCCCAAGTACCTTCAACTGGCTGTGGATAACGCGGAGCGGTACGCCAAGGGCAATCCGTTCCCCCACATCCACCTGGACAACTTCCTGCCCCCGGATGTGGCCGAGGCGGTGCTGGCCGAGTTTCCGAAGCCCGCCGACATCGACTGGCACAACTACAACCGCCAGACCGAGATCAAGCTGGTCTGCGCCGACGAAACCCAGTTCGGCCCGGTGACCCGCCAACTGTTCTACCAGTTCCACTCGATCCCGTTCCTGCAGTTCCTCGAAAAGCTCACCGGCATCGACAACCTGATTCCCGACCCGCTGTTGCGCGGGGGGGGCCTGCACCAGATCCGTCGCGGAGGCCTGCTGAAGCTGCACGCCGACTTCAACAAGCACGACAGCACCTTCCTGGACCGCCGCATCAACGTGCTGCTGTACCTGAACAAGGACTGGAAGGAGGAGTACGGTGGGTACCTTGAGCTGTGGGACAAGGACACCAAGTTCTGCGGCGACAAGATCCTGCCGGTGTTCAACCGCCTGGCGATCTTCACCACCACCAGCGACTCCTTCCACGGCCATCCGGACCCCCTGAACTGTCCGGAGGACATGACCCGCAAGTCGCTGGCGCTGTACTACTACACCAACGGGCGTCCGAAAGGCGAGGCGGACGGCATCCACACCACCATTTTCAAGTCGCGGCCGGAGGAGAGCTTCTCTGGTGTGATGTGGCGCCTGGGCCAGGATTTCGCCCCCCCGGTGCTCTGGCGCACGGCGCGCCGAGTGCGCGAGCGCTACTTCAGGCGCACGATCCAGAAGCGCGGCTGAGCGCCAGGACTCTACAAAAAGGGCGCCCTTGCGGCGCCTTTTTGCTGACCTGTCCCCGCTGCGGGTGGCGCGTGATCAACCGCAACAGGTCAGGGACTGCCGACGTCCTGGCCGCTCAGTGGCACCCTGCGCGCGCCATTGAACCGTGTCCGCCAGTAAGCCACACGCATGTCTTCCACGCGCACGGCACCTCCGGCGCGAGGGGCGTGGATGAACTTGCCTTCGCCCAGGTAGATACCCACATGGCTGAACGCACGTCTCATGGTGTTGAAGAAAACGAGGTCGCCGGGCTTGAGGTCGCTGCGGTCAATGACCTCCGTGGCAGCCGCCTGCTGGTCGGCCCGGCGGGGAAGGATCTTGCCGAAGGATTGTTCATAGACCGCCCGGACAAGGCCGCTGCAGTCAAAGCCGGTGTCCACGCTGTTGCCGCCGTAGCGGTAGGGCACGCCCAGGAACCCCATGGCGCGCACCACCAGATCGGATGCACGTTCTCCCATGTCGCTTCTGGCCTGCTGGAGCTGTGAGCCCAGCCGGGCCATCACTCCGCGTTCCTCCAGCATTCGCACCATCTCGTCGGGCTCCTGGTCGTTGGGGGCAGCCTGGCACAAGGCACATCCCAGAAGAAGAGCGGCGACACAGATAACACGCATCGGGGCAGCTTAAGCGAAGCACTGCTCCGAAGTCAAGCGAGGTTCTGTTGCCAATCCCTTTGATTCTGTTGAAGTTTTCGACGGTCAGGAACCGGGCGTTGTTGGCATTTGGATGGAATGACTCACTTGGTGTTCAACCAGAAAACCAAGGGGAGAACTGCTGGAATGGTTTTGTTCTAACAAATCACCAACAAACGGAAAATCTTAATTTAATTAAATGAACCGCGTTCATATAATCAAACAAGCACCAAGGAAATAGACAATCGAGCCATGTCAGTCAAATTCGATGCCATCACCCCGGTCCTGACGCCGGAACAGCTTCGCCAGCAACAGCAGCGCATGGCCGACCGCCAGGCGCGGCAGCAGCGTTTTGGTGACGAGCGGCGGCAACAGCTGCTGGATGTGGCCTGGGCGCTGTGGCAGGAGGCCGGGGGGCAGGGCTTCAACATGCGGCAGCTGGCACAGCGTGCGGGCTACACCGCCGGTGCGCTTTACGCCTACTTCCCGGGGCGGGAGGCGATCCTGTCCGCGTTGCAGCAACGCGTCGTGCAGGAACTGGCCGACCTGGTGTCTGGCATCAGGGCGCCGCGCGGTGACCGCACAGTCCGGCCGCGCAGGGACGGCAGTCCGGTGTCTTCTGCGCAGGCGGCGCTGGCGCGAACCTTGTTCATCGAGCGCTCGGTGGCCTGGTGGGCGTGGCTGGCGGGTGACGCCCAGCGGTTGGAGCTGGTCCTGCACGGCGGACACGGTGTGCAGGAGGCTGCTGGCGAGGCGGGTGTATCGGCGTCGGTGCTGCAGGGGCGCCTGGCGGACGCGCTGCAGCCCTGCCTGGAAACCCTCCAGACCTGCGGACTGACGCCGGATGCCGCCCAGCAGTTGCACGACGAGGTGCTGGCCTACGGGCTGGGACTGCTGGTGTTGCAGGGGCCTCAAAGGGGTGAGGGGCGGGCGCTGATGGAATCGCGGTTTGTGCAGAGCCTCCAGCAATGGATGGACCAGGCCCTGGCCGCTACGCAGCAGGACGCCGACGGGGCGGGGCAGGGTGACCTCTTCTCCATGTGATCGCGCTGCACCTGTTTGTCACAATCGCCCCTCGGTTCGTGCAGTCCGCACGAACAGTTTCAGGATTTTTTCATGCTGCTCGAAGCTTCCGACTCCCAACTTGTTCTGGTCGACTACCAAGAGCGCCTGATGGCGGCGCTGCCGGAACGTGAGCCTGTGCTGGCCAACGCGCGCCGGCTGGCCCAGGCGGCCCGTCGCCTGCGCGTGCCGGTGTGGGGAACCGAGCAGAACCCCGCCAAGCTGGGGCCCAACGACCCGGGCCTGCGCGACCTTTGCCAGCGCACGCTCGCCAAGATGCACTTCAGTGCCGTTCCCGATGGCCTGCTGGAATGTCTGCGCCCCGCGACCAAAGGTGGCAACGCCCGCAGCCTGCCCAAACATCTGCAGAAGCCGGCTGCAGCGGCCCATCCGCGGAACACCGTGGTCCTGGCCGGATGTGAGGCGCATGTCTGCCTGCTCCAGACGGCGCTGGATCTGGTGGAGGAGGAAATGGATGTGTGGGTGGTCACCGATGCCTGCGCCTCGCGCACCGAGCGCAACCGGGATGCGGCGTTCGACCGCCTGGCGGGCACGGGATGCGAGTTGGTGACCACCGAGATGGTGTTGTTCGAGTGGCTGCGTTCGGCCGACCACCCGGATTTCCGCGAGATTCACGCGCTGATCAAGTAAGTTCGGAAGGTGGCGGGCGAAGATGTCCTGCCATCGTCGTGTCAGACTCCAGAAAGTCTGGGATTCATAATTATGAATTCAGTTTGATCCACCACCCAGGAGACTTACATGGGCAACCCGCAGGGCTTCGAGGCCTTTCATCAGCGCTCGATCACCGACCGCGACGCTTTCTGGGCCGAGCAGGCGCAGCTGGTGGATTGGCACAGACCGTTTGACCGGGTTTGCAACTACGACAACCCGCCGTTCGCACGCTGGTTCGAGGGCGGTCTGACCAACCTCTGCCACAACGCGGTGGACCGCCACCTCAGGGACCGGCCGGACCAGAATGCACTGATCTTTGTCTCAACCGAAACCGACACCGAGAAGACCTACAGCTTCCGCGAGCTGCACACCGAGGTGCAGCGCATGGCCGCCATCCTGAAGGCGCAGGGCGTGAAGAAGGGTGACCGCGTCCTGATTTACATGCCGATGATTCCCGAGGCGGCGTTTGCCATGTTGGCTTGTGTGCGCATCGGTGCGATCCACTCGGTGGTGTTTGGCGGCTTCGCCAGCCACTCGCTGGCCAGCCGAATCGAGGACGCCTCGCCGGTGGCCATCGTGAGCGCGGACGCCGGCTCGCGCGGCGGCAAGGTGGTCGAGTACAAGCCGCTCCTGGACGAGGCCATCCGGCTGTCGTCGCACAAGCCGGGCAAGGTCGTGATGGTCAACCGGGGTCTTGCCGCATTCACGGCAGTGGAGGGGCGCGATGTCGACTATGCGACCGAGCGCGCCAAGGTGATGGATGTCGTCGTGCCCTGCGAATGGGTCGACGCCACGCACCCGAGCTACACCCTCTACACCAGTGGCACCACCGGCAAGCCCAAGGGCGTGCAGCGCGACACCGGCGGCTACGCCGTGGCCTTGGCCGCATCCATGAAGCACATCTACATGGGCGAGCCCGGCGAGACCTATTTCTCCACCAGCGACATCGGCTGGGTGGTCGGCCACAGCTACATCATCTACGGCCCGCTGATCGGTGGCATGGCGACCATCATGTACGAAGGTCTGCCGATCCGTCCGGACGCCGGTATCTGGTGGAGCCTGGTCGAGAAGTACAAGGTGTCGGTGATGTTCAGCGCACCGACGGCGGTGCGCGTGCTCAAAAAGTACGACTCCTCGTTCATCAAGAGGTACGACCTGTCTTCGCTCAAAGCGCTGTTCCTGGCCGGCGAGCCGCTGGACGAACCGACCGCCAAGTGGATCTCTGACGAGCTGGGCAAGCCCATCGTCGACAACTATTGGCAAACTGAGACCGGGTGGCCGATCCTGGCGATCTGCAACGGGGTGGAAAAGGCGCCGAGCAAGTTCGGCTCGCCAGGCAAGGCGGTTTACGGATACAACGTCAAGTTGCTGGACGACCAGACCGGCGAAGAGCTGCACGGTAGCGACGTCAAAGGCGTGGTCGCAGTCGAAGGCCCGCTGCCGCCCGGCTGCATGCAGACCATCTGGGGCGACGACGCGCGCTTCGTCAAGACCTACTGGTCCAGCGTACCGGGGCGGCAGGTCTACAGCACCTTCGACTGGGGCATCCGCGACAAGGACGGCTACTACTTCATCCTCGGGCGCACCGACGACGTGATCAACGTCGCTGGCCACCGCCTGGGTACCCGCGAAATCGAAGAGAGCATTTCCAGCCACCCCAAGATCGCCGAAGTGGCGGTGGTGGGGGTTGCTGATCAGCTCAAGGGCCAGGTGGCCATGGCGTTCGCCGTGCTCAAGGACACCGCGCTTCTGGGCGACGAGGCGGCACTGCTCAAGCTTGAGGGTGAGGTCATGAAGCTGGTGGACGAGCAGCTCGGGGCGGTGGCGCGCCCGGCCCGTGTGCGCTTCGTGGGTGTGCTGCCCAAGACCCGCAGCGGCAAGCTGCTGCGCCGCGCGATTCAGGCGGTATGCGAGGGGCGCGATCCGGGGGATCTCACCACCATGGACGACCCGGCGGCCCTGCAGCAGATCAGGGACATGCAGTCCTGAGAGCTGCGCGGCTGATCGACGGCGCCAGGGGGCGCCGTTTTTTTTGAACCCCCTGGTGTATGAGGGCATTGGGTTTGGTGGGTCTTGTCAGTATCATGCATGCTTATATTGACAACCTCGCGGAAAGCCATGGAACAAATGATCGGGACGGATGCCCAAACCGAGAAAGTCCGGGTGTTCGAACTGGCCGCCGAATTGTTCGGTGTGCTGGCCACGCCGATGCGGTTGCGCATCCTCAGCGCGCTGTGCGACAAGGAAAAATCGGTCTCGCAGTTGTTGCAGGAAATCCAGACCACTCAGCCCAACCTGTCCCAGCACCTGAATCTGCTGTACCGCGCCGGCGTCCTGGCCAAGCGCAAGGAGGGCACGCAGGTGATCTACCGGGTTCAGAGCGAGAAGGCGGTGACCCTGTGCCGCACGGTGTGCACCCAGATCGCCATCGAGATGGACGAACCCAGCGCTGTGCCCGCGTCCGAGCGTTTGTCCCCGCGTGTGGGATCCTGAAGCCCGCGTTCACAACAGACGCGCTCTTCGTCGGCAAGCAACACAGCATGCCGTTTTCCTGAGCTGCTGCGAACATCCCCGGCATTCGATTTGCCGGCAGGTGCTCGTGGTGGCACAATCGCAGGCTGCAGTCAGGTCCTTCCAAAGTCACTGTCGCATCCGCCAACCGGTTCAGCCGTGTCGCGGAAGGTTGTTTTAACCAGCTAATGTTTCCCAGAGGGAAACGGAGGTCAGCGGATCAATGAGCGAGACGAACGTCTACGTTGCCTACAAGGGCAACTCGTATCTCTTCGGGGGCAATGCCCCTTACGTCGAAGAGATGTACGAAAAATACCTGGAGAACCCGGGCAGCGTGCCAGACAACTGGCGCGGCTACTTCGATGCCCTGCAGCACGTCCCTGCCGTTGACGGCACCGACGCTCGCGACGTTCCCCACCAGCCCGTCATCAACGCATTTGCCGAGCGCGCCAAGCAGGGCGGAACCAAGGTGGTCATGGCCGCCGGTGCCGACTCCGACCTGGGTCGCAAGCGCGTGGCTGTGCAGCAACTCATTGCCGCCTACCGCAACGTCGGCTGCCGCTGGGCCGACCTTGATCCGCTCAAGCGCACCGAGCGCGAAAACATCCCCGAGCTTGATCCTTCGTTCTACGGTTTCACAGACGCGGATTTCGAGACCGTCTTCAACACCAGTAACACCTATTTCGGCAAGGAAGTCATGTCCTTGCGCGACCTCATCAACGCGCTGCGCGAAACCTACTGCAGCAGCGTCGGTGCGGAATACATGTTCATCAGCGACCAGGCGCAGAAGCGCTGGTGGCAGGAAAAGCTGGAGTCCATCCGCTCCAAGCCGTCCTTCAACGCCGAGAAGAAGAAGCACATCCTCGACCGCCTGACGGCGGCCGAAGGGCTGGAGCGTTTCCTGCACACCAAGTACGTCGGCCAGAAGCGTTTCTCGCTCGAAGGTGGTGAGAGCTTCATCGCCGCCATGGACGAGTTGATCCAGCAGGCCGGTGCACAGGGTGTGCAGGAAATCGTGATCGGCATGGCCCACCGCGGTCGCCTGAACGTGCTGGTCAACACCCTGGGCAAGATGCCCAAGGACCTGTTCGCCGAGTTCGACCACACCGCCCCCGAGGACTTGCCCGCTGGCGACGTGAAGTACCACCAGGGCTTCAGCTCCGACGTGACCACCCCCGGCGGTCCGGTCCACCTCTCTCTGGCCTTCAACCCCTCCCATCTGGAAATCGTCAACCCGGTGGTCGAGGGCTCGGTGCGCGCGCGCATGGACCGCCGAGGCGATCCGCTGGGCAAGCAGGTGCTGCCGGTGCTGGTGCACGGCGATGCCGCTTTTGCCGGCCAGGGTGTGAACCAGGAAACCCTGGCGCTGGCCGCGACCCGTGGCTACACCACCGGCGGCACGGTGCACCTGATCATCAACAACCAGATCGGTTTCACCACCTCCGACCCGCGCGACCTGCGCTCCACGCTGTACTGCACCGACATCGTCAAGGGTGTCGAGTCGCCGGTGCTGCACGTCAATGGTGACGATCCGGAAGCCGTCGTGCTGGCTACCCAGCTGGCGCTGGAATACCGCATGACCTTCCGCAAGGATGTGGTGGTGGACATCATCTGCTTCCGCAAGCTGGGTCACAACGAACAGGACACCCCAAGCCTGACCCAGCCGCTGATGTACAAGAAGATCGCTCAGCACCCCGGCACGCGCAAGCTGTACGCCGACAAGCTGGCCGCCCAAGGTCTGGGCGAGGCCCTCGGTGACGACATGGTCAAGGCCTACCGCGCCGCCATGGACGCCGGCAAGCACACGGTCGATCCGGTGCTGACCAACTTCAAGAGCAAGTACTCGGTCGACTGGTCGCCGTTCCTGGGCAAGAAGTGGACCGACCAGGCCGACACCGCGATTCCGCTGGCCGAGTGGAAGCGCCTGGCCGAGAAGATCACGACCATCCCCGCCACCGTTACCCCGCACCAGCTGCTCAAGAAGGTGTACGACGACCGCGCGGCTATGGGCCGTGGCGAAATCAACGTGGACTGGGGCATGGGCGAGCACATGGCCTTTGCATCGCTGGTCGCTTCCGGCTATCCGGTGCGCCTCTCGGGCGAGGACTGCGGTCGCGGCACCTTCACGCACCGCCACGCCGTGATCCACGACCAGAACCGCGAGAAGTGGAACGAAGGCACCTATGTACCGCTGCAGAACGTGGGTGAGGGCCAGGCCCCGTTCGTTGTCATCGACTCCATCCTCTCTGAAGAGGCTGTGCTGGGCTTCGAGTACGGTTACGCCGGCTCCGACCCGAACACGCTGGTGGTCTGGGAGGCCCAGTTCGGTGACTTTGCCAACGGCGCCCAAGTGGTGATCGACCAGTTCATCGCTTCTGGCGAAGTGAAGTGGGGCCGTGCCAACGGCCTGACGCTGATGCTGCCGCACGGCTACGAAGGCCAGGGACCCGAGCACAGTTCGGCCCGCGTCGAGCGCTTCATGCAACTGGCTGCCGACACCAACATGCAGATTTGCCAGCCCACCACGGCCAGCCAGATCTTCCACCTGCTGCGTCGCCAGATGGTGCGCAACCTGCGCAAGCCGCTGGTGATCTTCACGCCCAAGTCCCTGCTGCGCAACAAGGACGCGACCTCCCCGCTGTCCGAGTTCACCAAGGGTGGTTTCCAGACCGTGATCCCGGAGCAGAACGAGGCGGTGATCAAGAAGGCCGACAAGGTCAAGCGCGTGATCTGCTGCTCGGGCAAGGTCTATTACGACCTGGTCAAGAAGCGCGAGGAGAAGGGTGCAGACGACGTGGCCATCATCCGTGTCGAGCAGCTCTATCCGTTCCCGCACAAGGTCTTCGGCGCCGAACTCAAGCGTTTCCCGAACGCCACCGACATCGTGTGGTGCCAGGACGAGCCGCAGAACCAGGGCGCCTGGTTCTTCGTGCAGCACCAGGTGCACGAGAACATGCTCGAAGGCCAGAAGCTGGGTTACGCTGGCCGTGCGGCCTCGGCCTCGCCGGCAGTGGGGTATGCCCACCTGCACCAGGACCAGCAGAAGGCCCTCATCGAGGCCGCTTTCGCCAAGCTCAAGGGCTTCATCCTCACCAAATAAACGTTCAGGCGTTGTGAGCCTCGCGCCCCGGCCCCGTGCCGGGGCAGCCTCTGGGCCACGCCCCTCGAAACATTCCAGGTAGAACAAACATGGCAATCGTAGAAGTCAAGGTTCCGCAGCTCTCCGAATCCGTGGCCGAAGCCACCCTGCTGCAGTGGAAGAAAAAGGCCGGTGAAGCTGTCGCCGCCGATGAGATATTGATCGAGATCGAGACCGACAAGGTCGTGCTCGAGTGCCCGGCGCCCGCCGGTGGCGTGCTGGTCGAGATCGTGCAAGGCGACGGTGCCACCGTGGCCGCCGACCAGGTCATCGCCAGGATCGACACCGCCGCTGTGGCCGGCGCCGCTGCTCCGGCAGCCGCCCCCGCACCGGCTGCGGCTGCTCCCGCACCAGCCGCCGCGGCCCCTGTGGCCGCTGCTTCTGCCAGCAAGGCCGGTGTGGCCATGCCCGCCGCCGCCAAGCTGATGGCCGACAACGGCATGGCCCCTGGCTCCGTGGCCGGCACAGGCAAGGACGGTCGCGTCACCAAGGGCGACGTGCTGGCCGCCGCCAGCGCTCCCAAGGCCGTGGTTGCTGCTCCTGCCGCCATTCCTACCGGCGCGCCCACCAAGGTGCTGCCGCAGGTGGCGGTGGTCGCGCCCGACCTGGGTGACCGTCCGGAAGAGCGCGTGCCGATGACGCGCCTTCGTGCCCGCGTGGCCGAGCGCTTGCTGCAGTCGCAGTCGACCAACGCCATCCTGACCACCTTCAACGAAATCAACATGGCCCCGGTCATGGAGATGCGCAAGAAGTTCCAGGAGAAGTTCGAGAAGGAACACGGCGTCAAGCTCGGCTTCATGAGCTTCTTCGTCAAGGCGGCCGTGCACGCCCTCAAGAAGTTCCCGATCCTCAACGCCTCGGTGGACGGCAACGACATCGTCTACCACGGCTACTTCGACATCGGTATCGCCGTCGGTTCGCCACGCGGTCTGGTGGTGCCCATCCTGCGCAACGCCGACCAGATGAGCTTCGCCGACATCGAGAAGAAGATCGCCGAGTTCGGCCAGAAGGCCAAGGACGGCAAGTTGGGCATCGACGACATGACCGGTGGTACGTTCTCCATTTCCAACGGCGGCACCTTCGGCTCAATGATGTCCACTCCCATCATCAACCCGCCGCAGTCGGCGATCCTGGGCGTGCACGCCACCAAGGACCGCGCCATGGTCGAAAATGGCCAGGTCGTGGTGCGCCCGATGAACTACTTCGCTATGTCCTACGACCACCGCATCATCGACGGCCGCGAAGCCGTGCTGGGTCTGGTGGCCATGAAGGAAGCGCTGGAAGATCCGGCCCGCCTGCTCTTCGACATCTGATCGAACCGTGACTTTGCAGACGCCCCTTCGGGGGCGTTTGTCCAACCCCATTCAGGAACAAACATGTCTCAAGCATTTGACGTCGTCGTGATCGGCGCCGGCCCCGGCGGCTACATCGCGGCCATCCGCGCCGCCCAGCTGGGCTTCAAGGTCGCGTGCATCGACGAATGGAAAAACGCTGCCGGCGGTCCCGCGCCCGGTGGCACCTGCACCAATGTCGGCTGCATTCCCTCCAAGGCCCTGCTGCAATCTTCCGAGCATTTCGAGCACGCCAACCACCACTTTGCCGACCACGGCATCAGCACCGGCAAGGTGACGATGGACGTGGCGAAGATGGTCGGCCGCAAGGACACGGTCGTGAAGCAGAACAACGACGGCATCCTCTACCTGTTCAAGAAGAACAAGGTCACTTTCTTCCACGGTCGCGGCTCTTTCGTGGCCGCCGCCGATGGTGCCTACCAGATCAAGGTGGCGGGTGCCGCCGAAGAGGTGATCACTGGCAAGCAGGTCGTGGTGGCTACCGGCTCCAACGCCCGTGCCTTGCCAGGCGTGCCGTTCGATGAAGAGCTCATTCTTTCCAACGACGGTGCGCTGCGCATCGGTGCCGTGCCCAAGAAGCTGGCGCTGATCGGCTCCGGCGTGATCGGCCTGGAAATGGGCTCGGTCTGGCGCCGCCTGGGGGCGGAGGTCACCATCCTCGAAGGTTTGCCGACCTTCCTGGGCGCGGTGGACGAGCAGATCGCCAAGGAAGCGAAGAAGGCCTTCGACAAGCAGGGCCTGAAGATCGAACTCGGCGTGAAGGTCGGCGAGATCAAGACCGGCAAGAAGGGCGTGAATGTGGCCTACACCAACGCCAAGGGCGAAGCGGTGTCGCTGGACGCCGACAAGCTCATCGTCTCCATCGGCCGCGTGCCCAACACCATTGGCTTGAACGCTGAAGGAGTGGGCCTGCAGCTGGACGAGCGCGGCGCCATCGTGGTCGACGGCGACTGCAAAACCAACCTGCCGGGCGTCTGGGCGGTGGGCGATGTGGTGCGCGGCCCGATGCTGGCGCACAAGGCGGAAGAAGAGGGCGTGGCGGTGGCCGAGCGCATCGCCGGCCAGCACGGTCACGTCAACTTCAACACCATCCCCTGGGTCATCTACACCAGCCCGGAAATCGCCTGGGTCGGCCGCACAGAGCAGCAGCTCAAGGCCGATGGTGTGGCGTACAAGGCCGGCACGTTCCCGTTCCTGGCCAACGGTCGTGCGCGCGCACTGGGCGACACGACCGGCATGGTCAAGTTCCTGGCCGACGCCAAGACGGATGAAATCCTGGGCGTGCACATCGTGGGCCCGATGGCTTCCGAGCTGATCTCCGAAGCCGTGGTGGCCATGGAGTTCAAGGCCAGCGCCGAAGACATCGCCCGCATCTGCCACGCGCACCCCTCGCTGTCGGAAGCGACCAAGGAAGCGGCTCTGGCCGTGGACAAGCGCACCCTGAACTTCTGACACAGGTTCGCCCTTGTCGGTCCGCGCCACCTACGAAGCCGAGCTGAAGCAGCGCGGCTACACCACCGACCCCGCCCAGCAGCGTGCCATTGACGCGCTGGAGCGGTGTGCCGCCGAATGGACGACGTACAAGCAGCGCCGTTCCAATGCGCTGAAGAAGATGTTCGTCAAGCCGGAGATTCCGCGCGGGGTCTACATGTTCGGTGGGGTGGGGCGCGGCAAGAGCTTCCTGATGGACTGCTTTTTCAATGCAGTCCCGATCAGGCGCAAGACGCGGCTGCATTTCCATGAGTTCATGCGGGAAGTGCACCGCGAGCTGCGCGACCTGCAAGGAACGGTCAATCCGTTGGACGAGCTGGGGCGGCGCATCGCCGAGCGCTACAAGCTGATCTGCTTCGACGAGTTCCACGTGGCGGACGTGACAGACGCCATGATCCTGCACCGCCTGCTGGACGCGCTGTTCAAGGCGGGAGTGGGTTTTGTCACCACCTCCAACTTTCATCCCGATGGCCTGTACCCCAACGGCCTGCACCGTGACCGCATTCTGCCGGCCATCGAGTTGCTCAAGCAGAAGCTGGAAGTGATCAATGTCGACAACGGCACCGACTACCGCCAGCGCACGCTGACGCACATCGAGCTCTACCACTGCCCACTGGGCGAGGCAGCCGATGCTGCGATGGACAAAACCTTTGGCGAACTGGCCGAGGCGCACGACGAGGACCCGGTGATGCACATCGAGTCGCGCGAGATCCATTCCAGGCGCCGGGCGGGTGGCGTGATCTGGTTCGACTTCCAGACGCTCTGTGGTGGTCCACGTTCACAGAACGACTACCTGGAAATCGCCTCACAGTTTCATACGCTGCTGCTGTCCAATGTGCCGCAGATGGCGGTGCGCCAAGCATCGGAAGCGCGCCGTTTCACCTGGCTGATCGATGTGCTTTATGACCGCCGTGTCAAGCTGGTGATGTCGGCTGCGGTGTCGCCTGAGCAGCTCTACACCGATGGCCCGATGGCACACGAATTCCCCAGGACAGTTTCGCGCCTGGGAGAGATGCAGTCAGCCGAATATCTGGCGCTGGCGCACCGGACCGTCGATACCGGGCTGACGTGATCAGCCCGTTCAGGCTCCAGGTGTTGCGCCGATCAGGTCAGCGGATCGAGTTTGACGATGGTCAGCGACAGGTTGTCACCAGAGCCCTTGGCCCGGGAGCGGGCTTTCTGGATCAGGAACTCGCAGGCCTCGCGGGGCGAGAGCATGGCCACTGTGCTGGCGAGCTCGTCCGGCGTGAAGTAGTGCCACACGCCGTCGCTGCAGGCCATGATCGCGTCGCCGGGCCCCAGTTGCGGGATCACATGCAGGTCCACAGGGGGATCGCTGTCGGTACCCAGACAACCCATCAGGATGTTGGAGTGCGGATGGTCCAGTGCCTCTTCCTCGGTGATCTCTCCCTGGTTGACCAGCGACTGCACGTAGGAGTGGTCCATGGTGCGGAACACCATCTTGCCGTTGCGGAAGTGGTAGATCCGTGAGTCGCCAGCATGCACCCATTGGCTGCTGCCACCGGGGGTGAGCAGGAACGCGGCAATCGTGCTGTGGGGCTCCTGCTCGGCCGACACGGCGGTGAGCTTGATCACAAGGTGCGATTCTTCAACAACTTGCCGCAGCATGGCCGCAGGATCGTCGGTGTCCGGGTCGTAGCGCTCGAACAGCTGGCGCGAGGTCAGCATCACCTGGTCCGACGCTTTTCTGCCGCCGCTTCGGCCACCCATGCCATCCGCCACCACCGCCAGCAGGCAGCCGCTTTCGCGGGGATGGTGCAGCAGACAGACCTGATCCTGCTGGTAGTCGCGGTCACCCCGATGGATGCCGGTTGACGCATGGATGCGATAGCCTTTGGTCATGGGAGAACGTCTTTTTGAGCGGGCGGGCTGCCCACACTGGTCCGCATGGTAACCACTAATTTTTCAGCCTACTGCTGCTGGCAGCGTGGCGTCACCAGAGCTTCCACCACGGCTTGCCGCCGATGCTCTGCGTGCGACCGAGGTAGGCGCTGTTCGGGAAGCTGGATTGAAGCACCCGTCTGGCGTCGTCACGCAACTGGGTCATTCCGAGTGCGTCGTAGCTGCTCACGAGAATGGCCAGGGCTTCTTCCAGGGCCGGTGCCTTGGGGTAGTCGGTGATGGCGGTTTGCGCGCGGTTGATGGCCGCGAGGTACGCCCCACGGCTCATGTAATAGCGGGCCACATGCACTTCCGACTGTGCCAGCGAGTTGACAATGTGGGTCATGCGCGCCCGGGCATCCGGTGCATAGCGCGAGTCAGGGAAACGGGTGACCACCTCGCGCAGCGCCTCGAACGACTCCTTGGCCGCTTTCTGGTCGCGTTCGGAGAGGTCCTGCTGGACGAGCGAGCCAAGAAGACCGAGGTTTTCGTTGAATGTCACCAAGCCCTTGAGGTAGAGCGCATAGTCCAGCGCAGGGCTGGCCGGATGCAGACGCAGAAAGCGCTCGATGGTGGCCAATGCCTGGGCCTGCTCGCCAGCCTTGTACTGCGTGTAGGCCTTTTCGAGCTGGGCCTGCTGGGCCAGAGGCGTGCCGGCCGCACGTCCTTCGAGCTTCTCGTACAGGCCGATGGCCTTTTCGTAGTTGCCCGCGTTGCGCTCGTCCATCGCCTCGCTGTGGATCTTGTTAGGGCTCCAGTCCTTGGTCGGGTCCACGGGAGTGGAGCTGCAGCCCGAGAAGCTCAGCGCGGCGGCAACGGCACACAGGGGCACGACCGATAATCTCGAACGAGGAATCACACGCTTACCTTCACAACTGGAACACCGGATTGGCTGCAGAAATTATATCGACGGGGGGGGGGAACGGACCCGGCGCGACCGAGGTTGAAGTCGACGCCGCCGATGTGCTGGCGGACACCGAGGTGCGCGACCTCCCTGTGCCTGCAGACATGCACGGTTGGCGCATCGACAAGGCGCTGGCCACCCTGGTGCCCGAGCTTTCGAGGTCGTACCTCCAGCAGCTGATGGCGGAGGGTGCGGTGTCGCTGGATGGCCGGCTGGCCGCCAAGCCCTCGGCGCGATTGGTGGCTGGCGGTCGGCTCCGGGTCGAATTGCGACCCACGCAGCAGGCCATGGCCTTTGTGGCACAGTCCATGGCGCTGGACATCGTCTACGAGGACGAGGACCTGATGGTGATCTGCAAGCCGGTGGGGCTGGTGGTTCATCCTGCGGCCGGCAACTGGACCGGTACGCTGCTCAACGGGCTGCTGGCCCACCACCCCGGCGCCGCCAGCTTGCCGCGCGCCGGCATCGTGCATCGGCTGGACAAGGACACCTCCGGCCTGATGCTCGTGGGCAAGAGCCGTCGTGCGGTAGATGGTCTGGTGCGGGCGATCGCTGCGCGCGAGGTTCAGCGCGAGTACCTGGCCATCGGTCATGGCCGTTGGCGGCGAGACGAGCTGTGTGAGGTCGACCAGCCGGTAGGGCGCGACCCGGCCAACCGTTTGCGGATGGCCGTTCTACGCCAAGACAGTACCGCAGGCAAGCCGGCTCGCACGACGTTCAGGGTGATGGATACCGTCGATCAGGCGTGCCTGGTGGCTTGCAAGCTTCACACCGGCCGAACGCACCAGATTCGGGTGCACATGGCCTGGCTTGGTCATCCGCTTGTGGGCGATGCGCTGTATGGTGGTCGCGTGGCGTGGGGCATGCAGCGGCAGGCGTTGCACGCAGCGCGCTTGCGTCTGAGCCATCCGGTGTCGGGTGCCGAGCTGGGCTTTTCCAGCGCAGTACCAGCCGATTTCCGGGCCGCCTTGGACGCCGCGGGGCTCCGTTACAATGAAGGCGATCTGTAGACCCGGTTTCAACAGCCCTCAGGGCCTTTGAAGCGTCGCGTCCATTCCCGATTCCTGTAGCACTCGGTCAGTCCTGCGCGACGCCCGCTGCCGCTGTTGCGGCTTTGTCAGGACCCCCATTATTCATTTTCAGGCACCACCGATGAACACTTCGGATGCCCGGCGCGTCGTCGAGACGGCCCTGATCTGTGCGCCCCAACCCTTGTCCATCAGGGAGCTGGGCGTGCTGTTCGATGGAGAGGTGTCGGCCGACACACTCAAAACCCTGTTGACGGACCTCCAGGCCGAATGGACTGGTCGAGGCGTGGAGTTGGTCCAGGTGGCTTCCGGTTGGCGCTTCCAGAGCCGTCCTGAGTTGCGACCTTTCCTGGACCGGCTGCACCCTGAGAAGCCACCCAAGTACACGCGGGCGGCCATGGAAACACTGGCGATCATTGCCTACCGACAACCCGTGACGCGGGGCGACATGGAGGACATTCGGGGCGTGACCATCAACTCCCTGATCCTCAAGCAGCTGGAAGACCGGGGCTGGATCGAGGTCATCGGCCACCGGGAAACCGTCGGGCGGCCTGCGCTGTTTGCCACGACGCGCCAGTTTCTGGACGACCTCGGCCTGTCGTCGCTTGATCAGCTGCCGCCGCTGGACAGCAGCGAGGTTCAGGAGTCCGCTCTGGGGCGGCTGGACTTTGACGCCTTGGGCGGCAGCACCCCGGAGCAGGCGGGAGAGCCCGTTGAATCCCAGACATCCGAACTTTTTCAGGAACAGCATGAACATGGTGCCCCCCCGACAGCCGAATGAAACCGCTCTGGACGAAGGTCAGGCTGCATCGCCTGCCGGGTCCGTGCCCGCGTCTGCGCCCGCCGCGGCCCCGGTTTCCGGCAGTATGGCCTTTGATGATGTGGTCAGCGGGGCATTTGATGCCGTGCAGGAACAGGACCTGCCTCTCCCTTCCAAGCGCGTGCTGCAGCCCGAGGCCGACTCCCCCAAGCTCCACAAAGTGTTGGCCCAGGCGGGGCTGGGTTCGCGGCTGGAGATGGAGCAGCTGATTCTGGAGGGGCGCATTTCCGTCAATGGTGAACCGGCGCACATCGGTCAGCGCATCCAGTACGGGGACACCATCAAGGTCAATGGCAAGCCGGTGCGTGTTCGCATCGCGCCACCTCCGCCGCGGGTACTCGCTTATCACAAGCCCGCTGGCGAGGTGGTGACACACGACGACCCGCAGAACCGGCCCACGGTATTCCGCCGCCTGCCCCGTCTGCAGACCGGCAAGTGGCAGTCCGTGGGACGCCTGGACCTCAACACGGAGGGGTTGCTGCTGCTCACGAACTCCGGCGAGCTGGCCAACCGGCTGATGCATCCCCGGTTCGGATTGCAGCGGGAATACGCCGTGCGCGTGCTGGGCGCGTTGTCCTCTGAAGAAAAGCAGCGCCTTCTTGATGGCGTGAAGCTTGATGACGGGATGGCCCAGTTTGCGTCCATTGAGGATGGTGGTGGCGAAGGGGCCAACTGCTGGTACCGGGTGACCATCGCCGAAGGTCGCAACCGCGAGGTGCGTCGCATGTTCGAGGCGGTGGGTCACGCCGTCAGCCGCCTGATTCGCATCCGCTATGGCGCCATGATGCTTCCGCGGGGGCTCAAACGAGGTGTCTGGCTTGAACTGGATCATCGGGACATTGAGCGTCTGACCACCGCGGCCGGTATGCCGCAAAGCGGCGAGGGCCCGGCTTCTGTCCGTGACACCGGTGGGCGTGGCCGGCACTTTGGAAAGGGGCCCCGACCCGACGGGAAAGGCGGCGGAGCGCGCGCCGGAGCGTCCTTTGCCAAGGACGGCAAGCCTGCCGGGGCTGGTGCGAGGGGCTTTGGAAAGAGTCCTGGCAAGGCACCCGCCAAGGGTGCCGGGGCGGGCGGACAGCCGGACCCCATGAAAACCTCGTATGGATACATCGGGCAGGACTCGCTGCAACGGCGCAGGGAGCGCGACGCTGCACGCGACAAGATGCCGCAGAAGGGCCGGAAGCCAGGGCGGTCCGGAGGGCGCTGAGCCCGGCGTGCCCCTGAGGGTATCGGGTGTGTTGACATGGGCGCGATGTAGAATCAAGGGCTTTGCCGCAAGGCGCACGATTTCTATTTCATAACCTGCTCCAAGGACCATCATGGCCATCGAACGCACCCTCTCCATCATCAAGCCCGACGCTGTTGCCAAGAACGTCATCGGCCAGATCTACGCCCGTTTCGAAGCAGCCGGCCTGAAGGTTGTGGCCGCCCGGATGGCCCACCTGTCGCAGCGCGAAGCCGAGCAGTTCTACGCCGTGCACAAGGAGCGTCCGTTCTTCAAGGATCTGGTGAGCTTCATGATCTCCGGCCCCGTGATGATCCAGGTCCTGGAAGGCGAAGGCGCCATTCTCAAGAACCGTGACCTGATGGGCGCCACCGATCCCAAGAAGGCCGCCGCCGGCACCATCCGCGCCGACTTCGCCGACAGCATCGACGCCAACGCCGTGCACGGCTCCGACGCCCCCGAAACCGCTGCCGTGGAAGTGGCTTTCTTCTTCCCCGGCATGAACGTCTACTCGCGCTGATTGCGGGCTGACCATGCCATCATGACGGTCAACCTGCTCGACTTCGATCTCGAGGGCCTGACCGCCTTTTGCGAACAGCTGGGCGAAAAGCGCTTCCGCGCCGTCCAGCTGTTTCGCTGGATTCATCAGAAGGGTGCTTCGCGGTTCGACGAGATGAGTGATCTCGCCAAGAGCCTGCGTGAAAAGCTCCCATCGGTCTGCTCCATCACCGGCCTGCCGGTGCTTTCGCGCCAGGATTCGGCCGACGGCACCATCAAGTGGCTGTTCGATGTGGGCGACGGCAACGCCGTCGAAACCGTGTTCATCCCAGAAGACGACCGTGGCACGCTGTGCGTGTCTTCGCAGGCGGGCTGTGCCGTGGGCTGCCGCTTCTGCTCCACCGGTCACCAGGGCTTCTCCCGCAATCTGACGACCGGAGAAATCCTGGCCCAGCTCTGGCACGCAGAGCACTTCCTGCGCCAGCACCTGAAGTCGTCCGAGCGTGTGGTCACCAACGTTGTGATGATGGGCATGGGTGAGCCCTTGCAGAATTACAGCGCCCTGGTGCCAGCGCTGAGAGTGATGCTGGACGACCATGGCTACGGGCTCTCAAGGCGGCGCGTCACGGTGTCGACCTCGGGCGTGGTGCCCATGATCGACCGCCTCGCCAAGGACTGCCCGGTAGCGCTGGCTGTGTCGCTCCACGCGCCCAACGACCAGTTGCGCGATGTCCTGGTGCCCATCAATCGCAAGTACCCGATTGCCGAGCTGCTGGATGCCTGCCTGCGCTATCTGCCGGCTGCGCCGCGCGACTTCATCACGTTCGAGTACTGCATGCTGGACGGGGTCAATGACCAGCCTGAGCACGCCGCGCAGTTGCTGGAGCTGGTGCGGCATCACGGTGGTCGGGGTGTTCCGTGCAAATTCAACCTGATACCCTTCAACCCGTTTCCCGACTCCGGCCTGAAGTGTTCGCCGCGTCCTGTGGTGCAGGCGTTCGCCAGGATCCTCAGCGAGGCTGGCATCGTGACCACCGTGCGAAAGACGCGTGGTGACGACATCGATGCAGCCTGCGGCCAACTGGCTGGAGACGTGATGGACCGAACCCAGGTCGCCAGGCGGATCGCTGCGGCCCAACCCATCCGATTTGTGCACCCAGCCAAGGAATGACAGGCATGAACGATTTCAGCGCGCGATCAGAAACTCTGCCCGGATCGGCCCCGCAGGTCGGTCGGTCTGCATGGCTGGTTCGTGCTCTGGGGATGCTGCTGCTGGGGGTCATGTTGGGGCTGGGTGGCTGTGCTGCCACGTCCGTTGGCACCAGTGCCAACGCCAGCGCGGGTACGGGCACGGAGCCCATCACCGAATCGGATGAGCCCGAAGGACGCAAGCGGGCAAGGCTCCGGCTGGAGCTCGCGGCGGGCTACTTCGAGCAGGGACAGACGTCGGTGGCCCTCGATCAGATCAAGCAGTCCCTGGCGGCCGACGCCAGCTTCGGGCCCGCCTACTCGCTGCGTGGACTGGTGTACATGCGGCTGAACGAGCCGGTGCTCGCTGAAGAGAGCTTCCGCCGTGCGCTCCAGATCAATCCGCGCGACGCCGACGCCATGCACAACTACGGCGTGTTTCTCTGTCAGCGGCAGCGGTACGCCGAGGGCGTGGCACTGTTCCGCAGCGCGCTGTCCAATCCCTTGTACGTCAACCAGGCCAAGACCCTGATGATGCAGGGCACCTGCCAGTTGCGCATGGGGCAGGCCGCCGAGGCGGAGGCCAGCTTCGCGCGGTCGTACGAACTCGATCCGGCCAACCCCTTCGTGGGATACAACCTTGCGAATCTGGAATACCTCAGGGGCGAATTCACCAAGGCGCAGTTTGTGATCCGTCGCATCAACAACTCCGAGCAGGCCAACTCCGAGACCCTCTGGCTCGGCATCAAGATCGAGCGCAGGCTCAACAACGTCCAGGTGGTCGAGCAATTGGCCCAGCAACTGCAGCGCCGGTTCCCCCGTTCCAAGGAATGGGCGTCTTACCAGCGGGGGGCTTTCAATGAGTGAGGCGACCATGTCCCAGGATATGGCCTGGATGCGGCCGGTGCTGCTGCAGCAGTCGAGAGAGGCGGCCGGCCTGCACATTGCTGCGCTGGCGGCGGCGCTCAAGGTGCCTGTCAAGAAACTGGAGGCGCTGGAGGCTGGCCGCTACGAGGAACTGCCCGATCTGACGTTCGCCAGGGCGCTTGCCTCCAGCGCCTGCCGGCATCTGAAGATCGACCCGGGGCCCGTGCTGGAGCAGATTCCTTTCGGTCGTACACCCACGCTGGGCGATACGCCGAATACCATCAATGCACCTTTCAAACCCGCCCAGGAGGGTGCGAATACGCCCGCTGTCGAATGGATGCGGCGGCCTGCAGTGCTGGCGTCTCTCCTGCTTGTGCTGGCCGCCGCGGGCCTGCTGTTGTCCCCTGATTGGGGGCCAACGATCGACCAGTTCCGGCAAGCGGCACCGTCTGCAGCGGTCGACGCTTCGGAGCGGGTGGAGCCCGGACCAGAGGTGTCGTTGCCCCCTCCCGCGGCAGCGACTGCCGAAACCTCTTCGGGCGGATCGCAGACTGTTGTCACACAGACCGAACCGGCGACAGGAGAAAACCCTGCTGCGGCACCGGTGCCGGTGCCCGCTGCAGCGGCCGCCTCCGCGGATGTCGCAGACGTGGCGCTCTTGCGCATCCAGGCTGTCGGTGCTTCGTGGGTCGAGGTGGTGGATGGCAAGGGCGTATCCCAGGTGCAGCGCATGCTCAAACCAGGCGATTCGCTTGACTTTTCCGCTTCACCGCCGTACTCGGTGGTGGTCGGCCGGGCCGACGCGGTCCAGGTGACGGTGCGAGGCCAGAGCTTTGATGTGATGCCGCTTGCACGCAACAGCGTGGCGCGCTTCCAGGTGAAATGACCATGCTCAGAGCAACTCTTCCTGATCGAGTAAGTCCTGCCGAGCCGCAGCCCATCGCCGTCAGCGCACCGCGTGTGCGGCACAGCCGTCCCGGCGTGGTGAGGTGGGGTGACCACGAGGTCACCGTTGGCGGCGGTGCACCGGTGCGCGTGCAGTCCATGACCAACACCGACACCGCCGATGCCATCGGGACCGCCATTCAGGTCAAGGAGCTGGCACTGGCCGGTTCCGAGCTGGTGCGGATCACGGTGAACAACGATGAGGCGGCGCAGGCCGTGCCGCACATCCGGGAACAGCTTGACCGGATGGGCATTCATGTGCCGCTGATCGGTGACTTTCATTACAACGGCCACCGCCTGCTGACCGACCACCCCGCCTGCGCCGAGGCGCTGTCCAAATACCGGATCAATCCGGGCAACGTGGGGCGCGGCGACAAGGGCGACCGGCAGTTCGCACAGATGGTCGAGATTGCCGCCCGCCACGACAAGGCGATCCGCATCGGCGTCAACTGGGGCAGCCTGGACCAGGACCTGCTGGCTCGGCTGATGGACGACAACGCCCAGCGGGCCGAACCCTGGGATGCGCGCCAGGTCATGTATGAGGCGCTGATCACTTCGGCACTGGACTCCGCTCGCCGTGCCGAAGAGATCGGCCTGAATCCCGCCAACATCATGCTGTCCTGCAAGGTGTCGGGGGTCCAGGACCTGATCGCGGTCTACCAGGAGCTGGCGCGCCGCACCGACCATGTGCTGCACCTCGGCCTTACCGAGGCTGGCATGGGGGCGAAAGGCACTGTGGCTTCCACCGCGGCGCTGTCGGTGCTGCTGCAGCAGGGCATCGGCGACACCATCCGTGTGTCGCTCACTCCGCAGCCCGGTGAGGCACGGACCCAGGAGGTCGTGGTGGCCTCCGAGATCCTTCAGGCGCTGGGCCTGCGCACGTTCGTGCCCAGTGTCACTGCCTGTCCTGGTTGCGGCCGCACCACCAGCACCACCTTCCAGGAGCTGGCCAAACAGATCGACGATTTCCTGCGGGCTTCGATGCCGGTATGGCGCGCACGTTACCCGGGCGTGGAAAGCATGAAGGTCGCCGTGATGGGTTGCATCGTCAACGGCCCGGGCGAGAGCAAGCACGCCGACATCGGCATCAGCCTGCCGGGAACCGGTGAGGCGCCTGCGGCGCCGGTGTTCATCGACGGCCAGAAGGCGATGACCTTGCGGGGCGAGGCCATCGCCACCGAGTTCCAGCAGATCGTCGAAAACTACATCCAGAAGCGGTTCGGCGGCACCGCCTGAGCCGATGGCGGCACCCGCCGCCCCACATTGCTGAGAGATCCATGGCAGAGAAACTGAGCGCCGTCAAAGGCATGAACGACATTGCACCTCCCGTGTCCGCGCACTGGGAGTGGCTGGAAGACACGCTGCGGTCGCTGATGCGCCGCTACGGCTACCGCAACGTGCGCACCCCCATCGTGGAACCGACCGCCCTGTTCATCCGGGGTCTGGGGGAAGTGACCGACATCGTCGAGAAGGAGATGTACTCCTTCGAAGACCGCCTCAACGGTGAGCAGCTGACCCTGCGCCCGGAGAACACGGCGGGCGTGGTGCGCGCCGCCGTCGAGCACTCGATGCTCTACGACGGCGGCAAGCGCCTGTATTACATGGGCCCGATGTTCCGCCACGAGCGCCCCCAACGCGGCCGTTACCGCCAGTTCCACCAGTTTGGCGCCGAGGCGCTCGGGTTTGCCGGGCCCGATGTGGACGTGGAGCTGATCGTGATGGCCTGCGACCTGTGGGCTGAGCTGGGCCTGGAGGGCATCGAGCTGGAGATCAACAGCCTCGGGCAGCCGGCCGAACGTCTGGCCCACCGGCAGGCGCTCATCGGCTACCTGGAAGAACACGCCGACCTGCTGGACGAGGATGCGCGCCGCCGCCTGCACAGCAACCCGCTGCGCATCCTGGACACCAAGAACCCCGCCATGCAGGCCATGGTGAACGGGGCTCCGCACCTCATGGCTTTCCTGGGCGCCGAGTCGCTGGACCATTTCAACCGCCTTCGGGCGCTGCTGGATGCCCAGGGCATTGCCTACCGGATCAACCCGCGCCTGGTGCGAGGCATGGACTACTACAACCTCTCGGTGTTCGAGTTTGTGACCACGCAATTGGGCTCGCAGGGCACGGTGTGTGCCGGCGGACGCTACGACGGGTTGTTCGAGCAGATCGGTGGCAAAGCGGCGCCGGCGGTCGGTTGGGCGCTGGGCATGGAGCGCATCCTGGAACTGCTCAAGGAGCAGAGGCGGTTGCCCGAGCCTGTGGCGCCGGATGCCTACGCGGTGATTCCGGACGTTTCTGCCCTGTCGGTCGCGATGCCGCTGCTCCGCCAACTGCGTGCGCAGGGCGTGTCGGTCGCGATGCACGCCGGTGGCGCCGAGGGCATGGGCAGCATGAAGTCCCAGTTCAAGAAGGCTGATGCGAGCGGCGCGCGGTACGCGCTGGTGTTCGGCGCCCAGGAACTGGAGCAGGGCATGGTGGCGTTCAAGTCCCTGCGTGGCGACCGGGCCGCCGAGACCGGACAACAACTGCAGCCGCTGGCGGAAGTGGCCGCCTGGGGGCCGGGGTTGCGCGGCTTCTGACACCCGTCTGGCGCGCCACCCCACCACCTACAATCCGACGACTTCAACCAAACAACAGCCATGGCCACTCATTTAGACCTCGAAGAGCAGGAACAGATCGACCAGCTCAAGCACTTCTGGGCGCAGTACGGCAATCTGATCACCTGGGCGCTGATCGTGGTGCTCGGCGGGTTCGCTGCCTGGAATGGCTGGAACTGGTGGCAGCGCAGCCAGTCGATCAAGGCAGCGGCGCTCTACGACGAAATTGAACGTGCCGCCGATGCGCGCGACGCCGAGAAGATCGAGCGTGCCCTGGCCGACATGAAGGACAAATTTGGCGGAACCAGTTTCGCGGCGCAGGGGGCGATGCTCGCGGCACAGAGCCTGTTCGACGCCGGCAAGCCCGACGGAGCGAAGGCGGCCTTGTCCTGGGTTGCCGACAGTGGCTCCGATGATTCCTACAAGGCTGTGGCCCGTTTGCGGCTGGCTGGCGTGCACCTGCAGGCCCAAGCCTACGACGAAGCGCTGAAGGTGCTGGAAGCGCCGATGCCCGAAGCCTACGCAGCGCTCGCCGCCGACCGCCGGGGCGATGTGCTGATGGCGCAGGGCAAGGCCGACGAAGCCAAGACCCAGTACCAGAAGGCGTGGGACGCCATGAACGAGCGCACCGAGTATCGGCAGCTGGTCCAGGTCAAGCTGGCGGCGCTGGGCGTGAACGTGGCGCCGTCCCCGGCAAGTGGGGTGGCGCAGTGAAGCCAGTGGCCCGGGGTTCTGTCCTCATGATGAAGCGCTTGGCGGCGGCAGCTGCTGTGGTGGTGCTTGCGGCATGCTCATCGGGGCCGGCCAAGGTCAAGCCTGCGGAGCTGCCGCCACCAGCGAACCGGGCATCGGCACAGCTGATCTGGTCCACCCAGGTCGGTGCATCGGCACTCACGCTGGCGCCGTTCGCCCATCAGGGGCGGGTCTACCTGGCGGGTGGTTCCGGCACGGTGGCGGTGGTCGATGCCACATCCGGTCGGGACGTCTGGAGAGTGAACCTCAACACGCCGTTGTCGACGGGCGCTGGCAGTGATGGGGATGTGGCCGCCGTGGTGACCCAGGGACACCAGCTCGTGGCCATGGCGGAGGGGCGGGAGCTCTGGCGGGCGCAGCTTCCCGCAGCCTCTTACACGTCACCGCTGGTCGCGGGCCAGCGGGTGTTTGTTCTGACGGCCGACCGCAGTGTGCTGGCGTTCGATGGCCGTACCGGTGCGAAGTTGTGGACGCAGACCCGACCAGGCGAGCCTCTGGTGCTGCGGCAGGGCGGGGTCCTGCTGGCTGTCGGAGACACCCTGGTCGCCGGGCTGTCGGGTCGGCTGGTGGGTTTGAATCCTGACAACGGGACGCCCCGGTGGGACGTGCCGGTTGCCAACTCCCGCGGTACCAATGAGGTTGAGCGTCTCGTGGACCTCGTCGGACCTGTGAGTCGCCAGGGTGCCAGCGTCTGTGCGCGTGCGTACAACTCGGCGGTGTCCTGCGTGGACACAAATACCGGTCGCTCCGTCTGGAACAAGGCAGCACAAGGTGTGGTGGGCGTGCATGGCGACGCGCAGTGGGTCGCGGGAACCGAAACGGATGGTCGGGTGCTGGTCTGGCAACGGGCCAGTGGTGAGAAGGTCTGGGAACTGGACCGACTGAAGTTCCGGGATCTGACGGCCCCGCTGGTTCTGGGCAGGCTGCTGGCGCTGGGAGACCAGTCCGGGCAGGTGCACCTGCTGTCGACGGCGGATGGCAGTGAGCTCACCCGTCTCAGCACCGATGGGTCGGCCGTGCTTGCCCAGCCGGTGCTGTCTGGTCCTGCGCTGGTGGTCCAGACGCGCAACGGCGGCGTGTTTGCCTGGCGCTCGCAGTAAATTTTCCATTCGCCCTCAGGGCGAGCTGATCGAAAGCACCTGTTCGTGAAACCCGTGATCGCCCTGGTGGGGCGGCCCAATGTCGGCAAATCCACCCTGTTCAACCGGTTGACCGGTACCCGCGACGCCATCGTGGCCGACTTTGCGGGGCTGACACGCGACCGCCACTACGGCAACGGGCATCTGGGCAAGCGCGAGTACATCGTGATCGATACCGGAGGTTTCGAGCCCGAAGCCAGCGAGGGCATCTACCGCGAGATGGCCAAGCAGACGCGGCAAGCGGTGGCAGAGTCCGACGTGGTGCTGTTCGTGGTCGACGCGCGCGCCGGACTGAGCGCGCAGGATCATGACATCGCACAGTACCTGCGCCGCTTGGGCAAGCCCACCATTCTGGTGGCAAACAAGGCCGAAGGCATGACGCAGGGCGTGCAGCTGGCCGAGTTCTTCGAGCTCGGGCTGGGTGAGGTGCTGCCAGTGTCGAGTGCTCACGGGCAGGGTGTACGAGGAATGCTGGAAAAGGCGTTGGATGCCATCCAGGGGTTTTCGGAGGACGACGAGGAGGCTGCAGAACCGGTGGAGGGGGTGATCCGGCTGGCGGTGGCCGGGCGGCCCAATGTCGGCAAGTCGACCCTGATCAATGTCTGGCTGGGCGAAGAGCGTCTTGTGGCTTTCGATCTTCCGGGAACCACGCGCGATGCGATTTCCGTTCCGTTCGAGCGCGATGGGAAGAAGTTCGAACTGATCGATACCGCGGGGCTGCGCCGCAAGGGCAAAGTGTTTGAGGCGATCGAGAAGTTCTCCGTCGTCAAGACCTTGCAGGCCATCGAAAGCGCCCATGTGGTGCTGCTGCTGCTCGACGCCACGCAGGGGGTGACCGATCAGGATGCCCACATTGCCGGGTACATCCTCGAAAGCGGGCGTGCGGTGGTGCTCGCGATCAACAAATGGGATGCGGTGGACAGCTACCAGCGCGAACAAATCGAACGGCAAATTGAAACGCGGCTGGCGTTCCTTAAATTTGCGTCTCTGCACCTGATCTCAGCGCGAAAGCGCCAGGGGCTTGGTCCGGTCTGGAAATCCATCGTGCAGGCTCAGGCCTCCGCCATGCGCAAGATGCCAACGCCCATGCTGACCCGCCTGCTGCAGGAGGCGGTTGCCTTTCAGGCGCCTCAGAAGGTAGGCATGTACCGGCCTAAAATGCGCTACGCCCACCAGGGCGGCATGAACCCGCCGGTGATCGTGATCCACGGCAACTCGCTGGAACACGTGCCTGACGCCTACAAGCGTTTTCTGGAAGGCCGTTTCCGCAAGGCGTTCGATCTGGTCGGAACGCCCCTGCGGATCGAGTTCAAGACCTCCGACAATCCCTATAAGGAATAGGTCCGCGCGGGCGTCTTCCTGCGCTCGCCATCGGTGTGGTATGGTGCGTTCCCTTATCCACTTCATTTTTGAACACGGAGCATATCGTGAGCAATAACAAAGGCCAGCTCTTGCAAGACCCCTTTCTGAACCAGTTGCGTCGGGAGCATGTGCCCGTTTCCATCTACCTGGTGAACGGGATCAAACTGCAGGGCCAGATTGAATCGTTTGACCAATACGTCGTTCTGCTTCGCAACACTGTGACCCAGATGGTGTACAAGCACGCGATCTCCACCATCGTTCCGGGTCGCCCGGTCCAGTTCTCCGCCGTCGGTGCGGACGAATCTTCCGGCTCTTGATCCCCTCAGGTACCTCCGCACCGGCGCATCCGTCGGTTGTTCTTGTGGGGGTGGACTTCGGTCTACCCCATTTCGATCACTCGCTCGAAGAACTTGGCCTGTTGGCGAAGACGGCCGGTTTTGCTGTGGCTGATCGCGTCACCTGCAAGCGCAAGGCACCCGATCCTGCGTTGTTTGTCGGTTCGGGCAAAGCGGAAGAAATCAGGATGCTGGCGCAGGCCACTGGTGCCAGCGAGGTGCTGTTCGACCAGGCCCTGAGCCCGGCCCAGCAGCGCAACCTCGAGCGTGCGCTGGGTTTGCCGGTCAATGACCGGACCCTGCTGATCCTTCAGATTTTTGCGCAGCGCGCCCGCAGCCACGAAGGCAAGCTCCAGGTGGAGTTGGCGCGCCTTCAGTACCTCTCGACACGTCTGGTCCGGCGCTGGACCCACCTGGAACGCCAGAGCGGGGGGATTGGCATGCGCGGAGGTCCGGGTGAGACGCAGATCGAACTGGACCGTCGGATGATCGCCGAGGCCATCAAGCGAACCAAGGACCGGCTGGAGAAAGTCAAGAAGCAGCGCGCGACCCAGCGCCGGCAGCGAGAGCGGCGCGATGCGTTTGCGATCTCGCTGGTGGGTTACACCAACGCTGGCAAGTCTTCGCTGTTCAATGCGCTGGTGAAGGCGCGCGCATATGCCGCCGACCAGTTGTTCGCCACGCTGGACACCACCACCCGGCAACTGTATCTCGGTGAGGCGGGGCGGTCGGTGTCGCTATCGGACACGGTGGGGTTCATTCGCGACCTGCCGCACGGACTGGTGGATGCGTTTGCTGCAACGCTGCAGGAAGCGGCCGACGCCGATCTGTTGCTGCATGTGGTCGATGCATCCAACCCATCGCACCTGGAACAGATCGCGTCGGTGCAGGGTGTCCTGCAGGAGATCGGGGCGAACCAGGTGCCACAGATACTGGTCTTCAACAAGCTTGACGCCATGGATCCAGCCAGTGCACCCCGTGTGCTGCAGGACGCCATGGAACTCGACGGCCAAAGCGTGCCTCGTATCTTCGTAAGTGCGCTGGCGGGCACCGGCCTGCCAGAGTTGAGGGCCTTGCTGGCGTCGATCGTGCTGGAGCGTGTCGCTGGCGGTGAGCCATCTGGGGAAGATGCCCCCTCCGATGATCCGGCGCCCTGATTGGGCACAATGTGGTTTTGATCCGAAACAAGAGTTGACCATCCATGAATGTGAATATGGAATCCCTCTCCGGCGGTCCTGGTGCCGGGGTCCGTCCGGGTTGGCGGGCGAGGCTGCTGGGTGTGTTCAACCTGAACGACCCCCGTTGGGGGAGAGGCGAAGAGCCCCAGCGCGGCGACTCCGACCCCAAACCGGGTGAAAAAGACGACCTTCAGCCCCGGGGGCAGCGTCCCCAAGGTCCCAACCAGGGGCCGCCGGACCTGGACGAACTGTGGCGCGACTTCAACCGCAAGCTGGGTGGTTTGCTGGGTGGAAAAGGCGGCGGGAATCGCGGTGGCAATGGTGGAGGCACACCGGGCTTCAACCCCAGCCCCAAATCGGCGGGTATCGGTGCTGGCCTGATTGGTCTGGTGGCGCTGCTGATATGGCTGGGGACGGGCTTCTTCATCGTGCAGGAAGGCCAACAGGCGGTCATCACGCGTTTCGGCAAGTACAGCAACACGGTGGGGGCAGGTATCAGCTGGCGCATGCCGTACCCGATCGAGCGCCATGAGACTGTGGCGGTGACCCAGTTGCGTTCGGTGGACGTGGGGCGTGACGCCATCGTGCCCGCCACCGGGCTGCGTGAGTCGTCCATGCTGACCGCAGACGAGAACATCGTCGACATCAAGCTGGTCGTGCAGTTCCGCCTCAGCGATGCCCGGGCTTACCTGTTCGAAAGTCGCGATCCTGAGTCTGCTGTGGTGAAGGCTGCCGAAACCGCGGTTCGCGAGGTGGTCGGCAAGATGAAGATGGATGCCGCCCTGGTGGAGGAGCGCGACCAGATCGCTCCGAGGGTGCGGGCGCTGATGCAGACCATCCTGGATCGCTACAAGGTGGGCGTTGTGGTCGAAGGCGTCAACCTGACGCATGTGCGGCCGCCCGAGCAGGTGCAGGCGGCGTTTGACGACGTGCTCAAGGCCAGTCAGGAGCGCGACCGCGCCAAAAACGAGGCCCAGGCCTATGCCAACGACGTGGTGCCGAGGGCGCGCGGCGCAGCCTCTCGCCTGGCTGCCGAGGCGGAGGGTTACCGCGCGCGCATCGTCGGCCAGGCCGATGGTGATGCCCAGCGTTTCCGCGCGGTGCTGACCGAATACCAGAAGGCGCCACAGGTGACCCGCGACCGCATGTACTTGGACGCCATGTCCGACATTTATTCGAACGTCACCAAGGTGATGGTCGACAGCAAGGCTGGCTCGAACCTGTTGTATCTGCCGCTGGACAAGTTGATGCAGCAGGTCACTCAGTCGCCCTCGGCATCTGCTGCGGTGACGCCTCCCGTGACCAGCTCGCAGGTCCCGGCGCCTGCCACCACGAACAGCAGCAATGCCCGCTCGCGCGAGCGTGAGAGCCGCTGAAGCAAGACGTCCGGAGATTTCGAGACATGAACAAGCTTGGATTTATCGTCACCTCTTTCCTGGTGGCTCTGGCGTTTCTCAGCGCCACGTTCTTCGTGGTCGACCAGCGCCAGTTTGGCGTGGTGTTTCAGCTGGGGGAAATCAAGAAGGTCGTGACCGAGCCTGGGCTGGGCTGGAAGATTCCGCTGGTCCAGAATGTGTCCTACATAGACAAGCGGCTGCTGACACTGGAGAGCAGCGATACGGAGCCGACGCTGACGGCGGAAAAGCAGCGCGTGGTGATCGACTGGTATGTGCGCTGGCGCATCAGCGAGCCTCAGCAGTACATCCGCAACGTCGGTCTGAATGAAAGCGCCGGCGCGCTGCAGCTGAACCGGGTGGTGCGCAACTCCTTCCAGCAAGAGGTCAACAAGCGCACGCTCAACGAACTGCTGTCCAGCCGTCGCGAAGAGCTGATGGAGGACGTCAAGCGCGAGGTGCTGCGCGCAGTGGCCGGTGCTGAAAAGCCCTGGGGCATGGATGTGGTCGATGTGCGCATCACGCGCGTGGACTATGCAGAGAGCATCACGGCATCGGTCTATCAGCGCATGGAAACCGAGCGCAAACGGGTGGCCAATGAACTGCGTTCCACCGGCTTTGCCGAGGGAGAGAAGATTCGCGCCGATGCCGACCGCCAGCGCGAGGTGATTCTGGCCGATGCCTATAAGCAGGCGCAGGCGGTGAAAGGCGAGGGCGATGCCAAGGCCGCTGCGCTGTATGGTGAGGCGTTTGGCAAAGACCCGGCGTTCGCTCAGTTCTATCGCAGCCTGGAAGCGTACAAGGCCAGCTTCACCGGTAAGTCGGATGTGATGGTGCTGGACCCGTCTTCGGAGTTCTTCAAGGCCATGCGCGGCGCTCCGGCAGCCCGCTGAGTGACGACTGCGCTTTACGACCTGTTCTGGCCCACGCTGGCGCTGGTCCTCATCTTCGAAGGGCTGATGCCCTTTGTGGCGCCCAGAGTCTGGCGCCGCGTGTTTTCCGAAATGCTGCGCATGCGCGATGGCCAGATCCGTTTTTTCGGTCTGATCTGCCTTCTCTGCGGCCTGACGCTCTGGTGGTGGGTCGCCTGAGCAGCAACAGCCAAACCGGGGCGCAGCTCCCGGTAAAATCACGTTTTTAACAGCCCCCTTCATTTCACATGTCTGCCTGGGTCCTCCCGGATCACATTGCCGATGTCCTGCCGTCCGAGGCACGGCACATCGAAGAACTTCGCAGGGGTTTGCTGGACACCGCCCGCGGCTATGGCTACGAGCTGGTGATGCCGCCGATGGTCGAGCATCTGGACTCGTTGCTCACGGGTACCGGTGAAGCGCTGGACCTGATGACCTTCAAACTGGTTGATCAGCTGTCCGGCCGCTCGCTGGGGCTTCGTGCCGACAGCACGCCGCAAGTCGCGCGAATCGATGCCCATCTGCTCAACCGGCGGGGTGTGGCCCGTCTGAGTTACTGCGGGCCAGTGGTTCACACCCGGGTCGACCGTCCCCTGGCCAGTCGGGAGCCCTTGCAGTTTGGCGCCGAAATCTATGGGCATGCCGGCCTGGAGGCAGATCTGGAGGTGCTGGAGCTGGCTCAGGCCTGTCTTCGTCATGCCGGCGTTAGGCGGCTGCAGCTTGATCTCGCGGATGTGCGTGTGATCGACGCCGTCCTTTCGCCGGTGCCGCTGCCGGCCGACACGGTGCGCGCCATCCATGTTGCTCTCGCAGGCAAGGATGTGCCAGGGCTGTCCGAGCTGACCAAAGGCCTTCCTGACGCGGTGTGCAACGACCTGATGTCGCTACCAGGACTGTTTGGTGACGCCTC
This sequence comes from Hydrogenophaga pseudoflava, assembly GCF_004353865.1. Classification (NCBI taxonomy): domain Bacteria; kingdom Pseudomonadati; phylum Pseudomonadota; class Betaproteobacteria; order Burkholderiales; family Comamonadaceae; genus Hydrogenophaga; species Hydrogenophaga pseudoflava. The sequence continues at coordinate 2,199,141 of NZ_CP037867.1, forward strand.
TGTTATTTCCAGGGCGCGATCCCTGCTGACCCCTTCCGCTGCTTTGACGCTGGCGCTGGACGACCTCCAATGGTTGGCCGACCACGCTGCGGGTGATGACGTTGTTGTCTCCGTCGACTTGGCGGATCTGCGCGGATACGCCTACTACACCGGCATGCGCTTTGCCGTGTTTGCTCAAGGGCCGCAAGGTGCTGCGATGGAGCTGGCGCGCGGAGGCCGGTACGACGAGGTGGGGGCGGTCTTCGGGCGCAAACGCCCTGCGGTTGGCTTCAGCCTGGACCTCAAGGAACTGGTTGGTGCGGTGGAGCCTCGTCCTCTGGTGGCGGCCATCCGTTCGCCCTGGGGCATGGAGCCTGGCTTGCGAGAAACCGTCGCCGAGCTGCGGGCCCAGGGCCATACCGTCGTCTGTGCCCTGCCGGGTCATGACCATGAAGTCAACGAGTTCCATTGCGACCGCGAACTGGTGCCCGATCCGGCGCGCGCGGGTGCCTGGACAGTGAAATCCCTTTAACCGGAATCAAGCAATGAGCAAGAACAGCAGCGCCGCTTCTGCGGGACGCAACGTGGTGGTCGTGGGTACGCAGTGGGGCGATGAAGGCAAAGGCAAGCTCGTTGACTGGCTGACCGAGTCCGCGCAGGGGGTCGTGCGTTTTCAGGGTGGTCACAACGCTGGACACACGCTGGTGATCAACGGGGTCAAAACTGCTCTGCACCTGATTCCCAGCGGCATCATGCGTCCCGGCGTGAAGTGCTACATCGGCAATGGCGTGGTGCTCTCGGTTGGCAAGCTTTTTGAAGAGATCGTGGGTCTGGAAAAGGCCGGTGTGGAAGTGCGCTCGCGTCTGCGGGTGAGTGAGGGGTGCCCTCTGATCCTGCCGTTCCATGCTGCGATCGACGTTGCCCGCGAGGCCGCCAAGGTCAAGGCCGGCAACGAGAAGATCGGCACCACGGGCCGCGGCATCGGACCGGCCTACGAGGACAAGATCGCCCGCCGCGCATTGCGCGTGATGGACCTCAAGTATCCCGAGCGCTTCGCGACCAAGCTGCGCGAGTTGCTGGCGCTGCACAACCACGTGCTCAAGACCTTCCTCCACTCCGCCGAACTGGCCTGGGACGAGAAGATCGCGGGTTACATGAAGGACGGCGAGATCCAGTTTGATGCGGTCTATGACGAGGCCATGCACCAGGCCGAACTGATCAAGCCCATGATCGCCGACGTGTCCCGTGAGCTCAACGAGGCCCACAAGGCGGGTGCCAACCTGCTGTTCGAAGGCGCCCAGGGCACGCTGCTGGACATCGACCACGGTACCTACCCGTTCGTGACCTCGAGCAACTGTGTGGCCGGCAATGCAGCCGCCGGGTCCGGCGTCGGGCCGCAGATGCTGCACTACATGCTGGGCATCACCAAGGCCTATTGCACGCGGGTGGGTGGCGGCCCCTTCCCGACCGAGCTGGACTGGGAAGTCCCCGGCACTCCCGGGTACCACATGAGCACCGTGGGTGCTGAAAAAGGGGTGACCACAGGGCGCTCGCGCCGCTGCGGCTGGTTCGATGCCGCGCTGCTCAAGCGTTCGGCCCAGGTGAACGGTCTCACCGGCCTGTGCATCACCAAGCTCGACGTGCTCGACGGTCTGTCCGAGCTCAAGCTGTGCACCGGCTACGAGCTGGATGGCGAGATCATCGACATCCTCCCCGCCGGCGCCGATGAGATCTCTCGCTGCAAGCCGATTTACGAAACCCTGCCGGGCTGGACCGAGAGCTCGGTCGGCAAGACGCGTTATGAGGACTTGCCGGTCAACGCGCAGCGCTACCTGGACCGCATCCAGGAGACCACTGGCGTGCCGATCCACGTGGTGTCGACCAGTCCAGACCGCGACCACACCATCCTGCTTCACCATCCGTTCAGTTCCTGAGCCTCGTTGCTCTGGTGCAGAATGAACCAACCCGCGACCACGAACGGAAGACACGCATGCTGACCGAAGACGGCAAACACCTCTACGTCTCGTACGACGAATATCACAACCTGATCGAGAAGCTGGCGCTCAAGGTCTACCAGTCCGGATGGGAGTTCGACACCATTCTGTGCCTTGCGCGTGGTGGCATGCGGCCCGGGGACATCCTGTCGCGCATCTTTGACGTGCCGCTGGCGATCATGTCCACCAGTTCCTACCGCGCCAACGCCGGGACCGAGCAGGGCAACCTCGACATCGCTCGCTACATCACCACGCCCAGAGGCGAGATTGCCGGCAAGGTGCTGCTGGTCGATGACCTGGCCGACTCCGGCCACACGCTCAGGGCCGTGATCGACACCCTCAAGAATCACTACAAGCCGATCAGCGAGCTGCGCAGCGCCGTGATCTGGACCAAGGCGGTTTCGGTGTTCACGCCCGACTACTCGGTCGAGTTCCTGCCGACCAACCCCTGGATCCATCAACCCTTCGAGAGCTACGACAGCATGCGGCCGGCGCAGTTGCTCGAAAAGTGGAAGCTCTGAACTCAATGTCAGACCTGTCCACCCGACTGATCCATCATCCATACCGCCCTCCCGAGGGCTTTGACGCCGTTGCGCCCGGCGTGCACAAGGCGTCCACCGTCCTGTTCAAGGACGTGCAGGCCCTTCGCACGCAGGAGTGGGCCGACAAGAGCGGCTACACCTACGGCCTGCACGGCACGCCGACCACCTTCACGCTGGAAGAGCGCATCGCCACCATTGAGGGTGGGCAGTATTGCGTGCTGGCGCCCAGCGGCCTGTCGGCGCTGACTTTGGTCGACATGAGCTTCCTGCGCCAGGGCGATGAGGTGCTGCTGCCCGACAACGCCTATGGTCCGGGCAAGGCGTTCGCAGCTGGTGAGCTCGCGCACTGGGGCATCACCCACCGCTACTACGACCCGCTGGATCCTGCGGATCTGGTCAGCCGTCTGTCACCCGCCACGCGCCTGGTGTGGATCGAGGCACCGGGTTCGATCACGCTGGAGTTTCCGGATATTCCCGCGCTGGTGGCGGCGGTGCGTCAGGCGAACGACGGCAGAGCGCCCGAACGCCGCATCCTGACCGCGCTGGACAACACCTGGGGCGCCGGCATCGCCTTTCGCCCGTTCGACCTGGGGGTCGACATCTCGATGCAGGCGCTGACCAAGTACCCCAGCGGGGGCGCCGATGTGCTGATGGGCTCCGTGGTGACGCGCGACCACGCACTGCACCACCAGCTACTGATGTGTCACATGCGTCTGGGTCTGGGTGTCAGCGGCAACGACACCGAGCTGGTGCTGCGGGGCCTGGCCTCCATGCCCTTGCGCTACCAGACGCAGGATGCGACCACAAGGGCGCTGGCCACCTGGATGCAGGACCAGCCGGGCGTCGTGCGTGTTCTGCATCCGGCGCTGGCGGGCTCTCCGGGGCATGAAGCATGGGCACGCGAAGCGACTGCGGCGGCCTGTCTGTTCAGCGCCGTGTTCGACGAGCGCTTCTCCCAGTCCCAGATCGACGCCTTCTGTGACCGCCTGCGGCTGTTCAGGCCAGGCTGGAGCTGGGCGGGACCGATCAGTCTCTGCGCGCCGTACAACGTGCCGGCGATCCGCACCCGGCCCTGGGCGCACAAAGGTGGGCTGGTGCGGTTTGCCATCGGCCTGGAAAGCGCCGATGATCTCAGGGCCGACCTGGCCCAAGCCCTTGTGGCCCTTCACACCTGACCAATTCACCACATCAACCTCGGAAACACCCCCTTGGCCACACCCAACTACGGATACGAAAAACGCCAACGCGAGCTCGCCAAGAAGCAGAAGAAAGAGGAAAAGCTGCGCAACAAGGCCGAGCGCAAGTCGCACGGAGACGGCAGCCCTGATGAGCAGGACGCCGGCCAAAAGCCGGATGCCGGCCAAAAGCCGGATGCCGGCGACAGCTCAGACGCGAGCCCCACTTCCGCCGGCTGATCGGCTAACTTTCGTCGGGGAGGGGCTGCGAGCCCGCCGGGCTCAGCAGCGAGCGAGCGGCCACGCGCATCGATTGATCTGAGCCAGAGCCCAGGCTGCAGGGGAGCGCTTGGGCATGGAGCGCAAAGTTGCGCTCTATGGATGCCGCATACGTCGGGTCGTAGTGCTGCCTGAGCAGGTCCAGCACCACTTCCTTGGTGCGGCCGGCGCGCACTTTTTCGATCCACTCGCCCACCACCGCCTTGCCGCGCAACTCGGTCAGCGCTTCCAGCCGCCGACAGAAGTGCTCGCTGTCCTTCACGAAAAAGTCGTAGTCTTCCATCAGCAGGGCCACGCGCTCTTCATCGGGCAGTCGCAGGTCGATGCAGGGGCTGGCGCGCATGGCGTCGATCAGTGCATCGGGCACACGGAGGTTGCCCACCTTCTTGCTCTCGCTTTCGACGAACACAGGGCGCGCCGGGTCGAAGGCCTGCAGGGCCTCCCAAACGAGGCTGTCGAATCGCTTCTGGCTGGGCTGTTCGACCCCAGGGATGTGCCCGAGCACTGAACTGCGGTGGCGGGCCAGGCCTTCAAGGTCCAGCACCTGAGCGCCCTCGGCCGCCAGCGCGTGCAGCAGGCGTGTCTTGCCGCTGCCGGTGGGGCCGCAGACCACGCGGTAGTGCAGGCGCTGCGCCTGTGCAGACAGGTCGTTCACGAGGGCGGCGCGCCAGGCCTTGTAGCCTCCCTCGATCAGCGTGACCTGGAACCCGATCGCGCCCAGGATGGTGGCCAGTGCACCGCTGCGGTTGCCGCCGCGCCAGCAATAGACCAGCGGTTTCCAGCCTTTGGGCTTGTCCAGCACTTCCCGTTCAATGTGTGCGGCGATGTTGCGCGCGGCCAGCGCTGCGCCGCGCTTCTTGGCCTCGAAGGCGTCGACCTGCTTGTACATGGTGCCGATCAGGATGCGTTCGGCATTGTTCAGGCTGGGCCAGTTCAGCGCACCGGGCACGTGGTCGAGCGCATGTTCGTCTTCGGAACGGGCGTCGATGACGGCGTCAAATTCGCCAAGGCGGTGCAGCACCTCGGTGGCGGGCAGGGTACGGACAGGCATCCGCCGATTATCGTTTCGGCAGCAGGGGCGCGAGCACCGGCCAGACGTTGTTGGCGATCGTGGCCTGGGCGGCCTCGTTGGGGTGGATGCGGTCGTCCTGGAACAGCAGGGTCGGGTCGGGCAGGTCGGCCACGCCCTTGAGCAGGAAGGGCACCAGGGCGACCTTTTCCGCGCTGGCCACCTGCTGGAAGAGGTCACGGAAGTCTCGGGTGTACTGGCTGCCGTAGTTGGGCGGCACCTGCATACCGACGAGGACCACCTTGGCACCGGCCACCTTCGAGGCCCTCGTCATGGCGGTCAGGTTGTCGCGCGTCATGTTCAGCGGCAGGCCGCGCAGCGCGTCGTTGGCGCCCAGCTCGATGATCACCACCGCCGGCTTGTGCAGCCTGAGCAGCGCCGGCAGGCGGGACCGGCCACCTGAGGTGGTGTCGGCACTGATGCCGGCGTTGACCATGCGCGCCGGAATGCCCTCCTTGATCATGCGTTCCTGCAGGATCTGCACCCAGCCGCTGCCGCGCCGCAGGCCGTATTCGGCACTGAGCGAGTCGCCGACCACCAGCACGTTGGCCGCTGTGGCGGCCGTTTGTGCGAAGACCGGCGCGATTGACCCCGCGCCGGCGGCGGCGCAGAGCAGGGCGTTAAAGTGGCGTCGTTTCAACTGTCGGGCCTTTCAGGGCGGACTACATGGCTCAGGAAATGATTGTGGTGCAGCATGTGTTCAAGTCGGTCACCGACTCCACGGGCACGCTGACGATTTTGCGCGATATCGATTTCTCCCTGCGCCAAGGGGAAACCGCCGCCATCGTCGGTGCCTCGGGTTCGGGCAAGAGCACCTTGCTGTCCATCATTGCCGGGCTGGACACACCGACCCGCGGCACTGTGTTCATCGATGGCGTGGACCTGTTCGCCCGCGACGAGGACCAGCGCGCGGCGCTGCGCGCCCAGAAGCTCGGCTTCGTGTTCCAGAGCTTCCAGCTGCTGGGCAATCTGACCGCGCTGGAGAACGTGATGCTGCCGCTGGAACTGGCCGGCCGGCGCGATGCCCGCAGCGCCGCCACCGCCATGCTGCAGCGCGTGGGCCTGGGCGAGCGCCTTGGCCACTACCCGAAGGTGCTGTCGGGCGGCGAACAGCAGCGCGTGGCGCTGGCGCGGGCCTTCGTGGTGCAGCCGGCGGTGCTGCTGGCGGACGAACCCACCGGCAGCCTGGACTTTGCGACCGGCGAGAAGGTCATGGAGCTGATGTTCGAGCTCAACCGCGAGCAGGGCACCACCCTGGTGCTGGTGACGCACGACCGGGGCATCGCCCAGCGCTGCGAGCGGCGCATCACCATCGAGGCCGGTCAGGCCAGCGAGCCGGAGGCGGCGGCGGCCTGAGCAGATCGAAAGCGGCGCGTGGGGGCTTGATAATCGGGGCATGTCCTCCCCCAAAGTCCTGTTCGGCTTCCACGCCGTGGGCGTGCGCCTGAAAACCGCGCCCCAATCCATCATCGAGATCTACTTCGAGCCGACGCGGCGCGACCAGCGCATGCGGCAGTTCATCGAGCGCGCCAAGGAGGCGGGCGTGCGCCTGATCGAGGCCGATGGCCTGCGCCTGGCCAAACTCGCGGGCAGCCACGGCCACCAGGGCGTCGCGGCCCGGGTCAACGCGCTGGAGCAGGCCCATTCGCTGGACGAACTGCTGGAAAAGCTGGAGGCCGATGGCATCGCGCCGCTGCTTCTGGTGCTCGACGGCGTGACCGATCCCCACAACCTGGGCGCCTGCCTGCGGGTGGCCGACGGCGCGGGTGCCCATGCGGTGATTGCGCCCAAGGACCACGCTGTCGGCATCAATGCCACGGTGGCCAAGGTGGCCAGCGGTGCGGCTGAGACCATGCCGTATTTCATGGTGACCAACCTGGCGCGCACCCTGAACGAACTCAAGGAACGCAACATCTGGGTCATCGGCACCAGCGACGATGCGCCCAAGACGCTGTACCAGGTTGACCTCAAGGGGCCAGTGGCCCTGGTGCTCGGCGCCGAAGGCGACGGCATGCGCCAGCTCACGCGCAAGACCTGCGACGAGCTGGTGGGCATCCCCATGAAGGGCGGCGTCGAAAGCCTGAACGTGTCGGTGGCCAGTGGCGTGTGCCTGTACGAGGCCTTGCGCCAGCGCGGCTGATCTTTTTCAAGGGAGGCTCGCATGAAGCCCATGACGTCTGCATTCGCCTGTGTTCTGGGGTTGGTCTTGCTCGCCGGGTGCACGCAGGAACAGCAGAACAAGATCAGCCGTGACATCCAGAACTGGACCGGCACCAACGGCGTGCTCGAAATCTACGCCGGCGACAAACTGGCCCGGCGCTTTTTGTCCATCGACAAGATGAGCACGGCCCTGGGCACCGACGACGGCAAGCCGCGTGCCTACCGCTACGGGTATGGCGTGCTCGACGAGAACCAGAACATGGTGGCCGACCCGGGCGAAAAGAAGGTCTATTTCGAGATCAGCGACTACACCAACGCGGTGTTCTTCGAAAGCCCACGCTGAAAGGTGGCCCGCTGCGGCGGATGGCGGTATGGTTCGCGCTGCCGGACCGTTTTCTTGTGTCTGCAACCCCGAGGAGGAATTCATGAACCTGGTTGAACGCGTGCAAGCCATTCTGCTCAAGCCCAAGGCCACCTGGCCGGTCATCGAGGGCGAGCCGGACGACATTGCCGGTCTCTACAAGAACTACCTGGTCTACTTGGCCGGCGTGTCGTCATTGGCGGCTTTCATCGGCTTCAGCCTGATTGGCACGGGCATGATGGGCATCCATTTCCGGGTGCCCATCCTGGCGGGGCTGGCCAACATGGTGGTCGGTTTCGTGCTGACCCTGGTGATGATCTATGTGCTGGCCCTGGTGGCCAATGCGCTGGCCCCGAGCTTCGGCGGCCAGAAGGACATGGGCAAGGCCTTCAAGCTGGTCGCCTACGGCGCCACCGCCGGTCTGCTGGGCGGGGTGTTCAACCTGCTGCCGGCGCTGTCCATGCTGGGCCTGCTGGCCGCGCTCTACTCGATCTATCTGCTCTACACCGGTGTGCCGGTGATGATGAAGGTGCCCGAGGGCAAGGCGCTGGGTTTCACCGCCGTGCTGATCGTCTGCGGCATCGTGGCCAGCATCGTGGTGATGACCGTGGGCAGCCTGTTCAGCGGCGGCGCCGGCATGATGATGGGCGGCGCCAGCGCCCCCGCGGGGGACGTGAGCATCAAGGTGCCGGGCTCTGAGGTCACCATCAACACCGCGCAGCTGGAAGAGGCGGCCAAGAAGATGGAAGAGGCCAGCAAGCAGATGGAGGCGGCCCAGGCCAAGGGCGACTCGGAGGCCGCGGGCAAGGCGCTGGGCGAGATGATGGGGGCGGCCATGGGCAGCGGTCAGGGTGGCCAGCCGTTCGCACCCGATGCACTGCAGGCCTATGTGCCGGCCAAGCTCGCCGGCATGGAACGCACCGCCATCGAGGCCCGTTCGGATTCGGCGATGGGGATGACCTTCTCCAGTGTCACCTCAGAGTTCCGCAACGATGCGGGCCGTGTCGAGGTCAAGGTGCAGGACATCGGCGCCATGCCGGCGCTGATGATGGCCATGGGAGCCTGGGCGCAGAGCACGGTCAGTCGCGAGACCCAGGACGAGGTCGAGAAGGTCTACAAGAAAGACGGCGTGGCCTTCAAGGAGGAGTACCGCAAGGACGGTTCGAGCGCCGAGATGTCGATGATGCTGGCCAATGGCGTGCTGATCGAAGTCAGCGGTGACAACGTGAACATCGACGGCGTGCGCGCCGCCATGAACGCGCTGGACGTCAAGGGCCTGTCCGGCCTGCAGCGCCAGAAGTAAGCCGGGCCAGACCCGTCAGACCCAGCCCATGGCGCCGGCCAGCGCGCCCGCGCCGATCATCCAGAGCAGGTGCAGCCGGGTGCGCCAGACCAGCAGCGCGGCGCAGACGGTCAGCAGCCACAGGGGCCAGTCGCGCGCCGGGACGTTGTGAGACGCGCTCAGCAGCCAGCCGGTGGCGATCAGCAGGGCGATCACGATGGGGGCCATGCCGGTTTTGAAGGCCCGCACCGCGCGCAGCTCGCGGTTGCGGTGGCCCCACTGGGTGGCGGTGTAGGTGAGGATGGACGAGGGCAGCATGATGGCCACCAGCGTCACCGCCACGCCCAGCAGCGCCAGCGCCCAGGCCAGCCAGCCCGCGGAGGGGCCTCCGCCCGCATTCAGACCCACGTTCCATCCCAGCAGGGCGACGAACAGCACGTTCGGGCCCGGGGCGGCCTGCGAGAGGGCGATGGACGAGTTGAACTGCGCGTCGCTCAGCCAGTGCTGCTCGCCCACCAGGTAGCGGTGCATGTCGGGCGCGGTGGTGATGGCGCCGCCCACCGCCAGCAGCGACAGCGATGCAAAGTGCAGGAACAGGTCCAGCCAGTTGGTCAGCGTAGGCGCCATGCTCATGCTTGGGTCTCCTTGCCGGTGCGGCCCAGCACCCGATAGGACCAGAGGCAGGCGCCGCCGCCGATGACCAGCAGCACCCAGGCCAGCGGCAGGCGCAGCAGGGCGATGGCGACGAAGGTGAGGGCGGCCAGGCCGATGCAGACCCACAGGCCCATGGCGTTCTTGTCCAGCGCGCCGATCAGCTTGATGCCGGTGGCGGTGATCAGTCCGGCGGCCACGGCGCCCATGCCGCGCAGCGCGCCCTGCGCCGCAGCGCTGTCGGCCACGCTGCCGTACAGCGCGGCCAGCAGCAGCACGAGGACCAAGGGTGCTGCGAGCATGCCCGCGAGCGCGGCCAGCGCGCCGGGCAGGCCGAAGTAGCGGCCTCCGATCATCAGCGAGAGGTTGACCACGTTGGGGCCGGGCATGATCTGCGCCACGGCCCAGTCCTCGACGAACTGTTCGCGGGTCATCCAGCGCTTCTTCTCCACCAGCTCGCGCTGCACCACGGCCAGCACCCCGCCGAAGCCCTGCAGGGCCAGCCAGGTGAAGGACATAAAGAGGTCGGTGCGCGAGCGCGGGCGGTTGGGGGCGGCGTCGGTGGATGGGGTGTGTTCGGGCATGTCCGGATTATCCCGGGCGCCCGAAGGTCACACCGACATGCCGCCGGAAACCTCGATGACAGCCCCGTTGATGTAGCTGGCCTCGTCGCTGGCCAGGAAGGCGTAGACGTTGGCAATTTCTTCCGGCTGGCCCAGGCGCTTGAGCGGCACGCGGTGCTCCATCTCCTGGATCACCTTGTCGGGGATGGTGCTCAGGATGGGCGTGCTGATGAAGCCGGGGGCGACCGCGTTGACGCGCACGCCCTTGGGGCCGAGCTCGCGGCTCCAGGTCTTGGTGAAACCGATCACGCCGAACTTGGTGGCGGCGTAGTTGGTCTGGCCGAAGTTGCCGTAGATGCCGACCACCGACGATGCGTTGAGGATCACGCCGCTGCCCTGGGCGGTCATGGTGTCGGCCACGGCCTGCGCGCAGTGGAAGACACCGCGCAGGTTGACGTCGATCACCTTGTCGAACTGTTCCAGCGTCATCTTCTGCAGGCGCGCGTCCTGCGTGATGCCGGCGTTGTTCACCAGCACGTCGATGCGGCCGAAGCGCTCCTTCACCTGGGCCACCACCGCGTCGACCATGTCGCGCTGGGTCACGTCCATCACGAAGCCCGTGGCCGTGGCTCCTTCGGCCTGGCATTGCTTCACGGCCTCGTCGACCGCGGCCTGCTTGACGTCGCAAACGACGACGGTGGCGCCTTCGCGGGCGAACTTCAGGGCCGTGGCCAGGCCGATGCCTTGTGCGGCGCCCGTGATGAGGGCGATTTTTCCTTCGAGTCGTTTCATGAATCAGTACTGGGGTTGGTGTTGACGCAGCGCGGCTTTCACCGCGTCCGCGAGTATGAAGCCGCTGCCGTGGCGGGCGGCCAGCTCGGCGCAGCGCTGCTCGAAAGCCTCGATGCCCATGCCGTAGATAAACTGCAGCGCGCCGCCTGTCCAGGCCGGGAAGCCGATGCCGAAGATCGAGCCGATGTTGCCGTCGTGCACGCTGGTCAGCACGCCTTCGGCCAGGCAGCGCGCGGTCTCCACCGCCTGGCGGTAGAGCAGGCGGTCTTTCACGTCCTGCAGGTTCCAGTCGACGCCCGGCTTTTCATACAGCGCCTTCAGCTGCGGCCACAAGTGCTTCTTGCCGCCCTCGGGGTAGTCGTAGAAGCCACCGCCGGCCGCGCGGCCCGGGCGCTTGTGCTGCTTGACCATCTGCTCGACCAGGGTCTCGCCGGGCGTGGCGACGTATTGCTGGCCCTCCTTCTGGAAGTCGATGCGGGTCTGTTCCAGCACATGCACCGACAGGCTGAGCGCGGTCTCGTCCAACACGGCCAGGGGGCCGACCGGCATGCCGGCCTGCATCGCGGCGTTCTCGATCACCGGCGCCGGGATGCCTTCGCCCAGCATGGCCGCGCCTTCCATCACGAAGGTGCCGAAGGTGCGGCTGGTGTAGAAGCCGCGCGAATCGTTGACGACGATGGGCAGCTTGCCCAGGGCCTGCACGTAGTCGTAAGCGCGGGCGATGGTCTCGTCGTCGGTGTCCTGGCCGCGGATGATCTCCACCAGCTTCATCTTGTCCACCGGGCTGAAGAAGTGGATGCCGACGAACTTCTTCGCATCACGGCTGGCCTGCGCCAGGCCGGAGATGGGCAGGGTGGAGGTGTTGCTGGCGAAGAAGCCGCCCTCGGCCAGCATGGGCTCTGCCTCTTTCGTGACCATGGCCTTGAGCTCGCGCTGCTCGAACACGGCTTCGATGATCAGGTCGCAGCCTTTCAGGTCGGCGGCGCTGGCGGTGGGTGTGATGAGGTTCAGGATGCCCTGCTGTTTCTCGGCGCTCATCTGGCCTTTGTCGACCCGCTTCTGCGTGAGCTTGGTGGTGTACGACTTGCCTTTCTCGGCGGCTTCGACGCTCACGTCCTTGAGCACGGTGGCGATGCCACGCGTGGCCTGCGCGTAGGCGATGCCCGAGCCCATCATGCCGGCACCCAGCACACCCACCTTCTTCGGCTGGTAGCGCGGCACGTCCTTCGGACGCGACTGACCGCCCTTGATGGCGTTCATGTTGAAGAAGAAGGTGTTGATCATGTTGCGCGCCACGCCACCGGTCATCAGTCCGGCCAGGTAGCGGCTTTCCACGCGCATGGCGGTGTCGAAGTCGACCATCGCGCCTTCGACCATGGCCGCCAGCGCCGCCTCGGGCGCGGGGTAGAGGCCGCGCGTCTTCTGCTTGAGCACGGCCGGCGCCACCGTCAGCATGCCGGCGATCTTGGGGTTGCTCGGCGTGCCGCCGGGCATCTTGTAGTCCTTGCGGTCCCAGACGTGGGTGCAGGCCTCGGGCTTGCCTTGCGCCGATTCGATGAAGGCGAGCGCGCGCGGCAGCAGCTCCTCGGGTGTGGCGACCAGTTCGTGCACCACGCCGATCTTCAGCGCCTCCTCCGGCCCGAACAGCTTGCTCTCCAACACGTAGGGCTGCGCGGCCATCAGGCCCAGCAACCGCGTCATCTTGGTGATGCCGCCGCCACCGGGAATCAGGCCCAGCGTGATCTCGGGCAGGCCGAACTGGATCTTGGGGTTGTTGACCGCGATGCGGTGGTGACCGACCAGCGCCACCTCCCAGCCACCGCCGAGCGCCGCACCGTTGAGGCAACTCACCACCGGCACGCCCTGCGTTTCGAGGATGCGGAAGTTCTTCTTGATGCGTTCGATCTCGCGGAACACGCGCGGGCCGTCGGCCTCGGTCGAGCGCATCACGCCCTTGAGATCCGCACCCGCAAAGAAGGTGCTCTTGGCCGAGGCCAGCACGATGCCTTTGAGCTGGGCCTTGTCCTGGGCCACCTGCGCCGCGATGGCGTCCAGGTCGTCCTGCCACTGCAGGCACATGGTGTTGACGGGGGAGCCCTGCTCGTCGAAGGTGATGGTGGCAATGCCGTTGGCGAGTTCGTAGCGGATGGTCTTGGTGATCATGTTCAGGGTCTCCGCTGGTTTAGACGCGTTCAACAATCGTCGCGATGCCCATGCCGCCGCCGACGCAGAGGGTGGCCAAACCGTGGCGTTTTCCGGTCCGGTGCAGCTCGTCGATCAGCGTGTTCAGGATCATCGCGCCGGTGGCGCCCAGGGGGTGGCCCAGGGCGATGGCGCCGCCATTGACGTTGACCTTCTCGTGCGGCACACCCATCTCCTGCATGAACTTCATGGGCACGGCAGCGAAGGCTTCGTTGACCTCGAACAGGTCGATCTGGTCGATGGACAGGCCCGCCTTGGCCAGCGCCTTGCGGGCGGCGGGCATGGGGCCGGTGAGCATGATGGTCGGGTCGGCGCCCGAGAGCGCGACCGATACGATGCGGGCGCGCGGCGTGAAGCCATGGGTCTTGCCTGCCGCCTCGCTGCCGATCAGGATGGCTGCGGCGCCGTCGACGATGCCCGAAGAGTTGCCAGCGTGGTGCACGTGGTGGATGCGCTCGACCTGCGGGTAGCGCTGCAGGGCCACGGCGTCGAAGCCCATGGCGCCGAGCTGCTCGAACGCCGGCTTGAGCCCGGCCAGGCCTTCCATCGTCGTGCCCGGCTTGATGAACTCGTCTTTGTCCAGGATGGTCAGGCCCATCTTGTCTTTCACCGGCACGACCGAGCGGTCGAAGTGACCGGCGGCGCGCGCGGCGGCGGCGCGCTTCTGCGATTCGAGCGCGAAGGCGTCCACGTCCTGGCGGGAAAAGCCGTTGAGCGTGGCGATCAGGTCGGCGCCGATGCCTTGCGGCACGAAGAGGGTGGCGCTGTTGGTCTCGGGGTCCTGCGCCCAGGCGCCGCCGTCCGATCCGATGGGCACGCGGCTCATGCTCTCCACGCCACCGGCCACCACCAGGTCCTCCCAGCCACTTTTCACCTTCATCGCGGCCATGTTCACCGCCTCCAGGCCCGAGGCGCAGAAGCGGTTGAGCTGCACGCCGGCGCAGCGCCAGTCCCAGCCGGCCTTGAGCGCGGCGACCTTGGGCAGCACCGAACCCTGCTCGCCGATGGGCGAAACCACGCCCATGACCACGTCGTCCACCGCGGCGGTGTCGAGGTCGTTGCGGCGCTGGAGTTCGGTCAGCAGGCCGGCCAGCAGGTTGACGGGCTTGACCTCGTGCAGGCTGCCGTCCTTCTTGCCCTTGCCGCGCGGCGTGCGGATGGCGTCGTAGACGAAGGCTTCGCTCATGGTGTCTCCTGGGGGATGGTTCCGGATGGTCCGGACGATCGGATCAGTATAGACTTTTGCCAAGCAAATGCTTTGTATAAATCAACCCACCCAGTCCGAAAGGTGACAGCCATGATCGACCGCACGCTCTTCAACGCCGACCACGAGGCCTTCCGCGACAGCTTCCGCCGCTTCGTCGAGAAGGAAATCACCCCGCTCCACGACAGCTGGGAGGATCAGGGCTACGTGGACCGCGAAGTCTGGCGGGCGGCCGGCGCTAACGGCTTCCTGTGCATGACCATGCCCGAGGAGTACGGCGGTGCGGGCGCCGACCGGCTGTACTCGGTGGCGCAGATGGAGGAGATCGCTCGGGCGGGCGTCAGCGGCATCGGCTTCGGCCTGCACAGCGAGATCGTGGCGCCTTATGTCCTGCACTACGGCACCGAGGCGCAGAAGAAGCACTACCTGCCGTTGCTCGCGACCGGCGAGATGGTGGGTGCCATCGCCATGAGCGAACCCGCCGCTGGCAGCGACCTCCAAGGCGTGAAGACCACGGCCATCAAGAGCGCCGATGGCTCGCACTACGTGCTAAACGGCAGCAAAACCTTCATCACCAACGGCTGGCACGCCGATCTGGTGATCGTGGTCGCGAAGACCGACCCGGCCGCGGGCGCCAAGGGCACCAGCCTGTTCCTGGTCGAGCGCGGCATGGAAGGCTTTTCCAAGGGCAAGCGCCTGAAGAAGCTGGGGATGAAGGCGCAGGACACGTCCGAGCTGTTCTTCGACAACGTGAAGGTGCCGGCGGAGAACCTGCTGGGTGGCGCGGCATTCGAGGGTCGTGGCTTCATCTGCCTGATGGAGCAGCTGCCCTGGGAACGCCTGCAGATCGCCATCGGCGCCGTGGCCGCGGCGCAGGCCGCGATCGACTGGACGGTGCAGTACGTGAAGGACCGCAAGGTGTTCGGCCAGGCGGTTGGCAACTACCAGAACACCCGCTACACCCTGGCCGAGCTGCAGACCGAGGTGCAGGTGGCGCGCGTCTTCGTGGACAAGTGCTGCGAATTGGTGTGCGAGAACAGGCTGGACACCGCGACCGCGAGCATGGCCAAGTACTGGTGCAGTGACCTGCAGTGCAAGGTGATGGACGAGTGCCTGCAGCTGCACGGCGGCTACGGCTACATGTGGGAATACCCCATCACCCGGGCCTATGCCGATGCGCGCGTGCAGCGCATCTACGGCGGCACCAACGAGATCATGAAAGAGGTGATCTCGCGCTCAATGGGGCTGGGCGGGCGCTGACGCGCGCGCCAGGCTTCAGCCCAGGTCGATGCGCTGGGCGATGGCCAGGTTGGCGGGCGCTTCGTAGTCCGCCAGCAGCACCAGCCGGTCGGTGGCCAGGGATTGTTCCCGCAGCCAGTCGCTGAGGTAGCGGATCGAGGCCAGGTCCAGCGCCGCGAACGGCTGGTCGAGCAAGGTCAGCGGTGGTTGCAGGGCCATGGCGGCGGCCAGGCCCACCTTGCGGCGCCCGCCGGCCGAGAGCATGTAGAAGCCCTTGTGCAGGTGCTCGCCCAGCGACAGGCCATCGATGTGCTCGTCCAGCCGGTCGCGCGCCGGTCCCTCGGGCACCTGAGTGCGCAGCCAGTCGGCCACCACCACCGTGTCCAGGTCCGGGCGGGTCATGTCGGGCCGCAGGCCCGCCAGCGCGCCGCCGATGTCCTGCCCGGCCAGTTGCATCGCCCCGGCTTGTGGGCGGATCTCGGCGGCCAGCAGCCGCAGCAGGGTGGTCTTGCCACGCTGTTCGTCGCCGCTGAGCAGGGCCAGGCCAGGTGTCAGCGAGGCGTTCAGGTGGGCGAACAGCGGCGCCTGTCCGGGCCAGGCGAAGCCCAGGCCCCGGATCTCCAGGAACGCGTTCACTGGCACTGGTAGTCGACCACGTCCGCACTCTGGCGGAACGGGTCGGTCAGGTCCGAGGAGTACTGGCCCATCAGCAGGCGCTGCTTGGGCAGGAAGTTCTGGCGGAAGTAGCGGCTGGCGGCGGCCAGGCGCTGGCCCTTGTCGGTCAGCTTGACGCAGCCGTTCTGGATCTCGATGGTGCCCGATTCGAGCTGTTCGGTCAGGCGCACATCGACCAGCCGGTGTTCCTTGAGGTATTCCTGCGTGAACACGTCGGCAAAACGGCTCTGCTGGATGCCGCCGCCGCGCTGCTGGATCTTCTCCAGGATGTAGAACGACAGCGAGCGGTCGATGACGGTCGGCACCGAAATGGCGAAGCAGTACCCCGAGAGCAGCCAGATCACCACCAGTTGCAGCTTCTCGAAACCGTTGAAGGTGCGGCTGGTCGAGATGATCAGCCCCGTGAGCAGTGCGGCGATCACGCCGTCGGCGATGGCGGCGTAGAACACCACGTTGACCGCAAAGAAACGGATGTGCAGGTAGTACACCGCCAGCAGCAGGACGACGAACAGGGCGGTGGCAGCGAGCGCGCGAAAGAGCTTCATGAGGGTTTGAACACGAGGAACTTGTTGCCGAGGTAGCTGAGCGAGACCTGCAGGCCGGTGGCCAGCAGAAAGCCGGCGCGGTAGTCCAGACCGAGGCGGTCGGTCCAGAGCCACAGCACCAGGCCATGCAGCAGCGCGATGGCGCCGTAGAGGCCGCTGAATTTCAACAGCTGTGGCAGCCAGGGCTGCTGCGCGGACTGGGCGAACACGTAGAAGCGGCTGCCCAGGAAGGAACTGGTGATGCCGACGACCGCTGCGCACAGGTTGGCCAGCCCGGCGGAACCGAAGCCCAGCACCTGGAGGTTGAAGGTCAGCACCGCGTAGTGGACCGCGGTGGCCACCAGGCCATTGACCACAAACCGGAACAGTTCCTGGCGCGGGTGGGAGGCGGCCACACCGTTCATGGTCGGGTCTCGATGACCTCGGCGATGAACTCGCGGTGGGCAACAGCGGTGACCACGCTGCCGCTGCGCATGACGCCGGTGAGCATGAGGGTCATCAGCGCCAGGGCGCCGGTCTGCAGGAACAGCAGCACGAAGATGCCCAGCACCAGCGAGAACCAGCCGGGGGTGGAATAGCCCAGCAGCTTGAGCACCACCGCGCAGGTCGATCCCACCACCGACATCGCGGCGATCACCGCGCTGAAGATGCCCACGCGCACCAGCACGTCCTCGGCGAACACCATCAGGGCCTTGAAGCCGTGCAGCGCCAGGCCCACGAAGTTCATCTTGGACTGTCCGGCGTAGCGCGGGCCGCGGTCCAGCGGGCAGACGCGGGTGCGCAGCTTGGAGGCCAGCACGGCCGCCGCCACGTGGATCGGCAGCTCCTGCATCGCCACTAGGCGCTGCACGGCGGCCGGCTTGAGCGCCATGAAGTTGCCAAAGCTGATGGGACGCCCGGTCATCACCTTGAAGAAGCGTTTGTAGACCTGGTAGAAGGCCTTGAACTTGAGCGTCTCCACCCGGCTCTTGCGCTGCGCGACCACCACGTCCACGTCGGCCTGGTCCAGCGGTTGCAGCAGCTCGGGGATGGTCGAGGGCAGGTCCTCGCCATCCGAATCCATCAGCACCACCTTCTGGTGGGGTGCCAGGTGCTCGGCCGCATAGCTCAGCCCGATCGCAATGGCGCGCTGGTGACCCACGTTGCGGCGCAGCTTGAGCACCACCCCGGCCACGCCCGCGTCTTCGAGGCTGGTGATGGTCAGGGGCTGACGCACCGATCCGTCGTCCACCGCGACCACAAACACCCGCTGGCCGAACTCCTTGGCCAGTTCCTTGAACAGTCGACCGCTGGCCTCCAGGTCTTCGTAGACCGGGGTGACGATCACGATCTCGTGCTGCGCGAAGCTCATGATTGCAGGAAGCGGCGGAAGTAGGCGATGGTCTTGTCCAGGCCCTCTTCGAGCTGGACCTGCGGCTGCCAGCCGAGCACGGCCTTGGCCTGCTCGATGTTGGGCTGGCGCTGCTTGGGGTCGTCCGAGGGCAGGGGCTTGCAGACCAGCCGGGACTGGCCACCGACCTTGGCCAGCACGGCCTCGGCCAGCTGGCGGATGGTGAATTCGTTGGGGTTGCCCAGGTTGATGGGGCCGGTCACGCCGTCGGGGCTGGCCATCAGGCGCACGAAGCCCTCGATCAGGTCGTCCACGTAACAGAAGCTGCGCGTCTGCGAGCCGTCGCCGTAGATGGTGATGTCCTCACCGCGCAGGGCCTGCACGATGAAGTTGCTGACCACGCGCCCGTCGTTGGGGTGCATGCGCGGGCCGTAGGTGTTGAAGATGCGGGCGACCTTGATCTCCACCTGGTGTTGGCGGTGGTAGTCGAAGAACAGGGTTTCGGCGCAGCGCTTGCCTTCGTCGTAGCAGGAGCGGATGCCGATGGGGTTGACCTTGCCCCAGTAGCTCTCGGGCTGGGGGTGCACCTCGGGATCGCCGTAGACCTCGCTGGTGGAGGCCTGGAAGATCTTGGCCTTGGTGCGCTTGGCCAGGCCCAGCATGTTGATGGCGCCGTGCACGCTGGTCTTGGTGGTCTGCACCGGGTCCCACTGGTAGTGCACGGGCGAGGCGGGGCAGGCCAGGTTGTAGATCTCGTCGACCTCCACATACAGCGGGAAGGTCACGTCGTGGCGCATCAGCTCGAAGTGCGGGTTGCCCATCAGGTGGGCCACGTTGTCCTTGGTGCCGCTGTAGAAGTTGTCGGCGCACAGGATGTCGTTGCCTTCGGCCAGCAGCCGCTCGCACAGGTGCGAGCCCAGAAAGCCGGCTCCCCCGGTGATCAGGATTCTTTTTCTGTTGGAAATGCGCATGCGGGGCTCCGGGGCGTCGGGTGGACAGGATTCGCTTTATTTAGTGGCGATGGCCTGCTGTGCAGGCCGCGGGATTGTACCGGCACGGCCACTGGGGCCTGATTGGCCGCTGGTCTTGGGATGAATTCGCCGGTGGGCGCTGCAGCCATCAATTGGCTTGCTGCAACCGCCTCGCCAATGGCATCGGAGGTGTGGCCAAAAATCGGCCTGCAGGCTTAGGTTTCTTAAGGTTGGGCGGATGAATTCCTATGCGAGAAATTTCTTGTCTGATTGCTCGGCCAGGAGGTATTGAGAGTCTAAGACTGGGTATTCGAATTACCTATTGATGTAATTGTTGGACTATTCGCGCGTATTGATTTGATTCAAACAGTCAATGGTTTTTGCAGAACGCAAACAATGCTCTTGCCCAGCCGGAAGCCGGTCAGAGGGTCGGTGAGCCGGGACATGCGCACCATGACCGAGTCCCATACGCGGACTTGGGCGGGCGACGGCGAATCGGACCGGAGCAGCAGCTTGTTGGCCAGACTGGCGAGCATGCCGACGCTGTCCAGGTACTGCATCCTGCGGATTCGCAGCTCCTGGGGCACGATGGCGCGCAGCATCGCCTTGTCGTAACGGCGGAAGTGCCCGATCTTCTTGTCGAAGGGGGTGTAGAGAAAGTTGTGGGCAGGTGCCAGAACGACGATGTGTCCACCGGGTTGCAGAAGTCCGGTCACGCGCTGCAGTTCGGCCCGGTCGTCCTCAATGTGCTCCAGCACATCCAGATACAGGACGGTGTCGAAGCGCTCGTTCCGCGGAAGGTTCAGGGAAGTGCCGCAGACCGCCTCATGGCAGGGCGGGAGCAGCCCTTGGGCCATGCCCTGTTTCATCCGTTGCACCATGGCCGCGTCGGGCTCGACGCTGAGCCAGCGTGCATAGCGGCGGTGTTGCAGTGCCTGTGCGTTGGCGCCGATTCCGGCCCCCAGTTCCAGCACGTGTTGGCCAAGATAGGGATCAATGACCTGGGTCCAATAGGACTTCCAGCACTTCGCGGTGGCGAACAGGTCGAGTTCGGTGCCGCTGTAGATGAATGTGGTGGATTCGGTCACTGTGTCGGCAATGCTGACGAGGGCGCGGACGGAGGGCGGCTGCGCGCGGCGTATTTCCTGCAGTAGTCGCTGTCCCGGAAGTCGTAAAGCAGCGCGATGGCGCCTTGTCCCTCCCATCGCTGCAGGGCCGGAGCGACGGACGCGATGTGCTGCAGAAAGCCCGAGCGCTCCTGGAGCCGGTGCGTGACGATGACCCAGCTGCGCTGCATGGGCTGTTCGATGCACAGGCGGCGCACCGTGGCCATCGCGTCGTGGTACTGGTTGATGGTCGGGCGGAAAACCAAGACGGGCATGACCTGTACGCCGTAGGCGCGCGAGTAGAAGTCGAACGCCTTGTGCGACATGGAGTCGATGACGACCCCGTCCCCGGGCATCGTCTGGCTGGCAATGTGCAGGAGCGCCGCTTTCATGTCCTGGTCGTTGTGAGGTTTGCGCAGCACCTTCCAGGACGCAGAGGCGGGCACCAGCAGCAAGAAGCCGGCGACCACCGCCGCCAGCAGATGCCGTGCGGGCAGGCTCCGGCGGTCCAGCGCCGCTTGCACGAGGGCGGCCAGACCGAGGTGCACGAGCGGCACCAGGAAGATGGTTGGGCGTGAACGGAACGGGTAGAGGTGCAGCGCCGACGCCGCCAGCGTGACCAGCAGCACGGTCAGCCCGATGGCGGCGATCCGCGGTGCGCGCCATGCCAGAGCCACCGAGCCCGCGACCGACAGCGCCAGCAGACCCAGGTTCAGTCCGTCGAACCAGGCGACCAGCATGCCGTGGTGCGCCACGCCCACATGGCGCATGGCGAGGTAGACCAGCGCCAGCGCACTGTCCAGGTACCAGCGCCACTCGGTCGGTGAGTCCGGTGGCAATGGGGCATAGGCAAAGCGCCAGAAATCCAGCAGGTGCTGGTTGCCGGCGAGCGTCTTCATCACCAGGGTGTGGTGAAGCGCAAAGGCCAGCACCCACAGCAGCCCTGCGCCGGACACCGCCAGCCAAGCCGCCCTCTGGCGCTGGCGGATCGCTTCGATCCAGAGCACCAGGCCCACACCCGCAAGCACGAACAGGCTGGGGTGGGACAGCCAGATGGCGAGGGCGCCCGCCACCGCCAGCACGGGGGCGTCCCGTTGCCAGCGCTGCAGGTCAAAGTGCGCGGCGAGCCAGAGCAGACCCACCGTGGCCAGCACATCGTTCTGGTACTGCTTGAACTCGGAGCTGTAGTACACCAGCACCGGGGACAGGGCCAGAAAACCCACGAAGGTGGCCTGGGCGGCGCGGTGGGGCAGCGTCTTGCGCGCCAGACCCCAGGCCGCCAGCAGGGTCAACAGGCCTGCGGCCAGAGGCTGCAAGCGCAGCACCCAGTCCTCCACACCCAGCCCTGTCGTCAGCAGCTTGGTCAGCGCGAGGAACCCCAGGGGAGCCGCCTGGCCGTTGGACAGTGGTTCGAACAGCAGCTGTCCGAGATCGCGGTCCATGAAGTTGACCGCCAGGTAGGCCTCGTCCAGCCACAGGGACCGGTTGAACAGATACTGGCGCCCTCGCAACAGCCATCCGATACCGATCAGCACCACCACCCACAGCACCGGGTGGCCCCAGATGCCAAGCCTGGCGCGCGTCGGGGCCGAACTCGTCGGCAGGGTGCGGTCAGTAGTTGATGTTGTATCGGGAGCCACGGTGGTTGAGTATGGCGCTTCTGGGGGAAATGACCTCCACCTTGAGACCCGGCTCGATTTCCTCGCCTTCGCGCACCACCTTCCCGTTGGCGATCAGCATCCGGTGGGCCGCGTTCGAGGAGTAGGTGACACCAGAGACCTTGACCGCAGGTGCCGATGCGGGGGCAGCGGCGGCTGGCGGAGGTTGTCCGTCCATGCCGGCGGAGGCGGATGGTGCAGGGGGCGTGGGCGCACTGGACGCCGCTGCGGGTGAGGTTGCAGAAGCCGTCGCAGGGGCAGACGCGGCGCGGGGCGCAGGCGGCGGGGCGGCCACCTGTGGCGGTGCCAGAATGGGCAGCGCAGGGACAGGGGGAGTCGCCGATGCCTCCGGTGCCATGTCCGGCTTCTCCAGCGCGCTGACTGGTGCTTGCACCACAGCAACCGGCGCCGGTGCCTCTCGGTGGGGAGAGTTCCACCACCAGAAGGCGGTCGCCGCTGCCAGCAGCAGGACGATGGCTCCCGCCATCATGGGCAGTCCGAACCGCCTCGCCCGCGCCGCACCCGCTGCGGGGGCCGGCGTGCCCTGGCTGTGCAGGCCGGGCACGTGGCCCCGCTCACGTTCGGCGTCGGCCCGTTTGAGTGCATCAAGGATGTAGGACATGGCGCGGCGGCGTTCAGGGCTTGCTCAGGCGGGGTTCGTCCACACCCGCGGCCAGGTTGACCTGCATGAAGGTCATGGACCCGGCCACGCCGTCGGCTTCCAGGCCTTGTGTCCGCTGGAAGGCCTTGAGGCGGGCAGCGAAGGTGCTGGCCTCGGCGGGAATCAGACCCTTGGCCTGGAGGCTGATGAGCTCTCCCGAAAGCCAGTCGCCGGCCACACCCTGGGGGTTCTGTGTGATCCGGCCCCGCGTGCCCTCGGGCTGGCGCCAGAGGGTTGAGTAGTCGCCGCGCCAGATGTCGGCGAGTGCGGTCAGCGGCATCAGCCAGCGCTGGCCATTGGCCTGCAGCGTGGCGGTTTCTGCGGTCATGGCGGTGACGAGGGCGCGCCGCGGTTCCTCACTGCCAAGGCGCAGCAACAGGATGCCCGGGCGGTTCAGCTGGCGCAGGCCGTGCAGCGTCATGCGCTGCGTGCTGAAGCACTGCAGTTGCTGCTTCAAGGCCGCGGTGCAGGGATCGTTCCCGGTGAGGGACTGGCCCCAGAGTGCGCCGAGCTCACGCCATGCGGTGACCTCGGAGCCCAGCAGGTCTGCGGCCACTGGCGGCTTGACGAGGGGGGCAGGGGCGCTTGCGTGAAGTGGGTCGGCAGGTGCCTCGACGGCCGCGGTGGACAGGGGCTGAGCTGGCGCGGGTGTCGGCGCCACCGGAGCCGGACCCGTGGTGGGACTGGCGGTGGGGCTGGATGGATGGGGTGCAGGAGTTTGCGACGGTGCGCGCTGCTGCCAGAGGACAGCGGCCACGCCGGCGGCCAGCACGGCGCCGCCCAGTGCGCCCAGCGCCAGCGTTTGCCAGGAGCGGCTGGCCAGTGTCTTGACGGGTGGTGGTGCGGACCGGGTGGCGGGCATGTCGAACACCTCGCTGGCCGCCTTGTCCACCATCGCGGGACCGATTTGCCGGCTGTCGGTGGCGTAGGCGCCCAGCAGTGCGCGGTCGCACAGCAGGTTGATGCGTCGGGGCACTCCCCGGGTGATCGCGTGGACGCGCGCGAGCGCTTCGGCGCTGAACGGCAGAGGCCCCTTGAGGCCTGCCACCTCCATGCGGTGGCGCACGTACTGCCGGGTTTCGGCCTCGCTGAGGGCGCCCAGGTGGAACCGCGCGATCACCCGCTGCGCCAACTGTTCCAGCTCGGGCTGGGCGAGCACGGCGCGCAGTTCGGGCTGGCCGATCAGCACAATCTGCAACAGCTTGCGTTCGTTGGTTTCAAGATTGGTCAGCAGCCGCAGCTGTTCCAGCACATGGGGCGTGAGGTTCTGCGCCTCGTCGATGATCAGCACGTTGCGCTGACCGGCGGCGTGGCTGCGCAGCAGGTACTCGTTCAGCGGATCAAGATAGTCCTTGATCGTGGCCGGCCCGATGCCTTCGTGCCGCACCTCCAGCTGGAACTCGTGGCAGATGGTCTTGAGCAGGTCGCCGACAGTGAGCTTGGGGTTGAAGATGTAGGCGACCCGGCAGTTCTCGGGGATCTGTTCGAGGAAGCAGCGGCAGACCGTGGTCTTGCCAGCGCCGATCTCACCGGTGAGCAGGACGAAGCCGCCGCCGCCCTGCACCCCGTACAGAAGCAGCGCCAGCGCCTCCCGGTGCCGCTCGCTCATCAGGAGGTAGCGGGGGTCGGGGGCGATGGAAAAGGGAGTCTGCTGGAGACCGAAATAGCCGGCGTACATGCCCAGAGGATAGCGGGGCCGCCGGGGCAGGCGCAAATGAACACCGCCCGCAGAAGCGGGCGGTGTGGTTCAGAGCGTGGTGATGCTCAGGCGGCGAGCGCCATGGAGGGCTTGGCCGCAGAGGAGGAAGACTTGGCGCTGCTGGCCACCGAGCACTCAATGTCGCCCGAGAGCTGACCGCCTTCCTCGATCACCACCTTGCCGTAACGGATCTTGCCGGTGACCTTGCCGGTGGCGTAGATCACGAGCTTCTGGCGCACGGTGAGGTTGCCGTCGAACACGCCATGGATCTCGGCGATGTCGATCTCGGCCGAGCCCTTGAAGGCACCTTGCTGGGCGATCTGGATCACGCGCGAGTCCATCGTGGCTTCGACCAGGCCTTCCACCACCAGCGTGTCGCAGTCGGTGATCTCCACGCCCTTGAGCTTGATGTTCGGGCCGACCGTGAGCTTGCTGCCGCCTTCAGGCACGGTGGTGCTGGCAGATGCCGCAGCCGATGCCGGCTGGCGGCTCTCCGGCTGATTGCTGGAGGAGGGCGTGTTCATGCTGCTGGCGCCGTAACGGGGGGAGTTGAGCCCTTGGTTGAGGGTGTTGGTGGGTTCGTTGTCGCGTTTTCCGAAATGCAGTGCCATGCGAGCTCCTTCTGAAAGTGAAGCGCTCATGCTAAGGACCATGCGGCTTACATTCGGAACGCTGCCGTAAGAGGGGTAACGAGATGAACCGTACGTCTGGTTGCGCCTGTTGCGTAACACGCGCTTGCTATTTGCGCGCGTCCATTTCCCGGATCAGTGCGCGTGCTTCATCGCCTTCGGGGATGGGCCGGCCGCTGTCGCGCCACTGCACCGCGGCCTTGAAGCCCTGTTCCTGGGCGTACCGGCGGAACCACAGGCCTTCGGGGTTGTGGCGCGTGATGCCGTCGAACACGGTGGCGAACATCTGGGTCTGCTCCAGACCCATGCTGAGCATGGCCTGGTTGACCACCAGCTTGTGCATCGCCAGGTGCGACGAGGGCACGCCCGCGATGCGCCCGGCCAGCCGCATCACTGCGTCCTCCAACTGTTCCGCCGGCACGGCTTCGTTGGCCAGCCCCCAGTCGGCGGCGGTGCGGCCGTCGATCACGTCGCCGGTGAACATCATCTGCTTGGCGCGCAGCGCCCCGAGCCGGTAGGTCCACATGGCCGTGGTCGGGCAGCCCCAGACGCGGGTGGGCATGTAGCCGATGCGCGCGTCCTCGGCCATCACCAGCAGGTCGCAGCACATCGCGATGTCGCTGCCACCGGCCACCGCGGCGCCATGCACCTTGGCGATCGTCGGCTTGGATGAGCGCCACAGGCTCATGAAGTCCTCGGTGTTGCGCTTCATGACGGCGTAGTCGGCCATCGGGTCCCAGGGGGGGGCTTCCTGCTGGCAGGGGTGTTCGATCCGCTGCTCGGCATAACCGGCGAGGTCGTAGCCGCCACAGAAGCCCTTGCCCGCCCCTTCGACCACGATGACGTGGATTTCCGGCTCGGCGTTGGCCCATTCCACCGCGGCGCGGATCTCGCCGGGCATGGCGTCGTTGATGGCGTTGTACTGCTCTGGGCGATTGAGCAGCAGGCGGGCGATGCGCGGCTGTTGCGGGTCGGGGGTGATGCGCAGGGTGCTGAATTCGGGCATCTCGGCTCCTCGATGACGATCCCGCATGCTAGGAGCGCTGCGCAACGCCAGGCCGTCGCCTGCGCTACAGTGCCTCGCATGTCCATCCCGTCGCGACGCCACTGGGTGCTGGGCTCTCGCCAGCCGCCTGCGCTGGACCTGCCGCTGGCGCAGGCCAGCGCGCTGCTGACCCACCTGGGCCAGGGCGCCAGGGACGCGGTGGCCGAAGACCTGTTGCGGCTGGTGGGCGCACACGCGCCACTGGCCCAGTGCACCATTTTTTCCTTCGAGCCCGGGCGCAGGCCCACCGTGGTGGCGGTGGGTGATCGTTCGCGCACCAAAGAACTACCCCACATCGCCGAGGCCTATGTCAACCGCTACCACCGGCTCGATGGGCTGGCCGCCGTGATGCAGGCCGAGTGGACTGCCGCGCAAAAGGCGGGCACCGAGCAGCCGCGCATCCTGCTGCACCGCCAGACCGGCGCCGACATCGCCCATGCCCCGTATCGCCAGACCTGCTACACGCTGCCGCAGGTGGCCGAGCGGCTGGCGGTGCTGGCGCTGTATGAGGGGCGGCGCTGGATGTCGGTGCACCTGTACCGTGGCACCGAACACGGTCCGTTCGACGACGCGGCGGTCGCCGTGGTCGAGGCCTTTGCGCCGCTGATCGTGCAGGCCGTGCGCCTGCACCACACCGGTCTGGCCGTCCACCAGGACCTGGGCGGGCTGCTGCTGGCGCGCGCCGTGCGGCGCTGGCCGCAGCTCACCCGGCGCGACCAGGACGTGCTGCAGGCGCTCATGGACGGCCTGGACACCAACACTCTTGCTGAACGCCTGGGCCTGACGCCTTCCAGCGCCCAGACCTACTGCCAGCGGGTCTACCGCAAGCTGGATGTGGCCGGGCAGCGTGAACTGTTCGCCGCGCTGCTGGCGTCGACCTGATCACTTGTCCCGGATGTCCTGAAAAAAGGACACCGATCGGCCCGTCGCTGCCTACACTGCGGCGCACTACAGGAGACACGCATGCACCAGCCCCACGCCGAGCCGCGGCGCTCGATCTACTACGACTACCAGGTCTTTGATGCCTGGGTGCCATCGCAGCACCCGGCGCAGCAGCACGCCCCGGTGGTCGTCGCCGGGGCTGGCCCCATTGGCTTGGTGACCGCGCTGGCGCTGGCGCAGCAGGGCGTGCGCTGCGTGGTGCTCGAAGCCGAGCGGCAGGTGTCCGAGGGCAGCCGGGCCATCGCATTCACGCGGCGCTCGATGGAAATCCTGCAGCAGGTGGGTGTGGCACACCGCGTCACCGAGAACGGCCTGCCGTGGAACTGTGGCAACTCCTTCTACCGGGGCCAGCGCGTGTTCCGGATGGAGAACCCGCACGACCCCGACGACCGCTTCGCCCCGCTGATCAACATCCAGCAGCAGTACCTCGAGCAGTACCTGGTGGAGGCCTGCGACGCCCATTCGCTGGTGGAGCTGCGCTGGGGCAACAAGCTGGTGTCGTTCGGGCAGGACGCCTCCGGTGCCACGTTGCAGGTCGACACCGCCGAAGGCCCGTACACGCTGGAAACCGACTGGCTGGTGGCCGCCGATGGTGCCCGCTCGGCGATCCGCGCCCTCATGGACCTCAAGCTCGAAGGAGCGTCCTACGAAGGCAAGTTCGTCATCGCCGACATCCGCGTGGACCTACCGCTGCCCACCGAGCGCCTGGCCTTCTTCGACCCCGACTGGAACCCGGGTAACACCATCCTCATGCACCGCGAGCCGCATGGCCTGTGGCGGCTGGACTACCAGCTGCCACCCGGCGAGACGCCCGAGGACGCGCTCCAGCCCGAATCGCTCAAGGCCCGCATCAATGCCCAGCTGGCCATGATCGGCCACGCCGGCGTGCCATGGGAAATGGACTGGTGCTCGGTCTATTCGGCGCGCGCGCTCACGCTGCCCGACTACGTGCATGGCCGCGTGCTGTTTGTCGGCGACGCTGCGCACCTGCTGCCCATCTTCGGGGTGCGTGGCGCCAACACCGGCTTCCAGGACGCCCAGGCCCTGGCTTGGCGGCTGGCGCTGGTGGCCCGGGGCGTGGCACCCGCGTCGCTGCTGCAGAGCTACAGCAGCGAGCGCGTGGGCGCGGCGCGCGAAATCATCGACGAAGCGGGCAAGAGCACCCGTTTCATGACACCGCCCACACGCGGTTTCCGGCTGCTGCGCGACGCCGTGCTCTCGCTCTCACTGACCCAGCCCTTCGTCGGGCCGCTCTACCACTGGCGCACCTCCCGACCGCACGAGTACACCCGCTCGCCGCTCAACGCGGTGAGCGACGACAACGCCGCGTTCGAGAGAGGGCCAGGCCACGGGGCACCGCCGCGCAACATCCGCCTGGACAACGATCGCTTCCTGCTGGATCACCTCGACCACCGCTTCACCCTGCTGTGGGCAACCGACAACGGGTCCAGCCTTCCTGACGATGTGCGCGCATTGGTCGACGAGGCACGAGCCCAGGGCCTGCCGCTGCAGGTGATCGCCGTCGGGGCGCGCCAGCCGGTTGCCGGTGCCGACCGGACCTTGCCCGACGCGGACGGCCACCTGAGACGGCGCCACGGCCTGAGCTCGGGTGGCGCCTACCTGCTGCGGCCCGACCAGCACGTCTGCGCCCGATGGGCCGCGCTGGACGCCAGCCGGCTGCGCGCCGCCCTCCACACCGCCATCGGATTGAACACAGGAGCCTCATCATGAGCAGCCAGCATGTCCCTCTGCAGACCCTGACGATCCCGGGCCTGGAGCAGGTCTACGACCAGCTCGCGACCGCCATCGATGTCATCGACCCCGCGAAAACCGAGTTGTTCCTCGTAAAGCTCGCGCTGATGAACGCCAACGCGCTGGCCGACCCGACCTTGTTCCAGGCGCACATCGATGCAGCGATCAAGGACCTGTGAACGGAAAAGGCTTCGTCTGAGGCGCTGCAAGGCACGTGGATTTGCCTTATAAAGCTGCGCATGAATCCACTGTTCGATCCGGGCTACCGGCCTGAAGACCTCGAAGTGCAGGTGTCCGAGCTGCTGGTGGCCACCGCAGACGAGTCCGATGAACTGATTGATCGGTCCATCTCCGATGTGCTGCGGCTGCTGCGTGACCGCATGAAGATGGACGTGGTGTTCGTGTCCCAGTTTGCCGAGGGCCAGCGGGTCATCCGGTATGTGGACACCGATCCCGGGAATCCTCTGTTGTCGGTCGGCGACGCTGATCCGCTGGAAGTGTCGTGGTGCCAGCGGGTGGTCGACGGGCGCCTGCCCGAGTTCATCCCCGATGCCCGGCGGCTGCCGGCCTCGGCTGCCCTGCTCAAGGATGTTCCCTTTTCCATCGGCACCCACATCAGCACGCCCATCGTGCTGGCGAGTGGCGAGGTCTATGGAACGCTGTGCACCTTCAGCCAGGCGCCCCAGGGCGATCCCGACCCCAACGACTTGAAGGTGTTGCGCTACACCGCGAAGCTGGCGGCAGGGAAGATCGAAGGCCGGCGAGTGCGGGAACGGCAGGGCGCAGGTGTGCCGGAACTGTCGCTGGTGCCGCTGGAGCGCAAGCGCTCCCTGTAGGGCGCCGTCAGTCTGGCGGGAGGCCCCAGGCCCACGCAGGGCAGGCTGGGACCCCTACACTTGCGGGTTCCCCCGAAAGTATCCAGAACGGCCCCATGAACGCGCCCATCGACGTCTCCTTTTTCGCGCGCAACGCCAAGCCGCTGACCAGTTACCGCCCGTACTGGGCCAAGCGCTTCGGCACCGCGCCCTTTCTGCCCATGAGCCGGGCGGAAATGGAGCAGCTCGGCTGGGACTCGTGCGACATCGTGCTGGTGACGGGCGACGCCTATGTGGACCACCCCAGTTTCGGCATGGCCGTGATCGGCCGGGTGCTGGAGGCGCAGGGTTTTCGCGTCGGCATCATCGCCCAGCCCGACTGGCAGAGTGCCGAGCCCTTCAAGGTGCTGGGCAAGCCCAACCTGTTCTGGGGCGTGACCGCGGGCAACATGGATTCCATGATCAACCGGTACACCGCCGACCGGAAGATTCGCAGCGACGACGCCTACACCCCCGGCGACGTGGGCGGCAAGCGGCCCGACCGCGCCGCCATCGTCTACAGCCAGCGCTGCCGTGAGGCCTACAAGGACGTGCCCATCGTCCTGGGCGGCATCGAAGGCAGCCTCCGCCGCATCGCTCATTACGACTACTGGAGCGACAAGGTGCGCCGCTCCATCGTGGTGGACGCGAAGTGCGACCTGCTGCTTTACGGCAATGCCGAGCGTGCGCTGGTCGAGGTGGCGCACCGCATCGCCGCGCGCGAACCCGTCGAACAGATCACCGACGTGCGCGGCACCGCCTTCGTGCGCCGTCCTGGCGACCCGACCGCCGATGGCTGGATCGAGCTGGATTCAACCGAGGTCGACACGCCGGGCCACGTTGAAGACCACATCAATCCTTACCAGACCACCAGCGAACAGGCGCAAGCGCGGGGCCAGAGCTGTTCCAAGGAAGAGGGCGCCACTCCAGAGTGCGACCCGCAGGTCAGACCCATCACCATCCACCGCCCGCAGGCCACGGGTGGTGTGGCCAGGCTGCCGCGCGACCGCACCGTCATCCGCCTGCCCAGCTACGAGCAGGTCAGGAGCGACGCCGTGCTTTACGCCCACGCCAACCGCGTGCTGCACCTGGAAACCAACCCAGGCAATGCGCGCGCACTGGTGCAGGCGCACGGCGAAGGCACCACGGCGCGCGACGTGTGGATCAACCCGCCGCCCATCCCGCTGACCACGGCTGAGATGGACTACGTGTTCGACCTGCCGTACGCCCGAGGCCCGCACCCCGCCTACGCCGACGAACACGGCCGCCACGACGGCGCGACCAAGATCCCGGCCTGGGAGATGATCCGCTTCTCGGTGAACATCATGCGCGGCTGCTTTGGCGGCTGCACCTTCTGCTCCATCACCGAGCATGAAGGCCGAATCATCCAGAGCCGCTCGGAAGATTCGATCATCCGGGAAGTCGAGGAGATGCGCGACAAGGTGGTGGGTTTCACCGGCGTGGTCAGCGACCTCGGCGGTCCCACCGCCAACATGTACCGCCTGGGCTGCCGCAGCCCGGCGATCGAGGCCGCCTGTCGCAAGCCCAGCTGCGTCTACCCAGGCATCTGCCAGAACCTCACCACCAACCACGACCCGCTGATCAGGATCTACCGCCGGGCGCGCGCGCTCAAGGGCATCAAGAAGATCCTGATCGGGTCCGGTCTGCGCTACGACCTGGCGGTCAAGAGCCCGGAATACGTCAAGGAATTGGTGCAGCACCACGTGGGCGGCTACCTGAAGATCGCGCCCGAGCACACCGAAAGCGGGCCGCTGTCGAAGATGATGAAGCCTGGCATCGGTAGCTACGACCGCTTCAAGGCCATGTTCGAGAAGTACAGCGAAGAGGCTGGCAAGAAGCAGTTCCTCATTCCGTACTTCATCGCCGCGCACCCGGGCACCAGCGACGAAGACATGATGAACCTCGCGCTCTGGCTGAAGAAGAACGGTTTCCGAGCCGACCAGGTGCAGACCTTCTACCCAAGCCCCATGGCCACCGCCACGGCCATGTACCACACCAGCCTGAACCCGCTCAAGGGTGTGCACCGCGACGACCGGGCCGAGCGCGTGGACATCGTGCGCGGTGAGAAGCGCCGGCGGCTGCACAAGGCTTTCCTGCGCTACCACGACCCCAACAACTGGCCACTGCTGCGCGAAGCGCTCAAGACCATGGGCCGCGCCGATTTGATCGGCAACGGCAAGCACCACCTGATCCCGACCTTCCAGCCAGTGACCGATGGCGGATACCAGAGCGCGCGCAAGAAGAACTCGACGCCGGGAGGGGGGGCGCCAGTGAAAGGACGCATGCTGACCCAGCACACAGGCCTGCCGCCGAGGCCCGGTACCAAGAGCAAGGGCCGGTAGCGCAGGCACAGGCACATCCTTTTCCTGCGACACCAGACCCGGAAAAGAAAACACCCGCTGGATGTGAAATCCAGCGGGTGTTTTTACAGGTGCTCGCTGTGTATCAGTAGTAGAACGGGCCCACCCAGTCGGCCGGCAGCAGCTGGTACGAGTTGCCGAACTGGTTGATGTTGGGCACGCCACCATCGGCGCGGGTATTGCCGCGCGACGACATGCGACGCCCCATCAGGATGAACTCGGTGTTCGTGTTCGGGCCGCGGTGGAACACGTTGTTCTCCAGCACCACGTCTTCCAGACCTTCCCGGCTGTCGGGACCGTTGTTCTGCGGTGCCGCACCACCGGTGAACGAGTTGTTGTCCGTGGAGTCTCCCAGACGGTTGTTGGCGATGACGATCTGTCTCGACGCCCAGGTGCTGCCAGAGATCCCATAGTTGTCGTCGTAGGCACCCAGCCCTCCGGAATGGATCTTCAGTGCGTGGCGGATGCCGTCAGAGGAACGCCCCCTCAGCGCATTGTGTGCGATGAAGCCTTTGTTCATGTTGTAGAGGCGGAGCGTGTGTTGCTGCGCGGTTCCCATGTCGTTGCCCATGATGACGAACTGGCTGCCGATCGCGACCATGTTGATGTGCGGGTTGGTCGTGCTGCCCCTCAACTGGTTCTCCACCACAAACAACTCGCGGGGCTGGATGTACTGACTGGGCGCCAGCGTGTGGTGTTCAACGACGTATTGCAGCGCACTTGCGAGGTTGACTTGCCCGACGGCCAACTCCCCGGTAGGAGCGTCAAACGTGTTGCGATAGAGAAGCAGGCGAGACATCGTGGCGTACTGCTCGAAGCGATGCAGGAAGTTGAGGTCCATGATCGAGATGTCGCGCGGGAACGACGACGAGTTGGGAGCCAGCGAGCCCACTTCGATGCTGCTGATTCTCGGTTTCGCCCCGGATCCAAAGGCGCCAATCTGAACATTCTGGCTTCCGTGAGGAATGCTGATCGAAGAGAACGTCTCTCCACGGCGAAGCAGCACGCGGCGGTTGTTGAAGCTCGCAGAGCCCGGCATGGCGGTCATCTGGGAAGCGCCTGCGGGACAACCAGCGAAGTTGGCCACCGCGGACACGCAGATGGTCTGGGTGCCGGCAAACACGGCATTGGGGTCTTGAACCTCGATCGATACCGTCCTGTCCGAGTAGCCGCCGGAGGGGTCGGTGGCGCGGACACGCACCTGGTAGGTGCCGGGTTGGTCGAATACGTGAGCGGCCAGCGGACCACCGGTCTGCACATTTTTCGGAAGACCAGAGATCGACCAGGTTTGACCCCGGTCGTCCCCGAAATTGAATGCGTAGCGCACATGGTGGAACGGGTGTTGGCCAGCTGCGCTGTAGGTTGTGCCTGTCGCATCGAATTGAACAGCCAGCGGTGCAGGGCCTGTCAGCCGGGTGGCCTCCAGTCGGGCAACGACCGACGTCGAAGGCTGTCCTTCGGGTGCGGGTGCTGGAGCCGGTGCGGGTGCGGGTGCGGGAGTAGGTGCAGGTGCAGGTGCAGGTGCAGGTGCAGGTGCAGGTGCAGGTGCAGGTGCAGGTGCAGGTGCAGGTGCGGGAGCGGGAGCAGGTGCAGTGGCCGTCATCATGTAGCAGGCTTTGGCCACGCCCGACAAAGGATCTCCAAAAGTGGTGTTGTTGCAAGCCACTCCGCCGGTGAACATGCGGGGAGCGGTCCAGGCGGTGCGGGCACCGTACACCACACTGGCGGAGCCGGTGAACCGACACTGATTCCATTCAGCCGCGCACAAGGTATAGCCTGCCGGCACACTCGAGGGAGCAGGAGCAGGAGCAGGAGCA
The DNA here is from genome assembly GCF_004353865.1 of Hydrogenophaga pseudoflava. Classification (NCBI taxonomy): domain Bacteria; kingdom Pseudomonadati; phylum Pseudomonadota; class Betaproteobacteria; order Burkholderiales; family Comamonadaceae; genus Hydrogenophaga; species Hydrogenophaga pseudoflava. Next base: position 2,232,698 of record NZ_CP037867.1, read on the forward strand.
GGAGCAGGAGCAGGAGCAGGAGCAGGAGCAGGAGCAGGAGCAGGAGCAGTGGCTGTTTGCAGATAGCAGGCTTTGGCCACTCCTGGCAAAGGATCCCCAAAAGTGGTGTTGGAACAAGCCACGCCGCCGGTGAAACTGCGCGGGGAAGTCCAGGTGGTGCGGGCTCCGTACACCACGTTGGCGGTGCCGCTGAACCGGCATTGGTTCCATTCGGAGGCGCACAGCACATAACCCTGGGGAGGGGTGTTCGAAGTCTGGGCAGGTGCCTCACCGAATGCGAGCAGCATGGCGCTACCCATCAGAACATGAAGGGTTGACTTTGCCGGAGACAATGGCAATACTGGCAGTAGCGAAAAAGAGCGCGGTGACATAACATTCCTTAAACAGTTTTGACTCCCAGCGATCAGCTGTTCTGTGGCGGAAGTTATCTCCTGACCTACAGTGAGCTGATTGCCCAGTCGCCTCGGTTGACGTTGCCTGGTGATCTCCGAGAAATCCGGTGATCACTTCATAAGTTCGCGACGACAAAACGGTCACAAGAGGGCTTGTGGCGGTAGTGCACGTTGCGATCTTGTCCCTCGGGACCCATGGCTGGATCTGTGCTCGGAGAGCCCGGGAGTTCCCGTCTCTCTCGTTTTTTGTCGTCCGAGTTTCCGGAAACTGAATGCGCAACTGGTGCACCGTTTCACAGAGTTACGTGCACTTCCAACGAGTTACCTGCTTGTTGTTCCTGGGTCTCATTTGTATGAGGCCCCGTTGTCGTTTAGCCTGTAACGAGAGCCTTCTGTCGCAAGCTTGTTGCTAGCACGGATGTGCCGTGATCGACTCGGTCGTATCAAAAAAAGGAGCGCACCAGGCGATGCCAGACACCTCATCGGTGATCGCAGGCTTGTCGACAATGTGCACGGGTTACACACCTTGGTGATCCGAGCGACTGCCGTTTTACCCGCTCACCCGACGATCTGTATGTGCGAGATGCTGCCGAAGGCTGGGCGCTGCCCGAACGAACGACCAAGGCCTGGGCCCGCAACGACCTGAAGGACCTGGAGAACTATCCCGAATGGTGCGGCTGCCTGACACGGTTGGTGAGCGGGATACGTATGGAAGGCTAGTGGATGGTCGCAACCGGGTCTGGCCGATGCGATCATCTGGCTGCATGCCGGCGTCAGTGTGTTCGCGGCAGTAGGTGCTCTGCACATGGTGGGCGCGCAGGGCTTGCCGGTGCTTTGCAGGCCAAAAGTTTCAAAACCCAGCGGGTGTTCTAGTGCTGCGGACTCAGTTGTCGGGCGAAAAATTGAGATAGGTCAGTAAGTGGCCGTTTTCCCTCACAGGGCAGAGGGAATCTGTACACAATTTGTCACTTCTCGGGTGACTTCCTGTCACCTGCCTGAGGACATCTGACATGGCACATCTGAACTGGACGCCGGACCTCGAAACCGGCATCCGTGAAATCGACGGGCAGCACAGGCGCATCGTCGACTACATCAACCAGCTGTACGACGCCCGCGATCACCATGATCGGGAGGCTGTGGGCGCCGTCATCGACGAGATGGTCGACTACACCCTGTCGCATTTCGCGTTCGAAGAATCGCTGATGACCGATGCGGGCTACATGTTCGCCGGCCCGCACAAGAAGATCCATGAGCTGTTCACCCGCAAGGTGGGCGAGTACCGCATGCGCTTCGAGGCGGGTGAGGACGTGGCTTCTGACCTGCATGCCATGCTCTCGCGCTGGCTGTTCAACCACATTCGCAACGATGACCGCAGCTACACGGACTCTGTGAAGGTGTACTTGAAGAATGTCGGGCATGGCGACACCGACATGAAGGCGCAGATCAAGGAGGAGTTGATCCGCGAACTGCACCTGAAAAAGAAACGCGGCTTCTTCGCCCGGCTGTTCGGCAGCGACGAGTGATTGCCTCAGGCCTCTTCAGGCCATGAGAAGACATTCCGCTCGTTCGAGCACCCGCCGCCGATAGGCCGGATTGGGGCCGAAGATGGGGTTCAGCTGCGACGCGTAGAGCTCGACCAGATGGGTCTTTTCAGAGGTGTCGTGGTGGTATTTCACCAGCTCGGTGTGGCAGCCCAGCAACCGGTACAGACGCTCCTGCAGAGCCCTGTTGCTGTGTGACCAGGCATATGGCAGCTCTGCATAGAAGCCCAGCCGGGCCTGGCTCCCCGACAAGGCCTGCCAGAAGAGATCGCGGGTCAACTCGTGCTCCCCATGCGGCATGCACCCCCATGGACGGCGGAGCAAGCGCCACGCCAGTCGCGAAAATGGGGTTGAGGGCGTCGGTCCACCGGCGCCTGCGGGAAGCAGCACCAGCGTGCGAGTGAGGCCATCGGGCCGGCTCTGGGTCATTGCGTCCACCGCCTGGGCGACCGAGTGGTCGTCAGCGTCTCCTGGACGACATCCAAGGTGCTGGAACCCGCATCCGAGCTGGCTCATGGCCAGCGCATCTTCCTGGCGCCGGGCCAGGTGTTCGGCGGCGCTGTCTGGAAAGCCCGTCATCCGGGCCCAGGCGTCGTTCTGTCCCGCCGATCCTTCGGTGAACACCGTGATCACTTCGGCCCGATCGCGACATGCGCCCAAGATCCCGGCGACCGAGAACACCGCGTCGTCCAGATGAGGCGAAATGACGATCATCCTCTCGACCCCGAGCTGTTCCAGCCAGGACCGCACCTCCGTTGCATGGGACAGGCTGGTCATGTCCGGAGCTCCGCAGCCTCGCAGAGCCGCTGGAGGTGAACGATGCGCCGTTCGAACTCGACCTCGAAGACGTGCTGGATGGCAAACTCGCGCGCGCTCATGGCCAGCGCCTTCAGTGCGTCCAGGTTGGTGGACAGCCCCTCGATTTCATCGGCCAGTGCCCCGGGACGCCCCAGGGCGCAGACCCGCCCGGCGGAGCTCAGCCGTTGAAGGCCGCGCCAGGCTTCGTTGGCATAGCCGACGATGGGGACCCCGGCGCACAGCGTTTCCAGGTAGGTGCAGGAGGGGTCACCTTGCAGGTGGGGGCATACGAAAAGATCAATTTCTTGCCGCAACATGGGCATCAGCTGGTCGTGAAAGTCCAGCGTCCCCAGCAGCCGGACTTGTTCATGCAGACTGTGTTGGGCGATTTGCGCCTCCAGCGTGGCCCGCAGCGGCCCGTCTCCCGCGATGCGGAGCTCGAAGTCGATGTTCCGGTCCCGGAGCCTGCGGGCCAGAGGCACCAGGTGGTCCACCCCTTTGATGGGATGCAGGCGCCCCGAGTACATCAATCGCAGGCGCCGTCGCCGGGACAGGGCTTCGCAACGAGCCTCGATCTCTTTCGGGGTTGCACAAAGCTCCGACGCCACCCGGTTGTCGAAGTAGAGAAGGGGGGTAGGGTTGTGCCTGCCGAACGCCTCGAATGTGGGCGTTCCGTTGCACTGCAGGCCCTGGGCCGACCGGATTTCCGCCAGTGCACGGCGGTGGTTGAGAAGCAGCCAGAGCCTGGTCTTGAGGAGCGAGAGCCCCCAGCCGTGAACCGACCGTGCAATCTGCAACTGGGTGGTCAGCGTCAATTCGGTGTTCGCGACCAGAAGGCCACCCTGTTCCCGGCAGCGCTGGCCCAGGCCATACAGCAGGTGGTTGGGCGTGACCAGCAGGATGGACCGTCGCAGCAACGGACCGCCGTTGCCTGCCAGTTCGCGGAAGTCCACGATGCGGACTTCAAACGGCAGTTCGCTGGGGTTCCATTGGCGGTTGTCCAGATCCCCGCTGGGCTCGTGCCCCGCCTGCAACCCCACCACCACGGTGCCGGTCCAGCGTTCCACGTACTGCTTCATGCCGTTGACGAACTTTGCCGGCAGCAGCCAGTGACCCTCAGCGCTCCGTATGCCGGGCAACGAGGACAGCACCACCAGGCGCCAGGCTGGCGCCGCGGCGGCGCGCGGGGTCGGGGCTTCGGGCATGGCGTAGCGCTGGAGGGGCATTGGGCGTCGTACGGGTCGGAAAAGCTTACGCCGGTGCATGTCCGGTGCGGAGTTGGGCTTACCCGAAGGTGTCTGTGTCCGATCCAGCGGCGTGCAGGTTCCGGCCGCAGAACGGGTGCCTGGCAGCGCCTGTGAGGTCGTGCACCCGTGCCAGAATGGCCGGATGCCTCCCGTCTTCAGTGCTTCCCTCATTACCCGCGGCTTGCTGCTGCTGATTCTTGCCGCCGGCATCTATTTCTTCCACGGCTTCCTGGTTCCCGGTTTGGCTGCCCTGATCATCGGGTTCGCCACCTGGCCGCTGTACCGCCGGCTGGTCGTCCGCTGCTCCGGCCGGACCACGCTGGCCGCCAGTCTGGCAATCCTGGTGGTGCTCGTGGTGCTGGTGGTGCCGCTGTCGGTGGCGATCCACTTCGCGATCGGCGAAGCGGGCGAGTTCGTGCGCTGGGCCATCGAGGCCAACCGCCACGGTGCCGCGGTGCCGGCCTGGATAGAGGCGCTGCCGCTGGTGGGCACCCAGCTGGCGGCGCTGTGGCGCGAACACCTGGGCGAACCGCATGCCCTGGGCGCCTGGATCCAGATGCTGTCGGGGCAGCATGTGGGCAACATCTCGCGCACCGTGCTGGCGGCGGCAGGCAACCTGGCGGGTCTGCTGCTCCTAGTGCTGTTCATGCTGATCACGCTGTTCTTCGTCTACAAGGACGGCGCTCACATCACAGACCAGCTCGACCGGGTGGGCGAGCACCTGCTGCCCGAGCGCTGGCAGCGCTTCTCGCGCGTGGTGCCGGCTACGGTGAGCGCCACCGTCACGGGCATGGGTCTGATCGCCATTGGCGAAGGGGTGGTGCTGGGTGTGGCGTACTGGATTGCAGGCGTGCCGTCGCCGGTGCTGCTGGGGGTGATCACCGGGTTCATGGCCATGATCCCGGGCGGCGCGCCGCTCTCGTTCACACTGGTGTCGCTCTATCTCGTCGGCTCGGGCGATGCGGTGGCCGGGCTGGCACTGTTCGCCTGGGGCTCGGTCGAGCTGTTCATCGTCGACAAGACGCTGCGCCCGCGCCTGGTGGGCGGGCCGGTGAAGCTGCCGTTCCTGCCGACCTTCTTCGGCCTGGTGGGCGGGGTCTCGACCATGGGCATGGTGGGCCTGTTCGTCGGTCCGGTGCTGATGGCGCTGCTGGTGGCGATCTGGCGCGAGTGGGTTCGCGGGCTGGACGACAAGCCCGAGCGCCCTCAGTCGGCGTAGTCCAGCGGCAGGGCGGTGGTGTTCTTGAGTTCCTCCATCGCAAAGCTGCTGCTCACGTCCGACAGGTCGACCGAGCGGATCAGGCGCTGGTAGACCCGGTCGTAGGCGGCGATGTCGGGCACCACGATCTTCATCAGATAGTCCACGTCGCCGCTCATGCGGTAGAGCTCCATCACCTCGGGAATGTCGCGCACCGCGTCGCGGAAGCGCTCGAACCAGGCCTGGTTGTGCTGGCTGGTGCGCACCGACACAAAGACCGTCACGCCCAGGTTGATCTTCGCGGCGTCGACCAGGGCGACGTGGCGCGTGATGAAACCCTGTTCGCGCAGGCGCTGGATGCGCCGCCAGCACGGGGTGGACGAGAGGTGCACGGCGGCCGCCACCTCGGCCAGAGGGGTTTCGGCGTTGCGTTGCAGGATGGAGAGAATTTGCCGGTCCGTGGCATCCAGTTTTCTTTTCATGGTCAATTTGAGCAAATCAATGCTCAATAGTGCCGTCCTGACGCCGAATTTGGCAAGCCATTTCTTCCAGGCAGATGGGAGACTTTCTCCATTCCACGAACCAAGGAGAACCCATGAAAACCATTGGCCTGATCGGCGGCATGAGCTGGGAGTCGACCACGCTCTATTACCAGATCATCAACCGCGAAGTGGCACGCCGCCGTGGCGGCCTGAGCAGCGCGCGCATGAACCTGGTCAGCCTGGACTTCCAGGACATCGCCCAGCGCCAGCGCGTGGGCGACTGGGACGGCATGGCCGGCATCCTGTGCGACGCGGCGCGGCGCCTTTCCGATACCGGCGCCGAGTGCCTGCTGATCGGCACCAACACCATGCACCAGCTGGCGCCGCAGGTGCAGGCCGCGACCGAGGTGCCGCTGATCCACATCGCCGACGTGACGGCCGACGCCATCCTCGCGCAAGGGCTGGACACGGTGGGCCTGATGGGCACGCGCTTCACCATGGAGCGGACGTTCTACGTCGAGCGGCTGGCCCAGCGAGGCATCCGCTGTGTGCTGCCGGACGAGGTGCAGCGCCAGGAGATCCACCGCATCATCTTCGAGGAGCTGTGCCGCGGCGAGCTGCACGAGGTCTCGCGCCAGTGGTTCACCGACTGCATCGCCGACCTGCAGTCCCGCGGCGCTCAAGGTGTGGTGCTGGGCTGCACCGAGCTGCCACTGATCATCCGTCCCGCAGACAGCCCGATCCCGACCTTCGACACCACGGCCTTGCACGCGTTGGCCGCGGTGGAGTTCTCGCTGGCGAACTGAAGCGTTGGCCCCTCAGCGGGCGAGCGTGTGCAGCGGGATGTCGCGGGCAACTGCCAGCGCGTCGAGCTGCTTGCGCGTCTGGCCGGCCAGGAACGTGGCGATGGCCTGGTGGGTGGCCGGCTGGAACAGCGTGCCCATGCCGTTCATGGTGACACCGGCGGCCGCGCACAGCGAGGCCGCGAAATGCGGCTCCAGCGCCGCCACGGCGACCCGGCCGTCCTTGCAGGGGTAGACCCGGTAGCCCGCGTGCGCGCCTCCGACGGCGCCCTTGGGTTGCGTCAGGCCCCAGCTGCGGGGCAGGGCCAGCCAAGCCGCAGCATCGCTGAGCGCGACTTCCTGGAACACGCCTTTGCCGCTGGTTTTCTGAGCCAGCACGGCCTTCAGCGTCGCCTCGCTGGCCATGAGCGCGCCCCCCATGTCGGCGAACAGCGTGGCGGGCAGGTCCAGGCCGGTCACCAGGCCGGCGTCGGCCAGATAGGTGAGGTCGTGACCCGGCTCTTCGGCGCGTGCGCCGGGCGCGCCGACGATGGCCACGACCGACAGCGCCGGGTAGGCCTTGTGCAGCGCCTTCCAGCCCAGGCCGAGCTTGAGCAGCGCCGACGGGCGGAACGAGGTCAGCAGCACGTCGGTGCGCGCCAGTGCCTTGTGGAGCTGTTGCTGCCCCTTGTCGGTCTTGAGGTCGACGGAGAGAACCTTGATGCCGCCGTGCATCGTGGCGTAGGCGGTCGGGTTGTACTGGCCCATCGGGTCGCCGCTGGCGCCCTGGGGGCCGGGCGGTTCGGCCTTGAGGCAGGTGGCGCCCATGGCCCTGAGGCGCATGAGTGCGGCCGGGCCGGGCAGGTTCAGCGCGAGGCTGAGCACGCGTACACCACGCAGGGGCTTGAGGGTGGCGGCGGGACGGGGGGAGGAGGGCAGGGTCTTGGCGGTCATGACCCGGTTGTACCCCGGAAGCCGGCCCGCAGGCCAGCGTCCGGGTGACAGTGGCGGTAGGTGCCGCTCAGAACGGCAGGCCGACGTAGTTTTCCGCCAGCGAGCCCTGTGCGCGCTCGGACGAGAACAGGTACTCCAGCTCGGTCTGCGACAGCTTCTGGTCGTAGGGCAGGCTGTCCGGGAAGGTGTGCAGCATGGTGGTCATCCACCACGAGAAGCGCTGTGCCTTCCAGACCCGGGCCAGGGCCTTGGCCGAGTAGTTGTCCAGGCCCGTGTCGTCGCCTTCCTTGTAGTGCGCGACCAGCGCGTGGTAGAGGTAGTAGATGTCGGACGCGGCGCTGTTCAGGCCCCGGGCGCCGGTGGGCGGCACGATGTGGGCGGCGTCGCCAGCCAGGAACAGGTTGCCGTAGCGCATCGGCTCGGCCACGAAGGAGCGCAGCGGGGCGATCGACTTCTCGATCGACGGCCCGGTGACCAGGCGCTCGGCCACGTCGGCCGGCAGGCGGCGCTTGAGTTCGTCCCAGAACTTGTCGTCGCTCCAGTCCTCGACCGTGTCTGTCAGCGGCACCTGGATGTAGTAGCGGCTCAGAACCTGCGAGCGCAGCGAGCACAGGGCGAAGCCACGCTCGTGCTTGGCGTAGATCAGTTCTGGCGACACCGGCTTGGTGCGCGAGAGCACGCCCAGCCAGCCGAAGGGGTAGACCTTCTCGTATTCCTTGAGCACGTCGCGCGGGATGGACTTGCGGCTCACGCCGTGGAAGCCGTCGGCGCCGATCACGTAGTCGCAGTCGATGCGCACCACCTCGTCGCCCTTGCGGTAGGTGACGTAGGGTTGGTCGCTCTTGAGGTCGTGGGGCTGCACGTCTTCGGCGTTGTGGATCACCACGCCGTTCATCTTGTCGCGGGCCTCGTACAGGTCGCGCGTCAGTTCGGTCTGGCCGTACACCACCACCGAGCTGCCGCCGCTGTGCTTGTGCAGGTCGACGCGGCGCATGTTGCCGTTGTCGGAGATGTAGAAGCCGTCGTGAATCTCGCCTTCGCGGTCCATGCGTTCGCCGCACTGGGCTTCGCGCATCAGCTTGGCAAATCCGTGCTCCAGCACACCGGCGCGGATGCGGCCGAGCACGTACTCGCGGCTCTGGCGTTCGAGCACGATGTTGTCGATGCCCTTGAGGTGCAGCAGTTGGGACAGCATGAGGCCGGAGGGGCCGCCGCCAATGATCGCGACTTGGGTGCGCATGGTTTGTCTCCTGGGAGGGGGTGGAACGGGTGACAGGCACTGTAGGCGGCCCATCCCCGGAACGCCATGCCTGCGAGACGAGTTTGCGCGCTCATTGGCCATGATGTGCGATGATCGCGCAACACTTCGCAGGAGACCCCGCATGGAAATCGCCAAGGCGGATTTCATCGAAGGCATGGCCAAAGGCATGGCGGTGCTGGAGAGCTTCGACACCGAGCGCCAGCGCCTGAACGCCACGCAGGCGGCTGAGCGCGCCGGCCTGACGCGGGCAGCCGCCCGGCGCCACTTGCTCACGCTGGCCTACCTCGGTTACCTGGACACCGACGGCACGCACTACTGGCTCTCGGCCAAGGTGCTGCGCTTCTCGGGCAGTTACCTGGCCTCGGCCCGGTTGCCGCGGCTGCTGCAGCCCACGCTCAACCGGTTGGCGGCGCAGACGCGCGAATCCTTCTCGGCCGTGGTGCTGGACGGTGAGGAGGTGGTGATCGTGGCGCGCAGCGCGTCCGTGGGCGGGCAACGGCTGATGGCCTACGGCCTGCACCTTGGCGCGCGGCTGCCGGTGCACGCCACGTCCACCGGGCGGGTGCTGCTGGCGGCCATGAACAAGACCGAATTCAGCGCCTGGCTCAAGGGCCGCGAACTGGCGCGCCTGACGCCCAGGACCACCGTCGATCACAAGGCCCTTCGTGCGATCGTGGCGCAGGTCAGGGCCGACGACTACGCCGTGGCCAGCGAGGAGCACGAGCTGGGCGTACACGCGCTGGCCGTGCCGCTGCGCAACATGAAGGGCCAGACGGTGGCGGCGCTGAACGTGGTGGCTTCGCCCGAGCGCCTGGTACCCGAGGTGATGCGCCAGGACCTGCTGCCGCTGCTGCTGGACGCGGCCCGGGAACTGCGTCCGTTGCTGTGAGCGGGCTCAGACGCCCAGGTACTGTTCGAGCAGTTCGGGCCTGGAGAGCAGCTCGTCCGACGAGCCCTCGAACACCACCTCGCCCTTGACGAGGATGACGTTGCGGTCGGTGATCTGCGTGACTTGCTTCCAAGCCTTGTCCACGATGATGCTGCTGATGCCGCTTTCGCGGATCAGGCCGCAGATGCGCCAGATGTCGCGCGCGATCAGCGGCGCCAGGCCTTCGGTGGCCTCGTCCAGGATCAGCACGTCGGGGTTGGTCATCAGCGCCCGGCCAATGGTCAGCATCTGCTGCTCGCCGCCGCTGAGTTGCTGCCCGCCATGGCCCAGGCGCTCGGCCAGGCGCGGAAAGGTCTCCAGCACGCGCTCGTAGGTCCAGTCGCGCTGACCCCGGGTGCCGGGGCGCGCGGCCATCACCAGGTTCTCTTTCACGCTCAGGTTGCCGAAGATGCCGCGGCCTTCGGGCACGTAGGCAATGCCCTGCCGCGCCACCTCGTAGGGGTTGGCGCCGGTCATGGGCTTGCCCTTGATGAGCACGCCGCCACCGCTGGGCTTGACGATGCCCATGATGGACTTGAGCAGGGTGGTCTTGCCCATGCCGTTGCGGCCCATCAGACCGATGGTCTGGCCTTGGCCGACGGTGAAATCGATGCCGCGCAGGATGTGGCTCTGGCCGTAGTGGGTGTTCAGGCCGATGGCCTGGATGAGCGGGGTGGTCATCAGTGTTCGTCCCCCAGGTAGGCGGCCTGCACCTGCGGGTCGGCGCGGACCTGGGCCGGCGTGCCGCTGGCGATCACCTGGCCGTTGACCATCACGGTGAGCTGGTCGGCCAGCGCGAAGACGGCGTCCATGTCGTGTTCGACCAGCATCATGGCGTGGTCCTTCTTGAGCTTGAGCAGCAGCTCGACCATGCGCTCGGCCTCCGCCTGGCCCATGCCTGCCAGCGGTTCGTCCAGCAGCAGCACGGTGGGCTCGGTGGCCAGGGTCATCGCGATTTCCAGCTGCCGCTGCTCGCCGTGGCTGATGGTGGCGGCGACGGTCTGCGCGCGGTGCGTCAGACCGGCAAGCTCGATGGCGCGCTCGCAGCGCTGGTTCACCGCCGTCATCTTGGTGGCGGACTGCAGCCAGTGCAGCGGGTTCCAGGGCGCGTGCCGCTCGCGCGACTGCGCGGCCAGGCGCACGTTGTCCCACACGGTGAAGGGAAGGAAGATATTGGTCTTCTGGTAGCTGCGGCCCAGGCCCAGGCGCGAGATCGACTCGGGCGTGTTTCCAGCGGTCTCTTCACCACCGAACAGGATCTTGCCGGAGGTGGGCTGCAGGTCGCCCGAGAGCAGGTTGGTCAGCGTGGACTTGCCGGCGCCGTTGGGGCCGATGACCGCGTGCAGGTGGTCGCGGTAGAGCTTGACCGAGACCTCGTTGACGGCGGCCAGACCGCCGAAGCGTTTGGTCAGCTTGTCGGCCGCGAGCAGGGCGACGTCACTCATTGGCCGGCCTCCTTGTTGCGGCTCAGGAACTTGTCGGCCAGGCCCAGCAGGCCGCGCGGCGCGACGATGACCACCAGCACGATGAAGCCGCCCATGAGCAGCTGCCAGTGTTTGGTCAGATCCTTGGCCAGGTGCAGCACGTACTCGAAGGTGAAGGCGCCGACGATGGCGCCCGCGAAGTTGCCCATGCCGCCGAGGATGACCATCATGATCGCGTGTGCGCTCATGTGAAACCCCATGAGCTCGGGGTTCACGAAGCCGGTCTGCGCGGCCCAGAGGTAGCCCGCCACGCCTGCGAGGGTGCCGGCCAGCGTGAAGGCTGCGAGCTTGTAGCCGAAGCTGCCATAGCCCACTGCGCGCAGGCGGTGTTCGTTGACGCGGATGCCGGCGAGCACGCGGCCAAACGGAGAGAACAGCACGCGGCGCAAGAACAGGTAGACCGCGATCAGCACCACGAGGGTGAAGTAATAGAAGTGGGTCTTGTTGTCCAGATCAAGGCCGACGGCCGTGGCGTCGGGCCGGAAGTTGACGTAGATGCCGTCGGAGCCGCCCAGCGCCTTGTTGTCGAAGAACAGGTAGAAGACCATCTGCGCGAAGGCCATGGTCACCATGATGAAGTAGATGCCTTGGGTGCGGACCACGAAGAAACCGATCACCAGCGCGGCCAGGCCGGCGCCTGCAGCCGCCAGCGGCAGGCTCCACCACAGCGCGATGGGAGTGTCGGCCGGCGTGATGAAGGCCAGTGCGTAGCCGGCCAGGCCGAAGTAGGCCGCGTGGCCCAGCGAGACGAGGCCGGTCACACCCTGCAACAGGTCCAGGCTCATCGCGAAGATGGCCAGGATCATCATCTGCGTGAGCATCTGCAGGTAGAAATCGGTGCTTTCCATCGGCACCAGCGGGAAGGCCGCCAGCGCGAGCACGCCGATGATCAGCACCACCTGCACAGACTTTGGCAGGCGTTCGAGTTGGGCTTTGGCCGTGCTCATTGTTTGAACAGCCCTTCAGGTTTGTAGAGCAGCACGGCGGCCATGAGCATGTAGACGGCCATGCCCGCGATCTGTGGCAGCAGCACCTTGCCGAAGGTGTCGACCAGGCCGACCAGCAGGGCTGCGACCATGGCGCCGCGCACCGAGCCGATGCCGCCGATGACCACCACCACGAAGCACATGATCAGCACCGAGCTGCCCATGCCAGGGTAGACGCTGGAGATCGGGGCGGCCACCATGCCGGCAATGGCGGCCAGTGCCACGCCGAGCGCGAACACCACGCCGTGGATCAGCCGGATGTTGATGCCCAGGGCCTCGGCCATCTCGCGGTTGAAGGCGCCGGCGCGGATCTTCATGCCCAGGCGCGTCTTGCTGATCAGGCCGTACAGACCCAGGGCCAGCACGATGCACACTGCAGACACCACCAGCCTGTAGACCGGGTAGGACAGATTCTCGGTCAGCTGGATCGACTGGCTCACCGCCTCCGGGACAGCGACCGAGTGCACGTCGTCGCCCCAGAGGATGGAACGCAGTTCTTCGAAGATGTAGATCAGGCCGAAGGTCAGCAGCACCTGGTCCAGGTGGTCGCGGTGGTAGAAGTGGCGGAACAGCAGCCACTCCAGCAGCCAGCCGAAGGCCACCGCCAGCAGGGCACCCACGACGATGGCCACGGTCAGGCTTTCAAACTGCGCTGTGAGTGCCCACGCGAGGTAGGCGCCCAGCATGTAGAAGCTGCCGTGCGCGAGGTTGACCACGCCCATGATGCCGAAGATCAGCGTCAGGCCGGCGGCCAGCATGAACAGCAGCAGCCCGTACTGCAGGCTGTTGAGCAGTTGAATGAGGAAGTTGGCGAAGTCCATGGCAGACCCAAGAGGTCAAGGATGCCGCCGAACCGGCTCTGCCGGGCGGCTGGCATCGCCCCCTGGGGGGTGATGCCGAAGGCAGCGCGGGGGGTTAGCTCAGTTTGCAGCCGGCGCCGGAATCGGCCACAGCCTTCTGCGCGATGCCGATCACCTTGTTTTCCTTGTTCTCGACCTTGCGCAGGTACATGTCCTGCACCGGGTTGTGGGACTTGCTCATCGTCCACTTGCCGCGCGGGCTGTCGATGGTTGCGCCTTCCATGGCGGCGTACAGCGCTTTCTTGTTGGCCAGGTCACCCTTGACCGCGTTGGCGCCCTTGACCATCAGCAGGCCGGTGTCATAGCCCTGTACGGCGTACACGTCGGGCTGCAGCTTGAAGGTCTTGGCGTATTCCAGGCGGAATTTCTTGTTGGCTGGGGTGTCCAGCGAGTCGCTGTAGTGCATGGTGGTCAGCACGCCGTTGGCGGCGTCACCGGCGGCGTCCAGCACGCCCTCGGTCAGGAAGCCCGAACCGTAGAGCTGGATGCTCTTGTTCAGGCCGGCAGCGGCGTAGTCCTTGAGGAACTTGGCCGCGCCACCGCCCGCGAAGAAGCAGGCGACTGCGTCGGGCTTGAGCGAGGCGATTTCGGTCAGCAGAGCCTGGAATTCGACGTTGGGGAAGGGCAGTCCCAGCTTCTTCACAATCGTTCCGCCTGCGGCGGTGTAGCTCTGCTCAAAGCCCTCGAAGGCCTCATCGCCAGCGGCGTAGTTCCAGGTGATCCAGACCGCTTTCTTGTGGCCGCGGTCGACCATGGCCTTGCCCAGCGCCAGCGTGGGCTGGGAGTTGCTGAACGAGGTGCGGAACACGTTGGGAGCACACTGGGCGCGGGTGGCGATGTGCACGCCGGCGTTGGGGATCAGGTTGAGCACGCCCGATTCACGAGCCACCTTGTGGATACCCATCTGCACACCGGAGTGCACCGTGCCGACCAGCACGTCGACCTTGTCGCGCTGCACCAGGCGCTGTGCGTTTTCGATGCCCTTGGCTGGGTTGGACTCGTCGTCTACTTTGAAGAACTCGATCTCGCGGCCACCCAGCTTGCCACCTTGCTCGTTGATGGCCATGCGGAAACCGTTCTCGATCGCCACACCCAACTGCGCGAAAGTGCCGGTGTAGGGCAGCATGAAGCCCACCCGAACCTTGTCGGACTGGGCGCGCACGATGGAGGGCAGCAGCAGACCGGACGAGGCGGCGCCGATCACGGCGGCGGAACGGGTGAGAACAAGGCGGCGGGTGGTCATGAAATGTCTCCTGTGATGTCGAACAAACTCACTTTAGGTGCGGGCTTTTCTGATGACGATCCAGAGTTACCCGTACTTTAGGCATGAAATATCTAGGAATGAATCGTGTGGATCCGGCAAAGTTCGCATTCGGTGCAAGATATTGCCTTCGCATGCAGTATCTTGCATGTTCTCGGGGGTGGGCACAGGTAAAAACCCTTGCTGTAAGGGCAGGGTTGCGAGCGAGCACAAAAGAGGCTTCGCGAGCCCGTTGAGGGGCTGGAATTGGAGCCAATACTGCCGAGAAAGGCTGGCTTGCACCCTTGGGGCGGTTTTTTCCTGAAAAGAGAACCTAAGCGCTAAGACTGCGGGTGCGGTGCAGTATGCGAGTAAGAGGAGAATGGCGGCTGTGTCTAGAAGAAATTCGACTCTGCCCACTGAGACGACGGGCCGTCTTCTTCCGCTGTCACGGGGACATTGAGGTCCAGTACAAACACCACCTCGCCACCGAAGCGGCCGACCCCCAGCGTCTTCATGAGCGTCTGTTCCTGCTCAGGGCGCTCCATTCGCATGAAGCAAATGGCTTGCTTGGTGCCTTCATGCATGGCTGTAAGGATGTCCAGTCGCGTGATGCGGCCAAACTGGCCGCACAGCTCATGCAATGCGGACCTCAGGCTGTTCACATCACGGTGTTGCCGGAGTTCTGCCAGTGCGCTCACTTTTACCCTTTCTGTCGTCGGGCCCGTTCCCAATGCTGAATCATTCGGTGGGGTTTCTGACGTGGGTCAATGTTAATACGGAAGCTACAAGTTGCAACCGTCCTGTTACGTCTTTCCTTCCCCAAAACAGGGGGCTTGCCAACTAGTCCACAGCTGGCCCGCCTTTCAGGCCGATTGCAGATCCGAGGCGACCGCGTGCGAGGCGGTATGCTTGATCCACCAACCGATGAAAGCGGGCGCCCCATGCAACAAGGACACCGTGCAGACCCACACGATGAAGCCGCACCCTTGACAGCACACCCAAGCCCGGTGGCGTCCAGTGTGGAATGGACCCAGATCACCCAGCTGACGACCCACATTGGCCAGGTGTCAACAGCGCTGCTGGTGAGGTCTCATCCTGATGGTCTGCTCTTGGTGGCTGCCAGCGGGTTGCCCTCAAGCGGTCAGGCCATGGCCGCAGAACTGTGCGCCGAAGTGATGGCCGACCCCGAACTGGCTGGGACGTGCCACGACCTGACGGCGGTTGCGGCCTGGGCACACCATCCACTGGTCGCTTCGCTGCGAACCCGCTTCTGCCTGGTGCTTCCGCTCCCGGCCAGTGAGGCGTACAGCGACACTTGGCTGGCGTTGCTGGACGGCGAGCCGCGAAACGCCGAACAGGTGAAAGCCATGCTTCCGGCCTTGCAAGCCCTGGCAATTCACGTGGGGCAGTTGCAGGAACTGGTCTATCAGCAGCAGCAGTCGGCACATCTGACCCAGGGCAGGGAAGAGCGGCTAGGCAAAGCGCTGCACGAAAGCGAGAGCCGGTTGAACCTGACCGAACACACAGCGGGCGTGGGCAGCTGGTCGGTGGACATCAATACCGGGCACATTCAACACTCTGACGAGTACGGCAGCATTCTGGGGTTAGGGCCTGGGGAGACGGTCGAAGACCTGGCCGCAATGGTGCTGCGCTACACGCCCGAATGGCGCACCGGTATTCGCCAACGGCTGGAGCGCTGCGCCCAGATGGGTGAAGCATTCGACGAAGAAATCCAGGTGCAGGTGCCTGGTGCGAGTCCGAAATGGGTTCGCACGGTTGGCAATGCCGTGCGTGACGCACAAGGGCGCATCGTTCGCATCCAGGGGGCTGTGCAGGACATCTCCGCTCAGAAGCAGGCGCAGCAGGAAACACTGCGTCTGGCCATGCGGCTGACCACCACGCTGGCGAGCATCACCGAGGCCTTTGTGACACTTGATCGCCAGTGCTGCTTCACCTATCTGAATCAGGAAAGTGAGCGGCTTCTCCAGAAAACCACGGCCGAATTGCTAGGCAGGGAGGTCTGGCACGATTTCAGCGACGGATTGGCGCAGCGGCTGCGAACACAGCTCGGCGTAGCGTTGAAGACCAACCGGCGCGTCGAGCTGGAGGATTTTTTCCCAACACTGGGCAAATGGCTGGAGGTGCGCGCGTATCCGTTTGCCGAAGGACTGGCCGTCTACTTCCGTGACGTCACAGAGCGCAGGCGTTCGCAGGAGCAGCTGATGCTGCTGGAGACCAGTGTGGCCCGCTTGAACGACATTGTCGCGATCGCCGAGGCAGGCTCCGGCCCCGAAGGCGAGCCGCGGATCGTGTTTGTCAACGACGCTTTCGAGAAACAAACGGGCTACAGCCGAGACGAGGTCCTGGGACAGACCCCGCGCATCCTGCTGGAACTCGATCCTGCGATGTTCAAACTGCTGGAAAAAGCGCGCGGGCTGAGGGAAACCCGCCAGGCACGCACCGAGCTGATGATTCGCCGCAAGAATGGGGCTTCATTCTGGATTGAACTGGAGGTCGTGTCGGTCCAGGCCAGCGCCGAGGAGGTGACGCACTGGGTGGCGGTGGGGCGGGACATCACACAGCGCAAGAACGCCGAAGACATGATCCGGCACCTTGCGTTTTACGACCCTCTGACGGACCTGCCCAATCGCCAGCTGCTGCTGGACCGGCTGCAGAAGGCGCTGTCGCAGAGCGCACGCTCCGGTCAGTTCGGTGCGCTCATGTTCATCGACCTCGACAACTTCAAGATCCTCAATGACACGCTGGGTCACCATGTCGGGGACCAGTTGCTGCAGCAGGTGGCCCAGCGCCTGACCAAGAGCGTGCGCAAGACCGATACCGTGGCGCGTCTGGGGGGCGATGAGTTTGTGGTGATGGTCGATGACCTGAGCACGGACGCCGCCGCCGCCGCCGGCAAGCTGCGCACCCTGGCGGAAAAAGTGCTGAATGTGTTGCGGGAGCCATTCCAGATCGCCGGGCACCAGCACTTTGCGACGCCCAGCATCGGGGCTACGTCGTTCAATGGCGACCAGAGCGACGTGAGCGAACTGCTGAAGCAGGCCGACCTCGCCATGTACCAAGCCAAGGGGTTGGGACGCAACACCTTGTGTTATTTCGACCCGGACATGCAGGCCTCGGTAAGCGCCAACGCGGCGGTAGGAGCCGCGCTGCGCGTGGGCCTGCGTGAAAAGCAGTTTGTGGTGCACTACCAGCCGCAGGTTGATCGGCAGGGTGCCATCACGGGGGTGGAGGCGCTGGTGCGCTGGCAACATCCCGAAAAGGGACTGGTCAAGCCCGCCGATTTCATTCCGGTTGCCGAAGACACCGGGCTCATTCTGCCGCTGGGTATGTGGGTGCTGGAAACCGCCTGTGAGCAACTTGCCGCATGGGCCTCACGTGAGCAAACCGCCCATCTCAGCATTGCCGTGAACGTGAGCGTCTACCAGTTTCGGCATCCAAACTTTGTAGACATGGTCATGGCCGCTATCCAGCGCACAGGCATTCGCCCGCACCGGCTGAAGCTGGAACTGACCGAAAGCCTGCTCGCCGACCGCATGGAAATCACCATCCAGAAGATGGGCATGCTCAAAGAACTGGGGGTCACCCTGTCGCTGGATGATTTCGGAGTGGGCTACTCCTCGCTGTCGTGCCTGAAGCGGTTGCCGCTGGATCAGCTGAAAATCGACAAGGGCTTTGTGGCCGATGTGCTCACCGATCCCAACGACGCCGCGATCTCCCGCGCCATCATTGCGCTGGCACAAAGTCTGAGCCTGCAGGTGGTGGCCGAAGGGGTGGAAACGCAGGAGGCGCGGGATTTTCTCGCCTACCTCGGGTGCGATCAGTTTCAGGGGCACCTGTTTGCGCCCGCCCTTCCTATTGAGACGCTGGACGCATTTCTCCGCAACCCGTCGCCTGACATGATGCCCATGGTGGTGGGGTAGGTTGACTGGAGATCTCGTTTACGGGTTGGCCGCTTGCATGGCTTGTTTTGTTGTGTGTATTGGATGGATGTGAATCGTCATGAATGTGTTATTAACCGGTGGGTGTGGGTACATTGGCAGTCATGTGGCTGTGGTGTTGATGTCCGCAGGCCATCGTGTGGCCATTCTCGATAATCTGACCAATAGCCATCGGAGTGTGGTGGACAGGGTTTCTGAAATTGCCGGGGCATCTCCAGCGTTCTATTGCGGAGATGTGGGTGATGTGGGGCTGGTGCGAGACATCATTCGAGAAAACAAAGTTGACTCGGTCATTCATCTTGCAGGATTTAAGTCTGTTGGTGAATCGGTTCAGGTGCCGCTGAAATACTATCAGAACAATATCTGCGGGGCGTTGGGTTTGCTTCAGGCAATGGAGGCTGAATCAGTTTCCCATCTGGTGTTCAGTAGCAGCGCCACCATCTACGGTGATCCGCAGTATCTTCCGGTAGACGAAACGCATCCCCAGCATGTCGTCAATGCTTACGGGCGCAGCAAGTTGCACATCGAGGACATGCTGCGGGATGTCAGCGCATCTCGCCCATCCCTCGGGGTCGTATGTCTTAGATATTTCAATCCTGTAGGCGCCCACTCGAGCGGATTGATTGGCGACCGCCCGAGAGGGATTCCAAACAACCTGATGCCTTATGTGGTCCAGGTGGCATCGGGAGAGTTGGAGCGGTTGAAGGTTTTTGGTGGCGACTATCCGACACCTGACGGAACGGGGGTCCGGGACTATATCCACGTCATGGATCTGGCCGAAGGTCATGTGGCCGCTCTGAATTACCTGTCGTCGCGCAGCGGCTGGCGCGCATTTAATCTGGGAACGGGTCGAGGATACAGTGTCCTGGAAATGATTCGTTCTTTCGAGGCGCAATCCGGCCGCTCCATTCCTTTCGAAATCACTGGCCGGCGACAAGGGGATGTGGCCTGCTCATATGCCGATACCCGTTCTGCAGAACAGGAACTGAATTGGCGGGCCACGAGGTCGCTGGAGGATATGTGCTCAAGCGCCTGGGCGTTCCAGAGCCGCTTTTTGGCGGGGTGAGGTGGCATTGGCTGCACCGCCGGTCGGTTCGTACCGATTCGCCCGGAGGACATCATTGATCAACTACATGATGTTACATCCATTAACTTGTCGAGATATTGTGATCGACCCTACACGGTCGCTTACGCATTGATACCCCGTTGGATCGCTGCTTGACGCCGCCTGTCCTCTACGATCTCCGGGGGGGTGGGGCCTGAGTGACACTGGCCTAGAACCGCGCGCCTCATTCGGATTGCCATAAAGATTGAGCGACGGGCACTAAACCGACGAATCTCGAAATCAGTCTCTTGGGCATCTTCATGACCACCATGCCATTCTTTCCGCGGTTTTTGTTCGCGTTGCCAGCATCTGTCTCTGCTCTCCGTGATGCAGAGCCTCTGTGGGTCTGACCCCGCGTCCGGTGCCACCACTTTTGTGATGTCAGGCCCGAGGCGCAACCGCCATGCCTTGCATGGTCGCTGTCCGGTTTGGTCATACCCTCCAGGAATCAATACATGAACACACTTTTCAACGGATTGGTGAAGGCCAGCCTTGCCTGCTCCTTGGCCGTGTTGCTGGCGGCATGCGGTGGTAGCGAGCGTCCCGGCACCGCCGCCAGCAACACACAGCCCAGCTCCACACCGGCCAGCCCATACCTAAGCGATGCGGGGTCCTCGTCATCTTCCACCACCGTCCCGGATGCCGGGTTGACGGCAGATGCCCTTGCGAAGGCAGAAACTGAAGCCCTCCGGGTTGATCCGTCAATGCCACTTGAGGCGCTGCCCACTGGGGGTATCGCAAGCAAGCAGTCCTACGCGTCAGGTGTGATTGCCCGAAAGGCAGCAGCTGTCGGGATTCCGGCCTATCGCTTCTACAACTCGAGTACAGGGGCACACTTCTACACCAACAACATTCTGGAGGCCGACAGTCTGCTGGCCAACTTCTCATCGGCCTTCCGTCTGGAAGGGGCTGCTTTCTGGGTGGCTGGGTCCATGTCGTCCGGTCTCTCGCCGGTGCACCGGTTCATTGGTGTCCGAAGCGGTGTTCATTTCTACACCATTAGTGAGGCAGAGCGTGCCAGCCTGCAAGCTGCGTCGTCGCAATACCGGTACGAAGGTGTGGCCTACTATGCCAGCCAGGTGGCTGGTGAGGGTCTGGTGCCGCTGTATCGTTTCTATGTGCCGAGCAAGGGGTTTCACTTCTACACCACCAGTGAAAGTGAGCGGGCCAGCATTCAGGCCAACCTCAGCGCTGTCTATCGTTTTGAGGGGATCGCTTACTACGTGCTCGACAGTGGTTCGCAAGCGCCCGCGCCGGATCTCGGCCAAACTTCTCAGTCGGTTTCGGCACGCTTGGAAGCTACACGCTTGAGTGGTCCGGCGCCGCTGGCGGTGCAGTTTGATGCCGCGGGCACCACCTCCAGTCTGGCTGGTCAGCACCCGTTCCACCAAGTGCGTTATTCGTTCAACTTCGGTGACGAGCGAGGGCAGATCTGGCCGATCTCCGGCTTGCCAAAGAACGTTCAGACCGGTGGTCCACTGGCCGCTCATGTGTTCGACCAGCCTGGCACCTACCAGGTACGTGTTCGCGCAACGGATTTGGCAGGGGGCTACTCGGAGCGCTCGGTCAGCGTAGAGGTGCTCGACCCCAACGCGCTCTACGCTGGGACGGGAACGATCTGCGTGTCGGCCGCGGGCAACTTCTCGGATTGTCCGGCTGGGGCCTCGCGCGTGACGACCATGCCCAGCTCGGCGACGTTCAATGGTCGCCGGGTGTTGCTTCGCCGAGGCGAGACGTTCGGGTCCATCGAGATCGGACATGGCAGCCAGAACGTGCAGGTGGGAGCGTTCGGGACTGGTGCGAAGCCGCGGGTCGGGAACATCCTGGTGGGCGCTATCGGCCCCTCTTCTTCCGCGTTTCCTCGCGACATCACGTTCATGGACCTGAACATCCTGCAGCGTTTTGAGCAGTTCGTGACGATGTCCCGTCTTCTGCTGTACCGCAACACCTTTGAAGTACCGACTGGAGAGTCCGTGGTGGCTCAGATCAATCTGGCCAGTGCGCTGCAATACGTCGTTGAACACCACACGCTGGCGCCGAGCCAGTACTACCAGCCACGCGAGCTGTTCGTGGTGGAGAACCAGCTGCGCGGCAGCACAGCCAATCCGCATCTGAACATGGCGGGCGAAGGCAGCCGCTTCGTCATCATGGGCAACGACATGGGCACGGCCCAGCAGCACACGGTGCGTCTGTGGCGCATGAACAAAGGCTTCATCGCACACAATGCGCTGAGGGGGCGTTCCTCTGACGGCATCCGCCACGCACTGAAGATCCATTCCGGAGGGCTGGGTGCCTACGACGACAACTATGGGATCTCTGGCAGCACCTGGGCGTCGAGGCAGATCGTCATCGCCAACAACCGCTTGGGAGACGCCACGGACAACAACTCGTTCACCGGTGGTGCGGCACCGCAGAACAACGGTCCCGACAGCCGGGAAGGTCTGGAAGACGTGGTGCTGGAGAACAACGTGTTCCACCGCGGCCCGAACACGAACACCGAGTTCATCCTGATGGGACGCCGCATGTCGTCGCGCGGCAATACCCGCGCCGATGGTGGTGTGCCCAACATCAACCAGTTCGGCAATTCGTACCAGTTGCTTCCGTCCGACTGGGTGGGGCCGTTCTACCTCCAGTGAGCAAGGATGGCACTGTTGCATTTCGTCCGTAGTACCTTTTGTGGCAGAGGCCTGCTGGTCTGCTGCTCCGGTCTTTCCTTCGAAGTGATCGTCTCAGAAGACTGCTGTCGTTCTTCATAGAATGGGCTCAGTTGCTGATGGTGTGTGTGCTGCCGCCCTGCACCCAGCTCTTTCGGGCCAAACGACACCGGGGCGACACAGCCCCATGGGAAGGAACAAATGCCGATCCCTGCCAGTTCGTGTCTCTCCATGTTGCTGGCAGCGTTGGCCAGCGTGTCGATGTTGGCTGCCTGCGGTCCAGCACAGTCGGGAGTCAGTTCCCCGGGCCTAGTTGAGACCCTTGCCAGCAAGTCCGATCTGGTAGCGTCGCCGGAGCCCTGGGATCGCAAGTCTCTTGGCGGATTGGGGGCATCGTCGACGGGGTCTGGCACTCTCACGCAGGTGGTCTATCGCGCCACCGACCAGCGGAGCGAAACGCCGGGCAGCGCTCAGTCATCCCGCACGGTTGCGGCAAGCCTGGACGCCACGCGCTTGAGTGGTCCGGCGCCGCTGGCGGTGCAGTTTGACGCCACGGGCACCACCTCCAGTCTGGCGGGTCAGCACCCGTTCCACCAAGTGCGTTATTCGTTCAATTTCGGTGACGAGCGGGGCCAGACGTGGGCGATATCGGGTCTGCCAAAGAATGTGCAGTCGGGTGGTCCGCTGGCTGCGCACGTGTTCGATCATCCGGGTACTTACCAGGTGCGTGTTCGTGCAGCCGATCTGGCAGGGGGGTACTCTGAGCGCTCGGTCAGCGTGGAGGTGCTCGACCCCAACGTGGTCTACGCGGGGACGAAAACGATCTGCGTGTCGACGGTGGGCAACTTCTCGGACTGCCCGGACGGGGCGTCGCGCGTGGTGATGGTGCCCAACTCAGCAGCGCTCAACGGCCGCCGGGTGTTGTTGCGCCGAGGCGAGACGTTCGGGTCCATCGAGATCGGACATGGCAGCCAGAACGTGCAGGTGGGGGCGTTCGGAACCGGTGCGAAGCCGCGGGTGAGTCGTGTGCTGGTTGGGTCGATAAGACCTTCTTCTGCGGCGTTCCCTCAGGACATCTCCGTGATGGATCTCCACATTCTTCTGAATTTCGAACAGTTCGGGACGATGTCTCGTCTGTTGCTGTACCGGAATACCTTCGATGTGCCAACGGGTGATTTCCTGGCTGCCCAGATAAGCCTCGCGAGTGCGCTGGCCTACATTGTTCAACACCACAAGCTGGCACCGGACCAGTATTTCCAGCCACGCGAGCTGTTCGTGGTGGAGAACCAGCTGAGGGGAAGCACAACGCTCCCGCACATCAACATGGCGGGCGAAGGCAGCCGCTTCGTCATCATGGGCAACGACATGGGCACGGCCCAGCAGCACACGGTGCGTCTGTGGCGCATGAACAAGGGCTTCATCGCGCACAACGCGCTGCGGGGACGCTCATCCGACGGCGTCCGCCATGCCTTGAAGATCCACTCTGGTGGACTGGGCGCCTACGACGACAACTATGGCATTTCGGGGTCCACCTGGGCATCAAGGCAGATCGTCATTGCCAACAACCGCTTGGGAGACGCCACGGACAACAACTCCTTCACCGGCGGAGCAGCTCCTGAGAACAACGGCCCCGACAGCCGCCAAGGCCTGGAAGACGTGGTGCTGGAGAACAACGTGTTCCTCCGCGGCCCGAACACGAACACCGAGTTCATCCTGATGGGGCGTCGCATGTCGTCGCGCGGCAATACCCGCGCCGATGGTGGCGTGCCCAACATCAACCAGCTTGGCAACTCCTACAAGCTGCTACCGCCCGACTGGGTGGGCCCGTTCTTCACCAAGTAGCCGCTGCGCCTTGCCCATTGACCGGCTGGCGACCCCAAAACGCAGGCCTCATATCCGGTCGCTGTGGGGCGGGCGATTGCGCTGGAACAGGTACAAATTGTTGCGTGTACCATCCGTTCCAGTACCCAGCTGAATACTGCCGACTCAGTTGCGGGGCCCAAAACCCAAGATGTGCACAACCCAGATATGACACAGCGTTATGTTTTGATCTCGCCGTGCCGCAACGAGGCGAAGTACATGCGCCAGACGCTGGACACCGTGGTGGGCCAGTCTGTTCGCCCGGCCCGCTGGGTCATCGTCGATGACGGCTCCAGCGATGCGACGCCGCAGATCCTGGCCGAGTACGCTGCCCGCCACGACTGGATCCAGATCGTCACCCGCCAGGACCGAGGTCATCGCGCGGTAGGCCCGGGCGTCGTGGACGCCTTCTATTCCGGATACGCAGCGATCCATCCGCAGGACTACGAGTTTGTCTGCAAGCTGGATCTGGACCTGCGTCTGCCACCCAGGTACTTCGAGATCCTGATGCAGCGCATGGCCGACGATCCCCGTATAGCCACCTGCAGCGGCAAGGCCTATGTGGAGGAGGGTGGGCAGCTCATTCCAGAGCGCCATGGCGATGAAACGTCGCTGGGCATGACCAAGTTCTACCGGGTCAGCTGCTTCGAGGCGATCGGCGGCTTTGTGCGCGAGGTGATGTGGGATGGCATCGACTGCCACCAATGCCGCATGAAGGGCTGGATCGCCTGCAGCTGGGACGACCCCGATCTGCGCTTCGTGCACCTGCGACCCATGGGCTCCAGCCAGGACAGCATCTACACCGGCCGCATGCGCCACGGCTACGGCCAGTACTTCATGGGGACCGGCTTCCTGTTCATGGCGGCGAGCGCGTTGTCGCGCGTCAACCAGAAACCCTACGTGCTCGGCAGTGCAGCCATGTTGTGGGGCTGGCTGAAGGCGGCCCTGCAGCGCAAGCCGCGCTACGACAACCCGGAGTTCCGGCGCTTCCTGCGCGCCTACCAGTTCCGGGCGCTGCTGGTCGGCAAAGCCCGCGCGGCGCGCGAACTGACGGGGCGTGCCTGATGTGCGGCCTGGCTGGAATCGTCGGACGCGTCGGTGAGGCGAACCGCCTCGCGCTGCAACGCATGACGGATGCCATGGCGCATCGAGGACCGGATGGCGACGGCATCTGGATGGGGCCGGCGGACGCCCGTGGCTGGGGCGTCATGCTCGGGCACCGGCGGCTGTCGATTCTCGACCTCACGTCGGCAGCCTCGCAGCCGATGACGGACCCCGAGCGCGGCGACGTCACCGTGCTCAACGGCGAGATCTACAACTACATCGACATCCGCAGGGCGCTCGGCGCCCAGGGCCAGACGCTGTGGTCGAGCGGTGACACCGCGGCCATGCTGCGGCTCATCAGCATGCATGGGTTCGACGCGGTGCAGGAGCTGCGCGGCATGTTCGCGCTGGCCGTGTGGGACCCGCGCCGCAGCGAACTGCTGCTGGCGCGCGACGCGCTGGGCATCAAGCCGCTGTACTTCATGAGGAATCATGACGCCTCGGGCGACTGGACCTTCGCGTTCGCGTCCGAGGTGCGCGCGCTGCTGCGTTCCGGTCTGCTGCGCAAGCCCCGCCTGCGCCGGTCTGCCGTGGCCAGCATGGTCTGGAACGGGTTCACGGTGGCGCCGGAAACCATCGTCGATGGCATCGAGTCGCTATGGCCGGGCGAGATGAGGGTCTACTCCCAGGACGGTCGCGAGTTGCGGCGCAAGCGCTACTGGACGCAGGCCGCGCTGCCGCGCAATGGTGAATCGACCGACCAGGACGTGGCCATGGCGCTCGAGGACAGCGTGCGCCGGCATCTCGCGTCCGATGTGCCGCTTGGGGTCTTCCTCTCGGGCGGGGTGGACTCCTCCGCCATAGCCAACGTGGCCAAGCGCGTCTCCCGCGATCCGGTGCACTCGTTCACGCTGGCATTTGCCGAGCAGGAACGCAACGAAGGAGAGATTGCCCGGGCTGTCTCCAGAGCGATCGGCACGCAGCACCACGAGATCGTCCTGCGCCAGGAGGGCTTTGTCGACCGGCTGGACGAGGCCATGGGCAGCCTGGACCAACCGAGCTTTGACGGGCTGAACTCGTTTTTCATGTCGCAGGCCGTCGCACAGGCCGGTTTCAAGGTGGCCCTGGTGGGCAGCGGAGGCGACGAGCTGTTCGGTGGCTACACCTCGTTCCGCGACCTTCCTGCGATGGCGGCATGGTCGCGCCGCCTTGGCTTCGTTCCGGGCGCTCTGCGCAACGCCGGCGCGCGGGCGTTTGCGCGCTGGAAGGCGCCCAATGGCGGGGCTTTCCGGCCCCAGACCCGCTGGGCCAAGCTGCCGACCATGGTCGAGGCCGGGGACGACCTGCTGGCGCTCTACCAATGTGCCTACGCGCTGTTTCTGCCCGACACCCACCGCAGCCTGCTGGGCACGGCGGCGCAGGGGCTGGACGCGGGCTACATGGGCTTGTCCGCCGACGTGGTGGCGGCGCTGCGCGCGGAGGTGGAGGGCCGCAGCGATCTGTCGTCCATCGCTGCGCTGGAGCAGCGCCTATTCCTGGGCGAGCGTCTGCTGCGCGACGCCGACTCGACAAGCATGGCCGCCTCCATCGAGACCCGCCTGCCCCTGGTCGATCAGCAACTGCTCGAAGCGGTGGCAGCGTTGCCGGACGATGTCCGTTTTCACCCCGTGCGCTCCAAGGCCATGCTGCGCAGCGCGGGGCTTCAGGGGCTGGACCCAGCCCTGTTTGACCGGCCCAAATCGGGCTTCGAGCTGCCCTACGACCACTGGCTGCTCGGCGCGCTGGGATCGGAGGTGGGCGAGGTGCTCACGGACCGCGACCTGATGGCCAGCGTGGGGCTGGCGCCGACCGTGGTGGCCGACCTCTGGCGTGCCTACCGGTCGGGCGCCCCGGGTCTCTACTGGACGCGGATCTGGTGCCTGTACGCGCTGGCATCGTGGGCGAGGCGGCACGGCTTGTCCGTGGAGTCCGCGCCATGAGGGTGGCCTACCTCATCAGCGAGTATCCGAAGGTCAGCCACAGTTTCATCCGCAGAGAAATCGCAGCGCTGGAGCGGCAGGGTGTCGAGGTGCTGCGTTTTGCGATCCGAGGGCCGTCGGACGGAAGCCCCGACTCAGCGGACGTCGAGGAACTGCGGCGCACGCGCTACGTGCTGGGCGCGGGCGCCATGTCCACGCTCGCCCACGTGATGGCGGCCGTGGTGCGACGGCCGAGGGCCTTCATGGCCGCGGCCCGTTCCGCGTGGCGGCTGTCCCGCCGCGCGGAGCGCAGTCTGCTGCACCATGTGGCCTATCTGGTTGAGGCCTGTATCGTCGGGAACTGGATGCACAAGGAAGAAGTGCCGCACCTGCACGCGCACTTCGGTTCGAACCCTGCCACGGTGGCCATGCTGGCGGCACAGATCAACGGCGGCACCTTCAGCTTCACCGCGCACGGCACTGTGGAGACGGACGCTGCGCAGTTCATCGGCATTCCCGAGAAGGTGCGCCGTGCGGCGCATGTGGTCGCGGTCAGCGAGTACGGACGAAGCCAGCTGTGCCGCTGGGTGGAGCCCTCTCACTGGAAAAAGATCTCGGTGGTGCACTGCGGACTGGACGAGGGCTACCGTGCGCCTCCCGCGCAGCCGTTCAACGCGGTGCGGCGCTTTGTCTGCGTGGGGCGATTGAGCTCGGAGAAAGGGCAGTTCGTGCTGATCGACGCGCTGGGCGAGCTGCGTCGCCAGGGCGTGGAGGCCGAGCTGGTGCTGGCTGGCGACGGCGAGCTCCGGTCCGCCATCGAACAGCACTGCCAGCTGCGCGGGGTGGCGGACCGGGTGCGCATCACCGGCTGGATTTCGGGTGCCGATGTGCGCAAGGAGATCGAGGCCTCGCGCGCGCTGGTGCTCAGCAGCTTTGCCGAGGGCTTGCCGGTCGTGCTGATGGAGGCCATGGCCTGTGCGAGGCCGGTGATCGCCACACGCGTGTCTGGCATTCCCGAGCTGGTGCGCGATGGTCAGGACGGCTGGGTTGTGGCGCCCGGCAACGCCCTGGATCTGGCGCAGGCCATGCGCCGCTGCCTCGAAACGGAGGCCCCGCAGCTCCAAGCCATGGGCGAAGGGGCGCGGGCGCGGGCGCTGGAGCGGCACGATGTCGACCGGTCGGCGCAACAGCTGCGTGAGATCTTTGCTCCGCTCGCCGGGGCCAGCGCATGAGCGCGCGCAGGGAGTTGCCATGAGCGCGGTCTCGACCCTCAAGGCCCTGGTCCGGGACACCTGCGGCCTGGCGCTGTCCATGACCCGCGTGACCGCACCATCGGTCCGGCTCGGGCAAAGGCTCTCCGTCGTCACCTTCCACCGCGTCCTGACCGAGCCGCAGCGGCGGCTCTACCCGCTGCCGGGCCTCGCCGTCACCCCGGACGAACTGGACGACCACCTCCGGTTTCTCACCCGCCATTTCCAGTGCCAGTCGCTTGATGCGGCCCTCGGGCTGTGGGAACAAGGTCGCATCGCCAGCCGGCCACTGCTGGCGATCACCTTCGACGATGGCCAGCTCGACAACTACGAGAACGCGCTGCCCGTCTTGGAAAAGAACGGCGTGACCGCCAGTTTCTACGTTCCCAGCCAGGTGCTGGAGGACGCCACGCCGCTGTGGCACGACACCATGGCGGTCTCGGTCGCCTGGCTGGTGAACCATCTGTCAGAAGGGGGCGTTCGGTCCGGATCCACGGAGCGCGGCGCGGCGCTTGCGTTGTTCGCCGAACTGCACCCTGGCGGGGAGCTGGGCGGTGTGGCGGGCCACCTCACCGTTGAAGCCGCGCTGGAGCACACGAAGCGCTGGAGCCCCGCGCAGCGTGAGGACTGGATGCGGCGCGCCAGCGGCGTGCTGCCCCCCGCGCAGCGGCCCCGCTGGGATGGGTTCATGAGTGTCGAGCAGATGAAAGACCTCGTGGCCCGCGGTCACGAGATCGGCAGCCACTCCCACTCCCACGCGCTGCTGCCGCAGTGCACGGACGACGAACTGCGCGCCGAGATCGCCGGTTCCCGCCAGAAGCTGGAAGCCGTGCTCGGCACGCCAGTGACCACCTTCTGCTATCCCAACGGGTCTTTTGATTCGCGGTGTGTGGCACAGGTCCGCGAGGCCGGCTACCGGGCGGCCGTCACCACCCGCTGGGGCAGCAACGCACCCGGTGCAGACCTCTTCCGCCTGCAGCGCTTCAACATGAACGCGCAGCATGCGCAGGACCGGAACGGGCGCTTCTCCGAGGCCCGTCTGTAAGCGCGCGGTCATCCCACCCTTGAAGGGATTGGTCTAAGCGGCAACGATGGTGTCCACCAAGCGATTTAGGTGGACACCATGAATGAAGCCAAGAAGAAGACCCGCCGGCGGCACAGCGCCGAGCTCAAGCAGCAGATCCTCAGTCAGTGCGCCGAGCCCGGCGCATCGGTGGCCAGCATCGCCTTGTCGCACGGCATCAACGCCAATGTCGTTCACAAATGGCGCCGCGGAGCGGGTGGCTCGCTGCCTGCACTGCAGGCCCCTGCATTCGTGCCGGTAGCTTTGCCGCCCGCGGCGTACGCGCCTGCACCAGACATCCGCATCGATCTGCGCCGTGGCGCCACCACCGTCTCGGTGACCTGGCCCCTGGCGGCGGCCGATCAGTGCGCCGTATGGATGCGAGAGCTGCTCAAGTGATCCGGGTGGATGCCCTGTGGCTGGCCACCGAGCCGCTGGACATGCGAGCGGGCACCGAGACGGCGCTGGCCCGTGTGGTGTTGGTCTTCGGCGCAGCGCGCCCGCACCACGCCTACCTGTTCGCCAATCGCCGCGCCAACCGCATGAAGGTGCTGGTGCACGACGGCATCGGTGTGTGGCTGGCAGCGCGGCGCCTGAACAGCGGCAAATTCGTCTGGCCGCGTGATACGGCAAGCACCGCCTCGCTCACCCGCGCCCAGTTCGATGCGCTGGTGCTGGGCCTACCCTGGCAGCGCCTAGCCGACGGTGGTGTCATCACCGTGGTCTGACTCTGAGGGGCAGACCAGGGCTTGCCAATTGGGGCATGCGCCAATGGTGCGGGTGTGCCAGTGCTGGCACAGTGAATGCCCATGGTGGTCGAGCCTCAATCCCTGCAGAGCCTGAGCGCAGAAGAGCTGCGTGAGCTGACCTCGCGCCTCATGACGCAGCTGCGCCACCAGAGCGCGCTGCTGGACAAACTCACGCACGAGAACGCGCTCTTGAAGCGCATGAAGTTCGCGGCCCAGTCCGAACGCTTCAACCCCGAACAGAAGAGCCTGCTCGAAGACGAGATCGAGGCCGACCTGGCGGCCGTGGCCACGGAGATTGACGCGCTACAGGAAGCGCAAGCGCCGGCCAAGCTGGAAGAGAAGAAGGTGCCCAAACGCGCCCCTCTTCCCGCCAACCTGCCGCGGCGCGAGATCCGCCACGAGCCCGACTCGACCACTTGCGCCTGCGGCTGTCAGATGAAGCGCGTGGGAGAGGACGTAGCCGAGAAGCTGGACTACGTGCCTGGCGTGTTCACGGTGGAGCGCCACATCCGGGGCAAGTGGGCCTGCGCGAAGTGCGAGACCATTCACCAGGTACCCGTCGATCCGCACATCATCGACAAAGGCATCCCCACCACCGGGCTGCTGGCGCAGGTGCTGGTGACCAAGTACGCCGATCACCTGCCGCTGTACCGTCAGGAAGCGATCTTCGGCCGCGCCGGTTTGGCGATTCCGCGCTCCACACTCGCTCAATGGGTGGGCTCATGCGGCGTGCAATTGCAGCCACTGGTCGATGCCATGAGACACGAGCTGCTGCAACACCGCGTGCTGCATGCCGACGAGACGCCGGTGTCCATGCTCAAACCGGGCAACGGAAAGACACATCGGGCCTACCTCTGGGCCTATGCCACGGGTGCCTTCGAGAACACCAAGGTGGTCGTCTACGACTTCTGCGAATCGCGCTCGGGCGAACATGCCCGGCGCTTCCTGGGTGACTGGAGAGGCAGCCTCACCTGTGACGACTTCAGCGGCTACAAGGCCTTGATCGCCAGTGGCGTGACCGAGGTTGGCTGCCTGGCGCACGCACGGCGCAAGTTCTTTGATCTGCACGCGGCGAACCAGAGCCAGATCGCAGAGTTCGCGCTCCAGCAGTTCGGCCGTGTCTACGAGATCGAGCGCGAGGTCAAGGAGCTCAGCGCCAATCAACGCCAAGTCATCCGGCAACAACAAGCGAAGCCGCTGCTCGATGCCCTGCACCAGTGGATGCTGCTGCAGCGCCAGAAGGTGCCCGAGGGTTCAGCGAGTGCCAAGGCGCTGGACTACAGCCTGCGGCGCTGGGAGGCTCTGACACGGTTCGTCCACGATGGGCAACTGCCCGTGGACAACAACTGGATCGAGAACCAGATCCGCCCGATTGCCATTGGTCGAAACAACTGGCTCTTCGCTGGCAGCCTGCGTGCGGGCCAGCGGGCGGCTGCCGTCATGAGCTTGATTCAGTCAGCGCGCATGAACGGGCATGACCCCTACGCCTACCTGCGCGATGTGATGGCAAGCCTGCCCATGCAGCGCGCCAGCCAGATCGGTGAGCTGCTGCCGCACCGTTGGCAGCCCATGAGCTGAGTCGCAGACTGGTAGCCTTGGGGCATGAGCAAGCCCAAGATTGCCAAGCGCTCCACCGTCGTGCAGCGCGTCTACCAACTGCACATCCAGCTCGAATACCTGGAGCCAGCGATTTGGCGCCGGCTCTGGGTGCCCGATACGGTGACGCTGGACAAACTTGATCGCGTCATTCAGACCGCCATGGGCTGGATGAACACGCACATGCATGCCTTCGACGTGAGCGCAGTGCGCTACGCGATACCCGACCCCGATTGGCCGTCCAGAGTCGAGACGAGGGATGAACGGGTGTTCGATCTCAGGGCGGTGCTTGCCGACGGCACCACCGAATTCATCTATACCTACGACTTTGGCGACGACTGGCGCCACCGGATCCATGTCGAGGCGGCCTTGGAGCCCGGCGCGAAGAACACTCGCCCGCTTTGCGTAGCCGGAGCCAACGCCTGTCCGCCTGAAGATGTGGGCGGGCCACCGGGCTACAGCGACTTCTTGCAGGCCATCGTCGATCCCGTGCATCCGGAGCACTTGCATCCGGAGCACTTGGCGATGTGGGAGTGGAACGGCGGGCCGTTCGACCCTGCAGGCTTCGACCTCAATGCCGTGAACGCCGGGATGCGCAAGCTGCGCCTATAGAGCCCCGTCAAGATGGGGCGGCCAGACGCTTACGCCCGTCTGGCCTGGCGCATGAGCGGACTGCACCCGGGACTGGACAGGGTGAGCCAGGACCCTTGCGGCGGCGACGCCACGTGACTTTGCAGGCAGCTCAGTCTTTTCTGGGCGAAAAACCCATCACGGCGGGGTGATCCAGCCGGTGCAGCAGCGCCTGCATGGAGGCGATGCTCTGGAAGCGGCCAACGAACTTGCCGAACAGCGAGCGCTTGAGCAGCGGGAAGCCGGCGTCGATCATCTGTTCCGGGCAATTCAGGCACAGGTCCAGATGGCGTGAGCCATCTGCGTACCAGTAGGCGCCCACGCTGACGTGGGGGCTGGCCACCCGGGCCAGCAGGGTCTCCTGCAGCAGGATGACCGATTCGGAGGAGTCGTAACACCACTCGGTGGAAATCACCGGCGCGATCACTTTCAGCAGCTCCGCGTCGACCTGCCGGGCGATCAGGGCAAAGGACTGCAGGTGGTTCTCTTCGAGCGCGTTGGCGCTCAGGCCCGCCACCCGCCAGGGGGCCTGCTCGACAAAGGGAGTCAGCGGGGAAAACGGACCGAGCACGGAGTCGTTGAACATCAGCACATCGGAGCCTGGAGCCCGTTGTGCCAGCTCGTTCAGGCAGATCGCGTAGGCCGAGAAGTCAAAGCCATCCGTCCCTTTCCAGTACAGCGCATCGCAGTGCCGCTTCAGCTCATCGAGCACCGGGTGACCGGGGGGGCAGGCGCACACGATCATCACCGAGGCATCCTCTGATGCGAGGCGTTGGAGCGTGAACCGGTGCTGGGTCGACAGCTGACCCTGGGGCGCGTACAGGAAGTACATGAGCCAGCGGCCGGCTCCGCTGGCCGGGACCACAGGCTTCCAGACCGGGGGCTTCTGTCGCGTCCGGCGGGCCCTCCAGCGGGCCACGATGATGCGCGGGCGCGGCTGGCTGGGTTCGTAGTTCCAGAAGGTCTGTGCCCCTTCCACCGGCCTGGCGAGTTCAGTACGCATTCTTGCCCGTCAGTGCACCCAGGGTGCGCAGCAGGATGGAAAAGTCGAGCCAAAGGGACCAGTTGTTGATGTACTCGATGTCCGCCTCGATGCGCGCCTGCATGCGCTCGATGTCGGTGGTCTCGCCTCGAAGGCCTCGCACCTGGGCCAGTCCCGTGATGCCTGGTTTGATGTTGTGGCGGGCAAAGTAGGCGTTGATGCCCTTGGAGTACAGCTCGTCGTGCTGTACGGCGTGTGGTCTGGGCCCCACCAGCGACATCTCGCCCATGAGGACATTGAAGACCTGCGGAAGCTCGTCCAGACTGGTCTTGCGGAGGAAGGCACCCACGCGGGTTACCCGGGGGTCGTTGCGGGTGGCCTGGCGAATCACGCCGGCCTCGGGCTGGTGCACGTACATGCTGCGGAACTTCCAGATGTGGAACACCCGCCCGCTCCATCCCATGCGCGCCTGCCGGAAGAACACGGGGCCCTGGCTGTCGAGCTTGATGGCCGCGGCGATGATCAGCAGGACCGGCGAAATCACCATCAGGATCAGCAACCCCAGGATGCGGTCTTCCAGGGCCTTGAGCAGGAGCCGGGTGCCCGTCAGCGGGGTTTCAGACAGGGTCAGCACGGGCAGTCCCGCGATTTCCCGGACGCTGTGATTGACCAGCAGCAGCGAGAAGATGTCCGGCACCCAGTGCACCGACACATGGCGGTCCAGCAGCTGGAAATACAGGTTCTCGATCAGGTCGGACTCGCCCAGGGGGATGGCGAAATACACCGTGCGCACGTCGTGGCGCTCGATGATGGACAGCATCTGGTCGAGCGGTCCGATGATGTTGAGCTCCTTGAGCGATGCGAAGTCCGAGCTTTCGTACAGGGTGGCGCCCGCCCTGGCCTCGCTGCCCTGCGCGGCCGAGGGCAGCTCCAGACAGCCCACCACCTTCTGGTTCAGCCACGGGTTGCCCGAAATCTTGTTCTGCAGATAGCTCGCGAGCTTGCCCGTTCCGACGATCAGCACGTTCTCGGCAGGCAGAGCGTGGACCATGACCCGGATCTGGATCTCGCGGCTGAGGTACTGCAGAAAAACCTGCAGCAGATAGCCCGCGATGAACAGCTGCCCCAGCAGCAGGCGGGAAAACACATCGGTCTGCTTGGTCACAAAACCGACGACCAGCAGGAAGCCGAATGTCAGCGACCAGGCCTTGAAGAGGGTCAGGGCCTTGCGCGTGAAACTGCTGTTGCTGCGGTAGACGCCGAACTGGTTGTAGGCGAACACCATCACCATGGCCAGAAGGAGCAGCAGCACGGAATAGGGCGTGGTGACGGTGCCGATGTGTTTCTGGATCAGCAGCAGGGACAGGGTCATCACGGCCACCACGTCCACCACGGCCTGCACCGCCGTGGAGATGCTTCCGCGGCGCTTGAGGATGGATCGATGGGGTCTCTTCGAGAGTGCCATGGAACAAATGTATCGGGTTACGACGAGCGGGCGACCCGCATCAGCTGCCGCGCTGTGCCACGCCGGTCTTGGGGTAGCTGGTCACCACCGACCAGATCACCTCGCTCATCAGTCGGGCCAGTTCCGGCGAGATGGGGGGCAGCTGCGTCCCGTCGACCAGCCGGATGGTCTGCGGCTCTGCCGGAGGCGGGCGGTGATAGAGGACCGCGTAGTGGGTGAGGGCGACGAGGTAGTTGCCCAGCGCACTGAGATGAATCATGTCGCGTTTGCCCTCGTCGCTGATGTAGAACAGGTCTTCGCGCGATCGCAGCCGGTCGACGCCACCGCGGGCTTCCACCTCCCGCACCAGACGGGCCATCACCTGGCCGGCGGGAATGACGTACACCGGACCGCCGGTGTCGCCGTGCGCCAGGCCCCTTGCCAGGAGCACACCCTCCCAGTAGAGGCTCAGGTCCTCGTCCAGCCGTTCCAGCCAGCCTTTGGGGTCGTTCAGTTCGTGCCAGAGCTCGTAGAGGTAGACCCGGATCTTGGGATTGGCTGCCCGCGCTGCCCGTGCCCACTGGCGGATGTATTGCGGGCTGTCGTGGTGCTTGATCGCGTCTTTGATCTCCACCGACTCCGTCAGGACCAGTACGTCGAACTGGCCGCTGTTGACGGCCTGGTGCGCGTCCTGGTAGCGGGGGTGCGCGTTCTCGATCTCGAAGCCGTTGACCGGAACGTCAGGTTCCCAGTGCGACCTCAGCGAGGCGCCCCATCCCAGCTGGGAGCGGTGGTCGTGGCCTGCGCCGGCCAGCTGCTCCAGCATCATGGGGATGTCCTTGTTGACCAGGCTGTGGCCGATGTGGAAGACGCGCAGCGGCTTGTCAGGCGGCGACAACGGCTGCGTGTACAGGGCCGAGAGTTCGACCGGGTCGAGCGACTTGTGCCATCCGCAGGCGGTGAGTGCGAAGGCCAGCAGGTATTTCAACGAGTGTTTCAGCATCATGTGGTGGAGGCACGGGTTGAAGAGGGCGACGCAGTATGACCGGTCTGGACCGGGGAAGTGCCCATGCGTCTGGCGTCGGCGAGGTGCGGGCGCATCGCTGCGGCCAGCACCTCCACATGGGGTGGCTCCAGGATGGCCATGTGTTTTCCAGGCACGCGTTCGATGGTCAACCGTGGCAGCAGCGAGCGCCAGCCATAGGCCGGCGCCGTGGACAGGTCGTCACCGGCTTGCAGGAAGACGGCGGGCAGGTCACAGGGTGTGGCCTCGTGGTCGCGCATGGCCTTGGCATAGACCTGGATGCGCCGACTGCCGGGTTCGTGTCGGTGTTCGGTCTGGTGCCGGAACACACGGTAGACGTGCAGGACGTGCCCCAGCCCCCCGCGCCGGAGCAGGCGCAGGCGCCTGACCACCCCCGCCACCAGGTGCCTGAAGCCATGTCCGGGCAATCTGGAGTCGAGCAAGGCGATCAGGCCGATGGTTTCGCCTTCTGTCTGCAGCTGTCGTGCCACCTCGAACGCCAGCAAGCCGCCGATCGAAAAGCCACCGAGGAAATAGGGGCCGTGCGGCTGGATGCCTCGGATCAGATCCTTGTATTCCCGGGCCAGCGTCTCCACGGTCACCGCGGGAGGCGCCAACTCCATCGGCTGTTCCAACAAGTCGATTTCGGTCTGTGAGAACACGCCGTACACCGGCATGCCCGGATCAAGCAGCTGCGCCAGCCGCCTGTACATCTCCGCGCCTGCCAGCAGGAAGAGGCCAGGACCCTGACCAAGGGGTTGCAGCACCGCCACCGGGATGTCCTTGTGGTCCCCGGGCGAGGTCTGCGACAGCGCCTCGGCCAGCTCCGCCACCGTGGGATGCTTGAACAGCAGGGCCAGCGCGCAGGGTCGTTGCAGCGCCGACTCGATGCGGCTGACCACCCCCACGGCCAGGATCGAGTGCCCGCCGAGGTCGAAGAAGTTGTCGTGGATGCCGATCGTTTCGGTCTGCAGGGCGGCTTGCCAGATGGATAGGATGACCGTTTCGGTGGGGTTGCGGGGCGGGGTCAGCGAGGTGCGCCCTCCCGAAGGATTGACGGAGGGCGCTGGAAGCGCACGGCGGTTGGTCTTGCCGTTGGGCAGCACCGGGATGCTGTCCAGTGCGACAAACAGGCCGGGCACCATGTGGTCCGGCAGCCAGCGGCGCAGGTGCTCGCGCAGCTCGTCGCGAGAAGGCAGAGGCCCTCTGGGGACCACGTAGGCGACCAGCCGGGGCTGACCTGGCGAGTCCTCGCGCAGCATGACCACCGCACGCGCGATGGCCTCGTGGCAGAGCAGCCGGGACTCGATTTCCCCGAGCTCCACCCGGAACCCGCGCAGTTTGATCTGGTCGTCCAGCCGGCCGCCATGCTCCAGCGACCCGTCGCACCGCCAGCGCCCGCGGTCCCCCGTGCGGTAGATGCGGGTGACGAGCGGGTCCGGTGCATCGGGCTGGTCGATGAAACGCTCGGCGGTCAGTGCCGCCTGCCGGTGGTAGCCGACGGCCACGCCGGTGCCGCCGATGTAGATCTCACCCGGTACGCCGATGGGGCAGGGTTGCAGGTGCGGGTCGAGCACCTGGATCGAGGTGTTGAGCACCGGGCGGCCCAGGTCAATGGCCTGGACGGCGCCCGGAGACACCCGCCAGCAGCTGGACCACACCGTGGTTTCGGTGGGGCCGTACATGTTCCAGACCTCGCCGCAGCGGGCGAGCAGCTGGCTGGCAAGATCGGGCGTCAGGGGCTCGCCGCCCACCAGCGCCTTGAGCCGCGGGTTGCCAGCCCAACCTGCGTCGAGCAGCAGGTGCCAGCGCGACGGTGTGGCCTGCAGCACGGTGATGTCCTCTCGCGCCAACAGCTCGGCCAGCGCCCGACCATCGGTGGCGTCGGCCTGGCTGGCCACCACCACGGTGCCGCCCATGCCCAAGGGGAGAAACAGCTCCAGGACGGCGATGTCGAAGCTGGGGGTGGTCACGGCCAGCAACCGGTCGTGCACGGTGCAGCCGGGCGCGCGCGCCATGCTCTCCAGCAGGTTCACCATGGCCCGGTGTGGCACGGCGACCCCCTTGGGCCGACCGGTGGAGCCGGAGGTGTAGATCAGGTAGGCCGGGTCTTCCGGGCGGGCATCGAGCAGGGCATCGTCCGGCAGCCGGTGCGGTGCGGCCGCGTCGATCTGCGCGCGGTCCCTATCGACCAGCAGGCGGGGGGTCTGGTCCTCGTCCAGCACCACCGAACTGTGGCTCACCAGCAGCGCCAGCTCGGCGTCCAGCATCTGGTCGCTCAGCCTCTGCCGGGGGTAGTCGGGGTCCAAGGGCACGTAGGCCGCGCCTGATTTGAGGATGGCCAGCAGCACGATCACCAGTTCATGACTGCGGGGCAGGCAGACGCCCACGCGGCAACCCCGCGCAACGCCGCGCTGGCGCAGCAGCCTCGCCAGCCGGTTCGAAGCCTCGTCCAGTTCGTGGTGGGTCAGCCGCGCAGCGCCGTGGACCAGCGCGGGCCGCTGGGCCGACTGCAGCAACCCCCGGGTCACCCAGGCGTGCGCCGATGCGGCGACGGGTGCCTCGACGGGGCCATGCGACCACTGGTTCAGGTGCTCGCGTTCGGCCTCGCCCAGCAGCGGGAGTGTGGCCACGCGGGAGTCCGGCGCCTGGATGGCGATGCGCAGGATCTGCAGCAGGTGCTCGCCCATGCGCTGCACCGTCTCCGGCACGAACAGGTCGGTGGCGAACTCGATCGTGAAGGCCTGGTCGTACATCACGTCGACCACCACACTCAGGTCGAACTGGGTCGACGCCCGGTCGAAGTCCAGCCGCGACCAGGTCAGGCCTTCGAAGTGGCAGTCCCGGGCCTGCGTGTTCACCATGTTGAAGAGCACGTTGAACAGCGGCTGGCGGCTGCTGTCCGGCCGGGCCGCGAGTTCGCGGACCAGCACCTCGAAGGGCATGTCCTGGTGCGAAAAGGCCTCCAGGGAGACGGTGCGCACGCGCGAAAGCACCGTGAGGAAGTCCGGGTTGCCGTCCAGATCGGTCCGGAACACCAGGGTGTTGACGAAGGTGCCGATGAGGTTCTCGGAGGCCAGATGGTGCCGGTTGGCAATGGGCACGCCGATGCCGATGTCGGTCTTGCCCGTGTGCCGATGCAGCAGCACATTGAGTGCCGCGATCAGCACCATGGACAGGCTGGCCCCGTGCGCCGCGCCGAGCGCGCGCAGGCCGGCGATGTGCTCGTGCTCCAGTGGAAAGCGCAACGCCGCACCGCGGAAGCTCTGCTCCAGGGGGCGTTGCAAGTCGTTGTTCAGCGGCAGCAGCTCCAGGCCGTTCAGCCGCTGCGACCAGTACGCGAGCTCGCTGCTTCGCCGCTCGGTTTCAAACCAGTCCCGGTGCCAGACCGCGTAGTCCGCGTACTGGATCGGGAGCTCGGGCAGGCAGGCCTCGGACCCGGACACCAGGGCGCTGTAGTGCGCCGCCAGCTCGCGCCCCAGCTCCGCGAACGACCACTGGTCGCTGACGATGTGGTGCATCACGATCAGCAGCACCGCATCGTGTTCGGCCAGGTGGATGAGCTGCGCGCGGAGCAGCGGGCACTGGTCCAGCACAAAGGGCTGGCAGGTGACATCGGCCAGATGGCGGCGCAGTACCCCGTCGGGCACACCGCGTCCCTCGGTGGCCAGCCGCAACGGCTGAAGGGGCACGGCCGGTGGCGGCACCACCTCGGCAAACACTCCGTCAGCGGTCTTGACAAAGCGTGTGCGGAGGACTTCGTGGCGCTCGACCACGCGATCCATGGCCTTCTGCAGGGCCGCCACCTCCAGCGGCCCCTTCAACCGCATGGCCAGCGGGATGTTGTACGCGCTGCTCTGCGGTGCCAGTTCGTGCATGAACCACATGCGCTCCTGGGAGAACGACAGGCCCAGCCGGCTGCCAGGGCCGCGCGCCGCTGAAGGTGTGGCCGCGGCCGGCACCGATGGGCTCGCCACAACGCTGTCCGGCGTGGGCGACAACTGCATCAGCCGCTCGGCGAGTCCGCGCACCGTGGGCGTCTCGAACACCGCGCTGATGGGCAGGTCGAGGCCAAGCCTCGTGCGCAGACGCGAGACCAGCTGTGTGGCCAGCAACGAATCGCCACCCAG
Organism: Hydrogenophaga pseudoflava; assembly: GCF_004353865.1. Classification (NCBI taxonomy): domain Bacteria; kingdom Pseudomonadati; phylum Pseudomonadota; class Betaproteobacteria; order Burkholderiales; family Comamonadaceae; genus Hydrogenophaga; species Hydrogenophaga pseudoflava. Next base: position 2,272,302 of record NZ_CP037867.1, read on the forward strand.
GTCGAAGAAGTTCGCGTCGTGGTCGATCACCTCGTGCCCGAGGATCTCGGACCAAAGCAGGGTCAGGCTGTCCAGCAGCGCGGCATTGGCGGAGTGGTCCGTCGCCGTGTTTGTGGAGGATTGGGCCGACAGGCGCAGGGGCTCCAGCCGCCCCTCCAAATAGAGGCGCCGCGCCGCGCCGCGCTGCGGCTTGCCGCTGGAGGTCCGGGGCAGGGTGCCGGTGCGCAGGGGAACGATGTCGTGCAGATCGACCTGGTGCTCCGCGGCCACCCGCTTGTGGACGGCATCGACCAGCTGCCGCACCACGTCCGGCGAGGGGCGCCGGCTGCACTCGACCAGCATCACGACCGCTTCCCGGTCTCCCTTGTCCACCGAAATGGCGATGACGCCACCGCCCCGGATGCCGGGGTGCGCCGATTCGGCTGTCTGCTCCAGGTCCTGGGGGTAGAGGTTGCGGCCGTTCGCGATGATCAGGTCTTTGCGGCGGCCGGCGACGAACAGCTCGCCGCCGTGCAGGAAACCCAGGTCGCCGGTGCGCAGGTAGCGCGTGGGGTCGGCAACTTCGGGGGCAAGGGTTCCGCCAAAGTGCTCGGCGGAGACGTCGGGCTGTCCCCAGTAGCCCTGGCCCACGCTCGGTCCGGCCACCCAGATCTCGCCGATCCGGTCGGGGGCGCAGGGCGTCCTGGTGTCGGGATCGACGATGCGCAGCTGGAAACCCGGCAGCGCCGAGCCGCAACCCACCAGCGTTCTGGTGCCGGTCGCTTCATGGTCGGCTGGTCGCACTTCGTGGCGTTCGATGGCCTGCGCATCCAGCGTGATCTGTTGCAGCGGTGTGGCGGCATTCTTCACGGTGACTGCGAGCACCGCTTCCGCCAGTCCGTAGGATGGCGCCAGCGCCGCACGGTGGAATCCGAAAGGCGTGAAGGCCTGCGAGAACGCGTCCAGCGTGGTGGCACGCACCGGTTCCGCGCCGCAGGTGGCGTATCGCCAGCTGTCCAGACGGGCGTTCCATTGCGGTGCGCGGGCCAGTGCCTGCACGCAGGCGGCGTAGGCGAAGTTGGGTGCCCCGCTGTGGGTGACGCCATGCCGGGCAATGGCCTCCAGCCACTTCAAGGGGTGCAGCAGGAACTGCACGGTGGACATCAGGAACGAGGTGCCACCCGAGTACAGCGGCTGGAGCACTCCGTGCACCAGGCCGTAGTCGTGGAACCAGGGCAGCCAGACCAGTGCCTTCATCCGGGGCGTGTCCACACTGCTCACCAACGAGCGGCACTGGGCCAGCACGTTGTCGTGGGTGATCTCGACGCCCCGCGGGGCGCTCGTGGACCCGGAGGTGTACTGCAGATACGCCACCGGGTTCTCGTCCAGGCCTTCGGGTGACGGCGCCACCGCGTCGGTCTGCAGCGGTTCGTTCAGAAGGGTGTCCAGCGTGCACCAGGTGCGTTCGGGGATCTGGGTGCGGCCGGCTTCGATGTGTCCCTCGTCGGTCACGGCCAGCGCGACATCCGCATTGTTGGCAATGCCCAGCAAACGCGATTCGCTGTTCCGTGCGTTCCTGTTGTCCGGCGCAGGCGCTGGGACGGGGATGGCGCCGGCCAGGATGCAGCCCCAGAACAACTGCACAGCGTCCAGGTGGTTGTCGAACGCGAGCAACACCCGATCCCCTGGCCCGATGCGCGCACGCAGACGCTGCGCGATGGTTTCGGCCGACTGGCCCAGCGCGGCGTAGCTCAGCGAGTGGCTGGTTTCCAGGCCGTGCCCCAGGAACACGTAGGCCGCGTGTTCCCCGTAGTCCGCCACACGCTTGCGCAGCAGTTCGCGCAGATGGGCGTACTGGACATCAGAGGTGGGCACGGATCACCTCGCTGCGGTGCCTGAAGACGGCGACGTCGTTGAAGGGGTGGCCATCTTGCGCGGCCCGGCCAATCAGATCCGCGAGCCGCTGGCGATCCCGCGCCAGGCCGGCCAGACTGTCCGCCAGTGCGCCGACGTCGTCTTTGGGGGTCAGTAGGCCGCCGCCGTGGGCGGAGATCAGGTCCTTCGGGAACGGGCTGTCGTAGCCGACCAGCGGGGTTCCGGACACCAGCGCTTCGATCAGGTTTCTCGGTGACTCCGGGGTCTTGTGGCAGAACACGAACACCTGGGCCTCGCGCAGTACCTTCAGGATGGCCGCACGGTCCCTGATGAAGCCGGGCAGCGCGACCTGCCCGGTCAGTCCCAGGCGCTCCACCTGCGCCTTCATCTCGGGCAGACGTTCGCCGTCCCCCCACCAGGTCGCGCGGAAATCGACGCCGGCTTCCTTCAGCGAAGCCATCACCTGGATCCAGTCGTCGGCGCCCTTCATCACGTCGGCCCGGCCGAGATAGCAGATGTGCAGCGGGCCTTCCATGACACCCTGCAGCTTGTTGCGGAGGGCATCTGGCGGGATGCGGTCCTCCTCGCGGAGGTGGATGTCGTGGACGATTTCAGCCTGTGAGGCGTAGGGCGCGTAGGTGGCGTAGGTTTCGGCACCATGGAACAGCCCCAGGGCCGAGCGCCGGATGATGGCCCGCTCCAGTGCGGCCATGGGCCGGTGGTACAGCGATGCTTTCAGCCGCGCCCGGCGGGTGCGGGCCGCACGGGCTTCGTGCCGCACCACTTCGGACTCCACCCGGTCGGTCCAGACGGCAAAACGCCGACCCTTGCGGTGGGCTTCCAGAGCGGCCACCGAGCCCCAGTCGCCGAAGAGCCCGCCAATCGAGAACGACAGGTAGTCCGCTTCGTCGATCAGCTGGGCAATCTGGCGCCGCACCGAGGGGAGGAAGCGGAAAAAGCGGTCGGGGCGGTAGGCCGACGGCAGGGCGACGAGGTGCACGCGCTCCAGGTCGATCGCCGACGAACGCACCGGAATCCAGCTCGGCGGCGGGGTGCCGGGCTCCAGCGGGTGCATCACCGTGACCTGTTCGAAGTTTTCGGCCCAGAGGCGCAGTCCGTTGCAGGCCTGGTCTTCCAGCAGGTATCCGTCTTTTCCGGCGTAGAGCGGCACGGGTGCATACAACAGCAGGCGGCTGCCGGAGGTCTTCATGTGGGTGCTTTCAAGGTGTTGCATGGCTCGTCGGCGCGCAGCAGTCGTTCATGAGCCCGACCCGGCAGGCCCGAGCATCCAGGCCAGGACCAGGCCATCGCGTGCGAGCAGGGTGCCTTGCCCGGTGCATCGGGTCACCGGGGTGTCGCTGGAGGCGGCGCGCACCACAAAACCGGTGGCATCCGCCGAGAACGTCACCTGCACATCGAGGAAGTCCAGCAGGCGCCCGGTCTGCGGGTACTGCCACTTGTAGAAGGCCTCCTTGGCGCAGAACAGCCGGGTCACCCGCCGTCCCCGCTCGTGTGGTGGCAGCTGATCGAGCAGGGCCCGTTCTTCGGTGGTGCAGAGGCTCGGCCAGAGGTCGGACGCCATGGCCCGGTCTTCTTCGATGTCGATGCCCACCGCGTGCACCTGGTGCCGCCGGCCGACCACCGCCACGCACACCCGGCCACCGTGTGCAATGGACCCGGTCAGTCCGTCGGGCCAGACCGGTGACCGGTCGGGGGCACTCGGAATGGCTGCGGGAACACAACCGATCTGCTGCATCGCAGCGCGTGCCGCCTGCCGCCCGGCGGCGTACTCGCTCTGCCGGGCCGGCACCGCTTTCAGGATGGCCGCGCGTTCGGCGGGCCAGAGCAGGTCTGGCTCGCCATCAACGCCGGTGCAGGCCACGCCAACACCCGCGCCAAGAGCCTGCGCCAGCTGCAGGCGCAAGGACTGCAGCAGCGGGAGCTCTGTGGACGATTGAAGGCATTCGAGCGCGTGCATCAGTCCTGCGGCAGCTTGCCCGAGCGCATCGCGCGCCGGCGCGACATCGCGTCGGCCCGCATCTGCGCGCGTTCCGTGGATTCCGCCGCGGTCTCGGCGGTCTCGCGGGGCTTGTCGTCCAGGTGCTGCGCCAGCGCCGAGAGGGTCGGGAAGCGGAAGATGTCGGTGATGCTCAGCCGGGTGGTGTTGAGCGCCTGCTTGATTTCGCGGTGGGCCTGAACCGCCAGCAGCGAATGGCCGCCCAGGGCGAAGAAGCTGTCCTTGGACCCGATCTGTGGCACGCCCAGGATGCGGGACCAGATGGCCGCGATCTTCTGTTCGACCTCGTTCTCGGGAGCGACAAAGGCCTCGGTGCGCTCGCGCTGCGTGTCCTGCGAGGGCGCGGGCAGGGCCTTGCGGTCCACCTTGCGGTTGGGCGTGAGCGGGAACTCGTCGACCATGACGAAGTGCGCGGGCACCATGTGCTCGGGCAGCCGGGTGGCGGCCCACTCGTGCAGCTGCTCGGTCGACACGCCTGCGTCGGCGCGCAGGTAGGCCACCAGGCGCACGTCGCCCGGCTGGTCTTCGCGCGCCACCACCACGGCCTGCTGCACACCGTCGCACGATTCGAGCACCGCCTCGATTTCACCGAGCTCGATGCGGTAGCCGCGGATCTTGACCTGGAAGTCGGCGCGCCCGAGGAAATCGATGCGCCCGTCCGCGCGCCAGCGCGCCAGGTCGCCCGTGCGGTACATGCGGGCTCCACCAGGGGCGGCGCACTCCGGACGCACGAACGGATCGGCCGGGAAGCGCTCGGCGGTGAGGTCGGGGCGCTGCCAGTAGCCGCGGGTCACCCCGTCGCCGCCGATGTACAGCTCGCCCGGCACACCCACCGGCACGGGTTCCTGGTGCTCGTCCAGCACGTACATCTGCGTGTTGGCAATCGGGCGACCGATGTTGACGATGTTCTCGCCAGGCCCCGCGGTTTCCGTGGACGACCAGATGGTGGTCTCGGTGGGGCCGTACATGTTCTCGATGGTGGCCGCACCGAGCTGGGACAGTTCGGCCACCAGCGAACCGGGCAGGGCCTCGCCGCCGATCATCAGGTGTTGGACCTTTCCAAGCGCCAGGCGGGCCTCGTCGTTCATGGCGATCATGCGCGCCATGCTGGGCGTGCACTGCAGATGGGTGACGCTGTGCCTCACGATCTGGGCCGCGATGGAGAAGTCGTCAGGTGCCGGGCCGGCGCCCTCGTTGGACCTGCGCAGCACCTCCGCCAGCGGGTAGAGGCCTTCCATGACCTTTTCGGACGGAATGCCGTAGTCGATCAGACAGGCGATTTCGTGCACGCCAATGCGCTTGAGCTGCTCCACCCGGTCCAGACAGTCCTCCACCGTGCCGAACAGGCCGGAATCTTCGAAGTAGCGCTGGAATGCGAACTCCAGAATGCCTTCGAGCTCCTCGGCGTCGAGGGTGCGGATGTCGATCTCGGCCGGGTTGGTGACGCCTTTTGGTTTTTTGAAGGCGGGGAAGGCCCAGGCGTACTGCTTGATCAGGCCGGCGGCGCTGCCCAGGTAGTCCTTCATCGGGCCACGCGCGGTCTCGCGGGCCTGCTCGCGGTCTCGGGCCACATAGGTGTGCAGCATCAGCGTTACCGTGAACTTGGCCGGGTCGTGGCCGGCCTCACGCAGCGCGTCGTGGTAGAGCCCAATCTTCTCGGCGACTTCCTCGATGGTCTGGCCCAGCAGATGGGTCAGCACGTTGGCGCCGACCCGTCCGGCGTCGCGCCAGGTCTCGGGGTTGCCCGCCGTGGTCACCCAGATCGGCAGCTCCTTCGAGACGGGGCGCGGTTGCGTCTTGACCGCGAAGGTGCCGTCCTTGGTGGGGAAGTCCACCGCCTCGCCCCGCCAAAGGCGCCGGATCTGTTCGGTGGCATCGAACAGGGCCTGCCGGTTGGCGGGCGGTGTGTTCTCGGGGCGCAGCACGAAGTCGTCCGGGTGCCAGCCCGAGGCCACCGCGAGCGCGGCGCGGCCATTGGTCAGGTTGTCGATCACGGCCCACTCTTCGGCGACGCGCGCAGGGTGGTGCAGCGGCACCACGCAGCTGCCGGCGCGCACGCCGATGTTCTTGGTGACGGCCGCCACCGCGGCGCCGGTCACCGAGGGGTTGGGGTAGGGGCCACCGAAGGCGTGAAAGTGGCGCTCAGGCGTCCAGACCGCGCAGAAGCCATGCGTGTCGGCAAACTTGGCGCCTTCCAGCAGCAGCTCGTACTTCTTGGGGCCGGCGCCATCGTCGTTGCCCCAGTAGTAGATGGAGAAGTCCATCTTCTGGCCGCTGGCGATGCGCCCGGACGACACCAGCGCCCGGTTCTCGTCGCTGCTGAGCACCAGCTTGAACCCGCGCGCCAGCGTGTAGAACAGTTCGAGCACCGAGATGTCGAAGGACAGGCTGGTGACGGCCAGCCACACGCCCGGCGGGTCGTGCCGGATGCGGTCGTCCATGCCGCGGAAGAAGTTGGCCACGTTGCGGTGCTCGACCATCACGCCCTTGGGGCGGCCGGTCGAGCCCGATGTGTAGATCATGTAGGCGATGTCGGACACGCTCACGCCGCTGGCCGGGTCGGTGTCGGGCTGGCTGGCGATGGCGGGGTCCTGGTCGATCACCAGCACCTGGGCCTGGTGGGCGGGCAGGCTGTCCACCAGCGTGGACTGGGCAACGATCACTGGCGCGCCGCTGTCCTCGATGTAGAGGGCAATGCGGTCGGGCGGGTAGGCCGGGTCCAGGGGCACATAACCACCACCCGCTTTCTGGATGGCCAGGGCGCCGACCAGCAGGTCGAGCGAGCGGGGGGTGTACAGCCCGACCAGGGTGCCGGGCAACACGCCCATGGCGATGAGGCGGTGGGCAACCTGGTTGGCCCGGCGGTTGAGCTGCGCGTAGCTCAGCGACTCGCCTTCGAACACCACCGCTGTGGCGTCGGGGGTGCGCTGCACCTGCTGCTCGAAGAACTGGTGCACGCAGGTCTGGCGCTCGTAGTCGCAGCGGGTGTTGTTCCAGCCGTAGAGCACCTGCTCGCGCTCGGCCTCGCTCATGACGGGAAGCCGGCCCAGCCGCGTGTCCTGGGCGCTGGCGTCGCTCAGGGCATCCAGCACGCGTTGCAGGCGCTGGCACAGGGTGTTCGCGGTCTCGGCGTTCAGGCGTGTTTCGTCGTACCAAAGGCTGAGGCCGCCCTGCGCGGCGACCTGGATCGTGAGGGCGGTGCCGTCGATGCCGGCCGAACCGTGGCCCGTGGCCAGACCGACCTGGGGTACGGTGAGGGCTTTGATGGCCGGGTCGCGGGCGACCAGGTCGAGTGCAAAGGCGGGCGCCTTCCGTGCGGCCGCCAAGGCGTCGCTGCACTGGACCGAGAACACCGAGAACGGGGTGTCCCCGGCGGCGTCGAGGCGCAGCGGCACCCAGGTTGACAGGAAGCCTGGTGCCTGCGGGATGTCTGCGTCCCGGTAGGCCAGGTCGAAACGGTTCTTGCCGCTGACGCGTGCGACCCAGGCCGCGACGGCGGCCAGCTGGCGGTCGCCGCCGAGGCTGGCGGGCGCGTTCAGCTGCAACGAGCGCCAGAGGCTGGGGCCGGCCGCTGCGGACACCAGCGGCAGATCGACCCCCTCCGGCGCCTGCAGGCACTTGCGCCAGGCGCCTTCACCTGCGACGACGCGTGCCATGGCATCGGTGAGGGCCGCCGCGCTGGCGGCGTCGGGCAGCGGCAGGCGATCGCCCGCCTGTGCCACGGTCGTCGGGCATACGGCGGCGCCCTGGGTGTCGCGCAGGCCGGCCAGGCGCACCGGGACCGACCCCGTGCCCACCACCAGGCCGCCCATGGTGGCTTCCATCACCTCGCCCGGGGCCGCTGTGGCGCCAGCCTCGACCGTGGCCGTGGCCACCAGCAGCACCCGGTTGCCGACCACCAGCTTGGGGCAGCTGATCGGGTTCCAGTAGCTGCCGTGGTCCAGCGCCGCCACCAGAGCCACCACCTCTTCGGCAGGCCGGGACAGGTCGATGCGGGCCGCCGCGGCGGGCCGGTCCAGGCGCGCGTGGTAGGTGCGCTGGCTCAGGTCCTGGGGGCGGCGTTGGGGGCCTGCACCGTGCAGATCCGCCAGCAACTCGGAGAAGCTTTCGATGGCTGCTTCGTAGCAGCGGGTGTTCAGCGTGAGCGCCGTTTCGTTGGGCGCCATGTCGAAGAGGCGCTGCTTGACGATGTCACCTTCGTCAATGCCGCCTTCGATCATGTGCCAGGTCACGCCATGCTGCTTTTCCCGAGCCAGGATGGCCCAGACGGGCGCGTTCAGGCCGGCGTGGCGCGGCAGGGGGCCGTCGTGGAAGTTGATGGCGCCGCGCGTGGCTTTGGCCAGCACCGGCTGGGGAATGACCGACAGGTTGGCAATGCTGAAGAACCAGTCGAAGTGCACGTCGGCCAGCCGCTCGGCAAGCCCTTCACCAGGCGCTTCCACACGCAGCCTGTGGTTGGCCGCCCACGAGCGGATGTCGAGGTTGCGTGTGACCACCGCGCCGATGCGGTCGCCCGCCCGCAGGAGTTGTTCGGCACATTCGATCAGCAGGGACTCATTGCCCATCACCACACAGGAAAAACTGCTCATGGGGGACTCCGGGATTGGTCAGTTCGGAAAATTCAGATGGAGGCGGCTTCGGGGCGGCCGACCAACCGGCGGTGCCACGCGCAGCGCAGTGCGTGCGACACCAGGTCGCCGAGGAAGCGCTCGGGCTGGTCGGAGCGCTTCCTCTGAACAAGTCGGCGGGATCTGAAAATCAGGGCGCCCGCCACATGGGCCAGCGTGGCCAGGGCCGCGTAGAGGACGCCATGGTTCTTGGTGAAGTACCACAGCCGCGAATCGAACCAGAACGGGGGAATGCGCTTCCAGGACTTCATGCCGGTGGAGACCGAGCCGATGTGCATCACGCGGCTCTCCGGGAGGTAGACAGACTGCCACCCGGCCCGGTGTGCCCGCAGGCTCAGGTCGGTTTCTTCGAAGTACAGGAAGAAGCGCTCGTCGAACCCGCCGGTCTCCTCCAAGACGCGGTGGCGGACCATGAGGCTGGCCCCGGCCAGCCAGTCCACTTCCTGCACCTCGTCGGTCTCCGGCAGGGCCACGATGTAGCGGCGCAGCAGGCGCGAGATGGGGCCTGTGGCCGCGGCGGTCTCGAACTCGCTGAACACGGTCGGAAAGCGGAACGCTGTCTGGTGGTAGGCGCCGTCTTCGCCGTGCAGGCGGCTGCCGGCAAAGCCCACCCGGGGATGGGCGTCCAGATACTCGGCGAGCACGCGGATCGCGCCGGGTTCGGGAAAAGCGTCGGAGTTCAGGATGTAGATGTAGTCGGGCGATGAGCCGTCGGGCAGGCCTTGGCGGACGCCAAAGTTGTTGCCTGCGCCGTAGCCGCCATTGCGACCAGACTGCAGCACCCGCACGCGGTTCCAGCCGCGCTCCCGGACCGCCTGCGTGAGTTTCTCGAACGACCCGTCACCCGAATCGTTGTCCACCACGGTGATGCCACCTTCCAGCCCTTCCATCTCGCGCAACGCAGCCTCCACCGACCGCAGCGTCAGCTCGGGCGTGCGGTAGTTGAGCACGATCGTCAGCACGCGGGCCTTCGTGGGCTGGCTCATGGGCGGGCCTCCGGTTGTCGGACGGCCTCGATGCAGTCACGCATCAGACCCGCCAGCACGCGCACATTGGGTTCCAGCACCATGGAGTCGTGGTCGCCGGGCACCTCCAGCACGCGCAGCGACGGCAGGTAGCGCGTCCAGTCGTTGTCGGCGTACACATATTCGCGTTCGGCCGAGACCCAGCGCCCACCCGTCACCTTCCAGCGCAGGTCGAGGGGCGGGCGGAAGAGCACGGCGTTGCCGTTCCAGACCTGCAGCTGGTAGCGGGGCAACGCCGCCAGGAACGCCGCCTGGATGGCTTCGTTGTTCAACTGGTTCGTGCGGGGCTGGATCGGCGCGGCATTCCTGTTGCGCAGGCGGTTGAGTTCCCAGTCCAGGCGCCCGCGTGCCCAGGTCCACAGGTAGCCCAAACCCTTCTTGCGCAGTTCCGCCAGCTTGATGATGGCCTTGTCCAGCCGGTTGATCTGGGGCCGTACCGGCAGCGGTGTGTCCAGCAGCACGAGCAGGCGGACCTGCTCGCCAGCCGCTTCCAGCTGGCGAGCGATCTCGTAGGCGGTAATGCCACCGCCCGAGAAGCCGCCCAGAAGGTAGGGGCCGTGCGGCTGCACCTGGCGCATCTCGGCGATGTAGTCGGCCGCCGCCGCTTCAAAGGTCTCGTGCGGTGCCTGGTCACCATAGAGACCCCGCGCCTGCAGGCCGTAGAACGGCCGTTCGGTGCCGAGCAGGCGCGCCAGATGCCGCAGGTTCAGCACGTTGCCGAACATGCCCGCCACCAGGAAGAACGGTGTCTGTTCGCCGCCTTCGCCGTCGTGCATCGGCACCAGGTGGACGAAGCGGCGCCGGGCGGGTGTGGCCACGCTGGCTTCGCCGGCCGGGGCGTCTGCCGTGCCACCGCTATCGCCAATGCGTTCGCGGATCAGGGCGGCGCACAGGGCAATGGTGGGGGCCTCGAACAGCACGGAAATCGGAAACTCGACCCGGTAGGCCTTCTTGATCATGGCGAACAGGCGCACTGCGATCAGCGAATGCCCGCCCAGGTCGAAGAAGCTGTCCTGCACACCCACCTGATCGACGCCCAGGAGCTCTTCCCAGAAACCGACCAGCGTGCGTTCCACATCGTTGGTGGGTGCCACGTAGTCGCTGTCGAGGTCGGGGCGCTGGAATTTCTGGCCGAACGCCGTGTCGGCTTGCGCCACCTCGCTGGCCTTGTGCACCAGCGCGTCCAGGCTCATGGAAGAAACGATGACCTGCGGCAGACCCGTGGCCAGCGCGCGGCCAAAAGCATCAGCGCCTTCATGCGGCAGGATGCCCTGCGACATCGCGTGCTGGAGTTGCTCTTCCGCCGGTGACAGCCGGCTATGCGCGCTGTCACCGGCGCTCTTCTCGAACAACACCTCGCGCGCATCAAGCCGGCTGTTCGAGGCCGAGAAGCCGCCTTCCTGCAGCCGCTTGATGGAGAAGCCGCGCACCTCGACACAGACCTCGCCCTGGGCGTCGCACAGCGTCACGTCGAACACGGCGAAGGGCGCGTCGGCGTGGTTGGCCTGGGCGTTGCGCACCCAGCTCCAGACCGTGCCGGGCAGGGGGCGGTGCACCTGGACCGACTGGTACGACACCGGCACCCACAGGTGATCGGCCCGGTAGCCGTCGATCAGGTGCATGGCCCAGCCGGTGGCCAGGTCGAGCAGGGCTGGGTACAGCAGGTAGCCGGCGCTCAGATCGCCTTCAAACGCGGGCGGCAACTGCAGCAGTGCGATGCCCTCGTTGTCACCATAGGCCACGGAGCGCAGCACGCGCCAGCGCGGCCCGAAGTTCAGGTGTTCTTCCTGGGGCGACCTCAGGCCATCTGCGGCTTCGTCCCGCTGGCGGGCGCACCGGGCCTGCAGCGCTGCGGTGTCCACCCGCGCCGCGGCCGGCAGCGCGCCCGGCACCAGCGTGGCCTGCGCATTGAGCTGGAAGCCCTTGCGCCCTTCGTACTGCACATCGCTGCGCACTTCCAGGGCATAGCCCTCGTCGCTGCGCGCCAGCTTGACGCGCACCTCGCGTGTCTGGTCGTCGTTGACTTCCAGCGGGCGGAAGAAATACAGGTCTCTGATGGTGAACGGGCCGGTCTCGCCGTTGCCCCGGAGCGCTTGGGCCGCCAGCTCCAGATAACCCGTTCCGGGCAGCAGGGCCTGGCCTGCCTTGGTGCGGTGGCCATCCAGGATCCAGCGGTTGCTGGTCTGCCAGCTCGCAGTGAACAGTCGGTGCCCTGCAGCGTCGAAGGTCGCTTCGTCCAGCAAGGGACTGCCGGCGGGATGGCGCGGAGGCGGTGCGGCGTCGCCCAGGCGGCTGGCCATGGCCTTCGCGGCCATGCCGACCTCGTTCCAGATGCCCCAGTCGATGGCCAGCACCTTGGTGCGCTGCCCGGCGCGGCTGGCGGCGTAGGCATTGAGGTACTCGTTGGCCGCCACGTAGTCGACCTGGCCGGCCGGAGCCGTCACCGTGCTGGTCGACGAGAACAGCACCAGCCAGTCGATGCTGCCGTCCGGGAACAGGTCGTGCAGGATCTGCACCCCGTGCACCTTGGGTGCGAACACCTCTTCCACACCGCCCGAGGTCTTGGTCATCAGCGGGCCGTCGTCCACCACGCCCGCAGCGTGGATCACTACCTCGATGCGGCCGAAGCGCTGCCGCGCCTGTTCGGCGGCATCGCGCATGTCCTTGACGTTGCACACGTCGGCCGCCACCACCAGCACTTCTGCGCCCAGGCCTTGCAGACGGCGCACGGCCGTGATTCGCTGGACCACCGGGTCCAGTGGGTCGTTGCTGCGCAGGCAGGCGTCCCAGGTGTCGGCCGGCGGCAGGGGCTGGCGCGCGAGCAGCACCAGGCGCGCCTGCTTCTCGCGCGCCAGTCGCTCGGCCAGCGTCAGTGCAATGCCACCCAGGCCACCGGTGAGCAGGCAGACACAGCCCTTGGGGAGTCCGGCCAGCTCTTCGGACGGTGGAAGGTGCAGGGGGACGTGCGTCAGCTCGAAGCGCTTGTCGGCCCGGATCGCCGCCACGCAGTTGTCAGGGGCAGCAAAGAGCTCCTCCAGCACGCGATCGGTCAGGGCCGACCAGTCCTGTGCATTGGGTTTGGCGCGCCAGCCCTTGTCGACAGTGGGCAACACCAGGTCCAGCACCGAGCAGGTCAGACCCGGCAATTCCCGCGGGGCGACCTTGGCAGGTCCCATGAGGGTCGACTTTTCCGGGTAGCGCAGTGTTTCGTTGCGCACGCGCACGGCGTCGGAGCTCAGCACGGTCAGGTGCTGGGGGCGCGGCAGGTTTTCTTCTGCCATCGCCTGGACCAGGAACAGCAGGCTGAAGAAACCCTGTTCGATGTTCCGGTGAAAAAAGCTGCTGCCGGGACGGAAGCGCTCTTCCTGGGTGACCAGCCAGGCGTGCACGATGTGCTGGGGCGTGTTGCCCGAGGCCACCAGGTCGCGCAGGAGTTCGTCGTAGCCCTCGCGGCCACGTTCCGGCGCCAACAGGTACTCGTTGTCGTTCAGGCGTGCGAAGAGGTCACCGGCCCGCACCACGGTGACGCGGTGGGAGGCGTCCCGCAAGCGGGCCACGAGCCGGTCGGCAAGGCCTGCTTCATCGGCAAACACCAGCCAGTTTTGAGGAGACGTTTGGCCCAGGTCCAGGGTCACGTCGATGTCGACATTGGCCTGCCGCGGGCGCCAGCGGGGCTGGTAGCCCCATGCGCCGACGTCGTCGTTTCGCAGCAGTTGCGGCGCTTCTTCCGCGGCGGCCCGGGCCTTGCCGGGCTCGATGAAGTAGGGCTTGCGCTGGAAGGCGTAGGTGGGCAAGGGGACACGAAGCCTGCGGGCCTCGCCCCAGATGGGTTCCCAGTCCACCCGGACCCCGTTGGCCCACAGGCGGCCCAGGGTGCCCAAGAACCACATGTCGTCGGGCACCACGTGGTCTGCATGGCGCAGCGAATTGATCACCTGGGAGGAGGGGACTCCGTTGGCCTGCGCAAGCGAGCCCAGCGCCTTGCCGGGGCCGACCTCCAGATAGACCCGTTGACTGGTTTTCTTCAGCGTGGTGAGGCAGTCGGCGAACTGCACCGTGTTGCGCAGGTGCCGCACCCAGTACAGCGGATCGATGGCGTCGGCCGCGCTCAGCGGCTGCCCGTCGCGGTTGGAGATGATGGGAATCTTGGGAGGGTTGAGACGGATGCTGCGCAGGTAGGCCTCGAAGCGGCCCAGGATCGGCTCCAGCATGCGCGAGTGCGCTGCGATGTCGATCTGTATGCGCTGCGGCTCCACCTCGCGCGCGCGCAGCCGCGCTTCCAGCGCGTCCAGCGCCGCCTGCGGGCCCGAGACCACGCACAGCTCCGGCGCGTTCACGCTGGCCATGTCCAGCTCCGGCCCCAGCAGGCCACGCACCTCGTCCGCAGCCAGCGGGACGCTGAGCATCCCGCCCGGCGGCACCGTGTCGAAGAGCCGGCCGCGCAGAAGCACCAGGCCGATGCAGTCCTCGAACGACATCACACCCGCCAGACACGCCGCCGTGTTCTCGCCCATGCTGTGCCCGACCAGTGCCGCCGGCTTGACACCCCAGGACATCCAGAGCTGCGCCAGCGCGTACTCGACGATCATGATCAGCGGCAGCTGCACCGAGGGCTGCTTGAGCTTCTCGACCGCTGCCGCGTGGTTCTCGGCGTCGGGCAGCCAGAGGGCGCGCACGTCGTAGTCCAGTTGCCGCTGAAGAATCTCCAGCCCGCGGTCCATCCAGTCCTGGAAGACCGGTTCGGTTGCATACAGCTCCCGGGCCATGCCGGCGTACTGCGCGCCGCCGCCCGGGAACATGAACACCACCTCCGGATCGTCTTCCAGATGGGTGTGGGTGAACACCCGCCGGGTGTCGCTCCCTTCCAGCAGGGCGGCGGCTTCTTCGTGGCTCTCGGCCACGAGCACGCGCCGGTGCTCGAACGCGCGCCGACCTTCCTTCAGCGTGAACGCTACGTCCGCGAGGGCTTGCTCCGGGTGGGCCCTGAGGTGGGCCGCCAGTGCCTTGGCGTTGGCATCCAGCGCGGCCCGCGTCCGGCCCGACACGACCAGCAACTGGAAGGGCCAGTCCGACGGGGGAGAGGGCTCGCGCGCGGGTGCCTCCTCGACCACGGCGTGGGCATTCGTGCCTCCCACGCCCAACGAGTTCACGCCGGCGCGGCGCGGACCCTTGTGCGAGTGCCAGGGACTCAGGGCATGGTTGACCTGGAACGGGCTGGACTCGAAGTCGATCGAGGGGTTGGGCTTCTCATAGCCCAGGCTCGGAGGGATTTCCTGGTGTTTGAGCGCCAGCGCCACCTTGATCAGGCTTGCGACCCCCGCGGCCGTATCGGTGTGGCCGATGTTGGTCTTGACAGAACCGATGCGGCAGAAGCCCGTGTCCTGCGTCGTCTCCCGGAATGCCTGCGTCAGGGCGGCCACTTCGATGGGGTCGCCCAGGTAGGTGCCGGTGCCATGGCATTCGATGTAGTCGATGGTGTCGGCGCTGACACCGGCCACGGCCTGCGCTTCGGCGATCGCCTTGGCCTGACCGTCCACGCTTGGCGCCAGGTAACCGGCTTTGGCCGCGCCGTCGTTGTTGATGGCTGTGCCCTTGACGACGGCCCAGATGTGGTCGCCATCCTTGAGGGCATCGGCCAGACGGCGCAACACCACCACGCCGGCGCCCGAGCCGAACACGGTGCCCTGGGCCCTGTGGTCGAAAGCGTGGCAGTGGCCGTCTGGCGAGAGGATTTCGCCCTCTTGAAAGATGTAGCCGCGCGCGTGAGGCAGTTCGATGGTGACCCCGCCAGCCAGGGCCATGTCGCACTCGCCCAGCAACAGGGACTGGCAGGCCTGGTGCACCGCCACCAGCGAGGTCGAGCAGGCCGTCTGGATGTTGACGCTGGGACCCTTGAGGTCAAAGATGTGGCTCACCCGGGTGGACAGGAAATCCTTGTCGTTGCCGGTGTGGCGCAGCAGAAACATGCCTGTGCTGGCCACCAGGTCGGGGTTGGAGCAGATGTTGAAGTAGAAGTAGCTCCCCATGCCACAGCCGGCGTACACGGCGATGGGACCGGAGAAGGTCTCGGGCGGGTGCCCGGCGTTCTCCAGCGCCTCCCAGGCCACCTCCAGAAACTGGCGGTGTTGGGGGTCCATGATCGCGGCTTCCTTGGGGCTGAAACCGAAGAAGTCCGCATCGAACTGTTCGAACCCGTCCAGCGGCGCTGCGGCTGGCACATAGTTGCGATGCCGCATGCGTTCGGGACTTTCACCCGCAGCCAGCAACTCGCTTTCGCTCAGTCGCCGAATGGACTCCACCCCCTCCCGCAGGTTGGACCAATAGGCCGTCAGGTTGGCGGCGCCTGGTAGATGGGCGGCCATGCCGACAATGGCGATGTCGTTCGAATCTTCTGAAGGCGTGGTCACACAGATCTCTCAGGTATGGCACCCGGTCCTACTCCCATCGGGTAAACCATTATGACTCAACAAATTGTTACCTCACGTGAGGCAACTCACACTTTTGGGGGATCTGATGCGGAGGGGAAATTGCTATCCCCCCATTGGCTGTTGCCAGTCTGTCCGACGTTGAAATTGGTGTCGCCCAGCACGCCGTAGTCGCTGCGGTCCCGCAGCACTTCATCGATCACATGGACGTCGATCAGCCTTGCTTCCGACGCAAATCCGTACACCAAGGCCATGTCGCAAAGGATGTTGATGCTTCGGGGGATGCCGTGAGTCGCTTTGGCAATCTTTGCCGCCGCGTACGGCGTGAACAATTGCCTGTCACGGCCGGCCACTTTCAGCCGGTGCTCGATGTAGTCCCCGACCTCGACCGTATTCAGCGGCGAAATGAAAAAATCGGCCGCCACTCTCTGGGCGAACTGTTGCAGTTCGGGGCGCCTGAGCAAATCGCGCAACTGGGGCTGTCCGACCAGCACCACTTGCAGCAACTGGTCCTTGTCAGCATTGATGTTGGAGAGCATGCGCAAAGACTCCATCGCGGCGGAGCTCAGGTTCTGCGCCTCGTCGACGATCAGAACCACCCTGCGATTCTTCCCGTACTCACTGATGAGATACCGCTGGAAGGCATCGTACCGCGCGACCGGTGACAGGCCATCGTAGGGGAGGCCAAAGGCCAGCATGATCCACTCTGTCAGGTCGGCCAGGTCGGGATGGGTGTTGGTGACCAGTCCCACCGACACCTCGTCCCCGAGCTCCCGCAGAAGGCGGCGGATCAAGGTCGTCTTGCCGCAGCCGATGTCACCACAGATGACCGTGAAACCAGCGCGGTTGTAGATCGCGTACTGCAGCATCGTGTAGGCCAGCGAATGGCGCTTGCCCATGTAGAGGAAGTCCGGGTCCGGCTGGATGGAGAACGGCTTCTCTCGAAGCCCATAAAAGTGTTCGTACACGCTGAAGCCTTGAAAATTGTGCTGACTACCAGTGTCCTGCACACACGCTAGTTGCCATCTTTGCTTGTGCTTTGATGTACACGACGAGATCAAATCCGTGTTGTGCTGCCGTCAGCGCACTTGCCACGCGGTGCAATCTTATGAACGAAATTCCTCTGAGGAATGGCCAATCAGATCAGTGACGTGAGGTCTCGACGCGGGGCTTGAAGCAATCTCGGAGCAGCAACCCAAGGCCGGCGGGGTAGTGCACAAGATAGCGCCTCCACAAGCGACCGGGTTCTCTCGTCAGCCGGAACAGCCATTCCAGGCCTGCGTTCTGCATCCACCGGGGGGCTCGACCGCCCTGCGGACCCAGAATTTCAAAGCTGCCGCCAATGCCTGCGACGACCAGATCTGGCACGGCCTTTCTGAGCGTGAACGCCAACTGGTCCTGTTTTTCGCCACCCAGGGCCAAGAAAAGCATTCTCACTTCCTTCTCACGCAGCGCACCCGCAAACTCCTGGACTTGGTCGGCACTCAGGTCCACCCGACCATCAAACAGATATCGACAGGCTCGAACGGCTGGCTCTCCATACAGAGCCAAGGTGGCCGCCGGATCGACACCACCAATGACTGCGTAGGCCGGAATGGAGGGGAGCCTGAGGTAGGCGTCCACCAGGTCCACCCCCGTCGTGCGTTCGGGGATCGCTTGGTCCGGTCCTTTGAATCGGGATGCCCAGACCAGGGGCATGCCGTCGGCGGTGATGATGTCCGCCTGGGACAGGAGATCGTGGGAGCTTGGATTGCGCGCGAAGCGCGCAATCATTTCGGTGTTGAGAGTGAGGACCCAGGTTCCCCTTTTCTGGCCTATGCGCGCAAGGATCTCTTCCAGCGTTTGCTTCATGTGCGCTCGCGAAACGGGCAACCCGCACAGGACACAGTGTTCACTCATGGTCGGTATTCCAGTTGGATGGAGCCAGGGAGGGCTGCTTCAGCCCGTCCGCCAACATTCCTTTTGCACAAGGTCTGCACCACCCCATCCCCGATGCAGAAACCCCCTTGAGTATTGTCCACCTACTTGTATTCGATGATGTGGCGGGTTTGGCCTCTTAGGCGCGAGAGGTGGAATTTCACGGCTCCCTGGGCCTCGGCGAACTTGCCCAGAATCATGAAGGTGCTTTCCCGAGCAGAGCCGTTTCGCGCCAGCAGGCGTACCCACTGCAATGGATAGATGGCCGCAAGGAGCCCCGCAGGGGCCCCAGCCAGGAGCATGGCAAGGCCGATTGAAGCAGGGATCCACACTCCCCAGAACCAGGCGCGACGGGCCTCCCGAATCCAGAAGCGTTCCGGTGACGATCCATGCAGCCAAGCCCCTTCGGCAAAAGCATGGCCTGACCGCACCGTGCGCACCCACCATTGCCGCAAACGCGTGATGTTCGCATCGTGCAGCGTCATGTCTCTGTCAAGCCGGTGGATGTGCCAGCCGGCCTGGCGCAGACGAAAGCACAACTCCGGCTCTTCCCCGGCAATCATGCTGTCACGGTAGCCTGAGGCGGCCTTGAGCGCGTCGACCCGCATCATGGCGTCACCACCACAGGTCTGGGTGTCGCCGATGGGGGTGTCCCACTCCCGGTCGCACATCGCGTTGTACATGGAGCGTTCAGGGTGGCGCTCGCGGCGTCTGCCGCACACCACGGCATATGTTGGGCGCTCCGCCAGGAAACTGCGCGCCGCCTCCAGCCAGCCGGGCACCACTTCACAATCCCCATCCACAAACTGGACGAGGGTGACATCGGGGAACTGCTGAAGCAACTGCTGAAAGCCGGTATTTCTGGCTCGCGCAGCTGTGAATGGTTGCGACATGTCGAGATCAACAACCACCGCTCCCATTTCGGCGGCCATCTGGCTGGAGCCATCAGTGGATCCCGAGTCGACGTAGACGGTGGCTGGCACCACTGGCAGCAGAGACAGCAGGCACCTGCGCAGTCGCTCCCCTTCGTTGCGCCCGATCGCAACCACGCCCAGCTTGTGTTCTTGCATGTGAATTGACTTCCCGATGACCGGGAGAGCGACAGACGCAACGCCTTCCGCATTTGCCGGAGTTCAGAAGTATTAAAACTTCCGTTCAATCCTAGCATTGATCTCGAGGTCACCCGGAGTGCCTGCAATGGCTCTCTTGGGCTCATTGTTCGCGGGCCGCGCTCGCCTATGTGGCAGGCAGAATATGGCAACTGATGCAGGCGCGCAACGCCTCATGGCTTCGCTGCGGAGCCTGTAAGCGTTTCGTAGTGCCGGTGCTATGCTGCCGGCGAGCTTCCCCCGAGTTGCGTGTCAATGAACCACAGGTGCTGAGAATGCAGATATCCAAGTTGCGTGCAACCGGTCTGATTCGGCGAAATTCCCTCTCCTTTATAGAGAATGTATTTGCGCTGAACGAGAAGCGCCAGCCGCTGGTCAGCTTTCAGGATGAGGCCTCTGCCAAGGAGCCGGTGGGCATCGCCATTGATGACTGCATCGTTCCCGAAGCGGGGGGAGGCTGGTTCCGGCAGCAGCATGCGTTGATCCGTGACGATCTTCCTGCGCAGGTGACCTTCACGTCGGGCACCGAGGGCAAACCCAAGGGCATTGTGCTCAGCTATGCCAATCTGGCAGACGCTGCCGACAGGATCATCGACCAGATGCAGCTGACGGCGGAGGTTCGCGAGTACGTCGGTGTTCCCGTCACACACAGCTTCGGCATGGCGCGCATTCGCGTCATCAGTGCCGTGGGGGGTCAGTCTTTCATACCCTCGCGCGGCTTCGACCCACTGGAACTGGCGCGCATGCTAGAGGCCGGCGAAGTTAATTCGCTTTCTGCTGTGCCGACCCTTCTTCGGATCCTGCTTCAGAAGCCGCAGGTCATCGGAGAGGCGGGCAAGAAGCTTCGCTGGATGGAGATCGGTTCCCAATACATGACCGCCGCGGAAAAACGGGGTGTCCGTGACCTCTTTCCCAACGCGCGAATCGTCCAGCACTATGGGTTGACAGAAGCTTCGCGCAGCACGTTCTTGCTGATTTCGGACGTTTCGGACGAGTTGCTCGAATCGGTGGGCCGGGCGGTTGGAAAAACCGAGGTGGGTATCTCCCCTGAGGGGCGCATCCGGATACGCGGCCCACACGTGGCCCAGTGGCGCATCGAAGGTGACCACTTGCAGGCGCTACCGGGAGCAGATGGCTGGCTGGTCACCGGTGATCTGGGGCATTTGAAGGACGGCTATCTGTTTTTTGACGGGAGAGCCGACGATCTGATCAACAGCGGTGGCGTGAAGATCAATCCGGACCTCCTGGAAGAGAAGATCGGCAAACTGCTGCCTCAAAGCGGGCGGCTGGTCGTGGCCAAGGTGCCCGATGCCATGCGAGGTGAGGGCGTTCTGGTGGTGGCGGAGTCGGCGGACATGGATTCCGCACAATTGCAGACAGCCGCGAACCAGGCCTTGAAAATGCTCGGTCTGGAGGTTGGTGATGCCCTGCACGTCAAGGTCATGGCCTCCATTCCGCAGACGGCGACTGGAAAGCCATTGCGTCGTCTGCTGACCGAGGCATTCGTCGCCGAGAACAAGGACTCTCGCAACAAACCTGACACTCGAGACCCGGCCGGGCAGCCAAGGGCGGACGATGTCATGGGCTTCTTCCAGCAGTTCTTTCCTGGACGCAAGATTGACGCAGGCGCGAGCTTTGAAGCGCTTGGTGGCGACTCCCTGGGCTATATCCAGTTTTCAATGGGATTCGAGGACCGGTTTGGTCCGCTGCCCAGCGGATGGGAATCGCTGACGGTCGCGCAACTGCAAAGCAGCGTTCAGTCTGAACCTCAAACTTCCTTCCTGCGTCTGGAAGCGGCCACGCTGACGCGGGCGTTTTTCATGATCTGCATCGTGGCCCTGCATCTGGACACGTTCGTCTACAGCAACAACTGGGGGGCTGCCTATTTCCTGTTCTTGCTCGCTGGCTACAGCGTGATGCGCTTCCAATGGCCTGAAATCAGCAGGACCGGGAAGGTGAGGACGATACTGGGAACGGTGGTGAGAATCGCTGTTCCGACCGTGATGGTGGTTGCGGCGCTGCAGATCTGGGCGCATGAGGCCGAGTTGAAACCCCTGTTGCTGATATCGAATCTTTTTGATCCGCGCGAATACCATGTTGCATATTTCTATTTTGCAGAAATGTACATGCAACTATTGCTTCTGGTTGCATTTTTGTTTTCTTTCAAGGCTGCGAGGGATGCATTCAGGAAGAGTCCGTTGATCAGTGGAACTGTGCTGCTTGTTTTTGCGATGGTGTTGAGCTACTTCGCCGAGCTTGTATGGGACACAAATTACATCTACCACCGCACTCCGACCTGGTATCTGTGGACTGTGGCGTGCGGCATGTTGATCGCCAGTGCCGGTGCACGTGATGTGCTGACACGCTTGTTGGTGATGGCCATTGTGTCGATCGCCGTGGTGATGCACCATGGGTTCACGTCGGCAACCTACTACATCTGCGCCGGGTGTGCGCTGTTGCTTTTCTGGCCCGAGATTTCGGTTCCTGCCCCCGTCAAGCGGGTGGTCGGTGAGATCGCCGGGGCCTCCATGTTCATGTATCTCAGTCACTACCAGGTCAAATCTGTGGTGACGCGATTGTTTCACGGGCCAATGCCCTGGGTTGCCCTGTGTGCAGCAATTCTCGCGGGCATTGTGTTTGCTCGCGTTTATTATTGGGGTGAAGGTCGGGCGCTTGCTTTTGGGCGGCAGCGGGGATGGTGGGGGCGGCAATGAGTTGCGACGGGTTCAGGCTTTATGTGGGAGCTCAGCCAGTTTCCGCATTTGATCTCTTATTGTGCCCGTGTAGGCCACGCAGATCCCCAGAAGAGGCCAGTACACCACAGGGATCGCAATGATGCTGCTTACCGTGTAGATGATAAACATGGTGGCTGACACTGCGGCGAACAACGAGCGACCCATGACGGAAACTCGCGGTTCCAACTGTCGCGCAACCCTTGCGTGCTTTCGAATTTGAAGGAGGGTGCTCAAAAAAATTCCAAGAAAAAGCACCAATCCAATCATGCCAGAGTACAAGGCGACGCCGATATATGAGTTGACGACGTCGATGATTTTTTCACCCTGCATCATTACTTGCAGTTCAGGGGCGCTCAGGAAATCAAACGAACCCAGCATGAGATGCCGTTCAATAACCGGCAAGGCAGAGGTGATGAGGTTGGCGCGGTACTCGACATTGCCTTGATCGGCAGTTCCTATAACTGGCAGCATGTCGATAAATAGCTGACCGCCCGGGATCAGGCTCATAAGAAGAAATGCAGCAACGACGCCCAGCCCCAATCCTCCCACGCGTTTGACAGCCTTGGGGCCGATGGCTATGAAGCTCGCTACAAGTAGCAAAGAACCCACCCAGGGGCCTCTCGACAATGAGGCGACAATGCCTCCAGCGAGCAGAGCCAGCCCTAGAAATCTGTGCAAGGGGCTGGATAAGAGCTCCTTCAGGTAGAGAAAGAAGCCCAGTGCAACCACCAAGACATATCCGAGGACGATCGAGTTGCCCACCGTTGCATTCGGTCGCAAGAAGCCTGATCGCATGAGATAGCCACCGAACATCCATTCGTTCACGCCCAATGCTCCGAGAACGGCTGAGTAGAGTTTCCAGCCGCGAAGCATTTCAAAGATCGCAACCAATGACAGGATCATTGACGCGACGACGAATCCGGTCATGGCGTGCCGGAGCCCCTCTTCGTTGCGAATGCTCCTGCTGGCCACATAGTACGGAAGAAAGATGTCGATCCAAAGCGACAGAACGGTCCGGAGCCCGCTGGTGACATTGCCCGGGCGAAATGCAAGCAACGACATGAGAGCGAGGTAGCCCAGCACCCACCAATCCACCGGCGAGCTGCCAACACGCGGGGTGCTTGCTCTCTGGAAAAGCGCAAACGCCACCGGCAGCAGCAGCGTCACACCAAGCAGTCTGTAGTGGTCCAGCACCCATAGATGGTCGATGATGCCCAGTCCCGGTATCTCTGCCGGTACCGGTGGAGATACGAACAGCAGAAAAAAATACAGCCCCATGACATGTTCTTCGCGCCTTCGGTAGAGAAGGAGCAGGGCTCCGGTGACCAGGATGCAAACCCACACGCTGTTCGATAGGAACAGTGCCAGCGTGGCCGCTACCCAGAGATTGCGCCAGCGCCTGAAGGTCGCCTCTGGAATCAATTGAGAAACCGCGCCTCGGACCACCTGGAAGAACACCAGGCTGAGTGCCATCAGCACGATCAGCGCACGCACATGTTCAGCCATAGCAGGGGAGTCGTGGGCTCATGTCAGGAGTTGGGGCGGTGATAGGCCCGATGGCAGCCATCGGTGGATGGCCAAGAAATACTGGGCACATCGGCTACGTGTGGCCAAGGTGCGGCCTCTGTCGGGCAAGAAGTCAGTAGTAGGCGTTCTGGGTGGGCGACTCGTCCTTGTTCAGCACGATACCCATCAGGTTGGCTTTCGAAAGCCGATTCATGGCTTCCTCGATCTCTGTCTGGGTGGACACACCACTGCCAACCACCATCAGAACGCAGTCAACCCTGGGAAGCACACTCATGACGTCATCTGCTGCCAGAACAGGTGGTAGATCAAAGATGACGATGCGGTCGCTGTAGCGTTCGCGCAGGTCTTTTATCAACTTGCCCACTTTTGCAGACGCCAGCAACTCCGACGCGCCATTGACTGGTCGGTTGGTCGGCAGCACAACAAAACGTTCAATGCCAGGGTTGACCAGCGCCTCTGCAAGGTTTGCATGCCCATCAAGAAAATCATTGAGTGACTTCGGGCGGTTCAAGCCCAGGGAGCGGGCAACACTTGGGCGGCGCAAGTCAAAATCCACCAGTAGCGCCGTGCGGTTGGTCTGCTGGGCAATGCTGATGGCCAAGTTGATGGCTACCACTGTCTTGCCGGATTCCACGCTGGGGGATGTGATTGCCAACGTCCGCCAACCGGACTCATCCATTTTCTGGAGCACTTGGGTTCGCAACACGTCGAAAGCCCAGCTCGCTGGATGGGCCTTCTGATGTGCGACAACGCGGTGGCGTTCCAGGTGTACGGGATCCATGGACACCACGGCGGTCTGTGCATACTGCACGGCACCCAGATCGTCGGGCGTGTCCTCGTCTCTTTCGGGCGAGTCGTGCTCGATGAATATTCCTGCATCGCCTGGGTGGTGCGATGAACTGCTGTTCGGTGACAACAGATCCGTCCTGGAGGCCTTCGCCTTCTCGATTGCAAGCTTGATGCGTTCCATGTGACAGCTTTCCTTCAACCCAGATGGGAGAACAAGGAGATCAAAAGGGTCTGAAGGGGGATTACCAGGAAGTGGATCGCAGCAATTCCAACCACGGCAAGGACGGCGGCAAGCTTTACAAGCCGCTTTCGCAAAACTTGAGTGGACTGGATTTCATCGGCCGTCGTGATGTATGGCACCACCACCATGGGGCGTTGACCCGTCAAGGCTGTGAGCGAGTTGACGCCGCGCACGCGCGCGAAGATCAGCTCCAGCACGGCAACAACGGCCGCTGCAGCGGCCAGCGCAAGGAAGAAGCCCAATGCGACGATCTTGCGGCGGTCAGGCTTGATCGGGTATTCGGGCAGCAAGGGTGGCTCCAGCAGGGTGAAGCGTTCGCCTTGCTGTCCACCCTCCAGGTTCTGAACGATCTGCGCGGATAGTTGCTTGGACCGGAGGTCTTCGTACTTGGCCCGGGTCGCGTCATAGTCACGCTGGAGGGCGGCCAGGTCCCGTTCCACCTGCGGGGCACGTGACACCTGGGCTCTTTGCTGGGCAATGGCACTGCGAAGGCTCCTTTGCTGCTCTGCCAGCAGGTCTGCACGCGCCCGTGCGGTGCGGCTCTGTGCTTCAAGGCGGGACACGGCCAGCTTGGCCTGTGCAGCGATGGCGTCGCGTGTCGGACTGCTGGCGGTGGCCTCAGAGCGCACGGCGCGTTCCAGAAGATCGATCTTTTGCCGCTGAGCCCTGACATCCGGGTGGTCGTCTGTGTATGTGCCTCGCAGGCGGGCCAGCTCTGCCCGGGCGCGCTCCAGATCCTGTTCTGCGGCAGACGGGCCCGATGGCGTGACCGTTCCGGGTGCCAGCACACCTGCACGCGCGCCTGCCAGCTCCACTTCCAGTGTCTGTAACTCATCCAGAGCCATTCGATGCTCACGCTCAGCGGCTCTCAGATCGCTCTCAAGCGTCTGAATGTTCGCCAGCGCGACCACTGGGCTGTCTTCCGAGACGCCTCCTTGCGAACGCTTGTAGGCAGCGATGCGTTGCTCCAGGCTCTCCAACTGGGCCTTGACCCGATCGGCTTCCTGACTCAGAAACTCGTTGGCCCTGGACGCCTGCTCGACCCGTTCCCGCACGCTGCTTTCAAGAAACAACTGGATCAGAGCGTTGGTGACTTCCAGCGCTTTCTCCGGCTCGCTGTGCTGAAAAGACACGGAGAACGCAAGGTTGTTGGTGGGTCGTTCCCAAGCCGGCATGTTTCCGACCTGCACATTGACACCAATGCTTGCACGCATTGCAGTTGCGATGTCGGTGTCTTTCAGCACGACGCCTGGGGGTGGTTCAAATACACGATGTTCGGCCGCAATGCGCAGCAGGCTCTCGCGGGTCATGATCCGCTGGCGCAGCGCCTGAACCCGTTGTTCAGCGTTGCCGCCCGAAGGCGGCTGCACCACTTCTCCTGCAATCTGTGGACCCTCTGCCAGCAGTGTTCCGCTGGCTTGGTAGGCCCGCGGCAGTATCAGCGCCACCACTACCGAGGCGCCAAGCACGACAACAAAGGTCAGGACAATCACCCAGGCACGGCGTCGGATGATGGACAGGTAGTCGTTCAGGCTCAGTTGGTAGTCGGCCGGCATGAGGAATCGTGAAATTAGAAGTCAGGGTGCGAATACACCAGCCCCACGGCCACCGAGTGGCCTTTGGCTGTGGGTCCGCCGGAGGGCTTGGCTCGCCGCTGCTCCAGGCTCATGGAAATGGCCCAGAACCTGGTGAGCTCGGATTGGATCCGTGCGTACATCATGGAGCCGGTGTCACGGTCTCCATCGAGGGACTGGGCATGGCTTACACCCAGCGAGAAGGATGTATCGATGGTAAGGGGATAGGTTGCAGAGGCGTCAAAAACCTGCGACCGCGTGTACCCAGCGACCGCACCGTCTGCACTCACCTCTCGGGACCATGCAACGGCATAGCCGATGCGTTCTCCCGTGTAGGTCAGACGCAGCAAACCGACAGGCGCCGTCTTGCCTCTCGCAGTGTTGGCGCGGACGACTCCTGCCGCTGCGTTCAGAACAAGGCCTTCACTGAGATCTCTTTCGTACCCGAGGCCGAGTTCGCTTCGTGACTCCCGCTCGCGGTCTCCGTCTGGCGTTAGGCGCGAAGCGCCCGCTGTCAGCGAATACCGTGCATTGGAGCTTGCCGAGATGCGATAGGCGACCGATCCACTCGTTTCCCCGTGGTTCACAAGCAGCGGTGTGTCGTAGGTGACGCGCTCATGCGAGAGATCCATCTCAAGGGCCGTTCCGGCCGTCAGGTTGTAGGTCCAGGTGCCTCCGACGGATCCCGTGCGTTCCTTGCTGTCCAGTGTCACCCGGCCAAAGTCGGCAAATTCTGTCTCGCGCGTGGACGCTTCTTCCAGGGAGGCCCGCAGTCCAAAGACCGCCACAGGGCTTGAGTTCTCCCAGAGCACGCGGACGCTGGGTAAGCTGCGATTGGCGCTCAGATCGGTGTTGCCAGATCGTTCGATCAGCGCACCCAGCGCCAGCTCGGTGCTGGAGGCTCCTTGGGTGGTCCGCAGCGTGAACTGCGGGTGCATCCGAAACAGAGTGACACTACCGCGGCTTTCGGGCGAGAGGTCGGGATTGCTGATCCGAACGGCCTCCAAGGGCACGGTCAGCGAATTTTGCGCAATGGCAGGAGACCAGACGAAGGCCTGGAGGACGAATGCCAGAGGGGGTGTGAGTCGTGCGTTCATGTTCAAGGAACCAGAATGGTGTCGCCGGGCATCAGAACCACGTTGGTGTCGAGCTGGTTCCCCTTGACCAGATCGTCGTAGCGAACCGGCAGCACCCGGTTGCCCTGAGGCGAACTGCGCAAGACCCGGATCGAGTTGCCATCGGCAAACCGATCCAGCCCCCCGACCTGACTGAGCATTTGCAGCACCGTGGTCTCCGATGACGTCAAGGTCACCGCTCCGGGGCGCACCACCTTGCCGAGCACAAACACCTGATTGCCATCCGTGGCTGTGATCGCCACGGTCACGACGGGCTCAGGAATGTACTTCTTGAGCCTCTCGGCCACCTTGGCTTCGACTTCCGGGGTGCTCAGTCCCACCACCGAAACACGCCCGGCCAGCGGAAAGGTGATGCTGCCGTCGGGCAGAACGCGCACCTCCATCCGCAAGGCTTCGTCCTTCCAGACCGAGACCATCAGGGCGTCGCCATGCCGCAACTTGTAAGCAGCATCAGACTGAGCCATCAAGGAACCGCTGGCGGTCAGCAAAACTGCGGTCGTCACTAAGCTGGACAGTACAGACATGGCAATCTCCAAGGATCAGAGTGGTTGCAGGGAACCCGTTGACTAGGCAGAAGATGAAATTCTCCATGCTCAGACATGGCGAGGTTTCAAAATATTACGAACTTTATCTTAAGCCAAGTCGACAAGGTCGCGGTTTCCGCAATCGTCATCCGTACCCTCCAAGGGAGTAGCGGGACCCGGGTATCCGCCCTCAGCGGGGCAAGTTGCGGGCCGTATCTCACAAACGCTTGGGACTGTTGCAGACAACGACGCTCCATCATGGTCATGGTTCTGTTGCTGCGGGGTGCGGGAATGACTCAAGGCAAAAAAAAACCCCAAGTGATCGAATCACTTGGGGCATGTTCTGGCGGAGAGGGCGGGATTCGAACCCGCGGTGGGGATTAGCCCACACACGCTTTCCAGGCGTGCGACTTAAACCGCTCATCCACCTCTCCGCGAAGCCTGCGATTGTAGCAGGCCGCAGAGCGCGTTTTTCACTCCTTGGCCTTGGTCGTGCCGATCATCTTCATGGCCGACCCGATGAGGGCCGAGACCTCGCTCATGTTGCCGGGGACGATGAGCGTGGTGGTGGCGTCGGCAGCCACCTTGCCGTAGGCGTCCACAGCCCGTTCGGCCACTTTGAGCTGGACGGCCTGCTCGCCGCCAGGCTGTCGGATGGCGGTGGCAATGCGCTCGATGGCCTGGGCCGTGGCGTCGGCCACCGCCGTGATCGCGGCGGCCTCACCCTGGGCCTGGTTGATGGCTGCCTGCTTTTCGCCCTCGGAGCGGGCAATGAAAGCTTCGCGTTCACCAGTGGCAATGTTGATCTGCTCCTGACGGCGGCCCTCGGAGGCGGCAATCAGTGCGCGCTTTTCGCGCTCGGCCGTGATCTGCTGCTGCATGGCGTGCAGGATCTCCTTGGGTGGCGTCAGGTCCTTGATCTCGTAGCGCAGCACCTTGACCCCCCAGTTCAGCGCCGCCTCGTCGATGGCCTGCACCACCTGCGCGTTGATGATGTCGCGCTCCTCGAAAGTCTTGTCGAGTTCCAGCTTGCCGATCACCGAGCGCAGCGAGGTCTGTGCGAGTTGGGTCACGGCGACGATGTAGTTGGAAGAGCCGTAGCTGGCGCGCATCGGGTCGGTCACCTGGAAGTAGAGGATGCCGTCCACCTGCAGCTGGGTGTTGTCGCGTGTGATGCAGACTTGGCTGGGCACATCCAGCGGGATCTCCTTGAGGCTGTGCTTGTAGGCGACTTTGTCGATGAAGGGCACCAGAAAGTTGAGACCCGGTGCCAACGATGCGTGGTACTTGCCCAGGCGTTCGACCACCCAGGCATTCTGCTGGGGCACGACCTTGACTGCCCGGATGATGAAGATCGCCGCGATGATGAAAAGAAACAGTGCGATTTCCATGGTGATGTCCCTGTACGGTTGGAAGATTGATGATGGAAGGTTGTTGGGAGATCAGGCCTTCTCGACCTTGAGCCGGTTGCCCACCAGTTCCGTGACCCTGTAATTGCCGGCTTCCGCCACCTGGCCTTGTTCAAGCACGGCGGTCCACTGTGCGCCCCGGTAGCGCACGCTGGCGGTGCCATCGGACTGCCAGTTGTCCACGTGCAGCGTTTCCCCGACGTCCAGGTTTACGCTGCGCAGGGACCGGACCGATGGATCTCCTTTGCGTTTGCGGCGTTGCAGGTGCCCGATGACCACGGCTGCCGCCCCGATCAAGGCTGCAGCCACCAGCTGTCCGGAGAAAGAGAGTCCCAGGTGGGCGGCGAGGGCACCGGCAGCCAGCCCGACCGCCAGCATGAGCAGGTAGAAGGTGCCGGTAAAAAGCTCAAGCGCCACCAGCGCCGCAGCCATCAACCACCACATGGTCGACTCGTCCATTGAACATCCTCCTCGATAGATGCCACACCATGTCTGGCAAGCGCCACATTCTGCGTCAAAAGCCCTGCGACAGAAGTTCAGCGTCATGTGATTTCCGTACACTTGCCCGCTTCCTGGCCCTTCCCACCCGCCCCGGCTCGCACCGGCTGGAGATACGCGATGAAATTCCGCTTTCCCATCGTCATCATCGACGAGGACTTCCGTTCCGAAAACACGTCTGGCCTGGGGATCCGCGCCCTGGCACAGGCCATTGAAAGCGAAGGCTTCGAAGTGGTGGGCGTGACGAGCTACGGCGACCTTTCACAGTTTGCGCAGCAGCAGTCGCGCGCCAGCGCCTTCATCCTGTCCATCGACGACGAGGAGTTCACCCCGGGGCCTGATCTGGACCCAGCGGTGCTGAATCTTCGCAACTTCATCGAGGAAGTGCGCCGCAAGAACGCCGAAGTGCCGATCTACGTGCATGGCGAGACCAAGACCAGCCGCCACCTGCCCAACGACGTGCTGCGCGAGCTGCATGGCTTCATCCACATGTTCGAGGACACGCCGGAGTTCGTGGCGCGCCACATCATCCGCGAGGCCAAGAGCTATCTCGAAGGCATCCAGCCGCCGTTTTTCAAGGCCCTGCTGGACTATGCGGAAGATGGTTCTTATTCATGGCACTGCCCTGGTCACTCGGGTGGAGTGGCTTTCCTCAAGAGTCCGGTGGGCCAGATGTACCACCAGTTCTATGGTGAGAACATGCTGCGCGCCGACGTGTGCAACGCGGTGGAGGAGCTCGGCCAGCTGCTGGACCACAACGGCGCCATTGGTGCGAGCGAGCGCAACGCCGCACGCATCTTCAATGCCGACCACTGCTACTTCGTGACCAACGGCACGTCGACGTCGAACAAGATGGTCTGGCACCACACAGTGGCGCCGGGCGATGTGGTGGTGGTGGACCGGAACTGCCACAAGTCCATCCTGCACTCGATCATCATGACGGGTGCGATACCCGTGTTCCTCAAACCCACGCGCAACCACTACGGCATCATCGGTCCGATCCCGCAGGCCGAGTTCGAGGTCGATGCCATCAAGGCCAAGATTCGCGCCAATCCGCTGCTCGCCGGAGTGGATGCCGACAAGGTCAAGCCGCGCATCCTGACACTGACGCAGTCCACCTACGACGGCGTGCTCTACAACACTGAGACCATCAAGAACCTGCTCGATGGCTGGGTGGACAACCTCCACTTCGATGAGGCCTGGCTGCCGCACGCGGCCTTCCATCCCTTCTACGGCAGCTTCCACGCCATGGGCAAGAAGCGCGCGCGTCCGCAGCATTCGGTGGTGTACGCCACGCAGTCCATCCACAAGCTGCTGGCCGGCATCAGCCAGGCCAGCCATGTGCTGGTGCAGGACTCCCAGAGCACCAAGCTGGACAGGCATCTGTTCAACGAGGCCTACCTGATGCACACCAGCACCAGCCCGCAGTACAGCATCATCGCCAGCTGCGACGTGGCCGCTGCCATGATGGAGCCGCCGGGCGGCACGGCGCTCGTGGAAGAGAGCATTGCCGAGGCGCTCGACTTCAGACGTGCCATGCGCAAGGTGGAGGCCGAGTTCGGGCAGGACGACTGGTGGTTCCAGGTCTGGGGGCCGGACAGCCTGGTGGAGGAGGGCGTGGGCAGGGCCAGCGACTGGGTGCTCAAACGCACCGACGCAGATGGCGTGCAGCCCTCGGATGGTGAGGAGGCCTGGCACGGCTTCGGCGACATGGCGCCGGGCTTCAACATGCTCGATCCGATCAAGGCCACCATCGTGACGCCGGGCCTGAACCTCAAGGGTGACTTTGCGGCCACCGGCATCCCGGCGTCCATCGTCACCAAGTTCCTCGCCGAACACGGTGTGGTGGTGGAGAAGACCGGGCTGTATTCCTTCTTCATCATGTTCACCATCGGGATCACCAAGGGCCGCTGGAACACGCTGCTGACGGCGCTGCAGCAGTTCAAGGACGACTATGCCAAGAACCAGCCGATGTGGCGGATCATGCCGGAGTTCTGCGCCAAGCAGCCGCGCTACGAGCAGATGGGTCTTCGCGACCTGTGCCAGCATGTGCACGCGCTTTACGCCAAGTACGACATCGCCCGTCTGACCACCGACATGTACCTGAGCGACCACACGCCGGCCATGAAGCCCAGCGATGCGTTCGCGCACATCGCCCACCGCACGACGCAGCGCGTGCCGATCGACGATCTGGAAGGGCGCATCACCACCAGCCTGGTGACGCCGTACCCGCCGGGCATTCCGCTGCTGATTCCGGGTGAGGTGTTCAACAAGAAGATCGTGGACTACCTCAAGTTCAACCGCGAGTTTGCCCGTGAATGCCCTGGGTTCGAGACCGATATCCATGGCTTGGTGCAGGAGGTCGGGCTCGACGGCGTGGTCAGCTACTTTGCGGACTGTGTGAAGGCGGGGTAAGCTGGCATCCCGACACCAGAGGAGCACCGATGTTTCCCGAATACCGCGATCTGATCACAAGCCTCAAGGGCCACGATCACCACTTCACCCGGCTGTTCGACAAGCACAACGAGCTCGATCAGCAGATCAGGAACAAGGAAGCCCACATCGAACCGGGCACGCAGCTGGAGATCGAGCGGCTGAAAAAGGAAAAGCTCGCCCTCAAGGACCAGATCTACGCGCACCTGCGCCAGGTGTCTGGCGCCTGACGGACAAAGTCAGCGGGCGGGTGGCCGGTAGTCCGGGCGCTCGCGCAGGAAGCTGGCGAACCGGGGCAGCCCGCTGTCGTGCAGACCCCGGTAGCGGTAGGTGATCCAGCTGCCGACGGAGGGCGGACGTTCACGCTGCGCGTCTGAGAAACCCGTGCCCAGCCGGAAGCGCTGGCCGTCGGGCGTCTCGACCCACAGCGCACCCATCCGCCCGGCATGCCGTCCTTTGCCGGGCACGTAGGACAGTACGCGCGCCTCGGCATCGTCAAACGGCTTGAGCTTGACCAGGTCGTCGCCCCGCACCGCGCGGTAGGGCGAATCTCCTCGGTGCAGCATCAGGCCCTCGGCGCCCGCCTGTATGTCGGTCTTGAGCCGGCGCTGCAGCGTGGTGTGGTCGGTGATTTTCTCCTGGGGCACGGCCACCACCCACGGCAGATCAAGCTGGCGCACCAGCGCCTGGTAAGCCGCCAGCCGCTCATCGAACAGGCCTGGATGGGCGGGCAGATCGAACACCATGAAGCGGATGCGACGCCAGGCCTCGTCGCTGGCCTGCAACTGGCGCACGGTGCCACTGACTTCCTCGAAACGGCCGCGCCCGGCCCACAGCTCGCCGTCCATGGGCGTGGGTGGCCAACCCTGCGTGAACCAGACGGGTGGCGACAGCGGCTCACCACCCCGGGTCCACAGGCGCTGCCCGTCCCAGTAGCCACGCACGCCGTCGTATTTTTCACTGACCCAGTAGGCCGAAAGATCCAGTCCGGGCCGGTACTTGCCCGCCAGCATCAGGGCCGGTGGCGCGTCGGCCGCCAGCGATGCCAAAGGGCACAAAAAAACACCGGCGATGGCAGCGAGGACGCTGCGTCGACCGGTGCCCATGGTAGTCATCGCGAAGGAAAAAGAACGGTCAGGAGACCGACTCGCTGTCCTTGCTGATGCCGGCGGTCTGGCTGAAGCCGCAGTCCACGTAGGTGATTTCGGACGTCACGCCCGAGGCCAGGTCCGACAGCAGGAAGGCGGCCACGTTGCCGACGTCCTCGATCGTGACGTTGCGGCGCAGCGGGGAGGCCGCGGCCACATAGCCCAGCAGTTTGCCGAAGTCCTTGATGCCGCTGGCGGCCAGGGTCTTGATCGGGCCGGCGCTGATGCCGTTGACCCGCATGCCGCGCGGGCCCAGCGATTCCGCCAGGTAGCGCACGCTGGCTTCCAGGCTGGCCTTGGCCAGGCCCATGGTGTTGTAGTTCGGGATGGTGCGCAGCGCGCCCAGGTAGCTCAGCGTCAGCAGCGCCGCGTTGGCATTGAGGTAGGGCAGGGCGGCTTTGGCCATGGCCGGGAAGCTGTAGGCGCTGATGTCGTGTGCGATGCGGAAGTTCTCGCGGGTCAGGCCGTCGAGGAAGTCGCCGGCGATCGCCTCGCGCGGTGCGAAGCCGATGCTGTGCACGAAGCCGTCGAACTTGGGCCAGGTCTGCGACAGATCGGCAAACAGTCTCTCGATCTGGGCATCGTCGCCGACGTCGCAATCGAAGATGAGGTTCGAGTTGAAATCGGCCGCAAATTCGGTGATGCGGTCCTTGAAGCGTTCGCCCACGTAGCTGAAGGCCAGCTCGGCCCCTTGCGCATGACAGGCCTTGGCAATGCCGTAGGCGATGGACCGGTTGGACAGCACGCCCGTGATCAGCAGTTTCTTGCCGGCGAGAAAACCCATTGTTCAGACTCCAGAAAAATTTCCCGCAGAATTGTCGCATGCAAGCCCATCGAGCCTTTTCCCTTCGCCTGTGGCGCCTTCTGGTGGCCGTCGGCGTTGCGATGGCTTCGCTGCCGGCCTGGGCCGCACACGGCTATGCGCTCTGGGGTGAACTGCGGTATCCGCCTGGCTTCACGCACTTCGCCTATGTGAATCCCGATGCGCCCAAGGGCGGTGAACTGCGCCTGGTCAGCAACCTGCGGGTCTCCACCTTCGACAAGTACAACCCGTTCACCCTGCGCGGCAATGCGCCGGCTTACCTGTCGTCGCTGATGTTCGACAGCCTGCTCACAGGGGCGCTGGACGAAAACGGCTCGGCCTACGGCCTGCTGGCCTCGGATGTGGTGCTGGCGCCCGACCGGCTGTCGGTGACCTTCCGCATCCGGCCGGAGGCGCGGTTTCACAACGGCCAGCCGGTGCTGGCCGCAGACTTGAAGCACAGCTACGAGACGCTGATCGGCCCCCACACCTCGCCGGCTTACAAGACGATCCTGGAAGATGTGGCCGGCGTCGATGTGGTCGACGACCGCACGGTGCGCTACCGCTTCAAGAAATTCAACCGCGAGCTGCCGCTGACGGTGGGCGGCCTGCCGGTGTTCAGCCGCGCCTGGGGCGACGAGAAAGATCCGAAGACCGGCCAGCGCAAGAGCTTCGACCAGGTGGTGATGGACATCCCCATCGGCAGCGGGCCCTACAAGATCGGGCCGGTGCGCTTCGGCAAGGACATCACCTACGTGCGCGATCCGGCCTACTGGGCCAAAGACCTGCCGGTGCGCCGCGGTACGGCCAACTTCGACCGCGTCACCGTCAAGATCTACAAGGACAACACCGCGCGGCTGGAGGCGCTCAAGGCCGGCGAGTTCGACCTGATGCGCTTCTTTTCGGCCGGCGACTGGGCGCGGCGCGTCAACGGCAAGCGCTTTGACAGCGGCGAACTGGTCAAGGCCGAGTTCGTTCACAAACAGCCCACCGGTTTCCAGAGCTATGTGCTCAACACCCGCCGCCCGCCGCTCGACGACATCCGCGTGCGGCAGGCGCTGGGCTTGGCGCTGGACTACGAATGGATGAACCGGCAAATGTTCTACGGCGCCTACCAGCGGGTGCAGGGCCTGTTCGGCAACACCGACTGCTCAGCCGAGGGGGCACCGTCCCCGGCCGAGCTGGCTCTGTTGTCACCCTGGCGTGCGCAACTGCCGCCCGCCGTCTTCGGCCCGGCCTACCGCTCGCCGCGCACCGACGGGGATGACTCGCTGCGCGGCAACCTTCGCAAGGCACAGGCCCTGCTGCGCGAGGCCGGCTGGGCGGTGAAAGACGGCGCGCTGCGCAACGCGAAGGGCGAGGCCATGGTGCTGGAGTACCTGGACAGCCAGGAAACGGGTGCGCGCGTGGTGACGCCCTGGTCGCGCAACCTCGCCAAGCTGGGCGTCCAGCTGAGTTTTCGTCCGGTGGATTTCGCGCTGTATCAGCAGCGCTTGCGCACGTTCAACTTCGACATCACATCGATCGCGTACGGTGGCACGCACAACCCCGGTCCGGAATACGCCGACCTGTTCGGCAGCAAGGCCGCCGACATCGAAGACTCGGGCAACATGGCCGGCGTGAAAAGCCCGGCAGTCGACGACCTGATCGGCCGAATGGTCGGCGCCGACACCCGCCCCGAGTTCCTGGCCGCCTGCCGTTCGCTGGAGCGTGTCATCACGCACAGCCACTACCTGGTGCCGCAATGGTCTTCCAGCACGCACCGCATGGTCTACAACGCCTGGCGCCTCGCCCGTCCGGATGCCATGCCTCCCTATGCCACCGGCGAGGACTGGGCGATCGACACCTGGTGGGCGAAACCCTGATATGTGGTCCTACATCCTCAAGCGCTTGCTGTTGATGATCCCGACGCTGTTCGGGGTGCTGCTGCTGACTTTCGTCGTGATCCAGTTCGTGCCCGGCGGGCCGGTGGAGCAGTACCTGGCGGAGGCCCGTGCCGGAGCAGGCACGGGCGCGGAAGGCGGCTCGGTTTACCGGGGTGCCCAGGGCGTGGACCCGCAGCGGCTGGAGCAGATCAAGGCCCTCTACG
Source organism: Hydrogenophaga pseudoflava (assembly GCF_004353865.1). Lineage (NCBI taxonomy): Bacteria > Pseudomonadati > Pseudomonadota > Betaproteobacteria > Burkholderiales > Comamonadaceae > Hydrogenophaga > Hydrogenophaga pseudoflava. The sequence goes on from NZ_CP037867.1 coordinate 2,308,182, forward strand.
GCTTTGACAAACCCGCGCACGAGCGCTTCTTCCAGATGCTGGGCCAGTTCGCGCGCTTCGACCTCGGCACCAGCTTCTTCCAGAACAAGGCGGTCTCGCAGCTGATCATCGAAAAGCTGCCGGTGTCGGTCAGCCTCGGGCTCTGGACCTTTCTGATCAGCTACCTGGTGGCGGTGCCGCTGGGCGTGGCCAAGGCGGTGCGCGCCGGGTCTCGCTTCGATCTGGTGACCACATTGTTGGTGCTGGTGGGGTATGCGATACCGGGCTTCGTGCTCGGGGTGGCTTTGCTCGTGATCTTTGGTGGCCAACTGCAGTGGTTTCCGCTGCGGGGCCTGACCTCGTCGAACTGGGAGGAGCTGAGCTGGGGCGCTCGCATCGTCGACTACCTCTGGCACATCACGCTGCCGGTGACTGCGATGGTGCTGGGCAGCTTCGCCGTGACGGCCATGCTCACCAAGAACTCGTTCCTCGAAGAGATCCGCAAACAGTATGTGATGACGGCCCGCGCCAAGGGTCTGAGCGAGCGGCAGGTGCTGTGGAAGCACGTGTTCCGCAACGCCCTGATCCCCATCGTGACCGGCTTTCCGGCCGCCTTCATCGGCGCCTTCTTCACTGGCGCTTTGCTGATCGAGACCCAGTTCTCTCTCGACGGGCTGGGCCTGCTCGGCTACGAGAGCGTGATACGACGCGACTACCCCGTGGTCATGGGCACGCTGTTCCTGTTTACCCTGATCGGCCTGATCACCAAGCTGGTGTCCGATCTCTGCTACGTGTGGGTGGATCCGCGCGTGAAGTTCGACTGATGGCCGCCGCCTCGCTGTCCCCCTCCCGCCGCGCCTGGCAACGTTTCAAGCGCAACCGCCTGGGCTACTGGAGCCTGGTGCTGTTCTGCACCCTGGTGGTGCTGAGCCTGTTCGCCGAGCTGATCTCCAACGACCGGCCGCTGGTCGTGCGCTACGAAGGCAAGACCTATTTCCCGATGGTCCAGGACCTGCCGGAAACCACCTTCGGTGGTGATTTCGAGTCCGACACTGACTACCTCGATCCCTTCATCCGCGAGCGCATCACCCAGGGGGACAGCTGGGCGATCTACGCGCCCAACCCCTACGGCCCCAAGACGCTGAACTACTTCGCGAAAGAGCCCAACCCGTCCCGCCCGACCGCCGAGAACTGGCTGGGCACCGACGACCGCGGGCGCGACCTGCTGGCGCAGCTGATCTACGGTTTCCGTGTCAGCGTGCTATTCGCCCTGGCGCTCACCTTCATCGGCACTGTGCTGGGCATCCTCACCGGTGCGATCCAGGGTTTCTTTGGCGGGAAGACCGATCTGGCCTTCCAGCGTTTCATCGAAATCTGGTCCTCCATGCCCGAGCTGTACCTGCTGATCATCTTCTCGGCCGTGCTGTCCCCGAGCATTGGCCTGCTGCTGGTGCTGCTGAGCCTGTTCGGCTGGATGGGGCTGTCCGACTACGTGCGCGCCGAGTTCCTGCGCAACCGGCAGATGGATTACGTGCGCGCGGCACGCGCCATGGGGATGTCCAACGGGCAGATCATCTGGCGCCATGTGCTGCCCAATAGCCTGACGCCGGTGGTCACCTTCCTGCCGTTCCGCATGAGCGCGGCCATCCTGGCGCTGACCTCGCTGGACTTCCTGGGCCTGGGCGTGCCGCCGGGCACGCCGTCGCTGGGCGAGCTGCTGAGCCAGGGCAAGAACAACATTGACGCCTGGTGGATCTCGCTCTCGACCTTCGGCGTTCTGGTCATCACGCTGCTGCTGCTGACCTTCATGGGTGACGCGCTGCGGGACGCGCTCGATCCGCGAAAGGCCGACCAATGACGCCGCTGCTGGAGGTCAAGGGCCTGAGCGTCTCGTTCGGTGGCCACGAGGTGGTGCATGGCATCGACTTCTCGCTCGCAGCTGGTGAGAAGCTGGCGCTGGTGGGCGAGTCGGGCTCCGGCAAGACCGTCTCGGCACTGTCGCTGCTGCGGCTGATCCACAACGCCGAGGTGCGCGGCACCGCCCACTTCGGCGGCACCGACCTGCTGTCCCTGAACGAACACGCGCTGCGCGGCATCCGGGGCGATCGCATCGCGGTGATCTTCCAGGAGCCGATGACCGCGCTCAACCCGCTCTACAGCGTGGGCGAGCAGATCGTCGAGGTGCTCCAGCTCAAGAAAGGGCTGACCACCGCGCAGGCCCGGTCAGGCGCCATCGAGTTGCTGGCCTCGACTGGCATCCCCGAGCCCGCCCGGCGCGCCGGGGCGTTTCCGCACCAGCTCAGCGGCGGTCAGCGCCAGCGCGCCATGATCGCCATGGCGCTGGCGGCCCAGCCGAAGTTGCTGATCGCCGACGAGCCGACCACTGCCCTGGACGTCACGGTGCGGGCCCAGATCCTGGCCCTGCTCTCGGATCTGCAGCGCCAGCACGGCATGGCGGTGCTGCTCATCACCCACGACCTGAACCTGGTGCGGCGCTTCGCTGACCGGGTGGCTGTGATGGAAAAAGGGCATCTGGTGGAGCAGGGCGGGGTGGAGTCGGTGTATGAGGCGCCTCAGCATGCCTACACGCGCCGCCTGCTGGCCAGCGAGGCTCGGCGGGATGTGGCCGAGCCAACCGCAGATGCGCCGACGGTGATGCGGGCGCAGGGCCTGCGTGTGAGCTATCCGGTGCCGCTGCCCGGGCTCCGGGGCTGGTTCCGGCGCGGCAGTTTCGTCGCGCTGGAGGGGGCCGATTTTGCGATTCCGTCCGGCGGCACACTCGGGGTGGTTGGTGAGTCCGGGTCGGGCAAATCAACCCTGGCTCTGGCTGCGCTGGGCCTGCTGCCGCACAGCGGCGATCTGCATATCGGCGACACCGGCTGGGAGCAAGCGCGCCAGACCGGCGCCGAAAAAGCGCTTCGCCGCCAGGTCCAGGTGGTGTTCCAGGACCCGTTTTCCTCTCTGTCCCCGCGCATGACGGTGGAGCAGATCGTCGGGGAGGGGCTCGTCGTTCACGAGCCGGCGTTGGATGCGGCGCAGCGCCGCGAACGGGTGAGGGCGGCGCTGGCCGACGTCGGGCTGGTGTCCGAACCCAGTCAAGCCGACGACTGGCTGCAGCGCTACCCGCACGAATTTTCCGGCGGGCAGCGCCAGCGCCTGGCCATCGCGCGCGCGCTGATCGTCGAGCCGCAGCTGCTGGTGCTGGACGAGCCCACCAGCGCGCTGGACGTGACCGTCCAGCAACAGGTGCTGACCCTTCTGCAGCGCCTGCAGCGAGAGCGCGGCCTGAGCTACCTGCTGATCACCCACGACATCGCGGTGATCCGGGCCATGGCCCACGAGGTGCTGGTGCTCAAGGATGGTGTCGTGATGGAGCGGGGCCCCGTCGAGCAGGTCCTCCGTGCGCCAAACAACGCCTACACACAGGCGCTTGTCAGGGCCGCGTCCTGAGCTTCCATTAGGATCGGTTGCGGCGCAATCGCGTCTTGTCGAACGCACCGACCACGTCCAAACGCTGCTTTTCATGACCCAAGCCTCCAAGCCCGCGACGACACGGACCATGCCCGTGGACATGATTTCGCCGACCCGCTGGATCGAGCGCGGCTGGGAAGACCTGCGGGCCAACCCGCTTCCGGGCATGCTGCACGGGCTGGCGCTGGCACTCTTTGGCTGGCTGTTGCTCTGGCTGGCACGGGACCGCTTCTGGCTGCTGGCGGGTGCGTTTTCGGGTTTCCTCATCGTGGCACCGGTGCTGGCCACAGGTCTCTATCACATCAGCCGAGAACGCGCGGCCGGCCGCAAGGCGGGGCTGCGAGATGTCTTCGCGCTGTGGAAGTCCTTCGATGGCCGTCTGGTGCGTTTCGGCGTCTTGCTGGGCCTGGCCGGAACAGGTTGGGTGATGGCTTCGGCTGGTCTGATCACGCTTTGGTCCCCGACACCCATCCTCAAGCCGGTGGACTTTTTCCGCCACGTGGTGCTCGTCAAGGAGGTCGGCCTGTTTGAGGTTTGGCTTGTGCTGGGGTCCCTGCTGGCGGCACCTGTATTTGCATCCAGCGTGGTCGCCATTCCCATGCTGATCGACAAGAGCGTGCCCGTGAGCATGGCGGTCACGGCCAGCTGGCGCGCGGTGGCCGACTACCCGGGGCCGCTGGTCTGGTGGGCCGTGCTGATCACGATGCTGGTCGGGCTCGGCATGGTCACCGCACTGGTGGGACTGGTGGTGGTCATACCGCTGATCGCCCACGCGAGCTGGCATGCCTACTGCGACCTCACCGCGACCCCATCGCCGGTTTCGGCCCACTGAGTCCGGCCCATTTCCCAGTCATGGAAAACACGATATTTGGTCTGACCGAGGGTCAGATTGCCCAGTTCGGCCTGACCTTCGGGGTGGGGGCCTTCATTCTCTACATGCTGTTCATCGTGCTGAATCTGGCCCTGGAGTCCAAGGCCGGCAAATTCGGCACCTTCATCATCTTTCTGGTGCTGTCCCTGGGCATGATGGGTTTCATGGCCAAAAACGTCATTCAGTGGGTGCTCGGCATCTGACGCATTCCTGGTAGGTGCTATTGCAAGAACGGTGCCGCACAGAGTACAATGCTGGCTTCACGACCAAATGGGCGGGTTACTACCGGCCCATTTTTTTTGTCCAAACGCTTTCCGGAATCTCGATTCCATTCACCACAAGGCTTCAATACACCCGATGAGCTGGCAAGACACCATTGCGCAAACCGTGACCGGACTGGGTTTTGACCTGGTGGATCTGGAGCGTTCGGCTGGTGGCTTGCTCCGGGTGACGATCGATCTGCCCTGGCAGGCCCCGCAGCCCGGTGAACCCGCAGGCCCCGAACAGTTCGTGACCGTGGAAGATTGCGAAACGGTCACCCGGCAGCTGCAGTATCTGCTGGAGGTCGAGGGTCTCGATTACCGGCGCCTCGAAGTGGGTTCGCCTGGTATCGACCGGCCGCTGCGGCACGAGGCCGACTATCAGCGGTTCCAGGGGCAGGTCATTGATCTCACGCTCAAGGCGCCCATCGGCGCCACCGGCGGCGCCGTGGCGGCCAACAGGAAGAAGTTTCGCGGCACGCTGGAGCGGGCCGCCGACGGGGTGATGTGGCAGGTGGTTTGGAGTGACGAGCCGCCCGTCAAACCAGGGCAGCGCGTGAGCAAAAAGCGCGAGCCCGCACCTCTTCAGGCGCTGACGTTTGCGCTGGGCGATGTCCAGCAGGCCAGGCTGGCTCCCATTGTGAATTTCAAGGGGCGGCGTGCCGGCTCCTGAGTTTTTTTGTGATTTGAGAGAAGAGATACGGAAAGGTAGGCGACTGATATGAATCGCGAAATGTTGATGCTGATCGATGCCATCTCGCGCGAGAAGAACGTCGAACGCGACGTCGTGCTTGGTGCGGTCGAACAGGCGCTGGCCTCGGCGACCAAAAAACTCTACAAGGGTGAGGTCGACATCCGTGTTGCGATGGACCCGGACACGGGTGCTTACGAAACCTTCCGCCGCTGGCTGGTTGTGCCTGATTCGGCGGGCCTGCAGAACCCGGATGCCGAGGAGTTGCTGAGCGATGCCCGTGACGACATCCCGGACATCGAAGAGGGCGACTACATCGAGAAGCCGGTGGAAAGCGTGCCGATCGGCCGCATCGGCGCCATGGCCGCCAAGCAGGTGATCCTGCAAAAAATCCGTGACGCCGAGCGCGAAATGCTGCTCAACGACTTCATGAGCCGCGGCGACAAGATCTTTGTCGGCACCGTCAAGCGCATGGACAAGGGCGACCTGATCGTCGAGAGCGGTCGTGTCGAAGGCCGCCTCAAGCGCGGCGAGATGATCCCGAAGGAAAACTTCCGCACCGGCGACCGCGTGCGCGCCATGATCATGGAGGTCGACCTGACACTGCGTGGCGCGCCCATCCTGCTGTCGCGTTCCGCACCCTCGTTCATGATCGAGCTGTTCCGCCAGGAAGTGCCGGAGATCGAGCAAGGCCTGCTGGAGATCAAGACCTGTGCCCGCGACCCCGGTTCGCGCGCCAAGATCGCCGTTCTGTCGCATGACAAGCGCATTGACCCCATCGGCACCTGCGTCGGTGTGCGTGGCTCGCGTGTCAATGCGGTGACCAACGAGCTGGCGGGCGAGCGCGTGGACATCGTGCTTTGGTCCGAAGATCCCGCGCAGTTCGTGATCGGTGCACTCGCACCGGCCAACGTGGTGTCCATCGTGGTTGACGAAGAGCGCCATGCCATGGACGTGGTGGTGGACGAGGAGAACCTCGCGATCGCCATCGGCCGCGGTGGCCAGAACGTCCGCCTTGCGTCCGATCTGACCGGCTGGCGCATCAACATCATGACCGCCGACGAGTCTGCGCAGAAGCAGGCCGAAGAGGCCGACGGCATCCGCAAGCTGTTCATGGCCAAGCTTGACGTGGATCAGGAGATCGCCGACATCCTGATCGAGGAGGGCTTCACCAGTCTGGAAGAGGTGGCCTATGTGCCTCTGCAGGAGATGCTGGAAATCGAGTCCTTCGACGAGGACACGGTCAACGAGCTGCGTGCCCGCGCCAAGGACGCGCTGCTGACGATGGAAATCGCCCGCGAAGAAAGTGTGGAAGAGGTGTCGCAGGATCTGCGGGACCTGGAGGGGATGACCCCCGACCTGGTCGCCAAACTGGCCGACGGCGGCGTGCACACCCGCGACGAACTGGCCGATCTGGCCACCGACGAACTCACCGACATGACCGGCCAGACGCCCGAAGAGGCGACCAGCCTGATCATGCGCGCCCGCGCTCACTGGTTCTCCGGTGAGGAGACGCCTGCGTCCAACTGACCCGTGCAGGCACGAGCGGAGAACAAACACCTATGACCAGTACCACCGTTGCCGAATTGGCCGCTGAGCTGAACAAGCCCACCACCACCCTGCTGGAGCAGCTGTCTGCTGCCGGGGTGCCCAAAACCGCAGGGACCGATGTGGTCACCGAGACCGACAAGCAGAAGCTGCTGGGCCACCTCAAGGCCAGTCACGGTACCGCCGGCGCCGAGCGCAAGAAGATCACGCTGGTGAAGAAGTCCACCACGGAGATCAAGCAGGCCGACGCCACCGGGCGCGCCCGCACCATCCAGGTCGAAGTACGCAAGAAGCGCACTTTCGTCAAGCGCGACGATGAGGTGGTGGTCCCGGACGTGCCGACGGAGGCCGTCGAGCCAGCCGCACCGGCGGTGGATCCGGCCGAGTTGGCACGTCGCGAGGAAGAAGCCCGCCGTCAGGCCGAGCTGCTGCGGCGCCAGGAAGAAGAACTGCTGATCAAGCGCCAGCAGCGCGAAGCAGAAGAGGCCCGCCAGGCGGAACTCGCGCGCCAGGCCGCAGAGGCCGAAGAGGCCGCAGCCCAGGCGCGGCAACAGGCGGCGGCGAAATCCGCCGCTTCTGTCGACTCTGCCAAGGAAGAGGCTGCCAAGGAAGACCAGCGCCGTGCCGCTGCCGCGGCCGAGCGTGAAGCTGCTGCCAAGGCGGAGGCCGACAAGCAGGCCGAAGCCCGCAAGGCGGAAGAGTCGCGCGCGCAGGATCTGCTGGAGCGTCGGCGCAAGGCCGAGGCCGAGGCCGCCAACATCCGCGCGATGATGGCTGCACCGGCCAAGACCCTCGTGGCCAAGAAGCCGGAACCCACGCCCGATCCCAAGGCCATCAAGGGCACACTGCACAAGCCTGCTGGCACGCCTGCCGCCAAGACGGCCGCGGGTGCAGCGGCCGCGCCTGGCGCCGGTGGCAAGAAGGAAATCAAGTCCGAAAACCTGTCGTCGACCTGGAAGGACGACGCAGCGAAGAAGAAGGAAATCAAGACCCGTGGCGACACCAGCGCTGGTCGTTCCAACTGGCGCAGCGGCCCCAAGGGCGGCGGCCGCCGTGGCGACCGCGACAGCCGTGACAGCGCCCAGAGCAGCTTTGTGGCCCCGACGGAAGCCAAGGTCATCGAGGTGCACGTGCCGGAAACCATCACGGTGGCCGAACTCGCGCACAAGATGAGCCTGAAGTCCTCCGAAGTGATCAAGCAACTGATGAAGCTGGGCCAGATGGTCACCATCAACCAGCCGCTGGACCAGGACACCGCCATGATCGTGGTGGAAGAACTGGGGCACACCGCGGTGGTGGCGGCGTTGGATGATCCGGAAGCCTTCACCGACGAGGAAGCAGGCCAGCACCAAGCCGAACTCAAGCCCCGTGCGCCTGTGGTCACCGTCATGGGCCACGTGGACCACGGCAAGACCTCGCTGCTGGACTACATCCGTCGCGCCAAGGTGGCAGCAGGCGAGGCCGGTGGCATCACGCAGCACATCGGTGCTTACCACGTGGAAACGCCGCGCGGCATGGTGTCTTTCCTCGATACCCCGGGTCACGAGGCGTTCACCGCCATGCGTGCCCGTGGTGCCCAGGCCACCGACATCGTCATTCTGGTGTGTGCGGCCGACGACGGCGTGATGCCGCAGACCAAGGAAGCCATCAAGCACGCGAAAGCGGCCGGTGTGCCCATGGTCGTGGCCTTGACCAAGATCGACAAGCCGGGCATCAACCTCGAGCGTGTGCGCTCGGAACTGGTGGCCGAAGAGGTCGTGCCTGAAGAGTTCGGTGGTGACGTGCCTTTCGTGGGTGTGTCCGCCAAGACCGGCGAAGGCATCGACGCCTTGCTGGAGCAGGTGTTGCTTCAGGCCGAGGTGCTGGAACTCAAGGCGCCGGTGGATGCGATGGCCAAGGGTCTGGTGATCGAAGCCCGTCTGGACAAGGGCCGCGGCTCGGTCGCGACCGTTCTGGTGCAAAGCGGCACGCTCAAGACCGGCGACGTGGTGCTGGTCGGCCAGACGTCTGGCCGTGTGCGTGCCATGCTGGATGAAAACGGCAAGCCCATCAAGGAAGCCGGGCCGTCCATTCCAGTGGAAATCCAGGGTCTGTCCGAAGTGCCGCAGGCCGGCGATGACTTCATGGTGATGACCGACGAGCGCCGCGCGCGCGAGATCGCCACCTACCGTGCGGGCAAGTTCCGCAACACCAAGCTGGCCAAGCAACAGGCCGCCAAGCTGGAGAACATGTTCACCGACATGACGGCTGGCGAAGTCAAAGTGCTGCCCATCATCATCAAGGCCGACGTGCAAGGTTCGCAGGAAGCCCTGGGCGCCTCGCTGCTCAAGCTCTCGACTGACGAGGTCAAGGTGCAGCTGGTGTTCTCCGGCGTGGGCGGCATCAGCGAGTCCGATGTCAACCTGGCGATCGCCTCCAAGGCGGTCATCATTGGCTTCAACGTGCGCGCCGACGTCGGCGCGCGCAAGCTGGCCGAAGGCAATGACGTCGACCTGCGCTACTACAACATCATCTACGACGCCGTGGACGATCTGAAGGCGGCCATGTCCGGCCTGCTGGCACCCGAGAAGCGGGAAGAGGTCATCGGCTCGGCAGAGATCCGCACCGTGTTCGTGGCGTCCAAGATCGGCACCGTGGCCGGCTGTATGGTCACGTCCGGCATGGTCACCCGCAACGCCCACTTCCGCCTGCTGCGCGACAACGTGGTGGTCTACACCGGCGAGATCGACACCCTCAAGCGCCTCAAGGACGACGTGCGCGAAGTCAAGGAAGGCTTCGAGTGCGGTATCAAGCTCAAGAACTACAGCGACATCAAGGAAGGTGACCAGCTGGAGTTCTTCGAGGTCAAGGAAGTGGCCCGCACGCTGTAAGGATCGAGCACCACCATGCCCCGCAAGGCTTCTTCCGTCCCCAACCGCGGTTTCCGCGTGGCCGACCAGATCCAGCGCGATCTGGCCGAGCTGATCGCGCGCGAGCTCAAGGATCCGCGGGTGGGCATGGTCACGATCAACGCGGTCGAGGTCACACCCGATTACGCCCACGCCAAGGTGTTTTTCAGCCTTCTCACCGGCAATCCGGACGAGACGACACAGGGCCTGAACGCCGCCGCCGGGTTCCTGCGCAATGGCTTGTTCAAGCGCCTGCACATCCACACCGTGCCGACGCTGCACTTCGTGTTCGACCGCACCACCGAGCGGGCGGCGGACATGAACGCGCTGATCTCAAAGGCCGTTGCGTCGCGTTCCAAGAACGAGGAATGACCATGCAGCGCCACAGCACCAGGGTGCCACGGCGCCCTGTGCATGGGGTGCTGTTGCTTGACAAACCGCTGGGCTTCTCCAGCAACCAGGCCTTGCAGAAAGCCAAATGGCTGCTGCGCGCCGAAAAGGCCGGGCATACCGGGACGCTGGATCCTCTGGCCACAGGCGTGCTCCCGATCTGCTTCGGCGCAGCCACCAAGTTCAGCCAGCTGCACCTGAACGCCGACAAGAGCTACGAAACCGTGGTCCGCCTGGGTGTGACCACGACCACCGGCGACGCCGAGGGCGATGTTCTGGAGAGCCGTCCGGTGACCTGCAGCGTCGGGCAAGTGGTAGAGGTGCTGGATCGCTTCACCGGGCCCATCACCCAGATTCCGCCCATGCACAGCGCCCTCAAGAAGGATGGCAAGGCGCTGTATGAGTACGCCCGTGAAGGCGTCACGGTGGAGCGTGAGCCGCGCGCAGTCACCATCCACGAACTGGAACTTGTGGACCTGCGCCTCGAGGGACATGAGCCCTTCCTGCGCTTGCGCGTGCGCTGCTCCAAGGGCACCTACATCCGCACGCTGGGCGAAGACATTGCGGCGGCCCTGGGCTGCGGCGGGCATCTGAGCCTGCTGCGGCGGGTGCAAACCGGCCCCTTCGACGCCGGCCAGTGCATCACGGTCGAGGCCCTGGAGGCCTTGCCCGATGAGCAGCGCCTGCAAAGGCTGCTGCCGGTGCAGGCGCTGCTGCCCGACCACACGGCTGTCACGCTCGACAGCGACAATGCCGCGCGCTTTCTCAGCGGTGTGCGCCGCCGCGGGACCTGGTCCGACCTGTCCCGGGTGGCGATCTACGGCCCGCCAGTGGGCACCTCCCACACGCCGGTCCTGCTGGGCAGTGGCCACACACAGGCCGGCGAACTCATCCCGGGGCGGCTGCTGAGCCCCATCGAAATACAGCAAATCCTGGAACCTGCAACATGAGCAAACAGATCCGCAACATCGCCATCATCGCCCACGTCGACCACGGCAAGACCACCATGGTCGACCAGCTGCTGCGCCAGTCGGGCACCTTCGCTGAGCACGAAAAGGTCGTGGACACGGTGATGGACAACAACGCCATCGAACGCGAGCGCGGCATCACCATCCTGGCCAAGAACTGCGCCGTGAGCTGGCAGGGCACCCACATCAACATCGTCGACACGCCTGGGCACGCGGACTTTGGCGGTGAGGTGGAGCGGGCACTGTCCATGGTGGACGGCGTGGTGCTGCTGATCGACGCCCAGGAAGGCCCGATGCCGCAGACCCGCTTCGTGACCAAGAAGGCCCTGGCCCTGGGGCTCAAGCCCATCGTGGTGGTCAACAAGGTGGACAAGCCCGGCGCCAACCCGACCAAGGTGATCAACGAAGCCTTCGATCTATTTGCGAACCTCGGCGCGACCGACGAGCAGCTGGAATTCCCGGTGGTCTACGCCTCGGGTATCAACGGCTGGACCTCGCTGGAAGAGGGTGCGCCTGGCGAACAGTGGGGCCCCAACATGTCGGCCCTGTTCGACACCGTGCTCAAGCATGTGCCGGCCCACCAGGGTGACCCGGACGCGCCGCTGCAGCTGCAGATCTCCGCGCTGGACTTCTCCACCTTCGTCGGCCGCATCGGCGTCGGTCGTATCAGTGCCGGCAAGATCCGTCCCGGCATGGACGTACTGGTGATGGAGGGCGAAGACGGCAAGAGCATCAAGGGCCGCATCAACCAGGTCCTGACCTTCCAGGGGCTCGACCGCGTGCAGGTGACCGAGGCCGGCCCTGGCGACATCGTGCTGATCAACGGCATCGCCGACATCGGCATCGGCGTGACCGTCACCGACCCGTCCAATCCGACGCCGCTGCCCATGCTCAAGGTGGACGAGCCCACGCTGACCATGAACTTCTGCGTCAACACCAGCCCGCTGGCCGGGCGCGAAGGCAAGTTCGTCACCAGCCGCCAGATCTGGGACCGCCTGCAGAAAGAGCTGCAGCACAACGTGGCCCTGCGCGTGAAGGAAACCGACGAGGACGGCATCTTCGAGGTGTCTGGTCGAGGCGAACTGCACCTGACCATCCTGCTGGAAAACATGCGCCGCGAAGGCTACGAGCTGGCCGTGTCCAAGCCGCGCGTGGTGTTCCGCGAGATCAACGGCGAGAAGTGCGAACCGATCGAGCTGGTGACGGCCGACATCGAGGAAGGCCACCAGGGCGGCGTGATGCAGGCCCTGGGTGAGCGCAAGGGCGAACTGGTCAACATGGTGCCGGACGGCAAGGGCCGCGTGCGCCTGGAATACCGGATCCCGGCGCGTGGCCTGATCGGCTTCTCCAACGAGTTCCTGAACCTGACCCGCGGTTCCGGCCTGATCAGCAACATCTTCGACGGCTACGAACCGCACAAGGGCGAGATCGCCAGCCGCAAGAATGGTGTGCTGATCTCCATGGACGACGGCGAGATCTTCACTTACGCCCTGGGCAAGCTCGACGACCGCGGCCGCATGTTCGTCAAACCCAACGACCCGGTGTACGAGGGCATGATCGTCGGCATTCACAGCCGCGACAACGACCTGGTGGTCAACGCCACCCGCACCAAGCAGCTGACCAACTTCCGTGTCAGCGGCAAGGAAGACGCGATCAAGATCACGCCGCCCATCGACCTGACGCTGGAATACGGCGTTGAGTTCATCGAGGACGACGAGCTGGTCGAGATCACGCCCAAGAGCGTGCGCCTGCGCAAGCGCCATCTCAAGGAACACGATCGCAAGCGCGCTTCGCGCGAAGCTTGACCCGCCGGGCAGCCGTTGGCTGCCCGCCAAGGTCCACTCACACCCATGCCCTTCAAGCTGCTCAACCGTCTGACTCACACCCAGGCGGTGTTCCTCATGGTCGCGGTGACCCTGATGTGGTCGATCGCCGGCGTGGTCTCGCGCCAGCTGGAGTCGGCCGCGCGTTTCGAAGTCACCTTCTGGCGCAGCGCATTCACCTTTGTGTCGCTGCTGCTCATCCTGCCCCTGTGGCGCGCAGCAGACCGTGCGTCTGGAGCCCTCCGTGGTGTCCCGACGAGTCAAGGTGCGCTGCAGCGCCACTGGGGCATCCTCGCCGGATCGCGCGCCTTCTGGGTGTCCGGTGTCTGCTGGAGCGTGATGTTCACCGCCTTCATGCTGGCTCTGACCTTCACCAGTGTCGCCAACGTTCTGGTGATCATGGCGGCGGGGCCGCTGTTCACCGCGGTCATCGCCCGGGTGTTCATTGGCCAGCGTCTGCCCGGGCGCACCTGGGCCGCCATCGTGACGGCCGGCGCCGGCATCGTGTACATGTACGGCAGCCAGATGTGGGCCGCCTTCACCGACCCGGCAGCGAATGCATCAGGCCTGGTCCTGGGATCGCTGGCATCGCTCTGCGTGCCGGTGGGCGGCGCGATCAACTGGACCGTTGTGCAGCGCAGCCAGCAGCATGGGGAGTCCATCGACCTCGTGCCGTCGGTGCTGGTGGGGGCGTTGATCTCGAGCGTGCTCACCCTGCCTCTGGCATTCCCGTTTCTGGCCACAGGCAGCGACATCGCGTGGCTGGCCCTGCTGGGTCTGGTGCAGCTCGCGATTCCTTGCGCGCTGGCGGTGGTCTGCGCCCGTTCGCTCAAGGCCCCCGAAGTGTCGCTGCTGGCGCTGCTGGAGGTGATCTTTGGCATCGTTTGGGCCTGGCTCTGGGCCAACGAGACGCCTGGGAGCGAGGTGCTGCTCGGCGGCAGTGTGGTGATCGCCGCCTTGCTGCTCAACGAACTGGCCGGCTGGCGTGACCGCCAGGGTGCACTGCGCATTCAGACCCTCAGCGCCAGGAATACCGAGACATCCGTTGGAGAAACGCCATGAATGGGTCCGAACAGTTCATCATCACCGAAGTCCGTGGTCGCGTCGGTTGCATCACGCTCAACCGGCCCAAGGCGCTGAACGCGCTCTCGCTGGGCATGATCCGCGACATCAGTGCCGCCTTGCTGGCCTGGCGCGAAGACCCGCAGGTGCTGGCAGTGGCGATCCGTGGCACGGGCAAGGAGGGCGCGTTCGGCAGTTTCTGCGCGGGCGGTGACATCCGCTTCTTTCACCAGGCTGCGCTCGCGGGCAACCCAGAACTTGAGGACTTCTTCACCGAGGAGTACGCACTCAACCACCTGATCCACACCTACCCCAAGCCCTACATCGCGTTCATGGACGGCATCTGCATGGGCGGGGGCATGGGCATCAGTCAGGGAGCGAGCCTGCGAATCGTCACCGAACGCAGCAAGATCGCCATGCCCGAAACCGGCATCGGCCTGTTTCCGGACGTGGGCGGCGGCTACTTCCTCAGCCGCTGCCCGGGTCGACTGGGTGAGTACCTGGCCCTGACCGGTCTGGTGCTTGACGGCGCTCATGCGCTGGCGGCCGGCCTGGCCGACGCGGTGATGGACAGCGGCCGCCTTGCGGGCCTGTGGGACAGCCTGGGTCAGACGCCCTACGAGAGCGGCGTGGCGGTGGAGCGCTGGTGTCTCAATCACGTCCAGAAGGTGCCGCCGAAGGCGCACTTTCCGCAGGCGGACATCGACCGCGTATTTGCATTGGACAACGTGAAGGCGGTGGTTCAGGCGCTGGAGCAGGCCCAAGGCGAGTGGGCCAGCGAAACCGCACAGTTGCTGCGCAAGCGTTCACCGCTGATGCTGCATGTGGTGCTGGAGCAGGTTCGCCGGGCACGGGGTATGGGGCTGGCCGACGAACTGCGCATGGAGCGCGACCTGGTCCGTCGCTGCTTCCACCTGCGCCCGGGCGCCGCGAGCGAAACCGTTGAAGGGATCCGCGCACTGGCGGTAGACAAGGACCACGCCCCGCGCTGGAACCCGTCCTGCATCGAAGAGGTGAGCGATGCACAGGTGGTCGAATTCTTTGTTTCGCCCTGGCCTGCTCACGCGCATCCGCTGCACTCGCTGCGGTGACAGCGGGCCGGCTTTCATTCGAGCCGCGGCCTTCTCGGAGCCGATGGGCTTCGTTATATGAAAAGTCGCAGCATTTGCGTGAGATTTATTCTCAAAGTTATATTTCCGAGTTGAGTTCAATCCAACTGTCTGTTGGTTGAGCGGCTGGTCACCTCGTTTGCAGCAGCGTTCGTTTTCTTCAGGCCGTTGGGTGTGCACTTCGCATCCAGTGGCGCCCCGCGTCGGTGGACAACACCACTCGAAACTTGGAGAAAACCATGTCGCGCATCCCCCCGCTTTCCCGTCTGTCCCTGCTCGCCGCCGCGCTGGCGCTGAGCGCATGTGGCCAGAAAGAGGAAACACCTTCCCCAGCCGCCACACCCGAGGTGGCACAGACCTCCGTCTGCGGCAAGGTCACGGTGGCCAACATGAACTGGCAGTCGGCCGAGGTACTGGCCCACATCGACAACATCATTCTGTCCAAGGGCTACGGTTGCGAGGTTGAACTGGTGCCGGGTGACACCATGCCCACGCTGACCGCCATGATGGAGAAGGGGCAACCCGACGTGGCACCCGAAGCGTGGATCAACGCCGTGCGCCAACCGCTGGACGCCGCGGTGAAGGAAGGCAAGCTGCACTACGCCGCCAAATCGCTTGCGGATGGAGGCGTCGAGGGCTGGTGGATTCCGAAGTACCTGGCCGATGCCCATCCGGACATCAAGACCATCGACGATGCCCTCAAGCACCCGGAGCTGTTTCCGTCGGCCGAGAACAAGCGGAAGGGCGCGGTGCACAACTGCCCCTCGGGCTGGAACTGCCAGTTGACCACTGGCAACGCGTTCAAGGCCTGGGACGCGGCCGACAAGGGCTTCCTGCTGGTGGACACCGGCTCGGCCGCAGGGCTGGACGGTTCGATCGCCAAGGCGTATGAGCGCAAGCAGGGCTGGCTGGGGTACTACTGGGCGCCCACATCCATCCTGGGCAAGTACGAGATGGTCAAGCTAGACGCCGGTGTGCCACACGACAAAGAGGCATGGGAAGCCTGCAATGCCAAGGCGGAGTGCGACAACCCCAAGAAGAGCGACTGGGCGCGCGCCGAGGTGTTCACCGTGCTCACCGACCGCTTCCAGAAAGCCGGCGGTCCCGCTGTGGACTACCTGAACAAACGCAGCTGGAGCAACGACACGGTCAATGGCCTGCTGGCCTGGATGAGCGACCAGCAGGCCACCGGGGCCGACGGGGCAGCACATTTCCTCAAGACCCAGCCCGAGATCTGGGGAGCCTGGGTAACGCCCGAGGTGGCAGAGAAAGTGAAGTCGGCGCTCTGAGGCATCACACGCCGAGACAACAGATGGCCCGCACCAGTGACGGGCCGTTTCCCTGATTCCTGCCGGAGGAGATGCCATGACATGGCTTGATAGATTCCCCGCGCTGGGTACCGAACAGCTGTCTGCCTTGCGCCGTTTTATCGATGGTGCCTTTCGCGCATTCACGCGCGAACATGGCCAGGCCATGGAGCAACTGTTCGAACCCCTGCGCCAGTTCCTGCTCGCATCCGAGCGCCTGCTGACCCAGACACCCTGGCCGGTGGTGGTGGGTGTCATCGCCGTGGTCGCCTGGGTGGCTTCGCGCAACTGGAAAATCGTTCTCGGTGCCATTCTGTCGCTGTTGGTCATCGGCTGGCTGGGCATGTGGGACGACACCATGAAGACCATTTCGATGATCTTCGTGAGCACCGTGGTGGCGCTGGTGGTGGGCCTGCCCATCGGTATCCTGATGAGTAGATGGGATCGGATGCAGCGCATCGTCAATCCGGCGCTGGACGTGATGCAGACCATGCCCAGCTTTGTGTACCTGATCCCGGTGGTCATGCTGCTGGGCATCGGCCGTGTGCCCGGTCTGATCGCGGTGGTCATCTACGCCGTCGCACCGGTGATCCGCTTCACCAACCTGGGCATCCGGCTGGTCGACAAGGACCTGCTGGAGGCGGCCGACGCTTTTGGCTCGTCGGCCTGGCAGAAGATGCGCCAGGTGCAGCTGCCACTGGCGCTGCCCACCATCATGGCCGGCATCAACCAGACCATCATGCTCGCGCTGTCGATGGTGGTCATCGCCTCGATGATCGGTGTGCAGGGCCTTGGCCAGCCGGTGCTCAAGGCCATCTCCAACCAGTACTTCACGATGGGCATCCTCAACGGCATGGCCATCGTCGCGATCGCGATCATCTTCGACCGCGTCTCGCAAGCCTACGGCAAGCGTCTGCAGAAGCATCTGGAGGTAGTGCATGGCTGATCCCGTCATCCAGCAAGCGGCTGCGTCTGGCAATGCGGCGGTGGGCGTGAGCATCCGTGGCCTTTA
The DNA here is from genome assembly GCF_004353865.1 of Hydrogenophaga pseudoflava. NCBI lineage: Bacteria > Pseudomonadati > Pseudomonadota > Betaproteobacteria > Burkholderiales > Comamonadaceae > Hydrogenophaga > Hydrogenophaga pseudoflava. Next base: position 2,325,561 of record NZ_CP037867.1, read on the forward strand.
CAAGATCTTCGGTCCCACGCCGGAGCGCTTCATCGACGCGGTGCGCGGCGGCATGAGCAAGCAGGAACTGCGCGATGTGCATGGTCACGTGCTGGGTCTGCGCGACATCCACATCGACATGCCTGCCGGTGGAATTCAGGTGGTGATGGGCCTGTCCGGCTCGGGCAAGTCCACGCTGATACGCCACATCAACCGCCTGATCGACCCGACCACCGGCGAGGTGTTGGTGCAGGTGAACGATCAAAGCGTGGATGTGGTCAAGATGAACCCGGCGCGACTGCGCCAGTTCCGCCGTGAGCAGACCGCCATGGTGTTCCAGAAGTTTGCGCTGTTCCCACACCTGACGGTGCGGGAAAACACCGAGTACGGCCTGCAGGTGCAGGGCGTGGCGCGCAAGGTCAGGCGTGAACGGGCGCAGCGCTGGATCGAGCGTGTCGGCCTCAAGGGTTACGAGGACAGCTATCCGAACCAGCTCTCGGGCGGTATGCAGCAGCGCGTGGGACTTGCAAGGGCACTCACCAACGATGCGCCCATCCTGCTGATGGATGAGGCGTTCTCGGCGCTGGACCCGCTGATACGCAGCGACATGCAGGGCGTGCTTCTGGACATCCAGCAGGAGATCGGCAAAACCATCGTGTTCATCACACACGACCTTGACGAGGCTTTGCGCCTGGGGGATCGCATCGCCATCCTGCGCGACGGCGAGGTGGTGCAGCAGGGCTCAGGCCAGCAGATCGTACTGCAGCCGGCAGACGACTACATCGCCAACTTCGTCAAGGACGTCAACCGCGGCCGCGTGATCCGCAGCAGGACCTTGATGCGACCCGACACACCGGTCGAAGGACCGACGGTGGACATCAGTACTGTGATCGAGGAGGTCGCCCGTGTGCTCAGTGCTGAGGGGCGGGAGGTTGCCAATGTCGTCAACAGCAAAGGGCACCACCTGGGCACCCTTTCGATGGGCGACATCATTGCTGCCATGGTGCCGCCACGATCCGACTTGTCCTATCCCAATACATGACACAAGGAGAGTTCGCATGATTCAGACGCTGGCGGGCCGGGCATTCATCACCGCGATCATCGTGGTCGGTGCCTGGCTTCTGCCCGGTCCTGTTGCCCACGCGCAGCGGTTGGTGAGCATAGAAGGAGCGGAAGTGAACATGCGCTCGGGCCCAGGGACGGGCCACGAGGTGTTGTGGGTGCTTAACAAGGGCTACCCCCTCAAGGTACTGCGGCGCCAGGGGCGCTGGCTTGAGGTTCAGGACTTCGAGAACGACAAAGGTTGGGTTGCACGAGCCCTGACCGGGCGAACGCCTCACCACGTGGTCAAGTCCCGGATCGTCAACATCCGGAAAGGTCCGGGGACGGGGCACCCGATCATTGGCCAGGCGGAATACGGTGAAGTGCTGCGGACCCGCAGCAAACGGCGCGACTGGGTTCAGGTCGAACGGGCCGAGGGTCAGCCTGGCTGGGTGTCCAGGCGCCTGCTCTGGGGTTGGTGAGCACCGTCGCCCGGCAACGATCAGGCCACGCGCCGGGGCCTTCTTCGATGATGCTCAGCGCTGGCGCTGTTTCATGGCCCGCTCGACCTCCCGCTTGCCTTCGCGGTCCTTGATGGTGTCGCGCTTGTCGTGCTCGGCCTTGCCTTTGGCCAGAGCGATCTCGCATTTCACCTTGCCGCTTTTCCAGTGGAGATTCAGTGGCACCAGGGTGTGGCCCTTCTGCTCGACCTTGCCGATCAGTCGCCGGATCTGGTCTTTGTGCAGCAGCAGCTTCTTGGTTCGCACCGAGTCGGGGCTGACGTGGGTCGACGCCGTCCGCAGAGGGTTGATCTGGCAGCCGATCAGGAACAGTTCGCCTTCCCGGATCACCACGTAGCCGTAGGTGAGTTGCACCTTGCCCTCGCGCAGCGCTTTCACCTCCCAACCCTGCAGCACCATTCCTGCCTCGAAGCGCTCCTCGATGGCGTAGTTGAACAAGGCCTTCTTGTTGTCCGCGATGCGGCTGTCGGTGGTCTTGGCGGCGGATTTGCTGGGTTTGGTGGACATGGGGCGGTAAATGGGGCCGCAGGCGACCCATACAATGGGCGCCGATTGTATGAAAACGATTCAGAAGTCCGTCCTGCTCTGGCACAGCGCCCATGAGATGTTTGCGCTGGTCACCGATGTTCAGCACTACCCGCAGTTCCTTCCATGGTGCGATCACAGCGAGGTGATGGAGCGCGATGAACGCGGCATGGTGGCCCGCGTCGGCATCGCCTTCAGCGGTCTGAAGCAGAGCTTCACCACCCGCAATCAGCACCTCGATGACCGGCAGGTGCTGATGGAACTGGTGGATGGTCCTTTCTCCCATCTGGAAGGGATCTGGAACTTCACGCCGCTGGGCGATGGCAGCCAGCGGGCCTGCAAGGTCGAGTTCACGCTGACCTATGGCTTTTCAAGCCAGGCCCTTGCCACCTTGGTGGGGCCTGTATTCGACCGGATCGCGGGCAGCCTCGTGGACGCATTTGTCAAACGCGCTGACCAGGTGTACGGCGCATGATTTCCGTGGTGCTGGTTCGTTCACCCAAACCCCGAACGGTGGAAGAGCTGCATCTGCAGCTTCCGGATGGTGCCTCTGTCGCTGAGGCCCTGGCCATGGCCGGCTGGTCGATGAATATGGACGGCCCGCAGGAGCACAGGTGGACGTGCGGGGTCTGGGGCCACAAGGCTTTACCAGAAAGCGTGCTCAGGGATGGTGATCGCGTCGAGCTGTACCGGGACCTGAGGGTCGATCCCAAGGTGGCCCGCAGAGAGCGCTTCGTCGGTCAGGGTTCACGCAACGCCGGGCTGTTCGCCCAGCGGCGGCCCAACTCCAAGGCCGGCTACTGATCAGGTGCCAGCCAAGGGCCTCAGTTGACGTTCTGTGCAGATGCCGACGCAGGGCCACAATCCGAACGGATGACGCCGTCGATGCGCTGCAGTTCGGCCGCACGCGCCTTGTCGTCCATGATTTCGCGCTCGCCCTTGGCATTGGTGGTGGCAATGCGCACGCCTGAATCCAGCGTGGCCTTGGCGCGCTTGGCTCGCTCGCAGTTGCCGGCACGGGCTGCAGCAATGCGGTCGTCCTCGGCCTTCTTTTTGGCCTGTGCCGCCTCCTGGGCCTGTTTTTCAGCCTGCTTCTTCTTTGACTCCAGCTGTTCGTCGCGGCCAGTCACCTTCGGCACCTCGGCTGACTGCGCAGCGGGCTGGCCAGCTGCGGCGGGGTCTGTTCCGGTCGGCGCTGGAATTGCAGGCCCGGTCTGGCGCACGGCTCCAGGTGTGCGAAGAATGCTCTTCTCGGGCGTACCAGGCGGCGGTGCCGTGTCGCTGAAAACCTTGTTGCCGGAAGAGTCCACCCAGACCCACTGAGCCCAGGTCGATCCACTGAACAGGGCGGCTGAGGCTGCGAATGCGAGAACTCGCCAGAAAGAGGTGTGTGTGTGACGGCTAGGCATGCGAACCAGTTTAACCCGGGGCCTTCCGGCCGCACACTACACGCCCAATGCCAGGTGACGAAGTAGCACTTTTGCCGGCTTGACGGAGCTTGGGGCCCGATGTGGTGGCGTTCGCGAGGCAGCTGCTCCCCCGGTTGGACGCCGGGTACAATCGTGTTTTTGGAGCTTTACCTCATGCGCCTCCTCGGCAAAGCGCTCACTTTCGACGACGTTCTGCTCGTCCCCGCGTACTCCCAGGTCCTGCCCAAGGACACCTCTCTCGCCACCCAGTTCACCCGCAACATCCGCCTGAACCTGCCCCTGGTTTCTGCGGCCATGGACACCGTGACGGAGGCCCGGCTGGCCATCGCCATTGCCCAGGAAGGCGGCATCGGCATCGTCCACAAGAACCTCTCGGCGCAGGAACAGGCCGCCCACGTGGCCAAGGTCAAGCGCTACGAGTCCGGCGTGCTGCGTGACCCAGTGGTCATCAGCCCCTCGACCACCGTGCGCCAGGTCATGAAGCTGTCCGACGACCTGGGGGTGTCTGGCTTCCCGGTGGTGGATGCAGGCAAGGTGGTTGGTATCGTCACCGGCCGCGATCTGCGCTTTGAAAGCCGCTACGACCTGCCGGTCAGCGAGATCATGACGCCGCGAGAGCGCCTGATCACCGTGCCCGAAGGCACCACGCCGGAGCAGGCCAAGGCGCTGCTGAACAAGCACAAGCTCGAGCGCCTGTTGCTGGTGAACGACGCCTTTGAGCTCAAGGGCCTGATCACCGTCAAGGACATCACCAAGCAGCTGAACTTCCCGAACGCCGCGCGCGACGCCGCCGGCCGACTGCGCGTGGGCGCTGCGGTGGGGGTTGGCGAAGGCACCGAAGAACGCGTGGAAGCGCTGGTCAAGGCCGGCGTGGACGCCATCGTGGTGGACACGGCCCATGGCCACAGCAAGGGTGTGATCGACCGCGTGCGCTGGGTCAAGCAGAACTACCCTCAGGTGGACGTGATCGGCGGCAACATCGCCACCGGCAGCGCCGCCCTGGCCTTGGTGGAAGCGGGCGCCGATGGCGTCAAGGTCGGTATCGGCCCCGGCTCCATCTGCACCACCCGCATCGTGGCGGGCGTGGGCGTGCCGCAGATCATGGCCATCGACAACGTGGCCACCGCACTGCAGACCACCGGCGTTCCCATGATCGCCGACGGCGGCATCCGCTACAGCGGTGACATCGCCAAGGCCATTGCGGCCGGCGCCAACACCGTGATGATGGGCGGCATGTTTGCCGGTACCGAAGAGGCCCCTGGCGAGATCGTGCTTTTCCAGGGCCGCAGTTACAAGAGCTACCGCGGCATGGGCTCCATCGGCGCCATGCAGCAGGGCAGCGCCGACCGCTACTTCCAGGAAAGCAGCACCGGCAACCCCAACGCCGACAAGCTGGTGCCCGAAGGCATCGAAGGGCGCGTGCCCTACAAGGGCTCGGTGGTGTCGATCATTTTCCAGATGGCCGGCGGTATCCGCGCCTCCATGGGCTATTGCGGCTGTCCGACCATCGAACACATGCGCGCCAAGGCGGAGTTTGTCGAGATCACTTCGGCCGGCATCCGCGAAAGCCACGTGCACGACGTGCAAATTACCAAGGAAGCCCCGAACTACCGCGCGGACTGACCGGTTCCGCTCCTCAGGCCGTCCACCGCGACGGCCTTTTTCTTTTCCCTGCAGACATCCCCGAACGCCATGCAGCACCAGAAAATCCTCATTCTCGATTTCGGTTCCCAGGTCACCCAGCTCATCGCACGCCGCGTGCGCGAAGCGCACGTGTACTGCGAAGTTCACCCCTGCGACGTCAGCAGCGAGTGGGTGCGCGAGTTCGCCGCCGATGGCCAGCTCAAGGGCGTGATCCTCTCGGGCAGCCACGCCAGCGTCTATGAGGTGGACGACAAGGCCCCCGATGCGGTGTTCGAGCTGGGAGTGCCGGTGCTGGGCATCTGCTACGGCATGCAGACCATGGCCCAGCAGCTGGGCGGCAAGGTCGAGGCGGGCAAGACGCGCGAGTTCGGTTACGCCGAGGTCCGCGCCCGTGGACACACCGCCCTGCTCAAGGACATCGCCGACTTCACCACGCCCGAAGGCCACGGCATGCTCAAGGTCTGGATGAGCCACGGTGACAAGGTCACCGAAATGCCGCCGGGCTTCAAGCTCATGGCCAGCACCGACGCCTGCCCGATCGCCGGCATGGCCGACGAATCGCGCGGTTACTACGCGGTGCAGTTCCACCCCGAGGTGACGCACACGGTGCAGGGCAGGGCGCTGCTGGAGCGCTTCGTGCTGGAAATCTGCGGCACGCGCCCCGACTGGATCATGCGCGACCATATCGAGGAAGCCGTGCAGAAGATCCGCGAACAGGTGGGGGATGAGGAAGTGATCCTCGGGCTGTCCGGTGGCGTGGACTCGTCGGTGGCCGCCGCCCTGATCCACCGGGCCATCGGCGACCAGCTGACCTGCGTGTTCGTGGACCATGGCCTGCTGCGCCTGCACGAGGGCGACATGGTGATGGACATGTTTGTCGGCAAGCTGCACGCGAAGGTCATCCGGGTTGACGCGGCGGACCAGTTCCTCGGCCACTTGGCCGGGGTGAGCGATCCGGAAGCCAAGCGCAAGATCATCGGCCGCGAGTTTGTCGAGGTGTTCAAGGCCGAGGCCGCCAAACTCATTTCAAGTGGTGCTTCAACAAAAGGCGCCAAGTGGTTGGCACAAGGAACAATTTATCCAGACGTGATCGAGTCTGGCGGCGCCAAGAGCAAGAAGGCCGTGACCATCAAGAGCCACCACAACGTGGGCGGACTGCCCGAGCAGTTGGGCCTGAAGCTGCTGGAGCCGCTGCGCGACCTGTTCAAGGACGAGGTGCGTGAACTGGGCGTGGCCCTGGGCCTTCCGCACGACATGGTCTACCGCCACCCGTTCCCGGGGCCTGGTCTGGGCGTGCGCATCCTGGGCGAGGTGAAGAAGGAATACGCCGACCTGTTGCGCCGGGCCGACGCGATCTTCATCGAAGAGCTGCGCTCGACCATCGACCACCACAGCGGCAAGAGCTGGTACGACCTGACCAGCCAGGCCTTCACCGTGTTCCTGCCGGTCAAGAGCGTGGGCGTGATGGGCGACGGCCGCACCTACGACTACGTGGTGGCGCTGCGCGCGGTGCAGACCAGCGACTTCATGACCGCCGACTGGGCCGAGCTGCCGTACGCGCTGCTCAAGAAGGTGTCCAGCCGCATCATCAACGAGGTGCGTGGCATCAACCGCGTGACCTATGACGTGAGCAGCAAGCCGCCAGCAACCATCGAGTGGGAGTGATGTCGATACAGCTACTGTACAAGTATACAGTTGTTGTGCAGAATGGTACCCCCGCAATCGCAGCCCAAGGAGGTGTTGCATGGGTATCCGCCATGATCTTTACTACATGCTGCACCTGCCTTGGGCCGTCGCACAGGACATTGACCGGTTGTCCCAGTTGTTGAACCGCTCGTACCACGGACCTTCCAAGCCCATGGCCGCTGAGCGGCTGCACACCACACTGGTGCCTCTGGGGTCGTACGAAGACCGCATTCCTCCCGAAATCCTGGCGCTTGTCTTGCGTGTGGGCCCGCAGCTGGACGCGGCGCCATTCCGCGTCTGTTTTGACACCGTGCAGTCGCGCGGCCCTCAGCGTGAGGTCGGCACTGTCGAGCTGGCAGGTCACGGTGTCGGCGTTCGGCCCTTGTTCCTTCTGCGACGGCAACTGGTCACGGCCTTGCGCTCGCTCGGATGGCCCGAGGCTTGGATACGGCCCAGCTTTTATCCACACATCACGCTGGACTACGGGCGGGCGCCGGTCGGTTCCCGGCGAATCACCCCTCTGGCCTGGGACGTGACCGAAGTGCGGCTTGTCGACAGTCTCTATGGGCAGGGGCTCCATGAGGTGCTGGCAAGCTGGCCCCTGCAGGACCGGCAGCCGTCGCTGTTCGATTGACGATGGCACCCAAAGGGTGCGGGACAATGACGGCATGAACGACGCCGAGTACATGGGCCTGGCCCTGAAAGAAGCCCAGGCCGCTCGCGCCGCGGGCGAGGTGCCGGTCGGTGCGGTGATCGTGCACCAGGGCAGGGTGGTGGGCGTCGGGCGCAACGCGCCCATCGCTGCGCACGACCCGACAGCCCATGCAGAAATCGTCGCCCTTCGCGCGGCAGCGCAGACCCTGGGCAACTACCGCCTCGACGACTGCGAGTTGTTCGTGACGCTGGAGCCATGCGCCATGTGCAGCGGCGCGCTGCTGCATTCGCGCCTGCGGCGGGTGGTCTTCGGTGCACATGATCCGAAGACCGGTGCAGCCGGCTCGGTGGTGGACCTGTTCGGTCAGGCTCAGCTGAACCACCACACCCAGGTCTTGGGCGGTGTGCGGGCCGACGAGTGCGGCAGCATGCTCAGCGATTTCTTCAGGTCCCGCCGTGACCAGCAGCGTCGCGAGGGCCAGCCTCTGCGAGACGACGCGCTGCGCACGCCCGAACGCCGTTTCGACGGTTTGCCGGGATACCCCTGGTCGCCGCACTACCTGAGCGATCTCCCGTCGCTGGGCGGCCTTCGCCTGCACTACCTGGACGAAGGGCCGTCGGACGCGCCGCGCACCTGGCTGTGCCTGCACGGCAACCCGGCGTGGAGCTATCTCTACCGCAAAATGATTCCAGTCTTCACCGAGGCGGGAGATCGTGTGGTGGCGCCCGACCTGATCGGCTTTGGCAAGAGCGATAAACCCAAGAAGGACGCGTTCCACCGTTTCAACTGGCACCGCAACGTGCTGCTCGAGTTCGTTGATCGGCTGGACCTGGGCAACGTGGTGCTGGTGGTGCAGGACTGGGGTGGGCTGCTCGGGTTGACCTTGCCGATGGCCTCACCGGGGCGCTACGCCGGCCTGCTCGTCATGAACACCCTGCTGGCCACTGGCGGCGAGACACTGTCTCCGGGGTTCTTGGCGTGGCGCAAGATGTGCGCAGAGAAGCCGCTGTACGACGTCGGCCGCCTGCTCGCGCGCGGCAACCCGCACCTGGATGCCGCCGAATGCGAGGCGTACAACGCGCCGTTTCCCGACGCGGGCCATCGCGCCGCACTGCGCGCCTTTCCGAATCTGGTGCCGGAGCACGCCGAAGACGAAGGCGCAGCCATATCCCGCGAGGCCCTGCTGTTCTGGCGAGAGCGCTGGCAGGGCCGGACGCTGATGGTGGTCGGAGCACGCGACCCCGTGTTGGGTGAGCCTGTCATGCAAGCCCTGGCACGCAACATCCGGGGCTGCCCGCCACCTTGGCTGATTTCCGACGCAGGGCACTTCGTTCCCGAGCGGGGCGAGCAGATTGCACGCGCGGCCTGTCAACACTTTTCCAACTATCCCGTTTCTTTCAACGAGCCATGAGCCACATCTACATCTACTCTCCTTCCAGCGCCGTGCGCGACAAGGCCGCCTTCCGGCGCGGGGTGAAACGGCTGCAGCAACTCGGCCACGAGGTCGAGATCGACGAGGCTGCGCTCAGCAGCCACATGCGGTTTGCGGGCGACGACGCCACCCGCATCGCGGCCATCGGCCGTGCAGCGGCCAGCGGTGCCGACGTGGCGCTGATTTCACGCGGCGGATATGGCCTCACGCGCCTTCTGCCCGAATTGCCCTACAAGCAGCTCGCGAAAGCCATCGGCAAGGGCACGCAGTTCGTGGGACTGAGCGACTTCACCGCGCTGCAATGCGCGCTGCTGGCCAAGACGGGCGCCGTGACCTGGGCGGGCCCGGCACTGGGGGAGGACTTTGGCGCCGAAGAGCCTGACGACATCATGGAAGCCTGCTTTGACGACCTGCTCGATGGACATGGCGAGGGCGCAGGCTGGGTGCTGCCCAAAAAGGACCTGCCCTGTCTGCCCACGACCGCCAGGGAAGAAGCCCCGTCGCTGCACCTTCACAAGGCCCAGCTGTGGGGCGGCAACCTGTCGGTGCTGTGTTCATTGGTCGGCACGCCCTGGTTGCCCGATGTGAAGGGCGGCGTGCTGTTTCTGGAGGATGTCAACGAGCATCCCTACCGCATCGAACGACAGCTGACGCAACTGTTGCATGCGGGCATCCTGGGACGTCAGAAGCTGATCGTGCTGGGCAGTTTCAACCGCTTCAAGCCGGTTCCACACGACCGCGGGTTCAAGCTGCAGACGGTGGTCGACTGGCTTCGGAGTCAGACCCGGACGCCTGTGCTGACGGGCCTGCCGTTCGGGCACGTTCCCACCAAGGTGTTGTTGCCGGTGGGCCGGGACGTGGAGGTGATGGTGCAGGGGCGCGAGGCGCTGATGTTCTGGGGATGAGCTTGGGCTCGCAAACGCCTCAGCGTGCCGAGCGGGTGGATTCCAGGAGACCTTTGGGCAGGAGGCCATTGAACACCGGGGTCACGCTGCGGACCAGATCGACCGCCCGTGCCTCGCCATGAAGACGGCTGAGTACGGCCACCATCTCGGCCCGGGCATACCAGAGCGCTTGCACATCGTGCACATACATGAGGCGGTGTTTGAGCCTGGGATTGGCCTGGGCCCCTGCTTCACCCAGAACAGACAGCATGGCCTGGCGGACCGGCTCGAGCGACTCCGGTGCATGCTTGCGCACCTCGGTGCCCAGCAAGGCGGAGATGCTGTGGCGAATGGTGGGTTTGATCCAGCGCATTTGCGATCCCAACGATATGAAGTTATGGGGGCAGGATACGTCCGGGGAGCCCCTCGGGCAAGGCCTTGAGCTTGAGGAAAGTCAAGAAAACAACAGCCAAATCAAGCGGTTAGAAAGACTGTTTAAGATATTGCGTGTACAGGTCTGGTGACGATGCCAGTAATTGCCCCGGAAAGTGTTCAATGACGGCCGGTTCGTTTAGGTCCTTTGGGCTCAGCCATGTGGAAACGTCCAACAGCGGTACTGGGTCACGTCATTTCTGGTGCTCAAATGACTGGATGTGTGATAAACCACACACCTTGTTACCATCCACCAGCTTGTCCTTGCTTCGGTTGACACCACCAGCACCCGGCCTCGCCCAGGCCGATTTCTACTATTTTTCATGGCCGAACTGACGATTGCCTTCGTGGACCTGACCGGCAGCGTCTCCGTGTTTGAAACACTGGGCAACGACCGCGCCGCCAAGGCGGTGACCAAGCTGACCCAGTGGATCGGGGCCATGGGTCTGGAACACAACGGCAAGGTCGTCAAGATGCTGGGCGACGGCGTTCTGCTCTCGTTCACCAACAACCGGCTTGCTGTCGAGTGCATGAGCACCATTCAGCAGGAGCACTCTCAACGGGTGGCCCAGTGGCCCAACCGGCTCAAGCTGATGATGCAGATCGGCATGGCGCGCGGGCAGGTGGTGCAGGTCGACGGCGATTGCTTCGGCGATGCGGTCAACGTGGCGTCGCGTCTGAGCGATCTGGCAGGGCCGGAGCAGATCCTGGTCAACGACCTGGTGATTCGCAAGCTGGGCAAGGGGCATAACGTGCGCAGCCGCAGCCTCGGGCCAATCCGGATCAAGGGGCGCGTGGAGCCAACAGAGGTCTTCCGCATCGAGTGGCAGACCGAGATGCTGTCAGAGTTCCTGACGCTTCCAGCCGACCTGCACGCCCTGAGAAAAAGCACCGAATCGGTGTTCGGGGGCATCGAGCTGGGCTGGCTGGACACCAGCCAGTCTTTCAATCTCACGGACTTACCGTTGAAGATCGGCCGGGTGCCCGAGGCCGATTTTGTGGTGAACGATCCGCGGGTCTCCCGGATGCATGCTTCCATCGACATCCGCTCGGGCAACTACCTTCTTGAAGACACCAGCAGCTACGGCACCTGGGTTCGTTTTGCCGGCACGGACAATGCCATTGCATTGAGGCGGCAGGAGTGCCTGCTGCACAGCGATGGCGAGTTCTCGATGGGTGCACCCTTCACGGACATCAGCGCACCCACGGTGAGTTTCCGCCTGGTGGATGGCCAGATGGTGCTCGGGCACGGTCGCACGCGCGTCTGAGCCAGTCGCACGTCCGATGCACGAGCGGCACGACGCCGCTACCATCGCTCCAGCCTTGGAGGTGCTGATGCGCTGGTTGACCCGTTTTTTCTTTCTGTTGCTGCTGCTGATCCTGCTCGGAGCAGTGGCGTTGTCGATCTATGCCTGGCGCAGCCAGCCCCAGACGGATGGGGATCTGAGCCTGCCTGGGTTGCGCGGTGCCGTGCAGGTGCAACGCGACGGCAGCGATGTGGCGCACATTCTGGCCACCGACCCGCGGGACGCCTGGATGGCGATGGGTTATGTGCACGCGCAGGAACGCGGATGGCAGCTGGAGTTCAACCGCCGCCTGATGCGAGGACGGCTGTCCGAGGTGTTTGGCCGCTCCACGCTGGAGACCGACCTGCTCATGCGCACGCTGGGCATCCGGCAGGCGGCCCAGGCGCAACTTGCTGGTATGAGCGAAGAGGGGCGTGCAGCGCTGAAGGCCTACAGCGACGGCGTGAACGCATTCTTTGCTGGCCGCCAGCAAGCGCTGTCGCCCGAGTTCCAGATCCTGCGCATCGACCCACGGGACGAAGCGGCCGCCGGCCGCTACTGGGAGCCCGAGGACAGCGCTGGCTGGGCCCTGATGATGGCGCTGGACCTGGGCGGCAACTGGGGCAACGAGCTGGCCCGGCTGTCCGCGCTGCAGGTGCTGGACACCCCGTCCCTGTGGCAGCTGTTTCCGCCGTATCCGGGCGAGGCGCCCGCGGCCTCGGCCGATCTGGCAGAGCTGTACCGTGCCATGCGCGTGTTTCCGTCTGCTGAAGGCAGACAGTCGCGCGCCACCGAGAGCAGTCCTGGTGTGGATGCCCTGGCACAGGGGGTGATCGAGTGGACCCGCTCCCTTGGAGAAGTGGAGGGCAAGGGCTCGAACAACTGGGTGGTGTCGGGCGCGCGCAGCGCCAGCGGCAAGCCGCTGCTGGCCAACGACCCGCACCTGGGCCTGAGCGCGCCGGCAATCTGGTACTTCGCCCGCCTGCAGTCGCCCGACGTGCCCGGACTCAAGGGCATGGATGTGATCGGGGCGACCCTGCCGGGCACACCGTTCGTGGTGCTCGGGCGCACACCCGACGTGGCCTGGGGCTTCACCAACACCGGCCCCGATGTGCAAGACCTGTACCTGGAGCAGCTGGACCCCAGCGACCCGACCCGCTATCGCCTCCCGGCACCCGCGGGGCAGGAAGCCTGGGCGCGCTTTGACGAGCGCGTCGAAACCATCCGCGTCAAGGGCGAGCCCGACGTGGTGCACACGGTGCGCAGCAGCCGACACGGCCCCGTGCTCAGCGATGCACCGGGTCGTGCGCGTGACCTCATCGACACCGGGCGCTTCGCGCTGTCGCTGCGCTGGACCGCGCTGGAGGCGGACAACCGCAATGTGGAGGCCACCCTGGCCTCCAACCGCGCGCGCTCGGTTGACGATTTGCTGGAGGCGTACCGCCACTTTCACGCACCGATGCAGAACGCGGTGATGGCCGACCGCAGTGGCCGCATCCTGTTCAAGGCGGTGGGCAAGGTGCCCCTGCGGTCGCCGGACAACCGCATCCGCGGTGTGGCTCCCTCGCCGGGCTGGGACGCCCGCTACGACTGGACGGGCTACCTGCCTTACGAAGACACCCCGCAGGACGACGGCGCCAAGGGCTGGATTGCCACCGCCAATCAGCGCATCCATGCGGCCGACTACCCGCATTTCCTGACCCAGGACTGGGCGGCGCCGTACCGCCAGGAACGCATCGAGGTCCTGCTGGCTCAGACGGAGAAGCACGACGCGGCCAGCTTCCGCGCCATGCACGGCGATCTGCATTCGGAGGCGACGCTGCGCCTGCTGCCCCACCTGAGCAAGACCGCGTCCAGCCACCCGCTCGCCGCTGCGGCACTGGCTTCGCTCAAGGACTTCACCGGCGGCATGTCTGCCGATGCGGCTGCGCCGCTGGTCTACAGCGTCTGGATCGACGAGTTCACGCGCGGTGTGGTGGGCCAGCGCCTGGGCGTGGAGCGGTTCGAAAAGCTCTATGGCAAGCGCCTGTTCCGCAACGCGGTCGAGGGGATTCTGGAGCGCGACGACCACGACTGGTGCGGCCCGCAGGGCTGCGCTGCGGCCAGCACGGCGGCGCTGGACCGGGCACTGGACCGCATCAGTGCGCAGCAGGGAAGGGATGTGTCGCGCTGGCGCTGGGGCACGGCCCACCCGGCGATTTCCGTGCACCGTCCGTTCAGCAACGTCGGTGCGCTGGCACCCATGTTCGAGGTGCGAAAGGAAACGGGCGGTGACCCATTCACCGTGAACGTCGGCCAGTACCACCTGGACAAGGCCGATGCGCCGTTTGCCAACCGGCATGCCGCCAGCCTGCGCGCCATCTACGACCTGGCGGAGCCGGAGAACTCGCTGTTCATCTACCAGACGGGGCAGAGCGGCAACGCGCTTTCCAGCCGTTACCGCGACATGAGCGACGCCTGGGCTGCCGTGGAATACCGGCCGCTGCAAATGGCGCCCACGCAGTGGCGCAGCCGCCTGGAGCTCAAGCCCTGATCGCCGCCAGGCGTCAGGCGGATTCGTGGAGGCTGCCGCCGCTCAGCGAGGCGAGGGTGGTGTCGTTGTAGCGCTTGCTGGCGGCTTCGGCCTGGGCGCTCAGCTTGGCCACGTAGGCATTCAGCTCGGCGCCCGAAATGTCGCCGCTGCCATCGGTGTCGACGGTCTGCATGAGGGCCTGCAAGGAAGCGTCCTCGGTCTCGGCAGTCGCCTCTTCGGTTTTGGCGAACTCCGGGCCTTCTTCCGGCGTGGTGACCGCATGCACGGGAGCCTTGGTCGCCGGTGCCGTGGGGTTGGTGGCGCCAACGAGCGAGCCGGCCCCCCCGGACATCACTTCCTGTGTGGTCGTGATCACGGTCGTGGTCTGCACCACCGTGGTTTCGATGGCGGGTGTGATGCCGAACTCGGCCATCGAGATCTGGCCATCGTTGTCGGCATCGAGCTCGGCGAACCGGGCCTCATCGCCGCGCTGCTGGACAAACGCCTGGGTGTTTGAGGCGGACGAAAACAGGTTCTGCAGCAGGGTGCCCACCTCGGCGCCATTCAGCGCGCCATCCTTGTTGGCATCGAGCGAGGCATACAGCTCCGAGGCGCCCTGGCCGACTTCGACGCCCAGCTTGCCAGCGACCTTTTCAAGCGCCGCCTGGAACTCGCTCTGGCTGACGCCACCATCGCCGTCGGCGTCCATCTTCTTGTGCATCTTGTCCTGCAGGTAGCTGGACATGGCGCCACTCAGGGACGACAGGGTCTGGGACCAGGCGCTGGAGTTGCTGGTGTCGACGGTGCTCATGGAGAGGTTCCTTTCTGGCGGGTGGTTCCGGGATGGAGCAATGCTCTCCCATCCGGACCCCACAGAAACCCGCCAACAGCGGGACGGAAACCCCGCTGTTCGGCCGATTGGCGAACCTCGCCGCCGACTTACTTGAGCTTGCCCGAGAGGAACTGGGACAGCCGCTCGGACTTGGGGTTGACCAGCACTTCGCGCGGATTGCCCTGTTCCTCGATGCGGCCCTGGTGCAGGAACAGCACATGGTTGCTGACCTCGCGCGCAAAACCCATCTCGTGGGTCACCACCACCATGGTGCGGCCTTCTTCGGCCAAGGTGCGCATCACGCGCAGCACCTCGGTGACGAGTTCGGGGTCGAGCGCGCTGGTCGGCTCGTCGAACAGCATCACCTCGGGCTCCATCGCCAGCGCACGGGCGATCGCCACGCGCTGCTGCTGACCGCCCGACATGTGGGCCGGGTATTTGCCCTCGACGTCGCGCAGGCCGACCTTCTCCAGGTACTTGCGGGCGGTGGCAATGGCTTCGTCCTTGCCCTTGCCGAGCACATGCATGGGCGCCTCGATCACGTTTTCCAGCACCGTCAGGTGCGACCAGAGATTGAAGTGCTGGAACACCATGGTCAGCTTGGCACGCAGGCGCTGCAGCTGTTTTTCGTCGGCCGCCTTGAGCATGCCGTCCTTGGCGGTGACCAGCTTGAGCTCTTCGCCGGCCACGACGATGCGGCCCTGCTGCGGCCGTTCCAGCAGGTTCATGCAGCGCAGGAAGGTGGATTTGCCGGAACCGGACGAGCCGATGATGCTGATCACGTCGCCGGCCTTGGCCGTCAGGGAAATGCCCTTGAGCACCTCGTGCGAGCCGTAGCTCTTGCGGATGTCGATCGCTTCGAGTTTGGTGGTCATGGTGCGTGGGTCTGTCAGGGGCTCAGCAGGTTGCCGGAGCGGATCGGTGTTCGGCCGGCGACACGGCAAAGCTCCATGCCCGCCGTGGCCCAGCGCAGGCTGTGGCGGGCGTAGACGATGCCATCGATGCTGCTGCGGATGTCGGTTTCGCGCGGTGTCAGCGGGTCGACCACCCGCGCCAGCAGCTGGCCAGCGGCCACACGCTCGCCGACCTGGGCTACGAAGTCGATCACGCCCGGGTGCGGCGCGTGGGAGGCTTCCGTGCCGGCCAGCGGTGTCGGCTCGCACCGCGGATCGGGCAGGGCAGGGGTGGGGCCAGCCATCACGCCGACATGGCGCAGGTAACCGACGATGGCCTGGGCATCCTGGCTGGCCAGGGCGTCCGACACATCCGTCTGGCTGCGCAGCTCGACGGTGGTGCTGGCGCAGCCCAGGGGGATCGGCGCCTGGTCGGCGAAGTGATCGCGCAAACGCCACCATGGGCCGGACAGCGCCTCGTCGAACGAGATCGAAGGACCCGAGCCCCGCGCCCACAGCAGCGCCTTGGCGCCAAGCAGTCGCGCCAGCGGCGCCATCTGGTCGAGCATGGGCTGCTCGACGTACATATGAAGAATGGCCTCGAAGTCGCAGTGCAGGTCCAGCACCACGTCGGCGTCGCAGGCAAGGCCCATCAGCACCCGGCGAAGGCTCTCCAGCTCGGTGGTCACCGGCTGTTCCTGCAGCACCTCGTGCATGGCGGCCCGCACGATGCCTTTGTTTGTCTCCACATCCTGCGTGAGTTTCGGAGCGATCCGGTCTTTCACCAGATTGAAGAAGTCCGGGTAGTTCCGGTTGAAGTTCTCCATGGTCAGCAGCTCGAAGCGGCCGACCTGGTGGTGCATCAGGCTCTGGTCCAGCCCGATCGGGTTGCACACCGGCACCAGCACGACCTCGCCGGGGATCTCGCCGGCTGTCTCGGCCGCGGCCAGAAGGCCCCGCAGCTTGTGCGCGGTGAGCATGCCGGGCAGCTCGTCGGCGTGCAGGCTGGACTGGATGTAGGCCTTGCGGCCATTGGTGGCCTGACCAAAGTGCAGGCTGGTGACCTGGCGCTGGGTGCCCAGCGACGGAGAGAGCAGGGGGTGTTGGAGCTGTCGCATCCGGAGGAAGAGAAAACGGGATCAGTGAGTGCGTGGGCGCAGATAGGCCAGGAAGCGCTTTTCCAGCAGCCGGAACACATAGACCAGGGCGAAGGTCAGTATGAAATACAGCACCGCGACCACGATGAACGGCTGGAAGGCCAGGTAGTAGGTCTTGTAGATCGCGTAGGCGGCGTTGGTCAGGTCGTACAGCGCCGGTACCACGCTGGCCAGCGAGGTGGCGTGCAGCATCATCACGACTTCGTTCGAGTAGCCGGGAAGGGTGCGGCGCAGCGCACTGGGCAGCACCAGACGGAACATCATGTTCCATTTGCTGTAGCCGGCGGCCTGTGCGGCCTCGATTTCACCAGCGGGCGTTTCCTTGATGGCGCCCGCCAGCATCTCGACCGTGTAGGCGCAGGTGTTGAGCGAAAACGCCGCCACAGCGCAGAAAAACGGGTCCTTGAACATCGTCCAGGGCCAGACCGTGTCCCACATCGCCTGCACCCACTCCAGCTGGGCGATGCCGTAATAGATGAAATAGACCTGGATCAGCAGCGGTGTGCCGCGCACCACATAGGTGAACAGCCAGACCGGCGTGGAGACCCAGCGGTTGCGCGAGACCCGCATCAGCGTCAGTGGCAACGTCAGCAGCCCACCGGCCAGCAGACTGATGGCCAGCAACTCCATGGTCGCCAGGAACCCCGTCCAGTAGAGGGCCAGGTTCTGCGGCTGGAAGATGATCGCAAACTTGTCCATCAGAACTCACCCCGCTTCACGCCCACGGAGTAGCGGGCCTCGGCCTTGCGCAGCAGGATCAGGCTGATGGTGGAGATCAGGAGGTAGAGAAAACCGGCGAAGGCCATGAAGATGATGGCGGCACCGGGGATGTCGCCGCGAGCGGCCGCGCCGGCCTGCTTGGCGAGGTTGGTGATGTCGGCCAGTCCGATCACCGAGACGAGGGCGGTGGCCTTGAGCAGCACCAGCCAGTTGTTCGTGAAACTGGGCAGTGCGAACCGCACCATCTGCGGCAGCACCATGCGGCGGAAGGTGTAGAACCGGCTCATGCCGTAGGCCCAGCCGGCCTCCGACTGTCCCTTGGGCACGCTCATGATGGCGCCCCGGAAGGTTTCCGTCATGTAGGCGCCGTAGACGAAACCGATGGTCAGCACCCCTGCCACAAAGGGGTTGATCTGCGGGCCACTGCGGTAGCCCATGGCTTCAAATATGTCGTTGATCAGGATCTGCCCGCCGAAGTACAGCAGCAGCATCCACACCAGATCCGGGACACCCCGGATCACGGTGGAATAGATGTCGCCGACCCAGTTGAGCCAGCGGTAAGGCGAGAGTTTGGCCGCCGCGCCGGCCAGGCCGAGCACGGCGGCGACAACCAGCGCGCCCAGCGAGACGCCGAGTGTGACCAGCAGGCCCTGGAGGATCTGGATGAAATAGGTCGTCATCGGCGCTCGCGGTTCAGCTCAGTGGATCAGGAACCCCAGATGTCCACGCCAGGGACGTGCTTCTCGGACAGTTCCTTCCACTTGCCGTTGTCGCGAATGGCCTTGATGCCCGCGTCCAGCGCGTCGCGCAGGGCGGTGTCTTCCTTGCGGATGGCCACGCCCGCGCCAGCGCCGAAGTACTTGGCGTCGAACTCGACCGGAATGCGGCCACCGGCGCAGCTGTAGTCCTTGCCGTCCGGTGTGGACAGGAAGCCACCCTGGACTTCGACCACGTCGGCCACGGTACCGTCCAGACGGCCGGACTTGATGTCCAGATAGACCTGATCCTGGGCGTCGTAAGGCACGACGGTCGCCCCTGCGGGCTTGAGCTCACCCATGGCGTACTTTTCCTGGGTAGAAGCCTTCAGCACGCCCAGCTTCTTGCCCTTGAAACCCGCGGCTTCGGCGCCCAGGTTCAGTGCGGTCTTGACGACCACGCAGGACGGCGTGTTGTAGTACTTGCCCGTGAAATCAACCGACTGCTTGCGCTCTTCGGTGATCGACATCGAGGAAATGATGGCGTCGTACTTCTTGGCCAGCAGACCGGGAATCATGCCGTCCCAGGCCTGCTCGACGAACACGCACTTGCTCTTGAGTTCGTCGCAAAGGGCCTTGGCCACGTCCACGTCGAAACCAGCGGGCTCGCCCGCGTCGGTCTTGTAGGTGAAGGGCTTGTAGGTGGGGTCGATGGCCACGCGCAGTTCTGGCCACTGGCTGGCGGGAGCGGGTGCCGGTGCTTCGGCGGTGGGCGCAGGCGCCGGAGCGGCCGGCGCGGGGGCTTCGGTCTTGCCACAGCCCACCAGGGTGGCGGCGCCGATCATGCTGAGGGTCAGAAACAGATGCTTCATGAACGTCCTTGAGAGGGTTGAATGGAACTGGCCGGATTGGACTCCTGCCGGTGGGCGACATTGTAGGTGTGGGCAGTCCAATTAGCGGGCGCACCAAGCTGGTGTTTCCCCGGATGCATGGGGCTGCTCACGAGAGCAGGAGCAACATTTGGGCCGAACCTTGAATCATGGATTTGATGGCTCAATAATTTAACATAATATACATCGTGGAATATTGAGAAGGCCGTAAAAACGGGCCTGAGCCCGTTCAACTTTCCACGCTGTCTGCACAACTTTTGATCAGATGCCACAACTGATGTGTGACGCCCTTCGCAGGTCCCAAGCAAGTTGGTTTCCCCTGATGCACGGTTGCAATGTAGTCATCATGACTGACTCTGTCAAACTTTTTCAACGCTCCCTGTCAGATCTACCAGCCATCCAGCACCTGCGGTTCAAACGAGCTTGAGGACCGGGTTGACCGGTGGCACAGGCACGACCCAGCGGTCCGGCTGAGTGAGCACCACGGCGCTGAGTTTGCCCACAGGTACGCCACCGCGCCCAATGACCTGGTACTTAAGGATGTTGACCTTGCCGGGCCCCATCAGATGCCATCCCGACTTGATCACTTCGCGCTGCACCTGCAGCGCCTGTGCGTCGACCTGGGCATCACTGGCTGCAACAGTTTCTGCGGCGTAGGTACGAAATACCAGCGGTGAGACCAGCGCCATGCCCTCGGCCACGAAATGCACCAGCGCGCCCGTCTCGTTGTACTTCAAGGCCCGGCTGGACAGGCCTTGCTGCAGCCATTCGATGAAGCCAACTGCAGCAGGAGTGGGTTCGCTGGGCCTGCCGGCGGTCTCATGCGGCAGCTCTGGCAGGAATGGACTGAGAATGACTGGCGCAGTCTGGAACTGTGTGGGAGCCGCCCTGGCAAGTACCTCGGGCGGCTGCCCAGAGCGAGCCAGCAGCGGTCGAACTGCTGGCAGCGGAGGCAGGCTTGGAAGCGCCTCTGTGGTACGGATTGCGCCAGTGTCGGGCGATGTGGCCGCGTCTGCTCCAGGTTTGGATGCACGTTTGCCCGCTGATGCAGGTGCCTTTGGCGGTGCGGTCGCGACCGACGGCCCTCGCGGTGCGGCTTTTTGCGTTTCCAGGGGTTGATGCGGCAGCTTCGGGAAGTCTTTGAACGCTGCAGCGTCGTCCTCGAAATCCAGCCACTTGTCCAGCGGAGGCTCCAGACTCGAAGCAGCCGCCGCAGGTGATGAGGTTGGTGGTACCTGCCGTGACTCGGTCGGGCGCTGCTCACCACGCGGTGGCATGTTCGTTGGGGCGCTTGTTGCCCGTGGCGTGCCTTGAACCGGATCGCCAGGTTTGGGGCCGCCCGCCGCCTTGGTCGCTTCGGCTGGCTTGCCCGGCCGCTTGAAGGCAGGCGCTCGCAGTTGTTCGGCCTTGGGTTTGGCCTGCTTGGCCGCGCCAGAGGTCTCCTGATGACCCGCGCCGGGAGTCGGTGGCCGGGTGGCCTGGTCGACATTGCTGTTCGATGGCGCATCTGCACCCTCACTCAGAGCCGACTGGATTCCCGATCCAGAATCCTGTCGAGGCGCTGGCTCAGCGGACGATTCGTTGGCCGCCTCGCCCGAAGCTGCTCCACGTTTGACCTGCACCTCAATGCGCCCGCGCATCGGGGGTGGGTATGCCACTGCTTCCTCGAACACCTTGTCCAGCGGGAATCTGAGCATGGTCAGCGAGTGACTGTAGGCCCCATCGTTCTCCCCTGCCCCTTGCACAGGAGCCACTGCAACAGACTCGGAACCGTCCACGGCCGAACCCTGCACCAGCACATACCAGATGGCCTGTCCGCTTTGCGGGTTGGGCTGGATGCAGCCGTACTCCTGCCAGGTATCGAACAGCCGATCATTCTTGTTCTCGCCTGGCACAGCTTCATCCGGGTGGTGCTGTCGTATGTGCTGCCTCACCGCATCGGCCAGTCGCTTGGCCACAAACCAGATGCTCCCGTCGTAGACCCAGCCAGCGGCACCGGAACGGTTCAGCGGCAAGGCGGTGCCGCTCCTGAGCATCTCGCGCACCGATTGCATCAGCAGATCGATCAGCGGGATGCTCGTGGCGGTCGTGAAGCGCTCGCGGCTGCCTTTGGCCAGCGCCTGCTGTGTCGAGGTCTGGTCTGCCTTGCGCACCAGCTGGGCCAGCATGCTGCTCTTGTCACTGCCAGAGAGGTACTGCGTCAGAGCCTCGAACGCTTGCGGCCGGCGCGCCAGAAAGCTCAGTGCCGTGGCCGGCGCCACCTGTTGCAGCAGGATCGCGGCCAGGCGGGAATGTGCCGCATAGTCCCGCGCAGACTTCGGTGTGAACTCCACCAGATACTCACCACCACGCCGTGATTGCACCATGGCGGTCAGCGGCCCGGACATCGGGACCCAACGCAGCGGCGCTCCGATGCCGGTGCAGATCCAGTTGATGCGAAGGTCCGCCATGATCTTGCCCACGTCGTGAAGCAGCGCTGCGAAGAAAACCACATAGGTCCACTCGTCGCGCTGAGCGTCCATCTCCTCGACGCTTGCACCTTCCGGGAAGAAGTGACCGTTGCGCCAGGTCATCGCCGCCAGCGTCATTTCCAGCGTGTGCGACAGCAGCCCACCGACATGGGCGTGGTGATGCGACTCGGAAGCGGGCATGAGCTGCACAAACTCCGCATAGCGGTGGACCGCTGGCAACAAGTCCCGCTCCCAGACGATCTGCGCCAGACGCGACTGGCGCCACATGGTGTCAAGTGCCTTTCCGCCATGCACCACGCGCAGCAGGTCGGTCGCAGGCAGAACCCTCAGCCACCCCTCGGCGTGGCCACGGACCACCGGCATGGGGGGATTCACCTCATCGGGTGCCGCACGCGGCGGGATGGCGGTGCCTGATGCAACGCTGGATGCCGGGCGTGGCGAACGTGGGTCCCAGCGTTTGATCCAGCGCATGCAGTGACCGATCATGACCAATGCCTCAGCGCTCCAGCAGGTAGGCCATGAGCTGTTGGCGGATCTGACGTCCCTTGCGGTTGATATGTAAGGTGGCGTGGTCAGGCAGGACGATGTGCTGCCCCAGGAACGTCAGCCAGGGCTGCTCCAGCGGATTCCACGGGATGTCCATGGGCAAATCCTTGAACCTGCGTTCGAGCTTCCAGCGCGCGCCGAACAGTGTCACAGGCGAATTGGTCAGCAACACGGCGAGCCGGAACCGCAACGCCGCGGGGTCCTGTTCGGGTTGGGTGGCGCCGCTGCGCTTGCGCATGACCTCCTCGCGCAGGTCCAGGTCCGCCATGCAGGCCGCTTCGGGCATGCCGGTCTCCATCCACCGTGCCACGCCGTCGTACATGCGCAGGAAGCCGAAAACGCGCGGCAACCAGTCGACCATGCCCAACTCGTGCAGCGAGGCCGCCACCAGATAAGGTGCGTGCTGAGCATCATGGACGCTGCGCCCATCGGCCATGTGCAGGGTGTTGGCAAAACCCATCTTGGGCGAGAGCGGCTGGCGCGTGGTCATTGTTGTGAATCCGTGCGAAAAAAGACCGGATCACTCTAGGCACACCAGCCCTTTCATTCAACTCAAAACCTGCCAGCACGTGCGGCAGGTTTTCGCTTGACGCCCGCGCGCTGTTTTGCTACCCGCATCCGAGTGCAGCCGCACGCCCCGCCGTGCGGCTGCACTGCCTGTGCCCGTATCCCCCGCATTGCCCGTTCCAGTAGGCCCTTTGGCCCCCGAAACCTTGGGAGGGGGGCGCCCTTTGGATAGGGCCATTAACCGGTAAACCGCCTTTGCCCGTCCCTGCCCCGCCCTCGGGGCAGCGCACCTTTGTCGTCACTTTGCCACGACTGGAAATGGCGGATACCGCTAAAGCATTGCCCTGTCAAGCGAAAACCTGCCTTTTCTGCGGCAGGTTTTCGGTGGCGACAAACCCTCCCGATTCAGAAACTGCCCTGCACTGGCGACGCATCTCCTGGGGGCGTCATGTTTGCCTGGTGGCCCTCGCGGGTCACCAGGCGCTTTCTTCCCAGCAGGTCCCAGGCGCGTCCAGTGATTTCAACCAGTGAAGAGGCGGGTCCATGTCATTCAAAGCACTTTTCTCCCTTGTGTTGCTGGCCGTGGTCGCGGCGACAGCTCATCCCGTTCTCGCGCAGACCGTCACCCCTGACGGCAGCCAGGTCCAGGTGGGGCGCTACACCACGCAGGCGGGAGCGCCCACCGAGAGCCTGTCGGACCCGCTGTCGGTGTACGCGCAGCTGAGCTACCCGCGCCAGACGGTCAACACGGTGGGCGAGGCGCTGGCACACACCCTGGTGCGCACGGGTTTTCGGCTGGTCCCCGCCGAGGCGCTGGATGAAACCGCGCGCAACTTCCTCGCCCTGCCCTTGCCCGAGTCGCAGCGGCGCATAGGTCCGCACCGTGTGAGCGACCTGCTCAAGACCTTGCTGGGTCCCGCCTGGCAACTGCACAGCGATCCGGTGAGCCGCCAGGTTTGGTTCACCCGCTCGGCTTTCAAGGGCACCCCAGCGCCTCAACCGCCCAGACCTCAGGCGCAAGCCGTGGAGGCAGAACGTCGCGCTGATGTCTTCGGCTCGCCCTGAACCCTGCTCGCCGCGCACCGCATTCAGTTCCCTTTCGACCACTTTTCACATTCGCCGTGAGGACCGCCATGGACCCAGATGCAGAAATGCAGGAGTTTCAGCGCCAGCAGGACGACGAGTTCTGGGACAACAAACGCCGCGATGCCGAGCAGTCACGCGCGTCACGTTCCCCCCGTGCTAAGGCCGCTGCCCATCAATCCGAGGGCGAGTTGCCCGATCCGCCCGAGCCGGCACGCAGCAGCACAGACCCGACCTTCGTGCGCTCGACGTCCGTGAGCGCCGCGCCGGTCAAAAAGGGCAAGCCGGTGCTGACCGGTGCCCTGGTCCTCCTACTCATTCTGGCATCGGTGGCCGCGTTCATGATGTGGTCCTCGGACGGATTGCCATTCGCTCGCAAGAAGGAGGCATCGCCCGCAGTGGCTGCGCTGGCTGACCCCACTGCGCAGGCGGCCCCGGGTCTGCCACCTGCCTTGCCGACCACAGCGCCGGCCGAGGCCGTGCCTGTTGCATCGGTTGCGCAAGACCCCAAGCTGCAGGAACAGCTGGAGCGTCTGGAGAACCGACTGGACCAGCTGGTCGCCGGCTTCAAGGCTCAGGGCTACATCAAGGAAGGCGCCGGCCAGGATGGCGCGGGTTTGCAGGTGGCCGACTTCCTGCCCCACCCCTCGATCCTGCCGCCGCCGGCCGCACCGCAGACGGTCGCATCAGCGGCGGCAAGCCGTCCGGCGCCGCGCAAACCCGCAGTGCGCCGCCCGGTCGCTGCCGTGGCTCCCCGGCCGACCCACCAGGTGCTCAGCGTAGACATGTGGGACGGCCGGCCTTCGGTGTTGGTCGGTGAAGTCGGAGGCAACCCGGCGCAAGTGCGAGTGCTCTCGCCCGGCGATTCCTACCAGGGTGTGACGCTGACCTCCGTGGATGTGGCCGGCCAACGCGCGACGTTCAGCGACGGTGCCCGTTCGGTGAGCATCGCCGTGGAGCGTCAGCCATGAGGACCCCGCTACTTCGCCCGGTGCTGGGCTATGTGGGCGTGCTGGGCGCCGCATGCCTGCTGATGTGGGTGCTGGTGCAGCCGGCAGGGGCGCAAACCGCCACCACACGCATTCAGGAGGCCCAGACGCAACTGGGTCAGACCAATGCGCAACGCATCGCCCAGGCGCATTCGCGCCTGGATGCCAACGATCTGCTGGTGGCTCAAATCTGGGGCCTGAGCGAGGAAGAGATGATCCGCGCCAAGGTCCTGCTCAAGGGACCCCGGGCCGCGTTCTCCGTCGAAAACCTTTCTCCCGTGGAGGCCCTGGGCATCCACGCACGCGATGACGCGGAGCGCCAGCGCTACGCCGAGATGTTCGCCCGTGCCCTGCAGGCCGATGTCGAGCGCTCGCTGGCTTGGAACCGCGCGTTCCAGCAGGCCCAGTCGCGCCTGTACCCGAACCAGAAGGTCGTGGATTTCGAGGGGCTGCCCATGGTGGAGGGGCCAACCTCAGCCGCCGATCTGCTGGGCATTCCGCGCAAGCTGGTCAAGGACCCATCCCGTCCCTTGGCTCCAGCCAAGGCCGCACCCCGCCGCTGAGCCAGAAAACGGACATGCAAGCTCAGCACCACCTTTTGTCCCTCTCGAACCGCCCAGTGTTCAGGCGCGTGGGCGCGTGGGTGCTGTGCGTCGGCGCGGCCCTGGTGGGGACGCAACCCTATGCGCAGGAGTCCGAGCAGGGTGCGGCATGGATCAGCGGTGCGGAACATCAGCGCGTGATCCTGCCCCGGATGAGCAAGCAGCCCGCAGCACGGAGCCACACGGCCGCACGAGGTCTTTCTGAGCCTGTGCCGGTGGGCACAACCCTCCCCTCTGCGACCTCCGACACGGCGGCAGACGTGGCCGAGCAGCTGCTGCAGCGGCCCGTGCAAGCCAAAAGACGGGGGCGCCAGATGACCCCGGAGATGGCACAGATGCTCCAGCGAGCGTCTCACCACTTCGCGGTCGATACACACCTGGTGCAGGCGGTGATCCATGCCGAGTCGGCCTTCAATCCCCATGCCGTCAGTCCCAAGAACGCCATCGGGCTGATGCAGGTGCTGCCATCCACCGCGCGCGATCTGGGTCTGCAAGATTTGCAGGGTCTGTCGGTGGAGCAGTTGTTGGCCGACCCGCGCGTGAGCATCGTGTTGGGCACCAAGTACTTGGCCGAGCAACTGGCCCGCTTCGGCGGCGATGTCGAGCTCGCCGTCGCTGCCTACAACGCCGGACCGGGAGCGGTCATAAAGGCGGGCCACCGGGTGCCCAACTACCCGGAGACGCGGCACTACGTGCGCCGTGTGCTCAGTCTGGCGCAGACGTACCGCCGTCAGGGCTCGCGTCAAGGCTCACTGGGAGCGCCGGCATGAAGGCCATGCGCTTGGTCGCCGCCTCGTTCTGGTGTCTCATGGGAATGGGTCTACCAACGATGGTGCTGTCGCAACCGGTGGTCATTCACTCGGGGGCCGGTGCCGTACCCATGGGCACCTACCTCGGTCACCTGGTGGCAGGGGTGGACCAGGCCGGCGTGCTCGAAGGCGTGCGATTCCCGATCCGCTCGGGCATGGTGCCGGGCGTGCTCTCCGAAGCGCAGGCCCGCACCGCCAGCGGCCTGTTCCGGCCCGAATGGCTGGCTCATCCGGTGTTCCTGGTTGGCACCGATCCGCTCAGCCGCCAATGGCTGTCGCAGCACCGTCAGGCCCTGATTGCCCTGGGGGCGTCCGGTCTTGTGGTGCAGGCCGAATCCGAACGCGCTTTCAAGCAGGTCCAGCAGCTCGCTGGTGGCGCATCGCTGGCCCCCATGGTGGGCGACTGGCTCACCACCACGCTGCGACGGGCAGGCATGCAGACCTATCCGCTGCTGGTGCTCGCCGATGGGCGCCTGACCAGCTCGCCCCCTCGCGCGGCGGGCGCCTCGCCCACTGCGGCGCCGATGCAGGAGGCCAGGCCGTGAAGCCCGACGACGCACTCGAAGCGCTGCTGCGGCCTCCGGTGGAGCTGTGGAGCACGATGACCGTCTGGGGCGTGGCCCTGGTGGCCATCGTGGCGCCGTGGGCGCTGATGATGCCGCCGTGGATGGGCTGGGTGCTCGCGGCCATCGCGGGCTACTTCGGGTGGGTGCGCTGCAAGCAGGCGCTGCACATCCTGAAGTACCAGCACGGGATGAAGTATTACCCCGTGACGCGCATGGCGCCTCACGAAATCCCGGTCGAGCCCGGGCAGTTCTACCTCGGGCACGGCTTCGAGTGGTCCCAGCAGCACACCCAGCGCAAGCACGAGGCCAGCCGGCCGGACGCCGAGCGCTTCGTCAAGCCGCAAGCGCGAGAAAAGGCCCTGCGACAGCTGGGCACACGCCTGTCCGCCTGGAGCCAGGAGGCCGCAGTGGCGGCCACCTCCGATCAGGCCCCGCCCTCAAAGTTCATCAGTATCCGCATGGGTGTGGCGGGCCTGACCGCCCAGATGGTTCAGTGGGACCACTGGCTCAACCCGCTCAAGGCCTATGACGACCTGGGCGGCTCCCCGTTGCTCCATGGCGTGGGCGCCCTGGAGGAACGTCCCATCACCATGCGGCAGGCCTCGCGCACGGGCCACATGATCGTGCTGGGCACCACGCGCGTGGGCAAGTCGCGGCTGCTCGAAGTGCTGGCCACGCAGGACATTCACGCGGGCCATGTGGTGATCGTGATAGATCCCAAGGGGGACGCCGATCTGATGATGCGGCTGTACGCCGAAGCGCACCGGGCCGGCCGCGGCAACCAGTTCTACCTGTTCCACCTGGGCTATCCCGACATCTCTGCCCGCTACAACGGCATCGGCAACTTCTCCCGCATCACCGAGGTGGCCGCCCGTGCCACCAACGCCCTGCCCTCCTCGGGCAATTCGGCCGCGTTCAAGGAGTTCAGCTGGCGCTTCACCAACCTGGTGGCGCAAGCCCAGGTGGCGCTGGGCCGGGTGCCGACCTACGAGAGCCTGCTGGCCGACGTCACGGGCATCGACCCCCTCTTCATGGACTACGCCCACATGGTGTTTCGCCAGAAGGCAGCAGAGGGCCAGTACACCGATTACCAAGACCGGCTGGGCCATCTGGAGGGCCTGATCGAGAAGAAGAAATACCCGGTCTCGCGCGCGCTCTCCGACCGCGATCCGCCGCTGGTGGCCATGATCTCTCTGATCAAGGAGCTGCGGGTGCCTGACAAGGTGCTCACGGGCCTGGCGGCGGCGGTGTCCTACGAGCGGTCCTTCTACGAGAAGATCATCGCCAGTCTCGGTCCGTTCCTGGAGAAGCTGACCTCCGGCGCCGTGGGTAAGCTCATCAGCCCGGACTACTTCGACCCCCACGACAAGCGCCCGATCTTCGACTGGATGAGCGTCATCCGCCAGGGCGGAATCGTCTACTGCGGGCTGGACGCGCTGACCGACTCGGTCGTGTCCTCTGCCGTGGGCAACAGCATGCTGGCCGATCTGGTCAGCGTCGGCGGCAAGCTCTACAAGACGGGTCTGGACCCGCACCACCCCACGGGCAAGATCGTGCTGCCCACGATCTGCTGCCACTTCGACGAGGTCAACGAGATCGCCGGCCCCGAGTTCGTGCCCATGGTCAACAAGCTCGGTGGCTCGGGCTTTCGGATCACGGCCTATACCCAGTCGATGTTCGACATCGAGGCCAAGGTGGGCGACAAGGCAAAGGCCGGCCAGATCCTAGACAACTTCAACCACCTGGTGATGCTGCGGGTGCGCTCGGTCAACACGGCCAACCTGCTGGCCGAGCAGGTGCCGCAGGTGGACGTGGTGCACATCACACCCAGTACCGGTGTGAGCGACAGCGCGGCCGACGGCAGCGGCGTGGACTTCACCTCGCGCAACGTGGACATCGTCACCAGCACCAAGGTGCCGATGATCCAGCCGGCCGACATCCTGAGTCTGCCGCAGGGTCAGGCGTTCGCCCTGCTCGAAGGCAACCGGCGATTCAAGCTGCGCATCCCCCTGCCCAGGAAGGATGCCGACCCGTTCGTGCCCGAGTCCATCCGGCAGGTGGCGCTGGACATGAAGGCGCGCTACCGGACCTCCGAGCAGTGGGCGCGCGAGACCGACTGGCTGGGCAACCAGCCCATCGGCCTGGCTGGCGGCGGGGTGATCGACACGGCACTGGCGCTGCGCGACCAGATCCAGGACGAGCAGGAAGACTCGGACGGCGATGACAGCTTGGCAACGCGAACCGAGCCGCGCGAGATGGACTTCAACAGCTCGGCCAACGCCACGGGGGTGCTGGAATGAGTGCCATGGTCGCCAAGACGCCGGGCCGGCCGCGCGCACGTGGTCCGGTCGAGCTGGGCCTGGAGATGGGCTTTGGTCTGTTGTTCATCACCCTCTTCGCCTGGTTCATCGGAATGATGATCGAGATCGTGGGCTCGTTCACGCTCTGGCGCGATCTGCAGGAGAACCACGCACAGCAGATCGTGGAGCAGGACCTGGAGTACATCGCCCAGGCGCCACGCAGCCTGCTGGTGCGCGATACCGTGGCCTGGTCCGAGCAGCTGGTGCGCAATGTGCGCCTGCCCTACGAGCGGCTGGGGGTGATTGCCTGGTATGAGCGTCAGCAGGCGATCTTCCAGGCCGCGCAGGATGCGCCCTCGGGCGATCTGCGCCACAACGCCGCCCGCGCCAACCGCTCCATGCAGATTCTGCTCAGCCGCTGGGCGGTGACTTCCATGTACGTGCTGCAGGACGTGCTGCTGCGCCTGTCGGTGGCGGCGTTTGCCGCCCCGGCCTTCATCCTGGCCTGCCTCGTGGGTGTGGTCGATGGCCTGGTGCGCCGCGACCTGCGCCGCTGGGGGGGCGGGCGCGAAAGCTCCTTCGTTTACCACCACGCCAAGCGCTACACGGCCTGGGCGCTGACCGGAGGTTTCGGCCTGTACCTGGCTTGGCCGTTCGGCAACTTCAACCCATCCCACATGGTGATCGTCTTCACCGTGCTGGTCGCGTTCGCCATGTCCACCACGGTGGCCACCTTCAAGAAGTACGTCTGATGCTGCCCAGCTACCCAGCCCATCGAACCACGTCGCACTGCATCCCGTCGCTCTTCGAGCCCGGCGCCGCGCAGATCCCCCCTGTTCCAGCCCAAGGAGTCCCGATGAACACTTCTGTTTCCATGCTCCCGTCCCCGTCGCCCCTGCAGGCCACCCCAGGCACGCGCGTGCGCCGCAGCTGGGTGCTCGCAGTGCTCTATGTGGCGCTGAGCGCCACCAACGCCCAGGCGGGCGACGCCGACACCGAGCGCGAGAACCTGGCGCGCATCGCCTCGGAGATCGAGCGCGTGCAGGTGATGGTCTCCGAAGCCGCGCAGACCGCGCCCACGGGCGAGCGGGTGAAGTTCCGCTACGACTGGCTGCTGCGCGACCTGGGCCAGTTGCGAGAGGGCATCACCTCGCACGTGGACGCGCCGCGCCAGCCGCGCCCGGTGCCGCCGTTGCGTGGCGACTACCGCCAGTGAGCCCACCTCTCCCCTTTCCGACAGGAGCTGCTGCATGGACCCCACGATGAGTCTGGCATTCGAGGCGGGATCAGGTGTCTCGCCCACCGCCCTGAGGACCACGGTCCAGCTCATTGCCAGCGGCGTGATCCTGCTGGTCTTCGCCTGGGCCATGTTGGCCATCTTCAACGCCTACAAGGAAGAGCGCGCCTCACTGATGTCGGCCACCTGGTCGGCGCTGAAGGTGATGGTGATCCTGGCGGTTCTGTTCTTCGCGGTGTTCCGGTGACGCGAGTGATGTTCTGACCCATCCACCGGTTTTCCTTCCCTCATCCATCACTTCTTCAACTTCAAGGAGCACACCCATGACCCAGCGTCAACACCCACCCGCCCGGCAGGCCGCTGCCGCAGGGTTCAAACACTTGGGCGACCGCCTGCAGCGCTGGGCGCTGGCACCGGTCGTGGCCGTGATGTGCAGCCCGGCCCTGGCCGCGCTACCCACCATGCCCACCCCCGGAACGGACATGAACGGCGCCACCTGCGCCGCTGGCGACTGGATGTGCGCCATGAGCGCCTACTTCAAGGCGGGTATGGCCATCCTCGGCCTGGTGCTGGTCGCCCTGGGATTTCTCTACGTGGTCGGCGGTGCGCTGTCCAAGTGGCGCGAGTACACGGCCGGCCGCGCGCAGATCGCCGACCTCAAGGAGTATTTCATCATGGGGATGATCCTCACGGTGTTCCTCGTGATCCTGGTGACCTACGCCTTCCAGGTGATCGGGCAGACCTGACCGTCCCGCGTAGCAAATCACATCCAGGTTCAAGCAAGGGAACAGGTCATGAGCAGCACACCGACGGCGTCCGACGACACCCAGCGCAGCGCCGAGCGCAGCCATGCGCCCGAGCGGGTGCCACTGACCCACCGCGTCAACGTGGAACCGTCCGTGCTTCGCGGCATGACGGTGACCGAGGCCAAGGTCATGGCGGCGATCTCCATTCCCGTCTGCTTGCTCCTGGGTTTGGTGTTGCTGCTGTTCACGGGCCTGTGGCAGCTGATGCTGCTGCCGGCCATCTTCGGGCCGATTGCCGCCCTGTGGTTCGGATCGGCCAAGCTGCAGGACCTCAAGCGCGGTCGGCCCGACGGCTACTACACCCAGGCGCTGCACCTGTGGTTTACGCGCAAGGGCCTGAGCAAGAGCCGCTTTCTCACCTACCACGGGCAGTGGTCGCTGGGTCGCTCTCTGCCGTTCTCGCTGAGTCACCTCCTGGACCCACAGGCCGGCCGTTCCCTCTGGCGCCGACTGGCGCGGCTGCGCCGCACGCCCCATGAATCCTGAGTTTTACCAACGAGCCGATCACCATGTCCAGATACCTTGATGCCCTTGCCGCCGAACGCGCCCACAACGCCCGCCTGTTCCGGGCTCTCGTGGTGATCGGCCTGGTGGCCGTCGTCGGGATGGCCCTGCTGTGGGCCAGGCCGCGCCAGATCGACCTGCACATCAACCCTGACCTGCGCGCCGGGGAGCGCGTGTCGGTCACCGGTGGCGTGGCGCCCGTGCCCAACCCCAACGTGTACAGCTTCGCCTACTACGTCTGGCAGCAGGTCAACCGCTGGCAGAGCGATGGCGGCAAGGACTACGGCAAGCAGATCTACGACTTTCAGTCCTATCTGACTCCGCGCTGCCAGGCGCAGTTGCAGGGTGACATCGACAACCGCAACCGGGCTGGCGAGCTGCACCAGCGCACGCGTCAGATCAGCGAAATTCCCGGCCTGGGATTCCAGGACAACCGGGTGATCGGTGAAGGTCCCTCGGCCTGGACCGTGCTGCTGGACATGCAGGTGACCGAGACTTTCCGAGGCCAGGCGGTCAAGGACGCCTTCATCCGCTATCCCGTTCGCGTGGTGCGCTACGACGTCGACCGCGAGCGCAACCCGTTCAGGCTGGCCGTGGACTGTTTCGGCTCTGCCGCGCCCGCCCGGCTGGACATCAAGGACAGCGCCATAGGCGCCGCTCAGGGACTGACCCCTGCAGCACTGCCAGCGATCAGCGCCCAGGCACCGATTGCGGTGTCGCCATCGCCGACCACGACACCGCTCGCTGCCGAAAGCGCCAACACCGCGACCGGTGCGCCAGCAACCACCCCCTCCGCACCGGCATCGAGCCGATGAAACGCCATCCCCCTCTGCGCTGCAGCAGGCCATTCCACCCAAAGGACGACCCATGTCTGATCACACCCCAACCCTTGCGGGCCATGTCCTGCGCGTCAGCCTGGCGGCGCTGGCCGTGTTCGCAGCCGTGCCGTCGCTGGCGCAGCAGGTGCAGGACATCGCGCCTGCTGCGACCCAGCCACCGCTGATCGCCCTGCCTGCTGCAGGCCAGAAGCCGGTACCGGCATCGAGCACCGCCTCCCCTCCCGTGGTCGCCGAGGTGGATCTGGGACAGGCCGGCGCCGTCGCTGCCGGCGCTTTACCCGCTCCCATGCCCCAGGGCGTGGCCGCGCGCGCTGCCGCTGCGGCCCGCGACTCGGGAACGCCTGCGTCTTCGAACCAGGCCGCGCCCACCCCCAAGGCCAAGCCAGCTACCAAGAATGCCAACCGCGCGGCAGCATCGTCCGGCGCTGCTGCGCCGTCGGATCGCCCCGGTGTGGAGCGGGCGGTCTTCAACCGGCAGCCCGTTCGGGTCGGCCTGCCGGTTCAGCGCGAGCGCTTGATCACGCTCCCCGGCCCTGCCGCCCTTCATGTGCCCGCCGACATCGAGTCGGTGGCTCGCGTGGAGGCCATCGACCGCACCATCTATGTCACCGCGCTGGTGCCCTTCGCCCAAATCCGCATCGTGGCCGAGCTGATCGACGGTGGACGGCAGATCCCGCTGGACCTGGTGGCCAATGCCCAGACCTCGGGCGCCAGCGCCGAACTGGAGGTTTTCCTGGACCGATCCGGCAGCCGTGAGGCGTCTGTCGGCGCAGCAGCGGCCACCGAGGCCGGCCCACCGGCTGCGGACATGGTCGAACTCACGCGCTTTGCCTCCCGCATGCTGTATGCGCCACGTCGCCTGGCCACCACGCGGCCCGGCATCTCCCAGGTGCAGGTCAGCACCAAACCGGTACCCGGCTTGGTTCGCGGTGGCTTGGTCGAGACAGTGCCGCTGGGTCAGTGGCGCTCGGCCGGCCTGTATGTCACGGCGGTTCGCGTGACCAACAAATCGACTCAGCCCTTCGAGCTGCCACTGGAGCACCTGCGTGGGCGCTGGCTCGCAGTGACCGCGCAGCACGGGCGCATCGGTCCCGCTGGCAGCGAGACGGACACCACGGCGCTGTACCTGATCTGCGACCGTGCCTTTGACGCCTGTCTCTGAGCGGAGGAACTGTTCATGGCCATCAAACAGAACACCTTGCTGCCCGTCCTGGGCGTGCTCTCCCTGCTGATCGTGGGGGTCATCCTGTACCAGCAGTTCAGCGGCTCGCAGGGCGGCGCACCCGCTGCACCCATGAAGGCGGTGCCCCAGCCCAGCGAGCTGCCGCCCACCAAAGGCGCCGACAACGACAACGCGGGCGAGACCCTGGCCACGGTGGTGGCCAGCAACGCCGAGTTGCGCAAGCAAGTGGCCGACATCGTCGAGCGCAACAAGAAGCTCGAAGAGGAAGCGGCCCGGCGCGGCGCAGCGCGCCCAAGCGCGGGGTCTGGCCAGAAAGACGGGGAGTTCGGGGCGACCGTGGACGCTGCTGGCCAGGCCGCTGAATCGCTGCTGGGCGCTTTGCCCACCCTGCCCACGTCGCGACCTACGCCAGGTTCGCAGGTCGGTCGCACGGTCAATGGTGGTGCCGCAGCGCCCATCACGGCGGACCTGAACCTGGGCGAGCAGGAGGCGGCGCCAGGCGCCGTGGCCTACAAGACCGTGGCGCCCATGGGCTACGCGGCCTTCGAGGACACGCGCAACCGTAATCAGGGACCTCCCTCGACGCGCTACGTGCGCACCAACGCCAGCGCCCGCACCGGCACAGAACCGGCAGTTGCAGGTGGCGCGGCCACCGGGGGCGCGGCGGGTGCCGCCGAGGCAGAACAGGACGAGGCCTACTTCACGCTGCCCGAGAACTCGACGCTGGTGGGTGCAAAGGCCATGACCGCCATCATCGGCCGGGTGCCGATTGACGGCCGGGTGACCGATCCGATGCAGTTCAAGCTGATCGTCGGGCGCGAGAACCTCGCGGCCAATGGCTGGGAGCTGCCCGAAGACATCGCCGGCATGATCCTCACCGGTGTGGCCATCGGCGACATGGCGCTGTCCTGCTCCGAGGGCAAGATCCGCTCGGCCACCTTCGTGTTCAACGACGGCACCATCCGCACCGTCTCCTCGCGCGGTCGCGGAACGGCGGCCGGATCAAGCGGCGACCTGGGCTTCATCAGCGACCCGCGCGGCAACCCCTGCATCGTCGGCAAGTTCGTCACCAACGCGCCAGCGTACCTGACCGACATCATCGGTGCCAAGACCCTGGGAGTGGCAGGCCAGGCCTACGCCGATGCCGCCAAGCTGGTCACCCAGA
This sequence comes from Hydrogenophaga pseudoflava, assembly GCF_004353865.1. NCBI lineage: Bacteria > Pseudomonadati > Pseudomonadota > Betaproteobacteria > Burkholderiales > Comamonadaceae > Hydrogenophaga > Hydrogenophaga pseudoflava. Next base: position 2,360,382 of record NZ_CP037867.1, read on the forward strand.
ACGCCCTGGGCTCGACCACCACCCAGATCACCGATACCAGCCGCTACGTCATGGGCCAGGCCGTCAGCGGCGCCACCGACGAGTTCACGGCCTGGCTGCTCTCGCGCCTGAAGAACTCCTTCGACGCGGTGGTCACCCCCTCGGGCCACGAGGTGGTAATCCACCTGGATCAGGAGCTGCGCCTGGACAAGGCCGTCGCCGCCCGAAAGATCGCGCACCGCGCCCAGAACACCAGCAACGCCCAACGCGGAGGAAACCATGGCCTCGAATGACACCCCACGCCACACCCACCACCGCTGGCATCGCCCAGCGCTGCTCACCCTGTCGGTGCTGGTGCCACTGGTCCTGGCCGCATGTTCGGCAGCTGGTCCGCGCGAGTCGCCTCTGATCGGCGCCACCGAGGGCAGTCCCACGGTGACCGAGGTCTACCGCGACCAGCAGTCGGGTCAGGGCGCTCAGGGCCGCAACCTGCAGGCCCGCGACAACCTGCAACTGGCCAGCCGCGCCCGCACGGTGGACGGGCGCGATGCGCGTCAGAGCAAGCACTGGGACCCGCTCAATCCCAAGCAGCAGCGCTTTGCCCGTGTGCCCAACCCCGACCTGGTGATGGTGGTCTACCCCCACCTGGCCAAGGGCAAGTACCCGGTGCCGGGCTACGTGACGGTGTTTCCCATGTACGAGACGGTGGAGTACGCCCTGCCCGGTGAGATCGAGCAGGAAGACAGCCAGGCGCGCGAGCGCTTCATCCCGTCCCGCTGAGCCGCAGAACAACCCCACCGAATCCAACCACCCGCCCATCAAGAGGGACGCCGTCCATGGCTGCTACACAAAAACTCGGTCTGTTGTCCGTGGTCCAGGCCCTGGGTCTGATGCCCAAGGGGCGTGCTGGTGCCGCAGACGCTGCGGGCACGGAGCCGAAGAAACCCAGCGCTGCCCGTCAGGAGCCCAAAGACGCTGCACCGCGCGAGCCCATGACCGTGGGACGCCGTCAGGGCATGGCCCAGCGTCCGCCTTCGTTCACCGACCTGCTGCCGTATGTCAGCTACGAGGCCGATGCGAAAACCTTCGTCCTCGGCGACGGCACCACGCTGGGCGCGCTGTTCGAGCTGGGTGCGGTGCCCACAGAGGCCCAGGCCCCGGCCTACCTGATCGACAAGGCCCGCAAGGTGCAGGAGGCCCTGCAGGCGCTGCCCGAGTCCACCGACACCCCGTGGATCGTCCAGTTCTTCGTCAACGACGACCGCGATATCAGCGGCTTGAACACCTACCTGCGCGACTACATCGCCCAGGTGCACGAGCGGTATCCCGAGCGGCGCGACGCCATCCTGAGTTCCCCCTACACCCAGGCGGTGCTCAAGGAGTTCGAGAAGCACCTGGCCCTGGTCTCTCGGCCGCAAGGGCTGTTCACCGACACCCTGGTCAGCGGGCAGCCCTGGCGCGGGCAGCATCGACGCGTGCGCTGCGCGGTCTACAAGCGCTTCACCCGCCTGTCCGAGGACCCCTCGCCCGCGCAGCAACAGATCGAGGCGGTTTCGGTCACCCTGATGGCCACGCTGCAGGAGTCGGGCGTCCAGGCCCGCCGCTGCAGCTCGCGCGAGTTCTACGAATGGCTGCTGCCCTTCTTCAATCGCAAGGTGCCTTGGGCCAGCCGCCACACCGGAGACCTGCTGGAGCAGCTGCCCTACCCCGGCGATCAGTCCCCCGCACTCGATGCCGACGGCCGCGAGGCGGCGCCGGTTTTCGGGTGGGATATGGCCGATCTGCTGAGCGTGAGCCCACCCGTCTCGGATGCCGAGGCGGGCCTGTTCGAGTTCGATGGCGTGCCAGTCAAGGCACTCACCCTCGACGGCATGCGCACCAACCCGAACATCGGGCACTTCACAGCCGAGCGCAGCCTGGGCAAGGAAGCCTTTGCGCGCTTTGACCGGCTGCCGGCCGGCTGCATGCTCTCCATCACCGTGACCGTGGAGCCGCAACACCGGCTGGACGAGCACATCGCCCGCATCCGCGACGCCTCGCGCGCCCAGACGCCGCTGGCAATGGAGACGCACAAGGAGTGCGTGCAGGTGCTCAAGCGCATGATCGAGGGCGACAAGCTGTATCCGATGCTCATGACGCTGTACGTCACGGCACCCACCCGCGAGGATCTGGGCGCCGTGATCTCGCAGGTCAATGCCCAGCTCGTGCCTTCTGGCCTTCGCTTCATCGACGCCCGCCAGGACCTAGTGGCCCTGGACAGCTTCATCCGGGGTCTGCCCTTCGCCTTCGATCCGGCCTTCGATGCCAAGCAGCTGCGCCGCACCCGCCTGACCTTCGCCTCGCAGATCGCAGCCCTGCTGCCGGTCTACGGCCGCTCGCGTGGCACGCCGCATCCGGGCATGTGGTTCTGGAACCGGGGCGGTGAACCCCTGTGGGTCGATCCGCTCAACCGGCACGACCGCAAGAAGAACGCCCACATGCTGGTGCTGGGCCCAACCGGTGCCGGCAAGAGCGCAACCTTGAACTACATCGCCATGCTGACCATGGCGGTGCACCGCCCTCGCCTGGTCATTGCCGACGCTGGCCGGTCCTTCTCCCTGCTCATGGACTACTTCAAGACCATGGGCCTGTCCACCTACAGCGTGACGCTGACCAACGAGGCGGACGTGTCCCTGCCGCCGTTCTTCCACGCCCACCGGCTGCTGGGCGACCAGGACGTGATGTCCTCCTACCGCGCCGCCGAGCAGCAGGCCCGGCAGAACGCCGGCATGCCCGACGATGCCAGCCTGGATGCGCTACTGGACGACAAGAAGCCGGACGAGATCGAGCGCGAGCCCACGGCCGCAAGTGGTGATGAGGCCGACGCCGACGACGAAGGCACCGACAAGCGCGATCTGCTGGGAGAAATGCTGATCGCTGCGATCATGATGATCACCGGTGGCGAGCAGCAGGAGGTCGAGCGCATGTCCCGCGCCGACCGATACCTGATCACCAACGCCATCATCCGCGCTGCCACCCGATCCGCAGCCGACGGCCGCAAGCACCCGCTGACGCACGACGTGGCCATCGCCCTCATGGGCATGCACGCCGATACCACGCTCTCCCCTGCACGCCAGGCGCGCGCCGAAGAAATGGGTCAGGCCATGATGAGCTTCACCCAGGGCCTGCGCGGCAAGCTCTTCAACCGCGAGGGCGTGGACTGGCCCGATGCCGATGTGACCCTGGTGGAGATGGGCACACTGACCCAGGACGGCTACGGCGATGCGCTGGCCGTGGCCTACACCAGCCTGATCGACTCGGTGCAGTCGCGCGGTGAGCGCGCACAAGCCGAGGACCGGCCGCTGATCATGCTCACCGACGAGGGGCACCTGATCACCACCAATGAGCTACTGGGGCCCAAGATCGCCAAAGGCACCAAGATGTGGCGCAAGCTCAACATCTGGTTCTGGCTGGCCACGCAGAACCTTAAGGACTTCCCCGACAGCATGAGCCGCGTGCTGTCGATGTGCGAATACTGGATGCTGCTGACCATGGACCGCTCCGAGATCGAGGAGGTGGCGCGGTTTCGCAGTCTCACTCCCGAACAGCGCGCCCTCATGGAGTCGGCTCGCAAGGAGCCGCCCAAGTACACCGAGGGCGTGCTCATCTCGGCTTCGGACCAGGCGCTGTTTCGCAACGTGCCACCGGCCCTGCCGATTGCCCTGGCCATGACCGAGGGCCACGAAAAAGCCCATCGACGCCGCCTGATGGATCAGCACGGCTGCTCCGAGATGCAGGCCGCTCAGATTGTGGCCGACGAACTGACCGCCAAGCGCGGCTGATCGAAAAAGGACGGACCATGGACCAGGAAATCACCAGCTTCAACGCCGCCCGCTGGAACGAGCAGTGCGTGCAGTTAGCCGCGCAGGCCTCGCGCAGTTGTGGCAGCGCCCATGACCGCTATCAGCGCCTGTTCTCCGAACTGGTGGACGAGCGCCTCAGGGCGATTCCCGAGGTGCATCACGCGGCGGCACTGGAAGTGGCCTACCGCTGGGACTATCTGGACCCGGAAGGTCGCGAGAAAGCGCTCCAGGAATTCGACACCGGGGGACGCTGAAATGACTCATCAAGAGGTCAACACGTTCGGTCTCAGCGCAGGTGTCGTCCGCTCTGCCCTGCTTTGCATCCTGCTGGTGATGCTGGCGCTTGGCAGCGGCATCGTCCAGGCGCAGTCCAGAGCAGCGGTCGTGGACCGGGCCGTCGCGATTTTTCAGAAGCTCCAGGGGAATTGACATGCTCATGCACAAGCCAACCACTGAGTCGAACAGGCAGCTAGCCAGAGCGCGCCGCATGCCCTGGCTAGCAGGCTGGATCCTGGCCGCTTCCGTCCACGCCCAACCTGCCTCCACGGACCTCTACCGGGGCATCACCAAGGTCGAGGTGTTTGCCAACTCGGCCATGGTCATCACCGGGGGTGAACCCCTGCGTTACCAGTTGGCCATCTACCGGCTCGACGCGCTCAAGAACGTCGAGGCGGCGATCAACCAGCGCCTGCCCAAGACCGAAGCGGCCGCGCGCGCGTACTTCCAGGCCAACCAGGCCGAAATCAAGAAGCAGATCACCCCGCATGTGCTCAGTGCCGCCAACGGCATCGCGCTGGCCAGGCACTACAAGATCGACCGTCTGCCGGCCATCGTCGTGGATGGCGCCAACGTCATCTATGGGGTGCCCGACGTACCACAGGCCCTGGCGCTGGTGCAGCAGCACCGCGCCGCAGCCGCCAAGCGCTGAATGGAGATCCTCCTTGACACGACGGCTCGACCCACTCACCCGCGCCGCCCAGGCGCTCCTGCGTGGCCTGGTGTGTGCCCTGGTGCTGGCACGGCCGGCCTGGGCCCAGTCGCCCGCACCGCCTCCGAGCACCAACACGCTCGGCGTGCTGGCCGCGACCGCTGCTTCAGCACCCAGTTGCATCTCCTACATGGTCACCGGGGTGTGCTTCTTCCTGCGCTGCACACCGTTCGGCTGCACGGTGGAAACCTCCATCCGGGTCAGCCACTACATGCCCGACGTGGTGGTCAGCACCTACAACGACCAGTACATCCACCCCTGGCGCGACGTGGGCAGGGCCGTATCCAGCATCGGCGACCGCATCGGCGCCTCAATCTTGGGAAGCCCGTTGGATGCAACAGCCAACACGTCGGCCAAGCGGCGCGGCGCGGCCGAACCCGTGACCATGAAAACGGTCGACGCCATCGGCAATCCTGCGGTACTCATCAACAACTCGGGCACGCGCATGGTGGTGCCCGGCATCACCGAGCTGATGAGCTTTCCCTCCACGCTGCCCGACATCCTGGCCGAGTGGGCCGTGGCGCCCGTGGGCCTGATGCAGCAGGCCGGCGAAGGAGTCATCAACCTGCTGACCAACCCCAGCGCCTTGATGAACACCGTGACCGGCGTTGCTAACCTCATGGGCAACGTGGGCCCCGACATGAGCAGCATGGGACCCGCTGCCTCAGGTGGGATGGACTCGGCCAGTCAGGGCGGTTTTCAGGAGCAACTGGGCCAGCTGCGCGGCATGCTCGAAGGCGCGGCCGACGCTGGCGGCGGCAACGACTTCCTGTGTCCCAGCTCGGCCGATGCCTTCGGCGTGTATTTCAGCTCCGACGTCGACTCCCTGTTCTGGCGCAGCATGATCCCGCTGGAGCTGCTCTACGTGGGCTCCTGGTTTCCCGGTTACAAGGAAGTCTCGCAGACACCGGTTTTCAGCACGTGGGGCAGCAAGTACCCCCGTATTGGCGAGGTGGTCCAGCAGCACCCGGTCAAGGCCTCGGCCGTACTGGCCGAGCGCTCGGCCCAGATCATCCTCAAGCCCTCGCAGCCGCACATCTATGCGCACCTGCGGCCCAAGAGCCCGCACTCCTACGTGTGGTTTGCCCAAGTGGCCGACCCCAAGTGGTCCATGGTGCACCCCTACCCCTCGGGCTGCCACACCTTCGGTGCTAACGACTCGGTGGCCTTGCTCGGATACGGCGACTACCGCAATACGCCCAACAACAGCTTCGTCTGGAACCTCTGGACTCGGTACGAGTGCTGCCGGCGCCGCACCGAAATCTTCCTGTTCGCGGTCCCTTGAGGCGCCGTGACGCGCGACCCCACTTCTTCCTGGAACCACCATGACCCACAACCGACTCCGTTTTCGTGTGCGGCCCCTGCTGGCCGGCTTCGTCCTGGCCGGCCTGGTGGCACTGACCTGGTCCGCGCCCGCCAGCGCGCAGGCCTCGCGCGGCGCGCTGTACTACCAGCTCGGCGGCAACTCGCCGGGTGGCAACGCCAACTACCGCTCCCAGATCCCGCTGCAGCTAAGCCTCGCGGCCAACCTGCGGCTGAACTACTCCTGCGGCAAGTTCGACATCGGTCTGTCCTGGCAGACGTTGATGAACAATATCGAGCAGTTCGGCGACACGCTCTCCAACGCCATTCGCGCCGGCATCGCTGCGCTGCCGATGTACATCTTTGAGCGTGCCCAGCCCGGTCTCTACCAGCTGTTCCAGACCTACTCGCTCAAGGCCGACGCCATGATCGCAGCTGCCTTGAAGACCTGCGAGGAGATGGAGGCCGCAATCAAGCAGGGCGACAACCCCTACGAGGAATGGGCGGGCATTGCCAAGGGTGAGTCCTGGCGCATGCGCGCCTCCCTCAACGGCGACGTGGTCGAGGCCAAACGGGCCATCAACGAGCAGGAGGAAGGCCACCGCAACGGCGTGAGCTGGATCTTCGGACAGCGGGCTGGAGGGGTTGGTACCCAGCCGCTGCGGCCGGTACGCGACCTCTCGGTCGCGGGCTACAACGTCACTCTCAACCGCCAGCCTGGCTCCTCCGGTGGTGGCCCAGCAGACGCCCGGATGGTGGCCGCGTTCCCAACGTCGGACGCGCTGGCGGTGTTCACCACCAAGGTGCTGGGCGACCAGCAGATCTACCTGTGCGAGGGCATCGCCAACTGCCCAGCGGCCACATCCACCTCGACCGCCACCGGTCTGGGTCCTCTGCTGGAGGAAGAGATCGCCCTGGTGCGCCCGCGCCTGGAGGCCATCGTCAACGGCACCACCATCCCCACCAGCGCGGCCCTCGCCGAAATCGGCGCACCTGGCATCACCGTCAACGCCCAGGTCGTGCAGGCCCTGCGCAACATGCCCGCAGAGAACCGCACCCTGGCCTCCAGCCGCCTGGCCCATGAGCTGGGCATGCAGCGGGTGGTGGACAAGGCCCTGATCGCGCGCAACGCGCTGATCACCGGCATGAGCCTGCCCGAGGTCACAGCAGCCGGCAAGGTCTCACAGGACATGCAAAGCAAGGTCGCACGCATGACGCAGCACATCGAGGACCTGATGTTCGAGCACCGCATCCGAAAGGAAATCACCGCCAACAACGCGCTGGCCATCCTGGAATCGGGCACCCAACGCGATGGCCAGGCCACCCGCGTACCGCCAGCCGGCCGCCTCGATCCCGCACCGCTCGATGGTGGCCGCGTGCGAACCACTCCCTGAGCCGAGGTACTCATGAACAACCCCCTCCCCGTCCAACCCATGCCCAGTACCAGCCGCTCAAAGCGCTGGCTGCGCAAGCTGCTGCCCGCCCTAAGCATGCTGGCGCTGGTGCTGCTCATCGGCGTGATCGTCGCCATCTTCCTCGCCCTGGACGTCCAGCTGGAGACGCAGCTGGATACGGTTCGGGTGCTCAAGCCCTGGGGCATCGCCATCCAGGGCGCGTTGATCGTGCTCATCGGCTTGGGCTGGACGCAGGTGGTGAACTGGGGGCGCCGCCGCGGCATCGTCCAGGAGTGGGAGTACGAGCAAGCCCTTGCGGCGCGCGGCAAGGGCTTGCTGATGATGCTGGCCTACTGGCTCTTGATCCCGGTGGGACCCGCGACCTTGCTGCGGGTGCTTGGCGGCTGACACAGGAAGGATCGAACCATGCAACTGGACTCCTACCTGGAAATCTTCACCACCATGTACGGCTGGGCCTTCGCCAACATCATTGGCGAGGCCCTGACGGGCACCGGCCTGGTCGTGCTGCCCTTCATGGTCATGGCCTTCAACGCCTGGCGCCAGGCCAAGGAACAGGGCGCCGAGCAGATCGGCGTCTTCGGCCTGGTCGACAGCATCGGCACCCAGCTCATCGTGGGCCTGTTCGTCTTCATGACCTGCTTTGCGACCAGCCCGCTGACCTCGCTGCATTCGATCAACCTGCGCTACCAGCCGCCGCCCACGGCGCTGGAGCCCAACCCACCCGAAGTCTCCCGCGACAGCGGGACGGGATCGACCTACGACGCGGCGCTGGTCGATGCTATCGACGGCAGCATGAGCAACGTCAGCGGATCACTGGCCCACGTGCCTGCCTGGTGGATGACGGTGTTGGCGATCTCCTCAGGCATGAACCACTCGATCAAAGCGGGACTGAATGCCAGCCAGAGCGAGTTGCGCGCGGTCGAGGAATTGGCGCGCATCGCCACCATTGAAGACCCGCGCCTGTTGCACAACATCCAGCGCTTCTACAGCGAGTGCTTCGTGCCGGCGCAAAGCCGGTTCATCCAGATGGACCCTGCGGACCTCACGGCTGCCGGCCGCGCAATCATCGCCACCACCAACACCGAGTACGGACCGGACGACACCGGCTGGATGGGCTCGCAGCTGTTCCGCACCGAGCCGGGCTTCTACAGCGACATGCGCTCGGTCAACCCGGTCACCGGCTTTGCCGTCGACTTCGGGCGCGATGTCGACTACTACAACCCCTCTTCGGGCGAGCCCTTGCCGTTCGAGGGCTTCGCCAATCCCGACTGGGGACGCCCGACCTGCCGCGAGTGGTGGGAGGACACCCGCATCGGACTGCGCGAGGCCATGATCACCCATTCTTCCGACTGGCAGGCCTTGTGGGGGCGGGCGCGCACGCTGTTCTCCAGCGAGGACCGGACCAAGGACGAGTTGGCCCGCCTGGCCCAGGTCAAGGCCAACCCGATGTTCGTCGATCCGACACAGGCGTTGGGCGACCGCTGGTACCAGAACGCACGCATCAGCGACCCAGCCGGCATCGCCGATGGCGTGGCCAGGACGGCCGGAGGTGTGCTCTCAAACGTCGGGCTGGGCATCGTCTCGTTGCTGAGCTACATCACCTCAGGGCCGCTCAAGAACGGGCTGCTGATGATGCAGGCGCTGATCCTCATGGGGATGTACATGTTCCTGCCCCTGGTGACCTTCTTCTCCGGCTACAACCTCAAGGTGATGCTCTACGGCGCCATCGGCGTCTTCACGGTGAAGTTCTGGGGCGCCCTGTGGGCGATCACGGTGTGGGTGGATGCCCACCTGATCCGCGCCATGTACCCGGTCGGCAGCTTCACCCTGACCGACATCTTCGGGTCGGCCATGCAGGGTCACAAGCGGATGCTGCTGAACCTGCTGATGCTGGGGATGTTCATCGGGTTGCCGCTGCTCTGGACGGGGATGATGGCTTGGATCGGGATCAACATCAATGCGAGCCTGACGGACATCGTCAAGGGCGCAGATGGGACCGCCCGCAACATCACTTCATCATCGGCAGGAAGAGGCAGAAGATGAAACTACTTACGGCCAACCGTGTGGCCGTAAGTAGCATCCCAATTCAGATGGGTCACGTCCGTCGCGTCCGGGAAATCGCTTCCTAGTACCGCCTCGTTTCGGCTTCCGTGCGCTGCTCCACGAGCCATACCATCGAGAACTGCACCCCCGACCGCAGGCCCGAGCACGGTCGCAGCGCGGTAGACCTTCTCGGCTGCCGCATCGACCAGGCGATAGAAGAGCTTTGCAGACATGGTGTTCTCCCTTTGGGTTTGAGGGGGATTTTCGTCGAGTCCTTCCCAGTGCGCAACCTACGTCGGCACGCGTCAATCGCTGTGATTGATCTTCACCGGTTTGCGCGGCGCCGTCACCAGCCGGAAATACTTCCAGGCCTCCGCCGGCACGGCCGTCATCGCTGCCAGGCACCAGTAGCGCCGGTCGGCCTCGGATAAGCCGTTCCACCAGGCCATGCCGGCGACGTCCAGATCCTGCATGGTGCCTTCCACAGGCGCCTCGATGTCGTCAGCGCCGGACTTGTTCAACAACATGCCCTCCTCATTGGCCAATCTGGCTGGACTCCCAAGGGTTCAAGAGCTTGAGCCCTGGGATCTGGAAGTCCGCGACGTTGCGGGTGACCAAGGTGAAACGATGCTCCAGCGCAGTCGCGGCAATCATCGAATCGCGATACGGCCGCTTGTCGGGAACATGCAGCGGTGCGCACACTATCGCGGTGGTCTCCGCGAAGGGCAGGATGCGCTGGGCAAACTCCTCGAATACCTGCGTGCACCAAGCGCGCAGTCTCTGGCCCTGCGCCGCGTCCTTGCGCTCCATGGTTCGCACCCCGACTTCCAGCTCGAACACGGTGACCGCCGAAAGGTACAGCATGGCCACGTCCTGCCCTCTCGCCCAGGCGAGCACGTGCTCATTGCGCACTGGCTTGCCTTGCCGTAGCTCGGAAACGACATTGGTGTCCAGCAGAAACATCGGGCTCAATCGAACGACGCGGGCTTGAACTCGCCGTCCATGCGGGGCACCTCGAAGTCGAAGTCACCACCCGGAATTGCGTCCATGACCTCCAGCAGGCTTCTTGGCTTGGTCTTGCTCAAGCGGTAGTAGTCCTCGATTTTGAGCAGTGCAAAGGCAGGTTTGCCCCGGTCCGTGATGAAGACCGGCCCGTCGCTGGCCAGGCGCTTGGCATTGCTCACGTCCCGGGCGAAGTCTCGGCTTGGCAGTGTGTGAACAGACATCTTGATCTCCATTGAACCCGGCAACGGGTTGATGTCGGCATGTTACGACAACAGAGCACTAAAAAACAAGTGATTTGTAATGCACAATACAAAGAATGAAGCAAGAGGGCTCCACTCCAACGGCCCAGAACTACACGGAGCTGCAGCGGGCCTACGACCACTTCAACCAGGCGCTGTTCGAGAGCGCGCTCCCGGCGTGCCTGATCACCCTGCAGCGGGAGAAGCGCACCTGCGGGTACTTCTCGCACCAGCGCTTTGCGGATCTGGACGGACGCACCACCGACGAGATCGCGCTGAACCCGGCCTACTTCGCCGTGGTCCCCCTGGTCGAGACCATGCAGACCCTGGTCCATGAGATGGTCCACCTGTGGCAAGCCCACTTTGACAAGCCTGGTCGAGGCCGGTATCACAACGGCCAGTGGGCCGACAAGATGGAGGCCATTGGCCTGATGCCCTCCTCTACCGGCAAGCCAGGTGGCCAACGGACCGGTGACTGTATGGCCGACTACGCCATCGAGGGCGGCCGCTTCCTGCAGGCTTGCGCGGCGCTGGTGACGGCTGACTTCCGGATCAGCTGGTACGACCGGTTCCCTGCGCCGGAAGTGGTGGCCGCTGGCCAGCAGTGCGAGGCGATGCAGCTGAGTGCGGCCGTCGGCGGCGGCTCGACGCCGGCGCAAGCATTGCCGGTTGCCACCAGCCTGGTGGTGCAGCCGACCGTGACCAACGGGGTTGCCGCGCCGGCCACAAACAAGTCCAACCGGGTGAAGTTCACCTGCGGCTGCGGGCAGAACATCTGGGGAAAGCCGTCCCTGCGTGTGCTGTGTATGGCGTGCGGCACTCCCTTTCGGGAGTTCCTACCAACGAATCCGACAGCTGCAGCAACCTTTGACCTAATCAACTGACGGGTGTTGTTCAACGTCGCACATGCAGCGATTGCTGCCGGTGGGTGTAGCCAGGCGAACTCACGCTACCCGCCACGAAGCGGCAGTAGGGTACAGTGACCGGGGACGGCACGAATGGCAGTTGTGCGATGTACTGCGGTCATAGAGCATTCGCGAGCGGTTGGCGCCGCGCCACCTACTGCTTCGACTGGTTCCCGACTCCAAACATCGGCTTTCACGCGCAGGGGAACCAGCGATCAACGTCGAGCCCAATCGGCCTTGCCAAGGATGTGAACCGCCGGGACGATTCGCAGCTCGATAAATTGTTCGGCAAAGTGGAGTTGTTGATGGTGCGCGAGAGCAAGCAAATCGAATTCACTTTCTAGGCCTCGCATTTCAAGCCGGGCGTCGCGCTCGCACCCAACAAGCGCGAGGTCGCGCGCGCGTTCGTGGTTGGGGTATCTCCCTGCTACTGAACAAGTATCCTCGCGAACACCATGCGAATACTACTCATCGAAGATGACTCCATGATCGGCAAGGCCGTTCGCGAAGGCTTGGTGCAAGCTGGTTTCGCGGTGGACTGGGTAACCGATGGGCATGCCGCCGAGTTGTCTATGTCCAGCGTTGCTTATGACCTGGCCATCCTCGACCTTGGATTGCCCAAGAAGGATGGCATGGCCCTGCTCACTACGCTGCGCAGGATGGGCAATCACTTACCTATTGTGATTGTCTCCGCGAGAGATACCGTACAGGACCGGATCGCGGGGCTGACCGCCGGTGCCGATGACTACGTACTCAAGCCCTTCGATCCGGACGAACTTTTGGCCCGTGTACGGGCCGTGTTGCGGCGCCATGCTGGCAGCGGCTCGTCGTTGCTGGTGATCGGCTCGCTGAGTCTCGACCCGGAGCGGCGTTCGGTGACCCAGAGCGGACGGCCGGTTGAACTGTCGACGCGGGAGTTCGCCGTGCTGGAAGCCTTGATGCAGCGCCCTGGCACCGTTGTTTCGCGCCAGAAGCTGGAGGAAACCGTGTACGGGTGGGGGGAGGAGGTCGGCAGCAACGCAATTGAGGTGCACATGCACTATCTGCGCAAGAAGCTCGGCGCGACCGTGATCATGAACGTGCGCGGCGTGGGCTACCGCGTTACGGAGGGCTGATGCGATCGATTGAAAGAACACTGTTGGGTAGGACACTTGGCACCCTGGCTTTGGGGGCCTTCCTCGTTTCGCTGGCGGTCTACTTTTTTACACTCGAAGAGATGCACGAGGTCTTCGATGCCGAACTGCAGCACGTCGCAACGGCCGTGGCGAGCTATCACCAGGCGGGTAACCAATCCGGGCAGACCGATGATGTCGGGTCGCCGACGCGAACCGACATCGCCGATGACTCGGAGATCGTGACGCTGATGTGGACAGCGCAGGGCCAGAAGATCTTCTCGTCTGACCCCCGCGTCGCACTGCCATTCTCCAACATCGAAGGGTTGTCGCAGCCCGTGGTTGGAGGCGAGGCGTGGGTCGTGTATTCCACAGTCGGCGCCGACGGCGTGACCCAGGCCGCGCAGCGTGTCGCGTCCCGCGACGAGATGGCTGGTGAGTCTGCTGAGAAGGTCTTTCTGCCTTTGGTTGGGCTCACAGTGGGAATCGGCGGATTGCTGGTGTTCGGCTTGCGACGCGGCTTCTACCCGCTGGAAGGAGCGGCTAAAGACATCGCGCGACGCAGTGCGCGGTCGCTGGAACCGATACCGGTCGAACAGGTGCCGACGGAAATCGCGCCGCTTGTGTCGTCCATCAACGAATTGATGAGCCGCCTGGCGGTTTCGTTTGCGGCGCAACGGCGCTTTCTCGCCGATGCGGCACATGAGTTGCGCACGCCAGTGACCGCATTGCGATTGCAAGTGAAGTTGCTTCAAAGATCAAAGAACGAGATTGACCGGGCACGGGCTCTGCAAGATCTCGAGGCTGGCGTAACCAGATCACAGCGACTAGTAGAGCAGTTGCTGCATGTTGCTCGTACAGAGCCGGACGGCGAGACCTCACGCGTCGAGCCGGTCGATCTTGCTGAACTCGTCCGCAGTGTTGTGGACAACTTCAGCAACAAGGCCTTGCACAGAGGCATCGACCTCGGTGCGACCACGCCAGGCAACGTTGCCACGAGCATCGTGGTGGCCGCCGATCCCGAGCAGATGACCGTGCTACTGAACAATCTGGTGGAGAACGCTCTGCGGTACACGCCGGCGGGTGGCGTTGTGGATGTTGAGGCGAGCTGCTGCAACGGCTCGCCTGAGCTGCGTGTGGTCGACAACGGTCCCGGCATTTCGGAGGGCGAGCAGGCCCGCGTGTTCGACCGCTTCTATCGAGGTGCGGATGCCACTGCGCTGGCGCACGACGGCGGTGGCAGTGGCCTCGGACTGGCCATCGTAAGGGCGATTGCCGAACGCCACAACGCGCACGTCAGCCTGCAGACGCCAGATGGCGGCAAAGGTCTGATGGTGGTTGTGCGCTTTTCTGAAGGCACGCGGCAGCCAGACCCGCCTGTTCTGGTCGGGCATCGAATCGCAACGACGCCGTCCATCGCGACGTGATCTGACCTCGACGGTTGTTATCAGTGCAAACGTCGCGCTGGCAATGACTTGACCATGTAGGTTGAGTTCAGGCCTTCATCTCGCTGGCGGAGAAACTGAACTTGCCCTTGTGCCAATTTTGAAGCTCGCATTGAGCCAACCTGTGCCGAGGCACAGCACTGACAGTGCTCATGGGAGGTTGTTAAGTCACGGTTAAGCTGCCATCGTGACCATACGGTCGCATGCAGTTCTCAGATAGCTTTTTGCGACGGTTTGGCGTGTCTGGTGTTTGCGCCATATGAAGTTGGCGCTCGAATCAAATGGCATCGACTCGGCATGGTTGCGAGTTCGCCCCAAAGTCACGACCGAAGTGCTCGCGCTGGCGGCCAGTCTGTTTTTCGCCTTCGCTTGCAACACCGCATTCATCCGCACGGCAACGGCCGACCGTTCGTGGTTGGACACCGGAACCTGGCTGTTCGGCGGTGCGATGCTGTTGTTGCTGACCGCCTTGCATCTCTTCCTGCTGTTACTGGTGTTGCACCAACGCTTCGCCCGGCCGTTGCTGGCGGTGCTGATTGTCGCGACCGCGTTCGCCACCTACTACATGCAGCGCTTCGGCGTCTTTCTGAACCCGAGCATCCTGCGTGCCGTGTTCCGCACCGATGTGGCGGAGGCGGGTGAGCTGTTCAGTTGGGGTATGGTTCCGCACCTGCTGCTGTATGCTCTGGTACCGCTGGCATTGCTCTGGCGGGTGCAGATCACACAACGCACCCTGGCGCGTGCGGTCGTTGTGCGTGCTGCCACACTCGTCGGCGCGTTTGTCTTGCTGATCGGTTCGGTGCTGCTGGTGTTCCAGGATTTCTCGGCGTTGATGCGCAATCAGAAAGACCTGCGCTACCTGATCACGCCGGCGAACGTTCTGTATTCGAGTGGACGCGTTCTGGCCTCCGACACGCACCAGGCCAGCAAGCCGCGGGCGATGGTCGGTACCGATGCGCGACTCGGATCCTCATGGGCTGCGCGCACCCGGCCGGCGTTGGTCGTGATTGCAGTGGGCGAAACGGCGCGCGCAGCGAACTGGGGCCTCAGTGGCTACTCGCGCCAGACGACGCCGGAGTTGGCCCAACTCGGTGTGCTGAACTTTCGCGACGTGACCGCCTGCGGCACCGATACCGAAACGTCGCTACCGTGCATGTTCTCGGCCATTGGCCGCCGCGACTACGACGAAGACCGCATCCGTGGCAGCGAGTCGCTCCTGCACGTGCTCAAGCGCGCGGGCTTCGGCGTGCTTTGGCGAGATAACCAGTCGGGCTGCAAAGGCACCTGCGACGGCCTGCCGCTGCAGCAGATCGATGCGAGCCAACTACCCGAGCTGTGCGCTGACGGGCGCTGCATGGATGAGGCCTTGCTGCGCGGCCTGGACACCGTGGCGCGCGATGCACAGGGCAATCTGGTGATTGTGCTGCACATGCTGGGCAACCATGGGCCGACGTACTTCAAGCGCTACCCCGATGCATTTCGTCGATTCGCACCCACCTGCGACACTGGAGAGTTGCGAAAGTGCAGCCGCGAGGAGATCGTCAATGCCTACGACAACGCCTTGCTTTACACCGACCATATCCTGGCTCGCACCATCGCCTTTCTGAAGGACCGCGAGGCGAGCTTCGATACCGCGATGCTGTACGTGTCGGACCACGGCGAGTCACTGGGAGAAAACGGCCTTTACCTGCACGGGATGCCGTATTCGATAGCGCCCAAGGAGCAGACTCAGGTTCCGATGGTGTGGTGGCTGTCTCCGGGCTTCATGCGCAGCTTCGGCCTCGACGTTGATTGCCTGGCAGCACAGACTGCCAAACCATGGGGACATGACCAGTTGTTCCATTCTGTTCTTGGGCTGCTGCAGGTGGACACCAGCGTCTATGAGCGCGAGCTCGACATCTCCGCCGTGTGTCGACGCTGATGGTGGCGCCCGTGTCACTGCCGGCAGTCTCGCACCAGGCGCAGGGCTCGGCACTGCGCAATGCGGCGACGATCTGCGCCGGCCTCGTATTGTTGGTGGCTTGGGAGATCGGCGGACTCGACCTACCCCTTGCTCGGCTGTACGGCAGCGCGCAGGGCTTCGTTTGGCGTGACCATTGGTTGACAGGTGGTGTCCTTCACAGCGGTGCGCGTGCGTTGGCTTGGGCCTGGTTCGGAGTACTAGTGATAGGCCTGTGGTGGCCATTGGCGTTTGTGCGCGGTCTGTCGCGCCGCGAGCGGGTGTGGTGGTTGGCAACGACGCTGTTGTGCGTGTCCTTGATTCCGCTGCTCAAGCGAACGAGTGCGACAAGTTGCCCGTGGTCGCTGGCCGAGTTCGGCACCGGGCTCGCTCAGTACGTTCCGCATTGGGTGCTGGGTGTCCGAGACGGTGGTCCGGGCGGATGCTTCCCATCAGGCCATGCTTCCTCGGCATTCGCGTTCCTCCCGGGATGGTTCGCGTTGCGCGACCGCTCACCCGTGGCCGCCAAACGGTGGTTGATCGTCACCGTGACCGTGGGGCTGGGGCTCGGCTGGGTACAGATGATGCGCGGTGCGCACTATCTCAGTCACTCGCTTTGGACCGCTTGGGTTTGCTGGACCGTCGCGGTGCTGTCGTTTCACCTCACCCGCTTGTGGCGCACTGCAGCAAGTCCCTCATATCTTGACTTCAGGAAAGCGAACGATGAACTCGATTGACCACCGAGCGGACAACATACTGGCAACACCGGCTGCGAAGTTGAAGAGCTCAGGTGGCCTGGGCCGCCTCTGGCGTGCCTTCGGCTACTCCGCGCGAGGCTTCGCGGCAGCTTGGCGGGTCGAAGCTGCTTTTCGGCAGGAGGTCGTGCTCGGGATTCCGCTGATCCTGATTGCGCTTGCGTGGGCACCGGACCGTTGGCAGGGTCTGTTGCTCATCGCCAGTGTGCTTCAAGTTTGGCTGATCGAACTCATCAACTCCGCCATCGAAGCATTGGCCGACGCCGTGTCCGGAGAAATCCATCCCCTACTCGGCCGCGCAAAGGACATCGGAAGCGCTGCGGTTGCGATTAGCCTAAGTTTGGCAACCGTGGTGTGGGTGACCGTTTTCTGGCCCTGAACCGCGAGTCCGTCAGAGCGCGAGCGGCGCTGGTCTCTTGTTACGACGATGTAAGTTAGGGCAGCTTCGGCCAATGTGTTCCGAGACGGACGAATAGGGAGTCGAAACACCCACCCACAACATTTCAGGACCGAAAACGTGCCGCTACAGACCTGAAGCGCGCCTGAGGCACCTCAACCCGCCACTGTGTGGGTCCGTGTGTCGCACTTCCCAGGCTCGAAAGTTGCGTTCTATGCGCCAGACATGGCGAATACCCGCCCAGGCAGGGCGCGCGGTATTTGCAAACAGTTGCTGCTTCATGGCGCCTCTTTTGTATGGCTGCAAAGCCGCTCGGCGGTGGCCGGCGTGCCCACGTTGACCACTTGAAGCTCTCCGCGCGTGAAGAATGGCTGGCCCATCAGATAGCGCCCAGTGCCGGGAGCAACCCAGGCGATGCGGCAGACCGTCACCGCCCCGGCGCTGGCCTGGAGGGTTGCAACGACGCGATCGGTGGCGGCGTCCACATCGGGCGGTGAGTGGTGCAACAGGCGCCACCGGGTAGCGGTCTGATCGCGCGCCACCCCAACAAAAACCGACGCCGATCCCAGGCGCCAGGGGGTTTCCCACAGCCGCAGGGTCTGCGTCGGCTGCCCCGGTGTGGCAGAGCGTTGGCGCACAAAGGCCAGTTCGTTCATCTGCCGGTCCCAGAACACCGGCCCCAGCGGGGCATCAACGTAGTGGGCACCTTCGCGCAGCAGCCGCAAGAGCTTGGGCAGCGTGGGTGGGTCTGCCGCCTGCCAGCCCGCCTGCTGCAGGCGCGCGCGCAGCGCCGCAGCATCCGCCGCCACCAGCGCCAGACCCAGCGGCTGCTCTGGCGCCCCCAGGGCCGTGGTGGTCCAGCGCGCCGGGGCGGCCTGCAGCGCCTGCGCCAAAGGTTGGTGGATGGCGGTGGGCGTCATGGGTTCGGGCGCTCGACGCGGCGGGCTGTGGACCGGCAGCAAAACCAGAATGCCAGCGCCCGCCAGCAGCGCCAGGCCCCCGGTGGCCCAGCGGCGCCCGACCGACAGAGGCGCCTGCCAGGTCAACAGACCGCGGGCACTGAGCCACTCATTGACGCTCACCCCCACGATCAGCCACATCGTGCCCACCAGGAACCCGGCCCACACATCGCTGAGGTAGTGCACACCCAGCAGGATGCGGCTGAGCCCGATCAGCAGCACCAGCAGCGCGGTCGCAAAGAACAGCCGCACCCGCGCGGTCCAGGTGCGGCTCAGGCGCACCAGCACATAGCCCACAAACGCGTAGAACGCCACCGCCACCGTGGCGTGGCCGCTGGGGAAGGCGTAAGAGGTTTCAGTCAGCACCGCCTCCAGGGGCCGGGGTCGCTGGAAGGTCAGTTTGGCCAGATGCCCGAACAGCGACGCACCCAGCACCGACACCAACAGCCCCGTGATCGCATAGCCCAGGCCCGACCGCCACAGCAGCAGCGCGGTCAAGGCCAGCAGGGCCGCGATCACCGAAGGTGCTCCCAGGTGGGTGAAGGCGGCCACCGGTGCCACCCAGCTGTGCGGGCGCAGCGCGGCCACCAGTTGCGCTGCGGCATGGTCGGTCGAGATGACCGCATCGGAGGTGACGACATCTTCGACGAGGCCGACAAACAGCGCCAGCACGTACACCAGGCTCAACGCCGCCAGGGTCAGGGGCAGGCCCTGGGCATGCGTGCGGTCCACGCGCAGCGCCAGAAAACGTGCCGTGGCCGGGTGCCGATGCTGCCAGCGCCGCACCCACGGGTTGGCCGCCAGCGCGCGCCGCAGCGAACGGCCCAGCGACACCAGCACCCGCCACAGCTTCATGCCCTGGCGCAGCACAAGCCGCTGCAGCCACCACAGCAGCACCCCGAAGACCAGCAGCAGCGCCAAGGCCAGGGCGGCGCGCGACATCCAGGCCTGCGCCAGCCGGATCGAATGCCCGAACAGATAGCCGCCGCCCACCCACTGCAGCCCCCAGCCCACCGCGCCCAGCACATTCCAGAACACAAACGTGCGCTGGCGCATGCCCACCATGCCGGCCACCACCGGCGCCAGTTCCTTGACCGACGGAATGAAGCGCCCGAGGAAAACGCTGCTGGCGCCGTGCCGGTCAAAAAAACCCTGCGCTTTGGCAAAGTGCTCCGGCCCCAGCCCCCACAGCCCGTTCTTGGCCCAGTGGCTGCC
Organism: Hydrogenophaga pseudoflava; assembly: GCF_004353865.1. Taxonomy (NCBI): domain Bacteria; kingdom Pseudomonadati; phylum Pseudomonadota; class Betaproteobacteria; order Burkholderiales; family Comamonadaceae; genus Hydrogenophaga; species Hydrogenophaga pseudoflava. The sequence goes on from NZ_CP037867.1 coordinate 2,379,922, forward strand.
ATAGCGCTGGCCGAGCCAGAAGTTGAAGTTGTCGCCAACGATCGCGCCCGCGATCGCGAAACACAGCACGCCGGCAAACCCCAGCTGCCCCCCGGCGGACAACGCGCCCAGCAGCAACAGCACCGTCGAGCCGGGCAGCAGCAGGCCCGCGACCAGCACAGTCTCCAGCAAGGCGATGGCAAAGGCCAGCCCGTAGCCCAGCAGGTGATGCTGCTCAATGACGGGCGTCAGCAGGTTCAGGTAGCGGTCCATCGTGTTGGCTCGCTCTCAGGGCTGCGGCGCTGCGCCCGGGGCCAGCGTCAGGCGCACGTTCAGGCCGTGCGGGTAGTGGGTGGCGTCGCGCAGCTCCAGCCGGCCGCCCAGCCGCTGCGCCAGGGTCGAGACGATGGACAGCCCCAGTCCCGAACCCGGTTCCTCGTTGCCCAGCACGCGGTAGAACGGGTCGAGCACGCGTTCGCGTTCGTCGGCGGGGATGCCGGGGCCGTTGTCTTCGACCTCCAGTACCACCTGCCGGGTATCGGCGTGCAGCCGCAGGTCCACCACCCCACCTTCTGGTGTGTAGCGGATCGCGTTGTCCACCACATTGCGCACCAGCGTGAACAAGGCCAGTTCGGGCACCTGTACCTGCGCATCCGGCCCGTCGATCATGCCCAGGTCAACGTTGCGCGCATGCGCCAGCGGCATCAAAGCCTCCAGCACGCGGCGGTAAACGTGCTGCACCGACACCGGCTGTACCGGCTCGTGGCTCACCGCTTGCGCGCGGGCCAGCGTCAGCAACTGATCGAGCAGGTTGCGCCCGCGCTCAATTCCCTGGCGCAACACCTGCAGCCGCTGCCGCGCTTCGTGTGGCAGTTCGGTGGCGGCCAGTCGCTCGGCCTGCAGCGACAGCGCCGTCAAGGGCGAGCACAGCTCGTGCGCGGCGTCGGCCACAAAACGGCGCTGGCTGTCCACGGCCTCGGCCACCCGCGCCAGCAGCCGGTTGATGGCGTTGACAAAGGGCCGAATCTCCGTCGGCAGCTGGGCGTCCTGCAGCGCTTGCAGGTCCTGATCGCTGCGCCCGTCAATGTCGCGGGCCAGCCGCGTGACCGGGCGCAGCAAGCCGTGCACCAGCAGCGTCACCACCAGCAGTAGCACCGGCACCAGCACCAGCAGCGGCAGCACGGTCAGCGCAGCGCTGTTCAAAGCAATGTCGTCGCGCAGCTGGGTCTCTTGCGCCACCACAAACCGCCGGCCATCGGCGAGCGAGGCCACCAGCACGCGGTAGCGGTCGTCGTCCAGCGTCAGGCTGTGCAGGCCATCGGCCAGCGTGGCCGGCAGGCCCAGCGCCCCGGGCGGATGTGGCTGAGCGGCCGTCGGCAGCGCCTGCACCAGCAGGTGCGATTCGAACGCCGACTCCTGGCCATGGGTGCCCTGCACGTTCAGTTGTTGCCATGCGCTGGCAGGTTGCTGCCGGATCAGCGCGGCCACCTGCCGCAGGATGTCGTCCTGCAACTCGTTGGCCTCCCGGAACGCGGTGTAGAACGCCACCGAACCGGCCAGCAGCGCCATCAGCACGATGGCCGCCGACAGGCCCCAGGCCAGGCGCCATTGAATGGAGCGCTTCAGGAGCTCTTGGAAACCATCCATCCTGCACCTCTGACATTTCGAATGACCTCACCGCCCAGCTTCTTGCGCAGGCCGTGGATCAGGAAATCGATCGCATTGCTCTCCACCTCTTCGCCCCAGCCGTAGACGCGGTCTTCCAGTTCGGAGCGCGACAGGATGGCCCCTGGCCGCAACATCAAGGCCTGCAACAAGGCGAACTCCCGGTTGGACAAGACCACCGGCGCACGCCCCTGCGCCGCTGCCTCGTGGGTGGCGGGGTCCAGCGAAAGCTGCGCACCGACGAGCAAGGGTTCCGCCTGGCCCCCTTTGCGACGCAAAACGGCCCGCATACGGGCCAGCAATTCGGACATTTCGAAGGGCTTTAGCACATAGTCGTCGGCGCCGCCATCCAGCCCCTTGATGCGATCCTCCAGCCCATCGCGCGCGGTGATGATCAGCACCGGCACCGGGTTCTGGCGCCCCCGCAGGGCCTGCAGCACCGCCATGCCATCTTTGCCCGGCAGCCCCAGGTCCAGCAGCACCACGTCGTAGTGCTGCGTTGCCAGCGCATCCAGCGCCCGCTGGCCATGGCGCACCCAGTCCACCGCGTACGACTCGTCGCGCAGGGCCGCCTGGATCGCCTGGCCGATCATGGGGTCGTCTTCCACCAGCAGCACGCGCACGCGGTTTCTCCTTCTCGGGTTGTGTGGCCCCGGTACTGGCGCGCCAAGGCGCCGGTACCGGGCAGGTGCCACAAGCCGCCCTGCCGTAGGCACAGGGCGGTTCATGCTCACTCATCGTCGCCTTCGTCAGCGCCGTCGTTCTTGTCGAGCTGGCTAGACAGCACTTTGCCAGTGCCGGCATCGATCTTGACATCGAACACCTTCTGGTCTGCCGTGGCGACCTCGACGTCGAAATACGCGCTGCCCTTTTTGCTCTCCAGCTCGGCCTTGGTGGCCTTGCCGCCAGGGTGCTGCCCCAGCGCGGAGCCCACCGCTTGCTCCAGCGTGATCTGCGCTTTGGCCAGATCGGCATGGGCGTCGTTGGTGGTGGTCGCCTGGCTGGCAAAAGCCAGTCCGCCAGCGGTGGCCAGACCGGCTGCGGCGATGATCATGGAGAGGGTGTTTTTGCGGTTCATGGTGATTTCCTTGGTAGGGTTCGTCGCAGCAAAATCGCTGTCGACGGAATGGATCATGAGCGTGCAGATATAGCGCAGCATTAGGGCAGCGATTGAAGCGTCGCTTGAGCGCTCAGCAGGGTTTTCAGCGCAGCCCGCGCAGCAGCAGCACGGCCAGTGCCAGCGCGCTGAACGCCGCTCCGGTATAGAAGGTGAAGTTCGCGCCCAGCTGGTCCCACAGCAGGCCGGCCAGCACACTGGCCGCCAGCAGCGCCACACCGCTGACCAGGTTGAAAAAGCCGAAAGCCGTTCCGCGCAGATCGTCTGGTGCGGTGTCGGCCACCATGGTCGCCAGCAGGCCCTGCGTCATGCCCATGTGCACGCCCCACAGCGCCACCCCGGCCAGCAGCGTGGCCCAGTGCGTACCGCTGGCCAGCACCAGATCGGCTGCGATCAGCACCGCCAGGCCCAGCGCCAGTAGCGTGCGGTGGTCCATGCGGTCGGCCAGCCGGCCAAAGGGGTAGGCCGATGCGGCATAGACCCCATTCATCGCCACCATCACCAGCGGCACCAGGGCCAGCGGCACGCCGCTTTGCTCGGCGCGCAGCACCAGAAAGGCCTCGCTGAAGCGCGCCAGTGTGAACACCGCGCCCAACCCCACCACCCACCAGTAGGTGCCGCCCAGGCGGCGCAGGTTCTCACGCCGGATCGGGTTGCTGCGCCGCAGGCCTGCGGGGCGCTCGGGCTCGCGCACACCCAGCACCAGCAGCGCCACGGCCAGCAAACCCGGCACCACCGCCACCCAGAACACCGCGCGAAAGTCGTTGGCCCACAGCAGCATCAGGCCGACCGCCAGCAAGGGGCCCAGAAAGGCGCCCACCGTGTCGAGCGACTGGCGAAGGCCGAAAGCGGCCCCGCGCATTGCGGGTGCCGCGAAGTCGGCGACCAGCGCATCGCGCGGAGCGCCGCGCACACCCTTTCCCACGCGGTCGAGCAAGCGCGCTGTCAGCACCAGGCCTATGCCTGGTGCCAGCGCGAACAGCGGTTTGGTCAGCGCACCCAGCGCATAACCGGCTACTGCCAGGCCCTTGCGCCTGCCCCACCAGTCGCTGAGTACGCCAGAGAACACCTTGACGATCAGTGCCGTCGACTCGGCTAGCCCCTCTACCAAGCCTACCACCAGCGCGCTGGCGCCCAGCGTGCCCACCATGAACAGCGGCAGCAGGCTGTGGATCATCTCGGACGAAATGTCCATCAACATGCTGACGAAGCCCAGTACCCAAATGGCGGACGGCAGTTTGGCGGGGTCAGTGCTGTATGGATTCATGCAGGTGTGAGCTCGGTGCAGTTGTCACGCGATCATGCACTTGTCCAGTCGCGCTTTTGTCGTCGGTTGCTCGGTCGGACCGGTGGCGCAGGTACGGAGAGATGCTGAGCGGCCGCATCAAAACCGCTGCTACCCTGTTGTGGGTTGGAGTCGCCCTCCAAGTGTGATTCACAGCTGCGTCTACCGACCGCAGCGGGTCAGGCACAGCCGCTCACCTCGGGCGCGGGAAGTCGTTCTCGAAGCGCGATCAGTCTGGCATGTGTTGAGCGCCCTGTAACGGGGGTGCAGCGGTCGTTCGACCCTTCATCCATGAATGACAGGTGACCATGGTGGCCGACCTTAAGGTCTGCTGGGTCATCGGCAGCAGCCAGCCTTGACCAGTCGTATTGATGGAAAAACAAAATGCTTCGATCGCTGTCAAAAGCACAAGCAGCACAAATCACCAAACCTCAACTCAGGTCCTCGGCGCTCAAACCAAGCTGACGCATGGTGGTGATGATCTCAACGATTGTGGCCTCTCGCTGTGCGAGCCACTGCTCATGCTGGCGCTCACGTTCTCTGGCCAGCCTGCGCTTCTCTTCACCATCATCGGCTTGGGCGAAGGCCGCACCTATCTGGCTCATCAACTGACGAAAGCGCTGCTCACCCATCGGTACATTGGGAAGGCTGTGATCAGATAGAAGGACTCGTCGGGTGCGAAGACTCTTGTCTGCAAATGGCATTTGCGCGTCAGTATGATTTTCCCAGGCGTTCGGCGTTCATCATAGTCCGCCAGTGGAGATGCGGCGCCCGCTCAGTCAATCGCACGACCACGCTCGCCATCTTCGTGTTCATCGTCATCCACGTGATGTGCACTCATGTTCGTCAGCGCGTCGGTGCCTGGTCAGCCCTGTCAACGTTTGCGTTTCCCCCGCTCCGGATCCGGCACCGAGATCAGCATGTGCGCCGGGAATTGCTTCATGAACTCCATGGACTTGGCCGGCGGCGCGCTCAGCCACTCGTCGTACTGGTGCTCGTGCAGGATCACCACCATGCGTTTCTCGTCCCCGGGCTTGTGAAAGTGCTTGAACAGCTCGTGGTCGTCGGCGTTCACCGTGAGCATGGTGAAGCTCAGAAGCTCTTCGCCTGAGTCCAGCCGCTTGGAGGCCCACAAGCCGGCAATGCCCATGGGCAGCCCATCCTTGCGCTTGATCTTGGTGGGGACGACCTTCCCACTCCGCCAGTCCGGTTCCACCACCGCCTCCACCGGCACGATGCAGTGCTGCCCCTTGCGCCATGCATCCCTGAAACTCGGCTTTTCGGCCACGGTCTCCGACCTGGCGTTGTTCTAGAACTTGTCAACAGTTAGCAACTGGAGTATCTTGAATTCGTCTCTATGAGACGAGTAGCCGGAGGGGGTCCGGGGGAGGTAACCAATGCGCCGCAGACCTGTTGATAACTTGCTACTTGATCATTGGCGAGGGCTGGATTGCGTCGTGGTCTTGCGAGAGCTTGCCGACCATGTGAAGCAGGACAAGACCTTTGTTCCACGCGAGTGCCGACAGGCAACTCGCTGGCAGGTCGGTGTCGCCGGCTTCGACTTCGAGCTGCTTTGCACGGGCCCGCGGTTCTTCGATACGCGGGCTAGCCGCGGCGGCGGCGGCGCCATCGACTTGGTCATGCACCTGTTTTGCGTGGACTTCAACCACGCGGTGGCGATGCTTCGCGGCACGGGCCTGTGATGCGCCTGATCACGGCCAACACTGACTTCCTCATTGGTCGTCAATCCTATCCGGGCTTCCCGATCCTGCTGTGGGATGACATGCGCAGCTGCCGTGAGGTCAACCAGTTCTATCGCTATTACCTCCTACGCGGCGCGATCGGCTCGTCCAAGTCCTGGGCGAGCACGGGTCGAGCCCTGTACGACTACTTCAGCTTCCTGCAGGCGCACGAGCTGATCTGGAACGACGTGGCAGCCGGCGCAGCCCGGTCGTTCATCGCGGCCTACCGGGACTACTGCTTCAAGGTCGCCGGTCTCGCTCGATCCACTGTGCGCAGCCGGCTGCTGTACGTGTGCGAGTTCTATGCGTTTGCGCATCGCCAAAGCTGGATCGCAGAACTGCCCTTTGGTTACGAAGGACGCACCCGTCGAGGTCACGGCGGCTTCCTTCGTCATGTACAGGCCGGAGACAGCATGCAGGTGCGCGATGTCATGCCGCGGCTCCACAAGCCCGCCCCGAAGTTCCTCACGCAGTTCGAGGTGCAGGCCCTGCTGGCTACCGCAGCCAACCCACACCACCGTACGCTTGTCCGCCTCGCGCTGGGCACCGGTATGCGCAAGGCGGAACTGGCCACCTTCCCACGGGCGTACGTCTTCGACCCCGACCTGGCCGGTCGACCCGGGAGGAACATCCGCGTGCGCCTCGACCCGCGTGACGGTCACGGCATAAAGACCAAGGGCGACAAGGCCCGCGACATCTACATTGAACGAGCGCTGATGAAGGAGATGAATCACTACGCGGTGCTTGTCCGTGGCTTTCGCGCATCGCTGACGTCGCATCGCCACGAGCCGCTGCTGCTCAACCAGTCCGGCGAACCCTTCAGTGCCGACGGCAAGAGCATCGACCGCATCGTCAGGCTCATTGGCGAGAGGGCCGGGCTTCAGGTCTGGACACACCTCCTGAGGCATACCTACGCCACCCATACCCTCATCGCCCTACAGCGCCACCGCGGCAGCAACCGCATCGAGCCCCTGGTCTTCGTGCAACGACAGCTCGGGCATGCGTCGATCCAAACGACGATGATTTACTTGCACCTGGTTACCGAACTGGCCGACGAGGCCGTCCTCACCTACGATGCCGAGCTCGATGAAGAGGCGCAGGTCGGCTGATGGGCAAGCGCAAAGTCTTCGTGAAGACCGCTCTCGTGCGGGCCCAGGCTGAGGGCCCAGCCGACATCGAATGGTCCGAAGCCTCCAGCCGACCGAGGAAGACCGTCGTCGAGTTTGGTCAGAGCGCCAGCACGCGCCGCAGCTTCGACTTCGCGCCTTGGTATCGCCTGGGCATTGACCCCATCGTGCTGGCGTGTCAGCAGCAGATCGAACGCTTCCTCGACAAGCGCGATGCCGATGTCGAGGTGACAACGATCATCGCGTACTGCGCGGAGGGACTGCGGCACTTTTTCCATTACCTGGCAGCGCACAGCGCCGCGATGACTAGACCGCTGACGCTCGCCGACATCACGCGAGACACGGTGGACGGCTACTTGCTCTACCTTCGCGACGGGGAATTATCCAGGAGTACCCAGCACTTGCGCTACAGCCTAGTGAAGTCCGTGCTGCTAGCGCTAGGCCGCCGGGGCCTGTTCACGCTGGTGGACTCCGGTGACGAAGCCACCTTCCCGAGCAATCCGATGCCCGGCAGCGGTCGACACGGCAAGGCGGAAGCGCCACTTCCCCGAACGCAGCGTCAGGCGTTCGCGGCCGCCGTGAAGACGGCGGTGATGCCTCTATTGAGTGGCGATGACGAGCCCACCGGCACATTGCTCGCCTACGCGCTGTTAATTGTGGCCTTACACACCGGGCGTAATACGACGCCGTTGCTCGAGATGCCAGTGGACTGCTTACGTGCCCATCCGAAGCAAGGCGCCATGTTCCTCGTGCTGCACAAGCGTCGCGGGCATACGACTTACAAAGTGGCGCTGCGCTCGGCTCGGTCAAACGACCGAACCGCCGAATCGACATCGACGTTGCGCCCCACCGTCACACAGCTGATTCACCGTGTGATCGAACTGACCGGGCCTCTGCGCCAGGAGGCCCCCACCGCGCTGCGTGAACGCCTGTGGATCTATCGATCGCGACGGATCGACGAACCCGGCACCATTACAGCGTTGACTTCCAGCTCGCTTCGCCAAGCGATCGGTAAGCTGGTGGCTGATCACCAACTTCAGGACGCAGGCGGCCAGCCTTTGAGGCTCAACGTTGGTCGACTGCGCAAGACCTTCGTGAACAGGATTCACGAGATTCTGGAGGGAGATCTTGTGGCCACCGCGGCGGCTGCGGGCAACCATCCACACATCACTGAACGATACTACCTGCGCCCCGGCGAGGCGTCCCAGCGGAACTGGCAATTCATGGGGCAGTGCCTGGTCGACGAGTTGCGTTCAGGCACGCTCGGCGCTACTGAGCGAACGCCGGTCGGCCGATGCTCCGACATCACGACGGGCGAGTTTGCGCCGAAGCATGATGGCGCGCTCTGTCGCAGCTTCCTGAACTGCCTGCGTTGCCGCAACTATGTGGTCACAGGCGATGACCTGTGGCGCCTTTTCTCGTTCTACTGGCGTGTGCTGCGTGAGCGGCCGCGGACAGATCCACGCAGGTGGCACCAGCAACTGGCCCATATCCCCCGACTTATCGAGCGCGACGTCATTGCGGCCGGCTTGGCGGGCAACTTCTTCACGCCAACCCAAGTCGATGCCGCGCGGGAACGCGCTCGGCATGACCCGCACCCTTTCTGGGCTGGCCCGACAATCCTCAGTGATCTGGAGGCTTTGGAATGAGTGGCGCCTGCGCGCGGATGTGGCTTGAAATGCAGACCGATGTCGTCCGTGGTCAAACGTCGGAAGAACGCGACGCCTTGGTCGTGTCCGCCCGGATGGTCAACGGGCATTGGTTGGTCTTGAGCCGCTACGGCGACGACCGCTGGCGCTTTTTCGGCCAGCCCACCAACAAGCAGTCGAGCCAGCTCTTCATCGATTTCAGCACCCTTCCGGCGCGACTGCGCAGTTCGATGAAGGCGATCGTCTACCGCTACCTGCGCCGCGGGCGAGAGGGCAAGAAACTGCCGTCGCACCGCAGCGTCGTGAAGCTCGTGGGTGATGCACGCCCGTTTCTGTTGCACCTCGATCAGCTGGGCATCGGCCGCTTGGTCGATGTGACGCCCGCGGTTTGCGCGTTGTACGTCGAGGTTTGCAAGCGGCACAGGCAGCGGGAGCGATCGGCGCGGCCCGGTGCTCCGTTGAATGCCGCGTCCCTGAGCCATCGTCTAGCGGTGGTGGAAGCGCTGTACGAGCTCAGCCAGCATACCGACGACGCGATGCCATCGCACCCCTGGCCCAGCACCTCGTTCAGCCACTTGGCTGGCCGATCGGGGCTAGAGACCGATCGTCGTGAGGGCACCACGCCGCTGATGCCCGATGAGGTTCTTACGGCGCTGTTCCAGCACGCCTGGGCGGCGGTTGAGCGAGGCGCTGCGCTGCTCGACCTGCGCGACGAAATCGAAGAGGTTGCACGGCGCGATGGTGCGAGCCGGTACGCGAAGCCTCGCTATCTAAGAGAGCACGGATGGTCGGGTGGATCCGAAAAGTTCAACATGGCTGTGCTCGAACTGCGCGCGGCCTGCTACATCGTGGTAGCCAGCCTCAGCGGATGCCGCAACCACGAACTCGCCTTCGTGCAATCCGGCTCCTGCTACAGCACCCCGGTCGACCCGGACCGTCCAAGCGACGCCGCGGAGGTCTACTGGTGGTTGCGGTCGCAGTCCACCAAGACCGATGAGGGCCACACAGAGTGGATGGTCCCTGAGGCCGCCGTGACCGCGCTGCGGTTGATGGAGCGCTGGGCGCGGCCGTACCAAGCCGCGATCGAGGCCGAAATCACAGCCCGACAAGCAGTAGACCCGCTCGACTCCGAGATCACCGAGGCGCGGCGACACGCGCGCGCCGTGTTCCTTGCCGCGACGCCACTCAAGGGCAACCAGGTCCGAACCGTCTCATCATCGATGTGCAACCTCTCGCTGAAGGCGTTTGCTGCGAAGCATGGCATCACCTGGGCCCTGGCTTCGCACCAATTCCGTCGCAAGTTCGCCAACTACGCCGCGCGCAGTCAGTTCGGTGACCTCAGGTGCCTTCGCGAACACTTCAAGCATTGGGCGATGGACATGACACTGGGCTACGCACTCAACGAGTCACAGGAAATCGCGCTCTATAGCGAGATCGAGCGAGAGATCCAGGACATCAAGGTGGAGGCCGTCGGTTCTTGGCTCAAGCCCGACGAACCGTTGGCGGGCGGCTATGGACGCAACATCATGGCCTGGCGGGCAACGGCGCCAGTGGCGCTATTTAAGAGCCATGCGCAGATGGTGCGCTGCCTGGCCGACAGTACCGGCATCCGCAGCAATGGGCACGCATGGTGCACGGCCAGCGACAACCAGTGCGTCGGCAACGACATCGAACCCACGCGCTGCGCCGACTGCGATCACGCGGTTGTCGGGAGGCGCCACGCGCCGCTGTATCGTGGGCTCTACGACCACCTTAAGGAGGTGACCGATCGCGACGACATTGGCCCAAGCGGGCAGGCGCTTGTGCAACGCGACCGCCAGCGCTGCCGTAGTGTGCTTGCGGCGCTCGGGCAGGATCCGGAGGAAGCGTGAGTATTGATCGCAAGACGGCCGAGGTCCGTGAGCGCGAGTTGCGGCTGGCGCTGTCGCGCATCCAGCGTGGTCGCTCCCGGACAAAGGCCAAGCGGTTGAGCATCGCCGCAGTTGCTCGCGAGGCGGGCGTGACGGCAGCGCTCATTCATAACCACTACCCCAGCCTGGCCACCGCGATCCGCGAAGCGATGGGGCGGGGCGAGCGCGCATCGCGCGACGAGAAGACCCTGGAGTTCAAGGCACTTCGGGCTAGGGTTCGGGAGCTGAACGGCGAGGTCAAGGCCTTGCGCGCCGACGTCGCCAGGTTGGCATCGATCAACGAGGTGCTCATGGCGGAAAACACGTCGTTCAAGGCCAGGGTGGGCACGGTCGGAACAGTGATACCGCTCTCACCGACGCCGCGCCGTTCGAACTCGTAGAACTGGCACGGGGCGCTACACCGCGGCGTACGATGAACAAGAGAACGCCGCACACGGGCCGGGGATTCCAATGGTGACCAGTCGCACCCGGCCACGAACAGCCGCTGAGATCTGGCTGTTCAAGGTCGGTTGAAGGCTGATTGCTGCCACTTAGGTTCGACGGCAGAGTCCATGGGCGCCAACGCAAGCGGTCGCTTACCGGTCAGGATCTCAAGCGACCGATCGATTACCTGTACCGGTCGTTCGGCACTGTAGCGAAGTGCAAAGTTCTGGAATGGCCCTTTGCGTCACGGACGAAACGGTGTTCTGGACCATGGGCAGGCCTTCTTCAAGCGCCACCAGGGAGGGCGAATCACTTCTTTTGGTCCTTCAGTGTCCGTAGCGCAATACCCGCCACCCGGGTTCCCTGTGCTCCTCAAAGTGCGTGATAGACGGGCAATAGTTCACTTTGACCTGATGCTGTTGCAACATTCTGATCATTGCTCTCGCCGCAAATAAAGAAGGAAACAAGGGGTGGCCGTTGGATCGCAATGCCCAAGACATCGCGCGCGGTATGTGGATATGCGGCAGTCTTGACGTCGCCATCCGCATCCGGCATTTGTGCAGGTGAGCCTGCCGTGAATCTCGTTGAAGGTGCGTGGATAAACTTTGAGCGCCGACTGGCGAGCTGCTCAGGCCTGACCTCGATGGAGTCACATTTCATGGCGCCGTGTTCTCGGCGCCAAATACCTGGTCGACAAATGCCAGCAGCGAAGCGGTGGGCTGTTTGTCGCGATGCACGACCAGGTGAGATTGTCGGAGCTGCCGCGGCAAGGTCGTGGAGATGCGGCACAGGCGGCCGGCCTCCAAAGCGTCGCTCACGACCCACGACGAAAGGCAGGCCACCCCCATACCCGCCTCGGCCGCATGTTTGATCGCCTCCGAACTTCCCAGCTCGATGCTTCGACGGTAGGAGCGCAAGTGGGGCAGCAGACTTTGGTCGGTGGCCTCGCGCGTTCCCGAGCCCGACTCACGCAACAGCCAGACCCCTTCACGCAGTGTCCGCATTGGCACCCGCTCGCCGGCCAGGCTCATTCGTGCCCACGCGCTGTCAGGCGATGTAACGACCACCATCTCGTCCTGGTGCCATGGCGTGACGGCCAGCGCCGCTTGGTGGCAAGGCCCTTCGATCAGGCCCACGTCCAGTTCAAACGCAGCGACCGCGTCACAGATGGCCGCCGTGTTTCCGATCACGACCTTTGAGCGCCAGGCACTGGCATGGCCCGGTTGCGCTGCGACAAAACGGGCCAGCAGCCTGGGCAGCACATAGTTGCCGATGGTGGTGCTGGCGCCGATGCGCAGCGACTGCGCCTGGGCGCTGCCATCGCGGGACATCAGCTCGATGCCGGCGGCACCGTCCAGCAGCGCCAGGGCCCGCGGCAGTAACGCACGGCCGTTGTCGTTGAGCAGCAGGCGCTTGCCCGCGCGGTCGAACAGGCGCAGCGACAGCAGCCGCTCAAGTTCATTCACGGCCGAGCTGGTGGCCGACTGCGACAGCGCAATCTCGGCGCTGGCTGCCGTGGTAGTGCCGCTGCGCGCAACCGCCACGAAGATCTGCAGCTGTCGCAGCGTGAGGCGAAGGGTATTCATGGCGGATTCGTTTGCAAAGCGATTAGATGGGTACATCTTAGCGATACAACCCGTTTGACGGGTCATCCATGAAGCCGGAAGCTTTGTCCTCACGAACTTCAACCGGAGGCAAGCAGCATGACCATCAACGTACTTCCTGAGCCACGCACATTGGCCTCTGCATCGGCTTTCGCACGCATGCTCCCCGGCCTGGCCCTGAGCGGCGCCTTGGCTGCCACCGGTATCGCGCTGGGCCGCATCGCCTGGCTGCAGGACCATGGCTTCAGTGCGCTGACGCTGGCCATCGTGCTGGGCATGATCGTGGGCAACACGGTTTACCCGTGGGCCCCGCGCTTGGCGGTAGCCAGCGGCGCCGGCGTCAACTTCTCCAAGCAGAACCTGCTTCGCCTGGGCGTGGTGCTGTACGGCCTGCGGCTCACCGTGCAGGACATTGACCATGTCGGCATCGCTGGTGTCGCCATCGACGCGATGATATTGGGTTCGACCTTCGCACTGGCCTGCCTCATCGGCACGCGCTGGCTGGGCCTGGAGCGCAAGACGGCGATGCTGATCGGCGCTGGCAGTGCCATCTGCGGCGCTGCTGCGGTGATGGCCGCCGAGCCGGTGGTCAAGGCGCGCGCCGAGCAGGTCACGGTGGCGGTGGCCACGGTGGTGGTGTTCGGCACGCTGGCGATCTTCCTGTACCCGGCGCTGTTCGAGCTGAACCGGCACTGGGCGCTGATCCCCGGCGGCGCCAACGGGTTCGGCATCTACGTCGGATCGACCATCCACGAGGTGGCCCAGGTGGTGGCCGCAGCACGTTCGGTGGGCCCGGACGCAGCCAACTCGGCCGTCATCGCGAAGATGGTTCGAGTAATGATGCTGGCGCCGTTCCTGGTGATGCTGTCGGCTTGGCTGGCGCGCGACAGCACCCTGCAAGCCCTAGTGGAGGCAGAGCATGCTCACGCCAAGGGTCAACTCGCTGTGCCCTGGTTCGCCTTCGGCTTCGTCGCGGTCGTGTTGCTCAATTCGCTGCAATGGCTGCCGGCGTCGGTGGTGGCAGTGACGACCGAGATTGACACCGCGCTGCTGGCGATGGCGATGGCTGCGCTCGGCCTGGCCACGCACATCGGCGCCATTCGCAAGGCCGGGGCCAAGCCGCTGCTGCTGGCGTTGATCTTGTTCGGCTGGCTCATCGTCGGAGGCGCGCTCATCAACCGCTGGGTGCCGGCCCTGCTGGGCTGAAGCCTCGAATTCACGGCCCAGGGCCCTGACCCTAAATTTCTTTGCACGCTCTGGAATAGACCGCATGCCGACGCCGTCTGCTCTTTTGTCGGGACCTATCTGACCCTTCGTCCCGCACTCACCCCCCTTCACTTCACACCAACCCTTCATCGGAGCCCACAATGTTCAAGACTTTCGCTTTCGCCGCCACCGCCCTGACGCTCGCCTCCGGCAGCGCCTTCGCCGCCCCCAGCGACGACGCCCGCACGCACTTCCAGGCCATCGCCTCGGGCGACACCCAGATCGTCATGCGTGCCTATGCCGACCAGGCCCAGCTGAACTGGGTAGGCGGCCCACTCGACGGCACCTATGCCACCACCGATGCCATTCGCGGCACCTGGGAGAAGTTCGGCAAGGCCGTCGGCCCACTGAAGCTCACAGTCGGCCAGATTGAAGAATCGGCCAACCCCAAGGGCGCCACCGTCTCGGCCAACGTCGTCTTCGAAGGCAAGATGCCCATCAAGGTGCGCTACGTGCTGACGTTCCGTGAAGGCAAGATCGTCAGTGAAACCTGGCAGATCGACCCCAAGCTGGCGGTGGCTGCGGCTTACTGAACGGCACGCAGCGTGGCTACTCTCCACCAGACCCTAAAGGACAACCCCATGAAGCACCTTTCGACTCTGGCCGCGCTGCTGATCACAGCGGCTTCCTTCGCGGCACCACTCACCGGCGCTATGGCTGCCGACGCGCCGGCCAAGCTCGCCAACGGCGCGCTGGTCGACGCCAAGGGCATGACGCTCTACACCTTCGACAAGGACGTGGCAGGCAGCGGCAAGAGCACCTGCAACGGCGGCTGCGCCGCGCTGTGGCCGCCCGCGATGGCCGCCGCCAGCGACCAACCCGCCGGTGCATACACGATCGTCATGCGCGACGACGGTGCGCGCCAGTGGGCCTACAAGGGCAAGCCGGTCTACACCTACCAGGCCGACCAGAAGCCCGGCGACCGCGCCGGCGACAACTTCAAAGACGTCTGGCACATCATCAAGGAATGACATTTGCTGTCGACTTCCGTCCAGTCCCTCAGGCCACGACCCCCCGATGCAAGACGACGCAAGCCTCCTGAGCTGGGTGCCGCGCCTGCGCCGCTATTCGCGCGCGCTGGTGAACAACCGTGACGACGCCGACGATCTGGTGCAGGACACGCTGGAGCGGGCCTGGGCCAAGTCGAACCTGTGGGGCGGCGTGGCCGACATGCGCGCCTGGCTCTTCAGCATCATGCACAACCTGCACGTCGATGGCGTGCGCCGTCCCAGGCTGCACACCGTGACCATGGACGACGACACGCCCGAAGTGCCGGTGGCGCCGACACAAACCGACAGGCTGGCTGTACTGGATCTGCAGGCTGCACTGGACTTGCTGCCCGTCGAGCAGAAGGAAGTGCTTCTTCTGGTGACGCTGGAAGACATGGCCTATGCCGATGTGGCGCAGGCCCTGGGTATCCCCATCGGCACCGTGATGTCGCGCCTGTCGCGAGGCCGTGAGCGCCTGCGCGGCCTGATGGAAGGCCGCGCAGAACCGGTGCGGCTGAAAGTCGTCAAATGAATATATTGCGAAGCAACCCATGAATACCGACCGTCCGCCACCGTCCATTCCCCCGGTCACCGAGGCCGACCTGCATGCGTTCGTTGATGGCCGCCTGCCCGCTGAGCGCCAGGTCGAGATCGCCGCTTATCTGGCCGCACGCCCTGAAGACGCGCAGCGCCTGGAGGCCTACCGGGCGCAGAAGCGCAAACTGCACGCCTTGCTCGATCCCGTGCTGGATGAACAGCCGCCGCAGCGCCTGCTGAAATCGGCGCGCCCGCGCGCCGTGCCGCAGACGCCTTGGTACCTCCAGCGCCTGGCCGCTGGGATCGCCATCGCCGTCATCAGCGGCGCGACTGGCTGGGGCTTGCGGGGCGGCCTGCCCGCGGGGGGCGACGATGCCGGCCGCATGGCCGCCGCGGCACCCGCCGAGCGCGGCCTGACGCTGGCGTCAGCGGGCGGCTTCGCGCAGCGCGCGGCGGTGGCTCACGCGGTATACAGTCCCGACGCGCGCCGCCCGGTCGAGGTGGACGCGGCGCACGAGGACCAGTTGGTGGCATGGCTGTCCAAGCGCATGGGCGCGCCGATGAAGCCGCCGCACCTGCAGGCCCAGGGCTACACGCTGGAAGGCGGGCGCCTGTTGCCGGGTGGCCAGGGGCCGGTTGCGCAGTTCATGTACCGCAACGAGCTCGGCAGCAAACTGACGCTGTACGTGTCCAACGATGTCGCCGACGTGGGCAGTGCCGCGGGGCCGGACAAGGCACTGCAGGCCGGCGTGAAGAACACAGACACGGCCTTCCGCTTCGCACGCGAAGGTGCGGTCAATGTCTTCTACTGGGTCGACGGTCCCTTCGGCTACGCCCTGTCGTCCGACGCCGACCGCAGCGTGCTGGCGCAGGTGTCGGCCGAGGTCTATCGGCAACTTGGCACCCCGCGCTGAAGGCCAGGGCGGCGTCGGCGCGACGCGCTGTCGGCTCGCGCCAGGGAATGAAACGGCCTGAGCCGCGCTCTTGACCTGAAGCAAGCGCTGGGCAGTGGTTCATCGGCGGCTGCCGGCTAACGACCCAAGCGATCACTCTCCACACCAACTCAGAAAGCACACATGACCACCCAACGCCGCGACATTCTCAAGTACACCCTGGCCGCCGCGGCAGCCAGCGCGCTGCCCGCAGCACATGCCCAGGCCCCGTCCGGCGCTTCAGCGGGAGCCGCAGCCACCGGCATCGACCCGCGCGACCGCGTCTTCATCACCAATGAAGACTCCAACACGCTGGTCGTCATCGATCCGAAGACGAACACCGTCGAGAGCACGATCAACCTGACCAGCTTCGACGAAGACCCGCGGCCTCCATTTCGCTACGTCACCGCCGGCGTGGCGCCGACACACGCGGCGATGATCCACAAGCCGCTGTACCACGGCTGCATCGACGCCCACGGCGCGGTGCCGTCGCCCGACGGCCGGCTGCTGGCCACCAGCGGGCGCGGCTCCAGCAACATTTATCTGATCGACGCCGAGCAGCGCCGCGTCATCGGCAACACACCCAACCCTGCGTCTGGGCCCACCACCAACCCCGAGCGCCTGAGTAGTGGCCTGCTGCTGGGCCGCGAACCGCACGAGCCCACTTTCACGCGCAACGGCCGCGAGCTGTGGGTCACGCTGCGCGGTGAAGACCGCATTGCCATCGTCGGCGTCGATCGTGCCGTTCGCCAGCTCAAGGGGGCCGACAGCCCGGGCTCCAGCGCGGTTCGCCAATACCTGCCCACACTGAGCGGCCCGGCGCAGGTGTGGTTCAACCGTGAGGGTACGTTGGCCTTTGTGGCCAGCCAGAAGGTGTCGAAGATCGACGTGTTCCGCGTCAACCCCGGCGCGGATGGCCACAGCCAACCGCAGCGGCTGACCACGCTGGACATCAGCGCACAGGACAAACCCGGCTTCACGCCCTTCATGAAGACCACACCCGACGGTGCCGAGGTGTGGTTCTCGCACAAGCTGGCTGATGCGGTGTCTTGCCGCTCGACGCAGGGTGGCTTCGACCTGATCGACACCGTGCCACTCGGCATGGGCGCTCGGCCCAACCACGTTGAGTTCGTGCGCAATGCGCGCGGCAGCGTGGTCTATGCCAGCCTGGCGCGCATCGACGATGGTGGCCCCGGCGGCGTGGCGTCGAGCCCGATCGCCATCATCGACCGCAGCGCTCCGGGCGGACAGCGCAAGGTGGTGGGCACCTTCTCCAGCCGTGGCCGCGAGTCGCACGGGTTGTGGACCAACCCCGAGAACACGCTGCTGTATGTGGCCCACGAACAGGACGAGCTGCCCGGCACGCCCAACGCGGGCCAGACCGTGTGCAGTGCATTTGATGTGAGCGACCCGCTGCGCCCGACCTTCATTGCGCAGATCCCCCTGGGCAATCTGACGCTGCCCTCTGGCGCGCTGCGCAACAAAAAGAGCATCAACCTCGTCTACGTGCGTGTGGGCGAGAAGGGCCAGACGGCATGAGCGGCGCGCACACCAGCCACGGCGCCAGCGCCGCGCACACCAGCGCATTCCAGCGGGATATGGACGAATCGATGGCCCGCATGATGCAGGCCATGCACAGCCCGGGCTACGCAGGCCAGGCCGACCAGGACTTTCTGGCGATGATGATTCCGCACCACGCCGGCGCTGTGGACATGGCGCGGCTGGTGTTGCAGCATGGGCGCGATCCTGTCACCCGGCAGTTGGCCGAGGAAATCATTGCCGGGCAGACGGTGGAGATCCAGAGCATGCAACGCCGACTGCACACCCTGCAGCAGCGCACAGCCAAAGGTGCGGAAGCGGAATTTCCGTCGCTGGGTGGGACGCGGGGGCCTTGATCGACAGCCCTAGGGAAAGTACCGATGAGCGCCACGGAATGAACCAAGCCACGCAGCGCTCTTGATCACCATGCTGTTCCAGTCTGCCGAGTCCCGCTATAACCAATGGGTGCGTGAGCACTACCGTTTTTTGCTGCGCAGTGCGTGGGCGCTCACTGGTTCGCGCGCCATTGCCGAAGACGTGGTGCAAGACTGTTTTGCCAACGCCTGGAAGCACCGGGAGCAACTGCGCGACGCTGCGCTGGCACGGGCTTGGCTCTTTCAGATCATGCGCCGCGCCGCCTTTCGCCAGGCCGCACCCAGCATGCAGTCGCTGGACGATGAAGAGCAGCCCGAGCAAGCGGCGCCCGACGCGGGGCTGGACGACAAACTCGATGTCGTCAAGGCGCTCGCGCGCCTGGCGCCCATCCACCGCGAGGTGCTGGTGCTGTTTTATTTCGACGACATGCCCACCGCCCAGATCGCCGAGGCGCTGGAGATCGCGCCCGGCACGGTGTTGTCGCGCTTAGCCCGTGCGCGCGACGCTTTGAAGCTGGCCATGGGGGTACCTGCGACACCCAAGGCCGATGTCAACGTTACCCCGTTTCGCAGGACCAAGACATGAGCCCCGATACCGACGCGCCTTTCCTGCCCGACAGCGAATTCGATTTGCGCGCGCGCGCCGAGTTGGCGATCGCCTTCGAGGCCAGCGACGCACCGGCACACCTGTACCGAAAGCCGCAGCCGCTGCTGGCGCGACGCGGCTTGCAGCGTTTTCTGGCGGCGCTTTTGCTGGCCGGTGGCACCAGCGGCGGGGTGCTCGCCGTGCGACCGCCAGCGATGGTGCGCGACGCGATCGACCACGAATACCACGAGCGCAGCTTGCGGGGCAGTTTCATGGAGCAGCGCCAGTTGCTCATGCACCTGGGCATGCGGGACGCCAACGTGGTGCCCGGGTTTCCCCAACTCATGCGGCCATGCGATATCGAAGGTCACCTCGCTTACCACCTCACCACGTTCTTCGAGAAGGGCGGCATGGTGACGGTGTATGCCTTTGACCAGCCTGTGGACCTGCGCGAGGCCAGCGGCTGGTGGAGCAACGTGCACTGGAAGGTGATCCGCTCGCGCGAGGGCAAGCCCTTGTTGCTGGTGGCCCAGAAAAAGAAGGCACTGGCGGTCGCGCAGACGGCACTGCAGGCACCTCCCGTGTCCGGGCCAGGCTGAGGCACCGCGTCCCTGTCAACGAATCAACCGCTCACCCCTTTCACCCCAACCGGCGCACGACGCCCAACCACCGGAGACCCCAGAAATGAACCAACAACCCACCTCGCTCCCCCGGCGCCACCTGCTGGCCGGCAGCGGCGCTGCTTTGGCTGCCGTTGGTCTGGCCAGCTTTGGCCGCACCGCAGCCGCTGCTGGTGAGACCGCGCCCGTCGCCGTGGCCGGTGCTGCCAAGCCTCTGCCAGCGTACGTGGGCTGGAAGGACCCGGCCAGCCTGATCGTGCACAGCAGCACCACCATTGAGACCAAGCGCAGTGTGTTCGGCACCAGCGTAATCACGCCGTCCGAGCAGCTCTACATCCGCAACAACCTGCCCGCGCCCGACGTCTCGATCCTGGGCAACCGCGATGCCTGGGAGATCAACATCGAGGGGGTGAAGAACCCGCGCAAACTCACGCTGGGCGACCTCAAGCGCATGGGCATCGAGACCACGGCGATGGTGTTGCAATGCTCTGGCAACGGACGCGGCTACTTCCCCAACAAGCCCAGTGGAACGCCTTGGCAAGTGGGCGCAGCAGGCTGTGTGGTGTGGAGCGGTGTGCCGGTGCGCTGGGTGGTGGATGCCCTGGGCGGCGTGGAGGCCGGCATGGCCTACCTCACCGGCACAGGCGGCGAAAAACTCCCCGATGGACTGGACCCCAAGAGCGTGATCGTGGAACGCTCGGTGCCTGCTGCCGCACTCGCCGATGCCCTGCTGGCCTGGGAAATGAACGGTGTGCCGATTTCGCTGGCCCACGGCGGCCCACTGCGCTTGATCGTGCCGGGTTACACGGGCGTGAACAACATCAAGTACGTCAAACGCCTGGCCTTCACCGCTCAGGAGACCGACGCACGCATCATGTCGCACGGCTACCGCATTTCACCGCCCGGCGCGAAGGGCGACCCGTCGCAGCCATCGGTGCAGGAAATGACGGTGAAGTCGTGGATCAACGGTCCCGGCACGGACGGCGCCCCGCTTAAAGCGGGTGACACACAGATCCATGGCGTGGCGTTTGGCGGCATGAACGCGGTGGCCAAGGTCGAGGTTTCTCTGGACGGCGGAAAAACCTGGCAGCTCGCGCGCATGGTGGGGCCCGACCTCGGCCGCTTTGCGTGGCGGCAGTTTGTTTTTGCGGCACGCCTGCCGGCGGGCCAGTTCACCCTGGCGAGCCGAGCCACCGACACCGCAGGCAACGTGCAGCCCGAACAACGCATGGAAAACGCGGGCGGCTACAACAACACCAGCTGGGCCGACCACGCCGTGAAAGTGAGCGTGGCATGAAGCGCACAATCCAAAAACACGCGTTGGTCGCTGCCCTGTGGTCGTTGGCATTCACAGTGCTGCCCGTGCACGCCGCCGACGATGCCGCGCAACTTCAACAAGGCAAGGTGTTGTTCGGCCAAGGCGCGGTGCCTGCCTGCGCCCTGTGCCATGCGCTCAAGGACGCGGGAGCCGAAGGCGCCGTGGGCCCCAGCCTGGACGAGCTCAAGCCCGATGCCAAGCGCGTGGCCACCGCGCTGCGCAACGGGATTGGGCAGATGCCGTCCTACAACGGCAAACTCAGTGATGCGCAAATTGCCGCCCTGGCGGCCTACGTGGCCAAGGCTTCGGGTGGATCAAAGTGATGGCTGGTTGGCCACAGCGCTGCTGCGCCAACTGACAAAAAGGACGGGATCACCTGCAAACAGCGATCCCGACTGAGTGGCTGACCCAGGGCGGGTCAGCCACTCACCATCACTTGCCTGGTTTGATGTCGGGGACCACCATCCAGCCAGCCCCCATCATCACAACCGCCGGGAACTTCTCGCCGGCCTAAGTCTTGCCCAGCATGGCCTTGTGCTCGCGGTAAGCCATCAACGCTGGCGACACGCCCAGGTGATTGATCGCACCATGCTTGATGCTGCTGCAGTCTTGCTCGTCGAGCTTGCAGATCTCTGCACGCTGTTGTCAACTCTCTAGCAATGTCAACTGCGCGCCTGAAACCTGTCTCTGCGCATTACCACGATGCATGAATAGGAGTGATCGCAATCCGGCACGCCAAGGGCATTCACGTTGAAAACTCGAACGGCAGCAACCGCTGCAAAGCCGTAGTTGGAAACCTGAGGGTCTCGTCAAGGCTGGTCTGAGTCATTCGAGACAAGCATCCCGAAGAGCAACTGCTTTCAGTTCTGACCATTGGACTGCAAACGCTTGTACGACTGCTTTGCCTCCAGGACCGGGTACCCCAATGGGCTGTCACCTTCAGGCGTTGGTCGGTATATTTCTTCAGAACCGCTCCATTCGACTATCACTCGTGACTATGGCCGTGCGCATCTTCCTTGCCGAGTAGGCCGAGCTTGTCGCAGCCTGCGAGCGAGCCGAGGAAGGTGATCATTAAAAGAATTTTGACGAGGTTTTTGAGATGTTTCATGTGGTCTTTGTCATAGCAGTTTGGAGAGCTTTCGGAAAGGCGGGCGCCGCGTTCAAGCCCACAGCGCCCTTCATTCACTTCATTCGTTTGATGTCGGTGTAGTCACCACTCGTGCGCAGGATCACCTTCACGTCTGCCTTGCCCCGGTTACGCCAGTACCAGCCGTGGTTGCCTGTGAACGCCGCTTCCAACACCCCTTCGTCAGCAGGAACGCCTCGACCTTTTTCGTAGCTGATCGACTTGCCGGGTGCATCGCCGTGGGTATCGAAATTGACTTCGCCACCCTCGACCACCCACGAGTACTGGGCCTTGGCGCCTTCATTCATCTTCAACTTGATTTCCGTTCCTTCGCCTGGGGTCAGCGTGAACGGAATCTCGTCTCGCCATTGCACCTTGGGAGCGGCGGTAGCCGCAGCAACTGGCGCAGGTGCAGGTGCTTGCGGTTGTGCTGCGTTGGCCGAAGCCATGTCGGGCATGGCTTCGGCAGGTTGAGACGGCGTTGCGGGCGCTGCCGCAGCCGCATCGGCCGCCGCTTCAGCCGCCAGCTGTTGCTTGATCTCTCCCATCTCGGTCATGCGAAGGACACGACCAATACCAGTGGGATCGATGCCGTACTCGGCTGGTAGCACGATGGCCACCAAGAGCACTACCGCCGATATGGCGGCCAGGATGGTGGAGCGCACAAGCTGCTTTGACGAAGGCAGTTCTGCGCGGGTAGGCATATCGCTGTTGTACATACTGAATATTCCTTGGGTTTTCAAGATACGAAGTAGCCGGTGAGCTGCATGCCCACCAGAATGAAGCCCGCGCTCATCATTGCGACGTTGGCTGTGTAGGCGTGGCGAGCGAAGCTGGGTGTGCGGCGCCAGTAGCTCATGCCGATCAGGATGACGGCCAGGGCCAGCAGCTGCCCGATCTCCACACCCACGTTGAAGGCGAGCAGGTTGGGCACCAGACCATCGGGCGAGATTTCGTATTCGATGATCTTGGTCGCCAGGCCAAAGCCGTGAAACAAACCGAACACGAGCGTGGCCACCTTGGTGTTGGGCTGGAACCCCATCCACCGCTGAAAGGCGCCCAGGTTGTCCAAGGCCTTGTAGACCACCGACAGACCAATGATGGCGTCGATCAGGTAGCTGTTGATCCCGACGTTGAAGTAAACGCCCAGGATCATGGTGGTGGAGTGACCTATCGCAAACAGGCTCACGTAGATGGCGATGTGCTGGAGCCGGTAGAGGAAGAAGATCACGCCGAACAGGAACAGGATGTGGTCGTAGCCGGTCATCATGTGTTTGGCGCCCAGGTACATGAAGGGCAGCAGATTGACGCCCGAGATTTCCTGGATATAGCCCTTGTCGCCTTCGGTGACGGCGTGGGCAAAGGCTTCTGCACTGCCCAGAAGCAGGCAAACAAAGGAGGTGAAAAGCAACAAAAGACGGGGATGCCCGATCGCCCATGGCGAAAGCGGCAACCTGTCGGGAACATGGTTGTGCATGAAGACTCCGGTGGTCTGATGGAAATGGGAGCGCTTCGTTGCGCGAGACGGCGCACGAGCGGAAGAAGTCAGCGAGAACCTGAGGTGGGCTTAGGCCATGGGCGGACGTTCGAGCCTGGAACCCTGGACCAATTCAGCCCAAGGCCTGACAACCCCTATCCAAATGGGAAGTTGTGGTGATGTCGTTTCCCACGCAGTGGGCAGGGCGTGGGCCTTGTCATGCGAATGATCAGCCCCGTGATGGGGGTGATCGGGCGGCGCGACGTGCCCCATCATCTCCAGGTCGTCGTCTTCCACTTCATGGGAATGACCGTGATCCCGCTCAAGCTCGTGTGAGGTGCTCCCTGATGAGGGAGCCCCATGGAACCCCACTACGAGAGCGGCAAGGCCATGAGAGTTCATGCTTCCGACGGAAGAGATGAGGGTTCCGAACAGGATCACAACCAGCACCAGCCATCGCATGCTCAGCGCTGGCCGGTAAGGGCGCATGGAGGATGGTTGGTTCGGGATCATGAATGTTTGCTGTGGCCGACTGTTGAGAGGCGATATAGTAACCTCCCCAAGGGGATACAAATTGCAATGAAACAACCGCACACACATACCTCCCATCCCGCCATCATCAAGCGGCTTCGCCGGGCCAGCGGTCACCTGAAAAGCACCATCGAGATGGTGGTTGAAGGTCGTGAATGTCTGGATGTTGCACAGCAACTGCAGGCCGTGGAGAAAGCAATCCAGCAAGCCAAAAAAGCCCTTATCCAGGATCACCTCGATCACTGCCTTGAAGACATGGTGGGTCCATTGCCTGCCGATCAACGCCATTCCCTGGACGAGTTCAAGGAAATCACCCGCTATCTCTGAGCCCGAGGTGCCAGCTGCAGCATCCTTCTCTCCGGCGCCACCACATGCTCGACATCCTTGCCAACCGCACCTACCGCCATTTTTTTGGCGCGCAGGTCATTGCATTGATCGGTACCGGGCTGGCCACGGTGGCACTGGGTCTGCTGGCCTTCGATCTGGCCGGCGACGAAGCTGGCATGGTGCTTGGTACCGCTTTGGCCATCAAGATGCTCGCGTATGTGGGTGTGGCACCCATTGCTGCTGCTTTTGCAGATCGCCTGCCCCGGCGAACCATGCTGGTTGCATTGGATCTGATACGCGCAGCGGTCGCGCTGCTGCTGCCCTTCGTTTCCCAGGTGTGGGAGGTGTATGTGCTGATTTTTGTGTTGCAGGCGGCATCAGCCGCCTTCACCCCCACCTTTCAGGCCACCATCCCCGATGTGCTGCCGGATGAGAAGGAATACACCAAGGCTCTGTCGCTCTCGAGGCTGGCGTACGACATGGAAAGCCTGATCAGTCCCATGCTGGCGGCCGCCTTGCTCACGGTTGTCAGCTTTCACGACCTGTTTGCTGGCACTGTTGTGGGGTTCCTGGTCTCTGCGGCGTTGGTGGTGTCCGTGACGCTTCCGACGCCTCCGGTTTCGCAGCGGCGCGGCATCTACGACCGCACCACACGCGGGTTGCGCATTTACCTGGCAACCCCCCGGCTACGGGGCCTACTGGCCATCAGTGCGGGTGTGGCTGCAGCGGGCTCCATGGTGTTTGTCAATACGGTGGTCATCGTTCAAGCGGGGTTTGGCTTGACCCAGAGCGCAGTGGCCCTGGCCTTGGCCAGTTTCGGTGCCGGCTCCATGGTGGCTGCATTGGGCTTGCCGCGCCTGTTGGAGAAATGGAGTGACCGCACAGCCATGCTCGGCGGTATCGGAGTGATGGTGGTGGGCCTGTTCGCTGGAAACTTGGTGGTCGGACACACTTCCCTGATGGTCCTTTGGTTCGTGCTCGGTCTGGGTTACTCCACCGCTCAGACGCCCTCTGGCCGGTTGTTGCGGCGGTCCGCGCAAGCTGGGGATCGGCCGGCGCTTTTTGCTGCTCAGTTTGCGTTGTCGCATGCCTGCTGGTTGTTGTTCTATCCCCTTGCCGGATGGCTGGGGACACGCTTCGGGATGACAGCAGCGTTCGTGGTCCTGGGCATTGCAGGCGCGTTGGCTGTCTGGGTCACCACGATGGTTTGGCCATCTCAAGACCCTGAAGTGATCGAACACGAGCATCCGGACTTGCCGCACGGGCACGCCCACACACTGGATGCTGTTCGCGATGGGGTTCGTGTGCGCCATGCCCATGCCTTTGTGGTGGATGACCAGCACCCCCACTGGCCCAGCGCTGGGCGCTGATGGCGGAACTAGGTGGCTACAGCGGATTGTTTTTCAGTGCGTTCGTCGCAGCCACGTTGTTACCAACGGCCTCGGAGGCTGTTTTGGTGGCACTGTTGCTCACCGACGCCTATCCGGTCTGGATGCTTCTTGCGGTTGCGACAGTGGGCAATGTGCTTGGGTCTGTGGTGAACTGGTTGTTGGGACGCGGGATCGAGTGCTACCGCGAGCGGTCCTGGTTTCCGGTCAATCCTGAGTCATTGGGGCGTGCACAGCATTGGTATCAACGGTATGGCAAGTGGACGCTGTTGTTGAGCTGGATGCCGGTGGTCGGCGATCCGCTCACGGTGGTGGCTGGCGTCATGCGTGAACCGCTCGGTGTGTTTCTGCTGCTGGTCACGCTGGCCAAGTTCGGGCGATACCTTGTCCTCACCGGCATCGTTCTGGGCTTGCAGTGATCGGCGCGGCGCGGCGATACACAGGCGGGGAAATTTGAGTGGAGCAGGTGAAGTGGATTGTCAGTTTCACTGCTCAGATCGGTAGCTGACAGGGTCCACGTTATGGAAGGCCCATCTAGGCAGAGGAGACTGTGCCCACGCCACAAAAGCCACGCGGTGAGACAGGACCAAAGACCGAACATACGTTCAACCAGAATGACATATGCGAGATCTACCGGCGCCTTCCCTTCTGATGCTGACAGGACTGCACCAACACCCAGGACTGCACCTGCGCCGACCACGAGGTGTCTGATGACCAATACAAGGATGGGCACCACACTCGCCAACACACCAACAGCCCCTACCGCCTTGAGGGTAGGTTGCCGATGGAGGAAGGCAATTGACCATAGGCGCCCTGTGCGGCCGCTGCAGGCCCAAATTGCGGCCCAGAGCGGGCTCCAGGATCACTCTGACGGGTCGCAGATGCGGCCCATCCGGGAAAACCGGCAAGGCTGCTAGTTCCGCCCGTGTCGAGCGCGCTCCTTGCGAGTTATCACACAGCCTCTCTGCACAGCCGCGCCTGGAACTGCGGTCGTCGCTTCAAGCCTGAACAAAGTCACTCTGTGTGTAGACATCGAGCGCCCTCGGTGTTGATCTTCGCGCACTCGGCGAAACGCGCGAGCAAGACCGCTTGGCATCAAAGTCTGGGTACTCGCCAAGCACTCGCTGCGGCTCACCGGCGGAGGAACGCGCTGAGGCTTGAGGATAGGCACCTTGGCGGTGTTGGCAAGTTCGCTGCGGCTTGAATGTGTCTTCGCCCGCTCATTCCTCCTCTTCCTGCTTGGCAACTCGCGCTGGGCCAATTTTCCGGTCAACGTGCAAATCTGAAATAGCCATAACAATATTTGTGGTGTATATTTCTCTTCATGTTGGCCATATTGATCCTGACACTTCCAACCCAACCCAACGCGGTGAGGGTGCGCGTGTGGCGTGCGCTCAAGACGCTGGGCTGCGGCGCTTTGCGCGACGGTGCCTACCTGCTCCCTTCGGAACACGCAGCGTTGTTTGAGCCACTCGCGGCCGAGGTACGCGAGCATGGAGGGTCGGCTATGGTGCTGTCGCTGTCGCCGCACGATGATGCGCAGCGCGATGAATTGCTGGCGCTGTTTGACCGCGCCGATGCCTATGCGCTGTGGCGCGACACCGCCACCGCCCTGCAGGCGGAGCTGCCCACGCTGGGGGAGACCGAAGCGCGCCGGCGCGGCAGGGCGGTGGCCGAGGCACTGCAAGCGCTGCGCCGCATCGACTACTACCCCGGCGCTGCCGCCGAACAGGCGCAGTCCACCATGGACGCGCTGCGGCAGGCGCTGGATGCCCGGTTCTCGCGGGGTGAGCCTCAAGCGCAGCTCGATCACGGCATCGAGCGGCTCGACATGCGCAAGTTCCAGGGCAAGCGCTGGGCCACTCGTGCCCGACCCTGGGTGGACAGATTGGCCTGTGCCTGGCTGATCCGACGCTTCATCGATTCACAGGCCCGATTCGTCTGGCTCGCCGTCGCCACCGGCGCGCCGACAACGCCACGTGGCGCGCTGGGCTTCGACTTTGACGGTGCCCGGTTCACCCACGTGGGCTCGCGCGTCACCTTCGAGGTGCTGATTGCAGCCTTCGGCCTCGAAGCAGACGCCCGGTTGCAGCGCATCGCCAGCGCCGTCCACTACCTGGACGCGGGCGGCATTCCGGTGCCAGAGGCAGCCGGGTTGGAAAGCGTGCTGGGCGGACTTCGCGAGCTGCACGCCGACGACGATGCACTGGCCGCCGCCGCTGCGGCCGTCTTCGATGCCCTGTACGCCGCTCCTTCGCCTTCTACGGGAACCGAAACATGACCCCCGCAACCACATCCGCCAACCCAGGCATCGAAGCACTGGCCGCACCCGCCGCGGTGAGCTTTGCCGAGGCCTTCCGCTTCTGGCTCAAGCTCGGCTTCATCAGCTTTGGCGGCCCAGCCGGGCAGATCGCAATCATGCACACCGAGCTGGTGGAGCGCCGCCGCTGGATCAGCGAACAGCGCTTCCTGCACGCGCTGAACTACTGCATGCTGCTGCCCGGCCCCGAGGCGCAGCAACTCGCCATCTACATCGGCTGGCTGATGCACCGCACCTGGGGCGGCATCGTGGCGGGTGCGCTGTTTGTGCTGCCCTCGCTGTTCATCCTCATCGCCCTGAGCTGGATCTACCTGCGCTTTGGCGACGTGCCACTGGTGGCCGGGCTCTTCTACGGGCTCAAGCCCGCCGTCACCGCGCTGGTGCTGCACGCCGCCCACCGCATCGGAACCCGTGCGCTGAAAAACCGCTGGATGTGGGGCATCGCCGCCGCGTCTTTTGTGGCGATCTTTGCATTCGACACACCGTTCCCCGCCATCGTGCTGGCAGCGGCGCTCATCGGTCACTTCGGCGCCCAGCGCTGGCCGGCCGTCTTCGCCCTTGGCGGCGGACATGGCAGTGCCAAACAAGGATATGGACCCGCCTTGATCGACGATCAAACGCCAACGCCGGCCCACGCCCGTTTCTCGCGCATCCATCTGGCAAAGGTGCTCGCCGTCGGCCTGGGCCTCTGGCTGCTGGCCATGGCGCTGCTGGTGGCCGTCAATGGCCTGCAGGGCACGCTCACGCTGATGGGCTGGTTCTTTACCAAGGCCGCATTGCTTACTTTCGGGGGCGCCTACGCCGTGCTGCCCTATGTGTACCAGGGTGCGGTCGAGACCCACCAGTGGCTCAGCGGCCCGCAAATGATTGACGGCCTCGCGCTGGGCGAGACCACCCCCGGCCCGCTCATCATGGTGGTGGCCTTTGTGGGCTTCGTGGGTGGCTGGCTCAAAGAAGCGCTCGGTCCCGACGCGCTGTTTCTCGGCGGCGCCGTGGCGGCCACGGTGGTGACGTTTTTCACCTTCCTGCCGGCGTTCGTGTTCATCCTGGCGGGTGGCCCGGTAGTCGAGGCCACCCACGGCAAGCTGGGCTTCACCGCGCCGCTCTCGGCCATCACCGCGGCGGTGGTCGGCGTGATCCTGAACCTAGCGATGTTCTTTGCATACCACGTGCTTTGGCCACACGGCTTTGGCGGGCACTTTGACACCGTGTCGGCCGTCATCGCCGCTGGCGCTGCGGTGGCGCTGTTTCGCTACAAGGTGAGCGTGATGCCGTTGCTTGGCGCCTGCGCTCTCGCCGGGCTGTTGGCCAGCCAGTTTTTTCCACTGACAACATGAAGGAACTCGTATGAACGCAATGACCCAGCCCCTGCCTTTTGACGCCGATACCTTGAATGGTCTCTCACCCAAACTGCTAAAC
The DNA here is from genome assembly GCF_004353865.1 of Hydrogenophaga pseudoflava. Taxonomy (NCBI): domain Bacteria; kingdom Pseudomonadati; phylum Pseudomonadota; class Betaproteobacteria; order Burkholderiales; family Comamonadaceae; genus Hydrogenophaga; species Hydrogenophaga pseudoflava. Next base: position 2,409,172 of record NZ_CP037867.1, read on the forward strand.
AGCCACCACCAGAACAACTATGGCGGCGCCGTCAAACGGCTCAACGCCATCCGCGAGCAGCTCGCAGGCACCACCTTTGCCACTGCGCCGGGTTTTCAGCTCAACGGCCTGAAACGCGAAGAGCTGATCGCCACCAACTCGATGCTGCTGCACGAGCTGTACTTCGCCAGCCTGGGTGGCGATGGGCAGACGATGGAGCCCGCCTGCGCCCTGGCGCTGAGCGCTAACTTCGGCAGCGTGGAACAGTGGCGCGAAGAATTCACCGCTTGCGCCAAAGCCCTGGGCGGTGGCTCGGGATGGATGTTGCTGGTGTTTCAGCCGCGCGAAGGCACGCTGGTCAACCAGTGGGCGGCCGACCACACCCATGTGCTCGCGGGCGGCGTGCCGATTCTCGCGCTCGACATGTACGAACACGCCTACCACCTCGACTTCGGGGCAGCGGCCGGCGCCTACGTCGATGCCTTCATGAACAACATCGACTGGGCGGCTGTGTACGCGCGTTATCAGAACGCGGTACACGCCGCGAGCGAGGCCCACGGGGCGACCGCCGAAGCAGTGAGCGGCGCACTCGTGATCGATGTGCGCCGGGCGGGCGTGTACGAACAGGCCGGCACGGTGATCCCCGGTGCCCGCTGGTGTGACCCGGCCGCCGTGGGCACCTGGGCCGCCGAGCTTCCGACCGACCGTGAGGTGGTCGTGTATTGCGTCTATGGACATGAGGTGAGCCGTTCCACCACGATGCGGCTGCGGGCTGCGGGCGTGAAGGCGAGCTACCTTCAAGGCGGCATCGACGGCTGGCAAGCCGATGGTCGTCCGACCCAAAACAAAGGAGCTGCACCATGAAATGGATCACCCGCGAACGCCCGAAGATCGACCGCATCGCCTGCCCATGGCTGATCAGCCGCTTCATCGACCCGGCGGCTGAATTCCTCTACGTGCCAGCGTCTGACGTGCTGAAGGTCGCTGCCGAGAAGGGCGCCACGCCCTACGACATCCCGGGCGTCGAGATGACCCACGTGGGCGAGCTGTGCAGCTTCGATGCCTTTATCGCCAAGCACGCCTTGGACGAGCCAGCGCTGCAACAGCTCGCCACCATCGTGCGTGGCGCAGACACCTCGCGCCTGGACCTCGCGCCGCAGTCGGCCGGGCTGTACGCGGTGTCGCTCGGCCTGTCGCAGGTGTTCAAAGACGACCACGAGATGCTTCGCCACGGCATGGTGGTGTACGACGCGCTGTACGCCTGGTGCAATACCTGCCAGGCAGAGACGCACAACTGGCCTCCGCAAATGGCCTGACCGCGCCGTCTGATGCGCCAAGTTCAGTTTGTATTCGCAGTTGTGGCGTCCCTGGGTTTGCACATCCTGGGCGTGTTCATGGCGGTGCAATACGCACAGGTCCGCAACATCGTGCCGGAGGTGGATCCGCCAAAGCAGCAAGTGATTCGTCTGGAACTGGTGGTGATTCCGTCACAGCACAAAGAGGACATTGCGCCGCCTGAGCGACCCGATCAATCATCATCCCGGACATCTGCAGCGAATCGCGTCCCGGCCCCTGCCGCTGTCCTTCTCTCGCCCCAGGAGTCAGTCGCGGCGTCACCGGTGGAAGATCGTCCGCGGGCTTTTATGGACGCGCCGCCCGCTCCCACTGCACAGGAATGGGCCATGGCCGCGACCTATACGTTGAAGAACAGCAAACGCTACCGCCACAATTGGGGACAACAGGTCCGCAGCATGATGGGTACCGCCCACGATGGTCCCGACCAAGGCGCTGTGCGATTTCGCATCGAGATTGCCCCGAACGGCAAACTGGCCCAGCTCGACACCCTTTGGACCACCTCGGCCTCGGCCGAACAGAGAGCCCGCGCAGCTGTGCTGCAGATGCCACCCTTGCCGCCCACTCCCAACGGCAACCCCCTGATTTTTGAGAAGACCATTGTCTTCGACGCCTTCACCGCCGAAGTCCCGCCGCTCTACAAGAACGACTGCGAACCCGATCCGGTGCAGCACGGCAACCGTTTCGTCTGGGACGGACGCTCGCCGCAGGTGGTGGCAGAGCAGGCCGTGGCCGAGAAGCTCGACCCTGCGGCCTACGCCGAGTGTCTCAAGCAACTGCCGCAAGACAGTATCGAAGCCGAAGCCGCCAGCGACGAACGCCAACTGAAGCAGTGGGGCTCCTCCACGTTGGGGCGCTGAGGCCTCTGGTTCGGAGCAACCAGCCAAAGACACGTCACTCCCGCTCCACCTCCAGATACGTGCGGCTGCCATTGCCTGGCATCAACTCCGCGGCGTTGAGCAGATGCATGAAGGGCTTTGAGTCAAAGCTCTTGATAGCGGTGCTGATGCCGGCCCCTTCATCGACAGCCTTGCGCATGTGGGCACGAAGCGCCGTGAGGTAGTCGCGGGTTTCAACTCGCGCCTTTCCCAGATTGGACACCCGTCCGTGACCTGGGACGATGTGGACTGGTGCCAGGCGCTCCATTTCGGCAAACGTTTCCAGCCAGTGCTTGGTATTGCTGATCGGCAGCACACCCAGCATGCGGTCAACATACACAACATCGCCACTGAAAACCACACGCTGCTGCGGGAGCCAGACCAGCATATCCCCGGGCGTATGGGCGCCGCCGCGGTGCTTGAACTGAAATGTCACGCCACCGAGGGTCAACGTCACATCCTTGCCCTGTATCCATTGGCTTGGAAATGTCGGGTCGGTGCCGTCTACCTTCACTCCCAATACCTGGCGGAGGCCTGCCACGTGGTCACCACCACGACTGACCATGTCAGCCTGACCTGCTGCATGCGCTAGAACCTCCGCTCCCTGACTCAAAAAGTATCCGTTGCCAAGCCAGCGATGGTCCTGTCCGCCGGTGTTGATCACCCACTTCACCGGCTGGTTGGTAACGCGCCGAATGGCCTCGTGAATCTGGCGCGCACCTTGGAAAGTTGCTCCGCTGTCAATGAGGACTGCACCATCTGTAGTCACCACCAGACCCAGGTTGGCGTTGAGACCTTCGTTGCTCTCGCTGCGTGCACCGGTCTCGCCAATGAAGGCATAGACACCGTCCACGACCTTGTTGAACTGGACTTCAACCGCGTGAACAGGCATGGCTGCAAAAATTGCGACAAACCAGCCTGCAATCACTTTGCCAGGGGGTCGTTGCTTCCAAAAGAGTTGTTTCATGCCCAACATGCTAACGGGGCGCGCTTACGGGAGAAAAGAAAGCCGGGAAAGGCACCTTCAGTAAGCAGTTTGTGCGCTCTAGGTTGGTCTGTAAAGAGTGTCTGCATCACTCCAGATAGCTGACACCCAATCGCTGCGATTGTCAGGGCTTGTATGTCTGCAATGTGGCAAGGACCACTGAATAACCTGTACGTCCCCACCGGCAGCACCCGCTGCACTGCCGTCATTCACTGGGCCTTGCCGAACTTCAGCAGAGGGTCGTTGCCGCCAGTTCAGGCAATCCGACCGACCGCTCCCGCAGCTAACCGTGACCAAGTCATGACTACATGCAGATTTTCCGCTCCTAACTGTTAGCAGAGCTCCAGAAGCGTTGTAGGTGCGCCGCCCGAAGGCCACCTCGCCGGCCCAGTGCGGCACCAGGCCAAAGAGCCCCTGCAGCGCCTCGCGTGGTGGCACGGCATCGTCGCCCACATCGGCGTTCGGATGGCGCCGCACGAAGGGCGCTGAGTAGGTCGGCCAGACGTCCGTGCGCAGGTTGGTCCCCGGCGGCAGCGTCACCCCGAAGTGCAGGCGGAGGCGCTCGGTGTTTGTGCAGGCGTCGTAGTTGGAGCACATGTCCGCATTCTTGTCATAAACGGCCAACTGGATATACTGGATATATGAACAGTATTTGCATCAGCTCTGCACCCCTGCCGCTGGCGGCCGTGCCGCTGGTGCTGCCTATGCCGGAGGCCCGTGTTCGCGCAGGGTTTCCGTCGCCTGCAGAGGACTTCGCAGTCAACCGGTTGGACTTGACGGAGATCCTGGTTCCGCACCCCCAGGCATCCTTCCTGATCCGCGTGGCGGGTTCTTCCATGCGGGACATGGGCATCGACGACGGCGACCTGCTGGTGGTGGACCGGGCGCTCAAGGCCATGCACGGGGATATCGTGGTTGCTGTGGTGGACGGGGATTTCACTGTCAAGCAGTTGCATCAGCGCGCCGGTCGCATACGCCTGAAGGCGGCAAATCCCACCTTCCCAGACATCGTGCCCAAGGAGGGCCAGACCATCGAGGTCTGGGGTGTGGTCACGAGCGGTATCAAGCGCTTCGTTGCCTTGGCGAATCGTTCAAGGTGCTGAGGATGTGGCCATGTACGCGCTGGTCGACGGCAACAATTTCTATGTCTCCTGTGAACGGGTGTTCCGGCCCAGCCTGAACGGTCGTCCGGTCGTGGTGCTGTCGAACAACGACGGGTGCGCCATCTCTCGCAGCAACGAGGCCAAGGACCTGGGCATCAAGATGGCCGCGCCCTGGTTCAAGATCCGCCACCTCGAAGAGTCGGCCGGTCTGGTGGCGCTGTCGGCCAACTTCGTGCTGTACGGCGACATGAGCGACCGCATGATGACCCTGGCGGCGGGCCTTGGGCCGACCCAGGAGATCTACTCGATCGACGAGAGCTTCGTCGGTCTGCACGGTGTGCGCGGTGACCTGGTGGCGCGAGGCCGCAAGGTGCGCGAGCGCATCCTGCAGTGGACGGGCATCCCGACCTGCATCGGCATGGCGCCTACCAAGACGCTGGCCAAGCTGGCCAACCACATCGCCAAGACCGCCGAGCGCAAGCCGGGCAGCTACCCGAGGGAGCTGGCCCAGGTGTTCAACCTGGCCGCCCTGCCCGCCCAGGACCTGGACGACGTGCTGCTGGCGACCGATGTGGGGGATGTCTGGGGGGTGGGTCCGCGCATCTCCGAACAACTCAGGGAAGGCGGCATCCGCACGGTGCTGGACCTGACGCGGATGGACCCGGCCACTGCGCGCCGCGGCTGGAGCGTCACCCTGGAGAAGACGGTGCGGGAGCTGCAGGGCCAGCCGTGCATCGATCTGGAGGATGCCCCGGGCCCCAAGCAGCAGATCGCCTGCACACGCTCGTTCGGCAAGCCGGTTCACCAGCTTGGACCGCTGATTGAGGCCGTGAGCGAGTTTGCTGCGCGGGCCGGAGAAAAACTGCGCAAGCAAAACTGCCTGGCCACCGAGCTGCTGGTGTTCATGCACACCTCGCCCTATCGGCCAGGGCCCCAGTGCTCTCGCAGTGTGGTGGTACCGCTGCGCAGACCGACCGATGACACCCTGGCGCTGTCCAAGGCCGCAGCCGACGGCATGCGGTTCATGTACGTGGCCGGCTACCAGTTCATCAAGGCAGGCGTGATCTTGGTCGACCTGCAGCCGGCCAGCGTTCAACAGCGGGAGCTGGATCTGGGCGACCCGAACGAGGCACCCGCCACGCGCGATCGCTCTCGGCTCATGGCGGCCATGGACCTGATCAACACACGCTTCGGGAAAGGCACCGTGCACTCCGGTGGAACCGGCAAACCGGGAGCGAATCGGGTGTGGACGATGAAGCAGGAGCGCCGGACACCGGCCTACACCACCTGCCTGGCCGACGTGCCCGTGGCTAGGGCTTAGCAGTATCAATCTTCCTCGGGTAGAGACGTGGTTTGTGCCATTTACAACTAGATAGCTTGCCGATTGGTAGACCCTGCTAAAGCAGATTCCCACTCCCGTGTCAAGCGAAAACCTGCCCTTTCTGCGGCAGGTTTTGAAGTGCAAGGCCCTGCCCTTCTTCATAGATTGGAGCCATGGACCAACCCGATCCCCATCTCCTTGCCAGAGTCGCACCGGAGCAAATGCATGTCGGCGCTCAGGTACGTGAGACCCACGTGCTCTGGAGCGCCAGCGAGGGCCAGGTCAGCAATGCCGGCGTCTACCTGATCGCCATTCTCACGTTTTGGTTGGTGTTGCCAGTCCTCTACGCCGGCTACCGCTATCTGCGCACCGCGCGCCACAGGTACAGCCTGACCGACCAGCGTTTCATCGAAGAGAGCGGCATCCTGGTCAAACACGTCGAGTCCGTCGAGTTATACCGGGTCAAGGACATCTCCGTCAAAGGCACCCTTGTGCAGTCCATATTCGGCCGTGGCCAGGTCGTGATCCAGAGCACCGACGCCACCTGCCCCACCCTGCTCGTCAATGCCGTGGCCAACCCTGTGGCCGTCTCTGAACAGATTCGCCATGCGGTCGAGATTCGCCGCACCGAGCGGGGTGTTCGGGCATTCGATTTCTGACGCTCCCTGTTCCAGTTCTTCCCCAGCCCACCACCATGAAAACGCTTCAACTCTCCAAACTGCGCAGATCTCTTCTGATGTCAGTGACGGGCCTTCTCATGTCCTGCACTGCCATCGCACAGAACGCCGTTGCGGAACCCAAGGCCACGCAGATGCGCGCCACCATCGAGCGAAACACCCAGGGCAAGGTCAAGCCCGGCGCCATCCGCAGCACCCCGATTGCCGGCATGTATGCGGTCGAAGTCGGCTCGGAGATCTTCTACGTGGACGAGTCGGGCCGGTACGGGTTTTCTGGAGCGGCACTGATCGACATGCAGCAGCGACAGGACCTCACGGCTGCCCACATGGAGCAGATGCACCGGGTGGGCTTCGGTGATCTGCCCCTGCAGCATGCGATCAAGGAGGTCCGGGGCAACGGCTCCAGAAAGCTCGCCGTCTTCGAAGACCCCAACTGCCCCATCTGCAAGGTATTCACCAAGTTCGTGGACCAGCTGGACAACGTCACCGTCTACAAGTTCATGTTCCCTGTGATCTCGCCCGAGTCGGTACCCCTGGCTCGCACCGCGTGGTGTGCGCAGGACCGCGGCGCAGCGTGGCGCGCCATCATGGCCGGCAGCAGGCCCATGGGCGGCAAGCAGGACTGCGACACCTCTGGCCTACTGGCCATCCTCAAGGTTGGCGAAAAGTACCGCATCCAGAACACGCCGACGGTGTTCCTGGCGAATGGCAAGCGCCTGGTCGGCGCTACCCCCCCTGAGGTGTTCATGAGCGAACTGGAAGCCGCCAGCTTGCCTCATTAGAGTGGCGGATCTTCAGATCAATTCAGCCGGAGGAAACCATGCACTCGACCATTCCGTCCAAAATTCCGTTCGTCACGCAACGCGGCTTGCATGCCTTGTTTTGGTCGCTGATGTTCGTCGCGGCATCGCTCTGTGGCCTGGCTACCAGCGCTCGCGCCCAAGGAGGCGAAGTGCGCGCCACGAGCACCGATCAGGTCAAATTCCCCGCTGGCTTGAAGTGGGAACCGATGCGCGAGGTGCGCTTCCAGGACCCTCCCAAACCTGGCGCAAGGCCTTTGTCGAAGGACTACGCGGCAGCTCTTGCGGTGTGGTCCGATGAGGTCAAGCGCTCGTTCGATCAGGCACCCGCCTTCAGCGTGGGGGTCTTGCTGGCCCAGGCGCGAAGCGCCAGGAACTCCGTGCTGACGTTCTCCCTGTTGAGCGTCATGGACTTTGACCGTTGCGAGCCACCCCTGAATGGCAAGAACGTGGTGGACATGTTCTCCAAGTGCCTGGCCCGGGTCCACGTCGGCCACACGCCACAACCGGTGATGAAGGAGTTTGCGGGCTTTTGCTACCTGCACATCGACAACAACCCCGACACGCCGCTGGCCAAAAACCACACTGAGTTCGCCTTTGATGTCCAGTCCAACACGGGGTACTTCAGGGTGATCCAGTATGGCAAAGAGGTGTCGGCCTGCCGCAGGGCCATCGTCGTAGAGGGCGCATGATGGCTGCGATGTCACTTTGGCTGCGAAGGGTGCTCTTGCCGTTGACATGCGCGCTCGCCCTGGTGTCCACCATCGCATGGGCCCAGAGCAATACCCGTGTCACGTCCGATCAGGTGGCCGCAGCCATTCTCGCTTCGCCCAACGCCAGTTCTCAGCTGCGAGACTATGCCAACGCCATCGGCAATCTGGCCATGTTCGAGAGTGGTGGGCGACTCGATGTCTACAACGGCTCGTGCTGCTACGGCGTGCTGCAGATGAACACGGCCAACATCGCCAGCATCAGACCGCCCATAACTACCGAACAGTTTCGCAATCTGCCCCTGCAGGACCAGGTCAACGCCTGGGCAACCGTGATGTCGCAGGCTCTGCGCACCACCGCGCCAGCACAACTGGCGGCAATGACCACCTTCGATGGCCGTCCAGTCACTCCGAGCATGGTCCTGGCCTGTGTCCAGCTGGGGGTGGGCAACTGCCTGACCATGATCCGCTCCGGCCGCTGCGAAGGGTTCAACGACCGCAACGGCACCTCCATCTGCGAGATGGCCGACCGCATCGACGGCGTGACCCGTCCGCCTGTAGCCAACCCTTCGCCTTCACCTGGTCCCGGCACCGGGTGGACCCTCACCCCGCAGACACCGAACACCGCGCTCCAGAACTGCCTGACTGATGGCTACGGTAACTGTATGTCGCTCTCTTCGGCCGTGGAGGCAGGCTTCGAGAACGGCTCGGGCATTTCAATGTCCCAGCTTCGGAACACCATTCAGATGCTGACCGTGGCCATCACCTTCCTGATCTGCGCCAGCATGCTGCTGGCGATGTGGAGACAGTACGCCGATGGGCGGATTGCCACGGCTGATTTGTGGATGGGCGTTCGCCAGGTCAGCATGGTCGCCTCCATCATCCTGATCGTTTTGACAGTGGCCTGAGCACGGCTGCAGCAGCACTCCGGTACTGTCGGAGGTTGCATCAGGGAGAAAACATGATCACTCGCCGACAATGCCTGCTGGGCGTTCCTGCGCTGATGTCAGGGTGCGTCACCATTCACGGGGAAGACTCGGTCATACGGGTTGGCCAGGACATCACCAGGCAGGATTTCAAGGGGGACAAGCAGGTTCTTCGTTCCGACGGAACCTGGGCAAGCGCCGCCCGGCCAGAGGCCAACATCACCCGACAGACCGTCTGGCACCTCACCGCGCAGGAGTCGGGCTTCAAGGCATGGCGCTTCGGGTGGGAGCACGACCACAACGTGCGCTACGTGGACCCACTCTCTCCCATCGTCGAAGTCGGCGGCTTCAGTGCCACCGGCTGGGCAACGTACCTGGTCAAGGGCAGCGGGGTTCAGGACTACGTCGTGCGACGGGTCCATTTCATCAAGTCTGGCCAGCCCGAGACCATTGGCCATCTGGAGGGCTTTCGAGGGGAGTGGCGTTTCACGCCCTTGGATGGCCCAACCGCAGCGGCCTACGACTACCACCTCAGCTCCCGGGGCATCCTACTTCTGCGCAGCAGCAGCGCATTCACGTATTTCCCGACCACGAGCATTGCCACCAGACTGCTGCCTGAGAATTGGCACCTGGCATGGACGCAGCGCGCCGACATCGAGGCATCGCGCCTCGTGGTCGTGCGCCGGCATGTCCCTCAATCGATGGAACCGGCCCGTTACGAGATTGGCTTCTACGACGTGGACAAAGCCCAGTTGCTGCGCACCCGGCTTGAGATGAGCCTGATCAGGGGTTCCGAAGAGCCGAACTTCCGCAATCGTTTCTACCTGTACGACACCCCCAAGGGACCGATCACGGTGGCCAAGGAAGACGGCATCAAAAAAGTGGTGGTGCGCAATATCCGCACCGACCAACAGCGGGTGGCGTTCTCGCGCGATGCCGGTATCTCGCACATCAAGGCCGAGCAGACCAACACTGGCCGCATCACGGTGAAAGTTGCGGTGGGTTTCTCCGACGAAACGATTTATGACGCAGAAGACTTTCTCTACAACGGACGCCTGGCGCCACCCTCTTCGTGATGCGCTTGGTACGAGACTGCACCAGTACGAGAGTTCGCGAAGTGTTGGAATAGCGTTACCTGTACGGCAACTTTGCAGCGGTTGCGGATCTTCACGCTCGGAAGCCGTATGACCGATCAACGCCAGCTATTGGACGCTCAGTCCATCGGTACACCGACCCCGACAGCGAACGCACAGAGCAACCTGGCGCTGGCCGCAGGCACTACATCCGCACCCTCAGGCGTCGCGCACGCTCCTTGAAAGCCGCCTCGCCGCCCTCCAATATCTCGCAGACTTGGCGCCGGATTTCCGGGTTCTCCAACCCTCCGCTCTGATAGCTAATCTCCGGCAACTGCCCCGGACGATGCGGCCCACACTTGGCTACGATGACCTGATCGGCGTCTGTGTTGACAATGAGATTTGCGTTGTGCGTCACGATAATGATCTGACGGCGAAGGCGAGTCCTGCGGAATCGGTCCACCAGTTCATCGAAGATAGACTTTGGGTCAAGGTTTTCTTCCGGCTGGTCCACGATCAGCGGCCGATCATCCTCCTGGTCAATCGCCAGGTACAGCAGCAACAACACGATCCCGCGTGTACCGGGCGACAACTGCTCAATATCGACCCCTTCGTACTGCACGCCATACGTGATCCTGATGTGGTCGGTGCTGTAGAGCCAGGCGGAAACGCGTCCACCCCATTCCCGAAAAGCCTCGGTATCTGATCGCTCAACGGGCGCATGGTCCACCAGCTGCGCTTCATGGGAGGCACGGAAATCAGCCATCGCGCTCGCTACCTCGGCACTAGTGCCTGCCTCCCATGCCGCCAGCAGCTCTGCTTGTGCCGCCGCCAACAATGCGCCGCGCCCCTTGAAGGGGCCGGCCTTGCGAAGATCCAGCAGTTCCTCACCGCGCTGTGCCCAGGCCTCCAGATCGACGGACCGCCGGATGGAGAAGGCCAGCTTTCCCAAGGCGCCATCCTCAGCCGCGAGGCGTTGCTTCAGCGGCTCATAGAGCGCGGAAAGCTCTTTTTCCTCTTCCAGGATGCCATCGAAAACAGCGGCGTAGCTGGTGCGCCGCTCTTCGATCAACTCCTTGATCCGAGCCTCCGCCTGATTGGCCGTAGCGATGTCCCGGTCGAGTTTCGCCAGTACAGCGTCGTCTCGGGAGATCTTCTCGGACAGACGCTTGAACGCCCTAGTTGCCTGCTCATCGACATTGATCAATGCTCGAAGCCGAGCCGCCTCTCGTTCCAGAAGGCCCAAGGTCTGCTGGCTCAGGTCAGAACCCTCAGGCAAAAGAGAGACGGTCGAGGGCGGTGTTCCAGGCACCGATTCTGCTTCCTTGAAGGGAATACCGACCATGGCCATGATCTGATCATCTACCGCTTTGATGGCCGCGGTCAGGATGCCATCAACGTCGCCAGAAAAGTCCATCAGAAACGCCTTCCAAGCTTCGGTCTCCAGACCTGCATCCGCATGGACCTGCTGCAGCTGACGCAGTCGCAACGGCGCTTTGCTGGCTCTTGTGTCGGCCACTTCGTCGCGCAATGCGCCCAGGGCTTGCCGACGCCGACGCGCCTGCTCAATGCGCGAACGCACGGCCTCTGCTGCGTTAGACACGACATCGAATTGCTTGGCGCGCTCTTCGCTGCCCTTGCCGATGAGGCTCTCCCGATCCTTCCGGTCTTTCGCCAGCCCAGCCGACTTATCCGCACGCTGCCGTAGCAGCTGAGGTAATGCCGCTCGGCGCCCACGCTCCAGGTTCAACTGTGTCGTGGTTTCCACCAGCATTTCTTCGTGGCTTTGACGCATCGAGCGGCCGTGCGCTGCCTTGAGATCGAGTAACTCCTGGAATGTTGTCGTGCCCATCCGGTCCTCACTCGGATGGGCCATGTAGATGATCCGCTCAATTTCGGCGAGCAGTTCATCGGTCATCCCCTCGGCGGAACAAAGCCGATCCACGAACTGCTGGGATAGATACTGCACACGAGGCGATTCGAGCAATCCCGAATTCTCTAGGTCGCCTAAGTCGACTTCGGTCGGTGTACCGTCCTCCCACAACAACCTAGACATGCTGCCATTGAGGTGCCGGTGCGCTCGGCGAACAAACGACCGCTCGTCCAGGTCTCCGGAAAGCGCGAAGCCAGCCGCAGCGACTAGGTCAGCCAATGCGGTCTTTCCAGATCCTCTGGCACCGATGATCCCCACCAGCCCCGGGTTCAGCTGCACCGAAGGCACGCTCATCCACTGGGCGTTGGTGAGGCCTATCGAGGCGATGACCTGTGAAGGAAGCGCACCGCGTGGCGGAGAAGCGCCGATGAACGCGCGAGTGCCTGGCTCCAGACACACCTGCCGCAAAGAATCGAAACTGACATCCCCCTTGATCCAGCAGTACCGATCCAATTGCGGCTGTCCGACCTGCTCCGGTGCATGAGCATCACTGCCGTGCAGACACGGTTTGCAGCCGTTCCAATCGGAAGCCAGCTTGTCGATGGACGCTGCGCCCCTCCCCAGCCAGAACTCGCGCTGCTTAGGCTGCGACGAAAAGATGATGTGCGCGAAGCGCTCTATCTCCTTTCGTAGGATCGCCTGCGATGCATCGCTCTGCAGCCCCGATGAGCCATCGGTGCTGCCCGCAGCCACCGCAACCAGTACGTTCTCCTGCACCCATGCGCTTCGCTTCCATTCGGCACGCAGTTGCTCCGGGTTGACCTTGAAGTGGTTGGCGCCAACAGCCAATGCGGCCCGCTCGTCGATCAGTGTTGCGTCGTGGGTTCGTCCCAACCGGATCAGGTCCGAAGCATCACAGCGAAAGGTCTCGCCATAGGCCTCGAAGGTGAGCGCGCGCAAGAAACGCCGAATCTGCTCCACATGGTCGGGATCTTCCGGAGAAACCAGCAAATGGACGTTGATCGGCGAACCCTTGCTAGTGCCGATCCCATAGCGCATCTCGACATTGGCAAAGATCAGGTCCACGTCCGGCAGCCGTCCTGCCTGCTTGTGCCTCCGAACCGCGACATATGTGTCGACGCTGTAGTAGTCCGTGATGCCTATGGCGCGAATGCGCGGTGTGGCGCCTTCGAGCTTCGCAAGAAACTGCCCCCATGCATCCTCGCCGCAGTACTGGTCGTTCAGGATCGTTCCGGGCGCATGAAGATGCGGATCCCAGCGGTGCCATTTAGCCCCCTGCGGGTCAGACTTTCCAAGCATTGCTCCACCTCCTTATTGCCAAATCTTTGCTCTTGTCACGCTGCCATCAACAGCAACGCATCTGTGACAAATTGAATCACAAACGGAACCAGCTATTGAAGCGCCCAGCTGTTGGTTGAATGCAGAAAGCCTTTCGCTATTGATGCTCTCGAACCTCCGGGAGACCCGACCACCGTCAGCTCTGCGTCTACTGTTTCAGTTAGCGTTCAGCAGGTCGGCGCATCTTCGCGGCGCGCCGGCCTGCTGCTGATTTCAACAATCTTCGTCGTAGTAGTAGAAGCGCGTCAGGTCCGGGCGAGTCGCAGTAGCACTACACCGTGAGGTCGATCGGGGCCGAAGTCGAGCGACCGGTTCTGCCGACCGCCGACACTCGGCGCTGCGGATCGAATGACCGGCCCCAGCCTGAGGACTAAACCGCTCGCGCGGTAGTCTCCGAGCTGAGATGGTTGGTTGACGTCGATGGCTCACGTGCCGATGTTGTGAACCGAGGCAATTGGCCTCGGTCACAACAGGAGCACCATCATGAACGCACCCCATCCGACGGTTTCTCCGTTGCGCCAACGCATGCTCGAAGACATGCGGATGCGCAGGCTTGCACCCCAGACGCAGACCGCCTACATCCGAGCCGTGCGCCGGTTTGCAGCCTACCTTCACCGGCCTCCGGATACCGCCACCGTCGAAGACCTGCGCAACTTCCAGCTTCACCTGGTTGACGAAGGCACCTCACCCACGACCCTCAACGCCACCATCACCGGGCTGAAGTTCTTTTGCGAGATCACCCTGGATCGCGCAGAGCTGACAGCCAAGATGCAGCCAGTTCATGTGCCCCGCACCTTGCCGGTGGTGCTCAGCCGCGAGGAAGTGGCTCGTCTGATTGCCGCAACTGGAAACCTCAAGCACCAGACCGCGCTGTCTCTGGCCTATGGCACAGGTCTGCGCGCCAGCGAAGTCGTGTCTCTGAAGGTCAGCGACATCGACAGCCAACGCATGACGCTGCGCGTTGAACAAGGCAAGGGCAGCAAGGACCGCTACGCCATGCTCTCGCCAATATTGCTGGAGCGTCTTCGGGTCTGGTGGCGTGTGGCCCGAGCGCAAGGCAAGATGCTCGACGGCGGCTGGCTGTTCCCAGGCTTGAACCCGGTCGAACCGCTGACCACCCGGCAGCTCAACCGCGCCATTCACATGGCGGCCGATGCCGCGAACATCGACAAGCGCGTGTCCATGCACACCCTGCGCCACAGCTTTGCCACCCACTTGCTGGAGCAGAAGGTGGACATCCGCGTGATCCAGGTTTTGCTCGGGCACAAGAAGCTGGAGACGACGGCCATGTACGCGCAGGTGGCCACCGACATCCTGCGCGAGGTGGTCAGTCCGCTGGAGCAACTGAGCACCGCGTAGGCCCACCATGGGCACCGCTGCCCTGGAGGTGGCGGACATCTTCCGCACCCACGGGCCAGCCTGGCGGCATGCCCAGCGCTCCCACCTGAGCCTGGGTCAGCTCAAAGTCATGACAGCCATTGAACAGTGCCGCAGTGCGGCGCTGGGGGGACATGTGCTGCGCTGTGAAGACTGCCAGCGCCTGCAGGTTGCCTACAACTCGTGCCGCAACCGGCACTGCCCCAAGTGCCAGGCCAGTGCTGCACAGCGCTGGCTGGATGCACGCCAGGCCGACCTGCTGCCTGTGGACTACTTCCACGTGGTCTTCACGCTGCCTGCGCCCATCAGCGAGATCGCGTACTGGAACAAGGCCGTCGTCTACGGCCTGCTGTTCGAGGTGGCGGCCCAGACGCTGCGCACCATCGCCGCTGATCCCCGGCACCTGGGCGCGCAGATCGGCGCCACCCTGGTACTGCACACCTGGGGTTCGGCGCTCACCCACCATCCGCACGTCCACGGCATCGTGCCCGGCGGTGGGCTCTCACTCGACGGCCAGCGTTGGGTGGCTTGCCGACCGGGTTTCTTCCTGCCGGTGCGCGTGCTCTCGCGTCTGTTCAGGCGGCTCTTCCTGGAAGCACTGGAACAGGAGCACCGCGCGGGCACGCTGAAGTTCTTCTCGGAGCTCACCGCGCTGGCGGACCCGAGGGCCTTTGCGCGATGGCTCGCGCCGCTGCGACGCTGTGAATGGGTGGTCTATGCCAAGAAGCCGTTTGCGGGTCCACAGGCAGTGCTGGCCTACCTCTCGCGCTACACCCACCGGGTGGCGATCTCCAACTCGCGTCTGGTGGCGCACGACGAGCATGGGGTGACGTTTCGCTGGAAGGACTACCGTGAGAAGTGCCGAGGCCAAGGCAAAACGCGCCACAAGACGATGACGCTCTCGCCCGAGGAGTTCATGCGTCGCTTCCTACTGCACGTGCTGCCGAGCGGGTTCCACCGGATCAGGCACTACGGTCTGCTGGCCAACAACCATCGGCGGGAGTGCATCGAGCAGGCGCGCCAGCTGCTTGTGCCTGAGAAGCCAGGTGGGCAGATCGAGAGGCGCCGGTGTGCTGATGCTGAGCCGGCCCGGCCGACCTTCGTGTGCGTTCACTGCGGCGCGGCGATGCTCATCGTCGAGACGTTTGCGCGCGGGCAGTCCATTCACACACATCACCAGCGAGGTCCACCATGACCGCGTTGGAATGTGCAAGCTTGCTGGTGTCTGAAACGGGCTCACCACGGCTCGCAGAGGACAGCTGCGCCCGAATCGGAAATCCACCGCGCTGGACCCGTAAGAACAGCTGCAGTTGTTCACCTGAAACCGCGCGGCACTCGGCATTGACGACATCACTCCGGGATCAGGCGGCGCAAATACCGCTCCCCGCAACACTGCACTCCGTCAAATCACCATAGCTGCCAACTGGTACGCCCAGATTGGTACTCACCGCGGTTTCCTCCCTAGAGGCTTGTACGACGCCCACCCTTGGTGGTAAGCGTGAGTTGTCGGCGCGCCTGCACGGGAGGGCGTCCTACAACCCTTAACTATACCTGCCTCTGGTTTTACTCTGGCGGTAAGCAACACTTTTCATGATGTTGCGAGGAGATAACTGGCTTCAGGACGGGCCGACAAAACATCTATTTGATGTGGACTGCTCATAGTCGACCGTACAGGTGCCCACGGGGGTGGTGTCGTTCGATGATTTCGTGCAATCGTGGCGTCAGTGCCTGCGTATACAAAGTGGTAGTGGCCAAGTGGGCATGGCCCAGAAGAAGCTGAATAGATCGCAGATCTGCTCCCCCTTGATACAGATGAGTCGCAAAGGCTCGACGGAGTGTGTGGGCTGTAAGCAGTGGCATGTTCGCCTTCAACGCATATTCCTTGATCCGAGCTCGTAGCGTGCCGTAGCTCAAAGAAGCTGGCGTTTTCGTTGACGGAAAAACGCACCTGTCTCCCCCGGATGGAAGGGCTGCCAGGCGTCGTCTGCGCAAGAGCCTTGGGTGTACGACTTTTAGGTAGTAGCTGAGCCACTTCGCGGCCGACTCATTCAAGACCACGAGGCGCTCCTTGTTCCCCTTGCCCACGACTGCCGCTCGCCGTTCAGATGGCCACACACTATGCACCTGCATGCTCAGCAGCTCGTGCGAGCGAATCCCAGTTGCGTAAAGCAGTTCCAGCATGACTCGGTCGCGTATCCCGTCGAGGCTGACAGGATCAGGCAATTCCATCATTCTTTGCAATTGCTCATAGGTGGGCACGAACCACGGCGTCTTTGCCCTGGGTGAACGGGCCAGCGAGGCCAAGTTCAGTGCGAGGTTCGCCAGAGCATGGCCTTCCCTGTGTAGCCAGGCGTAAATGGACTTGAGGTGCCAACGGATTACACCGATGGTCTGATCAGCCAGGTGATGCCGATCACCAAGGAATTTGTTCATGTCCCCAGGTGTCGCTTGGAGCCAATTTCGCTCGAAAGCGTTTCTCCGAAGCCACGCTTCCCAAGAGCCCTGGACCGAAACCGCTGCACGTATTGAACGCTCCGCCAAGCCACGTTCGTGGCGAAGAAAAAAAATATACGCCTCCAGCGCCTCGCCTGGACTCATTACCCCCCTCCTGACCTTCAAATCGTCTTTGACCATGATTCTGAGAACAGGACCGAAGTAACCTTGAGACCAGGGCTGTCAATCTATGTAGTCTCCATCCCCCATTTGATCTATGCTACGGAAAAAAAGCCCGGACGGTGAGGTCCGGGCTGAGATCAGAAGAGGCATCACGCCTCAGCAAGAAGCTTCTTGGCCAGCGCCACTTCCAGGCTGTCGCCGCTGTCGTTGAGCACATCCAGGCCGCTGTCGGGCATGTCGCCCGACGTGGACTGGGACACCGCGATCTTCTTGGCCATCAACTTGAGGCACTCCATCTGCGAGCTGCCGGCATAGCCCAGGAAATACACCTTGACCTCCTGCTTTTGCCCGATCCGCCACGACCGCCTTGCCGCCTGCTGGACGGTGTAGACGTTGTAGCCGGACTGCATGAACGCGATGGTCGGGAACTCCAGCAGATCCAGACCGGTTTTGACCAGTTCGGGGTTGCAGATGAGCACGTCGATGCCGCGTTCGACCTGGTCGGCCACCCAGTCCTCACGCTTGGCGGCATCCACGCTGGCGCGCAGCACCGCCACCTTCAGACCATGTGCTTCAAGCAGGACCTTCAGGCGCGAGGTGGTGTCCCGCGTACCGGAATACACCGTGTACGCAAGCACCCGACGGCCCAGGGCCTTCTCGTCCTTGCAGAGCTGCAGCAGGTGCGCTTCCTTGGGAGTGACCTCCCCGTCCGCGAACACAGCCGCCTGGCTGTACAGCAGTGTCTTCGTCCGTGGGTGGCGAACCACCTCCGGCCTAAAGCAGCAATCTGGCCAGGCCAGCAGCACGTTCATCACCACGCCCAGAAGGGAGCTGTCCTTGAGGGCCAGCGCCTGTTTGAGCGTTTTGATGAGACTGCGCGACATGGTGTCGTATGCCGCCTGCTGTGCCGGCGTCATGGCGACGTCGACAAAGCGCTCTTCGTAGGGTGGTAGCACTTTCTGCCCGATGTCCTTGAGCTTCAGGAACACCGTGCAGGGAAGCACGTAGCGCATGATGCCAACCGGGCCGAAGCCTGGTGCCTTGCTGGTGCGCACCGTCAGGGCCTTGCCCTTGGCGGTGCGGTGCGACGAGTCGCTCGACTCCTTGTAGATGTCCTTCAAGACCCCGTGCTCGCGCAGGAAGCCCATCGTGGCATTGGCCATGGAGCCGGACTTGGACGGCTTGAACCCGTCTTCGATCATGGCGCCCGGGTTCAGGCGCCACAGCAGGTGGAACAGATCATCGGCATAGCCGCCCATGAGCGTGCCCGTCAGCAACACCGTTTTCTGGCACTGGCTGGCGAGAACACCCATGGCCTGGCCCTGGGCCGAACCCTCGTTCTTGTACTCGTGCCCTTCATCGACCACCAGCAACCCGAAATAGCCTCTGGGGAAGTAGCGTTTGATGAACTCGGTGGGCTGGTAGCCGCCCTCGCCGATGCTGAACTCGAAGTTGGCCAGGCTGCGCTCCATGCGCGAGGCCTGCCGATCAGAAAACACCAGGTCACCGTTCTCGTCCATGAGGTTCAGGAACTCATAGACGTTGTCTCCAAGCATGGCCCCCAGCATGTCCTCACCAAAAGCGTTCAACAGTCGTTGGGCCGTTTTCTCGCCAATGGTGGGCATCTGCTTCAAGGCGCCCAGCACCAGGTCGTGCATGGACTCGATGGCTCGGCCCGAGCGAATCAGCGTCCAGAGGGCGCTGCCGCAGTGCTGGCACTTCAGGCGCTTGTCCGACAGGATGGCATTGGCCAACGCTGCAGAGACCGGCATGGGGTGGCCATCGCCATCCTCTCGCGTGATCGGCCGCATGCAGTCCGGGCAAGCTGCCACCTCCAGGGCCTGACCGTCGAACAGGGTCCGACGGGTCATGAAGGCGGCTCTCCAGTGGAAGCCCATGCGCATGCGCACACGGCCGAGGATGAAGAACTCGGGCTGAATGGTCTTCAGGCCAATGGCCTTGCGCAGCATCAGCAGCTTTCGCAGCGTGTCCGGGCCGTTGAGAATCCAGACCTTGGCACCAGGCACGGTCTCCAGGATCTCGCGCCGCCATTTGTAGACCAGGTGGGGCGGCGAGATGACGATGGTTCGAGGGTGGGTCTGCTGCAGCAGCGCTGCCGCGCAGATGGCCATCATGGTCTTGCCCGTGCCCATCTCCGCATTGATCACGGCCGAGGGGTGGTTGTGGTCCACCAGGAGCTTGACGACAGCCTGCACGGCATCGGCCTGCGCCTGGAAGGGTTTGCGCTTGAGTGCCTCCATGAACGTCTGGCGGCGCTGGTAGACATCGCCCTGCTTTTCCAGCTCGGGATCGAAGACTGCCGGGTTCTGGGACTTGACCTGGCTGAGCAGGCCGTCCCCGAACTCGTCGATGAACTGGCTCAGGCTGACCTGGTCACTGGTGGGACCGACAGGCGTCGACTCCACGACGGTGTCGTCGAGGACGGCCAGATCGGCGTCAGAGGCGTTTTCAAGGGTGGTGGTGTCGCTCATGTGTTTCTCCATGGAAAAAGCTGCTGGACGCCCTTCTGGGCGTTCCAGCGGTGGTTTGTGATGAGGGGGATGCCGGCAGAGTCGGTGCCGGCGTGTTCGAGCTGCCCTGCACACCCGGGGGCGGGCAAGGTGGTTTCAAGAACTCAGGGGGTCAGCAGGCCGCTGCGCACCCCGTCACTGACGAACTGAACGAAGTGATCGCTCAGGCTCACCCGTGTGGCTTCAATGCGCCCGATGGCCGGGTACACCGGGTCGTCGAGCATTTCAATGGCACGCTTCTCGCGGCACCAGGTCAGCACTGGCTCCCGCCAATGCTCCAGGAGTGCCACCGGACAGAGATCGAGCACGGTGCGCCAGAGTCGCTCCTCTCTCGGGTCTGCATTGTTGGCTTCTGACGCGTTGGCGCCCGCCGGCGGGCGCTGGTGCATCACCCAGGCAATGCGGTTGGCCCGGTCGGGCTTTTGCAGCGCTTTGTCGTAGAGCCACATGTGGCTCAACTGGCCGAACAGGTTCTGCCGTGGCAAGCGCACCGAGTGCTTGGCCAGGCGGTCCGTGTTCTCAACCTCAGTGGGATGGCGCTGGCCAGCGCCCACCAGATGGAAGCGATCGACACCGCGCTCCGTGTGTCCCAGCTCCAGGGCGGAGAGGAATTGCATGATGGAGCCGTCTCGGCCGTAGAGCGAGAGGAACATCAGCCGGCCGTCGCTGTTTCTGAGACAGCCGTCGACCCAGATCTCCGGGAACTCTTCAACTTGGTACATGGTTTCTCCTGAAACCACGGGACACCCCCACGGGTGTGATCCCGTGAGGGTTGATGAAAAACGAACTCAGACCGGCGTGGCGCCGGTCTGGTCCAACTCAGCGGCAACGGTCTCACTGGCCGTCTTGCCCTGGGCATAGTGGCGCTCGATGGCCACCAGCACCCGGGACAGTTGAGCTAGCGCCGCCTGGTGCTGCGCCGTCACGATGGCCTCGGTCACCCGCGCTGGCTTGGAAAACGCCACCGTCTCGGAGAAGTCCCCGGAAGGACCGCCGAAGGCCATGGCGTGACGGAGCATGCCGCCGGCATCTGCGTTCCAGACCGTGGCCGACGTGCGCATCCCGGTGCCGCCGATCACCTTGCTGGTGGTCAGCTTGAGCACGCGCGTGGCGTTGACGTTGAATTCGGATTTGGCATGCCAACCATCGCGGTCGCGGTAGGTATGGGTTTGAACTTGGGCTTGGGACTGAACTTCTTGCATGGTGGTACTCCTTTGAGGTGAAAGAAAGGCGAACCACCGCCGAGGCGGGTGGCCCGCCGGGCTGGGAAAGAAACGGAAATGCGCGCAAGGCGCAGGGGTTTAGGAACTACGGAGCGGGGTCACATCAGGCCCATGGCGGCCATGGATGCACTTTCGCCCTCTCCGACGATGATGTGATCAAGCACGCGCACGTCCACCAGGGAGAGACACGCTTTGATGGCGTTCGTCAGCGCTTCATCAGCTCTGGACGGTTGGCTGATCCCGGACGGGTGGTTGTGCGCCAAGATGACCGATGCAGCGTTGAAGTGCAGCGCCCGCTTAACGATCTCTCTCGGATACACCGATGTCTGCGTCAGGGTCCCCCGAAACAGCTCCTCGGCGCGAATCAACCGCACCTGGGAATCCATGAAGAGAACCCAGAAGCACTCGTAGGGCAAGCCGCCGATCTTCAAACGCAGAAAGTCCTGGACAGCACGAGGCTGGCCCAGCGTCGGCCGGCATTGGATACTCTCGGCCAGTGCCCGACTCATCAATTCACGGGCACACAGCAAGAGCTGATGGCCGCTGCCGCTCATGTATCCCGTGTCATCACCGAGTTGCAGGCCGAAGGCCCTTGCCAAACTGGTGATACCCAAAGCGCCGTCTCCGACGACGCGGTGCAACAGTTCCCGGTCGGGGAGCCTGCGCAGTTCTGTGAACTCAATGTCCATGTGCTTCTCCTGAAAAAGTGAAGCACGGCCCCCGAAGGGACGCGATGCCCCACGGGGTTGGTGATGACGTGAACTCCAGCGGTTGCCCGCTGCGCGCGATTGCAGAGTTGATCGCGCGTCGAAACCAATCCTGGTTGTGGTCAGATGGTTTCCCCAAACACCCTGCCTGCAGGGCCGCTTGGGGAACCCTTCTGGGTTCCGCTGGCCGGTGCGAGCCGGCCTTGTTGTTGTACCGGCTCAGACCGGAGTCACATGAAAGTCCCAGTCGGGCGGGATGCCCTTGACGGCCAATCCTGCGGCCTCTCGGGCCTCGAACTCCTCGGCGCTGATGCTGTACTTGGACAGAGCGGCGCAGCGCGCCAGTTCCTCCGTGTCTTCACTGACAGTGCCGATGTGCTCCCCTTCGGCGTAGACGTTCCAATCTTTCACAGGCTACCTCCTTCTTTGCTCGGATCGTAGCCTTGCTTGACCAGTTCGTCATACATCGTCTTGGCGACGATGGCCCGTTGCTCTTTCAGACAGTCCTTGCATGAGGTTGCTCAGAGCCTGCGCAGACGCGAAGGCCTTCGCCACCTCGGGCCAGATGTGACGCAGTGCCTTGTCTTCCGCGCTGAAGGCCAGCCGTTTGACGAGCAGGCCCAGTTCACCCCAGCTCGGCGTCATGTCGATGGTCATAGGCATGTGCATCCTCCTTCAACTGATGCGGATGATTCGACCAAGGTCAGGACCTGGTGTGAACTCGATGGCCGTGATCACGGGCACGAACCGGTCGATCATGGTGATCGTCTGGCTCACGTTGCCTTTCTCGTCGGTCTCCATGCTCACGCTTCGGTCCTTCTTCTTGAAGGTATCGCCCTTGATCAGCAACGCCCTGCCCGTCTTGGACCTCACCATCCCTGTCACCTGACCTGCCGCAAGGGCCAACGCCAGGTGCCAACGGCTGAGATCTCGCAACGGCCTGCGATGCGTCGCCTTGACCTGGTTGAAATGCTGGTTGAACTGCGACCACAGAAGGCTGCTGTCAAAGCGCTGCAGCTCTTCTTGCAACTGCTCTGCGTCGATCCGAACCGCCCGAAAGTCGAACTCTTCCGCCGGCGCGGCCGGCAGCTCGTAGGGCTGCTCCAACCACTCCACAGGAAGCACCTGTTCCGCCAGTTCGCCAGCTTGGGCCCGGGTCAGCTGCGCCAGGGTTTCCTTGTCGGGGTGTCCGGGCTTGACCTTGATGCCAAAGATGACGCACTGTTGAAACTGCTTCTCCGGTGCCATGAAGAACCGCAAGTTGCGAAAGTTGCGGGCCAGGTAGGTTCTGATCTCGTCATCGAGCGCGTAGAACGGCACGATGTAGACCAGCACGCCACCGGGCATCAACGTGCCCACAGTTTTCTTCAGGAAGGTGCGCTCCAGCCGCTCCGCTTTTTCTTTCGCGTCGAGGTTGTTGCGATCCGGGTTCGCGGCATCGCTGACGCCAAAGCCGTAGGGTGGGTTGAGAAACAGCAGGCTCACCGAACGCGGTTTGACGACCACATCGTGAACGTCGGCATGCAACACACGGCCCAGAAGCTTCTTGGCCTCCCAGGCGCGTTCGCGGTCGAACTCGACACCCAGGGTTTCGACCTGGCTGCGGGACTGGGACATCTCCAGCACGTCCTGCAGGCCCGTGGCAATGTCGGCAAGAGCCGCACCAGTGCCACAGCACGGGTCCAGCAAGCGCAGCGTGCCAGCCTTCGAAGGTGGTGCCAACGCCGAAATCACACGAGAGAGGGTGTCCTCGTCGGTGGGGTAGTAGCCGGCCTTGACGTAGTTGTTGGCCAGCCGAGAGAAAAGCAACGCCATGTGCGTCTCCTTGAAAAAGAGGACAAGGGACGCCCGGACGGGTCGTCCCGTCCGGGGTGGGTTGAAAAGGCTCAGGCAGTACGGGAGTTCTGACCCGAGATGTAGGCTTCCATCAGGGCGTCGTGCAGCAGACCTGTCTCCAGGCTGTGCAAGGCCGACCCTTGTTCATCGAGGTCCATGTTCAGTCGCTGGCTGGCGATGTCACGAATCCGTTTCTCGGCAGCGTGCTCCTCGGCCACGTCCACCACATGATGCAGAACATCACGCATGTCGATGTGACCGAAAGCCACCGCTTCGAGGCTGGCCAGCGAGAGCGCTTCAAGCACTGCGGTCTTGCGAGACATCAACAGCGCGCGCGCAGCGTCCTTCCATTCCTGGCGTGTCACGCCCTTCATGGCTTCGATGCGCTCCGAAGCTTGCTTGTTCTGGGATGCCGCTTTCACGGCACCCAGCATCACTTGCTGCACTTCTTCGCCCAGGGTGGGCAAAGTGGGTTGAACGTCGTTAACGTTCATGGTGATCTCTCCTTGATTTAACAAAGGTGGGACCACCGCCCCCGAAGGGATCGTGTGATCCCATCCGGGGTTGATGAACTATCGAGTCAGGTCTTGGATGCGGTCTCCAGCTTCCAGTCCCGGATCATGTTTTCCCAACGGCGTCCGCCGTCGTCGAAGTAGTTGTGCACCTCCTGGACGCAGTGCCTTGCATCCATTCGCAGCGTTGACATGCAGTCCTCGAAGAGATTGCCGTCAATCGTCCGCAAGTCCGTCAGGTCGAAGGGGAAGCGCGTGCCGTTGTACAGCCCTGCCAGAAACCGCGCGATGACGCGGCACTGACCGGTGTCTCCCTGGGCAATGCCGTACAGCCGAAACAGCGCCGCTTTTCCTTTGGCCATGACGTCCTCGCGCTTGGCATCCTCCGCGCGAATCTGCTGATTGATGGGAGCCTCCTCATCACTGAGGATCTGCATCCAGAGTCGGTGGAACTGCTCTTGTTTTTCGACAGGAACGTCCACCGCTATCTTCACGTTTCGAGGTTGCATCGGTAGTGTGGTGCTCATGATGATTTCCCTTGGTTGAACCTGCGACACTCTCGGCATGACCGATACATCGCGATGGGTGGTGATTGAAGGCGGCCACCGCGACCTGGAGGCCGAGGTAGCCCGTTTGCTGGAAGACCCGGACGGGGAAGCAGCCTGGCAGGAACTCAAACGGCTCGGACGGCAAATCCGCCCTGCAGCCAATTCACCGCTTGCAGTCGTAGAGCCAGGTTCTTCGGCAGTTGCGGCCGAAGAACCGGATCGTCCAGGCAATTGCTGACCAGCGTGAGCACCGAACGCGCACCCTGGGGAGGGTGCTTGTCCAGCAGCTCGTCGAGCTGATCGGTCTCCTTCGTCGAAGCCTGTGACAGCCACGCCAGGAAGATCGCATACAGCGAGCGCCGGTTTCCTTGGGAGAGTTGGGACATGTTGACTCCATAAAAATGGAGACGCCCAGACCCCAGGGGGGACATGAGAGTCCCCAGGGGGTTGATGAAAGACATGAACTCCAGCGGTTGCTCGCTGCGCACGATTGCAGAGTTGATCGTGCGTTGAAACCAATCTTGGTATTGGTCAGATGGTTTCCCGAAACACCCTGTTGTCAGGGATGCTGCGGGAACCCATCTGGGCTCCGAGTTTGAACAGAATCATTCTACTTTCACCCCCTCGCGCATTGCCAGTGTGTCGGCAGGCACGGATCGCCGAAAGCTGAGGGTCCAGGCGATCAAAAAAAGGCGCGGGAGTCTGGTCGGAGGTTTGCGTCCCCCCGTCCGCTCAAGCCGCAAAGCCGCCGCACATCAGGTTGCAGCCACCCAAGTTTGCCGTTTTGCTTCCCACCTGCTAACCAGAAAGTCGCAGGGATGGGCTGTCCACTGGAGTCCGTTGGCCCCAGAGGACAGCCCACCTCAGTGGGCCGTCAGACGACATGGTTACGCGCCTGGATGGATCCAGGTCTGTTGTTTCGAGTCGAAGGTGTATCCCCGTGCCTTCAAGCCCGCAGTTTGCTTGCGGAACAACACACGGTCTACCGTCGGGTCCAGCTTCACGGCCTGGTGGTTTTCGATCTGCGTGGCCAGCTCCTGGCCAAAGAGTTCAATGTCGCCGGTCGATTGGCCGGCTTGCGCAACCGCTTGGCCAGCGTCTTTCTCCGACACCGATGTGGCTTCCTTGCCCAGCCGGTTGCCCCTCATGTCGGCCCAGTTGGTCCGCGTGGCGGGCTTCTGGGACGCTTTCGGGGGAACCTGAGGGGTCGGCACCTCGTCAATGGGATCTGGCTCGCTGTGCTCGTTGGAGCGCACCGGCTTGCGATCTTCTGAATCCACCTGCAGGTCATGCAGCCGAGCGCGCAGCTCGGTCACAGCCTTGCCATACGAGATGTACTGGGACATGTAGATCTCGCTGATCCACACGGTCCCCTGGTATTCCCCTTCCTCGAACTGGTCGAGCATGGGGTCCTTGACCTTGAACTCACCGAAGTCGGTGGCCAGGTCCGCGATACAGAACGCGCCGTTTCGGCTCTGTCGAATCTTCTTGATGCGAAGCGTGCCTTGGCACTTGATCATGGTGTGTGCTCCTGATGAGAAAACGCCAGGAGCACACACCAGCACCGTGCCGGGAGATGCATCCCGACAGGGTTGAAAAACAGTGAAGTGCAATTACAAGGAAACGGCCGACCCACAAGGGAGCGGGTCGGCGCCTCCGAGCTTCTACAGAACTGACAGGCTTCCGACCTGGCAGCTTTGCTGGTCTGGCGTCGAGGTGTGCATCAGCGAGGCGACCAGTGAGGACAGAAACCCCGGTTCCCGAAGGAGCGTCCACGCTTCAGGGGTTGACGTGGATCATGTGCCAGCAGTGCTGGCTCCGGCTCTTTGAAGCGATGCCGGTGAACGCTCGGAAAGTCTTGAGGATACCGCAACGCATCAATTTTGTGTGTGCCCTGACGCGATGCGGCGCCTGCTCGCCTGACTGGCCGGCGTGGTGCGGGAGCACCAGGCCCCCCGCCCTGAAGGCCAGGTGTGCCTGGTGGCAGCTACCCGATGGCGCCGGTCAACCGGTGGGCGCAAGTGCACTCACCGATCCAAACCGGGCCGTGATCCCGAAGACGCTTGAAGCACTCGGCCAGTTCTTGAAACAGCGCCCGAAACGGAGCACAGACAACGCCCTGCCCCAACACCTCGTGGGCCCCCGTCGCCGACATCCCACTGATCAGCGTTTCCGGAACGCCTTTGATCCTTGCGTGTTCTGCGGGGGTCAATTTGCGCAACAGCCTCGCATCGGTAGGATGCCGGACATACGGGTCGGTCGAGCCGCCCTTGTTGTACGCCTTGCGGATCGTTGGCACGCTGGTGGAATTCGCGTCGACCAACTGCATGGCAAAGCCCTTGCCTTCGGCCAAGTCCCTGGCCTCTTTGCTTTTGAGGTACTCCATGGACGACCAGCACGGTGCGTCGGCATCCACGTCATCGAGCAATGCCCCGAGGGTGATCCCGGGCTCCGATCCCTGTGGGGAGACTGACTCGACCACTGGCAATCCGTCGGTGGTGGCCACAAGGGCCCAACGCACCCGGTTTTCCAGCGACCCGAAGTCACGGGCACGCAGGACGTGCTCGCGCACCTGGTAGCCCATGTCCCGGAGCTGGGACCGCAGGATCTGCGCGGAAGCGCTGACCCGGTAGTCTTCGACGTTCTCCAGAACGATGGCTGCAGGTTGGAGCTTTTGGATCAGCGCCAGGGCGGCATAGATCAAATGCCCGACCTCCGGGTGGTCTTCCATCATGGACAGGCCACGCTTGGACTTCCCTGCTCGTGATGCGCCTGAGCAGGGCAAGCCCATCTCCAGCACTTCGACCCGAGGCACCTGGCGCATCAGCCATTCGTCCTGCACCAGCTCCTGGATGGGGGCACAGAAGGGTGTGGCGTTTGCACTGACCGGATTGCAGTTGAGCGACTGCTCGACGTAGGCCGCGTCGATCTCGCAGAGCACCTTCATGTCCAGCTCGATCCCGGCGTCCTTGAATCCGGCGTGCGCCACGTTGGACAGCACACCAGCACCATGTGCAATGCTGGCGCTGGCCAGCTGCTCGCCGGTAGCGAGTTTGGTCTGCAGACGCTTGATCCGCTCGGCCTTGGCCTGCTCCGATGCCACGCGCAGCACGAAGATGCCGTCAAGTCTCACAACCACACGGACCACCTGTTGTTCACCAAGAGGCGCCAGCACCTCCCGACTGTTGATGTCGATGACCGGCAGCTGTCGGCCATTGCGTTCCTTGCTGCTCACCCCGTACTGACCGTGTAAGTTCGGCACCAGTTTGATGCCATGTTCCAGTGCCACCACATCGAATCGACTGCCTGGAAGAAGGCCAGCCGACCCCAGACGATTTGTTTCAAACCAAAGGCGCGGCGAGCCGCGATGCAAACCCAGTTTCTTGAGCCAGTAGCCCTGGTGAGGCGTGAGAGTTTTCATGTCAGATGTCTAGAAAAAGAGAAACCCCACGGCCTTGCGGCACGTGGGGTCGGTTGAAGAAACGTCGTTCAGACGAGAGTGATGATTTGCAGGGCCTCGCGCGCGCCTTGCATGAGCTGCTCGCGCGTTTGCCAGCTCAGGGTGCTGTGAAAGATCACATGGCGCATCGTGTCCTCGATGCGCTCGATGTGCTCCCGGTCGGTCACCCCGGTCGCCTCTTGGATCAACGCCTGGTACCCAGTGAGCCGAACCTTGACTGCGTCAGTCATGGCCAGTTCTTCTGCGTCCAGGTGTCGTTCGTCAACGCCGCCAGAGCAAGCTCTTCGCTCGGCCAGTATTCCTGGCTTTCCCGGGCACACGGCAGTCCGTCTTCGTTGACGGTGCCGATGTACCAGCCCGCGTGGGACTTCAGGACCTGCACTTCGGCGCGGCGTGCGCAACCTGCGTAGGTCAGGTAGCCGTAGCGGCGAAAGTCGAGAACACCGTCGTCTGAGTCAGTCTTGGTAGCCATGGGAAATCTCCAGAGAAAAAGCGCGTTCGGAGACACCCCGCCCTGCGCGGTATCTCGACACCGCGCGGGTTTGCAATAACAAAAGGCCATGAAAAAACCCTCGACCGCCGAAGCGGTGCGAGGGTTTCAGAGTGCGATCAGCCTAGGCTGTCGCCGTTTCACGCGCACCCGTGCGGTGCCGCGAAAGAGAAGGCCGAGGTGCATTCGCGGGAGCCAGTGCCTGGATGCGTTGAACAGGACGGGCCTGTTCTGCACTCGCTGGCGCGGGTTCATCCTGCGATTGCTCGCCGCCGTCCAGCACGCTGTCATCCGAGCCTTGCGGCGGGATGTCATCGGCATGGTCGTCGGCACCAGGCTCTGCGTGCGCAGCAGCCTCACGCTCGTACACACGGGCTCCGTCGACGGTGATGGTGTTGATCAGGAGCAGGCGACCTTTGATGAGGCACGCCATTTCCTTCTCTCCGGTCTTGCGACCGTTCTCCTTCACATCGCGTTCGTACTGGTGCGGGTAGATGTCCCCGACCTTGAACGAGATCACGACCTTGCGGTCTTGATCGACGTCTTCCATGCACTTCTCGACGAGTTCGGCCGCTTCCTGGCCAGAGACCCGCAGGTCGAAGTAGGTGTAGTCCGGTGCTTGCGCATTGCCACGCAGCGCCGAAATGCTGCAGGCCAGGAACGGTTCAGCACTGCGACCACGTTGCTTTGGCGACACCCAGCGGACACGGTTGAGGTAACCGATGCCAGAGACGTGCAGATTGAAGTGGGAAGCTTGGGTAGAAGAAGAGGCGTTCATTTCAAAGATCTCCAAAAAAGTTGAAGACCAGGAGAACGCGCATACCCAAGCCCAGCCGTAAGGCCAAGATCGGGAAGCGAGAACATCCCGATCTGGGTTACGAAGGACAGAAACTCCAGGCCGACCTTGGGAGTCAGACCGTGCACCTTCCAGGAGTTGAGGTGCCGCGTGGTGCCCGAGGGCAGATCACGCGGAAAGAGTAACAGCGCCGATTTCGGCTGTCAACACCAGCGCCTATCGCTCACGCACACGAGGACGCCACACAGGGATCTTGGCTGCGCCGGCACGAGCGGCGAGGTCGTCGCCGAACAAAGTCCCGGGGAAGATGATCACGCCGTCGGGCGAGTAGTCCACGATCATCCTTCGATTGCGGTCGACAGCGGCCAGCTCCTGATGCTGTACCCAGTCCGCGGCACAGCAGATCGCTTCGAGTCCCAGGTCGGCGGCCCACTGTGCCGCGAACAACTCTGGGCCAGGCGTGCCCCCGTGAATGACTCTGGCGATCCGTTTGTGTTGGTGGGCTCTTTCCAGCACGGCAACGACCGACCCACGGCGGACCAGGGTGCGTGGACCGACCACCACCACGGAAAGGTCGCCGACTTTGGATGTACGCGGAGCCATGAAGCGAAAGAGACCAAAGAGGGGTACTGTTCAAATACACAGCCCTGTTTGTACAATCCCCGCAACGACCTGACAAGGAGCTTGAATGCTTGAAATCTATGCGTGGTTGACCCGTCGGTACGACGACTCCCATCACATGCGCGAGTCGGCCCGTGGTTGGGTTGCTTTCGGTGGGGGCCTCGCCATCCTGGCCGCAGGCCCCCTGCTGATCGCGCTCGCTCTCTCGTCTGGCCGGGCCGACAACTACTACATGACCATCTTTCCGGTGGTGCCGCCATGGGCCGCGCTCCTTGCCTACGCGGCGCTGGTGGTGGGCGTCTATGCGTTGATGTTCGGCGTGGTGTTGTCGCGCGCAGCCAAGTGGGCTCGTCGGTGCTATCACTTCTGAGGCGACCCCAGGTACGCCGGTCGGTCGACCGACAACGCCATGCATGAACGCATTGCCGCCCTGCGCTCAAGCGGCCATAGCATTGCCGATACGCCGAGGCTGGCCGAGTGCAGCACCAGTCAGGTTAAGCGCTTGACGACCCTCGTGCGGGCCGCCGATGGTGGCAAAGCGAGCTGATCAGGCGCACGGGCCTGTCGCCAGTGAGATAGGTAAACCATGCCTCAATTTTTGGATACACAAACGTGTATCCATGAGATACTGTCGCCATATGTCGAGCAAAGACGCTGGCCTCCGTATCCGTGTTGAGAGGGACCTCCGCGAGGCGTTCCAAGGAGCTTGCTTGGCCGAAAACAGGAGTGCGTCGGAAGTGTTGCGCGAGTTCATGCAGGCATTCGCCGACCGGCATCAAGGCGGCTTGCAACCCGACATGTTCACGGCACCAGCAGCCAGGAAGCCACGTCAATCAACCAAGAGAAAGGCGATATGAGCCAACTTAATTCTTTGGAAGGGCGCTTGACCTCGCTCGACTTGTTTGCAGGTGCGGGCGGACTGTCCGAAGGACTGCGCGAAGCCGGTTTCACGTCGCTTTACGCAAACGAGATTTCCCCGCGCTATGCGCAAACCTACGCCGCCAACCATCCGGCCACGCAGGTCGATAGCCGGGACATTCGCAAGGTCGATGCACGCAAAGTCCGAAAGCTATTGGGCTTGCAGCGGGGCGAATTGGATTTGATTGCCGGTGGCCCGCCCTGCCAAGGCTTTTCGATCAACGCGCCCAAGCGTTCCACCGAGGATTCACGGAACCACCTGTTCCGCGAATACCTGCGATTTGTCACCGAATTTCAGCCCCGCGCGGTCTTGATCGAGAACGTCCCAGGCATGGTCTCGTTTGAAGGCGGCGCAACGCTGGATGCGATCCTGGAGTCATTGAAGCAGCTCGGCTACGACGCCGACGTGCGGATTCTGTACGCGCCGCATTACGGCGTGCCGCAAACCCGCTGGCGCACGATCATCCTTGGCAGCCGTTGCGGGGTCGATCCGACGACGCTATTCCCGGAACCGCTGCGCCATGCGCCGGTTCGGGTGAATTTCACCTCGCAATTCGCCGGGAAAAACTTAGTGAACTTACCGCGCTCCCTGGAGTTGCCGTCACACGTCACGGTCAAGGATGCCATTGGTGACTTACCGGCCCTGCGCAACGGCGAGATTGGCGAACGGGTCAAAGACTACCGGCACCCGGCGGACAATCCGTATCAACAAGTAATGCGGGCGGGTTCAACGGGCGTGACGTGTCACGAGGCCGCCCGGTTAAGCAAGATCAACCTTGAACGCATGACGCACATTCCGCCGGGCGGGAACTGGACGGACATTCCCGATGCACTGTTGCCACGCGGGATGCGCATGGCGCGGCGCAGTGACCACACGAAGCGTTACGGTCGGGTCAATCCTGACGGCCTCGCATCCACCATCCTGACCAAGTGCGATCCACATTGGGGCGCTTACTTCCATTACGAGCAGGACAGAGCCTTTACCGTGCGCGAAGCGGCACGCATCCAGTCCTTCCCTGACTCCTACGTATTCTGCGGGTCGCGGGTTGAGCAATACGAACAGGTGGGTAACGCTGTGCCGCCGCTGCTGGGCGCAGCCGTCGGGCGAGCTATCGCCCATGTGCTGGGGAGTGTCCGCAAGAACGAGCGCAAAGTGCGGGTGGCGTAGTGGCGGGGAAGATTTGGGAGTTCTTCGGTTATCGCTCCGATGACCACTCTCCGGCGGCGGTGGCCGCCGCGACGGACAAGCAATGCCCCTACTTGTCCGAAGGGTGCGAAAAGCGGTTGAGTGACGGAGCCATCGCCGGCGTTTGCACCATCAAGCCGGCAACTTCTGGCCCGGTCATTTGCTGTCCTATCCGCTTGTACGCAGATAAGTACCGTGCCCTGTATGACGTGGCAAAGATCGCGTTTGACGACGATTTAGAGCTGATCGCGGGTCGGCAAGCATCAGCACGGGCGCGGGCGAAACAAGCGCCGGTCGTAGCCGTGTTCGGCAAACGCTGGGGCGGCGAGTTGCGATTGCCGCAAAAGGACGGCGCGGGCAGTTACTTCGTGGATTGGGTGCTGGCGTTGCTTGATGCCAATGGCAAACTGAAAGAGTTTGTCGCTGTTGAAGTGCAGACCATTGACACAACGGGCAACTACCGTAACGGTCGGGAAGCCCTGCTCACGCCGGAACGCACGAACCCGGCGACCACTGCCGGCCTGAACTGGGAAAACGTCAATAAGCGCATCCTTCCCCAATTGATCTACAAGGGCCAGGTGCTGCAACGTGAAGCGTTGTGCCGAAAAGGCTTGTTCTTCGTCTGCCCGCAACCTGTTTACACGCGGATCATGGCCCGCCTTGGTGGCGTTGGTGGTTTGATCCGCTATGCCTTGCAACCGGCGTCGATCACGTTCCTTGCCTATGAACACGAAGAAGCCGGCATCATCGACGGGACCACGGTGCCGCTGAAGGCACTGCCGCCACATTCGACCACGGTTTACAAGGTGCAAGAGGCGTTCAACAACGTCACCTTGCCGGATGAGAACGTCTATAAAACCGCTATTGAAGCTGCCCTTGGCTGACGTCATCAAGACAGATTCAGCGCGACCTGGGCGCGACGAACTCGGCAAGGTCGATTTCGCGCGCGATGAACCGGGCCGCGTGTTTCTCGTCGGTCTGGGACGGCTTGAAGCCCTCAAGGCCAACTGACGCGTGGGCATAGTCGCAAGCCGCCTGCCGGCAACGTCCGGGACAGGTCAATGTGGTCGAGTGGCGTTAAACTGGCTTTGAGGACATTGAACCTCCCCGCCTCTCCTCCCTGAGCGGGCCGGTCACAGTGCCGGTTGCCCGGCCCGATGGTCTTGCGATCATCGGGCGTTTTTTCCATCAGACAGGAAGAACTGACGCATGCTGGGTTGGTGGTTCACCGTACGTCTTCACACCACGGACAGTGCGCAACAAAGCAGCGAAGCGCACCACTTGGCCAGCTGGGAGACCGGTGTCTCCGGGCCGCGGTGGATCGAAGACCTGGTGGCCCAAGGCGTCGCACAGCAACTCTCTGGCGGAGGCTATCCCAACCGGTACCTCGTCCCCGCCGGTCCGGTGCTTCGCCAGTTGCACGACAACATGAAAGCTCCGTCGGCGCCACCCGGGACGGCAAGTTCGTCCCCGCTGCCATCAACGCATGCCCTGGTGACGCGCACCTGGTGGTTGAGGGCTGGGACCAAAGTTGACCCAGTAGGCCAACAACAGCCTGCCCTCACCGGATGCCTGTTGCATACTTTTCAAAGTCAACCTTGTTGCGCTCGTCCGAGTAGATCACTCTCGGTTCCGGTCGGCCGCCAGCATGGCAAACGGCGATCACGTTCGACAGCGCCTGCCCCTTGCGCAGCACCTCTGTACTGCAGCGGCCATACACGCTCTCCATGGTGTCCAGCACGTGGCGCGCGTAGGGCGAGGCCAGGCGCGAGTCCAGAATGAGATTGGCCAACAAGACCCCCTCGGGCTGCAACGTCTTCTGGGTGGCCTGCCAGAACTCCCGTGTCACCAGGTGGCTGGGAATGGCCGCACGATCACTGAACACGTCCACCACAACGGCATCGAAGCGGCGCGCAGTCTCCAGCACGTAGCGACGCGCGTCCTGCGCGACGAATTCCCCCTGGATCGGTGCCCGCAGGAAGTGATCCTCAGCGATCCGATGGATCGCCGGGTCGATGTCCACGTATGTGTAGCGATTCAAGGGCTCCTGCTGAGACAGGGTGAAGCCGCCAGCGCCCAGCACCAGGACCTCCCGCTTCCGAAACCCAAGGTCATCCAGAAGCGTTCGACGGATGTGGCTGATGTAGGGATGGACCTTGGGCGGCGTGCTGTCGTCGATCTGGGACGACAGCGAGTTGTTGGACATGAACATGCGGGCGCGAACATGCCCGACCGAATCCAGCGGCATGACCTGGTAGTCGGCATAGGCCGTGTCGGCCGCGGCGATGGGCGTGAGGTTGACCACGATCACCCCCACCCCGACCGCCACAGGCAGCATGGTCCGGCCAAGCGGCCGAGGCTGGAGCAGCAGGGCGCCTGCGAGCAGCCCGAACGTGCAGGTCAGCACGGCTGTGGACACCCCGAAGAACTGCATCACGATCACCGACAGTGAAACCGACCCGAGGAACGAACCCAGCGTGGACCAGTACAGCGCCGTGCCGCTGGCCTGGCCCACATGGTCGTGCTTCATCAAGTTGCTCAGGATCGGCACGGTCTGCCCGAGCAACCAGGCGATGGGGCACAGCACACCACCAATGAACACCAAGTAGGCCAACCACACCGGCTGCAGTTGCGCAAAGAGGGCATTGACCACCGGCCCGGCCAGGCCCACGCCGACGATGACGCCAGAGAGCAGGAAGTTTCGGGTCACGCGGGCCAGATGTCCCTGCGTGACCTTGCCTCCTGCCGCGTACCCGAGCGCCAGCGCGAGCAGGAAGAAGCCGATGGTGGGCGCCGTGACCACGATGGCACTGCCCACATGAGGGACCAGGCGGCGCAAGGCCACGATTTCGGCACCCAGCGAGCAGAAGCCCTCAATGAAGATGATCAGCGGTATCAGAGCGGGCGCGCTGATGTAGCTCTTGATGTTCATGACGTGTCCAACTTCAGGTTGTGTGCTTGCTCTACTTGCGGGCACAAGCAAACACGCTGCCCACCACCGTGCTCTTGACCGCTCCTCTGCTGTTGGGATGGGTTGAGTGCAGTGCATCCTGTGCGTGGACCACGTTGCCGCCCATGGCTGCGGCCTTGTTGCGCAGATCGTTTCGGGCACCGATGAGCAGGTTCTCGTCGGTGGTGAAGTCACCACTGAAGACGTTGCCCTGACTGCCGACCACCTCACCAAGCAGGCGGCAGCCTGCGGGCTTCTGAGTGACGATCTCGACGGCAGCGCCCTGCTGTGTCGTCTGCGTGGCCGCGCATCCGGCCAACACCAATGCGGATGCGAGCGCAGCCCATGTGACAGATTGAGTTTTCATGAAGTCCTCCTGAACGGCCGTTTCAACGAACCTGCACGCGCTGGCCAGACTGCGCACAAGCAAACAATTTCGGTGTGCCGGGCGAGCGCTCACGCGGCCTCCAACAGCAGTGCCGCATTGGCCGCGTCGACCGCGCTGGCCAGCTCTCCGGGCAATGCAGCTCTGACCGACTCGACCACGTCGTCTTCGGTCTCCTGCTTGCTCTGCAGCAGCCTCCAGACGCCGTCATCGAGCGTGTTCTCGATGAGCGGCACGATCACTATCACGTCCCGCTGCTGTCCCAGCCGATAGGCCCGGTCTTCCGCCTGACGCATCAGGGCCGGAGTCCACGGCAGTGAGGCGAACGCCACATAGTTCGCCGCCGTGAGCGTGATCCCCACGCCAGCGGCCGAGGTGGTGCCGATGAACACCGTCACCGCCGGATCGTTCTGGAAGGCGTCAATGGCCGCCTGGCGGCGTTTTGCCGAGTCGGAGCCCACCAGGGTCACGCACTGGATGCCGGCCGCGCTGAAGGCGGCTTTCATGGCCTGCACAGTGGCCATGTACTCGCAGAAGATGATGATCTTGTCGCCCTCGCCCAGTCCCTCGACCGTCTCGATCAGGAACTGGGTCTTCAAGGCCTCCAGCGCCTGACGCAGCTTGACGATCTTGGGCATGACGTAGAGCGACATGTCCGCGTAGATCTCGTTGTAGGCGCCCAGGCCCTCTGGCGGCGAGATGTAGCGCACCTGGCGCGACTTGGTGCCCAGGTCCTTGAGCACGTCCTTGCGTCGGCGCAGCATCCAGCCCTTGAGCGCTGCGGCCAGTTCGGCACGCCGCTCCTTCGAGCCGGAGTAGGCTTTGCGGAAGTCGCGCAGCGACATGCTGCCCAGGCGGTGCCCGGTCATGCGCAGCAGGGTGTGCAGCTCGACCTCTCGGTTGAGCAGCGGCGTGCCCGTCACCACGTAGCGTCTCGGTATTCGCGTGGCCAGCACGAAGGCATTGCGCGTGCGCCCAGCCTGGTGTTCCTTGAGGTAGTGCGCCTCATCAATGGCCATGACCTCGAAGGCCAACTCGGGATCACGCACCAGGCCCCCCAGCCGCTCATAGTTGGCGATCACCCAGTCGCAACCGTACAGGGTGGTATGCCGGTCCTCGCCGACGATGCCCACCATTCCCTGCGGGTAGACGGCGTGGATCTCGCGCTCCCAGTTGATGCGCAGACTGGCCGGGCAAAGGATCAGCACCCTGCCCTCCCCTGCAATCAAGCGCGTGGCCACGACGGTCTGGCGGCTCTTGCCGAGGCCCATGTCATCCCCGAGGCAAGCGCCCGATTGAGACACCAGGTGGTGAACACCCACCTCCTGGTAGTCGCGCAGGCCTGCAGCGGCGCACGCCTGGCTCATGAGCACCCCGTCAACCTCGAACCGACTGGACTCTTCGAGCTCGGCCGAGAGGAACCCTGCGCCTTCCTCGTCATCGCCCCCCGCGCCCATGCCGCGCTCCGGGGTCGCCGCCGGTACCGAGATCGGCGACTCGGCGCTGGAAGACGCCACCAGGTCTTCCAGAACCACGGGGTTCTCATGGACGAAGACATGGACATCTTCGACCAACGCCGCCTCTTTGAGCGTGTCCAGGATGTCCTCGACGTCACCGTGCACCTGCCAGGCCTTGGCGGCAGGATGGAACTGCCCGCGCAAGGCGTGCATGGCCTTGACGCACAGCGAATCGAAGTAGAAGCTGACCGCGTGGCGTCCTTTGCCCGGATCGACCTTGGCCAGCGGGAACACCTGCACATCCAGGCGTTGCGTGAAGTAGTCGGGCTGCGGCGACCGGATGGCCGCAGTGATGATGGCCAAGCCCGAATCCACGTCGACGTGCTCGCCACGGTAGAGACGTTTGAGCCAGGCCAGGGTCGAAGCGTCCGAGCTTTGTTCGCTCACCCACAGGCGCCCCGGCGCAAACCAGCAAGCGCGAGCCCTGGACAGCTCTTTGCCCATGCCTTCGATGTAGTGCAACTGCAAGCCCAGGCGCTTGCCATCGAACACCGCCTTGACCACCAGCTCCGGTGGCCGCAGCGCCACAGGCGCTGGCAGGATCGCCTGGCTCAAGCGTGGCTCACTGACTGGGATTCGATTCGGTGAACGGCTTCAAAATACTGCCGCCCAGATCGGTTGTGCCGGCGCACCAGGCCATCAACCGTCAACTGCAACAGCGCCATGCGCGTCTGGTCTTCCCCCCAGCCGGTGGCGTGCACCAGGCCGCTGAGGTGATCGGGTTCCACCTGGATCAGTTTGAGCAGGGCTTCTTTGCGCTCCTGGCTCACCGGTGGTTCTGCCCTGGTTCCCTGTGTCTGTGTTGTCGTATTTGGCTTGACTGACATGTTGGGCCTCCGTGTCGTGATGAAAGGTACTGGCGACGCTTCTCTTTGTTGGGATCGTCACGACGGCGGTGCCTGCGTATTTCAGGCAGGAACTTCTTCCTTGGCGCGCGAGGGCTGAAACACAATCGACTCGATGCGCGAGAGCTGCAGGGCCACATCGTCCGCAACGATCTTGATCACCTGCACCTGCTCGCCCGTTTCCTTGTCGGTAGCCATGAAGTCACGTTCTTCGCCCATCACCAGGACGCGGGCGCCCTTCTTCAGATGACGTGCGCAGGCCTCGGCCTTCTCGCCATAGATTTCCACCTCTCGCCAGAAGCCTCCCACCTGTTCCAGGTCGCCCTGTTCGTTCTGACCCCAACGGGCAAACATCACCCTCATGGACGCGACGACAAACTCGCCATTGCGACCATCAAGTCGCTTGAGTTCGACCGGGCCTCCCAGATTGCCCTTGCCGATGAACACGTTCTGCATTGCAGTTCTCCGTGGTGCTTGAAGAGCGGCCGCGCAGGTGCACCAGTCCTGCCCAGCCGTTGAAATCACCGTTGGGCCGGTCCGCCCGCATCGAACATGACTGGCAGTGCCATCACGGCCTTCAGGCGCTGGCTCATATCCGCCTTGACGTAGATGCCGGTGGTGGCTATGGAGGCGTGCCCGAGCAGTTGCTGGGTCACAGGGAGATCGCCACCGCTGGCCCGCAGCACCGCATGGGCAAAGGTGTGGCGCATCCAGTGGGCGCTGGCCGCGCGAAACTCCGCAGCAAGTCGTGCGTCCGTGCATTCACGCGCTGCCCGTTCACACAAGGCCTTGATCACCCGGTGAATGCCCGCAGCCGACAGGCCTCCGTTGTCCTTGGACCGGTCCAGCCCCACCGGCTTGGCCACCACTGAAATCAGGGGTGTCAAGCTCAGCTCCAACCGAGGCAGCACCCCTTGCTGTTCCAAGGCCCTGCGGTCGTCCAGATGCGCCTGCAGCACCTTCAGCACCGACGGTTTCATGGGCAAGAACCTTTCTTTGCCTCCCTTGCCGATGACACGCAGACACTGCGCCTCCTTGGCCTCACCGCCATCTTTCCAGTCGTTTTGTGTGGGCACGACATCACCCCAGGTCCCGCCCAGTTCGCCGATGCGCACTCCCGTGGACGTCATGAGCATCAGCAGCGCCTGCGCGCGGCGGCGCGCCGGCCCAGCCGGCATGGCCTGCACCACATTGACGAGCATCTGCAGGTGATGAGATCCAAATGACCGAGTTGTGTCGATCTGCGGCGTCTTGCCACGAACCGAAGAGCGTCGGATGCGAGAAAACGGGTTGGCCACCAGAAACCCCGTTTCCACCAGGAACCCGTACAGGTGCCCGATGGCTGCGAGGGCTCGCGCAGCGCTGGCATCTGAGAGCGGTCCGCGCATCGGTCGCCATCCTGCATCGGCCCTGCGCGTTGGCAGCTCGCACAGCCAGTGCGCCGGTGGATCGACCAGAAAGCGTGCGTGATCGGCAGCATCGGTCACGGTCAAGGTCGACAGCGTCTTGCCGCGCTCATGAGCCCATAACAGCAGACGCTGCGCGTCCCGAGCGTAGGCGGTACGGGTGTGCTGGGATTTGAAGCTCAGCGTCTCCAGCCAAGCCTTGACGGCGTCCAGGTCAGACTGCACCCCCAGGGCGTTGGGGCCCAGTGAGCGAAGCGACTCCCCTCCTTTGGTCGAGACCGGACCGTCGGCAAGGGCTGCTTCGCAGAACCGAGCCACCGAGCCCTGAGCGGCGCCAGAGGATGGAATGGAACAACATGCCGTATGGCTTTCCGTAGCATCCTGAACACGTTCGGTATCGCTGTCCCAGCGGCTGCGCGGAGCGAGCTTCAGGTCGAGGAAGGGCTCATGCTGCACCAGCCACCCGACCAGCCGCCTGGCGCGGTCTTGGCCGACGCCGGGGACGTGCTTGTACCAGTGCCGTCCGTGGCGGTTCACGTACTGCACCAGATCCTGCAGAAGCACGATCTGGGCATCCACCAGCCTGGTGGTCAGGGTCTGGCTGAACCACAGACGCACCGGATCGGAGGCCTTGGGCAACACCACCCCACGAGACTGGACGATGCTCAAGGCCCGGAGCACGGCGTCAAGCTTGACCGCGGCTGCAGCTGTGGCAGCTAGTGCCGGCATCACCGCCATCTGCGCCCCATAGCGTTCCTGGTACAGCTCCTGGATTTCTCGCTCGCTGAAGTCCTCGGCGCCGATCTCCTCGGCGAATTCGTCCAAGCTGGGTAAGGTCTCGCCCACAGCGCCGGCGGTGGTGACGTCAGGACGGGTCGATCCAGCAATCTGAACGTCTAGCCACGCGAGCACGGTTTGAGCGGCCACAGGCTCGCACATCCCTTCCAGTACCGCTGCAGCCGACCGCACGAGGTGGCGCAGGTGGGTCCTGGCCACCCTCTCATCCACCAACGACTCGGGCAGGTAGCGCTGCGCGGCCGCTGCTGGTGCCAAGCCCTGGACCACGGCCCGGACGAACGACAGATCGTGCAGCCGAAGGCCGGCCTCTTGCCCGACCTGGGCCTTGCCAGAGGGCCGGCCGCGCCGCGTGGATTTTTCGGCGACTTGCGCGCTCAAGATAACCTCTCATTATCTTGATGGCGGAAAAAATACCCGAAGTCGGACCACTCAATAGTGCGAGGTCTGTTGGTCGAAACTTTCCCCATTGAATTCAACAAGTTACCGCTTCGATACGGGATGCCCGGCGCGTTGTGACACTGACGTGCTGGAAGTGCTTGAGTCACGTTCACTCTCCGATCAACCCAATGGAATCGGACGCGCAAAGACCTTTGGTGCACCCTTGAGCACCACCTTGCGAGCCGTGGCAATGGCCCTGCGAAGCTCCTTGTGTCGCTCGTTGAGAAGCACCGCCTGACTGGAAGCCAGCCCATACCAATCCCGTGTCTTTGGGGCAAGTTCCGAGAAGCGCTCTTGAGCCTCCGGCCAGGGCACGTGGCGGCATGCACCGCTGCGCTCGCGCC
The DNA here is from genome assembly GCF_004353865.1 of Hydrogenophaga pseudoflava. Taxonomy (NCBI): domain Bacteria; kingdom Pseudomonadati; phylum Pseudomonadota; class Betaproteobacteria; order Burkholderiales; family Comamonadaceae; genus Hydrogenophaga; species Hydrogenophaga pseudoflava. The sequence continues at coordinate 2,449,713 of NZ_CP037867.1, forward strand.
AGCGCAGGAAGGTCAATCCACTCGAACTCTTGACGTGCAACACCAGGTGCATCTGCCCACCCGGCAACTGTTTGGTGGCTTCCGCCAGCTGCCTCATTGACTCGACGGTTCGGTCCAGCTCCGTCAACAGTTGGCGCAGCTCCAGCAATCTGCCCCTACCCGTAAAGGCCTTTGCGTCAGCCTGCTTTTGACAGGCTTGATCCGACACAGCCTGCCTTGCCCATTGGGCCGGGTTGACAACTGGCTCCAGCCGGGTCCTGTTGATCACCGCGGCCCTTTCCACCACAGCCTTTTCAACACCATCCCTTTCGACCATGGGATTCGATTGCGGCAGGTTCATGAACATTTCTTCAGACCAGCTTTGCGGCAATCTCTTGTTCGGCTGCCTCATCCAGTGCGCCCGCATCGGCCTCCCGCTCGCGGCGCAGCATCTCGTCACTGACGACTTGCAGCAGCTTGCGTTCGGCCGGTGAGATCTGGATGCGACGGCGCGAATGGCGGGGCTGGAGCTTGCCGGCATAGACCTCGGCCGGGCACGACCCGAACACCTCGGTGGCGAACTGCACACGCTTGGCGCCTTCTGGGTCACCATCTGGCACGAAGTCGGCCCGACACAGCCCTTTCATCTCGTCACGCATGAGCCAACGGTCGAACCGTGCCGTCTCGTTGAAGACGCGCCGGATGACTCGGGTCGTCTCGGTGATGATCTGCCGCACCTGCTGGTCCGAGCGCAGGTTCTTGCGCTCAAGGGTCTTCTGCAGACGCACGAAATAGTCGAAGTCCGAGACCAGTTGAGCCACCGCGTAGCCGTAGGGGGACTTGAAGCCGAGGTTCAAGACCTGCGGGCTGGATGACTGGAGCACCGAGAACGTCAGACCCCTGGTCTTCTGCTGGTCCAATGCCGCCTGAGCGTCGGCAATGTGCTTGCTGAGCAGCTTGCCCAGCTCCTTGATGGTCTGTTCATGCCGCAGCAGTCCCCAATCGGCGTAGGGGTTGTCGTTGCCGGTCAGCACCCACAAGGCCCGCAATGCCGCAGCGACACGCTTGCCGCCGATGATCGGCTGGAGCTGCTTCTCAGGATCGCGTGAGCGGCCCATGAACATGCGGAACGCTTCCTTGGTGTGCAGGGACATTTGGTCCACACCGTCATCCACCAAAGAACCCAGGAAGTTCATGGCCACCGCCTCCTTGTGCTCGACCACGGGGTCTGCTCCCTTGGAGGATTGGTACTTCGCCTTCATCCGGTCGAGCTGATCCTCGCGGTCGATCAGCTCGATGTGTCGGTCGTATAGAGGGTCGTTCTCGTCGAACTTGCGCTGCGGGTCGGCCAGGAACTCAGCCAAGACTGCTCGCTCACCGGCGATGCTGTAACCGTCCTGAAACGGCGAGTTCGGCTCGGTCTCGAACATCATGCTTTTGGCCGCGGGTATGAGGACCGGGTTGCTCAACGATGGCGAAGCGGCATTGGCTTTGCTGGCCTTCTTTCCAGCGTTTGGTGTGGTTGCGACAGTCGTGGCCATGGGTGCTTCCTCCTTTTCAAGCGTTGGGTATTTGTGGAACGTGATCGCCTTCCTGCCCAGCCGCTGGTTCGTTGGCTGCATTGGCCGAAAGTGCGTCTGTCTGCAGGGACTTCCATTCGTCCAGGAACGGGAAATGGCGCTCGTCTATGCCGGGCAGATTGCGTGGAAGTGGCTTTGCAAGGAGTGCCAGGACCGCTTGCCGATTGACGGAGAAGTGCGTGCGGGTGTTCGCGTGCACACGGGTCGAAATCAGACCAAGTTGAGTAAGTCGGACGATTGATCGCTGCACTTCCCAGCGGTTGAGACATCCGTGCAGAGCGTCAAGCGCAACCTTGATCGCGGTGGTCTTGAACTCACTTCCATCTGCTCCTTGCCGAAGCAGGTAATGCAGCAGCATCGCGTCGCTGTATTTGCCGTCTTCAAACTTCCGCAGTCGATGCAAGAGTTCGTTGAAGAGCGCTTTACTGTCCATGTCCATGAACTACCTTTCACGTTGTTTGATCAGTTGCGCGTTTTGCGCAACTTGGTAACCGTTACCAGGTTGCGCGTTTTGCGCTACGCGGAGGACTGAGGCCTTCATGCCTGACCTCCACGCTTGGCGTCGAAGGTCGCCCGCAGCTCTTGAAGCTTTTGACGGTGGGTGCGCTTGATCTCGGAGTCGGACGACGGCTGCCCTTCCGCGGTCGCCGCTGCAGGTTCCTGCAATGCAGACGTCATTGCTTTGGCCAGCCTCTGCTGATGCCGCTGGCGACTCCTTCGCTGCTCGGCTACCTGTGGAGCCAGTGCCAGGGAAACGAAGCCTTCAGCCTGCTTGCGAATCAAGGTGTGCAGCCACCCGATGGGGTTGTGGATGGTCTTGTTGGGCATGGCCAGGTGCCCAGCCAGCTCGTCCAGAAGGTCCTGCCGAGCCTCCGGTTTCGCCTGTGCGAGCGCTGCAAGTACGCCAGCACGCAGACTGGGCTCCAGCCTGTCTGGGAAGTAGAGATCAACAGGTTTCGGAGCAGCCTCGTCCTGCTGTGGTACCAACCGGTGTTGCGGGTCTGCAGGCGTTTCCTTGGACCTCCCTTGGCCCATTCCCACACGGTCGCCAAATGCGCTTTCTGCGCTCTGTCCTGTCGCTTCCCAACCGGTTTCAGGAACAACAGCGGTGTCCTTCTTCTGAGCTCCTGGACGTGAAATCCGACGACGACCAGGGAGTTCGCTGGCGGTGTCGTCCGCTGGCGGTGTCGTAGTTGTTTGTGAATACCTTGAAATACCTTGTTCTTTATAGTTTTTGAAAAAGGGCAAATTCACATCCAAAAAAGGGCGGATTGAGTTCTCAGAAAGGGCAAATTCAGGGCCTGCCAGTGCCGACGTTGTGGACAACTTCGGCACCGGCAAGGACGTTGAAAAGATTGGCGCAGCTTTGTTCGCATCGCGGTGGCGGCCGAACAAAGACGGCGCAAACAACGACCTGACAAGCTGTGCGGCACCAGCGATTGCCGCAGCAGACGAATGCTCGACGACTGGTGCGCGCTCAGTTGTGGTGTCCCTTCCACTGGGCGACATCGGGTGCGCCAGGCTCATCGGTGCAAAGAGGCTCTGTTGCCGTTGCGGCAGGGTCGTTCGACTTAGCTTGGCGACCTCTTCTTTGACTGGCTTGACGGGCTTGCGAGCCGGCACCAAGGCCAATGGAACAGCGGCAGCCACTTTGCGAGCTGACCGCTTGCGAACCGGTTGTTCCTGGGCCTGAAGGCACGAGGCAATTGCCGCAAGATTCACCCGAGTCGCCACGACCTCTTGAGAAGAACGGCCCTCGCGGATGAACCCGGCGGCCTTGAGCTTCTCGCGCGCGTTGCGCTGTGCCTTGATCCCAAGACACAGGGCGATGCGTGCATGTTCGGGCCGATAGCAGAACTCGCCAGGAAACAGTTCAACCGCGGCGGTATCGACCTGAGGATTGCGAAGAGCGAAAGATTGGCGCTGCAGGAGGTAGGACAGATACAGCCCGGCAGAAACGCCACCACAGATATCCGACAGCGGCTTGTAGAAGCGGATGCACGAGTGAAACAGCTCGCTCATGGTTTCCCAGTTGAGCTGGTCCAGGTCCAAGAAGCTTGCTGTGGCGTGCAAGTTGACCCGGTAGTGGAGGATGGCAGGGCGCCCGGCCAGGGCTTCTTCGAGCAATCCTCGACGGGTGAGTTCGCCACGGGCCGAGGCTTGCTCATGCGTACTAAGACCTGTGGCTTCGCGCCACTGCGCAGCGCTCATGAAGAACCAGCCGCGCCTGTGGGGTTGAGCGTGCGCCAGGTAGCGCGACCAGTACAGGGCGTGACCCAGGAATATCGCTGCCTTGAAACTGTCCAACCGTTGCGCCAGCAAAGGGTGGAACTGGATGAACCCGCGTGCGTTGAGATGACCAAGCGCCACGTCATGAGCGCGGATGTCTCCCATATCCACTGGAGTACCCGCTCGCGCGTCCGAAGTCTGAGCATCAGACTGCGCCAGCTCTAGATGCGGTTGCTTTCGCAGTGAAGCAGTAGATGGGAACAAGACTCTTGCCCGGTTCTGTTGGTTGACCTGGACTGCTTCAGGCGCAGCGGCTCGAAGCTCGTGCCTGAGCGCGGCGCTCCAGAGTGACCACGTCCACGGAGCTGCTGGGAACGTTCTGCTGGATCAGATCCGCCAAGCCAGAGCTTCGCGATAGAAGCAGCCGTGTCAGTGCATTCATGTCCAGCGCAAAACACGGCGTGGCATGGCTCGCCTGCTTTCTCTCAAGTGCGAGCAACTGGCTTTCGACCAAACGCCGCTGGGCCTTGCGCTGCTCTGCGTAGGTCAGTCCTGTTTGCGCCTCGCACTGGCTCGTAGAGAGTCCGAAACGAAAGATTCCCTGCGCATCCACCCTCTTCTTGCCTTGCCCGTCCAGCAGCGACAGCACCAGGGAAAGCCACACGGCGGCCGTGACGCTGCCACAGACGTCGACATAGATGCGGTGGAACGCAACGGGCTGGCTTCCCAGCCAGTCGAGCAACACCGCTTGACTGAGGTAGTGATTGGTCAAGCTTGTCGTCACCAGGGCTGCCGCACCTTGTTCTGTTGAAACTGGAGGAAGTTCCAGAGAGCAGGCTTCATTGGTCACCAGGGTCAGTTCAGGTCTGACCATGCTGCGGCGCCGAGCGCGGCGGTTTTTGAGTACCGGCCTGATTTGGCGGTACGCAGACTCGGGAACGGGAATGTTCAAGGGTTGCGGCATGGTCAGCTCCTGGAGGAGTGGGGACGGGTTAGGAGAGGTACTGCGCCTCGGCGGGCGCCGCTGGTTGTGCGGGCTCCGGCAGATGTGCGGAAGCCGTTGTGCCCGATTCGTCGAACTCGGTGATGACGCGATGCAGTGCTGCGATGGAAAAAGAACTGAATTCCTGGTGCAGCGAACAGAGGCGGTCACGTTGATGACTGTTTGGTTGCGACTGCCCGATGGCATGCCACCTCTGGTGAATCTTGTCGCGTATAGACGCCGGGGGCATGCGTGGACGGCCATTGGGGCCCACCTTGCTCAGATCAAGCTCCGTGCGCAGCCGCTGCAGCTCCTGCTTTGACAGGGTGAACAGACTGCGCAGCATCTCGATGGACGCCCCGTGTCGAACGAAATATTCCTTGAGCGTCTCGGTGTGCTTGGCGATGTCGCGACGCCACAGACAAGCTTCGAGGTTCTTGATGTCGAACTGCACCGACATGGCCAGGCCGCCATTGCGAGCGGCGTAGAAGAAGTCGCGCAACGGACGTTGTCGCAGATCGTCGACAAGTTCCGGCCGAAAGCCGCTGGCCAGCAATTGATCCAGGCCACCGGCCTCGGCCTGCTCGACCACGTGCTCAAGCAGCATCTTGGTGAGCGTCGGATCGCTGATGTTGATCATCATGTTCATGTGTTTTTTCCCTGGGGTTGGTTGAAAAAAGCGCCTCAGTCGGGCAGGTCTGGATCGGTTGTGACAGTCCGAACGAAACGCTCGGGGTGATCCAGACGCAGTTGCTCCATGGCACGCAGCAACTGCACGGTGAGGTAGCCCAGTTCGGGCTGGTTGAACATCAGATAGACCTCGGCCAGCAGCATCGCTGGGTCACCGGTCTCTGCAGTGAAGGCACGCAACGCGTCGGAATAGCTCTGCCTGAACACGTCTGGGCCCTGCAGCGCAGCGCTCGCCCAGCGCGACTGCTCACGGTCGGCAAAGGTGAACCATTGCGGGTCCACCTGACCACTCAGCGAGGCGAGGAACTTCCACGCGGCCGCGCGCAGCTGCGGGTATGTCAAGGTCTTGTCGCCAACGTTCTCCAGCGACACAGGAAGGTCCATGAAATAGCCGAATGGCATTTCAGGGACGTGGAGGATGCAGTCGTGCAACACGACCAGATCGCTGATGTCCAGCACCAGACTGAGCACATGGGCTGTGGGGTCGCCCTCTTTGACCTGGTCTGGCAGACGAGGATTGCGTTTTGCCTGCGGTCCACTGGAATCCATAGGCGCCGTCGCAGGCCGATCTGGCGAGGTCGTACCGGCCTGAAGCGATGCACCCGTAGCGGAACCGTGAATCTTGGTTGCAGGCGCTGGCGCAGCTGTCGGGTTCGCTACGAGAGGTGGTGTCGCTGCTGGCGGCACTCCGGAGAGTATGCCTCCCAGTGCTCGCTGTTGCGGTGCCGGAGCCGGTAGGCGAGCCGTGGAACCCACGTCGGAGGTTGGGTGAATGGGCTTGCGGATCTGGATCGCCCGCAGCTCTTCAGCCGTGATCCGGCTGTTGGACTCGACAGCGCTGATCATCAGCGGAACAACCTCTGGTGACACACCGACGGCGGTAGCCAGGGCTTGGTGCAAGTCGGCCACCAACTCGGCCGCATCGAGCTCTACCGGCTTCGTGTCTGGTTCGGAGGTCTCCTTGTCGACGCCGCCCTTCCCGTCACCAGCAGCGAGTCTTGTGAGCATTTGATCGCGGTGTTTGTGCAGAACAGGCTCAAACACTGCGGTTGCCACATCGAACTTTCCTGCGACCGCCATCACGCCCGTCATGCCGGGACGGATGACTTCATTGACTTCCTTCGCCTTGAGCCATTGGCCTAGCGGCTTGAGGTGCTCCACGGCGAAGGCAAAGTTCTGAATGACCTTGACTCCGAAGTTGATGCCGTGAGACTTGAGTTCGCGGGCAAGTTCTCCCGTGCTCAGCGCCACACGGTGCTCTGCCTCGAACTGGGACTTGAAATCGGCCACGCCCTGTGCGCGTTCCCAGAATGAGATCTCTCCTCGGTTCTCGTTCTCGGCAAGGTGCGCCGATATCACGTTTGCGTGCCCAGGCCACGCCTTGACGATCACCTTGAGGTGACTGAACCGGCTGTCACCGGCTTCGTACAACTCCTTGGCGATCGTCAGGCGCGTGTTACCCCCGCCGTAAGGGTGGAACTTGGCCCCATGGTTCTGCCTGGTAACCGTGATGGGATTGGTGATGCCATCGGCAATGATGCTGGCCCGCAGGTCGTCGTATCGAGGATTCCTGCCGGTGCGGGGGTTGTGAGCGTAGGCTTCCAGCTCATTGATGGGCAGCATCGAGAACGAGTCGTCCGGGTCTGCCTTCGGATCAAGCGATGGTGTCGGTACCGCCGGACGAGATGGCCGAGCAACCTGGTTCAGGTTCGCACTGACCAGAGCGTTGTACGCTGCGTTTTTGGCACCGGTGCGCGAAGTCGGCAGCTTGTTGGGGGCCATGTTCAACGCCGGCAACTGCGTACCATGACGGGCCAATGCTGCAGCCCGCTCAACCGCAGTCAGCGTCTCTGGAGTTCTCCGGGTGGCCATGCTCAAGCCTCCCGAGCTAGATCTGTATCCGGTTCGAGCGCGCTAGGCTTGGTGGGCACCTGCAGTTCGCCCTTGTGATTGGGCGTGAACTTGCCCTCCAGCGAAACAATCAGCTCCCACATCAAGCGATGCATGATGTCGCTTGACTTCCCAGGGTCGATCCAGTGAACAGGCACCTGGGCGGTCGCCGCCTTTGGGAACGCCGCGATAGCCGGAATCATGGCGTCCATCACCGTGACCTTGCCGCTGAGCTGAATGAACTGATCGCGGATGTGCTGGGTGATGGTCTTGGAGTCGACGGTGTTCTGGTAGTGGTTGATCACCGCCCGCATCGGGGGAATCGTGTATCCCATGTTGCCGGCCGATTCGTGGCGGTCGATCAGCAGCAACGATCCGCTGATGAACTCCCTGGCGGAAACAATGTCGGGCTTGGCCGGAATAAGCAGCATGTCGGCCGCGTTGACTGCTGCATCCTGTAGGTGACCTACGGCACCCTGGGTGTCGATGATTACTACGTCGTATTTCGAGGAAACGGCTTCGTTTCTGATCGCCAGGCGGATACGCACCAGGCGATCCAGCCGGTTGGACAGCCAGTCCTGCAACGCACTGTCATAGGTAAAGACACCCCGTTCTTCGTCAAAACGCTGGGTGTCTGAGCGCACCAGGTGCAGGAACCCACCCCGAACGTTCAGGACCGAGGCGTCCCCACGGAAGTTCTCAGGAGGGAGACACACGTGACTGATGCAGTCATCGGCCAGCACTCCTCTCTGAATCATGGTCGTCAGGCCATGTTCTGCTACGTGGGAGAGTTGGAAGTGCCGGGTCAGCGCGGGCTGAATGTCCGCGTCAATGAGCAGCACACGGTATCCCATGTCTGCCAGAAAGCCACCGATGTTGGCGCAGAGGGTGGTTTTGCCTACGCCGCCTTTGGTGGCGACAACCGAGAGAGTGAGCATTTGATCCTCGCTGAACGGGGTTGAACCTGTCCAGAGAAAACCAACACTTTTTGCCTGCGCTTGAACGTAACCAAATGGGGTACGTAGTACCTTATTTGGTGTTAAAGTTGTGCTATGTAATGCTATCTACTGACAACAATATACATCGTAGAACATTGGAAGCTCATTGCATCTAGAAACACTTGTTACGTTGCGCCACGCGAACGGCTTCAAGTCTGCCGTTGGGCAACCGCACTGGAGTCATCAGCAGATTTGTGACGGATCTCACATCTCGGCAGAACCCTTGGTTCATCTGAATTCACCGCCCGCAAGGAAACATCATGCTGTCCACGTTCGAGCACTACGTTGCCATGGTCATCGAGTTCCTGGTGTTCTGGGCCTGCGTCCTTTCGCCGGTCGTGGCGTTCTGGCAGGTGCTGGCCTGGGCTGGGCGCCAGCTACCAGGCTGATCCGGTCCCAAGAAAAAAACCCCGGCCAGGCTTCTGACCGGGGTTCCTGCTCCAACGAGTGGAGCTGTATCAGTCTTCAACAAACGCTTCTTCGCGCTTCTTCTTCACCGACGGCATCAGCACCACGATCAGCAGGATAGCCGCCACCACCAGCAGGCTGGCCGACAGCGGGCGGGTCACGAACACCGACCAGTCGCCGCGCGAGATCAGAAGCGCGCGCCGCAGGTACTCCTCCATCATCGGGCCCAGGATCAGACCCAGCAGCAGCGGCGCCGGCTCGCAGCCGAGCTTGATGAAGCCGTAGCCGATCAGACCGAACAGCGCCACCATCCAGATGTCGAAGCTGTTGTTGTTGGTCGAGTACACACCGATCGCGCAGAACAGCACGATGGCGGGAAACAGCCACTTGTAGGGCACGGTCAGCAGCTTGATCCAGATACCGATCAGCGGGAGGTTCAGGATCACCAGCATGGCGTTGCCGATCCACATCGAGGCGATCAGGCCCCAGAACAGCTCGGGGTTGCTGGTCATCACCTGCGGGCCGGGCTGGATGTTGTGGATGGTCATGGCGCCCACCATCAGCGCCATCACGGCGTTGGGAGGGATGCCCAGCGTCAGCAGCGGAATGAAGGAGGTCTGCGAACCGGCGTTGTTGGCCGACTCCGGCGCGGCCACGCCGCGGATGTTGCCTTGGCCGAACGGCACTTCTCCGGGCTTGAGCTTGGTCTTCTTTTCGATGGTATAGGCGGTGAAGGCCGAGAGCAGCGCACCACCGCCGGGCAGGATGCCCAGGGCCGACCCGAGCGCGGTTCCGCGCAGCACGGCGGGGAACATGTTCTTGAAGTCTTCGGCCGTGGGCATGATGCCCTGCACCTTGCCGGTGAACACCTCGCGCTTTTCGTCCGGGTGCGACAGGTTCTGGATGATTTCGCCGTAGCCGAACACGCCCATGGCGATCGCCAGGAAGCTGATGCCGTCGGTCAGCTCCGGAATGTCGAAGCTGTAACGGGCCACGCCAGAGTTCACGTCGGTGCCGACCAGGCCGAGCAGCAGCCCCAGCACGATCATCGCCAGAGCCTTGACCAGAGAGCCCGACGCCAGCACGACCGCGCCGATCAGGCCCACGATCATGAGCGCGAAGTACTCGGCAGGACCAAACTCCAGAGCGAGCTCGGTCAGCGGCGCAGCAAAACCCGCCAGGATCAGCGTGCCCACGCAGCCGGCAAAGAAGGAACCCAGACCGGCCGCGGCCAGTGCAGGGCCTGCCCTGCCCTTGCGCGCCATCTGGTAGCCGTCGATCACAGTCACCACGGACGACGACTCACCTGGCAGGTTCACCAGGATGGCCGTGGTCGAGCCACCGTACTGCGCACCGTAGTAGATGCCGGCCAGCATGATGAGTGCGGCCACCGGCGGCAGACCATAGGTGGCCGGCAGCAGCATGGCGATGGTGGCCAACGGGCCGATGCCGGGCAGCACGCCGATCAGCGTGCCCAGCAGGCAGCCGATGAAGGCGTAGATCAGGTTCTGGAAGGTGAAGGCAACGCCAAAGCCCAGAGCGAAGTTGTTGATCAGATCCATGTAGTTGTTCTCCTCGGGTTCAGTTGGCCAGGAACCAGGGCAGCACGGGGAACTGCAGGTTCAGCATCTTCACGAAGGCCAGGTAGCTACCGATGGCGAGGATGGTGGCGAGAATCACCGACTCCTTGAGCTTGGCGCCTTCGCGGGCATAGCCGGCCATGATGACCAGACCATAGATGGCCACGATCAGGCCGAATGCCGGAATGCCGAGCGAGGGCAGCCCCACCAGCAAAGCGCCGAACAGCAGGTTGGCACCCAGAATGAAGGCCAGAGGTCTCCAGGCGATGGCGCCGATCTTGTCGCCTCCCGGAGGGCCGGACTTGAACGAGTTGAAGGTGACCAGTGCACCCAGCAACACCAGGAGGAGGCCGAGCATGAAGGGGAAGTACCCCGGTCCCATGCGTGCGGCTTCTCCGATTTCGTAGTCCACCGCACCCCAGGCGAATGAACCGCCCACGGTCATGAACATGAGTCCCGAAACAAAGTCTTTTTGACTGGCTATCGCCACGGCTGTCTCCTCGGAATAAGAACATGGCGATTCTGGGGGGCATTCGTCCCGATCCCCATGTGGGTTACACCTACGGATGAGGCGGCAGTCGCTGATGCGACTGGCGGTATTTCACCGGCCCGGAGCGCGGCGCTGCCGCAGTCTCTGGGCGATCAGCTCGGCCAGGTCATCGCGCTCGGCGCGGCGGGCGAAGTCGACGGCGGTGAGTCCCTGGTCGTTGCGCAACGACGGGTCGGCCCCCTCCTCCAGCAGCAAGGGCACCAGATCGCGGTTGCCGTACATCGCAGCCAGCATGAGCGGAGTGGAACGGTTGGGCGACTCCGCGTCGATGTAGGCGTGGTGTTCCAGCAGCAACCGAACCATGTCGGCGCTGTCGGGCTCGGCCCGCGACGCCGCGTAGTGCAGCGGCGTCCATCCGGGCTTGTTGACTTCGGCACCGCGCCGGATCAGCTGGCGGGCGATGTCCAGATGCCCCTTGATGGCGGCAATCATCAGGGGGCTTTCTCCCTGGCGGTTGTGCAGCTCCACACGGACAGCACGCTGGGTCAGCAGGAAGCTCACCACCTTCAGCGAGCCTTCGCGCGCTCCGACATGAAGGCCTGAATCGCCTTTTTCGTTCTGGCTGTTGAGATCGAAGCCGCGCAACGCCAGCGCCACCACCGCCGACTCGTTGTCCAGCTCGGCTGCTTTGAAGAAGTCTTCGAATGAGCCTGCAAATCCTAAACTGAAAAACATGAAAAATACATTGAAAACAATGTACTTTTTAAATTTCCTCATGTTCAGCATCAGCATTCAGACCGCCCGGTCAAACAACTGCTCGAAGTTCCGGCTCGTCGTTTCGGCCACAGCCTCGACCTCCAGCCCCTTGATCTCGGCGATCTGGCGGGCCACATGCGGCACATACGACGGGTTGTTGGTCTTGCCGCGGTGCGGCACCGGTGCCAGGTAGGGGCTGTCGGTCTCGATGAGAATACGGTCGATCGGGACAAAGCGCGCGACCTCCCGCAGGTCGGCCGCGTTGCGGAAGGTCAGGATGCCGGAGAAGGAAATGTAGAAACCCAGATCCAGGGCGGCCCGCGCCACTTCCGCCGTCTCGGTGAAGCAGTGGAACACTCCCCGCGACACCGGACTGGATGCGCTGCCTGCGAAGCCGCCCTCCTCGCGCAGGATGGCCAGGGTGTCGTCCGACGCGCTGCGGGTGTGGATCACGAGCGGCAACCCGGTCTGCCGCGCGGCGCGGATGTGGACCCGGAACCGCTCGCGCTGCCATTCCATTTCGGCCACGCTGCGGCCGTTGAGCCGGTAGTAGTCCAGCCCCGTCTCGCCAATGCCCACCACCTTCTTGCGTGCCGCGCCCGCCAGCAGGTCGTCCAGTGTGGGCTCCTGCACGCCCTCGTTGTCGGGATGCACGCCGACCGTGGCCCACAGCTGGTGGTGGTCGCGGGCCAGGGCATGCACCGAGTCGAATTCTTCCAGCGTGGTGCAGATGCACAGCGCACGGTCCACCTGTGCCTCCTGCATCGCCTGCAGGATGGCTGGCAGTTGCTCGGTCAGTTCGGGAAAGCTGAGGTGGCAGTGGGAGTCGGTGAACATGGCGGTGGCCGCAGGCGGTGCCCGGGACAAGGCGGAAAACAGAAGGGGGGACCGGCGCCTGCGACGGTCACATCGTCTGTGTCGGCTTCTCGGAGGCCAGCGCCGAACCGAGGATTTCCTCGATCTTGATCTTCAGGTGACGGGATTTTTCGTCCGCCGGAAAACGGATGCCCACGCCCTGGGTGCGGCCACCTTGCGCCTTGGCCGGCGTTACCCAGGCCACCTTGCCGGCGACGGGGTAACGCTGCGGATCGTCGGGCAGGCTCAGGAGCACGTAGACGTCGTCACCGATCCGGTAGTCACGGGACGAGGGAATGAAAATGCCCCCGTCGGTGAACAGCGGGATGTACGCTGCGTAGAGAGCCGCTTTCTCCTTGATGGAGAGCTGGATCACGCTGGGGCGTGAAGAGGCAGGCTGGCTCGGGCTGGTGCTCATGGCGGACAAGTTTAGCGGCAAATGGCGTGGGTCAATCGGCTCGTCAGGCGCGCGCAGCACGGGGAGTGAGCACCTGTCGCGTGGCCGCCACCCAGGCTTCCTGCATCAGGCCTGCGTTGTAGGGGTGTTCGACCGTGCGTGCAGCTTCGGTCAGCGCTTTGGACCAGCGAGCCAGCACAGCCCACCGAGGCGCCGGCGGCAGGCAGTCGGCGGGAAAGAACCGCGGCGCCGCACCGGCCGCAACCGACATCAGGTCGTGGCAGAGCTTCTGCAGCATGGCCAACTGCTGCGGGGCGGACCAGTCCGACACCAGCGCCCAGTCGCCTCGCACCAGCGCCTGGGGCAACTGCGACCAGCGGGCGGCGGTCAGTCCGGACTGCGCCCAGGCCAGGGCATCTTCCGGCCGCCCGCCGGCGGCCTGCAGCCAGGCCCGGGCCTCGGCCTCACCGACCTCTTTCAACCCAGCCTTTTGGGCCCCCGCCTGGAGCCAGGCGATGGCCTCGCCGTCCGAGGGCCAGACCAAGGCGTGGGCCTGGCAGCGGCTGCGGATGGTAGGCAGCAGCTGATGGGCCGACTCGCTGGCCAGCACGAACCGGGTGTCGCCGGCCGGCTCTTCCAGGGTCTTGAGCAAGGCGTTGGCTGTGACCGTGTTCATGCGCTCGGCCGGGTACACCAGCACCGCCGTGCCACGGCCGCGCGCGCTGGTGCGCTGCGCGAAGGCCACCATGTCGCGCATGGCCTCGACGCGGATCTCCTTGCTGGGCTTGCGCTTCTTGTCGTCCACGTCTTTCTGTGCCGCCTCGGACAGCGGCCAGCCGCGCGCCAGCATCTCGGTTTCGGGCATCAGCACGATCAGATCGGGATGGGAGCGGCTGCTGATCAGGTGGCAGCTCTCGCAGATTCCGCAAGCGCCGTGGGCGGTGGGTTGTTCACACAGCCAGGCCTGGGCCAGCGACAGGCCAAGCGCGTACTGGCCCAAACCGCTGGGGCCCTGCAGCAGCCAGGCGTGGCCGCGCTGCGCCAGCAGGCGTTCGCGCTGTTTCAGCAGCCAGGGGGCGTCCAGTGCGGTGGTCATGCCGGTCCGCTGTTGGCCGCCACCATGATGGACAGCCAGCCGCGGCGCACGAAGGTCGCGGTCAGTTGCTGCCAGACCTGGTGGCGGGTCTGGTCGGCCTGGATGCGGGCGAAGCGCGCCGGCTGTGCTTCGGCCCGGGCCGCATACCCGGCGGCCACGCGCCGGAAGAACTCGAGCGGCTGGGCTTCGAAGCGGTCGGGCGTGCGGGCGTCGGCCAGGCGGGCGGCGGCGATTTCGGGTGGCAGGTCAAACCAGACCGTCAGGTCAGGCTGGCGCAGACTGTTCACGGCGGCGGGTGTGGTCTGCACCCAGCGCTCCAGGGTACCCAGCACCTCCAGGTCAAAGCCCCGCCCGCCGCCCTGGTAGGCGAAGGTGGCGTCGGTGAAGCGGTCGCACAGCACCACCTCGCCGCGCGCCAGGGCCGGTTCGATCACCGTGACCAGGTGGTCGCGCCGCGCCGCGAACACCAGCAGCGACTCGGTCAGCGGGTCCATCGGATCGCCCAGCACCATGACCCGCAGCTTTTCAGCCAGCGGCGTGCCGCCCGGCTCGCGCGAGAGCGTGACGGTGCGGCCCTGGTCCCGGAAGGCCTTGGCCAGCCCTTCGATGTGGGTCGACTTGCCTGCACCGTCGATGCCTTCGAAGCTGATGAACAGGCCGCGCGAGACGGTTGCTTCAGGACTCATGGTGGTTCACTTCTGCAGCTGGAACTTGCGCACGGCCGCGTTGTGTTCGTCAAGGTTGGTGCTGAACTGGCTGCTGCCGTCGCCACGTGCCACGAAATACAGGGCCCGGGTGTCGGCCGGTTTGACCGCCGCGAGCAGCGAGGCCCAGCCGGGCATGGAGATCGGCGTCGGCGGCAGGCCGGCACGGGTGTAGCTGTTGTAGGGGGTGTCGGTCTGCAGGTCGATCTTGCGCAGGTTGCCGTCGAAGCGTTCGCCCAGGCCATAGATCACGGTCGGGTCGGTCTGCAGGCGCATGCCGATGCGCAAGCGGTTGTTGAACACGCCACCGACCATGGCGCGGTCGGCTTCGGCACCGGTCTCTTTCTCGATGATGCTGGCCAGGATCAGTGCCTCGTCGGGCGAACGCAGCAGGGTCGCCGGGTCGCGCTGCTCCCAGGCTTGGGCCAGCCGCTGCTCCATGGCCTGGGCCGCCTGTTTCAGCACGCTGGACGCAGGGGCCTGGCGGACCATGCGGTAGGTATCCGGAAAGAAGCGGCCTTCGGGGTGGCGCCCCGGATAGCCGATCTTGGCCATGATGCCCGCGCCATCCAGCCCTTCCAGGTCCTGGGTCAGGTCGGGTGAAGCGCGCACTGCTGCCATCAGTTCGCGGAAGTTCCAGCCTTCGAGCAGCGTCAGGCTGCGCAGCGCCTGCTCACCCCGCACCAGTTGCCTCAGCAGGCTGCGCGGCGTGGCGCCGGGCTGGATTTCATAGATGCCGGCCTTGATGGCGCGCGACTGGCCCGACAGGCGGAACCAGGCTTGCAGCAGCAGCGGTGGTGCCTGAACGCCCGCGCCGGTCAGCGCGCTGGCCACGCCCCGTGCCGAGGCGCCGGGCGGGATCTCCACGGCCAGCGGTTGTTCGGCGGTGGTGGTGGCGGGCAGCACCAGCGGCTGACCGAGCCACCACCAGGCAGCGCCCGCGAGCAGCCCGGCCAGCAGAAGTGTCAACAGCAGGAGCCGGGAGAGCAGTCGTATCACAGCAGGAAATGGGGGCTTGGCGGACGCCGGGGCGGGTCGCAGGACGGCGCATGATAATCGACCGATCATGTCCCAAGCCCCCGAATTCCCCCCTGCCAACGCCCTGCGCGGCGTGGCCTTGCTGCCCCGGCTCGGCGTCATCCGCGCCCAGGGCGAAGAGGCCGCCAAGTTCCTGCACGGCCAGCTGACCAACGACTTCTCCCTGCTGGGGCTGTCCGAAGCCCGGCTGGCCGGGTTCTGCACCGCCAAGGGCCGGCTGCTGGCCAGTTTCATCGGCTTCAAGCGCACGCACGACGAGATCCTGCTCGTGTGTCATGCCGACCTGCTCCCGGCGACGCTCAAGCGCCTGTCCATGTTTGTGCTGCGCGCCAAGGTCAAGCTCACCGACGCCAGTGCCGAGTTCCAGTTGCGCGGTCTGGTCGGTGACGCGGTGCCCGCCGCCCTGCCCGCAGCGCCCTGGAGCAAGCTGGACGCCGACGGTGCGCAGCTGGTGCGCCTGTATCCCGCCGACAGCATCGCCCGTGCCCTCTGGGTTGCGCCGGCCGGGGTGGAACCGCCCGCCGGCCCGGCGCTCGACGGCGCTGCCTGGGACTGGCTGGACGTGGTGGCCGGTGTGCCGCTGCTGAGCCAGCCGGTGGTCGAGGCCTTCGTGCCGCAGATGGTGAACATGGAATCGGTCGGCGGCGTGAACTTCAAGAAGGGTTGCTACCCCGGCCAGGAGGTGGTGGCGCGCAGCCAGTTCCGTGGCACGCTCAAGCGCCGGGCCTACCCGGTGTTCGGGGATGCGCCCATGGCAGCTGGCCAGGAGGTGTTCCACGACGGCGACCCGTCCCAGCCCTGTGGCACCGTGGTCGCTGCGGCGGCCTCGCCCGCGGGCGGCTGGAGCGCCATGGTGTCGATGCAGACCAGTGCGGCTGAAGGCGGCGCGCTGCGCCTGGGCGCCGCCGATGGTCCGTTGCTCACGCTGCAGCCCCTGCCCTACCCGCTGCTGGCGGATGTTTGAAGGAACATGGGCCCCCACGCTCCTCCGCTGCGCGGGTCGCTGCCCCCCGAGGGGGCGCGAATCCGGCTTGGGGCGGCCCGGCGCCGGATTCCCCTCCCCCACGCTCCGCCGCTGTGCGGGACGCCATGTGCCTGATCGCCTTCGCCATCGGCACTGACCCGGCCCAGCCCCTGCTGCTGGCGGCCAACCGCGACGAATTCTTTGAGCGGCCCACCGAGCCGCTGCACCGCTGGGCCCTGCCCGACGGCACCGGTGTCATCGCGGGTCGCGATCTGCGCGACGGCGGCACCTGGCTGGGCATGAGCGAAGCCGGTCGGGTGGCCATGCTGACCAATGTGCGCAGTGCGAACCCCGGCCCGGGCCGCCGCAGCCGCGGTGAGCTGACCACGCGCTGGCTGCAGTCCGGCAACTCCTGGGATGCGCTGCTGTCCGGCGTGACCGCAGCCGACTACGGCGGCTTCAACCTCGTGGTCGGTGATCTGGCCAGCGGATTCTGGGCCTGGGTGAGCAACCGTGACCCGGCCCAACCCCATGAAGAACAGACCGACCACCTGCACCACCGGCGGCTGGCGCCGGGCGTCTACGGCCTGTCCAACGCGGCGCTCGACACCCCCTGGCCCAAAACCCTGCGGCTGAAGCGGGCACTGGACGAAGCCCTCGCGGCGAGGCCGGACACGCCGTCGCCGCTGGTGGCCGCGCTGGCCGACCGCGACATCCGGCCGCCGGCCGAACTGCCCAACACCGGCGTGCCCGTCGAGCTGGAGCGCGCGCTGTCCAGCCCCTTCGTCGACATGGCCGACCGTGGCTACGGCACCCGCAGCAGCCTGCTGCTGAGCGTGGCGCGCCATGACCAGGGTTTCAGCGCCGACTTCACCGAGTGGACCCACACGCCGCCGCCGGCCGGCCCGCACCGCTGGACCGACACCCAGCCGCGCCGGCTGCGCCTGGCCTGAGCGGCCGCGCCTCTCACAGCGGCAGGAACATCTCCTGGTGCGGGATGCCCGCTTCCTCGAACGCTGGCCCGCGCCGCTGCCAGCCCAGCCGGTCGTAGAAGCCGATGGCGCTGCTTTGCGCATGCAGCAGCACCTCGCGGTCGCCGCGCGCACGGGCCGCCTCGGTCAAGGCCTGCAGCACCTGCCGACCCAGCGAGCCGCCGCGCAGCACGCGTTTGACCGCCAGCCGCCCCACCTGCGAGACGCCCGGCGTGCCGGTGGGAACCAGGCGCCCGGTGGCGACCGCCTGGCCCAGGCGGTTGTGGACCACGGCGTGCACCGCAGTCGCGTCGGCCGCGTCCTGCTCCAGGTTCTTGGGGATTTGCTGCTCATCAATGAACACCTCGGTGCGGACCGCCCGCGCGTCGGCGCCGAGCGTGGCCCAGTCGCCGACGCGGACCGTTGTCACCGCCTCACCCGCCTCGTAGCCCATCAGGGTGTCGCGCAGCGCCTGCGGCACCGGGCGCGAGGTCTGGGTGGCCGGGTCGGCGAACACATAGACCAGTTCGCCCGAGATCAGGTGCTGGTCGCCGCGGAAGATCGCGCCGGTGAAGGTGAGCGACGAGGTGCCGATGCGGCTGCATTTCATGGCCACGTCGATCTGGTCGTCCATGCGCGCCGAGGCGTGGAACTCCACCGTGGCCTTGACGACGTAGAGGTCCCCACCGAGCCGGTGCATGGACTCTTCGTAGGGCAGCGCCACCGCCCGCCAGTAGTCGGTGATGGCGGTGTCGAAGTACATCAGGTAGTGGGCATTGAAAACGATTTTCTGCATGTCCACCTCGGCCCAGCGCACGCGCAGGCGGTGGAAGAAGCGGAAGTCGGCGCGGGACATTGCGGGCATGTCATTGGTCTCCGAAAGCGTGGCGCAGTGCGCGTGCGGCGTCGTTGTGGGCGGTCAGGGCGGTGGGAATGGCGCGGCCGAACTGGATGAAGCCGTGCACCACGCCGGCGTAGATCTCCAGGTCCACCGGCACACCCGCCATGCGCAGCCGGTCGGCGTACATCACGCCCTCGTCGGTCAGGCTGTCGCACTCGGCCAGGCCGATCCAGGCGGGCGCCACGCCGTCGAGATCGCGCACCTGGCCGGTCTCGTCCACCCCGTCCAGCGGTGCGAAACGCCAGTCGTCGCGGTCCTGCGGGCCGCGCAGGTAGTGGCCGAAGAAATAGCTGATGTGCGGCTCTTCGAGGATGAAGCCGTGGGCGAAGGTCTTGTGGCTGGGCGTGTTCTGGTGGCCGGCGGTGCCGGGGTAGAACAGCAGCTGCAGCGCCAGCGGCCAGCCTGCGTCTCGCGCGGCGATGGCGGTGACCGCGGCCAGGGTGCCGCCAGCGCTGTCCCCGCCGACGGCGATGCGCGTGCCGTCCAGCCCCAAGGACGTGGCCTTGTCGCGCAGCCAGGCCAGCGCGTCCCAGGCGTCGTGCACCGCGGTGGGGAACTTCCATTCGGGCGCCAGCCGGTAGTCCAGCGACACCACGGCGCAGTGCGCCAGGTGCGCGAGGTGACGGCACAGCGGCTCGTGGGTGGCGATGTTGCCGACGGTGAAACCGCCACCGTGCAGGTACAGCAGCACCGGCAGGGGCTGTTCGCTGGCGGGCGCGTACAGGCGCGCCGGCAGCTCAAAGCCATCGCGCGCGGGGATCACGAGGTCCTCGACCCGCGCCAGCTTGTGCGACGGGATGTCCACCACACCCGCGCCGGCGGCGTAGGCGGCCTTGGCCTGGTCCGGGCTCAGGGCGTGCAGCGGCGGGTGCCCGGCGCGGGCGATGCGGTCGATCAGTCCGCGCATGGCGGGCGTGAGCAGCGACCGGGGATTGGGATGGTGATGCGACATGGGCCGGCATTGTGGCTGTCTTTTGCGTGACCCGCTGCCCACTGCGCGACCTTGGTGGGCCTGTCCTGCACCCGTATAGTTTTCGCCATTCCACACAACGAGCGAGACAGGCCATGGCGCAAATTCTGTATGTGACGAACATCCTGATCGAAGACGGGGCACTGGCGCAGCTGGCCGCCGAATGCACCCGGGCGGGCATCACCCGGCCGCTGATCGTGACGGACGCGGGCGTCAAGGCCGCAGGCCTGCTGGACCGGGCGCTGGCCGCCCTGCCCGGCTGGCCGGTGGCGGTGTTCGACCAGACGCCGGGCAACCCGAACGAGGCGGCGGTGCGCGCAGCGGTCCTGGCCTGCAAGGCCGGCGCCTGCGACGGCCTGATCGCCCTGGGCGGTGGCAGCTCGATCGACTGCGCCAAGGGCGTGGCCATCGCCGCCACCCACGAAGGCCCGCTCAAGACCTACGCCACCATCGAAGGCGGCTCGCCCAAGATCACCCCGGCCGTGCTGCCGCTGATCGCCGTGCCGACCACGGCCGGCACCGGCAGCGAGGTGGCGCGCGGCGCCATCGTCATCGTCGACGACGGCCGCAAGCTGGGTTTTCACAGCTGGCACCTGGTGCCCAAGACCGCTATCCTCGACCCGTCGCTCACGCTCGGCCTGCCACCGCTGCTGACCGCCGCCACCGGCATGGACGCGATCGCGCACTGCATGGAAACTTTCATGGCGCCGGCCTTCAACCCGCCGGCCGACGGCATCGCGCTCGATGGCCTGCAGCGTGGCTGGTCACACATCGAACGCGCGACCAACGATGGGCAAGACCGGGAGGCGCGGCTGAACATGATGAGCGCGTCCATGCAGGGAGCGATGGCGTTCCAGAAGGGGCTGGGCTGCGTGCACAGCCTGAGCCACAGCCTGGGCGGCGTGAACCCGCGGCTGCATCACGGCACGCTCAACGCCCTCTTCCTGCCCGCCGTGATCGCCTTCAACGCGGGCGCCGAGAGTGTGCAGAAGGAGCGGCGCCTGCAGCGCATGGCCCATGCCATGGGCCTGCAGGACGACGGCGATGCAGCGGCGTCGGCGCAGCGGCTGGGCGAGGCGATCCGGTCGATGAATGCCCGGCTGGGGTTGCCCGCGGGGCTGGCGGCGCTGGGCGTGACCGAGGACCTGTTCGACCGGGTGATCCAGGGCGCGCTGGCGGACCACTGCCACAAGACCAATCCGCGGCTGGCCAGCGCGGAAGACTACCGGGTCATGCTGCGGGCCTCGATGTGAGGCCCGCCTGCCGCGTCAGTTGCGGCGCTTGAGGGTGTAGCGGCTTTCGTAGAAGCTGTTGGGGTAGCCCTCGGCGTCCTTGTTGGCGTCCACGTCGCCCAACTGGAGCGTGCTGCCGTCGGTGTACATGACCAGCTTGCCGTTGCCCTGGTCGGCGGCGCCATTGAACTTGTCGGCGGTCACACCGGAGATGGCCTTGGTGCCGGCGTGGTTCATCGACAGGTTGGTCAGCACCTTCTCGTCCTTGACGCTGGGACCGGAGCAAGAGCTGCCGATGTAGCCGTAGGCGACCACATTGCCGGTGAAGCTGGTGGCCGAGGCCTTGGTGAAGTCGGCGCGGACCTTGGCGGACGCGCCGCTGTCGGCGTAGCAGTCCGACTCCCAGGTGCCGATGTACTTGGCCACCACGTCGCCGGAGCTGTCTCCCTCCACCGATGGATCGTCGTCACCACCGCCACAGGCGGCAAGCAGTGCGGAGGTGGCCAGGGTCGCAGCGATCAGCGGGAAACGCAGGGGCTTGGTCATCGGAGGAATCCTTCTATTGGGTGATGGGGCGCCAGAAGCATCTTCGGGCGACGAGATTCTGCCCGATCAAGCGGCGTGGAACATCAGCGCCAGCGCCAGAGCCCCCACAAACCCGCGGCGGCCAGCAGCCCACCCAGCAGAAGGCCCACCGAGTCCTCGGCCCAGGCGCTCACCCATTCCCAGCGATCGGCGAACACGTAACCAAGTCCTCCGAACAGCGCCACCCAGATGACCTCCCCCACCATCACCGGCAGCAAGAACCTGTGCCAGGGAAAACGGGTGCTGCCGGCCAGCAGGTTGACCGGCAGCGCCAGCGGGGTCAGCAGGAAGCGGGTCAGCAGCACCGCCCAGGCGCCCTGGCGGGTAAACGTGTCGGCCGCCCGCAGCCAGACCGGACCGGTGCGCCACGACAGCGGCAGGCGCTGGCCCATCAGCCGGCCTGCGAGATAGCAGCCCATGTCCCCCGCCACCGCGGCGGCCACACCGGTCGCGGCCGACGTCACGGGTTCGAGCACACCCTGACGGGCAAAGGCGCCGGCGGCCAGCAGCAGCATGGTGGCCGGCAGCGGCACGCCCAACGCAGCCAGGAACAGCACGGAGGCCAGCAGCCACTGGCCCTGGTTGATCAAGGCCGTCAGCAGCGCACCGCTGAGGTCGCTCACCGATCAGGCTCCTGCAGCGCCGACCGGCGCGCCAGAATCAGCGCCTCGACCTTCTTGCGCCCCTCCAGGGGATCGATGCCTTGCGCG
The DNA here is from genome assembly GCF_004353865.1 of Hydrogenophaga pseudoflava. Taxonomy (NCBI): domain Bacteria; kingdom Pseudomonadati; phylum Pseudomonadota; class Betaproteobacteria; order Burkholderiales; family Comamonadaceae; genus Hydrogenophaga; species Hydrogenophaga pseudoflava. Next base: position 2,471,718 of record NZ_CP037867.1, read on the forward strand.
CCGAACCAGTCGTGCAGGCTGAGGTCGTCGCCGCCGGACGCCGGCAGGCCCAGCGCTTCGCGCACCTGGGCCTCCGGCACGCCATGCACCCGCTCTATATAAGAAAGAGTCATCCAGCCGCGCAGCGTCTCGACCTGGATCTCGCCTGCGGCCAGGCGCGTCTGGTAGTCGTGCTGGCGCCAGGCGCGCCAGGCGAACACGCTCATCAGCAGCACGCCCACCACCAGCGCCGCCACGGCGAGCCGGCGCGGCCAGCGCACCAGGCGTGGTGAGCCGTCAGGCTTGGCCACGCACCATCCCCAGCACCTTGCCCATGTCCAGCGTGCGCGAGAGGTCCTTCATCTGGGGCAGGTACTGGTTCTGCATCTGCTGGGCCGGGGCCAGCAGATGCTGGAAGGTCTGCTGCAGCAGGGCTGTGCTCATGACGCGACCGCCCGCGTAGTAGCGCCGGGCCACCTGGCCGAGCGCATAGGTGGTGGCAAACGACATCACCATGCCGGTGGCCACGCTGCCGATCCCGCCGATGGTGCGACCGGCCACCTTGCCCAGCAGGCCCCCGAGCAGCTTGCGACCAAACTGCTCCACGTACTGGGAGGTCAGGCCCACGCCGACGGTGGTGATGAATTCCTTGATATGGCCCTGGTCGAGTTCGATGCCGTAGGAGCGGCCGATGTTGTAGACCATGCGCACCTGCAGCGGGATGATGGCCATCGAGGCCCAGGACTGCGGCAGCAGTTCCAGTGCACCGTTCAGCAAGGCCGCGTTCAGGATGGTCTTGTCCAGGGCCGCTTCTCGGGCGGGGTCGCTGGCGGGTGCGCCTTGCGGCGCCTGGGCGGGCGCCGGTACCGGCGCGCTCACTGGAGCTGCGGCAGCCGCGGCCGTGAGCACCGCGTCGGCCTCCTGTTCGAAGGCCTGGGCGCGGCCCGCGTCCAGGGCCAGGCGCGACTTGAGGTCCGAGAGAAAGGCCGTTTCGGCTGCGTTCTGCCGCCCGTCGGCGTCGCAGACGCAGACCGCCATCTCGTAGGCCAGCTGGCGCTGGGCCGGATCGCCCAGGGCGGCCACGGCATCGGCCAGCGTCACCCGCTTGAGCAGCACATCCTGATACAAACCCGCCAGCGCCGCGCCTCCGGCCTCGCGGCCCAGCGACTCCGCCAGGCGCCGCACGGCCTCGCGCTCGCTGTCGGCCTTGTCGCCGTCGGCAAAGGCAGCGAGCAGGGCGATGGTGAGGATGGCTTGCTGTTCTTTCAGATCCATGGAACGTATTCCTTTGTAGATGACTCGGAGCACTGTAGAGCAACCCCTGCCGCCCGGGTTCCCGGTGCCAGCCCCGATAATCCCCGCATGCGTTTCCTGATCGACTTTTTCCCCATTGCGCTGTTTGTGGCCGCCTACAAGTTTGGCGACATCTACACCGCGACCGGCGTGCTCATGGCCGCCACCGTGGTGCAGACCGGCATCATCTACGCCGTCGACAAGCGGCTGCAGACGCTGCAGAAAGTGACGCTGCTGCTGGTGCTGGTGTTCGGAGCCCTCACGCTGCTGCTGCACGACGAGCGCTTCATCAAGTGGAAGCCCACCGTGCTCTACGCGAGCATGGCCATTGTGCTGGCCGCGGCGCTGTGGGTCTGGAAGAAGAACTTCCTGCAGATCCTGCTGGGCAGCCAGCTCAGCCTGCCGGCGCCGGTGTGGTCGCGCCTGACCGTGATCTGGATCGGCTATTTCCTGTTCATGGCCGCCATCAACGCCTACGTCGCGGCCTACTACTCCACCGAGGACTGGGTGAACTTCAAGCTCTGGGGCTACGTGTTCCCGGTTGTGTTCATCGTCGGCCAGGGTCTGTACATCGCCCGCTACCTCAAGAGCGACACCGAAGCGGGGACCGGCTCATGATCCCGGACCAGCTGTTCGTGCCCACCGCGGCCGCGCTGCAGGCCGCCCTGGACGCTGCCCTCAGCCCGACCCGGCTGGAAGTCATCGACGAAAGCGCGGCCCACGCCGGGCACGCCGGCGCCAACGGCCTGGGCTATGGAACCCATTTCCGGGTGCGCATCGCCGCCCCCGCCTTCACCGGCAAGAGCCGCGTGGCGCAACATCGCCTTGTGTATGATGCGCTGCGCAATTTCACCGACGCCGGCCTGCACGCGCTGGCCATCGAAATCCTCACCTGATCCACACCATGAAATTCTCCCTGTCGGCCCTGACCGCCGCGGCCCTGATCGCTGCCGCTCCTCTGGCCATGGCCCAGAACGTCGCCATCGTCAACGGTAAGGCCGTGCCCAGCAGCCGAGTCACCGCGCTGGAGCAGCAGATTGCAGCCTCAGGTCGTCCGATCGACGAGGCCACCCGCGCCCAGATCAAGGAAGAAGTCATCCTGCGCGAAGTCTTCATGCAGGAAGCCCAGAAGCGCGGTATTGCCGCCACGCCGGAATACAAGGAGCAGATGGAACTGGCCCGCCAGACCATCATGATCCGCGCCCTGTTCGCCGACTACCAGAAGAAGAACCCGGTGTCCGACGCCGACCTGCAGGCCGAGTACGACAAGTTCGCCGCGGCCAACGGCGGCAAGGAATACCGCGCGCGCCACATCCTCGTCGAGAAGGAAGACGAGGCCAAGGCCATCATCGCGGCCATCAAGGGTGGCGCCAAGTTCGAAGACCAGGCCAAGGCCAAGTCCAAGGACCCGGGCTCCGGTGCCAACGGTGGTGACCTGGACTGGGCCAATGCCGCCAGCTACGTGACCGAGTTCTCCGAGGCCATGATCAAGCTCGAAAAGGGTCAGATGACCCAGGAGCCGGTCAAGAGCCAGTTCGGTTACCACATCATCCGTGTCGACGACGTGCGCCAGGCCAAGCTGCCGACCTTTGAAGAACTCAAGCCGCAGATCGCGCAGCAGATGCAGCAGCAGAAGCTGGGCGACTTCCAGCGCTCGCTGCGCGAGAAGGCCAAGATCCAGTAAGGATCGGCGTTCTCCTAAAAAAGCGCGGCGTGGTCCGCGCTTTTTTTGTGGCCACGAGGAAGTGGATCTGGCCACGCCGATCGGATTGGATTTGATCAAATATTTGAGCCAGGTGGTTTGGATGCCACAATTCGGCATCCATTTGATCAAATCCAACCATGAACGCGCCTCCCACCGACATCCACAGCTTCCTGAGCGAGCACCGCATCCACGAGGTCGAGTGCGTGATTCCCGACATGACCGGGATCGCCCGCGGCAAGATCCTCCCCAAGGATCTGTTCCTCAGCTCCGGGCACATGCGCCTGCCCAAGAGCGTGCTGCTCAATACCGTCAACGGCCAGCAGCCCGACAACGCCGAGTTCGTCGGCGACACCGACCCCGACATGGTCTGCGTGCCCGATCTGTCGACCGCGCGCATGGTGCCCTGGGCAGCCGAACAGGTCGCGGTCATCATCCACGACTGTGAGGAGTTCGACGGCTCGCCGGTGGCCCTCTCGCCCCGCAGCGTGCTGCGCCGCGTGCTGGCGCTGTACGACGCACAGGGCTGGCAGCCGGTGGTGGCGCCCGAGATGGAGTTCTACCTGGTGGCCCGCCAGCAGAATCCGCACGAACCGCTGCAGCCGCCGCTGGGCCGCACCGGCAAGCCCGAGGCCGGCCGGCAGTCGTATTCCATCGACGCGGTCAACGACTTCGACCCCTTCTTCCTGGAGCTATCGCGCTTCTGCGAGGTGCACCGCCTGGGCGTCGAGACCCTGATCCACGAGGCAGGCGCCGGCCAGATGGAGATCAACTTCACCCACGGAGACGCCATGGACCTGGCCGACCGGGTGTTCCTGTTCAAGCGCACGGTGCGGGAGACGGCGTTGCGCCACGGCATCTTCGCCACCTTCATGGCCAAGCCGATGGAGGCCGAGCCGGGCAGCGCGATGCACATCCACCAGAGCATCCTGGACCGCGCCACCGGCCGCAACATCTTCAGCGATGAAGACGGCGCGGTGACGCCGCATTTCCGGCACTTCATCGCCGGTCTGCAGCGCTACGTGCCGCAGGTGATGCCCATGCTCGCGCCCTACGTCAACTCCTACCGGCGCCTCTCGCGCTACATGTCGGCGCCGATCAATGTTCAGTGGGGCTACGACAACCGCACCTGCGGCATCCGCGTGCCCGAGTCCGACGCTGCCAACCGCCGGGTGGAGAACCGCGTGCCGGGCGTCGACGTGAATCCCTATCTGGCCATGGCCGCTACCCTGGGTGCGGGCTACCTGGGCCTGATGGAAAAGCGCCAGCCCAGCGAACCGATGAAATCCAGCGCCTGGGACAGCGACCAGGACCTGCCCAGCCACATGGAAGACTCGATCCGCCGCATGCGCGAGTGCGACACCTTGCGCGATGTCTTCGGCGGGGCCTTCATCGACGCCTTCCTCGCGGTTAAGGAGCTGGAATACGCGACCTACAACCGCGTGATCAGCTCCTGGGAGCGCGAGCACCTGCTGCTGCTGGTCTGAGGAGGCACGAGACATGACGCAAGCACAACGACCCACCCGCGCCGGCCTGGACTGGCCGCGCGCGCAGGCCTTCCTCACGCAGGAACGCGCCCGGTTCACCAATGCCCACCCGCGCTCGGCGGCCCTCGCCGCCCGCGCCCGCGACCACCTGCTGTTCGGGGTGCCGCTGCACTGGATGAACGACTGGGGCACGCCGTTCGCGCTGCACGTCGACCACGCCAGCGGCGCCCAGGTCACCGATGTGGACGGTCACACCCTGGTCGACTTCTGCCTGGGCGACACGGGTGCCATGTTCGGCCATTCGCCCGCCCCGGTGGCCGATGCCGTCACCCGCCAGGCCACCCGCGGCTACACCACCATGCTCGCCACCGAGGACGCGGCCGTGGTCGGCGAGCAGCTGGCGCAGCGCTTCGGCCTGCCGGTGTGGCAGTTCGCCATGAGCGCCACCGATGCCAACCGCTACATCGTGCGCTGGCTCCGCGCCGCCACGGGGCGCAAGAAGATCCTAGTCTTCAACGGCTGCTACCACGGCACCATCGAGGACGTGTTCGTCGATCTGGTGGATGGTCGGCCGGTGCAGCGCGACAGCCTGCTGGGCCAGGTGCACAACCTGCTGGACACCACGGTGGTGGTCGAGTTCAACGATCTGGCCGCGCTCGACGCCGCACTGGCCGCGGGCGACGTGGCCTGCGTGCTGGCCGAGCCGGTGATGACCAACATCGGTATGGTGCTGCCCGAGCCCGGCTTCTGGGCCGAAGCCCAGAAGATCATCCGCCGCCACGGCACGCTGCTGGTAATGGACGAGACCCACACCATCAGCACCGGCCCTGGCGGCTACGCCCACGCCCACGGCATCGCAGCCGATGCCCTGGTGCTGGGCAAACCGGTGGGCGGCGGCGTACCCTGCGCGGTCTACGGCATGAGCGCCGAACTGGCGGCCCGCGCCGAACGGGCCAAGCGCGAGGCCCCACCGGGCCACAGCGGCATCGGCACCACGCTGACCGGCAACATGCTGGCCATGGCCGCGATGCGCGCGGCTCTCACCGAGGTCATGACCCCGGCCGCCTACGGGCACATGCTGGCACTGGCGCAGCGGCTGGCTGCCGGGCTGCGGGAGGTGATCGCGCGGCATGGCCTGCCCTGGTGTGTGACGCAGGTCGGCGCGCGCATCGAGTTCCAGTTCTGCCCGACCCCACCCGGAAACGGCAGCGAGGCCGACCGCATCCTCGACGGCGAGCTGGAGCACCTGATCCACCTTGGCCTGCTCAACCGCGGCGTCATGATCACGCCCTTCCACAACATGATGCTGGTCTGCCCGCAGACCACCGACGAGCACGTCGCGCAGCTGATCGGCGCGCTCGACGAGGTGCTGACCCAGATCACGCAGAAGGCATGAAGACCCCCGCCCCGACCCAGCAGGACGAGACCTATGCGCGGTTGCGCCAGTGGGTCACCGTGGGCCAGTTCCTGCCGGGGGAGCGGCTGAAAATCCACGCCATCGCCGAGAAGCTGGGCGTGGGCGTGATGCCGGTGCGCGCCGCGCTGCAGCGGCTGGCGGCCGAGGGTGCGCTGGTCAACGTGCCGCACGCCGGCATGCAGGTGCCGAAACTCTCGCTGGCCGAATTCGACGACGTGCTGCAGACCCGTCTGCTGCTCGAAGGCGAGGCCGCCGAGCGCGGCGCCCACCGGCTGGACACGGCCGGTGTGGCCGAGCTGCTGGCGCTGGAGCAGCAGATGCGCGAGGCGCTCAAGGCCGGCGATGCCAAGGGCTATCTTGACGCCAACGAGCTGTTCCACCTGCGCCTGTACCAGGCCGCCGCCTCCCCCACCCTGCTCTCGCTGATCGAGACCGTCTGGCTCAAGGTCGGTCCGCTGTCGAACAAGCTGTTCGAGGTGGAGGCCTCGCAGCGCGTGATCAACGACGCCCACGGCGATGCGGTCATGGCGCTGCGCCTGCGCGACAGCGCCGGCGTGCGGCGCGCGATCGAGAAGGATCTGTTCGTGGCCGCGCAGTTTTTGCGGCCGTTCTGCGCCTGAACCGGCTCAGCCGCGCCACCAGGCGAAGGCCGCCAGCAGGCCGATCATCACCGGCTGGTGCAGCAGGTAGTACGACAGGCTCCAGCGCCCCAGCACCACCAGAGAGCGCCGCAGCCCGGTGGCCGGCGCGTCGCCCGCGCCCAGCCATTGCGGTCGGTGTGCCAGCGCCCAGCGGCCGGCCGCAGCGCCCCACCACATCACGCCCAGCCAGGGCAGCACCGGCGCGTAGTCCTCGGTCACAGGCAGCTCGCTGATGAAGCCCAGCGCGTTCCAGCCGGGCTGATTCAGAAAAGCCAGCGACGGAAGCGCATCGATCACCAGTGGCGCGATCCACTTCATCGAGATCGCCAGCGCCCCCAGCGGCCAGAGCCAGCCGCCCCAGCCCGCGGTCAGCCGCACCAGGACCAGCATGGCCGCGATGCCGTGCAGGATGCCGAAGTAGATGAAGGTGTCCGGGAACATCAGCCAGGAGCCGGCCGACACCAGCAGCGCCCCGCCGGCCACCTGCGCCCAGCGCTTCCAGAAGCGCGGCCAGCCCTGTCCCTGCTGCAGCGCCACCGCCTGCGACAGCCCGGCGGTGAACAGGAACAGGCTCACGATGAACGTGCGCTGCCAGGTCCAGAACGGGTCGTCGTAGAAGTCCTGCTCGATGAAGCCGAAGTGGGTCAGGTCGAAGCAGAAATGGAAGGCTGTCATCCACAGCATCGCCACCGCACGCAGCAGGTCGATGCGGTCCAGGCGGGGTGTGGCGGTCACCGGCAACTGGAATGCACCTTCAGCAGCAGTTGCGCCAGCTCGCGTGGCGCGCTGACCATGGGGTCGTGCCCGGTCGCCAGTTCGTACACGGTCCAGCCCGGCTCGCTGCGCACCCGCTTGCGGGCGGCGTCGATGGTGGCCAGCGGCGGGTTGGTGCAGTCGATGAAGCTGTGCGGTATGGACCAGACCAGGGCCGGATCGAACAGCAGGGTCTCGTGGTAGAGGCGGTAGGGCTGCGGCGTCTGGCGGCGGTTGACCCAGTCGCGGTCGGCGCCATCCAGCCCGAACACACTGGCGTCCGGCGGCGGAAAGCTCAGCCCGCCGCTGCTGCGCTGCGCCTCGGCGGCCCGCTTGGCCACGGTCTCCGCCGAGTGGGGCGTGCTCCAGCTGTTGCCGGGGTCTGGAACGCCCGCATCCAGATAGACCAGGTGCTGCAGCAGGCCGGGGTGCGCGCGCTGCAGGCGGTCGGCCACGCAGGTGATCAGGTTGCCCGCGTAGCTGTGGCCGACCAGCACCACCCGCTCCAGTTCCTCGGCTTCGATCAGCCCGATCACGTCCTGGATGTGGGTGTTGATGCCGACCGTCGGGCTCAGCAGGTGGGCCCGTTCGCCCACGCCGGTGAGGGTGACGGCGTGGGTGTCCACACCGGCGCCGCGCAGCAGCGGCAGCACCCGCTTCCAGCACCAGGCGCCGTGCCAGGAGCCGTGGACGAGGACGATGGCAGTGCCGGAAGGGTCGTGGGATGCAGGCATGGGCGATCTCCGAGACAATATCGGGTTGATTTGCGGGGCCGTCAGTGGCCCCGATTCTGCCTGCACTGCCCACTTTTTTCGCGTCACCATGTTGCCCCACCAGCTCGAACTGCTTGCCCCCGCCCGCGACGCCGACATCGGCATCGAGGCCGTGAACCACGGGGCCGACGCGGTCTACATCGGCGGCCCGTCCTTCGGCGCACGCACCAGCGCCGACAACAGCGTGGCCGACATCGCCCGCCTCGCGCGGCACGCGCACCGCTACAACAGCCGCATCTTCGTGACGATGAACACCATCCTGCGCGACGACGAGCTGGAGCCGGCGCGCAAGCTGGCCTGGCAGCTCTACGACGCCGGGGTGGACGCGCTGATCATCCAGGACATGGGCCTGCTGGAGATCGACCTGCCGCCGATCCAGCTGCACGCCAGCACCCAGACCGACATCCGCACGCCCGAGAAAGCGCGCTTCCTGCAGGACGCCGGCCTGTCCCAGATCGTGCTGGCGCGCGAACTCACGCTGCAGCAGATCGCCGCCATCGACGCCGCGCTCGGCCCGAAGGACGCGCCCGGCCGCGCCATCCTCGAATTCTTCGTGCACGGCGCGCTGTGCGTGGCCTACAGCGGCCAGTGCTACATCAGCCACGCCCACACGGGGCGCAGCGCCAACCGCGGCGACTGCTCGCAGGCCTGCCGCCTGCCCTATGAGGTGAAAGACAGCCAGGGCCGCATCGTGGCGCACGACAAGCACGTGCTCTCGATGAAGGACAACAACCAGAGCGACAACCTGCGCGAGATCATCGACGCGGGCGTGCGCAGCTTCAAGATCGAAGGCCGCTACAAGGACATGGCCTACGTCAAGAACATCACCGCGCACTACCGGGTGCTGCTGGACGAGATCCTTGAAGAACGCCCCGAGCTGGCCCGCGCCAGCAGCGGGGAATGCACTTTCCACTTCCAGCCCGATCCGAACCAGAACTTCAACCGCGAGTTCACCGACTACTTCGTGCAGGGCCGCAAGGAAGACATCGGCGCCTTCGACACGCCCAAGAACCCGGGCCGCCCGATCGGTTTCGTCACTGCCACCGGCCCCAACTTCGTCGAGCTGCAGACCGACGAACAGGACACGGTCATCCACAACGGCGACGGCCTGTGTTACCTGGACCTGCAGAAGGAACTGGTGGGCCTGCAGATCAACCGGGCCGAAGCGGTCAACAAGAAGGGCCTGTGGCGGGTGTTCCCCAAAGACCCGATGGAGGGTTTCAAGGACCTGCGCAAGGGCGTGCAGATCAACCGCAACCGGGACATGGACTGGGTGCGCGGGCTGGAGAAGAAGTCGGCCGAACGCCGCATCGGTGCCTGGCTGGCCCTGGACGAAACCGCCGACGGCCTGACGCTGACCATCACCGACGAAGACGGCCACAGCGGCACCGCCACCCTGCCCGGCCCGCTGCAGGACGCCAAGGACCCCAGCCAGGCCGAAGACAAGCTGCGCGAGAACCTCTCACGCCTGGGCGACACCCTGTTCCAGCCGCTGGACGTGGCGCTGAACCTGAACGGTCCGCGCTTCGTGCCCGCCTCACAGCTCAACGCCCTGCGCCGGGATGCGGTGGAACAGCTGGAAGCCGGCCGTGCCGCGGCCTGGCACCGCCTGCCGCGCGCCAAGCCGGTCGAGCCGCCCGTCAACTACCCGGAAGACACACTCACGTACCTGGCCAACGTGTTCAACCACAAGGCGCGCGATTTCTACGCGAAGCACGGTGTGAAGGTGATCGCCGCTGCCTACGAGAGCCACGAGGAAGAAGGCGAAGTCAGCCTGATGATCACCAAGCACTGCGTGCGCTTCTCGCTCAGCCTCTGCCCCAAGCAGGCCAAGGGCGTGACCGGCGTGCAGGGCACGGTGCGCGCCGAGCCGATGCAGCTGATCAACGGCAAGGAGAAGCTGACCCTGCGCTTCGACTGCAAGCCCTGCGAGATGCACGTGGTCGGCAAGATCAAGCGCAGCGTGATGAACGCCGCGCCGGCAAGCCCGGTGACGTTCTACCGAACGCGACCGGCGACCCCGGCCTGAGTCATTAGGCGTCCTCGCGCGCCTCGATCACCAGCTCCCGCACCCGCACGCCCTTGACGGCGGCGATGGCCCGGATGCGCAGGCCCTGCTCGGCCTCCAGCCGCATCCGCTGGTGGTAGTCCAGGCTGTCCGTCTGGCCGGGGTTGTGGGCGGGAATGCGGCGCGACCACTGGCGCCGGCCATCGAACTCCACCGTCAACTCCAGCCAGGCGCCGCCGGTGTCGGCGGGCACATCGACCAGCAGCGCGGCGTCCACGTCGAACACCCGGGCCCGGCCGTTGAGGCCAGGGATGTTGAGCACCGCAACCCCGTCTGCGCTCTGGACTCGCCAGTGTTCGGGGCGGGAATCGTGAGGGTTGCCAGGGCGATTTTTCATGTCGCCCGAACTGTAGACCATGCCCGCTCAGACCGCGGCCATGGTCCACTGAAGGTGGATCAGATGTAGGCCGCCACTGGCTTGACGTGGCGCATGTGCAGGCTCAGACCCAGCGCAGCCATGTGGTTGCTGTTGCGGCCCAGGGTCACCTCCGACAGCGGCAGGAACTCGGCCTCTTCGTAGGCGGCATGGGCGGTGTACTCGGTGACCAGGCGCTGCACCTCGCCGATGTCCAGATCGGTGCTCTGGCCTTTGGCGACCTGCTTGAGGCCCTTTTCCAGCCGCTTCCACAGCGCCTCGACCATGCGGTGCTCCTCGGTCAGGCGCTTGGTCATGGCTTTCACGCGCTCCAGTTCCTCGCCGGGCTTCGCGCTGGCAATCACTGCTGGGAACAGCTCGCGCTCTTCTTCCAGATGGTGTTCGAAGATGGCTTCGCGAAAGAACTCCAGCGACTGCTCGGCAATCTGACGGGCGCGGGCAGCGGGTTCCAGCAGCGCGGGCAGCTCGTCCAGCGCATTCAGGCGCTTGAGGATGCCGCTGTGGCAGTTGGAGAAGTTGTTCAGCGGGGCGTCGGTGTCAACGGCGGTGTTCATGGCGGCTCCTCTCGGGTTGGTGTGCACCGAAGCCGGTCTTCAGCACACTCACGATCTGGATGCCAGTCTGGGCCAACCGCGTTGTTGAGGCCTTGACACAAGTCAAGGCCCGCCCTTGTTCATTCAGTGTGCGGACTGGCCGCGCAGCTTGTTGAAGGCGTTGAACAGCAGCACGCAGACGATGCCGGCAATGAGGCCGGAAACCCCGCCCGCCAGGCTGTTGACCACGCCACCGATGGCGCCCAGGCCCCCGGCCCAGTGCTCGACCGCGTGTCCCAGCGCCGGTACACCGTGCAGCAGGATGCCGCCGCCCACCAGGAACATCGCCGCCGTACCCAGCACCGACAGGGCCTTCATCAGCCAGGGCGCAAAGGCCAGCAGACCTCGGCCGAAGGCTTGCGTGGCGGATGAGCCGCTGCGGCTCAGGTGCAGGCCCGCGTCGTCGAGCTTGACGATGCCGCCGACCAGGCCGTACACGCCCAGGGTCATGATCAGCGAGATGCCGACCAGCACCGCGACCTGCTGGGCAAAGGGTGCCGTGGCGACCGCGCCCAGGGTGATGACGATGATCTCGGCCGAGAGAATGAAGTCGGTGCGCACGGCACCCTTGATCTTCTCCTTCTCGAACGCGACCAGGTCCACTTTCTCGTCGCTCACGGCCTTCACGAGCTCGGCGTGGTGGGCGTCGTCGGCTTCCTTCGCGTGGAAGAACTTGTGCATCAGCTTCTCGGCACCTTCGAAGCACAGGAACAGACCGCCCAGCATCAGCAGGGGTGTGATCGCCCAGGGTGCCACAGCGCTGATGGCCAGCGCCGCCGGCACCAGGATGGCCTTGTTCAGCAGCGAGCCCTTGGCCACCGCCCAGACCACCGGTAGTTCGCGATCGGCGTTCACGCCAGTCACCTGCTGCGCGTTGAGCGCCAGGTCGTCGCCCAGCACGCCGGCTGTCTTTTTCGCGGCCATCTGCGTCATGGCCGCCACGTCGTCGGCGGCGGACACGCTCTGGCGCGCCGCGACCTTGGTCATGGTGGCCACGTCGTCGAGCAGGGTGGCGATGTCGTCAAGCAGTGCGAGCAGGCTGGAGGCCATGGCGGTGGTTCAACTTTCAGGACCAGACAAGGGGAAACAGCGGGTCGTCCATCGCTGCGCCGTCGGGCAGGCGCTGGTCGAGGCCAGGGAATGGCGGGGAGGTGCGCCAGCGGCGAGGCGCGTGGACCGCATCATCGCCCAGGTAGCGGGCGGAAAACACGCGCCGCCGCGCGCCCGGACCGGTGCCGCTGCTGGCGTGCAGGCTGAGCATGTGGAAGGCCACGCAGTCGCCCGGCTCCAGCGCCCAGCCCAGTTGCCGGTAGGTGCCGGGCTCGGCGTCGATGGGCGGCAGCTCGGCCAGCGTGCCCTCCGGGAACCACTTGGCCTGCTGGTCGCGGAAGGTGCGCGGCATGTACCAGGTGCCGTCGTGCGAGCCGGCGACGAAGCGCAGCGTGCTGGCCAGCGGCACCGGGTCGACCGGTATCCAGAAGCTGACGTTCTGCCTGCCGCCGACGTTGTAGTACGGCTGGTCCTGGTGCCACGGTGTCGGCTGGCGGGTACCGGCTTCCTTGACCAGCAGGTGGTCGTGGTACAGGCGCGCCGTGCGGCTCTGCATCAGCTGGGCGGCCAGATGCGGCAGGGCCGACTCCTTGAGGATGCGCTGGTAGTCCGGGTTGGTCTGCCAGGTGCAGAAGTCCTCGACGAAGCGGCCGGGGTCGTCTGGCTCGCTCGCCACCAGCGCCAGTGGACTCAGGTGGGCCAGGTTGTATTCAATGCCGGCTTCGAGCGTGCGCAGCTCGTCGGCGTTGAGCACGCCCCGCAGCACCACCGCCCCGTCGCGGGCGTAGGCCTGGATGGTGTCGTAGGGCAGCGGGTGCTGGCGAGCCATGAGGTCAGCCGACGAACTTGCGAGCGTTGCGCCAGATGCGCATCCACGGGCTCAGGTCGCTGGCGCTGCCGCTGGTCCAGCTCATCTGGATGTTGCGGAACACGCGCTCGGGGTGCGGCATCATGGCCGTGAAGCGGCCGTCGGCCGTGGTGACCGCCGTCAGGCCGCCCGGGCTGCCGTTCGGGTTGAACGGGTACTGCTCGGTGGCGGCGCCGCTGTTGTCGACGAAACGCATGGCGGCGATGGCCTGCGCCGGGTTGCCGCGGTGCTTGAAGTTGGCAAAGCCTTCGCCGTGCGCCACCGCGATCGGCAGGCGGCTGCCGGCCATGCCCTGCAGGAACAGGCTGGGCGATTCCAGCACTTCCACCATGGACAGGCGGGCTTCGAAACGCTCGCTCTGGTTGGTGGTGAAGCGCGGCCAGGCCTCGGCACCGGGGATGATGTCGGCCAGCTCGGCGAACATCTGGCAGCCGTTGCACACGCCCAGGCCGAAGGTGTCGGCGCGGCCGAAGAAGCCCTGGAACTGCTCGGACAGCACCGGGTTGAAGGTGATGCTGCGCGCCCAGCCGATGCCGGCGCCCAGCGTGTCGCCATAGCTGAAGCCGCCACAGGCGACCACGCCCTTGAAGTCGGCCAGCTTGGCGCGGCCCGACTGCAGGTCGGTCATGTGCACGTCGTAGGCCTCAAAGCCGGCCTGGGTGAAGGCGTAGGCCATCTCCACGTGCGAGTTCACGCCCTGCTCGCGCAGGATCGCGACCTTCGGCTTGCTCAGGTTCAGGAACGGCGCAGCCACGTTGTCCAGCGGGTCGAACGTCAGGGCCACGTGCATGCCCGGGTCTTCCGGAAAACCGGCGGCGGCGTGTTCGCTGTCGGCGCAGGCCGGGTTGTCGCGCTGCTGGTTGATCTTCCAGCTGACGCTGTCCCAGACCTGCTGCAGGTCGTACAGGCTGGCGCTGAACACGGCCTTGGTGTCGCGCCAGACCTGCAGCTGGCCCTTGCCCACGTCGATGGACGAGGACGCCGGGCGGGTCTTGCCGACGAAGTGGCTGTGCTTGGACAGGCCGTGCTCGCGAAGGGTCTGCATCACGGCGTTGCGGTCTTCGGTCTTCACCTGCAGCACGACGCCCAGCTCTTCGCTGAATAGGGCCTTGAGCGTGAGTTCCTCGCGGCGGGCGCTGACCTGCTGCGCCCAGTTCTTGGCATCGCCGGTGTCCATGCGGCTGTCGGAAATGCCGTCGCCTTCGGTGACCAGCATGTCCACGTTCAGCGACACGCCCACATGACCGGCGAAGGCCATCTCGGCCGCCGCGGCCAGCAGGCCGCCGTCTGAACGGTCGTGGTAGGCCAGGATCTGGCCCTTGGCGCGCAGCGCGTTCACGGCGTTGACCAGGTTGATCAGGTCTTGCGGGCTGTCCAGATCGGGCACCTCGTCGCCCGGCTGGCCCAGCGTCAGGCCCAGCACACTGCCGCCCAGGCGGTTGCGGCCCTTGCCCAGGTCGACCAGCACCAGCGTGGTGTCGTCGATGTCGCGGTTGAGCTGCGGCGTGAGCGTGCCGCGCACGTCGGCCAGCGTCGCGAAGGCGCTGACGATCAGGCTCACCGGCGAGGTGACCTTCTTCTTTTCGCCGTCGGCGGTCCACTGCGTGCGCATGGACAGGCTGTCCTTGCCCACGGGCACCGACACGTCCAGCGCCGGGCACAGCTCCATACCGATGGCCTTGACAGTGGCGTACAGGTCGGCGTCTTCGCCGGGTTCGCCGCAAGCGGCCATCCAGTTGGCCGACAGCTTGACGCGCGGCAGTTCGATGGGGGCAGCCAGCAGGTTGGTGATCGCTTCGGCCACCGCCATGCGGCCCGAAGCCGCAGCGTTGATCGAAGCTAGCGGCGTGCGCTCGCCCATGGACATGGCTTCACCGGCGAAACCGGCGTAGTCGGCCAGGGTCACGGCGCAGTCGGCCACCGGCACCTGCCAGGGGCCCACCATCTGGTCGCGGTGAGTCAGTCCACCCACCGTGCGGTCGCCGATGGTGACCAGGAAGCGCTTGGAGGCGACGGTCGGGTGGCTCAGCACGTCGATCACGGCCTTTTCCAGCGACACGCCGGTCAGGTCCATCGGCTTGAATGTGCGCTGGACCGTCTTGACGTCGCGGTGCATCTTGGGCGGCTTGCCTAGCAACACGTCCATCGGCATGTCGACCGGGCTTTCGTTGCCCTCGTCCACCAGCGACAGGTGGCGCTCTTCGGTCGCCACGCCAACGACCGAGAACGGGCAGCGCTCGCGCTCGCAGAAAGCCTTGAACTGTTCCAGCGACTCGGGCGCGATGGCCAGCACGTAGCGCTCCTGGCTCTCGTTGCACCAGATTTCCTTGGGCGCCAGACCGCTCTCTTCCAGCGGCACGGCGCGCAGATCAAAGCGCGCGCCGCGGCCGGCGTCGTTCACCAGCTCGGGGAAGGCGTTGGACAGGCCACCCGCGCCCACGTCGTGGATGAACAGCACCGGGTTCTTGTCACCCTGCGCCCAGCAGTGGTTGATGACCTCCTGCGCCCGGCGCTCGATCTCGGGGTTGCCACGCTGCACGCTGTCAAAGTCCAGCGAGGCGGCATTGGTGCCGGTGGCCATGGAGCTGGCGGCACCGCCGCCCATGCCGATCTTCATGCCCGGGCCGCCGAGCTGGATCAGCAGCGTACCGGCCGGGAAATCGATCTTCTTCGTCTGGCCGGCGTCGATCTGGCCCAGGCCGCCCGCGATCATGATGGGCTTGTGGTAACCGCGGGTCACGCCGCCCACGTCCTGCTCGTACTCGCGGAAGTAGCCCAGCAGGTTCGGACGACCGAACTCGTTGTTGAACGCGGCGCCGCCCAGCGGGCCCTCGGTCATGATCTGCAACGGGCTGGCGATGTGCTCGGGCTTGCCGCCCGGCTGGTCGCTCAAACCACCCCAGAGCTTGGAGACGGTGAAGCCGGTGAGGCCCGCCTTGGGCTTGGAGCCGCGGCCGGTCGCGCCCTCGTCGCGGATCTCGCCGCCCGCGCCGGTGGAGGCGCCGGGGAACGGGGAAATCGCGGTCGGGTGGTTGTGCGTTTCCACCTTCATCAGGATGTGGTGCTGCGCGGCTTCGGCCTGGTAGGCGGGCGACGCATTGCCGCCGGCCTTGGCGACGAAGCGCTCCAGCTGGTGGCCTTCCATGATGGACGCGTTGTCCGAGTACGCCACGATGGTGTGCTGCGGACTCGTCTGGTGCGTATGGCGGATCATGCCGAACAGGCTCTTGTCCTGCGCCACACCGTCGATGGTGAACTGCGCGTTGAAGATCTTGTGGCGGCAGTGTTCGCTGTTGGCCTGCGCGAACATCATCAGCTCGACGTCGGTCGGGTTGCGCTTGAGACCGTTGAAGGCGTTGACCAGGTAATCGATCTCGTCGTCGGCCAGGGCCAGGCCCCATTCGCCGTTTGCCTTCTCCAGCGCTGCGCGACCACCACCCAGCACGTCCACATGCTCCATGGGCGCGGGGTGCAGTTCGGTGAAAAGGGCTTCGGCCTGGCTGCGCTCGGTGGTCACGGCCTCGGTCATGCGGTCGTGCAGCAGGTCGGCCACGGCGCGCAGCTGGTCTTCGCTCAGGCTGGCCTTGCCCAGCAGGCCGCTCTTGAGGCCGATGCGGAATTCGACCAGGCGCTCGACGCGGTGCAGCGCCAGGCCGCAGTTGTGTGCGATGTCGGTGGCCTTCGAGGCCCAGGGTGAGACGGTGCCCAGGCGGGGCAGCACGTAGAGCGCGGGCGCGCCGGCCTTTTCGGCGGCGACAAAGGCCTCGGTGGCCGGCTCGCCGTAGGTCATCAGCTGGCCCAGGCGCTCCACCGTGGCGGCGTCGGGCTCGGCGTCGAAGGACGCCAGGTGCACGAAGCGGGCCGAGAGGCCGGTGATCTTGTCGGAAATGCCCTGCAGACGGGGCAGGAGTTGCTGGACTTTGAAGTCGCTGATGGCGTTGCCGCCGTCAAAAAAGCGCAGGTGCAGGGTCACGGTGGGTGGCCTTGGGGCTGGATGACCGCAGGGGTCGGTGAAAACCCGAGATTTTACCTTTGCCCCTCAACCCGAATCACCCCGCAGGCGGCATCCAGGCCAGCGGGGAACCGGCTCCGCCGGGCCGCAGCTGGCGCCCCCTGGGGGGGGCGCGAATCGGCGCGGGGGGGCTAAAACTGGTAGCCGACGCTCACCTTGATGACCGGCAGCACCTTGGCGCTGTTCAGGTCGTCCTGCACCTTGCGTTCTTCCGCGGCGATGGCCGCCTGCGCGCCCGGCTGGGCCAGCAGGCCGCCCGAACCGGTCAGCCGGACCTTGGGCTTGCCGATGGACACGCCCAGGTCCAGACCGAAGGTCCAGCCCGGCTCGTTGTGCCGGCCGTGGCCCCAGCCCACGCCGATGTAGGGCATGGTGCTCGGGTACTTGATGTCGGCGCGCAGCGAGTTGCCGGTGGCGTCGAAGCGCTGGCCGTCGATGGTGACCGAGCCGTTCGTGGCCTGCGCGTTCAGCGCGGCCGAGGTGCCGCCGAAGGTGGCGCCGCCCACCAGGCGGAACGTGCCCAGGAAGGGGCGGAAGTCGACGAACACGCCGTTGCCCTTGAGCTTGAGGTCACCCTTGTAGGTGATCTGGTCTTCGGTGTAGGTGTCCGATTCGGTGAGGCTGGCCAGCTCGCCGCGAATGCCCAGCGCAGGGCCGACTGGCAGGTTCAGCCCCACCCCTGCACCACCTGTACCGACAACGCCGTATACGCCCACGCCCTGCGCCAGCGCAGAGCCCGTCAGGGCCATCAGGGACAAACCGGTGATCAATAGCTTCTTCATTCGAGCGCCTCTCTGTGGGGGTGTTGGGGAGCGGGCGAGTATAGGAGTGGCGACAGCGCCCGGGTGGCTATTTCACCCTTCGTTTCAAACCGTTGCCCGCCACGGGATAATTGCGTCCCATGAGCATCACCTACAAAGACGAGGCTGGCATCGCCGGCATGCGCGCGGCCTGCCGACTGGCCTCCGAGGTTCTGGACTTCCTGACCCCGCACATCCAGCCCGGCGTGACCACGCTGGAGATCGACCGCCTCTCGGCCGAGTACATGAAGCAGCAGGGCACGCGCTCGGCGACCATAGGTTACCAGCCCCCCGGTTACCCACCCTACCCGGGCCACCTCTGCACCTCGATCAACCACGTGGTCTGCCACGGCATCCCCAACGACAAGCCGCTGAAGAAGGGTGACATCCTCAACGTCGATGTCACCGTGATCACGCCGGAGGGCTGGTACGGTGACAACAGCCGCATGTTCCTCATCGGTGGAGAAGCGGCTTGCAGCGTGCAGGCCCGGCGGCTGACCCAGGTCACCTTCGAGGCCATGTGGAAGGGCATCGTGATGGTCAAGCCCGGCGTGCGCCTGGGCGACATCGGCCACGCGATCCAGACCTACGCCGAAGGCAACGGCTATTCCGTGGTGCGCGAGTTCTGCGGCCACGGCATCGGTCAGCGCTTCCACGAAGAGCCGCAGGTGCTGCACTACGGCCGCCCCGGCACGCTCGAAGAGCTCAAGCCTGGCATGACCTTCACCATCGAGCCCATGATCAATGCCGGCAAGCGCGACATCAAGGAGATGGGCGACGGCTGGACCATCGTCACGCGCGACCGTTCGCTGTCTGCGCAGTGGGAACACACCGTGCTGGTCACGCCCACGGGCTACGAGGTGCTCACGCTCTCGGCCGGCAGCCCGCCCCTTCCCTCGTTCGTGACCACCACCGCCTGCTGATTCCGGAGCGCTCCCATGGCTGAAGCCGCAGGCGATCTCGGCGCGCTGCGCCAGCGCTACCGCGAAAACAAAACCACCTTGTTCACCCAGCTGGGCGAACAGGGTTCATCGACCCGCGGCGTGCGCCGCACCCTGCAGCAACTGGCCCGGCTGACCGACGGCACGCTGCGCCAACTCTGGACCAATGCAGGCTTCGGTCCGGGCTTCTCGCTCCTGGCTGTCGGCGGCTATGGCCGTGGCGAGCTGTTCCCGAACTCGGACGTCGACGTGCTGGTGCTGCTGCCCGACGGCGCGACGCCAGATGGCGATGAAGCGCTGAAGGCGCGTCTGGAGTCCTTCATCGGCGCCTGCTGGGACGTGGGGCTGGAAATCGGCTCCAGCGTGCGCACCGCCGCCGAATGCGTCGAAGAGGCCGTGCGCGACGTGACGGTGCAGACCTCGCTGCTCGAATGCCGCCTGATTGTGGGCTCGCGGGCGCAGTTCACAGGCCTGGTGCGGCGCCTGGGCGAGGTCATGGACCCCAAGGCCTTCTTTGTGGCCAAGACGCTGGAAATGCGCCAGCGCCACACCAAGTACGAGAACACGCCCTACTCGCTCGAACCCAACTGCAAGGAGTCGCCGGGCGGCCTGCGCGACCTGCAGGTCATCCTCTGGGTGGCCAAGGCCGCCGGCCTGGGGCGCAGCTGGGACGAGTTGGCACGCCGGGGCCTGGCCACGCCGCTGGAGGTGCGCCAGATCAAGGCCAACGAGGCCCTGCTGAGCCTGATCCGCGCGCGGCTGCACCTGCTGGCCCACCGGCGCGAAGACCGGCTGGTGTTCGACCTGCAGACCGCAGTGGCCGAGTCCTTCGGCTACAAGGCGCAGGCACAGGCCCCCGCCGGCCCTGACGAGCAGCCACCCGCGCCCACCGCACGCCTGGCCCGCCGCGCCAGCGAGGAGCTGATGCGGCGCTACTACTGGGCGGCCAAGGCCGTGACCCAGCTCAACCAGATCCTGCTGCTCAACATCGAGGAGCGCCTGAACAGCGACGAGAGCGGCGCCGACCAGATGCGCCCGATCAACGAGCGCTTCTACGACAAGGCCGGCATGCTGGAAGTGGCCAGCGACAACCTCTACATCCAGCAGCCGCACGCCATTCTCGAAACCTTCCTGCTATACCAGACCACGGTGGGCATCAAGGGCCTGTCGGCGCGCACGCTGCGCGCGCTGTACAACGCGCGCCCGATCATGAACGGCGCCTTCCGCGCCGACCCGGTCAACCACGCCACTTTCCTGCAGATCCTGCAGCAGCCCGAGGGCATCACGCACGCCATGCGGCTGATGAACCAGACCTCGGTGCTGGGCCGCTACCTATGGGTGTTCCGCCACATCGTGGGCCAGATGCAGCACGACCTGTTCCACGTCTACACGGTCGACCAGCACATCCTGATGGTGCTGCGCAACGTGCGCCGATTTTTTATTGCCGAGCACTCGCACGAATACCCGTTCTGCTCTCAGTTGGCCGCGGGCTGGGACAAGCCCTGGATCTTCTACGTGGCGGCGCTGTTCCACGACATCGCCAAGGGTCGCGGCGGCGACCACTCCGAGCTGGGTGCGCGCGACGTGCGCAGCTTCTGCCGCCAGCACGGCATCGCGCGCGAAGACGCCAAGCTGATCGAGTTCCTGGTGTCCGAACACCTGACCATGAGCCGCATCGCGCAAAAGGAAGACCTGAGCGACCCGGACGTGATCACCGCCTTCGCCCAGCGCGTGGGCAACGAGCGCTACCTCACGGCGCTCTACCTGCTCACGGTGGCCGACATCCGCGGCACCAGCCCCAAGGTGTGGAACGCCTGGAAGGGCAAGCTGCTGGAAGACCTGTACCGCTACACCCTGCGCGCCCTGGGCGGCCGCGCCCCCGACCCGGACGCCGTGGTCGAGGCGCGCAAGCGCGAGGCCCTGTCCATGCTGGCGCTGCACGCCCTGCCCCACCAGGCGCACAAGGCTCTGTGGGACACGCTGGACGTGGGCTATTTCATGCGCCACCAGGCCGACGAGATCGCCTGGCACACACGGGTGCTCACGCGCCAGCTGGCCATCAACGCACGCAGCGGCACCGGGGTGCCCCCCGACGCCGCCATCGTGCGCGCCCGCCTCTCGCCCGAGGGCGAGGGCCTGCAGGTGCTGGTCTATTCGCCGGACCAGAACGACCTCTTCGCCCGCATCTGCGGCTACTTCGACAACGCCGGGTTCTCGATCCTCGACGCCCGCATCCACACCACCATGACCGGACACGCGCTGGACACCTTCCAGGTGGTGGCGCCCACGCTGTCGGAGCACTACCGCGAGCTGATCGCGATGGTCGAAAACAAGCTCGCCAGCACCATCGACGAGCGCGGCCCGCTGCCGCCGCCCAGCAAGGGGCGGCTCTCGCGCCGGGTCAAGAGCTTCCCGATCACGCCACGGGTGGACCTGCGGCCGGACGAAAAAGCCCAGCGCTGGCTGCTGAGCATCTCCGCCAGCGACCGCGCCGGCCTGCTCTACTGCATCTCGCGCGTGCTGGCCCAGCACCACATCAGCGTGCAGCTGGCCAAGGTCAGCACCCTGGGCGAGCGGGTCGAGGACACGTTCCTGATCAGCGGACCCGAGCTGCAGGTCAACAAGCGCCAGATCGAAATCGAGACCGAACTGCTGGAAACGCTGGAGGGCTGAGCGCCCTCCAGCTGTCCGCTCAGGCGGGGTGGCTCAGTGCGTTCGGGTCCCGCTCGTGGGCGCGCTCATCGCGCACTTGGCGGCCGAACAGGCGGGCGAAGAAGATGCTCAGGTCGTCGACGATGGTGAACACCGCCGGCACCACCAGCAGGCTCAGCAGGGTCGAGGTCACCAGACCGCCGATCACCGCCACCGCCATCGGCGAGCGGAAGCTGCTGTCCGCTGCCCCCGAACCCACCGCCACCGGCAGCATGCCGGCCACCATGGCAATGGTGGTCATGACAATCGGCCGCGCCCGCTTGTGGCAGGCATCCAGGATGGCTTCCAGCCTCGGCAGGCCGCGCTGGCGACGCGCTTCTATGGCGTACTCCACCAGCAGGATGGAGTTCTTCGACGCCACCCCCATCAGCATCACCAGGCCGATCAGCGAGGGCATGGAAAAGCTCTTGTTGGTCAGCAGCAGGGCCACGAAGGCGCCCCCGAAGGACATCAGCAGCGCCGGCAGGATGGTCAGCGGCATCAGGAAGGCCTTGAACAGCAGCACCAGCACGATGTAGATGCACAGCACGCCGGTCAGCATGGCCAGGCCGAAGCTGGCGAACAGCTCGCCCTGCACCTCGGCGTCGCCGATCTCCAGCACCTGCACGCCCGGCGGCAGGTTGCGGATGCTGGGCAGCGCGTCCACCGCGGTCTTCATGTCGCCCAGCGGGATGCCGGCGAGCTCGACCTCGAAGTTGATGTTGCGCGAGCGGTCGTAGCGGTCGATCACGGCCGGGCCGCCGCCGAAAGTCAGCGTGGCGACCTGGCTGAGCATGACCGGGCCCTTGGCGCCGGGCACGGACAGGCGGCCCAGCACCTCCAGGTTTTCGCGCGCGGCGCTGTCGAGCTTGACCACGATCGGCACCTGGCGCTGCGGCAGGTTCAGCTTGGGCAGCGCACTGTCGTAATCGCCCACGGTGGCGATGCGCAGCGTCTCGGCGATGGCCGAACTGGTCACGCCCAGATCGGCGGCGCGCTGCAGGTCGGGCGTGACGATGATCTCGGTGCGCACCAGCGCGGCCGACGACTGGATGCTGCCCACGCCGTTGATGGTGCGCAGGTCGCGCTCGATGGCGCGGGCCGCGGTCGACAGCGCGCTGGCGTCGTTGCCGGTGAGCGTCAGGATGTATTTCTCGCCCGAGCCGCCCAGGCCCACCTTGTAGCGCACGCCCGGCAGACCGGACATCACTTCGCGGATCTGGTTCTCGATCACCTGCTTGCGCGGGCGCTGGCCGCGCGGGTCGAGCTGGATGGTCAGCGCCGCCTTGCGCGACTCCTGCGCGCCCTGCGGCGCGAAGGGGTCGGTGCCGGCCGAGCCGGAGCCGATGGTGGTGTACACCGACTTGACGTGCTGCACCCCGTTCACGAGCACCCGCGCCCGTTCGGCGGTGGCCACGGTCTGCGCCAGCGTGGCACCCGGCGGCAGCTCCAGGTAGACCTGGGTCTGCGAGTTGTCGTCCGGCGGGATGAAGCCCTGGGGTAGCAGCGGGATCAGCGCCAGCGAGCCGAAGAAGAAGAGGATGGCGCCGACCAGCGTCAGCCAGCGGTGGCGGATGCAGGCCGCGGCCCAGCGCTGGTAGGTGTCGAGCCAGCCGGGTTCGTTCTGGTTGGTCATCCAGGCCCAGAGGCCGCCGAGGAAGCGGTTGCTGCGCGCCCAGGCCGGCTGCTCCTTGGCGGTCACCACCGGCTTGAGCAGGTAGGCCGCCATCATGGGCGTGAGCGCGCGCGCCACCACCAGCGAGGCGAACACCGCCAGCGCGGCCGTCCAGCCGAACTGCTTGAAGAACTTGCCCGGAATGCCGGCCATGAAGGCCGTGGGCAGGAACACCGCGATCAGGGTGAAGGTGGTGGCGATCACGGCCATGCCGATCTCGTCCGCCGCTTCCATGGCCGCCTGGTACGGCGTCTTGCCCATGCGCATGTGGCGCACGATGTTCTCCACCTCCACGATGGCGTCGTCCACCAGGATGCCGATGACCAGCGACATGGCCAGCAGCGTGACCACGTTGATGGTGAAGCCCATGTAGTGCATGCCGATGAAGGCCGGGATGGCCGACAGCGGCAGGGCCACGGCCGAGACCACGGTGGCGCGGAAGTCGCGCAGGAACAGCCAGACCACCAGCACCGCCAGCAGGGCGCCCTCGTACAACAGGGTCATGGAGGCGTTGAACTCCTCCTCCACCGGCGTCACGAAGTCGAACGACTCGGTGATCTGCAGGTCCGGACGTGCGGCCTGCAACTCCTTGAGCCTGGCGCGCACGCCCTGCCCGACCTCCACCTCGCTGGCACCCTTGCTGCGCGCCACCTCGAAGCCGACCACCGGCTTGCCGTCCAGGAAGGCCGCCGCGGTCGGCTCGGCGATGGTGTCCTTCACGGTCGCGATCTGGTCCAGCCGGATGCGACGGCCATCGGACAGCGAGAGTTCCAGCGCGGCCAGCTCCTCGGCCGACTTCATCGCCGAGAGCGTGCGCAGCGGCTGCTGGCTGCCGCCGATGTCGGCGCGGCCGCCCGCGCTCTCGATCTGCACACGGGCCAGCTGGCGCGATATGTCGGCCGCGGTGGCCCCCAGCGCCTGCAGCTTGAGCGGGTCCAGCAGGATCTGCACCTCGCGGTTGACGCCGCCCACGCGGTTGATCGCACCCACGCCACGCACCGACAGCAGCAGCTTGGCCACGTCGTTGTCGACGAACCAGGAGATGGCCTCGTCGTCCATCTTGTCCGAGCGCACCGTGTAGGCCAGCACCGCACCACCGGCCAGCTCCAGCTTGTTGACGATGGGCTCGCGCAGGTCGGTGGGCAGGTCGCCGCGCACCTTGGCCACGGCCGAGCGCACGTCGTCCAGCGCTTCCTGTGTGGGTTTCTCGATCCGGAACTCGGCCGTGATCGAGACCGTGCCGTCCTGCACCTTGGTGTAGATGTGCTTGAGGCCCTGCAGCGACGCCAGGCTGTTCTCGATCTTGCGCGCGACGTCGTTTTCCAGCTGGTTGGGTGCGGCACCCGGCAGGCTGGCGACGATGGTGATGTTGGGCACGTCCAGGTCGGGGAAGTTCTGCACCTTCATCGCCTGGAACGAGAACAGACCGGCGAGCGTGAGCATGACGAACAGCATCGCCGCCGGAATCGGGTTGCGGATGGACCACGCGGAAACGTTCATGGCCGGTCCTTCACTGCGCGATCTTCACGAGGTCGCCCTCGTTGAGGAAGCCGGCACCCTGTACCGCCACCGTCTCGTCGGCCTTCAGGCCTTGCAGCACCTCCACGCGGTCACCCGCGCGGCGCCCGGTGTCCACCTTGCGCTGCCCGGCCTTGCTGTCGGCACCGATCACGAACACGTAGTTGTGGCCGTCGCGCACCACGATGGCCTGCGCCGGCACGGTCAGCGCCTGGCTGCTGCCGATCTGGAACTGGCCGCGCGCGAAGGTGCCAGCCTTGAGCTCGGCGTGTTTGGGCAGATCGGCGAACACCAGCACGTTGCGGGTCTGCGGATCGGCCGTGGGCGCGATGGCGCGCACCGTGCCCGCCACGGTCAGGCCGCTGGCCGCCGTGACCTCCACCTTCTGGCCCACCTTGACCTGGCCGACCTCGGCCGGCGTCACCTCGGCGCGCCACTCCATGCGGCTCTGCCGCACCAGGCGGAACAGCTCCTGCCCGGCGCCGGCCACCGCACCCACCGTGGCCGTGCGGGCCGAGATCACGCCGTCGTCCGGCGCGCGCACCTGGGTGTTGCCCAGGCGCACCTGGCTGGCGGCGTAGGCGGCCTTGGCGGCTTCGAACTGCGCCCGCGTCACCTTTTCCTGCGTCAGGTACTGGGCGATCTGCGACTTGGACAGCGCCCCGGTGTTCTCGATCGAGCGCGCCCGGTCGGCGTCGGCCTTGGCGCTCTCGGCCGCGGCCTCGGCCTGCATCAGCGCAGCCTTGCCCTGCAGGCTCTCGGCTTCGGTGGTCTCTCGGGCGAAGGTGGCCAGCACCTGGCCCTTCTTCACCACATCGCCGATGTTCACGTTCACCGTCGCCAGGCGCAGGCCCGGCACCTCGGCGCCGACGCTGGCCTCCTGCCAGGCGGCGATGTTGCCGTTGGCCTGCAGCTGCAGGGCCAGGCTGGCGGTTTCCGGCTTGGCGGTGCTCACCGTCATCGCGGGCTTGGGTGCGGCGGGTGCGGCGCCATCGGCCGCGGCCGCCGCCTGGCTGGCGGCAGCCGCCCCCTCAGCGGGCTTGTCGCTGCCGCCGCAGGCCACGGCGAGCACGGAGGACAGCAGCAGGATGGCCGGGAGGCGGACCGGGGACAGGGCAGACGAGTGGCGCATGGTCTTCTTCATGAGGCTTGGCGCACCGCTTCCGGCGCGATCTGGGGGTCAAAACCGCCGCCCAGGGCGACGTACAGGGCGATCCAGGTGTTCAGGTGGTCCAGCTGCAGCGCCACGGCGCCGCTGTCGGCGTTGAGCTTGAGCCGGCGGGCCTCCTCCAGCTCGTTGAGGTTGGCCAGGCCGACGCGGTAGCGCGCCTCGGTGGCCTCGAACGAACGGGTGTAGCCCGCCACGGCCTGCTGGCTGGCCACCAGCTGGGTGCGCAGCGTGTCCAGCGCCACCAGCGACTGCTCGACCTCGGCGATGGCGCGGCGCAGCACATTGGCGTAGCCGATTGCTGCCGATTCGTAGCGCGCAGCGGCGGCGTCCGCTGACGCGTTCAGGCCACCGCGGCCGATCAGCGGCAAGTTCAGCGCCAGCGGACCGACCGACCAGGAGTTGAACGTGGTGCTCTCTCCGCCGGTGGTGAAGCGGTTGCGCAGCACATTGCTGCTCAGGCTCAGGCTGGGCCAGAGCGCGGCGCGGGCCACACCCACGCCCTCGGCAGCGGCCACCAGCTCTTGCTGCGCGCGGGCCACGTCGGGCCGCTGGCGGATCACTTCCAGCGGCACGGCCGACACCGCCAGTGCCGATCCGGCCGCAGTCGGATCGGGCAAGGCGCCGCTGGCCCCCAGGCGCTCGCGCAGAGCCGGCTCGTCGGCACCCACCAGCGCCACGATGGCCTTGAACTGCTGCTCGCACTGGCGGTGCTGTTGCGCCAGCCGCGCCTCAGCGTCGGCCTGGCCCGCCCGCGCCAGCGCCGCGGTGGCCGGCGCGAGCAGACCGGCGCGCTCGGTGTCTGCGGCGCTTTGCGCGGTGATGCTGCGTGAGGCGCGGTCGCTGTCGATCACGGCCTTCTGCGCCAGGCAGGAGCGCCAGCCCAGGTACAGCCGCGCCGTCTCGGCCGCCATCAGCACCCGGGCCTCGTGCCAGCCGGCCTGCGCTGCATTGGCCTGGGCCGAGGCCTGGCGCACCGACGAAGCGTTCTGGCCCCACAGGTCGATCGCCCACGAGGCCTGCAGGCCCACGTTCATGCCGGTGCCCAATGGCGCGCTGGCGTCCACGCCGCGGTAGGCGCCGGCCGTCAGCCCCACCTGGGGCAGCGTGGCGCTGTCGGCGCCGGCCAGTGCCGCACGCGCCGCAAACACCTGGGCCCGGGCCGCCATGATGCTGGCGCTGCCCTGCTGGGCCTGACCGATCAGCTCCGGCAGCCGGGGGTCTCCCAGGCGCGACCACCAATCGACCAGCGAGGTGGTCTGGCCCTGGTGGGGCACGGCGGGTGCGAACCAGGCCTTGGGCAGGCTGGACTCCACCATCTGCACACTGCGCTCGGGCGGCGGCCCCATGCCGGCACAGGCGCTCAGGCCCAGCGCGCTCAACAGAATAAGAAGTGGTTTCATTTGCATTCAGACGAAACGCCGCGTTGCAGCGCAACAAAGTAATCGAGCATAGCGAAGCCGCGGCCCGTTTCAGAGGACTTTTTGTTTCAGTTTTTTTCGTTTTCCGTCACACCCGGCGCCACCACTTCGGTGAAACCGAAGCGGGTGAAGTCGCGCACGCGCATGGGATACAGCGTGCCCATCAGGTGGTCGCACTCGTGCTGCACCACGCGGGCGTGGAAACCCTCCACCTCCCGTTCCAGCCGGCTGCCGTCCGCGGCAAAGCCCTGGTAGCGGATGCGCCGCCAACGCGGCACGACGGCCCGCAGCCCGGGCACCGAGAGGCAGCCCTCCCAGCCCTCCTCCTCTTCACCGCCCAGCGGGGTGATGACAGGGTTGATCAGCACCGTGCGCGGCACGACGGGCGCATCCGGATAGCGCGGGTTGGGCGCGCCGGTGCCAAAGATCACCACCTGCAGGTCCACGCCGATCTGCGGTGCCGCCAGGCCGGCACCGTTCGCGGCAGCCATGGTCTCTTCCATGTCGGCCACCAGCTGGTGCAGCTCGGGGGTGTCGAAAGTCTGCACGGGCTGGGCGATCCGCAGCAGCCTGGGGTCGCCCATTTTGAGGATCGTGTGAATGGCCATGAGAAAGCGGCGGTATTGGGGTTTTGCCCGGATGGCGCGCGATTGTGGCGCAGCTAGAGTGGGCAGAGATACCCGCCCCTGTAATTGCTGCCACCACGTTGTCAGGAGGACCCATGAAACTCGCGCTGATTGGCACCGCTTTGTCCACCCTGGCGTTCTCAGGCGCCGTCTTCGCCCAGGGCGCCGAGATTTTCAAGGGCGCCGACCTGGCGCTGGGCGAGAAGCTGATCGCCGAACACAAGTGCGCGCAGTGCCACGCCAGCAAGGTAGGCGGCGACGGCAGCGCCATGTACAAGCCAAAAGGCAAGTTCAACAACGCCGGCCTGCTGCGCGGCATGGTGGAGATGTGCAACACCCAGATGAACCTGGGCCTGTTTCCCGAAGAAGTGACGGCGGTGGCGGCGGTGCTCAACCGCGACCACTACCGGTTCAAGTAGCCAGCAAGGCCCGCATCCCGGCCTCATCAAGCACCGCCACGCCCAGTTCGCGCGCCTTGTCCAGCTTGCTGCCCGCCTCTTCGCCCGCCACCACGTAGTCGGTCTTCTTGCTCACTGAACCGGCCACCTTGGCGCCCGCGGCTTCTAGCATTTCCTTGGCCTGTTCGCGCCGGAGCGTGGGGAAGGTGCCGGTGAGCACGAAGGTCTTGCCCGCCAGCGGCTGGGCTGCGCGCTCGGCGGGTGCCCCTTCTTCCCAGTGCACGCCGCAGGCCCGCAGCTGCTCGACCACCTCGCGGTTGTGCGGCTGGTCGAAGAAGGTCCGCAGGCTCTGCGCCACCGTCGGGCCGACATCGTTGACTTCCAGCAGTTGCTCCTCGCTGGCATCCATGATCGCGTCGAGGTTGCCGAAGTGGCGCGCCAGGTCCTTGGCGGTGGCCTCGCCCACGTGGCGGATGCCCAGACCGAACAGGAATCGGGGCAGCGTGGTGTGCTTGGACTTTTCCAGCGCGTCCAGCACGTTCTGCGCCGACTTCTCGGCCATGCGGTCCAGGTTGGCCAAGGCCATCAGGCCCATGCGGTAGAGGTCGGGCAGGGTCTTGACCACGCCGGCGTCCACCAGCTGCTCCACCAGCTTGTCGCCCAGGCCTTCGATGTCCACCGCACGGCGCTGGGCGTAGTGCAGGATGGCCTGCTTGCGCTGCGCGCCGCAGAACAGCCCGCCGGTGCAGCGGTGGTCCACCTCCCCCTCTTCGCGCACCGCTGCGCTGCCGCAGACCGGGCAGGTGTGCGGCATGGTGAAGATGGCCGCACCCTCGGGGCGCTTCTCCGGCAGCACCGCCACGACCTCGGGAATCACGTCGCCCGCGCGGCGCACGATCACCGTGTCGCCGATGCGCACGTCCTTGCGGCGCGCCTCGTCCTCGTTGTGCAGCGTGGCGTTGGTCACCGTCACGCCGCCGACGAACACGGGGGCCAGCTTGGCCACGGGGGTGAGCTTGCCGGTGCGGCCGACCTGCACGTCGATGGCCAGCACCGTGGTCAGCTGCTCCTGCGCCGGGTACTTGTGCGCCACCGCCCAGCGCGGCTCGCGGGTCTTGAAGCCCAGCTCGCGCTGCAGCGCGAGCGAATTGACCTTGTAGACCACGCCGTCGATGTCGAACGGCAGCGCGTCGCGCTTCGCGGCGATCTGCGCGTGGAACGCCACCAGCCCGGCCGCGCCCTGCGCCACGCAGCGGTCGGCGCACACCGGCAGACCGAAGGCGGCCAGGGCTTCGAGCAGGCCGCTGTGGGTGTCCGGCAGGGTCCAGCCGCGCACCTCGCCCAGGCCATAGGCGAAGAAAGACAGCGGGCGCTGCGCCGTGATCGCCGGGTCGAGCTGGCGCACCGCGCCGGCGGCGGTGTTGCGCGGGTTGATGTAGGTCTTCTCGCCCTTCTCGCGCTGGCGCTCGTTCAGCCGCTCGAAATCGTCGCGGCGCATGTAGACCTCGCCGCGGACCTCCAGCACTTCTGGAATAGCGCCGTGGGTTTCACCGCCTGGCCGCCCCAAGGCGAAACGCGCCCCCTCGGGGGGCAGCGAACCACGCGAAGCGGGGAGCGTGGGGGCCAACATCAACGGAATCTGCCCGATGGTGCGGATGTTCTGTGTCACGTCCTCGCCGGTTTCGCCGTCGCCGCGGGTGGCCGCCTGGACCAGCACGCCGTGTTCATAGCGCAGATTGATCGCCAGGCCGTCGAACTTGAGTTCGGCCGCGTATTCGACCGCGGGGTCGGCCTCGGCCAGGCCGAGTTCGCGGCGCACGCGCGCATCGAAGGCCTCGGCGCCCGCGGCGGTGGTGTCGGTCTCGGTCTGGATCGACAGCATGGGCACCGCATGGCGCACCGGCACCAGCCCGTCGAGAATCTTGCCGCCCACGCGCTGGGTCGGCGAGTCAGCAGTCAGCAGTTCGGGGTGCGCGGCCTCGATCGCCTGAAGCTCCTGAAACAGCCGGTCGTATTCGGCGTCGGGGATCTCAGGCGCGTCGAGCACGTAGTAGCGGTGGGCGTGGTGGTGCAGTTGCGCGCGCAAGTCCGCGGCGCGCTCCGCCGGCGTGGGCTCGGCGGCAAACAGGTCAGGTGTCATCAGGAGAACAGGCGTCGCGCCTGCGGTGAGCCGGCGGAGAGGTCGTGGCTGTCGAGCGCGTCGTAGAGGGACTCGAGGTCGGCGCCGATCTGGTCCATGGTGTCGGCGCCCAGTGGCTGGCCGGCGTCGTCGGTGACCACACCGTCCATGGCCTCGGCCAATGCCGAGGCGGCCTGGCGCAGGCGCACAAAAGGCTGCTCGCTGCGGGGCACGTGCGTGACCTCCAGCGACAGGTTGATCTCGCGCAGCGCACTCTGCTCCGGGTCCTCGGCCATGGCCGCCTGCGGATCGAACGACAGACTGAGGATGGGGGCCTGGCCCGCGGCGCTGCCGGGCAGCACCATGCGGCCGGGCAGCACGCCCGCCACAAAACCGAAGCGCGCGGCGTTCTGCGACACATAGCCTGGGCTCCAGGCCGCGCGGCGCGCGCGCAGCGTGAAACCCAGCTGCGCGTCGTGGCCGCTGGCGAAGGCGTCCAGCTCGCGGGCCCGCGCCACCTCGGCCCGCATGTCGGGGAAGTCCGGCATGGCGCCGATGGCGTCGGCAAAGGCCTGGGCCTTCATCACGAACTCGGAGAACTCGATGTCGTTCAGGGCGCCGGCGCGGTTCGCGAGCTGCACACCCACCTGCAGGGCCTTGTAGCGCTGCCCCAACCGGGGCGCCTCCCACTCGCCGCCATCTTCGACCAGTCCTTCGACCGCGAACGGCTTGCTGCCCACGCGGCGCGTGCCCGGCAGGGCGGCGATCACGGCATCGCCCGAGACCTCGCCATCGAGCTGCAGGGGGGCGATGACGTCGATCAGCGCATCCAGCCCGGGCCGCTTGTCCGGCGTGGTGACGACGTGGTTGAGCGTGACCGCCACCGAGGGCACGGGCCGCACTTCTTCGCGCACCGACACCGCTTCCACCGGCTCGTCGCGCAGCACGGGTTCGATGCGCTCGCCGTCGCCCGTGCGATCCGCCACGGGTTCGGACTCGCCCACCGGCACGGTGTCCGCGCCCGCATCATCGTGCGACAGGTCGGCCTCGGGCAGGCCCCGGGCGGTGCGAGGGGCGCTGCGGCGCGTGACCCAGGCGTTGTAGGCGACCACGCCCGCGAGAACAAGACCGCCGACGATGGCCAGGCTGATTTGCAGGGTGCTCATGGGTGGAAATCGGCGGTGGTGGGGGATGGCCTCAGGCGGATTCGAGCATACCGGCGGCGGATTCCATGTCCACCGCCACGATGCGCGAGACCCCCTGTTCCTGCATGGTCACGCCGATCAGCTGCTCGGCCATTTCCATGGCGATCTTGTTGTGGCTGATGAACAGGAACTGCGTACCCTGCTTGCTCATGCTGGTCACCAGGCGGGCGTAGCGTTCGGTGTTGGCATCGTCCAGTGGCGCGTCCACCTCGTCCAGGAGGCAGAACGGCGCCGGGTTGAGCTGGAAGATGGCGAACACCAGGGCGATGGCGGTCAGCGCCTTCTCGCCGCCCGAGAGCAGGTGGATGGTCTGGTTCTTCTTGCCCGGTGGCTGTGCCAGCACCTGCACGCCGGCGTCCAGGATCTCTTCGCCGGTCATCACCAGCTTGGCGTTGCCGCCGCCGAACAGCTCGGGGAACATGCGGCCGAAGTGCTCGTTGACGGTGTTGAAGGTGTTGCCCAGCAGGTCGCGGGTCTCGGCGTCGATCTTCTTGATCGCGTCTTCCAGCGTGTTCATCGCCTCGATCAGGTCCTTGGACTGGGCGTCGAGGAAGGTCTTGCGCTCGCGCGCGGCGGTCAGCTCGTCCAGCGCGGCCAGGTTGACCGCGCCCAGGGCCTGGATCTCTCGGTGGAAACGGTCGATTTCGGACTGCAGGCCGGCCAGGCGCACATTGCCTTCGGTGATGCTCTGCGCCACCGCGGCCAGGTCGGCCTGTGCCTCGGCCAGCAACTGGCTGTACTGCTCGACGCCCAGGCGCGCGGCCTGTTCCTTGAGCTGGAAATCGGTGATGCGCTGGCGCAGCGGGTCGAGCTCGCGCTCCAGCTTCAGGCGGTGTTCGTCGCTGGCGCGCAGCTTGGCGGTGAGGTCGTCGTACTGGCTGCGCAGTGCGCCCAGCGCCTGCTCACGCTCCAGCTTCATGGCCAGCGCCGACTGCAGGCCGGCCTGGGCGGCAGCGTCGTCCAGGCGGGCGAATTCATCGGCGGCGCGCGCGGCCTCGTCAGCCAAGGCCTTTTCCTGCGTCCCGGCAGTCTCCAGCGAGCGCTGCAGCTCGCCCTGGCGCGCCTGAAGACTGCGCAGCGTGAAGGTGGCCTCCTGCGCCTGGCGCTCCAGCCCGCGCTGCTGTTCGCGCGCATCGTTCAGCGCCCGTTCGGCAGCGATCACCTTGTCGTCCAGCTGGGCGTGGCGCTCCTGGCTGTCGGCCAGCTGCATGTCCAGTTCCTCGAAGCGCGCTTCGGCGGTGACGCGGCGCTCCTGCAACTCGTCGAGCTGGCCATCGACCTCGGCGAGGTCGGCGGCGATCTGCTCGCTGCGGGCGCGGGTCTGCTCGGCCAGCTGGGTCAGGCGCAGCATCTCGACCTGCAGCTCGTGCGCGCGGGTGCGGGTCTCGGCACCCTCGCGGCGCGCGGCCACCAGGCGCTGCGAGGCGTCGGTGTAGGCCGCTTCGGCGCGCACCAGCGCGGCGCGCGCCTGTTCGGCGATCAGCACCTGGGCCTTGAGCTGTTTGTCGAGGTTCTCGATTTCCTGGGCGCGGGCCAGCAGGCCGGCCTGTTCGCTGTCGGGCGCGTAGAAGCTGACGCTGTGCGCCGTGACCACATGGCCGGCCGGCACATAGAGGGCTTCGCCGGCCTGCAGCTGGCTGCGCAGCGCCATGGCCTCGTCCAGGCTCGCGGCGGTCCAGCAGCCCTGCAGCCAGTCGGCCAGCAAGGCCTTCTGCCCGGCGTCGTTCAGGCGCAGCCAGTCGGCCAATGGCTTGAGACCGGCGCGGGCCGGCGCGGGCACGTCCGCAGCAGGCGGACTGTAAAACGCCAGTTTGGCCGGCGGCGCGTCGTTGCCGAAGGCGCGCACCATCTCCAGGCGCGACACCTCCAGCGCGCTCAGGCGCTCGCGCAAGGCGGACTCCAGGGCGTTTTCCCAGCCGGGCTCTACATGGATACGGCTCCACAGACCCTGCAGGCCATCCAGCCCGTGCTTGGCCAGCCAGGGCTTGAGCTTGCCGTCGGTGCGCACTTTCTCCTGCAAGGCCTTGAGCGCTTCCTGCCGGGCCGACAGGTCGGACTGCCTGGCCGACTCCTGGTTGACCGCGAGCTGCGCCGCGCGACGCTGTTCGTCCAGCTCGGGCACGCTCTCCTGCAGTTCGTGCAGCACCGCCTCGACCAGCTCGGCGGCCTGCTCGGCCTGCTGGAACGCCGCCTGGGACTGCGCCAGTCGGGCCTCATCGGGCGCGGCCAGGGCGTTGCGGTCGGCCACCAGCCGCTCGCGCCGCTGGTTGAGCTGGCGGCTCTGTTCTTCGATGTTGCGCTGCTCGGCGGCCAGCACCTGGATCTGCTGCTGCACCTGGGCCACGCTGCCGCGCTGCTCGTTGGCGGCGTTCTGCGCGGCGCGCAGCGCGTCCTCCAGCGACGGCAGGCTGCCGGCCTGCTCCTCGCCCTGCGCGGCGAGTTCGACCGAGCGTTCCTCGGCCGCGACGATGTTCTCCGCCAGCTGCTCCAGCTCGATGGCCGCGTCCTGGCTGCGGGTCGACCAGGAGGCGATCTGCTCCTTGAGCTGCGCCAGGCGCTGCTCGGCGCGCTGGCGGCCCTCGACCACGAAACGGATCTCGGCTTCGAGCTTGCCCACCTCGGCGCTGGCCTCGTAGAGCTTGCCCTGGGCCTGGTTGACCTGGTCGCCCGCGGCGTAATGCGCCTGGCGGATGGTTTCCAGCTCGCTTTCCACACGGCGCAGGTCCGCGGTGCGCGATTCCAGATCGTTCACCGCCTGGGCCGCATCGTTCTTGACCTTGACCTGATCGGCCTCGGCCTCGGCGCGCTTGAGGAACCAGAGCTGGTGCTGCTTGAGCGTGGCGCCGGACTGCAGCTCATGGTAGCGCGCCGCCACCTCGGCCTGCTTTTCCAGCTTGTCGAGGTTGGCGTTGAGCTCGCGCAGGATGTCCTCGACCCGGGTCAGGTTCTCGCGCGTGTCGGCCAGGCGGTTGGCGGTCTCGCGGCGGCGCTCCTTGTATTTGGAGACGCCCGCGGCCTCTTCGAGGAACAGGCGCAGTTCCTCGGGCTTGGATTCGATGATCCGGCTGATCGTGCCCTGGCCGATGATGGCGTAGGCCCGCGGCCCCAGGCCGGTGCCCAGGAACACATCCTGCACGTCGCGGCGGCGCACCGGCTGGTTGTTGATGTAGTAGCTGCTGGTGCCGTCGCGCGTGAGCACGCGCTTGACCGCGATTTCGGTGAACTGGCCCCACTGGCCGCCGGCGCGGTGGTCGCTGTTGTCGAACACCAGCTCCACGCTGGAGCGGCTGGCCGGCTTGCGGTTGTTGGTGCCGTTGAAGATCACGTCCTGCATGGACTCGCCACGCAATTCCGACGCTTTGCTCTCGCCCAGCACCCAGCGCACCGCGTCCATGATGTTGGACTTGCCGCAGCCGTTCGGGCCCACCACGCCCACCAGCTGCCCCGGCAGCATGAAATTGGTCGGCTCGGCGAACGATTTGAAGCCGGACAGCTTGATGGAATTCAGACGCAAAGGGGCCCCAGTCGGTGATCGGATACAGGCCCGAAATGTTACCCCAGCCGCCCTGGCGCCCGAGGGGGCGGCGCCCCGCCCCGCCTCAACCGCGCTTGGTGATTTCCACCACGCCGGCTTCGGCGTCCACCCGCACCCAGTCTCCGGTCTCGATGCAATCGAGCGGATCTCGATCGAACCCGGTCATGGCCGGTGCATGGGTCACCACGGCGCCCAGTGCCATCTTGGTGGTCATTTCATTGAACAGGAACGCCGCCGGCGCGGTCTTGAGCAACCGGGTCATGTGGAACATGGCCGACCAGCCCGAGGAGCCTTTGGCTCCCGGGAACACCAGCACCTTGCCGGCAAAACTCTGTCCCCGCAGTTCGTGGCGGGTTTCGATCACGCTGCCGGTGCGCGGGTCGATGCCGCCCCAGCCTGAAATGTGGTCGCGCGTGACCAGCGCCTCGCCTTCGCTGATGCCACCCACCACTTTGCGTCCGTGGATGACGATCACCTTTGGTTCGCTGGGCGGGGCCAGGGACGGTGTTTCGGTGCTCATTGCAGTCCTCCTTGCCAGCGGCCGGTGCATGCCGCGTCGATGCATTGCGCCGTGGTGCCGAACCAGGCCTGCACGCCGAGGATGGCGGGCAGGTAGTGCGCCTGCTTGGCCGAGTCCAGTGCCACCGTCCGGGTGCCCTTGGGCACAGCGCGGCTCATGGCAGAACAGCTGTCGGACATGAGGATGCCGCCGGCGTCTTCGATGATCTTGGTGTAGCCGTTGCGGTCGGCCAGCGCCTTGATGGCGCGGGGCGTGAAGATCCACAGCTCGCAGTCCGGATGCACGCGCCGCCCTTCCAGCAGTTGCGCGGCTTCCCAGATCTGTTCGATCGTGTAGTGCGGACAGCCCAGCATGACGTACTGGATCTCGGCCGACTGCGCGGTCATGTTGAGCTTCTCGTAAGCGAGGCGGCGCTCGGCCTCGCCGTAGCGCAACACTTCGCGCGGCGGCCGCCCCCCGAGCGCCTGTTCCAGCGTCAGGGCATCAGGGGTGATGCCGGCGATGTGGAAAAGCTCCACCCCGCCCGAGGACGCGGCGGCGGCGCCAAAGTGCTTGAGGCGCGGCAGGTTGGGCACCTGCTCCAGCCCCCCTCGCCGATGCAGCACCGGCACCCGATCCTGCACATGTTCGCCGATGAAGTAGCCCAGCAGTCCCCAGTCCTGCACCGACTCGACCTCGATGTCGAGTTCCACGAGGTGTGTGGCGTATCGGTTTTCGGGAAGGTGATAGCCCCAGTAGGGAATGCGCCCGGTCAGCATCGCCGCACCACAGCTCTCGCGTCCCTCGGTGTTGGTGCGCGCCCCCAGCACCGAGTTGCAGTAGACCACCGCGGACGACTCCATCCATGCGCAGTGCTCGCCGCGGGTGGGAATGTTGCCCACCTGATACGGGGTGCAGGTGTTCATGATCTGGGCGCCCAGACCGGCAGCGTGGCGCTCGCTCTGCTCATAGAACCGCACGGTCTCCTCGTTCACGCCCATGCGCTCGGGCTGACCGGGATCGAAGCCCAGCTGCAGATGGCTGGTGAAGACCTTGAACTTAGGAATCTGCACCACTTCCTGGCTGTCGAGGCTGAACTCGGAAAACACCGCGTCCATGCCGCCCTTGGCCAGCGCGAACTCGCGCTGGAACGGGGTGGTCGAGGTGATGGTGGCGCAGACGTTGCGGGTCTGCACCAGGCACTCGGCATCCAGCGCTTCACCGTAGCGCACCAGCAGGTCCATCGCCTTCTGAACGGCCGGCCCGTCGCGGCCGTCGTACATGGCTTTCTCTTCGTCGCTCAGTTGCATGAGGTCTCCGTATCGTGGGTGGTCGCAGGCCGCCTCAGGACGGCCGCAGTTCGGGCACGCGCCCGCCAATGGCCTGTGCGATGTCTTTGGCAATGGCCCGCAGGCGCGGCGCCAGTTCTTCGCGCAGGCGCTGTTCGGTGAACATGAACGCGGCGCCACCGCAGTTGAGCGCCATGACCTCGCCGGACGGTCCGTACAGCGCCACCGACACCGAATTGATCTCGCGGTGGAATTCGCCGAGCGACAGGCAATAGCCCAGCCGCCGGGCCTCGTCGATCGAACGGTGCATGGCCGGGGCCACGCTGTCCCATTCAGGGCCGCGCAACAGCCGCAGCGAGTCGATCAGCTGCTGGCGCTGTGCATCGTCGATGGCCGACAGGAAGGCCCGCCCCAGCGCCGACACCGGCAGTGGTGCGCGCGAGCCCACGTCCAGCCGCGCGGTGAGCATCGACGAGCGCGGACGGCATGCCTCGATGATCACCATCTCCATGCCGTCGCGCACGGCCAGATAGGTGGACACGCCCACCTCCTCCGCCAGTGCCTGGAGATGGGGCCTGGCCACGCCCCGGACGTCCAGGCTGCCGAGAAAGACCCGCGCCAGCGACACCACCCCCGGCCCCAGCATGAAACGGTCGGCCATGGGCGCGTTCTTGAGCATGCCAGCCCCCAGCAAGGTGCCGACGATGCGGTTGAGCGTGGGCCTGGGAATGCCCGTCATGCGCACCAGCTCGGCGTACCCCTGCACTGGCCGCTCCTCAGAG
Source organism: Hydrogenophaga pseudoflava (assembly GCF_004353865.1). Lineage (NCBI taxonomy): Bacteria > Pseudomonadati > Pseudomonadota > Betaproteobacteria > Burkholderiales > Comamonadaceae > Hydrogenophaga > Hydrogenophaga pseudoflava. The sequence continues at coordinate 2,509,397 of NZ_CP037867.1, forward strand.
AAACAGCGCAACACAGAAATGCCACGCTCCAGCGCGGACACGGTATCGGGACGCTCGGCTCGCGGCGCGTCGTGGATGCCTGGACGATCGTTCGCCATGGTGGTCTCCTCTTGGAAACCCGCCAATATAAGAGGTGCCTTCATGAGGATGCGCTCACGCCGACGCGACCAACGGCTCGGGCTGCACGGCCGCGCCGGGTCGCAGATACACCCCCTGGCGCAACAACTCGGCCTGCAAGGCACCGATGTCCACCGCGCGCGGTGCGACGCCGTGGCGCACCGCCAGCGCGGCCCCCACTCCGGCGGCCTGGCCGGTCAACCAACATTGCGGAATCTCGCGCATGAATCCGTGCGAATTGCGGTCACAGGAAATGTGGCGGCCACAGGCCAGCAGCCCGTCGAGCTTCTCGGGCACCAGCGCCCCGTAGGGCACGGAGATGTTGGGGAATTTGGGCGAGACCGCCGGCGAAACCGCCACCTCGTCGGGCAGCGCACGCCCCTCGGGCCAGCGGTGGCGCCAGACGCCGTCCGTGCCGACCAGCCGGCGCGCGTGGCGCACGCCGATCTGCGGCGCGCTTTGCAGCAGATAGGCGTCTTCGAAGCCCGGCGCGTGTGCCTTGAAATAGTCCAGATGGGCGGCCATCGCCCGGTGCGAACGCACTTCAACCGCCGTCAGATCGTCCACATCGAGCGCCGAGTACCCCGACTGCCGCGGCCCCATGAACAGCGCGATGTCGTTGCGCCAGGACACAAACGGGCGTTCGAACAGTTTGAGCTGCTCACGACCTCGGGCCATGAAGGCCGCGTGATCGTCGGGTCGCCCAGTCTTGAAGTCGATCCAGCGGTTCATGTCAACGCCCCCGAACAGCCAGGAGGTGTTCATGCAGTGGTGCACGTCGGCCTGTTCGATGTCGTTGACGAACGCCGCACCGGCGCGCGCGAACAGATCACCGTCGCCGGTGGCGTCGACCACCACGTCGGCCATGATGGCCATGCGCCCTTCCTTGCTCTCGAAGACCACGCCTTTGACGACCCCCTTTTCATCCACGATGGGCAGCGCGGCCCATGAGTGGTAGATCAGCTTGACGCCACGCTCGATCACGATTTCCTGCGACAGAAGTTTCAGACGCTCGGGGTCGATGGTGGGCGACCAGGTCACGACGCCGTGGAAGCCCGCCGTGCGGTGCGACCAGTAGCCCGCCTTGTCGGGCTCCTGGGACCCCCAGTCCTCCCGGGTCGGCCCGGCGATGGCATCCGCCGGCAACCGCTCGAACACCTCCTGGGCGAAACCTCGCACAACCAGTTGCCCTTCCCAGTCGGTCATGCGGTCGATCCAGATCACCAGCCCGCCGGTTGACAGCCCGCCCAGGTGGTTGTAGCGCTCCAGAAGTGCCACGTCGGCACCGGCGGCGGCGGCGGAGGCGGCGGCGGCGGTACCCGAAGGCCCCCCACCCACGACCAGCACACCACAACGGTGGTAAATCGGGATGCGCCGCCCGGGCTCGTCCCAGGTGCCGTGATCCGGCCGCGCCACCCGCTGGTCGCGATCGAACACATCCGAGGTGAGGAAGCGTTCGTCGGTCCGCGTGAGGGTCTGCACTTTCATATCTTCTCCTTGGTTGCTCTAATTATGGACTGTGTTTTCATTTTTACAATCCAAATAGGCGTTTATAAGGGTTAACACCGACAAAACACGCTTACTGAAAGTGTTTTATGGATATACAGTCCATTTTCATCGCAACCACAACAGGAGACAACATGCCCGAACTTGGCCCTACCACCCCTTCTCGTACGGCCTCGCGCACACGCCGTCAGGTCGTGACGCTGCTGGCAGCCGCCGCACTGGCCGGCAGCACGCTGCCCGCATTCGCCCAGGATTTCCCGACAAAAGACCGTCCGATCCGCCTGGTGGTCGGCTTCACCGCAGGTGGCGGCACCGATGCCCAGGCCCGCACCGTGGCCCAGAAGCTCGGCGAGGTGCTGGGCACCAATGTGGTCGTGGACAACCGGCCAGGCGCCAGCACCATGCTCGCCGCCAGCGAGGTCGCCCGAGCCGCACCGGATGGCTACACGCTCATGTACTCGCCATCCTCCACCTTTGCGCAGAACCCCCACATGTTTGCCAAGGTGCCCTACCACCCGTTCAAGGACTTCACCCCGCTGTCGGTGGGCGGGCGGGGCCCGCTGGTGCTGTCGATGAGCACCTCCGTGCCGGCGAACAACGTGCGCGAACTGGTCGCCTACATCAAGGCGAATCCCGGCAAGACCAGCTATGCATCCTTCGGACTGGGCACCTCGTCGCACATCTACGGTGAGGCGTTCACCCGTCAGACCCAGATCGACTCGGTGCACATCCCCTACAAGGGTGGCTCCGACGCGGCCAAGGACCTGATCGGAGGTCGGGTCCAGTACATGTTCGATTCCGCACCCTCCGCGATCATTGCTGCACAGAGCGGCAAGGTGAAGATCATGGCCATTGCGGCGTCCCAGCGCGTCAGCGCCCTGCCCGACGTGCCCACGTTTGCCGAACAGGGGTACACCGGCATGGACCTGCCCAGCTGGCTTGGCTTCTTCGGCCCGGCCAACATGCCGCCCGCCGTCGTGAAGAAGCTCAATGATGCGCTGGTGAAGGTGCTGGCCATGCCCGAAGTCGCCAAGTTCTACCGGGATGGCGGCTACGAGGCGGGCGGCAACACACCGCAGGAATTCGCCGCGCTCGTGCAGAAAACCCACGACGAATGGGGCGCCATGATCAGCAAGCTGGGACTGCCCAAACAGTAAGACCTGCAGCCGGCGGGCCGCAGGCCATGGCCGATAATCGCGGCCCATGAATCCCCTGCTCTCCCGCCTGCAGCCCTACCCCTTCGAACGGCTGCGCCGGCTCTTCGCGGGCGTCACGCCCAACCCCGACCTGCGTCCCATCAGCCTGGGCATCGGCGAGCCCAAACACGCCACGCCGCAGATGCTCAAGGACGCGCTGGCCGCCGCGCTGGACACCGGCCTGACCGGTTACCCCGCCACCGCCGGCGAACCCGCCCTGCGCCAGGCCTGCGCCGCCTGGATGCAGCGCCGCTATGGCGTCCCCGTCGACGCCGCCACCCAGGTGCTGCCGGTGAACGGTTCGCGCGAGGCCCTGTTCTCGTTTGCACAGACGGTACTGGACGCCTCAAAGCCCGGCGCCACGCTGGCCTTTCCCAATCCGTTCTACCAGATCTACGAAGGTGCGGCCCTGCTCGGCGGCGCCCAGCCCTTCTACGTACCCAGCGTGCCGGCGCGCAACTTCGCGGTGGACTGGGACAGCGTGCCCGACGAGGTCTGGGCGCGCACGCAGCTGATCTTCGTCTGCTCGCCCGGCAACCCCACCGGCGCCGTGATGCCGCTGGACGAGTGGCAGAAGCTGTTCGAGCTGAGCGACCGCCACGGCTTCGTGATCGCGTCCGACGAGTGCTACAGCGAGATCTATTTCCGCGACGAACCGCCGCTGGGCGGCCTTGAAGCCGCCGTGAAACTGGGCCGTCCGGACTTCAAGAACCTCATGATGTTCACCAGCCTGTCCAAGCGCAGCAACGTGCCCGGCCTGCGCAGCGGCTTCGTGGCGGGGGATGCCGCGCTCATCAAGAGCTTCCTGCTCTACCGCACCTACCACGGCGGCGCCATGAGCCCGGCCGTGCAGGCCGCCAGCGTGGCCGCGTGGGGCGACGAGGAGCATGTGATCGACAACCGCCGCCAGTACCGCGAGAAGTTCGCCGCCGTCACACCCATGCTGGCCGAGGTGCTGGATGTGGCGCTGCCCGACGCGGCCTTCTACCTCTGGGCCGGCGTGCCGGCCTCGTTCGAGGGCAAGGTGGCCGGCCTGAGCGCCGACGAGGCCTTCGCCCGGGAACTGCTGGCTCAATACAATGTGACCGTTTTGCCCGGCAGCTACCTGGCGCGAGCCAGTGGTGGCACCAACCCCGGCGCCGGCCGCGTGCGCATGGCCCTGGTGGCCGAACCCGCCGAATGCCTGGAAGCCGCTGAACGCATCGTGCGCTTCTGCCGCGAACAGTCTCGCTGAACCACCCATTTCAACCCCAACGCCGACCCGTCTCATGACCCAACAACTGCAAACCCTGATCGACAACGCCTGGGAACAGCGCGCCGACTTCTCGCCCGCATCCGCCCCGAAGGAAGTGCTGGACGCGGTCGAGCACGTGATTGCCGAACTCAACAGCGGCAAGCTGCGCGTGGCCACCCGCGAAGGCGTGGGCCAGTGGACGGTGCACCAGTGGATCAAGAAGGCCGTGCTGCTGTCGTTCCGCCTGAAGGACAACGCGGTGATGAAGGCCGGCGACCTGGCTTTCTTCGACAAGGTGCAGACCAAATTCGCCCACCTCTCCGAGGCCGAACTCAAGGCCACCGGCGTGCGCGTGGTGCCCCCGGCCGTGGCCCGCCGCGGCAGCTTCATCGCGTCGGGCGCGATCCTCATGCCCTCCTATGTGAACATCGGCGCCTATGTCGACTCGGGCACCATGGTCGATACCTGGGCCACCGTGGGATCCTGCGCACAGATCGGCAAGAACGTGCACCTCTCCGGCGGCGTCGGCATCGGCGGCGTGCTGGAACCGCTGCAGGCCAACCCGACCGTGATCGAGGACAACTGCTTCATCGGCGCCCGCTCCGAAGTGGTCGAAGGCGTGATCGTGGAAGAGAACTCGGTGCTCGGCATGGGCGTGTACATCGGCCAGAGCACCCCGATCTTTGACCGCGCCACCGGCGAGATCAGCTACGGCCGCGTGCCCTCGGGCTCGGTGGTGGTCAGCGGCAACCTGCCCAAGAAGGCCGCCAACGGCGCCGACTACAGCATGTACGCCGCCATCATCGTCAAGCGCGTGGACGCCCAGACGCGCTCGAAGACCAGCATCAACGACTTGCTGCGCGACTGATCTCAACGCCTGACCCGGGAGCCGACATGAGCAGCGGAACGATGGAGCGCATCCTGCGCCTGATGGCCGACAAGAAGGCCTCGGACGTCTACCTGTCGGCCCATGCGCCGGCGATGATCAAGATCAACGGCCAGACCATCCCGATCAACAGCCAGGTGCTGCCGCCCGAGGCGCCGCGCAACCTGCTGTCCGAAATCGTGCCGCCGGCCCGCATCGAGGAACTGGTGGAAACCGGTGAACTCAACATGGCGGTGCCGCTGGACGGCATCGGCAACTTCCGGGTCAGTGCCATGCGTCAGCGCGGCAACTACGCGGTGGTGATCCGTTTTGTTCCGGCGGACGTGCCGTCGCTGGACTCGCTGAACGTGCCCCCGATCCTCAACGAGATCGTGATGGAAAAACGCGGCCTGGTGCTGATGGTCGGTGCCACCGGCGCCGGCAAGTCGACCACGCTGGCGGCCATGATCGACCACCGCAACGAGAACGCCACCGGCCACATCCTCACCATCGAGGAGCCGATCGAGTACATGTACCGCAACAAGCGCTCGGTGATCAACCAGCGCGAGGTCGGCCGGGACACCGCATCGCTGCAGGTCGGCCTGAAGAATGCCCTGCGCCAGGCGCCGGATGTGATCCTGATCGGCGAAATCCGCGACCGCGAGACCATGTCGGCCGCCATTGCCTACGCCCAGTCGGGCCACCTGTGCATGGCCACCTTGCACGCCAACAACAGCTACCAGGCCCTCAACCGGATCCTGAGTTTCTACCCGGTCGAGGTGCGCCCGACGATGCTGGGCGATCTGGCCGCGGCGCTGCGCGCCGTCGTGTCGCAGCGCCTTCTGCGCACCCACACCGGCGGACGAGTGCCTGCGATGGAGGTGCTGCTCAACACCGCCCTGGTGGCCGACCTGATCCAGAAGGGCGACTTCTCGGGGGTGCGCGAGGCGATGGAAAAGTCGCTGGCGGTCGGCTCGCAGAGTTTCGAGCAGGACCTCGCGCGTCTGGTGCTCGACGGCCTGGTCACGCGCAACGAGGCGCTGGTGCATGCCGATTCGCCCAACAACCTGCTCTGGCGTCTGCAGAACGACTTCAACGCCTCCAAGGCCAGCCAGGCGGCGACGCCGTCGGACGACGACCAGAGCGACCAGGCCACCTTCACCGAGTTCACGCTCGACGTCAAATTCTGATGACCGCCACGCTGCGCCTTGCCGAAGAACTGATCGCCCGCCCCTCGGTCACCCCCGATGACGCGGGGTGCCTGGACATCATCGCGGCGCGGCTGCAAACGCTGGGCTTTGCATGCGAGCGCATGGACAGCGGACCGGACGCCTTCCGCGTTGCCAACCTGTGGGCGCGCTGCGGCACCGGTCGGCGCCCCACCCTCGTCTGGGCGGGCCACACCGACGTGGTGCCCACCGGCCCGCTGGACGCCTGGACCAGCGACCCTTTCGTGCCCAGCCACCGCGACGGCAGGCTCTTCGGACGCGGCGCGAGCGACATGAAAACCTCGCTGGCGGCGATGGTGGTGGCCTGCGAACAGTTCCTCGCCGCCACGCCGCGGCCGGCCATCGACATCGCCTTCCTGCTCACCAGCGACGAGGAAGGCCCGGCCAACGACGGCACGGTGGTGGTCTGCAAGGAACTGCAGCGACGCGGTGAACGGCTGGACTGGTGCATCGTGGGCGAACCGACCTCGGTCGAGCGCACCGGCGACATGATCAAGAACGGCCGCCGCGGCACCATGAGCGGCAAGCTCACGGTCAAGGGCATCCAGGGCCACATCGCCTACCCGCAGCTGGCGAAGAACCCTATCCACCTGGTGGCCCCTGCACTGGCCGAACTGGCGGCCACGGTCTGGGACGAAGGCAACGCCTTCTTTCCGCCCACCAGCTGGCAGGTCAGCAACATCCACGGCGGCACCGGCGCGAGCAACGTGATTCCCGGCACCGTGGTCATCGACTTCAACTTCCGCTTCTCCACCGAGTCCACGCCCGAAGGCCTGCAGGGCCGCGTGGCCGAGGTGCTGGCGCGGCATGGTCTGCGGCCAGGCAGCGACTACGACCTCGCGTGGACCCTGGGCGGCCTGCCCTTCCTCACCACGCCAGGCACCCTGGTCGATGCCGTGCGCGCCGCCATCCAGGACGCCACCGGCATCGCGACCGAGCTCTCCACCACCGGCGGCACCAGCGACGGCCGGTTCATCGCGCAAATCTGCCCGCAGGTGGTCGAACTCGGTCCTCCCAACGCCACCATCCACAAGGTCGACGAGCACGTGGCCGTGGCCGACATCGAGCCGCTCACGGCCATCTACCGCGGCGTGCTCGAACGCCTGAACCGCAGCGCGGCGCTGGCCGGCTGAACACCATGACATTGCAGGAACTGCTGGACCGGTCCCAGGACCGGCTGGAGGCCGCCGGCCTCGTCTACGGCCATGGCACCACCAACGCGCGCGACGAAGCGGCCTGGCTGGTGCTCTGGTCGCTGGGCATGCCGCTGGACAGCGATCTGGACGCCATCGGGTGCCAGGAGCTGCAGGCCGCCCAGGTCGGCGAGGCCGAGGCCCTGATCGGGCGTCGGATCGAAACCCGCCAGCCCGCCGCCTACCTCACGCGCGAAGCCTGGCTGCAAGGCGTGCCTTTCTACGTCGACGAACGCGCCATCGTGCCGCGCAGCTTCATTGCCGAGCTGATCGCCGACGGCGGCTTCGACGCCTGGCTCGGTGAGGACACCCGGCAGGTGCTCGACCTGTGCACCGGCAATGGCAGCCTGGCCGTGCTCGCGGCCATGGCCTGGCCCGAGGTGCAGGTAACCGGCGCCGACCTCTCCCCCGAAGCCCTGGCGGTGGCGCGCATCAACGTCGACCGCCACGGGCTGCAGGATCGAGTCCACCTGATCGAGTCCGACGGACTTGCCGCCTGCCCGGGTCCCTGGGACCTGGTGCTGTGCAACCCGCCCTACGTCAACGCCGACAGCATGTCCGCCTTGCCGCCGGAGTTCCGCGCCGAGCCCGAGCTGGCGCTGGCCGGTGGCGCCGACGGCATGGACTTCGTGCGCGCACTGCTGCGCGACCTGCCCCCGCGCCTGTCCCCGCACGGCGTGCTGGTGCTCGAAATCGGCCACGAGCGCCCCTTCTTTGAAGCCGCCTTCCCGCAGCTGGAGGTGGTCTGGCTCTCGACCAGCGCCGGTGACGACCAGGTGCTGCTGCTGACCGCCGACGCCCTGCGCGCCGCCACTTCTCCCGCTTCCGTTTCCCCATGATCACCCTGAAAAACCTGGTCCTTCGTCGCGGCACGAAGGTCCTGCTCGATGGCGCCTCCTGCACCATCAACCCCGGCGAGAAAGTCGGCCTCGTGGGCCGCAACGGCGCCGGCAAATCCAGCCTGTTCCGCCTGCTCGACGGCACGCTGCACGAAGACAAGGGCGACTTCAGCGTGCCCACCCACTGGCGCATGGCCCAGGTGGCGCAGGACATGCCCGAGACCGACATGCCCGCGACACAGTTCGTCATCGAAGGCGACGTGACCCTGCTGGCCGCCCAGCAGGAAGTGACCGCGGCCGAGGCCAGCGACGACGGCGAGCGCATGGCCCACGCCTACATGGCGCTGCACGACGCGGGCGCGCACGATGCGCCGGCGCGGGCACAGGCCCTGATTCTCGGGCTGGGTTTCCGCAGCGACGAGCTGGAACGACCGGTCAACAGCTTCTCCGGCGGCTGGCGCATGCGCCTGCAGCTTGCGCGCGCCCTGATGTGCCCGAGCGAGCTGCTGCTGCTCGACGAACCCACCAACCACCTGGACCTGGACGCCCTGGTCTGGCTAGAAGACTGGCTCAAGCGTTACCAGGGCACGCTGCTGGTGATCTCCCACGACCGCGAATTCCTCGACGCGGTCACCGATGTCACCGTGCACATCGAACGCGCCCTGCTGACCCGCTACGGCGGCAACTACAGCCGCTTCGAGGACATGCGCGCCGAGCAGATGGCGCTGCAGGCCACGGCCTACGCGCGCCAGCAGGAGAAGATGGCACACCTGCAGAAGTTCATCGACCGCTTCAAGGCCAAAGCCAGCAAGGCCAAGCAGGCGCAGAGCCGGGTCAAGGCGCTGGAGCGCATGGAGAAGATCGGCCCGGTGCTGGCCGAGGCGGAGTTCAACTTCGAGTTCGCCGAACCGCAGAACCTGCCCAACCCCATGCTGGCCATGCACGACGTGAGCTTCGGCTACCCGCCGGCGGTGGACGGCGGCGACCCGATCACCATCGTGCGCGGCGTCAGCAAGTCGGTGCTGGCGGGCCAGCGCATCGGCATCCTGGGCGCCAACGGTCAGGGCAAGTCCACCGTGGTCAAGACCATCGCGCGTGACCTGGTCGCCATAAGCGGCGAGATCATCGAAGGCAAGGGCCTGAACATCGGCTACTTCGCCCAGCAGGAACTGGACGTGCTGCGCCCGGCCGACACGCCGCTGGAGCACATGATCCGACTGGTCAAGGACTGCACGGCACAAGGCCGCCTGAGTGGCCAGGCCACGCGCGAGCAGGACCTGCGCAGCTTCCTGGGCGGGTTCAATTTCAGCGGCGACATGGTCAAGCAGGCCGTGGGCAGCATGAGCGGCGGCGAGAAGGCGCGCCTGGTGCTGTGCATGATCGTCTGGCAGCGCCCAAACCTGCTGCTGCTGGACGAACCGACCAACCACCTGGACTTGGCCACGCGCGAGGCGCTGTCGGTCGCGCTCAACGAGTTCGAAGGCACGGTGATGCTGGTCAGCCACGACCGGGCCCTGCTGCGCGCGGTGTGCGACGAGTTCTGGCTGGTCTCGCGGGGCGGCATCGCCCCGTTCGACGGCGACCTCGACGACTACCAGCGCTACCTGCTGGACGTGGCCAAGCAGGCCCGCGAGGCGCGCCGGCAGGAGGCGCGGGCAGAGACTGCACCGGCCCCGGCACCGGTGGTGGCGTCGGCCCCCGCCCCGGCCGTGGCCGCCGCACCGGCGCCCAGCAGCGCCGAACAGCGCAAGCTCGATGCACAGAAGCGCCAGCAACTGGCCGAGCGCCTGCGACCGCTGAAGAAATCGCTGGAACAGGCGGAGAAACGTCTCGCCGCGCTGACCCAGGACAAGCAGCGGCTGGAAGACACCCTGAGCCAGCCGGCCACGCCCGCAGCCCTGGCCGACGCCGGTCGGCAGCTCAAGGCGGTGAACGACGAGATCGAGACGGTCGAGGCGCGGTGGCTTGAACTGACCGAAGCGATTGAAGCGGCGAACTCTGTCGCCTGAAGGCTGCTGCGGGATGACGTCCTGCACACACCGGGCGACGGCGCCAGGCACAGGCTGCGCCATCGAAAGAATGGCGCTACAGTGACCGACACTCAGAGGCCTGTCTCTGCGTTCTGAAAGGAGCCTTTCGCATGATGTCCATTCTCGGCACCCTGTTCATCGGCCTGATCGCAGGCCTCGTCGCACGCATGCTCAAGCCCGGCGATGACAGCATGGGCTGGATCATGACGGCCCTGCTCGGTGTCGCCGGCTCGTTTCTGGCCAGCTACGCAGGCGCCGCCCTGGGGCTCTATGCGCCGGGTCAACCGGCGGGATTCATCGCTTCCGTCGTAGGCGCCATCGTGCTGCTGACGCTCTACGGCCTGCTCAAGAAGAAGGCCTGAGCGCAGGCGCCCGGTCGAGAGCGAAGGCCGCGACCGCAAAGACTCCGCTCCTGCGGCGGATCGTGGTCATTGCACCCGGAACACCTGCACCGTGCGGGTCAGCACAGTGGCTTGGTCTTTGAGGCTCTGGGCCGCTGCTGCACTTTCCTCGACCAGCGCGGCGTTCTGCTGCGTCATCTGATCCAGCTGCGCCACCGCCACGTTCACCTGGCCGATGCCGTCGCTCTGTTCGCCCGCGGCCGAGCTGATCTCGCCGATGATCTCCGTCACCCGCTGCACGCTGGCCACCACCTCGCCCATGGTCTGACCCGCATCGCCCACCAGGCGGCTGCCGGTCTCGACCCTGTCCACGCTGGCGCTGATCAGGCCCTTGATCTCCTTGGCTGCCTCGGCGCTGCGCTGGGCCAGGCTGCGCACCTCGGCCGCCACCACCGCGAAACCGCGGCCCTGCTCGCCGGCCCGCGCCGCCTCGACGGCCGCATTGAGCGCGAGGATGTTGGTCTGGAAGGCGATGCCGTCGATCACGCCGATGATGTCGTTGATCTTCTGGCTGCTGTGGTGGATCTCCTGCATGGTGTGCACCACCTGGTCGACCACCTGACCACCGCGCACCGCAATCTCCGAGGCGCTGGCAGCCAGCTGGTTGGCCTGGCGCGCCGCATCCGCGCTGTTCTTGACCGTGCTGGTCAGCTGCTCCATGGAGGCGGCGGTCTGCTGCAGGTTGCTGGCCGCCTGCTCGGTGCGGCTGGAGAGGTCCTGGTTGCCCGATGCAATCTCCGCGCTCGCCGTGCCGATGCTGTCGCTGGCCTGGCGCACCTGCGTCACAGCCGCCTGAAGCGACACCTGCATGGACTGCAACGAGGTCAACATGGCGGCGGTTTCGTCGCGCCCATCAGTGTCCACATGGCGGGTCAGATCACCTTGGGCAATGGCGCTGGCCAGTTCGCGCGCCTGGTCCAGTGGGACACAGATGCTGCGCATGTTGAGCCAGACGAATGGCACCAGCAGTGCCGCCACGGCCACCAGCACGCCCAGGCTGATCATGGTGGCCTGCTGGACGCCCTGCTCTCGCGCGGCGCGCGCTTCGGCGGCATCGGTATCCAGCACCTGCGCCAGCGCCTGCAACGCCGCCTCGATCAGGCGCATCTGTTCCTTGGCCTGTCCCAGCATCTTGTCGGCCGTGTGGCTGTTGTCGTAGGCACCGTCCTCTACCTGCAACACGATCTGTTTGGTGGCGGCTTCATACGCCTCCAGCCTGGTGAGCGCCTCTTTGAGCGGTGGGGCCGCCTTCTCGCCGGCGCCGTCCAGCAGAACGCCCAGTTGCTTCTGCACCGCAGCCACCGCGGCTGTCCACCGATCCCGGTGCTGGTTGAGCGTGATGCGGTCGTCGTAGTAGATGACCATGTCCTTTTCCGCCCGATTGATGTCCCCGACCTTTCGGTTGATCTCACTGAGCTGGTGAGACAAATGCAGCGAGCGGTTGATGAACTCGTCGGTGCGCTGGCTTTGCAGTTGCAGGGACAGGACCCCGGCCGCGGCCACAAGGCACACCAGAGTCAGTGCGATCACAAGCAGGGCAACCATGCGTGTGCGGATTCGCCATTGGCGCAGGGCCTTGATGATCAGTCCCATGTGGTGTCCCCGTTTGATTCACTGCCCGTCCGAACAGAGCTGTATGCGTCGCAAGGAGCAGCTCCACCTTCCCCACTCCGACAATGCCTCTGTGTGGTGGAAGCACGCCAAGATGGCAATGGGGTTCTGGAATATCGGACACCCTGGCACGGACTGAAGGCCGAATGAGCACAGCCAAACCCGGCCATTCCTGCGCAGGCAGCGGGAACGCCAACAAAAAAAGCCTGCTACCAAAAAAAGTAGCAGGCTTTCTATGTCCTCAGAGAGAGGATTTTGGTAGGACGTGGCAGGCTCGAACTGCCGACCAACGGATTAAAAGTCCGCTGCTCTACCAACTGAGCTAACGTCCCATCAAATCGAACGGTGACCCTGACTTCAGCCAGGAACTTCACATACCAAATAAACTGGTGGGGCGTGAGTGACTCGAACACTCGACCTACGGATTAAGAGTCCGCTGCTCTACCAACTGAGCTAACGCCCCGCACACATTCCGTTGTCTTACGAATCGGATAGCGCGAAGCCTCAAATTATAGCGTCATTTCAGGCCGTTTCGAAAGCATGCCCAGTTTGTTTGATGCGCAATCTGCGAGAGCGTTGAGCACGCTCCCCGCCGAACACAGCCCGAAGCTTGCCGTCACGCTGACCACCGACCCGTAACCATGGCAGTTGAGCGATCCATCGGATGACGAAAGATTGCACGACGCATCGGGCGGCGCCACGGCCTCGCGGCTGAACACACAGCTCACACCCATGCGACGGGTGCGTGGCGCGCCGTGTGCCCTGCGCAGCCTGTACCGCAACTGGGCTAGCAGCGGGTCGTGGGTGACCTCGGCCAAGTCTCCAACCTCGACGGCCTGCGGCTTGCGTTTGCCCCCCGCTGCGCCCACGGACACAAAGTTGGCCCCGCACGCCATGGCCCACGCCGCCATGGCCGTTTTGGCACGCACCTGATCACAGGCATCGATGACTGCGACCGGTCCTGCATGCGCCAGCAGCCTAGCGCCGAGCACAGGCCAGTTTTCCTCCGTCACGAAGTCGTCGACTGTCTCGACCACGCATGCAGGGTTGATCTGCGCAATCCGCTCGCGCATGGCCGCGACCTTGGCCATGCCCAAGGTGTCGGTCAGCGCATGGATCTGTCTATTGATATTGGACTCGGCCACATGGTCCATGTCGACCAGCGTCAGGCGCCCCACGCCGCTGCGCGCGAGGCCTTCCACGGCCCAGGACCCCACCCCTCCAATGCCCACCACCATCACATGCGCGTCAAACACCGCTTGTGCGCCCTGAACGCCGTAGAGGCGGCGCATGCCGCCGAAGCGCCTGTCGAAATCTGCGTTCATTCGCGTTCAAGCAGCCAGATCTGGAAACGGAAGCCCAGTACAGCCCCGATCATGATGCCGGTCACTGCAATGGCACTGGTCAGGCTCAGCGTGGACAGACCCGACAGTCCCTGGCCGACCGTGCAACCCATGGCGGTCACGCCACCCACACCCATGCAGGCGGCTCCAGCAAGGTGCAACGCCGTGTCCTGGGTGTCGCGAAATCCCTCCCAGCGAAAGCTGCGAGACAGCAGCGACTGAACGAACGAGCCAACGACCACGCCGACCACCGTCACCACGCCCAGTGTCAGCACCTTGGAGGTGTCACTGTAGAAAATGAGCCAATCCAGCAGGTAGGCCATCGGCGCCGTGAAGGTCAGCGATTCCATGCGCCCGCTGTTTGTCGCGAGATACACCGATTCCAGCGTCTCGGGATGCTCTGGCACAAAGCCAAGGTGGCCACTGATCCACCACATCCATGCGATCACCGCGCCCAGCCCGACACCGGCCAGCAATCCGTCCGGCGTGCGGAAGTCCTTCCCTAGCAGCGCCCAGAACATCAGCGCGCCCCCCACCAGCAGCGCGGCAACCAGACCGGACACGTCGGGAGCAAAACCGAAAAACTGCGTCAACCACATGGGCACACTCCCGCCAGCAGCAATGTCCACGGCGACCTTGTCAACCGTATTCACGCGCAGCACGGCAAAAACTCCGCGCAGGGTGGCGAACGCAAAAAAGCCCATGACGAAGAACACCACCAGCGACTTCAGGCTGCCCGCTCCGATGCGCACCAGCGTCTTGCTGCCGCAGCCGGAGGCCAGCACCATGCCGAAGCCGAACAGCAGGCCGCCCACGAGCGCGGACAGCCAGATGATGCGCCCGGAGCTGTAGATGGTCTTGCCGGTGTCGATCCAGCCCAGCCAGCCCATGCCGTAGAAGCCGATCATGGCCACACCCACCGCCATGCCCCACATCCGCATGCGGGTCCAGGACCCCATGTTGACGATGTCGCTCACCGCCCCCATGGTGCAGAACTGCGTCCGCTGGGCGATGAAGCCGAAAAGACAAGAGGCCGCGAATGCGGCCCAGAGAACAGTGGTTTGAAGAGTTTGAATGCCGGCGAGGTCCATCCGGCGATTGTAGAAGCGGCCCTCCACCCCAGGCGGGGTGGAGGCTTCTGGCAGGATCAGCGCAGACGCGACAGACGCTCGCGGCCCGCTGCAGCTGCTTCGGACTGGGGATAGGTCCGGACCAGGGTCTCCAGCGTGCGCTTGGCCGACTTGCTGTCCTTGAGTTCAACCTGGCTGTTGGCCATCGCGAGCATGGCTTCAGGGGTGCGCATGTGGGTCGGGTACTGACTCACCAGACGCCGGTGGCTGTCAATCGACTCCTTGTAGGCACGGGTGGCGTACAAGGCATTGCCCTGCCAGTACAGGGCAGAAGGGATGTAACCACTGCCGGGGAAACGCCGCAGGAAGGCCGAGTAGGCGGAGGCGGCTCCGGCGAAGTCCGACTTGCGCAGCAGTTCCATGGCTGCGTCGTATTCGCGCTGCTCCTCTGGTGACGCAGAGAACTCCGCGCCGTCGACCGACACCTTGCTGGGCTCAACCTGTTTCAGACGCGCATCAACACCCGCCTGGACATCCTTCTGCAAGCGCTGCAGCTCGGACACCTCGCGAGCCAGTTGCTCGTTCTGGCCACGCAGACGGGCAATCTCAGACCTGAGCTGTTCGTTCTGGTTGGAGAGCTCCAGCAGGCTCCGCTGGCCGGCCGAGCCCGCATCGCGCGACTCTGCTGCCATGCGATTGAGCTTTGCATCGATTTCCAGCTTGTAAGCGTCAAATTTCTGCCGAAGGTCCAGGATCGCCTTGCGCGCCTCATCGTCGTCGAACAAGGCATGGGCCTGCAGCGGCCACAGGCAAGCGCCAACCAGCGCCATGGCAGCTGCGACTCGAACAGACAGGACAGCAGATGTGCGCACGGTCATGTCAGCGGTAGGTCATTTCCACGCGGCGATTCTTGGCATAGGACGTCTCGTCCATGCCCATCGCGGCGGGCTTCTCTTCCCCGAAGCTCACCGGCTCCATCTGGGACTCGCTCACACCCAGCAGCGCCAGCGAACGGCGAACGGCCTCTGCGCGCTTCTGGCCCAGCGCCAGGTTGTACTCACGGCCACCGCGCTCGTCGGTATGACCTTCTAGCGCCACCTTGCGGTTCGGGTTGGCCTTGAGATAGCGGGCGTTGGCTTCCAGAGCCGCGGTGTATTCGGCACGAATCTCGAAGCTGTCGTAGTCGAAATAGACGATGCGGGAGAGCGCAGCAGGCTGCTCAGAGTCCATGCCAGGAACCTGCACCCCGGTGACGCCACGCGGATCGACGCCGGAACCGGTGCCATCCTGACCGGCCTGGCCAGTGGTGGTGTTGCGGTCTTCGACCGGCGCTTCATCCAGCTTCACGCTGGAGCCGCAGGCCGCGAGCGATGCCACCAGGATCAAGGCGCCGAGCCGGGAGGCCCATTGGGAAGTTTTGCGTTGCGCAGCCGGGGTCGAGGTGTTGTTCATTGACAGGTCCCTTTCTGAATCGGGTTGGTTGGTTTTGAAAAGAGGCAAGGCACCAAAGCGGCAGGGGTCAGCGGACGAACGGACCCCACTCGGGCTCTCGGATGTCGCCCTGGGCACCGGTCAGCCGCGTCTTGACACGACCGTCGACGGTCGACGTCATCAGAGCCTCTTGGCCTCGATCACGGGTGGCGTACACGATGAGTCGGCTGTTGGGTGCAAAACTGGGGCTTTCGTCTGCGCTCGCATCGCTCAGCGCAGTGACATTGCCACTGGACAGCTCCATGACGTGCAGGCGGAATGCCCCGCCCACGCGGGAGATGAAGGCCAGCCAGCGCCCGTCGGGGCTGGGTGCCGGAGAAATGTTGTAGTTGCCGGTGAAGGTCAGGCGCTGAGGGTTTTCGCCGCCGGCACCCATGCGGTAGATCTGGGGCGAGCCACCACGGTCGCTCACGAAGAAGATCGAGCGACCATCGGCACTGAACACTGGCTCGGTGTCGATGCTGCCCGACTGGGTTAGCCGGCGCGGCTGGCCGCCATTGGCGTCCATGGCATACACCTGCGCATTGCCCGAGAGAGACAGTGTGGCCACGACCTGGCGACCATCCGGCGACCAGGAGGGCGCACTGTTGGAGCCGCGGAAGTTGGCCAGCAGGCGCCTTTTTCCGGTGGCTACATCGTGCGAGTAGATGACGGGTTTGCGCGATTCGAACGACACATAGGCCAGTTGCCCACCACCGGGCGCCCAGCTCGGGGAAATGATCGGTTCAGGACTGCTCAGTGTGGCCTTCGCGTTTTCACCATCGGAGTCAGCCACCAGCAGGGTGTAGCGCGGACCGTTCTTGGTCACGTACGCGATGCGGGTGGCGAACACCCCTTTTTCACCCGTGAGCTTCTCGTACACGTAGTCGGCGATACGGTGCGCCGCGTAACGCAGATCGCTGGCGTTGACCGGGTAGCTGAGCCCTCCAAGGTCCTGTCCGCGAACCGAATCCCAGAGCCGGAAGCGGATGTCGAAGCGTCCATCGGCAAGCTTGGACACGCTGCCGGTCAGCAGAGCGTCCGTGCCTTTCTCGCGCCAGGCAGCCAGATCGGGTCTCGAGGTCTCGTCCAGACGGACCGGCAGCGGCTCGATGAACTTGAACTGCCCACTGCGCTCGAGGTCGGCCCGGACAATCGCGACCATGTCCTGATTGGCCAGACCGTTGTCGCGGAAAGCCACGCCAGAAATCGGAATCTGGGTCACACCAGCGCCGGAGACTTCGACGCGAAATTGCGCCAGAGCGTTTTGGAGGGGAAGTGCCGCCAGCGGGAGGACGGCGGCTTGGGACAACAGATGCCGCCGCGTGGGCAGCCATTCGGGTCGATTCAAATCCAGCATGCGTCGGGTGTTGGTGTCAGCGACAGAAAGCGCTGCCGTCGGATAATACCGGAAGCGCATTCCCCGACCGTGACAAGATGTGCCATATCCTTGCTGCACGCGGGCCCGGAGCCCTCTCGCCGAGCCTCACGAACCACCGACCGCCGCCTTGACCTCGCCTTCCACCCCTGCTGCACCACCCTCCGCCACCATCCGCGAGCGCCTGGTGAGGTTCTGGCCTTACTTCCGCTCGGCGTCGGCGGGCATCGTGCTGGCGGTGATCTGCACCATCATCGGAGCACTCACCGAGCCGATGATTCCCGCGCTACTCAAGACGCTGCTGGACAGTGGCTTCTCTGAAGGAAACATCGACCTCTGGATGGTCCCTGTGGCTCTGGTGGGACTGTTCGGCATCCGCGGGCTGGCCGGCTTCCTCGCGCAGTACGCACTGTCCTACACCGCCAGCCTGGGCCTGCTCAATCTTCGACGCGCCATGTTTGCCAAGCTCAACGACGCGCAGCTGACGCTGTTCGCCCGCCAGAGCGCCAGCAAGCTCTCCAACACACTGGTCTACGAAGTGCAGACAGGCTCAACCCTGCTGGTCAACGCACTGCTGACCCTGGCCAAGGACAGCCTCACACTGCTGGCGTTGTTGGGCTATCTCATGTATCTGAACTGGAAGCTCACCCTCATCGTGCTCTTCCTGTTCCCGGCGCTGGTGGTGGTGATGCGGGTGCTCTCGCGCCGCCTCTACAGCCTCACCAAATCCAGCCAACAAGCCACCGACGAGCTGGCCTATGTGGTCGAGGAGAATGCCCTCGCCCACCGCATGGTCCGTCTGCACGGCGCGCAGGAGCGTCAGTCCGAGCGCTTCGAGTCGCTGAGCGTGCGCCTGCGGCGGCTGGCACTGAAGTCGACCATCGCGCAGGCCGCAATGACACCCTTGACGCAGATGCTGGCGGCGGTGGCGCTGTCTGCGGTGATCGCGGTGGCCTTGTGGCAGAGCAGCCGCAGTGGCGTCACTGTCGGCAATTTTGTGGCCTTCGTCACGGCCATGCTGATGCTGGTGGCGCCTATCCGGCACCTGGCCGAGATCGCCGGCCCCATCACCAGGGGCCTGGCGGCCCTGGAGCGCGGACTGGAGCTGATCGAAGACACACCCGAACAGTCCAGCGGCACCCACCAGGCCGAGCGCGTCCAGGGCGCCATCGAGCTGAAGGACGTCTGGGTGCGCTACCCGTCGCGGGACGACGAAAACACCAGCGACGACGAGGTCAACCGCACGGCGCTGTGCGGCGTGTCGCTGCAGGTGCAGCCGGGTGAGGTACTGGCGCTGGTGGGCCCTTCCGGTTCTGGCAAGACCACGCTCGCCAACCTGCTGCCCCGTTTTGTCGAGGTGCTGCACGGCGACGTATTGCTCGACGGTGTGGCCCTGACGGACTGGGATCTGCACTGCCTGCGCAGGCAGTTCGCGATGGTCAGCCAGGACGTGATCATGCTCAACGACACGCTCGCGGCCAACGTGGCGCTGGGCGCCGCGGAAGGTGCCATCGACGAGGAAAAGGTGCTCGCGGCCCTCCAATCGGCCAACCTCGGCGAGTTGGTCGCACGGCTGCCGCGAGGCATCCACAGCAACGTCGGACACAACGCGGCAGAGCTGTCGGGCGGACAACGTCAACGGCTGGCGATTGCCCGGGCGATCTACAAGGACGCGCCGGTCCTGATCCTCGACGAAGCCACCTCGGCGCTGGACAACGAGTCCGAGCGGTTGGTGCAGGAAGCGCTGGCCCGCCTCATGAAAGGCCGCACAACACTGGTGATCGCCCACCGGCTCTCGACCATCGAGCACGCCGACCGCGTGGTCGTGCTGGCCAACGGCCGCATCGAGGAGCAAGGCACCCACCAGGTGCTGCTGCGCGCGGGCGGCCTCTACGCACGTCTGCACGCCCAGGGCTTCTCACCGGAGCCCGAGGCGGCGTGAACCAGGACTCAGAGCAGGACGATGTCGTATCGTTCTGCTTGAAGAATTTTCTGCTTATACATCAATAGGTTAGCGGTCTCTTTTGCATCTTGGGTCGCCTTACCCACCCAGTTAGTCACCCACCGTCGGTGCGACGCTATGGAAAACAACGATCCACGTTGGAGAACTACCTGCATCTTCGATTCTCATCGAAGTTGACCGCATGTCGACTACGTGGATTCGGTCGTTGAAGACCGCCATCCCGTCCGGTGGCTCTTTTTTCTTCCCCCACTCGACGATTCACTCGGCCACTTTTTCCCTCTGAGATCCGTAAGCGTCTGGCCGCCCCATCTTGACGGGGCTCTATAGGCGCAGCTTGCGCATCCCGGCGTTCACGGCATTGAGGTCGAAGCCTGCAGGGTCGAACGGCCCGCCGTTCCACTCCCACATCGCCAAGTGCTCCGGATGCAAGTGCTCCGGATGCACGGGATCGACGATGGCCTGCAAGAAGTCGCTGTAGCCCGGTGGCCCGCCCACATCTTCAGGCGGACAGGCGTTGGCTCCGGCTACGCAAAGCGGGCGAGTGTTCTTCGCGCCGGGCTCCAAGGCCGCCTCGACATGGATCCGGTGGCGCCAGTCGTCGCCAAAGTCGTAGGTATAGATGAATTCGGTGGTGCCGTCGGCAAGCACCGCCCTGAGATCGAACACCCGTTCATCCCTCGTCTCGACTCTGGACGGCCAATCGGGGTCGGGTATCGCGTAGCGCACTGCGCTCACGTCGAAGGCATGCATGTGCGTGTTCATCCAGCCCATGGCGGTCTGAATGACGCGATCAAGTTTGTCCAGCGTCACCGTATCGGGCACCCAGAGCCGGCGCCAAATCGCTGGCTCCAGGTATTCGAGCTGGATGTGCAGTTGGTAGACGCGCTGCACGACGGTGGAGCGCTTGGCAATCTTGGGCTTGCTCATGCCCCAAGGCTACCAGTCTGCGACTCAGCTCATGGGCTGCCAACGGTGCGGCAGCAGCTCACCGATCTGGCTGGCGCGCTGCATGGGCAGGCTTGCCATCACATCGCGCAGGTAGGCGTAGGGGTCATGCCCGTTCATGCGCGCTGACTGAATCAAGCTCATGACGGCAGCCGCCCGCTGGCCCGCACGCAGGCTGCCAGCGAAGAGCCAGTTGTTTCGACCAATGGCAATCGGGCGGATCTGGTTCTCGATCCAGTTGTTGTCCACGGGCAGTTGCCCATCGTGGACGAACCGTGTCAGAGCCTCCCAGCGCCGCAGGCTGTAGTCCAGCGCCTTGGCACTCGCTGAACCCTCGGGCACCTTCTGGCGCTGCAGCAGCATCCACTGGTGCAGGGCATCGAGCAGCGGCTTCGCTTGTTGTTGCCGGATGACTTGGCGTTGATTGGCGCTGAGCTCCTTGACCTCGCGCTCGATCTCGTAGACACGGCCGAACTGCTGGAGCGCGAACTCTGCGATCTGGCTCTGGTTCGCCGCGTGCAGATCAAAGAACTTGCGCCGTGCGTGCGCCAGGCAGCCAACCTCGGTCACGCCACTGGCGATCAAGGCCTTGTAGCCGCTGAAGTCGTCACAGGTGAGGCTGCCTCTCCAGTCACCCAGGAAGCGCCGGGCATGTTCGCCCGAGCGCGATTCGCAGAAGTCGTAGACGACCACCTTGGTGTTCTCGAAGGCACCCGTGGCATAGGCCCAGAGGTAGGCCCGATGTGTCTTTCCGTTGCCCGGTTTGAGCATGGACACCGGCGTCTCGTCGGCATGCAGCACGCGGTGTTGCAGCAGCTCGTGTCTCATGGCATCGACCAGTGGCTGCAATTGCACGCCGCATGAGCCCACCCATTGAGCGAGTGTGGAGCGCGGAATCGCCAAACCGGCGCGGCCGAAGATCGCTTCCTGACGGTACAGCGGCAGGTGATCGGCGTACTTGGTCACCAGCACCTGCGCCAGCAGCCCGGTGGTGGGGATGCCTTTGTCGATGATGTGCGGATCGACGGGTACCTGGTGAATGGTCTCGCACTTCGCGCAGGCCCACTTGCCCCGGATGTGGCGCTCCACCGTGAACACGCCAGGCACGTAGTCCAGCTTCTCGGCTACGTCCTCTCCCACGCGCTTCATCTGACAGCCGCAGGCGCAAGTGGTCGAGTCGGGCTCGTGGCGGATCTCGCGCCGCGGCAGGTTGGCGGGAAGAGGGGCGCGTTTGGGCACCTTCTTCTCTTCCAGCTTGGCCGGCGCTTGCGCTTCCTGTAGCGCGTCAATCTCCGTGGCCACGGCCGCCAGGTCGGCCTCGATCTCGTCTTCGAGCAGGCTCTTCTGTTCGGGGTTGAAGCGTTCGGACTGGGCCGCGAACTTCATGCGCTTCAAGAGCGCGTTCTCGTGCGTGAGTTTGTCCAGCAGCGCGCTCTGGTGGCGCAGCTGCGTCATGAGGCGCGAGGTCAGCTCACGCAGCTCTTCTGCGCTCAGGCTCTGCAGGGATTGAGGCTCGACCACCATGGGCATTCACTGTGCCAGCACTGGCACACCCGCACCATTGGCGCATGCCCCAATTGGCAAGCCCTGGTCTGCCCCTCAGAGTCAGACCACGGTGATGACACCACCGTCGGCTAGGCGCTGCCAGGGTAGGCCCAGCACCAGCGCATCGAACTGGGCGCGGGTGAGCGAGGCGGTGCTTGCCGTATCACGCGGCCAGACGAATTTGCCGCTGTTCAGGCGCCG
The DNA here is from genome assembly GCF_004353865.1 of Hydrogenophaga pseudoflava. Lineage (NCBI taxonomy): Bacteria > Pseudomonadati > Pseudomonadota > Betaproteobacteria > Burkholderiales > Comamonadaceae > Hydrogenophaga > Hydrogenophaga pseudoflava. The sequence continues at coordinate 2,531,533 of NZ_CP037867.1, forward strand.
CGCTGCCAGCCACACACCGATGCCGTCGTGCACCAGCACCTTCATGCGGTTGGCGCGGCGATTGGCGAACAGGTAGGCGTGGTGCGGGCGCGCTGCGCCGAAGACCAACACCACACGGGCCAGCGCCGTCTCGGTGCCCGCTCGCATGTCCAGCGGCTCGGTGGCCAGCCACAGGGCATCCACCCGGATCACTTGAGCAGCTCTCGCATCCATACGGCGCACTGATCGGCCGCCGCCAGGGGCCAGGTCACCGAGACGGTGGTGGCGCCACGGCGCAGATCGATGCGGATGTCTGGTGCAGGCGCGTACGCCGCGGGCGGCAAAGCTACCGGCACGAATGCAGGGGCCTGCAGTGCAGGCAGCGAGCCACCCGCTCCGCGGCGCCATTTGTGAACGACATTGGCGTTGATGCCGTGCGACAAGGCGATGCTGGCCACCGATGCGCCGGGCTCGGCGCACTGACTGAGGATCTGCTGCTTGAGCTCGGCGCTGTGCCGCCGGCGGGTCTTCTTCTTGGCTTCATTCATGGTGTCCACCTAAATCGCTTGGTGGACACCATCGTTGCCGCTTAGACCAATCCCTTCAAGGGTGGGATGACCGCGCGCTTACTGAGATCCTGAGCACGGATGCGCCGGGTGGAACCAACAGCGTTCAGGAAATGGTCAGGTCTCGATGGCAAAAGATCACCTTGGCGCTGATGGCAGCTCCCCCTTTCAAGTACAAGGAGAGTCAACAAGGAGCGTGATCATCACGCTGTCACTACACCGCGCATGCCAATGCCTCTTTGGCCTGGCCTGCGTGGGCGGGGATGAATCCGGCCAGGACACTGCGTCAAGCGTAAGCCTCGCCGGAGAGGACCATTGCCGACACGTCCGGAGTGGAAGCGCGCAAAGCGGCAGTCGACACGCTGTAGCGCTTCGGCTCCGCATACGGAATTGCAACCCCGTAGTTGCCATTCACGATGTCCAGCTTCATTTCATAGCATGCCAGAGCCGCGCCCAGCGTGATCAGCTTGCTCGCAAGCGGCGTGACCACCAGTCGGCACCCACCGATAACGCTCAAGCTTCGCTGATAGCGCTTCATAGCACTCAGCAGTTGCCGATATGCCTCGAAGGGGTTGCTCTCGTGCGCGTAGAGCACATTGGTCAAGGGCGTCTTGCTCACGTCAAACAATGGTACTTTGTATTCGATCAGCAGCCGATCACCTCGACGCGGATCGCGCGACGGATGCGGTAGCACCGGGCAGATTTCCGCAGAGTCTGGAATCTGGTCGTACATCACCTTCTGCAGTTGCGACACCCTGTTCTCGCCGAGTACTGGAAACCACACGAGCGGCCAATCGCGAGTGCTTTCAGTTTGCAATGCGCTTGCAAATCCAGGAATCAAGACCAGCTCGTTGCTAGGATCCTCGGACTGGATCACGCTGTCGAGGCCCGCATCCTCGCCCACAAGGATTTGCAGATTGATCTTCGATGCCGCCAATGGCACTGGTGCGTCACGGTTCGGCACCAGCCGATCCAACAATGCGAGCATGAGCGACAAGTACGCTATACGGGGAAGTGAACTTACATCGAGAACAATGTCTGTCTGATCAGAGACTGCACGAAGCACTTCCTCGGTTCCTAGCCTGAGCGCATTGCTCGCGCTCAGGTCATCTTCTCCCTCGGCCGTTGATTCAATCATGACAGTTCGCGCTGTCCCGATCACCGCGAACCGTCTCTCCAGTGCCAGCGCATTCGCTTCCGTCTCTTCGATGAGCTCGTCGTTCAACTGGTAGCCGCGGAACCCAACAAGCAGCAACTCCGCCTTTTCGACGGAGCAACCTGACGAGGTAACGCTACCGATGAAGCGATCCATCACGGCCTGCGCCCGCAGGTCAAATCCACGACCTCCGACATACAGCAGTCGAACGCGGCTGCCGGCACGCCGACGCTGCTGGAACATCTGATCCCACATGTCCTGCACTTCGGCTCCACGCCGAAACACATAGCGGTTCCACAGCGTCATCTTGGCACCTCCACCGAGCGGCGTTTGGCCGGGGCAGAGGGGCCGTCCATCCAACCGATCAAGGCCTCGGCAGACACATCCTGCCAACCGCCATACTGAAGTGGAAGGTCGTGGTATGCGCAGAGTGACCTGTTTAGATAAAACACCGTGCCCTCCTCCCTGGACGTGCTGGCCGCGCTACCCCGCGTCGTCAACAGATTCTCCGCAACACACTCCCAGAGCACGCGGGCAAGCAGCGCGTGGGGTTCCGACGTCTTTGTCTGCTCCGGGCGCAACCTGCTCAATTCGTAGCGACTGAGACGAATGCCAGTAACACCCGGCGCGTAGGACGCCGACATCTGAAATGTTTTGTCCCTGCAGTACTGGCCGATGGCGTCCAGCAACCTCTGGGCCCTGGTTCCTTCAGTGTGACTCTTGGGTATGAAATCGCGCTTGCGCTTGGCAGTCTCTTTAATGCGACGCTCCTGTTCCACCGGGGACAAGCGAAGGTCTGGCTGCTTTCGAAGAACCTGTTTGGCAAGCATCCCCTCATACAGGCTTGCAGCGACAGCCAGAAGCTCTTCGACGTTGGACGTTGCCAAGGCACAGAGCCGATCAATGCCATAGTAATAGGGCAACTTCAGATCGTCGTGGCAGAGGATTTCGGCAGCACCGAGCACCTTGCTATCGCGTTCGTCGAGGTCCTCCGCAGGAAGCGGCGCAAGTTCGAGGGTGAGTTGTCGCCGGCCCTCCGACCTGGCAACCAGGATGCGGGTGACGTACAGCTGTATCAGGCTTTCAAACCCAATCGTCTTCTGCCCTTCGTCGGCGTGCGCCAACCAATCTGCATAGCGAATGTTTTCCCGATGGCGCTCCATCTCTCCAGTGAACAGCGCAACCGCTTTCCCGAAGACGTCGGTGAGGTCCTCAGGGGTGAGTTGGTCCTCAAGGTATTGCGAAAATGCGCCTGCGGGGATCTCGCGCTGGACGTCCAACCGGCGGTCCAAAATGCTTTGGGCGAAGGTCGCAAACTGGTGCTGACCACTCTTGCCAGTCCACATGTCCTCTATAGGGTAGTGGCGAAGGTCTCGGCCCTCGCGAGCACCCTGCGACAGCAAGGCATCCCCCAGGGCGATGCTGCGCTCGGCCAGCCACACCGGAATCGCAGGTCGAAGCTCGACAAGCTCCTCCAACATCAGCTCGCGCTGCTTCTTTCGAAGCTTCTGGAGATCATCGATCATCAGCAATCGACGCGGCGCTACCAGTTTTCCCCCGCGCAAGAATCTGACCGACTGCAGCCACAGGACGCTTTCAAACCGGACATGTAGCGGAAGATCGGCGGAAGCGTCGCCTGCGAGCGAATCGAGCTTCGCATACACGGCTCGTTCCCGCTCTTCCGCCCATCGAACCAACTCAACGGCCGAATCTGCCGTCGGAATTGATTTGAGATCACGCGCCAAGTCGTCGTACTCTAGACGCACGTCAGTGAGTTGATCGGTCGACGCGTAAGCAACTAGCGAAGCAAGACTTCGCAGGGTTCGAAGAACCACTCGACAGTCAAAAAGCGCTCGGAACAATCCCGCTTGAGCCATGGACGCGCCGGGCGGGAGGTCGGCATAACCCGAAGCACAAGACAGCAGCACGCCAAGTAACTGGGGCCCGTCAGTTTCATGCATGACCTGGCGCCCGAGCAACCGTTGGTACGACTCGTCTTGACCGGCTCGGGCATTCCAGAAAGCTCGCAGTGCCGCCGGCGTGAAAGCGCGCAGCAGAGTAGTCTTCCCTCCTCCCGGTGGACTGGTGAACAGATGCACCGCACCGTTGAAGGCGTCCTCGTGAAGTCTTTCGAAGATCTTCGGGGAAAAAAGACGAACAAACTCCTGGTCGGAGGTGCGCTCCGACATTCGCTCCAAGAAAGGATTTGCGCGATAGGCCACTCAAAACTCCTTGTGGCGGCTCACGCGAGGAAAGAGTCCATGAAAGTCATGCGCTTCAGAACCCCATAGCATGTAAACCGAATTATTAGGCGTGTTGTGCGATAGAACGACCGGCAACGCACACCCGGCAAAACCCATTTGCGCAGTGCTTGTGCCGCCTACCTCGATGTGCTCGTCGAACGCATCCGAGTCGTAGTACTTTGGATTGGTCAGTATGGACTGCAATTCAGCCGGAACATTGTGCGTAAGGCCGACGCTCGGCTCAATGATCCAAAGCACTCGCACTTGAAGCGGCTTGTAGTTGTTCTCGGACGTGAAGCGCTCAGACCAGTACTCAATATGGTCGATCGCCTGGCGCGTTGCGACGTACAGCAGAAGGAAGACTTCGTAGTGCGATGTATCGATGAGGTCGCCTTGGTGAAGGCGCTCATAGATCTTCTTGATCTTTCCCTTGAACCTGTTGCTGCGACTGTCGAAGCGAATATAGGTGTTGCCACTTCCGGAGAAATCGTCCATCAACCACACCAGCGTGAACTTCGCTGGTTGCTTGACGCCGCCGGAGTCAGGCTTCACTCGGAGAGCGTCGATCAAAGCATTGGCCTGGGCTCTGTCGCCAGACTCATACGCTTGCCAGATATCGTCGTTCTCAGGAAGATGCGTCGTCGGCGATTTTTTCAAGGCCTTTGCCAGCGCCTGCAGCATGTCTTCCGCCTTGGCTTCGCCAAGCTCGTACGCCTGCCAGATCTGCTCGTTGCTGATTTCTCCATTGCTGGCGCGTCGGAGTTCATTGGTGCGGGCGCCATCACTGAGGCCCAAGTACAAAGACTTCAGCTTCAGTTCCTTGAACCGATCATCTCGGCAGATCTCACCGACCCGGTAGGTGGGGATGCCTTTTTCTTCGGCCACAAGGCGAATCCGTTCCTGGACGATGACGTCCGGGTATGCATGCTGCACCAGGTGTGAGAGCTCGTGGTCCGACACGTAGACCAACCGCTCGAGCACAAATCCGAGCGCAGCTGCACGATCGGGCATGTCAAACTGATTGAGCCATAGAGCAAGGCTCTCGACGAATCGCCTCCCGGGTCCGAACCTCTGGTAGCCATCGTATTTGTAGTCAGCGAGCAAGCGAAGGACAGGAACATTGTCCAGGACGACGTCCTGGTCCTGCCATCCCATGACCTTGGCGAGCAAATACTGTGCGTTCTCGTCCTTCATTGCGCCTCCGTTTCCCGATCAGGTGCCTAGCTCGAAGCGAAATGAACCAGCGAGCGGGTCTATCTCTGCATGATCGAGATACCAGAGGGTGGCGTCCACGTCTCGCTTGTGGTGCGGTGCAAGCTTCCATCCTCGATCGAGTCGTCGGGAAGGCTGGTCAACGCTCAACGAAAAGCGGTGCTCAAGCAACGATGCGTCGTTGCCTGGCCAAGCGCCTTGGTCACCCATCGTCACGATCTCGTAAGGATCGATGCCACGGGCTTGGATCATGTTGGCGACCAGGTGCGACTTATTGACATTGGCGGCCAACACGTCGACGGAGTGTTTGCTCCTCACGACAGTGGATGGGTCAAGGCCTGCCTGCCGAAGCGAGTCGGCAATGACAAACCACATGTTCTCAGCGTTGGCCCCCTCCTTGAACCGGACGCTGATCTGGTGTGGGTACGTCTCGCGAACACGCTCAATCGGCACACCCAGGCTTTCAAGGCGCCCCAGAATGCGCCGCACGTGGCTAAGAAACTCGTTGGTGACAACCCCTTTGTCGATCTCTCCGTCAAGCAGGCCGATCCAGCCACCGTTGTAGAGGCCCAGGTGCACCTTCGACCATGCTTCGCGGGGAAGTACATCTCGCAAATGCCCTTGGATCGAGTCTCCCCGACCGGACGCGACACCGACAACGATGCCTGCGTCGAGTAGGCGCATCAACCGTTCGACGATAGGCCCTGAGGGCGGCGAGTCCTTGCGCTGAGAGCTGCAGAGGGTGCCGTCATAGTCGAAGACGATCGCACGGAACGGCTGCAGCGCAAGTGCCGACTCGAAACTTGCGAGCGCTCGGCTCATCGCGCCGTTCGCCCCAATCGATGGCCACCGAGCACCCAGCACTTCGAACTTGGATTGCTCGCCACGCCGCCCTGCGTCCTCAGGGCCGGGAATGAACGACGGCAGGTCCACGTAATACAGCTCCCGGCCGAATGACGGCACGTGAGGCTTGGCCGGGTCCTTTCCCATCTCCGCGGCGATGAGCGACACAAGCCGCATTTGAGCCACAAGCCCGGCTAGCAAGTCTTGTGGGCGCCCTCCTCCAAGCGGCATGGTGCAGACCGGCACACCCGACGGCAATAGCTCTTGCATCCGAGCCCAAAGCCGCTCCACGCCAGGTTCGACAAGCGCAAGAATGGCGCAGTCCTGAGCGCGCTCGGCGAGCCAGAGATGTCGCCCATGTGCGAACGAGCGGATATCGGCCAGTTGGGTATACAGAAGCGCCGATTCCGAAAGCTTCGATTCCAGGTCTGCGGCAACTGGCCGGAGCAGCGGCGAGAACACGATGATGAGGCCCTTGCGAGGAACGGCCTGGCGCACAAAATCTTGCGCGCCTGTCAGCCATTCTTGAACCGAATGGCTGCCGATGCGCAACCCATCGAGTGACTCTGGAAATTGAACTGCCTCCGAGTGCAGCGCGCCGTACGCCCGAGCAATCAGGACGGCGTCGAGCAGGAGGCTATTGGTCGCGAGATAGCCGTCCTTCTTTGCGAGTTCGAAGACATGAGGGGTAACTTCGGGAAGCTCTCTGACATGCTCCATCAGTGGACTTGATCCCCGGTTCGTCACAACGTGGACCGTGCGAGAACTGTGGCGTCGCGCTCGCTCGAGGACTTCGATGATGTCCGGATTCTTACCCTCGGCGGAGATCATGAAGACCGGACTTGAGGCGGCCAGCGTGGGATTACAAATAATCTCCAGCGGCGTTGACGGTCGCGAGACGCGCCCCGTGTACAGCTCGTGCAAATTGCACAGGAGAGAGGCGACGGTGAAAGAGCCGCCAGAGCCTACACCGATGATGCTTGACTCTGCTGCGCTGGCAATCGCAAGCTTTAACGGTTCGATGTTCGCCGACATCGCAGCAAAAAAGGTATTTCCCAGCTCTGCAAGCTCACCGTCGTAGTAGGTACCGGACATAGGGACCTGCTCGCTTACACCACGGCCGCTTTACGCTGCGAACGATTCACCGGCTTGTCGCTCCCCGCGCTCACCACCTTGCGAGGGGTACGTTTCGCTTTTGGAGCTGGCTTTGCGTACTCCGAGCGCAACTCCATCAGCATGACGCCGAGCATGTTCTGCCCCTTCCCCTCGACCTCTCCCCACAACCTGTTCACGGCGTTGTTGACCGTGCCTGCCTCGACCAGTCGCGCCTCACCAGTCGAGATCAGCAAGGCCTTCAAATCAGCATGCTGCTCGAACTTGGCACGGAGTACGGCACGCATTCGATCAAACTTGATGTCCGCCCAGTTCGGCACGACGTCCCAGACATAGAGGCCATGCGCGGCCATGGCAGCCAAAGACGGCGTGGGCGCGCTGAGGATCCAGTCACGCACGGCAGGTTTGGCCGCCTTGCCTGCCTGGTAGGCGTGCTCGGACGTTGCGTAGGTTCGCCCTTCGAACTCAACCGGTCGTGGAAAGAGATTGCTGAACACTCCGTAGGGCTTTTCGTTGGCTCGATAAAAGCGGATCTCGTCGCCTTGTGCCACGCTACCGGTGTTCGGTTGTGATTCTGATGCCGCGGGTTGTGAGACGGCACGTGCTTTGCTGGCCGCAGCCTTCTTGGCAGTCGGGGTTGGCTTCTTGGTCAATGTTTTTCCTTGGCGTTTCGTGCAGGGGTCAGCCCGACCGCCTCACAGTGATTGAGGATCAGCACCTCAATCAGACTGGTCATGCTGCGGTGCTCCCGGACTGCTGCCGCCTCGGCCGCAGCCTTGATCCGCGGATCAAGCCTGAGCGTCATCGTGGCGGTTTTCACTTTTGGACGTTGACTGGCCATCGGAGTCAGGCGTTAGCCCAGGGGTTGCGCATCGGTCTAATGTACTGCGTTTTGCAGTGCTTTTGAATGCGACTTCCAACCGTAGGCTGCCCGCCGACCGCGCCAGGACTTGCTTCTTCAGAGGAGCAAGTAGACTTTCGATACTATTCGGCCCTCGCTCAATGAGCGTCACCTATCGTCGTCATTCAGGGCGATCACAGCGCGCACGAAATGCACAGCCGACACACGCTCGAACCAAGGTGGCATAAGCGGGATCAGTTCGCAGTGCCAAGGTTGCACGGCGGCGCTGCGCCAGGGCAATCAACTGGCCCTCATCCAGCAACCGCACTTGATGGGACTGCCAGCGTCGACGTGATGTCGGACCCAGAACAGTGACAAACGCGACTGGCTCCACCACTTCGCCCGTCTGATGTTCAATGGCAACCCTCTGCGCTGATAGCTGAATGATGTCCGTCAGATAAGGCCTATCCTGTCGGCGCGTCTTCAGTTCCACGAGCACCAGCGATCCTCCTGGGAGCCGGTACACCCGATCCACCTTCGCAACAAGGCGGATGGGCTCTTCGATGCGAAAGAGCTTCTCCATGTAGATCAGTTCAGCATTGGCGAGCTCTCGCGGCCGGGACGCTCTCTCGCCAGATCCAAGGCGGCAGCGCCATCGTCGCACCAGCCATAGCACGAGCACCAGACCGGCAAGCACGTACACGGCAGACGAGGTCATGACGACCTCCTGTCGCTCAGTGACCTTTCACACCGTGCAACCACGGCGCGCAGCATGCGGCGCACCCCAGCCACGGTCGCAGGTGATCGCGCCATGATTCGACAACCCGTCGGTGCAACCCGGTAGTACGCAGCGACCAGACTCCTCCCCCAGCGCCGTCGCAGGAGCACTGCGTCACGATATGCGCGAAGCACCTGCGTCTCCCGCGCATCAGGGCCGAACACGAAGGTGGCCACAAAGCACCGGCGATCCGCCGTTGCTGCCAAGCCCTCCTCCAAGTACCGCTGATGCGCCACCCGCCCTCGAGCCATGGCTTGTCGCTGCTCGGGCGTCGCCTGGTCACCATAGAGATGTGCAAGCTGCACCCTCTTCTCGCAGAAGCCCATTTCCGCAAGCTCCGTGGCGCTCACTTCATCACGCCGCGCGTATCTTCGTGTTGGCATAGCAACCTCACTCTTCCAGGCTGGGCCCGAACACGTCGTTGGTCAAGGTCGCGGACCTCGGCACTTCGCTGGCCACGGGCGGAGGCACCTGCCTCGCTTCATCCACGGCAAACACTCCGTACTGCGCTAGGAGCCCGTCATAGGCCAGTACGCGCAGCCGATTCACGCGCTTGGCCCCTTGAGGAAACCGCGCCAGTTCGTCGTATAGGCGCGGGTTGTCGGCACGCGCCAGTTCGAACACCAGCCGGATAGGCTTCGGCTCGTTCTGAGGACGGGGATTCATACAGCCTCCCCGGCCGCACGATCCCGCCCTGGGGCCATGGCGCTGGCGGCATAGTTCTGGCCCGCGATCTGGAATCCTCGCACGTTGGCGAACATGGGCTCCTTGACCTCGTGGATCCGGTGCTTCGGAAACCCCGCCTTCACGGCCTTCTTGAACAGGAAGGCGCCACCGCCCACCAGGATGATGTTCTGCAGGCTCTCCGGGGTTTCGATCCACTGGCGCATCGTGGACACCGCCTGCTGAGCCACGCTCTCGGCCAGCGGCAGGTGCTTTTTCATGTCATACGGCTTCTGGAAGATCACGGGGGCTTTGCCGGTGCGCAGCGCCAAGTCGATGGCGTCGAAGTCACGGTAAGGAGTCCCGACGTCCTTGGAGATTTCGGCCGCCAGCAGGCGCAGCACATCGGACATGCCGCGGTTGATCGAGTGCGATTGCTTCTGCACCAGGCGCATGCCGCGCGTGACCAGCCAGTCAAAGGTGCGCGAGCCGGGGTCGATGACCAGACTCTGCTCGGTGCCGATGGTCTCGATCTTCTGGTGTTCGGCCGCGTAGTGGACCAACGCACCCTGCGGTTGGGCCACGGCCATCGCCTTGGTCACCGTCACGGTCTTGCCGCCGCCGACCTGATGGCTGCCGACCATGGCTTTCTCGAGCGCGGCCTTCTTCAGGGTGAACAGCGCCACCGGCAGGCCGACGATCAGCAGGTCGATGTGCGGCAGCTTCATCATGCTGAGCGCGCCGCGCAGCAGCGCCATGTACTCGGGCGACTCGGTGTACTCGTCGTGCAACTGCTTGGCGCGGAAGGTGTCCGCGGCCAGGCCGACATCCGGCCCGACCTCGTAGAACAGCGGGCCGACTGGGATGCAGACGGTCTTGCGCCGTTCGCTGGCCGGCCACTGCGGCGTCTCGCCGCTGGATGGATAGGCGATCGAGGGGAAGCTGGCGCAGCGGATTTCGGCTTCCGTGACGCCGGTGACGAACTTGGTGTTGCCCGATCCGACATCCACCGCTCTGACGATCAATTCCATGATGGTGCTCCAAGGTGAGGAAACATGACGGCCAGCATCGGAAAACCGGTGCGACCACGCCACCCGCAATTCGCACGAAATGACCCAGGTTTCGGGATCAGGTGCCGCTGGCTGTCACCGGAGTGAAGGAACAGTGGCATTGCAATGACGCCAGACCCGGACTCAAGCCGCTGCGAACTGCGTGTGTGTCACCACCGTCTCACCGCACTGGCAGTCGTCAACCCCCGTTGCGCGCCCATCAAGGGCCCCTTCGTGCAGATGCCCGGCAAGGGCTTGGGACTCCCGTCCGAGACCAGAGGCAGGACTTTCACCCGTCAAGCCCGCATGCAGCCTTGCTCTGCGTTCGTGCGGGACACTAAATCGCCCCTATCACGCCGTCACGTGCCCACAAGCGCCACCGGCAAGGCGCTTTCCCATGCCGTCGCATTGCCACGCCGGCATTGACCCGCAAGCCCCTTTCGTCATCCACTAGAGGCTCCCGAGGGCCATCCTTGGCCCGCTCCATCGCGGAGCAACAGGCGTCGCAGTCGTTACCTGCCCTTGCAGCCCCGGCCCAGAGCCGGGGTGGCCGTCGCCCCCGAGGCGACCGCTCCGAGGTTTATTTCGTAGAGCATGTGCCTCGACCTTTTCCAGCCCCTGTGGCTGGGCGCTCATGGAAGCGCGTCGAGGCCGTCGATCTCCCGGCCCGGTACCCGATGCCGGTTCCCGATCCCGCCATCACCCGAGCACGCGTGTTTCACGCCGCCAGCGGCTGTGCTTGCCCTTATGGGCTCCCCGCTGGTTTCCGCTCAAACGCCCGACACCGCCCTGGACTTTCGGTCAGGGGTGGACCCATGCGGTCGGATGGCGCTGCGAATTCCAGGATTGATCCACCAGTAGGCGCGAGACCCGATCTCGTCGCCGATGCGGCTGCCCGCCCTTGAGGCGGTGGCGCGTCACAACCCTCCGTGGTCGCAGAAATGCGCGGACGGAGCCGGATCACATGTTTTCATTTTTAAGACCGACCGAGCTTGCCCATGCACATGTGCTTGGCTGGCGCAACCCTTGGGTCGGCGGCACGCGGTGTGGTCCCGCGTGTTGCCGTGCTTGCCTGACCACCCGCTCCAGCGGATGACGGAATCCGTCGCTGGGGTCGGACTTCCCGGATTCCTGACGGCACGCCGTTCGGGCGGCGCGCCACTCCCTTCACCTGGAAAGCACGATGACGACACCCTCAACCCGACCGGCTGATCCTGCCAGCCCAGGACGGATCCCTGGCATGGATCGACCGCGCCCCCAGGCGTGGGCGGGCAAGACGCCCCAGGAAATCCTTGACCGCTTGCGTCCCGGCCATGCCGATCCGCTGCGGGTGCTGGACACCCTGATCGATCTGTTCAACACGCGGCACACGGCGCGCGAGAAGACCGTCTCGCACAAGACCCGCGCAGAACGAGCGCGCTTTCTGCGGCGCTTCTTCCTCGACCTCCAGTGCAAGGCGGGCTTCCACACCATGCCCGATCCGCGCAACCTGGGGCAGAAGCACCTGCACGCGATGGTGCAGGTCTGGCAGCGCGAGCGGCTGGCGCCTGCCACGATCCAGACCTACCTGAGCTTTCTGCGGGGGCTGGCAACCTGGCTGGGAAAGCCGGGCTTGGTGCGGCCACCCGCACGCTATGGCCTGAGCCTGGAGGAATACGAGCGCCACGAATACGCGCAGCGCGACAAGAGCTGGGGCGCGCATGGCGTCGATGTGGAAACGGTTCTTGCCCAGGTCGCGCAATTCGATGCGCGGATCGCGGCGTCGATACGGTTGATGGACGCGCTGGCGCTGCGGCGCAAGGAGTCGGTGATGTTCCGGCCCTTCGAGCACGTCGTGCCATTCGAGCAGACCGGCGTGCCCCTCGAAAGCCGCAAGGCGGATGAGTATGTATGGATCAAGGGCAAGGGTGGGCGCGTGCGCTGGGTGCCGCTGGAGACAGACGGTCAGCGCTCGGCGGTGGCACTGGCACGTTCACTGGTCACGGGCCGCGACGCGCACATGGGCGATCCAGCCCTGAACCTCAAGCGCAACCTGCGCCGACTCGACTACGCCCTGGAGAAGTTCGGCATCACCAAGCGGCAGGCAGGTGTCACAGCCCACGGCCTGCGGCATGGCAATCTGAACGACCTGTATGAATCGCTTTCAGGTGCGCCATCGCCCGTGCGCGGCGGCAGCTGTGTGGACGCGAATGCGGATCGGGCTGCACGACTGGCCGTATCAGAGAGAGCTGGCCATGCCAGGCAAAGAGCCGCTGGAGCCTATATAGGCCAAGCATCGCCGAGGCAAAGCGCAGGCCACAGGCAGTCCGCCGATGGGCCGGAGGCTAACCCGTCAGCCTGACGCTTCAGGCGGCGCGCAGGTCGGCTTCGGTCTTGCCGCTGGCCAGGGCCTCGGTGAACCACTTGGGCTTGGGGCCGTAGCCCGACCATGTGTGGCCCGCGTCGTCCTTGTACTTGATGCGGCCCGAGGCGCGCTGGGTCTTCGAGTCCTTGGCCTTCGCCACGCTGGTTCGGGCCTTGCGCTTTGCGGCATCCAGTCCCAGGTCGGCGGCGGTGATGCCATAGTAGGCAATGGCTTCCTTCATGCGGCCCACCACGCCAGCCTTCTCGTCCTCGCGGAGTTGATCCCGCTCCTTTTGCAATCTGGCGATCTCGGCGTCGATTTCCTGAGTCGTGCGTTGGGAAGATTTGCGAGCCATGGCAGCCTTTGTCATTGGAATGCGTTGGAATGCGTGATCGTGCGAGGCGAGTCAGACACCCAGACCACAGGCCAAGTCTATAGCAGGCCCTCGGAATCAAGTCGCGGGCGACACGTCGAACGCCTCGTCCGGGTAGATCGCAGCGCCGTGCGAACCAGTCTGGACTTGCTCCATTTCTTCTGCCTCGTCCTCGGACAAGCCATACATTGACAGCGCGGCACACCGCGCCAGCGTCTCGTTGGCCTCGGCCACCTGCCCGATATGAACGGCATGCCCGTTGCGCACCACGCGCACGTTCCATTGCTTCATGGTCATGGCGCGCACTCCTCGGCAATGGATTCCAGTTCCGGCTCCTGGCGCTCGGCATCCTCGTGGCTGAAACCGAAGCGCGCCCAGGTGCGTGGATCGACCTCGATGGGGCCGCTGCGCTTGGACTCCAGATTGATGACGACACCGTGCGCGGACAGCCGCCCTTTGGAAAACAGCTCATAGAGCAGTTGCGCGGCGTAGCGCACCGCCACGTCGTTGACGAACAGCCCCTGGGAGGCCAGCGACATGCGCACTGAGCAGGATGGCTGGTTGTCCTCCGGCGCTGCAGCGTCGAGCAGCTCAGGGAACAGCTCGGTCACGCACGGCAGGCGCGGGCCTTGCCCCTGCCGCGATGCCGCGCTGCTCTGTGGTTCGCCCAAGACCACCTGCGCGGTGGACTCGGTATTGCCCAAGTCGAGCCAGTAGCCGTAGTGGTTGGCGTCACGCCACGCGAGATGATGCAGCGTCTGTCGCGCCGAGCGGCTGTCCACGCAACTGACCAGAAGATCGGCGCTGGCCGAGTACCGGTGCCCAAGTACGAATTCCTCGTAACGCATGGGATGGGCTTCCCAATCCAGCCCATAGAACTGGTTCAGGCGGTGGATGGTCACCAGGGCCTTGTGCTTGCCGATGTCGGCGGCGCTGTAGAGTTGCCGCCCCACGTTGGCCTCGCTGACGCGATCCGCGTCGAATGCCTTGACGTGCAGTCCCATCGGATGGCCCAGGGCGCGCATCGCAATGTCCAGGCGGGCGAGGCAGGCTGCCATCTGCGCGCCGTTGCCGCCCACGCCCACCAGATGCACCGCCACGCGGCGCTCCAGCAGCTTCGGCTGAATCAGGTGTTCCAGCAGTGCCTCCAATCGAATGACCTGCACCCAGTCTCTCGCGGGAACACAGGTGTTCAAGGCAGACGGCGATCCCGCCAGCGCCACAGCACGCGCTGCATCCAGCCTTCGCTGCGCTGTGCAGCAGCGCCCTGTTCCGGCCATTCGCCTCGCGGCTCCCGCCAGGGATGCCGGTCGAGCGGCTGGTAGAGGCCATTGATCACCAGCCGGAAACAGGCCGAGGGCCGTGGCCGGTCGAGCAGGCCGAAGACGCCCGCCACCTTGATGCCCTGGTCGTCGCGGTCGTCCTCGCCCGACCAGAAGGCCGGTGCCCGGCCATGCGTGTGCAGGTCCACCGCGACCGTCTCGTCGTCGGCCATGGCGGGACGCCGATAGCGGATATGGACGGGCGAGGTCTGCTCGGGCTCGCACATCGCCAGCCGAAGGTGCCCGGTGCGGCGCGAATAGATCAGCACCCCGGCGGCTTCATTGGGCAGGCTCTCCCGGCCCGCCGCCACGAACGCTTCGATCAAGCGAATGGGCAGCACGCCAAAGCTGAAGCGCAGGTGCTCCGCGACGTCGCCATAGGGCAAGCGCATGGGCGGCGAGCCGTGGCCCAAGGCCACGATGCTGTCGAGCCAGTCGAGCCGGGTCTGCACGAACCAGCCATTGCGCGCCGCGATGACGCGCTGGCCGTTGCCCATGTCCGGCAGTGCGCCGAAGCGTGGCGCGGCGATCACCGGGCAGGCGGCGAGCAGGGCTTGGTCTCTCGGGTCCATCATGCCCCTCATGTCGCCTCTGGTTCGCCCAGCAGTTGGCCCAGCGTGGTCTTGGCATCGACCAACACCCGCTCGGGAAAGCGCGTGAAGCGTCCATCGAGCATGTCGCGCCAGAAGGCGTAGGCCCCGCCCCGGTAGCGCAGCAGCTTGCCCGCCACGTTGGGGTGCGTGAAGTAGGAACGCAGGAAGGCGTCGTTCCAGGCGCTGATCTTTTCCACGGTCGTGCCATTGGGCACCGGCACATTGCCCTGGCAGATGCGGCCCTGGCCATCGACGTTGAAATACGGGGCCTGGAACAGCGGCGTCTGCGGCGTCGGGCGGTTCTGGCCCTTGACGGCCCACACCCGCCATGTGTGGCTGGCAGCGGCGAAGATCAGCCCCGGTTGCGGCACCGTCTCGCCGCGCTCGCGCCCGCGAAACGCTTCGGCCTGCTCCGCGCCCACCCTGAACGCCACATGCCTGCGTGCCGGAGGCACCCACCACACCAGCAGGTCGCCATGGAGGTACAGCACCGTCTCGGGAAGGAAACCGCCGTGGGCCGCGCGCTGGAGCAACGCCCCAGCCAACGCCCTTGCCGCCTGGGCGGTCATCGCCCGGCCCGCGCCAATCACGGGTGCGCCATCCACGGTCGCGACCTCATGCACCGTGGCGAGTGCGCTGCCCGAGCGGCCGTGGTACAGCAGCACTGCCTGATCGAGCTCCAGCACGTTGTCCGTGGGCGTCTGAATGGAAAACTCCGCCTCGTTCATGGAAACCACCTCCTATCTATATGGATAGAGTCAGTGTCCGTGGCACAGGGCGTGGATCAAGCGGTCGATCAGCGCGATGGCCTCGAAGCGCTGTCCCATGCGCAGGAACCACGCTTGCAGCGCGCCGGGGTCGTCCAGCGGGATGAGCACCTCGCCCATGCGGTCGCAGTAGTCGGACTGGTGCGCCAGATTGAGCAGGTCGTCGTAGATGCGGGTGGTGACGTCCCCCTCCTCCCACGACAGCACCGCGCCGAAGCCGATGTACTCGCCTTCGATGTCGGGATGGAAATCGTCGGCGAGCGTCAGGCGCGACAGCGCCAACGCATCGGCGGCGATCTGGCGTTGGTGGGGGTCAGTCAGCGTCCTGGCGGCGCGGCGCAGGCTGCACGGTCGCCATGCCGGGGTGCGCCTGCGCCCACCCGCACTCTTGTCCGGCCGCACCAGCCAGCGGCGCGCCCACTCGGGGTAGGCATCGTCCAGCATCCTGCGCGTGACCATTTCCTCGCGCATGGCTTCGCGTTCGGCGTCATCGCTGTCCTCGCACATCATGTCCAGCGCCGCCTCCTCATCCATTTCCCCCTGCCAGTACACGTAGGACGCCACGTCATCGGCAACGTCCGGGGTGAACAGGGGATACACATAGCGGCCCTGCTGGCGCAGCACCTGCAGCACCGTGGCCCCCAGTTGCGGCATGGCTTCGTTCAACGCCTCCAGGCTGCGGCCCACCGGCCACTCGGCCTCGCGGTATTCGCACCAGTACACGTCCAACTGGGCATAGGGGGCTGGCGGACCGCTGCGCATGCCCGGATGCTGGCCATGCTCGTCGAGGACGTTGATGGCGAAGCGCGGCTCCAGGCAGTGCAGCGGGCCGATCTGACGCTTGATCCAGGCGTCGATGGCGCGCTGGCAGGCTTTGAGCGGGTCTGCCTCGCCATCCGGGAGGTCGTCTTCCCGTACCGCGCCCGATGCGATCAGGAAACGGCACAGCGCCGCGTTAGCGCTGGCCTGGGACGTTGAAGCGACCGCCAGCGGGATGCCGGGTTGCAGGCTGGGCAGCACCAGCATGGGCGCGACAGGCATGACGGTGGCCCTCAAGGCAGCGGGGTGAGCATTTCGCGGGGAACGCTTGCGCGCAGGGCTGCGCCTTCGTGCCGGTGCTGCTCCAGGGTCTGGTGGGCAAAGCGGCTCCAGGCCGCCGAGCGATTCGCCACGGCGCGCTGCGATATGGCGCGGGACAGCTTGGCCGTCGCGCTGGCCGGGCCGGTCTGCTGAGGCTGAACGCAAGCCAGCAGCGCCGCAAGGCGGGGGCCGGGTTGCTCGGCCTTGCCCGTGCCCTTGGTGCCCACGGCCTTGCGGAACGTGTAGTCCTGCCGCCCGTTGGCGACCGGACCGGCCTCGACCTCGGCGCTGACCAGTTCGGGGTATTGCGCGCTGTAGAGGTCGCGCACCTCGCGGGGCGAGAGCCCGGGCACATCCGGCAGCAGGATGCCGTTGTAGGTGAAGGTGCGGACAATGGGGGTGACTTCGATGGACATGGGCTGGACTCCTGGGGGATGAACGCGGCAACCGCCATGGTTGCCATGTGTTCAGTCTCCCGCTGCTGATGCCCACATCAAGGGTGCCCGCCGACTCACCCGAACAGGTCGAAGGATTCGTCGCCAGCGGTGGCGGTTGCGGCAGGTGCCGCGCCCGCCACTGCGGCCTGCGAGGCATCGTCCTCCCCCTCGTCATCCGCCGCGTTGCCCGAGGCGGATACCGCCGGGGCTGTCACAGGCTTGGCCGGGGCGGACTTGGAGGCACCCGCCTTCACGGTGGCATCGCTGGCCTTCTTGACCGATGCCGCCTTCGCGGCCTCGATCACTTCCTTGGTGGCCTCGGCCTGCTGCGCCAGGCTCTGGCGCACCTCGCGGTAGCCGCGCAGGGCTTCGATGAAACCCGCGTCGAACTCCTGCGGCGTGGCCGTGAGGCTCAGGGGCTGCGTCAGCCCAGGTTCGCCTGCATCCTGCCGGGGCTTGGGGATCACGTTGACCGTCAGGCGGCCGGATTTCTCGTCGGCGCTCACGGTCATCGTGAGCGTGGCGCTGCAAGCCAGCGCGAAAAGTTCCTCGAACATCGTCATTTGAAGCTCCTTGGTGGAATGGGCGACATGGCCCCATGCGGGGCCGTCCAGACCATGCTAGAACCGGGCTCCCTGGTGTCCAGGGGCCGGTTGGCAGGTCAGGCCAACGCAGGCTCGGGCTGCTCCTCCGGTGTGGCCTCGGTGCTCTCGGCCTCATCCGCTCCATCGGTCAGGATCGGCTGACGCGGATAGCGCATCACGGCGGGCACCGTGCCCTGGTAGACAAAGCCCGGCACCTTGAGCAGCGCCGTGATGAAGTCGGGCTTCTTGCCGGCGCGTGCCGCCTTGAAGCCCGAGCCCATCGCCTTCTTGAGCCCGACTTCTGCGGCAAGGCTCTCCAGTTCGCTCATCGTGAACAGGTCGAGGAACTCCTTGTTCCACTGGAAATACCGCCCTTCATCCACCTGGGCATAGTTCAGCAGCAGTTCGAGGTCGGTCACATTGACGCCGAACGCCGCCGAAGCGGTCGCGGCTTGCAGCAGCCGCTCCAGTTGGGCCTCGGGCGCGGCTGCGGCCCGTTGCAGCCCGCCCCGCACGCCGAACCCTGCGCCTGCGGCCTGACCGGCGAGCCGGTCGAAGGCGTTGCGGAACTGCGCTTCGCGAAGATCGGCTCCGCGACCGGCCAGCGCCAGCGCGATCAGCACCCGCTGGCTGCACTGCGGCTGCGCCATCAGGGCCTTGGCCAGCCACTTGCGCCACTCCATGACACGGTGGCTGACGACACGCTGCGGCGTCTGGTTCGTGGGTGCGGCGGGCTTGGGCTTCTTGCCGGTGGGCTTGGCTGCACCCGCCTTCACCGCGCCCTTGCCCTGCGCTTCGTCCAGCGCCGCCTGGGCATCGCGCTGCGCCTTGCGCCACAGGGCGACCTTCTGGCTGTTGCATGCGGCGTCGAAGCACAGCGAGCGCGTGACCTCGCCATAGCTGCCCGGCATCACGGATACCGCGCAGCCGAAGGACTGGCATCCCTGGCAGGACGTGTACTGCGGCGCGCCGACGCCCAGGTCGCCCTCGGCGGTCACGGGCAGCGGCGTGAAGCCATCGCCGGTCTTAACGATGCGGATGACCGGGTATTCATCGCGCAGCGCATTGGCTCGGGATTCGATGGCCTGCTGGGTCAGTTCCTCGAAGTGGCTCGGGTGCTGGCAGTAGCCCTCGCCCAGGGATTCCGCGAACAGGCCCGACTGCCGCGCCGAGTTGTGCGGACAGCCGCCGCACTGCGCGGTGTCGAAGATCGCGTCGGCCAGCCGCCGTGCGTAGCGGCCCAGTTGCGCCTTGAGCACGGCCACCGGCACTTTCTGCGCCACGATGCCGGTGAGCACACTGTCCTGCTTGTCCGGGGGAATGCCCGAGAGCAGTTCGGCGTGGCCGAGCTGGATGGTGCGGGTGGTGAGCGCCTTGAGCACGGCGGGCGTGCAGGCCAGCAGCGCCAGCCGCCGCTCCAGCACATCGCGCGACCAGCCCATGAGGCGGGCGGCTTCCTCCTTGTCGCCGCGCTGGCGCAGGAGCTGGCGCTGTGCGGCGTGGGCTTCCTCTGCGGGCGACATTGCGGCGCGGTGGTAGTTCTCGATCACCGACATGGCCTCGGCCGTCTCGTCGTTCGCGTCCTTGATGACCACCGGCATGTCGTAGCCGTCGCCGAAGACGTTTTTCGCGGCGCGCCAGCGGCGTTCACCGGCGATGATTTCGTAGAGATAGGTGCCCGGCACGGGGCGCACGACGATGGGTTCGAGCACGCCGACGGCACGGATGCCCTCCTCCAGTTCGGCCATCTCGTCGGGGTCGAAGTATTCGCGGGGGTTCTTGCCTCGGACGATCTTGCGAATCGGTAGAGTCGGTTGCATGGATAGGGTCACGTTGCCTCCTGGCTGCATCGAGTGGATTGCAGTCATCCTCTCGCGTCCCTACTCGCATGCGACTCCCCCCTGGCGACACGTGCCCGAGCGCGAAGAGCGCGTACATCTCCCGGCAGTTGACGGGAAGCAGATGGCGTTCGAACGTGCCGCTTCGCCGGGCTACGAATCGGCTGAGCTGGTCCTTTTTGGTCGATCCGATGGGCTGGAGGTCACGAATATCGTGCCCCTGCAACTCAGCGAGCTGAGCCACCGTGCCTACAACACGATCCTCGAAGATTTCGCCGAACAGATCGCGCGGCCGGCAGCGAATTCGACTGGGTTCGTGGTCGAGCTGTCCGGCAGCACGGAGCAGATCGAAGACAAGCTATTGGAGGCTTGCACACGTTCCGATCAAGAAAGCATCGCGCGCGCACGGAGGTCATCTGCTCGTTCTGCACTTGATCAAAATATACTCGATAGAATATAGTTCGTTCGTACGACCTTTTTTTGAATCTGACATGACCAAGAGTTCTAGGCACTCATGAATCGCTTGACTACCTATGCGCTCGGCCGCCATGGCCATGTACCGTCGGTCTGGTGGGCTGGCACGCAGAGCGCAGGCAGGGGCACGCAGGCGTGCAGGGTGGCTGTGCTGTCCCTCTGCGTATTTCTGCTCGCCGCCTGCACGGATGGCTCAAGCTCGCCTCGATCCGCATCCACGCCGATGCCTGCGGAAGTTGTCGTGGTACGGCAGACACGATGGCCTGTTACCAACGATGTGACTGGCAGCGTCGTCTCTGATGGACGCATCGACGTGGCTTCGCGCGTGACCGGATTCATTCGCCAACTCGATGTGCGCGGGGGCTCGCGCACATCGGCGTGCTGCGGGCCATCGAGGAGGCCGGCATCGCGATCGACTTCATCGCCGGCGCCAGCATGGGCGCGCTGGTGGGAGCTGTTTACGCCGCTGGCAAACTGAATCAACTCGAAGCGGTACTTCAGTCCTTCGACTGGAAAATCGCCCTTCCACCGACCGCTGCCACGGGCTGAGTTTGAGCAGCTCCTGCAGGCACAGGCGGCGCCCCCGAAAGCAACCCCATCCCAGAAGGAAAACACATGAATCAGTTCAAGATATCAACCCGCCTGATCGTGCTGATCGGCAGCATGGCGGTGCTGCTGATCGCCATCGGCCTGACAGGACTGCTGGGCATCAGCCGCTCCAACGCAGCCCTGCAGACCGTCTATGCCGACCGCACCGTGCCCATGGGCCAGATCGCGGAAATCCAGCAACTGCTGCTGCGCAACCGCCTGGCCATCGTCAATTCACTGATCGACCAGCAACCCCAGTTCACCCAGGCCAATGCGGCCGACGAGGTCGAGGCCAATACCGCGCGCATCGGCAAGGTCTGGGCCAATTACATGGCGACCTACCTGACATCCGAGGAATCGGCGCTGGCGAAGAAGTTTGACGAGGAGCGCAGCCGCTTTGTCCAGGAAGGCCTACGCCCGGCCGTGGCGGCCCTGCGCAGCAGCGACATGGGCGAGACCCACCGGATCGTGGTGGAGAAGATCCGTCCCCTGTTCCCGCCCGTCGCGACCAGCATCGAGGCCTTGATGCAGCTGCAACTCGACGTGGCGCAGCAGGAGTATGAACAGGCCGTCGCGCGCTACACCGTCATTCGTGCCGTTGCCATCGCGGCGATCGCCGGCGGTCTGCTGTTTTCCGTGCTGTTCGGCCTGGCCCTGGTGCGCGGCATCACGCGCTCGCTGAAGGAAGCCATCACCGCTACCCATGCCGTGTCGCAAGGCGACCTCCAGCATCGCATCCAGGTCCTGGGCCGCGACGAAGTGGCCCAGTTGCTGACGGCGCTGCAAAACATGCAGGACAACCTGACGCGCGTGGTGTCCAGCGTGCGGCAGGGCGCCGAATCGGTGGCCACGGCCTCGACCCAGATCGCCCAGGGCAACACCGACCTCAGTGCACGCACCGAGAGCCAGGCCAGCGCGCTGGAGGAAACCGCCGCGTCCATGGAGGAACTCGGCTCCACCGTGACGCAGAATGCCGACAACGCGCGCCAGGCCAACCAGCTGGCGCAGAGCGCCTCGACCGTAGCCGTCAGGGGTGGCGAGGTCGTCGCCCAGGTCGTGGACACCATGAAGGGCATCAATGAGTCAAGCCGCCGGATCGCCGACATCGTCAGCGTCATCGACGGCATCGCCTTCCAGACCAACATCCTGGCGCTCAATGCGGCCGTGGAAGCCGCACACGCGGGCGAGAAGGGGCGCGGCTTTGCCGTCGTCGCCGTGGAGGTGCGCAACCTGGCCGGCCGCAGTGCCGAGGCCGCCACGGAGATCAAGCAGCTGATCACCGACAGCGTGGACCGCGTGGAACAGGGCAGCACGCTGGTGGACCAGGCTGGCGCCACCATGAGCGAGGTGGTGGCTGCCATCCGCCGCGTGACCGACATCATGGGCGAGATCAGCGCCGCCAGCAGCGAGCAGAGCACCGGTGTGGCCCAGGTGGGCGAAGCGGTGACGCAGATGGACCAGGCCACGCAGCAGAATGCCGCGCTGGTGGAGGAAATGGCCGCGGCCGCGAGCAGCCTCAGCCAGCAGGCACAGGATCTGGTACAGACCGTGGCGGTGTTCAAACTGGATCAGAGCGCAAGCAGCGGCCACGCGCAGACCCGGCCTGCCGCGCCATGGCCGGCACGTCCAGCCACTGCCATCGGCAGCCCCGACCCTGTCGGGCGACAAAGCCTTGCGAGCAAGCCGCATGCATTGAACGCGCCCACCCCGGCTGCTGTCTCCCGTTCCAGCCCGGATCGCGAGGTCCAGGGGGACGGGGAAAGTTTTTGAGTTTGATCAGCAGTGTCCCAACGTTTTCACATCAGGACGTTGTAATTTGATGATCTGCTTACCAACTCCGGTCTGGTCTCGATTGGAACGTCAAGCGTCAGACTTGTGGCCTTTTGCCTTGTCACGCGAAGGACCGCCATGCACCAAGGCAAGCCCATGTTTACCGAGACTGTAATGACCGGCGTCCGCGCCGCCGTGGCGGGTACCCTGACCTGTGAGGCCGCGCCCGTGCAGCTTGCCGTGCGCCTGTTGCTGTCGGACCAGCAGATACCGATCCGGGCACTGGTGACTTGCAGCATCCATTCCGGGCAGCAGGGCATCAACGCCGGTACCGCGCTGGACCTGATCTACATCAGCTTGCAGCAATTGCATGCCCACGTCGATGCGGTGCGCGGCTCATCTGCGCTGCTCGGCAATGCGGCCACCGTGCTGGCGGGGGATTACCTGACCACAGGCGCCTTCCGCTTGCTGGTGCGTTGTGATGACCTTCAAGTCCTGGCCCTGGTTGCCGATGCGGTCAACCGGGCGGCTGAGTTGGAGGCCGCCAACCTGAACCATGTGCAAATCACAGGCGACGATCCAGCACAATGGTTGCGGGCTCGTCAAAGATTGGCCGTGCCGCTGGGTGAGGCGGCTGGCGCCACAGGGGCCACTCTCGCAGGCTACTCTGACCCTCTTACCAAAGTAGCACGCCGCTACGGAGAAACCCTCGTTGCAAGTTGCGTGTTGTTGCAGGAAGCCGATGTCATGGACGACTTCGTGGCGCGCACGACCGTCCAACGTTCAGCACTCGACCTGTGCCGCCAAGCAATGCAGGGAGCACGGACCATCGCGACGGCCACAGGGAACGGCCGTCCACTCGAACTGGCTGAACTGATCGCGGCAAGAATCCATGCGAGGGGGCGCCCGCGGAATCACGTGTCGGCATCCTGACCGATACCAAGTGGAATAAGAGAGTCCCATTCCATGAAAAAATCCCATTCACACGCTTGGCGCCGCCGGTGCTGTCCATGTCCTTATCTGCCCACGGGCTACATGATCGGCAGCCTATGGCTCCTGCTTTCCATTCTGCGCAGCGGGAGAGGGCGATGAGCACCACCGGAAAGATCGTCATCTTCTATTCCTCCATCGGATACGGCCACATCAGTGCCGCGCAATCCATTCGGGACGAGATACGGCGGCAATCTCCGGCGACCCCGGTGCTGCTGCAGGACATCCGCGCGTTCATGCACCCGGTGTGGCGACGGGTTGACGAGCGCCTGTACTGGTTCGTCGCCAACCATCTGCCGGAGTGCTTCGAGAGTCTGTTCCGTGCGATGCAGACGCGCGGCAGCCGTGTGCCCTCGCTGTCGATGCTGCCCAACGATTATCCGGAAGAAAGCGTATTGGCCTACCTGAGCGCACAGCAGCCGGATGCCGTTCTCGCCACCCATTACGGGGCCGCTCAGGTGTTGGGAACCTTGCGGGAGAAAGGGCTGCTGTCCGACACGAGAATCGGCTGGCTGCACACGGATTTCTTCGAGGGCTATTTTCCGCGCATCTCCAAGCGGATCGACCATACCTTTCTTGCCCACCCGGAGTTGGAAACGCGCTGGCTGGCAGCGGGCGTTGCGGCCGACAAGGTCGTCACCAGCGGCATGCCGGTGCGGATTCCAGAGAGATCCGCCGACGCCCGCCGCGCCACGCTCCAGGGCCTTGGGCTGTCGGCGGACCTGCCGACACTGCTGCTGACCGGCGGCAAGGAAGGGGTGGGCGACTATCCCGGGGTCATCGGCAGCGTGGTGCGCCACTGCCCGGGGCGCCTGCAGATCATCGCGGTGTGCGGCACGAATTCGAGGCAGCACGAAGTGCTCTCCGATCTGCAGGGAAAGCTGCCAGAGAGCGCGACACTGAAGCCGCTGGGCTTGCTGCCGCGCAGCGACATGGCGGCCTGCATGGCCGCCGCCGACATCCTGGTCACCAAGGCCGGCGGGATGACGCCGGCAGAGGCTTTTGCACTCGGGGTGCCGACCGTGCTGCTCGACGTCATCAGCGGCCACGAGCGCGAGAACGCCGCCCTGTTCCAGCGCCAGGGCCTGGCCAGGTTTGCGGCCAGCGCCGACGACGCGGGGAAGTTCGCGGTGGACCTGCTGTGCGACCCCGCCCAGCGCGAGGCAATGCTGCGTGCGCAGAGGGAGTTCCGGCAGAGCATCGACATCGCGAGCATCGTCCGGTTTGCGCTCGACGAAGGCTTCAGGCCGGCCCGCCCACTGCCCGACTTCGGCGTCGAGAACGGCGCGCCCGTCCAGGGCATCGGCCAGGCACTGGCGAAACTGGATGCCGAAGCGCCGGCAGAGGTCGAACTGCTGCTGTCCTATGCCACCTCGCAAACGCCGCAACGGGTCGTGCTCGAAAACCCGTTCGGGCATCTGGCCATCCGCATCAGCGGCATCGTCTACAGCGCGAACTACATCGCAGACCCGTCCGTCGATCCGAACTTCCTGCAGCATGTGAGCCTGACCGATTACCTGTTCGGCATCCATCGCCCGTCCCGTTCGCAAGTCCACACCAACACCTACGGCATGGCTTATGGCCGTGAGACGCTCGGGTTGCGGGTCCAGGGCATTCCCGCCGGGCGTCGTGCAGCGATGGTGGCCGAGGCGCACCGCATCGAAACCGGATTCCGGGACGCCAGCCTGCGCTGGAGCCGGAGCGAATTCAATTGCGCCGACGTGGTGGCGCGCATTCTCGCCGCCGGTGGCTACGACGGCCGTTCCCTGTACGACCGGGCGGGTTTGCCGAACATGCCGCTGGACCTGTTCGAGCGCATGCGGGCACGCTTCGAGGAAGACCCTGCCTTGCGGGAAGAGCTGGTGGCCTACCGATTGTTGCCTGGAACGCAGGCAAGCTACCGCTTCTCCCGTTTCCCGCTGTCGATGGGGCAGCCGCTGCGCTCGGTGGCGCGCGTCCTGGGCGATGCGCAGCCAGACGCGCTCGAACAGGCGGTGGCCCGGCAGGTCACCAGTTACTTCGGCGACCGGCAACTCTACGTGGAGGACCTGCGGGCATGCTGGCCCGCTTCGCCCGCCGCGGGCCGTCCCCACTTGGCGCTGGAACGGGCCATCCTCGCCGATCTGCGGCGCCTGCTCGCGGCCTACGTGAAGCTGCCGCTCACGCGGATCGAACGCCTGGGGAGCCTTCCCGCCGCAGCGACGTTCTACCGCCTCGTCGATCGCGGGATCGAACTTGCCCGACTCGCCACCGAGCATGCCGAGGATGATCCGCGCCCTCGCAGCTATCGCCTGCGTGCGCTGTTCACCCAGCTCGTGGAAGCCTACGGGCGGATCAACCCGCAGCGCTTGGAGGCACGCCATGTGCAGGCCTACCTTGCGCGGCTTTGGGCGTTCGAGTCGGCGCTGGGGCGTGACGTGCCCCCGGGCACTTCGTCGGCGCTGCTGCATGTCTGGTGGCACAGAATGGCGGCGCTCGCTCGCCCCAGTGCGCGGTCGCACCCTCGCAGCAGGGAGACAAGTGGGTTCAGCGGCATGCGGGTTGATCCGGGCGAAGTCGAGCCCAGCGGCGATGCGCAAGAGCAAGGCGCGCATGGTCTCGAAGCAGAACCGGCCACGCGCTTGACGCTTGGTGACCTGGAAGAGCCCGTTCAGGGCTTCCAGGAGGCCGCCAGCCCGGTGGGTCTGGGTCCAGGCGACGATGCCATCGAAGGAGTTTCGGATCAGCCAGGCGAAGTTCCTCATCGGCTTGATGACCCCTATGACCGTTGCCACCGATCACGGGGCTCCTGATTTTTCGCAGTTTCATTGCCATTGAAAAGCTCGTTCGTATGAACTATGCTCTTATCGGAACAATCGGAGGATGTATGTCAAGTCATGCCGAATCAACCAGCGGCCACGAGGCGCGCAGTGCCAAGACCCGATCGCAGTTGATTGAAGCGACGGTTGACGTTGTCGCCGCCGTTGGCTACGAGGGGGCAACCACGCGCGCTCTGGCCCAGGCGGCCAAAACCACGCTGTCGGCCATTCCCTACCATTTCGGCAGCAAGAAGGAGCTCTATCTGGCCGCAGCGGACATGATCGCCGAGTATGCGGCCCATCGCTTCGCGGAGGCCGCAACTTTGCTTGACGATACCTCGGACGTCGAGCTTTCCGTTCGCTTCGAACGCACACTGATCCAACTGCTCCACACCATGCTGGAGGAAGCCGAGCCGCACGCCTGGACGGCATTCGTGGCCCGCTGCGCTTACGACAACGACGACGCCTTCGCCCTGATTCATGAACGCGCGATCGCTCCGCTGCAAAAGCGTCTGGTACATGCCGCCAGCCAGTTTAGCGGCCGGTCTTCCGATGACGAGGCGCTGCGGCTGCGCGTCATCGCAATTGTGACGGCAGTTTTCAGTTTCAGGTTTCTGCGCGGCGTGATGCTCCGTGGCATGGACTGGAAAAGCATTCAGAACGAAGCCATCAGGCAAATCACGGACATGGTCCGCGATCTCTGCCGAAGCGGCTTTCTTTCCGTTCGGTCGCCTGATGATGGCGCTGACCGAAAAACAGGCCCCGCTTGATTCCATCAACCCCTCTCCCATTGAAAGGAAATGCACCATGACGCTCCAATCCTACGTACACCAGACCATCGCATGGGCGAAGCACCGTCTCGATGAGACCGATGCCATTCTCTCCCAGGTCGAGAAATCGGCCGCCGATATCAAGGAGGATGCCCGCAAGCAAGCCGATGCAGCTCGCGCACGCCTCGCGGCATCCCGCGCGAAGCTGCAGCAGTACTACGATGATCTGCGCGCTCAGGCGGACACCGCAAAGCAGGAAGCGAGCGAGATTCAGGACAAGCTCGAAGCCGAATGGATCGAGGTCGAGTCCGCCCTCCAGCAGTTTGTCAGCACGACCGGCGACGAGGTGAAAACCGTGCGCAACATCGTCATCGTCCGTGCGCGCGCACAGCGGCAAGCGTGGCAAAACTCCCTGAAGGATTTGGGTGACCAGGCGGCCGATGCCGTCGAGAAGGCCCGCGGCGAACTCGATGCCGCGTTCGATCGCCTCTCCATCGAGGCCGAGAAGTTCCAGGCGCGTATCGGTGAGGTCAAGGATGCTGGCGATGAATCCTGGCGTGCCGTCAAGCAGGGGTTTGCCGATGCCAAGGCCGCTCACGCCGTCACGGTCCAGAAGATCAAGGATGCCTTTTTTTAAGGTTCGCTGAACCTAGGCGCCACGTTGCTTTTGTTTTGACTCATCAGGAGAAATCACCATGAAACTTCGCTTTTCCACAATCGCCTTGGCGCTGCTTGCTCAGACAGCGTTGCTGTCGGCTCCTCCCGCCCTGGCACAGAATGCAGAAGCACAGGCCGATTCAGCCGCTCCACAGAAGGAGCCCTCAAAGGTTCACCAAGCACTGGCGTGGTCGCAGGACCGGCTGGCCCAGCTTGATGCCAACATCACTGCCCTGGAAAAAGATGCCAGCAAGCTTCGGGGCGAGGCGCGCACCAAGGCTGATGCGGCGTTGGCGGACCTGCGCAAGCAGCGGGACGCCTATCGCCGCCGGGCTCAAGATGCCGCAGCCAACGCAAAGAACTGGAGCGATGCCCAGGTCGCCGAAGCACGTCAGGCACTCGACAATGATTGGGCCGCCTTCCAGGCCGCCCGAGACAAGTACCTTGAAGAAAGCAAGGCCAGTATCGCTACGCAGCGTGCCGTACTGGAGGCTGAACTGAATGCGCAGCAGAAAGCGCTCGCTGGATTGCGTGCCGACGCGGCCAAGCTCGCGGCGGATCAGCGCACTGCCATTGAAGCGCGTATTGCCGCACTGAATGCAGATGTGGAGAAAACCAAGGCCCGGGTATCAAAAGCCTCGGCCGAGGTATGGGAGACCACAAAAAAGAGCTATGTGGAAGCCCAACGGCTTTTCTCCGAGACCTATGCGTCTATCCGCCAGTCCATCGACGAGGCCAAAAAGTAACTTCCCCAAGGATGGCCTGCATCACCCTCGCGAGTCGGTGGTAGTGCGGACCGGGATGGGCCACAAAGCGTCTTTTTGCGGCCAATAGCGCGGCTATTGGCAAGAAAAGCGTATGCAATGGGATGGACACCCCCACTCGTACCAATCAGCCGATAGTCATAAGCAGAACCTTGAGGCGGTTGCCGCGTACCGAAGACGGGCCCTCCGCTCATCCCCCCAATATCGAACTGTCGTTCCCATTCCGCGACGGACGCGAAATCGACCTTCGCAAATAGGCGCGGGTGCTTTGTCGGCGACAAGCCGGCAGGTCTTTCAGGAGGGTGCATCACGCGCACCGTGACATGGCCTTTTAGTGAAGGCCCTTCATGGTTCAAGTTTGCGAACTGGGTTGGCAGGCCGACCAGAGTCCAGAACGAGAACTCCTCCAGATCCTCCGCGTCCCACTGCTCCTTCCTGACCGGAACGATGCCGCTCTTTTCGAGCGCGCGCGATGCCATTGGATCCAAGAGGTACGCCCCGTAGTCCAGTCCATCTTCGTGGAAGAAGAGGATGTCCTTTTCGAGATTCACGTCCACCGGATACGCCGGGAACCCGTGATCGGTGACCATCGAATCGTCTATGGCCCAGTCCGTCAGGATCGAACCGGACTGCTTGTCTCAGCTCTGCGAAAACATGCCCGGCCGTGATGGCGAGCAGGATGACCTCCACATCGACCACAAAAGCGCTGAAGTTGTAGCGCTTCGGATTTCCGCCATTGGACGCCTTGGCAGGTTCACCGGAATCCACACAAGTCAGGTTGATGTAGTGCCGATGAAGATTTCTCAAGTCGTCATGGTTCAGAATCAGTTCGTCCGTCACCACTCTCTCCTTTCAAGGCCGATGTGCTGAGCCACTGTCCACGTGGCCAGGCCCCAGATACTCCAGCGAGAACTTGCCGAGATCGTTGGTTGAGTTCGCGACGATCAAACCTTTGGAGCTGGGTGTCCAACTGAGTGCCCCAACCTCCCGAAAGTCGGCCGTGAACACGGTGCGCTCCTTCCCTGGCCCGCCGCCAAGGCGCAATGGCGTGCCGGGCGGCATCGGGACGCCTTGCCACGCGATGGGACTCGTGTATTCGGTCGCGGCCCACGCTTGCACGGCCTGTGCGCCACCGGGCCCGTGAAAGTCGAGCCACAACGCGTGCGATTCCGGCGTCGGCCAGGTGGGTGCCGCAGACAAAGCCTGTATTTCGTCCGAAGCAAGCCAGGCCATCAGGCCACGCATCGAATCAAAGTTCGCGCCCGTGGATGTGACAGCCTGGATGGCCCCAAGCCGCGATCCGAAGCCCGCCTGAATCAATACTGCGGCGGCAACCACCAGCGTCCCCGTCTCCAATGCGGCAACGGCGTGCGCACGCGGGTAGTCGGACAGCTTGACCTCGTCCGAGAACAGGTCTTCGTGCGCCTCGGCACGCACCCGGACTGCCTCCATTGCCCAAGGCAGGTTGTAGACAAAGGCCTGTTCAATGAACTGGACGGATGCATCGTTGTCCCCGGACGAAGCCTCGGATACTGGTTCCCCGAGGAGCCAGCGTCTGAGCAAGGCCTTCCAGCCGTCAATCAGCCTCTCTGGCCGGAACGGCGAAATGCCGAACGCGATCTCTGCGAAGGCCGTGATCGCCGCGACCGCCTCTTCCTGATCACCGGCGCCGATGTTCACGTTGGCCACCAGCAGGAGGCGCTCCAGCTCCGGCGCGCGCTCGTCGAGCGCCTTTCCAGCGGAAAGCCCCACGCCAGCAAGAAAGTAGCCCAGCCGCTGCGTGGGAGTGCTGTTGCGCCAGATGTACTTGGCACGGGCATGTAGCCCCGCCTGCAGCTTCTTCCGAACGTCTTCGTTGTAGCGCGCGAGGCGTCTCTGGTACAGCGAAGCCACCAAGATCTCGTCGAGCTTGGCCTCGACCTCGGCATCGAGCACGAAGGTCTCGCCGAGCAAGCTGAAGATTGCGGTGTCCAGGCTCGCCAGATGTTGATCCCATCGCTGCCTCGCGTCGTCGGACTCCTCGTCTGCCTCGGAGGCGAGCACCGGAAACTCCCACGCGGCCTGCCCGGCGACGTACTCGATCAACTGGCCAGCATTGCGGGAACCCAACTTCTTGATCATCCGGCTGAGCAACGCCGCGACCAGCCTGAGCAGACCACTTTCCATCTCCCGGCCACTCTGGTTCGAGACCAGTTCCTGCCAGTCGGTGCGCCGCTGCCGGAAGTTGTCGAACATCGGATAGAGCACCAGGCCCTCGACATCGATGTAGGCACGCCCTGCCCGGCCGACGACATTGCGGAAATCAGAGGTATCGAGGAGATCACGGCCGCGTCTCACCCCCCGAAAAACCAGCGAGGTCGCGGCGAGGTTGAGACCTTGGGCCAATGTCGGCGATGACACCGTGACGCGAAGCACGCCCTCGCGCAACAACCGCTCGACCTCCTTGCGGTACGGCGTGGGCAAAGCGCCGTGGTGGACTGCCACGCCCAGCTTCAGGCACGCGAGGATGGCGTGGTCGGATCCGAACCATTCCGCGCCGACGGCCAATGCCGTCGCCAGCGCGGAGACCGGATGCGCCAGGACGGAATCTATGTGGCCGCGCTTGTGCATCTCGATGATGCTTGCGGCCAAGGGCAGCACCGAGCGACGCATCGGGCAGAAGACGAGGACGGTCTGGCCCTCTTCCACCAGGCGCCAGGCGGTTGCGATGCACAGTTCCCCCTGGTCGGACGGGAACAGTTTTCTGGCAAGGCCGCGCGTCGGCTTCTTCGCGACCACGAACTTCGGAATGAAGGGCTTTTCGTCACCGACGCTCACGCTGAGCTGGGCATGTTGGCCTTTCCATTCGACCTCGCCAAAGCGCAGCCGAGTCGGACGCCAGTCATCCTTGATCAGTCCGTCGGGCTGGTCGCGTGTCAGCCAGGCGGCGAAATCCTCCAACTGGTGTCCATCGGGCAAGATCGCCGAAAGACACACGATGCGCCGCGCGGCCGCGTCGGAACGCCGCATCAGGCGCTGAATCTGCGCCTCGTAGCGCACCTCGCGCTCTCCCAGGCCGATCATGTGGCCTTCGTCGAGCACCACCAGACCCACGTCATCCAGCAGCGTCGGATCACTGCGCAGTGCGAAATCGAGCTTCTCGGGCGTAGCGACGACGATGTCGGTCGAGCGCAAGGCATCGACGTCCGCGCCGCTGGCACCGATGCTGCCGTACAGGCTCGAGACGGACTTGCCCAACGGGGAGAAGGTGCGCCTCAGGCCGACCTCAGTCTGCGCGGATAGCGCCCGAAGCGGCGTGACGAAGACGATGCGCTTGCCCCGCGCCAGACAGGCCAGGATGCACAGCTCCGCGATGCGGGTCTTGCCCGCGCTGGTGGGCAGCGACAACACCAGGTTCGTTTCGGCATCCAGCACACGCCGCGCCGCCTGAAGCTGTGACGGCCAGAGCTCGACCTCCGACTTGCTCCTGCGGTAGAGCGAGGCAATGAAGAGCTTGCGCAGCCGGGCCCAATCGCCGACCTCTGCGCCGGGCGGCCCGGACAGCGGCAGGACCTTGTGGAAGCTGGTCTCCCAAAGACCGCCCAGCAAATGGATCGCCAGGCGGTGACACCACCAAGCGGGCACGAGTTCAAGTTCGCCAGCAACTTCGAGGCCGCGTTGCAGGCGCTCGCGCGCGACGGGCAACAAGGCCTCGTCGCCGCGCTCCAGGGCCAGCATCGCGACGGCCAGAGCGGCCATGAAGTTGTCCTCCAGGGCGACCAGCACGGCGCCAATCCGCCCGTCGGGAGACCCCGCGCCATCCGTGTCGTCGCCATCGCCCAATGTGTCCGGCCTGCCCAGAGCGGCAACGACCGCGCCCTCGCTCCCTTGACCCGAGACGAACCATGCGCCGACATCCCCGGCCAGGCCGTCGAGATCGCGGAGCATCAGCTTCGCCAGCCCCTTCTCCATCGCCGAGAGGTTTGCCTCGGCCAACCCCTTGTACAACAGCGAATAGGCCCGCGCCGAGAATCGACCGAGGTGATAGGCCGCCGCAGCGACGAGGCGATGGAAGTCGCGCTCCACGCTGGGCGTCCCCCGCGCAACCACAGCTTCGAGCGCCTCAGCCGCCACCTCGAAGGCCTTGCGGGCCGTCTCAGCGTCGCCGCCCATGTCGATGTAGCGCAGACCGTGCTGCAACAGCGAATAGCCGTAGGCCAGCAGGTCGTCCGACAGCTCAGCGCCGAAGTTCGGCGCGTCCTGCGGCAGAGTGCCGTCGCGCCAGATCATCGCGCGCGCCTGGCCGCGGGCGAGCAGCCGCGCTCGGTATTCAGGCACTATGGCCGCTTCGATGTTGGCTTTCAGTTCCTCGAGGGTCGCAGCCACTACTTGCCCCCCTTGCCTATGGCCGCAAAGACAGCCTTGATGAAGTCCTGGTGTCCATCGACACGAAGGCCGACGTAGTGCTGCGGCACCAGCCCGGCATAGGACTGCAGGTTGGCTTTCAAGAGCTTCAACGGGTCGTTGCCCGAGAACGTGAACAGCATGTGCGAGACCTGGGAGGCGCGGATGCCGTCCTTGAGCAGGGCCTTGTCCAACGCATCGCCGAGCACCGTGTCGCCGATTTCGTTCGAACGGTCGGCGACGAACGCGAGCGCGTGCGGCGACGGCAACCCGTTGTTGGCGCAGAGCGCTGTCCTGGCTTCGTCGATGACGGCCGTCTTCATGCCAGCCCGGCTTTTGACCTCTGCCTTGAGGATCTTCAGACCGCCACTTTTCGGATCCAAGTTGAAGGCCAGCACGTCCTCTCCGCGCATGGACATGTTGCGATGGTCCTTCCAGCGCAACCGCCTGATGCCGAGATTGAAGGGCGTGGCCTCATACACATAGGCGTTGCACAGGATCTCGCCCAGGTCGCCGGAGCGGATGGATGCCTGCGTGGGGAGCTTCTGTTCGACATGGGCGGCGGCAGCCGGCTTGCCCAGCTTTTTCAGCAGATCCGCGACGCGCTTCGGATCCGTGTAGTAGCCCGGGACAGCCTTCGCGATCGCACCAATCGCTTGTGCCTGCTTCCCAGCCGCAATTCCCAGCCCGCGCAACCTGTGCGTCTGAATGGACTCCTCGGTTTCGACGCACCACTTCGCAAACTCCATCATCTCCCCCACATTTCTTGGTGATCAGCCGCATTGGTAATGCCTCTCGCCCGCTTGTTTCCCAGGTCTGAACTACGGCGTCTCCTTGCCCGGCACGATGTCGACGCCAATCCGATCAGCCAGACTCAGCAGGTGTCCATAGGTCTGCTCGTCTTTCAGCAGGCTGCGCGAATCGCCGACCTGCTGCAGCGAGCGCTTCGGGATTCGGTCGCCGAACAACATCACCGCGCGGGCCGAATCATCCTGGCGGGAAATCCAGGACAGCCCCTGAATGTCCGGATGCTGGGCGTGGATGGCCTCCGCCCAGCGGCGCGTCTCCGGGTATTGGTTCTTCTCGGTATCGATGAGCTGCTTGCGCTGGACGCCCAGCTTGCGCAGCGCAACGCTGCTGAGGTCGGCAAGCTTCAGCGCGCGCTCGACCTTGACCTCGGAGTGCAGTTGCCCTTCCAGCTTGCGCTTGTCGTAGTGCTTGAAGCCGGGCGCATGCGAAACGTCGTGGAACACGGACTCCATGGCGGCCGCCTCGAAAGTGACAGCGGCATAGAGGGTCGGGATGAGGTCGCCCTTGGCGTCGCGGATCGGGCTGAAGCGCGCATTGCCCTTGAGGCCCGGATTGAACTGGTCGGCCTTGTATAGATCCTGATGCACACGGTGCAGCACCTGGTCGGCTGGCAACGTCCACGGAGTGACGTGAAGCGTGACCGGTGGCACGGGGGGTGGGGTGCCGTCACCCTCCGCGGGAGGTGATTCGCTGGCTGCCGACGGGGCCTTGCGCTGCTTAGGCATGCACAACGCCTTGCATCTCGTCGCTGGCGGCGGCAATGACCTGCGTCGGCTGGGTCGCCAGCACATCCTGCGGGCGTCGCCCGCCCAGGAAGCTGTTGGCCGAGAGGAACCAGTAGGCAAGTCCCCAGCCGTCCTTCTCGTCGCCAAGGACATCCAGGATGGACTTCAGAGCCTTGCGTGGCCTCCAGTCGGCGTCCGGATCCAGACCATAGCCAGGGAAGTAGTCGACGCCGTTGTGGTGGATCGCAAAGATCCGGCGCTCGCGTTTCCATTTGTTGGGCTGCGTGCTCGGATTGGTCGCGCTCAGGCCGGCCAGTTCGGCCACCTTGGCCGCAGTCAGCCAGTCCGCTCCTTCCAGCACGGCCGTGCGCGAACGCGCCAGCATCGCTGCTTCCCTGAGCACGGCCGGCGTGGGCGGCGCCTTGGGCACAACGGCGCTGATCAGTGCCTTGAGGGTCTGCTCGTTCTGCTCGCGCAGCACCGTTTCGATAAAGGGAATGACACTGGCCAGCATCTGAGCCAGCAGGCCCGCATGCTGGGCATCGGCCCGCTCCACCGGCAGGACGATCACCTGCTCGGCCTTGAACTTGTCGAGACGGCTGCGCACCTCGCTCGGGGTGCCGACCAAGGTATCGAATGCTGCGGGGTCACGGATAGCAGTCATGGCTTGCTCCAGAGAAAGATTATTTATAATATAACATATTTTGATATTTTCTCTAATCTGGCAGACTGCACAGGGCATGCGGCCTTCTGGAGTGAGAGGATCAGGTTTCGCGGCGAAGACGCTGGACAAGGCGCTGCGCCAGCGCGGCCGCCGGCGCTCCGACACTAACGCCACCGGAATTCGCCCATGGATCGGGACACTTACCGGCTGGCTTCGCATGGCCGGCGCCGCCGATCTTGGGCATCGCAGCCATACTGGAAATTCCCCTGCTTGCATTGCGCAAGCCCTCCCGGCCCTGCCGGGCGTCGCAGTCGTCACCTGCCTGAGAAGGGACAGCCGCCCTTTCGCTTCATATCCCCCTGGGAACGCTGCTCCCGTGGGGAGGGTGTTCCCGCTTTTTCCTGGAGAACACCCTTTTGTCTCATCGCCATGCCCCCTCATGTCCCCTCTGCCCAGGAGGAGGTGCGCTGCTCGGCACGCTGGGCTTGGGTACCTGGTTCCGCTGCCGCCAGTGCGGCAAGGACTTCAGCCGCACCCGCCGTCCGAGGCGCCTCGCTCCTGCTGCAGCGCCTGCGTCACTGGAACGGCCAGCATGAGCCGCCACCTCCTGCACCTGATCCATCAGGGCCGCAAGCTCACCGTGGTGGCCGGCTACGACCGGCCGCTGCGTGAGCTGTACCTGCACGTGATCCACGACAACGATGCGGATCCCCATCAGGAGGAAGCGTTCGTCTACGACAGTCTTGGCGACCCTTGCCTGGATTGGAGCGACATCAACACCGTGGCCGACAAACTGGCGACCCTGGGCATCGAGCCTCCCGCCAGCCTGATCGAAGGCATCTTCCTGGATCAGTGCTTCAACGTCGGCAACCGGGTGGTCGAACACCACTTCGACCGGCCTTCGGTCGTCCTGCACGCGCGCTGAATACCCAACTCGCATCCCGAGACTGCCGACAGGCCGTCAACGGTCCTTCTTCACCAACGGTTGCCTGATTTTCATCAGCCTCCTGGTATGCGGCCGCGCATGACTGAGGTCGGCGCCTGCGCATCCATAGCCATCGGCGCAGTGACGGCGCTGCGGCGCCTGTTCGTCACCACTGTGCCGGCCCGGCCGCAACAGCTGATCGCCTGAAGCATTCGGCGGGTGTCATGCACCTGCTTTTCCAACACAACCCCGTGGGGCTCGCTCCGCTGGGGTGGGTTCCGCTCAAACCCTGGAGGAACCCACCATGAACGTGACACTGAATCCCGAACAGAGGCTGTATGTCATCCCCTGCGGCGATGGCTACACCTGCCTGGGCTTCGACAACGCGCGCGGCCATGCAGACCAGATCGCCGCCCGGCTGCAACGGCCTGACCTGGCTTTCGCGCCCGGCGACCACGGTTCGCTGGAAGGCTACGCTAAGTACCAAGCCGCCATCGCCGCCTGGGGTCGATCACCGCTGACACAGCAGACCTACTTCGACCCAGGGACGGATCCCAAGGCAGCACGGGCACTGGAGAATTGCCGGCGTGACAGCCGTAAGGTGCGGCTGGTGCTCGGCGACACCGCCACCGGCCGAAGCTGGCTGGATGAGCATGACGTGGTCGGCCGCATTGGCCGCTCCACCGGCACCATGAAAGTGCCCCTGCTGGTCGAGCCGGGCGAGGATGGCGGCACCGCCATTCTGACGAACTGCCTGCTGCGGCTGATCGCCTGGGATTCCGGCCGGGATCTCTACCGGCACCCGGCCTATCGGGTGCCCGGTCTGGCGATCCAGCGCGCCCCGGAGCAAACCGACCTGCCCTGGCAGGTGCTCCACGACGGCACCGTCGTGGCGTGCTTTTCCGAAGTCGGCAAGGCAGGAGCCTACCTCGCCTTCATGTGCGGAGAAACCGTGGAGCCACGGGTTTTTCAGTAAACGCTGGCGACCCCACCTTCCCTATCCAGGGCCTGCTGCCGGCAATTCATACACGCGGCCTGCCCGCACCATAGGCGCCGCCGCAAGCCTTTTCCCCGACGAACCTCAACCGCCTTCGTCCATCGCATCCACCCATTGGGGCCATGCCGCCCCATCGGGCGCCGTGGCCCCTTCTTTCTTCTCGAAGGAAATCACCATGGCACTCGCAGTTCTCGTGCTTCCATCGCAAGCTCGATTCGCTTCTGGACGGATCGTCATGACCATCGGCGTCGACACGCTGATCGGCGAAGGCCGGCTCGACCCCGCGCCGTACCTGTACCGCCACCTCTGCGGCGACTGGGGCGATCTCGACGCCAGCGACCGGGGCCTGAACGACGCCGCGCTGCAGTCCGGCAACGACCGGCTGTTCTCGTCCTACCAAGTGGCGCCCGATCTGAAGCTCTGGATCATCACCGAGTGGGATCGGAGCGTGACCACGTTGCTGTTGCCCAGCGAGTATTGACTGGCGCAGGCTGGTTGGCCTCAGGCATCTTGCCACCGCCAATCGCCCCTCCTGGCCAGCATTGACGCAGGCATTCCGCCGGCTGGCACCGTGTTCAGCGATGCCAACCCCACACTGATCCTCGCACCAAGCTTTGGCCAACGCACGCCCTTCCGGGCGTTCCCGAGTCCGCTCGGACGTCGCGGTCGATACCCGCCCCATCGCCATGGCAGCCCCTCCGCTGCCCATTCACCACACGTCCTGATCCGGTCGCCCACGCACAGGGTCCAGGGCCGTGCCCATTCGTCCATCCCATCCGGGGAGCTCGCCTCCCCCGATGGGTCGGTGCGTTCCCCGCTTCCTTTCGGAGAACCACCGATGGCTCGCCATTCCACGCCTTCGCTGTGGCTGCCCGGATTCGATCCGGATAGCCCTGACCTTCCCGATCCGTCTCCCGAGATAGATCTGTTCAGCGCACCGCCTCCTGCCGAGGCGGTCACAGTCCCCTCATCCTTTCCGGTTACCGAACTGGAGCCGCCACTCGTAGCGACACCCCGTGCGAGCTGGCGCGTCATTGACGGCAAGAAGCCTGACGCCCCGCGCAGCCTGTGGCCGGCCCTCGGCCGCGAGCACCTGCTCGGACTGAACGGCAGCGCCACGAAGTTCGAGGCCAACGTGGCCGCGATCCAGGTGCTGCAGAGCCTCGAAGCCGGCCCGCAGCCTGCGAGCGCCGACCAGCGCCACCAGTTGGTTCGCTTCACCGGCTGGGGCGGCCTGCCCGCTGCCTTCAACCTCGAAGGCACGGATCCGTCCTGGCGCGCCCGCGCCGAAGCGCTCCAGGCTCTGCTGCCCGCCGAGGACTACGAGTCCGCCCGGGCCTCGGTCAACAACAGCCACTACACCGAGGTCCATGTGATCGAGGCCATGTGGCAAGCCGTGGAGCACTTCGGTTTCACCGGCGGGCGCGTGCTCGAGCCCGCGGCCGGCGTCGGCCATTTCCTGGGTGCGATGCCCCGCGCGCTCGCCGAGCGCAGCGCGGTCACCGCCATCGAAATCGACCGACTCTCCGGCCGGCTGCTGCAGGCGCTGTACGCGCCGCATGGCGCCGACGTGCGCATCACGCCGTTCGAGAAGGTGGCGCTGCCCGAGAACTGGTTCGACCTGGTGATCGGCAACGTGCCCTTCGGCAACTACCCGGCCGCCGATGCGGGCCCCAAGCCCTATGCCCGGTTCCGGATCCACAACTACTTCTTCGGCCGCGCGCTGGACCTGGTCCGCCCCGGCGGGCTGGTGTGCTTCATCACCAGCACCGGCACGATGGAGGCCCGCGACGACGCCGTGCGCGAGCACGTGGCGTCGCAGGCCGAGCTGCTGGGCGCGATCCGGCTGCCCCGGGGCGCGTTCGCCGGTCTTGCCTCGACCGATGTGCAGACGGACATGCTGTTCCTGCGCAAGCGCCACCCCGGCGAGGCCGTGAGCGGCGCCTGGATGGAGCGCGTGCTGGTCCCCGACCAGTTGAGGCACCCGCGCTTCCCGCACAAATACCTGCAGATCAACGCCTGGTACGCCAGGAACCCTGGGTTCTGCATCGGCCAGGTCACGCAGGAGAGCAACGGCTACGAGGAAGTGCCGACCGTGGTGTTCGAGGGCGACCTCGAGCCGGCGCTGGCCGAGCGCATCGCGCTGCTGCCCAGCAGCGTGTACACCCCAGCCAAGCCGGTGGTGCTGGCCTCCGTGCGCGCCGCCGTGCCGGCCGAGCCTGGCGCGCCGCCTGGGAGTTTTCGGGTCCACCATGGGCGGGTGCACCGGGTCGAAGGCGCCGAGCTGGTCGACCTGCATGACAGCCTGAATGCCACCCAGCGTGCCCGCATCGCGGGCATGTGCGCGGTCCGGGACCATGCCCGGGCGCTGCTCGACGCGCAGCTGGCGCAGGACGGCGACGAAGGGCTGGCGCAGTTGCGGGCCATGCTCAATGGCACCTACGACCGCTATATATCGCGCCACGGCTGCCTGAGCACTCGGGCCAACGCGCTGGCATTCCGGCGCGACCCGGACTACCCGCTGCTGCTGTCGCTGGAGTACTACGACGAAGAGTCGGACACCGCCCGCAAGGCGGCGCTGTTCACCCAACGCACGCTACGCCGGGTGTCAGCCCCGACGGCGGTCGCCGAGCCCACCGAAGCGCTGGCCGCATCGGTGCAGTGGCGGGGCCGGGTCGATCCCGGCTACATGGCCCGGCTGCTGTCGGCGCCCGAGGACGAAGTGCTGGCCGCGCTCTCCGAGGCCGGGCAGATCTTCCTGGATCCGGCCGACGATGCCTGGAGGACCGCGGATGACTACCTGTCGGGCAACGTCAAGGCCAGGCTCAAGCAGGCGGCGCTCTCGGGCCCTGCTCTGCGCCGCAACGTGGAAGCGCTGGAGCGCGTGCAGCCCGAGGACCTGCCGCCCGCTTCCATCGAGCCGCGCCTGGGCGCGGTCTGGATACCGGCGGGCGACGTCGAGGCCTTCATCCACGAAGTGCTGGAGCTCAAGGACTGCCGGGTCTCGTACTCGGCCGAGGCCGGCGCTTGGTCGGTGACCTATCCCGAGTGGAGCGCACGGCACA
Source organism: Hydrogenophaga pseudoflava (assembly GCF_004353865.1). NCBI lineage: Bacteria > Pseudomonadati > Pseudomonadota > Betaproteobacteria > Burkholderiales > Comamonadaceae > Hydrogenophaga > Hydrogenophaga pseudoflava. Next base: position 2,571,694 of record NZ_CP037867.1, read on the forward strand.
ACGTCAAGGTGACCCAGGAATGGGGCACGTCGCGGATGAACGCCATCGAGCTGGTGCAGGCCGCGCTGAACGTGCAGGTGCCGACGGTGCGCGACCGCGATCCGGCCACGGACCGCTACTTCGTCAATCCGGCGGAGACGCTGGCGGCGCGGGAGAAATTCGGCGCGCTCAAGGACCGTTTCGCGGCCTGGGCCTTCGAGGACAGCGAGCGCCGCGAGCGGCTGTGCCGGGTCTACAACGACTTGTTCAACGCCACGCGGCCGCGGCACTTCGATGGCTCGCACCTGAAGCTGCCGGGGTTCTCCCAATGCTTCGAGTTGCATCCGCACCAGCGGGATTCCGTCTGGCGCGCCGTGCAGACCGGCAACGCGGGCCTGTTCCATGTGGTCGGCGCCGGCAAGACCGCGGTGTGCGTGATCGCCAGCATGGAGATGCGCCGCCTGGGGTTCCTGTCCAAGCCCTGCCATGTGGTGCCCAACCACATGCTGGCCCAGTACACGGCCGAGTTCGTGCGCCTGTACCCCCAGGCCTCGGTGCTCATGGCCGGAAAGGAGGATCTGGAAGGCGACCGCCGGCGCGAGCTGGCGTCGCGCATCGCCACGGGCGACTGGGACGCGGTGGTCATCACGCACTCGAGCTTCGAGCGCATCCGGATGTCGCCGCAATTCACCGAGGACTACATCGCGGAGGTCATCCATGAAATAGAGATGGCGGTGCGCGCCGAGAAAAGCGGTGACCGGAGCAACCGGATCATCAAGCAGCTCGAGGCGCAGAAGAAAAGCTGGAAGGCGCGGCTGGAGCGGTTGGCCGCCGACCGGAAGAAGGACGATCTGCTGACTTGGGAGCAGTTGGGCATCGACGGCCTCTATATAGACGAGGCCCACCTCTTCAAGAACCTCTATAGGTTCACCAAGATGACGCGGGTCGCTGGGCTGCCGCTCTCGAACTCGGAGCGTGCGTTCGATCTGTACCTGAAGACGCGCTACACGATGAAGCTGCATGGCAACGCGCAGCGCGGCGTGGTCTTCGCGACGGCGACGCCGGTGGCCAACACCATGGCGGAGATCCACACGATGCAGCGCTACCTGCAGCCACGCCGGCTGGAGGAGCTGGGCCTGCAGCAGTTCGATGCCTGGGCGGCGACGTTCGGGGAGTCGGTGACGGCGCTGGAGATCGCGCCGGACGGCAGCGGCTACCGCATGCACACGCGCTTCGCACGCTTCATCAACGTGCCGGAGCTGATGGCCGTCTTCGGCGAGGTCGCGGACATCCGCACCGCCGAGATGCTGAACCTGCCGGTGCCCAGGCTGCGTGGCGGCAAGCCGCGCACCGTGGCCTGCCCGGCGAGTCCAGCGCTCAAGGCCTACGTGCAGACGCTGGTCAAGCGCGCCGAGGCGATCCGCAACGGCACGGTCAAGCCGACCGAGGACAACATGCTCGCGGTCACGAACGATGGCCGCGCCGCCGCGCTGGACTTCCGGCTGATCGCGCCGACGGCGCGCTTCGACTCCGACGGCAAGGTGGCCGCCTGCGCCCGCGAGGTGCTGGCGATCTGGCAGCGCACGATGGACTTCCGCGGCGCGCAGTTGGTGTTCTGCGACCTGTCCAGCCCCAAGGGCGGCAAGGCCTTCAGCGTCTACGAGGATCTGAAGCAGCGACTGGTGGAATCCGGCATCCCCGAGCGGGAGATTGCTTTCATCCACGACGCCGAGACCGACGCGCAGAAGGCCACGCTGTTCAAGGCGGTCCGCGAGGGCCGCGTGCGCGTGCTGCTGGGATCGACCGGCAAGATGGGCGTGGGCACCAACGTGCAGACGCGCCTGGTGGCGCTGCACCACCTCGATGCGCCGTGGCGCCCCTGTGACGTCGAGCAGCGCGAGGGCCGCATCCTGCGCCAGGGTAATGAATGCGAGGAGGTCGAGATCTTCCGCTACGTCACCGAGGGCTCCTTCGACGCCTACATGTGGCAGACGCTGGAGACCAAGGCCCGCTTCATCGCGCAGGTCATGCGCGGCGACAAGGGCCTGCGGGCGATCGAGGACGTGGAGCTGGCCACGCTGAGCTACGCGGAGGTCAAGGCGCTCGCCTCGGGCAACCCGATGGTGATCGAGAAGGCCGGTGTCGATGCGGAGGTGGCCAAGCTCTCCACCCTGTTCTCGGTCTGGCGCAACCAGCGCTGGGCCAACGAGAGCGAGGTGGGACGGCTGCCCATGCTGATCGAGTCGCTGGAGCAGAAGCTGGTGCTGCAGGCCGAGGATGTGGCCCAGGTGGAGCCCCAGACCATGGCGCAGATCGCCGTGGCGCTGGGAGGCCGGCGGATCGCCGGGCCGGATGCCGTGGGCGACGCCTTGCGCGAGCTCGTCAAAACCGCCCGCGCCGCCATCCAGGGCAGAGCCCTGCTATCGGGTCAGATCCTGGGCCGCTTCGGCGGCTTCGAACTGGGCCTGCAGGCCATCGGCACCGAGGCCGTCCCGGCGTTCTTCCTCGCGGGGCGCTGCCGCTACGACGCCGAGCCCTACCAGACCGGGCCCGGGCTGGTGTCCGCGCTGCTGGCGGCGCTGGCCTCGGTCGGCGAGCAGCAGTCCAGGACGGGCGAACAGCTCGCCCTGCGGCGCAAGCGGCTGGAAGACCTCCAGCTGGAGCTGGCCCGGCCGTTCGAGCACGAGGCGCGGCTGACCACCCTGCTGGTGCGCCAGCGCGAGCTGCTCAAACAGCTCGACCTCGACAAGGACGAGGCCGGCAATGCCAGCCTGGATGGAGAAGCGATGCGCCAAGCGGCCTGAGTTCACGCCCTGTCACCGAAAGGTGGCGGGGCGTTTTTTTCTTGCGCCATGAAATCGGACGGCTCCTAAAGCCACGGCATCCATTCCCGAGTAATGCGCAGAAAGCTCCGTGCCCTCATACAATTCCGCCCAAGGCGCCCGCCCTACTTGCACGCGAGTAAAAACAGGCATCTTCTCCAGATATTGCCAATCTCCCTTCCAGGCCTCGTCGTCGGGGACTTAAACGCGTGCGTCTGACCCGATCCGGCGAGGTGACACCGAAGGAAGATGCATGTCTTTGAAACAGCTGGTGCATACCGCGCACCAATCCCTCCAGGCCCAGGCCGGCTGCGACGTCCGCCGCAGCCATGTGTACGAGTTGCTCGCCGCAGCGCTCGGCTACCAGAGCTGGGCCTCATTCCATGCCGACGCGCTCCTGGTGGATGCCGGCGCTGGCGCCACACCCGACGGAATCGCACCGCGGGTGTCAGGGCGGGCACGCCAGATGGGCTACCCCCAACCCTCTGCGGACACCTTTGCCCAGGTCCTGGCCGCGTTGACCTCCGAGCATCGGCTTGGCGCTCTGCGTTGGAGCACGCTGGAACAGGTGCTGTTTCCGCCTCGGCGGCGTGACGAAGGCGATGCCGCCGACGATGAGGCCGACGACTGGGAGGATGAGGAGGCCGACTGGGACGAGCCGTCCGTGCCGGCAAGTGCTCCAGCAGCGGTGCCGGAGCACTTCCGGTCATCGACGCTTTTGCTCGAAAGCCTGGAGCGTGCCGCTGCACAGGAGCCGCGGGCGCATTTCATGCTGGCCGCGCTCCATCGCTGCGCCAAGCCCAATCCTTATCTCTATGAGGAATCGCTCAAGGGGCGGGAACTGAACAGCACCGAACAGGGCTGGGTCGAGAACTACCTCCGGCTGGAGCCCAGGTACCGCCAGTACCAGAGCCATCTCAAGGCGGCAGCGATGGGTGGCGTGCGCGCCGCCGCATTGGAGTACGGGACGGTTTTCGGGGATGGCGAGTTCATCGCGCTGGCCGAACGGCTAGAGGGAGATGTCGATGCCCTGGAGATGGCAAAGTCGGCCGCCACGCCAGAAGCACGAGGACGCTGGCTCCGCAAGGCGGCCGAGGAAGGCTCCTGGCAGGCACTGCAAGAAATGGCACACCAGGGAGATTCCTGGGCAGAAGACCGTGTGGGGTCCAAGGCCGATAGCGGATGGCTGCGCAGGGTCGCCGAACGCGCCCTCGACCAGGGAGACGCCCACCGCGCCTGGACTTGGCAGTATGTGGCGCTGGCCCGCGGCGCCGACCTGACGAGCTCGACGCTTGCGGCCCGCCACGATGGCGGGCGCAACGACGGCCAGTTCTATGACAGCGATTTCGGCGGCCCCCTGTACGTCGATGGGGATGAAGGCCTGAACCTGCCGGAAATCAGCAAAGCTGATCACAAAGCCGCGAAGGCAAAGGCCCAGGAGATCTTGCGGCAATAACGAAGGCCTTCTCAAGGCCCGCCGCGACATGCATCTCACCTGGTCTAGCCACCCGCAACCGCCGTACCAAGCCGTCGATTGCGGTGGGTGTTTCCCTGCCCGGTGACCATATGACCGCGCGCTCGCCATACTGAAGGGGCTTCCCATGGACATCGCGTCCATAAAGCCTTCCCCGCGGCCTCGGCCGCGCCGAAGTCCAGCCCTGCTGGCGTCGCAGTCGTTACCTGCCCTCAAGTTCCCTGGCTTCTGCCGGGGCGGCTGCTTCGGCTGCCGAGAGCGTCCGTCGGCGTCAGCGCCGACCTTTCTCCGTGACACGCCGCCTCACCGTGGCGCGCCATTGAGCAAGGGCCCTTGCCGCAAGGCACAGGGCCTTCATCCCATGCCGGCCCTCAAGGCCGGTGCCGAGCCGCTTCGCGCCAGCGAGGCACACCCGAACGGGGACCCCAGTCCCTGCCAGGGTTTGGCGTTCCCCTTTTTCACCGAAGGAGAACCCCATGTCTGCTGTCCCTGCAGTCAGCGCATTGCACCGTGTTCCGGTGCTGTTGGGCGGGACTGGCCACGCCAGTCTCCGGCCCGCTCCGCAGCGCAAGCTTGCGCTGCTATTGCGTCCCCTGCCCTGCCTCGGCAAGTGCATGGGGCTCCCGTGTGCGGCGTGCCGTGCGAGAGGTTGACCATGTCGGTCGATCTGTACCGTCGGCGCATTGCCGCCACCGTCGTCGAACTGGCCCGGGACGATCCGTTCCTGGTCAAGGAAGTCATCACCCGCCTGCGCACGGCGGGCGAAATCGAGGCCGACGACCTGGTCTATCTGGACCGGATCGCCGACCGCTGGATCACGATTGCCCAGGCCAACGCACAGCGAGGCAGCTCAGCGCACCCGCGTCAAACGCACGGGTAGCGAGGTGTCCTTCGCCTGCGCCATCGCCGCAGCGATCTTCTCCAGCAGTTCCGGACGTTCCTCGGCCAGCGTGCCGGCCCATTGGGCCAGCGCCTGGTCGAGATCGTCTTGCGTTCGCGCCCCGCCTACACCGATGCCGAGCTTTCGGAGTTCATCGGTTTCGGCAGGCGTGAACCGGAGTGAGTGGCCTGCACGAAGCATGTGTGGGCTTTCCAAGGCGTGTGGGATGCCAGCTTAGCAAGGCAGCACACCGCCGCAACCCCTGGGAGACTGACGCCTCCCGTACGGGGCCTGGCGCGTGCTTCCCTCTCGCAAGGAGTAACGACCATGACTCTCAACGCCTCCCGCACTCGGCCGAAGCGCAACGCCATCGGCCTTGAGGAAGAGCGCGCCTGGGTGTCCTTCTACCGGCGCGCCGGCAAGGATCCGGCGATCGCCGCTGAAGTGGCGGCCCAGCTCGAAGCCGACATCGAAATGAAGCGCGAGCACCTGGCGCTGTACCTGTGCTGCCGCGAATCGCTGCGCCTGCACCAGGCCCGCGAGGCGCGCAATCAGCGCTTCGGGCAGTTCGTGCGCTGGCTGCTCAGTGGACTGTTCGTCCGATTCCCAGCCAACGCGCGCCGTGCCATCGGCCGGGGAAGTGACTTCGCCGCAGCATGCCTGCCCGAGAGCAGCGTTGAGCCGGCCGCTGCGCAGGTTCAGCGTTTGAGCAAAAGCCCCAAGGTCCGCGCCGCACGCGCGGCGTTCAAGGCGCGATCTATCGTTGCAGAGACACCCGCCCCACCGGTGGCTGTCGAGGCGATGGATGCGGCTCCACGAGCGGCTCAGGCCAACGGCTGAGCCTGGCACCAAGTTCTCCTGGCCCATGGCCGGGGGAACTCGGTGTTTCTGCCGCCAAAGGCACAACACCCCCATCCCCACCGCGCTCACGCCATCAGGCCGCGAGGCAACGCGCAACCTCCTGGTCGATCATCCAATGCAGGAACTGCGTGTCGTGCGACACGCCCCAGTAGTGCGCCTTGCACTTCGCCACATACGCATCGAGATCCGCGAGCGTGCGGATGCCGGCCGGCTCGATGTCGGTCAGCCATTGGAAATACTCGATTTCCTTGCTCGTCAAACGGATCTGCGCGCCCAGGCGGATCATGGTGAACCCCCTTGATGCTCACCATACTGACGCCAAAAAACAAACTTGAGGGCGAATTGGCGGAGCCTGATCAAAAAATATCTTGAGTGACACCGGAGTGACTTTTGAGTGTCACAAGACCGGCAGTGGCATGCATCAGACTCTCTCGGCATTGACGATTCGCGACACCGCGTGCAATTGCCATCCGAATTCAGCAATGAATGAGCGGTTTTTCACCGCGGTTTGCTGCCTGCACACGTTTTCCCCCTTGTGACGCAGCGAGGCCAGGGCGACACTGCCCAAACCCACTTTCTATTCAGATAAAGGCCCTCCGGCCAGTCGCCGGCGCCGCAATCGCTACGTGCAAAGACCACCGTGCCGACAACCGTTGCGCACCACATTCCCGCCGGGGACGCCGTCCTCGTGCAGCACCGCATCATCGGTGCCGAAACCATGTTTCTGGGAAAGTTGACACTCATGATGGCCTACCTCTGCAGGGTTGGTGAAGTCCACAAGGCTTCCCGAACCCCATGCCGGCATCGCCCCACAAGGAGTAACCCCCATGCACACCCAATGCATTGAACAGTTGCGCGAATTGGCTGAACCTCTGGCGGCGCTTTCGCTGACCCATCTCACGCCGGCCACGCGGCAAAAGCTGCGAGACGACGAACTGTCCGTCAATGCCTACCCGACCGACTTCGGAGGCTTCGTCTTCGTAGGCTCACCACGCTATCGCTCGCCTGCGGAATCCGACCTGGCAACAATTTTCGAGGCCGCCGAGCGAGCCGGAATCATCTGGCTCAAATTCGACAGCGAGGCCCCCGCCGTCGAGGGACTGCCGACCTTCTCTCCCCAAGATCCCCTCTTATGAGAACGCCCCGGTGCCGACTCGGCGCCGGGGACTGGCCCATCTTCATCGCCATCACTCGACGGGAACGGCACCGGCGTCCATCCGCAGCGCCTCCAGGTCAATCACTGCATCTGCCATGCCCGCCAACTCGGGCGTCTGCGAGACGAAGAACTCGCGCCGGTAGCCTCCGAGCCGCAACACCTCCCGCTTCATTGCTCCGAACATGCGCTTGCGTTCAGGATCGAGCGCGCCATCGGCCTCGTCCGAGAACAGCGTTTCATAGCGCCGCTCGCTGGTCTGCGCCAGGTACAGCGCGACGGCCCGCACCAGGCATTCGTTGATCCAGACCCTCTCCCCTCCGCTCATCAGCCGCACGCTCTTGCTTTCCCCCGATTCGGCGTCGTGCACCACGATGTCGAAATCCTCCCGCTTCTCCCCCTTGGCCGTCTCCGCCTGCGTAAGGATGGATACCGTAAAGCGCGGGCCGTAGCAAGCCAGCAGCAGGTCGTTCGCCAGACCCGACAAGGCCGGCCCCGCGTCGTCGATCGCCAGGGCGATCAGGCCGTCATTGCTCATGCAGCGTGCCAGCAGGGCCCAGTCGCCGATGGCATTCTCGATACGCTGGCTGCGCCGACGGGCCGCCGCCTGGCGTTCCGACAATGCCTCCCGCTGCTGGCGCAGTGCGGCCAAGCTCTGCACCTGTTGGAGGGCTTGTACATGGGCGCGCTGCGCGGCCTCGTGCACGGTGACGGCGTGATCCAGGGCCATATTCGCTGCGGACAGAAGTTTGTGGTCGAAGGGCTCGGGCAGCGTTGCCAGCACTCCATCCAGTCGGGCCAGCGCTTGCTGCAGTCCGGCCGACTTCTGTTGCCGCTGTGTGCCGATGGCTTGCATCGCCGCCGTGATGGCTTCCAGCTCCTCCCGCTCTGCGCGGGCTTCGGCCGAACCGTCCTCGCCGCCGGCCACACCGAGGCCTGTCAGCTCATCCCGCGCGTCGGCAAGACGCTGCCGGGCAACCTCCATGTCGTCGGCCTTCGCTGCAAGCAGCGCCAACGTGGATGCCCGATCCCGTGCACGCTCCAGGTTCCGCTCTGACAGCTCCAACTGGGCCCCAACGGAATTCATGGCCAAGACGCGTGCCTTGACGGCCCGGCCCTCACGCTCGACCCCGGCCTTCTCGTCGGCCAGCCGCTGCAGCACCGCGTCAGCACTGGGAATCAGCGCCTGGGCTTCGCGGGCGTCGGCCAGCAACTGGCAGCGCCCCTGCAACGGCATGCCGCTGCAGGGCACCTCGGCGGTCAGGCCGAAACGGCGCCGCAGTGCCTGCGCCTGCAGGGCCGCCTGCCCCGCTTCGCGCTCGATGCCCTGCACTCGCTGCGCCAGCATCCGCAACTGGCCGCGGCCCTGCTCCCGGTCTGCCAACTGAATCCTCGCCAGACGAACGCGCTCCGCGCGCTGCGTCAGAAGGTGTTCGGCCAGCGGCAGGCGCCGAATCGCGCGCCGCACCAGAGGCTCGCTGGCCAGCAAGGCATTGCACTGCGCCTGCACTCCCTTCAGACGCTCCCTGCGCAGGCCGGCCTGGGCCTGCCGCTGAGCCGCCCGGCGGGTCAGGCGTTCCAGCCGCAGGCCCTCCCCGCTCTCCCGATCCGCCAGCTCCTGCATCGCGCTACGAGCAGCGGTCTGCGCTGCTTCCCGCTCCGCCAGCAGTTGGGCCCGCCGGGCATCGGCCTCACGGGTATGGTCACTCTGCGCGGTGACCTTGGCGCAGGCATGCCGAGCGACTTCCAGTTGGGCGGCTGCGGCTGTCACGGCATCCTGGGCTCGCCCAGCCAGGGCAGGCGCATCCGCAATTTCCTCCCATGCTGCCTCCAGCCGGCTGGCCTCGGCGTCCATGCCGAGCGTTTCCTGTCGCACAGCTACCAGCCCCGCCTTCAGGAACTTGGCCGTATCGCCAGCCTTGCGGCCCAGTTCGCGGATGTGCTCCTGGCCCAGCAGGTCGGCCAGCAGCGTTTTGATTTCCGCGTTGCGGTAGTCGCTGAGCTGGCGCTTGCCCTGGGCACCGAAGACCGAGGTGAAAAAGGTATCGGCGCTGCCGCACAGGTGTTCTACGCAGCGCGTATAGGTGTCCACCTTGCCGTCCGATACCGCGCCGTCCTCCAGAATCACCGGGCGCCATGCTCCCGTATCGGAGAGAACAAACAGGAAGGCTTCCGTCCGGCGTCGGCCATTGAGCCGGATCACGATCTGGGAACGGTAGCTGCGCCCCTCCAAGGCCCAGACCAGATCCTTCTCGCTCTCCGGGAGGAAGACGTGGTCGTAGTAGCTGAAGCCGCCCGCACCTGCCGCTGCCGAGCGCGAAGGCATGGTGAGGTAGGGATGCATGTTGTCGAGCACCGTGGTCTTGCCGCGCCCATTGGCGCCGACGATGGCGACCAGCTCGGCCCCATCGCACAGGGCCTCGAAGTCCAGGGTCAGGACATCCAGCCCCAGGCCGTCGCGGATTCCGCGAAAGCCCTTGAGGGTCAGGGAAAGAAGTTGCATGGCGATGATCTCCATGGAATTGGTGCATCCCAGTTTCCCGCGAGGCCGGGGGAGATCAAGGGCTTGGAGGTGCCGATGGCTTTCTCTGCCGCTCATCGAACGGATGCTCCAACGGATGAGCGAGTCAAGATAAAAAATCCCTTTTGTAGACAGCAACTTACGGAAACCTGCAAGAGAGGTAAAATGGCCCTCCAAGGATCCACTGCTCCGCTGCCATGAACACACTCAACCGCATCAAACGCTCTGTCGCCAACCGCAGCGACGACGTGCTCCTGCGCAGCGAGTTCGATCAGTTCGGCAGTGCTGCGCAGGTGGGCCGTGCCCTGCGCGAGTTGCTGATGGACGGCACGCTGGTGCGCCTGGGCCTGGGCGTCTACGCCAAGGCCAAGCCAAGTGTGCTGACTGGCAAGCCCATTCCGGTACGGCCGCTGGAGGTTCTGGCCCCGGAGGCGCTGAACAAGCTGGGGGTGACCGTCATGGCCAGCCGCCTGACCCAGGAGTACAACGCCGGGCGCAGCACCCAGGTGCCCGCGGGCATCATCTTCAACGTCGGACGGCGCCGTATCGCCCGCAAGCTCGGCTTCAACGGCAAAGCGATCCAGTACGAACACGCATGAGGGTACTGGCGCCCGAGCGGCGGGAACTGATCGAGGCGCTCGTCGCGGAAGCGGCACCTGGCGGGATCACGGCGGGCCTGCTGGAAAAGGACGAGCACCTGACCGATGCGTTGCGGGCCCTGTTCGCCTTGCAACCCGAAGGCATGCAGTTGGTGTTCTGTGGCGGCACCAGCCTGTCCAAGGCCTATGGGCTGATCGAACGCATGTCCGAGGACGCGGATCTGAAGGTGGTGATCCCGGATGCCGGTCAAGCATCCCGCGCCGAAATCCGCCGCAGGCTTTCCTCGCTGAAAGCGCTGGTGACCGAAACCCTGACCGGCATCGGTCTGGTCGAGGACCCAGCCAAGGGGCTGGCCTTCAACGAGAACCGGTACTTCTGTAGCGAATGGAGCTACGCGCGGCACTATGGCTCCGCCGCCGGGCTGCGTCCTCACCTGCAGATCGAATTGACGGCACGCACCCCGGTTCTGCCTCCGCAGGTCTGCCGTATCACCACGCTGACCGACCAGCTCGCCGGCCGCAGCGATCCAGCCTTCGAGGCGCTGGTGGTCGCCGTGGCCGAGACAGTCGCGGAAAAAGTCCTCTCGTTCCTGCGCCGCTACGCCCAGCACCGCGCCGGGCTGATGCGCCAAGCCTGGGACACGGCCCTGGTCCGGCACCTGTACGACGTGCACAGCATTCTCCAGCGCCAGCCCGACGTGCTGGCCGACGCCCAGCGGGCATTCCCCGCGCTGGTCGCAGGCGACCAGAAGGAGTTTGGCGTCCAGTTCTCGGACTTTGCCGCGGCACCCCACCAGGTGCTGAGCGGCGCGCTGCGGCAAGCCCGTGCGGATACGAAGATCCAGGCGGAGTTCACCGGCAACCTGCTGCCCCTGGTCTATGGCGGCGGCACACCCGCATTCGAGCAGGCATTCGGGGACTTTGAGAAGGTGGCGGCCACGCTGTTGGACACGCTGCGCTGACCGGTCTGCCCCCGGCACCCCTTGCCTCAATGCCCACGTCATGACCATCACAACGACCCAGCCCCCCGAAGCCGAATTTGAAGCACGCATTGACGCCACGCTGGAGCGCGTCTTCCCGGGTGTCACCCAACTCAGACACCAGTCTCGATTCAAGCTGCGGGTCGGGCGCACCGTCCTCGAGGCTGGCGCGGCCAACTACGTCGAGGGCCATGCAGACATCATCGTCTACAGGGGAGACGTGGCAGTGGCCGTTCTGGAACTGAAACGGGAAGGGCTTGCCCTCACCGCCGATGACGAGGCGCAGGGTCGCTCCTACGCCCTGCTGGCCCAAGCCCCTATCGTGGTGATCACCAACGGCACGGACACCAGGATCTACCAGACGCACGACATGAAACGGTTGTCGGGAGCGACTGTTGACGAAGTGGAACTCGCGCGCCGGATCGAAGCTGCGGCAACCGCCGCGCAGTCAGGTGTCACAAGCGCCGTCAGCAAGCTGCTCGGGACCGATCTGGGACAAAGTGCGGTCGCGGCCATCACGTCTGGCGAGTTGGAGGAACTGACAGGGGACTGGAACTCTGGCGAGCGCTTCGTCGACCGATTCCTTGTGCCACGCCAGGCCACGAGGGATCTCAGAACCGCCCTGCGGTCGGGACCCCACAAGGTCCTTCTCCTTGCCGGCCCTCCGCTATCCGGCAAGAGTTCAGTATTGCGGGAGCTCGCACTGAAGAGCCACGACGAACCATGGAACATCCTGTTCATCGAGGGAGGCTCCTGCAGCGAGGGACTGTTCCGGCGGCTTGCAAATGTGCTCGCCATGCAGTTCGGTTGGCCAGCGACCCCGGACGAATCCAGGGTCTGGCTGCGCCAACTCGCCAGCCAAAGCCAGCGCACGCTCATCCTGTGCCTCGACTCCCTGCCAACGGCCAACCCGGCCATGGCCAGCGAACTGGACGAGATGCTGACCACCTTCGGCGAGCGCATGCGCATCGTCGTGGCGGTCGACGAGAACGACGTCGACGGGCTGACGCTCAAGCCCAACGGCAGGGAACGCACGAGATTGGGCCGCCACAGCGGGCTGGTGAAGTTCGGCAACTACGATGACGACGAGTTCGAAGTTGCCAAGCGCGAGTTGTGGGCGCTGGGTGGCGGCCTCGTCGATGGTGCCCAATATGCGCCGGAGCTTCGGGCACCATGGGTCCTGCGCGCAGCGGTCGCGAGCGGCATGCACGGCAACCCACCCGAGAAGGTCGTCATGTTGCCGCCTCTGCTCGGCGCGGAAATGTTCGAGGTTGCCGACGAGAGATTCGACAGTCTCGGTGAGTTGCGCGATGACTTCAGGCGACTTGCAGTGGCGTACCTTGAGGATCTGAACACGCATCGTCACCATGGGGATGTGCTCGCCGCCATGTACCTGTTCTCCATCCGGCAGGAGGTGGTGAAGGAGCACATCGAACGGGATGCCATTCGAGACCTGACCCGCGCCGGTCTCATTCGCCGGGGAAAGGCGTTCTCCGGCGACACGGTATATGTGGTCCGGGTTCCTGAACTCTTCGGATTCGAGGTGGCGGCTCGGCTGGCCGCGCTGCTCCCCCGGCGCGTGTCGAAAAGCGCGGATGACGCCGCGAAGTGGATCATCCAGACGTGCGCTCGAATGCCATTGGGTGACGCCATTGGTGCACGTGCCATCTCCAGGGCCATCCACGATCTGGGCAGCGCTGGCTACCTGGTACTGATCAATGGCCTCCTGAAACAGCCGTCAAGCCGACAGCAGTTGGGAGCTGGTGCACGCATGGTCACGCTCATGCCAGACCACGGCCTCGTCGACATCGAGGTGGGTGACAACGGCACGCTGACCCTGCGTTCACGCGCGAAGAATGGGGCACCGGTACAAGTGGAAGTCGACGACGAGGATCTCACCACCACGACCAGTATGGACGGCTGGCTGATCCTGTCGCAGATGCGGGAGTTTCGTCTGGCCTTCGTCGACAACGAGGAAGAACTTTCCAACGTGGCCGCGACCTTGCTCCTGGAGTTGGGAACTTGCCCCATGGTATTGCGGCGGCCCAGTCGGAATCTCGAAGGGTTCCATTCGCACGAGATCGATGGGGCTGAGATGTCGTGTTTCAGGAACGGCATTGCGGAGCCCGTCGTGTGGGCGATGTCGGAGCTCCTGCTTCACGACATTCAAGGCGTCGACCGAGACGCCTGGGTCCAGGCCGCGGCCGCGAGCGACTGTCCGCCGCTCATCCATCGTCTCGGGCTGGCGCTCACCCACATCGCCAGGCTGCAGGGCAAGAGCGAATGGGCGACGGACATGATGGAGCGGTTCTACCGGCCGGCATGGTCCGCCCTGCCCTCGTTTCACTGACTCCCGACACGACCGCCCCCAATCAGCGCATACCCGGCCTCTGTGTCACCACCAGCATCGTGCACAACCACCCTGGGTTGAGACAGCGGATCCGGATCCTCAGACCGGCTCACTCAACCGTTCCGGTAGCACATGGTGCGTCGACGGGGTTGAGTCCGTATTGCTTCCGATCAGCCTTGCCGCGATGACCTCGGGCTGCTCGTGGTCCAGCGCGGCCATGCAGGCCAGTAGGGGTTCGGGGCGAACGTCTGCCACCTTCGCCCAGGCGCGCAGTTTGTCTTCCAGGCGTGGCAGTTGGGAGATGCCGGCCGCGCGCGTGCGCACCACAGGAACGATGCGCCCCTCCAGCTTGGCCTCGGCCGCGCCTGCCAGCATGCGCTGGATCGCCTCGCGGTCGACCGCGCCGCGGTCCTCGTCCGCGACCGTCCAGCGCACGCGCACGCTGGCGCCCGTCACGTCCTGGCGCGCGATTGCGTCTCGCAGCACGTCCAGGTCCGGGCGCCCTTCGAAGACGATATCGATGGTGCGGCGCGCCAGCGTGGCTTCCAGCGTGCAGCGCGCATCGTCGGCGCCGACTTCCCAGACCAGAAATCCTTTCTCGCCCTCCTCGCCGTAGTGGAAGCGACCGATCGACCCGGGATAGGCGATGAGCTGCTCTCCTCGATCACCCTGCCGGCTCCAGGCCTGGTGCCGGTGGATGTGGCCCAGCATGAAGGCCTGGGCCTCGGATGCGAAGAGCGCGCCGGTGGTGAACTCATGGTCGAAGCCCGCCATCGGCACGCCATGCTCGCTCACGCAGCCGAACACCGTCCCGTGCGAAACGCCGATGGTGGGCAATCCTCGCTCGCGCGCCAGCCGGTGGGTGGGTGCCCAGCCGGCCAGCAGGCGCTCCAGGTGCTCGCCAACGGCTTCGGCGGCATCCACCGCCCCGACCGCAGCCGCCAACTCGGCCTTGTTAACCGTCGGCAGGCAGGAAAACAAGGCGACGGCATCGCTCGGCAGCACCTCGAAGCGCCAGTCAGGAGAGCGCCGCCAGCCCCGCCCGCGCGTCAGCACCGCCTGCCCGATGCCTTCGGCCACATGGATGGGATGGCGGCCGCCCAGCGCCCGGAAGATTCCGAGCGTGCCTGGCGGCTCGTGGGAGTAAGTGCCCTGCAGCAGTAGCACGGGACAGTGATCGGCGAGCCGCCGCACCTGCGCCACCAGCCGCCGGGCCGCCGGGGCGTGCAGGTCGAGCGCATGGTCGGTGGCATCGCCAGAGATGACGGCGGCGGCGACGCCGAGCGCCGCTGCGCGGTCGATGGCCGCACCGAAGCAGCGGTCCGCCTCGACCAACGTCCGGCTGCCGTAGTGCAGGTCGGAAAAATGGGCAATGCGCATGGTCGTCTCCTTCACGCCGACGCGCGCAGCTCGACGTCGATCTTGTCGGCATAGCCCCGCGGATCGTTGCGGTAGCGCTCGAGTTCATCCCAGGCCCGGCCCCTGCCATGCGGGTTGACCCGCCAGCCACGGCCCCATCGGCGATCCGCATAGGCCTGGTAGCGCTCCACCGGCAGGCCGATGCCGCGCACGCGCGCCAGCACCTGCTCCAACGTCGGGCGTCCCGGGGACGGCTCCGCCTTCTCCGAACCGTCGGCGTCGTACGCCTCGACTGGTGCCTGCACCTCGCCAAGACCTTGCCCGCCCGCTGCAGCACCGTCCAGGATCTGGGTCGCCAGACGGGCTTGCTGGACGATCGCCTCCTCGTCTTCGTGGTCGCGCAGGAGCGCCGTCACGTCCACGGGGGCCTCGAGCTCGATGATCCACTGGGGCACGCGCACCGCCCGTCCCTGTTCATCGATGCGCGGCACCTCCTTGAGCACCTTGGTCAGGAAGAAGGTCGTGCGGTCCCGTCCCAAAAAGCCGGAAATGCGCCCGCCGCGCATCTGGGCGATGGCCTGGAAGCGCTGGATGGCGGCGCTCATCGCGTAGAAGCTCGTGGTGGGCAGCTCCAAGGCGCTGATCGAACGGATGCCGGGAATGAAGAACAGGAAGCGGCCCGTGAGATTGCACTGGTGGGCCTGGTATTCAGGGCAGGACTCCGGGTTGCAGATGCCGCCGTTCTCCTCCCGTTGCATGGTCTTGCGCCCGCCGAAGATGCGGATTGTGCGGCGCCCGGTGTGATCCACAGGCACCGGTGCATGGTGCATGCAGTGGCGCACCAGCCCATCGGGCGAATACTGCGACCAGAACCGCTTTTCATGGGTGCTCCAGGCCGCCAGCTCATGTGGCATCACCGTCTGCCAGTGGTCGGATGGGAAAACGACCGGGAAGCGGTACAGGCGATGGCCCTGCCCCCGATCCTCGCCGTAGGTGTCGAGAATCTCGCGGGCGATTTCCGGATTGGGGAAGTCCGCCCCGCGCACCGTGAACCACGGTACGTTGCGCGGAACCAGCGGGGACTTGAGCTGGGGCAGCGCCTGCGCCAGCGCCTTCTCGATCGCCTCGAAGGATCGCCCTTCGGCCACGCCCTGGGTGTAGATGGCCTTGGCCTCGGGCTGCTCGGCCGCCTTGCGCGTGAGCACCATGATGCCGGGGCGGATCTTGCCGCCGGTAGGGATGCGCGCGGGGGCCTGGCCCAGCAAGGTCGGCAAGGAGTCCGATCCGCCCTGCACCGTGATAATGGCTTGTGCCATGGAGTGCTCCTTCATGAACATCGGGGAATTCCGATGGTTCATGCTCTCGCGCATGTGGCCGCCATCAACCCCTGGTGCCGGCCCGCAAGCGATCGCGTGCTCGAGAGCCGACGGTGTCAACATTCCCGAGTTGAATCTTCAAGATTGCCCAGGACGCAGCGTTGACGGACAAGGCGCACACTTGGCTGATGCCGAAACCCCGTGCATTTCGCCTCGATTTCGGCTGGCGCGCAGACTGGCATTTGTTCAGCATGTAGCCATGACCAAGCTGGAGCAACAAGGAGCGATAGCGTGCAAATGGAGGAACCCATCGAACCCGAAGAGGGAACACCGCAAAGTTCCTGGACGCTCGCGATCGCAATGTTGCGTGGCGTTCTGGACGGCGGCACCTATGACGCCGTCGCATCCCGGCATGGCATCACGCGCACGGCTGTCGAGAGGCGCATCAAGGCCGTCGCCATCCATGTCGCGTCCACCGCAGGCATCGAGGGGCTGAATGCCGAGGGAGCGGCCTTCGTTCGTCGTCTCCGGCTGCATCGCGACGCCATTCGCGAGGCATTGGACAGACTGGGCACTGAGCCACCTGCCCATGCACGGCCTATCCGCGTTCTCACCGATGAGGAAATCAGCTCAGGTGCCGTGCGCATTCGAGGGCGCAGTCAGCAGCCTCACGAGGATCTGGCTCTCTACTACATCCTGCTCGCCACGGGCGCCCGGCCGCTGGAGATCGCTCGCCTCGAAGTTCGCGACTACCTCCATGCCGACGGCACGGTGCGCCGAATCTCGTCTGTCCGACCTGAGGTCGCCATCACCCGGAAGGAGCGCCCGCTTTTCTTCTGCAGCACGCGGCTCGAGGAAGCCTTGAATGCCTATCTGGCGGAACGCATTGCCGCCCGGCAGGGAATGGGTGCCGATGGAGAATACCGAGGTCTCGATCCGGCCAGCCGGCTCTTTCTGTCCGCCAATGGCCAAGGCTTCGAGATCAAGCCCTATGGGTCGAATGGCCAGAAGCGGTTCCGGTGCCGAGCCGTCCAGGAAACCTACCGCAAGCTTTTCCGCTACGCCGAACTCAAGCAGGTGACCGCGCTCACGGTGCGCCATACTGTGGCCGACCGCCTCTATGCGAGAGGCGCGGACGAATCCCAGGTAGGGCTGCTGCTGGGCATTGCCGACCGCAGCGCGGTGCGGGACCAATTCCCCCGCCCTCTGCTATCGCTGGACACCCTGACCACCGACCTGGTGTAGCGGCAATGAGCGGGACCACAGCCGTTCCGTCCCCGGATGAGCAACGATTCTCCATCCGTGGCCAGGTCTGGGAGATCACCGATCTGGGCCTGCAGGAGGCACTCGCCCGGATTCATGACACGGCGGAACGGCCGCGCTGCCTGTGCATGCCCGACGGGATCGAGATGTACGTGGCGCGGCACCGCCACTACCTCGTGAAAAGGATGCCGGACACCGGCAAGTGCCACCACCCCTTGTGCCCCTCGTATGAGCCCGACAACGCCTATTCGGGGCTGGGCGACCTGGTGGGCGACGCCGTGCTCGAAACCCATCCAGGTCATGTCGAGCTTCGCGTCGACTTCCCGTGGATGCGTGTGCATGGACGCGCCGTGGCACGCGGCGAGCCGGACGAGCCGGGAGAGGTTTCGGTGCCACGCAGACGCATGACCCTCCGAGCCGTCACGCACTTCCTGTTCGAGCGAGCGGGCTTCAACCGCTGGACACCGGCGATGTCCGGGAAGCGCAATCAGGGAGTGCTGTGCAAGTACCTCCTCGAGGCCGCCGCAGAGATCGAGGTCAAGGGCAAGTCCCTGGCCGAAAGGCTCTACGTCCCCGAGCCCTTCAGCGAATCCGCGAAGGCCGACATCGCACAACGCCGGCGCGCCAAGCTGGCGCTGCTACAACCCCATGACCGCCAGACGCCGCTGGCGCTGGTACTCGGAGAGTTCAAGACCTGCGAGCGCGGTGACAACGGCTGCCGCATCTGGATCCGCCATATGCCGGATGCTCCGCTGCTGATGGATTCACGCGCGTGGGATCGCCTGTCGCGCACCTATGCGACCCTGCTGGAAGCTCGCGACGCAGACACCGGCCACCCCGTCCGGCTCGTCATGGCGGCGCTGATCCACGCCCGGCGGGAGTTCACCTACGAGATCGACGCTGCCAGTCTGATGCTGGTCAGCGAGCAGTGGATTCCCGTGGAAGGCGTCCACGAACTCCCCCTCATCGATGCCTTGATCGCGCAAAGACGGCGCTTTCTCAAACCGTTGCGCTATGACGCCAAAGCGGCGGCGGCCTTCCCCAATGGTCTGCTGCTGGACTGCGGCACCACGCCCATCCCCTTGCATCTGACCAGCGAATTCATGAGTCCCAAGGATTGGGCCCTCAAGGAAAAAGCGATTGCCGCCGGCGGGAAGTCAGGCGCTTGGCATTGGCATACCGCCCATCCGATGCCGCCGTTGCCGGCCAAAACATCGGGCCAGCTCCTCTGACCTTCACCTGAAGCTCCGGCTGCCCATGCACCCTCTGCAGCCGGAGCACGCCAGCCGTTCAATTCTGCTCCTCAATCCAGCGCCGAACATCCTCTGCGCGCCATGCCGTGATCCCAACCGATAGGCGTATCGGGGCGGGAAATACGCCGTCGTTGACGCGTCGCCAAAGCGTGGACTTGGAAAACGGGACGAAACTCAGCAGCAGCTTTTGGCGAACGAATCCCGTCTCGGGCAGTGTGGGCCGCTGCGCCTGAAGTCCGGCGGGCACAGCGGGAGAGGTGGTCGAGGTCACTTGCATGATCATTCCTTGTCTTGGCGAATGCCAAAGATGCAGGGGCATGACCAGCTCTGTCGCAGCGAAGTCGGTCTTGAAGGGCTTTCGCTGCCGAGGAACGCAAGACTCCTACCTCTGTGCAGGCGTTCCATTCAGGCACAGGGCAATTGGGGGTGTATAGGGGGTTTAATCATCAGATCACGAACACCTGCCGGCCGCGCAGCGCAAAGCAACGGGGACAGTGTTCAATACATGAGGCCGAGCAGGAACCCGGCCTGAAGGCAGGTGACGACTGCGACGCACTTGGCTTGCCAAGTGGACTGCGGGGCGAAGGTGCAACCTCAACCCCTGTGCATCACTTTACCCTCGCAGGCCCATGACGTACCGGTCGGATTCGACAAGGTGCTGGAAAGCGGCCCTGTTCGCAGCCGGTTGTCCGTGGAGACGCCCTGAGTTACGCCGGATCCACCGAGACGGTGTCGGCTTCCGGGAACGGGGATGGTGCGATGTCGTCGGCCCCGGCCACGCCCTGCCCTGCATCGGCCTCCAATATGAGGCTGGCTGCGGCATCGTCGGCTCGCGGAGCTTCGCCGGTTTGGGCGCTCTCCGCATCACCTGCGCTTCCAGCATCGCCCGCCGGGCGGCGCGCGTCGAGCGCATTCATCTCCCGCCGCAATCGGGTCGCCAGATTGCGCGCCCCGTTCGCCACGTCACGCACCTTGCGCTTGAGCGCCGCCCTTTCGACATCGACAGCCTGCTGGGTGATGATTTCGTGGATCTCGAGCGTCTGCAGCAGCGGCATCAACTGATCGAGCTTTCCCAGGATTTCCAGATACCGGCGGCTGCTCGATGAGAGGACACCCACCTCCAGATCCAAAGGGACGGTGTCGTAGGTCGCGGTGCTGGTGATGCCATTCGCATGGAACAGCGCCTCGGCACCGTCGATCGCCTTGTTGAGATCCTCGGCCACCTTGTCCATCTGCGACCGGATCAGCGCTTCGACCTTGCTGACGTCGTCGTGGTTCAGCCGGGTGCGCGAGATCACCGAGATGAAGTGAATGCCCAACTGGAAGGTGTTGAAGTAGCGGATGAACAGGCGCTTGCCCTCGGCACTGGCAAAGCTCGCCTTGATCTTCAATGAAGCCGCTTCGACGCGGCGGAAGTCGGCCTTGGTTTCCTTCGCGAGGATGCGGGCGTTGACGCCACCTTGGTCGTGCTTGACGAAATCAATGTCGGCCATGATCGAGTTCTCCTGAGGCAGCACTGCCCGGATCAATGATCGGCAATGCAGCCACGGGTCGCCACGCGAAACGGCCACGAAGTCAGGCTGCTTTCGGCATTGGCGCGCATTGCTTGCGCCTCAGGCATTGACGCGCAAGGAGCGGCCCTCTACTGTGCGAAGCATGCAGTAGCTGGCCCTGCTCCCCTGGCAAGCCCTGGAGTTTCCATCGACACGGTCTGAGCGCGACGCGCGGGATCGCTGTCTCTACGCAGCCCTTCCCGCCGGCGGCTTTCGAGGCCGGCCCCGAGGGTGACCATGCCCTCGGCCTGGCGCCGAAAGCTTCCCCCGCCGGTCGCTGGCACACCGGCCCCATGGCGCATCCCGCCGTGACCCAAGCCAGCCCAGGAATCTCCGATCCGTCTCGCGGATCCGTCCACCCATCCACCCCTTGGGGCTCATCGCCCCTTGATCGGTGCGTTGGCTCCTGCTTTTCTCCAAGGAGCCAATCATGCTGCACCCCAGCGTCGCACCCGAGTTCCGAGCTGCTTCCTCCGTCTACCCCGAGCCACAGCGGCCTTTCTTCCACGTCTTGCTCGACAGGCTTCAAACCGATGCTTCGCCGCCCCCGGCAGCAGCGGCCTTGGCTGCGCTGGATGCGGACCAAGGCTCTCCCATCGAATGGAGCGAGGAAGACGTCGTGCTGCTGCACTGGCGGCTGCTCAAGGAAATCGGCCGCCTGGCCGATCCCGAAACACCGCTGGAAGAAAAGTTCGACACCTTGCGCTGGGTCTTCACCGAGCGCGACAAGGACCTCCGGCCCTTCAGCTTCGTGTCCTGCCTGCGCGTGGTGGGCTGCAGCCCGCTGTCGCCCCTGCCGTACTGCGGCCTGGTCGATGTCGAGGAAGTGCGCGACTTCATCCGTCTCGCCATCCCCCACTGGCTGCAGCAGACCCTGAAGCGCTACCCCAGTTGGGTACGCGAGGCCATCGTGGACCACCCCGACTGGGTGGAAGCGCGTCTGGCCCGCAACCCGCAGTGGATCAACGAAGAAGTCAGGCGCTTCGCCAGCGAGGGCGACCTCTTCGCCTGACTGCCCATCAACCCCGTCCGAAAGGAGTCCGCCATGAAGGACGTTCTTTGCCTGCTGGCGATCTTCTTCGCCTACGGCCTGGCCGGCCACCTGGACTACCAGGATGCCGTCGCCATGGAAGAAGCCATGCGCCAGGACGATCCGCCGTCCTGCGCCACGCCGCAGTTCGAGCCAGCGCCTACGCGCCTGGCCCGGGCTGAACCCCACATCCCACCGGCCTGCCGGCCGGAGGATCACGAAGGGATCGAAAAATGAACCACATCGCACGCACACCAAGCCACCCGGCCGCCCTGCTCACGGTCCAGGCCCTGGGCGACATCGAGTACCTGGTGAAGGAGAGCGAAGTGCTCACCGGCCAGGCCGGCAGAAGCTTCGTCATCGCTGGAGCCGACCGCCTGTCCTATCGGGTGCACTTGCATCCGCTCGGATTCAAGGTCGAGCGCCTCGACGAGAGCGGCGATGTGCTGAATTGCCAGCACCTGCTGCCCTGGGAGTTTGCTCAGCACAGCTTGGCGCAGGCCCTCGCCTGCGGCCAGTTGTTCACGGCACCGGTGCCGCGCGCCTCGGCCGCATCCGGCGCCACCGCCTGATTTCTTTCACCCCGCCAGCGGGCTCGCCCGCTGTGCGGGCAGGCGCTGGCCTTTCAGGAGATCACCATGAAGATCCAGATCCGCTTCAACGAGGAAGGCGCACTGCGCAACCAGCGCTATGCCTTCACGGACCGGTTCACACTGGTCACCGAACTGCTGCAGAACGCCCGCCGCGCCGGCGCGCGCCACATCAGCGTTGAGCACCTCCCTGAGGAACAGGTGCTGCGCGTCGTCGATGATGGCCAGGGCGTGGGGGATTTCCAGAAGCTGCTGAGCTTTCACGAATCCGGCTGGGACGAGGGCCTCGCCGACCGGGAGCATCCCTTCGGCGTCGGCTTCACGAAGTGCCTCTATGCATCATCGCGCATCGTGGTGGTGTCTGGCCGCCAGCAAGTGGACATTGATACCGCCGCCGCGCTGCGGAGAGAGTCCTTCGACGTCACCACCACGCGGCGCGCCGTGAACGGCACGGCCATCGAACTGCATGGCGTCGAGATCATCGATCTCGCGAAGCAGATGGAGACACTGTGCGAGGGCTTCCCGGTCGACGTGGTGTTCAACGGCACTCCGATGGCGCGCCGCTATGCCGAAGACAACATCGCACTGAGCCCCACGCCGATTGGCGCGGTCCATGTCAGCGGCAACCGCGACGGCAAGGCCACCTATGCCACGCTGGTGTTCCTTCAGGGCTTTTGCGTTCATCGGCCTCCCTACTTCCAGGACGGCGCCGTGAATGTCGTTCACCTCGACCCGCAGCAGTTCATGGCCAGACTCCCCGATCGGGAGCAATTGATCGACGCCGATCAGCAGCTCAAGCGGATCGATGCCCAGGTCAAGCAGTCCTGGCGCAGCATCCTCGAGGTGGCGAAGACCCAGCTCGGGCCACAGGACTTCGTCGCAACCTACTTCGACGCGATGCTCCAGTGGCAGCATCAGGATCTGCTCAATGACATGGACGAGCTGCCCGCCGCGCTGTTCCAGCGCATCTCGGGCTACCCCATCCAGACCCACTATGGAGAGCAGGACTATCTTG
This sequence comes from Hydrogenophaga pseudoflava, assembly GCF_004353865.1. Taxonomy (NCBI): domain Bacteria; kingdom Pseudomonadati; phylum Pseudomonadota; class Betaproteobacteria; order Burkholderiales; family Comamonadaceae; genus Hydrogenophaga; species Hydrogenophaga pseudoflava. Next base: position 2,594,692 of record NZ_CP037867.1, read on the forward strand.
AGCCTACCGCTGCGGCACCCACCCGCGCGGACATCGAGTCCGGTCAGGTCACGCTGGTGTCGATCGGCGCGGTCAGCGAAGAAAACGCCGCGCACTGGATGCTGGCCCGGCAAAAGCAGTGGCTGCTCGCAGAAGCTTACCGCCTGCACAGTGGCCACTGGCTCCATCCGCATGTCCATTACCCGGACTTGGAAAAGGCCGTGGTCGAACCGCAAGGTGAAACCGCGCGCATCACGTTGGAGGGCCGCTGGGTCTGGCCACAGGTCGTCCTCTGCGAATCGGTCCATATCCGCATCGGTGGACACGAGGCCATACTCGCGGATGACGGGGTATGCCACGACGGCAACCTCCTGATGCCCGCCAACGAAGTCTCGGGTGAAGCCATACGGCAGTTGTCCGACTACGTCGATGGAAACGATCAGTACCGCGAAGACGAAGCCGAGGCCGATTGCACGGCGCTGGCCGACCTGATCCGCAGGCTGCGGTCGACCGACCCGGTCGCCACACTCAGCTCGCTGCTATCCGAGCTCGGTCTCGGCAAGTACGCGCTGCTGCACGGCCGGCGCTTCGAAGTCACGGTCGGCGTCGGCACCATGCCGGGATGCTCGGTGGAGTTGGTCTGCGCAGAAGAGGCGCTCGCATCCAGCGGAAACGGCCATGCAGAACGCTGAATACGCTGCCCGTGTGGAGGACGTGAAGCGGCACGCTCACGGCCGTTGGACGGAGATCTTGGGAGCCCTGGGCCTGGACGAGCGCATGCTCAAGCGCAAGCCCATGCCCTGCCCCGTCTGCAAGGATGGCGTGGACCGTTTCCAGTACACCGACAAGTTCGGCGAAGGGAACTACCACTGCCGCAAGTGCGGACCGGGCGGCGGCTTCAAGCTGCTGCAGGCCTGCAGGGGCATGGACTTCCACACCGCGCTGTGTGCCGTCGAGAAGCTGGTCGGCGTGCTGCCTCCTGCGGCACCTGCTGGCGAAGCCGCGCCGGACCGCATGAAGAAGCTGGTGCAGCGCATCTGGAATGAAGCCCGTCCGGTGGCGCTGGGCGACGAGGTGGACCGCTACCTGCGCGGCCGCGGACTGGCCTTGAGCCAGTACCCCGACTCGCTGCGGTTTCACCCGGCCCTGGGCTACTACCAGAAGGAAGGCGCGGCCAAGGCCCGCAAGGTGGCCGAATACCCGGCCATGCTGGCCAGCGTGCGGGATGCCCAGAGCGCGGTGACGCTGCACCGGACCTACCTGAACGCAGGCCGCAAGCTGGATGCACCCGATGCGAAGAAGGTGCTCTGCAGTGGTTTCGTCGGGGCAGCGGTCCAACTGGCCGAGGCGACGGAGGAACTTGCCGTGTGCGAAGGCATAGAGACAGCGATTGCGGTCTTCCTGGCCACAGGCAAGCCCGTGTGGAGCGCCCTGAGCGCCGGCAATCTCGAAAAGCTCTGGATTCCGGAGACCGTCAAGCGCCTGTGCATCTACGGCGACAACGATGCCGACGGCGATTTCACGGGACAGGCCAGCGCCTACGCGCTGGCGCGCCGGGTGAAGCGCGAGGAGGCACAAAGCGGCCCGAGAACGGTCCAGGTGTTCCTGCCCAAGCTGGCAGGAACCGATTGGGCTGACGTGTGGCTGCAGCGCCAGGAATCCTCGGTGCTGCGCGCCGCGTGATGTTGGTTTCGGGGGTGGGTTCGCTCACTCCCGGGCCCTTTCAGTGCAGGTTCGAGGTGTTCGCTCTGCGCCTGTACCGAAAAGGTTTCTCCCTCTGGTCGCTGCCAGACCAGGCCGTTCACGACACCCATCGTGCGGCGAAGGCAGCCTTGGAGTTTTTCGCGCAATTCGATTGCGCATCGTGGATCGGTTTGCACCGGTCCTTCATCAGCCCATGCGGGGATGTATCCCCGTCGGGGCTCTGCCGTCCCCGCTTTTTCTGTTCCCCAAAAGGAGATTCTCATGAGAAGCGGACGTACCCTGGTCAGCCTGGCCCATGAACTGCAGCGCCAGCTTGATACCAAGAAGGATCTGGTGGTGCCCTCGCCGCTGGTGCGCCACAGCACCAGCGAGGACGGCGGCACCACCCTCGTCATCGAAGAGGCCGGTGGGCCCGCGAGCTACGGCGTCACGCCGCTGGCCCGGCGCCAGCTTGCCGACAAACTGAGCATCCCGTATGCCTATTTCGAGCGCATGCGCGAGAACCAGCCCGTGCTGCTGGACCGCAATGTGAACACCTGGCTGCAAAGCGAAGGCGACCGCCGTCTGCTGCGCACGCTCGATGGCCGCGTGCGCGCTGTGCTGTCCGACCGCTATCGCCGTCTGGACAACTACGACCTGGCCGAGCATGTCCTGCCCATCCTGCAGGGTCTGCCCGAGCTCAGATTCGAGTCTGTAGAGCTGACCGAGACGCGGATGTACCTCAAGTGCGTCACGCCGCAGCTCAAATTCGAGATGGCGCCCGGCGACATCGTGCAGGCCGGGATCGCCATCTCGAACTCCGAGGTTGGCCAGGGGACGCTGTCGGTGCAGCCGCTGCTGTTCCGCCTGGTGTGCCGCAATGGCCTGATCGTCGCCGACCGGGCGCTGCGCAAAACCCACGTCGGCCGCGCGCTCGCCCAGGAGGATGAAGGTGTGACGGTCTACCAAGACGATACCTTGCAGGCCGACGACAAGGCCTTCTTCCTGAAGGTGCGCGACGTCGTGCAAGCCGCCGTATCGGACGTGACGTTCCGGCAAGCGGCGGTGAAGATGCAAAAGACCATGGGCATCAAACTGACTGGCGATCCGGTGCAAAGCGTGGAAGTGCTGGCCCAGCGTTACACGCTGAACGATACCGAACGCTCGGGCGTGCTGCGCCACCTGGTTGCAGGAGGCGATCTGTCGGGCTATGGCCTGGTCAACGCGGTGACCCACTTCAGCCAGGAGGTCGAGGACTACGACCGGGCGACCGAGTTCGAGGCATTGGGCGGCAAGCTCATCGAGCTGACGGCCGCCGAATGGAAGCCGCTCGCCGAAGCGGCATGAACCGCGTGCGCGGCCCATAGACGAAACCGTGGCGGGAGGGGATGCCCCCTTCCGCCCGTTTTCACGCGCCTGTGCATGCCGGCGTCAGGAGAACACCTTCACGCTGATCGCGCTGCGCACCTTGCCCAGGATTTTCACGCGGCGCCTTGCGGCCGCTGTTGTCCCTGTCCACTCGTAGTCCTGGTAGGCCTTGTTGTCGCACTTGAGCACGATGCTCCGGTCCATGCGCCGTTCCACCCGCCGGATGTACAGACTGCCGTTGCAGTTGAACGCATAGATTCCGTTGCCAGCCAGTTGCGTCACGGCTGAATCGACGAAGACCAGATCACCCGCCTTCAGATGGGGAGCCATTTCGTCCCCAGGCACCTGCATTGGAATGCCCAGTTGGCCATGGTGGGCCAGAGAATCGGTGATGGCCTGGATGCAGTTGGCCACCTCGATGAGCTGGGCGCAGTGGGCCTCATCGTCAGCGAGTGGTCGCAGCGCGCCGATGATCTCGTCCGCACTGCAGCCCAGGCCCGCGCACAGCCGGGCGAACGATTCCAGATCCGGCAAACCAGGCTCGCTGGCATCGAACCATCGACGCACGCTCTGGGCCGCGCGCTGCGTGATCCCGGCCACATGCGAAACCGTCTTGTCGGCGGGAATGCCCATGGCGACCAGCCTGGCCTGCAGGCGGTCACGCACACCAGGAATCAGGTCGAGATCCCCATCAAGAGATGCTGCAAAGGAACGCCCTGCGCGGCTCACTGCACGGCTGTCCTCCAGCCTTCCACGCCGATCCACTGGCAAGCGTGGCACCACGCGGCTCGACGACGTTGTCTTGGCAGTCACATGACCTCCCGCCGAAAAAAACAAAAGCGCGTGTTTTACCGCTACTTTTGTTACCGGATGTGGCCGACTTCGGAAACGACCGCCAACCCCTGCTCTTTACGGTGGCGAATTCAGCCAGCCCTCGAGAAAGCAGCAATTGATGCGCACCAGTTCATGGTCGACAGCATATGCTGACTATGACCTTACCACCACCTCATCCCCGAATCGAGTACCCGTGAAACATTGTTGACACTCCCCTCCAGAGGGGCATCGAGGAACGATCATGTGCCACCTGCTTCTATCCGATGTGCAATCCACCAACCTTCAATTCCTCTATGCCATCCTCGTCGGCACGGAGCGCGACATGGTGGAGACCTGCCGCAAATTCAACCTGCATGCGGCCCAGGCCGAACGCCTGCGCACCCTGACACCTGCCGGGGTCTGGAGCCTGGTGCATGCGGTCGGCCAGACCTCCCTGTTCGTTCCGCGGGCCGATCTTGTCGCGCTGATCGACTCGCCGCCGGCGCTTGCGGGCACCTTGGCCGCCGCGCGTCCGCCCCGCCCAGCGCCGCCCATGCAGATTCAGGTGTCCCGATAGATGCCGGGCACCAAGATCAGCCAGCGCATGCGGGCGCTGCAACTGGCCCGCGATTGCGCGGCATTGGGCGCACGCATCCGGACGATCCACCATCTCACTGGGCTGCGACCGCGCGAGTTGCTGCACCTGCTGTTCAATTCGCATACCATGCCGCCCTGTGGCAGGGCCCCGAATTCCCGCGAGTGGTACCACCGCGCGAACCTCGTGCAGCGGATCGAGGCGTCCATCGTCATCGCCAACTTCCGGCGCATGCGCCATCTGGGTTTTCCGGCGCCTGAAGCTCTGGTTGGCGCGTACCGCTATTACCAGTCGATGTACCGGCCCCCGCCTCGCATCAGCTTTGACCGGGCATTCGATCTCGCGGCGCATACCGAGGGCTTGTGGATCGCCAAGGCCCCCAACTTCCGCCTGGCATCGTGTTCCCGCTGTGACAGCGAGTTCCTGGACACATTCGCAGGCGCCGACACATCCGCACGACCCTGCCCTTTCTGCCAGTTGCTCGATCGGCACGCCCGCGATCCGCGCCTCACCGCATCCTTCGCCGAACCGCCAACGGCTTCAGAGGAGTTGATCGCACACCTGATGCCCGTGCTTGGCGCGGTCACGGATGCCAATGGCGAAACCCCCTCCAATTCGTCTTCATTGCCGCCAGCCGAAACCTAGCCCTTCCTGAACAATGAATCTTCATGGCCCCGCGCGGGCATGGAGATTCTTCGATGGCTCCCGGCACCTCATCGTCCACCACCGGCGTACAACCGTTCGCATCCTCGGATCCCGGCTTCGAAGCACTGCCCTTGGCCGCGGTCATCGCGGGACACCAGGCGCTTCTGGGCCGGATCAAGCTGTGCTTCGGCGCGGATCGCGCCACCTTCGAGCGCGAGCTGATGCCATTGGTTCAGGGCTATGCGCGTTTCGTGCACTTGCTTCCCGCCACCGCCGACAACTATTTCCACACGCCCGGCGGTCTGCTGCAGCTCGGGCTGGAGACGGCATTCTTCAGCCTGCAGGGCACGGACGCACACATCTTCTCCGGCCGTGCGACGATCTCCGAGCGCCGTGAACTGGAGCCGCGCTGGCGCATCGCGACCTTCATAGGCGGACTGTGCTGCGAACTGCACCGGACGCTGACCCACCTCATCGTGACCACTGCGGACGGCGAGGAGTGGCCGGCATTCCTGGGAGGTCTGGCGCCGTGGCTGGAGCAGCGAGCAGCCGATCGCTACTTCGTGCGCTGGCGCGCCAATGCGCGAGAGTCCCGGGGCGTGGGCCTGTTCGCCCTGGCCCACGTCGTCCCGGCAGAAGTGCTGCAAATGCTGGGAGATGGCAATTCCCTGGTGGTGCCGCAGCTGTTGGCCAGCATCGCGGGTCTCCCCCAGTACCGCGAGCACAACGTTCTGGACGAACTCGTGCGCCGGTCGATGGCACTGGTCATCGACCGTAACCTGCTGGCAAGCGCCGACCGTTACGGCAAGCCCCAGTATGGCTCTCACCTTGAGCGCTATCTCGTGGACGCGCTACGACGCCTCGCCGCCGGCCATTCCACGTGGACGCCGAACCGCGACAAGAGCCGTGTCTGGCTGGGGCCGGAGGGGTTGTTCCTGGTCTGGCCGGGGGCTGCGGAGGATGCGTTGTCGCTGCTGGAAAGCGACCAATTGGTCGGTATCCCGAAATCGCCCCATACCCTGCTGGAGTTGCTGCTAGAGGCGAAGGTATTCGTGGCGGCCGGCGTCGGCCGCGAAACCTGGGACATCCAGCCGCCGGGAACGAAGACGTCGATCGAAGCGGTGAAGCTCGCCAATCCGTCTATCTTGCTGGCGGGCCTTGAGCCACAGCCCACCGCCCTGACAGCAAACCTCCTCGCTGCGCCTTCACCACCAACGAAGCCACCTGCTCAGGCTGCCAACGCGAAGCCCGCAGTCGCTGGAGATTCGCCCGCAGCCATGACGAGCGTGTCGTCACCTCCAACCACGCCCCCACCCGACGTATCCGCGGCAGCCGCACCAACAGAACAGCTGTCGCTGCTGGATGCCACCGGCAATACCGATGCGCCCGAAACTGCGCCGCAAGAAGCCGCTGCCGTGGTTGAAGCACCGGCTTCAGTCCCTTCGAGGGCGGAGCCAACCGCCATATGCCTGCAAGCCCCTATGCGCCTGAACCCTGCCGTGCGCAAAGCCCTGGCCGAAATCGTGGCGACCCTCAATGACGGTGCCTCTGCGTCGGATATCTCCACGGTGGCCGAGGGCGTCTTTGTGCCGCTGGCTGATTTCGAACAGCGCGGCATACAGCCCAGCATCGCGATCCGCGCGCTGGACGATACGCGGATGATCCGGCGCCTGCACCCAGACGGCCCGCCAACGGTTTCGCGCCAGATCGGCGGCACCACCGTGGTAGGCGTGATCCTGGCGTCCGCGCACGTCGAAGGCCTGGATCCTGCGGCCTTCGGCCTCGCTGCCGAAGGAGACGCGGTCACCCCTTCCGACACTACCGCCGCACAGCAGCGAGGCCGCTGACATGCTGGTGCGCAGTTACGAAATGCCCTGGCGCCGCGCCTTCGAGGCCCATTCGGGGCTGGTGTGGCTGGCCGCCTCGCTCTACTTCGCAACCATTGCGCTTGCCGGCCCATTGCCTGTCCTTCCTTCACTCGGACTGGCTGCCGCCTGCCTGCTGATGGCGTGCCGACGAATGGCCCAGGCGGTACGGATACTGCGGCTGCGCGGATCCCTCGGCGGGCGCCGCATCCAGGTGCTGAGCGCGCAGGAGCTGGGGCGACTGTGCACCGATCCGGCCCAGGTGTTCCTGGGCTTCGGCTTCGAGTGGAGGCCCGTGCATGCGCAGCGCCTCTACGAACTCTCCAAGGTGGACTACCGCGAGTTCAAAGTGCCCGAGTGGCTGCAGCATGCCATGGGGCAAGGTGGCACCGCACAGCCCGATGCCGAGATCGGCCTGCCCTACATCCACGGGGTAGAGCCGACCGAACATGCGCTGCGCCGGCCGTTGCAGAACTTCGAGGGCGGCACGCTCCTGGTCGGCACCACGCAGTCGGGCAAGGGCGTGGCGCTGGCCAACCTGATCACCCAGGCCGTGCGCCGCGGCGACGTCGTGATCGTGATCGACCCCAAGAACAGCCGCCGCCTCAAACGGGTCGTCGAGCGGGCCTGCGAGGACTACCGCGAGGCGGACACCTTCATGGAGTTCCACCCCGCCTTTCCGGAGCGCGGCGTCCGCCTGGACTTCACGTTCAACTGGCAGAAGCCCACCGAGATCGCATCGCGCATCCAGTCCATCATGCCGCCCGACACGGCCGGTGCGTTCACGGCCTTCGGCTGGGACGCCGTCAACGTGGTGGTGCAGGGCCTGGTCGAACTGGAGGAGCGGCCGAATCTCATCAAGCTCACGAAGTACATCGAGGGCGGCATCGAGCCGGTGCTGGAAGCCTCGCTGCGACGCTTCTACGAGCAGTTGCTGGGCCATAGCTGGCGCGACCAGCCCGAGATGCGCAAGCTGCTGCACGATGCGCACCGGGGGAACATGCGCAGGCCCTCCGAGGCGGCGAGCGCCGACCTGATGGGCTTCGTCGCCTACTACGAGCACCACGTCGCGCAGAACCAGCGCAACAAGGTGCTCGATGCCCAGGTGCGCACGTTCCGACACAACCGGGAGCACTACCAGAAGATCACGGCGAATCTGTTGCCGATCCTCTCGATGCTGACCTCGGGCGACTTGGGCCGCAGCTTGTCGCCCGATCCCTTCGATGCCGACGATCCGCGCCCGATCATGAACTTCGAGAAGATCGAACGCGGCGACCATGTGCTCTACATGTGCCTGGATTCGCTGCCCGATCCGTCGGTCGCATCAGCCATCGGTGCCCTGGCCCTGGCCGACCAGGCCGCCCGGGCCGGCATGCGCTACAACCTTGGCACCTACCGGCGCATCTCGCTGTTCGTGGACGAGGTCAGCAACGTCATCAACCAGCCGCTGATCGAGATTCTGAACAAGGGCGCCGAGGGCGGCATCTTCGCGACCTGCGCCATGCAGACCCTGGCCGACCTGGCGCGGCGCCTGGGCAGCGAGGATGCCGCCCGCATGGCGCTGGGCAACCTGAACAACCTGATCGCGCTGCGCACCAAGGATCGGCCCACGCAGGACTTCGTGGTCGAGACCTTTGGCAAGACGGCGATCCACACGGTACGCGTGGGCCTGAGCCACGGGGCCGACACGCATATCGGGGACTTCTCGTCGAGCTATTCGACCCAGCTCACCGAGAGCTTCGAGGAGGTGGTGCCGGCGGATATTCTGGGCAAGCTGCCGAACCTGCAGTACTTCGCGTCGGTATCGGGCGGCCGCATCATCAAGGGCCGCTTTCCGATCATCAATCCGGATGCGGACGCACAGCCACGGGGAGCGGCCGCATGATCCGGGCCGTCGCCGTCATCTCCCTCGTTCTGCTGCTCATACTGGTGCTGTACGTGCCTGCCGTGCATCCGCCCGAGCGCTTCCTGGAGCAAATGCGCAGCGAGCACCAGGTGGCTGTTGAATTCTGGGGAGCGGAACCCGCCTACCGGATGCTCGATCGCGCCATACGCCTGCAGTCCAATGCCGCCGAAGCCAGTCCTCTTCCGGCGCTGAGGGACATGCCCAAGAGCCACGGCACCAACCAAGCGGTCGCCTCCGAGATGAGATCAGTCAATCAGCGCCTGTTCAACAACGCCTACTTTCGCTCGGTCGATGCGCTGCTGATGCTCGCGAGCTATCGCCTGTCCGGTTTGCTGGAATGGCTGCCTTGGCTGATCCCCCTGGTGCTGGCCGCCAGCACTGACGGCTTCTTGCTGCGCATTGTTCGGTCGAAGGAGTTTTTGCTGCACGATCCGGAGATGTTCGCCGTGTGGTGCTCACTTCTGATCATCACCGGCTGCGCGACGGTGGTCGCATTCGTGCTGCCTGTCCAGTTGCATCCAGCCATGCTGGCCGCTTCGCCCATTGCAATGACCGTGCTGCTGGGCCGCGCGATCACGCATTTTCATCGGCGCGCATGACCGAGCCATTGCCCGCTACAACACGGCCTCCGCCATCAGTTCGGTCATGCTCATCTCCATCGCTTTCGCGATGCGAGCGATCGAGACGATCCCGGGATTCTGGCCGCCGCGTTCGATGCTGCTCATGTAGGAACGATCAATGGCACTTCGGTGTGCGAGTTCTTCTTGAGAGATGCCTCGCGCGCGCCGGCTGCGGCGAATGGCACCGCCCAGTGCGATGAGCACCGGGTCGTTGGCGTGCCGAGGCGAGGTAATGGGCATCCCCGCATGGTGGGGATATGATGCCAATCACACCACGGACGATCTTCCACATAGCCGACCAGTGGGAGAGCGTGCGACCGGTGTTGTGTCCGTCAATGCTGGACTGTTCCCGCTAACTCTGGACTCGTCTCGCATTGACGCATTGCATCATCTCTGTCGAGGGCACGACCATGAACACAGCCTGCATCGATCGCCTCCGGGAGTTGGCGGAATCCATCACCGCTCTCTCATTATCCCATTTGCAGCCAGCCACACGTGCCAAGCTGTACCGGAATGACCTGTCGGTGAATGCCTATCCCACCGAGTTTGGAGGACTGGTCTACGTCGGTTCACCACCACACCGCATTCCCGTCGAGACTGATCTGGCACTTATCGCGGGACTCTCGGCCCATGCTGGCATTGAATGGCTATTTTTCGACGCCGAGGGGCCGGTCGTTAACGGGCTGCCCGTGTTCGACACTCACCAGTCCACTCCCTGACGCCAATCAGAGTGGAAATCGCTGAGTCCTCAAGCAGTCTCGCCTCTCGCGTTCTCTATGGCATGGACACCAAAGCAGGCTGATTGCGAAACACCCCTGAGTTGAGCTTCATTTCCGGGTGACTTGCATTCAGCCCTCTCCTATTCTCTGTCCATGCGCTGACGCGCGTGTTCAATGAACTCCAGGACACGAGGACCCATGCCATGCTGATTGCCATGCCGAACACCAGCCCCGCAAGCCAGCCCCCCGAAGGAACTGCCGGCACCAGCGACGTGGTCGAGACGCGGCTCTGGCTGGAGGAGCACCACTGGCTCTATGCCCTTCTGCGCAGCGAGAGCAATGTCGCTCCCACGTTCCGCATTCCGGATCTGATGAGTGCCTGCGTGGCTCTCGTCTTCGGCAATGAAGATGCCGCGGAACGCATCTTTGGCTTTCTCGGGACCGCGCTGGTCATGCGCTCGCCTACCACGCCACGCCGGCGCGAGTCCTTGTGGCGCCCCCAGTTCGAGCTGCTCCACGATCTGCAATGCTCGCCTGCCAACAGGCATCCCAACCCCAAGTTCCAGCTCGACCAGTTGACCACCGCCTGCGTGGCGCTGTGCCAACTGCAGGATGACTCGGGCGCAGCCGTGCTCGTCCAGGCACGCCGCAACATGGTCGAGCGGCACTTGACCCACCTCGGGCCGCGGCACCAGCGATGACCGTGCGGCATGGCGCCGCTCACCCGCATTGACCCTCCGGGCCCCCGCCCGGCTTACCCGCCAAGACCTTGACCGGCACGCCGGCCCTCACCCCGTGCCCGCGCCGCAGCGGGCTTGTCATGAACCACTGGGGGGTGTTCGATGCGCTTGCTTGCCGTTTTCATGATGGCGATGCTGCCGACCGCTTCAGCCTTGGCCACGTGCTGGGACACGGCGGCGCAACGCTACGGCATTGCGCCAGAGTTGCTCTACGCCGTCGCCCGTACCGAGTCGAGCCTGAATCCGCGCGCGGTGAACCGCGCGCACGAGAAGCGCACGGGCAGCTACGACATCGGCCTGATGCAGATCAACAGCCGGCACCTGCCCCGGCTGGCTGGCTTCGGCATACGCGAAGCTGATCTGTACGACCCCTGCGTGAACCTGCAGGTGGGGGCGTGGCTGATGGCTGACAGCTTCGCGCGGCACGGCGTCAGCTGGAACGCCGTGGGCGCCTACAACGCAGCGTGCACCCAGCTCAAAGGGGCCGCCTGCACACAGGCCAGAGCCACCTATGCATGGAAGGTGTACCGGCATCTGCCGTCAGCGCGTGGTGTGGATCAGGGTACACGGCAGAAGGCCACCGCCGTCGTGGCGCAAGGCCAGGGCCTGCGCGTGAGGGTTTCGCCATGAGGTGCTTGACACCTGCGGCGCTGTACCACCGCTGCGCGCTGTGCGCGTGCCTGGCCATCTCGGCGTGCACCACGGCGCCGCCCAGCGCCATCGAGCCGCCCGCAGCGATGGCCACCAAGGCTTGGGCACGGCTGGCCCAGCACGGACATGGAGCGCAAGCCGCGTTCGCACTGTGCCGTGGCGACGCCTGTCCCCAACCCACGACCAAGACCTTGAACGCAGCACCAAGGGTCATCGCCCCGGTAGTGCCGGATCCCGTAGCCGATGCCCCGGTTCCGCTCATCGAATCGATGGGACCCGGCGAGCAGGTGGAGGAGCAGACCCATCAGGCAACGCCCATCACCGAGGGGCCGCCTGGCACGGAAACGCCACCGGCGGCGCCACAGCACGGTAGGTCACTCCCCGACCAAGAACGCTAACGAACACCCGACCGGGCCTTGGCCCCACCTCGCCACTGAGCAGACCGAACCGCACCACCCGATCGACACCCGTCTTTTCCTATTCCGGAGATTCGTCATGAGCACTGCCATCCTGTCCACTCCCACCACAGCCTCGCGGCGCGCCCCCGCGCGCAGGGTCCTCGGTTTTCTCTGTCTGGTCACGCTGGCCCTGGCCGGCCTGGCGCTGGCGTTCCCGAGCCATGCGCTGGATCTCGTCGCCTTCACGGGCATCACCGGCCCGCTCACGTCGGCCCTGACGCAGATCGCCGAACTGGGACCGGGCATCAAGGCTCTCGTGGGTTTTGTCGGCTTCGTGGTGGCGCTGATCTCGCTGTCCGCGCTGCGCAATTTCGGGCCCGTGCTGTTCTACGTGGGCCTGGCCATCTTCGCCGCCGTGGGCCTCGTGATCGCAGGCGCGATCATGGGCGCGGTCGTCTGAGCCCCCGCGCATCGCCCTCCCGGAGGCCCACATGCAAGCGGACACCTATATCCCGCGGCGCCTGGACGACCAGTGGAAGATCGGCTTCTGGGACGTCGACGTTGCCGCGCCCATCGTTCTCGCCTTCTTCATCGGCTATCTGTCGGCGAGCAAGGCCGCGTTCGCGGTCTGCATGGCCGCCGGCATCGCCGTCTCGCGCTGGATCTCGCGGCTGAAGGCGGACAAGCATCCCTCTTTCGCACTGCACTGGCTCTACTGGCACCTACCGGTGAACCCCGCCACGGCCATGCGCGTCACGCCGCCCTCGCACATCCGCCGCATGGTCGGCTGAACCGGAGCACCGCCATGGACTTCGACCGGCTCAGCGGCGACCTCAAGGACATGCGCCGGCGCAACCGGGGCCTGGGGCTGGCCGTCGGCGCCCTGGCCGCCGGCCTGCTGCTCGCGCTCGCCATCATCATCAACCTGCTGGGCACGGTGCGCACCGTCGTCGTGCCGCCCTCGCTCAGCAAGAGCTTCTGGGTCACCAGCGACCGCGCCTCCAGCGAGTACCTCGAGCAGATGGGCAGCTTCGTCGCCTGGCTGATCCTGGACGTGACGCCTTCCACCATCGACTGGAAGAAGGACATCCTGCTGGGCTACGTCGACCCCGCCCAGTACGGCCCGCTCAAGACGCGCCAGGAGGTCGAGGCCGAGCGACTCAAGCGCATCAACGCGGCCACCGCCTTCGCGCCCCAGCAGCTCGTCGCCAGCGAGGACACCCAGTCGCTCGTCGTGCGCGGCAGGCTACGCACCCTGGTCAACGGCTACGAGACGGCCAACGACCTCAAGGCCTACCGCATCGAGTTCGGCTTTGCCGGCGCTCGCATGCATGTCATTGGATTCAAGGAGGTGCCCTATGCGGTCAAGTGACAGCACGCTCACACGGCCCTGGCCTGCGTATTTCCCGCGCACGCTCTCGCGCACTTTGGCCCTGCAGGGATCAGCCGGAAGCCGCATGGCCTTGCCGCCCACTTCCCGCAGCAATCCGTCGCACCAGCGCTGGCGCCGATTGCCGCCGGCCGCGCGCAAGGTGCTCGCCGTCACCGCCCTGTCCCTCGGCCTGCACGCCCACGCGCTGCAGGTCGTGGAGGCCAGCGACGGGGTGGCGGTCGAGGCCATCGTCTCCCTCAAGGAGCCCACACGCATCCGCATCGAGGGCGCGGCGATCACCGACGTGTTCGGCAACATCCATTCCAGCCATTGCGGCGGTGCCGCGCCGGCCATCTCTGCCGCACCCAACACCCCGTCAAGCACGCCCGGCCTTGCCAGCCCGGCATCGCTCACCTCCTCCTCGGTCAACCCGGCCGGGAACGTCATCGTCGAATGCGACCGCGACAAGGGGGAGGTCTACATCCGGCCCGTCGGCGATGCGCTGCGGCCGATCAACCTGTTCGTGTCGTCGGGCACGGCCACCTACACGCTGCTGCTGCGCCGTTCGGACACCCCGGCCGACACCATCGTCATCCGGGACAAGACGCCCGTGGCGCTGCGTTCCGGCGCACCCGAGGCGGCGCCCTCCGGCCCTGCACCCAGCCATGTGCGCGCGATGAAGGGCCTCCTGGTGGCCATGTCCTCGGACCGGGTGCCCGCCGACGTGCGCGTCGAGGAAGCCTTCAAGCCCATCCAGCTCTGGGCGGAAGCGCGCTTCACGTTGATGCGCCGCTACGAAGGCCGCGGCTACGTCGGCGAAAAGTACGCCCTGCAGAACGTGAGCCTGGCTCCCATGGTGCTGGCCGAGCAGGAGTTCGACCGTCCGGACAGCCGTTCCGGCGGGGAGATCACCGGCATCGCGATCGAGCACCACAACTTGCGGCCCGGCGAGACCACCAGCGTCTATGTGATCCGGCGAGGAGGTTCACGATGAGCACTCCTTCCATGCCTTCGGGGCCGTCCGGAACCGGACGGCCATCCAGCCATGCCGTGCGCGGCTGGCTGGAGCGGCTGTCGCCGCGCCAGCGCCAGTACGCGCTGCTGACCACCATCCTGGGCGGCGGGATCGGCCTGCTGTGGATGATCTTCAGCTTCGCGGGAAGCGATGCCAAGCCGCACGGCGGCCGCGCGGCACAGACCCAGCCCGGCGACGTCACCAACATCGGCGTGATGCCGCCGGGGGGCCAGGTCAATCCGGTGGACCAGTGGGTCGGCACCGCGGGGCGCAAGCTGGCCCAGTACGAGACCGAGCGCGAGGCACAGAGCCGGGTCAACAAGGACCGCGAGGCCTTCGAGAACAAGACCCTGCAGCGCTTCGCGGAACTGGAAAAGCGGCTGACCAGCACCCAGCAGGCCGCCGCATCGCCTCCTCCCGCGCCCACGCCAGCGCCGGCACCAGTGCCCGCACCGGCAGCCCCGACCACCATGCCGCCTGCGGCCGGCCTGCCGCCAGCGCCGCCCGCCCCGGGCACGGGCGCCATGCCCTCCGGCATGCCCACGTTCCAAGGCATGGCCGCAGCCACCCCGCCAGTGCCCGTGATCTCCCGCGTGACGCTCACTGAGCGCCCTCGCTCGTCCACCACGACCGGCGGCGACGGCCCCCACAGGGCCGAGGGAGGCGGCCAGGCATCGAACGCACCCAAGACGGTGTCCACCTTCCTGCCCGTGAGCTTCACGCGCGGCATTCTGCTGGGCGGCCTCGATGCGCCCACGGGCGGGCAGTCCCAGGCCAACCCGCATCCGGTGCTGATCCGCCTGTCGGACAACAGCGTGCTGCCCAACCAGTTCCGCGGCGAATACCGCGAGTGCTTTGTGGTCGCGGCGGGCTATGGCGACATCAGCTCCGAGCGCGCCTACCTGCGCACCGAGAACCTGTCCTGCGTGCGCGCCGACGGTGCCACGCTGGAAGTGCGCATCCAGGGTTCGGTCTACGGCGAGGACGGCAAGGTCGGCATGCGCGGGAGGCTGGTCACCAAGCAAGGCCAGATGCTGGCCAACGCGCTGCTGGCTGGCGTGGTCAGCGGCATCGGCCAGGGCTTGTCCACCGCCAATACCACCTACAGCAGCTCGCCGCTCGGGACCATGGCCAGCACCGACAGCAATGCCGATGCCTACCGAGCCGGCCTGGGCAGCGGCGTCGGCAAAGCACTGGACCGACTCGCCCAGTACTACATCAAGCTGGCCGAGAACACGTTCCCGGTCATCGAGGTGGACGCCGGCCGCCAGATCGACGTCGTGATCACCAAGGGCGTGCGCATCGACGTGCCGATGACCGCGTCCTCCCATTCCCTTGCCGAGCGCGGCCAGCGCCGCACCGCTTCCCCCGAAACCCGCTACCTGGAGACCACCGATGATGGCAACTACTGAATCCGCGCGCCGGAGTCACCGCTTCGCTTCGACAGTGCTCTGCGGTGTGCTGGCGGCTGCGGCGGCGACCGCCCAGGCCGCGTCTCCCGACGAGACCCGGCTGCTCGCCGCGCTGCGCAAAGCCCATCCGGGCACCGAGTTCACCGAGGTGTCGCGCACCGAAGTCTCGGGCCTCTACGAGGTCTGGATGAACGCCAACGTCGCCTATGTCGCGTCGGCGAATCCACGGTATTTCGTGTTCGGGCGGCTGTTCGACACCCAGGTCATGCGTGACATCACGGGCCCGAGGATCGCGCAGCGCGGGGGCCAGGATGCGCGGGCGCAGGCGGAAGCCGTCTCCGCCGCGCCGGTGCCAGTCGATCAGTTGCCGCTGGCCGATGCGATCAAGACGGTGCGCGGCAACGGCCAGCGCAAGCTCGCGGTGTTCAGCGACCCGAACTGCGTCTACTGCAAGCAGCTCGAACCGGAGCTCGCCGGCCTGGACAACGTCACCATCTACACCTTCCTCGTCCCATTCCAGGGCGAGGCCCGGCCGGTCGCCATCTGGTGCGCCGCCGACCGCGAGCGCGCCTGGCGCCAATGGATGCTGCAGGCCGATGCCAGCCTGCTGCAGCCCGGCGCGCAGTGCGAGCACCCGATCGCGCGCAACCTTGAGCTGGCGCGCCGGCTCCGCGTACAGGGCACGCCGACCATGATCTGGGGGGACGGCAGCCGCACCGACGGCTATGTCGGGCGCTCTGTGCTGGAAGCCAGGTTCGCGGAGGTCGGCAAGGTGGCCGTGGCCCAGCCGGTCAAGACGGAGAAGCGGCCATGAGCGCGCGCATCGCATGGATCGCGCGCAGGGCCTCTGCCGCCCTGCTGCTGCCGCTGGCCGGCTGCATTAACATGTCGGGCCTGAGCGGCAGCTCCAAATATTCATGCACCGCGCCGGAAGGCGTGGCCTGCGACTCGGTATCCGGCACCTACACCAACGCCCTGCACAACAACCTGCCCGGCCAACAGACGTCGGCCTCCCGCGGCGCCCCACAGGGCACTGCAGCGGAAACTATCGCATCACCGCCGGTGCGCCAGCCGATGGCCGGTGCGCCGCGCAGCATCGCCGACGGCAGCGCGGATGGCGCTCCGCCCCTGGCACTGCGCTCCCAGGCCCGCGTGCTGCGTCTGTGGACCAGGCCTTGGGAAGACGCCGACGGCGATCTCTGGGACCAGGGCTATGTCTATGTCCAGGTGGATGCAGGCCGCTGGCAGATCGACCATGTGCGCCAGCGCATTCGCGACCAGTACGCCCCGCTACGCCCGCCGCCAGCAGTTGCACCCGCCACACTGTCCAGTGGCGCGCCGGCAGTTGCCGGGTTCACCCCGTCCGAGTCTGACAGCGCCGCCCCTGCCGAGGGCGCCGTTCAGCGCCCCGCCCCATTCAGTGCCTTCCCCTCGCTCGCCCGTCCGCCGGCCGGCCTGGGGGCCCGTCCGCAGTGAGGCCGCCATGCAGTTTTCCTCCACGGACACACAACCCAGCGGCGGTCGCGCCGCACCGCTGCTGCACTTTGGCGCCCCCGCGGACACGCCGGCCGAGCAGTTTGCCAACTGGCTACCGTATTCGGCCTACCTCGCCCATGAAAAGATCTTCGTGAACCGCGACGGCATGGGCTTCATGCTCGAAGTCATGCCGCAGTCGGGCGCTGACGAGCGCATGGCCGAGGTGCTGGTCTCGCTCTACGCCAACTGCCCACCGGGCACCGGACTGCAATTCCACCTGTTTGCCTCGCCCCACATCCGCCACCAGTTGCGCCAGTACACCAACCTGCGCGTCGAGGACGAGGACCAGGCCGAGAAAGCCCGCGAGTGGGGCCGCCCCGTCCCCAACGAGAACCTGTTCCGCAAGCTGGCCCGCCAGCGGGTCAACCACCTGCTGCACGGCACCCAGGATTCGCTGACCGCAGGGTTCCACTACACGCTGCGGGACTTTCGGCTGATGCTGAGCGTGACGTTTCCGGGGAGCGCCGAGGATCTGAACCGGCGCGACGCGCTGCTGGCCCTTCGCGACTCGATGGCGGCCACGCTGCGCTCGGCCATGCTGCCAAACCGGGTCTGCGACGCGGCCGACCTGATCAACTGGTGCGCGCTATTCACCAACCCGGACCGCATCGCGCATTCGGATGCCGAGGACCTGAACTACGACGATGACCACCGGCTGCGCTACGACGACGGCCGCGAGATCCGCGACCAGATCGTGGACTTCGACACCATCCAGGATCCGCACCCTTCGGGAATCACGCTTTGGAAGGAAACCAGCGCCGAGGTGCTGGAGGCACGTTTTTATTCGATCAAGAGTTTCCCCGATCGCTTTGCCCTGTGGCAGATGGGCTCGCTGATCGGCGACCTGATGCAGCCAGCGCTGCAGTACAGCGCACCGTTCCTCATCACGCTGGGCGTGCACGTGCTGGACCCGAACGCCACCAAGTCCATCATCACGGCCAACCACGTGCGCGCCACGCAGAACGCCAAGTCCAAGATGGCCGACGTGATGCCGGATGTCCGGAAGAAGCTCGACGACTGGTCTGCCGCGGCCAACGCGATCGACACCGGCGGCAGCCTGGTGAGCCTGTACCACCAGCTAGCCATCTTCACGTCGCCGGGCAAGGCCGCCTCGGCGCACGAGGCTGCAAATGCCATCTGGCGGGCCCGGGGTTTCCAGCTCAACGCCGACGCTTACATGCACCGCCAGGCGCTGCTGGCCAGCCTGCCGATGACGCTGACCCCGAGGTTCCACAAGGACCTGGCCAAGATGCGCCGCGTCACGCGCAAGACCATGGCCAACGCCATCCACATGGCGCCGCTGATCGCCGAATGGCGCGGCACGCGCACGCCGGCGCTGGTGTTCGGCGGGCGGCGCGGCCAGGTCATGACGCTGGACCTGTTCGACAACGACCTGGGCAACTACAACTTCGCGATCATCGGCGCACCCGGCTCGGGCAAGTCCGTTCTGATGAACGAGTTGGCCTGGTCGTACCGCGCGATCGGCGCCAAGGTGTGGATGCTGGATCTGGGCCGCAGTTTCGAGAAGCTGTGCCGCAAGGCCCAGGGCACCTACATCGAGTTCCGGCCCGACGTGGACATCTGCCTGAACCCGTTCACGATCGTGCACGACATCAACGAGGACATCGACATGCTGGTGCCGGGCATCAGCAAGATGTGCTCGATGCAGCACGCGCTGGACGAGGTCCAGTACAAGGCGATCTCGGCGATGGTGCTCAAGCTCTGGCGCGAGCACGGCAACGACCTCACGATCACCGGCCTGCGCGATGCCTTCAAGACCGGAACTATCGAGGAGCTGGGCGTCGCGGGCGATCAGCGCATCAAGGATCTGGCCATCATGCTCAACCCCTATGCCAGGGGCGGGCAGTACGAGCGCTTCTTCGAGGGGCGGGCCAACGTCGATTTCTCGAACGACTTCATTGTCATCGAGAACGAGGAACTCAAGCGCCGGCCCGACCTGCACGCCGTCGTCAACATCCTGCTGCTGCACCAGATCACTGGCGAGATGTACCTGACGCGCAACCGGCGCAAGGTACTGTTCATCGACGAGCTCAAGCAGCAGCTCGGCGACATCGGTGCCGACGACCCGGTCAAGGCTGCCGTGGTCGAGGAAGCCGCCCGACGGGCTCGCAAGTACGGCGGCGCCCTGGGCACCGCCACCCAGAGCGCTGACGACTACTACGGCAGTGCGCAGATGGAGGCCGCCTTCAACTGCTCGGACTGGGTGTTCCTGCTGCGCCAGAAACCCGAATCCATCGAGATGCTGGACCGCAAAGGGCGCCTGGCCATGGACGAGCCCAAGAAACGGCTGCTCAATTCGCTACGCACCGAAGCCGGGGCATTCTCTGAGCTGTACATCTCCTCGCCCGTGGGCGAAGGCGTGGCACGCAACATCTTGGACCCGGCCACGCACCTGCTGTTCTCGAACAAGCTGGAGGACAACGCGCCCATCGATGCGCTGCGCGCCCAAGGCTTGTCGATCGACGAGGCGATTGCCGAACTGCTGCGGCAGCGGGGGCATGCGCTATGACCCGGCTGCTGCTGCTCAACGCTGTGGTCTCGGCGTTGCTGGTCGCGCTTGGCATCACGGCCTATGACCGCTGGGTGCTGCGCCCGGCATTGGTGGTCGGCGTGGTCGACCTGTCCGAGGTCTACCGCGCCAAGGAAGCCGAGTTCACCCGCCTGCTGACCCAGCCCGGCAGCGACGCGGACCGCGAGCGGGCGCTCGCGCTGGCGCGCAACTTTTCGCAGCGCCTGCCCGCGGCGCTGGACGAGCTGCCCCAGGAATGCGGGTGCCTGGTCGTCATCAAGAGCGCGATCGCTGGCACGCCCCATGGGCTGGACCTGACCGCGACCCTGCGCCGCAAGGTGGATCTGCCATGACCGCACACCTGGATTCCCTCGATGCACTGGACACCCAACCTCAAAGCTGGTCGCGGCGACGTGCCAATGCCCTGCTGGACTTTCTGCGCCATATGCGCCGACGCTGGTACCTTTACCTGCCGGTGTTCGCGATCTGGGGCTTTGCCTATGTGCGGCTCTTCATCGACCCGACGCCGCGTCTGCCCCTGTTGGTCAACTGGACGCCCAGCCTGCCCTACCGCCTGGCGCTGATGCAGTACCAGCACCCGGCAGTACAGCGCGGCGACCTCATCGTCTTCGCGTTTGCAGGCGAGGCCCAGGCCCATTACCCCGGCCTGCGCGGACAACCCTTCTTCAAGCGGGTGCGGGGAGTGCCTGGCGACGTCGTCACGGTGTCGGAGCGCGCGGTCTTCGTCAACGGCGAGGCCGTGGGCCTGGCCAAGGTCCGGGCTTTCGACGGACATCCGCTGGCACCCATCGCGCCGACGGTGATTCCACCCGGGCATTTTTACGTCCAGGGCATGGGCCCCCACAGCTTCGACTCGCGGTACGCCGAAAGCGGCCTGGTGCGTGCCGAACAGGTGGTGGGCATCGTGGTGCCGATCTTCTGAGGAGCCGGATCATGTTCAGAGTTTCCACCCTCGTCGCGTTCCTGTTGGGCCAGGCGTTAGCCGCTGGCATTTCGCTCGCGCAGACCAGCCCGGCGTTCGGGCCGTTGTCCGCGACGCCCAGCCAGGACGCCTCGGGCGACATGCCCCTCGCGGACTACCTGGGCCTGCTCAAGCAGATCGCGCCAGCCGTGGAAAACGGCGCACGCACCTACCTCGGCGCCCTGCAGCTGCGCTGCGGCCGCACGCTGACCACGGCCGAGCTGCGGCATGCAGTGTCCGAGGGCGAAGGCAATCCCGCCCTGATGGGGCTGATCCGCGCCGCCCACCAGAAGGACACCGCCGCTCGAGACCGGCTCGTCGCCCAGCTTCCCTGTCCACGCGGAGGAACGCAATGAACCCCCAAGCCCGCCTTGCCCTCGCGTTCGTTGTGCTTGCCTGTTCCAGCGCTGCCTCGCACGCCACCGACCTCGGCACCCTCGGCCCCACCTACGAGATCGCCGAGCCGCATCTGCTGCAGATGATCGAGCAGCGCCTGCGCGAGAAGGAACGCAGCGGCGAGTTGGCCCGGATCGAGCAGGATGCACGCGCCCGCGGCACGGAGGCAGTGCGCAGCCCGGTGCCTGTTGCGGGTGTGCAGACCACGGCCAAGCCCCGCACCTTCTACTTCGACCCGACCTACACGCTGGACCGCAACATCCTGGGTGAAAAGGGTGAATTGATGTTCGCCGCCGGGACCAAGGCCAATCCGTTGGACGTGGTGTCACTGTCGCGGCATCTGCTGTTCTTCGACGCCCGCGACAGCCGCCAGGTCCGCCAGGCGCGCGACCTGATGGCGCGTTACCAGGGCAAGGTCAAGCCGATCCTCACGGGCGGCTCTTACCTGGACCTGATGCAGTCCTGGCGCACCCCGGTCTACTACGACCAGCAGGGACTGCTGACGCGCCGGCTCGGCATCGCGCAAGTGCCGGCCCTGGTCTCACAGGAGGGCAAGCGGCTGCGCATCGACGAGATGGAGGTGCCGCGATGACCCGCATCCTCCGCGCGCTGGCGTCAACGTTGCTGGCCGTGCTGCTCCTGGCCACGGCAACGGCGGCAGGCGCTGCGGGCGCGGCCACCTGCACGGGCAAGTTTCCGAATCCGATTACGGACATCTGCTGGAGCTGCATCCTGCCGCTGAGCATCGGCGGCGCGCGCATTGGCAACTTCGGCGACCAGGAGGACATCGACAACCCCTCGAGCCCGCTGTGCACCTGCGGCGTGAATCCCATCATCGGCCTGTCGATCGGATTCTGGGAGCCCGCGCGCCACGTCGAGGCCGTGCGCAAGCCCTTCTGCCTGGCGTCCCTGGGCGGCATCGACCTCGATCCCGGCATCCCGGCGCCCGAGGCGGCGCGCTTCACCCGCCCTGAGGGGGATGGCGATGGCGGGAGCTTCTACCAGGCCCACTTCTACGTGAACCCGGTCCTCTATTACCTGGAGGTGGTGACCGATTTCCCGTGCCTGGAGAAGGGCTCGTTCGACCTGGCCTATCTCACCGAGGTCGACCCGCTGTGGGCCGACGACGAGCTCACACTGATCATCAATCCGGACGCGGCGCTGTTCGCCAATCCGGTGGCGATCGCCGCGTGCGCCGCCGACTGCGTGGCCGCCTCGGTGGGTTTCGGGAGCCGGGAGATGTTCTGGTGCGCGGGCTGCCAGGGCGGCCTGTATCCGATGAACGGCCATGTCCCGTACCACATGGGCGGCGTGCGCACCGCGGCCCTGATGGCCCAGCGGCTCACGGCCAAGATGCACCGCGAGCTGATCGCCTGGGCCTGGCATGGACAGGCCGGCTTGTGCGGGCCCTACTTCGCGCCGGTCATGGACAAGACCGCCTACAAGACCCAGCTCACCCACCCCATCCCGAACACTGCCAAGGAAGCCGGCAAGTGCTGCCAGCCGTTCGGGCGCACCACCGTGCTCTGGGGCGCGGGCAAGGAGTACCCGGTGCGCGGCGAGGACTTCGCCTTCATGTTGTTCAGGAAAAGGAACTGCTGTGTCGGCTACTGACCTCTCCACCTTCCTGCGGCGCGCGCTCACCTCGCTGCTGGCCGCGGGCGCAATGCCAACGGCCTGGGCTGCCGGCCCGGCCATCACCGAGGCCGACATCGAGCGCGCGCGCCGCGCCCAGCCCACGGTCACCGAGCAGGACATCGAACAGGCGCGGCGCAAGCACAGCCGGCCTCCGATAGACATCCCGGCGAGCGCTCCCGCGACCACCGGCCCCACCATCGATGCCCTGCCGCAGCCCGTGACGCGCACGCCGATCGACCTCGAAGCACTGGCACGCGGCTATGCATCGCAGACGGACGCAATGGAAGCCGCCCAAGGGTTGGCGAAGGGCCCCGGCCTGTTTGTCTTTGTCAGCCTCGCGATGCCCAGGCCCACCCTGCAACGCCTGATCGACCAGGCTGCTCGCGCCCGTGCCTCGGTCATCCTGCGCGGCCTGACCAATGGTTCGCTGCGCCAGACCGTGGCCCAGGTGCAGCCACTGATCGGCCAGCGCCAGGTCGCGGTGCAGATCGACCCGCAGGCCTTCGACCGCTTCGCGATCGCGCGGGTACCCAGTTTCGTGCTGGTGCGCGACGGCACGCGGCCCGAGTCCTGCGCCGCCGGCCGCTGCGCGCCGCCGGAGGCCTTCCTGCGCACGGCCGGGGACGTGAGCCTGGACTACTCCCTCGAGCACATGCAGCGCGCCGCCCCAGCTTTCCGCGCCGATGCGGCCCCGTTCCTCGCACGGTTGCGGAACTAGGAGACTGGCATGCCTACCGCCCTTGCACTGCTGCTGCGCCGAATCGTCGTCGTCTTCACGCTGGCCAGCTTCCTCGCGACGCAAACGGCGGCTTTGGCCGGCCCGCACGAGGAAGGCACGGCCGCCGGGCAGGCGGCCAACCCGGTGACCCGAGGAACGATCACCGCGCCCAGCGCTACGTCTGTGGTGCCGGGCTACACGGCGGCACCGCCCGAGCGCCTCTACTACGGCCAGCCCAATCTCTCAGGCCAGACCAGTGCCCAGCTCGCCGCCTGCGCGCTCACGCCCAACGACCCCGTGTGCCAGGCGCTGCTGGGCGCCCGGGCTTCAGCCAACACGCCGCGGGAGCCGGTCTCGCCCTACGACCCAGCCGTGCTGGGCGCCCGGCGCATCGCGGCCAACCCGTCGACGCAGTTGGAGGACATCGCGAGCTACTACAGCGGCTGCCAGGTCGATACCGTGGCCACGCCGGCAACGGAGACCCGCGTGTGCCGTCAGTACAGCGGCGCCACGGCGCAATCCTGCGCGCGCACCCTGTCGGTGTCGATCTCGCGCACGAGCAGCTGCTCGCCTGGCGATTGGTTCGCCCAGGCGGCCTCGGGAAGAATCGCGCTGGCCGTGCAGTGCAAACCGGATCTGCCGGCCTCGGCCCAGCATTTCCGGGTCACGAGCAACGGCGTGCCGCTGGCCTTCTTCGATGTGAACATGAGCGCCGCGTACGTGTTCCCGCAGATGGTCGCTCAAGTGCCAGGTGGCAACTGGTGGGGCGGCGGCGCCAACGGTGTCTGGGTCGCCAACAACCGATGCAACGGCGACGACTGCCGCCTGATCGGCTTCATCACGCAGCAGTACCGGCAGATCTGCACCGGCAGCGGCGGGGACGCTGGTGATATGACCTGCACCACCGAGCGGCCCTTCCTGGAGGTCTACGCCGCCTGCCCCGCCGGAACGCAAAGCGGCGACCACATCGCGTACACCACCGGTGGCGGCGGTGACGGCGGCTCCGGCCAGACGACCTACCTGGACAAGGCAACCTGCTACGCGCCGACGCAGGGGCCCTCGGACTACCCCGGCTCCGACGACACGGGCGCGGTCTCGGGCAGCTACTGGACGGTGCAATCGAGCCGCCCCGTCGTTGGATTCCAGTTGAACCCGGCCTACGGCCCGATCCCGCAAATGACGCTAGCCTATGAGCGGCCGCACACCACGGTCACGGAATCGGACCAGTGGGACGATCAATGTCCCAACCTCCAGGGCGACGGTCGTTGCTCGATTTCCGGTGCGGCGCGCTGCGTGGACGGGCCGGCGACCCGGCAGATCGACGGCGCGCCGGTCACACGGGCTTGCTGGCGCTACGAGACCGCGATGTCGTGCCAGTACGGCGCACCCACCGACGAATGCGCGCCGCTGGCTGCAGCCGGCTGCACACCGGCGGGCACCAGCTGCAGGCAGACCAACCCGGCCACCGGCGCGTGCGAGATCACCGAGAACCGCTACACCTGCCCGGTGGCGCCGGGCTCGACGGTGGCGGCCAGCAACTGCCCAGCCAACGTCTTCTGCATCGCGGGCAACTGCTTCAACACGGCCTACACGAACGATGCCGACTTCGCCCGGTCCATGTCCTTCCTGGAAGCCGGGCGCCAAGCTGGTGTCTACCTCGACACCGACAACCTGCAGGTCTTTAAGGGAGAGGCCAACAGCTGCCGCGACCGCCTGCTCAAGAACTGCTGCTACGCCGACTCGGCCGGCTCGGGCATGAGCAACCAGAGCGTCTACGGCGTCGGCTCACGCCTGGTCTACGACACGCTCATGAACGCCGGCAACCGCGAGTTCGTCTACCAGGGGCTTTCGGCTCTGCTGACCGGCGGAGGGTTCTCCGGCAGCTTCACGAGCTATGGCGTCACCGTAGCGGTCAACGGCACGGCCCTGCCGGCAGGGTCGGCGGTCCTCTATTCCGGCGAGAGCTTGGTCATTGCCTTCGACCCCTGGAGCCTGGTGATCGCGGTCGTCATCTACATCGTGATGTCGATGATGTCCTGCAACGAGGATGAGGGAAAGCTTGCCATGAAGGAAGGCGCGAAGCTGTGCCACACGGTCGGCACCTACTGCTCTTCCTGCCTGCGGATCCTGGGCAAGTGCGTGTCCTGCATCGAGCACACGACCACGAAGTGCTGCTTCAACTCGGTACTGGCCCGGATCATCAACGAGCAGGGCCGGCTCCAAATCATGAAATGGTGGGGCACGGCAGAGATGCCGGACTGCTCGGGCTTCACGATCGCCCAGTTGCAGGCGCTGGACTTCTCGCGCATGGACCTGACCGAGTTCTACGCCTCCATCGTGCCCAAGCTGCCCAACGTCGGCGCAATCCAGGGCGGCAACGCTGGCCGCGCGAGCAACTGCTATTACGCGGAAGGGAGATGCCAATGAACATCCGCGCACGCATCGTCGCTGCCGCTGCATCGGCATCCATGTGCCTGCTTTGCGCAGCGGCACACGCCGAGTCGGTGCGCACTCCCGTTCCCGACGCTCGCCCCGTCATGCTGGCCGCGTTGCAATCCGCCGACGGCACGGCCCATGGTGTCTTGGCTGGAGAAATCGCGGACGCCATCACAAAGCGTTTCGAGGCGACGTCGCCGATCTACATCGACGTCTCCACCGAGCGGCGCTACCGCGAGCCAGGCTGCAGCCGGCTGAAGGTGCTCTTCTGGCAGGAAGGCGTGCGCCTGCCCGAGGCCAAGGCGCCACGCAAGCAGACGATCGAGTTCGGCATCAACTACTGCGCCACGGGCCTTCCGCCCAAGTCGCTGCTCTGAGGGGATCTCCATGTACGCACGTCTGCCTTCGATCCTGGCCACCGCCGTGCTCTCTGGGGCCACCATGGTGGTCGGCATTGCCTCTGCGCAGGGCGTTGCTCCGCCGACGCCCCTGGGTGAATCCCACCGCCCCTACTGGTCCGACGGCTGGCGCGGCTGGCACTTCTACGAGGATCCCCCCCAGGAAGAACTCGTGCCCACCGCCCGGCCCGCGCTGGCCATCCCGTCCCAGCCCACCGCGCCACCGCGCCCGCCTGAGCTGGTGGAGTTCGAGCGCCTGCAGAAGACCCTGGAGAACCTGCGCAACATCGCGATCATGCGGCCGACCGAGGGCAATGTGCGGCGCTACATGCAGCTGGAGATGCAGGTGGTGAACCGGGCCTCCTATTTCGCGGACGTGGCGCAGCGCGTGGCGTGGGCCACGCCGGAGCTCGACCCTACCCTGCAAGGTCGTCCGGTCAATGCCCAGGCGCTGGAGGTCTTCGATCAGCAGCAGCGCGCAAGCCGCTCCACCTCCGTTGAATCACTGGGCCGCGACCATGTGCTGTTCTTCTTCTACCGCAGCGACTGCCCCTACTGCCACGCGTTCGCGCCAACCCTGCAGGCCTTCGAATCCCGTCATGGCATCCAGGTAGTGGCCGTGAGCGTGGACGGAGGTCCGATGCCGGGATTCCCGAGGGCGCGCCCCGACAACGGCATTGCCACCGCCTTGAAGGTGACCCAGGTGCCGGCCGTCTTCCTGGCCCAGCCCTATACCGGAAAGATCACCCCGATCGGCTTCGGCGTGCTGTCCGAATCGCAATTGCTCGAGCGGATCGCCACCGTCTCATCGCCCAACGGCGAGGCCATGCTGCCGAGCGCCACCCAGCGCCTGGCTCTTCCGTAGGAGGTCTCCATGCCCATCCATTCCTGCACCGTTCATGCGCGCAAGGCCACCGCTGCGGCCATCGCCCTATCGCTTCTGTGCACCGCGACACCCAGTCGCGCCGATCTCAACAGCGAGGTCAACGACATGTTCAACAACCTCGGCGCCATCGGCAACTACACCGCGCCGGGTGCGTTTCGCGGTCAGACCTACAACACCTACACCGGCGGCAACCTGATGATGCGATCGCCGAACAAGGTGTACCAGCTCGCGGCCATCCAGTTCCCAAGCGCGAAGGCCGGCTGCGGCGGTATCGACGTGTTCGGCGGCAGCTTCAGCCACATCTCCGCGCAGGAGTTCAAGAACATGCTGCGGAACATCACCGCGGCTTTGCCGGGGATCGCCTTCCAGCTCGCGCTGGAGGCGGTCTCGCCGCTGCTCGGCGGACTCACCAAATGGGCCAAGGGTCTGGAGACCTGGATCAACAACGCCCGTATCAATTCCTGCGAAACGGCGAAAGCCATCGTCAGTACGGCAGCCGAGGCCGTGGGCTACAGCTCGCAGGAGACCTGCGCCGATCTCGCGATCGACATGGGCCTGGAGAGCGACCGGGACTCTGCGCGCAAACGCTGCGGCACCGACCGGCCCAACATCCTGTCGTCGGCGCGCTCGTCGGCCGATGCCAATGTGCGCAACAAGGCGCCGTTCGTCGGCAACCTCACCTGGAAAGCACTGCAGTACACCGGCACCTATCTGGACGACGCTGAGCGCGAGCTCATCATGAGCATGGTCGGCACCATCATCTACTACCCCGAGGAATCGAAGCGCGATCCGGAGCCCATCGCCCCCACGTTGACTTCCATCAGCCAGTTGCTCTACGGCCAGGCCGCAGGCTCCGGTACGAACGTCGTCCAGCACCTGCTGCGCTGCAACGACTACACGAACTGCGACGTGGTCTCACTCAACACCAACTACAGCCACGTCCCGTTCACGGCGAAGGTCGAAACCATGATGCGCTCGATCGCGGACAAGATCGCGACGCGCACGCCGATTCCCAACAACTCGGCGGAAGTGGGCTTCGTGAACCAGACCACCGAACCCGTCTACAAGATGCTCTCGGTGGGCACCAGCATCCCGGGTTCAGGCCTGGCCGACAGCCTGATCGGCCAGTACCGCGACGTGATCGCGGCCGACTATGCGTACGTCTTCCTCGAACGCAACCTGCGCCTGGGCATGGCGGCGCTGTCCAAGGACTACACGCTGCAGCAGACCCAGCGCGACCAGGCCAACCAGGTACGGCAACGCGCGCAGGCCATGCTGCTGCAGATCTCGCAGGAGAAGAACCTGCTGTACCAGAAGGTCGGCTCATTCCGGGCCGTAGCCAGCCACCTGGAGCAATTGGAACGGCAACTGCGCTCCAGCATGCCGCAGCACGTGGTGGACATGCTGGGCCAGCAGGCGGCCTACCTGTCGCGCTGACACCGATGGATGGGCTCGGCCATGTGGGAGATCTACGCTTACCAGAATGCCGACAGCCTGTTCGGCGTGTTCAACGCGGCCGCGGCCATCCATGCCTCCAGCGACTATGCCTCGGCCGTCGCAGCCGTCGCCTTTTGCGGCTTCGTCGCGGCCCTGATCGCTTACGCTTTTGCCCCGGAGAAGCTGCAGGGGTGGAAGTGGCTGGGCTCGGTGATGTTGATTTTCAGCATCCTGATCGTGCCCAAGGTAACCGTGGGGGTGGTCGACAAGACCGGTGGCTCTGCGGTCAAGGTGGTGGACAACGTGCCCTTCGGCGTGACGCTGCTGGGGAGCCTCACCAGCAACATCGGCCATACGCTGACCGGCCTGTTCGAGACGGCCTTCCAGGCGATCCCCGGCGCCGGCGCGCTGCCAATTGAGCTGTCTTACCAACGCAACGGCCTGATGTTCGGCAACCGGTTGATCCGCGAGACCGGCAATGTGGTGTTCCAGGACCCGGGGTTCAGGACCGACCTGGTGAACTTCATCCACAACTGCACGACCTACGACCTGGTCGACGGCACGCTGGATCCGGCGGCGTATTCTGCGTCGGACGACGTCTGGCCGCTGATGAGCTCGCCCAATCCGGCCCGGTTCAGTACCTTGACGGGAGCCGGCGGCACCGTAGGAGTGGATACCTGCCCAAATGTGTACCGGAACCTGAACGGGCGGTTGCCGGCGCAACTGCAGCGCATCCAGGGGCGGCTGGCCTTCCAGCTGAACCCGACGTTGCCGGGCACGGCTGCTGCTGCGACCGTAGCTGGCCAAATCCAGCAGGCCTATCTGAAGAACGGCATCGCCAATGCCTCGGCGACCACCGCCGACATCATCCGCCAGAACGCCATGCTCAATGCACTGGAGGACACAGGCAAGATCGTGGGACAGAAGGTCAATGACCCGGCGGCCATGGTGCTGGCCGTGGGACGCGCCCAGGCCGTGGCCCAGATGAATGCCTCGTGGCTGAACTACGGCAAGGTGGCCGAACAGGCGCTGCCGGTGTTCCGCAATGTGATCGAGGCGGTGACATACGCCCTCTTCCCGCTGTTCGTGCTCTTGCTATTGTTGACCAGCGGCCGCGATACCATGCTGGCCTTCAAGGGCTATGCGGCCATCCTGATCTGGATCCAGCTATGGCCTCCGCTCTATGCGATCCTGAACTACATGGCCTCGATCTATGCCGCCTACGACCTGGCGGCCGCCGCCGACCTGGGTACCGGCGGCAAGGCCCTGGCCCTGCAGACCGCCTCGGTGATCTACTCCCGGGCGCTGTCGGGAGAGGCTATCGTCGGGTATCTTGCCATCAGCATCCCTTTCATCGCCTGGGCCGCGCTCAAACGCATGGAGAACTTTGGCACGGCCCTCGTGGGTGGGCTGTCGGGCCTGCAGGCCATGCTCTCTGGCTCGACGGCGGCGTCCACCGTGGGCAATACCGCGCTGGGCAATGTCTCCATGGACCAGATGCAGCTCGCGCCGAACCGAACCTCGGCCTTCATGGGCAGTTGGCAGAACGACCTGAGCGGCAACACCTTTACCGGCAATGCGCTGACGGGGCGCACGGCCGTGAACCTGCTGCGCAACCAGGGCTTTGCGTCGCGGGTGGTGTCGATGCGGGTGTCTGAGCAGGACGTGCAGGATGCAAGCCGGCAGGTGGATGCTGCGCGCAGCGAGGCGGTGGCTGCCAGCAGCGAGCGCTCGGCGATTCTGGCAGAGGCATTTTCCAAGGGCATCGCCAAGCTGCACTCATCGCGCAACAGCACCGGCACCACATCGAGCGGCTTCGAGCAGTTTGGCGAAACGGTCAACCGTCTGGACCAGATCAGCAAGAGTGTGGCTGATACGACGGGGCTCACGCAATCTCAGGTAGCACGAATTGCCTTGGGCGCCACGGGTCAAGTGGGAATAAATACACCCATTGCGGGGCTAGGAGCAAACGCATCTGGCGACAAGAGCTATTTGACTGGGCTTTCTGCCGCAGAGCAAAAGGTATTGACCTCCATAAACAGCGAGCAACTGGCCGAGTTCAAGCAGTTCGGCGACCGGGTATCTAGGGACAAGAGCTTCATCAGCATGGTCACCAGCGACAGCCGCGAAGCCTTGGATCTGTCTGCCCGGCTGACATCGACCACTGCGCGGATAGAGCGCGCCGACGCCAGCTTGAACGAGCGGAGCGCCTTTGCTGAGCGCGTCTCGACGGCCTATGAGCGCGGCGAAACCATCTCGATCGATATCGCCCAGGATCCCTATAATCTCGCGATGTTCACCCGCTACGCCGAGCAGTATGGTGGCAACAGCGCGTCGGCGCGCGTGCTGATGGAAGCGGAGCTGGCCAGGCAGTCGCTGCAGCCCAACCGCGTGTTCTCGGACGGTATTGCAGTACCGTCCGCCTTTGGAGACCTTTCCGCGCAGCACCTGCAAGACTCGAGCAGTCCGTCGTTGGATCAGGATCTTGGAGGCCAGCACCGCGCCAACCAGGGCAGCGTGAGCGGCTCTGGCGGTGGGCCCAGGCCCGGGTCTCCGGGTGAATCCCCGTCAGCCATGCGCAGCGATGTCCAGGCAGAGGGCCTGCGTATTCGTGCAAGCTCCTCTGCGGATCAGGCCACCTTCGAGCGCAAAGCGCAGATCACCAAAACACCGGATGGAACGTTGGCATCCGAACGTTCCTTGATGAAGCAATCCGTCAATCAGGTAAAGGGAGACGCCGCACCCATCGTCGAGGACGCCAAGCAGGCTATCAAGGATGCCCTGAAGAAATAGAAGCGATAGCAGGCTGTTGAAAAACCAAAACAGCGGTTTCGTTCGG
Organism: Hydrogenophaga pseudoflava; assembly: GCF_004353865.1. NCBI lineage: Bacteria > Pseudomonadati > Pseudomonadota > Betaproteobacteria > Burkholderiales > Comamonadaceae > Hydrogenophaga > Hydrogenophaga pseudoflava. The sequence goes on from NZ_CP037867.1 coordinate 2,626,269, forward strand.
AGATGACCGACGCGGCAGAACGCTCCAATCTGCCAGCGTGCATTGACGCGGCCACCATCGCGCAGCTGTACCGCAAACGCTGGCGCATCGAGGGCCTGTCCGGACGGCTCGAATCGGTGTGCTGCAAAGCGAGATCCGGAGCTTGGGCCACCCGCGCGCGGTACTGCTGGGGTTTGCTGTGGCAGTGCTGGCGCTGCTCAAGCACTGCGTGGAGCAGGCGCACAGCGAGCGAGCCCCCGATCTGGATGTCTCGACCTACCACCTGGGCGTACATGTAGCCAGTGACTATCTATCAGGGCATGCTGATTGCGCTGCCCTCAGAGGTGTGGCGGCCGTGGTCAGAAGCGCCAGCGGGGGATGTTGTGCAGTACCTGCTGCGCCTGGCGGGCAACGTCAGCCCGGGTAGTGTGAAGCGCGGCCCCAAGAAGGAAAAGCCAAGGGGGGTACGTCGCTGGCGCTGTGGCTCGCAAGCAGTTGTCCACAGCTCGTGTCCTCAAGCAGGCCGCGGGGGCAAGACCTTGAAAGGGGTGCCTGCTAGAGGTTTTTGTCGGCATCGAGCATACGATTGCCGTACTCAGGGTGCGGTGGCTTCATGAACTGCGGATGCCCCTCGTCACGCCAATAATTCGCCGCCAGATCGCGACTGGAGGTACCCATTCCGGAGATCGGATTGAGTTCTTCTTCTGTCGGAACAGGCCGAAGCTTGTGGCGCTGCTTGCCGATCTGCGACAGCCCGCCTCCGATCGCCCCGCCGAACAGCGCTCCCATGGCCATCATCCCAACCCGCAGGCCCCAGTCGTCATGGCGTGCTGACAGGTAGCCGAGACCGATGCCCAGCAGCAGGAAGAAGAGGAAGACAGCTTTTCGCATCGAAATACCCTAGCACCATGCCGCTGCAAGTCAAGCCGTTTAGCGAACGTGATTCTGTGCGTGCCCGAGTCGCCGTGGTGCTACGGGAGCCGCACCGAGTGCTAGATCAAGTCCTTCGTGAGCTCTTCCAGGGTCGGCTGCCGACGAGGAAATCGCTCTCGGACGGCGCTGCGGTCCGCGATGCCCAGTAACAGCCCGACTTGCGCCTCGTCGGCACCGCGTGAGTACAGGCGGTCCGCTAGCGTCTGCCGCGCGGCTAGCGCCGTGAGGCCGGAGAATCCGGCGTAGCGTAACAGCTTGCGGTAAGCCTCCTGGATTCCCCTGCAGAGGAAGCGTCGCTGCCCCTTTTCCTCGTACGACGTGATCGCGAAGCCTTGGCCGCTGGGCGAGAGGAACAGGGGGCATCGCGGGTCGAGTCCGCGATAGTACGAGTCACCACCGATCCTGTCGCCGCGCCTGCCCCTGTTCCCGAGGTAATCCGCCATCACCTCGTCCAGGCGGGCACTCAGGAAATACAGGGGACGAGTCCTGCCGTTGATGGCGACCTCCGGCCGTATGAAGGAGATCCGACTAACGTCGCCTGACGCCTCAAGGTAATCCTGCACCTCCAGGCGAGCAATCTCCAGTGGCCGCGCACCTATCGCAAACAGGATGTAGTAAAGCGCCAGGTCCTCGGTTGGCTGATGACTGTGTGCCATGATGAGCTTCGCCCCGAGGGAGATCTCGGTAACGCTCAGGATACGCCTGACCTCCAGCGCGGACTCGATCGCCCCCTCATCCGGCTCAAAGCCTTCAAATGCGCTGCCCTCATCGTTTGAGACGGGCGAAAGGTCGCGTCCTCCGTCTCGTGCCGGCTCATTTGGCACCGCTGTGCTTGCAGTCATGGAACAAGAGCTCCTTCGGCGACCGGTTCCGCGGAGCGTCACCACGCAACGGACCTGTTGTTGCTTTCGACATCGGCCGCTGACGTTCCGCAGCCACTACAGGAGCTTTCACCCCATTACATGCCTTCCTTCGATGCAGCTATTCAGACGCATGCTGAGGTGGAAGGGTCGGCGGGGCAGCTGCGCCCGCTATGCGCCAGCCCTGAACGCCGCCTCCACTGCCCCTCGATTAACCTTTAGACCACCACGTACTTGCCGACGAGGGGCATGGGCTTGCCATCCTTCTTCAGGCTGATCGCAGTCGGTGGTCACGACGAACTTGCGTTTCGTCCTGGCCTTGATGCCGTGCTGCTGCATGAGTTTGCGAACTCGGTCTTTGCCCACACGGATGCCTCGGGCCAGCAGTTCCTTGTGCATGCGTGGCCAGCCGTATTCGCCCTTGACCTGGACATGGATGGCGCGGATGTGGGCCAGCACAGCCTCGTCGCTGTGACGCCCGCCGGGTCTGCCAGCCAGGTCTTGTTGTGGGCGGATCAGCCAGTTGAAGTAGCCGCTGGCGCTGACCTCCAGCACGCCACACGAGATGCTCACCGGGTACTGGCGCCTCATTTGGTGAATCCAGGCGTACCTCGCAGCGTGTCCTGCGCGAAGTACGCCGCGGCTTTTTTTTGCGATGTCACGCTCCATGCGAAGCCGGGCAACCTCAGCGCGCAAGCGCGCTATCTCCATCTGCTCGGGCGAGACCCGCGCGGCCTTGTCAGCATCACCGGCGCCACTCAATGGACCCTTGGCCGCCAACCTCACCCAGTTGCCTAAACTGGCCTTGGGAATGCCCAGCACCTTGGCCACCACCGCAATGGCCTGGCCCGCGCGCACCTGACGCATCGCCTCCAGTTTGAATTCCTGCGTGTACTGCGCACGCACCTGCTTTGCTGTCATCTCTTGACTCCTTGTCGGTATTTTCAACAAGGCCAAGAACTCCACTTTTCAGGGGCAAGGTCACGTGATGTACTGGACAGACGCACTGCAGTCCGGATTGCCCGACTGTACGGGCTTCTGCAGTAAGCGTGTCTCCCCCGCATTTTTTGGTGGATCTCGTACCTGCTCAAACTACAGGCGAAAAAGCGCTCGATCTCTCAGTTCTTTGCGCCCTGGACCGGAATCGTCGTCCTCAGTTCGCGTATACGGTTGTCGGCATCCATAAAGACCAGACGGGGCTGGACGCTGTCGAGATCGGTCTCTGCTACCAGCCCGAATGCGGCAATGATGACCAGATCGCCCACAGCTGCGCGGCGCGCGGCCGAGCCGTTGAGCGAAATTGTTCCGCTGCCACGTTCGGCACGAATCGCATAGGTGATGAACCTCTCGCCATTGGCGATGTTCCAGATGTGGACTTGCTCGTTCTCCCGCAGATCGGCGGCGTCCAGCAAATCTTCGTCGATCGCGCAGGAGCCTTCGTAATGCAGCTCACACGCGGTCACCGTCGCGCGGTGTATCTTGGACTTGAGCAAGGTACGGTACATGGTTTCACCTTCAATGCAATAAAGTTCAGCGCGCCACCAGCCCCAGCGTGTCGAACAGGCGTCGGTCGCTGGCCCAGTCAGGGTTGCCCGTAGTGAGCAACTTGTCGCCGTAGAAGATCGAGTTGGCACCGGCCAGGAAGCACAGCGCCTGCACCGCCTCGCCCATCTGCTGGCGTCCGGCGGACAGGCGTACCCGCGCATTCGGCATCGTGATCCGCGCCGCAGCGATGGTGCGCACGAACTCGAACGGCTCGAGCGCATCGATGCCGTGCAGCGGTGTGCCTTCCACCTGCACAAGGTTGTTGATCGGCACCGACTCAGGGTATGGATCGAGATTGGCGAGCTGAGCGATCAGCCCTGCGCGCTCGCGCCGCGATTCCCCCATGCCGACGATGCCACCACTGCACACGTGAATGCCGGCTTCTCGCACATAGCCGAGCGTGTCGATCCGGTCCTGATAATCGCGCGTGGTGATGATCCGGCCGTAGGCTTCGGGCGCGGTGTCGAGGTTGTGGTTGTAGTAGTCGAGCCCAGCGTCCTTGAGCGTGCGCGCCTGCGTGTTGCTCAGCATGCCGAGCGTGCAGCAGGCCTCCAGTCCATGCGACTTCACGACCCGCACCAGCTCGGCAACCTTCTCGATGTCGCGATCCTTCGGCGCACGCCAGGCGGCGCCCATGCAGAATCGGCTGGCCCCCTCCTCGCGTGCCGCCTGGGCGGCCTCGGAGACGGCTGCGGCGTCGAGCAACTTGCCCGCCTCGACTCCGGTGTCGTAGTGGACCGATTGCGGACAATACGCGCAGTCTTCCGGGCAGCCACCGGTCTTGATCGACAGCAACGTCGACAACTGGACTTCGTTGGGGTCGAAATGCTCACGGTGCACCTGCTGGGCCCGGAATAACAGGTCGTTGAACGGCAGCTCTAACAGCGCCAGTACCTCGGCCGCCGGCCAGGGGGCCTCGGCAGCATCGAGCGCAGGGGCCGCAAGGCGGCGGGTGAATTGGATCGGCTGGGCGGGCGTCTCGAAGGTGTTCATGGTGGTCGTTTTGTGCAGGTGGATTGTTATCAAGGATTCTCGGTTCAGGCACCGGGGCGGATGTGCGCCGTCGCCTCGTCTTCCACGCGCTGCCAGATCTCCACCGCCATCGGCGTCTGGCTCTCCTCGAGGATGTGACCAACCAGCCCGATTGCGCGTGCGAGCACGCCGATGCCGCGCACGATCTTCCACGGCAGCCCGAGTTCGCAGCTGATGGCACCGATGGCGCCGGTCGCATTGACGGGAAGCGACTTGCCCGCGGCGCGTTCGGCCTCGGCGCAGATCAGTTGTTCGAGCCGGATGTAATCACCGGAGAAGCCATTGTCCGCGGCGATCTGGAACAGCCGCGGCGCGCGCGGATCGACCGGCTTGTGCAGCGGATGGCCGAGCCCGGGAATGATCTGGCCGCGCGCGCGGAAAGCCGCCACGGTCTCGCGCGCGATGCGCTCCAGGTCGGCACCTTGCGTGCCCGGCGGCAGCGCCTCGTACAGCATCCTGGCGGTGCCTTCAGTCGAACCGACGAACACGCTGCCCAGGCCGCACAGGCCTGCCGCCACCGCCGCCTGCAGCGATTCGGGCGCACCGGCGTAGGTCAGGCGCGCAACCAGCGCGCTGGGCGTGATGCCGTGCTCGACCAGCGTCACCGCAATGGCATTGAACACGTTCGATTCCTGCGGCGTCGGCATGCGCCCGACGATCTGCAGGAAGGCCATGTCGCCCAGGTTGATGTGGCCGAGGATTTCGTCGGGCAGACTCTTGCCGTGCACTTCGATGCGGTCGGGGGTGCTCCAGGCAATGTCGGAGCGGATGGGTTTGTTTTTGCGCGCCATGGGGGCATCTCCAGTGGGTTCAGAAAATCAGGCTTCCAGGCCGGCGCTGCGCAGGATGGCAAGCGCACGCTGGTAGATCGGTCTATCGACCATTCGACCGTCCATCACGACGGCGGCACCAGCAGCGGCAACGAAGACATCGCGCACGCTGCGCGCCCAGTCGAGTTGCGCGGCGCTGGGAGTGAACACCGCCTGGATGGCGGCGATCTGCTTGGGGTGGATGCACAGCTTGGCGCCGAAGCCCTGGCGCCTGGCGCGCTGGGCATCGGCATGCAGCCGGTCGAAGTCATCGATCACGAGACTGACGCCGTCGATCGGCGCGTCCAGCCCGGCCAGGCGCGAAGCGAGCACGAGCTGCGAGCGGAAGCACTGCAACTCGATTTCACCCCCGTCGGGCGCGCAGTCCATGCCCAGATCCAGTGCCAGGTCGACGCTGCCAAAGGCCAGGCGCACGACGCCTGGCACGCGGGCGATGGCGCGCACCGCTTCGACACCGCGCGCCGATTCGATGATCGGCAGCACATCCTTGTAGGTGGCCTCGACCACCGCGCAGATGGTTTCGATGCCCTCGGCCTTGGGCAGCATGACGGCCGCCACGCCGGGATGGCGGCACAGCTCGATGTCCTCGTCGAACCACGGTGTACCGGCAGCGTTGACGCGCACGATGAGCGGCGCGGCCTCGTCGAGTGCGACCGCCAGCGCAGCGCGGGCACGCGGTTTGGACTCCGGCGCGACCGCGTCCTCCAGATCGACGATCACCATGTCGGCACCGGCGGCGCGCGCCTTGGCAAAGCGCTCGGGGCGGTCCCCGGGAACGAAGAGGTAGGACCGCGGCAGCCGCGTCAGGACCGGCGGCGTGCTCATGGGTTGACCTTCGCCCTGCGGGCCGCGGTATTCGCCTTTGGAACTGCCGGGCGGCTCATGCCGCCAGCCATCGTTCAACGCGCAGCGCCTCGGCAACGGACCAGATACGGGCCATCAGATCGGCCATCTCTGCCGGGGTGGCGCCCCTGCCGTAGGCCGCCAGTCGCCGCGCCTTGTCCTCCAGTTCGGCGCGCGTGAGGCTGTTGCCCGGGTCCCCCTTGGGTTCGTCGACGCGCGCCGAGAATGTTTTGCCGTCGCGCGTGCTGGCTGTCACCTTGCCGATCCAGCGCTGTGGATAAGCGCCGTCAACCTCCTCGTCGAGCTGCATTGTGACCCGGTCGCGCAAGGCCGCCACGCGCGGCGCAAGGTAGTGTTGCTCGAATTCGTCAAGCCCGGCGTACCCGTACTCGGCCACCAGCGCGAGCACGGTACCCATCGAGAACTTGGCCTGGTGCACGGTGGATGGCACGGTGACCCGTCCGAGCACATCGATCGCGCCCTGGTGCACATGGGTCGTCACCTGGACCAAATCATCCGCAACGAGCCGGTGCGTTTGCATCAACGCCAGCAGCGCGTCTGCGCTGGGGTGCGTATGACGGCACGAGGCGTGGTATTTGAACGAGGTTTCAGCCGTGGCCCAACGCTGCCCCAGACGGTCGGTGAGCCGCGCCGGGTCGGCGTCGCTGGACATGCCTGCGGCCAGACCCTGCGGCCCTTCCAGAATCTGGCGCGCGCCGGTCAGGCCCTCGCGCGCCAGGTAAGCCGAAGCCAGTCCGCTGGACGCCGCGTGCGCGGTGTGCAGTTGCTTGGAGTCGGCCGCGTCGCGCAGGAACTCCCACAGTCCGGCGGCTTGCGTGCCGGCGCTGCCGAAGGCATGCAGCATGGTCGGCGCATCCAGCTTGAGCAGCCGCCCGGCCGCTGCAGCGGCGGCCAGCGTGCCTGCGGTGGCGGTGGTGTGGAAGACACGATAGTGTGAGCGTCCGAGAAATTCACCGACGCGGATGCCGACTTCGTAGCCAGCCACCACCGCGGCCAGAAACTCGCGGCCACTCGCGCCGATGTCTTGCGCCATGGCCAGCGCCGCCGGGAACACAACGGCCCCAGGGTGGAACACCGAGCCGTTGTGCACATCGTCCTGTTCAGCAAAATGCGACGCCGCGGCATTGACCATTGCGGCGAAATGGGGTGAGGTGGTGCGGCGCGAGATCAGCACCTCGGCGCGGCCCGAGGCCGGCCCCATCGCGCAGGCATAGGCCTCGATGGCCTCGACCGGCCGCGCGCCCTTGCCGGCCAGCGCCGAGGCGTACCAGTCGAGAAACAGATCCTCGGTGCGGCGAAGCACCGGCGCCGGAATCGTGTCGAATGACAGGCCAGCCGCAAAGGCGGCCAGCGTCGCGCTCGGGTTTTTATCCAGGGTCATGGCATCACACTTTCAGTCAGATCGCTTTTTCCGCACGCAGCCGGGCAATCTCCGGCGCACCGTAGCCCAGCTCGGCGAGAATGGATTCGGTGTGCTCACCCAAAGCAGGCACCGGCCCCATCGGTGGCGGCTCGCTGCCACTGAGGTGATGCGGCGGGTACAGCGCCGGCAGTGGGCCGCTGGGCGAGCCGATATCGGTCCAGCGCCCACGCGCCGCCAACTGCGGATGACGCCACAGAGCGGCCATCTCGTTGAGCTGGGCATTGGCGATTTGCGCCGCATCCAGGCGCTCGACCAATTGCTCGGCAGTCAATGTCGAGCACACGCCTTCGATGACAGCGCGCAACTGTTCGCGCTGGGCCAGCCGGTTGGCATTGCCCAGATACGTCTTGGCCAGTTCCGGCTGAAGCAGCACCTGATCGCAAAAAATGGCCCACTCCCGGTCATGCTGCACCGCCAGCACCACCTGCTTGCCGTCGCCGCAGGTAAACGGGCCGTAGGGGTAAATCGCCGCGTGCGAGGCACCCGCGCGCGGCGGCGGCGGCTGGCCGTCCAGCGTGTAGTAGAGCGGAAAGCCCATCCACTCGGACATCGCTTCGAGCATCGAGATTTCGAGCCGCTGACCGCGCCCAGTGCGACCGCGTTGAAGCAGCGCGGCCAGCACGCTGCTGTAGGCGTACATGCCAGCGGCGATGTCGGCAATCGACAGCCCGGCCTTGGACGGCTGCTCGGGGGTGCCGGTCACCGATACAAAACCGGCCTCGCTCTGGATCAGCAGATCGTAGGCCTTCTTCTCGGTGTAGGGACCGCCTTCGCCGTAACCGGAGATGTCGCACACGACGATACCGGCATTGACAGGCGCCAGGCTCGCGTGGTCCAGCCCCATGCGCGCCGCCGCGCCAGGCGCGAGGTTTTGCACCAGCACATCGCAGCGCTCCACCAGCTTTTGCAGCACAGCGCGCGCGGCCGGCTGCTTGAGGTCCAGCGTCAGGCTCTCCTTGGAGCGGTTGCACCAGACGAAGTGCGAAGCCAGGCCATGCGCGCGGGCGTCGTAGGCGCGGGCGAAATCGCCCTCGCCCGGGCGCTCGACCTTGATGACGCGCGCACCCAGGTCAGCGAGCTGACGGGTGCAAAACGGCGCAGCGATCGCATGCTCCAGCGTGACGACCAACAATCCTTCCAATGGACGCATGGCAGCTTCTTTCAGAAAGAGCGTGGCAACCCGAGCACGTGCTCGGCCACGTAGCTCAGGATCAGGTTGGTCGAGATCGGCGCCACCTGGTACAGCCGGGTTTCACGAAACTTGCGCTCGACATCGTATTCACAGGCAAAGCCGAAGCCGCCGTGCGTCTGGATCGCGGTGTTCGCGGCCTCCCACGAGGCTTTCGCCGCAAGGTACTTGGCCATGTTGGCTTCGGCGCCGCAGGGCTGGTGCGCGTCGAACAGCTCGCAGGCGCGCCAGCGCATGAGGTCGGCGGCTTCGGTTTCGATGTGCGCCTCGGCAATCGGGAATTGCACGCCCTGGTTCTGACCGATCGGGCGGTCGAACACGCGGCGCTCGCGCGCATAGCGCGCGCTGCGCTCGACGAACCAGCGGGCGTCGCCTATGCACTCGGCGGCGATCAGCGTGCGCTCGGCGTTCAGGCCGTCAAGGATGTACTTGAAGCCCTGCCCCTCGTGGCCGATGAGGTTTTCTTCGGGAATTTCGAGGTTGTCGAAAAAGAGCTCGTTGGTCTCGTGGTTGACCATGTTGCGGATCGGCTTCACGGTGAGGCCCTTGCCGATCGCCTGGTGCAAGTCGACGATGAAGATCGACATGCCTTCGGACTTGCGCTTCACGTCCTTGAGCGGCGTGGTGCGCGCCAGCAAAATCATCAGGTCGGAGTGCTGGATGCGCGAGATCCACACCTTCTGGCCATTGACGACATACCGGTCCCCCTGCTTGGTCGCCGTGGTCTTGATCTTGGTGGTGTCGGTACCGGTGGTGGGCTCGGTCACGCCCATGGACTGCAGGCGCAGCGCGCCACTCGCGATTTGGGGCAGGTAGCGGCGCTTTTGCTCGGGTGAGCCGTGGCGCAGCAAGGTACCCATGTTGTACATCTGGCCATGGCAGGCGCCGGCGTTGCCGCCGCAACGGTTGACTTCTTCCATCACCACCGAGGCCTCTGCCAGGCCCAGCCCGGCGCCGCCGTATTCCTGCGGAATCATCACGGCGAGCCAGCCGGCCAGCGTGAGCGCATCGACGAATTCCTCGGGGTAGCCGCGGGCCTCGTCGACTTTGCGGAAGTATGCGTCCGGGAAGCGCTTGAAGAGATCGCGCAGCGCGGCGCGCAACTCCGGATAACGTTCTTGGTTCATCATGCTCGGTTTTTGGAAAATCCGTGACACTCAGCGGAACGGGCTGAAATCGGGCTTGCGTTTTTCGAGGAAGGCGCTGGCGCCTTCCTGTTGTTCGCCGGTGTTGAAGTAGTTGGGCGCCACTTCCTGGATCAGGTCGTTCATGTCGCGGCCCATGATCGGCGCCATGTGATGATAAAAAGAACGTTTGACGATCTTCAGGCAGGTCGGCGAGAGCGACAGCAACTCGTCGCAATACTTGCGCACCTCCTCGTCGAGCTTGGCCATCGGCACCACGGAATTGGCCAGCCCCCAGTCGAAGGCCTGCTGCGCGGTGTAGCGGCGGCACAGCATCCACAGCTCGCGTGCGCGCTTGTGGCCCAGCACATTGGCTGCGTGCGAGACGATGTAGCCCCCTGCGGGGGAGCCCACGCGCGGCCCGTTCTGGCCGAAGATCGCGTGCTCTGCAGCGATGGTGAAGTCGCAAAAGTAGGCGATATGGTGACCAGCGCCAATCGCGTAGCCGTTGACGCGCGCGATCACCGGCTTCGGGCACTCGGCGATTTGCCGGTTGAAATTGAACTCCAGGTCCTGCAGGCCGCTCTTGCCACCTTCTCCCTTTTCCCAGTTGACGTCGCCGCCGACGCAGAAGGCGCGCTCGCCCACACCTGTGAGCACGATCACGCCGACTTTCGGGTCGCTGCCGGCCTGGGCCAACAGGCTTTCCATTTCCTTGATCGTGTCGCCGGTGAACGCGTTCAGCGTCTTGGGCCGGTTGATCGTGATGGTGGCGACGAAGTCTTTGACCTCGTAAATGACTTCTTTGTCCGACATAACTGAATCTCCTGTTGAAGTTTGGGGATCGATGGATGACAAGGGTTCAACTCGTGTGCAGTTTCAGCACGCCGTCTCGTACGAGTTGAGTGACTTCGGCCGGGCTGTAGCCCAGCTCGCCGAGAATGGCCGCGCTGTGTTCACCGAGCTTGGGCGGCGGCGGCATGGCGTCGGGCCGGCGCATGCCCTCGGCCAACTGCGCGGGAAACGGGATCAGCGGCAGACCCGGTAGCGCCGGATGCTCGACGAAGCGGTCGGCCAGCACCGGGTCAGACATGGCCCCGGACACCGTGTTCACCGGCCCGCAGGGAATGTCCGCAGCCTCGAACGCGGCCACCCACTCGGCAGCCGGGCGTGTGACAAAGATCGCCGCCAGTTCGGCCAGCAGCGCGGGCCGGTTGGCGATGCGCGCGGCGTTTCGGTCGTAGCGCGGATCGGTCAGCCAGGCGGGCTGCTTGACAACGCCACAAAAGCGCCTGAACGCGCCTTCATTGACCACCGACACGCTGAACCAGGCACCGTCGGAACCCTGGAAGTGGCGGCTGGGCACGGCGATCGGCAAGTTCACCGAGCGAACCGGCTCGCGCTGCTCGACGGCGTGCTCGCCCACCTTGGCTGCCATGAAGTTGAAGATGGTGTCGGCCAGCGCCAACTCGACGCGCTGCCCGCGGCCGGTCTGCTGCCAGTGCATGACCGCGGCCAGCACACCCAAGGCGCCGCACATCCCAGACGCCACATCGATGATCGGCAAGCCGATGCGAACCGGCGGATCACCTTCCTCGCCGCTGGCGTAAAAAGCCCCGGCCATGCCCTGCACCACACTGTCAACGGATGGGCGCAAGCGGTACGCGCTGTCTTCGCCAAAGGCCGACACCATGGTGTAGATGATTTCCGGGTTGACCTGTCGCACGGCCTCGTAGGTCAGCGCATTTTTCTCGGCGAAATCGGGGCGAAAGTTGTGCACCAGCACCTGCGACTGGGCGATCAGTCGGCCCAGCACCTCGCGCCCTGCGTCCGTGCGGAAGTCCAGTGCCAGCGACTCCTTGCCACGGTTGCAGGTCATGAACGCAACGCTTGTATCGCCGTAGAACGGCGGGCCGAAATGCCGCCCCTCCTCACCGCTCAACGCCTCGACCTTGATGACGCGCGCACCGAGGTCTGCCAGCACCATGGCCGTGTACGGACCGGCGATCAAGCGCGACAGGTCGACGACCGTGATGCCCTGGAGGATGCCAGCCACGCCTTCGCCTCGTCTTACTTCTTGGCGCCGCGCATCCGGCTGCGGAACGCGGCGATGCCGTCCCGGTGCTCCGGCGTGTCCTCGAGGACCGCCATGTGCGAAGAAACCATGTCCAGGTGGGTGGCCAGCGCCATCGTCTGGCTCTGGTAAACCGCGCGGCGAAAGAAGCGCACTGCCTGCTGCGGTTTGGCCGCGATAGTGCGCGCCAGCGCGTAAGTGGTCGCCATCAGCTCTTCATCGGGCACCACCCGGTTGACCATGCCGATGCGTTCGGCCTCCTGCGCATCGACGGTGCGGCCGGTCCAGAACAATTCCAGGGCGCGCGCCGTGCCGATCAGCCGCGGCAGGAACCAGGCGCCCGCATCGCCGGCCATCAGCCCGATGTCGATGTAGCTCTCGGCCAGCGTGGCCGAACTGGCCATCACCCGCAGGTCGCACATCAGCGCCATGTCGCAGCCGGCGCCCCGCGCGGCGCCGTTGATGGCCGCGATGACCGGCTTTTCCATGCGCTCAAGCGTCAGCGCGATGCGATGCACGTGGCGGTACAGGAAGTTCTTGCGGCCCAGGCTGTCGAGTTCGCTGAACTTGGCCATTTCGTCGAAATCGCCCCCGGCGCAAAAGGCACGGCCGGTGCCCGTCACCACGATGACCCGCACCCGATCGTCGGCCTCGGCCGACTCCAGCGCAGCCCGCCAGGCGTCGATCATCGGCAGATCGAAGGCATTGAGTTGACCGGGACGATTGAGGGTCAGCGTGCCGATGCCGTCGGCATCGATCGTGAACAGAATGGGTGACTCAGCAGACATGAAAGCTTTCCTCTCTCTCGGTTGGGTAGCGCGAAACCTCAAGTCAAACACCGACCGGAGGATGGCATCATGGTAACATAACAGATGTTAGTTAGTTTTAATATTCCAGCAGCGCACACCTGCGCCGACGATGCGAAGGTTGTCAAACCGAGCGGACGAAATCAACGATCGATAGCGTGCCCGCGAGCACCTGTTCGCCGACCACCTTGTTCCAGCAGGCCTCCGAGCCATGGGTCATACGCCACTCGTGCAGGCGCCGGGTCAGCAACTGCAAATCGTATTCTTCAGTCACGCCGATCGCGCCATGCAAGGCATGGGCAATTGAAGCGACCAAGCCGGCCGCCTCGCTGGTGCGCGACTTGGCCATGGCGGCCGCCAGCAGGGACGGCGCTTTTCCGGCACCCTGAAAAGCTGCCTCAGCGGCCATGGATGCGGCTGCGGTGTGCTCGGCCATGACGCTCAATTGATGCTGCACCGCCTGGAACTTGCCGAGGGACTTGCCGAATTGCATGCGGTCGTTGCAGTATTGCAGCGTCATCTCGAACACCCGGCTCATGGCACCGCTGAGCAGGGCCGCATGCAGTGCGGCCCCGAAGGCGGGCAACAGTGCACCACCACGGGGCGCGCGGGCTGCGCTGCTGGCATCGGGCCAGGTGAGCGTTGCCGTCAGGCTGCGGTTCACACCCGTGGCCTGACGCCGGGCCGCCGCGCAAGGCAGCAGCAGCAAAGCATCACCGTCGCAGGCCAGCACGAAGTCCGCCAGCAGGCCATAAGGTGTGAACGCGCAAGTGATGCCTCCGCCGGTTTCACGCCGAAACGCGGAGGCCAGTGTGATCATGCCCTCGGGCATGATCATCTGCGAGGCCAGCAGCGCGCGCGCCACGATGGTTTGCGCCACGGGCATCGGTACCGTGTAGTGTCCAAAATGGCTCAGGACTGGAAACAGCTCGGCCAGGCTCAGGTCGGCTCCGCCCTCGGATTCAGGCGCCAGCAAGGCCAGAAATCCGGCACCCGCCACCGCATCCCACAAGGCTGCGGCTGAGCCACCCGCGTCGATGGCCCGCACCACAGCCGGAGTGCACTGGTCTTTGAGAATGTCTTCTACGGCTTCTGCAAACACGGCTTTGTTCTTTCTCAACGCAAGCCCAGCCCGCGCGCGATCATGCCGCGCAGGATCTCGCGCGTACCGCCGCGCAGGGAATAGGTAGGGGCCATCTGGCTCACGTAGGCCAGCGTACGGTACAGGTCGGCATCCACCGGCGCGTCCGGGTTCATGGCGATGGCCGCCTCGATGACGGCTGGAATGCTTTGCTCAAATTCTGTACCGATGTCCTTGACCAACGCGGCCTCGACGATCGGGCTGTCTCCGTTGACCAGTTTGCTGGTGACGGCGATGGACATATGGCGCAGCGTGGCCAGATGCGTGGTGAAGCGCCCAATGGTGGCGGCGTGGACAGCGGCGTCCTGCGTGTGGCGCAGGCAGGCGATCCAGTGCTCCAGCAAAACGATGCTTGAATAGATGCGTTCCGGGCCGCTGCGCTCGAAGGCCAGTTCGGCATTGACCTGTGCCCAGCCGCTGCCCTCCTGGCCGACCAGGGCGTCATCGGCCAGCAGCACATCGTCGAAAAAGACCTCTGAAAAATGTGCATCACCGGTCAGATCATGAATCGGACGCACCGTCACGCCGGGCAAGGACAGGTCGACAATAAACTGCGACAAACCCGTTTGCCGGTCCTGCGGCTCACCCGAGGAGCGCACCAGGGCGATCATGTAGTGGCAATGCTGCGCATTGGTGGTCCATATCTTGCGGCCGTTCAAACGCCAGCCACCTTCGCAGCGTGTCGCCCGGGTGCCGACACTGGCGAGGTCGGAGCCGGCATTGGGCTCGCTCATGCCGATGCAAAAGAAGGCCTCGGCGGCGCAGATTTTCGGCAGATAGAACTGGCGTTGCGCTTCAGTGCCAAACTTCAGGATGAGTGGCCCGCTCTGACGGTCGGCGATCCAGTGCGCCGACACAGGTGCGCCGGCGGCGAGCAGTTCTTCCACGAGGACAAAGCGCGAGAAGGCATCAAGGCTGGCGCCGCCGTATGCGGCGGGCAAGGTCACGCCGACCCAGCCACGCGCGGCCAGCTTTTGGCTGAAAGCGGCATCGAAGCCCATCCATGACCGCGCCCGAATGTCCGGCGGCCCGGGTTCGAAGCTGGACTGGAGAAAGGCTTTCACCTCGGCGCGAAACGGGTTTGTCGCCGCGGGAAGCTTGGCGAGCCGGAAAGCCGATAGCAGATTGCTCAAGGGCAATATCTCCGTGAATTGGTCATCGCTGAAAGGGGGGAACACCACACCGATACCGTCTTCGCCCTAGCAGGCAGTGTTCCAGGATCGCTACAGCGCAGCCACCAGTTCCGGCACCGCGGCGAACAGGTCCCCCACCAGACCGTAATCCGCGACCTGGAAGATCGGCGCTTCTGCATCCTTGTTGATGGCGACGATGACCTTGCTGTCCTTCATGCCGGCCAGATGCTGGATGGCACCCGAGATGCCGACCGCCACATACAGCTGTGGCGCGACGATCTTGCCGGTCTGTCCGACCTGGTAGTCATTGGGGGCGTAACCGGCATCGACGGCGGCGCGCGAGGCGCCGAGCGCGGCGCCAAGCTTGTCGGCCAGCGGCTCCAGCACGGCATGAAACTTCTCGGCGGCACCCAGTCCGCGTCCGCCCGACACAATGATCGAAGCAGCGCTGAGCTCCGGACGCTCGAGCTTCACCACCTCACGCCCGACGAGTCGGCTCAAGCCCAGATCAGCCGCGGCGGCCAGCGTCTCGATCACTGCCGTGCCGCCCGCGCCCACCGGGTCGAAGGCGGTGGTGCGAATGCTCAGCACCTTGATGGCATCCTTCGATTGCACGCGCGCCAGTGCATTGCCGGCATAAAACGGGCGAACGAAGGTGTCCGCGGACTCGATGGCGATCACGTCCGACACCTGAGAGGCGTCCAGCAGTGCGGCCACGCGCGGCAGCACGTTCTTGCCAAAGGCGGTGGCCGGTGCCAGCACATGGGTGTAGGCTGCATCGGAGCGCACCCGTGACCGCACCAGCTCGGCCAGATTCTCGGCCAGGTGGGCTTCATAGTGGGCTGCATCGGCGTGCAGCACCCGGGCCACGCCCGCGACCGCCGCAGCGGCCTGGGCCACGGCAGCGCAGTTACCACCGGCCACCAGCACGTGCATGTCGCCGCCCAGCCGTTTGGCGGCGGCGATCGTGTTCAGCGTTGACGCCTTGAGTGCGGTGTTGTCGTGTTCCGCAATGATCAGTGTCGTCATCAGATCACCTTCGCTTCTTCTTTGAGTCGTTTGACGAGTTCGGCCGTATCGGCCACCTTGATGCCGGCTTTGCGCACCGCCGGCTCGCTGACGCGAAGGGCAACGGTGCGCGGCGCGATGTCGATGCCGAGATCGGCCGCTTTGATCATCTCCAACGGCTTCTTCTTCGCCTTCATGATGTTGGGCAGCGTGACGTACCGCGGCTCATTGAGCCGCAGGTCGGTCGTGATCACCGCCGGCAGCTTCAACTCGAGGGTTTCCAGTCCGCCATCGATTTCGCGCGCCACGACGGCCCGCTCGCCCGCGATCTGAACCTTCGAGGCGAAGGTCGCCTGCGGCCAACCCATCAGCGCGGCGAACATCTGCCCCGCCTGCCCCGCGTCGTCGTCGATCGCCTGCTTGCCGAAGATGGCCAGTTGCACACCCTCCTTCGTGGCGACATGGCTCATCAGCTTGGCCACCGCCAGTGGTTCGAGTCCGACGTCGGTTTCAATCAGCACGCCGCGATCGGCGCCGATGGCCATCGCGCTGCGCAGCGTCTCCTGGCAAGCGCTCGGGCCGCAGGACACGACGATCACTTCCGAAGCGACACCGGCCTCCCTGAGGCGCACCGCCTCTTCGCAGGCGATCTCGTCGAACGGGTTCATGGACAACTTCTGGTTCGCGAGATCGACTCCCGAACCGTCGGACTTGACGCGGGCCTTGACGTTGTAGTCCAGCACCCGCTTGACAGCGACCAATATCTTCACTTTATCTCCAGAGGTTCAAATGATTTGCACATACGGGCCTGGGTACAGCCCACTCACCAGCACTCTCACTCCCACTTCCAATCCTTGTACATCTCGCGCAGCTTGGTCTTGAGGAATTTGCCGGTCGAGGTGCGCGGGATTTCGTTCACAAACGCAAAGCCTTCGGGCAACTGCCACTTGGCGAAGGTCTTGGCCAGATGGTCCCGAATCTCTTCACCGGTGGCACGCATACCTGGGCGCAACACCACCACCGCCAACGGCCGCTCTGCCCAGCGCGGGTGCGGCACTGCGATCACCGATGCCTCCAGCACCGCCGGGTGGCCCATCACAGCATTTTCCAGATCGACCGAGCTGATCCATTCGCCGCCCGACTTGATCAGGTCCTTGGTGCGGTCTGTCAAACGCAGGAATCCTTCCGAGTCGATGCATCCCACGTCGCCGGTACGCAACCATCCATCGGCGGTGAAGCTGCTCTCGTTGAGCGGCAGATCATGGTAGCCGCCGGTGACCCACGGACCACGGACCTGGATTTCGCCGACCGAACTGCCGTCCCACGGCACCTCACCCTCGTCGCCGATCAGGCGGATGTCGACCAGCGGCGCGGCCATGCCCTGCTTGGTGCGGAAGCCATACTGCTCTTCCTTGGACAGCGAGCGCATCTGCGGCTTGAGCACCGAAACCGTGCCCAGCGGGGAAGTCTCGGTCATACCCCAGGCGGTCGCGACCTCGAGATTGAACTCGTCAAAACCACGGAACAGCGACTCCGGCGCCGCCGAACCGCCGACCAGCATGCGCATGCCGGGCACCAAATCGTACTTGGCCGGGTTGGCACGCAGCGTCTGCAGCAACGACAGCCAGATCGTCGGCACCCCGCCGGTCACAGTGACGCGCTCACGCTGGTACAAGTCGAGCAGCGATTCCGAATCGAGATGCGGTCCGGGAAACACCTGCTTGGCGCCGACAAAGGTGGACATGAACGGCAGGCCCCAGGCGTTGGCGTGGAACATCGGCACCACTGGCAGCACAGTGTCCGTGCCAGAAACATTGATGCCGCCCGGGAGAGCCGCCACGAGCGTATGCAGCACGGTCGAGCGGTGCGAATAGACGACCCCCTTGGGGTTCCCGGTAGTGCCCGAGGTGTAGCACATGCCACAGGGCGCGTTTTCGTCGACCTCGACACAATTGAAATCGCCGGTCGCCTTGCCGATAAAGGCTTCGTAGTCCTCGTGTCCCTGTTCCACTGGTTTGCCGGTCAGCGGAACCACGATAATGCGCTCGAAGTTGACATCCTTGGCAAACTGCGCCAGCAAAGGCAGCAGTACATCGTCGACGATCAGGAAACGGTCCTTGGCGTGGTTGACGATAAACGCGATGTCGTGCGGAAACAGGCGCAGGTTGAGGTTGTGCATCACTGCGCCTGCCGCCGGTATGCCAAAGTAGCATTCCAGGTGGGCGTAGTGGTTCCACATCAGGGTGGCAACCCGATCGCCGGGCTTGATGCCGGCCGTGACCAGCGCCTCGGCCAGACCCTTGGCCCGGCGGTGGAAGTCGGCGTAGGTATGGCGATGCAGTGACTTGTCAGGCATCCGCGAAACGATTTCCACCTTCGGGTGGTACAGCCTGGCCCGCTCCAGGAAATGATTGAGCGACAGCGGCACTGGCATCATGGTCGATTGCATACGCATGGTTCAACTCCAAAAAATTGTCATTGCAGACCCAACTAAAAACTCAACTAAAAACTCAAAAGTCAGTTCCCCCTACCCGATAGGGTAGAGGTTGACTTCGCGCCCGATGCGGCCGCCACGCGAGGAAACAGCATCGCGTACATGCTCTGCGCCAGCGCATCGACATCCAGACGCCCCTCGGGCCGGTACCACTGCGCCGTCCAGTTGAGGGCACCGAGCACCGTCTGCCGCACCAGCACGGCATCGGATTCGACCAGGCCCAACACCACAGCCTCATTGATCGGCTCCATCCACAAGGCCTCGTAGGCATCGCGCAATGCCAGCACCCGGGACTGGGCGGCGGGCGACAGGCTGCGCCATTCATACAGCAGCACCGTCATCGCGTCGAGTCTCGGGCCCAGCAAAGCCTTCAGATGGCTGCGCACCATCGACAGCAGCCGCTCGGGCAAGCGGGTCTCACCGGCCAGCCCGTCGCGCACCGACTGCATGATGTCGCGAACACCGCCCTCCATCACCGCCACCAGCAATTCCTCTTTGGTGGCGAAGTGATAGAAGAGCGAGCCCGAGGTCATTCCCAGCGCCTCGGCGATATCGCGCACCGAGGTGCGCTCGAAACCGCGACGCCGGAACTGGCCCGCCGCAATGGCCAAAATCGCATCCTTTCGCCCGTTGTCACGCACTTTTGTCATGCCATATACTATATCATCTAACAAGCGTTTGATAGATTTCAGATCGCGGACTCGACACTTCCGGCGCATTCCGCATGGATGAATCAAAGCCATCGCAGCTGTCGACCGTGCCAGATTTAAACCACCTCAAAGGACAGACCCAGACATGCTGACACGCACCATCTTCGGCGAAGAACACGAACTCTTCCGCGACCAGGCCCGTCGCTTCCTGGAGCAGGAAGTCATTCCCCATCACGCCGGCTGGGAAGCTGATGGCATCGTGCCGCGTGAGGTCTGGCGCAAGGCAGGCGCTGCGGGTCTGCTGTGTCCGGCCATCCCCGAAGCCTACGGCGGCGGCGGTGGTATGCGTCTGCACAGCGCCGTGCTGATCGAGGAAGTCGCGCGCGCCGGCACGAGCGGGATCGGCTTCGGACTGCACTCGGACATCGTCGCCCCCTACATCCTGGCCTACGGCACCGAGGAGCAAAAGCTCGCCTGGCTGCCGCGCATGGCCACCGGCGAGGTCATTGGCGCCATTGCCATGACCGAGCCGGGCGCGGGCAGCGACCTGCAAAACGTGCGCACCAGCGCGGTCCGCGACGGCAATGAATGGGTCATCAATGGCCAGAAGACCTTCATCACCAATGGCCAAAACGCCGACCTGGTGATCGTGGTCGCCAAGACCGACCCGACGCAAGGCGCCAAGGGCACCTCACTGCTTCTGGTCGAGACTGGGCGCCCCGGTTTCACGCGCGGGCGCAACCTCGAAAAGATCGGCATGAAGGCGCAGGACACCTCCGAGCTGTTCTTCGACAACGTACGGGTGCCAGCGGGCAACATTCTCGGCGGCGAGGGCAAGGGCTTCTTCCTGCTGATGCAGGAGCTCGCCTGGGAGCGCATGCAGATCGCCATCGTCGCGGTGGCAGGCGCCGCGGCGGCGCTCGAATGGACGCTGGCCTACACCAAGGATCGCAAGGCCTTCGGCCAGCGCGTGATCGACTTCCAGCACAACCGCTTCAAACTTGCCGAGATGAAGACCGAGATCCAGGTCGCACAGGTCTTTGTCGACCGCCTGCTCGGCCTGCTGATGGACGGCCAGCTTGATGCTGCCACCGCCGCGATGGCCAAGTACTGGACCACCGACCTGCACTGCAAAGTGCTTGACCAATGCCTGCAGATGTTCGGCGGCTTCGGCTACATGTGGGAGTACCCGATTGCCCGCGCCTATGCGGATGCACGCGTCGCGCGCATCTACGGCGGCACCAACGAGATCATGAAGGAAATCATCGGCCGCACGCTGTAGAACGCGCGGTCCGCCGTTTTTTCGCCTCCACCGATTCAAAAAAGGAAACCCACCATGACCGATGCATTCATTTACGACGCCGTGCGCACGCCGCGCGGCAAGGGCCGCAGCTCAGGCGCTCTGCACGGCACCACGCCCATCAGCCTGGCCATCACGGCGTTGCAGGCGCTGCGCGAGCGCAACGCCCTGGACACCGCCTTCGTGGACGACATCATCCTCGGCTGTGTCGAGCCCGCCGGTGAGCAAGGCGCCAACATCGCCCGCGTGGCGGCCATCGCCGCCGCTTATCACGAGTCCGCTCCCGGCGTGCAGATCAACCGCTTCTGCGCCTCCGGGCTCGAAGCCTGCAACATGGCAGCCGCCAAGGTGATGTCGGGCCAGTCGCCCCTGGTCATCGGCGGCGGCGTGGAGAGCATGAGCCGCGTGCCGATGGGCACCAGCGGCGGCGCCTGGGCGGCCGATCCGGCGGTGGCGATTCCGACCTATTTCGTGCCGCAGGGCATTTCGGCCGACCTGATTGCCACCCTGTACGGTCACAGCCGCAAGGACGTGGACAGCTACGCCGTCGAGAGCCAGCGTCGCGCCGCGCAAGCCTGGGCCGAGGCACGCTTCGCCCGCTCGATCGTGCCCGTGAAAGACGTGAACGGCTGCGTCGTGCTCGAGCGCGATGAACACATGCGCGCCGACACCACCCTGGAGTCGCTGGCCCAGCTGGAGCCTGCGTTCAAGGTGCAGGGCGAGAAATACGGCTTCGACGCGGTCGCCCTCCAGCGCTATCCGGAACTCGAGTGCATGACGCACGTGCACCACGCCGGCAACTCGTCGGGCATTGTGGACGGCGCGTCCGCGGTGCTGATCGGCAACGCCGAGGTCGGCAAACGGCTCGGCCTGAAAGCCCGTGCCCGCATCCGCTCGTTCGCATCGATCGGCAGCGAGCCCACCATCATGCTGACCGGCCCCTCCTACTCGGCGGAAAAGGCGCTCAAGCTGGCGGGGATGAAGGCGGCAGACATCGATCTCTACGAGTTGAACGAAGCCTTCGCCTCGGTCGTGCTGCGCTTCATGGAGGTGATGAACGTCCCACACGACAGGATGAACGTCAACGGCGGGGCCATCGCGATGGGGCACCCGCTCGGCGCCACCGGCGCCATGATTCTGGGCACCCTGCTCGACGAACTCGAGCGCCGCAACCTGGCCACTGGCCTGGCCACGCTGTGCGTGGGCGCCGGCATGGGCACGGCCACCATCATCGAGCGCGTCTGACCCGGCTGCCCCCGGGAACGCGCAGGTTTCACCCCATTTACCAGGACTCTCACCATGACGATCGACTACAAGGTGGATGCCGAAGGCATCGCCACCATCACCTGGGCCATGCAGGACGTGCCGATGAACGTCCTCAACGAGCAATCCATCCCCGCGTTCAGCGAGGCCGTGCGCAAGGCCGTGGCAGACGCCGCCGTCAAGGGCGTGATCATCGCCTCGGCCAAGCCCGATTTCATCGCAGGCGCCGACCTGAACATGATGCTCGCGATCACCGAGGTGCAAGGCCTGATGGACTTCGTCGCGCGCCTGCACACTTTGCTGCGCGGCATCGAAAAAAGCGGCAAGCCCTTCGTCGCCGCGCTCAACGGCACCACGCTGGGCGGCGGCTATGAGGTCGCGCTGGCCTGCCACCGCCGCATCGCGGCCGACAACCCCAAGGCCCAGATCGGCCTGCCCGAAGTGGCCATCGGCCTGCTGCCGGGGGGCGGCGGCACGCAGCGCCTGCCGCGCCTGATCGGGCTGCGCGGCGCCCTGCCCTTGCTGCTCGAAGGCAAAAAGTTGCCTCCCGAGAAAGCCCTCGAAGTCGGCCTGGTCGATGAGGTCGTGCCGGCCGACCAGTTGCTCGCGCGCGCCAGGCAATGGCTGCTGGCCGAGGGCGTCAAGCATGTCGTCAAGCCGTGGGATCAGAAAGGTTTCAAGCTGCCCGGCGGCGCGGTGCAAAGCCCCGCCGGCTACGAAACCTTCACGGCCGGCAACGCCATGCTGCGCGCCAAGACCTTTGGCAACTACCCTGCGCCAGAGGCCATTCTGAGCGCCGTCTACAACGGCTGTCAGGTGGACATCGACACAGGCTGCAAGGTCGAAGGGCGGGAATTCGTCAAGCTCGCGACCGGCAAGGTCTCGAAGAACATGATCCGCTCGCTGTTCTTCGGCATCGGCGACGCGAACAAGCTCGCCTCGCGTCCCAAGGATGTGCCCAAAGCCAGCTACCGCAAGGTCGGCGTCCTGGGCGCGGGCATGATGGGCGCGGGCATTGCCTATGCGTGCGCCGAAGTCGGCATGCAGGTGGTGCTGCTCGACTCCAGCCTCGAGGCCGCGAACAAAGGTAAAGGCTACAGTGAAGCGCTGTGGGGCAAACGCGTGGCCGCCAAGCGCATGGGCGAGGCCGAGCGCGACGCCAAGCTCGCGCTGATCCAGCCCACGACCGATTTTGCGGCGCTTGACGGTTGCGACATCGTGATCGAAGCCGTGTTCGAAGACCGCGCCATCAAGGCAAATGTCACGCGCAAAGCCGAAGCCCAGCTTGCGCCCGGCGCCGTCTTTGCATCCAACACCAGCACCTTGCCCATCACCGGCCTGGCCGAAGCCTCGGCGCGCCCGGCGAACTTCATCGGCCTGCACTTCTTCTCGCCCGTGGACAAAATGCCGCTGGTCGAGATCATCCGCGGCAAGGCGACGAGCGACGAGTGCCTCGCGCGTGCCATGGACTTCGTCAAGGCCATCCGCAAGACGCCCATCGTCGTCAACGACAGCCGCGGTTTTTACACCAGCCGCGTGTTTTCTACCTACGTCGGCGAAGGCCTGGCGCTGCTTGCCGAAGGTGTGGCGCCGGCGCTGATCGAAAACGCCGGCCGCATGTGCGGCATGCCCGTTGGGCCGCTCGCGCTGGCCGACGAGGTATCGCTCGAACTCATGGCGCGCATCCGTAAACAGACCGCCGCCGATCTCGGCGCAGCCTACCAGCGCAGCGCCATCGACGATGTCTGCGACCGCATGGTGGACAAGCTCGGGCGCCTGGGCAAGAAAATCGGCAAGGGCTTTTACGACTATCCGCAAGGCGCGCCCAAACACCTCTGGAGCAGCCTCGCGCAGGAGTTTGCGCTGGCAGCAACGCAGCCCAGCGTGGACGACGTCAAGCAACGCCTGATGTTCATCCAGTCCGTCGAAACCGCGCGCTGCCTCGAAGAAAAGGTGCTGCTCGCTCCCGTCGATGCCGACGTGGGCGCCATTTTGGGCTGGGGCTTCCCGCCCTGCCTCGGTGGCCCGATCGGCCAGATCGACTCCGTGGGCGTGGCCGAATTCGTCCAGACCTGCGAAGCCCTGGCGCAGCGTGTCGGCCCGCGTTTCGCCCCGCCCCAGTTGCTGCGCGACATGGCCCAGCGCGACGCCGCCTTCTACCCCCGTTGAGCGAGGGATAGCCCCCATGCCCGCCATCCAAAGCCAAATCGATCCGCAATCAGAGAGTTTCCAGCGCGAGCGCGAGCAGATGCTCGCGCTGATCCACCACTTTCGTGACTGCGAAGACCGCGTGCGCAACACCTCCAACAGCCAGGAGTCCAAGTTCCGCGCGCGCAAGCAATTGCTGCCGCGTGAGCGCATCGCGCTGCTGCTCGACCGCGGCTCCGAATGGCTGGAGTTTTCCACGCTCGCGGGCCTGCGCATGCACGACGACGATGGTGACAAAAACGTGCTCGGCGGCGGCATCATCACCGGCGTCGGCAGAGTGTCGGGCGTGCGCTGCGTGGTGATCGCGTCCGACAGTGCGATCAAGGGCGGCACCATCACGCCCATGGGCATGCGCAAGAGCCTGCGTGCCGAAGCCATCGCGATGGAAAACAAGCTACCCGTGGTCCGCCTCGTCGAGTCGGGCGGCGCGAACCTCATGCACGTGGGCGAGGTCTTCATTGAAGGCGGGCGCGGCTTTGCCAACCAGGCGCGGCTCTCGGCCGCTGGCATTCCGCAGATCTGCGTGATGCACGGGCATTCGACGGCCGGCGGCGCCTATCTGCCCGGCATGTCCGACTACGTGATCATGGTGCGCGGACGTGCCAAGGCGTTTCTCGCAGGCCCGCCGCTGCTCAAGGCCGCGACGGGCGAAATCGCCACCGACGAGGAACTGGGCGGTGCCGAAATGCACTGCACCACCTCGGGCGTGGCCGAATACCTGGCCGAAGACGACGCCGACGGCATCCGCATTGCGCGCGACATCGTGGCGCGTCTGCCCTGGAACGACAAGCTGCCGCTGCGCCCCTCCAGGACCTGGAAGGAGCCGCGCTATGCCATCGACGAGATCGTGGGCACCGTGCCCGTCGATTTTCGCCACCCCTACGACATGCGCGAGGTGCTCGCACGCATCATCGACGACTCCGACTTCCTCGAGTTCAAGGCCCTGTACGGCAGCGCCACGGTGTGCGGCATGGGCGCCATCGAAGGGCAGCCCTGCGGCTTTCTGGGCAACAACGGTCCGATCGATCCGCAGGGCGCGACCAAGGCCGCGCAATTCATCCAGCTGTGCAGCCAGTCGGGCACGCCGCTCGTCTTTTTGCAGAACACCACGGGCTTTCTCGTGGGCAAGGACGTGGAGCAGGTCGGCATCATCAAGCACGGCGCGAAGATGATCCAGGCCGTCACCAACGCCACCGTGCCGCGCATCACGCTGATGATCGGCGCCTCTTTCGGCGCCGGCAACTATGGCATGTGCGGCCGCGCCTACGACCCCCGTTTTGTCTTTGCCTGGCCCAACTCGCGCGTGGCCGTGATGGGTGGCGAGCAAGCTGCGACGGTGATGCGCATCGTCACCGAAGAAAAATTTGCCCGCACGGGCAAGACGCCGCCGACCGACGCCATGCAAGCCATGCGCGCGGAAATCCTGCAGCGCTTCGACATGGAATCGCACGCCTTCTTCGCCACGGCGCGTCTCTGGGACGACGGCATCATCGACCCGCGCGACACCCGCCGCGTGCTCGCCACCACCCTGGCCGTGTGCCGCGACGCAGAAGCCCGTCAACTGAACCCCAACACCTTCGGTGTCGGCCGGATGTGAGAAAGCCCATGCGTTTCACCAAGATCCTGATCGCCAACCGTGGCGAAATCGCCTGCCGCGTGATCCGCACGGCCAAAGCCCTGGGCTACCGCACCGTGGCCGTTCATAGCGAGGCCGACGCCCAGGCCCTGCACGCCGCCCTGGCCGATGAGGCCGTGTGCATAGGCCCGCCGCCCGTGCGCGAGAGCTACCTGAACACCCAGGCGCTGCTGCGCGCTGCGGCCAGCACAGGGGCCGATGCCGTGCACCCGGGCTATGGCTTTCTGTCCGAAAACGAAGCCTTCGCGCAAGCCTGCCAGGACGCCGGGCTGGTCTTCATCGGGCCAGACCCCGAGGCCATCCTGCACATGGGCAACAAAGCCGGCGCCAAGCGCCTGATGCTCGCTGCGGGCGTGCCCTGCGTGCCCGGCTACCAGGGCGCCGACCAGTCCGACGCCACGCTGATCGCGCAAGCACGCGAAATTGGCTTTCCCATCATGGTCAAGGCCGCAGCCGGCGGCGGCGGTCGTGGCATGCGCCTCGTCGCCAAGCCCGAAGACCTGCCCAACGCACTCGCCAGCGCACGCTCCGAAGCCCAAAACGCCTTCGGCAGCGACGAGCTGATCCTCGAGCGCGCCGTGATCGAGCCGCGCCACGTCGAAGTCCAGGTGTTCGGCGACCGGCACGGCAACATCATCCACCTCGGCGAGCGCGACTGCTCGATCCAGCGCCGCCACCAGAAAGTGTTCGAAGAAGCGCCCTCGCCCGCCGTCTCGCCCGAGCTGCGCGCGCGCATGGGCGCCGCCGCCGTGGCCGCGGCCCGCGCCGTGAACTACGTGGGCGCAGGCACGGTGGAGTTTCTGCTCGACCGCGACGGCAAGTTCTACTTCCTCGAAATGAACACGCGCCTGCAGGTCGAGCACCCCGTGACCGAATGCATCACCGGTCTGGACCTCGTCGCCTGGCAGATTGCCGTGGCGCGCGGCGAGGCGCTGCCGCTGACGCAGGAACAGGTGCAGCTCGCGGGCCACGCGATCGAAGTGCGCCTGTACGCCGAAGACCCGTACGCCGACTTTCTGCCGCAAAGCGGCGACGTGCTCGTGTGGCAGGCGCCCAGCGGGCCCGGCGTGCGCGTGGACCATGGCCTGATCGCAGGCCAGGCCGTGAGCCCGCACTACGACCCGATGATCGCCAAGATCATCACCTGCGGCGCGACGCGCGAAGAAGCGCGCCGGCGCTTGATCGGCGCGCTGCAAAACACGCAGTTGCTGGGGCTGGCGAACAACCGCTCCTTCCTCGAAGCCGTGGCCGGGCATCCGGTGTTCGCCGCAGGCAAGGCCACCACGGCCTTCATCGCGCAGAACTTCGACGCTGCGCAGTGGGTGCGTCCACAGCCCGACTCGCTCGCGCTCGCACTTGCGGGCGTGCTCTGGTTCGATGCCACCACGCCCGCAGGCGCGCGCCCGTGGCGCACCACGGGGCCGGCGCGCTGGCCCATGACGCTGGGCGAAAACGGGCACCGCCACCTCATCTTCGTCACCGCGCTGGACAGGCACGACTACCGCATCGAATGGGGTGCGCAGGTGCACCAGATCCGGGTGCTCGAACGCAGCGGCGCGAAGCTCAGCCTGCTCGCCGACGGCGTGCGCCAGCAGGCCCTTGCGGTGTTCCACAACGGCTCCTTGCATCTGGAATTCAAGACGCTGAGCGCCTGTTTCGAAGACCTGACCTACGCGCCACCCGCCGGCGCCGAAGGCAGCGCCGAGGCGCGCATCGTTGCGCCCATGAACGGCAAGGTGCTGGGCGTGTTCGTGCAGCCCGGCGAGCGCGTCGAAAAGGGCCAGCGCGTGGCCGTGCTCGAAGCCATGAAGATGGAACACCAACTGCTCGCGCGCCGCGACGGCATGATCGATCAGGTGTTCGTGCGCGTGGGCGACCAGGTACCGTCCAAGGCCGTGCTGGTGTCGCTGGTGCAAGAAGAAAGCGCTTGATCGGCCGCCCGCCCCGCTCGCACACCCCTCACCACCGAAGCGAAGATCACAGGAGCCCCCCCATGTCCACCACCGCCCAGGGAGCCAGTCCTTTTTACACGGCCGAGCACGCGGCTTTTCGTGACCTCATGCGCCGCTTCGTTACAAAGGAAATCACGCCCTTCGTCGATGAATGGGACGACGTGGGCAGCTTTCCGCGCGAGCTCTATCGCAAGGCCGCCGAAGTCGGCCTGCTGGGCCTGGGCTTTCCCGAGGCCTATGGCGGCAACGACGGCGACCTGTTCATGACCATCATCGCCTCGCAAGAACTCGCGCGCTGCGGCGCGGGCGGCGTGCTGGCCAGCCTGCTGTCGCACACCATAGGCTGCCCGCCCATCGTCAACGTGGGCAGCGAGGCGCTCAAGCAGCGCGTGCTGCCGCCCGTGCTGCGCGGCGAAAAGATCAGCGCGCTGGGCATCACCGAGCCCTCGGGCGGCTCGGACGTGGCCAATCTCAAAACCACGGCGCGGCGCGAGGGCGAGCACTACGTCGTCAACGGCTCCAAGACCTTCATCACCTCGGGCATACGCGCGGACTTTTACACCGTGGCCGTGCGCACCGGCGGCCCCGGACCCGGCGGCGTCTCGCTGCTGCTGGTTGAAAAAGGCACGCCCGGCTTCACGCAAACGCCGCTGAAAAAAATGGGCTGGTGGTGCTCGGACACCGCCGCGCTGTACTTCGACAACTGCCGCGTGCCCGTGACAAAC
Organism: Hydrogenophaga pseudoflava; assembly: GCF_004353865.1. Taxonomy (NCBI): domain Bacteria; kingdom Pseudomonadati; phylum Pseudomonadota; class Betaproteobacteria; order Burkholderiales; family Comamonadaceae; genus Hydrogenophaga; species Hydrogenophaga pseudoflava. Next base: position 2,654,438 of record NZ_CP037867.1, read on the forward strand.
CTGGTCGGCCAGGAAAACCAGGGTTTCAAGGCCATCATGAAGAACTTCAACCGCGAGCGCATCTTCCTCGCTGCGGGCAGCAACGGTTTTGCGCGCGTGTGCCTCGACGAGGCGCTCGCCTGGGCCAAGCAGCGCGAGATGTTCGGCGGCAAGCTCATCGACATGCAGGTCACGCGCCACAAGCTCGCCGACATGGCCATGCGCATCGAGGCCACGCAGGCCATGCTCGAGCTGCTGGCCTGGCGCGTCGAACAGGGCGAGCATCCCGTGGGTGAAATTTGTCTGCTCAAGAACCAGGCCACGCAGACCATGGCTTTTTGCGCCAGCGAGGCCGTGCAGATCCACGGCGGCGCCGGCTTCATCCGCGGTGTCACCGTCGAGCGCATCTACCGCGAGGTCAAGGTCAACGCGATCGGCGGCGGCGCCGAAGAAGTCATGCGCGACCTGGCCTCGCGCCAGCTCGGTTTCCATGCATGAAATCGGTCTCCAGTGCACGAATTTCCTGCATAAGCAGCTGCATATAAGGTAGCAACAGGTTTACCCAAGATGCCCTCCACCCTTGCCACCGCAGCCGCTACCGGCGCCATGCCGCAAGACCTGCACCGTGCCCTGCGCGAGGCATTGCAGACGGCGCCTGGCATAGACGGCAGCGGCGGCTTTCCACGCGACTGGTGGGCCCACCTGGGCCGCGGCGGCATGCTGGGGCTGGGGTTTTCGGCCGATGGGCGCCCTCCTGTGGCCGACGCCGTGCAGGTCAGTGCGCTCGCGGGGCAAATCACGCACGCCACGGGCAGCCTGGGGCTGGGCATGGCCTGGATGATGCAACAGATGCTCGGGCGCTACGTGCTCGGCCCGCTCTTGCAGCAAGGCGCATCGGGCACATTGAGCGCATCGCACGCACTGCTCACACAGCTGCTGGCGTCCATGGCTGCGGGTGAATGCCTGCTCGCGCTCGCCATTTCCGAGCCCGGCGTGGGCGCACAGCCCAAGCACTTGCGCACACGCGCCGTGCTGGACCGTGATGGCGAGCACTGGATACTGGACGGCCACAAGGCCTTCGTCAGCAATGGCCCTGCCGCCGATGCCATCATCGTGCTCGCCGTGAGCGCCGAGCACGAGGGGCACAAGCGCTTCGACGCCTTCTTGCTCGACACCCAAACGCCCGGCCTCGCGCGCGAAGCGAACGCGGGCGTGCAAGGTCTGGCGCCGCTGGGGCATTGCGACCTGTTACTCGCATCTTGCCGTGCTTCTGCGAGCCGGCGTATAGGCGCGCCTGGGCAAGCCTTTGAAACCATCGCACGACCCGTGCGTGCCGTCGAGGACGCGCTGCTGCTCGGCCCGCTGCTCGGCGCCATGCAATGCGAACTCGAAGCGCTGGCGCGTGCGCTCGGCATGGCGGCCGCAACGTCGGGCGATACCAGCGTCTCCAATACAGCCGCCACCGACGCCGTGCGCGAACTCGGTGCGCTGCAGCTCGAATGGCAGGCGCTGCATGCCGTGCGCGACGCCGTCGCCCGCCAGCTCGAAACGCAGGGCTACGAGGAAGCGCTGGCCTACTCCACCGTAGGCGCGCGCCGCCTGCTCGAACGCTGGCAGACCGCGTATGAAAGGGCCTGCGAAGCGGCGTCGCAAGCCGTGTCTCTCGCACCGCTCTTTGCCGAAAACAGCGCGCAAGCCGGCGCAGCGCCGCTTTCTCTCGCCCGTGATCTGCGTCTGGTGCTGGGCATCGCGCGCGGCGTCGCGCAATCTCGTCAACGCCAAACGGGGCAGCAGTTGCTCCACTCCATCTCCTCATGAAAACAGAGCATTCCGACCATTTCGCATCCATAGACCGCGTCGCCCAGAGCTTCGCTGCCGCCAACTACATCGCGAGCCCCGCGATCGCCACCTCGGTCTATCTGGGCTTTCAGCTCGAAAAGCCCATCCTGATCGAAGGCCCGGCCGGCGTGGGCAAGACCGAGCTCGCCAAGAGCATGGCCGAAGTCCTCGACGTGCCGCTGATCCGCATGCAGTGCTACGAAGGCCTGGACGAATCCAAGGCGCTGTACGAATGGAAATACGGCAAGCAGCTGCTCTACACCCAACTGCTCAAGGACAAGCTCGGCGAGATGATGCAGGGCGCCCAGGGCCTGGCCGAATCCATGGACAGGCTGCACGCGCACGACGACCTGTTTTTCAGCGAACATTTTCTGGAGCCGCGCCCGCTGTACCAAGCCCTGCACCAAGAAAAAGGCTGCGTGCTGCTGATCGACGAAATCGACAAGTCCGACCCCGAGTTCGAGGCCTTCCTGCTCGAAGTGCTGTCGGACTTCCAGGTCTCGGTACCCGAACTCGGCACCATCAAGGCCAAGGTCAAGCCCATCGTCTTCCTGACCAGCAACAACACGCGCGAGATGAGCGATGCGCTCAAACGCCGCTGCCTGCACCTGCACATCAGCTTCCCCGAGCCGGCGCTCGAGCGCCGCATCCTCGAGCGGCGCGTGCCGGGCCTGTCCGGCACGCTCAACCGCGAGCTGGTCGCCTTCATCCAGGCGGTGCGCCAGCTCGATCTCAAAAAGCTCCCCTCGGTCAGCGAAACCATAGACTGGGCCAAGACGCTGCTGCTGCTCAATGCCGAACACCTGAGCCTGGACCTGGTGCGCGACACGCTCAACGTGTTCCTGAAGTTCGAGCAGGACATTGCCACGGCGAATGAGCAGATGGGGAATCTGTTGCAACAAGCCCGCAAGGACGCGGAGCTGTCCCATGCAAGCCACGCTTGAAGACTTTTTCAAGGCGCTGCGCGGCAGCGACCTCGAAGTGCACCTGAACGCGCAGGTCGATGCGGCGCGCGCCGTCGAGCTCGTCGGCTGGAGCGACCGCACGCTGCTGAAAAACGCGCTCGGCACCACGCTGGCCAAGACCACGGCAGACCGCGTGCTGTTCGACGAGACCTTCGACCGCTTCTTTCGCTGCGATGCGTTCCAAAAACCGACGGGCAGCGCATCCGGCGCAGGCCAAGCCGTCCCGCAAGGCGCGGATCAAAGCAACCCTGACCAGCCCAAGGACGAACCACCCCAAACGGGCTCGGGAAGCCCCGGCGGCTGCCAGGGCAGCGGCGGGCAGGCGCTGTCGCAGCTGCTGCTCTCGGGCGACTCGGCGGCACTCGCCAAGCGCATGCAGGAGGCCGCGCGCGAAGTCGGCCTGACCGACATCTGGTTCTTCACGCAAAAAGGCTACTACACGCAAAAAATCCAGCAGGCCATGGGGCTGGAGCTGCTCGACCGCGAAATCGCCGACGCCAAGCGCCAGACCATGGTGCCCGAGCGCGCCAAAGAGCTCGAACTTGCGCGCAAGCGCCTGTTCAACGAGGTGCGCAACTTCGTCGAGCGCAAGCTCGCGCTCTACGGCACCGCGCCCACGCGCCAGCTGCACGACGATTTTCTGCAGACGCAAAAGCTCTCGAACATCGAAAAACGCGACTTCGAGCGCATGCACATCATCGTGCGCAAAATGGCCAAGCGCCTGGCCGAGCGCCACGCGCGGCGCAAAAAGCAGCGCGTGCGCGGCCAGCTCGACTTCCGCAAGACGCTGCGCAAAAACGCGGCCTACGGCGGCATCCTTTTCGAGACCTTCTGGCGCACCAAGGTGGTGGATAGACCGCGCGTGATCGCCATCTGCGACGTGAGCGGCTCGGTACGCCAGTACGCGCGCTTTTTGCTCTTGTTCCTATACAGCCTGGACGAGCAATTGAGCGGCGTGCACAGCTATGCGTTCACCAACCATCTGGTCGATGTCAGCGACACCTTCACGCAGTTGCCGGTCGAGCAGGCCGTGGACAAGGTCATCCAGGCCGTGGGCGGCTCGGGCACTGACTATGGCCAGACCTTGCTCGACATCGAAGAGCAACTGCTCGACCAGATCGACCGCCGCACCACCATCCTGTTCCTCGGCGACGCGCGCAACAACCGCGGCGAGGCGCACACCGAGGTCATGCGCCTGCTCTACGAGCGCGCGCGCCGCGTGATCTGGCTCAACCCCGAGCCCACCTCGTTCTGGGGCCTGGGCGATTCGGAGATGAAGCGCTACGCGCCCTATTGCCACATCGCGCGAGAGTGCAACTCGCTCGTGCAGCTCGAAGGCACGCTCGACGCGCTGCTGCGCACGCACGCGGCCAGCGCCTGAGACGCATCCCCACGCAACCCCGTTTTTCACAGAGGAGAATTTCTTGAGTACCCCCGCCTGCCCGCAAGATCGCATCACCGCCTGGAAGCAAAAGTGGAACGAGAGCCCGTTCCTCAAAGCCCAGGGCCTCGAAGTCAAAGAAACCGGCGTGGGCCGCGTCACCGTGCGCCTGCCGCAAGTGCAGCCGACCCAGCTCGGCGGCGGCGGCACCGACAACGAGCTCAACAGCGGTGTGCTCAATGGCGGCGTCATTTCCTACATGTTCGACGGCGCGCTCGGCTGGGCCATCATGTCGGCGCTCATGGACCTTCCCGAAGCGAAAGAAATCAACCCCACCGACCTGCGCCAGTTCACCATCAATCTCGACATCACCTTCCTCGACGCCGCTATGGGCTCGCACTTCGAGGCGCATGGCCGCATCGTGCGCGTGAGCAAGTCCACCGCCTTTGCCGAGGGCGACTTCGTCGATGCCAACGGCAAGGTCTGCGCGACGGCCAAAGGCATCTGGCGCGTCTTCTGGCCGCGCAACAAGATTGTCGCAGCCCGTTGATACCAGACGGCCGCCAGCCCCTGTCCCACCACTTCACCCAACCCACCGGAGACAAACATGACCAAGACCACCCTGCGCATAGGCAGTGCCTCGGGCTTCTGGGGCGACACAGAATTCGCCGCCGCCCAATTGGTGCAGCAAGGCAACATCGATGTCCTGGTGTTCGACTATCTGGCCGAGATCACCATGTCGCTGCTCAGCCGCGCCAAGGCCAAAGACCCGGCGCAGGGCTATGCACCGGATTTCGTGGCCACCCTCCAGCCCCTGATGAAGGAGCTGAAGTCGCGCGGCATCAAGGTCATTGCCAACGCGGGCGGCGTCAACCCGTCCGCCTGCCGCGCCGCGCTGGTTGCGGCGGCCCAGGCCGAGGGCGTCGACCTGGCGATCGCCGCCGTGCTGGGCGACGACCTGATGCCGCAGGTGGAGGCACTGCGGGCCGCCGGCACCCAGGAAATGTTCTCCGGTGCGCCGTTCCCGCAGAAGGTGATGAGCGCCAACGCCTATCTGGGCGCCTTCCCGATTGCGGCTGCGCTGCAAGCCGGCGCCGACATCGTCGTCACCGGACGCTGTGTCGACAGCGCGGTGACGCTGGCGCCGCTGATCCATGCCTTTGGCTGGACCGCCGACGAATACGACCGCCTGGCGCTTGGCAGCCTGGCCGGACACCTGATCGAGTGCGGCACGCAGGCCACCGGCGGCAACTACACCGACTGGGACACGGTGCCGGGCTGGGACGACATGGGCTTTCCGATCGCCGAGTGCCGCGCCGACGGCAGCTTCATCATCACCAAGCCCGAAGGCACCGGCGGGCTGGTCTGCCCCTCGACCGTGGGCGAGCAGATGCTCTACGAGATCGGCGACCCGCGCGCCTACATCCTGCCCGACGTGGTGTGCGACTTCACCGGCGTAACGCTCACGCAGATCGGCCCCGACCGCGTCGAAGTCAAGGGCGCGCGCGGCCGCGCACCGACCGACCAGGCCAAGGTCAGCGTCACCTACGCCGACGGCTTTCGCGCCATGAGCCTGTTCATGATCGGCGGCATCGATGCCGGCGCCAAGGCGCAGCGCGTCGGCGCGGCCATGCTGGCGCGCATGCGCCGCCACTATGCGCAGCGCGGCTGGCCCGACTTCACAGAAACCTGTGTCGAAGCCATCGGCGCCGAAGACACCTACGGCCCGCATGCACGGCCTGATGCGCGTGAAGTCATGCTCAAGGTCGGTGTGCGCCACCCACTCAAGGACGCGCTCGAACTGTTTTCGCGCGAAGTGGCGCCGCTGGCCCTGATGTCGGCCCCGGCCATCACCGGCTTCACGGGCGGCAGGCCCAAGGTGCAGCCGGTGGTGCGCTTGTTCTCCTGCCTCGTTCCCAAGAAACAGGTGGCCGCGAGCATCGACATGGGCGGCCAGGCCGTCGCGCCGCCGCCGTGGCACGGCCAGCCCTTCGATCCGGCGGCCCTGCCCCCGGTCGGCGGCCCCCTGCCCCCCGCAGACGCCTTTGCGCGTGGCACCCGCACCGTGCCGCTGGTGCGGCTGGCGTGGGGACGCAGTGGCGACAAGGGCGACGCCGCCAACATCGGCATCCTGGCGCGCAAGCCCGACTACCTGCCCTTCATCCGCGCCGCACTGACGGAACAGGCGGTGGCGGCCTGGTTTGCCCACCTCGTCAAGGGCAGCGTGCAACGCTTTGACCTGCCCGGCACGCACGCGCTGAACTTTCTGATGCACGAAGCCCTGGGCGGCGGCGGCATCGCTTCGGTCCGAATGGACTCGCAAGGCAAAGCGTTTGCGCAGATGCTGCTCGATTTTCCGGTACCCATCCCGGCCGACATGGCACTTTGACAGACCCCACGACCCAACAACACGGAGACCAACACCATGACCACTTCCTCTACCCCCACCGGCAACAACACCGCCGCCGCTCTGCGCGCGCGCATCCGCGACGTGCAGGAAGCCGCGCGCGGCGTCACCGCGCTGTACCCACGCAGCTACATCCTCCAGTGCATCAAGGAAGACCGCTTCCCTGACGAACTGTGGCAAAAGCTGGGCGAGTTCGGCCTGCTCGGCCTGTCGATCCCCGAAGAATACGGCGGCTCCGGCGGCGGCGTGCTGGAGATCACCGCGCTCAACGAGGCGCTCGCGCTGGCCGGCGTGCCCACGCTGTTTCTGGTCGTCACCGGACTGGCCCGGGTGCCGATCGCGCGCCATGGCACGCCCGAGCAGATCCGCAAGTTCGTCACGCCGACCTGCACCGGCGAGACGAAGATGTGTTTTGCCATCACCGAACCGAATGCCGGCACCAACAGCTTCGCGATGAGCACACTGGCCACGCCTGACGGCGACGGCTGGGTGCTGAACGGCCAGAAGGTGTTCATCTCCGGGGCACGCGATGCCGACCACATGCTCGTGGTGGCGCGCACCACACGCGCCGCCGAGGTCAAAAACCGCACCGAAGGCATGTCGCTGTTCGTGCTGGACATGAAGACGCCCGGCATCCAGCTGACGCAACTCAACATCCAAGTCGAGACCGCCGAGCGCCAGTACATGGTGTTCTTCGACAACGTCAAGCTGCCCGCCGACGCGCTGATCGGCGAGGCCGGCAAGGGCGCCAAGCTGATGTTCGAGGGCCTGAACTCCGAGCGCCTCCTGGCCGCTGGCGCCGCCATCGGCCTGGGTGACTATGCGCTGGCCAAGGCGGTGGCCTATGCGAAGGATCGCAAGCCCTTCGGCAAGCCGATCGGCTCGTATCAGGCGCTGCAGCACCGCATGGCGCAGGCCAAGGCCCAGATCGAGGCGGCGCGCCTGATGACCTACAACGCCGCCGAACGCTTCGACGCTGGCGAAGATGCCGGCGCGCACGCCAACATGGCCAAGCTGCTGGGCTCGCAGGCTGCCGTGGCCGCCGTCGAGGCTGCGCTGCAAACCCACGGCGGTTACGGTTTTGACCGCGACTACGACATCGTGACGCTTTGGCCGATGGTGCGTCTGCTGGAGATCGCGCCGATCAACAACGAAATGCTGCTCAACTACATCGGCGAACACGTGCTGGGTTTGCCAAAGTCGTATTGAACCTGGAAACCCCAGTTGACCGGATGAACGCCATCCCCGGCATCAGGCTCCCGAACCGGGACTCGCGGCACTGCGGCTGTCGGTCGCAATTTTCAGAAATTCACGTGTTTGTGCACCGCTGCTATTGGCAGGTGCAGCCACCTGCTCTCTGAACATGTGCTCCACTCGCTCCCGACCCGCTTCCGCAGCGGCCAAGCGACCGCGAGGCCGACCGCGCAAGACACCAGACCAGCGCGACGACGGCAACCGCCGACAAGACCTCATCCAGGCCGCGGCGAATTTGTTTCGGCGTCATGGCTTCAACGGTACAAGCACACGTCACATCGCCTCTGCCGCCGGCATGCATTCCGGGTCGCTCTTTTGTCACTTCAAGAGCAAGGAGGCGCTGTTGTACGAGGTGATGCAGAAAGGCATGCGCAGCGCTCTGGCGCGCCAGACGATTGTCCTGCGTGGGAAACACGACTCTGCGGCCACGCTGCGGCAGCTGATCCGTTTGCATTTCGAAACGCTACTGGAATCGAACAGCGACTTCATGTGGGCAGTACTCTACGAGTCGCGCGCACTCAACACTCGGCAGCTCCGTCTCATCGAAGAGCTTCAAGGCAACTACGAAGCAGCATGGACGCCCGTGCTCCATGAACTCGCATCAACCGGCTGTCTGCGGGCCGAGGTACCCTTGGCGCGCCATTTGATCTTCGGCTCACTGAACTGGTCATTACAGTGGTTCGACGCAAAGAATGGAGCTTCGCTGGATGACCTGACCGACGCGATGGTGGCGCTGGTGATGCACGACACGTCGCGATAGCATATGGCGACTGACGAACCTGACACAGTTTGACTCGACCTGCCTGCTGCCAGTTTGCAACTTACCCTGGGTTGTCGGATTCTCATGGCCACAGCTTTTTGTAGTTGCCCAGTATTTTTACTGCCCGTCTGCTCCCACCGAAACAAGATAGCCAACAGAGGAGTCAGGCTCGATTCCTAGACACCCCCCTCGGAGGGCATTTGCGGGCCGACCGCTTACTTGTTGTAGTCGGCAACCACCTTCCACTTGCCATCGACAATTTGCGACAGGCGCGACGCATCGCTGCCAAGCCGCTTGGTCGGTGAAAAGATCATCTGCGGGCCGCCAAAGATGTCAGGCGGGAAGGTCATCGCATCCATCGCCTTGATGAAGCTGTCGGTCGTCAGATTCTGGCCAGCTTTTTGAGCCGCCTTGCCAAAGATGTCAATGGTGTTGTAACCATAGACCGAGAACACCCCCGGGTCTTCGTTGAACTTGGTCTTGTATTTGTTGGCCCAGAAGCGGATCGGCTGCGAATCGTCGTCCAGATAAGGGTTTTGCACCGTCATGGTCGCGTACAGCCCGTCCATGGCTTTGCCGCCGAGTTTGTGGATCAGGTCGGCGTAGGTCGCCGTGGAACCGATAAACGTTGGGTTGTAGCCAAGCTTACGAGCCGTCGCAATGCCGCCAATGGTTTCACGAATGACGGTGCCCAGCACCACCAGATCACATTCGGATGCCTTGAGCTTGGCGACCTGCGACGAAAAATCCGTGGCGCCGCGCTTGAACGTGGTCTTCTCGACCATGGTCATGCCAATGGCTTTGAGGCCTTCGTCCGCGCCGCGCTGCACTTCCAGTCCGTACTCATCGTCCTGGTACATCGAGCAAACTTTTTTGGCATTCTTCTCCTTGACGAGCCTGGGCAGGGAGAGTCTCATCCCGTCGTAGTAAGAGGCCAATTGGGAGTACTTGAGTCTGTGAAACGGCTCATACATTTCACGGGCCGCAGTCAAGGGAAAGAAGTTGATCACGTTTTTGTCAAACTGCACCGGCATGGCGGCCAGGTTTTGCGCCGTTCCGATATGGCCCATCATCATGAAAATTTTGTCTTGGTTGACCAGCTTCTGCGCGGCCAGCACGGCTTTTTTGGGGTCATAAGCCGAGTCTTCCACAATGAGTTTGAGCTTGCGGCCATTGATGCCACCCTGCTCATTGATTTCATCCACCCGCAGCATCATGCCAAGACGGGCCTGCTTTCCAGCACTCGCCAGCGGACCCGAGAGATCCTGAATCGAGCCCAGGGTGATCTCGGTCTTGCTGACGCCCTGACTTTGGGCCTGGGCAAGTGTCGCCGACAAACCAGTGGCCAGTGCCAGGGCGGCAAGCGTCATTGTCGATTTAGGTTTCATCACTTATCTCCATAAAAATCAAAAAATTACCGGTACATCGCCTCAATTTGGCAAGCGTACTTCTTTTCCACCAACTTGCGTTTTAGCTTCATCGTCGGAGTCAGTTCTTCGTCTTCTGCCGTCAGTTGCGTGTCGAGCAGGAAAAACTTCTTGATCTGTTCTACTCTGGCAAATTTCTTGTTGACCCGTTCAATCTCGGACTGGATTAATCCCAGTACTTCGGTGGTGCGCGTCAAGCTGGCGTAATTGCTGAAGGGTATGTCCCCATCCTGGGCAAACTTTTCGACGTTTTCCTGATCGATCATGATGATGGCTGTCAGGTAGGGGCGCTTGTCGCCAATGATCACGGCATCGGTGATGTAGGGCGAAAACTTCAGCTCGTTTTCGAGCTCGCTCGGCGTGACGTTTTTGCCGCCGGCCGTGATGATGATGTCTTTCATCCGGTCGGTGATGCGGAAAAATCCGTCTTCGTCCATGAGGCCGACGTCGCCGGTGTGCAGCCAGCCCTCAGCGTCAATTGCCTCGGCGGTTTTTTCGGGCTGGTTCAGGTAACCCATGAACACATTGGTGCCACGCACGAGGATTTCCCCGGTGGTGGGGTCTAGTTTGACTTCGTTGTAACTGGCCGCCGGGCCGATGGAGCCGGGTTTGATGCGGCTGGCCGGCACGCCGGTCGAGGCGCCGCCGGTTTCCGTCATGCCCCAGACCTCCAGCATGGGCACGCCCAGCGCCATGTACCACTTGACCAGTTCGGGCGAGATCGGGGCGGCACCGGTCACGCAAAAGCGCGCGCGGTGTATGCCTATCAGCTTGCGCGCATTGTCCAGCGCGATCCAGCTGGCGATCATGAACTGCAGTTTGAGCCAACGGCTGATCGGCTGACCCGCCATGACCTTGTCGGCGATCCGGCTGCCCACGCCGATGCTCCAAGCGTAGGCGGCCTGCTGCAGCCGGCTGGATTCTTTCAGGGCGATCATCACACCGGAGTAGAACTTTTCCCAGACGCGGGGCACCGCCAGAAATACGGTCGGTGCGATCTCGCGCACGTTTTCTGGAATGGTCTCGGGGTTTTCGACAAAGTTGAGTTTGGCGCCCGTATAGAGCGCAAGGTATTCCCCTCCCATGCGCTCAGCAATATGGCACAGAGGCAGAAAACACATGCGCTCATCGTGCTCGTCCTGCGCCATCAGCGTGTTGAAGCCGCGCGCCGTGAACACCAAGCCCTTGTGGCTGTGCATGGCACCCTTGGGCTTGCCGGTGGTGCCCGAGGTGTAGACCAGGATGGCCAGGTCCTCGGGCCGGCAGGCCCGGCCGCGCGCCTCGACCGCGCCCGGATGCTGGGCGAGGTACCCGCGCCCGAGCTCGCGCAGATCGGCGAGACTGATGACATCGGGCTCGTCCAGATCGCGCAGGCCTTCCATGTCAAACACCACGATCTTGCGCAGGCCGGCAAGCGCGCTGCGCACTTCGAGGGCCTTGTCGAGCTGTTCATCATCCTCGACAAACAGTATGGCGGTTCGGGAGTCTTCGCAGAGGTAATGCACCTGCGACGCAGCGTCGGTGGGGTAAATGCCGTTGGCCACGCCGCCGCAGCTCAGCACGGCCAGATCGGCCAGCACCCATTCGATCACGGTGTTCGACAGGATGGACGCGCATTGCCCCGGCGCAAAACCCAGGCTCAGCAGGCCGCCGGCGATCTCGCGCACGGCCTCGCCGGTCTGGTTCCAGCTCCAGCTGCGCCAGATGCCGAGTTTTTTCTGCCGCAGCCAGATTTTGTCCCGGCGCTGTTCGACCGCGTTCCAGAACATCGCCGGAATGGTCTCACCCTCAAGCACCACGCGGGTTTCGGGCTGGACGTGGGAGAGATCCCAAAGATTAGACATAGAGCCCCCACGCTTGCCACTGCGTGTGCTGCGCTGCCCCTCGAGGGGGCGCAGCGCCTGCGGACTGGCAAAGCCTGATCCGCGGCTCCGGCTTGGCGAATTCTTCGGTCATCTTCATCTCCATGTTTTTTTCTTCTTCCAGCGCCGCTCGCTGCGCACGCCGTCTTCCTTCATGCCCAGATAGAACTCCTTGATGTCTTCCTTTTCCCGTAGCCGGGCACAGGTGTCTTCCATCACGATGCGCCCGTTTTCCAGCACGTAGCCGTAGTCGGAAGCGTTCAGGGCCATGTTGGCGTTTTGTTCGACCAGCAAGATGGTGGTACCGCGCTCGCGGTTGATGCGCACCACGATCTCGAAGATTTCCTTGGTCAGCTTGGGCGACAGGCCCAGGCTGGGCTCGTCGAGCAGGATCAGGTCCGGATTGGCCATCAGCGCCCGGGAAATGGCCAGCATCTGCTGCTGTCCGCCCGAGAGCAGGCCTGCATCCTGCATGGCGCGCTCCTTGAGGATGGGGAAGTACCGGTACACCGTTTCCATGTCGCGCGCCACGCCGTCGCGGTCCCTGCGTGTGTAGGCGCCCATGAGCAGGTTGTCATGCACGCTCAGCAGTGGAAACACCTCGCGGCCCTCCGGCACATGACTCAGGCCCTGCTGGACGATGTAGACCGGGTCCTGCGCCGTGATGTTGCCGCCCTTGAACTCGATCGAGCCTTTGCGTGGATCGATGATGCCGGAGATGGTTTTCAGAATGGTGGTTTTGCCGGCGCCGTTGGAGCCCAGCACGGTGGCAATTTCGCCGCGGCGCACCTGCAGGCTGACGCCGCGTATGGCCTTGATCGGGCCGTAGGCACTCTCCACGTTGAGCAGCTTGAGCATGGGCTGGTCGTTGACGGGCGGCGTTGCGGCGCTCATTGGGCACCCCCGCGCAGATCAGGTGCCTGGTACGGTCGGCGCAGCGAGGACACATCGTCGATGGAGCCGAGGTAGGCCTCGATCACGCCAGGGTCGTTCTGCACTTCGCGCGGGGTGCCCATGGCCAGGACCTCGCCCTGGTTCATGGCCAGCACACGGTCGGAGACCTTGGAGACCAGCGTCATGTCGTGCTCCACCATCAGCACGGTGATGCCCAGTTCGTTCTTGATGTCCTGGATCCAGAAGGCCATGTCGTCGGTTTCCTCCACATTGAGCCCCGAGGACGGTTCGTCGAGCAGCAGCAGTCTGGGTTCGGTGCACAGTGCCCGGGCCAGCTCCACCACCTTGCGCACGCCGTAGGGGAGGCCGGCGACAAATGAATCGCGGTGGTGCTGCAGGTCCAGCAGGTCAATGACCTGCTCGGCTTTTTCGCGCGCCTGCAGCTCGGCTGCGCGGGTTTTCCCGGTGAAAAATATTTCGCTCCAGAGACCCGTCTGCCGGTGCGTGTGCCTGCCGATCAGCAGGTTGTGCAGCACCGTGGCATGTTCAAACAGTTCGATGTTCTGGAAGGTGCGCGCAATGCCCAGCGCCGCAATCTTGTGGGGCGGCTGATCCGTCAGCTTCACGCGCATGTAGTCGATCTCGCCGGAGGTCGGTGTGTAGATGCGGCTGATCAGGTTGAACAAGGTGGTTTTACCCGCGCCGTTGGGTCCGATCAGCGTGAACACCTCGCCCTGCTTCACGTCGAAGCTGACGTTGTTGACGGCCAGCACGCCACCGAAACGGACGCTGAGGTTTCGTGCCGATAGCAGGGGCTGGTCGGCAGTTTGTTGGGTGTCGGTCATTTCAAGCGATCCGATTTCTGGTAGGTTTTTTGACGCTTGAACATGCCTTTGCGGTAGAACGGAAAGGTCTGCAGGTAGGTGCGTATCTTCAACCAGCGTCCATACAGCCCCAGCGGTTCAAACAGAACGAAGGCAATCAGCACCATGCCGTACACCACGCCTTGCAGGCCCGGCGCCTGTCCGATGGCCGCGGGGAGGTAGTCCTTGACCAGCGCAATGGCCTGCGGCATGGAGATCAGGAAGATGGCGCCCAGAAAAGCGCCGTGCACCGAGCCCAGGCCGCCCACCACGATCATCAGCAGCAGGTCGATCGACTGCAGGAGGTTGAACTGATCGGGCGAGATAAACTGCAGCTTGTGGGCATACAGCGCGCCCGCAATGCCGGCCAGCGCGGCAGACAGCGCAAACGACAGCGTCTTGTAGCGGGCCAGGTGAATGCCCATGCTTTGTGCCGAGATTTCCGAATCGCGGATGGCCACAAAGGCGCGGCCGGTCGGCGAGCGCAGCAGATTGAGAATGGCCAGCGTCGCGCCGATGGCGATCACCAGGCAGAGAAAGTAAAAGGCTTCCCCGCTACCCAGTTTCCAGCCAAACAGGTCGGGCGCCTTGATGTGGATACCGGCATTGCCGCCGGTGACGGATTCCCAGCGCGCAAATACTTCTTCGATGATGAAGCCGAACGACAGTGTGGCCATCCCCAGGTAAATGCCTTTGACGCGCAGTGCCGGCAGCCCCACGATCAGCCCGACTGCGGCGGACAGGCCCGCAGCGCAGGCCAATGCGATCGGGAAGGGCAGGCCGGCGTTCGTCAGGACCGCCTGCGTGTAGGCACCGACGCCGAGAAAGGCCGCGTGGCCCAACGAAAACAGACCGGTAAACCCGACCGCCAGCATCAGTCCGAGTCCGGCGACGGCGTAGATCAGGATGAAAGTCAACTGGGCCAAGTAGTACTCGGCAAACAGCCACGGTGCTGCGAGCAGCAGCAGCAACAGGACGCTGTACCAGAACACATGGCCGCCATGCTTGGCAAGATTGATGTCCTGCCCGTAGTCGGTCTTGAAGATAAATCTCATGTCTTTTGTTTTTCTGGTTGCAGTGAGCGACACGAAGTGAAAGCGTGGGGGTTCATACTTTCTTACGGAGTTTTTCGCCGAACAGGCCGTTGGGTTTGACCATCAGCATGATCAGCACCACCACATAGGGAGCAATGTCCTTGAAGCCGTCGGGCAGGTAAAAACCCGACAGCGACTCGACGATGCCGATGATCAGGCCGCCCACAATCGCGCCGGGCAGGCTGCCAAAACCGCCGACCACCGCCGCCGGAAAAGCCTTCAGGCCGATGAAGCCCATGTTGGCGTGCACATAAGTAATCGGTGCCAGCAGCAGGCCGGCGATGGCCGCCACGGCAGCAGCCAAGCCCCACACCAGGCCGTTGAGCCGCTTGACCGGAATGCCCATGTAATACGCAGCCAGCTGGTTTTGCGACGAGGCCTGCATGGCGATGCCCAGTTTGCTGTACTTGAAAAGTGCAAACAGCATCAGGCACAGCACGGCGGTGCTGCCGATGACGGCCATCTGCTCGACGTTGAGGATCAACGCACCTTGCGCGTTTGCGTCCCCGCCGATTTTCCAGATCATGTCCTTGTACGGCACGGGCAGGGTGTGGGTTTCGGTGCCTATGCCCGGGATCATGGTGATCAGGCCGCGCGCCGTGTAGCCGACGCCGATGGTCAGCATCACAATCGAAAACGCCGGCTGGCCGAGGATGGGCCGGATCACCAGCCGCTCCAGCAGCACGCCAAACAGCGCCATGCCGGCGATAGAGCTGAGTACCGCCAGCCAGAACGGAAAACCGAGCAGGGCCATACTGGCAAGCCCGCCAAACGCGCCCAGCATCATCAGCTCGCCTTGCGCGAAGCTCACGGTTTCGGTGGCCTTGTAGATGAGAACGAAACCCAGGGCAATGAGCCCGTAAATGCAGCCTTGCGCGATGCCGCTGATGATCAGTTGGAGTAATTGCACTTTGTCTCCAGAATTTTCTTTCTAACTGTCATTTGTTTGACGAGGCGGATTCTATCGTTGAAAAAGGAGGGCACAAGAAATTTGCCCCAGGGCTAACCCTTGGGTGATTCGATGCATGGCCCAGCGAAACCCGTAGCAGTCGTTCAAGGCCTGACATCGGCCTTGGCCGCAACGAAGTCAGGGCCCGGTGACGACAGCCGCACCGCTTGCCACCAGCGCCTCGATGTCGCTGGCCGAACAGCCGCTCTCGCGCAGCACGGCGGCGGTGTGCTCGCCCAGACGCGGCGCCGGCACCAGTTCGCCCACGTCGTGACCAACCCAGCGCGCGGGCACGCCGAAGGTGCGCAGGGGGCCTTCGCTCGGATGCTCTACATGGTGGAAGAAGCCGACGGCAGACAGGTGCGGGTCATCGAGCAGGGACTCCATGGTGTTCAGTGGCATGGCGGGCACGTCAATGCGTTCGAACAGCGCCAGCCAGTGCGCCGAGCTGCATTCGCGCAGCGTCTCGCCGAGAAAGCCATACACCTCGTCGATGTGCCGGGTGCGGCTCGCCAGATCGGCGAACCGCGGATCGGCCAGCAGGTCGTCGCGCTCGACGCTGCGCAGAAAACGCTGCCAGTGTCCGTCGTTGTAGACCAGCGCACAGATGTAGCCATCGCTGGTGGCGTACGGCCGCCGCCCCTGCGACAACAGCCTCACATAGCCGCAGCCGCCGCTGGGCGGCTCGAAGGTGTGCCCGTAAAGATGGTCGGAGAGCACGACGCTGGCCATGGTTTCGAACATCGGCACGTCGATGCGGCAGCCCCGCCCGGTTCGCTCGCGCGCGTACAGCGCCATCGCAACGCTGTGCGCGGCGTGCAGCCCCACCATCCGGTCGGCGATGGTCAGCGGCACGTAGCGCGGTTCGGGCAGTCCGGCACGGCGTTGCAGATCGGCGATCCCGACAGCTCCCTGGATCAGGTCGTCGTAGGCCGGCCGGCCCGCGTAGGGGCCGTCCTCGCCATAGCCGTACATGCCGCACCAGACGATGCGCGGGTTCAGCGCCGAGACGCTCTCGAAGTCCAGTCCGAGCCGCTCGATCGATGCCGGTCGCAGGTTGTGGATGAACACATCGGCATCCGCAATCAAACGCCGCATGGCCGCCAGGCCGCCCGGCTGCTTGAGATCGAGCACGACGCTGCGCTTGTTGCGGTTCAGGTGGAGGAACATCGGACCCATGCCAGCGTTGCGGCCGGGGCCGATGTGGCGCGTCGAATCGCCCTCGGGGGATTCGATCTTGATCACGTCCGCACCATGGTCACCGAAAATTTGTGTCGCATACGGCCCCATCAACACTGCGCTAAGGTCGATCACACGCACGCCAGCCAGTGGCCCTGCGGGCGCAGCCTTGTCTTGTTCGTTCGTCATCAGCTCCTCCGATCGATTTGAGGCTTCCTCAGCGTCATGTTGTGAGGAAAACCCGGTTGACGGCTGTGCATCCTACCGATATTCTCATACTTGAATGGGTATTCCGATATCAGAACAAGCAGGGGGCATCAATCCAATGAGCATGTCAATAGCCTCCCAGCGGGAACAAACGGGCGTTGCGCACCGCGACCGCGTGGATCAGACGCCGATGTCGGTGACACGCGTTCTGCAACTGCTGCGGCTGCTGGCCGACCAGCCCGGCGGCCTGGCGCTTGCGCCTTTGTGCGTTTCAATGAATGCGCCGAAGACCAGCGTGCTCTCGCTGTTACGGGGCCTCACGGCCCATGGCTACCTGCAACGCAGCGACGCGGTGTATCGATTGGGCCCCGAATCGTTCTCTCTCGGGGCTTCGCTGTTGTTGGCACGCTCGCTCGACATCGTGGCCATGCCGTTCCTGCGCGAAGCGGCAACGCGATCCGGCGAGACGGCCCTGATCGCCACGATCGACCGCACCGCTGGCCAACTCATCTACAGCCCGATCATCGAGAGCACGAGAACGATTCGATACGCCGTGCCGGCCGGAACGACGCGACCGCTGTTTGCCTCATCCGCCGGTCGCGTACTGCTCGCGTTCCAGGACGAGGCATGGCGCCGCGAATACCTGCAAAACGCCGACCTGCGTGCAATGACCGAGCACTCTGTCACCGACCGAAAGCAACTTGCGCGCATCATCGAACAGGTCCGGGTGGACGGCGTGGCCGTCACGATCGGCGAGGTGGCTCCCGACGTTGCGGGCTTTTCAGCCCCGATCTTCGAACCCGATGGGCGCGTGAACGCGGCGCTGATCGTCGCCGCGCCGCTTGAGCGCGGTCGCGCCGCGGCCGGTGACCTGCAGCGCCTGGTGGTGGAGTTGGCAGCCAATATCTCTCATGCGCTCGGATATCCGCGCGGGACAGGCATTATGAGAGATGGCAGCTCGTCACGTCCGAAAAACGAATCGAATCCGCCGCTTGCGGCATGACGAGGCGGTACAGAAGCGCGCAACGACTTGAAAAGGAGACTGAGCCCATGAACAACGAACTTCTCTACGAGGTGAGCGACGGCATCGCCGTCATCACCATCAACCGCCCAGAGCGCCGCAATGCACTGAGCCGGTCCGTGCGCGAAGGCTTTTTCGAGGTCTGGCGCCGCTTCGAAGCCGACGCCGATGCCCAGGTGGCCATCCTCACCGGAGCCGGCGACAACTTCTGCGCCGGCATGGATCTGGTCGAAGCGGCCGATACCCAACTGCGCATCCCACCGCCGGGCTTCATGGCCGTACTCGGCGACACCGTCGAAGTCACCAAGCCCGTCATCGCCGCGGTGCAGGGCTATGCCTATGCTGGCGGCTGGCTGCTGGCGCAGATGTGCGACCTGTGCGTAGCCGACGAGACCGCCAGGTTCGCCATCACCGAAGCCAAGGTCGGGCGGGGAATGCCGTGGGCTGCGCCGGTCATCCACATGCTTCCGCAGCGCATCCTGATGGAAGTAGCAATGACCGGCGACCCGCTGACGGCGCAGCGCGCCTACGAACTCGGTTACATCAACCGCCTGATGCCCAAGGGACAGGCGCTGCAAGGTGCCAAAGAGCTGGCCGCCAGACTCATGGCCAACGCGCCGCTGACGGTGCGCGCGGCCAAGGAAATGGTCCGCATGTCCACCGAAATGGGGCGGACCGCCGCGCTACGGGCCTCCAATCGCGCGTTCGACGCCGTCTATCTCAGCGAAGACGCGCTTGAGGGTCCGCGTTCGTTCCGCGAAAAGCGCAAGCCCCAGTGGAAGGGCCGTTGAAATGAGCGCTCTCACGGCTACACGCATTCCATCGTCGGCCGCAGGCCTCCCCCCCCGCATCACGCAGGAACTGGCCGCGCGCAGCGCCGCCCTGTGTTATACCGATCTGCCCGAGGATGTGCGTCTGCGGGTCTGTCAGTGTCTGCTCGACTGGATCGGGGTGACGCTGGCTGGCGCGTGCGAGCCGCTGGTGCACATGCTTGCCGAAGAGGCGCGCGAGCAAGGCGGCCACGCCCAGGCCACGGTAGTTGGGCATGCCATGGCGACCTCGACCCGGCAGGCGGCATTGATCAACGGCGCTGCCTCGCACGCGCTCGATTACGACGACGTCAACATGGCCTGCACCGGCCATCCCTCGGTAGTCCTGATCCCGGCCTTGCTGGCCTTGGCCGAGTCGCGCGGCGTCAGCGGACGCGACTTCATGACCGCCTTCGCCGCAGGCTACGAAACGATGTGTCTGTTGGGGCTGGCTACCGGCGAGGCACAGTACGCCAAGGGTTTCCACACCACGGCCACGCTCGGTACGATCGGCGCGGCCGCAGCCTGCGCGCGCTTGCTGCAACTCGACGCCGACGACACCGCCACCGCGTTCGGCATCGCCAGCACGATGGCCGCCGGGCTGAAATCCATGTTTGGCACCATGTGCAAGCCCTTGCACGCCGGACGCGCCAGCGCAGACGGTCTGCAAGCGGCTCAGTTAGCCGCACGTGGTTTCACCAGCTGTGCCGATGCGATTGAATGTCCGCAAGGCTTCATGGCAACGCACGGCGGCAACGCATCACTGGAAACGGCCGTGCCCAACGGCGGTTGGCACCTGCGCCACAACCTGTTCAAGTTCCACGCTGCATGCTACGGAACCCATGCCGCCATCGAAGCTGCACGCCGCTTGCGCCTGCAACACGCACTGCGGCCTGAAGATGTCCGCTTCGTGACGGTGCGCGTCGGGGCCGCCAGTGAAGGCGTGTGCAACATCGCAGAGCCGCTCACCGGGCTCGAGGCCAAGTTCAGCCTGCGTCACACGGTGGCAATGGCGCTGGCCGGGGTCGACACCGCTGGCCTGGACAGCTTCAGTGACGACGCAGTGCACGCGCCCGATGTGGTGGCACTGCGCGAGCGCGTGACAGTCGAACTCGCGCCACAATGCCCGGGGCTGACGCTCGGCGAGGTGGTGATCGAGACCCATACCGGCACCATGCTGCGCCAGCGCCACGATAGCGGACGCCCGGCCAAGGACCTGCACGAACAGCAGCAGCGGCTGGAGGACAAGTTCCGTCGTCTGGTCGAGCCGGTGCTCGACGCGTCCGAGCGCGACGCGTTGATCGACATGGTGGCCCGGCTCGACACCCTGACCGATCTCTCGCCGCTTGCAGGCATGCTGGCCCGCCGGGCGTGCGCCCGCCTGCTCTGAAGATACCGCCCGCCAGCGCCCGCATGTCCACAATGGCTTTCAGAAGATAGCTCGGCCAGTCCTGTCCGACGAGCAGGTGCTTTTCCCGTGTCGATCATCGACCCGTCATTGGTTTTTGCTTGGATTGCGCTCGATGCGCCCCAGCAGCCGCTGCAGCATGGCAATCGTCTCGCCGCGCTCGCGCTGCTGAGGGTGGTGGCCCACTGCCGGTAGCGCGGTCACCTCAAGCGGCATCCGTCCGTTCTGGAACAAAGAAACCGCGCTGGGGCGCCAGCCGTATTCATCGTCACTGCCGAACAGCGCCGCCACCGGGCAGCGCACCGCGGCAATCTCGGCACTCATGTCCCATTGCAAGGCGCTTGGGCTGGCCCAGGGCTCGTACCAGCCCCAGAACATGGTATCGGTGTTGTCGCCATGGTGGCGTTTGAGCTTGTCGCGCAGTCCTTCGTGTTCGAAGGCGCGGCGCGCGCCGGACATGGCGTTGACCATGAACTGATCGAGCGCGATGGTCGGTGAGCAGGCGAGCACGCCGCACACCAGTTCGGGATGTGCCGCCGCCGCAAGCACCGACATGGCTCCGCCGTCGCTATGGCCGAACATCAGCGTCTGGCGGATGCCGAAGTGGCACAGCACCTCGCCCAACACGGGGCCGGCTTCCTCGCGCCGGTAACTCGGCTCACGTCCGCCGACCAGACGCTCGGAGCGCCCGTAACCAAAACGGTCGTAGGCCAGCACAGGCCAGCCGCTGGCCTCGGCCAGTGCCTGCGGCAGGTCTTTCCAGGTGGTGATGCAGTCCAGCCCGCCGTGCATCATGACGATGGTCGGGCGTCCGGCACCGATCTCGCCCCAGGTGGCTGCGGCGAGCCGATGGCCGCCCGCGAACAGTTCGTGTTTTTTCATCATGTCAATCGGTCCCTTTGTTGCGCACTGCAGAGGCCCGGCATGCGTTATTGATCCGGCCCTTTGATGTATCAACTTCCGTTCAGGCTGAGCTTGTCGAAGCCCTTCGACAAGCTCAGGGCGAGCGGTTCAAGCTTCACCTGGCCGGATCAATAGTCTGGGCCGGCCACAGCCTACAGGTCAGCCTGTCCGGTCAGCAGTTGGCGCGCGATGGTGCGGCGTTGGATCTCGCCGGTGCCGTCGGGGATGCGCATCACGCGCGCGAAGCGGTAGCCGTCTTCCAGCCGCAGTTCGTTGGTCAGGCCCATGCCGCCGTGGATCTGGATGCTGCGGTCCATGACGCGCCCGAGCATCTCGGTCGAGAACGCCTTGACCATGCTGACCTGCGCGGTCGAGGCCTGGCCGCTGTCGAGGCGCCAGGCGCAGTTCTGGATCATGGCCTTGGCAGCGTAGATGTCCATGGCGCTGTCGGCCAGCATGAACTGGATCGCCTGGTGCTCGGCGATCGGTACGCCGAAGGTCTTGCGCACCTTGGCGTATTCAAGTGCCTGGTCCAGCGCCCATCGCGCCAGCCCCAGGCACGAGGCGGCCATGCCCATGCGCCCGGCATTGACGCCGTCCATCGCCACCGCCAGACCGCGCCCGACTTCGCCGAGCCGGTACTCGTCGCGCACACGCACGCCGTCAAGCACGATCACCCCAGTGTCACCGCCCAAGTGGCCCATGGTGTTGATGACGCGTGGCACGGAAAAGCCGGGCGCGCGCGTGTCAACGAAGAAGCCGGTGACGCCGCCCTTGTGGCGCGCCGCAGCCTCGGGGTCGGTCAGCGCAAACACCATCGCGTAATCGGCGTAAGGCGAGTTGGTGATCCACTGCTTGGTGCCGGTGAGCACCCATTCGTCGCCATCACGCACGGCGCGGGTCTTCATGCCGAACGCGTCCGAACCGGCGTCGGGCTCGCTCAGGCCGAAGCACAGGGTCTTGTCGCCGCTGGCGATGCCGTCGCGGTAGCGGGCAAGCACCTCGGGGTTCAGGTGCCGCAGCACCGGCGATAGGCCATTGGTAAAGGGCGATGGCAGCACGACCGTCTGGACCAGCGGCTGAGCGGGACCGACGCGGTGGTTGAGGGCCTCCTGCACATGGACCATGGCCTGCGCGCCCAGCCCACCGCCGCCCAGTTTCTCGTCGCCGAACAGGGTGTAAAAGCCGAGTTCGGCCGAGCGCTTGCGCACCTGCTGGCGCAGCGCCAGCACCTCCGGGACGTAGCGGCCGCTGGCGTCGAACAGGGTGCGTTCGCTGCCCAGCAGGTCGTGATGGCGCTCCTGCAGCGGCAGCACTTCACGCTCGACGAAGCGCAACACGGCCTCGGCAATCGCCACGGTGTCGGGATCGAGGGTGAAGTCCATGCGGGCTACCTCGACACTACAACAACCGGAACTTCGGCAGCGTGACCTCGTCGGTTACATCGTCATAGTGAACCGTCACGCGCTGGCCGATGCGCACCGCCTCCACATCGTCGGTGACGATATTGCTCATCATGCGCGCGCCTTCGTCGAGGTCGATCACCGCCACCACATAGGGCGCGTCGGCCTTGAAGGCCGGGCCGGCCGGCCGGCGCGCGATGGTGTAGCTGTAAATGGTGCCCGTGCCGCGAGCATCGACCCAATCGACGGCGTCCGAGTGGCAGTGCGGGCACAAGGCGCGCGGATAGAAATGGTGCTTGCCGCAGTCATGGCAGCGCTTGAGGGTAAGACGGTGTTGTTTCAGGGCGTCCCAATAGGGGCGGCTCTCGCCATCGATGACGGGCAGGGGTTTGTCGTACATGGTGTTCACTGCGTAGAGAGGATGCAAGTGGCACCGCTGGAGAGCGTGCCGCCGGTGCCGTGGACCAGCGCGGTCACGGCGTCCTGAATCTGGCGCGGGCCGCATTCGCCACGCAGCTGGCGCACCGCTTCGATCAGCAGGAAGATGCCATACATGCCGGGGTGCGCGTAGGACAGTCCGCCGCCGTTGGTGTTGAGAGGAAACGCCCCGCCCGGCGCGGTGCGCTGGTTGGACACAAAGGCGCCCCCCTCGCCACGCTGGCAAAAGCCCAGGGCTTCGAGCGTCAGCAGCACGGTGATGGTGAACGAGTCGTAGACCTCGACCACGTCGATGGCATCGTGCCCGATGCCGGCCATGGCGAAGGCGTCGCGGCCGGCCACCTCGGCGGCCGTCAGGCGCGCCAGATCCGGCATGGCGGCAATGGTCCAGTGCGTGTGCGATTCGCCGTAGCCGCGCACGTACACCGGTTTGCGCCCGAGCGCCTTGGCGTGCTCTGCCGTGGTCATGACGACCGCGCCACCGCCATCGGTCACCAGGCAGGCGTCGAGCAGGTGCAGTGGGTCGGAGATCATCGGGCTTTTCAGCACGTCGTCGATCGACATCGGATCGCGCATCGTCGCGGCCGGGTTGAGCTGGGCCCATTTGCGCGTGGCCACGGCAATCTCGGCCAGTTGCTCCGACGTGGTGCCGTACTCGTGCATGTGGCGCATCGCCGCCATCGCGTAGCCGCCCACGGGTGTCGGCATGCCCCAGGGCGTTTCGTACTGCATGGTCAGCACCGAAGGCCGACCGGCCAGGTTGCGACTCATCTCGCTGCGCTGCAGGCTGCCGTAGGTGATCAGCGCCACCTCACAGCGGCCGGCCTCGATGGCGGTGGCGGCGTGCGCCACATGGGCCTCGAAAGCCGAGCCGCCGATGTTGGTGCCATCGACGAAGCGCGGGGTGATGCCCAGATACTCCGACAGCGTCACGGTAGGCAACTGGCCCGGACCGGGAACGCCCCACAGGCCGGCGGTCAGCAAACCATCGACCTCGCGCATGGGAATGCCGGCATCCTTGAGCGCATCGCGCGCGACCAGCGCCTGAACCTGCAAGACCG
Organism: Hydrogenophaga pseudoflava; assembly: GCF_004353865.1. Lineage (NCBI taxonomy): Bacteria > Pseudomonadati > Pseudomonadota > Betaproteobacteria > Burkholderiales > Comamonadaceae > Hydrogenophaga > Hydrogenophaga pseudoflava. The sequence goes on from NZ_CP037867.1 coordinate 2,678,541, forward strand.
ACATCGGCGTGAGGGCCTTGCCGTCCTTCAGCGGCAAGTCGGCGACGCCGACGATCACTGCTTCTCGTTTTTTCATTGTGCTATTACTCCTTGGCTGGACTGTGGGTTGCCTTGCATGTGTAGCGCGCTGACTTGTTCAGGTCAGCGACTTTGGGTTGGCCTGAGGCAGAAAGGTAATGGTTTCGGTGAAGTCAGCGATGGTCTCGCCACGCTGATTGATCACCAGGTGCTGCAACTCCATCAGGGTATAGCCGCGCGAGGTCTTGGGGAGCAGTCGGGCCTCCCCTTCGACATGAATGGTGTCGCCTGGAAACAGCGCACCACGCAGGCGCGCCTGCACACCGGTCATGCCACCGAAAGGGCCCACCTCGCGACCTTCCAGCACCTGCTTGATGATGCCTGGCACATAGGTAGCCAGCAGCCCCATGCCGAGCGAGATGACCATGGGGCCAGGCGCGAAACGGCTGCGATGTGATCCGGTCATGTTCTCCCGGATGTATTCCATGTCGATAAAAAATGGTTCATGCAATCCCACCACATTGACGAAGGTGACGATGTCCGTTTCGGTGATGGTTCGGCAGTGGGTCTTGAACCGAAGTTCTTCGGCGCGCTCAGTGTTCATGCAATGATCCTGGAAACGGCCGTTGAACGCGCTTGGCCAGTGCCGCAGCGTTCTTTGCTGGCCCCGAATTCAATGCCATCACCGGGGCCAGACGCTGAGCGTCAACGGCGGCTTGATCACACCAGGCTGACATGACCGTCAAGCCCCGCCGTGCGCGGACTTGACGGCCGCGCGGTCGATGCTATCGGCACTTGCCTTGGGCAGTTCCGATACAAACACCACATGCTTGGGTTTTTTGTAGCGCGCGATGCGACCGCCCACAAACTCGATCAATTCTTCAGCACTCAAAGTGTGCCCCGCTTTCAGCACACAGACGGCCTTGACCGCCTCGCCCCACTGAACGTCGGGCACACCGAATACCACCGCCTGCGCCAGCGCCGGGTGTTCAAGAATGGCCCGCTCGACTTCAGCTGGATAGACGTTCTCGCCGCCCGGCTTGATCAACTCCTTGGCCGGTGAGCGCCCGCTGTACCAGAGGTAGCCATCGGCATCGATGCGCCCCATGTCGCCGGTATGGTGCCAGCCCTTGCGCAACGTGAAGGCGTTGTCTTCGTTGCGGCCCCAGTAGCCCAGAAACACCATCGGGCCGCGCACCACGATCTCGCCGGTGGCGCCGATTGGCAGCGGGCGGTCCAGATCATCCAGCACCGCGACCGTGTTCAACAGGGTGGGACGACCGGCACTGCCGGGGCGCTCGTCAAAGGGCGCCTGGGTGACCGAGCCCGAGGTCTCGGTCTGGCCGTAGGCACTCCAGAAAGTCGCGCGGGGACAGCTCGTGCGCAGGCGCGCGATGGTTTCGGGCGCATCGATCCCCGACACCACGCGCAGGTTTGCGAGTTGCGAGCCCTGGGCCGCGGCAGCGTCCAGCAGTGCGCCGAGCATGGGCGGAAAGGTGCCGATCAGGCTGCCACCGTCCTCGTCGATATGTTTGACCAGGCTGGGCGGATCAAAACGTGTCAGCAGCAGCGTCGCCCCGCCCGCCTGCTGCGTGGCCAGCATGAAGCCGATGGCGGCGACGTGAAACAGCGGCAAGACCCCCAAATTGATATCCTGCGGCATCAGGTGCCAGGCCAGTTGCGTCTGCATGCCAGCAGCGAGCAGGCCGCCATGCGAGAGCAGTGCGCCGCGCGGCCTCCCACCCACGGCAGCGGTGTGGATGATGACGAACCCGCTGTCGTCGGCCACGTCTGGCAGCTCCGCCGCTGGCGCATGGGGCTCCAGATACAGCGTGCCGATGGATTGCCACGGGGCCTGTGCCGCGCCCAGCGTGTAGCGCAGCGTGTCGTCCAGGCCCTGTTGCGGCAGCAGTGCCTTGAATTCGTCGGCCACGATCAGTACACGGGGTGACACATCCTCGATGACATGGGCCACTTCTTCGGCCGACAGCCGCCAGTTGATCGGCACCACCATCGCGCCCAGATGCGCGCTGGCACCGAACAAATCGGCGTATTCCAGGCAGTTGGGGGCCAGTATCGCCAGCCGGTCACCCGCACGCACGCCAGCCGCGGCCAAACCGGCCGCCAGCCGCGCCGTGCGCTCGGCGTACTGGGCGTGCGTTACCCGCTGATCGCCAAACAAAAAAGCCGTTTTCGATGCGTGCAAGCGCGCGTTGCGCGCGATCAGATCGTGCAGCGTAAAAGATCGCAAACTCATGGCATGCTCCTGGTTCAGTTTCCACCCGCCGGGGCGTGCGTCGGCGGCATCACTTCGTGCAGAAAATCCACCACACTGGCGGCGAAGGCGTCATTGGCATCTCCGGCGATCATGTGGCCAGCACCCTTCAGGTCGACAAAGCGCGCCCGCGGCAGGGTTTGCACCAGGGCACGCGCATCTTCTTCGGATATGACGTCGCTGCGCTGACCACGCAGCAGCAGCGTGGGCGCCTGCAGCCCGCGCAAGGCCCGCTCATAGCCGTCCGGGTCGCGGCGGTGATTGTGGTTGGCTTCGCTCATCAGGCGTGGGTCCCAATGCCACACCCAGCGGCCTTGCGCATTGAGGCGCAGGTTTTTCTTCAGCCCCTCGATGGGGCCTTCCATGGGGCGGCCACGGTAGGCTGCAATATGCAGCGCGGCCTCTTCGAGTGTTGCGAATCCATCGGGCTGCGCCCGCATGAAACGCACGATGCGCTCGACACCGGCTTCTTCCATGCGCGGCGCAATGTCCACCAGCACCAGCGCGTTGATCGGTGGCGCGTCGGCGCGACCGACCGCGGCCATGCTGATGAGGCCGCCGAGGGATGCCCCCACCACGGCCAGCGGCGTCCCCAGTTCGCGCCAGATGCGGCACATGCGCTCGGCCAGGACCTCAATCCGGTAATCGCCATCGGTCGCCCAGGCACTGTCACCATGCCCCGGCAGATCCAGGGCGACCGTACGCCAGCCAGCATCGCCAAGGGTCTGCGCGGCGCGGCCCCAGGCATGGCGCGTTTGCCCCCCGCCGTGCAGCAGCAACACCGTCGGCGCACCCACCGGCCCATAAACGTCGGCGACAAGAACGCCACCGTCCAAGCCGGAGAACTCTCGTCGCTCGAAAATATTCATGCAAGAACCTTCCGTGGCCGAACGCTGCCAACCTGCAGCGAAGTCTTCCATGGATGAAATCTCATCGGGGAAGGCATGAAAGATCGCAGATTCATGTTTTTAAGGCTCCGGGGTTACGGACCAAGGCGTCTTGCTTCCTGGTCCCGATACGCAGACGACATCACCTACTGGTCATTTGCTGGTCATCGTTAATAGACGCCTGGAACGATCTTCCTGGTGCGCTTTTGGTAGTCAACATAGTCCCTCCCCAAGGCTTTCTGGAGTCCTTTTTCCTCGAAGTGGATGCCGACCAGAACGTACAAGGACATTCCGATCGAAAACACCAGGTGGCTCACGCTCATGACAGGCGCGGCCCAGAAGGCAATCAGGATTCCCAGCATCATCGGATGGCGAATTGACCGGTAGAAAAGTCGCTCGGTAAACCTCAGGTCGGTGTAAGTCCGCCGGACGTAGTGCAGCCAGACCTGGCGCAGACCGAAGAGATCAAAATGGTCGGTCAGGAAGGTGGAGATGAAAATCAATAGCCATCCCAGCGCAAAGAGCGCCCATACGGCTGCGCGCGCCGCCGGATTTTCCACGGACCACACCGTGCCTTCGATAGGTCGCCACCAGAACATCAGCAACGCCAGCACGATGGCGGAGGTCAGCACGTAAGTCGCGCGTTCAATGGTGTGCGGAATCACGCGCGCCATGAACGACTTGAAGCCGGCTCGCGCCATCACGCTGTGCTGAATGCCGAACAACAGCATCACCCCGATGTCGATCAGCAGGGCCTTGCTGAAACCGGCCGACGCCGGATGGCTGACGGATTGGGGCACGAACACATCACCGACAAAGCCCATGAAATAGACAAACACAAGGAGGAAAGCCAGATAACTGGCCGCCCCATAAATCAGGAATAAAACTCTCATGTGCCTGGCTCTATTCACAGCAAGGTTATTAAAAATTCGTTGCCGTTCAGCGGACTTCATCCTCGGGGTCCGATGTCAGGCACCCGGCCGGACATCGGATTCGAAATCGGCGCGGACGCCCAGCTTCCGCCCCCAGTCGGGAAACGAGGGATAGGCCTCGCGCCACGCGGCGATCAGATCGCCGCGCGGCAGATCGACATAGGCGCCACGGTCATGCACATACTCCATGTGACGCCGGCCGCTGGCGTCGAATTCATGAAAAACCGAATCGGCGCTGCCGTCGAACTCCAGCGGCCGAATGCCGGCTTTCTCGCACAGGGAGCGGTTGAAGGCGGGCGTGGCCTTGATCCATTGGCCATCGAGCCACAGCTCGGTGTAGCCGTGAAAGACGAACAGATCGGTGCCCATCATGTCGTACAGCCTCTGGCTGGTCAGATGGTTGCGCACGTCGGCAAAGCCGAGCCGCGATGGCACGCCCAACACGCGTGCAGCGGCGGCAAGCAGCGCCGCCTTGGGCACGCAGAAACCGCGGCCCGCCGCTATCACATGGCTGGCCTTGAGGCCGTCGATGCTGGTGTCGAAGTGGTAGGGGTCATAGAGAAACTCGTCGCGCACGGCATAGTAGAGCTTGAGCGCGATGTCATGCGGCGTCGTCGCGGCGCCGGCAACCCGGCGCGCGAACGATATCACCGCGGGATGGTCGCTGTCGACATAACGGCCAGGCGCGAGACAGTTCGACAGGTCGTTCGCATTCGTGGTTTGTGCCGGCGTGTTCATGTCCCGATCATCCCTGCGCATCTTCGCCCAGACACTTGGGTGCCTGCGACAGCGTAAAACCGTTGAATGCCTTTGAGCGCTCGTGCGCTATCAGCTTCCAGGTCGGTCTGGCATTGGGCACGCCGCCATCGACCCGAATGCATGAGCCGGTGATGAAGGCCGCCGCCTCGCTCAGCAGGAACACGATCGCCGCCGACACCTCGGACTCGGTGCCATAGCGCTGCAGCGGCACCTTGGTCTTCAGGCTGCGCAGCTCGGCCTGCATCTCGGCGCTGTAAGTGTCAAAGCCGCTGCTGGCCACCCAGCCCGGCGCCACGGCATTGACGCGCACACCCGACTGCGACCATTCGCAGGCTGCCGTCTCGGTGAAAGACAGCATGCCCGCGCGCGCCGCGCCGCTGTGCGCCATGGTCGGCATGCCCCCCCAGATGTCGGCGATGATGTTGACGATGGCGCCGCCGTTGGCCTCCATGCTTTGCACATAGACTTCACGCGCGACCAGGAAGCCGCCGGTCAGGTTGTTGCGCACCACCGCGTCCCAGCCCTTGAGCGTGATGTCGCGCACCGGCTGCGGGTACTGGCCGCCGGCGTTGTTGACCAGTCCGTTGATGACGCCATGGCGTGCGATCACGTCGGCGACCATGGCTTTCACGCCGGCTTCGTCGCGAATATCGCAGGGATGGATGCTGGCCTGGCCGCCCGCGGCGGTGATCTCGGCCTGCACCTGCTCGAGCTTCTCGACGCGGCGCCCGACCAGCGCGACGGCCGCGCCCAGATTCGCCAGCTCATGGGCGGTGCAGCGGCCAATGCCGCTGCCGCCGCCGGTGACGATCACCGTCTGGCCAGCGAAGAGTCCCGGACGGAATACGGATTGATAGACCGATTGATTCATGGGTGCATTTCCTTGATGGTTTCATGCGTCAAGCATGAAGTTGCAATGGCCGAGTGCGATCGGCTTGTCGGGACTCGACTGCCAGGCCTCGATGCGCAGGTTGGCCACGCGCCGTCCCAGCTTGACCATCACGACATTGGCAAAGGTGTCGCGCGGCTGACCGGTACGCAGGTAGTCAATGTTGAAGTCGATCGTCTTCGGCAGGGTCTTCGTATCCATTTTCCAAAGCAGATAGAACAAGCCAGCACATTCCAGAAAACCACCGGTTGCGCCGCCGTGCAAGGCGGGCAGAACAGGGTTGCCAATCAGCTTTTTCTCGAAAGGCAGGATGCAGGTGAACTCGTCACCCTTGATGTCGATGCGCAGATCCAGGAAGTTGGCGTACGGAATGGATTGCACCATCGGGCCCAAATCACCGGACGCCCTGCAGCTTGTCAAGAGGTCGGCAAACTTCATCGGGGACGCTCCTCGTTTTGAATCACAGTGGATCCGCTGGTGAACATGTAGATACCTACCGCGGTGGCGATCGGATCGTCCGGTGACTCGTGGTAGGCGCAGCCGCGGACGAAGGCCAGATCCGGCGTCAGCTTGTAGCAGACCGCGCCGCCCAGCACCGCTTTATCGGGGGTGGCTGGCCTGAGGTAGTCAATACGCAGATCCAGCGTAGCCATCGGCCGAAACTGAGGCATCTTCACAAAGATCGAGAACCCGAAGGCAGCATCCAGCAAGGCGGTGATGACGCCACCGTGCAGCACCCGCGTGTTCGGGTCGCCAACCAGGCCGTCCTTGTAGTCCACCTTCAGCACACACCAGTCCGGCCGCACGGAGTGTGGCAACAGCCCGAGCTCCCGGTTGTACGGGGACACGTCCGCAAACTTCCGCCAGCGCTGGGCGAATTCCTCTTCAGGACTCATCGTTTCTGCCATCAAAAAATTCCTCTCATTCAAATTTGAACCGTCGGCTGATCTGACCGCTGGATGGGTGCCCAGCGCAGCACGCCAGCGTCTTCGCTGGACCTGACATGACCGTCACTTTCGAGCCACAGCAGATGCGCCAGCGTCTCTCCCATCGCCAGGAACCTGTGCAGTGCCTCGGACTGTTTTCCGTAACTCGCTTCGCCAAGCTCCACGGCACTCATGCCTTCACGCAAGCCTTCCTTGAAGCGCCGCAGCGCCCGCTGGTGGTGCGCCACCAGCCCGTGCGCGCGCGCTTCACCTGCGTGGTAAGCATGGTGATGCGCCGGCAACACATGTTCGATGGGCAAGCCCGCGATCGCCCGCAAGCTGTCGATGTAGCGTGGCAGCGGATGGGTCTCGCCGTACGGCCAGACCCCGACATTGGGCGTGATGCGCTCAAGCAGCTGGTCCCCGGTGAGCAGCAGTTTCAAGGCTGGCTCGTACAAGCAGATTTGCGCGATGCTGTGGCCGCCCAGCACCAGCACGTCAAAACCGAAGTCGCCAATTTGCAGCCGCTGCCCGTTTTCCAGACTGCTGCCGGGCGGGGGTTCGTCGCAACCCAGGTTTTCATGCAACACGCCACTGACGATCTCCTCGGCCTCGCCCAGTGACAAGCCGTGACGCAGCATGAAGTCGATGCCCTGGCGGCGTGAGGTTTCATCCAGCATGCGGGTTGCACGCGCCACCTCGCGTTCCTCGGGACGCATCAGGATCTTCGCTCCGGTGCTCTGCGCCAGCCACGCGGCCAGCCCGAGGTGGTCGGGGTGGTGGTGCGAGACGATGATGCGCGTCAGGCCACCCACCAGCGGCCCCGCCAGGGCACGCAGCCACAAGGCCCGCGCCGCTTCGCAGTCGGCGCCGGTATCGAACAGGCACCAGCCTTCACCGTCGCGAATCAGGTAGATGTTGACGTGGTCGATGCCGTAGTCCACCGGCAGGGTGAACATCAGGATGCCGGGCAGGATTTCCTTGAGCGGCAGCTCGACCGGCAAGTCCATGGCTGGGGTGGGGGACGAGGTGCTCATGATCACAGGCGTTTGGCCACTTCTTCGAGCATCACTTCGGTGGCGCCGCCGCCGATGGCCTGGACACGGGCGTCGCGCACCATGCGCTCGATTGCGGCCTCGCGCATATAGCCGAAGCCGCCATGGAACTGCTGGCAGTCATAGACCACGTCGTTGAGCAGCTCGCCGCACAGCGCCTTGACCATCGACACTTCCTTGACGCATTCGCGCCCCTGTGCGTCCAGCCAGGCGGCGTGGTAGACCAATTGGCGCGCGGCCTCGACCTGCGCCGCACGCATGGCCAGGCGCTGGCGGATCGCCTGCTTGTCCCACAGTGTGGCGCCGAAGGCTTTGCGCTCGCGCACGTAGGCCAGCGTCAGCTCGATCGCGCGCGCGGCCTCGCCCATCATCTGCGCGCCCAGCACCATGCGCTCGTTCTGGAAGTTGCGCATGATCTGGTAGAAGCCCTTGTTCTCCTCGCCCAGCAGGTTGGCCGCCGGCACGCGGCAGTTATCGAACACCAGTTCGGCGGTGTCGCTGCACAGCCAGCCGCTCTTGTTGAGTGCGCGGCCGACGCGAAAACCCGGCGTGCCCTTCTCGACGATGAAGATCGAGATGCCGCGCGAGCCCTTGGCCGTCGGGTCGGTCTTGGCGGCGACGAAATACACATCGCCATGCACGCCGTTGGTGATGAACATCTTGCTGCCGTTGATGACCCAGTGGTCGCCGTCGCGCAGCGCGCGGGTGCGTATGCCGGCCACGTCGGAGCCGGCATCGGGCTCGGTCACGGCCACGGCGCAGATTTTCTCGCCGCGAATGATGGGCGGCAGGTAGTGCTGCAACTGCTCGGGCGTGCCGAAGTTGGCCAGGTGCGGCGAGGCCATGTCGGTATGCACCATCACCGTCACCGCGAAACCGCCGAAGCTCGAACGCCCCAGTTCCTCGGCCAGGATCGCGCTGTACACCGTGTCGAGCTTCGACCCCCCGTAGGTCTCAGCGTAGCGCACGCCCAGGTAGCCAAGCTCCCCCATTTTGCGCAGCACCGCGCGCGGCACCATGCCGCTGTCTTCCCAGGGTGCCGCCTGTGGCACCACCTCCTGCTCGACGAAGCGGCGCAGGTTGTCGCGGAACTGCCGGTGTTGCTCGTCGAAGTAGATCGGTTCGTTCATCTCGTTTTTCCTCGGTTTTCCTCAATGTCCATGACCACCAGCACATCGCCACCGCGCACCGCATCGCCGCTGCGGCAGCGCAGCTCGCTGACCCGGCCCGCGGCGGGCGCGCTGATCGTGTGCACCATCTTCATGGCTTCCATTTGCACCAGCGTATCGCCCGCATTCACCGTCATGCCCACGCTGGCTTGCACTTGCGTCACCAGGCCGGGCATGGGCGCGAGCAGGCGGCTGCCACCCCGCTCGTCCGCGGCCGCCGCGCCGGTGAGCGCGCGCTGCCAGCGGTCGAGCCGGCGCCAGGTGCGCGTGCGGCCGGCGCCGGCCAGCCACAGACGTTCGCCCTCGCTGGCGTGCCGTTCCAGCGCCACCGTGAAGCGGGTCGTCACGCCCTTGTGCCGCAATTCCAGGGTGTCTGCGACCAGCGTCGCCGCAACCACCCGTTCCAGCTCGCCGACGCGCACGCGCCAGCCTTCGCCCTGCGGCGACACGCTGGCCTCGTGCACGCAGCGCTGCCCGTCTTCGAGCAGCACCCGCGTGCCGCCAGCGCCGCTGCCGGGCACGCGCCAGGTCCCGAGCGATTGCCAGGCCGAGCGCCCGGCCGCAGCTGCCTGCGTGGCCAGCACGCCGTGCAGCGCGGCAGCGGCGATGGCCAGCCCGTCGTCTTCGCGCGGCTGCCAGCCTGCGGGGAAAGCACGCGCGATGTAGTGCGTACTGAGCCTTTGCGCAAAGTGCTCGTGGCGCAGCAGATCGGCCAGGAAACCGAGGTTGCTGTGCACGCCGAGCAGCACCGTGTCGTCCAGTGCGGTGGCGAGCCGTCGCGCGGCGGTCGGCCGGTCATCGGCATGGGCAATCACCTTGAGCAGCATCGAGTCGTAATACGGGGTGACCCGGCTGCCGGTGCGCACACCGCTGTCAACCCGGACGCCCTCGCCGCGCGGCTCGCGGTAGCCGACCACGGTGCCGATCTCGGGCGCGAAATCGGCCGCTGGATTTTCCGCGCATACGCGCACCTCGATCGCGCAGCCGCGCTGCGACAGCGCTGACTGACTGAAGCCGAGCGCTTCACCGGCGGCCACCCGCAACTGCCATTCGACCAGATCGATGCCGCAGGTCAGCTCGGTCACCGGGTGCTCGACCTGCAGCCGAGTGTTCATTTCCAGAAAGAATGTGTCGCCGCTGCGGCTGTCATGAATGAACTCGATGGTGCCGGTGCTGTCGTAGCCGATGGCACGCCCCATCGTCAGCGCGTGGGCAAACAGGGCCTCGCGCACCGCCGGCGACAGGTGCGGCGCCGGCGCTTCCTCGATCACTTTCTGGTGCTTGCGCTGGATCGAACATTCGCGCTCGAACAGGTGCACCAAATGCCCGTGCTTGTCGCCCAGCAACTGCACCTCGAGGTGGCGCGGCTCGTCCAGGTAGCGCTCCAGCAGCACACGGTCATCACCGAACGACGCCTGGGCCTCGCGCCGCACGGTGTCCAGCGCGGCCGTGAATTCGCCCGCGCCGCGCACCACCCGCATGCCCTTGCCGCCACCGCCGGCCGAGGCCTTGATCAGCACCGGATAGCCCACGTCACTGGCAGCCGCCTGCAAGACCGCGCTGTCCTGATCGTCAGCGTGGTAGCCCGGCACCACCGGCACGCCGTGTTCCATCGCAATGCGTTTGGATTCGATCTTCGACCCCATGCGCCGGATCGCCTCGCGCGAGGGGCCGACGAAAATGAGCCCGGCCGCTTCGCAGGCATCGATCAGGGCCAGGCTTTCCGACAGGAAGCCGTAGCCCGGATGGATGGCTTGCGCACCGGCGGCACGCGCCGCGGCCACGATCGCCGCGGCATCCAGGTAGCTGCGCGCGGCCTCAGGCGGGCCAATGCGCACGGCGGTATCACACTGGGCCACGTGCAGCGCTTCGCGGTCAGCATCAGCGTACACCGCCACGGTTCGCAAGCCCATGCGGCGCGCGGTGCGTGCGATGCGGCAGGCAATCTCGCCGCGGTTGGCAATCAGCAGCGTGTCAAACATGCACGGCTCCCGCGACGAGATCGCCTGCGCACGCTGCGCGCGCCAGGCAATTTGGCTGCGCCGCTGCGCCGACTGGTGCCGGCTGGTCGCCGCGGTTGGCAATCAGCAGCGTGTCAAACATGCACGGCTCCCGCGACGGCAATCAGCAGGGTTTCGAACATATTCATCTTGACCTCAGGCCTGCCGCCACGCAGGCTGGCGCTTGCCGAAGAAGGCGGCGATGCCTTCGCGCCCTTCTTCGGTTTCCCAGGCATCGGCCAGCTTGTCGGCGGCGTAGATCATGTTGGTGTCCAGGTCATGCGAATGCACGTAGGCGATCAACTTCTTGGTGGCCGCCACCGCGCCGGGCGCGCACTGCAGCAGGTCGGCGAGTTCGCGCTCGACGGCGGCGTCGAGCTGGTCCGCCGCCACCACCTCGGACAGCAGGCCCAGGCGCTGCGCCTCGGTCGCCCCCATGCGGCGCGCCGTCAGGAAGGTGCGCCGTGCGTTGGCCTCGCCCATGCGCGCCACCACATAGGGCGCGATGTTGGCCGGCAGCAGGCCCAGGCGGACCTCGGTCAGCGAATAGACGCCGGTATCGACCGCGATGGTCATGTCGCACACCGAGATCATGCCGACGCCGCCACCATAGGCGGGGCCGTTGATGCGGCCAATGACTGGCATCGGCAGGTCATTCAGTGCCCGCAGCATCAGCGCCAGATCGCCGCTTTCGCTGACGCGCTCGGCCCGGCTCTTCGTCATGTTGTCCCGCATCCAGCCGAGGTCGCCGCCCGCGCAAAAAGTCTTGCCGGCGCCAGTGAGCACCAGCGCGCGCACGCCCTCGGCGGCGCCCAGCCATTCGACCGCACGGCGCAGCTCGCCGATCAGGGTGGCGTTGAGCGCGTTGTGGGTGTCGGGGCGGTTCAGCGTGAGGCGGGCCACGCCGCGCGCATCGACGGCAAGTTGCAGGGTTTCGTAGGCGGGTGTGTTCATGGGACAGGTCTCTGGATGGACAGGGTTACATGCGATAGACAGGGGTGGCGGTGTCCGGCAGCGCACGGCGCGCCGCCAGCGCCAGCGCCAGGCCGAGCACATCGCGCGAGGCCGAAGGCTCGATCAGGCCGTCGTCCCACAGCCGGGAGGTGGCGTAATAGGGGTCGCTCTGGCGCGCGTATTGCTCACGCACCTGGCGTTCGGTTTCGGCCAGCCGGGCCTCGTCGGCCGGGCCGCGCAGATTGGAACGCGCCAGCTCGACCATCACATTGCTGGCGATGTCGGCGCTCATGGTCGCCACCCGGGCGCTGGGCCAGGCGAACAGGAATTCGGGCTCGAAACCGCGGCCGCACATGCCGTAGTTGCCCGCGCCATAAGAGCCGCCGACGACCAGCGTCAGCTTGGGCACGCGGGCGCAGGCCATGGCATAGACCATCTTGGCGCTGTGCTTGGCAATGCCGCCGCGCTCGGCCTCGGTGCCCACCATGAAGCCGGGAATGTTTTGCAAAAACAGCAGCGGCACGCCACGCTGGTTGGCCAGCTCGATGAAGTGCGCGCCCTTCAGGGCCGACTCGGCCAGCAGCGCGCCGTTGTTGGCCAGAACGGCCACGGGCTGGCCGTGGATCGCGCCGAAGCCGGTCACCAGCGTCTCGCCCCACAGCGGCTTGAACTCATGGAAGGCACTGCCATCGAGAAGCCGCGCAATGATCTCGCGCGCGTCGTAGGGCTGCTTGGGATCAGCCGGCACGATGCCGTCGAGTTCGCCCGGATCGTAGCGTGGCGGGCTGGGCAACAGCGGCGGCGCCAGCGCGGGCTCGGGCGGCAGGCTGGCCACGATCTGGCGCAGCATCGCCAGCGCCTGGTGCTCGTCCTCGGCCAGATGGTCGCTGACGCCGGAGACGCGGCTGTGCATCTCGGCGCCACCGAGGGTTTCGCCATCGGCCACTTCGTTGATCGCAATCTTGACGATGGACGGGCCGCCGAGGTGGATGCGCGCATTGCCACGCACCATCACCACCTCGTCGGACAGCGCCGGAATGTAGGCCCCGCCCGCGGTGCAGCCGCCAAACACGGCCGAAATCTGCGGCAGACCGGCCTGCGACATGCGGCACTGGCGGTGAAAACTGTTGCCGAAGTGGTCCTTGTCAGGGAACACGCGGTCCTGCTCCGGCAGGAAGGCGCCGCCGCAGTCCACGAGATACAGGCAGGGTAGCCGCAGACGCTCGGCGATGTCCTGCGCCCGGATATGTTTTTTGACGGTTTCATGGAAGAACGAGCCGCCTTTGACCGTGGCATCATTGGCGATGAGCATGCAGGGCCGACCGGCCACCATGCCGACGCCGGTGACGATGCCCGCGCCCGGCACCTCGTTGCCATACTGGCCCCAGGCCGCCAGCGGCGAGAGTTCCAGGAAGGCGCTGCCATCATCAACGAGAAAGTCGATGCGCTCGCGCACCAGCAGCTTGCCGCGCTCGCGGTGGCGCCGGATGTGCGCGTCGCGCCCGCCGCTCGCCACCGCGACCAGACGCGCACGCAGCGTCTCGGCCTGTGATCGGCCCTGCCCCAGCGCCTGGGCGTAGGCATCGCCGCGGGTATCGATACGGCTTTCGATCTGAGTCATCTGCGTCATCCCTTCATTGCAGCGAGCGAGCCACTGTGCATCACATGGCCCGACAATGCCCGGCCAATGATGCGCTCGGCCAGCCGAGCCGCCTCAATCAGCACCTCCAGGTCGATGCCGGTCTCAATACCGAGTTCCTGGCACATGAACACCATGTCCTCGGTGCAAATATTGCCCGCCGCGCCGCCATGCTTGTGGCCGGCGAACGGGCATCCGCCCAGACCGGCGACCGAACTGTCGAACAGCCGGACACCCATCTGCAAGGCCGCATAGACGTTGGCGCCGCCGACGCCGCGCGTGTCGTGCAGGTGCAGCCCGATGCGTGCATCGGGCACGATCTCGCGTACCGCCCCGATGCGACGCTTGATCTCCTCGGGATGGGCCCATCCCATGGTATCGGCCAGGTAAACCGCTGGCAGCGGCACGCTCCGGTCGGCGCAGGCATCAAGCAGCCAGCGTATGTGGTCGGTGACGGACGACAGCGGCACGGCACCCCCGAGATTGCAGCCAAAAGCCGTGATCACGTAGGCCTTTTCCACCGGAATGCCCAGGGCGATGTAGCGGTCCAGCCAGCCGAGCTGGCGTTCGCGCATCTCGGCCACGCTGCAGTTGTTGTTGCGCTGCGAAAACGGCTCCGTGGTGTAGAACATCAGCCTGCCGTCCAGGTCCACCTGCTCGCAGGCACGCGCACGCTCGAATCCGTTGTCGTTGAGCCAGAGCGCCGTGTAGCGGGTGCCTGGGCGCTTGACGATGGCGGCGAACAGCTCGGCGGTATCGGCCATCTGCGGCACCGCGCGCGGGCTGACAAAGGAAGCCACCTGGATGTGCTTCAAGCCCGAGGCCGCCAAAGCATCAATCAACGCGGCGCGATCGCCCAGCGGATAGGTCCGCGGCTCCATCTGGAAGCCCTCGCGCGGCCCCTCCTCATGGAACTCGACCGAGGCGGGCAAGTCACTCATCGCCGCCATCTCCTTCGATCAGACCGGACGGACTTCGGCCAGCACCTGGTGGCGCTCGACCATGTCGCCAACCCGGCAGCGCAGGCTGCTCAGGCTGCCTTCGAACGGCGCCGTGACGTGCAGCTCCATCTTCATCGATTCGAGCACTATCACGGTCTGGCCGATGGCGACCGAATCGCCAACCGCCGCCTTGACCGCGACCACCTTGCCCATCATCGGTGCGCCCAATTGCCCGCTGGAGGCGGCGTCACCGGCGGCGCCTCCCAGATAGGGTTCCGCGGTGAACACGCTGCTGCCCAGCGCGCTGGAGAGCTCGACCTGCTGCGCATCGCCCTGGATGGTCAGCTCCAGCGCCCGCCCGCCGCACTGCAACAGGCGGCGCCCACCCGGGATCGGCGACAGCGCGGCCTGCGTCACCTCGTCGCCGATGGCCAGGGTGCAGGCGCCATCGGCGGCGCGAGCGGAAAACCGGACCGGCCACTCTGCCGCGCCCGCCTTCAACACCAGGGCCGCCTGGGGCGCGGCCTGAATCGGCCCACTGCTCAGGCGCCAGCCGGTGAAACCGTCCCACAGGGTCCAGCAGCCCAGCGCGGGCGACTCCGCGCGCCGCTGCGCCAGCCAGTACAGCGCGGCCGCCGCCAGGTGCTCCACCGGCACGGCCGCGGGCGCGACCACGCCCCGCTGCGCATGACGCTCGTCAATCAGGCGGGTATGGAAACTGGCGTCGCGGGTTTCCGGCCATTCGAGCAGTTCATGCAGAAACCGCAGGTTGGTCACCAGCCCGATGACCGTGCTCTCGCGCAATCCAGCCACCAATGCCCGACGGGCCGACTCGCGGTCGGGGCCATGGGCGATGAGCTTGGCGATCATCGAGTCGTAGTGCGGCGAGATCTCGTCTCCGCTGTCCACCCCCGACTCGATGCGCACGCCCGAGCGCGAAAAATCGACGACATCGAGCCGACCCATGGCCGGCAGGAAACCGGCGTCGGCATCTTCCGCGCACAGCCGCGCCTCGAAGGCGTGACCCCGACACACCACATCGGCTTGCGCCAGCGGCAAGCACCCGGTGTCGGCAATGCGCAGCTGCAGCGCCACCAGATCGAGCCCGGTGACTTCTTCGGTCACCGGGTGCTCGACCTGCAAGCGCGGGTTGACTTCCAGGAAGTAGTGCGCGTCACCGGCAACAACGAACTCCACGGTACCCAGGCCGCGGTAGTTCACGCCGGCGGCCAGCTTCACCGCATCGGCCAGGATAGCCTCGCGCAGACGCGGGCCGAGGCCGGCCGAGGGCGCTTCCTCGATCACTTTTTGATGGCGGCGCTGCAAAGTGCACTCGCGCTCGAACAGGTGGATGGCATGGCCCTGGCCGTCACCGGCGACCTGCACTTCAAGATGGCGCACCTGCGGCAGGTAGCGTTCGACGATCAGTTCGCCATTGCCGAAGGCTTTTTCGGCCTCGCGCATGGCGCTCTCGATGCGTGCCTCCAGCCCCTCCAGCGTCTCGACCACCGCCATGCCGCGGCCGCCTCCGCCGGCCACCGCCTTGAGCAGCACCGGCAGCGTCATGCCGCGCACCAGGCGCGACACCTCGGACGGATCGCTCATGCCGCCTTCACTGCCGGGGATGACCGGCACGCCGAGCCGGGCCGCCTCGCGCTTGGCGCTGGCCTTGCCGCCCACGCGCTCCATGGTGTCGGCCCGGGGGCCGATGAAGGTCAGGCCAGCCGCTTCAAGCGCGCGCACGAAGTCCGCGTTCTCGGAGACGAAGCCGTAGCCCGGATGCACGGCGTCGGCGCCGACGCGCCTGGCCGCCGCGATGATGGCGTCGATGTTGAGGTAACTCTCGCTGGGCGCGGCGCCCCCGATCTCGACCGATTCCCCGATCTCGCGCACATGGCGGGCAAACCGGTCAGCGCTGGAATGCACCGTGGCCACGGACAGGCCGAGCTTGCGGCAAGTACGGGCAATGCGGCAGGCGATCTCGCCTCGGTTCGCAATGAGGATTTTCTTAAGCATGCCCAAGGCCTCCAGAGCGGCGAAGGAAGTTGGCCATCAAGACGGTGTGGATGCGTTGCATGGTTTGCGTCCTGGTTAGAAACGAAAAACGCCGAACGGCGTCGGTTTGGCGGCGGTGCGCGAAGCGAGGTCGAGCAACAGCCCCATGGCATCGCGCGTTTCCACCGGATCAAGAATGCCGTCGACCCACAGGTTGGAAGAGAAGTTGGTGGCGGGCTGGAAGTCTTCGTAAATCTTGCGCACCGGTACCTTGAAGGCTTCTTCTTCCTCGGGCGTCCATTCGCGGCCCTCGGTCTTGTTGATCTGCTTGCGCACCAGCGCCATCACGGTGGCGGCCTGATCCGGGCCCATGATGGCCGCGCGGCCGGTCGGCCAGGCGAACATCGCGGTCGGATTGAACGGCCGGCCACACATGGCCAGGTAGCCAGCGCCGTAAGAGGCACCCATGATGATGGTGTACTTGGGCACGTTGGCCGAGGCCATGGCCGTGATCATCTTGGCGCCGGCCTTGGCGATGCCGGCCTGCTCGGCGGCGCGCCCGACCATGAAGCCGGTCACGTCGGCCATGAACAGCAGCGGGATGTCGCGCTGGCAGCACAAATCAATAAAGTGCGCCGCCTTCATCGCGCTTTCCGGGAACAGCACGCCCTGGTTGGCGAGGATGCCAATCTCGTGGCCGTGGATACGGGCAAAACCGGTCAACAGGGTGTCGCCGTACATCGGCTTGAATTCCTGGAACCGGCTGTCATCGACGAAGCGCGCCAGAATCTCGCGCGTGTCGGTCGGAATCTTGGTGTCGCGGCTGATGATGCCGTAAATCTCACGCGGGTCGAAACGCGGCGGCACCGAGGGCTGACGCGTCCAGCGCGGTTGGGCTTGCTCGCCCAGATCGCGCACGATCTCACGCGTGATGGCCAGCGCGTGGCGGTCATCTTCGGCGATATGGTCGGTGACGCCACTGACGCTGCAGTGCATCCTGGCCCCCCCCAGCGACTCGGCATCCACCGTCTCGCCGGTGGCGGCAAACGTCAACTCGGGGCCACCGAGGTACATATAGCCCTGCTCCTTGACAATCACCGCCTCGTCGCACAGAGCCGGAATATAGGCGCCACCCGCCGTGCAGGGCCCCATCACGACGGCAATCTGCTGGATACCCTCGGCCGACATGCGGACCTGGTTGTTGAAGATGCTGCCGAACTGTCCGACATCGGGAAAGATGTTGGCCATCTCCGGCAGAAACGCCCCGCCGCTGTCAACCAGCGTGATGCAGGGCAGGCGGTGCTGCCAGGCAATCTGCTGCGCCCGCACGTGTTTCTTGCAGGTCATGCCGTAGTAGGTGCCGCCCTTCACGGTGGCGTCGTTGGCGATGATCATGCACGCACGGCCCTGCACCAGGCCAATGCCGGTGATGATGCTGGCGCCGGGCGGCACGCCGTCGTACAGGCCTTCACCGGCCAGCATGCCGACTTCCAGGAAGGGCGAACCCGGATCGAGCAGCACTTCGACCCGATGGCGCGGCAGGATCTTGTTGCGCGCCAGGTGTTTTTCCCGCGCTTTCAGAGGGCCCCCGGCAAGCGCCTGTTGGCGACGGCTCTGCAGATTCGCAATCACGGCCTCGTAGGCTTCGCGATTGAGTCGAAATTCGTCGTCCGAAGTCGACACACGTGAGGAGAGGATGGTCATTTGCGTTCTCGCACCAATTCGAAAGGGAAAGTCATCAGGACTTGAACACCGGCGTGCGACGCGCCTCGAACGCCGCCAGACCTTCACTCACATCGTCATCGAGCAAGGCGGCGCTGGCCAGATCCTCCTCGAGCTGGAGACCGGCCTCCGATGAACCCTCCATGCCCTGACGGGCGAGGCGCTTCATGGTGGCGATGCCGATCCGGCTGCGCGTGGCGAGTCTGGTGCAGTAGGCGAGCGCCGCTTCACCCAGTTGTTCGGGTTCGACCACATAGTTGACCAGCCCCCATTGCCCGGCCGTGTCGGCATCGATCCAGCGCGCCGAAAAAAACAGGTCCAGGCCGCGCCGCAGGCCGACGATGCGCGGCATGCGCTGACTACCACCCCAGCCCGGAATCAGGCCGAACTGGGCATGCTGGTCGCCAAAACGCGCGTCCTTGGCTGCAAAAATGATGTCGCAGGCCAGCATCAGTTCGCTGCCGCCCGCCAGGGTCAGGCCCTGACAGGCCGCCACCACCGGCAGATCGCTGCGCTCCAGGCGCTTGAGCACGCCATGGCCATAAGCGATGAAATGCTTCAGCCTGGCGGGATCGCCGCGCAAGGACTTCACCTCGTCCAGGTCGGCACCGGTGCAGAAATGCTTGCCCTGCGCCCGGATCAGGATGGCGCGCACGCCGGAGCCGGGCTGCTCGAATTCATCAAGAGCAGCCTCGATGCCCTCATGCACGGACATCGACAGGCAATTGAATTTTTCGGGACGGGCCAGCTCGATGATCCCGACCGTGCCGCTGCGGCTGACCACCACGGGGGATGCCTGATTCCCGGTTTGCATTATTTGCTCTCCTTGGCGTATTGCACGGCAGCGCGGCCCACACGCTCGCGGGCGATGATCAGCTTCATGATTTGCGCCGTGCCGTCGCCGATTTCCAGACCCATCACATCACGCATGCGCTGCTGGTGCGGCAGATCCATCGACCAGCCATAGTGGCCAAAGGTCAGGAGGCACTGATGGATGGCGTCAAACGAGGTCTTGGGGGCCATCCACTTGACCATGGCGGCTTCCGCGGTGTGCGGTTGACCCGCGTCGCGCAAGGCCAGACCGTGGTAACAAAGCTGGCGGCAAGCGGAAATCAACGTCTCGAATTCGACAATCGGAAAGCTCACGCCCTGGTACTGCGCCAACGGTGCGCCGAAGGTCTGGCGCTCCTTCACGTATTCCCAGGTTTCGTCGATCGAGGCCTGCGCCGCCGCCAAGCACTGCAGGGCGATCAGGATGCGGCTGAAGTCAAAGCCCTGCATCACCTGCGTGAAGCCCTTGCCTTCCGCCCCCAGCCGGTTCTCGACCGGCACCCGCACGTCGTCGAAGAACACCGAGCCGCGGCCGATGATTTTGCTGCCGACGTCGTTGAAGCGGGTGCGCTGCACGCCTTTCTGGTTCAACTCCACCAGCAAGGCCGTGATACCGCGCGCGCCATCCTCTGGCTTGCCGGTGCGCGCGAACAGCACCATGGCATCGGCCTGGTCGGCAAAGGTGATGGAGGTCTTCTCACCCGAGAGGATGTACTCGTCGCCAACGCGGCGCGCCTTGAGCTGCAGGTTGGCGGCATCCGAGCCGCCCCGCGGCTCGGTCAGACCCAGGGCGACGATGGCCTCGCCCGCCACGATCCGGCTGTTCCAGGTGCGCGCCAGCTCGGGGGACGCATTGGCATGGATGATGGCGCCCATCAGCGAGCTCAGCAACTGCATATAGCTCACGTTGAAGTCGCCATAGGCGATTTCCTCGGTAATGAGGCCCGCCGTGACGCCACTCAGGCCCAGGCCACCATACTCCTCGGACAAATCGACACCGATCAGGCCGAGGGACCCCATTTCCCTGAACAGCGCCCGGTCAATACCCGGCTGCGACTCGCGCTTTTGGTAATCGGGCCTGAGCTTCTCGCGTGCAAAGCGGCGCGCCACGTCACGCAACGCAATTTGATCGTCATCAAAAATCATGGCCATATCTCCTGGTTGACTGCTGCTGAAAACGACTGCCTCCCGCGCCCGACAGCAGCCAGAAACAAAAAAATGAAGAGAACCCCGATTGCAAAACGCGGTGGTTCCTTGTTACTATAGCACCGAACAGGCGTTAGTTAGATATGCAGGAGATTTTTTACATGACCCACAGTCCCGCAGTTCCCTTTTCAAGACTGCTGTCTCCACTGAAGGTCGGTGCGCATGTTCTTCGGAACCGGGCGCTGATGGGCTCCATGCACACGCGACTGGAGTCGCTGGATCGGCCGATAGAGCGCCTGTCCCTGTTCTATGCGGAGCGGGCGCGCGGTGGCGTCGGCCTGATCGTCACCGGCGGCTATGCGCCCT
Organism: Hydrogenophaga pseudoflava; assembly: GCF_004353865.1. Classification (NCBI taxonomy): domain Bacteria; kingdom Pseudomonadati; phylum Pseudomonadota; class Betaproteobacteria; order Burkholderiales; family Comamonadaceae; genus Hydrogenophaga; species Hydrogenophaga pseudoflava. Next base: position 2,699,045 of record NZ_CP037867.1, read on the forward strand.
GCCAGGATGGCCTGCTGGATGAAACCGGCCCCCTGCTCGTCACGCCGGAGCAGGCCGATGCGCTCAAACCCATTCCTCAGGCGGTGCATGCCGAGGGCGGCAAGATCATTCTGCAAATCCTGCATACCGGCCGCTACGCCAAGGTCGCACGGCCGGTCGGCGCCTCCGGCATTCCGTCCCCGATCAATCCGCGCGGGCCCCGAGCCTTGAGCACGGCCGAAGTCTGGCAAACGATCGCCGACTTCGTGCGCTGCGCCGAACTCGCCCAGCGCGCCGGCTTTGACGGCGTCGAGATCATGGGCTCGGAAGGCTACCTGCTCAACCAGTTCACCGTCACGCGCACCAACGACCGCAGCGACGAATTCGGCGGCAGCATGGAAAATCGCCACCGCCTGCCGGTGGAGATCGTGCGTCGCGTGCGCGAACAGGTGGGACCGCAGTTTTTGCTGATGTACCGTGTGTCGGCACTGGATCTGGTCGAAGGCGGCGCCCCGGCGGACGAAATCGCCCAACTAGCCCAGGCCGTACAGGGCGCCGGCGCCGACATCCTCAACACCGGCATCGGCTGGCACGAAGCGCGCATACCCACCATTGCCTACGTGGTGCCACGCGCCGCCTGGCGCTTCGCGGCGGCCCGGGTCAAAAAGGCCGTATCGATTCCGGTCATCACCTCCAACCGCATCAACACGCCCGCGCTGGCCGAAGAGATTCTTGCCAGCGGCGATGCCGACATGGTCTCGATGGCGCGCCCCTTCCTGGCCGACGCCGACTTCATCGCCAAGGCGGCGCAGGGTCGCGCCGATGAGATCAACACCTGCATCGCCTGCAACCAGGCCTGTCTCGACTACATCTTCACCGACCGGCCCGCCACCTGCCTGGTCAACCCCCGCGCTGGCCGCGAACTCGAATTCTCGCGGCTGCCGCCACGGGCGGCGCAACGCAAGGTGGCGGTGGTCGGCGCCGGCGCGGCCGGGCTGGCCTGCGCGCTGAGCACCGCCGCTCGCGGACACGCGGTCACCCTGTTCGAGGCCGCGCCAGAGATCGGCGGCCAGTTGAACCTGGCTCGGGCCGTGCCGGGCAAGCAGGAGTTCAATGAACTGTTGCGCTACTTTCAACAGGGTGTGGCACGGCATGGCGTCAGGCTCAAACTTGGCAGCCGGGTTGAGGCCCAAGCGCTCGCCAAGGCCCCGTACGACCGCATCGTGATCGCCACCGGCGTGCGCCCGCGCCTGCCGCAGATCCCGGGTATCGAGCATCCGAAAGTCGTGGCTTATGCCGACCTGCTGTCGGGCCGGGTGCAGGCGGGCCGCCGGGTCGCGGTGATTGGCGCCGGGGGGATCGGTTTCGACGTGGCGGCATTCCTGCTGCACGAAGAACAGGCCGGGGACGCCAGCGCGCCGCAGGCGGTCGACCGGTTTCACGCTGAATGGGGTGTCGATACCTCACCCTCAGCCGCGGGTGGCCTCAAACCGATGCTGCCCGTGACATCGCCACGCGAGGTCACCCTGTTGCAGCGCAAACCGGAAAAACCCGGGCGCAGCCTGGGCATGACCACGGGCTGGGCGCTCAAGGCCGAACTGGCACGACGCGGCCTGCGCATGCTGTCGGGCTGCAGCTATGAGCGCATCGACGACGCCGGACTGCACCTGAGCATCCAGGGGCAGCCGCAAACGCTCGATGTGGACACCATCGTCATTTGCGCCGGCCAGGACAGCGAGAACACGCTGGCCACCGAATTGCGCGCGCTCGGCCTGGCGCCCGAGATCATCGGCGGTGCGGCGGTTGCCGCCGAACTGGACGCCTTGCGTGCCATTGACCAGGGCACACGCCTCGGCCTGGCCATCTGAACTCACCAAAAACACCCCCATGGATTTCGCACCCCACCCAGAACATGAATCGATTCGCGATGCGATCGTCAAAATCTGCGCCCGCTTCGACGACGCTTACTGGCTCGAACGCGACCGGCTGGGCGGTTTTCCGCATGAGCTGCACCGCGCCCTGGCCGAGGGGGGCTGGCTCGGCATTTGCCTGCCGCAGGAATACGGCGGCGGCGGACTGGGCATCACTGAAGCCACCGTGATGATGCAGGCCATTTCACAGTCGGGTGCCGGGCTGTCCGGCGCATCGGCGGTGCACATGAATATTTTCGGCCTGCAGCCGGTGGCCGTGTTCGGCAACGAGGAACAGAAACGCCGCATGCTGCCGCCGCTGATCGCGGGCCGGGAAAAGGCCTGCTTCGCCGTCACCGAGCCTGACACCGGCCTGAACACCACCCGATTGAAAACCCGCGCTGATCGGGTGGGCGACCACTATGTGTTGTCCGGCCAGAAGGTCTGGATTTCAACCGCCCAGGTGGCCGAGAAGATGCTGATCCTCGCACGCACCACTGCGGCCGAAGACTGCAAGAAGCCGAGCTTCGGCCTGAGCCTGTTCTACACCGACCTCGACCGCCGTTTTGTAGAGGTGCGGGAGATCGAGAAGATGGGGCGCAAGGCGGTCGATTCGAACCAGGTCTTCATCGACGGCCTGCGGGTGCCGGTGGAGGACCGCATCGGGGAAGAGGGCCGCGGCTTCGAATACATCCTGCACGGCATGAACCCCGAGCGGGTGCTGATCGCGGGCGAGGCGATCGGCCTGGGCCGCGCGGCGCTGCAGGTGGCCGTCAAGTACGCCGGCGAACGCGTGGTCTTTGATCGGCCGATCGGGCAAAACCAGTCGATCCAGCATCCGCTGGCGCAATCGTGGATGGAACTGGAAGCAGCCGAGATGATGACGATGCGCGCGGCATGGAAATACGACAACAACCTGCCCTGCGGCGCCGACGCCAATGCGGCCAAGTACATGGCAGCCGAGGCCGGCTTCAATGCCTGCCAGCGCGCCATGGCCACACTCGGCGGTTTCGGTTACGCCAAGGAGTACCACGTCGAGCGCTACCTGCGCGAGATGATGATTCCGCGCATCGCGCCGATCAGCCCGCAGCTCATCCTGTGCTTCATCGCCGAGAAGGTGCTGGGCCTGCCCAAATCCTATTGACGCTCACGCTTTGACACTCACTGCGGAACTCGCCGCCGACATTCCTGCGGCATCCAGCGTCACCCTCTTTTCACCCATGACATCCCCCACCCCATCATGACCACCCCTCCCGACAGCGAACGCGCCGACCAACTCAACATGCTGCGCGAGAGTGCGCTCGGTTTCGCCACCAAAGAGTCGCCTCTGCACCGCGCACGCGCCCTGCGCCACCAGGCACCCGGCTACGACCGCCGTTTCTGGAGCGCCCTGGCCGAGCAGGGCTGGACCGGGCTGCTGGTGCCCGAATCACTGGGCGGCTACGAACAGGGCTTCGCCGAGATGGCCGAGGTGGCCGCCGCCCTGGCCGCTCAGGTCGCGCCCGAACCGGTGGTGCCGGTGCTGGTCTTCGCCGGCCGGCTGCTGGCGCATGCGGGCGCCACCGAGCTGGCGACACGCCTGCTGACCGAACTCGCCGAGGGGCGCACCCTGCCTGCCGTGGCCTGGCAGGAGCAGGTCACCGGCGCGCAAGACCCTCTCGACCAGGCGGCCACCCGGCTGGAGCGCGCGGGCGATGGCCTGATGCTGAGCGGCGGCAAACGCCATGTGCGCCCTGGCGCCGGCGCCGACGGCTACATCGTCAGTGCCAGCGGAGCGAACGGTCTGGCCCTGGTCTGGGTGCCGGCCAATGCCTCCGGCCTCACCCTGTCGAGCCAGCCGCTGGCCGACGGCAGCTATGCGGCGCAGCTCGACTTCAACAGCGTTCGCCTGCCTGCCGGGCACCTGCTGGCCGAAGGACCGGCCGCCGTGGCCGCCCTCGCCCGCGCCTATGACGAAACCCTGGTGCTGAGCAGTGTCGAACTGCTGGCCCTGGTGCGCGGCATGCTGACCATGACGCTGGACTACCTGCGCACGCGCGTCCAGTTCGGCAAGCCGATCGGCAGCTTCCAGTCGCTGCAGCACCGCGCCGTCGACCTTCTGATCCAGCAGGAACTGACCGCCAGCGTGGTATCGCAGGCCGTCGCCCTGCTTGACGACCCGCAGGCCGACGCCACGGCACGCTCGGCCATGGCCAGCCGCGTCAAGGCGCGCGCGTCGGACGCCGGGCTGCAAGTGGCACGCGAAGCGGTGCAACTGCACGGCGCCATCGGCGTCACCGACGAATACGAGCTGGGACTGTATCTGCAACGCGCCCTGGTGCTTGCCGCCTGGCTGGGCAACGGCACGCTCCAGCGCCGCCGCTACGCCGACCTCACCCGCAACGCCACCGAGCAGGAACACGCATGAACAAGCCCTCGACCACCACCGGCACCGACTGGAACGCGCTCGACAACAGCAGCTTTCGCGCCACCGTGCGCGAATTCTTTGAAACCCGCTACCCCAAGGACTTGCGCTATCCCAAACGGCGGCTGCGCTGGGCCGAAATCAGGGACTGGTATCTGACGCTCTCCCAAAAGGGCTGGGTCGCCCCGAGCTGGCCCAGCTCCTATGGCGGCATGGGGCTGAGCCCCGAAAAGCTCATCATCTTCATCGAGGAGCAGGAGCGCTGGGGCGTTGGGCGCGCGCCCGACATGGGCATCACCATGGTCGGCCCGCTGCTGATCCACCACGGCAACGACGCGCAACGCGCCGACTATCTGCCCAAGATCCTGGCCGGCGAGCACATCTGGTGCCAGGGTTATTCGGAGCCGAATTCTGGCTCCGACCTGGCCAGCCTGCGCACCGAGGCGGTGGCCGACGGCGAGCACTTCATCGTCAACGGGCAAAAGACCTGGACCACGCTGGCACAGGACGCCACCCACATCTTCCTGCTGGTGCGCACCGACAAGCAGGCCAAGAAGCAGCAAGGCATCAGCTTCCTGCTGGCCGACATGAAGACGCCTGGCATCAGCGTGCGCCCGATCCGCAACATCGCGGGCAGCGAGGACTTCTGCGAGGTCTTCCTGGAAAACGTGCGCGTGCCGCGCGCCAACATCGTCGGCGAGCTGAACAAGGGCTGGACCATCGCCAAGGCGCTGCTCGGCTTCGAGCGCATCTTCCTGGGCAGCCCCAAGCAAAGCCAGTACGCGCTGGCGCGGGTGCAGGAAGCCGCTCAGCGCCTAGGCCTGTTTCAAGACACCGGCTTTGTGGACCGTTACACCAAGCTGGCCCTTGATGTGGCCGACCTGGGCGCGCTCTACGGCCGCTTCATCGAGCAGGTCAAACGCGGTGAAACGCTGGGACCCGATGTCTCGATGCTCAAGCTGTTCGCCACCGAAACCTACTCGCGGCTGGCCGATCTGCTGGTTGACATCGCCGGCTCGAGCGGTGGCATGCCTGGCGACATCGCCCTGCCCGGCGGCAAGACCGACGTGCTGACCACCTTCTACAACGCCAGGCCCGCCACCATCTATGGCGGCAGCAACGAGGTGCAGCGCAACATCCTGGCCGCCAGCGTGCTGCAGCTGCCGTCATGATGACGCACAGCGCCAGCCAGCCCTTCGCCGGCCCCGGCCCGGACGCGCAATTCGCGGCCGCGCTGGCGCAGGGCCGCTTTCAGATCCAGCACTGCGCCGCCTGCGGCCAGCATGTCTTTTATCCGCGCGCGCTGTGCCCGCATTGCGGCTCGGCGCGGCTTGGCTGGGTCAAGGCCAGCGGGGCCGCTCAGGTCTATTCCAGCACCACAGTGCGGCGCAAGGCCGAGGCCGGCGGCGACTTCAACGTCGCGCTGGTGGACCTGGCCGAGGGGCCGCGGCTGATGTCGCGCGTCGATGGCGTGCCACCCGAGCAGGTGCGCATCGGCATGGCCGTGCAGGCGCGCGTGATCGATGATCCGGCCCAAGGCAAACTGCTGGTCTTCGTGGCGGCGGCGCGGGGCGAAGCTTAACCAATGAGCGCCATTTCACCCCTGCGCGGCTGCGCCGCCATCGTCGGCGCCAGCCTGGGCGGCGTGCCCATGGCGCCCGGCCGCAGCGCGCTCGAAATCCTGGGCGAGGCGGTACACGGCGCGCTGGCCGACGCCGGCTTGAAACTATCCGATGTCGATGGCCTGTTCACAGGCTCGTCCTACCACTTCCTGGCCGGCCTGTCGGTGGCGGAATATCTCGGCGCCAAGCCCAAATTCTGCGAAGCCACCATGGTCGGCGGCTCGTCTTACGTCAGCCACCTGCTCACCGCCGCGATGGCCTTGCACACCGGCCAGTGCGAGGTGGCGCTGATCTGCTATGGCAGCAACCAGGGCTCGGGTTTCGGCAAGCTCAAGTCGATGGCCGAGACGCCTTTGTACGAGGCGCCCTACGCGCCACGCTACCCGATCTCCAGCTACGCCCTGGCCGCCGCGCGCCACATGCACCAGTACGGCACCACACGCGAAGACCTGGCCCACATCGCGGTCGCGGCGCGACGATGGGCGCAACTCAATCCGCTGGCCCATGCGCGCGATCCGCTCAGCATCGAACAGGTGCTGGCCGCGCGCATGGTCAGCGATCCGCTGTCGGTGCTCGATTGCTGCCTGGTCACCGACGGTGGCGGCGCCCTGGTGCTTGTAAAGAGCGAGCGGGCGCGCGACTTTCCCAAGCCGCCGGTCTATGTGCTGGGTGCGGCCGCGGCCACCTGGCACCGCCAGATCGCCTCCATGCCCGACCTGACCGTCACCGCCGCCGCCGAGTCGGGGCCGCGCGCCTTCGCCCTGGCCGGCCTGTCGCCCAAGGATGTGGACGTGCTGGAGCTGTACGACGCGTTCACCATCAACACGCTGCTGTTCCTCGAAGACCTGGGCTTTTGCGCCGAGGGCGAAGGCGGCGCTTTTGTGCGCGACGGACGCATCGCGCCGGGCGGCGTGTTGCCGGTCAACACCAATGGCGGCGGTCTGTCGTGCTGCCACCCTGGCATGTACGGCATGTTCCTGCTGATCGAGGCGGTGCAGCAATTGCGCGGCGAGGCCGGAGCGCGGCAGGTGCGCGGCGCCGAGGTGGCGCTGTGCCATGGCAACGGGGGCGTTCTTTCTAGCCAGGTGACGGCCCTGCTGGGCACGGCCGCCACCGTCTGATTTCTTTACATCTACAACCAGGAGTCATTTCATGAACAAAGGCATCATGCTGCAAGACAAGGTGGCGGTCGTCACCGGCGCGGGGCGGGGCATCGGCCGCGACATCGCGCTGCTGATGGCGGCGCAAGGCGCCAGGGTGGTGGTCAACGACATCGGCGCCTCGGTCGGTGGCGTGGGCAATGACGCCAGCCCGGGCCAGCAGGTGGTCGACGAGATCAAGGCCGCCGGCGGCCAGGCGGTTCTCAGCACCGACAGCGTCTCGGATTGGGCTGCGGCCAACCGCATCATCGAGTGCGCGGCCGACACCTTCGGCCGCATCGATGTCGTCGTCAATAACGCCGGCATCCTGCGCGACCGGCTGTTCTTCAACATGTCGATCGAGGAATGGCACGCCGTGATCGACGTGCACCTGCACGGCAGCTTCTACGTCTCGCGCGCCGCGGCGCCGCACTTCAAGACCCAGCAGTCCGGCGCCTATGTGCACATGACCTCGACCTCCGGTCTGCTGGGCAACCTCGGCCAGGCCAACTACGCCGCCGCCAAACTCGGTGTCGCGGCGCTGTCGCGCTCGATCGCCTTCGACATGCAGCGCTACAACGTGCGCTCCAACTGCATCTCGCCCTTCGCCTGGAGCCGCATGATCGGCTCCATGCCGACCGAGACGCCCGAGCAGCAGGCACGGGTCGAGAAGCTGAAGAAAATGGATACGGCGAAGATCGCGCCGATGGTGGCCTTCCTGGCCAGCGACGCCGCGCACGAGGTCACCGGCCAGATCTTCGCCGTTCGCGGCAACGAAATCTTCCTGATGAGCCAGCCCCGCCCGGCGCGCGGCATGCACACCGCCGAGGGCTGGACGCCCGAGACCATCGCCGAGCGCGTGCTGCCGGCGATGAAGCCCAGCTTCACGCCGCTGGAGAACTCGTCCGTCGTGTTCTCGTGGGACCCGGTCTGAGCGAGCCAACACCATGGCGATCAACTACGACAAACTCATGGCGTGGCCCTTCGAGGACGTGCGCCACCGCTACACCCAGCGCGACACCATGCTCTACGCCTTGGGCATAGGCCTGGGCGCCGATCCGACCGACGAAGCCCAATTGCGCTTCGTCTACGAGAAGTACCTGGTCGCGCTGCCGACCCTGCCGGTGGTGCTGGGCTATCCCGGCATGTGGCTCAAGGACCCCGCCACCGGCATCGACTGGGTGCGCCTGGTGCATGGCGAACAGGGCCTGCGCCTGCACCGGCCCGTGCCCCCCGAAGGCGAGGTGATCGGGCGCACGCGCGTCACGGGCATCGTCGACAAGGGCCCCGGCAAAGGCGCGCTGATCTACACCGAGCGCACGGTACTTGACGCCGCCAGCGGCGAACCGCTGGCAACACTGACATCAACCACCTTCTGCCGCGCCGATGGCGGTTTCGGCGGCCCGGCCGGACCGGTGAAAGCGGCGCACGAACTGCCGGAACGCGCAAGCGACCATGGCGTCGATTTCGCCACCCAGCCGCGCGCCGCACTGGTTTATCGCCTCTCGGGCGACTACAACCCCCTGCATGCCGAACCCGCAGTGGCGCGCGCGGCCGGCTTCGAGCGGCCCATTTTGCACGGTCTGGCCACCTACGGCATCGCTGGCTGGGCCATCACCCAAAGCGTGTGCGGTGGTGACCCGGCCGCCGTGCAATCGATCGACGTGCGTTTTTCATCGCCGGTTTATCCCGGTGAGACGATCCGCACCGAGATCTGGATCGAAGGCAAGGTCGTGTCGTTTCGCGCCCGGGCCGTCGAACGCGACATCGTCGTGCTCAACAACGGGCGCGCCGAGTTGCGCTGAGCGCCCATTGCCTTTCTTTTTATTTTTTTCTTCTTCAAGGACCCCAGATGAACTACGCTGACTTCCAATTTCTGAAATTCGACCACAAGCCCAACGGCGTGCTGCTGATCACCATCAACCGCCCCGAGGTCATGAACGCCACCAATGGCCGCCTGCACTGGGAGCTGACCAAGATCTGGGGCGTCGTCAACGACGACCCCAAGACCAAGGTGGCGGTGATCACCGGCGCGGGCGACCAGGCCTTCTCGGCCGGCGGCGACCTGGAGTGGGTGGCCAACATGGTCGGCAACCCGAAAGAGATCGCCAACACCATGACCGAGGCCTCGGACGTGGTCTACAACATGATGGCCTGCGACAAGCCCATCATCTCGGCCATCAACGGCGTGGCCGTCGGCGCCGGCCTGGCGGTGGCCTTCCTGGCCGACATCAGCATCATGGCCGAGGAGGCCAAGATCACCGACGGCCACGTCAAGATCGGTGTCGCCGCCGGCGACCACGCCGCGATCCTGTGGCCGCTGCTGTGCGGCATGGCCAAGGCCAAGTACTACCTGATGACGGCCGAGTTCGTCGGCGGCAAGGAAGCCGAGCGCATCGGCCTGGTGAGCCTGTGCGTGCCGCGCGCCGAACTGATGGACAAGGCCATGGCCGTGGCCAACAAGCTGGCCGCGGGCAGCCAGCAGGCGATCCGCCTGACCAAGCGCTCGCTGAACGGCTGGATGAACGTCGCGCGCCCGATCTTCGAGAGCTCGCTGGCGATGGAGATGCTGTGCTTCCTGGGCGAGGACGCCAAGGAAGGCGTGGCCTCGGTGCGCGAGAAGCGCGCGCCCAAGTTCCCCTCCGCCAACAGCTGAGCACGAACCCTATCCAGATCATCAACCTCGCACCCGCACGGGTGGGGCGAGGTTGCAACCAGCGCGCCTGAACTCATCCGCGGCGCATGGCGCTTGCCGCGATCAACACATCGAGAGGAATGAATATGGACTTCACACTGACCCAGGAACAGCGAATGATTTACGAGTACGGCGACCGTATCTCGAAGCAGTTCGACCACAACTACTGGCGCGGCTACGCCGAAAAGAATGAGAGGCCGACCGAGCTGTACCAGCAGATCACCAGCGACGGCTTTCTCGGCATCATGGTGCCCGAGGCTTATGGCGGCGCCGGCCAGGGCATGACCGAGATGCTGCTGTTCATGGAAGGGCTGGCGAACAACGGCATCCCGCTGCTCAACCTGGTGGTCGGCCCGACCATGACCATGGGTTTGCTGGCCAAGCACGCCAGCGAGGACATGAAGCGCCGGTTTCTGCCTGGCGGCTGTACCGGCGAAATCAAGTTCTGCTTCGCCATCACCGAGCCCAACGCCGGCTCCAACTCGATCGAAATCACCAGCATCGCCAAGTCCGACGGCAAGGGCGGCTTCAAGCTCAACGGCCAGAAGGTCTTCATCACCGATGCGAACTGCGCCGACTACGTGATGGTCGTCACCCGCACCACGGCGCGCGCCGAGGTGAAGAAAAAGACCGACGGCTTCACCATCTTCATGGTCGACATGAAGAAAAAAGGCATCAGCAAAACGCTGATTCCGGTCGCTTTCCCGGTGCCGGAGACGCAGTGGCAACTGTTCTTCGACAACGTTGAACTGACCGAGGCCGATGTGCTGGGCGAAGTCGGCAAGGGCTTCAACATCCTGTTCGACACGCTGAACCCGGAACGCATCATCCTGTCGGGCCTGTGTACCGGCGTCGGACGTTTCGCCTTGAAAAAGGCCGTGGCCTATGCCAACGACCGCAAGGTCTTCAACAACACCCCCATCGGCGCTCACCAGGGCGTGCAGCACCCGCTGGCGATCGCCCGCAGCGAGATCGAAATGGCCTCGCTGATGGCGCTCAAGGCGGCCTGGGCCTTCGACCAGAACCTGCCCGCCGGTGAATACGCCAACATCGCCAAGTACGCCGGTGCCGAAGCAGGCATCCACGCCGTGGACGCCGCCATTCAGACCCACGGTGGCAACGGTTTCACCAAGGAGTACGGCATCTACGACCTGTACGGCCTGGTGCGCCTGCTGCGCACGGCGCCGCTGAACCGCGAGATGGTGCTGAACTACATCGGCGAGCACGTGATGGGCCTGCCGCGCTCGTACTGATCCGCATCCATATCCATAAACATGAGCACGAGTTCTCCCCTCCCCGTCTTCGGCGCGCTGGCCGGCCTGAAGGTCATCGACCTGTCACGCGTGCTCGGCGGGCCGTACTGCGGCCAGATCCTCGCAGACCACGGGGCAAGCGTCATCAAGGTGGAGCCGCCCGCCGGCGACGAGACCCGCGCCTGGGGCCCCCCTTTCGCCGACGATGGCACGGCCGCCTACTACCTCGGTCTGAACCGGAACAAGCGCGACATCGTGATCGACCTGTCGCGCGCCGAGGGACGCGAGATCGTTCTGAAAATGCTCGCGGACGCGGACGTGCTGATCGAGAATTTCAAGATCGGAACCCTCGAGCGCTGGGGCATCGGCTATGAGCAGGCGCTGCGCGAGCGCTTCCCGCGCCTGATTCACTGCCGCGTCAGCGGTTTCGGCGCCGATGGGCCGCTGGGTGGCGCCCCGGGCTACGACGCCGTGGCCCAGGCCCTGGGCGGCCTGATGAGCGTCAACGGCTCCCCGGATAGCGGCCCGATGCGGGTCGGGGTGCCGGTGGTGGACCTCACCACCGGTCTGTCCGCCGTCATCGGCGTGCTGCTGGCGGTGGTCGAGCGCCAGCGCTCCGGGCGTGGGCAATTCGTCGAAGCCACGCTGTACGACACGGCCGTGTCGCTGCTGCACCCGCAAAGTGCAAACTGGTTGCTGTCGGGCAAGGCGCCGCAGCTCAGCGGCAACGCGCACTCCAACATCGTGCCCTACGACAAATTCCGGACCCGCACCTGCGAGGTGTTCCTGGGCATCGGCAACAACGGCCAGTGGAAAAAGCTGTGCGACTTCCTCGGACGCCCGGAGATGGCCAGCGAGCCGCGTTTCGCCACCAACGCCGACCGCTTTGGCAACCGCGACGCGCTGCGCGCCCTGCTGGAGGAGCACCTGCTCCAGGTCGATGGCGAGTTGCTGTGCCATCAATTGCTGGCAGCCGGCGTTCCGGCCGGCGCGGTGCGCGCCATCCCCCAGGTATTGGCCGACCCGCACACCCTGCACCGGGACATGGTGGTGCAAGTCGAGGGGGTGCGGGGCATTGGCATTCCGGTCAAACTGTCTCGCACCCCGGGGCGGACCCACAGCGCACCGCCACACTTCGGCCAGCACACGCGTGAGCTGCTCGCCGAGCATGGCTACGGCGACGCCACCATCGAAGCCCTGATCGCGAGGGGAACAGTGTCGCAACACGTTCCCGCTTGAGTCAATCCTGCCGATACAAGGGTAAGCCCTATATATCTAACTAATGTTAGGTTTTACATTTGAAAAGCTTTTATACAACACAGAAAGTCAACGATCTGCCCACAGGCAGACGGTCACCCGTGAAATGTCATAGGCACCTACAGTGATCAACACCAACAGTACCAGTACCACGGCGAAAGAGCATGGGCCGTCGCCAGCCAACCAACGGGCATGGGTACCCGTGCTCGAATGCCGCGACGTGGAGCGGCGCTTCGGTGGCCTGGTGGCCGTGACCGGCGTCGACATGCACATCCGGCGCGGCGAGATCTTCGGCCTCGTGGGACCAAACGGCAGCGGCAAGACCACCATGACCAACGCCATCACCGGCTTCTTCCCGCCGCAAAAAGGGCAGATCCTGCTCAATGGCGAGGACATCACCGGCCTGGCGCCGCACAAGGTGGCGCGCAGGGGCGTGGCCCGCACCTTCCAGAACCTGGCCCTGTTCAACGGCATGACGGTGCTGGACAACATCCTGCTGGGGCGTCATGTGCACATGAAGCCCAGCGTGCTGCGCACCGCCCTCTATCCCTGGCTGAGCCGGCCCGAGGAGATCGCCCACCGCGAGGTGGTGGAGGAAGTGATCGACTTCATGCAACTGGAGAACGTGCGCGACGAGCCGGTGGACGCCATCCCGCTGGGTCTGAAAAAGCGGGTGGAACTGGCGCGCGCGCTGGTGGCCGAGCCCAGCTTCCTGGTGCTGGACGAACCCATGGCCGGCATGAACCAGGAAGAAAAAGAGTACATGGCCCGCTTCATCCTCGATGCGCGCGAAGAGCGCGGCGTGACCGTGATGCTGATCGAGCACCATATGGACATCATCACCGGCATCTGCGACCGCATGATGGTGCTGAGCTATGGCGAGGTGATCGACACCGGGATTCCGAAAGACGTGATTGCCGATCCGCGTGTGATCAAGGCCTATCTGGGAGGTGCCCATGCCGTTCAGTGAGCGCCCTTCCAGCACCTGGGACCTGAACCCGGATACCACCCTGCCGCGGCTGCTGGCTGCCAACGCACGCGTGTTGCCGCAGGCGGTTGCCTTTCGCGAAAAGGACCGCGGCATCTGGCAGGAGACCACCTGGCAGACCGCCTTTGACAAGGCCCTGCGCTGCGCCGCAGGCCTGCAGGCCCAGGGACTGCAAAAGGGCCATGCAGTGCTGATCCTCGGTGACAACCGGCCCCACCTGTACCTGGGCATGCTGGCGGTGGGAATGCTGGGCGGCTTTGCCACGCCGGTGTACCCCGATGCGACGCCCGAGGAAATCATGCATGTGGTCAACAGCGTGCATGTGCAGTTTGTACTGGCCGAAGACCAGGAGCAGGTGGACAAGGCACTGGATCTGCGTGAGCGTGGTGCGTCGCTGCAGCACATCGTCTACGACAACCCGCGCGGACTGTCGCGCTACACGGCGCCCGGCCTGGTGTCGCTGCAGCAGCTGATGGCCGATGGCCACAAGCGTTTGCAATCGCAGGCCGGACTGGCCCAGCAACTGACCGAGCTGGCCACTCCGGCCGATCCGGCGGTGCTGATCCACTCTTCGGGCACCACCGGCAAGCCCAAGGGCGTTGTGCTGTCGCACCGCAACGTGCTCAGCGGCGTGGCCAATGCGTTCAGGGGGCAGTCCTTCGAGTTTGGTGAAGACATCCTGGCCTATCTGCCCATGGCCTGGGTGGGCGACTTTGCCATCACCATGGGCGCGGGGGTGGCGCTGCACTTCTCCATCCACATCCCCGAACGGCCCGAGACGGTGCTGCACAACTTGCGAGAGATCGCGCCCACCTTCTACCTGGCCGCGCCCCGCAGCTGGGACAACATGCTGACCCAGGTGCAGGTGCGCATGGAGGACACGACGTGGCTGAAAAAGAAGCTCTACGACTTCTTCATGGCCCATGCCATCTCGTCGGAGAAACGCAAACTGGCAGGCGAAACTCCGACCACACTGCAACGCTTGCTGCGCCCACTGGGCGAGTGGCTGGTGACCGGCCCCATCAAGGATCAGCTCGGCATGAGCCGCCTGCGCAACGCCTTCACCGGCGGCGAGGCGATTGGCGAGGACACCTTCGTTTTCTACCGTGCGCTGGGCGTGCGCCTGCGCCAGCTCTACGGCCAGACCGAGAGCAGCGCCTTCAACGCCATGCAGGCCCCCAACGAGGTGCGTCTGCACACCGTGGGCCGCCCCCTGCCCGGCGTGGAAGTGAAGATCAGCGACAGCGGCGAGATCCTGATCCGCTCGGGCAGCGTGTTCGCCGGTTACCACCAGAACGAGAAGGCCAGCGCCGAGACCCTGGGCGAGGGCTGGCTGCACACCGGCGACGCCGGCTACCTGGAGCCCGACGGCCAGTTGGTGGTGCTGGGCCGGCTGTCCGAGGTGGTCTATACCGCCAAGAACGAGCGCTACATCCCCAACTACATCGAGAACCGACTCAAATTCAGTCCCTTCGTGAAAGATGTAGCGGTATTGGGCAAAGGACGCGACACGCTGGCGGCCATCGTCTGCATCGACAAGGAGCCAGTGGGCCACTGGGCTGAGGTGCGGGGCATCTCCTACATCTCCTATGCCGACCTGTCGCAAAAACCCGAGGTCATCGAGTTGCTCGCCCAAGCCGTGCGCCACGTCAACGAAACACTGCCCGAGGGTCTCAAGCTGCGCCACTTCGTGAGCCTGCACAAGGAATTCGATGCCGACGACGGCGAGATCACCCGCACCCGCAAGCTGCGCCGCAACGTGGTGGAGGAACGCTACGCACCCATCATCGAAGCCATCTACGGTGGCCAGAAGCAGGTGACGATGCGCGCGCAAATCACCTACGAGACAGGCGAGATCGGCGTGACCGAACGACTGCTGACCGTGAAGGAAGTCTGAACCATGGACCTGATGTATCTCCTCGAACTCGCGGTCAACGGCGGTCTGGCCGGCCTGATGTACGCGTTGGTGGCCATGGGCATCGTGCTCATCTACAAGTCGTCCTCGGTGCCCAACCTGGCACAAGGCGGGCTGACCATGCTGGGCGCCTACATGGTGCTCGCTTTTGCCAACGGCGCTGGCCTGCCCATGTGGCTGGCCATCCCGGCGGCCATGGTCACCATGTTCCTCGCGGGCATGGGCATTGAGCGCGTGGCGCTGCGGCGCCTGGCCGGTCGGCCCATCGTCATGATTCTCATGATGACGCTGGGCATTGACATCTTCATCCGCGCAACCACCATGACCATCTGGGGTGGCAGCGGCCGGCCGTTGCAGGTCGGCATCAGCGATGCGCCGCTGTTCCTGGGCCCGCTGCTGCTCAACCGCGCCTACGTGGTGGGTGCGGTGGTCTCGCTGGTGTTGTTCGTGGCCTTCATGCTGTTCTTCCGCACGCGCCGCGGCGTGGTGCTGCGCGCCATTGCCGACGACTACACCGCCTCCTGGTCGGTGGGCATCTCGGTGGAGCGCGGCGTGGCACTGTCCTGGGCGCTGTCGTCGGTGGTGGCGACCACGGCTGGCGTGCTGTGGGGGTCGGTGCAGACGGTGGACCAGACCCTGGCCATGCTGCTGCTCAAGGGCATCACGGTGGCCGTGCTGGGCGGCATGGACAGCCTCGGCGGCGCCGTCCTGGCCGGCCTGCTGCTGGGCATCCTGGAAAGTGTGGCCTCGGGCGTGCTCGACCCTCTGCTGGGAGGTGGCACCCGTGAACTGGTGGTGGCGGCCGTGCTGATTCTTACCATCATGATCCGTCCCCACGGCCTCTTCGGTCGCCACGACATCGAAAGGATTTGAACGATGCTGTACCGTCAAGCAGGCATTTTTCACACCCACTACGCCAGCGACCGGGGGCTGTTCCCCATCCCCTTCGAGCGCAAGGCCATCATCGCGATTTTGCTGATCGCCCTGGCGGCACCCTGGCTGTTCAGCTCCCTGGTGCTGACCAGCTACCTCAAGCCCTGGCTGATCTGGACCGCCGCGGTGCTGGGGCTCAACCTCATCCTGGGCTGGACCGGGCAGTTCCACTTCGGCTACGCGGCTATCATGGGCATTGGTGCCTATGCCTCGGTGCACGCAACGCGCAACGGCGTGCCCTGGGAGTTCGCGATCTTCCTGGGCGGCATCACAGCGGCCGTGGTGGGCGTGGTGTTTGCCTTTGCGGCGCTGCGCGTCAAGGGCCTGTACCTGGCGCTGTCAACGCTGGCCATGCAGTTCGTGATGGACTGGGTGATCTCGCACGTGCCAGCCATCAGCGGCGGCGTGTCGGCCACGCTGCAATCGCCGCCCATGAAGCTGCTGGGCCAGGCCGTCACGTCCGAGGCGGGCATCTACTACGTGGTGCTGGCCTGGGTGATCTTTGTCACGGTGTTCATGCTCAACCTTCGCCGCACCGCGCTGGGCCGCGCCCTGGTGGCCGTGCGCGAGAAAGACTTTGCCGCAGCGGTGATTGGGGTACAGAGCTTCTACTTCAAGCTGGTGGCCTTCGCCACGTCCGCCTTCATCGGTGGCGTCAGCGGCGCGATGCTGATCTTCGGCTTCTACAAAGCGGTCACCCCGGAGCAGTTCGCGGTCAACGTTTCCATCGAGCTGCTGGCCATGGTCATCGTGGGCGGACTGGGCAGCATTATCGGCAGCTTCTTCGGCACCGCCTTCATCCTGCTACTGCCGGGGCAGATGAACACCTTCATTGCCTGGATCGCCAAGGTCTTCGGTCTGGACATCGGCGTCGAAACCCTGGCCCACATCCCGCACATGGTCTACGGTGCCACCATCATCGCGGTGCTGCTCATCGAGCCGATGGGACTGGGCAAGATGTACGGCAACGTGCGCAACTACCTGCTGGTCTGGCCCTTTGGCTACGCACGCAAGTGAGACAAGTACCATGAGCAACAACTACCCCATCCTCTCGCTCAACAACATCGAGGTCATCTACGACAAGGTGGCCCTGGCCATCAAGGGCGTCTCTGTTGAGGTGCCGCAAGGCGGCATGGTTGCGCTGCTGGGCGCCAACGGTGCGGGCAAAAGCACAACGCTCAAGTCCATCAGCGGCCTGCTGGTGCCCGAGCGCGGCGAGGTCACGCGCGGCGACATCCGCTTCATGGATCAGGACATCGCCGGCCTGGCGCCACAGGCGCGGGTCAAGCGCGGCATCGTGCAGGTGCTGGAGGGCCGCCGCGTGTTCGAACATCTCACCCCCGACGAGAACCTCGTGGCCGCCTCTGCGGTGGTAGGCGGTTCGCGCACCGAGATGAATCGCAACCGGGACATGGTGTATGCCTACTTCCCGCGCCTGCACCAGCGCCGCACGGCGCAGTCGGGTTTTCTGTCGGGCGGCGAGCAGCAGATGCTGGCCATTGGCCGCGCCCTCATGACGCGGCCCAAGCTGCTGATGCTGGACGAGCCCAGCCTGGGCCTGGCGCCTTTCCTCGTGGCCGAGATCTTTGACATCGTCAAAAGCATCAACCAGCATGAGGGCCTGTCGGTGCTGCTGGTGGAGCAGAACGCCATCGCGGCGCTGGAAGTGGTGTCGCACGGCTACCTGCTGGAGAACGGCCGCATCGTGATGCATGACAGCGCCGAGGCCATGAAGAAAAACCCCGACATCCAGGAGTTCTACCTGGGTGGCGCCGAGGGCAAGAATTTCCACGACATCAAACACTACAGCCGACGCAAGCGCTGGCTGAGCTGAAAGATCACCACCGCAGTCCCGGGCATGCGCGTACTTGGTGCCTATTGGACGATTCACTCCACCGTACGCAGGAGACATTCGATGAAACGAGCTTTGCTATCCACCCTCTCAGGTGTCGCCCTGCTGCTGGGCGCGTCTGCCGCATCGGCGCAGCAGGCGCCGGTCAAGTTCGGCCTCTGCTACGACCTGAGCAAGGCCTATACATTCGTAACGCCGCAGATCGTGCAGGCCGCCAAGGACTACGCAGAAATCCTGAACGCCAAGGGCGGTCTGGAAGGCAGCCCCATTGAGATCGTCGTGCAGGACCACGGCAACGAGCCACAGCGCGGCATCGAGTGCTACGAGAAACTCAAGCGCGAAGGCGTGATGATCTTCGACACCCTGTCCACACCGGTTTCGCGTGCCGTGCTGCCACGCGCCATGGCCGACGGCAACATCATGCTGCAGTCCTTCGTGGGCCGGGGCGACGCCATCGACGGTGATGTGTTCAAGTGGGTCTTCCCCATCGGCCCGACCTACTGGGGCCAGATGGCCAACAACATCCAGTACATCAAGAACCAGCACAAGGGCAACCTCAAGGGTGTGAAGATCGGGTTCATCTACCCCGATTACGCCTTTGGCCAGGAGCCCATCCCCATCCTCAAAACCCTGGCCGAAAAAGAAGGTTTCGAGCTCAACCTCTTCCCCAACCCCATGCCAGGTCGCGACCAGGCCGCCGTGTGGACCCAGATCCGTCGCATCAACCCCGACTGGATGATCACGTGGAACCTGTCTGCCATGCACGTGGTGGCCGCGCGTGAAATGAAGCGCAATGGCATCCCCATGGACAAGCTGATCAGTGTGAACTGGATCAATGAAGTGGACATTGCCAACATCGGCGCGGCCGAAGCCAAAGGCATGAAACGTGGCACCAATGTCGTCGGCGGTCAAGACCACGCGCTGATCAAGCAGATCGTGGCCGAGCTGTACGACAAGGGAAAGGGCAATGGCGACCGCAAGAACCTGCAGGACGTGTACTACAACACCGGCCTGGCCATATTTTCGGTGGCGTTTGAAGGCGTACGCAATGGCCTGAAGGCGGGCCGACCGCTGACACCGGCCAAGATCAAGACCGGTCTGGAAAAGTTGCACAACTTTGACGCAAACGACCTTATGGCCCCGGTGACCGTGACTGAAAAGGACCATGGCGGCGGCGGCAAGACCCGCATCGATATGTGGGACGGCGCTAAATGGGTGCCACAGTCCGACTGGATCTCGGCCTACAACGATGTGGTGTGGGAAGTGATCAAGAAAGAATCGGCTGAGTTCGCCAAGACGAACAAGTGATCTAGATCGCTGGCTGTCCCGGCACGGGGCAGCCCGTGGTCATTCGGCGAGCTCTCGCCGTCGCCCTCAGCAACCCCGGGCAGCCCACGTTGTACTCACCTCCATCGGGCCGTTCAAGCCGCCGCAGGGGTTGCTGGGGACGGATTACTGCCGGATCGAGGTTGAACAACCCATTGAGACTTCGAAGCTGGAAGCCAATCCAGACCCTTCAACTTGCAGCCGATCGCCCACAAGGCGGCGGGTTGCCGTGTCCAGCACACAGGAATCACCTGAAACACTAAAAAATCAAACACCAGTTTGTCTAACTATCGTTAGACAGCTACACTATGACCAAATCAATGTTGCGCCGAACGCGCGAGGAGTAAATATGGATCTCGATCTCAAGGGCAAATCAATCATCGTCACCGGGGGTGGCTCCAACATCGGACGGGGCATCGTGCTGGCGTTCGCCGTTGAGGGCGCGAATATCACCATCGGCGACATCGACACCGAACAAGCGCAAAAAACGGCCGACTTCGCCATGCAGATGGGCGCGGCTTCCACCCAGGTAGTGAAGACCGACGTCACGCAACTTGACCAAGTGCAGGCCATGTTCAAGACCGCTGTGGACAAGTTCGGCGGCGTTGATGTGCTGGTGAACAACGTGGGCTGGGACCAGCTGATGTTCTTTACGCAAACGACGCCCGAGTTCTGGCAAAAGGTGATCCAGATCAACTATGTGGGGGTACTGAACTGCACCAAGACAGCGCTGGAAGTGATGATTCCGCGCAACGCCGGCGCCATCGTCTCGATCAGCTCCGATGCCAGCCGTCAGGGCGAGCCGCGCGAAGCGGTCTATGGCGGCGTCAAGGCGGCGATCAACAGCTTCATGAAAACAGTGGCCAAGGAAAACGGTCGTTACGGCATCCGCTGCAATGTGGTCTGTCCCGGCGTGACGATCCCAAGCACCTCGGACGAAGTGGGCGGGAGCAGCATGTGGGTCGACGCCGGCAGCATGTTCACGCCCGAGCAACTCGAAAAAGTCACCAAGTCACTGCCGCTGCGCAAGGTAGGCCGTCCGCAGGATATCGCCAATGCCGTTGCCTTCCTTTCGTCGAGCAAGGTCGCCGGACACGTGACCGGGCAAGTCCTCTCCGTCTCCGGTGGCTACAGCATGATCGGCTGAACGGCTTGCGGAATTTGCCAACCGACAACTTAACCCAGAAAACTCAAGATGATTTTCGAAGACATCCTGTACGAAGAGCGTGACTCGACCGCCTACATCTCCATCAACCGGCCGCAGGTGATGAATGCATTTCGGGGCCGTACCATGGATGAACTGCTCCATGCCATCCTGAAGGCTGGCTGGGACAAAAAAATTGCCTCAATCGTCCTTTCAGGTACGGGGGACCGCGCATTCTGTACTGGCGGCGACCAGTCGGCGCACGCAGGCCAATACGACGGACGCGGCACGATCGGCTTGCCGGTCGAAGAAGTACACAGCGCCATCCGCGACGTGCCCAAGCCGGTGATCGCCCGCGTACAGGGCTACGCGATCGGGGGCGGCAACGTGCTGGCCACCCTGTGCGACATGACCATCGCATCCGAGAAAGCCGTGTTCGGCCAGGTTGGCCCGAAGGTCGGCTCGGTCGATCCCGGTTGGGGAACAGCGTATCTTGCACATGTCGTCGGCGAGAAAAAGGCGCGCGAAATCTGGTATCTGTGCCGACGCTACACAGCACAGGAAGCGTTGGCGATGGGCCTGTGCAACACCGTCGTACCGCACGAGCAGCTCGATGCCGAAGTCGCACGCTGGTGCAAGGAGATCGTTGACAAGAGCCCGACCGCCCTGGCCATCGCCAAACGCTCATTCAACGCTTCCACCGAGCACATTCGGGGCATTGGCAGTCTCGGCCTCCAGGCGCTGAGCCTGTACTATGACACTGCGGAGTCCAAAGAAGGCGTACGCGCCTTCCTGGAGAAACGCCAGCCAGACTTCCGGCAATGGACTGGTGACAGCAAATGAGCCAGAACAGACACCTCAGGCAGGCAGCACGCAAGGCAGGCAGCGTGTAAGTGCGCGGGAACACGCCTGCTAAACTCGGTCTGTTCAGCCTAACTAACAACCGAAATGACCATCAAACCACGTTCTGATGTCGCCTCCAGCAGCGCCGAAGCCGCCGACACCCGCGAGCGCATACTACTCGAAGCAGCGCGACTGCTCCGGCACCATGGGTATGCCGCCACCACCCTGCGAGAGATTGCCGATGCTGCCGGCGTCAAAGCCGGCAGCATCTATTACCACTTCGAATCGAAGGAGGAGATCCTCGGCGAAGTCTTGGACAAGGGTATTACGATCGTCGCTGATGCGGTTCGCACCCGTATCGAGGCGCTGCCGGCGAACGCAAGCTGGCGTGACCGCATCGCGGCAGGCATCGAAGGCCACCTGTGGGGAATGCTCCACTATGGCGACTTCACGTCGGCCAACATTCGCGTCTATGGGCAAATACCTACCAGCGCAAAGAATCACCACAAGATAGTCCGCCGGGCTTATGCGGACTACTGGGACCGTCTGTTCGAATCGGCACTGGCCAGCGGCGAGTTGCGTCAAGACACCGGCCTGGCCATGATTCGACTTTTCGTGATCGGCGCGTTGAACTGGACCGTGGAGTGGTACAACCCCCAGCGCGGTTCATTCCAGGACTTCGCGCGCCAAATCACAGCGATCGTGTTCGATGGAATCCTCACCCATGACAAGGTATGACATGACAAGCCATTTCGGGCGGGCATTGCCGTCCGCTTCGGTAGATCGAGCGGCACACCCGAGCCTGACAGCAACCGTCAGCGTGCCGCCCGCGGTGGTGCCGCGTGGCTTGTTGCTCCGTTGCGTCAAGGGACTCTCGGTCCGTGCAGCCTGCAACAGGAGTGGGGCATGACGGTGAAGGAAGGCTGGCGCGGCCGGTTCTATGAAGACTTCGAAGTGGACGACGAGTATCGACATGCCCTCGGGCGCACCCTCACCCAGCAGGACAACATCTGGTTCACGCTGCTGACGCAAAACACGGCAGCTCTGCACTTCGATGCCCACTACGCGGCCCAGACGGAGTTCGGTCGACCCCTCGTCAACTCCTGTCTCACGCTGGCCCTCGTGACCGGCCAGACGGTGAGCGATGTCTCGCAGAACGTCATGGCCAACCTCGGGTGGGATGAAGTCCGTCTGCCTCATCCGGTGTTCGAAGGCGACACGATCTACTCGCGCTCCACAGTGCTTGACAAGCGCGAGTCGCGGTCGCGCACCAACGTCGGCGTGGTGACGGTGCGTACCGAGGGCTACAACCAGGACGGCACCATTGTCTGCACGTTCAAGCGCACGGTATTGGTTTACAAGCGAAACAGCGCACCACGCACCGCTCCGCCATTGCCGGTCGGCAGCGGCCCCTGAACCGCCGTTTTCAACAACTTGGGCCCCACAAGGCCCCAAACTTTTCAGATTCTTTCCGTATGACGCCATCCTCCCTGATCGAGCAATACGGCCCCCGTGAAACGATGGAATACGACGTGGTCGTGGTCGGCGGCGGCCCAGGCGGGCTGGCTACCGCCATCCGGCTGAAACAGCTCGCCGCCGACAAGGGCACGGAACTCTCGGTGGTGGTGCTCGAAAAAGGCTCCGAGCCCGGCGCGCACATTTTGAGCGGCGCGCTGATGGACCCCCGTGCGATCACCGAGCTGTTTCCCACCTGGAAAAAGCTGGGCGCGCCCTTGACGCAGCCGGTCACCGGCGACGAGATGCTGTTTCTCAGCCAAACCGGCAAGCTCGGCACACCGCAATTCTTGATTCCCAAAAGCCTGCACAACGAGGGCAACTACGTCATCAGCCTGGGCAATGTGGTGCGCTGGCTGGGTCAGCAGGCCGAAGCGCTGGGGGTCGAAATCTTCCCGGGCTTTTCCGCTGCAGAAGTGCTTTACAACGAGGACGGCTCGGTCAAAGGTGTGGCCACCGGCAACTTGGGTATTGGCAAGGACGGCCAGCCCAGCGACAGTTTTCAGCTTGGCATGGAACTGCACGGCAAGTACACAATTTTTGCCGAAGGCTCACGCGGCCACCTGGGCCGACAACTGATTGAAAAATTCAAACTCGATGCCGGCAAGGACCCGCAGACTTACGCACTCGGCATCAAGGAACTCTGGGAGATTGACCCGACCAAGGCAAAACCGGGCCACGTTGTGCATTCTCTGGGCTGGCCCATGGACAACCAGACTTACGGCGGTGGCTTTCTGTATCACCTCGAAGGCAACAAGGTCACGCTGGGCTTCATCACCGGCCTGGAGTACAGCAATCCGTGGTTGAGCCCGTTTGATGAGATGCAGCGCTGGAAAACGCATCCCGCGATTCGCCAGTACCTCGAAGGCGGCAAACGTATCAGCTATGGCGCCCGCGCCATCACCTGCGGTGGCCTGATGAGCCTGCCCAAAACCGTGTTCCCCGGCGGTGCACTGGTGGGCTGCGAAGCGGGCTTTCTCAACTTTGCGCGCATCAAGGGCAGCCACGCCGCCATGAAAACCGGCATGCTTGCGGCGGAAGCGGCGTATGCAGCGGTGACGGGTGGCCGCCAACACGATGAACTCACTGCCTACCCCGAAGCTTTTAAAAAGAGCTGGCTGTTTGAAGAACTGGATGCTTCGCGCAACACCAAGCAGTGGATGAAGAAAGGCCTGTACCTGTCATCCATCATGAACGGCATCGAGTTGTGGCTGCTGCCCAAACTCGGTTTCAAAGCGCCGCCCTGGACTGTTCACAACCGCGTGCCCGACCATGCCAAGCTCAAACCCGCGGCCCAGTGCCGGCAAATCGTCTATCCCAAGCCCGACAACAAAATCAGCTTTGACCGCCTGAGTTCGGTGTTTGTCTCCAATACCAACCACGAAGAGCAGCAACCCGCACACCTGACCCTCAAGGACGCCAGTGTGCCGGTTAGCGTCAACCTGGCCACCTATGCCGGGCCGGAGTCGCGCTACTGCCCTGCCGGCGTCTATGAGTTTGTCAAAAACCCGGACGATACCGATCGCCTGCAGATCAATGCGCAGAACTGCGTACATTGCAAGACCTGCGACATCAAGGACCCGAAGCAAAACATCGTCTGGGTCACGCCAGAAGGCGGCGGCGGGCCGAATTACAGCGCCATGTAGCCGATCAATAACGAACCGCCGGCAGGGGCCCTGGGAAAGAGTCTTTGATCACAACCGGTGGCTCGTTACCAGTTCAGGGATTTCCCTAGTTGAGCAGATACCTAACTACCGTTAGATTTAAGGCATCGACAGGGGGCAATGCGTGTCTTACCTGACAAGGAAACACAAGACAGGCATCCACCCTGCCCCGACGCAGCCCACACAGGAAAAACCTTGCAAAGACTCACTGCGCCTTCGACCTATGCCCTAGACGCCAAAGGCAATGACCGCGACCGTTGCCCCGGCCCGGAGGGGTGGAGGGGCGGCTCGATGCCCACTCCCCCGCAGCGTGGCGCACGGAGCAAACTGCCATGCTGAATCTCACGAATGTTCAGATCGTTTACGACAACACCATCGAAGCGGTAAGAGAAGCGTCGTTGTCGGTCGGCAAGGGCAGCATCGTCGCGCTGTTGGGTTCCAACGGGGCAGGCAAATCGACCACGCTCAAAGGCATTTGCGGCGTGCTTTACCCGGAAGATGGCGAAATCAAGGGCGGCCAGATCATCTTCGAAGGTCGTCCACTTGCCGGGTTGCCGCCGGACGAGATTGTGCGCACGGGTGCGGTGATGGTGCCCGAGGGGCGCCGCCTTTTCGACCAGTTGACGGTCGAGGAAAACCTCGTGATGGGTGGCTACACGCGAAGCCGGGCCGACGCCAAACGCCAGATCGACATGGTGTACAGCCTGTTCCCGCGACTGGTGAACAAACGCACCACGGTGTCGGGCTATCTTTCGGGCGGCGAGCAGCAGATGGTAGCCATCGGTCGCGCCCTTATGTCGGCCCCGAAGCTACTGATGCTCGACGAGCCGACGCTCGGCCTTGCACCTCAAATCACAGAAGAGATATTCGAGATCGTCGCCCGCCTCTGCCGTCAGGACGGCATGGGCATTCTCCTGGTAGAGCAGAACGCGCAGATGGCACTGGCCATCGCCGACTACGGTTACATCATGGAAAATGGCCGCGTAGTGCTTGATGGCCCGGCAGACAAGATGCTGCGCAATGAAGACGTGCGCGAGTTCTACCTGGGCTTCGGCGAGGGCGGATCGCGCAAGAACATGCGCGACGTCAAACACTACAAGCGGCGCAAACGCTGGCTGTCCTGAGAAGCATCATGAACGACGATTTGCTGAGGGTCGAAACCCTGTCCAAGCGCTTCGGCGGCGTCGAGGCCGTGGCCGGCGTCAGCTTTCACGTCAAGCGCGGCGAGATCTATTCGCTGATCGGCCCCAACGGGGCCGGCAAGACGACAACGTTCAACATGATCAGCAGTGTGGTCAAGCCCAGCAGCGGCACGGTGCATTTCGACGGCCACGACATCACGGGTGTGCCCGCGCATCGTCTGGCCGCCATCGGCATCGGCCGAACTTTCCAGAACCTGGCAGTATTCAAGCATGCCAGCGTGGTGGACAACCTTCTGGTAGGTCGCCATTGCCACATGGCCACGAATGTGCTGGATGCCTCTTGGTTCTTCGGGCGGGCGCGGCGCGAGGAAATGGAGCACCGCCGCAAGGTCGAGGAGATCATCGATTTTCTGGAAATCGAGGAGGTCCGCAACATGCCGGTGGGCACCTTGTCCTACGGGCTTCAAAAGCGGGTCGAACTCGGGCGCGCACTGGCCACGCAACCCAAGCTGCTGCTGCTGGACGAAATGGTGTCGGGAATGAACAGCGAAGAAACCGAAGACATTGCCCGCTTCGTGCTCGACATCCGCGACGAGCTCGGGATCTCGGTGCTGATGGTCGAGCATGACATGGGCATCGTGATGGACATCTCCGACCGTATCTGTGTGCTCAACTTCGGGCGCAAGATCGGCGAAGGCACGCCCGCCGAGATATCGGCCAACCCGGCGGTGATCGACGCCTACCTGGGCAGCAAAACAAAGGAGGCTGCGTGATCTACGCCCTGGACGCCAAGCTGCGCGACGGCAACGCCACCCTCCCCCAACTCTTGCAGCATTGGGCGCAGAGCACTCCGGATTCGCTGGCCTTTCGAGAAAAGGACTACGGCATCTGGAACCGGATGACCTGGCAGCACTATTTCGAAACGGCGCGCCGCTTCGCCCTGGGACTGAAGTCCCTGGGCTTCGACAAGGGCGACCGGCTGGCCATCGCCAGCGAGGACAGCCCGGAGTGGATGTTCGCCGACCTGGCCACGCAGGCCATCGGCGGCGTGGTGGTGGGGATCTATCCCACCAATCCGTGGCCGGAACTACAGTACATCGTGCATCACTCGAACAGCAAGTTCGTGGTCTGCGGCGACCAGGAGCAGGTGGACAAGGTGCTCGATGCGATGGACAAGCACGCGACCGGTTTGCCCGATGTGGTAAAGATCATCTGCGCCGACATGAAAGGCATGCGCGGCTACAAGCTCGACAAGCTGATGTCGTTCGAGGATGTACTCGAACTCGGCGACCAGTACTTTGCATCGTCGCCCGAGAACGCGAGAGCATTTGATCGTGCCATTGAGCAAACCCAGCCCGACGACACATGCATGCTCGTCTACACCTCGGGAACCACCGGACCCCCAAAGGGCGCAATGCTCTCACACCGCAACCTGATCGTCACGGTGGACAAGCTCAAGACCCATTTCAGGCTGGACCGTCACAACTACGAGGTGGTGTGCTACCTGCCGCTGTGCCACGTGGCGGAACGCGCCTTCTCGACCGTTTTGCACCTGCTCACTGGCGGCGTGGTCAACTACGCCGAATCGATCGACACCGTCGCCGTCAATTTGCGCGAGATTGCGCCCACGGTGTTTCTGGGCGTGCCGCGCATCTGGGAGAAATTGCAGCAAGGCATTCTGATCCGCATGCAGGACGCCTCGCGCTTTCAACGCTGGGCCTTCTCGCGCTGCATGGCGGCCGGACAGCGGCTGTTCGAGCGCGTCGAGGCACGAGGAGGACGGCGCTCACTCTCCGACCGGCTGCAGTTCTTCCTGCTCTGGCTGGTGATGTTTCGCAACCTGCAAAAGTTCATCGGTCTGGACCGCATGCGCTGCGGGTTCTGCGGCGGCGCCAGCGTCTCGCCCGAAGTGCTGAAGTTTTTCCGCGTCCTCGGTCTTCCGGTGTTCCAGGTGTACGGCATGACCGAGTCCGGGGGGGTGGTCTTCTTCCAGCATGAAAAAGCGGCCAGGCTGGGCGCCACCGGACTGCCGATCGACAGCCTGAACTGGAAGATCGCCGACGACGGCGAGCTGATCGTCAAGCACCCCGCCGTGTTCAAGGGCTATCTCCACGACGATGGCGCCACCGCCAAGACCGTGGTCGATGGCTGGCTGCACACCGGCGACATCGTGGCACTCGCCGACAACGGCGAACTGATGATCCTCGACCGCAAGAAGGCCATCATCATCACCAGCGGGGGAAAGAACATCGCCCCGTCCGAAATCGAGAACGCACTCAAGGACAGCCTGTACGTGCGCGAAGCCATCATTCTGGGCGACGGCCGCCATTTTCTGTCCGCGCTGATCCAGATCGACTACGAAACGGTGGGCAAGTGGGCACAGGAGCGCAAGCTGGCCTACACCACCTACAAGAGCCTGGCCTTGCTGCCCGAGGTGCGCGAGCTGATCGACGAAGACGTCAAGCGCGTCAACAAACTGTTTGCGCGAGTCGAAAATATCCGCAAGTTCCTGATCCTGGAAAAGGAACTCGACCACGATGACGGTGAACTCACCGCCACCCAGAAAGTGCGCCGCAACGTGATCGAAAAGACTTTTTCTCGCGAGATCGCGATCATTTACGGCGGGGGAACTGCCTGATGGACTATTTTCTTCAGCTGCTCATTTCCGGTATGGCCGTCGGTCTGATCTATGGCTTCATCGGCATGGGCTTTGCGATGATCTACCGCGCCACCGGCGTGGTGAACTTCGCCCAGGGCGAGATGATGATGCTGGTGTCCTACATCGCATTCACCCTGGCGGGCACCTTGCACTTTGGCTTCTGGCCGATGCTCGCGGCAACGGTGGCGATCTCGGTACTGATCGGTCTGGTGGTCGAGGTTTTGCTGATCCGGCCCATGCTCGGCCAGCCGGTCTTTTCGACGGTGATGGTGACCATCGGGCTGGCCGTGATTCTGCGCTCGGTAGTCGTGCTCATCTGGGGCGCCGACCCGATGCCGCTGAATACAGGCCTGTCCACCGAAGTCATCAGGATCGGGCCGGCCGGTCTGTACCCGGCACAACTCTACGCCTTGGGACTCATGGCCGCGGTGCTGGTCGGTCTTTGGGCCTTCTTCCGCTATTCACGGGTCGGCATCGCGATGCGCGCGACCGCCAACCTGCAGACCGCGGCGCTGCTGATGGGGATCAATGTCAAGCGCATTTTCGCGCTGTCGTGGGCCCTGTCGGCCGGTCTCGCCGCCATTGCCGGTGTGCTGATCGGCGTCATCTACGACGTCAATCCCGGCATGTGGACAACGGGTCTGCGCAGCTTTCCGGCGGTGATTCTCGGCGGACTGGACTCGGTGTTCGGTGCCGCGCTGGGTGGCGTTCTGATCGGCGTCGTCGAAAACCTGTCCGAAGGTTACATTGGCCGCGGCATGAAAGAAATCGCCGGTTTTGTCCTTATTCTCGTCGTCCTCATGGTCAGACCCTACGGCCTGTTCGGCAAACCTGATATCGAGCGTGTCTGATGCGTAGCGGAAATTTCAAGCAAAACTATCGGGAACTGCTGGCACTGACCGACTCGGTCGCTGTCGTCTTCTGGTCATGTGTGCTGGTGGCGTTCCTGCTCGCGGCGCCGCTGGTGTTGCCCACGTACTACGTATCTGTGCTGCTGCTGCTCCTGATCACGGCGGTGGGGGTGCTGGGCCTCAATCTGCTGACCGGCACCACCGGGCTGATCTCGCTCGGGCACTCCGGGTTTCTGGCGGTCGGCGCCTACACGGCCGGCATCGTGGCCAGCAAGCTGGGTTGGTCAATGCCGCCGGCCATATTGGCCGGCGGCGTGAGCGCAGCCATCGCGGGCGTCATCGTGGGCATACCGTCGCTGCGGCTCAAGGGCCTGTACCTGGCCATTACGACAATGGCCTTCGCCGTGATCATCAACCATCTGATTCTCAATGGCGGCACCCTCACGGGTGGGTCGGAAGGCCTGACGGTCCCGCAGCCCTCCTTGTTCGGCCACCCACTTGGCGCCGAGCGCGGTTACTACTACGTGGTTCTCGCATTCCTGGTGGTGTTCACCTTCATTACCCTGAACATCCTGCGCAGTCGCATCGGCCGGGCTTTCCTGGCCATTCGAGAGCATGACATCGCCGCCAAGGCGATGGGCGTCAACCTGATCCGCTACAAGTTGCTGGCGTTCATGATCAGCGCCTTCTACACGGGAATCGCCGGCGGACTGCTGGCGTTTTACACACGCTACCTGAATGTCGACAGCTTCAGCCTGCTGATATCGATCGAGGCACTCTCGATGCTCATCGTCGGTGGACTCGGCACGGTGGCCGGAGCCTTGCTCGGCACTGCTTTTATCGTCTTGCTGAATGAAGGACTGGGTTTTGTGTTCGGCATGATCGGCGCCAGCTTCGGCGGGTCGGGCTCCACTGCCGCCTACGAAATCAAAGGCGTGATATACGGGCTCGCGATCGTGCTGTTCCTGCGCTTTGAACCCGACGGGTTGGTGGGACGCTGGCGCGACATCAAGCACTACTGGACCAACTGGCCCTTCCGCTTCTAAGCACCGCGGCGGGGGACGACCGCCGCTGCTGATGCTCAAAAGGAAACCTGAGATGCGAAAAATCCACACGTTGGCCATCCGCTATTCCCTTGGTAGCGCTCATGCAGCCGATCCAGTTGTGACCAGCGAAAAAGTGCTTGGTGTGGTGATTCCGCTCAGAGGACCGCAGAGCATCATCGGCAATCCGCCGCTCCAGACGCTGTTCAATATCGGTGTGACCTATTCCACGAGGTCGCTGCGAGCATGAAACATCTGGTGATTTCTCAAGAACTGCAGAGCACCAAGTTTGGACTGGTCTGCCAGAAGGATAGTCTCGGCACTGAGCTCCAATGTGAACACGCCCAAGCCGTGAAGGAACAGTGCATCGGCAGGCGAGCCGCACAGCCCCACAAGCACTTGAGCGCGGACGAATTAAAGCCATTGATTCGATACCCGCAGACCCAACATGTCGGCGCGCAACTCGTGGAAGCGACCCTGGTCGCCTGTGGCAACAACCCGTCGCGGGCCTGCGTGGTCGAGAAGTTGCGGCAAACGAAAAATTTCAACCGCGACGGGATCATGGCGCCGCTCACGTTTGGACCCAATATCCACCAGTCCGGCACGCGCCCCATCCTGCTGAAGGCTAACGTGACCACTGGCAAGTTCGAACGTGCATTCGATTTTCTCGTCGAGCAATGAGCTCCATCCACGTCTCACCCATTGATAGAGGAGTACCTTTCATGATTCAAAAACTCAACAGACTCGCGGTCGCCAGCCTGATCGGCATTGCGGTCGGCCTTGCCGCAACACCGGTAGCAGCGGAGCCTGGCGTGACCGACACCAAGATCGTTCTCGGCTCGGTGACGCCCGTCAGCGGCCCGCCAAGCCTGCTGGGCAAGGCCCATATGCTCGCCTTGAGGGTGTGGGAACAAGACGTTAACGCTCGCGGAGGCATCAACGGCCGCAAGGTGGATATCCGCCAGGACGACGACGGCTACGTGCCACAGCGCGCCTTGCAAGGCGTCAAGAAACTGGTCGAGGTCGAGAACATCTTCGGGCTCGTCGGCACCTCGGGGTCGGCGATGTTGCAGGCGATGCTTCCCTACATCAACGAGCAGCAGATCCCGACGATCAACGCCATGGCGGTGGCGGCAGCGCATTTCACGCCACCCAACAAGACCGTGTTCGTGGTCGGGCCCACCTATTGCCAGGAGGTCAGCACCGCGATGAAGTCCATGGTGACGAGCAGGAAGCTGCAGAAGGAGAAGTTCGCGATCGTCTACCAGGACGACGAGTTCGGCAGCGACGTGCGTTGTGGCTACCAGAAGGCCGTCAAGGAACTCGGACTCAACAGCGTGTCCGATATCTCCTTCAAACGCGGCACCAAGGATTTCTCGGCCGAGATGCTCAGCCTGAAGCAGGCCGGAGCGACCTTCCTCTTGTCGGGTGGCGTGGTGGCCGAGCACTCCATGCTGATGAAGGAAGCTGCCAAAAACCAGATGCCGCTGACCATTCTGGCGGTGCACTCGGCCCATCTGACCCCGGTGCAGGCGCTCGCCGGCGCCGCGGGAGATGGCTACTTCGTCGCCGACTACGTGCCGCCTCTGACAGACCTGTCTGTCCCGGGGATGGCCAAGTTCATGGGACTGGCCCAGAAGTACCTTTCATCAGACGAGCTGAAATCGCTCAACCGCTACTCGATCACGGCCTACGTTGGCGCGCTGTTGATGGAAGATGCCATCAAACGCTGTGGCAAGGCATTGACGCGCGCCTGCGTGGTCGACAAGCTCGAAGCGACAAAAAACTTCAGCACCGATGGCCTGGCATCACCGATCAGCTTCGCGCCCGGAGTTCGCCACTCGCCAAGCAGTATTCTGGTATTGCGCTCAGATGCCAAGAACGCCCGATTCGAGCGTGCATCCGAGCCCCTGCCGGTGCTTGACTGATACCTGCGTCGCCATTGACCTGTCCTCATATGCCGGTATTCCAAAAAGTTCTGATCGCCAACCGGGGGGAAATCGCGCTGCGGATTCACCGCAGTCTGAAGGCCATGGGGCTTTCCACCGTGGTTGCTCACCATGCGGTGGATGCCGGTAGTCCGGCTGTACTCGAAGCCGACCAGGTCGTCGAGCTGCACGGTGCGACGCCGGTGGCAGCCTACCTCGACATCGCCCAAATCGTCGAAGCTTGCCGCAGCACGGGGGCGCAGGCGGTACACCCCGGCTACGGCTTCTTGTCCGAGAACGCGGATTTTGCCCGTGCTCTGATGCAGGCAGGCATCGTGTTCATCGGGCCGCGTGCCGACACCATTGAGCTGATGGGTGACAAGGTGCGTGCCCGCAACTTTGTGGCCGAACGCGGATTTCCCGTCGCGCCTGGCGCGATCGAGGACGAGGACCCGGCGACTTTTCTCGAACGCGCCCGCCAGGTGGGCTCTCCGCTGCTGATCAAGCCTTCGGCAGGTGGTGGCGGCAAGGGCATGCGCATCGTGCGCGACCTGGCCCAGCTCGAGGCCGAGGTTGCCACCGCGCGCCGCGAGGGCGAGCGCTACTTTGGCGACGGCCGCCTGTTCGTCGAACGCTACGTCGAGCGCCCGCGCCACATCGAGGTGCAGGTGCTGGGCGATGAATTCGGCCAGGTTGTCCACCTGTGGGAACGCGAATGTTCGGTGCAGCGGCGCTTCCAGAAGATCATCGAGGAAACCCCCTCGCCCGCGCTGACCGGCAAGCAGCGGCTCGATATCTGCGAGGCTGCGGCGGGCATTGCCCGCGCATGCGGCTACCGCGGCGCCGGCACGGTTGAATTCATCTATGGCGCCGGTGGCGAGTTCTATTTTCTGGAGATGAACACGCGGTTGCAGGTCGAGCACCCGGTGACCGAGATGGTCACGGGCATCGACCTGGTGCGCGAGCAGGTGCGGGTGGCGCGCGGCGAGCCACTGGCCTTCGCCCAGTCCGATATCGCGCAGCAAGGCCATGCCATTGAGTGCCGGCTCTATGCCGAGGACGCGGCGCATGACTTCCGCCCGGCCATCGGCAAAATCCTGCGCTGGCAAGCGCCTGCGGGGCCTGGCGTGCGCGTCGACTCAGGCGTGCGCGAAGGCCAGGCCGTGACCGCCGCCTTTGACCCGATGATCGCCAAAATCATCTGCCACGGCGCCACGCGCGACGAGGCCATCGCGCGTTCAGTGCACGCGCTGCAGGACACCGTGCTGTTGGGCCTGACCACCAATGCGCGCTACCTGACCCGTGTTCTGCTGCACCCCGAATTCATGGAAGGCCGAGCCGACACCGGCATGCTGACGCGCTGCGCCGACGAGCTGCGCGCCCCACCTCAGAGCGAGGCCGACACCGACATGGCCATCGTCGCGGCCGTGCTGTCTGATCGCGAGTTGCTGCGCTCGGTGCGCAGCGTGCCCTCGATGCATGCCGCAATGGGTGCCTGGAGGAATTGACGATGCGCCGACGCTACCTGATAGACGGACAAACCCATGACGTTGTGGTAACCCGCAGCATCCATGGAGGATTTTCCATTGTGCGAGACGGTCGTCGCATTGACGCGCGCGCCGAAGGACTGCCCGACGGCCGCCAGCGCTTCCACATCGACGGACAGGAACACGCTGTCTGGGTCGCTTGCAGTGAAAAGTCGGCTTTCTTGCACAGCAACCTCAGCGGCGCCATCGAGATCGAGACGGTGGACGCCGCGGGTGGTGCCGGACAAGCCCGCACCGGCGCGTCCGACACACTGGTCGCACCGATGCCCGGGACCGTCATCGCCGTCCAGGTGTGCGAGGGCGACATGGTGAACGCCGGCCAGCCGCTGATGGTGATCGAGAGCATGAAGCTCGAAACCACGCTGTTCGCGCCCCGCGAGGCGCGCATACAGGCCGTGCATTTTGGCGTTGGCGCCACCTTCGGCCTCAAGGCAATTTTGTTGACGCTGGCCGACGCCTGAGCCCCAACACGTTTGACTCACACCATGAAACGTATCGAATCCCGCATCGACACTTCGTCCCCGGCGTACCGTGGCAACTACAAGGCAATGACAGCCATTGTCGCGAAGTACCGTGAGCGCATGCAGATCACCCGCCACCAGCGCCCGGCGCACGAGATCAAGCGTGTGCGCGATCAGGGCAAGCTGCTGGTGCGCGAGCGCCTGGATCTGCTGCTCGACCCCGGCACGCCCTTCCTCGAATTCTCGGCCCTGGCTGCCTGCGATGACTACAACGGCGAGGTCCCGGGCGCCAACGTCGTCACCGGCCTGGGTGTGGTCAGTGGCCGTGAAGTGCTGATCCACGCCGACGACTCCAGCGTCAAGGGCGGCGTCTGGTACACCCTGACGCCGCGCAAGCTCAGCCGCCTGCTCGACATCGCGCTGGAAAACCATTTGCCGGTGATCCACCTGTGCGACAGCGGCGGCGCCTTTCTCGAAGAACTCTCGGGCGTGTACATCGAGGGCGGCAAGGTTTTCCGCAACCAGTGCCTGCTGTCGAAAGCCAACGTACCGCAGGTCGCCATCGTTTTCGGCCACTGCACGGCCGGCGGCGCCTACATTCCGGCGCTGTGCGACTACAGCATCATCGTGCGTGGCACCGGCGGGGTGTTCCTGGGCGGCCCGCCGCTGGTCAAGGCTGCCACCGGCGAGGAGCACACCGCTGACGAGATCGGCGGCTGCGACCTGCACACCCAGGTTTCAGGCACGGTGGACTATCCAGCCGACAGCGAAGCGCATGCGTTTGAAATCTGCCGCGAGATCGTGGCCCAGTTCAAGCCGCCGACGCGCAGCTTCCTGCCCGAGCGCGAGCCCGAGGCGCCCTACTACGACCCGGACGAAATCCATGGCATCGTTTCGCCCGACCATAAGGTTCAGTTCGATCAGCGCGAGCTCATTGCCCGCATCGTTGATGGCAGCCGTTTCCACGAATACCAGCCGGCCTACGGCACCACGCTGATCTGTGGCTACGCCTACATCTGGGGCTACCGCGTGGGCATCCTGGCCAACAACGGCGTGCTGTTCAGCGACAGCTCCAAGAAAGCGGCGCACTTCATCTCGCTGTGCAACCAGAACCGCACGCCACTGCTGTTTCTCCAAAACACCACCGGCTACATGATAGGCCGCAGCTACGAAATGGAAGGCATCACCAAGGACGGCGCAAAAATGCTGATGGCCCAGGCTGGCAGTGAGGTACCCAAGTTCACGGTCATCACCAGCGCCGCCTTCGGCGCCGGCTACTACGGCATGTGCGGCCGTGCCTGGGACCCGCGCATGCTCTGGGCCTGGCCCAACGTGCATATGGGCGTGATGGGGCCAGAGCAGGCGGCAAACACCCTGGCCGACGTAAAAATCGCACAGTTGCGGCGCAAGGGGAACGAACCCGACGCGGATGAAATGAAGGCACTGCGGCAACGGGTCTACGAAAAGGCGGAGCGCGAGTCCAACGCCTATTTCGGCACCTCGCGCCTGTGGGACGATGGACTGTTGGCGCCAGTCGATACCCGCAATGCGCTGGGCATGGCCCTGTCAGCGGCATCGCACGCGCCCATCGCCGATCCGCGCTACGGTATCTTCCGTTTCTAAAGGCGCGCCCCATGACCGAACCCACTCCCTTCGGATTCGACGACGAGGCCCTCGCCGCCCGTCCCACCGTCTACCAGCCAAGACTCTTCGCCGGGCAGGTGGCCATCGTCAGCGGCGCTGGCAGCGGCATCGGCAAGGCGATTGCCTTCCTCTACGCACGGCTCGGTGCCCGGCTCGTGATCTGCGGTCGAGACCCGGCCAAACTCGAATCCTGCGCCGAGTGGTTGCGCCGGCTGGGCAGCCCCGACGTTCTGGTGCAAGTCACCAACATTCGCGAGCCCGAGCAGGTCGAACAGTTGATCGACGTTGTCTGGCGGCACTTTGGCCGCGTTGACGTACTGGTCAACAATGCCGGCGGGCAGTTTCCGCAGCGGGCGCTGGACTACAGCGTCAAGGGCTGGAAAGCGGTGATCGACACCAACCTCAACGGCACCTGGTACATGATGCAGGCACTGGCCCGCCGCTGGCGGGACACCGGCACCCAGGGCAACATCGTCAACATCGTCGCCACCTTCCAGCGCGGCATGCCGGGCGTGGCCCACACCTGCGCCGCGCGCGCCGCGGTCACCTACCTGTCCAAGACGGTCGCGGTGGAGTGGGCGCAATACGGCATCCGGGTCAACTGCATCGCACCAGGCGCGATTGCCAGCACGGGCTTCCGGCAGTATTCACCCGAGGCGGTGAAAGCCTTCGCCGGAGCCAACCCGATGAAGCATGTCGGCGACGTGCAGGACGTCGCCGAAGCCGTGGTGTACCTCAGCGCGCCCAGCGGCAAGTTCATCACGGGCGAGCTGCTCACGGTGGATGGCGGCGGTGTGCTCTGGGGCGAGGCCTGGACCATCGCCAAACCCGACTACTTCAAGGTGAGCACATGAATTCGGCCGCCACACAACACCCCAGGTTCGGCCCGGGCGACGAAGCCCTGGCCGCGTTGCCCACGGTTTATCGCGACGACCTTTTCGCCGGCAAGGTGGTGCTGGTATCGGGCGCCGGCAGCGGCATCGGCAAGGCCATCGCCTTCCTGTTTGCGCGACTTGGCGCCACGGTTGCCCTTTGCGGGCGCAAGGCCGACAAGCTTGAGGACTGCGCCGAAAAACTGCGGGCGCTTTCGGGCCGCGAGGTGTTCATCTACCCCATGACGATCCGCGACCCCGAGCAGGTGGACGCCCTGCTGGCCGCGGTCTGGGAGCGTTTCGGTGGCATCGACGTGCTGGTCAACAATGCTGGCGGCCAGTTCGCCGCCCATGCGATGGACTTCACCGTCAAAGGCTGGAACGCCGTGATCGACACCAACCTGAACGGCACCTGGTACATGATGCAAGGTGCGGCCAAGCGTTGGGTGGAGCAGGGTCGGCCCGGCAACATCGTCAACATCACCGCCGCCATCGACCGCGGCCTCACAGGCATGGCGCACACCACCGCTTCGCGCGCCGGCGTGATCGCGCTGTCGCGCACGCTGGCCATCGAGTGGGCCGAACACGGCATCCGCCTCAACTGCATCGGCGCCGGAGCCATCGAAAGCAACGGCTTCAACAATTACCGGGAAGAAAACGTTGCCACCTTTTATTCCTGCAACCCGATGAAACGCGCCGGCGACGTGCAGGACATCGCCGAAGCGGTGGTGTACCTGGCGGGGCCATCCGGCAAATTCATCACCGGCGAGGTGCTCAATGTCGAGGGCGGAATGCTGTTGTGGGGTGAGTTCTGGCCTGCCGGCAAGCCGGACTATTTCAAAGTGGAACCCACTTGAGCGCGCAAGACCCTTCTGCGCCGGCAAGTTACTTCCACGGGCCGTTTCAGCAGCTCGTGGGATACGACATCCTGCACAACGAGCGCGGCCTGTATTTCCAGCTGCCGATCCGGCGCGACCACCTCAACCCCCACGGCGTGCTGCACGGCGGCGTGCCCTTGACTTTACTCGATGCGGTCGGGGGCAGATCGCTGATTGACCGGCCCATCCCTGGCAGCGGCCAGCTTATACAGTCGTCCGTGACGGTCACGCTCACCGTGGATTTCATGCGTGCGGTCAACGCGGGGATTCTATTTGCATCGGCAACGCCAGACCACATCGGCAAGACACTGGCCTACGTCTCCGTGAAAGTAACGCTCGATGCACTCGACGGTGACATCGTTTCGCGCGGCATCGGCACCTACCGCATCTATACCAAGTCGCTGGTCAAAAGCATCTGATCGGTGACGCCCTCGCCCAGCACCTGGCCGGGCCCCGGCGGCGGGAGTTCGACTTCGATCATTTCCAGGGGCGACTCTGCGCATAAGGCGCGGGAGCGCCGGTGCGCATCAGAAGGCAGTACGAACTTTCTTTCAGCCAATCCCGTCATGAAAAGCCGTTGATTGGCCGCTCCCTGAATTTGGGTGCCTCCCTTGGTTGGAAATTCTGTTGCTTGTGCAAGAACGCCGACCGCAGGGAACCGGCCGACGCCCCGAAGGTTTCCGCCAGCAAGGTTTGCGGTTGGAGGGGATTAGTTGGCGGTGTACCCGCCATCGACCACCAGTTCCGCGCCGTGCACAAAGGACGATTCGTCGGACGCGAGGAAGAGCACCGCCTGCGACACCTCGATCGGCTTGGCGGGACGTTTGAGCAGCGTCGGCCCGAGAACGGCCGCACGCATCTCCGGGGTGGACAGCAGATCCTTCGTCATGGCCGTCTCGATCACACCCGGATGCACCGAGTTGACGCGGATGTTGAAGGGCGCCAGGTCCACCGCGCAGGACTTGGTGAACAGGCGGACCGCCCCCTTCGAGGCCTCATAAGCACTGGCGCTGGGGGCGCCGACCAGGCCGTAAATCGACGAGATGTTGATGATGTTGCCCCCACCGTTCCTTTGCATGGCCGGGATCACGGCGCGCGTGCCGATGAAGACGCCGCGCACGTTGACGTCGAAGATGCGATCCCACTCCTCGCTGGTGGTGTCCTGCACGGGCTTGAGGATCAGGATGCCGGCATTGTTGATCAGGACGTCGATGCGGCCCGCGCGTTCGACGATCCGGCTCACCGCGGCGTTCCAGTCCGCTTCCTTCGTGACGTTGAGCGAAATGAAATCGGCCTTGCCGCCATTTTTTCGAATACCGTCCACCGTGGCCTGGCCTTTGGCCGCATCCATGTCGGCAACAAACACCCAGGCACCCTGCGAGGCGAGCAATTCGCAGTGCGACTGCCCCATGCCCATGGCGCCGCCGGTGACGAGAATGACTTTGTCCTGTACACGTTTCATGATCTCTACTTGGTTGATATGGCGAAAATGCCTTACTGCAACTTGAAACCCTGGTAGCCCTGGTTCTTGACCTCGCTGAGCCGATGCCGGTAGGCACCGAGACCGGCCATGTAGAAGTACACGGTGGTGGTCTTGCCGGGGATGTCCGCGGTCAGCTCGCCCGGAATCCACAGCGGCAATTGTTCTGATGTGATCAATTCGCTCATTGGTTCCCTCGCTTCGGTTGCGACAGCTACTTACTGTCTCACCTTTGTGAATCTTGCCTTTGGTCATGCATCAGCCTCCGGCACCCGGACGCCGTGGCGCTCGGGTGGCGTCGCGCGACACCGCTCAATGCACATGCTCATCAGGCGGCGGCAGGATCGCCGGCTCGCGGTGGATCTGTTCGATCTGGCGCTGCAGGAACTGCAGGTCGCGCCACGCGTCATTTTGCTCCTCGCCATCTTGCGGCAGCCAGCGCGCACGCACATAGCCGAAGCGGTCGATCAGCAGCTCCATGTGCGGCGGGACCTCCCCCAGCACGGTCTTGCCGGCGTTGCCCAGCGTGCGCCTGAACAACAAGTAGGCAGCCGCTGCCTCCTGCGCCCCGTCCGTCACCAGCGGAAACGGCAACCGAACGGACGGCGGCTTCGTTCCCGGCAGCGCGATGGACAGCACCTCCGTGTCGCGCGCTCTTAGCTGAGGATAAGCACTCGCCAGTTTGCCGAGGCGCTGCTCCGAAAAGGGCAAGGAGTAAAAAACCAGCAACACGGCCTTGTTCTCCCTCTCTTCATTGAGCAGCGGCGTGGGGTTGGACTGGCAGATCCCCGACTCCCGCGACACAGCCTTGCTCTCCTTGTTCTCCCGGTAAGTCTTGAGCGAACCCGTTTGCTCGAACTGATCCACGAAGTCGAAGTCGGGTGGGCCGAGCCAGGGCTGGCCGGGCACGATCTGTGGCGTCAGGATGCGGGCCTGAAACCCGGCGGAGAAGGCGCGCAGGAAGTTCACGACGTCCCAGCGCTGCTCGGGCGTCATCTCCTGGGCGAAGCCGGGCATGGCGGTTTGCGGCTTGCCGTGGGTCAGCCACCAGAACAGGTCGCCGGCCGTGTGCAGCGCTGTATGCGGCTCGGTGAGGTCCACAGGCTTGGCGGGCAGGCGGGCCGCCAGCGGCCCGTCCCCCTTGCCTCCCGCACCGTGGCAGCTGATGCAGTGCCGGGAGAACAGCGCCGCACCGCGCGCCACCGACACCGCGTTGTAGCTGATATCGGTGCGCCGGTAGGTGTCGGGGTAGGCAGGCACCGACAGCGTGTGCAGCCCAAAGACCAGCCCCGCGACAGTTGCCAGCGCGGCAGCCCCCAGACGGATACGGCGCCCCCCCGGGGTCACATTGCCGCCAGCGCCCGACCAGGCGGTATGCCACAGCACGGCCAGCCCCCCGAGCGCCAGCAGTGCGGCCCCCGCGACCTTGAGCGCCACCCCCTTCTGGCCCCAGTTGGCCGCGATCGACAAGCGAAACGGCAGCGGCCAGACCATCTGGTCATGGGCCGCGGGCAGCGTGCCAGTCAGCCCGGCCGCAAAAACAAGGATCAGCATCACGATGCCGAGCTCAACCCTGAGCAGACCAGCCACCGCGCGCCACACGCCGCCCTGCCCGTGCGCGCCGCTGCCCAGGCGGGGCATCCAGACCCAGCGAATCCGCGCCGCCAACAGCAGCACCAGCGCCAGCAGCACCAGCTTGGCCAGCACCTGCAGGCCGAACGGGGTGCTCAGCAAGGGCGCGAAGCTGCGTTCGATCACCGTCATCAGGCCGCCCAAGAGGTCATCGCTGCGGGCCGGCCAACGCGTGGGTGCGCCAAACTGCAAATAGGTGATGAGCAGGCCGGAGGCAACGATCAGGGCCACACAAATGGTGGCCAGCAGCGAGAAGCGGCGCAGCAGCAAGGCAAACATCGGGCGCCAAAGGGGATCGTGTCCGCTGGCCGCCAGGTACACGCCGTAGGCCAGTGCCGGCAGCGCGCCGGCCCAGGCGCCTGCTGCCAGCAGGTGCAGCGCATGGCCGGTTCCTGCCAGCCAGACCGGCTCGGTCGCGGCACCGTGCCCGGAAAATGCGGCGCTCGCATTCATCGCCACCGCCAGGCCCAGCAGCGCCACCGTGACGGCCCGCTCACCGAACCGGGTGAACAGGGGTTCGCGTGCGAGCAAGAGCAGCAGCATGAGCAAGGCGATGGCCTGCCGCACCTGCCAGACCGCGCCGTAGCGGGTCCGCTCCAGCAGCCGCAGCCATTCGGCCCCTTCAAAGACGGCTTCGCCGCGGCCGCTGACCGAGGCCGCCTGCAGCATCAGCAGACCGACAGCGGCGACCAGCGACAGGGCCAACAACCAGGGCGCGACCGCCATGACAACACGTCGCCAACGTGTGGCCGCCGGGCTGGTGTGATCTGCAGGAGCCAGCAGCAGCAGCGCAAAGCCGCCGAGCAGCACCACGCCGCTGGTCAGCTGCAGCCAGCGCAGCATGGTGCCGAGCCATTCCATCTACTTGCCGGCGCCGCCGCTCTCGACGCTGAAGGTATAGCCATAGTCGACGGTGTGGCCATCGACCGAGAGCACCCGGTATTTCACGGTATAGGCACCCGGCACGAGCACGGGCAAGGGCAGGACCAGCAGTTTGGGGTCGTCCTTGTCCACCTGGGCCTTCGACGTTGCGACCGGACCGGCGCCGTCCCTGATCACGCTGATCGTTGCGTACGCGGGCTCCAGCCGCTCGTTGAACCACAGCCGCACCTGCGGCGGCGGCTTCGATAGCGTGGCTCGGCGCGCCGGCTCCGACTTGACCAGCGCCGCATGCGCCCAGGCTGCGCTGGTGCCGGCCAGGGCCAGCACCGCGACGAGACACGAAGCCATCTCGCGCCGGGCGTTCACTCTGCGCGCACCCAGGTTTGCGAGCGCCCTAGCATTGGCACACCGATATAGCCTCGAACCTCGAGCTTCTTGCCCCCGTCGGCGGGCCGCAGACGCAGCCGGTAGGTCGCCCCGTTCTCTGGGTCGAGCACCTCTCCGCCGTCCCACAGCGTGACATCCTCGGCATTGCGCTTGATGCCGCGAATAATCATCATCCCGACCACCGCTTTGTCCTTGCGCTCATCGGTGCATTTCGCGCAGACGGTCGCCGCCTTCGGGTCTAGCAGCTTTTCTATGGTGCCACTGATCACGCCAGCCGATTCGCTGATGCGGATCAATGTCTTTACGGTCTTGCCGTCGTCGTCAATCGTCTTCCAGAGCCCGACGGGTGTGTCCTGCGCAAAAGCAGGAACGGCTACCCAAGCAAGTAAAGCGATAGCGAGTGCGCTTTTCAATGTTTTTTCGATTTCCATGAGGTTTTCTTTCATTGTGGGTAATCGGGAAACGACTCCATTGGCCGACGGCGCTATTGCTTTGCTGACTATTTGCACCCGTATCCATTGATCTCAGGGACGATCTGACTGTATGTTTATGGCTTGACCTTGCCCCGATTCGGAACGACCACCACACTTACCTTCTGTACCGATGATTCGATGGTCTTGTGGGATGCATCGGACCAGTACACGCTGATGACGTGCGCGCCCGCTTCGAGCGGCAGGTCAAAAACGTAGCGGTAGCGGTTCTTGCCCACGCGCGCGAGTTCCCTCATCGTCGGCATCAGCGAGGTGCCATCGATGTCAACGTGCAGGTGAACGCCAACGGTCTTGGCGCCCATCGTCATCTGCTCCAGATCGGCGCCGGTCTCGAATTCGACCTTGATGTCGGGGCCGAGCTGCGCCCCGGCAAGCGGCGACACGATGCGCAGCGATGGCAAGGCCTTCACGTCCAGCGCCTCGCCTTTGCGGACACTCCCACTGGCGCCATGGCCATGGTGCGCGTGCTCTCCCGCCACGGCCACCGTTGCGCCCAGCGCCCCGATCAGGGCAGCGAGACAGACCTTGCGAACACCCAGCTTCGATTTCATCGTTGACTCCTTGTATTCTGACCAAGCATGGCAAGCGACCGGGCACGAAAGCTCTGCAAGAACCGTCGGCCCGTCATCCGCTGCGCGCATGCAAGCCTGCACAGCGACTTCCGCTCCTCGGCGGTGCGTGCGCTGACGCACTCGCACTCGCACATGGACACCCGTGGCATTCCTTCGCGCCAACGGTCATTTCTGGGGACGTATCGCGTCTGCCGTTCCCTGGATGAAGGCCTTGATCTTCTCCACCTCGTCCGCGCTCAGTTTGCCCGTGAAGTCAGGCATGCCCCGGCTCATGGCCGGACCCTTGAAGACGAACTTGTCCAGGTTCTCGATATAGGCGGCCCCGATGTAGCCCAGGTTGGGAATGCTGCCGCCGCGGTCAACACCCGGCACGCCGTGGCAAAGCACGCAATTGCTGACATACAGCGCGGTGCCGGCCGGCACCTGGGCCGGGTCGTATTTCACGCCAGCCACCAGCTCTTCCATGCGGTACTTCACGAACTCGGGCATCGGCGCCTTGCCGCCGACCGCGAAGGTATACACCGTGCCCGGTCCCTGCCGGTCGGTGGCGCGTCTGTCCAATCCATATGAGCCGCCCCAGCCTACCGCAATCGACACATACTGCTTGCCGTCCACCAGGTAGGTGGATGGCGCAGCCACCACGCCGGTTCCGGTGGGTGATTCCCAGAGCTTCTCGCCGTTGCGCGCGTTGAAGGCAATGAAGCGGCCGTCGGCCGTGCCTTGGAACACCAGATCGCCCGCGGTGGTCAGCGTGCCGCCGTTCCACGGCGACACATGCTCCTGCGTCCAGGCAGCCTTCTGCTGCACCGGATCCCAGGCGATCAGCCTGCCGAACGGGGCACTCTTGGGTGGCTCGACGTTGGCAAATGTCGCTATGTTCCAGCCCGTGTTGCTTTGCGGTTCGCCCGGACGCACGCCGTTGAACGTCCAGTCCTTGTTGTCCATCAGCGTGAGCGGCACACTCTGCGCCGGCAAGTAGGCCAGCCCGGTCTGCGGGTTGAATGACATCGAATGCCAGTTGTGTGCACCTAAGGCGCTGGGAATGATCTCGCGCGGCCGGTCAGCCACGCGCGCAATGGGCGTTTCGATCGGGCGTCCGTCCTTGTCATAGCCGCTGGCCCAGTTCACGTCAACGAAATTCTTCGCCGAGATGAACTTGCCGTTGGTGCGGTCGATCACGAAGAAGAAGCCGTTCTTCGGCGCATGCAGGATCACCTTGCGCGGCTTGCCGTCAATCTTCAGATCGGCCAGGATCATCGGCTGGGTCGAAGTGAAATCCCAGTTGTCGCCCGGGGTCTGCTGGTAGTGCCAGACGTACTTGCCGGTGTCGGGGTCGAGCGCGACGATGGATGCGAGATAAAGGTTGTCGCCGCCCGCGGGGCTGCGTTTGCTGCGGGCCCAGGGCGAGCCGTTGCCGGTGCCCACATACATCAGGTTGAGCTCGGGGTCGAAGGTCAGGGTGTCCCAGGCGGTGCCGCCACCCCCGGCTTCCCAGTACTTGCCACTGGGATCCCAGGTCTTGGCCGCCTTGGCCATGGACTCATC
This sequence comes from Hydrogenophaga pseudoflava, assembly GCF_004353865.1. NCBI lineage: Bacteria > Pseudomonadati > Pseudomonadota > Betaproteobacteria > Burkholderiales > Comamonadaceae > Hydrogenophaga > Hydrogenophaga pseudoflava. The sequence goes on from NZ_CP037867.1 coordinate 2,743,498, forward strand.
CTCGAACGGCTTGCTCGGATCGCCCGGTACCGTGAACCAGCGCCATTTCTGGTCACCGGTCTTGGCATCGTAGGCGGTGATGTAGCCGCGCACGCCGTATTCGGCACCACCGTTGCCAATGATGACTTTGCCCTTGAACACGCGCGGCGCACCAGTGATGGTGTAGCTGAACTTGCGATCAATGATGGTGTCTTTTTCCCAGACCTTTTTGCCGCTCGCCGCATCGAGCGCGATCAGGCGGCCGTCGAACGAACCGACATAGACCTTGCCTTCATACAGGGCGACGCCACGGTTGACCACATCGCAGCATCCTTTGTAGCCGATCTCGCGCGGCACCTTGGGATCAAAGGTCCAGATGCGCTTGCCGGTGCGCACATCGATCGCATGAACAATGCTCCACGAGGCGCTGACATACATGATGCCGTCCACCACCAGCGGTGTGGCCTCAACGCCGCGCGTCGATTCGAGGTTGTACGACCAGACCAGTCCCATGTCTTTTACGTTGGCGGTATTGATCTGGTTCAGGCGCGAGAAGCGGGTCTCGGCATAGTCCAGGCCGTAGCTGGGCCAGTCGTTGGTGCGCGCCTCGTTGGCGCGGATGAATGCGCCATCGACCTTCTTGGTCACGGCTGCAATGTGCGCCTTCGAGCCCTTCGCCGCCTCGGCCATGGCAGCCGGCGCTGCCATGGCGAGCAGCGAAACCACTGCGAACATCACGGCGATTGCGGGTCGTTTGGCGGCTTTCCCTTGACGGACGCCACCCACCGTATCGAAGCCATGCTTCATTGTGTCTCCTTTTTTCATGCTGTCTCCTTTTTGGTTTTGAGTCTTGAGGTATGTCCGTGATTCAGGTTCTGCGCCGCGGTCTGGTGAACCGGTACAGGAGCAGCGCCACGCCCATCAAGACCAGCGGAAATGGCAGGTACTTCCAATAATTGCGCACTCCGACCCGAAACGGAAACACCGAATGTTCGGTCTTTCCGGTGGCCGGGTCGGTCGCGCTGAGCAGTCCGATATACCATCCAGCTGCGCTGAAGCGGTGATCCAGCGTGACGGTGCCGCGCGGATAGGTCTTGGCCGGCAGCGCCACGACGGTCTCTGCCGCAATACGGCCCGCGTCACCGAGATCCTCGTAGCGCGCCATGGCCTCTTTCCCGCTGGCATCACGAAGTATCCGGAACTCCACCACGCGTTCGCGCAATGCGGGCTGGATGAAGTCAATCACCATCACCGCACGCCCGACCTCGGGAATGTCCTCGCAGAACTCCTGACTGGCCCGATGCTCGGGCTGGTAGCCGGCAAAATGGGCGTCAGCCGTCCTGCTATTGCCGACACGCAAGACGCACTTGTCGTCCTCCATGCCGACCCCGCCATGAGCCCAAGCGGATGCCGCGGCCACTGCAAGCAGCGCGGAACCCAGTATTCGGATCAAGCGCATCCTCAGTACCCCCCGAACAAGGGGATCATCGGCCCGCTGATTTCAACCGGATAGCGGCGCCCCTTGGCATCAAAGAAGAACAGCATGCCGGCCACCACCGCATCCGGGGACGAAATCATGGTCGTCATGCGCTGCGTCTCCCACATCGCGTCGTCGGCATAGATCACGATCTGCTGTGTTTTACCCGGCTGAATCGGCCCGCCTTCCACGCGCAGCGCGTCGGATGCCACCAGATCGTCCGCATCTCTGGGCTTGACCTGCTGCACCGCTGCATTGATGAAGCGCAGTCCCCCGGATGCAAACTCGCCGATGCTCAAGGGACTGCTCCCGTGATTGGTCACGGTGAGCGCAATGCGAAAGCTTCGTCCAGGGATGCGGTAGCGGGCATCATCCATGCGCACCATCACCGGCGAGGGCTCGCGCTCCAGGACGGCCGTGTCGACCTTGCCGGTCTGCAACGGCGTCGTGATCGGCCAGCGCTCGTTGGCATAGATGTATCCACCAACGATGAGCATCAGCGTGACCAGCAGGACCCCCAGCGCCACCATGCGATCGCGCGCGGTAATCATGTCGTCGGCATTCTCGCCCAGCGCGCTGACCCGCCGGAACCTCGGCATGATCAAGGGTATCTTGGTCAGCCAATAGCCAAACCAGAGCAAACCAAGCGCAATCCACGCCACCGACCAGCCAACGGAATGAGCGAAGCCGTAGGTCTCGAGGTCAAGCTCTTGCCCGAGCAACGTCTTGATGCTGTTCTGGAAGTCCGCCTGGGTACCCCCGACCTCGACCCACAGGCCGGGCCCGATCATGGGACCGGCGTCCTTGACGTTGACGATCGGATGCAGGTGGTAGCGCCCCGGTGTGCGCGCCTTCAGCGTGACCACGAAATCGTAACGCTCGCCCCGCTTGAACGTTGTGCTGCGGATGCCGGGCGTTCCGTTGATGCGCGTCTCCAGCCGAACGAAGGATGGCCCGGGTACACCGATATTGAGAAAGGCCGAGCCATCCTCGATGGAGGCAACGTGATGGGGCCAGGATTCGGACGGAATGAATCTGCCTTTGACCACCAATATCTCGTTGACGTCGAGCTTGGCCGTCGACAACTCGAGATCAAACCAATGCACGGTGCGCATGCGCAAGGCCGGCTGCTGGGCTTTTTCGCCATGGGCGTATGCCAACTGTGCCGAGAACGCAACCCCTACCACAATCAGCGTCTGAATGACTGCAAACAATTTTGTTATGAATTTCATGATTGTCCCTCGAATTAGACGACTTTCTGCAACCACTTGAGCCTGAAGGCGAGGGAGCCCACCCAGACCCAGAACCAGTACGCCATGACTGTCAAAAAGGCCGCAAACACCGCCGTCAGCGGCGTCACCGCATCACCGAACGTCCTCAAGGTGCTCTCCTCGATGATGCGCACGTATTCCGGCATGGCGGTGCGGATGTACTCGAAGCCCATCACGTCCGCCACGGTCATCAAGGTGCCCTGCATCTCGACGGGAACCATGTACGGCGCAAACAAGGGCCAGTTCAGCGGCCAGAGCAGCAAACCGGAAAGAAAACCCGCGAAGATTCCTGTGAAAAAGAAACTGCGCGTGAGCAGCAAGATGCAATCGATCATCAGACCAATGGCAATATGGGTGGACGGAACCACAAAATTCATCGGAAAACCGGCAAATTCATGGAAATTCAGGTAGCGGCTCACCCACGCCATCAGCGTGAATGCAAGAATGCTCAACGTGCCGCCCAGCGGCAGCCGCACCAAACGCCAGAAGGCATAGCCAAACACGGCAGGGAGCGTGACCATCACCAACGGTGTTATCAGTGGCCAATAGCGCCGGTCCCTCCAGTCCATCCAAAAATCCCAGTCGCCCACAAGCAAAGAAAACTGGAAGCTGAAAATAGCACCCAAAAGGACAACGAGCAGCGGAATGACCACCCAATCCACCTGAGCATCCACGCGCGCCAATTCCTGCGGGCTATCGATGGCTGATGTCGAAATAGACATGAAAAACTTTCAAAAACAAATATATGCAAAGGGGAAAATGCTCACCCCACAACAATCAAGCCGTGGAGCGAGCACACATGAAACCCGCGATCGGAGGGCCTGGACACCCCCCTTTGAATCAATCGGGCGCCATCAATCCTTTATCAACGGGCCGCCAGGAGATCATCCTCAGCGGAAGCCGTCAGCCTCGTAAGTTCAGCCACCCGGGCAAGGATTTGCAAGAGCAGCCCGCCCGCAGCGAATGCAGACCAGCCCAGCAACACAAAGCCCCAGTGAATCGGCGCGGCGAACAGCTCCTCGGCATAGAAGAAAGTGTGCCCCCATTCATTGAAGCCAACGTTGGGCATGATCATGAAAGCGCCGGTCACAATGATCGCGAACGGCACGGAGACGCGCTTGCCAAAGAGAGGAATCCGCGTATGGGCATAGGCAAACGAAATGAAGCCCCAGAAAATCAGCACCGGCACACAGAAATAGAAGAGACCGATGTGAGTGGGCGTGAAATCGGTATCCCGGATCGTGACCTGATGCCAAGCCGCATCCGCCTCCGTGTAGATCGAACCTGTCACGTAAAAGAGTATCCCGAATCCCAACAACTGAGCCATCAACACAAACAAGCGGCGCAACTCTTCGCGCGGCCCGATTTGCGAAAAATCACGCACACGGGTATGCCAGAGGTAGGCGAGAGATCCCGTGCCCACAGTGATGATCAGCAACAACTGCCCATACAGGAGTCGCATCCAATAGGCTTGAAACTCAGGGCTGAAATAATCAAGGCCATAGGTAAAGGCACTGGCCTCCGAGTAGATCCGGTAACCAGTGAACACCACCACGGCACTGAGAATAGCAATAAAGAACTTGGCCCACGGTGCCCCAAGCCTGCCTTGAGCAGCACCCGCCTTCTGAATCGAACTTGTTTTCATCGTCATGTCTCCTGTTGTGCGAAGTAAAAACTGACCATCGCCGGTCCGCATGGCGCGAACTACTTCGCGAACGACTTTGCGCCACCGTCCTGAAAATGGTAGATCGAAGTCTGCGGCGCCACACCTAACTTTCGTTAGGGTGTTTTTCATGGCGCATCTCCATAGACTCGGTCCACACATGAATCGACATAAAGGAGACAAAAAATGTCAGTGACTTCCGCAGCAATGCGTCTTGTAGGCCCCGCCGATCACGTCGGCCAGCCGGAACTAGAGCGCATCTTTGCTGCACAACGCGAGACGGCATTGCGACTTCGCAGGTCAACCGCCGCGCAGCGACTCGACAAGATCGAACGCCTTAAGCGGGCCGTTCTGGCGCGCCAAACCGACATCCAGCGCGCCGGCGCCATGGATTTTGGCAAGCCAGCCGCCGAGGTCGACCTGACCGAGATCCTGCCGGTTGTGGCCGAGGCCAACGACGCACGCCGCCATCTGCGCCGCTGGATGAAGGCGAAGAAGGTTCTGCCAACCCTGCTGATGTTCGGCACCTCGAGCTACGTGCAGTGCGAACCAAAAGGCCGTTGCCTGATCATCTCGCCCTGGAACTATCCGGTCAACCTGACCTTCGGACCGCTGATCTCGGCCATCGCCGCCGGCAACACGGTGATTCTCAAGCCCTCGGAGATGACGCCGCACCTGACGGCGCTCATGGCCGAAATCGTGCGCGAGGTGTTTCCCGAAGACGAGGTGGCGCTGTTCCAGGGCGATGCTTCGGTCTCGCAGGCGCTGCTGGACCTGCCGTTCGACCACATCTTCTTCACCGGCTCACCAGCGATCGGCCGGGTGGTGATGGCGGCGGCGGCCAAGCACCTGACCAGCGTGACGCTGGAGCTGGGCGGCAAGAGTCCGACCATCGTCGATGCCACGGCGGACCTGAAGGCCGCGGCGGCCAACCTGATGTGGTCCAAGTGCACCAACAGTGGCCAGACCTGCATCGCCCCGGACCACGTCTATGTCCACGAATCGGTCAAGGAAACCTTTGTCCAGCACTGCCGTGACGCCTTGGCCAAGGCCTACGGCGAGGGCGACGCAACGCGCAACAGTCCGAACCTGGCGCGGATCGTCAATCCGCGCCACACGCAACGCCTGATCGATCTGATGGACGACTCCGTGCAAAAGGGCGCCCGCGTGCTCGTGGGCGGGCAACACCAGGCCGATCAGAAATTCATTGCACCGTCGCTGATCGACCAGGTCAGCCCCGACGCGAAGATCATGCAAGAGGAAATTTTCGGCCCCTTGCTGCCCGTGATCGCGTACCGTGACCTCGACGAGGTCATCGGCAAAATCAACGCCCAGCCCAAGCCGCTCGCGCTGTACATCTGGACCAAGGATGGCAAGCTTGCCGACAAGGTGCTGCGCGAGACGAGCTCGGGCGGCGCCTGCGTCAACCACAGCGTCGTGCAGTTCCTGCACGGCCGTTTGCCCTTCGGCGGTGTCAACAACTCCGGCCTGGGCAGCGCACACGGGCTCTACGGGTTCAAGGCCTTCAGCCATGAGCGCGCGATCGTCAAGACCTGGCTGTTGCTGGCATCGACCTTCTACCCGCCCTACACCCATCTGTCGCAGCGGCTGATCAACTGGACGCTGCGTCTGGTCTGAGGGTCTCGGTTGCACGGAGGTAGCCCGTGCCACTCTATTTTTATAAATCTCCTGGGACAAGTTTTGAAATTCGATTACATCATCGTAGGCGCCGGGTCGGCCGGCTGTGTGCTGGCAAACCGTTTGAGCGCGGACCCGTCGAACCGCGTTTGCCTGCTCGAGGCGGGGCGGTCCGATGACTCCTCGCTGATCCGCACGCCCATGGGCCTCGTGGGCTTGCTCTCGACCCGCAAGTACAACTGGTATTTTGACACCGAGCCGCAAGCCGAACTCGGGGGCCGTCGCCTGTACTGGCCGCGGGGCAAAACAGTCGGCGGCAGTAGTTCGATCAATGCCATGGTCTACATGCGCGGACACCAGGCTGATTACGACGAATGGGCGGCGGCGGGAAATGCCGGCTGGGCCTACAAGGATCTGCTGCCGATCTTCATGGAACACGAGCACAACGAACGCGGCGCCTCGGCGCATCATGCAACCAATGGACTGCTGAATGTCGCGGATGTGCGCTCGCCAAACCCCCTGTCGCACCTGTTCGTTGAAGCCGCCGTTCAAACTGGCATTACACGCAACATGGACTTCAACGGCGCCCAACAGGAGGGGGCCGGGCCGCACCAGGTAACCCAAAAGAACGGGGAGCGCTGGAGCAGCGCGCGGGCCTTCCTGCACCCTGTCATGGACCGGCCGAACCTGACGGTGCTGACAGGCGCCCATGTCACGCGCATCCTCTTCTCGGGCCGACAGGCCGTGGGGGTCGAGATCGAGCGCAAGGGCGAGCGCCAAAGCATAGAAGCCGAGCGTGAAATCGTTCTGAGCGGCGGTGCGATCAATTCGCCCCAGTTGCTGCTGCTGTCCGGCGTCGGTCCGAAGCAGGATTTGGCACGGCACGGCATCGGCCTCGTGGCCGATCTGCAGGGCGTGGGCCAGAACCTGCAGGACCATCTCGATGTCACGGTGATGATCCGCGACCGCAGCAAGCAAGCCGTTGGCGTGGCGCCCGGCTTTCTGCCAAGAGCGGTTGCCGGTCTCTGGCAATACTGGCGCAAGCGCGAAGGCTTCCTGTCCAGCAATGTGGCCGAGACCGGCGGCTTCGCCAAGCTCTCGCCGCAATCGGAGTTGCCGGAAGTGCAGTTCCACTTCCTGCCGACCTATCTGCGCAACCACGGCCGGAACCTCGCTCCCGGCTACGGGGCCACCTTGCACATGTGCCAGTTGCGACCAAAGAGCCGAGGCTTTATTGGCCTGAAAAACGCCGACCCGCTGGCCGCGCCGATGATCCAGCCCAACTACCTGAGCCATGCCGACGATTGGGACGAGATGTTGCGCGGCCTGAAGCTTGCGCGGCGCATCTTTGAGGCGGACGCCTTTCGCCCGGTGAACGGCGGCGAGGTAGCCCCGGGCGTCGGCGTGTCCAGCAACGAAGATTTGCGGGCCTACATCCGCCGCTCCGCGGAAACCATTTATCACCCCGTGGGCAGCTGCAAAATGGGGCGCGACGGGATGGCCGTGGTCGACGATCAGTTGCGGGTGCACGGGCTGTCGGGACTGCGTGTTGCCGATGCGTCGATCATGCCGACGATCATCGGCGGCAACACCAACGCCCCCTGCATGGTGATCGGCGAAAAGTGCGCGCGGGCCATCTTGCGCTAGCCACAACCGCACACCATTGCGTGCGCAAACAAGCGCCTCCCTCACCCCACAAACCATGGGTGTGAGTTCCCTCCGCGAGGCACCACGGTGCCTACGAACGCACTGGCCGGCCACCGGCCAGGCCAGCTTTAACAACGACACTTCTGGAGATTTCATGAACGGACAAATGATGAGCGCCCCCCTGCTCATTTCCTCACTCATCACCCATGCGGCACGCCATAGTGGCGATGTGCCCATCGTTTCGCGCCGGATCGAAGGTGACATCCACCGCACCACGTATTCACAATTGCACGACCGCGCGCGCCAGATGGCCCACGCGCTCGGCGGGCTCGGCGTACAAGCGGGGCAGCGCGTCGCCACGCTGGCCTGGAACGGCTACCGGCACCTGGAACTGTACTTCGCCGTATCCGGCAGTGGTGCGGTGCTGCATACCCTCAACCCGCGCCTGCACCCGGACCAATTGCTGTACATCCTCGACCATGCCGAGGATCAGGTGTTGTTCTTTGACCTGACCTTCCTGCCCCTGGTTGAAGCCGTGGCGGGGCGCTGCAAGACGGTGCGCCACTTCGTCGCAATGATCGACAAAGACAAGATGCCTGCGAGCAAGCTGCCCAATCTGCTGTGCTACGAAGACCTCATCGCGGCGCAAAAGCCTGACTTCGTATGGCCCACCTTCGACGAAAATACCGCCTCGTCGCTGTGCTACACGTCCGGCACCACGGGCAACCCCAAGGGCGTGCTCTACAGCCACCGCTCGACGATGCTGCACACTTACGCATCGGTCATGCCAGACGCGATCGGCATCTCGTCACGCGACTGCGTGTTGCCGGTCGTACCGATGTTCCACGTCAACGCCTGGGGACTGCCCTACAGCTGCGCGATGGTCGGCGCGAAACTGGTGCTACCGGGGCCGGCGCTGGACGGCAAGTCGCTGCACGAGCTGATTGCCACCGAGCAGGTGTCCTTTGCGGCCGGAGTGCCCACCATCTGGCTGGGCATGCTCCAGTACGTCGAGCAAAATTCGCTCAGTCTCGCCCCCCTGCAGCGCACCATTATCGGCGGCTCGGCGGTGCCACCGAGCATGATGCGGTCTTTTGAAGACGGCTATGGCATCGAGGTCATCCACGCGTGGGGGATGACGGAGATGTCGCCGCTGGGCACGGTGTGCCGGCTGCGCCAGAAACACCTGGCCGACCCGCTGGATGTGCAGCATGCGCGGCTCGAGAAACAAGGCAAGGCGGTGTTCGGCGTGGACATGCGCATCGTCGATCCGCAGGGCGCTGACGTCGCGTGGGATGGCAAGTCGCAGGGCGATCTGCTGGTGCGCGGCCCCTGGGTGGTCCAAAGCTACTTCGGCCCTGATGGCGCCCAACCGCTGGTCAGCGATGAGACGGGCGCGCAGTGGTTCCCCACCGGCGACGTGGCCACGATAGACGCCGACGGCTACATGCAAATCACCGATCGCAGCAAGGACGTGATCAAGTCCGGCGGTGAGTGGATCGGCTCGATCGACCTGGAAAACGTCGCCATGGCGCACCCGGCGGTGGCGATGGCTGCGGCCATTGCTATTCCTCACCCGAAGTGGGATGAACGGCCCTTGCTGGTGGTGGTGCGCAAGCCGGGTACGGAAGTCACGCGCGAAGAATTGATCGAGCACTACAAAGGCAAGGTCGCCTCCTGGTGGGTGCCTGACGATGTGGTGTTCGTGGACGCCATTCCGATCGGCGCGACCGGCAAGATGCTGAAGAACAAGCTGCGCGAGCAGTTCAAAGACCATCGGTTGCCGGGGGTCTAAAAGGTTTGCGGCCCATGAAAACCACGCCGCAAAAAGCAAGCCCGGCGATTTGCCGGGCCCACATCAACGCAATGGAGACAAAATGAAAAAATCGAATATTCGGCGATTGGCCAGCTTGACTGTATTGTGCGCAATCACAGGCGGTGCTGCTGCACAGGAATCGCCATGGTTTGTACGCATGGGTGCCACATCGGTTCAACACCAGTCGGATGCAGATATTGCTGTTGGGGGGGGGGCAGTGCCCGGATCTGGTTTAAACCTGAGCGACGCCTCGGCCCTCACCGCCGAGTTTGGGTACTGGCTCACGCCATCGGTGGCCTTGCGAGGGCTGGTGGGTTTTCCGCTGCTGAAGACTCGTGCCGAAGGTCGCGGGACGCTGGCGCCTGTTGGCGAGTTGGGAAAGATCACTTATGCGCCTTTGGTGGTTACAGCGACTTACAGCTTTGACCTGGGGTCTGTCAAGCCTTACGTCGGTGCTGGAATTGGCTATGTCGGTATAACGGATACGAAAGACGGTGCACTGAAGAACCTGAAAGTGGACAGCGGGTTTGGTAGTGTGCTTCAGGTGGGCGTCGACATCCCCATCGACAAGACGTGGGGCGTGTTCCTCGACTACCGTAAGTTGTACTGGAAGACCAAAGCGACCGGAACGGTTCCCGCATTTGGAGGCGCACCCGCACAGGTTGATTTGAATCCGTCTCCATCCGCAGTGACCATCGGTGTATCCATGCGGTTTTAATGGCTCACCTTTGGCCTCGCGTCGTGTGTAGCAAACTGCGGGCACGCAATGTGTGGTCAAAGGTATTGACATCCCAGTCCATGCTGTGCCGCCCCTCATGCCACTGACAGGAGGGATTCTTATGACAAGACTGACGCGTCATCACCCATTGTTTGTTCCAGCGTATTGCCGTTTTCAATTCCGCCACCCCGACTTCTGCCAAACAATTTGTCAAGGAATAATACATGCGTCCAGCAGGTGAGAAAAGTAGGAGGACTTTGTCCGCCAAAACAGCCTTGACCCTGGCCGTGACCTCACTGTTTTATCCATGTGTCGATGCGCAGACGCTGGCGGACGTCGTGGTGACCGCCTCACGGGCTCAACAACGCAGTTTTGATGCGCCGGCCGCCATTCAGTCAATTGATCGCGACACGATTCAAAACGCCGGGCCTCAGGTCAATCTATCAGAATCGCTCAACCGGGTCCCAGGTTTGACGATCCTGAACCGGCAGAACTATGCGCAGGATCTGCAGCTGTCCATCCGTGGTTTTGGCGCACGCTCGACCTTCGGCATCCGGGGCATCCGTTTGCTGGTCGATGGCATTCCGGCCACCACGCCGGATGGCCAGGGCCAGGGATCGTCGATCAGCTTGACCTCCACCGAGCGTATTGAAGTGTTGCGCGGACCGCTGGCGCAAATGTATGGCAATTCAGCGGGCGGTGTGATCCAGGCGTTTACCCGGGATGCCCCCGAGCAAGCGGAAGTGGGGGCACAGTATTACCTGGGGTCCTTCGGCATGCAGCGCTCCGACTGGCAATACGCGGGACGTGCTGGCGACTACGGCCTTGTGGTCGACTACAGCACGTTTGACACCCAGGGCTACCGCGACAACAGCAAGACCGAGCGCAAGCAGTTCAACGGAAAGTTGAGTTTCAATGCCAGCGAAAAGACGCATGTGAATGTGGTTTTCAACCAGTTTGACATGCCCCTTGCCCAGGATCCTTTGGGCCTCACCGCCGCTCAGTTAGCCGCAAACCCGGCGCAGGCGGGGAATAATGCGGTCAGCCGACGAACCCGCAAAACGGTGCTGCAAAACCAGCTCGGCAGCTCGCTGGTGCACACCATTGATACAGAGCGGGCCGTGACTGCGCGTCTCTATTACGGCACCCGGGACAATCTTCAGTACCAGACACTGGGTGCAACCGGAGCATGGGTGGGGCTGAATCGACACTACTATGGCGCCGGCCTGCAGTACAACGCCCAGTCCAAACTAGGCGGCATACCGGTGCGGTGGGTCGCGGGGTATGAGTTTGATCGCTCCCAAGAGAAGCGTCAGGGCGGCGTTGCGGCACTGGGCGAAAAAGCGTCCACCACACGCAACGAAGACAATCGTGCCGAAAACAATGATGTTTTCATCCAAGCGAGCGCCCTGGTCTCGGACAAAGTATCGATGGTGGCAGGCCTGCGACACAGCACGGTCCGTTTGAGCAGCGCTGACAATTACCTCAGCGATGGCAACGGATCTGGTTCGGTCAGCTACCAGGCTGCCAGCCCGGTGCTGGGGTTGACCTACCATGCGTCCGATGACCTGAATCTGTACGCCAATTACGGCAAGGGGTTCGAGGGTCCCACGCTGGCTGAAGTCGCCTACAGTGGCGGGGGAACACCTGCATTCAATACCGCCATCAACGCGTCAAGCAGTCAGCATTACGAACTGGGGATCAAGTGGGCACCAAGTTCTCGGTTACGTCTTGATTTCACCCTGTTCCAGATCAACTCGGATGATGAAATCGTGGTCGCCAGAAGTAGCGGTGGTAACACCTCTTTCAAAAATGCACCGGGAACACGGCGAACAGGATGGGAACTTACGGGCAGCACCCAGCTAGCAGCCAATTGGCAAGCGACGTTGGCCGCAACCCAGATTGACGCGACCTTCTCACAGGCCTTTACCAGTGGCACGTCCGGCATAGCTTCCGGTAATCGTATCCCCGGCATCCCAAAGCATTTCATTTTCTCCGAGTTGCTGTGGTCGAGCCAGTCCCTGGACGGTGCAAAGAGGTTACCCAAGCCAGGCAGTCAGGTCGGCATCGAGTTCACGCAAGCCGGCCGACTGTATGCAAACGATACCAATACGGCGTCTGCCGATGGTTACGCTACCTTGAATTTGAAAGCAAGTCACGCCTGGGCAGTGGGTGCTGGCAGTCTGACGGTCTATGGCCGGATCGACAACCTCACCGATGCGCGTTACGTGGGGTCGGTCATTGTCAACCAGGCTTTGTCTCAGTTCTATGAACCGGCACCCGGAAGAACTTGGACACTGGGACTTCGTCTGATCTTGCCGCTTTGAATTGGTCGTGCTGGCCTGGGGTGAGGACTATGCGTATTGGCCTTGTGGGAGGTCGTGCTGTTGCGACCGTGGACAAGTCATTGAATACTGGCTTCATCTGCGTCCAGCCCAAGCCTTCGCTCAATCTTTTGTTGGTCCTGCATCGGTGGCAACGTTCAGAAATATCGGTCAAATCGTCTGCCACGATAATACGGTTGCGTCCGGCCGAGTTGGCCCGATACCTTGCCTGATCGGCTGCCTCACCCGCAACTTCCTTTTTTCCCCGATCGGTCGGATTGCGGCCGAGCGCTTCTTGCGCCAGGGGTGCCTTGAACATGGCTGCGTCAATGCTCTGCCAACGCCACGCGATACCTTGCACCTGGTCGTACTCAGTCAGCCCGGCTTTCCAGATGGCCTCGAAGGCGCCCGCTCTCTCCCATTCAAGAAATCGCTTGCGGACTGCGCTGGCACTGCCAAATCGCTCCTGGGGCAACGCTTTCCATTGACAACCCGTTCTCAGCACATACACGATGGCCTCGAACACCAGCCGCGCTGGCTTGGGTGGGCGACCAGCGCCGGGCTTGCGCACATACGCTTTGTCGGTAGGGCGCTCACGCACAGGCTCCGTTTCGTCGTATAAAAGTCTTTTGTCGCACCCCATGCCGACCGGTTTCAGGCAAGCAAGCCCCCAGACGTCAGCTTGAAGACCGCAACCGTTTGCACCAGCTCCTGCGCCTGCGATTTGAGGCTGGAAGCCGCTGCGGCCATCTCCTCCACCAGCGCCGCATTTTGCTGCGTCGCCTGGTCCATTTGCATCACGGCCTCGCCCACCTGCGCAACGCCTGCGGCCTGCTCGTTGCTGGCCGCACTGATTTCACCCATGAGGTCGGTGACCCGCTTGATGGCGCTGACTACCTTGGTCATGGTGGCACCTGCCTGGTCCACCAGCACCGCACCCTGTTCCACACGCTCCACACTGGCATTGATCAGGGATTTGATTTCCTTGGCGGCTTCGGCACTGCGTCCGGCCAGACTGCGCACCTCGCTGGCCACCACGGCAAAACCACGGCCCTGCTCACCGGCGCGCGCGGCTTCCACTGCCGCGTTCAAAGCCAGGATATTGGTCTGGAAGGCAATACCCTCAATCACGTTGATGATGTCAGCCATCTTCGTGGAGCCGTCGCTGATGCCTTTCATAGTTTCCACCACCTGGGCCACGACCTCACCCCCCTCCGTGGCAACGCTGGAGGCACTCATGGCCAACTGGTTCGCCTGGCGGGCGCCGTCTGCATTCTGCTTGACGGTGGCACTGAGCTCTTCCATGGAGGCCGCGGTTTCTTCCAGTGCACTGGCCTGGCTTTCGGTGCGGGCCGATAGATCGTGGTTGCCCGATGCAATCTCGGCGCTGGCAGTGGAAACGCCTTCGGCGCCCTGGCGCACGCTGGACACTGTCTTGACCAGGCTGGTCTGCATCTGCTCAAGGCTGATCATCAAGCGGCCGACCTCATCATTCGAACGCGCCACGATGCCCCCCGAAAGATCTCCTTGGGCAATGCGGCTCGCCACACCCACCGCATCCTCCAGCGGCCCGAGAACCGCCTTGCGCAGACCCCAGAAGATGGCCAGCAGCACCAAGCCCCCCAGCAAGTTGATGGTGAACACAACCGTCTGAACAAAGCTTACCGCCTCAGCTACCAGCGGGGCGAAAAGGTCGGAGTTGCGCTGTACGATCACCATTTCGGGTTGCAACCGCTCGACCAGCGCCGGGCTCACGGAGAGGCCGGGTTCGGCCTCGATGATCTTTCGCATGCGCTCCAGATCGTCGATGTCTTGGTGCGGCAAGTTGATGATGTCACCGAAACCGACCAGGCGGAACAGCCCCTGCTCGATCTTGAACAACTCGACATCAATCTGCGCGGCAATCCACTGCCCACGCCCAATCAAATTGAGCAGAACGTCCTTGTCGAGCGCAGGCGCCGATCCACCGGAGGTAACCCTTTGCATTGCGTGGGTCATCTGCATGACGGCCTCAAGGTGGTCCCGCTCAAGGTGGTGAAACCGCGCGGCCTTGCTAAGGTAGCGTCCGCCCAGCATCACCAGCACAGACACCACGAGTACGGCTATCAAACCAAAGCGAAATCTCTGGCGCAGGGTCAATCGGGACATTTAACAACTCCTGAAACTGAAAAGGATTTCCACACAAGTCCTGTCCAGCAATATCGGCTATCAAGGCACTTTTCTCAAACCCGTGAGACTCTCGTCAAACGAGCAGCCAGGCCCGGCTACGGGCTTCCCGCAAAGCGGCGGTGCGGTTTTTGACACCCAGTTTCGCGTACAGGTTGTGCAGGTGCCACTTGACTGTGCCCTCGGTCAACATAAGCCGCCCCGCCACTTCGCTGTTGGACAGGCCATCAGCCAACAGGCGCAGGATTTGCAGTTCGCGCTCGGTCGGCCGCTCCTGGTCGGTGTGTACCGCAGCCTGGCGCGCAATAGCGGAACCCGTGGCAGACAGCAGCGTGCGCGCGTACAAAAGCGCGGGGGTTGGGCTCTGCGGCTTGTCGACCACTCGGCGCAGGAGGCTCTCTAATTCGGCACCCTCGTCAAGGTACAGACGCACGTAGCCGTTCGAGGCAGCAATGCGCAGGCTTTCCATCAACGCACTGTGGGCCTCGTCCACGTTCCCCGTCCGGTCGAGCGCCAGTGATCGCAGCATCAGCAATTCGGCCAGCTTGTGCTGCTGGTGACTGCGCCATGCCCGCCCAATGCCGGAATCGACCCATTGCAAGGCAAGTTCTGGCCGGCCCTGTGCGAGATCGAGCCGTGCCCAGAGTCGCTCAGCTTTGTCGCGGTGAAGGCTGGTGTGCGGCGCTTGCGGTAGCAGGCCGTGTTCGACCGCCATGCGCCGTGCAGCCTCGGCATCTCCGGCCCGCACGAGCAGGAGGGCGCGTTCGGCCACCATCGTCAACCGCAGACGCGCGAAGCCGCGCGCCAGCCCGACCCGCTCACCCTCGGCTGCCACGTCGAGTGCACCCGAGATGTCGCCCCGCGCCGCTTGCAGACGTGACGCCGCCACATAACCCGCAACCATCGCATCCACGATGCCCTGGTGCGGCAGCAGCGGCAAGGCCGCTTCTGCTTCCACCATCGCGCCCGCGCAATCGTTGCGTTCATAGAGCAGCAAGGCGCGGATCGCGCGCAGCATGGCCACCAGTCCGGTGGCCCCAGGCACAAAAGCTGGTGCTTCGGTCAGCGCCGAGGAAGCGTCTGCCAGGGCATCCCTATGCCGCCCTGCCTTGAGCAGTGAGGCGGCCGATACCACTCGCACCCACATCAGCCCGTAAGGCGAAGGAATGGCATCGAATTTAACTTGCGCCTCGCGCAAGGACTGGGCGGCTTCGGCAAAGCGTCCATTGCATTTGTGCGCATAGGCCAGAACCGTCTGCGCGGCACCGTGGTCGAAGGGGTCCGAGTCCGGCGGCGGTCCAGCCAGCCACTGGCGCACAAAAACTTCGGCATCCGCCGCGTCATCACGCAGGGCTGCGAGCACACCCCGCTGGAGAACCGTTGTGCCCAGGGTCGTGAGTGCGACGGCCGAGCACGTCTTGCCGCAGGCGCGCTCGATTCGCGCCAGCCACGACGCCGCTTCGGCATAACGGCGCAGAAATATGAGCGCCCACGCCGCATACAACATCAATTCGCTATCCAGCTCGGCGCTGCGTGACTCCACTTGCGTGAGCATGTCCATGAACGTTTCGTGCCGGCCCTCGCCTTTCACCAGCTGACGTGCACAACCGGTCAGATAGGACGATGCAAGCATCGCGTCGTTCCCCTCCAGTGCTGTGCGGATGGCCCGGTAACCCTCGCCACGGGTATGCCACCATTGGGCACAACGCGAACGCAACGCTGACGCGCCAGCGCCCGCCGCGTCAATCAATCGCGTCAGCGCCCGCTCAGCCACCAGTGCATGCAAAGCGTAGAACGGTTCACCTGCCACGAGTCCTCGACGCTGCACGATGCCCAGCCGTTCCCCCTCGGCGATCGCCTCCGCACCCTCGGGCGCATCGAGCGCGGCCAGCAGCGCCATTGTGAAGTCGCCAACAGCGGCCATCACGAACAGCGCCTGCTGGCGGGCCGGCGCCATGCCCAGAAAGAAGCTTTCATAGACAAAGCTGTCCATCAGCATGTTGCTGCTTTCGGCGGACTCCTGCAAACCGCCACGACTGGCTATCGCAAGCCGAACCAGTGTCGGCCAACCCTCGGTGATGCCGAGGATGCTGTCTATCTCGTCGTCCTGCGCCGACAAGCCGCAACGGCGCGCCAACTCTCGAACGTCCTGCGCGTCGAACCTCAGATCGCGCTCCGTCACCCAGCGCACCAGCCCGCGCGAGGTCATGGTGGTCAGATCGAGTTCCATCCCGTCCCGGCCGCAAACCACGAAGCGCACATGGTCAGGCGCAGCGACCAGCAGACGGCTCAGGATGAAAGCACTCTTGCTGCCGCGCAGCGCATGCACATCGTCGAAGAACAGCACCACGGGTCGGGGGCGTTCGCCAAGAGCCTGCAACAACTCCATCAGGCCGCTCTCGACCGCTGCCGCCGCGTCGGGAGCGGTCATCGCGAGGGGCTCCGACGGACCTCCGACGGCCTTCAGCAAGGAGTGCACGAAGAAAACGGGATCGCGCCAGGAAGCGTCGAGCCCGACCCACAGGGGGTCGGCGTCGTCTTTGCAAGCGCGAAACCATCCTCCCGCCAGCGTCGTCTTGCCATAACCGGCTGGCGCAAAGACAGCGACGATTCGATCGCTCATGGACAAAGGCAGAAGTGCGCGCCGCGTCACCGTGGCCGATGTATCGCCTGGCGGCACCCACTCACTCGCCGTCTGAGACAACGACGACGCCGGAGCGGCGAGAGGGGAAACGCAAGATGTCATTTTGGGATGGGTTATTTCATGGCGGCGCGAAAATGATGACCCTGCAGTATTCTTGCGATCAGACCGCCCGGAATCGCGGCAGTGCCATGCCGCCCCCGGCGGGCTCGCAGACCAACTCGACTGCCATGTCGAAACCCACAAGCGATGGGTCGGCGCCGGCAAAGGAGCTGATCATCCGCGGTCCTTCTTCGAGTTCGACCAGGATCACGGCATAGGGCGTATCCTGCTTGAAGGCCGGCCCGGGCGCCCGGTGAACGACGCTAAAGGAGTGCACTTTGCCGCGGCCGCTTGCGGCACGGTGCTCCAGGCGCTCGCTGCCGCACGCGCGGCAGATGGCCTGCTGGTAGTACTGCACGTGGCCGCACGCCTGGCAGTGTTGCAACAGCAATTTGCCCTCGTTGATGCCCTTCCAAAAAGTTTGCGAATCCGCATCCGGCATGGGCAGCGGCTTGATGTGGGCGTCTTGGGGATTGATCACAGCGTCGCCTCCGTTCCCAAAATAGTCGTCGCGTTGGTTGCGAAGCCTGCCCCCAGGCTGTGTACCAGGCCGAGTTCGGCACCCGCCACCTGGCGTTCGCCGCAGCGTCCGCGCAACTGGTTGATGACCTCGTAAAAGTGGAACAGGGAGCCCGGCATGCCCGAGTGCGCGAACGACAGCAGGCCGCCGTGCGTGTTGCATGGAATGGCACCGCCGTAGGTCATCTGACCATCATCGACAAAAGGCCCGCCCTCGCCCTTGGCACAGAACCCAAGGTCCTCCAGCATCATGATCACCGTGCCGGTGAAGCAGTCATAGACCCCGGCCACGTCAATGTCCTTGGGTCCGCAGCCGGCCATGGCATAGGCTTTGGCACTCGACTGCACCGCGCCGGTGGCAGTGAGCGAGGGCATCAAGAAGATGTGCTCGTGCGTGTAGCATTCGCCGCCACCCAGGATGTAGACCGGCTTGGCAATGCCCAAGGCCTTGGCACGCTCGGCCGAAGTGACGATGAAAGCCGCACCGCCGTCCGAGATCAGCGAGCAGTCCAGCTTGTGATAGGGGGTTGTCACCATGCCGGAATTGAGCACGTCGTCAACGGTGAGTGGGTCGGTCATCTGCGCCCCCGGCGTGCGGCGTGCGTGTTCACGGTGGATCACCGCCACCTTGGCCAGCTGCTCGGAGGTGGTGCCGAATTCCTTCATGTGCCGGTGCGCGGTCATGGCGAAGGTGTTGGCCACGGGAATGCCGAATGGCATCTCGTATTGCTGGTCCCGGCTTTCGGTCATCGAGCGCAAGGCGAGGTCGGGCGACAGGCCGGTCAGCAGGCTGTCTCCACCGACCACCAGCACGGTTTCGGCCAGGCCGCCGGCAATCGCGGCGGCGGCGATATTGAACATCGTCGCCGCCGTGGCGCCCGAGACCTGCAGCGTGTTGGAGAATGTGGGCTGGATGCCGAGGTACTCGCTGAAGGCGACGCTGAAACGATGGAACGGCGAGGCGAAGGCAGCGCTTGACAGCACGCCGTCCACCTCGTGCTTGCCGATGCCGGCGTCGGCCAGCGCCTTGCCCGCCGCATCAGCCGCCAGCGCGAGTGCGCTCTTGCCCGGCACGCGCCCGACCGCCGAAAGACCGGCGCCGATGATCGCGGTCTGGCCGCGAAGCGTCTGTCTCGATGACGAGGAAGACGATGGTTTGAAACTTGTCATGGTGATTCAGAATGGGGACGATCTGAGGCTGCGGGGACGCGCAAATGCTGGCGCAATTGCGCCTTGAGGATTTTGCCCACCGGATTGCGCGGAATCACGTCGATCAGCTCCATGCGCTCAGGCAGCTTGTAGGTCGCCACGCCGATCTGCTTCAGGTGCGCGACGATGTCTTCCAGCGTCGGTGGCCGCGCCTTGTCCTTGGGCACGACCATGATGCAGGTCTTCTCTCCCATGATGTCGTCGGGCACAGCCACCGCCGCCACCTCTTGCACGCCAGGGTGGGTCAGCACCAGATTCTCCACCTCGGCAGCGCTGATATTGAAGCCGCCGCGGATGATGATGTCTTTCTTGCGGTCAAAAAAGCCAATGTGGCGCTCGTCACGCACGATGAAGAAATCGCCGGTACGAAAGAAGCCGTCCGGAGTGAACGAATTCGGCGCAAGGTCGGGCCGTCGGTAGTAGCCGGCAAATACGTTCGGCCCGCGGTAGACCAATTCGCCTACCTGGCCCGGCTGCGTGCACTCCCGGTCTTGCTCGTCGAGCAGCTTGGCCTGCACGCCTTCCATATTGGACGGCCATTCGAGCCCTGGCTTGCCCCACCAGGGGAAATGGTCCGAGCGCATGGCGAAGTCCGGCACGTCAACCGGTCCGCCGACCAGGCCAGTGCCCTCGGTCTGCCCCCACAGGTTGCAGATTTCGATGTTCCAGCGCCGTTTGAACTCTTCCATGCTCCAGCGCGACGGCGGTGCCGAGCCGGTGGCGATCGAGCGGATCGACGAGAGGTCAAGCTGGTCGACGTTGGGCAGCTTCAGAATCATGTTCAGAATCGCTGGCACCAGAATCGTGAACTGAACGCGCTCCGTGAGTATCTGCTTGAGAAACAGTTCCACATTGAGCGGAT
Organism: Hydrogenophaga pseudoflava; assembly: GCF_004353865.1. Classification (NCBI taxonomy): domain Bacteria; kingdom Pseudomonadati; phylum Pseudomonadota; class Betaproteobacteria; order Burkholderiales; family Comamonadaceae; genus Hydrogenophaga; species Hydrogenophaga pseudoflava. Next base: position 2,763,530 of record NZ_CP037867.1, read on the forward strand.
GGTGCAACAACAGCGTGCCGCGCGCCGCCAGCCAGCTCAGCCAGGCCACAGCGCCAGTCATGTTGACCATCGGTGCCGGTGCCAGCACACGGTCGCCCTCCTGGATGCCCGCCGTGTTGGGCAGCAGCCGCATCTGGTAGAGCCAGTTGTTATGCGACATCGGGCAGCCCTTGGCATACGATTCGGTGCCCGAGGACCAGCACAGGCTGAAGATATCGTTGGGGCCGATACTGATCGCGTCCAGCAACGCCTTGTCCGGCGCCTGCGCGGACATGGCAGTGATGTCTTCGAGCGCCAATGCATCGCAGCCCAGCTTGTCAGCCATGGCGATGTGATTGAAGCCCTTGAAATCCTTCACGCCGATGTACAGTCGTGCCCGACTGGCATCAAAAACGTTGCGCAACTCGGTTTCGCGCCACTGCATCGCCACGGGCGACAGCACGCCGCCGGCACGGGAAACAGCAAAGTACAGCGCAATCAACTCCCAGACGTTGGGCAGCTGCGCGACCACAACATCGTCTTTTTTAACCCCCCGGCGGACCAACCCGGTGGCAATTGCATCGACGGCGTGGCCGAACTCGCGCCAGCTCACCGAGGTGGCGGGCGTGCCGATCAGCGCCTCGCGGTCGGGGGTGTCGACGATGGCCACCCGTTCAGGGACATGGGCCACGTGTGCCGCGACGACATCGAGCAGCGTTCGGTCGCCCCACAATCCGTCAGACGTGTAGCGTTCAATCGTGGCAGAGCTATGCAGAATCATGTTGCGGGTCTCCCAAAAAAAGCAAGCAACCCAGGGCGATCGACTTCGATCACGCCCTGAGGATCAAAAGCCATGGAAGCTGGCGAAGGCATCCACCTCGGCACGTTCGGTAATGAAGGCATTCTCCGGGGCCGACAGGTCTTCGTGACCCAGGGCGATGCCGCAGGCCAGGATTTCGTGGTCACCGATCGGCAACTGGGTGCGCGCCACCTTGTGGAACCAGGCAAACGCCGCCTGCGCACAGGTGTGCAGGCCTTGGGCGCGCGCGGCGATAAGGATGTTCTCGATGAACATCCCCAGGTCCATGAAGCTGCCGGTGTTCAGGCGGCGGTCCAGCGTGACGATCAGCCCGACCGGCGCGTCGAAGAAAAGGTAGTTGCGCAGCATCTGGCGCTCGCGCGCCGCCATATCGTCGCGGCCGATGCCCAGGCTGGCATACAGGCCGAAGCCGCAGCGACGCCGGCGCTCCAGATACGGCTCAACCCAGGTCGTGGGGTAATAGGCGTACTCGGGCAGGTGGCGGTCGGCTTCGTGGGTGGCCGCATGAACGATGGCATCGCACAAGCGCTGCCGCGCCTCGCCCGCCACCGCATAAACCCTCCACGGCTGCACATTGTTGCCACTCGGCGCCCGCGCCGCCACGTCCAGTATGTGATGCACGACCGAGGTGGGAATGGGCGTGGGCAGAAAACGCCTGACTGATTTTCGGCTGCGGATCGCTTCGTCGACATGCATGGGAATACACCGCCCTTCTGACAAGCCAAATAAAGGAAAAAATTCATACGGGTACCACACTGGACTCCAGCGCGGCCTTCAGTGTATATTATGTCATGATTTCTAACAAACAACCGTTCGACTGGGTGCCAACCCCGGACCTGATGGCGCAATCGAACCTCACCGCCTTCCTGCGCAAGGTTGGCGAATCCAGCTTCGAGAACTTGAGCGCGCGTGCCGATGCCGATCCGGCATGGCTTATGGAAGAGGTGTTCGACTTCTGCGACATGCGCTTCTACAAGCCCTACACCCAGATGCTCGACACCTCGCGCGGCATCGAATGGGCGCGCTGGTGTGCAGGCGGCACGACCAACATCGTCTTGAATTGTCTGGACCGGCACCGCGGCACGCCGGTGTGGGAGCAGACCTTCCTGGTCTGGGAGGGAGAAGACCCGAAAGACCGCAGGAGCCTGAGCTACCGCGAGTTCGATGCCGAGGTTTGCCGCCTGGCAGGGGCGATGGCGTCGCTCGGCATAGGGCGCGGCGACCGGGTCGGTCTGTTCATGCCCAACCTGCCAGAGACCTTCATCGCGTTTTTCGCGGTGCTGAAAATGGGGGCGGTCCTGATGCCCCTGTTTTCAGGCTTCGGGCCGCAGCCGATCATCTCGCGCTTGAACGACGGCGAAGCCAAAGCCGTGCTGACGGTCGATGGCACCTGGCGGCGCGGCAGCCCAGGGGCCATGAAGCCGGTGCTCGACGAAGCGCTGGCCGAAGCGCCAAGCGTGCAGCACGTGCTGGTGCTGCGCCACTTGGGCGAAGCACTCGCCTGCCCGATGACACCCGGACGCGACCACGACTGGGCCACGCTGGTGGCCAAGCAACCCGCCGACCGCCCGACCGCCGAAATGGAGGCCGAGGCACCCGCCGTGCTGCTCTACACCTCCGGCACCACCGGCAAACCCAAGGGCTGCGTCTGGACGCATGTCAGCTTCCTTGGCTCGATGGTCACGCGCGACATGCACATCTGCGCCGATTTCAAGGCCAGCGACCGCTTCTTCTTCATGAGCGACATGGGCTGGATGGTGGGCGCCATGTGCGCCTGCATTCCGAGCTACTTTGGCGGCAGCCTGCTGGTGGCCGAAGGCACGCCCGATTACCCCGACACCGGGCGGTTCTGGCGCCTGCTGCAGGACCACAAGGTCAGCTATGTCGGGGTGGCGCCGACGCTGATCCGGGGGCTGATGCGCCATGGCAACGAGGACGTCGAGCGCTACGACCTGTCGTCCCTGCGCGTCACCTGCTCAGGCGGCGAGGCCTGGACCGAGGCGCCGTGGCGCTGGTTCTTCGAGCACGTCTGCAAAACAAAGCTTCCGTTCCTGAACATCGTGGGCGGCACCGAGGTCGGCGGTTGTAATTTCACCGGCACCCTGCACCATCCTCTGCGTCCTGGCTCGTTTGGCGCGCGCGGACTCGGTGCGGGCGTTAACATCGTGAACGAAAGCGGCCAGCCGGTCGGCCCCGGGCAGGTCGGCGAACTGGTGCTGCGCAATCCCAACATCGGTTTTACCAAAAGCCTGTGGCGCGACGACGAGCGTTACCTCGACAGCTACTGGCGTACCCTCCCCGGCCTGTGGGTGCATGGCGATTTCGCCATGCGTGACGCAGACGGTCTGTTCTACATCCTCGGCCGCAGCGACGACACGATCAAGGTCTCGGGCAAGCGCACCGGCCCGTCGGAAATCGAAACGCTGCTCACCGGCACCGGCAAGGTCTCGGAGGCCGCGGTGGTCGGCGTGCCCGACGAGATCAAGGGCTCGGCCATCGTCTGCGTCTGCGTGCCGATGCCCGGCGTGGCGGCGGGAGCGGCGCTGCAAGCCGAACTGTCGGGGGCCGTGGTCGCAGGCATGGGCACGTCTTACCGCCCGCGTCAGGTGCTGCTGGTCAGCGACCTGCCGAAGACGCGCAACATGAAGATCATGCGCCGCGTCGTGCGTGCCGTGTACCGGGGCGAGAGCCCGGGTGACCTGTCCTCGCTGGTCAACCCGGAGACCGTGGCCGAACTGCAAAACAAACTGGCGGAGTGAGGCTCCGATCGCTCAGCAGGCGAAGGCTCAAATGGGGTCCCGCTCCACCAGTTGGCGGGCAATGATCAGGCGCTGCAGTTCGTTGGTGCCCTCGCCAATGCACAGCAGCGGCGCATCGCGGTAATAGCGCTCGACGTTCATCTCTTTCGAATAACCATAGGCACCGTGAATCCGCAGTGCTTCCATGGCGTTTTCGACCGCCGCCTCGCTGGCGAACAGCTTGGCCATACCGGCTTCCATGTCGCAGCGCTGGCCAACGTCATAAGCACGCGCGGCCTGTTCAACCAGCAGCCGCGCCGCCTCGGCCCGGGTCGCCATGTCAGCCAACTTGAGCGCAATCGCCTGGTGATCGCAGATCGGCTTGCCAAAGGTGCGCCGCAGTTGCGCATAGGCAACCGATTCCTCCAGGCAGGCGCGCGCCACACCCACGCCGCGTGCTGCCACATTGATGCGCCCGAGCTCGAGCCCGCTCATCACCTGCTTGAAGCCCTGCCCTTCCACACCGCCCACCAGATTTTCGGCCGGCACGCGGAAGTTTTCGAACACCAGCTCGGCGCTGTCAATGCCCTTGTAGCCGAGCTTTTCCAGCTTGCGGGTGGAGGTGAAGCCCGGGCCTTTCTCGCAGATGAACAGGCTCATGCCACGATGCCGTGGCTGCGCCTGGGGGTCGGTCTTGACCAGTACGGCAAAGGCCTGTCCATGGATGCCGTTGGAGATCCATGTCTTGGTGCCGTTGATGACGTAGTGATCACCGTCGCGGCGCGCCACCGTGCGCACCGCCTGCAGATCGGTGCCACAATCGGGTTCGGTCAGTGCCAGCCCGCCGCGCAGCTCGCCGCTGGCAAAGATCGGCAGAAAACGCTGGCGTTGCGCCTCGGTGCCGTTGCGCTGCACGCAAGCGGCCATGATGAGATGCGAATTGATGATGCCGGACACCGACATCCAGACCCGCGCGATGCGCTCCACAACCTTGGCATAGGTGCTGGCCGACAGGCCCAGGCCGCCGTATTCCTCCCGGATGATGCAGCCAAACAGGCCCATCTCGCGCATCCCGGCGACAATGCCGGCCGGCCACTCGTCGGCATGTTCGAGCCGCTGCGCCACCGGCTTGAGCTCCCTCTCTACGAAGCGCTCGACGGCATCGAGCACCAAACTTTCTTTTTCAGCATCAAAGGCCATGGGCTGGCTGGTGGTCATCAGGGGGCTCCGGAGGTGTTGGACTGGGTCAGGGTGCGCGCCAAGGTGGCTGCGTCTTTGATCCGGTCAGCCGCCAGCACGGCGTCGCGCCAGCGCAGCGCTTGATCGCGTGGCAGCGCCAGCAGCGCATTGCGCATGAATTTGATCTCGATGTCAGCGCCCGTGATGGGTCGACCCGGCGCGCCACGGTGCGCTGACTCACGCCAGCGCAGTTCGCGCCCGTCGTGCGTGCGCACGCGCAGTTCACCCGAAAAGAAGGCCGGGTAATCGGCTTCGGGGTCGGCCACGTGCTCGATGCGGTCAGCCAGCGCCTGCACCCGTGGGTCGCTCAGGTTGACAGCATCCAGTTCGGTCAGCCCCAATTCCCCGCGCAGCAGGGCCAGCGCGACAAGGTGGTGGATGCTGAACTGCGATTCATAGACATTGGCCGGGCGGCGCTTGGCCGCAACTGGCTCGCACACCACCGGGTGCACCCCTTGCGGCAGGAGCACCTGCACCGACGCCACCTCCTCGGCACGCAGACCGGCGGCCCGCAGCGCCAACGCGGCGTCGATGCTGGCGTGCGTGAAGTGGCAGGTCGGATACAGCTTGACGGCGACATCGAGCACTTCCCAGCGCTCGCCCAGGCCGCGCGTGCACTGCGACAGGTCGGCCTGCAGGCCGCGTGCGGCAAGGTGGCTGGCGTACAGGCCAAAACGCCCTTCATAAGGCTGTGAAGGGCCGCGAAACCCGGCACCGGCCAGCGCCGTGGCTGTCAGTCCGCAGACACCGGCCCAGCCCGGGTGCATGCGCTTGGTCCAGGCGCCGTCGCTCAGGAATTCCATGCTGCCAGAAGCCATGGACAACACCACACCTTGCGCGTGTTCAAGTCCGATCCGGTCCAGCCCCATCAACTTGCCCGCCGCCAGCGTGCAACCAAAAGCCCCCACCAACCCGGTCGGATGAAAGCCAACGTCGTGGAAGCCGCCCCGGGCCGCTGCACCCAGGCGAGCTGCGACCTCGATCGCCAGCACGTAGGCAGCGATCATCTCAGCGCCCGTGGCATGCCGCTGCGCCGCCAGGCCCAACGCCAGCGGAAAGGCGCTGGCGCTGGGGTGCGTGATCGCGCCGGGGTGAGTATCATCAAAGTCCAGTCCATGCACCAGGATGCCATTCATCAACACCGCGTCACGCAACAGCAATGGCGCAAAGGCGCCCATGACGGCGCTATCGCCCGCGCCGCCCAAGGCCTGCAGGCCGCGGTAGGCGCAGTGCGCGAAATCCTGCTGTGACGACGCCAGTGCGATGCCCAGTGCGTCGAGCATCAGCAGCTTGGCCCGTTCGACCACGGCCGCCGGCAGCATGCCGGGCTCGAGGTCATGCGCGAACGAAGCCAACTGCGCGGCAATGCTGGGCGCGGCGTTAGGGGTGTTATGAATCATTTTCAATGCGCCTCGCTCGCGTCAAGTTTCACGGCAGACACAGCGCGGCCAGTGACTGGAGGTAACGATCTTGCCCATCCTGCGCACCGTTGACACTGACACCAACCCGTCGAAGCAAGCCGTCGCGCAGGCCATAGACCAGCCCATGCACCTCGACTTGTTGTCCGCGCTCCCAAGCGCGGCGCAGGATGGTGGTGCGGCACACATTGCTGACCTGCTCGATCACGTTCATCTCGCAAAGCCGGGCGGCGCGCTCGTCGGCACAGGAAATGCCGTCCAGCCGATCGGCATGCTTGCGCGCCACGTCTTCCAGATGACGCAGCCAGTTGTCGGCCAGGCCGGTTCGGCGCTGTTCGACCACTGCCTGCACGCCACCGCAACCGTAGTGCCCGACCACCAGCACATGCTCGACCTTGAGCACCTCAACCGCGTACTGCAGCACCGTCAGACAGTTCAGGTCGGAGTGCACCACCAGGTTGCCGACGTTGCGGTGCACGAACACCTCGCCCGGCTGCAAGCCCACGATTTCGTTGGCCGGTACCCGGCTGTCGGAGCAGCCGATCCACAGGTAGCGTGGCATCTGCTGTTGCGCCAGCCGCTCGAAGTACTGCGGATCGTGGGCAGCGCAGCGCGCCGACCAGTTCCGGTTGTTTTCAAAAAGAGGGTCGAGGTTGCACATCGATTTCACGCGTTATAGACCATGTCGCCTGCTCTACTTACCACTGCGGATCGCACAAGTGTCGATCACGCGCAGAGGTCAACACATGGCTGCGGTAGCTGGAGGATGAGCCATGACCGGGAATGACCTGCCGGGGTCCGAGTCGTTCGATCAAATCGAATGTGGTGGCAACCGCGTCGAAAGCGCTTTCACCTTCCAGCTCGGGAAACACGACCCCAAAGCCTTTTTCCCCCAGGGCATCCGCGGAGATCAATGTCCGTGAAGTCGGTTCGAACAAGATCACGGAATGGTGCCGGGCACGGAAAGTCTCCTTGCAGACATCGGCTGGCAGATCCACGCTGCGCCCGGGCATGATCCTCAGGTCCCATGACGATACAAGCGAAGACTGACCCGGTGGAATGAGTGTTCTAAGTTCTGGAAAACGCGCCTGAATGGCAGCGTTGGCGCCGCAATGGTCGCTGTGCAAATGCGTGTTGAGCAGGATGTCCAGCTTCCGTCCCTGCAGAACAGCGCTGACGAGCTGAACGGTTTGATCGGCGTGTCTGCCGTACCTACTGTCAACGAGCGCGGTGGACTGCAATCCGGCGAAAAGAATGCTGTTGAAAGACAACCAACCGCGCTCAAGCACGTGCATGCCCGAAGGAAACTGGGAGTCGGTGCCATTGGTCACGTCAGCATCCCTTCTCTGTTCCATGGCTGGCACAGGCTAGCGCCCCTTCCACACCGGCTTTCGCTTCTCGGCAAAAGCGCGCGGGCCCTCCTGCGCGTCTTCGCTGGCATAGGCGGCGCGATAGATGTTGTGCGCCAGCGCCATGCCGGCGTCGCAGCCCGCGCTCATGGCCGTCAGGATCGACTCCTTGCCGGCCATCACCGACAGCGGCGCGTTGTCGCGGATGCGCTCGGCCAGCGCGGTGGCGCGGGCGCGCACCGCATCCGGCGTGTCTTCGAGGTAGTTGATGAAACCCAGCCCATGGAAAGTCTCGATCGGATACAGGTCGCCGGTCAGCACCATCTCCATCAGCATCGGCTGCGGCAGCATCCACAGCAGCGGAATCGCCCACGGGCTGCCGCGCCCGGCGATACGCGTTTCGGTAATGCCGACTTGCGTGCCCTTCAGGCCGACGCGCAGATCCGAGTTCAGGCTCAGCATCATGCCACCGGCAATCAGGTGGCCGGTCATCGCGGCGATGATCGGCTTGGCCACGCGGCGCTGGCGGCCGTGGAACGGATCCTTCATCTTGGTCAGGATGTCGACGCCCTCTTCCTTCTTGACGCGCGACGCCTCGCGCAGGTCGAGCCCGGCGCAGAAGGTGCCGCAATCGGCCGAGGTCAGGATGGCGACGCGCACGTTTTTATCGGCATCGACCTCACCCCACAGGTCGTGCAGCCGGTTGGCGGCGGCCGGTGACAGCGCGTTGCGCATCTCGGGCCGGTTGATCTTTACCGTGGCAATGCCATCGCGCACCTCGTACAGAACCGTTTCTGCTTCGCTCATGTCTTGATCTCCTGGTAAAAACCTCTTGCGATCAACTTGTTCGCCATTCATTCGCCGGCGTTTTCGGATTCGACCACCGCCACGACCAGGCCGCGCTCGACCATCTCCCCGGCCTGCACCGACAGCAAGCGCACCACGCCGTCGTGATCGGCGTTGATGCACATCTCCATCTTCATCGACTCCACGTCGCCGTCTCGCAACCGGTCGCCCATCACGCCATCAAGTTGCCGCACGCAGCGCCGCAAAACGCTGCAGGTGGTGGTCGGAGCTGCCGAACAGGTTGCAAAAGAGGGTGAGGCGGCGAAAGTAATGACCGATGTCCAACTCCTCGGTCATGCCCACCCCGCCGTGCAACTGCACCGCCTGCTGGGCGACGAAACGCGCTCGCTCGCCAATGGCCGCCTTGGCGGCCGACACGGTACGCGAACGGACCGCCGCATCGAGATGCTCGGCATGCAAGGCCGCCATCAACACCAGGGAGCGGGTGGCTTCGACGGCGGCAAACATATCGACCAGCCGGTGCTGGATAACTTGGAAGCTGGCAATCGGCACGTCAAATTGTTTGCGCGTACTGACGTACTCGCCGGTTTTTCGCAGCAGCGCGCCCATCGCGCCAAGGGCATCGGCGCAGGCGGCAACAATGCCAAGATCGATCAAGTGCTCCAGCAGCGCCTGGCCTTCGCCTTCGGTGCCGAGCAGCGCGCCCTCGCCGAGCACGACATCGTCGAGCCGGAGATCGCCGGCCCGGCTGCCGTCATAGACCTTGTAACCCGCCACCTGCACCCCTGGCGTCCTGGCCCCGACCAGAAACAAGCTGATACCCCGGCGCTCATTGACCGCGCCCGACGTCCTGGCCACGACGACAAAGCCGTCAGCCCAGGGCGCGCCCAGCACGCCGCTCTTGCGGCCCGACAGCACCCAGCCACCGCCCTTGGCGGTGGCGCGGGTCTGGACATGGGCGAGGTCGTGACGCGCATCGACCTCGGTGTGCGCCAAGCTGAGAATGAGCTCGCCCGATGCCAGCCCTGGCAGCCACGTCGAGCGCTGCGCCGGGTTGCCTGCGCGCGCCACCGCCTGCGCACCGAGCACCGTGCTGGCGAGATAGGGTTCTGCCACCAGCGCCGCACCCAAGGCCTCGGCGACCTGGATCGTCTCGACAATGCCTCCGCCGAAACCGCCGTCCGCTTCGGGCAGCGCCACGCCCAGCCAGCCGAACTCGCCGAATCGCCGCCAGTGCTCACGGCTCATGCCGGGCTCGGAGGCGGCGATTTTGTTGCGGGCATCGAAACCGTACTCGGCGCGCAAAAATTTCTGCGCCGCGTCACGCAGCATCGTTTGTTCTTCAGACAAATCAAAGTTCATGGGGTTTCCTTTAGCGTGCGCCGCCGGCCAGAAGCATCTTGGCCAGTACGTTCTTCTGCACCTCGTCGCTGCCACCGTAGATGGTGGCAGCGCGTGAGAAGCAGTAGCGCGGCATTGCATGCGCGTAGCGCCCGTGGCCCAACTCGCCGCCCTCGTGCCAGGGCCACGCCATCTCCGCGGCGATTTCCACGTCCAGCTCAGACAAGGTCTGTTGCACCGCCGTGCCCATGGTCTTGAGCAGTGAGGATTCCGGCCCCGGTGCCTTGCCTGTGGCAGTGTCCGCGAGCACACGGAAATTGGTGTATTCAAGCGCCATCAGTTCAATCTCGGCACGCGCCAGCTTGAGGCGCATCGCGCCATCCTCGGCCAGCGGTCGGCCGCCCGAGCGGCGCTCACCCGCTGCGGTGTACAGGTTGGCCAGATGCGCCTTGCAGTCGGCCACGCCGGCGATGCTGGTGCGTTCGTGCGTCAGCAGGTACTTGGCAATGTCCCAGCCCTGGCCCTCACGGCCAACCAGGTTTTTCCTGGGAACACGAACGTCGGTGAGGAACACCTGGTTGAGGTGATGCTCGCCGTCGATCGAGACGATGGGCTTGACCTCGATGCCAGCACGGTCCATCTCGATCAGCAGGAAGGAAATCCCTTCCTGCTTTTTCCCGGTGCTGGAGGTGCGCACCAGGCAGAACATGTGGGTGGCCCAGTGTGCGTAGGTGGTCCAGATTTTCGAACCGTTGAGGATGTAGTCGTCGCCATCGGCCACGGCCGTGGTCTTCAAGCTGGCCAAATCCGAGCCTGCGCCCGGCTCGGAATAGCCCTGGCACCACCAGTCTTCACAGCGACGGATGCGCGGCAGGTACTGGGCCTTTTGCTCAGGCGTTCCAAAGGCGACCAGCACCGGCCCGAGCATAATCACCCCCATCGACAGGCCGACCGGCGCGCTGGCCGCCGCGCGTTCAAGGTCAAAGATATAGCGCTGCGTTGGCGTCCAGCCCGGCCCGCCGTGCTCCTTGGGCCAGCCGGTGACCAGCCAGCCCTGCGTGTCGAGCCGGCGCTGCCATTGAACGATGTCGTCCTTTTGCAGCATTTCCCCGGTAACGGTCTTGCGCTTGAGCTCGGCTGGCGTGTGGGCCTTGAACCAGGCGCGAACCTCTTGCTGGAACGCCCTGTCTTCCGGGCTGAAATCAATGTCCATCGTGTGCCTTTGTGCGCTGGTGGTATGCGTTTCAGATCGAGATGCCGCCGCCGCAAATCAGGGTCTGGCCGCTGACGTAGTTCGATTCTGGAATGCACAGCAGATAGACCGATCCGGCCGCTTCCTCGGGCGTACCGCCGCGACCCAGCGGAATGGTGCGCTCCATCATTTCCAGCAGATCAGGATTGACACCGACCTTGATCTTGTGGCCTTCGACGTCAATCGAGGCATCGCCGGCGGCCGAAGCTTCGGTCAGCCGCGTCTTGATCATGCCAAAAGCGACGGCATTGACGTTGACCTTGTAGCGCCCCCACTCCTTGGACAGCGCCTTGGTCAGACCGATGATGCCGGCCTTGCCGGCCGAGTAATTGGCCTGGCCGGCATTGCCGCCGGTGCCGGCGATGGACGAGATGTTGACCACCTTGCGGAACACCTCCTGCCCTGCTTCGGCTTCCTTGCGCGAAGAGGCACGAATGAACTCCGCGGCCGCGCGCAGAATCTTGAACGGCGCGGTCAGGTGCACATCAATGATCGCGTTCCATTGCTCGTCGGTCATCTTCTGGACCACGTTGTCCCAGGTGTAGCCGGCGTTGTTGATGATGATGTCCAGGCCGCCGAAGTTGTCGATCGCGGTCTTGACGAAGCGATCAGCGAAACCGTCGGCGGTGACGCTGCCTACGCAGGCCACGGCGGTGCCGCCAGCGGCCTTGATGTCGGCCAGCGTCTGCTCGGCCGGCGCGGCGTCGAGGTCATTGATCACGACCTTGGCACCTTCGCTGGCGAGCTTCATGGCGATGGCGCGCCCAATGCCGCGACCCGATCCGGAGACGATCGCGACTTTACCTTCGAGCTTTTTCATGATGTGTGTCCTTGCTTGTGATTGAAAAGAAAAGAAATATGTAAATTGGACCGCCCGTCAGCGGCCCTCAGTTCAGGGCCACCAGGGCCTCGCCCGCCAGCGTGATTTCACCCGTGGCCTTGGCCGCGCTGATTTGAACGCGCACGCAGGGGCGACCGGCGTGCTCGAGCTTTTCGACCACCTTGCCGCTGCAGCGCACGCGGTCACCCAGGTGGGTCATGGCCGCAAAGCGAACGCCATAGCTGAGAATCTGGCGCTGCGGCACCCATTCGGTGAGCGCGCGCCCGAGATAGGCCATCGACAACATGCCTTGCGCAAACACGTCCTTCATGCCCGCGCCGCGCGCGAAGTCGATGTCGATGTGGATCGGGTTGTGGTCGCCCGAGGCGCCGGCGAACAAGGCCAGGGTGGTGCGGCTGATGGGTGGCAACTCCACCACGGGCATGTCATCGCCGACCTGGATCATTTTTGTTTGAGCGTTCATGGCTATTCCTTCAGGCGTGGCGCACGACGATCACCGAGTGCAAGTCGGCGACATGCTCGCCGAGCTGATTGGTGACCTTCGTGTCGTTGACGACAAACTCGAGTGCGCCGTCCTTCTTGTCGTAGATGTCGGCGACCCGGGTCTGGAAGCGCAGCGTGTCGCCAGCGCACACCGGGGCGTGGTAGTCGAAGCGCTGCTCGCCGTGCAAGACCTCGCGCAGATCGATCCTGAGGGTGTCGAGCAACTTCATCAGCACGCCCGAATCGCTCTCGGCACCAAAGATGAAGGTCGGTGGCGCAACGACGTTGCGGTAACCGGCGGCCTTGGCGCTGGCCTCGTCGAGGTAAATCGGATCAGCGCTACCGATCACCTCGGCGAAGAAGCGAATGCGCCCCTTCTCCACATCCCACAGCGTAGGCGGCACCTCGTACCCGATGAATTTTTTGTCAATCATGGGATTCAAGCTCCTGGTTTTCTTGTGTTTGCGCTCAAGCGGCCTGGTAGAGCGTGACGACGCAAGCGCCGCCCAGCCCGAGGTTGTGCTGCAAGGCCACGCGCGCGCCCTCGACCTGGCGCTGGTCCGCCGTGCCGCGCAGTTGGTGGGTCAGCTCAAAACATTGCGCCAGGCCGGTGGCCCCCAGCGGATGGCCCTTGGATAACAGTCCTCCCGACGGGTTGGTGACGACCTTGCCGCCATAGGTGTTGTCGCCGTCCAGCACGAACTTCTCCGCGCCCCCCACCGGACACAGGCCCAGGGCCTCGTATGTCAGCAGTTCATTCTGTGCGAAGCAGTCGTGCAGCTCGACCACATCCACGTCGTCCGGACCGATGCCGGCTTGCGCATAGACCTTTTGCGCCGCATCGCGCGCCATGTCGAAGCCGACCAGGCGCATCATGTCGTGCGATTCGAAGGTGCTGGGGAAGTCCGTGCTCATCGACTGGGCGCGGATGGAGACGCGGGTGTCTAGCCCGTGCTTCCTGGCGAAGGCTTCGGAGCAGATCACCGCGGCGGCGGCGCCGCAGGTCGGCGGGCACGCCATCAAGCGCGTCATCACGCCGGGCCAGACGGTTGGTGCGCTCATCACATCGTCAACGCTGACTTCCTTGCGGAACAGCGCGAGCGGGTTGTTGGCGGCATGGCGGCTGGCCTTGGCGCGGATGTGGGCGAAGGTGTCCAGGCGCGTGCCGTATTTGTCCATGTGCGCCTTGCCCGCGCCGCCAAAGTAACGGATGGCCAGCGGGATTTCCGGGTGACCCACCAGTTCGGCGGTGGCGCGGTCGAATGCTTCAAAGGGCGTGGGCCTGTCCTCGAACTGAGCCTTGATGGCGCCTGCCGCCATCTGCTCAAAACCCAGCGCCAGCACGCAATCGACCGCACCGCTTTCAACCGCCTGGCGCGCCAGGAACAGCGCGGTGGAACCGGTGGAGCAGTTGTTGTTGACGTTGATAATCGGTATGCCGCTCATGCCCACTGGATACAGCGCGCGCTGGCCGCAGGTGGAATCACCATACACGTAGCCGACATAGGCCTGCTGGATCATGGGGTACTCGACTCGCGCGTCGGCCAAGGCCTGGTGCACGGCCTTCTCTCCCATCACGTGATAGGGCTCACTGGCACCCGGTTTGGTGAACGGGACCATGCCGACGCCGGCGACGATGACTTTATGACCCATGACTCTCTAACTCCTCAAGTTGACGCGTCGGCTGACGCTGATGAATGGTCGCGCCGCATGCGTCGTGACCGGATGCTTGCCAAAGCGGCAGCGCCGAACCTCCGGGATCACAGGCTTGCCCATTGGCGCTCGATCTCGTGGCGCTGTATCTTGCCGGTGCTGCTGCGCGGAAACGCGGCGGCATCGACAAACCGAATGTCCTTGGGCACCTTGCAGCCGGCCAGTTGCGCACGGCACCACGGCAGCAGGGCCTGCGCGTCCGTGGCGGCTCCGGGCTTGAGCGCGACGAAGGCCACGGGTACTTCGCCCCAGCGCTCGTCGCGGCGAAGCTGTTGAGGCAAGGCGCACGCAGTGCGTCATTTCAGCTACGGCCAGTACGCAGGCAAATCGACTCACGCACCGGTAAATCGTTCGGTAGCCCAGCACTCCCCGTGCATCCTCAACAGCCGTCGATTCGGCACGGACGGCCGCCTGCTTGCGCAGCAGGTCGGCCACGGTCAAAGAAAACGCGCCGATTCCGTCTCCCATGGATACAGCCTCCAGTTCTGGCACCCCAAGTGAATGTTCGCACCACATTCTATCTAACGCTTGACAGATTTGCAACGCCCCAGTAAATTTGCATCGACTTAAAAAGGTCTCGTCGGCGCCGGTCCGATCTCGCGCGCGTCGTGACGCATTGACCCACAACCCAAACACCGATTGGCACCCCCACATGGTCACCCCCCGCAGTTTCGTTCTCTCCGCCGACGACCGCGCCGTGCTCGATGCCGCGGACAAGTTCGCCCGCAATGAGTTTGTGCCGCTCGCGCGTCGCATGGACGACGAGGAATGGTGGCCGCCGGATATTTTTCAGAGAATCGGCGCGGCCGGCTTCATGGGCGTCACCGTGCCCGCCGAGCATGGCGGCGCCGGCATGGACCTGTTCAGTTCGGGTTTGATCTGCCAGGCCTTCGCGCGCTGGAACCCTGCCCTCGCGCTGTCGTGGGCGGCGCACGACAACCTGTGCGTCAACAACATCTACCGCAACGCCAGTGAAGCGCAGCGCCGCCAATACCTGCCCGGCCTGTGCGACGGCAGCAAGATCGGCGCGCTCGGCCTGACCGAACCTGGCGCCGGCTCGGATGCACTGGGCGCCATGCGCACCAGCGCACGCCGTGTGGGCGACCACTACATCCTCAACGGCACCAAGATTTACATCACCAACGGCCCGGTGGCCGATGTGCTGCTGGTCTACGCCAAGACCGCCCCGGAACTCGGCGCCAAGGGCATCTCGGCCTTCATCGTCGAAAAAGACTTCCCCGGCTTCAAGGTGGCGCAAAAACTGGTCAAGATGGGCTTTCGCGGCAGCCAGACCGGCGAGCTGGTATTCGACGACTGCCGCGTGCCGGCGGCCAACCTGGTTGGCAAGGAAAACGAAGGCGTCAAAATCGTCATGAGCGGACTCGACCTGGAGCGCGCGCTGGTGGCAGCGCTGTGCGTCGGCATCTGTGAACGCGCGCTCGAATTGAGCGTCGAATACGCTAGGACGCGCGTGCAGTTCGGCAAACCTATCGGCAGCTTCCAGATGGTGCAGGCCATGCTGGCCGAGATGTACACCGAAACCGAGGCGATGAAAACCCTCGTCTGGCGCACACTGGCCGAGGTCAATGACCTCGAGATCGGCGGCGGCGGACGCGGCGAAGCCCACAAGCTCACTGCAGCCTCCATTCTCTTTGCTGGCGAGGCCTGCAACCGGGTGCTCAACAAGGCCATGCAAGTCCATGGCGGGGGCGGTTACATCTGGGAGTCCGAGATCAACCGGCTGTTCCGTTGCATCAAGATCCTCGAGATCGGCGCCGGAACATCCGAGGTGCGCAAATTGATCATCGCAGAGGAGCTGCTGAAAGGCTGAATCCGCTTGCGGACCGCGGCACGATGCTGGCCGAGGCCACGCAACAACACGAAGGAGACACATGGAAGCGACCCCGACGATCCGCTACGAGCAGCGCGGCGCCACCGCCTGGATCACCCTTGACCGGCCCGACGCGATGAATGCCTTGTCGGGCCCGATGTGCACCGAGCTGCTGGAGGCCATCGGGCGCATCGAGCGCGACCCCGGCATTCGCGTCATCGTGCTCACCGGAGCAGGCCGTGCCTTTTGTGCCGGGGCCGACCTCAAGGGCGTTTTTGAGGACGCGGGCGGTTCGCCTGGGCCGATCGACCCGATGACAGATTTTCTCGACCAGGTTGGCGCGATGATGGAACGGCTGCGCATGTGCCCCAAGCCCACCATTGCGGCATTGAATGGCCTGACCCTGGCCGGTGGCCTGGAACTGGCGATGGCCTGCGATCTGATCATCGCCGCCGACAGTGCCCGCATCGGCGACGCCCACGCCAATTTCGGCGTCTTCCCCGGCGCCGGCGGCGCCGCGATCCTGCCGCGCCGAATTGGCGCCACCGCCGCGAAATACCTGCTCTTCACCGGCGACACCCTGCCGGCGAAGGAACTGGTGCCACTCGGCCTCGTGAACCGCGTCGTTCCCGACGCCGATCTGGGGAGCGAGGTGGAGAAACTGGCCGCGCGCATCGCCAGCAAGAGTCCGCTCGTCATCCGCCGCATGAAGCAGACGGTCGCCGACGGGCTGGAGCAGCCACAGGCTTCGGCGCTGCGGCTGGAGCGGGTGGTGCTCGACGCGCATCGCCATTCGCACGACATCCGCGAAGGCCTCGCGGCCTTCGTCGGCAAACGCACGCCCGATTTCAAAGGCTACTGAACCGAACGCTGCACAAGAATTCCCACGATGAGCCACACGCACCCAACCGTCTACATTGCCGGCGTCGGCATGACACCGACCGGCAAATTCCTCGATCGCGGCATCAAGCAACTCACCGCCGCTGCGGTGCACGCGGCGCTGACCGACGCCGGGTTCGCCACCAGCGATATCCAGTCGGCGTACTTTTCCAACGCAACCCAGGGTGTGCTGGAAGGCCAGAGCATGATCCGCGGCCAGATTGCGTTGCGTTCCATGGGCTTCGAATCCATCCCGATCTTCAACATTGAGAACGCCTGCGCCAGTGGCAGCTCGGCCTTCAGCCTGGCGGTGCAGTATGTGCGCTCCGGCGCGGGAGAGATCGCGCTGGCAGTGGGTGCCGAGAAGATGTTTTGCACCGACAAGGCCAAAATGTTCAGCGTCTTCGACGGCGCCTGGGACGTGGCAACGGTCGAGGAGAACAAACGCAATCTGCTGCAAATGGGGCACGGCGTGGAGCCGCCTGAAGGGTCGATGTCGAAGGCGCCATACAGCCTGTTCATGGACATTTACGCCGCCTTTGGACGCTTTCACATGCGCGAGTTCGGCACCACGCAGCGGCAAATCGCTGCGGTGTCGGCGAAGAACCACGGCCATTCCGTACACAACCCGCTGGCACAATACCGCAACGCCTACACCATCGACGAGGTACTGGCCGCGCCGCCCATCACCTACCCGCTCACGCTACCGATGTGCGCGCCGATCAGCGACGGTGCAGCCGCGGCGATCGTCTGCTCGGAGGCGGCGCTGGCGCGGATGGCCGACCGCAGGCGTGCCATCAAGGTGCTGGCCTCCGTGGTGGCCACGGGCACCAACCGGCGACCCGAAGACGTGGGCCAGCACATCACCGCCAGGGCGTCCAAGCTCGCCTACAAACTCGCCGGCATCGGCCCGCAGGACATCTCGCTGGCCGAGGTTCACGATGCCACCGCCATCGGCGAAATCGTGCAGAGCGAAAACCTGGGCTTCTGCGCGTTCGGCGAAGGCGGATGGCTCGCCGAGAGCGGCGGCACCACGATTGGCGGGCGCATCCCCATCAACACCTCGGGTGGACTGGAGTCCAAAGGGCACCCGATCGGCGCTACCGGTCTGGGCCAGTTGCACGAACTGGTCACCCAACTGCGTGGCGAAGCCGGGGCCCGCCAGGTGCAGGGCGCACGGCTCGCCATCGCCGAAAACGGCGGCGGCCTGTTCGGCCTCGAAGAGGCGGTCTGCGCCATCACCATTCTCGGCCGCTGAGGCTTGCCTGCTGCGCCGTCAACCTTGACCTGAAGAGATGTCCTCCATGAACTTCCTGCCCACCGAAGAGCAGCGCATGGCCGTCGAAGGCTTCACACGCTTCCTCGAAAACGAACTGCGCCCGATCGTCGAACGCTACCAGCCCGACAAGCTGATTGAAAAAGAGCTGATGCTCGAAATTTTCCAGAAAATGCTGCCCTACGGCATGGGCGGCAATGGCATCATCGCCGAGCAATACGGCGGCATGGGGATGCCCTGGCTCACCTATGCGCTGATGTACGAGCAGCTCGCGCGCATCTCCGGCGACGTGGCGATCTCGCTGCTGATTCAGCAGCTCGGCGCCTATTCACTGGAGGTGTGCACCAACACCGCCATGCGCGAGAAGTACCTGCCGCGCATGGTGCGCGCCGAAATCATCGCCTGCAGCGGCATCAGCGAGCCCGGTGTCGGCTCCAACGTGGCTGAAGTCACCTGCCGGGCCCAGCGTGACGGCGACCACTACATCGTTACCGGTGAGAAAACCTGGATCTCGAACGGGCACTACTCCGACTTTTGCATGGTCATCGTGCGCACGTCGAGCGAAGGCTCTGGCGCCCTGTCGATGATCCTGGTCGACCGCGCCGAACACGGCTACGAAAGCCGCAACATCGACAAGCTCGGTCTCAACAGCACCTCGACCGCACAGCTCTTCTTCGACGGCGTTCGCGTACCGGCAGCCAATATGATGATCGAGCCAGGCTCCGGCCTCAAGAACACGATGGTGCTGTTCGAGAAAGCGCGTCCCATGGTCGGCCTTACCTCGGTGGGAATCGCACAGGCGGCGCTTGACAAGGCGGTGTCCTATTCGAAGGAGCGTCGCCAGCATGGCAAGCCGATCGGCGGCCACCAGTTGATCCAGGGGATGTTGGCCGAAGCCGCCACCGAACTCGATGCCGCACGGTTACTGGTCTACCGCGCCTTCAACCTGATCGACCACGGTGTGCGCAGCGAGGTGCAAAGCGCCATGGCCAAATGGTACGCCACCGAGATGGCTGTCAACGTCACGTCGAAAGCCGTGCAGATTCATGGTGGCAACGGCATTACCAAGGACTTTGGGGTGGAACTGTTGTTCCGAAACGCCCGCATGATGCCCATCCCCGACGGCACGACCGAGATCCAGAAGCTCATCATTGGCCGCACCCTGACCGGCATCAATGCTTTCTCCTGACCCATGGCCTCCCTTTCCTCCCCCTCCTCAATCGCCCGGGCCAGTGAAGTTCCGGTGCTCCAGGCCCGGAACGTCACGCTGCGATTCGGCGGCGTGACGGCCCTGGCTGACGTCGGCATCGAAGTCCGTGACAACGAGCTGCTGGCCATCATCGGCCCCAACGGCGCCGGCAAGAGTTCGCTGATGAACGTGCTGAGCGGTTTTTACCAGCCGCAACAGGGCGATGTGCACTACCGCGCGCACGACATCAAGGGCCGCGCGGTGCACGAAATCGCGCGCGACGGCGTGGTGCGCACTTTTCAGGGCACCCATTTGTTCTCCAACATGAGCGTGCTCGACAACATCCTGGTCGGCCGCTACTGCAAGATGCGCTCGAGTCTGGCGC
The DNA here is from genome assembly GCF_004353865.1 of Hydrogenophaga pseudoflava. Taxonomy (NCBI): domain Bacteria; kingdom Pseudomonadati; phylum Pseudomonadota; class Betaproteobacteria; order Burkholderiales; family Comamonadaceae; genus Hydrogenophaga; species Hydrogenophaga pseudoflava. The sequence continues at coordinate 2,783,070 of NZ_CP037867.1, forward strand.
AGGCATTTCTCTATTTCCCCTGGACCCAGCGTGAAGAAACCCTGCACCGGGAAGCGGCCGAGGAAATCATCGACTTCCTCGAAATCGAAAACATCCGCCACCAGCCGGTGGGCGCACTCGGCTACGGTCTTCGCAAGCGCGTCGACCTGGGCCGTGCATTGGCGATGGACCCCAAGGTGCTGCTGATGGATGAACCGATGGCCGGCATGAACACCGAAGAAAAGGAAGACCTTGCACGCTTCATCATCGATGTGCGTGAGGCCAAGCGCATCCCGGTGGTGCTGGTCGAGCACGACATGGGGGTGGTCATGGATCTGGCCGACCGTGTAGCGGTACTAGACTTCGGCCGCAAGATCGCCGACGGCACGCCGGCGCAGGTGCAAGCCGACCCGGCCGTGATTCAGGCCTACCTGGGAGCAGCGGCATGAACCGCCGGGCCGCTCCCAAGGCGAATACCGCGGCGCACAGCGCGAAGGGCAATTCAGTGAGCGCGCACCATCCCACCCCGGCATCCGCACTCACCCTGCCACAGAAGTTGCTCGCCCACACCCAGGAACATCCGCAGCGACTGGCGCAGCGCGTCAAGCGCAAAGGCGTGTGGCGCTGCTATACGTGGTCCGACGTGTTTGAGCGCACGCGCAGCATGGCGCTTGGCGCAGCAGCGCAGGGCCTGCAGCGCGGCGAAACCGCGATCGTGATCGGCGAGAACGAACCCGAGCATTACTGGGCTCTGTTTGCAGCCCAGTCACTGGGCGCCAAAACCGTGTCGGTCTACCCCGACGCCACCGTCGACGAACTGCATTACCTCTGCGAGGACGCGCAGGCCCGCTTCATCTTCGCGCAGGATCAGGAGCAGGTCGACAAGGCGCTCGCGCTGCTGGAGCGGCTGCCCGACATCCGGGGCATCGCTTACTGGGACAACTCGGGCATGTGGTCGTACCGGCATCCGCTGCTGCAATCCTTCGATGCCTTGACCGACGAAGGGCGGCGCCAGCACGAGCGGCAACCGCAGCGCTTCGAACGCGAAATCGCCGCCGGCCACCCTGACGATCTGGCACTGCTGACCTACACCTCCGGCACCACCAGCAAGCCCAAGGGCGTGATGATCAGTCACCGCTGGCTGATGGACAACGCGTTGCGCATGAGCAGCGCGCTTCCGATCAAGCCCGGCATGGAGTACCTGTCCTACACGCCGCTGGCCTGGATCACCGAGCAATTGCTGGGCGTGACACTCGGGCTGACCATGCCGCTGGTGGTCAGCTTCCCGGAAGGTCCTGACCAGGTCTTGCCCAATCTGCGCGAACTCGCGCCGCACATCGTGCTGTTCGGCCCGCGCCAGTGGGAGAACATCGCCGCCACCATCGAGGCGCGCATGCTCGCCGCGAACTGGATTGCGCGCGGCATCTACCGCTGGGGCATACGCATCGGCCACGACGTGCATGTTGCGCGGCTCGAGGGGCGGACGGCACCGTGGCTGTCGCGGCTGCTGCTGCCGCTGGCCGAAGCGCTGGTGCTTCATCCGCTGCGCGACCAGTTTGGCTTTATTCGCGGCAAGGTCGCCGTTTCTGGCGGCACCGCCATGGCGCCCGACGTGTTCCGGCTGTTTCACGCCATGGGCGTGCCACTGCGCAACATCTACGGCTGTTCCGAATTCGGCCTGATTGCCGGCCACCGCGGCGAGCGTTACGACCTCGAAACCGTGGGCCCGCTGCTCGATGTGGATCCTGCCTTCGGCGCACCGCTGGAATCGCGCATCCAGGATAACGGCGAGCTGCTCCTGCGCGGCGGCACCGGCTTTCTCGGCTACTGGGGCAAACCCGAGAAGGCCGCCGCCATCCAGCGCGACGGCTGGTACGTCAGCGGTGACGCTGTGCGCAAGACCGGTTGCGGTGAACTGGTGTACCTGGACCGGCTGGAGCACTTGGTCCAACTCGCCAGCGGCCATCTGTATCCGCCGCAGTTTATCGAGACGCGCCTGCGCTTTTCGCCCTTCATCAAGGACGTGATGGTGCTGGGCGACGCCACCCGGCCCTGGGTTGGCGCACTGATCAACATCGACATGGCAGTAACCAGCCGCTGGGCCGAGGAGCGGCGCATCGCCTTCTCCACCTTCACCGATCTGTCGCAGCGACCCGAAGTGCGGCAACTGGTGCAGGGCGAAATCCGCCGCATCAACAAACTGCTGCCCGAAGGCTCGCGCGTGGTGCGTTTCGCCAATTTTCCGAAGGAACTCGACCCCGACGAAGGTGAACTCACGCGCACGCGCAAGCTGCGCCGCGAGTTTCTTGAGGTGCGCTATCGGGCGCTGATTGACGGCCTGTATGCAGGCGCCGCCGACATCGCCTGCGAAATCGCCGTGACCTATCAGGACGGCCGCCAGGGCGTGCTGCGGGCAACCGTAGTGGCCACCGACATCGACCAGACGCCCACACCATGATCATCGAATTCATCAACTACACAATCAACGGCGCGCTGCTCGGCCTGCTGTACTCGCTGGTCGCCATGGGCTTTGTGGTCATCTACCGCGCCAGCAAGGTCTTCAACATGGCGATCGGCGAGATGATCGTGCTGGGTGCCTTCCTGCTGTGGTGGGCGATCCAGTCGCGCGGCATGCATCCGGTGCTGGGCATCGCCGTCGCGCTGGGCATTTCGGTGCTGATCGGGCTGGCGATTGAACGGCTGCTGTTCAGGCGCCTGATCGGCGAATCGGTGTTCTCGATGATCATGGTCACCATCGGGCTGCTGATCCTGATGCGAGGACTGGTGCTGGTGATCTGGGGCCCGCAGGAGCGTCAGTTCCCCGCCATCTTTCCCCTGGCGCCCATCATCTTGGGCGAGATGATCATCCCGCGCTCGCTCGCCATCGGTGGCCTCATCGCGGTGCTGGCGGCGGTGGCGCTGCACTGGTTCTTCAACCGCAGCCGCACCGGGCTGGCCATGTCGGCAGTGGCCGAAGACCACCAAATCGCGCTGGCCATGGGCATCAGCGTGCGCCGCTCCATCGCCTTCGCCTGGGCGCTGGGCGGGGTGCTGTCGGTCATCACCTCGATGGTCTACCTGAGCGGCAAGTCGCTGACCGTCCTGTCCTCCGAGATCGGCTTCGCCGCCCTGCCGGTGGCGCTGCTGGCCGGGCTCGAATCCATCGGCGGCCTGCTGTTGGCCGGCATCATCGTCGGGGTCGTGCAGGGGCTGACGGCCGCCTACATCGACCCGCTGATCGGCGGCAACGCCGCCGCCGTCGTCCCCTATATCTTCATGCTGGTGGTGCTGGTGGTCCGTCCGACCGGCATGTTCGGCTGGAAACGCATTGAAAGAGTCTGACCCATGGATCCCTCCGGCATTTTTTCCACCAGTTATGCACGTGACCGCGCGCTGATCCGCACGCGTGCCCAGTGGGTCGCGCTGGCCCTGTTCATCGGCATTCTGCTGATCTACCCTTGGTTCGCCTCGGCGCGCCTGGTAGCAATAGCCAACCTGATGCTGGTCACCTCCATCGTGGTGGTCGGCCTGCAGATCACCACCGGCTACGCCGGGCAGATCAACCTGGGCCAGGCTGCCTTCATGGGGGTCGGTGCCTACGCCGCCAGCGTGATCGAGGTCAAGGCCGGGCTGCCGTTCTGGGTGGCGGTGCCGGTGGGAGGGCTGGTCGCAGCGCTGGCCGGCTGGCTGTTTGGCTTGACGGCGGCGCGCATCAAGGGCTTTTACCTTGCGCTGACCACCATCGCGGCCCAGTTCATCTTCCACTTCATGGTGCTGAATCTGCCCTCGGACTGGCTCGGCGGCGTCAATGGTTTCAGTCTGCAGCCGGCTCAGGTGGGCGCCTACGTGTTCAACACCGACCGCTCCCTGTACTACCTGTTTCTGGTCGTCACCCTGGTGATGGTATTCGGCGCTTTCGGCATCCTGCGCAGCCGCCACGGGCGCGCCTTCGTCGCCGTGCGCGACGACGATGTGGCTGCCGGCATGATGGGCGTAGACGTGGCTGGCGCCAAATCGCGCGCCTTTGTGCTGGGCGCCTTCTACGCCGGCATTGGCGGCGCCCTTTGGGCCTACCAGGTGCGTTATGTTTCGGTCGATCAGTTCACGCTGTTCAACTCGATCTGGTTCATTGCCATGATGATCGTCGGCGGGCTCGGCTCACTCGTCGGGGCGCTGATCGGCACCGTGCTCATCCGGGGCGTGCAGGAGACCATTACCAGTCTGGGGCCCGATCTGGTCGAGCGCATCCCCAGCCTGAGCAGCGATCTGATCTTCGCCAGCATGAATGTGTTTCTCGGGCTCATCATCACGCTGTTCCTGCTGCTGGAACCGAAAGGCCTGATGCACCGCTGGAACATCCTGAAAGCCAACTATCGGCTCTGGCCGTTTCATCACTGAACCCGTTCACCACGGCGAGTCTCAGTGCCTTTTTACCTTCACCACCACCACTGCCCGGAGACAACCATGCAACGCAACACCTTTCTCAAACTCACAACCGTTCTGGCAACCGGCCTGCTGCTGAACGCGCCGGCCCACGCGCAGACGACAACGATCAACGTCGCCGCCATTGCCGACTTCGCCGGCCCCTACGCCAGCGTCATGCCCCAGATGCAGGGTGGGCGACTCGCCGTGATCGAGTGGTGGAACAAGGAAGTCGGCAGCAAGCTCAATGTACAGATCGCCGTCAAAACGTTTGACACGCGCTACGACGTGGCGCAAACCGCCAGCCTCTGGCCCGGCATCAAGGCCGAACTCAAACCGGTGCTCGTGCTTGGCCTTGGCGGCCCGGATGCTGCTGCGCTGCAGCAGCGCCTGCCGGATGACAAGGTACCCATGCTCATGGGCACCGCCGCCTACGGCTTCGGCTGGAAGCCCGACCAATGGGTTCTGAACCTGCGCCCCACCTACCCCCATGAAGCGGCCGGTTTCCTGGAATGGTTCCGCGCCACCAAACTCCAGGACAAGCGTCCCGTCAAGGTGGCAATCATCACCTCCGAAGCCACACCCGCCTATGCCGACATGGCCAAGGGCCTGCAAAGCTACACCAAGGCCAACCCCGACAAGGCCACCTTCGTCGAGGCCATCTGGACCGAGGTGCAACCGACCGACCTGACACTGCCGGTGCGCCGCCTGGTCAACGCCGGCACCGACGTGATCGTGATCCAGACCAACACCGCCCAGGCCGTGGCCGCCAAACGGGCGTTACAGGCACTGGGTAAAAACGTTCCGATCATGCTGTCGCTGCACAACGGGGTAGTGGGTTCGTCCAAGGCACTTGGCGACCCGAACGGCTTTGCCGACGATTTCGAAGTGGGCGCCATCGCCGATGCCACCGAAGACGACACGGCCGCGCGCAAGTTCTACCGCATGTTGCAGGAAAAGCACGGACTGAAATCGGGCTGGAATGCAATGACCATCATGGGTCTGGGCCAAAGCATTGTGGCCGTGCGCGCGATCGAGGCCACCCTCAAGGCCAAGGGCGCAGGCAAAGTCACCGGCGAAGCCGTGCGTGAGACGCTGCTGGCCAGCCAGTTCACCAGCAACGATCTGATGGGTGTGCTGCCGGGCATGGACTTCAGCAACGACGCCCCCTTCCCGACCGGCACCTCAAAGGTCAACATTGCCACGATGAAGGATGGCAAGGTGGTCCGGGCGGCTGGCGATGTGACCGTGCCCATGGTGAATAAATGGTGAGTACAACCCTTGCTGGCGCACCGGATCAAGGTGCCGCGTCCCATGCCCCCCCGGCGGTGCTGACGCTTTCCAACGTCGAGGTGCTGTATGCCGAGGTGATCCTGGCGCTCAAGGGCGTGTCCATGCAGATTCCCGAAGGCGGCTGCGTTGCGCTGCTGGGCGCCAACGGCGCTGGCAAGAGCACCACGCTCAAGGCCATCTCCGGCGTCATCGACTCGGAAGACGGCCGCGTCTCCGGGGGGGCGATCACCTTCGACGGGAGGCCGATTCAGGGGCACGACCCGGCGACGGTGGTGCGCAGCGGTCTGGTCCATGTCATGGAAGGCCGACGTGTGCTGCAACACATGACGGTCGAGCAAAACCTGATCATCGGCGGCCACATGTTCCCCTCGACGCAGGCCATGCGCCGGGCGATGGACAGCGTCTACCAGGCGATTCCGCGCCTGGCCGAACTGCGCAAGCGTACCGCCGGCTACCTTTCGGGCGGCGAGCAGCAAATGCTTGTGATCGGGCGCGCGATCATGGCCGAGCCGAAACTCATGCTGATCGACGAGCCCTCGCTCGGCTTGGCGCCGCGCATGGTCGAGGACGTCTTCGCCGTGCTGCATCACCTGCGTGAGCAGGGACTGTCGCTCCTGATCGTCGAGCAGAACACCCGCGTGGTCCTCGAGATTGCCGACTACGGTTATGTGATGGAAAGCGGTCGCATCGTGCTTGAAGGCCAGGCCCAGGCGTTGCGCGACAACGAGGACGTACGCGAGTTCTATCTCGGACTGGACCGCGAGGGGGAGCGAAAGAGCTTTCGCGAGGTCAAGCACTACAAGCGGCGAAAGCGCTGGCTGGGGTAACTGACGGCTGGCCTGTGGCTTAAATTCGGTTTCAGGAGTAACGACAAATGAGTGGTCCCCTGCAAGGGTTGAAAGTGATCGAGTTCGGCGGCATCGGCCCCGGACCGTTCTGCGCGATGATGCTGTCCGACATGGGTGCCGACGTGATCCGACTGGACCGCAAGGCCGACAAGGGCAAGGACCGCGGGCAAGGGGCCTTCCTGGCCAGTGGCCGGCGCAGCGTGCTGCACCGCGGACGCCGATCGCTGGCGGTCGACCTGAAGTCGCCCGAGGACGTACAGCGGGTCCTGGCGCTGGTTGATGGCGCGGACGCCATCATCGAGGGCTTCCGCCCGGGCGTGATGGAGCGGCTGGGTCTGGGTCCGGATGCGCTGCTCGCGCGCAACCCGCGCCTGGTGTACGGGCGCATGACCGGCTGGGGCCAGGACGGGCCGCTCGCACAGGCTGCGGGCCATGACATCAACTACATCGCCCTATCGGGCGCGCTCAGCATGATCGGACGCGCAGAAGGTGGGCCGGCGGCACCGCCGGCCATGGTCGGCGACCTTGGCGGCGGTGGCATGATGCTCGCGTTCGGCATCGTTTGCGCCTTGCTCGAAGCGCGCACCTCCGGCCAGGGCCAGGTGGTTGATGCCGCGATCACCGACGGTGCGGCCCTGCTCACCTCGATCGTCTGCGACCTAAAAGCCCTGGGACTTTGGAAAAACGAACGGCAGGCCAACCTTCTGGACGGTGGCTCGCATTTCTACGACACGTACGAGTGCGCGGATGGAAAGTGGATCTCGATTGCCTCGCTGGAGCCGCAGTTCTATTCGCTGCTCCTGGACAAGCTCGGCATCAGCGACCCCAAATTTCAACGGCAACGCGACCCGGCAGCCTGGCCGGCGCTCAAGCGCCAGATCACCGACATCTTCCGCAATCAACCGAGCGCGCACTGGTGTGCCTTGCTAGAAGGGACCGACGTCTGCTTTGCACCGGTGCTGACGCTGGAAGAGGCAGCCCGCCATCCGCACAACGCGGCTCGCGAAACTTTCTTTGAGCGAGACGGCGTCCTGCAGCCTTCGCCGGCCCCGCGATTTAGCCGAACGGCTCCGGATCGACCGCCACCCGCGCCGTTTATCGGGGAACACGACGACACCGAGGCCACTGGCGCGACCTGATGCGATTGGCGATCTCGATCTAGGACTGAGCTAATCTTACTATGTCACAAGAGTAGCCTTGTGCTTACCCTGCCGCAGCAGGGGCACCGCCCCAAACGAGCGATCAGCTGATAGCTCAGCCGATAACGCAGCGTCGTGATCGAGATCATCACGTGGCGCTGCGCGCGCAGGGCTGCCGCGGGGGACGTAATCCTCGGGAAGGGCAGGCATCTGGCGTTCGAGGAAGTTTTTTTTGCCGCCGACAGGCTTGTCGGCGACGAGGCGTTCTGCCATCAGGAATCCGTAGGCCGCGATGCTCAAGGCGGCATGGTGGTGAAACCCCCGCCAGCCTCGCCCTTCGTAGTGCCCGAGGCCGAAGTCCTGTTTCAAATCCTGATAGTTGCGCTCGATGCGCCAGCGCTGGTGGGCGACGCCGACGAGTTCGTCGAGGGTGACGTCCTCGGATAGCGTGGACAGGAAATACTTGCTCGGCTCAGCCTCATGGGCCGGCCACTCGATGAGCAGCCATTGCTCGGGACGCAGGCGCGCCTTGCCGACATTGCCGCCCGCATGGCGCACCCGCACGGCCGCGAAGCGGCCGTTCAGCGGTGCATTGGTTCCCTCGCGCCAAGTAACGCTCCGGAATGCCTGGGCTGGCAGTGACATCGCCAATGCTTTGACGCTGATGGGCTGCAAGGCGGCAGTGCGCCGAGGCACCACAGGTGGGCGGCCCCGGCCGCTGTACGCCGCCAGCGGCTGCAGCCCGGGTGGCCAGACTACGATGGCCGAGGTGATGCCAACCGCATAGAGCAGGCCCATGTCGCTGAGCGCCTGGCGAAAGGCGTTGTCCACACCGTAGCCGGCATCAGCCAGCACGCAGTGGTGCGGCGCGCCCTCCTCGAGCAGCGCGCGTAGTTGCTGCAGCGCGATCTGCGTCTTCGTGGCGAAGCGCACCTCCTCGGGCACGCCGGCCTTGGCACGGCGTTCAGGATCGGCCGCCCAGTCCTCGGGCAGATACAACTGCCAAGCCACGGGCAGGCTGCCCTGATTGCTTGCAAGCGAGATGCTCACGGCCACCTGGCAGTTGTCCTGCTTGCCCAGCACCCCGCAGTACTGACGAGTGACACCGACCGAGTGGCGACCCTTCTTCGGGAATCCAGTGTCGTCGATGATCCACCAGCCGCCCTCACTGAAGTCCATCTTGGGCATCACCCACTGGCACGCGCGACGCAGCATCTGGGTGTCCGACCACTCGGCCTTGGCCACGAAGTGATGCAACGCCTGGTGCCGAGCGCTGGCGTGCATCGGATCCACACGTGCGGCCATGGGCTCCACGCTCTTGCGAGCCAACGGCAGCATCAAGCCGGTGCAGTAGCCACGAAGGCCCGCGTGTCGGTCTGCATGCCCCAGGCCTTTGCTCAGGTGCTCCAGGTAGTGATCGAAGCGCTCGGCTGCATTCATCGATCCTCCGCCACGAAGTCGAGAAGATCGCATTATGCCATTTATGACACAGTAAGACTAAGTAATCGGCCCGCCCGCGCCGCAAATCGTTCCGAAGAAACACCTGGCGTTGGCGCGCGCAATGTGAGAAGGTGGAACGCAGCACCGGCGAAGGCCGACACAGCAATGGTACACATTGCCCGCGACTGAGCTTGGTCATGGGCTGCGTCATCGACATTGGTGAGCCTGTGCCAGGCCTCTTCGGTCTGGCGCAGGCATCCCGTTTGAGAGAGTGATCAAGACGACGTACCCGAGCCGGTGTCACGTTCCACTTCTCATGATGGAGGATGCCATGGCACAACACAAGCGGCCCACCACACAGGCGGCCATCTCTCTGACCCACCCCAACGCCGCCGGTATCGACATCGGCAGCGCCGCGCACTTCGTAGCCGTGCCACCGGACCGCGACGACGAGCCCGTGCGCGAGTTCGCCAGCTTCACCGCCGACCTGCACCGCCTGGCCGACTGGCTCGACGCCTGCGGCGTGGACACCTTGGCCATGGAGTCCACCGGGGTCTACTGGATTCCTCTGTACGAACTGCTCGAATCGCGCGGCTTGACGGTGTTGCTGGTCAACGCGCGCCACGTCAAGAACGTCTCGGGCCGCAAGAGCGATGTGCTGGACTGCCAGTGGCTGCAGCAGCTCATGAGCTTTTGCGCATTCCACTGATGGCGGACAGTGATTCCATTCCCATCGCGGACAGCGTTCCATGCGATGGCGGACACCTTGCGCGGATGTCCTGAGTGACGCCCAAATCGTAGCCGAAGTGTCCGCCATCAGCGTGGAATGGCGTTTGGGCGGGATGGTCAGGCGGCCTTGGCCAGCTTTCTCATCGACTCGCCTTTGAGACCTATCTTGTGCGAGCCGTGCACGATGCGGTCCAGGATGGCATCGGCCAGCGTGGGCTCATCCAGCCAGGCGTGCCAGGCCGTCACCGGCAACTGGCTGGTGATGTGCGTCGAGCGTGAGCCCACCCGGTCGTCCAGCAGTTCAAGCAAGTCGTTTCGCTCATGCGCGGCAATCGGTGCAATGCCAAAGTCGTCCAGGATGAGCAGGTCCAGCCGCGCCAGTTGCGCCAGCCGTTTGCCAAAGCTGCCGTCCCCATGGGCCACATGCAGCTCCTCCAGCAGGCGCGGCGCGCGAGCATAGAGAACAGAGAACCCCAGGCGCGCCGCCTGCTGCCCAAGCGCGCAAGCAAGCCACGTCTTGCCGCAACCGGTGGCGCCGGTGAGCAGCACATTGTGACCATGGCGCAGCCAGTCGCCGCCGGCCAGGCTGGTGATGACCTCCCGGCTCAGGCCCCGACTGCCCCGCCAGTCGATGTCCTCCAGGCACGCGCCGGAGACCTTCAGGCGGGCGGCTTTCAACAGGCGTTCCAGGCGTTTGCTGTCACGCCAGTCCACCTCACGCTGCACCAGCAGGGCCAGGCGTTGTTCAAAGGGCAGCTCGCTGGCGGTGATGTGGATGGCGGCATCGTTCAGGGCGGCCACCATGCCGTCCAGGCGCAGTGCTCGTAGTTGGTTGAGGGTGTGTTCGTTGAGCATGCTTGTTCTTTCTCTATTTCCGTGTCTCAGTGGTAGTAGCCCGGCCCGCGCACGTTCTCGTGCAGCGGCAAGCTGACCTGCATGGGGATGGGGGTGTCCAGCGGACGCTGGTCCAGGCCACAACTCAGGATGGAGGCGACGCTCTTGTAGGACGGCGAGCGAATTGACTGCGCCCGTGCACAGGCCGCCTCCAGCCGTTCTGCCCCGTACTCACGCCCCAGGCGCATGAGGCCCAGGCAGGAGCGGTAGCCCTGCTCGGGGTGCGCTCGGTGCTCCATCTGCCAGCGCACCACGGCGGCGGTGGCAGCACCTATTCGTTCGCCCCAGGCGATGAGCTTGGCCGGCGTCCACTGCAGGTGCGCCCGGTGCGAGGCCGGCATGTGCTCAGGCGTGGTGGTGTGAGCGCCTTTGCGCCCATTGAGCGCGTGGGCGGCCACCCGCTTGTTGCCGTGCAGGACTTCGACGGTGGCGTCCGTGATGCGCAGCTCCACCGTCTGACCCACCAGGGCGTGGGGCACCGAGTAGTAGTGGCCATCGAGCTCGACGTGGTAGTCGATGTTTTCTGTGGTCGACCACAGAAAACATCTTGTGTGGCGTTGCCAGTTCTGTGGTCTTGACGCCGTACAGCGGCCTGTAGCGCGGGCGTGGCCGTCACGATGGCCACAGAACTTCTGGCACGAGCAGCATGGGTCCTCCATCCACTGTTCCAGAAGGGGTCACCTATGTTCGACGAGTTGTTCAAGCGCACCGCCGCCGTTGTGCGCCATACCGCAGCACCGCTCCTTGTGGAGCGACTCCTGTACCTGGAGCATCTGCGCGACGTCGGGTCCGCACACAAGACGTTGATCCGATACGCGGACGGCATGCTGTGCATTGGGGAGATGCTGCGGTGGACGTTGCCGAATCCGATCACGACAGAGCAAGTCGAAGCAGCGGTGGATCGATGGATCACCCGCCGACACAGCCGCAAGATCCCCGGACATGCGACCAAGATTGCCTTGCGGTGCACCGCGCGGGGCTGGTTTCGCTTCCTTGGACTCCTGCAGGCGAACGTTGACAACCATCCGGGCAGTGAACAGATCGAAGCCTACGCGCGCTTCATGCTCGAGGAGCGCAACCTCTCTCCGGTCACAGTTCGTGCCCGCTGCGGGCACGCCGCAGAGTTCCTTCGGCTACTCGCAGAACAGGGACGCGACGTGGTCGGGTTCGGCTGGCGCGACGTGGATCAGATCCTGGTCTTCAAAGGCCGCCAGGAAGGCCTGACCCGCTCCTCCATGCAGACGTACACCTATGACTTGCGCAACTTCGTCCGCTTTCTCGAAGATCGCCATCATTGCCTGCCCGGCCTGGCCGCAGCGATTCGACCGGGGCGCGTTTACCAAGGTGAGCAACTTCCCATGGGTCCGTCCTGGGATGTGGTCTGCCGCCTGCTGGACGCGATGCAGGGAGAGACCGACAGCGTGGTCCGTGATCGCGCCATCATGATGCTTTTCGCTCTGTACGGTCTGCGCGCGTCCGAAGTCCAGCGGCTGTCGTTGGATGACTTCGATTGGGAGAACGCCATCATTCGGGTCCATCGCTCCAAACAGTGCGCGCGTGTCGAGTGTTATCCGCTGGCGCACCCTACAGCGCAGGCGCTTGCCACGTACATACGGTCCGTCCGACCGAAGACAGATCGGCGCGAAGTCTTCCTGCAGATGCGCGCGCCATACCTGCCATTGAGCACGAGTGCATTGTGGCAAGTGGTCAGCCGGCGCCTGAGGCCGATGGATCCTGGTCTCAGACACCATGGTCCCCATGCGTTGCGACACGCCTGCGCGACCCGCCTGCTGGCGCGCGGGATGAGCATGAAGGAGATCGGGGACTTCCTCGGCCACCGCCATCCTTCCACCACTGCGGTGTACGCGAAGGTCGACCTCCATGGCCTGCGCCGTGTCGCAGACGTCGATCTGAGGAGATTCCTGTGAAGCTCGCCGACGCCCAAGCTCTGTACATCCAACAGCTCCAAGCCCGTGGCTGTGCCGGCACCAGCATCGCTGGTGTGCTGCGCATGTTCGCCAAGTCGATTGGTGGCGAACGCGAGTTGGAGACGATCCTGACCTCCGAGGTGAGAACCTTTCTCGACGGAACCCGACCACTGACACGGTACTGGCACCGCAAGCATTCGGCCTTGCTGGGCTTCTTTCGCTTCGCCTTCGTCCGGTCCATGGTGGCGCACATGCCGCTGCCTATGCACACCCCGCGGTGTCGCCAGGTCTTTCGGCCTTACATCTACACCGATGACGATGTCGCTCGGTTGATCGGCGCCATCGACTCCCTTCGGACATCGCGCATCGAACGGTACAGTCTTCGCACCTTGCTTGTGCTCTTGCTGGGAACCGGATTGAGGCTCAGCGAAGCGCTGCATCTGACCCTGGCCGATGTCGATCTGGAGCAGAACCTGCTGATCGTGCGCGAGAGCAAGTTCTACAAGACGCGCTTGGTCCCGATCGGACCTGATCTGGTTCGAATCTTGTGCACTTATGTCGATGCGCTGCACCCATCGCGCGGCGCCGATCCGGCCTCGCCGCTGCTCGTGTGCAGAGACGGCGAACCACTCACAGGAAGCGGCACACGCCGGGCGTTCGCCAGGCTTCGGTCCATGACTGGTCTGCGGCGCAACGACGACCTGCCCAATCTGCCTCGGCTGCACGACTTTCGGGCGAGCTTTGCCGTTCGCCGATTGACGGCCTGGTACAGGGAGGGTGCCGATGTCCAGAAGCTGCTGCCGCTGCTGTCGACGTATCTCGGCCACGTCAGCATCGCAGCCACCCAGGTCTATTTGCCGTTGACGCCGGAGTTGCTCGTCGAGGCCTCTGCGCGGTTCGAGCGCTACGCGACGCTGCAGGGCGATCAGCCATGAACACCGCGAACCAACTCGGCCCCTGGGTCAAACGCTTCCTGGCGGAGTACTTGGTGACCGTCAGAACAGTGGCCAGAAGCACCCAGCTCAGCTACCGGGACACGCTGGCCAAGCTTCTTCGCTTCGCAGCTCGCGCGACGCACAAACGTGTGGACCAGCTGAGCGTGGATGATCTCAGTCGCGAGATGCTCACCGCGTTCTTGCCGTCGACGACGACTACCAAGGGCGTCGGTGCGAGGACCATCAATCAACGGCTGGCCGCGTTGCACATGTTCGCGCGTTTCGTGGGTGAGTACGGGCCGGAACACCTGCAATGGTCCGCAAGCGTGCTTGCGATCCCTTTCAGGAAGTTTGCCAGCCCTCAGATCGCGTACCTGGAGAAGCCGGAGATGGATGCCCTGCTGGCCGCGGCAGATGCGCACACGCCCCAGGGCATGCGTGACCATGCCTTGCTTCTGTTCCTCTACAACACGGGCGCTCGCGCTGACGAGGCAGCGCACGTCAAGATCGGGAGCGTGCAGCTTGCGCAGTCTGACGGGGCGCGCAATGCGTTCGTCTCACTGCATGGCAAAGGCGGCAAGATCAGGCTCTGCCCGCTGTGGCCCCAAACGGCCCGTGAACTGGCCTCCTTGATCGCGGGGCGCCCGTCCACCGAGCCGGTGTTCCTCAACCGTTGCGGCCGACCGATGACACGGTTTGGTGTCCATGACTTGGTGGCGCGATATGCGCGCCGGATTTCGGAGAAGTTTCCTGCCATCAAGGCCAAACGCGTCAGCCCTCACACCATCCGGCACACTACAGCGACCTACCTGCTGCGTGCCGGCGTCGACATCAACACCATCCGCGCATGGCTGGGGCATGTCTCGCTGAGTACGACAAACATCTACGCGCAGATCGATCTGGAAGTGAAGTCTCGCGCAGTGGCCCAGTTGGAGCCCTCGGGCAAGGCAACCCGGCGACGAATCGAACCCGACTTGATGCAGTTCCTGCGCTCGCTGTAGCCCAAAGTTCTGTGGCCATCAAGGCAGCTACGCCCGCGCTACAGGCCGCTGTACGGCGTCAAGGCCACAGAACTGGCAACGCCACACAAGATGTTGACCCGGGCACTCTTGAACCGTGCAATCGCCATGCGCGTGACCGGCAGTGGGCGCAGGACTGGCCGGTCGAGCTCGGCAAAAGCGCTGGCCCGGTTACCGGGCAGCTTCTTGAACGGGCGCTGATTCAAGTCGGCCAGCAAGGCGGCAATCGCCCGGTTGAGCGCGGCCAGGCCGAAGAAGGTCTGGTGGCGCAGCCTCGCCAGAATCCAGCGCTCGACCACCTGCACGCCCACCTCCACCTTGGGCTTGTCGCGTGGCTTGGCTGGGCGCGCGGGCATGACGGGCAGGCCGTAATGGGCGGAGAGTTCTTCGAGCAGGCGGTGCGAGGTCGGCTCGTAGCGGTCAGGACGGGCCATCAAGGCACGCGGCTGGTCGGGCACCAGCAAGCGGGGCACGCCGCCGATGAACTCCAGCGCAGCCATGATGCCGGCCACCCAGTCGGTGGCTTTCTGGCTGGCGGTGGCGCACGCATAGGTGTAGTTCGAGGCGCCCAGCACCGCCACAAATATCTGGGCCTGCGTTATCTCGCCGGTGCTGGCGTCCACGATGGGCACTGTCTGACCGGCGTAGTCCACAAAGAGCTTGTCGCCGGCCTCATGGGTCTGGCGCATGGAGCGCTTCAATCGCCGGGACCAGGCTTGGTACTTCTCGCAGAAGGCGCTGTACTTGTAGGCCTGACCGGCGTGCTGCTGTTGATATTCCTCCCACAGCAGTTGCAGTGTGACGCCGGGGCGGCGCAGCTCAATGTGAATGCGGGCGCAGTCGGGCTCGAGGTGGCGCGACGCGCGGGGCACCGGTGGCTTGTAGAGCCGGGCCTGGAGTTCTTCGTCGCTCAAGGTCTGGGCCAGCGCCCAGTCCACGTCGGCCACGCGCGCGTAGCTGGCGATTTCGCTGACAGTGGATTTGGAGATGCCGAGAGCGGCGCCGATTTGGCGGGTGCTCAAGGCACCGCCGTGCAGCAGTTGCAGTGTGTGTCGTATCTTGCTCATGGTGACCCTGGGTGTGGGCATCGCTGGTTCCGGTCAAAAAACCGGGCAGCGTATGCCGCGTTCGGGTCACTCAGAACACCCCTCAGGTGTCCGCCATCAGTTTGGAATGCTGTCCGCCTTCACCGTGGAACGGTGTCCGCCATCCCGCTGGAACACTGTCCGCCATCAGCGTGGAATCGTGTCCGCCATGGCGTGGAATACGCAAGCTTTGGCCTGCTGCGCGGCGCCTTCCGCCCGGCTGAGCAGGTTTGCGTGCTGCGCTGTCTCTCCCGCCAACGCGCCATGCTGCTGCGCAGCCAGGGCCGCTTCGTGCAGCACATGCAAAAGGCCCTGACGCAGATGAACATCCAGCTGGCCAACGTCATCGCAGACGTGGCCGGCGAGAGCGGCCAGAAGATCCTGCACGCCATCGTCGCCGGTGAGCGCGATGGGCAGGCCCTGGCCAAGCTCAGGAACGCGCGCATCCGCGCCAGCGAGGAACAGATCGCCAGGAGCCTGCAAGGTAGCTGGCGCGCCGAGCACCTCTTTGCCTTGAGGCAGGCGCTGGACGCGTTTGACTTCTGTGGCACCCAGCTGACCGAGTGCGACGCGCAGATTCAGGCGCAGTTGCAGGCCCTGCATGTGCGAGAGGACGAACCGGCTCAAGGCAAGAAGCGCGGGCGCGCCCGCAATGCCCCGAAGTTCGATCTGCGCACCCAGCTCTTCCAGATGTGCGGCGTGGACCTCACGCGCATCGACGGCATCGATGTGATCACCGCGCTGGTGGTGGTCTCCGAGGTGGGCGCGGACATGGGCAAGTTCCCCAGCGACAAACACTTCGCCTCCTGGCTGGGCCTGTGTCCGGGCACCAAGATCACCGGAGGCAAGGTCATGAGCGGCAAGACCAAGCGCTGCGCCAACCGTGCGGCCCAAGCGCTGCGTCTGGCGGCAGCGGTCTTGCGCTCGAGCCACTCGGCGCCGGGGGCTTATTACCGGCGTATGTGCGCACGCATGGACAAGCCCAAGGCCGTGACAGCAGCGGCACACAAGCTGGCCCGACTGATCTACGCCATGCTCACCCACGGTCAGGAATACACCGACCGAGGGCAGGACTACTTCGAGGAGCGCTACCGCCAACGGGTCTTGCACAACCTCGCCCAGAAGGCCAAGGCCATGGGCATGCAGCTCGTCCCTTCCGACAACCCCGCTTGAAAACACCAGGAAAATCAATCAGCTATCTGGTGTTTCTTGAGAGGTCCCTCTCTTCTTCGCTGACGCTGCAGCATAAGTGCAGCCACGAAGCCGACCGGCAAACTGCTCTACACAATCAACTCCAGTTCCTTGACAACGCTCCCATCTCCCGCCTCGCAGTCCATCAGGAACTGCATCCAGGTCAGCAGCGCCTGCCGACGCTCCGGGTAGTAGGTGTGCTGGTCGTAGATGCCCTCCACGCCCGTGAGCTTGTGGTTCAGGCACATCTCGGAGATATCTCTGGGAACACCGAGTGCGCGCATGTGGGACTTCATCGTGCTGCGCAGGTCATGCGGCGTGAAGCGGCGCACTTGGGGCTTGTACTGCTTGATCCAGTAGTCGATCGACTCGCGCACGGTGTCCTTGCTCAGATGGGTGTCGCCTCCGTTTCGCTCAGTACGGCTGTGCGCCCTCGCCGGCAAAACATAGGCCGACCGGAAGGCGAACGTACGCAGTTCCTTGAACCAATCGATGAGCTCCGGGGCGAGCGGCACATCCATGGCCGGCCCGGTTTTGCTCGCGGGAATGTGCCAACGGGCCTCGTCGAGATGCACGTCCTTCCACTTGGCCGTGAAGAGTTCTGCTCCTCGCACGCCCGTTGCCAGCAGGATGCGGATTGCGAGTGTGTTTGGTCGGCGCATCGGCGCGTTAAGCAGCAGGTGCAGTTCCTCGCGGGTCAGCATCAAGCGTTTGCGAACCGGTGGTCTGGGGCCCAGCAGAGCACTGATCATGATGCCCACACAGGGGTTGGCGTTGACGAGGCGCTTGCCGCAGGCATGGGTGAACAGGCACTTGGCCGTGATGTGCAGGAGGCTCGACTCACCCCAGGTGAGCTTGCTGTCGTCGATCAGTGCCACGATGTCGCTGGACTCGACTTCACGCACGCTGAGCGAGCCAAACCGGTTTTCGATGCGCTTGAGGTGGCGTGAGTAGCAGACCCGTGTGCTCTTGGCCAACGTGACGAGTACCTTCTGGCGATAGTCCTGGATCAGTTGACGGACCGTCCAGTCCTTCGCCAATGCTGCCTTGGCCTTGATCCGCTCGGCCATCGGGTTCTTGCCTTGTGCGATCTCGGCCCGCTTGACCAGGGCCATCGTCCGCGCTTCGGACAGACCGATGGCCGGATAGGGCCCAAGGGTCATCTCGGGTCGTCGTGTGCCGTGTCGGTATCGCAGTACCCACGCCGCATTGCCTGCGGCCGACAACGTGAAGATCAGCCCCCCGCCGTCGCTCATCGATAGCGGCTTGCCCGCTTTGATCCATTGCCTGAGCTGTAGGTCAGAAAGCAGCCCGCCTTTGCTTGCCATGTTCGTTCTCCTAGTGCCGACGGGCTTGGCCGGATCGTCCGGCTGGTCACCCATCAGGTCACCCAATTTTGTTGAAACAGGGTGGCACTCCGTGACACTAAAAGACAGCTTACCTACCGAAAACTCCTTACAGAACAATCACTTATACATGGCAACTGAAACGGAGTGGCACCCCGTGAGTCGTCAAAGCAGGACGATGTCGTACTGCTCCTGGGTCATCGAACTCTCGGCCTGCAGAGAGATGGGCTTGCCGATGAAGTCCGAAAGACCCGCCAGGTGCTGCCCCTCCTCGTCCAGAAAAAGCTCGATCACCCGGGGTGAAGCCACCACCCGGAACTCGCGTGGGCTGAAGGCACGCGCCTCGCGCAGGATTTCGCGCAGGATGTCGTAGCAGACGCTGCGCGCAGTTTTCACCACACCCTTGCCATCGCAGGACGGGCACGGCTCGCTGAGCATGTGGGCCAGGGACTCGCGGGTGCGCTTGCGGGTCATCTCCACCAGGCCGAGCTGCGAAAAGCCGCCGGTCATGGTCTTGACGCGGTCTCGCGACAACTGTTTGCGGAACTCGGTCAGCACGGCGTCGCGGTGGTCTTCGCGCACCATGTCGATGAAGTCCACGATGACGATGCCGCCCAGATTGCGCAGCCGCAGCTGGCGCGCGATGGCCTGCGCGGCCTCCAGATTGGTGCGGAAGACGGTGTCGTCGAAATTCCGGGCCCCGACGAACCCGCCCGTGTTCACGTCGACCGTGGTCAGCGCTTCGGTCTGGTCGATCACCAGATAACCACCAGACTTGAGGTCGACCCGGCGACTGAGCGCGCGCGTTATCTCCTCGTCGATGTTGAACAGGTCGAAGATCGGTCGCTCGCCGGTGTAGAGCTGCAGCTTGCTGGCGGTGTCGGGCATGAATTCCGCGGCGAAGGACTGCAGCAGCCCGAACTGCTCGCGGGAATCGATGCGGATCGAGTGCGTCTGCGCGCCCACCAGGTCTCGCAACACCCGCTGCATCAGGTTGAGGTCCACATGCAGCACGGTGGCCGCAGGCTGGCGCGAGGCCGCATCCTTGATGCGCTGCCAGGTCTTGCGCAGGTAGGCGATGTCTTCGCCCAGTTCCTCGTCGCTGGCGTCCTCGGCATTGGTGCGCAGGATGAAGCCACCGGCCGCGCTGCCGTCGGGCATGGCCGTCAGCGCGAGCAGGCGCTGGCGCAGGGAATCGCGCTGGGCCGAGGGAATCTTCTGCGACACGCCGATGTGGTTGTCCTGCGGCAGGAACACCAGCAGCCGGCCCGCGATGCTGATCTGCGCGGTCAGGCGGGCGCCCTTGGTCCCGATCGGGTCCTTCAGGACCTGGACCATCAGCGCCTGTCCCTCGAAGATCTGCCGCTCGATCGGTTGCACCGGGTCAGGGGTCAGCACGCGGTTGGCGCCGCCGTTGGGGGCCTCGGACCCCGGCTGGGCGGCGGCACGCTCGCGCGGCGCCGCGTGCTTGGCGTTGATGTTGGGCATCAGGTCAGCGACGTGCAGGAAGGCCGCACGGTCCAGGCCAATGTCGATGAAGGCCGATTGCATGCCCGGCAGCACGCGGGACACCTTGCCCAGGTAGATGTTCCCCACGAGGCCGCGCTCCAGCGTGCGTTCGAGGTGCACTTCCTGCACCGCGCCCTGCTCCACCACCGCCACGCGGGTTTCCTGGGGTGCCCAGTTGATCAGGATGTCCTGGCTCATCGATGCCTCGTGATTGTGTTCAGGGTTCAGCAGGCCAGCCGCACGCCCGCAGACCGCAGGAGTTGCGCGGTTTCATGGGCCGGCAAACCCATGATGCCCGAGTAACTGCCGCTGATGTGCCGGATGTGCAGGGCCGCCGCGCCCTGGATGGCATAGGCACCAGCCTTGCCCATGGGCTCGCCGCTGTCCACGTAGCGCCGGATGTCCGCGCCGCTCCACGGGTCGAACTCGACCTGCGAGGTGGACAGCGCCGCCCACTGGCGGCCCGGACCCCGGACCCCGGGTCGCGCCACCGCCACCGCCGTCAGCACGCGATGGCGACGGCCGGACAGATCGGACAGCATGCGCCGGGCCTCGGCGGCGTCGGCAGGCTTGCCCAGAATGCGGCGCCCGAGCGTCACGGTGGTGTCTGCGCACAGCACCGGCGCCAGCAGCCATCCCCTGCGCCGAAGCCGGTCAACGGACGCCTCCAGCTTCAGAGCGGTGACCCGCTGCACGTAGGCGGCAGGCGCCTCGCCGGGTTTCACCGCCTCCAGGGCCTCGACATCCTCGTCGGCATCGGGCAACAGCAGCTCGCAGCGCACACCCCACTGTTCAAGCAACTGCTTGCGGCGGGGGCTCTGGGAAGCCAGGTAGATGAAGTCACTCACGGCGGATCATTCCCGGTGGTAAGGGTGGTTGGCGTTGATCGACCATGCGCGATAGAGCTGCTCGATCAGCAGCACCCGGACCATGGCGTGGGGCAGCGTCATGTCCGACAGGCGGATGCGCTGGTGGGCCGCCTCCCGAAACGCCGGTTCGAGACCGTCCGGCCCACCGATCACCAGCGCCACATCGTCGCCACCGAGCTGCCAGGCCTTGAGCTGCTGGGCCAACGCCTTGGTGGTCAGCTGCGCCCCACGCTCGTCGAGCACCACCACGCGGCAGCCCTTGGGCAGCGCGGCCACGATGCGCTCACGCTCGGCAGCCATGACGGTTTCCACCGTCTTGGCGCCACGCGGCTCGGTTTTTACGGTCTTGAGTTCCACCCGGAGTTCGGGCGGAAAGCGTTTGGCGTAGTCGTCGTAGGCGGTCTGGGCCCAGTCGGGCATGCGCTGCCCGACCGCGACGATCACCAGCTTCATGCCTTCTTCTTGGGCGCGGCCTTTTTCGCGGCGGCGGGTTTCTTCGCCGCCGGCTTGGGCTTGTTCACGACCAGCTTGGGCAGCACCGCTTTGGGTTGGGCCGTCTTGGCCGAGCCAGCGGTCTTGCGTGTCGCCTTGGCCGCGGGTGTCTTGACGGCTGCAGTCTTGGCTGTGGCCTTCTTGGCAGGCGCTTTCGCGGGTGCCGCCGCAGCAGCGGCCGCCTTGGCTTGCTTGCGGGCCACGGACTTGGCGTCCACCGGCTTGACCTCTTTCTCGACGCCCTTGCGGGTGGTCTTGCCCGCCGGCTTGGCGGCCGCGCGCGCCTCGGCGGCCTTCTCGGCAGCACTCTTGAGTCGTACCGGCTTCTGGCCCCAGATCTCTTCCAGGCGGTAGTACTGCCGGATCACCGGTTGCATCACATGGGCGACCGCCTGACCGCAGTCGATGATGATCCACTCACCGTTGTCCTCGCCCTCGATGCGGGGTTTGTCGAAGCCGGCCTCCCGCACAGCGTCGCGAACGCTGGACGCAAGCGCCTTGGTCTGCCGGTTGGAGGTGCCGCTGGCGATGATCACGCGTTCGAACAGCGGGGACAGCGTTTCGGTATTGAAGACCACGATGTCCTGGCCCTTGACGTCCTCCAGACCGTCGACGATGGCACGCTGGAGTTTCTGGATGTCTTTTTTGGCGGTGGTTTCGCTGGTCATGAAGGCTGCTGGTAAAGGGAATGGGTGGAAATATAGCCGGCGACGGCTTCGGGCACCAGCGCGGCCAGTTCCTGGGGCGCCGCGCCGGCAGACGCCATCGAGCGGAGGGCGGTGGAGCTGATGGGCGAAAGCGGCAACGGAAGCCGAAGGTGGGGCACGGGCGGGTCGTCGCTGGCATCACCAGATACGCGGGTCGCAGGAGACGGGAAGCCGGGACGTCCCGCCACCACCAGCCGCGCCAGGTCAAGCACCTCTGGCCAGCGCTTCCAGGTCCTGAATGCGGCCAGCTGGTCTTCGCCGATGATCAGGAACAGCTCGGCACCCGGATATTCACGCGCCAGTTCGTTCAGGGTGTCGATGGTGTACGAGTCGCCCGGGCGATCGATTTCGCGGCGGTCCACGCACACGCGCCCCAGGTCGCCAAAGGCCAGCTCACACATGGCCAGCCGGTGCTCCGCCGGGCTGAGCGCGCGCGCCTTGTGCCAGGCACGCCCGGTGGGCAGGATGTGCAGGCGGTCGAGCCGCAGCACATCCAGCGCAGACTCCACCAACAGTCGGTGCGCACGGTGCGGCGGATCGAATGCGCCGCCGAACAGGCCGACCCTTCGTACGGGCACCGTCCGGTCGTTCGACCGCCCAGAAGACATCAAACCCAGTCCTTGCGCACCAGGAAGTCGCTGTAGAGCTGTGCCTCGTGGGAGCCGGGCGCTTCCTGGCGCTGGTAGGACCAGCTCACCAGGGGGGGCATGGACAACAGGATGGACTCGCTGCGCCCGCCAGATTGCAAGCCGAAGTGGGTGCCACGGTCCCAGACCAGGTTGAATTCCACATAGCGGCCACGGCGGTAGAGCTGGAACTCCCGCTCACGCTCACCAGAAGGAAGCGTCTTGCGACGGTCCACGATGGGCAGGTAAGCGTCCAGGAAGGCATCGCCCACCGATCGCATCATGGCGAAACTGCCCTCGAAGCCCAGCTCCGAGAAGTCGTCGAAGAACACGCCACCGATGCCACGCTGCTCGTCGCGGTGCTTCAGGTAGAAGTACTCGTCGCACCACTTTTTGAAGCGAGGGTATTTGTCGACACCAAACGGGTCCAGCGCGGCCTTGCAGGTGCGGTGGAAGTGTTCGGCGTCCTCCTCGAAACCGTAGTACGGCGTCAGGTCCATGCCCCCGCCGAACCAGCACACCGGTTGCCCGCCCTTCGGCGTGGCAGCGATCATGCGAACGTTCATGTGGACCGTCGGCACCATGGGGTTGCGCGGGTGGAACACCAGCGAGACGCCCATGGCCTCGAAAGGCGCCCCCGAGAGTTCCGGCCGGTGCTGGGTGGCCGAGGGCGGCAGGGCGGGCCCCGTCACATGCGAAAAACCACACCCTGCCCGCTCGAACACGGCGCCGTCTTCGAGGATCTGGGTGATGCCACTGCCCTGCAGGCGCTCGCCCGCCGGTTTTTTCCAGTGGTCCACGACGAAGCTCCCGCCATCCACCACGGCAATGGTGGACGTGATGCGGTCCTGGAGGTTGACGAGGTAGTCGCGGACCCTCTGGGTGGGATTTTTCATGGTCAGAGCGCCCGATAACCGATGTCGCGGCGGCACTGCATGCCGTCGAAGCGGATGCCATCGACCACGCCGTAGGCCTTCTGCTGCGCGGCGGCCACCGTGTCGGCCAGCGCCGTCACGCACAGCACGCGGCCGCCCGAGACCACCACCTGACCGTTGGCATCGGCCGTTCCGGCGTGAAACACCATGCGGTCGGCCTCGTCGGCTGGCAGGCCACTGATGGCGTCGCCCTTGCGCGGGTTCATGGGGTAACCGGCGGCGGCCAGCACCACGCCCAGCGCCACGCGCGGGTCCCAGTCCAGCGTCACCTGGTCCAGCTCGGCGCGGGTGGCCGAGAGCAGCACCTGGGCCAGGTTGGAACGCAGCCGCATCATGATCGGCTGGGTCTCCGGGTCGCCCATGCGGCAGTTGAATTCGAGCGTCTTCACACGGCCATCGGGCGTGATCATCAGGCCGGCGTACAGGAAACCGGTGTAAGGAATGCCGTCGGCCGCCATCCCACGCAGCGTGGGCAGGATCACCTCGTCCATGGCGCGCTGGTGCACCGCGGGCGTCACCACCGGCGCAGGCGAATAGGCGCCCATACCGCCGGTGTTCGGACCCTGGTCGGCGTCCAGCAGGCGCTTGTGGTCCTGGCTGGTGGCCAGCGCCAGCGCGTTCACTCCGTCGCACAGCACGATGAAGCTGGCCTCTTCGCCTTCGAGGAACTCCTCAATCACCACGCGAGCGCCGCCTTCGTTGTGCGCCACGCCCAACTTGTTGTCCAGCAGCATGAAGTCGATGGCCTCGTGCGCTTCGACCAGCGACATCGCCACCACCACGCCCTTGCCCGCTGCCAGCCCGTCGGCCTTGATCACGATGGGCGCGCCCTTGGCGTCCACATAGGCATGGGCCTGCGCCGCGTCGGTGAAGGTCTGGTACTCGGCCGTGGGAATGCCATGGCGCTGCATGAAGGCCTTGCTGAAGGCCTTGGAGCTTTCGAGTTGCGCGGCCTTCTGCGTCGGACCGAAGATGGCCAGACCATGGGCACGGAACTCGTCCACCACACCGGCCGCCAGCGGCGCCTCGGGGCCGACCACGGTCAGGCCGATGCCGTTGGCCTGCGCCCATTCGCGCAGCGCCACCTTGTCGGTGATGGGCAGGTTCGTCAGCTGCACATCGCGCGCGGTGCCCGCATTGCCCGGTGCGACAAACACCTGCTCCACGCCTTCAGACTGCTTGAGCTTCCACGCCAGCGCGTGCTCGCGGCCACCGCCGCCAATCACCAGGACTTTCATTCGTTGATCTCGGCGTTGTGGAACACGTCCTGCACATCGTCCAGGTCTTCGATGACATCCAGCAGCTTCTGCATGCGGGCGGCGTCGTCGCCGGTCAGCTCGATGGTGTTTTCGGGCCGCATGGTCACCTCGGCCACTTCGGGCTTGAGGCCAGCCGCTTCCAGCGCGTTCTTCACCGCTTCGAAGTCGGTGTAGGCGGTCAGCACCTCGATGGCGCCATCGTCGTCGGTGATCACGTCTTCAGCCCCGGCTTCCAGCGCCACTTCCATGACCTTGTCTTCGCTCGTGCCGGGCGCAAAGATGATCTGACCGCAGTGCTTGAACTGAAAGGCCACCGAACCTTCGGTGCCCAGGTTGCCACCGTACTTGCTGAACGCGTGGCGGATCTCGGCCACGGTGCGCACCTTGTTGTCGGTCATGGTGTCGACGATGATGGCGGCGCCACCGATGCCGTAGCCCTCGTAGCGGATCTCTTCCAGCGCCTGGCCTTCGAGGTTGCCCGAAGCCTTGTCGACGTTGTACTTGATGCGGTCGGCCGGCATGTTGGCCGCCTTGGCCTTGTCAATCGCCAGCCGCAGGCGCGGGTTCATGGCCGGGTCGCCACCGCCCGTGCGGGCTGCGACCGTGATCTCTCGGATCACGCGCGTCCAGATCTTTCCCCGCTTCTCATCCTGCCGGCCCTTGCGGTGTTGAATGTTGGCCCATTTGCTGTGTCCAGCCACGAGAGAGTCCTTTTTTCTGACCAGAATTTGGTGTAATAACTCTCGATTTTACGACCCACCCTCTCCTCTCTCTGCAAGGATGCCCGACATGGCCGAACCGATGCTGATCGCCCAGAACGCCAGTACACAGTGCCACCTGCTGCCCGGTCTGGCCAACCGCCACGGGCTGATCACCGGCGCCACCGGTACCGGCAAGACGGTGACACTGCAGACCCTGGCCGAACAGTTCTCCAACATCGGCGTGCCGGTGTTCATGGCCGACGTCAAGGGCGACCTCACCGGCATCAGCCAGACCGGCAACCTGCCCGACAAAGTCCGCAAGATCCTGGCCGACCGGGGCCTCACCCCCACCCCACCGCAAGCCTGCCCCACCACGCTGTGGGACGTGTTCGGCGAGCAGGGCCATCCGGTGCGGGCCACCGTGTCCGACATGGGCCCACTGCTGCTCTCGCGCATGCTGGACCTCAACGAAACCCAGGCCGGCGTTCTCAACCTGGTGTTCAAGATCGCGGACGACAACGGCCTGCTGCTGCTGGACATGAAAGACCTGCGCGCCATGCTCCAGCATGTGGGAGACAACGCCAAGCAGTTCACCACCGAGTACGGCAACATCAGCGCCGCCAGCATCGGCGCCATCCAGCGCGGCTTGCTGCAGATCGAGCAGCAAGGCGGCGACAAGTTCTTTGGCGAGCCCATGCTCGACATCAGCGACTTCATGCAGACCGTGGGTGGCAAGGGCGTGATCAACGTGCTGACCGCCGACAAGCTGCTGAACGCGCCGCGCCTGTACGCCACCTTCCTGCTGTGGATGCTGTCGGAGCTGTTCGAGAGCCTGCCCGAGATCGGCGACCCCGAGAAACCCAAGCTGGTGTTCTTCTTCGACGAAGCCCACCTGCTGTTCGACGAAGCGCCCAAGATCCTGGTCGAGCGCATCGAACTGGTGGTGCGCCTGGTGCGTTCCAAAGGCGTCGGCGTGTATTTCGTGACGCAGAACCCGCTGGACATCCCGGATTCCGTGCTCGGGCAGTTGGGCAACCGCGTGCAGCACGCGCTGCGCGCCTTCACCCCGCGCGACCAGAAGGCCGTCAAGGCGACCGCCGAGACCATGCGCCCAAAAGCCGGACTGGACATCGAAGCCGCCATCACCGAGCTGGCGGTGGGCGAGGCGCTGGTCAGCCTGCTCGACAGCAAAGGACGCCCGAGCGAGACGGAGCGCGTGTTCGTGCTGCCCCCGGGCAGCCAGCTCGGGCCCATCACCCCCGAACAGCGCAAAGCGCTGCTCCAGGGTTCGCTGGTGGCCGGCGTGTACGAGAAGGTGGTGGACCGCGAAAGCGCCTATGAGATGTTCCGCAAGCATGCGGGTGCCGCAGACGATGCCGACGCCGCACCGCAAGATGCACCCAAGACCCCTCGCATCCCCGGCGCTGCAGGCAAGAAAGCCGAAGCGGAAAGCGGCGGCATCGGCGGCATGCTGAACGAAGCGCTGTTTGGTCGGACCGGCCCGCGCGGTGGACAGTACGACGGCATCGTCCAGACCATGGCCAAGACCGCCGCCCGCAGCGTGGCCAGCGGCATCGGTCGCCAGATCGTGCGCGGCGTGCTGGGCAGTCTGCTCGGCGGCAAGCGCTGAACCTTCAAACCATTCGCCAAGGACCTTACATATGCCCCAGCGCTTCTTAGCTCATGCTTGCCTGGTCGGCCTCAGTGCCCTGTTGAGCGCCTGCGGCGGCGGCGACAGTGGCGACGACGCCGGAGGTGGTGGCAGCTCGGCCGAGAAGGTGGCCAGCTGTGGCCTCAGTGGCGGCCCGTTGCGCATCATGCCTCTGGGCGACTCCATCACCGAGGGCGAAGCCGGCCACAACAGCTACCGCCGGGTGCTGTGGCAGCGCCTGAACGGCGCGGGCTGCTCGGTCAACCTGGTCGGCAGCAAATCGGGCGTGTCCAGAGGCTCACGCGACAGCGGGTCGGTCAACCCACCCAACGCCGACTTCGACCTGGACCACGAAGGCTACTGGGACTATTCGGTCAACGAGCTCGCGCCCCGGGTGGGCGGGCTGGTGGCCCAGGCACAGCCCGATGTCGTTCTGGTGCATCTGGGCACCAACGACGTGCTCGCAGGCCAGTCGGCCAGTGGCATCGCCGCCGAGCTCGGCGGCGTCATCGACGCGATCCGCGCAGGCAAGCCGGACGCCCACATCCTGCTGGCCAAAATCATCCCGGCGGCACCCGACCCCTCCGGCACCGCAGCCCTCAACCGCCTGATCGACGGCGTCGCGTCCGGCCGGTCCAGCGCCACATCGCCGATCGCGGTGGTCAACCAGGCCAGTGGGTATTCCACCGGCGACAACTACGACGGCGTCCATCCCAATGTCAGCGGGGAGTCAAAGCTGGGCAACCGCTGGGCGGACGCCGTGCTCGCCTGGCGGACTCAGTGATCGCCGGGTCTTCGGCTCGCTGCGCCCAAAAAGAAACCCGGCATTGCCGGGTTTCTTTTTGAACATGCCGGCGGTGATCAGCCCGCTGTGGCCTCTTCGGGCTTGGCCTTGCCTTCCTTCTTGGGCAGCGGCTGGATGTCGAGTTTGACCTCCTGCGTTTCCTTGCCGTCCTCGCCGACCTTGGACTCCAGGTCCACCGTCAGGCGCCCGCCCTCGGTCAGACGTCCGAACAGCAGCTCGTCGGCCAGCGCGCGGCGAATGGTGTCCTGGATCAGGCGCTGCATCGGACGCGCCCCCATCAACGGGTCGAAACCCTTCTTGGCCAGGTGCTTGCGCAGCGTGTCGGTGAAGGTGACCTCCACTTTCTTCTCGGCCAGTTGGCCTTCCAGCTGCAGCAGGAACTTGTCCACCACGCGCATGATGATCTGCTCATCCAGCGCCTTGAAGCTGACGATGGCGTCCAGCCGGTTGCGGAACTCCGGCGTGAACAGGCGTTTGATATCGCCCATTTCGTCGCCGGCCACACGCGGGTTCGTGAAGCCGATGGTCGCCTTGTTCATGGTCTCGGCGCCCGCATTGGTCGTCATGATGATGATGACGTTGCGGAAGTCGGCCTTGCGCCCGTTGTTGTCCGTCAGCGTGCCATGGTCCATCACCTGCAGCAGCACGTTGAAGATGTCGGGGTGCGCCTTCTCGATCTCGTCCAACAGCAGCACGCAATGCGGCTTCTTGGTGATGGCCTCGGTCAGCAGACCGCCCTGGTCGAAACCGACATAGCCCGGAGGCGCGCCGATCAGGCGGCTGACCGCGTGCCGCTCCATGTACTCCGACATGTCGAAGCGGATCAGGTCGATGCCCATGATGTAGGCCAGCTGCTTGGCGGCTTCGGTCTTGCCGACGCCGGTGGGGCCGCTGAACAGGAAGGCGCCAATCGGCTTGTCGGCCTTGCCCAGCCCTGAACGGGCCATCTTGACGCTGGCGGCCAGCACCTCCAGCGCCTTGTCCTGGCCGAACACCACGCTCTTGAGGTCGCGCTCCAAGGTCTGCAGCTTGCCTCGGTCATCATTGGACACGTTCGCAGGCGGAATGCGCGCGATCTTGGCCACGATTTCCTCGATCTCGGCCTTGCCGATGGTCTTCTTCCGCTTGGAAGGCGTGAGGATGCGCTGCGCCGCACCGGCCTCGTCGATCACGTCGATGGCCTTGTCCGGCAGATGGCGGTCGTTGATGTACTTGGCCGAGAGCTCTGCGGCGGCCTGAAGGGCGGCCACCGCGTACTTGACGCTGTGGTGCTCCTCGAAACGGCTCTTGAGCCCCTTCAGGATATCCACCGTCTGCTCCACCGTCGGTTCGACCACATCCACCTTCTGGAAGCGGCGGGACAGCGCCGCGTCCTTCTCGAAGATGCCGCGGTACTCGGTGAAGGTGGTGGCGCCGATGCACTTGAGCTGGCCGCTGGACAGCGCCGGTTTGAGCAGGTTCGAGGCGTCCAGCGTCCCGCCCGAAGCCGCACCGGCCCCGATGAGCGTGTGGATCTCGTCAATGAACAGGATGGCGTTGGGCTTGTCCTTGAGCGACTTCAGGACAGCCTTGAGGCGCTGTTCGAAATCACCCCGGTATTTGGTGCCCGCCAGCAAAGCGCCCATGTCGAGCGAGTACACGGTGGCCTCGGCCAAGATGTCGGGCACATCATTCTGCGTGATGCGCCAAGCCAGGCCTTCGGCGATCGCGGTCTTGCCCACGCCAGCCTCACCGACCAGCAGCGGGTTGTTCTTGCGGCGGCGGCAGAGGATCTGGATCGTGCGCTCGACCTCGTACTCGCGGCCGATCAACGGGTCGATCTTTCCTTCCTTGGCCGCCTGGTTGAGGTTCTGGGTGAACTGCTCCAGCGGCGATTGCTTTTCGTTGCTCTTGGCCTCGGCGCCCTGCTCCTCGTTGTCCGCAGCACTTTCGCCCGGCTTGGACGACTCGGGCGGATCGCTCTTGCGGATACCGTGGGCGATGAAGTTCACCACGTCCAGGCGCGTCACGCCCTGCTGGTGCAGGTAGTAGACGGCGTGAGAATCCTTCTCGCCGAAGATGGCCACCAGCACGTTGGCGCCGGTCACCTCTTTCTTGCCGTTGCCGGTGGACTGCACGTGCATGATCGCGCGCTGGATCACCCGCTGGAACCCCAGCGTGGGCTGCGTGTCCACCTCGTCGGTGCCGGCCACCTGGGGCGTGTTGTCCTTGATGAAGTTCGTCAGGGACTTGCGCAGGTCGTCGATATTGGCCGAGCAGGCGCGCAAAACCTCGGCTGCGCTGGGGTTGTCCAGCAGCGCCAAGAGCAGGTGCTCAACCGTGATGAATTCGTGTCGTTGCTGGCGAGCCTCAACGAAGGCCATATGCAAGCTGACTTCAAGTTCCTGGGCAATCATGGACGCTTCCTTTGGGCTGGTGAGAATCTGAAACGCAAGCGTTCGGGTAGAGGTTTACAGGGAAGAGACCATCAGTTGGGGTAGACCCGCCTTTATTCAACCGGTTCACTCAGACATTGCAGCGGGTGACCAGCGGCTCGGGATGCCGCCAGCACCTGATCGACCTTGGTGCTGGCCACGTCCCGGGTGTAGATGCCGCAGATGCCTTTGCCCTCCAGGTGGATCTTGAGCATGATCTGGGTGGCCGTCTCCCGGTCCTTGCTGAAAAACTCCTGGATCACGTGCACGACAAACTCCATGGGCGTGAAGTCGTCGTTGAGCAACACGACCTGAAACATCTGTGGTGGCTTGGTTCGCTGGGTGCGCCGCTCAAGCACCACCGAGTCATCGCTGCCGACGCCTGTCGGAGCGGCTGGAACTGGGGGTTTCTTCGGTATCTGCGTGGCCATGAAAATGATTCTAGCGGCCAGCTGACTCGCAAGTCGGGCTGTGGACATGTCCAGGCAAGTTCCGGCTGGCGGGCTGCGCCTGCCGGGTGCCTGGTATCTCTGTTGCTGACCCTTTCCATGGCGCCATTGTCCGCCTTGATGCCAAGAAAAAACCGCCAAGGAATGGCAATTCCTGGCGGCTTTTGTGCCCTTTCCCCGGAGGGGGAAAGACCGGACCTACATGTGGTCAATCATGACCTGCCCGAAACCGGAACAGGACACCTGGGTGGCCCCGTCCATCAGCCGAGCGAAGTCGTAGGTCACCCTCTTGGAGAGAATGGCCTGCTCCATGGCCGAAATGATCAGGTCGGCGGCCTCCGTCCAGCCCATGTGACGCAACATCATTTCAGCCGACAGGATCTCGGATCCGGGGTTCACGTAGTCCTTGCCGGCGTATTTCGGCGCGGTGCCGTGGGTGGCTTCGAAGCAGGCCACCGAGTCGGACAGGTTGGCGCCCGGGGCGATGCCAATGCCGCCCACCTGGGCCGCCAGGGCGTCAGAGACGTAGTCGCCATTGAGGTTGAGCGTGGCGATCACCGAGTATTCGGCCGGCCGCAGCAGGATCTGCTGCAGGAAGGCGTCCGCAATCGAGTCCTTGATCACGATGTTGCGGCCGGTTTTGGGGTTCTTGAACTGGCACCACGGGCCTCCGTCGATGGGCTCGGCGCCGAATTCCTTCTGGGCCAGGGCATAACCCCAGTCGCGGAAACCGCCCTCGGTGAACTTCATGATGTTGCCCTTGTGGACCAGGGTCACGCTGGGCTTGTCGTTGTCGATCGCATACTGGATCGCCTTACGCACCAGCCGCTCGGTGCCCTCGATCGACACCGGCTTGATGCCGATGCCCGAGGTTTCAGGGAAGCGGATTTTGGTCACGCCCATCTCGTCCTGCAGGAACTTGATCAGCTTCTTCGCCTTGTCACTCTGGGCGGCGTATTCGATGCCGGCGTAGATGTCTTCCGAGTTTTCTCGGAAGATCACCATGTTGGTCTTCTCAGGCTCCTTCAGCGGCGACGGCACGCCTTTGAAGTACTGCACCGGCCGCAGACACACGTACAGGTCCAACTCCTGCCGCAGTGCCACGTTCAGGGAACGGATCCCGCCCCCAACCGGCGTGGTCAGAGGGCCCTTGATCGAGACCACATACTCCCTGAGCGCGGCCAGCGTCTCTTCCGGCAGCCAGACGTCGGGGCCATACACCTTGGTCGACTTCTCGCCCGCGAACACCTCCATCCAGTGGATCCTGCGCTTGCCGCCGTAGGCTTTCTCCACGGCCGCGTCAACCACCTTGAGCATCACCGGTGTGATGTCCAGACCGGTGCCATCGCCTTCGATGTAGGGAACGATAGGCTCATCCGGCACGTTCAGCGACATGTCCTGATTGACAGTGATCTTCTGGCCCTGGGCCGGCACCTTGATGTGCTGATACATGGAAAACGATCTCCGGTGGAATGATGGATGCGGCAACTCTGAGGCCGGAATCGGCTCAGACAGCCGGAAATTCTATTCCGCCTGACAAGACTGATCGCGCACAATGCGCGCTTGCACGACACGAGAACCTCCCCATGATTCGCCGGACCACCCTCCTCGGCCTGCTGGCCCTGTTCGTCTCTCCTGCTTGGTCGCAGACTGCTCCGCAACTCGACCTGCCCAAGGTCACGCTGAAGGCGGGCATGCACCTGATTCACGCCCAGGTGGCCTCCACTCCTGAACAGCGGGCGACGGGTCTCATGTTCCGTTCTGAGATGCCCGCCAACGAAGGCATGCTGTTCGTTTTCGAGGAGTCCGCGGGGCAGTGCTTCTGGATGAAGAACACCCTGCTGCCTCTCACCGCTGCCTTTGTGGCCGACGACGGCACCATCGTCAACCTGGCGGACATGAAACCCAGGACGCTGGACTCCCACTGTTCCGCCAAGCCGGTGCGGTACGTGCTGGAGATGCACCAGGGCTGGTTCGCCAAGCGCGGCATTCAGGCGGGGTCTCGGCTTGGCGGGCTTCCCTTCGAAGGACGGCGCTGAACCACAACACCAATAAAAAAGCCCGCCGTGAGGCGGGCTTTTTTGATGGTGGGTAACAGCCAAACCAGAATCAGGCCACCAGTTCCAGCGCAGCATTGAGCGTCTTGCTCGGACGCATCACCGTGGAGAGCTTGTCGAAGTCGGGCTTGTAGTAACCGCCAATGTCCACCGGCTTGCCCTGGACCTCGATCAGTTCTGCGACGATGGCCTGCTCGTTGTCCGCCAGCTGCTTGGCCAGCGGCGCAAACTTGGCAGCCATTTCGGCATCCTCGGTCTGCGCGGCCAGTTCCTGTGCCCAGTACAGCGCCAGGTAGAACTGGCTGCCCCGGTTGTCGAGCTGGCCGGTCTTGGGGGACGGGTTCTTGTTGTTGTCCAGCAGCTTGCCCGTGGCACTGTCCAGGGTCTTGGCCAGGAGCTTGGCCTTGCTGTTGCCGGTCTTCAGCCCCAGGTCTTCCAGCGACACAGCCAAGGCCAGGAATTCACCCAGCGAGTCCCAGCGCAGGTGGTTCTCTTCCACCAGCTGCTGCACGTGCTTGGGGGCCGAGCCGCCGGCACCCGTCTCGTACATGCCGCCACCGGCCATCAGGGGCACGATGGACAGCATCTTGGCCGAGGTGCCCAGTTCCATGATGGGGAACAGGTCGGTCAGGTAGTCGCGCAGGATGTTGCCGGTGGCGCTGATGGTGTCCAGGCCACGGATCACACGCTCCAGCGTGTAGCGCATCGCACGCACCTGGCTCATGATCTGGATATCCAGACCGTTGGTGTCGTGCTCGTGCAGGTACATCTTGACCTTGCGGATCAGCTGGGCTTCGTGCGGGCGGTACGCGTCCAGCCAGAACACCACCGGCATGCCGGAATTGCGGGCGCGGTTGACGGCCAGCTTGACCCAGTCGCGGATGGCGGCGTCCTTGACCTGACACATGCGCCAGATGTCGCCCTCTTCCACGTTCTGGCTCAGCAGCACCTCGCCGGTTTCCAGGTCGGTGATGTTGGCGATGCCGTCCTCGGGGATCTCGAAGGTCTTGTCGTGTGAGCCGTATTCCTCGGCCTGCTGGGCCATCAGGCCGACGTTGGGCACCGTGCCCATGGTCTTGGGGTCGAAGGCGCCGTGCCACTTGCAGAAGTTGATCATCTCCTGGTAAATGCGGGCGAAGGTCGACTCCGGCATCACGGCCTTGACGTCCTTCAGGCGGCCGTTCGCGTCCCACATCTTGCCGCCGTTGCGGATCATGGCCGGCATCGAGGCGTCGACGATCACGTCATTGGGCGAGTGGAAGTTGGTGATGCCCTTGGCCGAGTCGACCATGGCCAGCTCGGGACGGTGCTCATGGCAGGCATGCAGGTCGCGCTTGATCTCGTCCTGCTTGGACTGCGGCAGCTTGGCGATCTTGTTGTACAGATCGACCATGCCGTTGTTGACGTTGACGCCCAGCTCCTTGAACAGCTCGCCGTGCTTCTCGAAGGCTTCCTTGTAGAAGATTTTCACGCAGTGGCCGAACACGATGGGGTGCGAGACTTTCATCATGGTGGCCTTGACGTGCAGCGAGAACATCACGCCGGTCTTGCGGGCATCCTCGATTTCCTTCTCGTAGAAAGCCAGCAGGGCCTTCTTGCTCATGAACATCGAGTCGATGACTTCGCGGTCGAGCAGGGAAACCTTGGGCTTGAGCACGATGGTCTTGCCGCTCTTGGTGATCAGCTCCATCTTCACGTCGCGTGCCTTGTCCAGCGTGATCGACTTCTCACCGTGGTAGAAGTCGCCGGCGTGCATGTGAGACACGTGCGATTGCGAAGCTTGGCTCCATTCGGCCATGCTGTGTGGGTTCTTGCGGGCGAACTCTTTCACCGCACGGGGGGCGCGGCGGTCCGAGTTGCCTTCGCGCAGCACCGGGTTCACGGCCGAGCCGGTGCACTTGGCGTAACGCGCCTTGATGGCCTTTTCTTCGTCGTTCTTCGGGTTCTCGGGGTAGTCGGGAATCTTGTAGCCCTTGGCCTGAAGTTCCTTGATGGCCGCCACCAGCTGCGACACGGAGGCGCTGATGTTGGGCAGCTTGATGATGTTGGCCTCGGGGCGCAGCGTCAGCTTGCCCAGCTCGCCCAGGTAGTCCGGCACCCGCTGCTCTTCGGTCAGGTATTCGGGGAACTGCGCCAGGATGCGGGCGGCGACGGAGATGTCGCTGGTGGTCACGTTGACGCCCGCGGGGGCGGCAAAGGTGCGGATGATGGGCAGGAACGACGCCGTCGCCAGCAGGGGCGCTTCGTCGGTGAGGGTGTAAACGATGGTCGAGGACGGTTGGCTCATGGCATGGCTCCTGATGTCGTTGTTGGAAATCCGCCGCTCCCGACAAACTCGGGGCAAGCGGTCGATGGTGTGGGATTTTGCTTTCAGTCCTCTGACCTCGGCTTCAAAATTCGAAGTGTTATCTCACATAACAAAATTGAACATCAAAAACTCCAACTTTTTTTCACCGTTGCCTTGACCTCATGGGTCCGAGGCCATGAAAAAAGCCCGAAGGCATGCACCTTCGGGCTTCGCCGAACCGGATTGGTCCGTCGCAGTCAGGCGAAGTTGCTTTCGGCAAACGACCAGTTGACCAGCTTGTCCAGGAAGGTTTCAACGAACTTCGGCCGCAGGTTGCGGTAGTCGATGTAGTAAGCGTGTTCCCAGACGTCCACGGTCAGCAGGGCCTTGTCACCGGTCGTCAGGGGCGTGCCGGCGGCGCCCATGTTGACGATGTCCACGGAGCCGTCGGCTTTCTTGACCAGCCAGGTCCAGCCGGAACCGAAGTTGCCCACGGCGGACTTGACGAAGGCTTCTTTGAAAGCCGCGTAGCTGCCCCACTTGGCGTTGATCGCAGCGGCCAGCGCACCGGAAGGCTCACCGCCGCCGTTGGGCTTCATGCAATTCCAGAAGAAGGTGTGGTTCCAGATCTGGGCGGCGTTGTTGTAGATGCCACCGCTGGACTTCTTGACGATCGATTCGAGGTCCATGGACTCGAACTCGGTGCCCTTCTGCAGGTTGTTCAGGTTGACCACATAGGCGTTGTGGTGCTTGCCATGGTGGAACTCCAGCGTTTCCTTGGAGTAGTGCGGTGCCAGGGCATCGATGGCGTACGGCAGTGCGGGCAGGGTGTGTTCCATGTGGGGTCCTCGTCTGTTGAGTGGGAAAAGTCCGGCGCATTGTAGGCAACACGTTGAACCGCTGCTGCCCTCAGGGGAAAAGAGGCCCGCCCTTCAACGGTCCACAGTCAGATCCACCGAACCGTCCGCCAGGGTCGCCGTGACGGACTGGCCCGGCCGCACCTGCGCGGCCTGGGTGATCGCGCGTCCATCACGGTCAGAGAGAAATGCATAGCCGCGCTCGAGCACCAGCATCGGATCCAGCAGGCCGAGCGCCGCACCGCAACGATCCAGCCGCTGCACGTGCGCCGACAGCGCGCGTGCGACCGCCTGGGGCAGCGTGAAGGACAGCCGCTCGAGATGGAGGGCGTGGCGCTGCTGGCGCAGCTGCACCGCCGACGTGAGCCGGTGCTGCAGGGCCGACAGCCGCTGGCTGCTGTCGTGCAGACGGCCAGAGGGGCGCCCCAGCCGCTGGGCCAGCCGGTCCAGCCGCTGCACCCGCAGGTCCAGCCCCCGCCAGACCACATCTCTGAGATCGGTTTCGAGCTGCTCCAGCTCGTCAAGCCGCTGTTGCCGGGCCGGTGCGCACAGCTCGGCCGCCGCCGTAGGCGTGGGGGCCCGCAGGTCGGCCGCAAAGTCGGCCAGCGTGAAATCGGTCTCGTGCCCGACGCCGCAGACCAACGGCATGGGCGCGCGCACGACCGTGCGCACCACCGATTCGTCGTTGAACGCCCAGAGGTCTTCCAGCGATCCCCCTCCACGAACCAGCAGAAGCACATCGCCTTCGCAGGAGTTCCTGAAGCGCTCGTAGGCCTGCTCCAGCGCCCGGCAGATTTCCTGCGGCGCCTGTGCCCCTTGCACCGACGCAGGATGCACCAGCACCGGTATGTGGGGCACCCGCCGCCGCAGTGCGGTCACCACGTCGCGCAGCGCAGCGGCTCCCAGCGAGGTCACCACCGCGATGCTCCGCGGCTGCGACGGCAACTCCCGTTTGCGCCGGGGGTCAAACAGCCCCTCCGCCTCCAGCTTAGCCTTGAGCCGGATGAACTGTTCGAACAAAGCGCCCTGCCCCGCCGGTTTGAGCGCTTCAACGATCAGCTGCAGATCCCCACGCGGACCATAGACATCCAGCCGGCCCTGAGCTTGCACCAGCAGCCCATCCCGCGGAACAAACTGCAGCTGATCCGCCGCACGGCGGAACATGGCACAACGCAACTGCCCCGATTCGTCCTTCAGCGAGAAGTAGCAGTGTCCGCTGGCGGCACGGGAGAAGCCCGAGATCTCGCCACGAACTGCCACGGGGTTGAAGCGCACAGACAAGGCGTCCGCAATCGCTTGCATCAGCGGCCCAACCGCCCACACGCGCCGCGCAGAGCCGTCGTCCGGCGTGAAAAACGGCTCAGACACTGGCATCTCCGGGGCGAACCTGTCCACAAGGCGCGCCGTTGCTGGAATCCGTGCCCTCGACCCCCGTGTCATCTAGGACCTGCGGGAAGTGGCTTGATTTCAAAGCACTTTGGGCTGCCTGTTTTGTCATCGAACTGTTGAAACGCAGACGTTTGGCGGGATGCGCCGCCATCGAGGCACGGTTCTGCACAAAGTTATCCACAGAATCTGTGCATGGACCCCAGGGTCGGGTTCGGGTGGAGAGGCTGGTGCATCGGCGCAGGACTGCTGCGGGCGGTCGCAGGGGCTGAGACATAATCAAAAGATTGCACCGGAGCCCTGATTTGTTTTCCATCATACAAGCCGCTGGCTGGCCGATCTGGCCCCTCATCTTCTGTTCAGTGATCGCTCTCGCCCTCGTGATCGAGCGTTTTGTCAGCCTCAAGGCGGCCAAGGTTCTGCCGCCACAACTGCTCGAGGAAGCCATCATGGTTTCCCGCAACGGCGTCCCCAACCCGGATGTCGTCACCCAGCTGGAGCAGAACTCGGTGTTTGGCGAGGTGCTCGCCAGCGGCTTTCGGACCCTGAACAACAACCCCAGGGCCACCGAAGACGACCTGAGATCTTCACTGGAGGGCGCGGGACGCATCGCCGGTTCGCGGCTGCAACGCTACCTGGGGGCGCTGGCCACGATCGCCTCCGCAGCCCCTCTGCTGGGTCTGCTGGGCACGGTGATCGGCATGATCGAGATCTTCGGCTCCCAGGGTGGCGACGGTGGCATGGGCACCATGCCGGGCGGCGGCAATCCCACCCAGCTGGCGCACGGCATCTCGATCGCCCTGTACAACACCGCTTTTGGCCTGATGGTGGCCATTCCCGCGCTGATTTTCTGGCGCTATTTCCGCGCCCGGGTCGACGACTACCTGCTGGCCATGGAAGTCGCCACGGAGCGGTTCGTCCGCCACCTGGTGACACTGCGCAACAAGTAAGCAGCGCCCGGGAACCCCGCATGAACTTCCGTCCTGGAACCCGTGATGAGCCGGAGATCAACCTGATCCCTTTCATCGACATCCTGCTGGTCGTGCTGATCTTCCTGATGCTGACCACGACCTACAGCAAGTACACGCAGCTGCAGGTCAATCTGCCGGTGGCCGATTCCGAGGCCCAGCGCAGCGCCCCGAAGGAAGTCATCGTCTCGGTCAGCAGCGACGGCCGCTACGCGATCAACCAGTTGCTGCTGGACGGCTCGTCCGTCGAGTCGCTCACCCGTGCGCTCGAAGAAGCAACGCAGGACACACGCGACATGGTGATCATCATCAGCGCAGATGCCGCGGCCACCCACCAGTCGGTGATCAACGTGATGGACGCGGCGCGGCGCGCCGGGCTGGTGCAGATCACCTTCGCCACCCAGCAGTCCGGCTCTGCCCCGTCGCGCGGCAAGTCCTGATATCCCCGCCATGACACTCCCGGACGCCGAAGCCCGGTGGCAAGCGATCTGGGCGCAGCGGGGCTGGAAAGCCCGCCTGCTGTGGCCGATGTCCCAGATCTACCGGGCGCTGGTCGGCTTGCGGCGGCGCCGCTACGCACAGGGTCAATGGCCAGTGGAACGCCTGCCCGTGCCGGTGATCGTGATCGGCAACGTGGTGGTCGGTGGCGCGGGCAAAACGCCCACGGTGATGGCGCTGATCTCCCATCTGCGCTCGCGGGGCTGGTCGCCGGGCGTGGTGTCCCGGGGGCACGGGAGGCTGGGTGAAGGACTGCTGGAGCTCACATCCGGGACAACGGCCTCGGAGGCTGGGGACGAACCCACCCTGATTCACCGGAGCACAGGCGTGCCGGTCGTGGTGGGAAGGCGTCGTGCGCACGCTGCCCGTGCACTGCTGGCGGCGCACCCCGAGGTGGACCTGCTGCTGTGCGACGATGGGTTGCAGCATCTGGCACTGGGACGTGACATCGCCATCGCGGTGTTCGATGACCGGGGCACCGGCAACGGATGGCTGCTGCCGGCGGGCCTGCTCAGGGAGCCCTGGCCTCCTGCCGCGGAAGACCCGTTCTCGCCACAGTTTGTCTTGCTGCAGCGACGGGCTGACTCCGCACCGGTCTCGCCCCCTGCCTTGCCCGTGGGCGCGACCTTGTTTGTGGCCACCCGGCGTCTCGCTGGCGTCGCCCGCGGTCCTAGTGGCAGTGAACGGCCCTTGTCCGAACTGGCGGGCCAGGACCTGGTGGCCGTGGCCGGCATCGCCCGGCCGGATGTCTTCTTCGAAATGCTGCGCAACCAGGGGCTGACCCTGTCCCGGTGCATGGCCCTGCCAGACCACGCGCCACCGGACGCCTACCAGGCAGTCCTGGATTCACCCTCATCCACCGTGGTGTGCACGGAAAAAGATGCGGTCAAGCTGTTCGCCCAGGCACTGGCGCTGCCAGCCGACCGGCGCCCGTCCCTGTGGACGGTGCCATTGGAGCTTCAGCTCGACCCGGCCTTTCTGGCTGAACTGGATCATCGGCTGGAGGCTCTGCGTGCAAGCGCGCGACTATCATCGCCTCATGGATACCAAACTGCTTGAACTGCTGGTCTGCCCCGTCACCAAAGGCCCTCTGATCTTCGACCGCGAGGCCCAGGAACTGATCTCCCGCAGCGCCCGGCTGGCCTATCCGGTGCGCGACGGCATTCCCATTCTGCTCGAGCACGAAGCCCGGACTCTGAGCGACGAAGAAGCCGCTCGGCCACCGGCACCCACCGCATGAGCGCGGCTGTCCGGACACCGGCCTTCAGCGTGCTGATTCCGGCGCGCATGGCCTCCAGCCGCCTCCCGGACAAACCTCTGGCAGACATTGCGGGCCTGCCCATGGTTGTTCGTGTGGCCCGGCAGGCGCTGCTCAGCGGCGCCCGCCAGGTGGTGGTGGCGGCCGACGATCCCCGCATCCTGAGCGCCTGTGCGGAGCATGGCGTCACGGCGCTGCTCACCCGTTCCGACCACCCCTCCGGCAGCGACCGGCTGGCCGAAGCCTGTGAACTGCTTGGCCTGGCTGACGACGAGCTCGTGGTGAATGTGCAGGGGGACGAGCCGCTGGTGGACCCCGCGCTCATTGCCGCAGTGGCCACGCAGCTGGCGCAAAGGCCCGATTGCGTGATGAGCACCGCCGCCCACGCCATTGAGCAGGTGGAAGACTTTCTCAATCCGAACGTGGTCAAGGTGGTGCTCGACCGGCGGCAGGTGGCGCTGTATTTCAGCCGCGCGCCCATCGCCTGGTGGCGCGACGGCATGTCGAACGGCCAGCCGCTCAGCCTGCCTTCTCCGGCCCCTTGGCGGCACATCGGCGTCTACGGATACCGGGCGGGTTTCCTGCGCCGTTTTCCGTCGCTGGAGCCGGCACCGCTGGAACTGACGGAGTCGCTGGAGCAACTGCGCACCCTATGGCACGGTGAGCGCATTGCGGTGCATCTCGCGACCCATGCGGCCGCTCCCGGTGTGGACACCCCCACGGACCTGGAAAGGGTCCGGGCGCTGCTCCGGAAGTCTTGAACTGCGACACTGTCTGTAAGGCAGTGTCGGGGTAGGCCATGCTATCCTCGTTCGACCCTCGATACCGGGGCCAGCTCAGCCGCGGAGACAGGCGAGCACGAATGAAACACTGATACAAGGAAGACGATGAGACTGATCCTGTTGGGCGCTCCTGGTGCGGGCAAGGGCACACAAGCCACCTTCATCTGCCAGAAGTACGGCATCCCCCAGATCTCGACCGGCGACATGCTGCGTGCCGCCGTGAAGGCTGGCACGCCTCTGGGCATGCAGGCCAAGGCGGTCATGGACGCCGGTGGCCTGGTGAGTGACGACCTGATCATCAACCTCGTCAAGGAACGCATTGCCCAGCCCGACTGCGCCAGCGGCTTCCTGTTCGATGGCTTCCCGCGCACCATCCCGCAGGCCGACGCTATGAAAGCGGCCGGCGTGAAGCTGGACTACGTGCTGGAAATCGACGTGCCGTTCGACGCCATCATCGAACGCATGAGCGGCCGCCGCTCACACCCCGCCTCAGGGCGCACCTACCACGTGAAATTCAACCCGCCCAAGGTGGAAGGCAAGGACGACGTCACCGGTGAACCGCTGATCCAGCGCGACGATGACAAGGAAGAAACGGTCAAGAAGCGCCTGGAGGTGTACAGCGCCCAGACCCGACCGCTGGTCGACTACTACAGCCAGTGGGCCAGGACAGATCCGGCCGCCGCCCCCAAGTACCGCGCCATCAGCGGCACCGGTTCGGTGGATGAGATCACAGCCCGCGCGTTCGAGGCCCTGGCCGCCTGACCCAGCGCCCACTCCTCCTGCAAACCCGGCAACTTGCCGGGTTTCTTTTTTTGTCGTTGCAACGGGCTGGCGCGTCAGGGTTCCAGCAGCGAGAGTGCCAGAGCCAGCCGCGCCTTCACAGGGGGCAGTCCGGCAGAGTCGGGCATGGGATTGGCCGTGTCAGGAATCACACGCCCTCGGGCGCAGCGCGTGGCCCTGACCACCCGCACACCACGGGCCATGGCCTCCGACAAGGCCGAGGCCAGCGACTGGTGAACCGTGCCGTTGCCGGTGGCAGCCACCACAATGCCCTGCGGACGCAGTGCCGGGTCGGCCTGCAGCAGCGCGCGAACGATGGAGCCGTCGGCATCGGCATGACTGGTCACCAGTTGGACGCGTGGCAGCGCATCGGCCCGCAGCACCCGCGCCAGCAGTGCCTCAGAACGCTCGGCGGTCGGGCGGCTTGCGGGAGGATGGAACCACCGGACCTCGCCTTCTTCCACACACGCCATAGGGCCGGCGTCGCCCGAATCGAACGCATCCACCCGGTAGCTGTGAACCTTGGTCAAGTGCTCGGGCGCGTGCACCAGCCCCGCACAGACCACCACACACCCTCCGACCTCGGGATGACCCGCCACGGTCACGGCATCCAGCAGGTTCTGAGGGCCATCGGGCACAAGGGCGGTGGCTGGGCGCATCGCGCAGGTGAACACCACCGGCTTGCGGGGCTGCAGCACCGTCTGGATGAAAAAGGCAGTTTCTTCCAGCGTGTCGGTGCCGTGTGTGACCACAACGCCGGCAACCTCGTCGCGTGCAAGGTGGTGAGAGAGCCGAAGCAACAGCCGCTTCCACAGACCGAAGTGCATGTCCTTGCTGTCCACCTGGTCCACCTGCTCCACCTCCAGTGGACTGCCTTGCAGCGCTGGAACGCCCCCCAGAAGATCTTCCACACGAACCTGCCCTGCCACATATCCCACGTTATCTCCTGCCCGGGCGGCCCGCCCGGCGATCGTTCCGCCAGTCCCCAGGATCACGCAAAAGCCTCTGTTGTTGTCGCTCACTTGCCAAGTCTCCGAAACTGTTTAAAAATACAGATACTGGATGTACAAACAGCCTGTCCAGCCGCATCCCACCTAACCACGAGGTTGACATGATCGAGTCGTTCCCGCCCAAGCTCACGGCCCGCCAGCAGCAAATCCTGGAGTTGATCCAGAACGCCATTGCCCGCACCGGCGCTCCACCCACCCGCGCAGAAATCGCCACCGAGCTCGGATTCAAGTCGGCCAATGCGGCCGAGGAGCACCTTCAGGCGCTCGCACGCAAAGGCATGATCGAACTGGTCAGCGGCACCTCCCGCGGGATCCGTCTTCGCAGCCGGGAACTGCAGGCCATCAACGATCAGCGGACTCATCAGCTTACACTGCCGATGCCCGGCCTTTCTCAGCTCATGCTGCCCCTGATCGGGCGGGTGGCTGCCGGCTCACCGATCCTCGCTCAGGAACACGTCGACCAGACTTATCACGTCGAGCGCAGCCTGTTCCAGCGCACACCTGACTACCTGCTGCGCGTGCGCGGCATGTCCATGCGCGACGTCGGCATCCTCGACGGCGACCTGCTGGCCGTGCAGTCCGGCAAGGACGCGAAAAATGGGCAGATCGTGGTGGCCAGGCTCGGAGACGATGTGACTGTCAAGCGTTTCATGCGCCGCGACCACCAAATCGAGCTGCACGCGGAAAACCCGGACTACAAAACGATCGTGGTGCAACCGGGTGAACCCTTCGAGATCGAAGGCCTCGCCGTGGGCCTGATTCGCAACAGCTTCCAGATCTGACCCGCAGGGTCGGTGCCGCCCTCGCAGGTGGCGGGCGTTTTGCCAGAACAGCACACTGTCCTTGGCAAACCCTGCGAGAGCGGCTCTTCCGAACCAATCCTGCCTGTGTCCAACCCCTTTCCGGAGTTTCACATGGGAATCCGCATCACCTCCAAGACCTGGCGCGCTCCGTTGCAGTTGATCGACAACTGGCTGCCGTCACCTCCTTGTCCCAACAAGACCCGCAAACCGCTGCCAACGTTGATGCAGCGGTTTGTCAGGGCCGGATGGTTGGCCAACAAGCAACCGAAACAGTCGCTGTCGGCCTCTCACGGCGCTTCCATGGCCGAGGTGTCGCGGCCCTCACAGACAGCAACCATCCGCTTGAAGCACACCAGCCAACCGGATCGAAGCGCTTGCCTGGTGATTTCAGGGCGCATGGCCGATGTCTGCGCCGAACTGGATCGTCTGGCCGCTCTCGAGCACCGCACCGAACCCGCCTGACAGCTCAAAGTCTGTACAGAATGCTCATGGCGGCACAATAGTGCTCCATGAACATCGTGATACTGGACGACTATCAGGACGCCGTCCGAAAGCTGGATTGCGCAGCGCGCCTCGACCCCTATCCCGCCAAAGTGTTCACCAACACGGTCAAGGGGGTCGGGCAACTGTCCATACGGTTGCGGGATGCCGACATCGTGGTCCTGATCCGGGAAAGAACCCCGGTATCCCGTCAACTGGTTGACAAGCTGCCTCGCCTGAAGCTCATTGCGCAGACGGGGCGTATCGGCAGCCATATTGACGTCACTGCCTGCACCGAACGCGGCATCGCCGTGGCCGAAGGCACAAGTTCCCCGATCTCCACCGCCGAGCTGACATGGGCTCTGGTCATGGCGTCGATGCGGCGCATTCCCCAGTATGTCGCAAGCCTCAAGCACGGCGCCTGGCAACAGTCGGGGCTGAAGTCATCGTCCATGCCCGCCAACTTCGGCCTCGGCATGGTTCTTCACGGCAAGACACTCGGCTTGTGGAGCTATGGCCGCATCGGCAAGCTGGTCGCTGCTTACGGCAAGGCCTTCGGCATGCAGGTGCTGGTCTGGGGTGGCGATGAGTCCTGCCGGCAGGCCGTTTCCG
Organism: Hydrogenophaga pseudoflava; assembly: GCF_004353865.1. Taxonomy (NCBI): domain Bacteria; kingdom Pseudomonadati; phylum Pseudomonadota; class Betaproteobacteria; order Burkholderiales; family Comamonadaceae; genus Hydrogenophaga; species Hydrogenophaga pseudoflava. Next base: position 2,827,513 of record NZ_CP037867.1, read on the forward strand.
ACGGCTTTGAGGTCGCAGCCAGCCGGGAAGATCTCTTTGAGCGTTCGGATGTGCTCAGCCTTCATCTTCGACTCAGCGACCGCAGCGCGGGCTGTGTCACGCTGGAGGATCTTTCTCGCATGAAGCCGACCGCCCTGCTGGTCAATACATCCAGAGCGGAACTGATCGAGGCCGAGGCCTTGCTGACCGCGTTGAACCGGGGGCGCCCAGGCATGGCCGCCATCGATGTTTTCGAATCAGAGCCGATTCTTCAGGGGCATGCGCTGCTCAGGCTCGAGAACTGCATCTGCACGCCTCACATCGGCTACGTCGAGCTCAGCAACTACGAGACCTTGTTCTCGGCTGCGTTCGACAATGTGGTCAATTTCATCAAGGGAACGCCCACGAACATCGTCAACCCTGGCGCCCTGCAGGTGCGACGCTGACCATCAGGCTCAGCAGCGCCAACAAAAAAGCCAGCACGTGTCTGGCTTTTTTTGTTGAGCAAACATGCTCACTGTGTGGACTGTGCGCCCTTGCCCGGTGGGATTTCTCCGTCATCGGGTGGCGTGAAATCCAGAACTTCAAAATCAATGAGGTTGCCCATGTCCGCGGCCTCCACTGCAGAGATGCCCGTCGATGACGCGAGCCTGGCCGTGGGCTCCACCGGCACCACAACGTCGGGCAGCGATGCTTCGAACGCCGACGCGTCGTGCAGCGCATCCAGGTCGATATCCAGGCCAAGACGGGGGGAGGCGTGCGGGATTTCATCCATCGGTTCGGTCAACCGTTCCGAAGCTGCCGCAGAGGACGAAACAGCAGCCATCTTCGGCCCCGCAGCCTTGAGAGGACGAATCGCCGTGTGCTGGAAGTCAGAAGAAGGGGTGCTCGAATCGCGCTGGATCACATCCTTCGCGATGGCGTGGAGGAGCAGGAGCTCACGGTACGCTTCGAGATCAAACACCTCCGACTCGGGATCGGCCGCATCCCTGAAGATGGACTTTTCGATGACATCCAGCACCTTGGGCTGAGGCCACAGTGCCTGAATCCGCCCGAACGCAGTCTCGTAGGCTTCCAGGCCCCGGTTGGAGTCGCTGTACTGATCGAACGGCGGGGCACTTGCATTGAACTGGCGGTTGAACTCTTCGCGCAGCTTTTCGTACTCGTCGCGCCGCCCCAGCCGGTGGTAGAGCTTGAAGAGGTCAAGATACGCGAGCGCACTGGGCTCCTGGCTTTCGTGCAAATGCATCTTGAGGACACCGATCGCCTGGTCAAACTCGCCCAGCGAAACGAAAAAATCCGACTGCTGCTGGACGTCGAACAGTTCTTCCGTAGCGACGGACCGGGACACGCCGATGTGGCTGGTGCGGAAATCGCGGCGCTCGGAAGTGGACAAGGGCATCGCTCCGCTGTCACCAGAACCTCTGCGCACAGGACCCAGTTCGTCCAACCCGGAATCGGCATCCAGATCAAGGTCAAGATCCAATCCTTTGGCCGCCACCTTCCTTGCAGGCTTGTCGGCAGGCACCTTGGCCGCTTTCGCTGCACCAGACGTCCACCAGTCCTTCTGAGGGGTACCCGCAACGCCAATGGCGGTCTTGCGTCGCCACAGCCAGGCCAGTGCTGCCAAAGCAAGAAGCAGCAGCGCCCCCAAGGTGTACGCAGCCCACGACATGAAGCGCGACTGTTCGAGCCTGGCCTCCATGTCCTGCATGGCGGCCTTGTTGCGCGCCTCCCGCTCACGCAAGCCTTTGGATTCGGCCTCCAGGACTGCCAGCTTCTGGGTGTCGCGAAGAATGTCCTCGGGGGATGCGTTCAATGCCTTCCAGAGCTGGGCAGCAGCGGCCCGCTCCTGGGGGTTCGAGGAGGGCTCGCTGAGCAGGGACAGTGACAGTTTGAGAACCGGATCGCGCTCGATCGCGAGACTCACGTCCACAGGGTCCAGCTGGAGCCGCGGGGTTACATCCCTTGCCGGTTCCACCGGCTTGCGCACCACGCTGGCTGGCCTGGGCCTGGAAGCAGAAGCAGGCGCCGTGCTGCGCGTCGGAGCCGCCACAGGAGTACCGCTGCCAGCTGCCGGACCAGCAGACACTCTGGAGCTGCCTGTCGAACCCTCCGCAGGGATGGGCGACGGCTTGGGCACTACTTGTGAACCGGACAACGCAGGCGCTGTTTGCGACGCCGTTGCAGGCTCGGACAGAAAGTCAGCCAGCAGCACATACCGACGGGAGAACGGCGAAGCGCAGCCCGCCCTCAACACCACCGAGACAACGGGTTCGTTCACCGGCACCGTGGTCTGGATCCGCACCGATGCCTCGGCATCGGGTGCGTTGTGCTGCGTCGAGGTGCGCACAGACGAAGGACCCAGCTGGTTGTCACCGAAGAACACATCGGCCTGCAGGCACAGCGCGGACAGATCTTCCCCTGGAGCCGCGACGGCCTGCACCCGTATATCAAGAGGCCTGCCAATGAGAACAGCGCCGCTGTGTCGCCCCAAAGTGGCCGCCGAACCGCCCAACGCCGTTGATAGCAAAATAGAGCCAACCAAGATCTGGCGCACGTCACAGCCCTTCCGTTCTTCGTGGCAACATTTTGTCATAGGTCGTTGCCCACCCTTCTTAAATAACACTTTCATATGACCCCAACTTTTCAAACCGTCGGCATCGTGGGTGCAGGCGCCATGGGCCGCGGCATCGCACAGATGGCAGCCCAGGCCGGAAGCGCAGTCATCTTGTTCGATCTGCAGCCCAATGCGGCCGAAACCGCCCGGCAGGCGCTGGCCGACACCTGGCAGAAGCTGGTGGACAAGAACAAGCTCGATGCCGCGCAACGCACCGCCATGCTGGATCGGCTCCGCTGCGCCGATGCCCTTGCTTCGCTGGCCCCCTGCGACCTGGTCATCGAAGCCGTCGTCGAGCGGCTAGATGTCAAACAGAAGCTGTTTTCCGAACTTGAGTCCATCGTTTCCAAACAATCGGTGCTGGCAACCAACACCTCTTCGTTGTCAGTGACCGCCATCGGTGCGGCGCTCCAGCGCCCTCGCCAGCTTGCCGGGTTCCACTTCTTCAACCCCGTGCCGCTGATGCGCGTGGTCGAAGTGATCGCCGGTCTCAAGACCGATCCGGTGGTGTGCGAGCGGCTGACGGCCTTTGCCCGCGAATTCGGGCATACCCCCGTATCGGCGCAGGACACCCCCGGCTTTATCGTCAACCACGCCGGTCGCGGTTACGGCACCGAAGCACTGCGGGTGGCGAGCGAGCGGGTGGCCGATTTCGCGACCATCGACCGCATCCTCAAAGACCAGATGGGCTTCCGGCTCGGTCCTTTCGAGCTGATGGATCTGACCGCCCTGGACGTCTCGCACCCGGTCATGGAGTCGATCTACCGCCAGTACTACGACGAACCACGCTACCGCCCCAGCGTGATCACAGCGCAGCGACTGGCCGGTGGTGTGGTCGGCAAGAAGGTCGGCGACGGCTTCTATACATATAGGGAGGGCATTGCCCAGGTTCCTGCCGAGCCTCCGGTGCCCGAGGTCGGTGCCCTGCCGCCGGTCTGGGTCTCGCCCAAAGCCGCGCGTCGGGCCGAGATCTACCAGTTGCTCAAGAACCTGGGCGCAAGCATCGAAACCGCCCAGGCCCCATCAGCCAGCGCGCTGATCCTGGTGGCACCGCTCGGACTGGACGTGACCACCCTCGCCGCGGTCGAGCGGCTCGACCCCACCCGCACCGTTGGCATCGACATGATGCTGGAGGACGCCGCCACCAAGCGCCGTGTGCTGGCCACCAACCCGGCCCCCGCCCCGACATGCGCGACGCCGCGCACGCCCTGTTCGCCAAGGACGGCAAGGCGGTGAGCGTGGTCAAGGACAGCGGCGGCTTCGTGACGCAGCGCGTCGTCGCCACCATCGTCAACATCGCGGCCGACATGTGCCAGCAGGGCATCTGCACACCCAAGGACCTGGAAGTGGCGGTGACACTGGGTCTGGGCTACCCCATGGGCCCGCTGGCCATGGGCGACAAGGTCGGCCCCACCAATGTGCTGGAGATCCTGTTCAACATGGGCACGGTCTACGGCGATCCTCGCTACCGCCCTTCGCCCTGGCTGCGCCGCCGCGGCGCCCTGGGTCTGAGCCTGATGCACGAAGAGGCCTGAGCATGAGCGCCAGCCTCAAGAGCCACAGCCATGGCCAGACCATGGTGCTCACCATCAGCAACCCGGAACACCGCAATGCCCTGGGTCCGGAGATCTATGCCGCGGGGGTCGAGGCGCTGAACGTGGCCGAGTCCAGCCCGGAGGTGCGTTCGGTGGTGATTGCCGGCGAAGGTAGCCACTTCTGCGCAGGCGGCAACCTGCAGCGCCTGCTGTCCAACCGCCAGCAGCCACCCGAGGTGCAGGCCCAGAGCATCGAAAGCCTGCACAACTGGATCGAAACCATCCGCGCATTCCCCAAGCCGGTGATCGCCGCCGTGGAAGGCGCCTGCGCCGGTGCGGGCTTCTCGCTTGCGCTGGCCTGCGACCTGCTGGTCGCCGCACAGGACAGCGTCTTTGTGATGGCCTACAGCAATGTGGGCCTGTCCTCCGACGGCGGCGCCACCTGGAGCCTGGCGCGCGCCCTGCCCCGCGCCACCGCGATGCAGTTGCTGATGTGTGGCGACCGCATCGACGCCGCGCGCCTGCAGACCCTCGGCGTGGTCAGCCAGGTGTGTGCCAGCGGCGAGGCGATGGCCTCCGCGCTGGCGCTGGCCGAAAAACTCAACTCCCGGGCGCCCAACGCCATGGCCAGCATCAAGGAGCTGGTGAACGAGGCCCAGACCGCGCCGCTGCACACCCAGCTCGCCGCCGAGCGCGACCACTTCGTGCGAAACCTCCACCACGCCAACGGCGGTGAAGGCATCTCGGCCTTCCTTGAGAAGCGCCGCCCCGGCTACCGTTGATCGACAAGCCTGCCGTGCTGCGGTTTTAAAAGCGGCACGGCGACACCTGCGGGACAGCTTCCCCGCGCTATCCCTGATGCTCCCGGCGCGTCCCAGTGGTGACAATGGGACCGCTTTCAGTCACTCAAAAGACATCCGATGGACGAACCGATTCTGACAATGGAAGAACGAGAGGCGATCAACAACGGTCGCTGGTTCCAGAGTCTTTCCCCTTCCCTGCGTCACGACATTCTCCGATGCGCCTACGTCAAGCGATTCAAGGACGGCGACCTGATCGTCGCCCGCGGCGAACCGCCCACCGAGTGGACAGCGGTCGCCAAGGGCGCGGTGCGTGTCAGCTCGACCTCGCTCTCGGGCAAGCTGATCACGCTGACCTATGTGGAGCCCGGCGTGTGGTTCGGGGATGTGGCGTTCTTCGACGGGGACCGTCGCACGCACGACGCCTATGCGCATGGCCCGACCACGCTGCTGTGCGTGGCCCGCAACGACTTCCAGAAGATCCTCAGCGCCCACGTCGAACTGTACGAAGCGCTGATGCGCCTGCAGGCGCGGCGCATCCGCACGCTGTTCGGACTGGTGGAAGACCTCAACACCCTGCCGCTGCGCGCGCGCCTGGCCAAGCAACTGCTGCACCTGGTGCGTTCCTATGGCGTGCCCTGCCTCTCGGACGGCAACGAGATGCGCATCGGCCTGCAACTGGCACAGGAAGAACTGGCGCAGCTGCTGGGCGCTTCGCGCCAGCGCGTGAACCAGGAACTCAAATCCATGGAACGCGAAGAAGCGATCCGCATCGAGCAGGGAGGGCTGGTGGTGCGCAACCGCGACATGCTGATGCGCATCGCCGAAGCCGAACACTGACCGTTTTCCTGCCCTCACCGACCGTGACCGAATGAACGACCTCCAGAACTTCACCGGCACACGGCCGGTGGCGGCCCAGCACGCCGTCGACACCGCCGCCCTCCAGGCCTGGCTCGAACGCCATGTCGATGGCTTCAGCGGCCCCTTGAGCATCGAAATGTTCAAGGGCGGCCAGTCCAACCCCACCTACAAGCTCATCACACCGGGCCGCAGCTATGTGATGCGCGCGAAGCCCGGCCCGGTGGCCAAGCTGCTGCCCTCGGCCCACGCCATCGAGCGGGAGTACCGTGTCATGGGTGCACTGCACGGCACGGGCGTGCCGGTGGCGCGCATGTACGCCCTGTGTGAGGACGAATCGGTGATCGGCCGCGCGTTCTATGTGATGGAGTGCGTCGACGGCCGCGTGATGTGGGACCAGTCGCTGCCCGAACTGACCAGGGACCAGCGCGGCGCCATCTACGACGAGATGAACCGCGTGATGGCCGCGCTGCACTCGGTGCGCCCGGACACCATCGGCCTGGCCGACTACGGCAAGCCCGGCAACTACTTCGAGCGCCAGATCGGCCGCTGGAGCAAGCAGTACGTGGCGTCGATCACCCAGCCCATTCCCGAGATGGACCAGCTCATGGAGTGGCTGCCCCGGAACATTCCGGCCATGGCGCGCGACGAATCGCTGGTGTCCATCGTGCACGGCGACTACCGGCTGGACAACCTGATGTTCCACCCCACCGAACCGCGCGTGCTCGCGATCCTCGACTGGGAGCTGTCCACGCTGGGTCACCCGCTGGCCGATTTCAGCTACCACTGCATGGCCTGGCACATCCCGCCCGGCGCCTTCCGCGGCATCGGCGGCCTGGACGTGCAGGCGCTGGGCATTCCCACCGAGGCCGAGTACATCCGCCGCTACTGCGAGCGCACCGGCTTCGTCACGCCCGAACAGCTCAAGGCCGACTGGAACTTTTACCTCGCCTACAACCTGTTCCGCCTCGCCGCCATCCTGCAGGGCATCGCCAAGCGCGTCGAGATGGGCACCGCCTCCAGCGCGCAGGCGGTTTCTTCCGCGGCTGGTGCGCGCCCGCTGGCCGAGATGGCCTGGCGCTTTGCACAGCAGGCCTGACCCCGACTCCAACGTCCCGACCCCACACCCAAGGAACACACCATGCACTTCGATTACACCGACAAGGTCAAGGACATGCGCCAGCGCCTGCTGGCCTTCATGGACGAGCACATCTACCCGAACGAAGGGCGCTTCTTCGCCGAGATCGCGGCCAACCGCGCCAAAGGCAATGCCTGGATCCCGACCACCGTCATTGAGGAGCTCAAGCCCAAGGCGCGCGCCGCCGGCCTCTGGAACCTGTTCCTGCCGATGAGCAAGCGGGCACCCGAGGGTCTGTCCAACCTGGAATACGCACCGCTGTGCGAGATCATGGGCCGCGTGCCGTTCGCGGCCGAGGTGTTCAACTGCTCCGCTCCCGACACCGGCAACATGGAAACGCTGGAGCGCTATGCGTCCGAGGAGATCAAGGACGAATGGCTCGAACCCCTGCTGCGCGGCGAGTTCCGTTCGGCCTTCTTGATGACCGAACCCGCGGTGGCCTCGTCGGACGCCACCAACATCCAGTGCGAGATCACGCGCGACGGTGACCACTACGTGCTCAACGGCCGCAAGTGGTGGTCGTCCGGTGCTGGCGATCCGCGCTGCAAGGTCTACATCGTCATGGGCAAGACCGACCCCGAGGCACCGCGCCATTCGCAGCAGAGCATGATCGTCGTGCCCGCCGGCACGCCCGGCGTCACTGTGGTGCGCCCGCTCTCCGTGTTCGGTTACGACGACGCGCCGCATGGCCACATGGAAGTGGTGCTCAAGGACGTGCGCGTGCCGGTGCGCAACCTGCTGCTGGGCGAGGGCCGCGGTTTCGAGATCGCCCAGGGCCGCCTCGGCCCGGGCCGCATCCACCACTGCATGCGCTCCATCGGCGCAGCCGAGCGCGCGCTGGAGTTGATGTGCAAGCGCCTCAACAGCCGCGTCGCCTTCGGCAAGCCGATCTCCGCGCAGTCGGTCTGGCACGAGCGCATCGCCGAGGCCCGCTGCAAGATCGAACAGGCGCGCCTGCTCACGCTCAAGGCCGCCTACATGATGGACACAGTGGGCAACAAGGTGGCCAAGGCCGAGATCGCGATGATCAAGGTGGTGGCGCCCAACATGGCCTGCGAGATCATCGACATGGCCATCCAGGCCCATGGCGGCGGTGGCGTCAGCGACGACTTCCCGCTGGCCTACAGCTACGCCAACCAGCGCACGCTGCGCTTGGCCGATGGTCCTGACGAGGTGCACCGCGCGGCGATTGCCAAGCTGGAGCTGGCCAAACACATGGCCATCAAGAGCGACGTCGAGATGCCGGTGACGCGCGGTTGCTGATGCGCACCAACAAACCGCGCAGAGCCCCCTGGCGACAGGGTATACTCGCCGGCTTGTCGGAGCGTAGCGCAGCCTGGTAGCGCATCTGCTTTGGGAGCAGAGGGTCGCGAGTTCGAATCCCGCCGCTCCGACCATTCTTCAGGACAAAAAAGGCCCACTGCGTGGGCCTTTTTTGTATCCTGTCCGCACCGGCTGCCCGTAGCTCAACCGGATAGAGCAGCTGCCTTCTAAGCAGCAGGTCGGGGGTTCGAGTCCCTCCGGGCAGGCCAGCGATTCCTCCCCAGCGCCCCTCCCTTCTGCGCGGCCAACGTCGCATGCAATCACACGAACAACCTGTCCTGCGCGATCTGGTCCTCGTCGGTGGCGGCCACAGCCATGTGGTCGCGCTGCGCATGCTGGCCATGCGGCCCGAACCGGGCCTGCGCATCACCCTGGTCTGCACCGACATTGACACGCCCTACTCCGGCATGCTGCCGGGCTACATCGCGGGCCACTACCGTTTTGACGAGGTCCACATCGACCTGGGCCGTCTGGCGGTGTTCGCCGGCGCGCGCTTCATCCACGGCGAGGTGACCGGGCTGGACCGCGCGAACCAGCGCGTGCTGCTCAAGGGGCGACCCGCCATTCCCTACGACCTGCTGTCCATCAACACCGGCTCCACGCCGAATGTGCGTCAGGTCGATGGCGCCCAGGCCCACGCGGTGCCGGTCAAGCCCATCGCCCACTTCAATCAGCGCTGGCTCGACCTGCTGGAGCGCGTGCGGGGCCTGCGCGACCGCTTCACCGTGGCGGTGGTGGGCGGCGGCGCGGGCGGTGTGGAACTGGCGCTGTCCATGCAATACCGGCTGCGCCAGGAGCTGCAGGTCCTGGGCAAGAGCCCGGACCTGCTGCAGTTCGTGTTGCTCACCGCCGGCGACACGCTTCTGCCCACCCACAACGCCGGCGTGCGGGCGCGCTTTGCCCGTGTGCTCAGGGAGCGGCGCGTGGCGGTGCACACCCGGGCCGAGGTGTCGCAGGTTTCGCCCGGCTGCCTCACCACGCAGGACGGCCGCACCTTCGACGCCGACGAGACCATGTGGGTGACGCAGGCGGGCGGCCCGGCCTGGCTGCAGGGCACGGGTCTGGCGCTGGACGAACACGGCTTCGTCTGCGTCAACGAACACCTGCAGACGCCGGATGATCCGAAGATATTCGCGGCCGGCGACGTGGCGTCCTTCCTGCCGCGCCCGCTGGAAAAGGCCGGCGTGTTCGCGGTGCGCATGGGCCGTCCGCTGGCGCGCAACCTGCGCCGGGCCTTGCGCGGTCAACCCCTGCAGCCCTACCGCCCGCAGAAACACTGGCTGGCGCTGATCTCCACCGGCGACCGCCACGCCGTGGCCTCGCGCGGCCCCATCGGCTTCGCGGGCGACTGGGTCTGGCGCTGGAAGGACCACATCGACCGCCACTTCATGCGCAAGTTCACCGAGCTGCCCGCCATGGCGCCGGCATCACCGTCACAGGCCGCGCCCGCCAGCGGCCTGGTGCTGAACGCCGAAGAATCGCGCCAGGCCATCTCGGCCATCGCCATGCGCTGCGGCGGCTGCGGCGCCAAGGTGGGGGCCAGCATCCTCAGCCGCGCACTCGGCAACCTGCAGCCGGTGCAGCGCGACGACGTGCTGATCGGCCTGCATGCGCCGGACGACGCCGCCGTGGTGCGCGTGCCGCCGGGCATGGCCATGGTGCACACGGTCGACTTCTTCCGCAGCTTCATCGACGACCCCTACCTGTTCGGCCAGGTCGCGGCCAACCACGCGCTGGGCGACATCTTCGCCATGGGCGCCGAGCCGCAGTCGGCCACGGCGATCGCCACGGTGCCACCGGGCTTGGAGGCCAAGGTCGAAGACCTGCTGCTGCAGATGATGACCGGCGCGGTCGAAGTGCTCAATGCCGCTGGCTGCAGCCTGGTCGGCGGACACACCGGCGAAGGGCGCGAACTGGCGCTGGGCTTCGCCGTCAACGGCCTGATCGACGAGCGCATGACCGGCGTGATGCGCAAGGGCGGCATGTTGCCCGGCGATGTGCTGCTGCTGACCAAGCCCATCGGCACCGGCACCCTGTTCGCGGCGCACGCGCGGCACGCCGCCAAAGGCCGCTGGGTGGACGCCGCGCTGAAATCGATGGTGCTGTCCAACCAGGCCGGTGCGCAGATCCTGCGCGATCACGGCGCCACCGCCTGCACCGACCTCACCGGCTTCGGCCTGCTCGGGCACCTGGTCGAGATGACCCGCCCCTCGGGGGTAGACGCAGAGCTGCGGCTGGGCGCCCTGCCCCTGCTCGACGGCGCGGAGGACTGCGTCAAGGCCGGCATCGTCAGCTCGCTGCAGCCGGCCAACGTGCGCCTGCGCCGTGCGCTGCGCAACGCCGTGGCCTTCGTGGACGACCAACGCTACCCGCTTCTGTTCGACCCGCAGACCGCGGGCGGCCTGCTGGCCAGCGTGCCCGCCGACCGCGCGGCCGACTGCGTCCGCGCGCTGCAGGCGGCGGGCTACCCGCACACCGCCGCCATCGGCCGCATCAGCGCTGCCAGCGACGCGCTCGAACCAGTGGTGCTGAGTGCCTGAGTCCGCCTGGGCTTAGCGGTTCGCTCAGTCCGGCGGCGCCTGCCACTGCTGGATGTCGAACACCTGCCCGCCAGGTGGCACGTCGTCCGGATCGTGTGTGACCAGCACGGTCGGGATGCGCTGGCTCTGGATCTGCTCGAACACGAGGCGGCGGAACTGCGCACGCAGCGCCGCGTCCAGCCGCGAGAAGGGCTCGTCCAGCAGCAGCGCGCAAGGCTCGGCCAGCAGCGCCCGCATCAGGCTCACGCGCGCCCGCTGCCCACCCGAGAGGGTGGCGGGGTCGCGGTCGTGAAAGCCCTCCAGGCCAATGTCGCGCAGTGTCTGCACCACCCGCTCGCGCCTGGCTGCGGCGCCGCGCACCGCGGCCGGCAAGGCAAACGCCAGGTTCTGCCCCACGCTCAGGTGGGGGAACAGCAGGTCGTCCTGGAACAGGATGCCGATGCCGCGCGCCTCCACCGGCAGGCCGTCACGCCGCTGGCCGTCCAGCCACAGTTCGCCCTGGGCCTGGAACGCCGGGTCCAGATCGCCCACCAGCCAGTTGAGCAGGGTCGACTTGCCCGAGCCCGACGCGCCGGTGAGTGTGACGATGCAGCCCTGCCCGACCTGCAGGTCCAGGCCCGCGATGAGCTCATGGCCGTCCTTGACGATGGTCAGATTTCGAACCTCAAGCATTTCAGCGCAACCCTCGACGGTGTCGACCCGCCCATTGAGACAGCAGCGCTGCCAGACCGAAGCCCAGCAGCGGCAGCACGATTTGCAGCAACGCCTGCGCGGCCAGCACGCGGCGATTGCCGCCGGCGCTCAGCGCCACCGCTTCGGTGGTCACCGTGGCAAAGCGCCCGCCGCCAGCGAACAGCGTCGGCAGGTACTGCGCCACGCTGACCGAAAAACCGACCGCGAGCGCGGCCAGGATGGGTTTGAGCAGCATCGGCCACTTGACGTGCAGACAGGCGCCCAGGGGCGACTGGCCCAGCGCCCGCGCGGTGGTCATCAGCCGCCGGTCGAATGCGCGGTAGGGCCCGATCAGGGTGAGCACCATGTAGGGCAGCACCCACAGCAGGTGGCTCCACAACAGGCCGCCTGCGGTGCCGTCGGCCGGCAGCCGCAGCAGCGCCGCGTACTGCGCCGCCACCAGGGGCAGCGAGGGAATGATCAGGGGCAGATACAGCACGGCGTTGTAGCGCTGCGGCCCCCACTCCAGCCAGACCAGCGCGGCCGGCAGGCACAGCAGTGTGGCCGCCGCCGCCAGCCACAGGGTGGTGCCGAACGGCGCCCAGTCGGCCTGCATCCAGGTCTGCAGCGACAGCGCATCGGGCCACAGCGCGGGGAAGAACCAGGTGTCCGCCAGCGACCACAGCAGCAGCACCGCCACCACCGCATAGCCCACCAGAAACAGCGGCTGGTGCAGCCCCCAGCGGGACGGGTTGCTTGCAGGCCGGCGCACACCCGCAGGATAGGCCGCGCGCCGAACCAGCCCATGCCATATCCAACGGGCGCCCACCGCGATCAGCAGAAACAGCCCCAACAGCAGCAGCGCCGCCGCCGCCCCCTGGGCTTGCAGGGCGGGGTCGGGGTCGGTCAGCCATTGCCAAACCAGCACCGCCAGCGTGGGCGGCGTGCTCGGCCCCAGCACCACGGCCATGTCCACCACCGACAGGCCGTAGGCCAGCACCGCCGCCAGCGGCCAGCCCAGGCGCGGCAGCAGCTGGGGCCACAGCACGTGCCGCCAGGTCTGGGCGCGGTTGTAGCCCAGCGACCGCGCCACCACCATGTGGCGATGCACGGTCTGCTCGCCCAGCACCGCCACCAGCACCCAGAGCAGGAACCAGCTCTCCTTGAGTCCCAGCGCCAGGGCCAGGCTCAGGCCGAGCGGGTCCTGCACCGTCGTCCAAGCCGGCGGATCGATCCAGCCCGCCAGCGGAGCCACCGCACGCGCCAGCCAGCCTGAGGGCGAGATCAGGAACAAAAGGCCGACGGCAAAGGCCGCGTGCGGCACCGACAGCATCAGCGGCAATCGTCGCTGTATCGCCAGCCAGCGCGGCCCCGGGTACAGCGCAGTCGCCAGCCCGGCCGCCAGGGCCATGCCCAGCACGCTGCCCAGCCCGGCCGACACCAGGGTGGTGCGCAGGGCCTGAGGCCATTGGACGTCGGACCACAGTGCCCGCCAGACCGACAGGTCCAGCGAGGGCGCCAGCGCCCAGTACAGGCCGGGCAGCACCGGCCCGAGGATCGCCAGCGCCGGCAGGGCCGCCAGCCAGGCCATCGGCCGACGCCAGGGGTGCCACCCCGAAGGCGCTGGTGGCTGGCTCAGCGGGTCCCGTAGCGCTTGAGCCACTCGCTCTCCAGCGCCTCCACCCAGCTGGCATGGGGCTCGGCCAGCGTGGGCACGGCCTCGGCCAGCGCGCCCGGCGCCGTCTTGCGCATGGCGGTCTGAATCGACGCCGGCAGCTTGTTCACATCCAGCACGCTGCCGTCGCCCCAGACCGTGATGTCGGCCTTGCGCGCCTGGGCCTCGGGCGACAGCAGGAAGTTGGCCACCACCTGGGCCCCGGCGCGGGCCTTGGCATTGACGGGAATGGCCACGAAGTGCACGTTGCCGATGGTGCCGCCGGCGAAGCCGAAGCTGTAGGCCGTGGCAGGCAACTGGCGCGAGCTGATCAGGTTCGCGGCCTCATTCGGGTTGAAGGTGAGCGAGAGCCGGAGTTCGCCATCGGCCAGCATGCGGTGCATCTCGGCGGCGCTGGCCGGGAAGGTCTTGCCACTGCGCCAGAGAGCCGGGTGCAGCTGGTCCAGGTAGGCCCACAGCTGCGCGGTGGCGGCGCCGAAGCTGGCGGGGCTCACCGGTGACTGCAGCACCTTGCGGTCAGGTGCCAACTCGATCAGCACCTGTTTGAGAAAGGTGGTGCCGTGGAAGTCTGGTGGTTTCGGGTAGCTCACACGCCCGGGGTTGGCTTTGGCGAAGCTCAGCAACTCTGCCGCGGAGCGCGGCGGCGTGGGGGTACGGGCCTTGTCGGCGATGAAGGTCAGCTGGGCCGTGCCCCACGGCGCCTCGTAACCCTCCGTCGGCACCGAAAAATCGCTGCGCACCGGCTTGTTCAGGTCCACCGCGCCCCAGTTGGGAAGGGACTCGGCCCAGGGACCGAACAGCAGACCGCCCTGCTTGAGGTTGCGGAAGTTCTCGCCGTTGATCCACACAAGGTCGACCGAGCCGTCGGTGCGCCGGCCGGCCGCCACCTCGGTCTGCACCCGCTTGACCACCTCGGCTGCGTCGGTCACCTTGACGTGCCGCAGCTCCACCCCATAGCGGCCCTTGACCTCCTGCGCCACCCAGGCGATATAGGCATTGATGGCTTCGCCGCCGCCCCAGGCGTTGAAGTACACCGACTGGCCTTTGGCCTCGGCTTCGGTCTTGGCCCAGTCGGCGTGGGCAGCGAACGGGACACACAGGCTCAGGGTCAGTGCGGTCAGCGAGAACCATTTCATGCGCGAACTCTCGATAAAACAGTAAATGGAAGGCCAGCAGTCGGGCGGGAGGCCGAAAACTTACAGCCGACACCGACTGTACGGCCTGACCCGGCCAACCGAGCACCCTGTGCCAGGAGGGTTGTGCGTCGATCGGCCGAGAGGCACCCACAAAAAAGCCGCCCGAAGGCGGCTCTTTTGAGGCTTGTCCGCAGATCAGCGGATCACGGCCAGTTCCGAGCGCTTGCCACCCTTGTAGGTGTACAGCGTCAGGGCACCGTTCTTGATGTCGCCCTTCTCGTCGAAAGCGATCTGACCCGTCACGCCCTTGTAGTTGGTTTCCTTCAGCTTCGGCAGGTACTTGGCCGGGTCGGAAGAATCGGCAGCCTTCATGGCTTCGACCATCACCTTGACGGAGTCGTACACGTACGGTGCGTACACCTGGACGTCGGCGTTGAACTTGGCCTTGAAGTCGGCCTTGAACTTCTCCATACCCGCCTTGGCTTCACCTTCCACGCCACCGGCTTCCGCGCAGTAGACCTGCTCGTCGGACATGCCGTCACCAGCCAGATCGACCAGGCCGGAAGAGCAGATGCCGTCGCCGCCCATGAACTTGGCCTTGATGCCGAGCTGCTTCATCTGCTTGAGCATCGGGCCAGCCACGGCGTCCATGCCGCCGAAGAACACGATGTCCGGCTTCTTGGCCTTCAGCGTGGTCAGGATGGCGTTGAAGTCGGTGGCCTTGTCGTTGGTGAATTCACGACCCACGACCTTGCCGCCAGCGGCCGTCACACCCTTCTCGAACTCGTCGGCCACACCCTGGCCGTAGGCGGTGCGGTCGTCGATGACTGCAATGCTCTTGCCCTTGAGGGATTCCACAGCGTACTTGCCCAGCGTGCCACCCAGGTGCACGTCGTCGGCCACCACGCGGAACGCACCGGCGTAGCCCTGGCGGGTGTACTTGGGGTTGGTGGCGGAGGGAGAGATCTGGGGAATGCCAGCGTCGTTGTAGATCTGGGACGCGGGGATGGTGGTGCCCGAGTTCAGGTGACCGATCACGCCGTTGACCTTGGCGTCCACCAGCTTTTGAGCGGCGGCCGTGCCCTGCTTCGGATCGCCGGCGTCGTCTTCGGCCAGCAACTCGAACTTGGCAGGTTTGCCTCCGATGGTCAGACCAGCGGCGTTCAACTCTTCGATGGCCATGCGTGCGCCATTTTCGTTGTCCTTGCCGAGGTGGGCGATGGCACCGCTGGTGGGACCGACGTGACCGATCTTGATGACGCCGTCATCTGCTGCGGGCGCAGGAGCGGCAGCAGGTGCCGGGGCAGCAGCAGGAGCGGCGGCCGGAGCTGCCTCTTCTTTTTTGCCGCAGGCGGCCAGAACGACGGCTGCGGAAATGACGGCCAGTTTCAGGTTCAGTTGCATAGGTATCCTCGGAAAGGAATGAATTTTGGAATGCGGAGGGAACTTTTCTCCACATCCATAAAGATACTCCAAATCGTTGTGCAGAGGACGCTGCATCAGGACTTGCACAAATCGCTTCAAGGGTTTGCCCCAGTGAGCATCATTCCAACGCATGCACCATAAGCACACCGCATGCAAGGCAAACGACCATCCATCACGCCACGGACCCGGACAGGTCGTGGGCCGTGGGCTCAACGCCCGCCTGGCGGTAGAGCCGCCACCGCTCCCGACCTTTCTCCCTGCCTCCTGGTTCCGAGCCCACCACCTCGATGATCCGCGGCACAACACCCACGCCGCAGAGGGCCTGATCCGACAGATTGACCAGCACATCCACCGGCCCCCACTCGGGCTCATGCTCGCCCAGCACGATGGGCGAACGGCGGCGGACGTGCTCTGCAGATCCGCTTCTTGCATGCGGCACAAACTCACCCTGCGCCATGAGCCAGAGAGCCCTGTCGAGCGGGTCGATGGACGACGCGCCGCCGAGCACGTACACGCGGGAGCCCTTGAGGTAGGCCTTGCGCAGCAGCCTGCAGAGGTAGACCGTCCGGTCTCCGACGTTCAGGTGAAACGCGACCTCGGTCATGCCTTGCGGGATGTCCTGCCGCCTGAGCGCGACTTCTTGGGCGCTCCGGTCTCGCCCTGGAGATCGCTGAGGTACTGCAGCAACAAGGGAACCGGTCGCCCCGTCGCACCTTTGCTGGTGCCGCTCTTCCAGGCCGTCCCTGCGATGTCAAGGTGCGCCCAGGGCATTTCCGCCACGAACTTCTGCAGGAACTTGGCCGCAGTGATCGCACCACCCGCCCGTCCGGCCACATTGCCCATGTCCGCGAAGTTCGACTTGAGGCCTTCGGCGTATTCGTCGTCCAGCGGGAGCCGCCAGCAGAGATCCATTGACCGATCTCCCGCCGCGAGCAGTGCGTCGGCCAGGTCGCTCCGGTTGGCGAACATGCCAGACCGGACCGCCCCGAGAGCGATCACGCAGGCACCCGTGAGCGTGGCAATGTCGATCACGCAACGCGGTTTGAACCGCGCGGCGTAGGTCAGTGCATCGCAAAGAATGAGCCGTCCTTCCGCGTCGGTGTTGAGGATCTCGATGGTCTGTCCGCTCATGCTGGTGACCACGTCCCCGGGTTTGACCGCGCTGCCGTCCGGCATGTTCTCGCAGCTCGGAATGATGCCCACCACGTTGACCTCGGGCTGCAGCTCGGCCAGCCCGGCGAAGGTGCCCAGCACGCTCGCAGCCCCACCCATGTCGAATTTCATCTCGTCCATCTCGGCCGCAGGCTTGATCGAGATGCCGCCGGTATCGAAGGTAATGCCCTTGCCCACCAGCACCACCGGCGCACTGCCTTTGGACCCGCCCTGGTAGTGCATGACGATGAACCGCAGCGGCTGGGACGAGCCCTGCGCCACCGCCATGAAGGCGCCCATGCCCAGAGCCGCCACTTCCTTGGGCCCGAGCACCTCGGTCCTGATGCGGGGCTTGCGCCCGAGCTTGCGCGCGGCCTCGGCCAGGTGGCTGGGCGTGGCGTGGTTCGCGGGCCGGTTGGCCCACTCCTTGGCCAGCTCGATCCCTGCAACCTGGGCCAGACCGAAACGGAAGGCAGGACGCGCCACGGCGACGTCGCTCACACCGACGATCACCTGCCGGATCGCGCGAGCGGTGGCAGAAGGCTTGGTGGTCACATAGGCGTAGGTGCTGTCCGCCACCGCCACCATGGCGCTGTGCACCGTGGGCTGGTCGCTCGCCATCCCGCTGAGCAGCACAGCCACTTTCTTCACACTGGACGACTTCAGGCCCGACATCGCCGCCGTGACCGCCTTGCGGACCGCAGCGGGCGAACAGTCGCCAGTGCGTGCCAGCACCACCCTGACCGGTTTGAGCCCCTGGGGCCGGTAGACCGACAGGCACTTGCCCACGCCGGTTTCAAGATCTCCCCTGCGGGAGGCGTCCCGCACCAGCTCGCTCAAGGCGTCGGCGCCGTCCATACCCTGGGTGTCGTCGGGCACCAGCACCACCAGTGCGTCCACCGCGAGCTGGCTTGCCTGAACCGGGGAAAGGGCTTTGAGTTCGAAGTCCATAATCGTGTCTTTCCTGTTTGATTCGATGTTATTCCATTCATCCATCCGCACCGAACTGGCACGCAGTTTCGGCGCCACCCTGGTGGTGCTCTTCACCATCGTGCTGACGGTGCTGCTGATCCGCACGCTGGGACTGGCCTCGCGCGGCAGCGTGAACCCGGAAGAGGTCATGCTGGTGCTGGGCTACACGGTGCTGGGCTACACGCAGACCATCCTGACGCTGGCCCTGTTCATCGCGATTGTCTCCACGCTCTCCCGCATGTACCGCGAGAGCGAGATGATCATCTGGTTCTCCAGCGGGCGCTCGCTGGGGGGATTTCTCAGTCCGGTGATGAGGTTCGCCTGGCCGGTGCTGCTGGTGATCGTTCTGATGGTGCTGTTCGTCTGGCCCTGGGCCAACCAGCAGACCGCCGAACTGCGCAACCGGTTCGAAAACCGCGGCGACCTCCAGCGCATCGCCCCGGGTCAGTTCCAGGAGTCGTCCAGCGGCCGGCGGGTGTTCTTCATCGACAAGGACACGGCCGACGGCACCGAAGGGCGCAACGTGTTCATCTCCAGCATCGAGAAGAACGGCAACGAGACCGTCACCTCGGCGGTGTCCGGCCGCATCGAGTGGCAGGGTGACCGCCAGTTCCTGATGCTCAACAACGGCCAGCGTCTCGAAAGCGACCCGAAGACCGGCCGCATCAAGGTCAGCCAGTTCGAGCAGTACGGGGCACAGATCGGCGCCTCGTCCTCCTACATCCGCGGCGGCCAGGCGCTCAAGGCGCGCAGCACCCTCGCGCTCATCCAGGACCCCACGCCCGCGCACATGGGTGAACTGGGTTGGCGCATCGGCGTGGCACTGACCGCCTTCAATCTGGTCTTGCTGGGCGTCGCGACCACGGTCAGCAACCCCCGTGCCGGCCGCAGCGGCAACCTGCTGTTCACGCTCTTTGCCTTCATCGTGTACTTCAACCTGCTCAACGTCGGTCAGCGCTGGGTCACCGCCGGACAGGTCAGCTGGCTGACGCTGACCGTCCTGCTGCACGGCTCGGTGTTCCTGTTCAGTGCCCTGTGGCTGGCCAAGCGCCACCACAACATCCACTGGCGCACCTGGTTCAGCCAGATCGCACGTGGCGGCGCCGCGGGGGCATCCGCATGAAAACGATCCGCCGACTGATCTACGGTGAGGTCCTGATCGCCACCGGCTACGTGCTGCTGGCCTTCCTGTCGCTGTTCTTCTTCTTCGACTTCGTCGAGGAGCTGGCGGCGATCGGCCAGCCGTCCCGCCTGGACCCCAAGGTCACCTACGAGCTGACGCACGCCATGCTGTATGTGGCGCTGCTGATGCCCAGCCGCATCTACGAGCTGCTCCCGATATCGGTGCTCATCGGCTCGGTGGCGGTGCTGGCGCGCCTGGCCCAGAGTTCCGAATACACCATCCTGCGCACCAGCGGCCTGGGGCCATGGAAAGCGCTGCGCACGCTGCTGGGCCTGGGCCTGCTGTTTGTCGCGCTCACCTTCGCGGTCGGGGACTATGTGGCCCCCATTGCCGACAAGACGGCGCAACTGCTCAAGGCCCGGTACCAGGGCAAGCTGAGCCTGGGCCAGACCGGCGCCTGGCTCAAGGAGCGGCAGGCGCACAGCAACTTCTCGGTCAACGTGGGGTCGCTCTCCCCCTCCGGTGAGCTGGGAGAAGTCCGCATCTTCGAGTTCGACAACCAGGGCCTGCTGGTGTCCACGGTGCAGGCCGAGCAGGGCCGGATCGAAGGCCACGGTACCTGGACGCTGAACAATGCGGTACGAAGAGAGTTTGATGTGGCGGGCCAGCTGTCGGCCCGGATCGTGCGCAGCCAGCACGAGTCGTTCGCCTGGCCCAGCGCGATTTCCGCGGAGATGGTGTCGGTGGCGCTGCTCAAGCCAGACCGCATGCGCACGACCGATCTTTACGCCTACGTCCAGCACCTGGAGGCCAACGGCCAGACCGCGCAGCGTTACGAAATCGAGTTCTGGCGCAAGGTGTTCTATCCACTCTCCTGTCTGGTGATGGTGGTGCTGTCCCTGCCATTCGCCTATCTGCATTTCCGCAGCGGCGGCATCACCGGCTACGTGTTCGGCGGCGTGATGATCGGCATCAGCTTCTTCCTGCTGAACAACGTTTTCGGCTACATCGGCAATCTCAACCACTGGCGTCCGTGGCTGGCGGCGGCGTCTCCGGCCATCATCTATTCGTTCCTCTCGCTGGGTGCGTTTGGCTGGCTGGTGCTCAGGAGATAGCCATGCTGGGCGTCATCGTTTTTGCGCATGGGTCCCGCGACCTGCTGTGGCGGGCGCCGGTCGAATCGGTGGCGCGGCAGATCCGTGACGCCGATCCGGCGGTCCGGGTGGCCTGTGCCTATCTGGAGCTGAGCGAGCCCGACCTGCCCACCGCCGCCGCGCAGCTGGTGAGCCAGGGGGTGTCCCGCATCCGGGTACTACCCCTGTTCTTCGGCATGGGCAAACACGCGCGTGAAGACCTCCCGGTGCTGGTGGAGCAGCTGGCACGCGCCCACCCCGACGTTCGCTTCGAGCGCCTCGCCGCCGCCGGCGAAGATCCCCGCCTGACCGCCCTGCTCGCACAGATTGCGCTGGAACCTGCCCGATGAACCTGCACCAGTTCCGCTTCGTCCAGGAGGCGGTGCGCCGCAACCTGAACCTGACCGAAGCCGCCAAGGCGCTGCACACCTCGCAGCCCGGCGTTTCCAAGGCCATCATCGAACTCGAAGAAGAGCTGGGCATCGAGATCTTTGCCCGCCACGGCAAGCGAATCAAGCGCATCACCGAACCCGGCGTGCAGGTGCTCAAGAGCATCGAAGTGATTCTGCGCGAGGTCAACAACCTCAAACGCATCGGCGAGCAGTACGCAGCGCAGGACAGCGGCACGCTGTCCATCGCGACCACCCACACCCAGGCGCGCTACGTGCTGCCCGGACCGGTGGCCAAGCTGCGCCAAGCCTATCCCAAGGTGGCGGTCAGCCTGCACCAGGGCTCACCCGACCAGGTCGCCAAGATGCTGATCGAGGAAGTAGCTGAAATCGGCGTCGCCACCGAGTCGCTGACCAACTACCCCGATCTGGTCACCCTGCCCTGCTACGAATGGCAGCACGTGCTGGTCTTCCCCTACGACCACCCGCTGGTCGCGCAGGAGCGCATCACGCTGGAAGACCTGGCCCATGTGCCACTGATCACCTACCACCCGAGCTTCACGGGCCGCACCCGCATCGACCAGGCCTTTGCGCTGCGGCACCTGCGGCCCAACATCGTGCTCGAAGCCATCGATTCGGACGTGATCAAGACCTACGTGAAGCTGGGCATGGGCGTGGGTATCGTGGCCGAGATGGCGATGCAGGGTGACAACGCGACCCCCGACCTCGTGGCCCGCCCCGGCGCGCAGCTGTTCGGCCACAACCTGGCCCGCGTGGCCTTCAAGCGCGGCAGCTACCTGCGGCAGTTCGTGCTGCGCTTTGCCGAGCTGCTCAGCGACCGGCTCTCGCGCGACCTGATCCTGCGCGCCATGGCCGGCAACTCCGACGAATACGACATCTGAAGCCATGGACACCGCCACCGCCCCCCGCACGCCGCCGCTGACCTCCCGCCTGCCCGCCGTCGGCACCACCATCTTCACCGTCATGTCGGCGCTCGCCGCCGAGGTCGGGGCCGTCAACCTGGGCCAAGGTTTCCCTGACTTCGACTGCGACCCGGAACTGGTCAACGCCGTCACCCTGGCCATGCAGGCCGGCCACAACCAGTACCCGCCCATGCCCGGCGTGCCGGCGCTGAGACAGGCCATGGCCGCGAAGATGGAAGCGCTGTACGGCCTGCGCTGCGACCCGAACACCGAGATCACCGTCACCGCCGGCGCCACCCAGGCGATCTTGACCGCCATCCTCGCTGTGGTGCACCCGGGCGACGAAGTCATCGTGCTCGAGCCCTGCTACGACAGCTACGTGCCCAACATCGAACTGGCCGGCGGCAAGGTGGTTCGCGTGCCGCTGGTGCCGGGCAGCTTCCGGCCCGACTTCGACGCCATCGCCGCCGCCATCACGCCGCGCACCCGCGCGCTCATGATCAACAGCCCGCACAACCCCAGCGGCCAGGTCTGGAGCGCCGAGGACATGCGCCGGCTGGAGGCGCTGCTGGCGCCGACCGACGTGCTGCTGATCAGCGACGAGGTCTACGAGCACATGGTCTACGACGGCCAGCAGCACCAGAGCGCTGCACGCTTCCCCGGCCTGGCGGCGCGCGCCTTCATCATCAGCAGCTTCGGCAAGACCTACCACGTCACCGGCTGGAAGGTCGGTACGGTGATCGCACCTGCGCCGCTGACGGCCGAGTTCCGCAAGGTGCACCAGTTCAACGTGTTCACCGTGAACACGCCCATGCAGCACGCGCTGGCCGCCTACATGGCCGACCCGGCGCCCTACCTGCAATTGAGCGATTTCTACCAGCGCAAGCGCGACCTGTTCCGGGAAGGTCTTGCACAAACGCGCTTTCGCCTGCTGCCCGGCCAGGGCACCTACTTCCAGTGCGTGGGCATTGAGAACCTGGCGGTGGCGGAACGCGACCTGCCCGAAGGCGAGTTCTGCCAGTGGCTCACGCGCGAGATCGGCGTGGCGGCGATTCCTCTTTCGGCGTTCTACGGCAACGGCTTCGACCAGAAGGTGGTGCGCTTCTGTTTCGCCAAAAAGGACGACACCTTGAAGGCTGCACTGGAGCGGCTGGCCCGCCTCTGACGCAGCGCGTCAGCAGCGGATCGGGTTGCGGCAGAAGCGCTCCAGTTCCCTCACGGTGCTGCGCCCGGCCACCGGCTGGCGCGCCTTGGGCCCGACGTCCAGGCTCAGCTTCATCTCGTACTTGCGAAAGAACTCGTCAAAGAGTTCACCACCCAGGGTGCCGGTCGCGGTCAGGGTGTCTGTGCGCGCATCGTGCTCCAGCAGCACGGCGCACAGCGGTTGTTCCGCCGGCCCGCCCAGCACCTGGGCACCGCGCGCCGGGTCGTATTGGCTGTGGTCGGCGCAGCAGTGGATCAGGTCGTTGCCGTGACTGGGCGTCTTCGGATTGAGCACCGGTCCCTTGCGGAAGCTGATGAAACTCAGGTCCTTGGTGGGATAAACCAGCTGGTGGGCGCAAATGGCGCTGAACGCCACCAGGCTGCGGCGCGGCCCCACGCCACCGGGCCACTGGTAGTCCTGCTGGCCCTTGGTCTTGAGGGACAGTGGCATGGCGGCCTTGCCCAGGTCCAGCAGGAACACCGGCGTGGCCTCGAACGGGTAGTGGAACACGTAGTTCGTCTGCAGCTTCAGCTGCGAAGCTTTCACCGGATCACCCAGCTCGTCGACGAGCAACGCCGGGGCGTAGCGGCGCGGCGTGGCCTGTGCCGCCCAGCTGGCCGCCCCGAGTGTCGTGGCCAGCGCACCCGCGCCCAGCGCACACCCTTCCACGAAGTCACGCCGATCCATGGACACCTCCATGCAAAGAAGGCGTCAGTGAAGCGCATGCCGGGCGCCCCTGTCAACAGGGGCACGCCGGATCAGGTGTTGAGCTGGGCCCAGGCCTTGTCGATGCGCTTGATGCTCACCGGCTGCGGCGTGCGCAGCTCCTGCGCAAAGAAGCTCACGCGCAGCTCTTCCAGCAGCCAGCGCACCTCCTGCAACCGGGCGTCCTGCACACCCTTGCGCTCGGCCACCAGGCGCCAGAAGCGCTGGTCCTGCGGCCGGAGTTCCGCGAACTTCGCCGCGTCGCGCGCCGGGTCGCCGCGCAGCTTGTCCAGCCGCAACTGCACCGCCTTGAGGTAGCGCGGGAAATGCTGCAGCTGCGCGTAGGGCGTGGCGCTCAGGAAGGTCTTGGGCACCAGGCGCTGCAGTTGCTGCTGCACGTCGGTGGCCACGTCGGCCGGAGGCTTGCTGTCCTTGAGCTTGCGCTGCGCGGCTGCGAACTCGGTGAGGATCACGCCAGCCTGGCGCGCGATCTCGTTGGCGATCAGGGTCAGGCGTCCTCTGCCCTCGTCCACCCGAGCTTTGAAGGCCGCGGCGTCCGCCGGCAACGGGTCGGTCAGGAAGGCACGGTCCAGGGCGAGATCGAGGATCTGGTTCTTCAGTTCGTCCAGCGTGCCGCCACCGCCGCCACTGTCGGTCTTGCCAACGGCCATGTAGGCCACGCCCATGGCCTGCAGGCCGGGCAGGTTCTTCTCCAGGTACTTCAGCGCGTCCTTGATCTGCAGCGCGAACAGGCGGCGCAGGCCGGCGCGGTGGCGCGCCTGCGCCACCTCGGGCTCGTCGAAGACCTCGATGCGCACCGCGTCGCCGTCGTCGATCAGCGCCGGGAAACCGATCAGCGTCTGGCCACCCTTGCGGATTTCCATCAGCTCGGGCAGTTCGCCGAAGTCCCAGGTGGTGTGGCGCTGTTCGGCGCTGGACGTCTTCGCGGCCGGTGAGGTCGGTGCCTTGGCCTTGTCGGGCGCAGGCATACGGCGAACGCCATCGGCGGCCGTTGACTGCGCCGTTGCAGCGGGCGCAGCCGCGGGCGCCGCGATGTCCTTGAGCTTGAGCGAAGCCAGCGCCTGGAAGGCGCCACGCGCCTGACTGCCCAGCTCGGCTTTCAGTGCGCCCAGGTTGCGCCCCTGGCCGAGCTGGCGGCCGTGTTCGTCCACCACGCGCAGGTGCATGAAATGGTGGGCCGGCAGCATGTCCACCTTGATGTCGTTGCGCTGCACCGGCAGCTGCGTGGCCTCGCGCACCAGCTTGAGCAGCGCGTCCATCAGGTTACCGCTGCCGAACGTTTCGGGCTGGCACAGGGCCTCGGTCATCTTCTCGGCGGTGGCCGGCAGCGGCACCAGGCGCGAACGCGGCCGCTGGTGCAGGGTCTTGAGCAAGGCCTGCACCTTGTCCTTGAGCATGCCGGGCACCAGCCAGTCGCAGCGGTCTTCGCTGACCTGGTTGAGTGCGAAGATGGGCACGGTCACGCTCACGCCGTCGCGCGGGTCACCGGGCTCGTGCAGGTAGGCGGCGGCGCAGTCCACACCACCCAGGCGAATGGTCTTGGGGTAGGACTGCGTGGTGATGCCGGCGGCCTCGTGCCGCATCAGCTCTTCGCGCGTGAGGAACAGCAGTTTCGGGTTCGCGCGCGAGGCGTCGCGGTACCAGCGCTCGAAAGCCGCGCCGTTGCATACGTCGGCCGGCAGTTGCTGATCGTAGAAGGCGTAGATCAGTTCGTCGTCGACCAGCACATCCTGGCGGCGTGCCTTGTGTTCCAGCTCCTGCACCTCGCGCACGGTGCGGCGGTTGGCGGTCAGGAAGGGCAGCTTGCTGTCCCAGGTGTCCTCGTGCAGGTGGCCCACCAGGGCTTCGCGGATGAAGAGATCACGCGCGCCGGCCGGGTCCACTTTTTGATAGTCCACCCGCCGCTGCTGATAGACCACCAGACCGTACAGCGTGGCACGTTCATAGGCGCTGACGCGGCCGGCCTTCTTCTCCCAGTGCGGGTCCAGCACCTGCTTCTTGAGCAAATGGCCGCCGACCTGCTCCAGCCACTGCGGCTCGATGTTCGCAATGCCGCGACCGAACAGGCGCGCGGTTTCCACCAGTTCGGCGCAGACAATCCAGCGGCCAGGCTTCTTGCTCAGGTTCGCGCCGGGGTGGCGGTGGAACTTGATGCCGCGCGCGCCCAGGTACCAGTCCTCGGTGTCGTTCTTTTGGCCGATGTTGCCCAGCAGGCCGGCGAGCATGGACAGGTGCAACTGTTCATACGACGCAGGCGCGGTGTTGATGGGCCACTTGTGTTCTGCCACCACGGTGTGCAGCTGCGAATGGATGTCGCGCCACTCGCGCACACGCCGCACGTTGATGTAGTTCTCGCGCAGCAGATTTTCGTACTGGCGGTGGCTGAGCTTGTGATCGGTGCCGTGGCCGCCCTTGCTGTCTTCCAGCCACTTCCAGAGCTTGAGCGTGCCGGTGAACTCGCTCTTCTCGTCGTCGAACTTTTTGTGCGCCTGGTCGGCCTGGGTCTGCTTGTCCATTGGCCTGTCGCGCACGTCCTGCAGGCTCAGCGCGGATGCAATGACCAGCACCTCGTCCAGCGCGCCGCGCTGCTGCGCCTCCAACAGGATGCGGCCCACGCGCGGGTCCAGGGGCAGGCGACTGAGCGTCTGGCCGATGCGGGTGAGTTCGTTGGCCTCGTCCACTGCGCCCAGTTCGGACAGCAGCTGGTAGCCGTCGGTGATGGCGCGGCGCTGCGGCGCTTCCAGAAACGCGAAATCCTCCACCGCACCCAGGTGCAGCGCCTTCATGCGCAGGATCACCCCCGCCAGCGAGCTGCGCAGGATTTCGGGGTCGGTGAATTTCGGCCGGCTGTTGAACCCGGCCTCGTCGTACAGACGGATGCAGATGCCGTCGGCCACGCGGCCGCAACGGCCGGCGCGCTGATTGGCCGCGGCCTGGCTGATCGGCTCGATGAGCAACTGCTCCACCTTCTGGCGGAAGCTGTAGCGCTTGACGCGGGCCGTGCCGGCGTCGATGACGAAACGGATGCCCGGCACCGTCAGCGAGGTCTCGGCCACATTGGTCGAGAGCACGATGCGGCGCTGGCCGTGCGGCTGGAAGATGCGGTCCTGCTCGGCCTGCGACAGGCGCGCGAACAGCGGCAGCACCTCGGCGTTGCGCAGCGCGGGCTGATGCGACAGGTGTTTGCGCAGATGGTCGGCGGCCTCGCGGATCTCGCGCTCGCCAGGCAGGAACACCAGGATGTCACCGCCCTGGCCTGCTCCACCGCGCCACAGTTCGTCCACGCCGTCGGCAATCGCATCGTTCAGGTCGTACTCGCGGCTCTCTTCAAACGGCCGGTAACGCACCTCCACCGGGTAGGTGCGGCCAGAGACCATCAAGACAGGCGCTTTGCCTTTGCTGGACGCGAAGTAGTCCGCAAAGCGGTCCGCGTCGATGGTGGCCGAGGTGACGATCACCTTCAGGTCCGGCCGGCGCGGCAGCAGCTGGCGCAGGTAACCCAGCAGGAAGTCGATGTTCAGCGAGCGCTCGTGCGCCTCGTCGATGATCAGCGTGTCGTAGGCGCGCAGGTCGGGGTCGGTCTGCGTCTCGGCCAGCAGGATGCCGTCGGTCATCAGCTTGACCGAGGCGTCCTTGCTCAGCCGGTCCTGGAAGCGCACCTTGTAGCCCACCACCTCGCCCAGCGGTGTCTTCAGCTCTTCGGCAATGCGCTTGGCCACGCTGCTGGCCGCGATCCGCCGCGGCTGCGTGTGGCCGATCAGCTGGCCGCGCTGGCCCGGCTTCGCGTTGAGCCGGCCACGCCCCATCGCCAGGGCAATCTTGGGCAACTGCGTGGTCTTGCCCGAACCGGTTTCGCCGCAGACGATCACGACCTGGTGGTCGCGGATGGCGTCCTCGATCTCCTGCCGGCGGGCGGAGACGGGCAAGGCTTCTGGGAACTCGATGTGCAGCGCGGAGGACAAGGGGATAACTTCAGTCAAAATCGGGCAACCCGCGATTATCCTGCGCACCCCGCCCGTCTGCCCCACCCGCCCGACATGTCCACCGTCTTCAATTTCACCTTCGTGCCCTGGTTCCGTTCGGTGGCCCCGTACATCCACAAGTTCCGGAACCAGACCTTCGTGATCGGCCTGACTGGCGAGGCCATCGCTGCGGGCAAGCTGGCCTCGATCGCGCAGGACATCGCCATGATCCAGGCCATGGGCGTGAAGATCGTGCTGGTGCACGGCTTCCGCCCGCAGGTCAACGAACAGCTGCGCCTCAAGGGCCAGGAGGCGAAGTACTCGCATGGCATGCGCATCACCGACCCGATCGCGCTGGATTGCGCACAGGAAGCGGCGGGCCAGCTGCGTTACGAAATTGAAGCCGCCTTCAGCCAGGGCCTGCCCAACACGCCCATGGCCGGCGCCCGGGTGCGCGTGATTTCGGGCAACTTCATCACCGCCCGACCGGTGGGCCTGATCGACGGTGTCGATTTCCAACATACGGGCCTGGTGCGCAAGGTGGACACCGAAGGCATCCAGCGCACGCTGGACATGGGCGCCCTGGTGCTGATCTCGCCATTCGGCTTTTCACCCACCGGCGAGGCGTTCAATCTCGGGATGGAAGACGTGGCGACCTCGGTGGCTGTGGCCTTGCAGAGCGACAAGCTCATCTTCCTGACCGAGATCCCGGGCATCCGCGTGGACGCCAACGATCCTGAAAGCGACATCGACACCGAGCTGCCCCTGGCCGATGCCAAGCGCCTGATCGCCAGCCTGCCCGTCGCCACCCTGCCCACCGATCCGGGCTTCTACCTGCAGCACTGCGTGCGCGCCTGCGAAGGTGGTGTGGAACGCAGCCACATCATTCCGTTCAAGCTGGACGGGTCGCTGCTGCTGGAGATCTATGTGCACGACGGCATCGGCACCATGGTGGTGGACGAGAAACTGGAGAGCGTGCGCGAAGCCACCATCGACGACGTCAGTGGCATCGTGGCCCTGATCGAGCCCTTCGAGAAGGACGGCACCCTGGTCAAACGCGACCGCACCGAGATCGAACGCGACGCCGGCAACTACACCATCATCGAACACGACGGCGTGATCTTCGGCTGCGCCGCGCTCTACCCCTACCCCGAAGAGCGCACCGCCGAAATGGCCGCGCTCACCGTTTCGCCACAGAGCCAGAGCCAGGGCGACGGCGAGCGCCTGCTCAAGCGCATCGAGACCCGCGCCCGGGCCCAGGGACTGCAGAGCATCTTCGTGCTCACCACCCGCACCATGCACTGGTTCATCAAGCGAGGCTTCGTGCAGGTCAACCCCGACTGGCTGCCCGAGGCGCGCAAGCGCAAGTACAACTGGGATCGCCGCAGCCAGGTGCTGGTCAAGAAGCTGGGCTGAGAGCCTGCCCAGCGAGCGGGCCGCGCCTACTACCGTCGGCGCAGCAGCAGTGCCGTCGCCAGCGCCGCAATGCCGGCAAAACAGAGGAAGGACCAGTTTGCGATGGACAGGCCCAGGAAGGTCCAGTCGATCGCCGAGCAGTCGCCGCTGCCCTTGAAGATCATGGGAATCGCGCGCTTGAGCGGGAACGATTCGATCATTCCGTAGAAGTCGCGTCCGCAGCTGAGCACCTCGGGCGGGTACCACTGCAGAAAGCTCTGGCGCGCGGCGACGAAGGCGCCGCCCAGTGCCAGCAACCCCATCAGGACGACGCCGACGCGCCGACCCTTGGCCCCAGACAGGGAGGCCGCGACGCCGGCCACGATGGCCACGAGGATCAGCGCATAACGCTGCACGATGCACATCGGGCAGGGCTCCAGTCCCACCACATGCTGCAGGTACATGCCGAAAGCCAGCAGACCGATGCAGCCGGCAGCCACCAGGGTCAGCACACGGCGCGGGTGCTGGTCAAGAACATCGAGGGCGGGGGTGAGGAAACTCAAGAAAACTCCAGAAGATGAAAAAGGCGCTGCGGGTGGACCCGGCCAGCGCCTTCAAGTTCCAGCGGCGGGCGATCAGCCGTTGTCGGCGAACGCGCGCTCGATCACGAACTGGCCCGGGCGCGTGGTATTGCCCTCAGCAAAACCGCGCTTCTCGCACAGCGCCTTGAGGTCGCGCAGCATCTCGGGGCTGCCGCAGATCATGACGCGGTCTTCGGCGGGGTTCAACTCAGGCAGGCCGGTGTCCTTGGCGATCTGGCCGCTCTCGATGATGTTGGGGATGCGGCCCTGGTGCACGAAGGGTTCGCGGGTTACGGTCGGGTAGTAGATGAACTGCTGGCTCACCATCTCGCCCAGGAACTCGTGCTGCTTGAGCTGGGTTTCCAGCATGTCGCGGTAGGCCAGTTCCTTGACCTCGCGCACCCCGTGGATCAGCACCACCTGCTCGAACTTCTCGTAAGTCTCGGGGTCGCGCACGATCGAGAGAAACGGCGCCAGCCCGGTGCCGGTGGCCAGCAGGTACAGGCGCTTGGCCGGCAGCAGGTAGTCGATCAGCAGCGTACCGGTGGGCTTCTTGCCGACGATGATGGTGTCGCCCACCTGGATGTGCTGCAGGCGGCTGGTCAGCGGACCGTCCGGCACCTTGATGCTCAGGAACTCCAGATGCTCTTCATAGTTGGCACTGGCGATCGAGTAGGCGCGCAGCAGCGGCTTGTCGTTCACCCGCAGCCCGATCATGGTGAAGTGGCCGTTGGAGAAGCGCAGCGCCGTATCGCGGGTGGTGGTGAAACTGAACAGACGATCGGTCCAGTGATGAACGCTCAGGACGCGCTCTTCCAGAAATGCACTCATGGTCTTGAAGAAGATGGATCCGGCCGGGACGCCGGACTTGGAAACAAAAACAGTTCGCGATTGTAGAAGTCGGGTTCCGGCGCGCCTTGCGATATATCAGGAACTGGCACCGGCGCCCGAAGGGGATTCGCTTGCGCTGGGTATTCATTGCTACAGTGGAGCCCCTCTTGCAGGCCCCTGCACCATGCAACCCGGTCTTGCTGGCTGCTCGCATCATGCCGACCTTGGGTTAATACTGGAACGAATAGTTTTTCATTTTACTTAGACATCAACAGAATAAGGAAACCCCATGGCACGCACCATCCACTGCATCAAGCTCGGCAAGGAGGCCGAAGGCCTGGACTTTCCACCCTACCCCGGCGAACTGGGCAAGCGCATCTATGAGAACGTGAGCAAGGAAGCCTGGGCGGACTGGCTCAAGCACCAGACCATGCTGCTCAACGAAAACCGCCTCAACCTGGCCGATGCCCGGGCCCGTCAGTACCTCGCCCGCCAGATGGAGAAGCACTTTTTTGGCGAAGGTGCCGACGCGGCGGCGGGCTATGTGCCCCCGAGCGCGGGTCAATAAGCAGCCGGATCACCTCCTTCCCTGGTGACCTCCTCATCCCGCCACGCGCTGGTGCTGGGCGCCGGTCTGGCCGGTGCTGCCTGTTGCGCGACCCTCGCCCGCCGGGGCTGGCGGGTCGAGCTGCTCGAACGCGGCCGCCAGGCCGCCATGGGCGCCTCCGGCCTTCCAGTGGGCATGCTCAGCCCGCATGTCACGCGCGCGCCGACACCGCTCTCGCGCCTTTGCTCCCTGGGCGTGGCCGATGCACGGTCCCAGCTCGAGCGTCTGGTGCCACAGGGCCACGGCTGGCAGGCCACGGAAGTCGACAACCTCGGACACGACCCCGGCCGCTGGCCTGCAGCGGTGGTCCGGCCGTCGGCACTGGTCCTGGCCTGGCTGTCTGAGGCGCAGTCCTCCGGGGGCCTGAGCATCCGCTTCGATGCCGCTGTGGCCAGCCTGGTCCGCGAGGATGGACAGTGGGTGGCCAGGGATGGTGCAGGCGTGGTGCTCGGCGCCGCGCCGACTGTGGTGGTGGCCACCGCCTACGGGGCGTTTCCATTGCTGGAAGGAATCCACGGCCACGGATCGGGCGCGGTGCCGCTGCGACCGGTCAAGGGCCAGCTGACGCTCGCGGCCCTGCAGACGCCACCGCTCGCGCCCCGCCCCATGCGCAACAACGGGGTCTTTGTGCCGGCCTACGAAGATGCCGGTCTGCCGCCTTCATGGCCTTCCCGCGTCTGGGCCATGGGTTCCACTTACGAACGCGGTCGCGACGACACCACCGTGGATTCCGCGGCTCATGAACGCAACGCGGTGAGCCTGGAAGAGATGCATCCGCAGGCGGCTGCCGAGCTGCGACGCTGCGCCAGCGACGGGCGCCTGCTTGGCTGGTCCCAGGTCCGGTGTGCGTCGCAGGACCGGCTGCCGATGGTCGGCGCCGCGCCCGACCTGAAAGCCATGCAGGAATTGTTCAACGCCGCTGGGGGGCGCCGCGGCAGGGTCCCGTTGCTGCAGACGCCCCGTCTGCCAGGACTGTTCATGCTGACGGCGCTTGGCTCCCGCGGCCTGACGCTGGCCCACTGGTGTGCCGACTGGTTGGCCGGCCGGATGAGCGGCGAGCCCTCGCCGCTGCCCGAGCAGGATCGGGACCTGGAGAAGGCCCTCGACCCGGCCCGTTTCGCCTGGAGGGCAGCCCGCCGGCAGCCGGTGGCCTGAACCGGCTCAGGCCAGGAGTTCAAGCCAGCGCCGCCACTGGGCTTCCTGCAACGGCCGACCCACCAGGGCGCTGATGCCCGTGCGTTCCGTGTCCCGCTTGAGCCGCCGACGATTGAGCCAGGGTGCCAGGGGGTCGGCGTGCTCGCTGACCCCCACGGTCAGCGCATTGGCGTTGTGCTGTGAAAACAGCCGCGCCAGCTGCCAGGTGTCGACGTGGTGCTCGTCCAGGTCGAATACCCCACAGACATAACGGCGGCGTCCGATGCATTCAAGAGCGGCTTCGGTGCTGTCCGCCTCGTCCACCTCCGACACCCCCACCCCGGACAGCCAGGCCGTGACCTGCCCGCGCTCGCCCGCGGCGCCAACGATCAGCGCCCGCTTGTTTGGCGACTCCGAGCCGGTCTCCAGTGGCCCGGGCTGGGTCACATCCAGGTCGAGAAAGCCGGAGTCCACCCGTCGCGCGGCATACACCGCATCCAGATCATTGAGCATGACGGCCCACTGAATCGGCCGCTCCAGCACTCGCCAAGCATGCGCAGGTGCATGCGACCCCACCCAGATCAGTCGCTGACCCGGCGGGGTCTCCCTGGCATGGGACAACACCGCCTCGGCCGCGTCGCCGTCCACCAGAGCCACTTCTGCCAGCCGGGTCGGGGCCTGGACCCCGGGCGCGGTCAGTGGCACCCAGGGCGCGTAACTCAGTTCGCGCTCTTCGGACAGTCGGAAAACGGTGTTGAGCGCATGTCGCTCCACGTCGCTGAAGCCCACCACCTGCACATGAATCCGCTGCTTGACCATCGGCGCATGTTACCCGCGTGACGCCGCTGCACAACCAAAAGAGACCAGACATCCGACACCACTGATAACCAGAAGAAATATATGAACAACCAAAATGTCGTTTGAGATATATGGGCATTTGCGTAGAGTCGCGCCCCATGTCAGAACTTGCTTTTGTCTTTGCCGGTTTTTCTGTGGGCCTCGTCGTGGGCCTGACCGGCGTGGGCGGCGGTTCGCTGATGACCCCCATCCTTATTTTCTTCTACGGAATCAAGCCTTACCTCGCCGTGGGCACCGACCTGCTGTTCGCGGCCGTGACCAAGGCGGGTGGCACCATCAATCTGGCACGCCAGCGCCTGGTGCCTTGGCGCGTGGTGGCCCAGCTGTGCGCCGGCAGCATCCCAGCTGCGCTGGTCACGCTCTGGGTGCTGCACCAGGTGGGCCCAGCCAGCCCTGCAGTGCAGTCGGTCATGACCCACACGCTGGGCGTGGCCCTGCTGCTGACCGCCGCCGCCATGCTCTACAAGGCGGCCCGTGGCAAGGTGCTGCCGCGAAGTCTGCCCACGACGGAAATCGACAAAGCCACCCATGCCCGCCACTGGAGCCTGCCGGTGCTGTTCGGCGCCGTCATCGGCACCCTGGTCACGCTGACCTCGGTCGGCGCTGGCGCCATCGGTGTCTCGGTGTTGCTGCTCCTGTTCCCGCTGCTGCCGCTGCCGCGCATCGTGGCCGCCGACATCGCCTACGCCGTGCCGCTGACCCTGGTCGCCGGTCTGGGCCACG
Organism: Hydrogenophaga pseudoflava; assembly: GCF_004353865.1. Lineage (NCBI taxonomy): Bacteria > Pseudomonadati > Pseudomonadota > Betaproteobacteria > Burkholderiales > Comamonadaceae > Hydrogenophaga > Hydrogenophaga pseudoflava. The sequence goes on from NZ_CP037867.1 coordinate 2,860,927, forward strand.
CCAGCCTCGGCTCGGTCGACTGGCCTCTGCTGGGCAAGCTGCTGGCCGGTTCGCTGCCCGGCATCTGGCTCGGCACCCGCCTGATGCGCCACACGCCAGAGCGTCTGGTGCGCTCCCTGCTCTCGCTGCTGCTGGCCTACGCCGGCACCAAGCTGATCGCCTTCTGATTTATCGCCTCACGACAGCCATGTACCAGTACTCCGATTTCGACCGACAGTTCGTCCAACAGCGCGCCGCCCAGTTCCGCGACCAGCTCGAACGCTTCCAGGCCGGCACGCTGGACGACGAAGCTTTCAAGCCGCTGCGCCTGCAGAACGGCTGGTACATCCAGCGCTTTGCGCCCATGCTGCGCGTGGCCGTGCCCTATGGCGAAATCAACACCACCCAGCTGCGCGTGCTGGCCAAACTGGCCCGCGACTTCGACCACAAGGAGGCTCACGACACCTCCAAAGCCAACGCCGCCCTGGCCGACGTGCCCAGCCTGCCGGACCGCTGCGCCCACTTCACCACGCGCCAGAACGTGCAGTACAACTGGATCCCGCTGCACCGCGCCGCCGACGCCATGGACCTGCTGGCCAGCGTGAACCTGCATGGCATCCAGACCAGCGGCAACTGCATTCGCAACATCACCACCGACGCCCTGGCCGGCATCGCCGTCGATGAGGTGGCCGACCCGCGCCCCTTCGCGGAAATCATGCGCCAGTGGAGCACGCTGCACCCGGAGTTCGCCTTCCTGCCGCGGAAGTTCAAGATCGCCATCACCGGTGCCCGCGAAGACCGCGCCGCCACGCCCTGGCACGACGTGGGCCTGCGCCTGCTGCGCAACGTGGACGGCGATCTGGGCTTCCAGGTGCGCGTGGGTGGCGGCATGGGCCGCACCCCCGTCATCGGATCGGTGATCCGTGAGTTCCTGCCCTGGCACCAGATCCTCAACTACCTCGAAGCCGTGGTGCGCGCGTACAACCGCTTCGGCCGCCGCGACAACAAGTACAAGGCCCGCATCAAGATCCTGGTCAAGGCCGAAGGCCAGTCCTTCACCGACCAGGTGGAAGCCGAGTACCGCGACATCGTCGAAAAAGACGGCGCGCCACACACCATCACGCAGGCCGAGCTGGACCGCGTGAGCGCCTTCTTTGTCCAACCCACCCTTCGCTGCGATCGCAAGAGTGCCGACGCCAAGATCGCCAACATCCTCAAGGCCGCCGCCGAGGACGACGTCGAGTTCAGCCGCTGGCTGACCCGCAATGTCAAGCCGCACCAGAACCCCGACCTGCGCGCCGTCACTCTGTCCTTCAAGCGGCTGGGCTCTGCGCCCGGCGACGCCACGGCCGACCAGCTGGAACGCGCGGCCGAGCTGGTGGACCGTTTCTCCTGCGGCGAAGCCCGCGTGACCCACGAACAGAACCTGCTGCTGCCCTGGGTCAGCTGCGATCAGTTGCCCGAGCTGTGGCGCGAGGCGCGTCGCCTGGGCCTGGCCAAGCCCAACATCGGCCTGCTGTCCGACATGATCGCCTGCCCAGGCGGCGACTTCTGCGATCTGGCCAACGCCCGCTCGCTGCCCATCGCACAGGCCCTGCTGGCCCGCTACCAGGACCTGGACGAACTGCACGACCTCGGCGAGATCGACCTGCACATCAGCGGCTGCATCAACAGCTGCGGCCACCACCACAGCGGCCACATCGGCATCCTGGGCGTCGACAAGGACGGCCAGGAGTGGTACCAGGTCACCCTGGGCGGCTCCGACGGCACGCGCCTGTCGGGTGAAGCGGTGCCGGGCAAGGTGATCGGTCCGTCCTTCGCGGCCGACGAGATGGTCGACGTGATCGAGGCGCTGATCGACACCTTCCGTGCCCAGCGCCAGCCGGCCGAGACCTTCGTCAACACCGTCAAGCGGGTCGGCATCGAGCCCTTCAAGACCGCCGCCAACGCGGTGCGCGTGGCCACGGCCCGCACCCCGGTCACCGCCTGAACGCAGGAGCCCACGACATGAAACCCACGATCCAACTCTTCAAGGCCGACAGCTTCAGCGCCGACGACACCGGCACCCTGACCCTGCCCAACGACGCCGACCCGCGCGAAGCTGCCCTGGACGGCGTCCACACGGTGCAGCTGCAGTTCCCATCGTTTGCCGACGGCCGCGCCTTCAGCCAGGCCTTCCTGCTGCGCCGCCGTCTGGGCTTCACCGGCCAGATCCGCGCCATCGGCGATGTGCTGATCGACCAGCTGGCGCAGATGCAGCGCAGCGGCTTCACACAGGCCGTGCTGCGCGCCGACCAGAGCATCGAGCACGGACAGAAGCTGCTGGCCCAGTACGACGCCTACTACCAGGGCGATGCCGTGGACACCCGCCCGCACTTCGCCCACGCCTGAGCACCAGGACGAACACCATGAGCACCATTGATCTCGCAAAAATCAACGCCGACATCGGCCGCGACACCCCCGCCCTCGTCAAGTGGGCCCTGGGCCTGAATCAGCCGGCCATCGTCACCACCAACTTCCGCCCCTTCGAGGCGGTGATCCTGCACCTGGTCACCCAGGTCAACCCGGACGTGCCGGTGGTCTGGATGGACAACGGCTACAACACCGAGGCCACCTACCGCTTCGCCGACGAGGTGACCCGCCAGCTCAAGCTGAACCTGAAGATCTACCTGCCGCGGCGCTCGCGCGCGCACCGCGAGGCCGTGGAAGGCGCCACGCCCGCGCTGGACGACCCGCGCCACGCCGCGTTCACCGAAGAAGTGAAGCTGGAGCCGTTTGCCCGCGCCCTGCGCGAGACGGCGCCCAAGGTCTGGTTCACCGCCCTGCGCGCCACCGACACCGCCGTGCGCGCGCAGATGGACCCGGTGAGCATCAACCCGGACGGCCTGATCAAGGTTGCCCCGCTGCTGCACTGGACGTCCAAGGACCTGTACCACTACTGCGAGCTGCACGGCCTGCCCAACAACTTCGACTACGTGGACCCGACCAAGGGCGAAGAAAACCGCGAGTGCGGCCTGCACCTGGCTCATTGAAGCCCGGCCCACCGAACCGACTGCCGACAACGATCATGAACGCCCGTACCGACTCCGCCGTGCTGCAATCCGCCCACAACGCTGCCCAACACCACCTGAGCAACGCCCACCTGGACGCGCTTGAAGAGGAAACCATCTTCATCCTGCGCGAGGTGGCCGCCGCCTTCGAGCGCCCCGCCCTGCTCTTCTCGGGCGGCAAGGACTCGCTGGTCATGCTCAAGTGCGCGGAGAAGGCTTTCGGCATCGGCCGCATCCCCTACCCGCTGCTGATGATCGACACCGGCCACAACTTCCCGGAAGTGACCGACTTCCGCGACAGCCGCGCCAAGGAACTGCAAGCCGAACTGATCGTGCGCAGCGTCGAAGATTCGATGGCCCGCGGCACCGTGCGCCTGGCCCACCCGGGGGAGAGCCGCAACGTGCACCAGTCGGTCACGCTGCTGGAAGCCATCGAGGAATTTCGCTTCGACGCACTGATCGGCGGTGCCCGCCGCGACGAGGAAAAGGCGCGCGCCAAGGAACGCATCTTTTCGCACCGCGACAGCTTCGGCCAGTGGCAACCCAAGGCCCAGCGCCCCGAGCTCTGGACCCTGTTCAACACCCGCCTGGCCCCGGGCGAGCACTTCCGCGTGTTCCCCATCAGCAACTGGACCGAACTGGACGTGTGGCAGTACATCGAGCGCGAAGCCATCGCCCTGCCCTCGATCTACTACACCCACAAGCGCGAGGTGGTCGACCGCCGCGGCCTGCTCGTGCCTGTGACCGAACTCACCCCGCCCAAGGATGGCGAGACGGTGCAGATCCGCGATGTGCGCTTTCGCACCGTGGGCGACATCACCTGCACCTGCCCGGTGGAGAGCCTGGCCGCCACCGCCGGCGACATCGTGATCGAGACTCTGGCGGCTGACGTCAGCGAGCGCGGTGCGACGCGCATGGACGACAAGACGTCCGAAGCTTCGATGGAGAAGCGGAAAAAAGACGGTTACTTCTGAAGCCGACTTCGCACCCACGAACCGACCTTTCCCCGGACATTCCCATGAACGCTGTTGTTACCCCCTCCACTGCCGCCGACACCCGCACCGCCCTGAAGTTCATCACCTGCGGCTCGGTCGATGACGGCAAGAGCACCCTGATCGGCCGCCTGCTGGTGGACAGCAAGGCGGTGCTGCAAGACCACCTCGCCGGCGTGCAGCGCCAGGGTGAGACCGATCTCGCACTGCTGACCGATGGCCTGTCGGCCGAACGCGAGCAGGGCATCACCATCGACGTCGCCTACCGCTACTTCAACACCGAGGCCCGCAAGTTCATCATCGGCGACGCCCCCGGACACGAGCAGTACACCCGCAACATGGTCACGGCCGCCTCGGCCGCCGACGCCGCCGTGGTGCTCGTCGACGCGACCAAGCTGGACTGGAAAGACGCCGGCCTGAAGCTGCTGCCCCAGACACGCCGCCACTCGCTGTTGCTCAAGCTGCTGCGCGTGCCCTCCGTCGTGTTTGCCGTCAACAAGCTCGACGCGGTGGAGGACAGCGCGCTGGCGTTCACCAACATCGCGGGTGCTCTGAGCGCGTTTGCAGCGGACGCCGGGATCGAGGTCACCGCCACCGTCCCGGTCTCAGCCCTCAAGGGCTGGAACGTGGTCGACGCCCCCGTGCAGGCTGGCTGGTGCGGCTATCAGGGCCCGACCCTGCTCAACATCCTGGAGCACCTGCCGGTGACCCGCCCGGACACCGAGCTGCCGCTGGCCTTCCCTGTGCAGTGGGTCGAAAAGTTCTCCTCGTCTTCCGACACCAGCCAGGGCCGCCGTGTGTTCTGGGGCCGTGTCGCCACCGGCGTCGTCCAGCCAGGCCTGCAGGTCAAGGTCATGCCCAGCGGCCAGACCGCCACCGTGGCGCAAGTGCTCAACCACGTGCGCAACCCGCAGGCGGTCCCCGCCGGTCACAGCGCCGGCATCGTGCTCGACCGCGAGGTCGATGTCTCGCGCGGCGACTGGCTGCTGGCCGTGGACGAGCAAGGTCAATCCCTCGAAGCCAGCCGCGAGATCCGCGCCACGGTCGCTTGGATGGACGATGAAACCCTGGTCGCCGGCCGTGTCTACTGGGCGCTGCATGGCCACCGCTGGGTCAAGGCCAAGGTCAAGCGCATCGTGCACAAGTTGGACATCCACACCCTGGCGGAAGGGGAAGCCACCCAGCTAGAACCCAACGCCATTGGCCACGTCGAACTGGCGCTGCAGGAACCGCTGGCCACTGCACCGTTCGCACAGTCGCGTGCGCTGGGTTCGCTGGTGCTGGTGGACACCGCCAGCCACAAAACTTCCGGTGCCGTGCTGGTGAACTGACGCGCTTCGCAAGTCGGGTTTAACCAATATCAAGGCCAAGGGCTTCCCCGGGGCCTTACCCTCCTGCTCCGCCTAAAATCCTTGGTTTGATCGATTTTCCTCCCACACCATGACCCACGTCGTCACCGAAGCCTGCATCCGCTGCAAATACACCGACTGCGTCGACGTCTGCCCCGTCGACTGCTTCCGCGAAGGCCCGAACTTCCTGACCATCGATCCGGACGAGTGCATCGACTGTGCGGTCTGCATTCCCGAGTGCCCGGTCAGCGCCATCTTCGCCGAAGAGGATCTGCCCAAAGACCAGGTGCACATGACAGAGCTCAACGCCGAACTGGCCAAGCTGCCGAACTGGAAGAGCATCACCAAGCGCAAAGATCCGCTGCCCGACCACGAGGAGTGGAAAGACCGCACCGGCAAACTGTCCGAACTCGCCCGCTGATCCCAGGAGATGATGACCGGTGACGTGATCGAGACCGATGCGGTCATCATCGGTGCCGGTCCTGTGGGCCTGTTCCAGGCTTTTCAGCTGGGGCTGCTGGAGATCCGGACCCACGTCGTCGACGCGCTCCCGCACCCTGGCGGGCAGCCCGCAGAGCTCTATCCCGACAAACCGATCTATGACATTCCTGCCGTGCCCGCCTGCACCGGTCAGGAGTTGACCGATGCGCTGCTGAAACAGGTTCGCCCCTTCGAACCCACCTTTCATCTCGGGCAGACGGTATCCCGTGTCGAACGACAAGGCGATGATCGCTTTCTGGTGTCGACCTCCCAGCGAACCTCGCTGCTGACCAGGACGGTGTTCATCGCCGCAGGTGTCGGCGCCTTCGAGCCACGTCGCCTCAAGCTCGAGGGTCTGGAGACCTTTGAAGGCTCGCAGCTTTTTTTCTTTCCGCGCCTCCCGGAACAGGAAATCGGGCGTCGCGTGCTGGTGGTTGGAGACACCGACAGCGCCATGCAATGGGCGCTGTCCCTGGTGAACCAAGGCGGCGTCGATGTGACACTGATGCACCGACGCGATGTGTTTCAGTCCAGCACGGACTTGCAGACGCAGATGCGCGCGCTCTGTGCACAGGGACGCATGCGGTTGCTGATTGGCCAGGCCACCGCCTGCGAATCGGATGGCGAACGTCTGAGCGCTGTCAGTGTTTTGCGGGCCGATGGCGCCGCAGAACGCCTGGACGTCGACAGCATGTATGTGATGCAGGGACTCTCACCCCGTCTGGGCGCCATGGCCCAGTGGGGACTCGCGCTGGAACGCAAACAGCTGGTAGTCGACACCGCGACGTTTTCCACCAGCGAGCCCGGGATCTTCGCTGTTGGCGACATCAACACCTACCCGGGAAAGAGGAAGCTCATCGTCTGTGGCTTCCACGAGTGCGTGCTCGCAGCGTATGCGGCAGCCACGCGGGTGTTTCCCGGCAAAGCCATCCACCTCGAATACACAACCTCCAGTTCCCGACTGCATCGCCTGCTGGAAGTGCGGCCCGAGCCACTTGGCGGCCCAGTTCCATAATTTTTTGAAGAAACTGTGACCCGGCTTCCAAACATCATAAAAATCACACTATAATTTGAGGCTGTTCCCTGATAGCTCAGTCGGTAGAGCGACGGACTGTTAATCCGCAGGTCCCTGGTTCGAGTCCAGGTCGGGGAGCCAAGAAACATGAGAGTCAGCAGGTTAGCGCCTGCTGACTTTTTTGCTTTCTGGGCGGCTCGTGTCCGACACGTGTCCGAAATTTCCAGGGGGTTTGGTGTGTGTATCTTGAGTACAACACCATGATCAAACTCAGTGGGCTACACCTTTATGGCGCCAAGGCATGTGCAGGCATGACTTACCTGCCAGTGACTGCGCCTCTGCAAGCAATCACCTCCCACAGTGGCGACAACCAAAGCCAGGAGTCGCACTTGACCACACTACCAAAGTGCAGAGTCTTTCAGACTCCGAGTCGAGTCCTGCAGGCGCCGTCGGTACACCCAGCGGCCGACAAGTATCGCTAGCCCTGCGAACACAGCAGCTGCAAGCAACCACAAGGACGCCACATGCCATGAAATCGCTTCTTCCAGCAGTGCGAGCACGGTGAGCAATACGGCAACGACCCCACATGCCCAGGCGGCCACATGCCAACGCTGAAGCTTGGCCTTGTGTCCCTTCAGGAACAGCGTCCGCATGTGTAGTCTCGCGATATCTTGTTGAACATTTGCGATCAATTATGCAGAAGCCCTGTATGGTTTTCTCGTGCGGGTAACTCGTATCGAATGATCAAGGCGCTTGCAAAAAAGTATCTGACGCGCCTCGTGCTGCTCAGCCTGGCGCTTCTGCACCGCTCTCTGCGGTCAATGTACGAATGCAGCACGAAATTGATGTGAATCCAGCGAACCGAGAGGAACGTTCCGACGGCACAGTGGTGGTGTTGCTTCTACCAGAGGTGCGCCATGCAACAGCTTCAAACCAACCTGCAGCCTGATCATCGAGATCAGTCCTCACTTGTCTTTCTGCGCATGCGGTCGGTCATGAAGATCACGGGGCTTGGGCGGTCAACCATCTATAGGCTGATCGCAAGCAAACAGTTCCCCTGCCCGGTACGTCTGACCTCACATGCTGTCGCTTGGCGGAGTACCGACATCGAAGCGTGGAGCGAAACCCGCCCGGTAGCGGCTCACTGATTGCACCGCCGAGTGGGGTATGCCATGGGTCTGATCCACGATCCGAACACAACTCTGTGGAAGCCTGGTGACCTGGTCATCCACGATGCGGACGCCAAGCGCGTGGACATGCTCATGATCGTGCTGGGGGACGATGCCTCAGGTTTCTTTCGAACGCGATACGCATTCCCTTGGGCACAGCCCAGACCGTGGCGCAGGAAGATCTGGCGCAATACGGTTGAGTGGCTACACGATCCAGCGCGTTTTGGGATCACCGTCCCACGCCTGACGCAACCCTCAAGCGCTCATGTCCAGGACGGCTCCCAACATCACCAGACCGAGAACCATCCCACCCCATCGCCAGGTAGTGAATCGGTACCGGTGGTTCAGCCAGATGGCGCGACGAAGTCGGGCAATTGACAACACGAAAGCCGCCGCCATCAACACCGGGCCGACGACACCGAGCGACATGCGAGACAGATAAAGCAAAGAAACGCCGACCAGCGGCCATGCCACCGCGTCCAAAACAGCAAGACTTTTCCTGCCCGCCCATTGGGGAGCATCTTGCCTCGGTTCACGAGCCACCAGAAGCCACATGGAATACCTCCTTTTTTAGTCTCTTCAAGAATGCCACATCCCATCCATCGGTTCATTTCGCATGGCAACCATGTGTAATTTGTGTTTTACAGCCATCTGCCTCACCGCCTTGAATCGGCCAAAACCCGATACTGCTCGTAACTTATCGGAAGCGTTTGACACCTAAAAACCATCGACATATTTCCCGATTACCCCACTAAATGGTGAAGGTTGGCAACCGCGTCAGCCAGACATCGGGAGATACCCATGCTGGATCGTGATCAGTTGGAAACTTTTGCCGTTGTGATTGAGCAGCAGAGCTTTGAAAAAGCGGCGTCTGCATTGAGTATCACAAGGGGCGCCGTCTCTCAGCGAATCAAGGCGTTGGAAGAATCGCTGTCCACAGTCCTGGTGCTTCGAGACCGACCGGTATCACCCACGCCGGCAGGAGAAGTCCTGCTTCGATACGTGAAGGCGCTGAGAATCATGGAAGGGTCTGCCTTGCAGGAACTGGCGCCCCAGCCCAAACTCCATGCGCCCGTTCCGCTTTCCATTGCGGTGAATGCGGATTCATTGGCTACTTGGTTTCCAGAGGTCTTGAAGGAACTCCTGTTGAGCCAATTGGTTGCACTGGAAGTGATTGCAGACGATCAGGACCACACATCTCAGTTGCTGTCTCGCGGTGAAGTCATTGGGTGCATATCGACCAGTGCCAAAGCGGCCGATGGTTTCGTGGCCGAATGCCTCGGCGCCATGGAGTACCGCTGCTACGCAACGCCTGATTTCGCAGTAAGTGCATTTCCAGACGGATTGACTGTTCCATCAGTTCTGGCCACACCCGCCGTCCTTTTCAATCGAAAAGACTCCCTGCATGACGACTTCCTGAAAAGCCGTTTCGGATTTCCGATAGACCGGTACGCGAAACACTTTTTGCCGTCACCAGTTGCCCTGCTGGAAGGCGTGGCGATGGGTGCAGGCTATGGCCTGATACCGAGCACCCAGGCACAACCGGTGGTCGACAGCGGACGGCTCGTGGACTTGTGCCCAAACCACCGGGTCATGGTCGATCTGTACTGGCACCACTGGGAACTCGAACCGCCGTTGGCTCACGACGTCACTGCGCTGATCGTCAAGGTGGCTCAACGTGAACTGGTTTCGCGAGCAGTCGAAGAGCCAGTGCTGGTGGTCGCTGGGTCGGACGACTCAGCGAGAGGACCTCGTCATGCGAGTCCGGCGGTGGCCAGCAACAAAACCAAAGCCGACTGCAACACCCATTGATGCCGCAAGTCCAGCCACCAGCGAACTGGCGTCAGCCTGTGTAGACAGCAGGCCTAGCCAACTGGCCGCGTAGACACCGCCAGACGCGATGAGCCCCGCGACCATGGTTGCCCTGGCACGCTGAGGGGTCAGGTTGATGTCTGCCAGCAAGGCAGAAAAGCAGACGCCGACGCTGGCCAAGTAGACGATGTTGACCGACACCATGGTCTCCACGATGCCCTGATCGCGCGCGGCAAGCATGGCCCCAATAACGAGCGCCGAAGCTGAGGCAAGCCTTCGCCGCCCTATTCCTGGCAGAGTCGTGCTAATCGCTGAAGCCATCGCTCGCAAAATCGCCGCTCCGGAACCCAACGCAGCAAGTGACAGTGCGACCAACATGGCAGCCCCCAGACTCCCCGAAAGATGGCCGGCTGAGCGAGACAGCAACCACGGAATGACTTGCTTGCCATCTGGCATGTCCACCAGCACGCCGGTTGTCTGCATCGCCACCACAACAGCCGTTGGCAAGAATCCAATCAGGATCAGCGCCAACCCAGCCGTGGCGCATCCGACCACGGCGCATTGGGCTGTTCGACCAGACATCACGAATTGGTGGTAGTCGGCCCCAGTGACGACAAGGAGGCAAACGGCGAGGGACATGGTGCCCATTTGGGTCGGACTGAAGGTATCCAGGTCCTCCACGAACCTAGGCACTGCCTGCCAATAGAGTGCCAGTCCATCTGCAGCAACGAGGGTGTACACCAGAACCACCCCGCTCAACAGAAGGCAGCCGGCGAAAACACCCGAAGCAATGCGAAGGCTCATTTGCGCTGCGGCGTAGATCAGAACCAGCACGATGATCAGTCCATACGGATCGGGTGCTCCCAGCAAGCGAGCGACAGCCACACCGCCATGAATCTGCGCGGCGAGCACACCCGCCATCCATACAAGGGACAAAGCCGCCACCAAGCCACGCTGTTGCGAGCCGTAGGCACGCCCAAACAGGTCCCACACCGACAAACCAGACTGCCACAGAGGTTTTGCCACCACCGCGAGAGCCAGCATGCCCAACCCTGTGGCGAAGCCGTAGATGCTTCCGGCCATCCCGTGTGTCAGGGCCAGTTCTCCGGAGCCGAACAAGAAGCCGATGCCGTAGCTGGCCGACACCAATAGCGCCGCGATCTGGACGCTGCTCAGGACGCGATCCATCACGTCGCCGCCTTGCTCTGCCACTCGGTCGTCACCGCCGTTTGCGTGGTGAAGTAGGCACGACAGATGTGTGATCGATCCTCGAACAAAGGCAACTGACACAGCAGTGTGTGAGCTTCCGGAAGTCGGTAGTACGGAACTGCTGGCAACAGATGGTGGGTGAGGTGGTAGCCGTTGTTGCGCGGATGAATGATCCAGCGCCAGGGTCCGTGACAGACCATGTCACGGGTGAAGCCAAACACCCCTCCCGGTAGCAGTCCGAAGTGATCGCACATCTCGCGAAATGTGGTGATGCAATGAAACAGCGTTGCCCGCGAGATCAACCACAGCGATACAAAAGCCAAAGCAAAATCGCCGCCACCCAACAGGGCCAGCACACCGACGAGGCTCGCCCACCATCCCATGATGAAGGCTTTGCTCCTCAAGCTGACCTTCTGGTCGAACAGATGGCCGCCCAGTGACCCGAGCCAATTGGTCCACGAAAGCAGGCACTTTATGTAGCTGACCATCCACGAAGATGGCAGATGATCCTGACCCGGAATCAGGTCGGGATCGCCTTGCGTGCGGCCCAACTCCAGGTGGTGTTGGAAATGCGTCTCCCGGTATCGGGATAGGCTTGCGAACAGCAACGGCGCCACCAGCCCACGGGCTACAAAATCGTTCCGATCTTTGTCTCGAAAAATGTTTCGGTGACCCGCGTCGTGCAGGATGTTGCCCAGTGCCCGTTGCCGATTGGCGAGTACTAGCACGGACAAGGGAGCGAGCATCACATCGAGCCACACGACGGCGGCAACAGCTCCCACCATGAGCGTCCAGTCGAACGCAATATCGAGCAACACGCGTGCGGGACGCAGCTTGAACAACTCGCTGTATGGACTGCCCTGTTCCCTCAGCTGGCTGCGAAGATCGGCCATGTCCGCGAGGACTTCGGAAGTCGGTGCCATTTGGACACTCCTTCTCACTGTGCTTTGCCGTGTGGCGCCCGGCGGCAAAAGCAGTTGATGGCGGGAGTCTGTTCCGGGCTGCGCCAGACGGTAGCAGCAGATCCCGCTTGAACGTCGTGGTTTAGGAACTTTGGCCTCGTGTCAATTCAGCTAAACAGACCGCTTTCAGCGGTCCACCTGCGCACTTGTGCACGCGCCAGATGAACGCCTGCCGCCCATAATCAGCGCCGAAAGCCAACACCATTGCCCTGACAGGAGGACATCGGATGAGCGGAGAAAAAGACCAAGTTCGGCTGCAGCAGATGATGGCCCCTGACCTTAGGCCAGAGACCTACGTCTACTGCACCTTCCAGGACCATTGCCTTCCTGTTGACCTCTCCCCCATCTGTACGTTCAGAGAGTCAGAAGGACTGACGGCCATCGTGGAGCGCTCTCAAGCCGTTCAAGCCAAAGTACCCTACATCTTCGAGGCCAAACTCATCACGCTCACCGTGCACTCTTCGCTGGAGGCCATCGGCTTCCTGGCCATGATCTCCTCTGCATTGGCCAAAGCGGGCATCCCCTGCAACGCGGTCGCAGCCTTCCACCACGATCACCTGTTCATCCCGGTGAATCGGGCCGACGATGCGTTTTCGTTGCTGGAGGCTTTGAGCCAAAGCAGCGCGCCAGCAGTGATTTGAGGAACCGCGTGCATCGGGTCGTCGTCGTTTAGCGCGACTGACCTAGCTGCAGATTTGGTCGCCCTGACCGGATTTCCTTTGACATCGCACGACGCGTTTGTCTACCCTCCCCTCTATCCAATCAGTTGAGACTTGAAGAGTGGGTCACTCGGTGCCAGCACCGCGTGGCCTGTCGGTCAACCCGACCTGTAGGAGTGGGGATGAGCAACTTTCAGACTCCCGTGGTGATGCAGTCAGCACGCTCCGTGTTGACCCAATCCTCGGTCAAACGACGCATAGACCCTATCGACGCGCCTGCTCGCCCTTTGGGCTCAAAGCGTTCGGCGCTTGTCGTCAAACGCGCTGACTCGGCTGCGTTGTCTGCAGGTCACAAAACTGGACTTGCTGCGGCGGGCGACTCGTTGCTAGTCTCAGCCGATGGCGCTGTAACCTTCCTGCTGCGCGCCACCAACTTCGGTCTGCTGATGGAGCGCACCCAACGTCAAGGTGCGGGTACGCGGCTGGTACAGACGATGGTGTTTCGTGACGTGAAGAGCTTCGACTTGTGGTGCGCGGTTGAGCCACTGCGGTTTGGAGATGGCCTGCTGTTCAGCAAGCTGGTGCGCGAAGGCCATGCAGCATTTACTGCCAGGTGCTGAATCCAACAGGCACGCTGCGCACGGGTGCGACAGCATGGACGATGTGCGTGTTTTGCAGCTGCTGCCCCTGATCGCAGACGTCAGCTCTTCTGGGAAAGTGCTATCGCTCTTTCACGAGGTTGTTGCCGGTCTGGGTGCTGACGCGGGCGTCTTCCTGAGTTGCCTCCGGGATGATGCAACCCGAACCTCCTTTCGGTCGATGTGGGCGTGCGACCCGGCATGGGCGGCTGAATACGCGTCTCACCAATGGTTCGAATACGACCCCTGGTTGCGGTATGCATCGAGCAACGCGGAGCCCATCCGCGCCAGCGACTTGGCCTGCTCATCGAACGAAGAAATCGACTTCACCCGCACAGCGGCACAGCATGGTTTCACCTCTGCTCTGATTGCGCCTGCTCCCAGCCCGGTTGGCCTCTCCCGGGTGGGCGTCCTGTGCCTGGGATCAGCCGACCCCAGTAGGTTTGACGGCGAAAATTTCCCTAAGTTGCGTGTGCTGGCACGCGCGCTCGCCATGGAGTTGCATCACTGGATCGCGCAATCCATGCGCGAAGAGCTGCTTCAAGGGGTGCGCCTCACAGACGCCGACCTGCAACTCCTACGCCATGAGGCCGCCGGTCACAGCAGCAAGCTCATCGGCGCGGCCATGAATCTGGAAGCCAAAACCATCGACTGCCGGTTCCAGCGGCTCAATGCCAAGTTGGGGGCGCCTGATCGGCGCACTGCGGTGCGTATCGCGCGCCTCTATGGACTCCTGTAGTGCAGCGCATGTCCTTGGTCATCGCACTTCGCGCGTGGACCGACGTCCTTTGCAACAAAGTACGGCGCATACAGTGCCCTGAGCAGGGGTTGAATGATGCTTAAAGGGCAGCTCAGACGGCTCCATCGAAAAACAGGCGCCAGCGCCCTTGCTCCCGTGCCCAGTATTGGCGACGGTCGGCGCTGCGTGACGGCTTCGTGCTCACCACGGTGTAGTTGACGATGGTCACCTCGGCCCCTCGCTTCCAGCGAAAGACGGAAACCTGACGCCAATCGGCCTGCGGATCGAGTTCCCCGCTGGCGCCCAGGGGCTCGGCATCAAGGGACGCCTTGCGCAGCGGGTTGTCAACGCGCGCATTGAAGTCCGCCGTTTGCAGGGCCAACAAAGTGCGAGCATCGCCGCGGGCACGTGCCTCTTGCCACTTGGTGAGCAGAGTTTCGAAACTGCGCCGTTCGGCCGCCTGGTCGGCGGGTCGAACCCAGTTCACCTCGTTCGCAATGACAACAGGTGTGCGCCGGGTTTGCAGCACCTCCATGAGGTAAGCCATGTCGTCGTTGGCCAAGGCGACACAACCTTCTGTGGCGTAGGGGCTGCGGGCGTAAGAGACGCGAGGGACGCCATGCAACCAGATGCCGCTGCCCGTTCGGCCCATGCGACGGTCGTGCTCGTTCGGATAGTTCAGAGGCAGCGCGCCGATTCCGTACAGCTCTTCCACCTGCTGGTCGTCCAGCCTGCTGGTGATGTGGTAGATGCCCAACGGCGTGCGCAGATCACCTTCCACCTCTTTGTCAAAACCCGCCCGACCAATGGACGCATAGAAACTGCGAACCAGCTGCAGGCCGCTGGACTTCTGCTCGAACACGTAGACCCGTGAATGGCTGGCGTCTACGACGACCACATGCCGAACGTTGCGGGCGAGCTCCAGCACCTGCTCCGGCACGGTGCCGGGCGGTGGCATCTCTCTGAGCGAACCCAGGCGCCGGGTGGCCTCGGCGCGCAGTTTTTGCAGTTGCTCCCGAACGGCCGGAGGGCCATCCTTCACCGTGGCGAAGCTGGGCAGCGTTCCACTCTGGGCCATCAGAAGGTCCCCGTAGACGAGTTGTCCCAACTGGAAACCCGGCACGTCACGCACCAGCGCCGCGGCCAATGGCAGGGCATGCCGGTCCCCGGCCGCGATGGCGCGGTAGACCGCGATGAGGCGCGCTTCCGGCGACGAACTCAATGAGCCGGCCAGAACAGCGCCATCGTTCAAGCTGCTTCTGGTGGTCTGGCCGCTGGCCTGTCCGAATGGCAAAACCAGAGACGCACCTGCGAGCGCAGCTCGGGAGAGCAACTTTCGTCGGGTGGTGACCCGATCAGGTGGTACTGACATGGAGTCGTTCTGTCCAAAGGTCATTGCGCGTCGGCCAGGGCAACGGAAGCGGCCATGTCGAGCTGTTCCCGCATGGCCTTGGCCTCCTGCTTGAAGCCGGGCAACTGGGCAACCGCAACGGTCGAGACCGACGAATCGCTGGCGATCCGCGACGGGTTGGTCTGCACTCCCTTGACGAGGTATTCAAAGTGCAGATTCGGGCCCGTCGCCGTTCCGGTGGAGCCGACTGTGCCAATGGTCTGACCTTGCTGCACGCGTTGGCCCATCCGGACATCGATGCGGCCCAGATGCGCATAGGCGGTGGCGGCCTTATCGGGGTGTTGGATCACGACGTAATTGCCGTACCCACCCTTGCGACCCGCAAAGCTCACCACGCCGTCGGCCACGGTTCGAATCGGGGTTCCGGCCGGAGCGCCGTAGTCCGTTCCTTTGTGCGCTCTCTGACCCCCGAACACCGGGTGGATACGAGGCCCGTAGGAGCTGGTGACCCTGGAAAACGCCAGGGGTGAGGCCAGGTATGCACGACGCTGACTCGCCCCATCGAGGCTGACGAACTCGCCGGTCTGACCTGCCGCCTGGAACCACATGGCCTGGTGCGTGTCTTTGCCGTTCTGAATCTCGGCACCCAGCAACTGGCCTGTGAACAGGATTTCACCATCCAGCTCGAATACCTCATACACGAGGCTGACACGCGCACCGCGCTTCAAGTCGCGCTGGAAATCGATGTCCCCGGAAAAGGCCTCGACCGTCTGCGCGGCGACGGCATCCGGAATGCCGGCCTGGTCGGTGGCGGCATAGAACGAGGAGCGGATGGTGAGCGAACCGAACTGCTCTAGGCGCCGTGGCGTCGGCTGTTCAATCCGAGATTGGTAGCCACCTTCTTGTTGCTCCACCACCAGCCGGCTGATGCGCTGGCTGTTCGTGTCCACCCAGCGCACAGACAGGGTCTTCAGGCGCCCTGCCGACGCTCGGGTGACGGTGGCCAGCTTGCCGGACGCACCGGTCAACAGCATGCGCGATGTGGCGTCGTGCGCGAGAAAGGTCTGTGCCTCGCGGTCATCGACACCCAGCCTTTTGAGCAGGGCCTGAAGGGAGTCGTCGCGGCGGGTGAGCTGCGATTGATGGATCAGAAACTCGGGGTTCGATGTCGTCGGCTCAGACACCACCAGTGGCGCATTCATGGTCTCCATCACTTGCCGGACGGGCCACTGCGCCGCGTCGGGCAAAGCCGGGGAGACACCAAAAGCCACGACGCCTGTGCCCAGCATCAAGGTGCCCAAGACCGCCAGCACGGACCGCCGGTGGTGTTGGATCAGTACTGTCAAACGGAGCATGTTGGCTGGGTGCATGTCAGGTCACTCGATGGCTTGACCACGGCTTCAAACGCCTCAGGCCGCGGACAAAAGGATCTGGATGTCCGATGCGATCGTGGCGGCATCGGTTCCGTAGGCGGAAAACAGGCGGACCCGGGCTTCGGAGTCGAAGATGTACTTCCCTGCCGAGTGGTCCATGGTGTAGGAGGTCGGGGTCGAGCCCGAGACCTTCTTGTAGTAAATCTTGAAGCCCGCCGCGACGTCTTTGAGTTCGTCTGGCTCGGGCCGCAGCGCGATGAAGCTCGGGTCGAAGTTCGCCATGTACTCCTTGAGCAGCGCCTGCGTGTCCCGCTCGGGGTCCACCGTAATGAAAAGCACCTGCAGTCGATCACCCTGGGCACCCAGCAAGCGATTGACCTCTGCCATGGTGGTCATCGAGGTGGGGCAGACGTCCGGACACTGTGTGAATCCGAAGAAAACGACCGTGATCTTGCCCTTGAAGTCCGCCAGCGTTCTCAAGTTGCCGAGGTGATCCTTGAGCCGGAAATCCTGGGCAAAGGTGGCGCCGGTCACATCGGTGCTTTTAAACGGCGTAACCTCGGGTGAGCAGGCCATCAGCACAGGCATGCCGACTGCACTGGCCAGGGCGACCCGGACAAAGCGCCGACGGCCCATGGACGGGTGGCCAGGTGTGGATGAAAAACGCGGGTCCATATCACTTCCTGGCTTTAGCCACTTCTTCGGCCACGAGTGACAGCAGTTGCTGGTCACCGAAGGACGGCAGACCGCGACCATTGACAAAGAACGTGGGCGTCTTGGTCACTTCCAGTGCGGTCAGGTCTTCGATGTCTTGTTTCAGCACCGCTGCGATGTCCGAGCCTTGGGCGTCGGCCTGTGCTTTGGCAATGTCCAGACCGGCTTCCTGCGCCGCCCGGAACGCCAGCTCGATGTTGGGTTTACCGTGGTCCGCCCACTGCGGCTGGGTGGCCAGAATCATCTCCAGCACGGGTTGGTACTTGTTCTGGCGTTTGGCGGCTTCGAGCAGTTTGACCACCTGATCGGAGCCGGCATGGAACGGGGCATAGCGGATCACCAGGCGCACATCGTTCGGGTATTGCTTGAGGATGTCCTTGACGATGGGATAGAACGCCCGGCAGGTCTCGCACGCAGGGTCAAAGAATTCGACGATGGTGACCGGCGCATTGCTGGGACCAAAGACCGGTGAATGGAAGCGGACCAGCCGGTTGTCCGTCTGAATGGCGGGTTCGCTGCCGGACTGCTGGACCACCTGGCTGACCTTCTCGGCCTGCGAGTTCTGCACCCGCTTCTGGTAAGCGTTCATGCCGAGGAAGAAGAACACCAGGACGATGGCGACCAGGGCGGCAACAGTAATTTTTTTGGAGTTCATCGGGAGGACTTTCTGAGGTAAACGATGAGAAGGAATGCCAGCGCCATGAACGCGGCCAGCGACAGCCAGGGGATCTGGACGCCGTTGAGGATGTCGAGCTTTTGGTCCGCGCAGGACACACCGGCGCTGCAAGGCACCCAGGCCTTGGGAATCAGGCCGGCGACCAGCAGGGTGTGGTACCCGGCCATGGCCACCCCGCCCAGTGCCAGGGCGAGGCCGTAGACGGCGCCCCGACGGTCATCGGTGAAGCAGGCGATCCCGAGGATGATGGCGAGGGGGAACATAAAGATGCGCTGGTACCAGCACAGGACGCAGGGCGTCATGCCCATAACCTCGCCCAGAAACAGCGCGCCCGAGGTGGCGGCCGTGGCCACCAGCCAGGCCATCAGCAGCCAGGTCCAGGGGCGGTTCATGACGCGCCTTTCGAAGAGGCCACGGCAGGACGCAGGGACATCAGGATCCAGGCGCCCGCCGCCAGCACGATGAACACATCGGCCAGGTTGAAGGCCGGCCAATGCAGACCGCGCCAGTGCAGGTCAAGGAAGTCGGTAACCGCGCCGCTGGCGATGCGATCAATCAGGTTGCCGCTGCCGCCGGCCACCAGCAGCGCACCCGCCACGCGTTCGAGCGGCTCCACCTGGCGAGCCAGACAGACGAATGTGATGGGAACGACCACTGCGAAGCCGATGGCGATGAAAAACACCCGCTGCCAGCCGCCCGCTTCAGCCAAAAGGGAAAACGCGGCACCGGTGTTGAGCACATGGACCAGGTTGAACCAGGTCGTGACCTCGATGGCCGTGCCCAGCGCGATGGTGCTGGCGAACCAGGCTTTGCTTAGCTGATCCAGCGCCAGAAGAAGGACCACGGCCGTGAGCCAGGCCAGACGGGGACGGCCCCGCCAGGGAGATACAGACATGAAAAGACCCTGAAAGAACGGACATCACCAGCCGCAAGGGCTGGCACGCTTTACAGGGATCGGATAGGGGCGGCAATGGGCGCCGCCAAAGAAACCGAACCCTGGTCAGGCCAGGGTGGGCCACTGCGGCCGTTCGGGCCGCTCGACGAACAGGCCCTCGGTCCAGGAACGCGACTTCGCTTGCGTCCGGGTACGGGTGTCGCTCATGGAAAAGGGCACGCTGGCCAGCAGGGCCAGGGCGCCAGCGTGGCAGCTTCCGCAGTGCGGGTGCTGAGCATGGGACTCACCGGCGTGGTCGGCGGCGTCAACCTGCGACGAGACACCGGCCGCGCTGGCGTGCAGGGGCGCACAGGGTTCGTGCGCACAAGGCGCGCCCGTGGCTGCGCCGGCCCACTGCAGGGGCAGGCAGAACATCAGCAACAGGGCAAACAGGCAGGCACGCATCAAGGGTGGATTGTAGGGTGAAGACAGCAATAGAGATCGGTTGACCCGGACAGCCCGCAGGTTGTTCAGAGAGTCGGCGGTCGCTGATGTGCGCGAATGGTGGCCAGCAATTCCGGAGCGACCTGCATGGGCCGAAACGCCCCCACGTGCGAACGCCCGGTGTTGCCCAGAGGTAGCCGGCCCAGCAGGTGCCCAAGCGGCACCAGCAGCAGCCGCAACAGCTGACCATTCACCTCGGTCAGGTTTCGCGTCCGCCAGGCCAGCGCGAGCATGAGCCCATGCGTTCGTGCATGCGACACCAGCCGCGTCTGCCCGAGCACATGCAGGGCTTCGAGCAGATGCCAGGCCTGGGCTGGGTCACTGCGGTCGATCCGGCGGTACGCCCGGTGCAGCCGCTCGAAGGTGCCCGGGTCGAACGCCACCGTCGCAGTGGGTTCAGTGGGCGTGGTGTTCATATTCGTGTCTGCGGTTCCCATGGCGACGTGGGCCATGGCGGTCGCCAAACGGATTGTCGAAAATGCCCATGTTGGTTCCTTTCAGCGGCGCAGCAAGCGCAGTCCATTGCCAACAACCAGCAGACTGGCACCCACATCAGCGAAAACGGCCATCCACATGGTGCCAAGCCCCATGAGGGTGAGCACAAGAAACACGGCTTTGATGCCCAACGCCAGCGTGATGTTCTGCACCAGCACCGTATGGGTGGTTTTGGACAGTCGGATAAAGGTGGCGATCTTTCGCAGATCGTCGTCCATCAAGGCAACGTCGGCTGTCTCGATGGCCGTGTCAGAGCCCATGGCGCCCATCGCGAACCCAATGTCTGAGCGGGCCAGCGCAGGAGCGTCGTTGATGCCGTCGCCGACCATGCCGACCACCCCTTCGCGGCCAAGACTTTCGATCACGCGCAGCTTGTCTTCGGGCAACTGGTTGCCATGCGCCTGGTCTATGCCCACTTGTCGGGCGATCGCCTCGGCGGTGTGCGCGTTGTCGCCGGTCAACATCACGGTCCGTACACCCAGGCGATGCAGTTGATCAATAGCGGCCCGACTGCTTTCCTTCACGGTATCGGCCACAGCGAACAGGGCCATCACCCGCTCCCTCTGTTCGTCGACCAGCATGACCACTGTCTTGCCTTGCCGTTCCATCGTATCGAGCCGATTTTCCAGGTCCGGGGTGCACAAGCCCAGTTCGTGGACCAGTCTGTGATTGCCCAAGCGGTAAACCGTGCCACCGATCACACCCTTCACACCGCGACCGGGCAAGGCTTCAAAGTTGTCCACAGCCTCTCGTTCGACACCCTGGGCATTCGCCGAAGCCGCCACGGCTTGGGAAACCGGGTGATCCGAGCGCCCCGCAAGGCTGGCAGCCAGTTGCAGACACCGCGCCTCGTCCAAGTCGTCAAGCCGCGCAAAATCGGTCTGTACTGGTTTGCCGTGGGTAATCGTGCCGGTCTTGTCCAGGGCCAGCCACCGCAGCTTGCGCCCTTCTTCCAGATACACCCCTCCCTTGATCAGCACACCTTGCCGGGCTGCGGCAGCCAGACCACTGACGATGGTCACAGGTGTCGAGATCACGAGGGCACAGGGGCAGGCGATGACAAGCAGCACCAGTGCCTTGTAGATCCAGTCCTGCCAGGCTCCGCCCATCAACAGCGGGGGCAGCACCGCCACGGCCAAGGCGATGGCAAACACCACGGGCGTGTAGATGCGGGCAAACTGGTCGACAAACCGCTGTGTGGGCGCCCGGGCGCCCTGCGCCTCTTCGACCGCGTGAATGATGCGCGCCAGCGTGCTGTTGCCTGCTGCGGCCGTGACGCGGTACTCGAACGAGCCGGATTCATTGATGGTGCCGGCAAACACAGCGTCGCCAACGGCCTTGTCAACAGGCAGGCTTTCGCCCGTGATGGGCGCCTGGTTGACCGTAGAACGTCCGCTGATGATGCTGCCATCCAGCGCGATGCGTTCACCCGGTCGCACCCGCACCAAACTGCCCACCGCCACAGACTGGGCCTCGACAGACTGCCAGCTTCCGTCGTTCTGCTGCACCGTCGCCTGCTCCGGCGTCAGACGCATCAGTCCTTCGATGGCGTTGCGGGCCCGGTCAAGGGACTTTGCCTCGATGAGCTCAGCGATCGTGAACAGCACCATCACCATGGCCGCCTCAGGCCATTGACCCAGCGCCAACGCACCTGTGACAGCGATACTCATCAGCGCATTGATGTTGAGATTGCCATTGCGAATGGCCACCCAGCCCTTCTTGTAAGTGGTTAGACCTGACCCCAATACGGCCACAAGGGCCAACGCAGCCACAAGGGTGTCAGGAAGTCCGACCCAGTCCGCAGCTTCTGAGGCGATGGCTGCGGCGCCCGCCAGCGCCAGCGGCCACCAGGGCTTTCGGGTTTGGCGGGCAGGAGTACGTGCGGCACCTGCTTCAACCAGCTCGGGCTGAAACCCCAGCGAGCGCACCGCTTCCAGTACCGGGTCCAGCGCGCCGGGTGCGTGCACCACAGTCAGAACCCGCTGCACAAGGTTGAAGTCCATTTGCCGAACCTCGGTCATCGGGTCGAGCTTTTTGCGGATCAGCGCTTCTTCGGTCGGACAGTCCATCTGCAGGATGCGGATGGCCGTGCGCACGCCGTCGGAGGTGAGCTGGGGAGCACGGAGTGCTTCGAGGGAGATTGGAGCGGGCGCACAGCAAGCAGCAGCCCCGTCCTGTTCCTGGGCGTGTTGATGATCACGAACTTGAGATGGCTCATGGCGATGCTCCGCGTTCCCGCACTTGCGAGTCGATGGGGTGTGGTCGGGTTCAGAAGAGGGGGCCGACATGGAAACTCCTACAGGATCAGAATAGGGGTATTGAAAACCCTGGAGCGACTCCAGAGTCAAGCCCTGAGTCCCACCCACCGGAGAAACCCCATGCGCATCAAGGAACTGGCCGAAGCCACAGGTGTGGACGTGGACACCATCCGCTACTACGAAAAACAAGGCCTCCTGCCGGAACCGGCCCGGCAGGACAACGGCTACCGCGACTACGCGAGCACCCATCTGGAACGTCTGGCCTTCATCCGCCACTGCCGCGCACTGGAGATGCCGCTGGCCGACATCCGCCGGCTGCTGGGCGCGCTGGACGCACCGGGCGAGCCGCACCCGGATGTGGACCGGCTGGTGCAGGAGCAGATCGACAAGGTACGAGCGCGGCTCAAGAGCATGCGCGCACTGGAAAAGCAGCTGTTGCTGCTCAAGGCCAGCTGCGGCCGTTGTGACGACGAAGGGTCAGACTGCGGCATCCTCAAGGAACTGGTGGCTGCAGCGCACGGCGAGGCCTGTGCGTGCCATGCTCATCTTGCGCATTGACCGGTCATGAAGACCTTTTTTCTCTACATCGCCACCGCATTGGCCGAGATCGTTGGCTGCTATCTGCCCTGGCTATGGCTTCGCCATGGCGGTTCCGCATGGTTGCTGCTGCCGGCAGCGGCCAGTCTCGCACTGTTCGCTTGGTTGTTGACTTTGCATGATGCGGCCTCGGGCCGCGTGTATGCGGCCTACGGCGGGGTGTACATCGGTGCAGCCATCGCGTGGTTGTGGGCAGTCGATGGTGTCCGACCTTCAGTGTGGGATGCGACCGGTGCGGCGGTGGCCTTGTTGGGCATGGGGATCATTGCGTTCCAGCCGCGCTGACCAGTTCAGCAGCCACATCAATCGCCAGGGGCGGCAGGTTCGCAGTCAAATAGCAGTCAAAACTGTCACCGGAAGGCAAGCCTGCGGTCACCCGCGCGTCACTACATTGGACCTGTACACGGTACCTCGTTGCATCACCCGATCAACGTGAAACTTTCAGGAGAAACCATGATTCGCAAATTCAACATCGTCGTCCTTTCGCTCGCCGCAACCCTCCCGGCTTTCGCCATGGATGCAGCTCAATCCGAGGCCAAGCAGACAGTCCCACTGGTCAATGGTGAGACCCTGTACGTCTTCAAGGACGGGAACATGGCCAAAGCCAACCAATTTGGACGCACTGCATATCTCGCCAAGGGAGAGGTCGTTCAATCGGTGGATGGTCAGAAGATCAGCACGGTGGGCAACGAAGTCGCTCGCCTTGATATCTTGGCGCGCAAGGGTCACCACAACTGATCGCGACTTCTGCGCAGAAACAGCCACCCTGTCTTGGGGTGGCTTTTCTATTTGCGACGGAACATCACTGTGGCAACAGCCAACATGACCAGATAGTTGACCACCATGAACCAAGGTGTGTTCCAGGCGATTCCATCGAACCCCCAATAGGTCACCGGATAAAGAACCGGTGATGGGTAGAAATCAGCCGAGTGGGTGAAGACATCGATCAGGATGTGAGTCCACCAGCCCAGCAAAGGTAGCCAGAGGCGCCTCAGCCACACCCAGCAGGCAGCAGTGACCACACCGGCCACCAAGGCGCTGTGCATCACACAATGCAGGTGATGGGTCAGCTCCGAGAGGACGGGAGACATCGGGGGTTCGTAGCCCGGCAGGGCAATGGCATAGGCCTGCAGGACGAACCAACCATCGGAAGTGACCAGTGCCAGGTATCCCAGAGGCAGCAACTGGATCAGGTCAGGCACCACCGCCATACCGACCGCCAGGGCGGCGGTGCGACGGTCCAGGCGCCGATTTCGATGCATCCACACAGCACCAAGGCCTACCCACACCCCGTGCGCAACAATGTCCATGGTCAGACCTCTCTATAGGGTGTTCCTCGTTGGAGCCGAGCCGACCTGAGGCGAAGCGCATTGCCTATCACCGACACCGAGCTCAGGCTCATGGCCAGCGCAGCAATCAAGGGCGACAGCAGCCAACCCGTCAACGGGTACAGCACACCGGCGGCCACCGGGATGCCCAGGGCGTTGTACAAAAAGGCAAACACCAGGTTCTGCTTCATGTTGCCGACGGTCGCTTCTGACAGCGCCCGCGCGATTGCAATCCCGCGCAGATCGCCCTTGACCAGCGTCACCTGCGCGCTGTTCATCGCCACGTCGGTCCCGGTCCCCATGGCCACGCCCACATCGGCCTTGGCCAGTGCGGGCGCATCGTTGATGCCGTCACCGGCCATGGCCACCACGCGGCCTTCCTTTTGCAAGCGCTCGACCAACAGCAGCTTGTCGGCCGGTTTGACCTCGCCATGCACCTCGTCGATGCCCAGGCGGGCGGCCACAGCCTGGGCCGTGGTCAGGCCGTCACCGGTCGCCATCACGATACGCAGCCCCGATGCCTTGAGGGTCGCCAAGGCCTCCGGCGTGCTGGCCTTGACCGGATCGGACACCGCCAGCAGGCCCATCAACTGGCCATCCATCGCCAGGTACATCACACTGGCACCTTCTGCACGCAAGGCCTCTGCCTGCGGCACCAGCGCCGAGACCGAGACACCGATCTGCTCCATCAGCGCGGTGTTGCCCAGCGCCAACTGGTGCCCAGCCACCTGGCCACGCACGCCGATACCTGAACCGGATTCGAAGTTCTCGGGCTTGTCCAGCGCCATGCCACGTTCGCGCGCGGCGCGCACGATGGTTTCGGCCAGCGGGTGTTCGCTGCCCTGGTCCAGGCTGGCGGCCAGGCGCAGCACCTCGTCGGCATCAAAACCGGGCGCGGGAATGGCGCGCTCGAAACTCGGACGGCCCTCGGTCAATGTGCCGGTTTTGTCGATGATGAGGGTGTCGATCTTGCGCATGTTCTCGATCGCCGCGGCGTCCCGGAATAACACGCCGTGCGTGGCGCCCCGACCGGTCGCGACCATGATGGACATGGGTGTGGCCAGACCCAGGGCGCAGGGACAGGCAATGATCAGCACCGACACCGCGTTGATCAGGCCGAACACCCAGCGCGGCTCGGGGCCGAACAGGCCCCAACCGAAGAAAGTCAGCAAAGCAATGCCCACCACCGTGACGACGAAGTAGCCCGCCACCACATCGGCCATGCGCTGCATCGGCGCCCGGGAACGCTGTGCCTGAGCCACCATCTGCACGATCTGCGACAACATGGTGGCCGCGCCCACACGCTCACTGCGCATCACAAGCGCGCCGCTGGTATTGAGCGTGGCACCAACCACCTTGTCGCCCACCTGTTTTGCCACTGGCATCGGCTCGCCCGTGAGCATGGATTCATCGACCGAACTGCCGCCTTCCGTCACCTCGCCGTCCACCGGGACCTTTTCGCCGGGCCGCACGCGCAGCACGTCACCTACGTGCACATGGGTCAGCGGCACGTCCTCTTCGGTGCCGTCGGCGCGGATGCGGCGGGCCGTCTTGGGCGCCAACCCCAACAGCGACTTGATGGCCGCCGAGGTCTGCGACCGGGCCTTGAGTTCGAGCACCTGGCCCAACAGCGTGAGCGAAATGATCACGGCGGCAGCCTCGAAGTACACGGCGACGCGGCCCATGGAGATGAACGAGTCCGGGAACACCTGTGGCGTGACCGTCGCGACCACGCTGTAGGCAAATGCGGCTCCCGTGCCCAGCCCGATCAAGGTCCACATGTTGGGACTGTGGTTCATCACCGATTGCCAGCCACGCGAGAAGAACGGCCAGCCGGCCCACAGCACAATGGGAATGGACAAGACCAGCTCGACCCAGCTCTGCACGGACATGTCCATCCACTGGAGGCGGTGGCCAAACATGGCGAGCACAAAGACCCCGGCGGTCAGCGGCAGCGTCCACCAGAAGCGGCGCTGGAAATCGCGCAATTCGGGGTTGTTGTCGTTATCAAGTTCCGGCAGCAAGGGCTCCAGCGTCATGCCGCACTTGGGGCAATTGCCCGGATGGTCCTGGCGAATCTCCGGGTGCATCGGGCAGGTGTAGACCGTGTCGGCGGCCGCTGGCGCTGAAACTGCAGTCGCCGTGGACACAAGGTACTGCAGCGGGTTGGCTGCGAACTTGCCCTGGCACTTGGCACTGCAGAAGTAGTAGGGCCGCCCCTCGCGCTTCAGCGTGTGCGCCGACTGCGCCGTGACCTTCATGCCGCACACCGGGTCCTTGAGATCGGTGGGCGAGTCGGGCACGGTCGGCGGGGTGCCGCTTCTGTGGTGTTGGTGTGTGGTGATATTCATGGGCCTATTGCTTGTCGTCCTGGGTGCGACCGGGTGGATGCGGGTGCCGACCATGTCCTCCATGACCGTGTCCATGCATCAGGTGCATCAGCGGACAGGCCAGCAACAGCAGGTAGGGCCAGTAGCCCAGGACATGGCCCCAGTGCTCGCGCAGCATGTAAAACCCTGCGATCAATGCAGCCGTCGCCAGCGCCATGCCGGCTGGGCGCCGCCAGAAGGAATGCACATGGGGTTCGTTGTCATCGTGGTTCATGGTGTCTGGTGCTCCGTTGGCTAGGCTTTGACCGCGTACCGCATCATCATTCCCGCCTCGGCGTGTTCAAGCGTGTGACAGTGAAAGACGTAGTCCTGATCGCCTTGGTGCGGATGCGAAAAGTCGATGGCGATCCGCACGGATTCACCCGGCCACACCTGCAGGGTGTCGACCACGCCCTGGTCCTGAGGCAGCAGGCCGCGTGCACCGGCCAGGGAGCGAACCGGCGCTGGACTGCCCAGACGTTCGAGCACCCGGAACGAGAAACCGTGCAGGTGCATGGGGTGCGGCATGCTGCGTTCGGCGTTCTCGATCCGCCAGGTTTCACGCGCGCCCCGCTGGACAGTCAATGGGACAGCGGTATGGTCGTACACCCCACCGTTGATCGTCCAGTGGCCCTTGCCATCGTGGCCCAGTTGAATGCGCCGCGCCGCGCCCGCCGGTTCAACCGGAGCGGAGAGGCTAGACAGGCGCGCAGGCAGACGGCGGTCGTATGGTGTGCTGGACGGCGCCAGGTCGATACGCATCAGCGCCCGTGCATCGCCTTCCATGGCCATCGCTGCGAGCGCGGCTGCGCCCTGTGTCGCACCATGCTGGCTGTGGTCCATCGTGGCCATGTCGTGTCCCCCCTCCTGGTGCATCGGGTCGAAGGGCAAGGACGCCAGGGTCACCGGGCGGGTGGGGTTGGCTTCTCGAAAATCCACCAGCACATCAAGCCGCTGGCCCGGGGAAAGGAAGGTCTGATCGATGCGCAAGGGCTGCGCAAGCAGGCCGCCATCCGTGCCCGCCAGGTAGAAGCCGAGCGCTTTGCCGTCCTGCAGGAACGCGAGCCGGTAGCTGCGCGCGTTGCTGCCGTTGAGGATGCGAAAACGAACGATGCGACGCCCGGCCTTCAGGCGTGGGCGTTCGGTCAGGTTGACCATCAGCCGGTTGCCCACCCAGCCACCGAAGGACTGGGCGGCGCTGGGCGCGTACTGGAGGCGCCCTTGTGCGTCGAACTCCTTGTCCTGCAGCACCAGCGGGATTTCGGATTCACCCAACGCCAGCGCCAGCTCCTTGCGCAGGGCGGCTTCGTCGTCGTCCTCGACGAACAGCAGGCTGGCCAGGCCGTGATAGGCCTGCTGAGGGATGTATCCGTGGGCGTGGGGGTGGTACCAGTACATCGACGACCGGTCCTGCAAGGCGAACGCGTAGTCCATGCTCTGACCCGGCGCCACGACGTTGAGGCCATTGCCGTCGTTGCGAGAATCGACACTCAGGCCATGCCAGTGAATGACCGTCGGTTGATCAATGTGATTGATCAGCTTCACCCGCATCTCGTCGCCACGGCGGGCCAGAAGCGCCGGGTTGAGGAACTTCTTGCCACGCGATTCCACGGCGTAGGCTAGGATAGGTGTGCGCTGACCCGGCAGCACCTCGATCTCGCTGCGGACCACATGGACTTCCTTGAAGTCTGTTGCGGGTAGAACACCAAAAAGACCGCTGCTTCCCGGAAGTCGCAAGGGGTTGGAGAAGCCCGCCGCCTGTGTTTCAAGGCGAAGGATCTCGTCGGAAGACAGGCCTGACTGGGCAACTGTGGCCGCCCAGATGCCTGGGCAGGCTGTCGCGGCACCCAGAGCACCCGCGCCGCTCAGAAACTGCCGCCGGGAATACATCGACATCACACAATCTCCTGAACTGGATATGAAAACTGGTACAGCGTCAGAACGTCGCCGTGGTCACTGGGCACCGGTACTGGACGGCGACTGCGGCATGCGCTGCATCATCATTTCCATCATGTTCTGCATCATGTCCATGCGCATCTCCATCATTTGATGCCGCTGGGTCATGTCCGGTGTAACGGCGCCGGGAGCCCCCATTCCCTGCATTCCAGACATGCCACCCATGGACTTCACGCCTTTCATCATGTCCATGCCTTCTTGCATCGCCTGCATGTGTTCTGCCATCAGAGACTGGCGTTCGGCCGGCGTTTTGGCCGCCGCCATCTTGGCGCGCAGCGCCTGCATGGTGGTCATGTGCTGCTGCATGTGTTCCTGCATCTGCGGCATCGACGACATGCCCATGGGCATACCGGCCTGAGGTGTAGCCTGCCGGGTCGTGCCGTTGGCTGCCGGGGTGGATGGGTGGTGCTGGGTGTGGTCTGCTGCTTGCTGTGCTGCGGTGGAGAACGCCGCACCAGCGACAGCCACGGCCAGAAGGGTTCGGATCAAGGTGGACATATCGATTTCCTTTCGTGACGGAGCGCATGGCGAGATGCCATGGAGTCACTGTAGGAATCGACCCAGGTCGCCAAGATGACCCGGACATGACAAAAAAGTCAGGTTCAGCGTGGCGACTGCTGCTGGGCCTGTAGATTGATGTCGTTGTGGTGGCGCCGGGTCTCTGGTGACCACTGCGACTTGATCCAGGACAGAACCGCCACGATGTCGGCTTCGCTGAGCGAATCGCCAAAGGCGGGCATGTTGGTGGCGTAGTCGGGCATTCCAACGGCCTTCGCTACCCCTTCCTTGGTGATGCGAATCAACACATCGTCCGAGTGGTGCCAGGTGTGGCCGCTCCCGTCGTGGGGAGGCGCCGGCAAGCGACCATCGGCACCCCGTTCTCGCCAGTTGGCCTGCCCCTCCAGCGTCACGCCATGGCAACTGGCGCACCGGGCCTGGTAGATCAGCGCACCCTGCTTGAGCATCACGGCGTCATCCGGGCGAAGCAGCCCGATGGGATCTGACCGGAAGAAGTCCGCAGATGGCCCCCAGAAAAAAGCTGCGGCAATCCCTGGGGATCTGACCGGAAGAAGTCCGCAGATGGCCCCCAGAAAAAAGCTGCGGCAATCCCTGCCAGAGCAAGAACAGCCGCAGCCAAACGGAGACGCTGAAAACGCAGGATCACTTCACTGGCTGGATGTCCGTCACCGTCATCTGCCCGTTCTCGTTCGTGACCATGAACTGGATCTTGGCACCGACGCTGGTCTTGTCCAGCAAGGCCTTGTCCTTGGCCACGAAGACCATGGTCATGCCAGGCATTTCCATGTGCTTGATTTCACCGTGCTTGATGGTGATCTTGCCGGCGTCCTTGTCGATCTTGCGGACTTCACCATCGGTCATGCTGGGCATGCCCGCCATGCCCATTTTGCTGTGGTCCATGTTCATTTGAGCGAACACGGGGTTGGCTGCAATGGCCGTGAAGGCCAGTGCGGTTGCGCTCAGAACCAGTCGCAGTTTCATCGTGAATCCTTGTGTCGTTGGGTGGAGGTTGTGATGATCGGATAGCCGCTTACTTGGCTGCCACCTTGACCTGGCCCTTCATGCCGGCCTCGTAGTGGCCCACATGCAAGCAGGCGAAGTTCACCACACCGGGCTTGGTGAAGCGCCAGATCACTTCACCCTGTTTGCCAGGCTTGAGCGAGATCTTGTTGGCTTCTTCGTGCTCCATGGTCGGGAACTTCTTCATGACCTCGTAGTGCTCCTTGAGCTCCTTTTCCGTGCCGAGGCTGAACTCGTGCGGCACCTTGCCGGAATTCTTGATGACAAAACGGATGGTCTCGCCCTTCTTCACCGACACGTTCGACGGCGTGAACCGCATGCTGTCGGCCGCGTCCACCTCGATCGTGCGCGTGACGTTGGCTGCGACACCCGGTTCGCCGATGGGCGATTCATCGTGCCCACCGCCATGGGTGCCACCAGCGAAAGCAGCCGATGCGGCCAATGCTGCAGCAGCGAAAACAAAGCCAGCGCGGGAAGCGAAGTTGAACTTGACGGATTTCATGGTTGTCCTTGGGGTTTTGGTTGGGGAAACGGTTGAGGAAAAACAGTGGTGAGACGGGCAATGGGCCATTTCAGTGGGACATGCCTTTGACGGTGGGTTTGATCGCCGTGGCGGCGGCCGGTGTCGTGTCAGCGCTGGCCGCAGGGCGTGGTGTCGGGGGAAGTGCGCCGTTCCATTCGTAGGCCACGGTTCCCTCGGGGAACTGGTACGGCCCCGGGTCCTTGTAATCGCCCGGTTTCTGGTCCTTGCGCACCTTGAAGACCGTGAACATGCCGCCCATTTCCAGCGGCCCGAACTGGCCGGTGCCGGTCATCATGGGAGCCGTGTTGTCAGGAATGGACATCTGCATCTCACCCATGTCGGCCATGCCGCGCTCGCCCATCAGCATGTAATCGGGTGCGACCTTCTGGATCTTCTTGACCAGACCGCGGTGGTCCACGCCGATCATGGTGGGCACAGCGTGCCCCATGGCGTTCATGGTGTGGTGGCTCTTGTGGCAGTGCATGGCCCAGTCGCCCTCCTCGTCGGCAATCAGCTCGATCTGGCGCATCTGGCCCACGGCCACATCGGTGGTGACCTCGTACCAGCGCGTGCTGGGTGGGGTCGGTCCACCGTCCGTACCCGTGACCAGAAACTCGTGCCCATGCAGGTGGATCGGGTGGTTGGTCATGGTGAGGTTGCCCACCCGGATGCGCACCCGGTCGTTCAGGCGCACGTTCAGGGTGTCGATGGCCGGAAACACCCGGCTGTTCCAGCACCAGATGTTGAAGTCCGTCATGGTGTTGACCTTGGGTGTCTTGCTGCCAGGCTCAATGTCAAACGCATTGAGCAGGAAGCAGAAGTCCCGGTCCACCTCACTGATGTGAGGATGCTTGGTTTTGGGGTGGGTCACCCACATGCCCATCATGCCCATGGCCATCTGCACCATCTCGTCCGCATGCGGGTGGTACATGAAGGTGCCGGGTCGCCGCGCCTCAAATTCATACACAAAGGTCTTGCCCACGGGAATCGCGCGTTGGTTCAGACCCCCGACGCCGTCCATGCCACTGGGCAGACGCTGACCGTGCCAGTGGATGGTGGTGTGCTCGGGCAGCTTGTTGGTCACAAAGATGCGGACGCGGTCGCCTTCGACCACTTCGATGGTGGGTCCCGGGCTCTGGCCGTTGTAACCCCACATGTTGACCTTGAAGCCTGGCGAAACCTCACGCACCACCGGCTCAGCCACCAGGTGGAATTCCTTGACGCCATCGTTCATGCGCCATGGCAGCGTCCAGCCGTTGAGGGTCACCACTGGGTTGTAGGGCCGACCGGTGGTCGGAATCAAGGGCGGCGCGGTTTCTACCGACGTCTGGATGACGGGCTCCGGCAAACCTGCCAGGGCGGAGCGGGCAACGGCCAGGCCTGCCACGGAAGCGGCTGCGCCTGCGAAAAACTGGCGTCTGGAATTGGTGTTGGTCATGTGTTGTGTCCTTTCAATGCGCTGCTGCAGCCGGGGCATCGCCACCGGCGCCCCCCAGGCTCACAAAACTGTCGGGCTCTCCGCCTTGCAATACCCACTGCAGATCGGCTTCAGCGATCCAGAAGTCGCGCTGAGCGCCGATGGCGTCCACGGTGGCCTGGGACTGGTTGCGCACCTCGTCCAGCAGGTCCCATACGCTCTTGAGCATGCCGTTGTAGTGCAGCACCGTCTCTTCGGTGATGAACTCACGGGTTTTCAGAATGTCTCCCTGGCTGTCCTGCGCCAACGCATGGGCGGCCCAGTAAACGTTCATGGCCGACTTCGACAGAGCACGGTTGCGCAGGCTTTCTGCATCTGGCAAATGACTGCGAACCGCTTCAGCCCGTTTCTGCAGTTCGGCCGCTGTCATGGGTTGCACCGGGATAGCAGGCAGCTGGTCCGGCAGCGCAAAGCCATCCTGAAGGCCTGTTTGCCCCATCGTCTTGACCAGATTGGCCTGGGCCTGGGCGGCGGCTTGCTGTGCTCGCCGCAGATTCATGCGTGCGTTGGACGCAGCCAGTTGTACGGGAGACAGTTGCAGCTTGCTCCAGTTGCCCACCGTCACCATGCGCTGCCCCAGTTCATAGGCAGCCTGAGCCGCCTCCAGCATGTCACGCTGGTGCTTCAGGACCTGCTGGGCGGCCACAGCGTCAATCCAGGCTTTGCGCCCCGCCGCAGCCACCTCCAGCACCTCGCCGGCATCCTCGACGCGGCGCTGCAGGCTGGGGTCGAGTTCCGTCCAGCGACCTTCTGCGATCAGTTGCTCGTTCTTCGGACCCAAACGAGCCAACGCACGGGCCAGATCGCGGTGCAACGTCCAGGCCATGCGAACCGCAGCCTCTGCGGTGGGGATGGCAACACTCATGGTGCTGCCTGGCGTCGCGGTGACTGCACTGACGTTGGCCTGCTCCCACTTGAGCACGTCGGCATGGCCGCGCTTGAGCGCTCCCACCGCGTCGTTGGCCCGGCGCCAGTCGGCCTCCTGCGTCGGGCTGGCCGTCTGGGCAGCCAGCGCGACTGGCAGGGCCAACAGGCCCGCTGCCAGCAGCTGGCTCGTGGTTCCATAACTGAACAAAGGTTTCACTGCAATCGCTCCTTTTGATGTGGATCAAGTGGTGCGGATTCTGGCGAGGCGAGTTCGTCACTTCCCTGTCGGCCGGATTACAAAAATGTCAGCTTTCGTCACGCCCGCTCCGGTACGGGCAAACTTGCGGTCAGGAGAATGTGAACGTGAAAATTTTGATCGTTGAAGATGAGCCCAAAGCGGGTGACTACCTCAGACAAGGCCTGCGCGAGGCCGGCTTTGCCGTGGACCTCGTCACCAACGGTGTGGACGGTCTGCACCATGGCCTGGAGGGGGACCACGATCTGGTGATCCTGGATGTCATGCTGCCAGGCATGGACGGATGGCAGGTGCTCAAGAACCTGCGCAGTCAGGGGCGCCAGATGCCGGTGCTGTTCCTTACGGCACGCGATCAGGTTGAAGACCGCGTCAAGGGCCTGGAACTGGGGGCCGACGATTACCTGGTCAAGCCATTTTCGTTCGCCGAGCTGCTGGCCAGGGTCCGGACGATCCTTCGGCGTGGCCGCACGGGTATGGAACCCACTTCGATGAAAGTAGCCGATCTGGAGCTCGACCTGCTGCGCCGGCGGGTGACCCGGTCCGGCAAACGCATCGATCTGACGGCCAAGGAATTCGGCCTGCTGGAGCTGCTGATGCGACGACATGGCGAGGTGCTCCCGCGCTCCCTGATCGCCTCGCAGGTGTGGGACGTGAACTTCGACAGCGACACCAATGTGATCGAAGTGGCCATGCGGCGCTTGCGGGCCAAGGTGGACGATGCATTTGAACCGCGCCTGATCCAGACCGTGCGCGGCATGGGCTACGTTCTCGAAGCACCCGAGGACGCCCACTGATGCTCGGCCGGCTGTCGCTGACGGCGCGCTTGACCGCGCTGTACACCCTGGTATCGGCCTGCGTTCTGGTCGGGCTGGGTCTTCTGGTCTCGATAGCCGTAGGTCGGCACTTTGTCGAACTCGATAGGGATTTCCTGAAGGACAAGATCGACCTGGTGCAAACCATCGTCGGTGAGGCATCGTCATCGGAGATGCTGGTCCCTCGACTGGATGAGCTTTTGACCAGTCACCACGGGTTGTTCATTGAGCTGCGCCAGAGCGCGGGGCGGGTGTATGGCGCAAAGGGGTCGGTGTTTTCCGTTTTGCCGTCATCCATCGGTACAGATGGGCGCACATTCGACTGGACGGCCGGTGACCAAACGCTGCGCGGTCTGAGGGCGGCCATTCGACCTCCCTCCAGATGGACGGGCCAAGCCAGTGACGGCGCATCACTTGAACTTTTGATCGCGCTGGACACAGCGCACCACACCCATTTCATGCAGTCGCTCAGGCAGACCCTGGCGCTCTACCTGGTAGGCGCGATCCTGATCAGCGGTCTGCTGGGCTGGTTGGCCGCCCGCCGTGGCCTGGAGCCCTTGCGTGTCATGAGAGCGCGCGCCATGACGGTCACGGCCCATAAGCTGGACCAGCGCATGCCAGTGGACGCAGTCCCGGCGGAGTTCGCCGACCTGGCGCAGAGCTTGAACACCATGCTGGAACGCCTGCAATCGGACTTTGCGCGCCTGCAGGAATTCTCCAGCGACCTGGCGCACGAGTTGCGAACCCCCATCAACAACCTGCTGACCCAGACCCAGGTGTCGCTGGCGCAGAAGCGGGACGTGAGCGTGTACCAGGACATCCTGGCGTCCAACGCCGAGGAGTTGCAGCGGCTGGCCCGCATGGTCTCCGACATGCTGTTCCTCGCCAAGACCGAACACGGGATCGAACTGCCGCACCGCGAGACCGTGTCGCTGATCGACGAAGTGCTGGACCTGTTCGACTTCTACGAAGCGCTGGCAGAAGAAAAGCACATTGCCCTCGAAGCGGATGGCAATGCGCACATCGTGTGCGACCGGCTGATGATCCGCCGCGCAATCAGCAACCTCCTGTCCAACGCGATCCGGTACTCGCCGCCGAACGCGCCCGTGCGGGTGTTGGTGACTCAGGGCGACGGTCAGATCCAGCTTTGCGTGCACAACGCCGGTCCCGCAATCCCCGCAGCCGACCTGCCGCGACTGTTCGACCGCTTCTACCGAGCCGAGAAGTCGCGCAGCAACCCCGACTCAGAAGGCACGGGTCTGGGCCTGTCCATTACCAGAGCCATCATGCAAGCCCACGGCGGATCGGCATCGGTGGCGTCCACCGAACAGACGACCACCTTCTGCCTGAGCTTTCCCACGCAGGACGCATCGTCCTAGAATCCGCCCATGCGCCTGCTCCTGGCTCTCCTGTTGTGCTTGGCCCTGCCTCTGCAGGGTTGGGGTGGTGGTTTGCGCCTGCAGCCGCCATGCCCAATGGAAGCAGCCATGACCATGCAAGGCGACTCGTTCCACGCCGGCCAGGAGATGGCGATGGACGATTGCTGCAACGACGCTGAGACCTTTCAACTCACCGGCAAGATGTGCAAGACCGGGCAGGAGTGCCAGGCCCCCACGGGCTTTGTGGCGCCGCCGGTCATGGCTTTGGCGCAATCGCTTCACGTAAGCGAGCTGCACGCACCCGCGCCCCCCGAGCCACTGCGTGGCTCTCCCGCCAGCATCTGGCGTCCGCCCTCCCTGCTCTGACGTTTCCACCCTGACACCACTCGGCCTCTGAAGCCGGGTCGGTGGTCAGCCAGCGGCAGCCGCGCGTTCCTGCGCGTGCTCAGCCCGTGTGCATTCTTTCGGAGCAGAAACATGGAACCCCTTTCACCGGCCTTCGGTGGGCTGGGCCGCCGTCGCGGCCACTTCATCGCCCGCTGCCGCACCGCGATCACACCTGTACACATGGCAGTCCTGATCGGCCTTGCGACGCCCCCCATCACGCAGGCCGCAGAGCCGCTATCGCTGCCGCAAGCCGTCCAGGCGGCGCTGGCTCGTTCACCCGCGCTGGTCGCCCAGGACGCTGCAGCCCGTGCGGCAAGAGAAACGGCCGTGGCCGCTGGCCAGCGCCCGGACCCTGTCTTGCGTCTGTCGCTTGACAACGTCCCGCTGTCCGGGCCCGACCGGTACAGCACCTCCCGCGACTTCATGACCGCCAAATCGGTTTCGCTGATGCAAACCTTGCCCAGCACGGCCAAGCGCCAGGCACGCACAGCGCGCTTTGAACGCGAAGCGCAAACCGTTGAAGCTGGGCGCCTGGAGCAATCCGCCACCATTGGCCGAGATACCGCCATCGCGTGGTTGGAGCGCCAGGCCTTGGAACAGCGTCTGGGGTTGTTGAATGAGCAACTGGGCGAAGCCCGCCTGCTGGTGCAGGCCAGCGAATCGGCCGCACGCAGCGGCAGCGGGTCCCCCGCCGACTGGATTGCTGCTCGGGAGTCTGTCGCTCAGTTGCAGCAAACCCTGCTGGGCGTCGAGGCAGAGCGCCGCAACGCGCGCCTCACCCTGGCCCGCTGGACCGGCAGCGACCCCGAACAGCCGTTGGCCACCCCGCCCGATGTGACCCCTTCACCCACGGGGGTGGGCAATGGGGCCGAGCGCCTGGCGCACCACCCCGAACTCGTGCGGCTCTCGGCGCAGGAAGCGGCCATGGCCGCCGAAGCGGAAGTCGCGCGACAGGAGCGCGACCCCGACTGGAGCACAGAGCTCATGCTCAGCCTGCGCGGCCCGGGTTACCCGAACATGGTCTCGCTGGCGGTTTCGGTGCCACTGACCTGGGATCGCCCCCAGCGGCAGGACCGCGAACTCGCGGCCCGACTCGCCCAAGTGGACGCCTTGCGGGCCGAACGCGAGGAGCGTGCTCGGGAACACCTGGCCGAAATCCGTCGCTGGGAGGAAGGCTGGCGAGCCGGTCTGGCCCAACTCGCCCTGATCGATGCCGAGCGGCTGCCGCTGGCCGAGCAGCGCATCCAGACGACGCTGGCCGCCTACCGGGGCGGCAGAGCGCCCTTGAGCGAGGTGCTGGCCGCACGGCGCATGGCGCTGGACCTGCGAATGGAGCGGATCGACCTGCACCTCTCGACCGCCCGCCTGTGGGCCCAACTCGCCTACCTCATCCCCGCCGAACCGGCCGCTGCACAAGGATTGACACCATGAACGTTCGAACCAGCATCGGCTTGGGTGTCGTGGCCTTGGTGGCCCTGGGTGCGGTGGGCTACGGTGCGTGGACCGCCGGCATGCACTCGGGCATGGAGATGGGCTCGCCGCCGTCATCACCCAGCACCGCAAGCGCCCCGCAAAACCCGGACGCCTGGACGGTGGTTCAGGGCGGTGAAGCCACCGCCCGCCACCTGCGCGACGGCCTCAAGGCGGGCGACATGGACCCGGTGACCGGCCGGATGATCCTGAACTACCACGACCCCATGGTGCCCGGCAAAAACTTCGAGGCCCCAGGCAAATCGCCCTTCATGGACATGATGCTGGTGCCGCGCTACTCGGGCGGCGCGAGCGCCAGCGCAGGTGCCGACACCGGCGCCGTGGCGGTGAGTCCGCGCATCCAGCAAAGCCTGGGCCTTCGCACGGTGGAGGTGGTTCAAGGATCGCTGAATGGCGGCTTCTCGGTGGCGGGCAACGTGGCCTGGAACGAGCGCAACCAGGTCGTGGTCAGCGCGAGGTCCATGGGCTTCGTGGAGAAGCTCCACGTCCGGGCTGCACTGGACCGCGTGGCGGCCAGTGCGCCGCTGGCCGAGATCTACGTCCCGGACTGGGTGGCTGCCCAGGAAGAGTACCTGGCGGTCGCGCGCATGCCGGGCGCCGACCTCGGGCCACTGCGCGACGCCGCGACCCAGCGCATGCGACAGGCCGGCATGGACGCGGCACAGATCGAGCAGGTGGTGCGGACCGGTGCGGTGCAATCCCGTTTCACGCTGCGCGCGCCGATCGGTGGCACTCTGACCGAGCTGATGGTGCGCGAGGGCGCGACCGTAATGCCGGGCATGCCGCTGATGCGCCTGCAAGGCACGGCCACGGTCTGGGCCGAGGGCCAGGTGCCCGAGAGCCAGGTGGCACTGCTTCAACCCGGCGCGAAGGTCAGCGCCAGCAGCCCGGCGGTGCCGGGGCAAACCTTCGAGGGACGGGTGCAGGCGATCCTGCCCGAGGTGGACCCTGCCACGCGCACGCTCAAGGCGCGGCTGGAGCTGAACAACCCCGGCGGACGGCTGGTGCCGGGCATGTTCGTGCAGATGCGGTTCGCCGAACCGGCAGGCCAGCCAACCTTGCTGGTGCCTAGCGACGTGGTGATCCACACCGGTCGCCGCAGCGTGGTGATGCTGGCCGAAGACGGTGAGCATTTCCGGCCGGTGGAGGTACGTGCGGGGCGCGAAGCCGGTGGCCTGACCGAAATCGTGCAAGGTCTGCAGGCCGGCCAACGGGTGGTGTTGTCGGGACAGTTCCTGATCGACTCCGAAGCCAGCCTGCGTGGGCTGGAGGCGCGACTGAACCAGGCCTCTTCGGCGGCAGCGGATCTGCACCGCACCGATGCCGTGATCGACGCGGTGGACGGGAACAGCGTGACCCTCACCCATCCCGCCATCCCGGCGCTCAAGTGGCCCGGGATGACGATGGCGTTCCGCCTGCCACCGGTCGAACAGCGGCCACGTGGCCTGTCCCAAGGAGACCCGGTACGCATTGAGTTCCGCACGCAGGACGGGGCCGAACCGCAGATCACCCGGATCGAGCGGTTGGCGCCGATTGCGCAAGGAGCGAAGCCATGATCACGCGGCTCATCCACTGGAGCATCGGAAACCGCTTCCTGGTGCTGCTGGCCACCGTGATGCTCACTGCCTGGGGCGTTGTGTCGATGCTGCGCACGCCCCTGGACGCGCTGCCCGACCTCTCGGACACCCAGGTCATCATCCGCACCAGCTGGCCCGGCCAGGCGCCGCAGATCGTCGAGAACCAGGTCACCTACCCGCTGACCACGACCATGCTGTCGGTGCCCGGTGCCAAGGCGGTGCGCGGCTACTCCATGTTCGGGGACAGCTTCGTCTACGTGCTGTTCGACGACGGCGTGGACCTGTACTGGGCGCGCTCCCGCGTGCTGGAGTACCTCAACCAGGTGCAGTCGCGGCTGCCGCCGTCGGCCAAGTCCTCCCTGGGGCCCGACGCCACCGGCGTGGGCTGGATCTACCAGTACGCGCTGGTGGACCGCAGTGGCAGCCAGAGCCTGGACCAGCTGCGTTCACTTCAGGACTGGTTCCTGCGCTTTGAGCTCAAGACCGTGCCGGACGTGGCCGAGGTGGCCAGCCTGGGCGGCATGGTGCGCCAGTACCAGATCGTGCTCGACCCCGACAAGCTGGCCGCCTACCGCATCACGCAGACGATGGTGAGCGAGGCGATCGGCCGCGCCAACCAGGAGGCCGGGGGATCGGTGCTCGAACTGGGTGAGGCCGAATACGCGGTGCGGGCAAGCGGTTACCTCAAGACCCTGGACGATTTCCGGGCCATCCCACTGAAGACGACCGACCTGGGTGTTTCAGTGCGCTTGGGCGACGTTGCCCGGGTGCAGCTTGGGCCGGAGATGCGGCGTGGCATCGGCGAACTCGACGGCGAGGGTGAAGCGGCCGGTGGACTGATCGTGATGCGTTCGGGCAAGAACGCGCTACAGACCATCCGGGCGGTCAAGTCCAAACTGGCCGAGCTGCAAAGCGGCCTGCCCAAGGGCGTGGAGATCGTGCCGGTGTACGACCGCTCCGGGCTGATCGAGCGTGCGGTGGACAACCTGGGGTTCAAGCTGCTGGAAGAGTTTCTGGTGGTGGCCGTGGTCTGCGCGCTGTTCCTGTTCCACCTGCGCAGCGCCCTGGTGGCCATCGTCTCGCTGCCGCTGGGCATCCTAATGGCATTTATCGTCATGCAGCAGCAGGGCGTCAACGCCAACATCATGTCGCTGGGCGGCATCGCGATCGCCATCGGTGCGATGGTGGACGCTGCGGTGGTGATGATCGAGAACGCGCACAAACACCTGGAGCGATGGGGCCATGAGCATCCGGGGCAGGTCCTCTCGGGCGAACCGCGCTGGCGCGTGATTGGTGAGGCGGCCGCCGAGGTTGGACCTGCACTGTTCTTTTCTCTGTTGATCATCACGTTGAGCTTCATTCCTGTGTTTACGCTGCAGGCGCAGGAGGGACGGTTGTTCGCGCCTCTGGCCTACACCAAGACCTATGCCATGGCGGCGGCGGCAGGGCTGGCCGTGACGCTGATCCCGGTGCTGATGGGCTACCTGATCCGAGGACGCATCCCCGATGAACACGCCAACCCATTGAACCGCATGCTGATCGCGCTCTACCGCCCCTGCCTGGACGCGGTGTTGCGGGCCCCGAAGCTGACGCTGGTGGTGGCCACCGTGTTGCTAATGGCCAGCCTGTGGCCGCTCAAGCACATCGGCGCCGAGTTCATGCCCAGGCTGGACGAAGGTGACCTGCTGTACATGCCGACCGCGCTGCCCGGCCTGTCGGCCGGCAAGGCCGCCGAGTTGTTGCAGCAGACCGACCGCCTGATCAAGACCGTGCCCGAGGTGCAGAGCGTCTACGGCAAGGCCGGCCGCTCGGACAGCGCAACCGACCCGGCTCCGCTGGAGATGTTCGAGACCACCATCCAGTTCAAGCCGCGCAGCCAGTGGCGCGCCGGCATGACGCCGGACCGGCTGGTCGAGGAGCTGGACCGCACGGTGCGCGTGCCCGGCCTGTCCAACATCTGGGTGCCCCCGATCCGCAACCGCATCGACATGCTCGCTACCGGCATCAAAAGCCCGGTGGGTGTGAAGGTGGCCGGCGCCGACCTGGCCACCATCGACCGGCTCACGGGCCAGATCGAGACGGCCATCAAACAGGTGCCTGGGGTCAGCAGCGCGCTGGCCGAGCGCCTGACCGGCGGGCGCTACATCGATGTGGACATTCGGCGGGATGACGCGGCGCGCTACGGCCTGAACATCGCCGACGTACAGGACGTGGTTGCGGGTGCGGTGGGCGGCATGGAGGTCGGACAGACCGTCGAAGGCCTGCAGCGCTATGCCATCAATCTGCGCTATCCGCGCGAACTGCGTGATTCGCTAGAGGCACTGCGTACTTTGCCCATCGTGAGCCCACGGGGTCAGCGCCTGGTGTTGTCGGATGTCGCCCGTATCGCCATCTCGGACGGCCCGCCCATGTTGCGCAGCGAGAACGCCCGCCTCGCCGGTTTCGTGTACGTGGACATCCGTGGGCGCGACCTGCGTGGCGCAGTGAAGGAGATGCAGCGCGTGGTGGCCGAGCAGGTGGATCTGCCACCCGGCTATTCGGTGTCGTGGTCCGGGCAGTTCGAATTCCTGGAGCGGGCCACCGCCCAACTCAAGCTGGTGGTGCCGTTCACGCTGCTGGTGATCTTCCTCTTGCTGTACCTGACCTTTCGCCGCCTCGACGAGGCCCTGCTCATCATGGCCACGCTGCCCTTCGCCCTCATCGGCGGCATCTGGCTGCTCTGGGCGCTGGGGCACAACCTGTCGGTGGCCAGCGTGGTCGGCTTCATTGCGCTCGCGGGTGTTGCGGCCGAGTTCGGCGTGATCATGCTGCTGTACCTGAAGCAAGCCTGGGCCGCACGGCTGGCCCAGGGGCTGGACAGCGATGACCACCTGCTCAACGCGATCCGCGAAGGCGCGGTCCTGCGCGTTCGCCCCAAGGCGATGACGGTGGCGGTGATCGTGGCCGGTCTGTTGCCCCTGTTCTGGGGCGCGGGCACGGGCAGCGAAGTGATGCAACGCATCGCTGCGCCGATGGTGGGCGGTATGCTGAGCGCGCCGATTCTGTCCATGCTGGTGGTGCCGGTCATCTATCGGTTGATGAGGAGGCAAAGCGTCGATCAAATCCGGTCCTGACGTTGCAAGACAAACGGGGCGGTCGCGAACACGCTCGACCGCTGCCTGCGACCTGGCGATGAGTGCGGCGTTAGTGACGTCGCACTTGCCGGGTCAAGGATTCCCGTTGTCCGCTGTGCCTCGGACGTCCGTCATTCAGTTCAGCAACTCACTCTGTGGCCAACAGCCGCTGTGTGCCAGTTCGCGTGAAAACGCAGGGCAGTACGCACTGACAGCCATCGCTGCACAGCGGCCTTCGTCGACAAGGTTTGAGTCGTTATGCACCACACATCTCGTTCAGGTTCGTGTCACCGACGCACTGCGCAGAGCTTCTGATGGACTTTTGGAGCTGTGTGACTCGATATTGAATGTGGGCCGGCCTGAACAGTCGGCTCTCCTCCCTGAAAGTCGAGTGACAGCGACTTTGATTCCCGGCCCTCGCGCCGGGCTTTCTTTTTTGGGGGTGTCTGACAGAGCCTCTGTTCTGCAAAGCACGGATTCGCTGGAAAACAGCCCAAATCCAGCAGCGGAACAGGCACCTAACAGTCCTACATTGACCTCACAGCACCCAGCGAGATGAAGT
Source organism: Hydrogenophaga pseudoflava (assembly GCF_004353865.1). NCBI lineage: Bacteria > Pseudomonadati > Pseudomonadota > Betaproteobacteria > Burkholderiales > Comamonadaceae > Hydrogenophaga > Hydrogenophaga pseudoflava. Next base: position 2,903,458 of record NZ_CP037867.1, read on the forward strand.
GACCTTCACCTCCAGCGGATGCGGAAACTGTGAGGTATCTGGTGGACTTCATCCTTTCAAGAACTCGGCACTTAGCCTCGCTCTCCGGAGCAACGCGCGCAGCAGCCGCTGGCAGGAAGTTACGCTCGGCTGTGGTGCCTGCTGCGGTGCTTTCGCTGAGCCTTCTGGCTCCTAAGGCCGCGCACGCAGTGGACGGTTGCCTAGTGTTGCTGTGCTTCGCGGCGCCCAGCTGGAAGTCGATCCCCCAGTGCGTACCGCCGATTCGGCAGGTGCTTCGGGATCTGGCCCGGGGCAAGGCGTTCCCCACTTGCGGGATGTCCGGCGCTGGCAATTCGGCCAGGCATGCGTGGGCCCGTGCACCGGGCAACTGCCCGCCCCAGTACACCCGGGTGCACGAGGCCGAAAGCGGTCCGATTTACACCTGTGACTACACCGGAGCGATCACGGTCACCATCGACGGAAAGCAGTTCACGCGCACATGGTGGGACATGGGTGGCGATACGGTGACGGATTTCAGCCCGGTCGCAAAGTCCCAGCTCGGCACCTGGGATACCCAGTACGACGACGACCGGGCCGCCTGGCTTCGCTCTCGTCCTTGAGGCCAGCGCCATGGAAGCCTCCACCTTCGCAGCACTGGCTCTGGCCTGTGCACCACAAGTCCATCTTTCCACGGCTCAGGCGCTCGTCTCCGTCGAAAGCTCCTTCAACCCCTGGGCCATCGGCGTCGTAGGTGGTACTTTGCGCCGCCAGCCCAACAACCGGGATGAAGCAGTGGCCACTGCCAACCAGTTGCACACCGACGGGCGCAACTTCAGCGTCGGCCTGGGGCAGATCAACGTGGGCAACTTCCGGCGTCTGGGGTTGAACACCAGCAGCGCCTTCGACCCCTGCCAGAACCTGTCGGCCATGCAGTCCGTGTTGACGGAATGCTTCGACCGAGCAGGCCTGACACAAAGTAGGGCGGACCCCCTTCAGTCCGCCCTGCGCAAAGCCCTCTCTTGCTACTACAGCGGCAACTTCTCAACCGGCTTTCGCCATGGCTATGTGCAGAAGGTTGTCGCCGCCACCCGTTCACTGCCCCGCCCTCGTTCCAACCCGTCATCCAAGGAGCCGTCATGAATCGCCAGAAACTGTCTCAAGGCCTGGTCCGTGCCCTCAGCCTGTTGATGTTGCTGCCACCCCAGGTCTGGGCGCAAGGCTTCGACAAGGTGAACACCACGGTCACCAACGTCAACGCGATCCTGGTGACGATCTCCGTGGCCGTGGTGACGATCGCGATCATCTGGGCCGGCTTCAAGATGATCTTCCAGGGCGCCCGGCTGGCCGATGTGGCCAACATCCTGATCGGTGGCACCCTGGTCGGCGGTGCAGCGGCGTTCGCCAGCTACATCGTCAGCTGACCTCAGCAGGCAACCGCCATGCAAGCCGAGACCATCTACAAGGGCGCGACCCGCCCCGCCATGAAGCTGGGTATTCCGCTGGTGCCACTGGTGGTGCTTTTCGGCGGCGGGATGCTGCTGATGATGTGGGGCGGCATCCTCGTGAGCTGGTGGATCGCGCTGGGCGTGCTGATGTCCTTTGTGCCCACCCTCTTCTGGATGCGTTGGGTGACATCCCGGGACGAACAGCGGTTTCGGCAAATTTTCATCGCGCTCAAGCTGCTTATGCACGACCGCAACCGGCGGTTCTGGCGCGCGCGCAGCTACTCACCCACCCTCTTTCGGGGAGCGTCCGATGTCTGGCATCTTTGACCGACTGGGCAAGGGCTCACGCCGCGCAACGCGGCGCCCTGTGGCGGGTGGCCCGCAGCCTCGCCACTGGTCGCAGGCTCTGGCGGAGAACCCATTGACCAGGTTCGTGCCGTTCTCGTCGCTGATGAGCGATCACGATGTGATCACCCGTGGTGGCGATTTCCTGCGGGTGTGGCGGCTCGACGGTGTGGCTTTCGAGTGCGCCGACGACTACCTGGTCACGGAACGGCACGAAGCGCTCTGCAGCCTGCTGCGCAACCTCTCAGGTGGTCAGTGGGCCGTCTGGACGCACCGGCTGCACCGCAAGATCCAGGACATGCTGACCGACCCGGCGGAGGACGGCTTTGCCAAAGACCTATCACAGGCCTATCAGGCGCACCTGAACCAGCGGGCGATGATGAGTAACGAGCTGTACCTGACCCTGGTCTACCGGCCCACCACGTCCCGTGTCAGCCGGGCGCTGCAGTCGCCGCAGCGGTCAAAGGCTTCCATAGCGGAGGCCCATGTCGAAGCGCTGCGGGTGATGGAAGAGCGCACGGCGTTCGTGCACCGTGTACTGCGCGGGTTTGGCCCGCAGTTGCTGGGCGTGCGCGAACAACGGGGCCGCCTCTACTCGGAAGTCGCGGAGTTTCTGGGCTACCTGGTCAACGGGTACTGGAAGCCCGTGCCATTCACGGCTGGTCCACTGCACCGCACCCTGCCCTCGACACGTCTTTCATTTGGCGGCGACAAGCTGGAATTGCGAAACGGTGACCAGCGCCGCTGCGCGGCCCTGGTGGACATCAAGGAATACGCCGACGCCGTCGAACCGGGCATCCTCAACGCCTTGCTGTACGAAGACAGCGAGTTCATCGAGACACAGAGTTTCTCGATTCTGCCGCGCCGCGAGGCCACCCGCGCCCTGGAGCTGCAACGCGATCAGCTGATCGCCAGCGACGATGTGGTCTCCAGCCAGATCGCGGACATGGACGAAGCGCTGAACGAACTGGGCGATGGCCAGTTCTGCATGGGCGAGTACCACTACAGCCTGGTGGTCTTTGGCAACCCGGGTGAAGACAGCCTGGCAGACGCTGGCCGGCGCGCGGCACAGGCCATCGGCGCCGTGGGTGAGTCGTCAAGCCTGCAGATGTCGCCGGTGGACCTGGTGGCCGACGCCGCCTGGTTCGCCCAGATGCCGGGCAACTGGCAGTGGCGCCCGCGCGATGCCAAGTTGTCTTCCCGCGCTTTTGCTGCCCTGGCCAGTGGGCACAACTTCGCCCGTGGCAAGCGCGACGGAAATCCGTGGGGTGAGGCGCTGGCCCTTCTGAGGACGCCCTCTGGTCAACCGTTCTATCTGAACTTCCACAGCAGCCCCGACGGCGAAGACTCGGCCGACAAGAAGCTGCCCGGCAACACCATCATCATCGGGTCCACCGGGGTCGGCAAAACCACGCTGGAGATGTTCCTGCTGACGCTGACCCGCAAGTGGGACCCAGCGCCCCGGCTGGTGTTGTTCGATCTGGACCGAGGGTGCGAAATCGCCATCCGGGCCATGGACGGCCGGTACTTCACGCTCGAAGCGGGCAAGCCCACGCACCTCAACCCTCTGCAGCGCGACCCCACACCGGCCCGCATCCAGTTCTGGGAACAGCTGGTGCGCACCTGCATCGCCACCCCCGCCCTGCCCCTGCTACCGGCCGACGAGCGCGCCATCGCTGATGCCGTCAAGACGGTAGCGATGATGCCGACCGCGTTGCGCCGCTTCTCGACCATCCGCCAGAACCTGCCCAAGTCCGGCGAGAACAGCCTGTACGAACGGCTGGGCCGCTGGTGCGAGGGCGGAGCCTTGGGCTGGGTGTTCGACCAAGCCAACGACCAGCTGATAGACCTGCAGTCCGCCTCGGTCATCGCTTTCGACACCACCGAGTTCCTGGACCTGCCAGAGGTCCGCACGCCGGTCATGCTGTACCTGCTCCAGGTGATGGAGGAGCTGGTCAACGGCGAGCGGCTGATCTACGTGATCTCGGAGTTCTGGAAAGCACTGGACCACGACATCTTCAGCGACTTCGCCAAACAGAAACAGAAGACGATCCGCAAGCAGAACGGCCTGGGCATCTTCGACACCCAGAGCCCATCCGACGTGCTGCGCCACCCCATCGGCCGCACGATGGTGGAACAGAGCGTCACCAAGATCTTCCTGGCCAACCCAGAGGCGGTGCGCGAGGAATATGTCGATGGCTTCGGACTCAGCGAAGCCGAGTTCGGCATCGTGCGCAGCCTGGGCGCGCAAGGCGGCAGGCGCTTCCTGGTCAAACAAGGGCACAGCAGCGCGATCTGCGAGCTGGACCTCAGCGGCCTGCAAGACTTCGTGACCGTGTTGTCGGCCACCACCGACAACGTCGCCCTGCTAGACACCGTTCGTGAACAACACGGTAACGATCCGTTTCTCTGGCTTCCCGTGCTGCTGCGCGAGGTTCAGGATCGCAAATCCCGCAACTCCAGGAGAGCGACATGAACCGGTTTCACACCCTTCCCATTGTGTTGACGCTTGTCGCTTTCAGCACGAGCGCCAGCGCCCAATTCGTGAAAGGCAACGAGGCGGTTCGCACCTCAAACACCGGTGAACGGTTGGTCGAGTTGGCGCCACTGCCCAGCTCCGGTCCCATCCGAAAAACCAAGCCCTGCCTGGCTCAAGCAGGATGCCACGCAGGCCCCTGGCACATGGTGGAGACACGAGAAGGTCTGGTGGAGTGCACCGAGGTCTATGCACGTGAAGGCACCTGCAGACCCTCCAGCTACGGCACCACCAAACTCTCGCGCATCTGGGTGCTCAAGACTGGCGGCCAGTGGCTGCAGTGCCAGCTTCCCGATCTGGGCAGCAAGTGCGTCAAGGTCTTCGCGCCGCCGCCGACCAACCTGCCCTACTCGGCCGTGCAATAAAGGAGCGCTGTCATGTTCGCCTGGGTCGGTTCCAACTTCGACGCGATTCTGAGCACCTACGTGCTCGGCGTGGTGTCCTCCCTCATGTCGGCGATCACGCCGATTGCGCTGTCTGCGATGACGGTGTGGGTCGCGCTCTACGGCTGGGCCGTGCTGCGTAACGAGGTGTCTGAAACCGTGCCCACCTTCGTCTGGAAGGTGTTCAAGATCGGGCTGGTGCTGGCCTTCGCCTTGCAGTCGGGCTTCTACATCAGCAACGTTTCGGACACCGCCAATGCGCTGGCCATGGGCGTGGCCAGCACCTTTCTGCCTTCTGGCGTGGACCCCGCCACGATCAGCTCGCCCTACGCCCTGCTCGACAAGTTCAACGACGACGCCAGTGCCCAGGTAGCCGACATCATGAAAGAGGCCAGCGTGCTCCGGCTGGACCTGCTGCTGGCCGGGGGCATCTTCTCGATCGGCACCGTTTTCTTTCTCTGCATCGCCCTCTTCGTCGTCACGCTGGCCAAGCTGTTCCTGACCTTCGTGATCGCCATCGGGCCGCTGTTCATCCTGTGCCTGGCCTGGCGCCCCACCGCGCGGTTCTTCGACAGCTGGTTGTCCATGTTGCTGAACGCCGTGGTGCTCACCTGGTTCGCCTTCTTCGCGCTGGGTCTGAGCGCCTACATGGGCGCCGCCATGTTCAAGGCCATCAACGACGGTGGGGGTTTCCTTGGCAGCACCTTCAATGTGCTGGGCGAAGCCACCCGCTACTGCGTGCTCATGATCCTCATGGCCATCCTTTGCTTCCAGGCGCCCAGCCTCGCCTCGGCCCTGACCGGTGGTGCCGCCATCCAACAAGGCATACAGATGATCCAGAACGCGATGATGGTCTCGGGCCTGCGCTCAGCCTCCTCTGCCCGATCAGCTGCTGGCGGTACAGGCGCCGGGGGTGTGATCCGTTCAGGCGCTGGCGCGGCGGCCACGGCGGGGACCGCCGCAGCAGCCACAGGTCGTTACGCCGGAAACATGGCCCGCAGGGGCTACGGAGCCGCACGGTCTGCGGCATACCGACTCGCCGCCCTGCGCGGCCGGTCTTGATCTCCCACTTGCCAAGGAGCACACCATGAACTACCGCCTCAAGGTCGCCGCCGCCGTGTTGATTTCGCTGGGCGCCAGCCACGCGCGCGCCACCGGCATCCCCGTGATCGATGTCGCCAACCTGTTCCAGGCGGTGCAGCAGGTGATCAACGACATCACCCAGATCAACAACCAGATCCAGCAGATCCGACAGCTTCAGACCCAGATCGAGAGCATCAACGGCATGCGAAACCTGGGCGATGTGTTCAACAACCCGCTGCTCAAGAACTACATCCCGGCCGAGGCCTACACCTACCTGAACGCAATCAACACCTCGGGGTACAGCGGCCTCAACGCCACGGCCAAGGTGCTGCGCGATGTCGGGATGCTCTACAACTGCATGGACCGCAGCGGTGACGCACGCACCGAATGCCAGGCTACTCTGGCGCAGCCCTACCAGCAGAAAGGTTTGCTGCAGGACGCCATGAAGTCCGCAGCCCAGCGGCTGGAGCAGATCCAGTCGCTGATGTCCCAGATCAACGCCACCACCGACCAGAAATCTGTGCAGGAGATCCAGGCCCGCATCGGCGCCGAGAATGCCCTGCTGGCTCACGAGTCCTCGCAAATCCAGATGCTGCAGGGCATGGCCGACAGCGAGGAACGCATCGCCCAATCCCGTGAGCGCGAGCGTCAGTACCAGATGCTGAGCCGCACCGGCAAAGTCTCCGACTTCCTGCCGTAAACACCACCCCACCGGAGCCCCCCATGAGTGCCATCCTGTTGTCAGGTGAGGCCGCCGCATGGCCGAAACAGCCGAAGACACCGTCTCCTGCGGCTGAAGTCCCGTCGCTGCAAGCCAACCGGGACTGGGAGATCGACCGCGCCCTGATGCTGGAGCGCTCCGAGCGCCGGGCCTGGGCAGCCGCTGCGGCCGGTCTGGCGATTGGTCTGATCGGCATCGCCGCCGTCTTCGTGCAAGGACCGCTGCGCAAGGTGGTGGAGATCCCCATCGTGGTGGACCGGGTCACCGGTGAGACGACCATCCAGCAGCGGCTGAGCGAAGAAACCATTCCCGCCATGGAGGCGCTGGACAAACACAATCTGGCTGCCTTCGTGCGTTCCCGCGAGGCCTACAGCTGGATGTTCCTGCAGCGGGACTTTGACCAGGTGGCCCGCATGGCGGTGCCCGCCGTCTTCTCGGAATACAACCGGCAGTTCGAGGGCGATGGCGCACTGCAAAAGAAGGTGGGATCCACCGAAGAGTGGCGCATCAACATCGTTGGCGTCCGGCTGCGCGCATCGGGCCGCAGTGGCAACCAGAGCGACGCGACCGTCACCTACGACAAAGTCGTGCGCATGACCGACCGCAACCTGCCGGATGTGACCACCCGGCACGTGGCCAGCGTGGTCTACCAGTACCAGCCCAAGGTGCTGGCCAAAGAGTCGGATCGGTTGGAGAACCCCTTCGGCTTCGTGGTCACGGCCTACCGGTCTGACCCCGAGATCAATACACCGACTACAGGAGCAAAGCCATGAACCGCCCTGCACTCTCCTTGGCGCTGCTTTCGTTGGCCTTGGCCCACCAGTCCGACTCGGCGGCTCAGCCCACAGACAAGAACGATCCGCGCCTACGCGAAGTGTTCTACGACGCCAATACAGTGGTCACCGTTCCGGTCAAGCGCGGCATGGTGACGCTCGTGGAGTTCGACAAAGGCGAGGTCATCACCGAAGTGGCCGTCGGCCAGGGCGGTGATTGCAGCAAGCCCGATGCCGCCTGGTGCGTGGCCGCCCAACCGGGCGGGCGCCACCTGTACGTCAAGGCCAAGAGCGCCGCCGATGCACCCAACAACCTGGCGGTCATCACCGACCGACGCTCACACACGCTGCGCTTCGTGGTCCTTTCGGACGGTGACCGCCAGACGCCGGTCTATCGCCTGGCCATCCGGTCCCCCAAACCCGGAGCAGCCCCGCACAGTCTGGCGCAGAAGGAACTGGCCGCGCTGGCGAGCCTGCCGCCGATCCCACCCCCACCGACGTCCCAACAGATCGTGGCGGAGCGTCTGGCGGCCAAACCCACCGTGCTCAACACCCAGTACGCATTGGCCGAAGGCACTGGTTCGGCATACATCGTCCCCACGCTGGTCTACGACGACGGCCGGTTCACCTACCTGAGGTTCCCGGGCAACCGCGAAGTGCCCGCAGTCTTCCACGTGCTGGGAGACGGCAGCGAAACCTTGGTCAACGCCCGCATGGAGGACGACACCCTGGTGGTGGACCGGGTCAGCCGCCGCCTGATGCTGCGTGCCGGATCGGCCGTGGTGGGCATCTGGAACGAAGCCTTTGATCTGGAGGGATCGCCGGCCAAAGGCTCCACCACGGTGCCGGGGGTGCAGCGGGTTCTGAAGCCCGAAGCATCCATTTTCTCCTCATCAACGGCAGGAGCACAGCCATGACCGATCAAGCCCAGGCTTCACCAGCGCCAAACGACGAGCCATCGCCGCAGGACGGCGGCAACACCATCAGCCCCCTGCCGGGTGAGGCAGGGATTCCCAATGTGGCCCGACGGCAGACTGTCAACCTGTCCTGGAAGAACATCGGAATCATTGGCCTGGTGTTGTTCATGGTCGGAGGCATCACTGCCTCTTACCTGTACCGATACTTCGCAGAAAGCGGCGATTCAGAGAAGGACAAGTCCATGCTGCGGGACCGTCCATCGGCGGCTGGTGCGGGTACCCGGCAGCTGGACATGACCCCGCCCGCCACACCTCGCGTCCCGGCCTTGATTCCCTCCCCTGCGGAAGCCGTCGACCCCATCGGACTGCGGAACACAGGCACGGCCACGCCATCCGGACCCAAAACCTTGTCCCCGGATGACGCCCCGGTAGTGGTGGTGTCGTCCCGCCCGGGCGGCATCGCTGGCGCCAACGGCGACCCAACGCAGTCGTCCAACGATCCGGCGGCGTCCACTTCCAGGCAACTGCAGGACTACCAACGCCGATTGCAAGGGCTTCTGGACAACCTGACCCAGGGCAATGCCCTGCCAGCAGGTCTGGGTGGTTCAACCACCGAGTCCACGCCATCACCGGACATCGGGTCGAGCCTTCGCTCCGCGGCGGCCGGCCTGTTCGGCGGCGAGTTGCAGGGCTCCGCCACACCCAGTGTGAAGGCCACCACGCTGGGCGACCGCAGCCTCACCCTGCCCAAGGGCACAGCCTTCACCTGCGCACTCAAAACCCGGGTCATTAGCGCCACCTCGGGCCTGGTCGGCTGCCAGGTGCAGCGCGACGTGTACAGCGACAACGGCCGGGTACTGCTGATCGAGCGTGGCTCGCACCTGGACGGCGAATACCGCATCGCATCGGTACGGCCCGGCACCGTCCGCATTCCCGTGCTGTGGACCCGCATCCGAACGCCGAATGGCGTCACGGTGGACGTTGAGTCGCCCGGCACCGGGCAGCTGGGCGAGTCGGGCATTGATGGCCACGTGGACAACCGGTGGGGCGACCGCATCGGCGCCGCCATGCTGCTCTCACTGATCGACGACTCGGTCAAGCTGGTCATCCAGAACCAGATGCAGGACCGGGATGCAGACACCATCGTCCTGCCATCCACCACCGAGAACACCAGCAAACTGGCCGAAAAGGTGCTGGACAGCACCATCAACATCCCGCCCCTGATCTACCAGAACCAGGGCGGCATCGTCGGCATCTACGTCGCGCGCGACGTGGACTTCTCATCGGTCTACGCACTTCAGCCGGTGGCGCGATGAACCCCGCGATTGACCTCATGTCCTTCTTCGAAGACCCACAGCCTGACGGCTGGTGTGGCGACGCCACCTCGGTGGTCGAGTTCCTGCGCCCGCTGCGCGAACAGCTGGATGCACCGGGCGTGTTGGAGGTTTGTGTGAATCGCCCCGGCGAACTGCAGGTGGAGACCTTTCACGGTTGGCAGCAGGTGGAAGCGCCAGCCATGACGTTGGAACGCTGTCTCTCGCTGGCCACGGCCGTGGCCACTTACTGCGACCAGCAGATCAACCAGGAGCGCCCCCTGCTGTCGGCCACACTGCCCAGCGGCGAGCGCATCCAGTTCGTCATTCCCCCGGCTGTGACGCGCGGCACCGTATCCATCACGGTGCGCAAGCCATCGGAACTGATCAGGCGCCTGCTCAGCTTCGAATGCGAGGGTCTGTTCGACCGAATCGACGAGTGCGCGGCACTGGGCGCCGAAGACGACGGTCTGCAGCCCTTCCAGAGAGAACTGCTCGCACTGAAGGCCGCGGGCCGGTACGCCGAGTTCCTGCGCCTCGCGGTACAGAAGCACCAGACCATCGTGGTCAGTGGGAGGACCGGATCGGGCAAGACCACCTTCATGAAAGCACTGATCGAGGAAGTCCCGCTCCATGAGCGCCTGATCACCATCCAGGACACGGCCGAACTCACCATCCCTCATCACCCGAACGTGGTGCATTTGTTCTACAGCAAGGATGCACAGGGCACGGCTCGCGTGACGGCCAAGTCGTTGCTGGAAGCCTGTCTGCGCATGAAGCCCGACCGCATCTTTCTGGCCGAGCTGCGTGGCGAAGAATGTTTCTCCTTCATTCGCTTGGCCGCTTCCGGCCACCCCGGCAGCATCACCAGCGTGCACGCGGGCAGCTGTGCCCTGGCGCTGGAACAGATGTCGCTCATGATCCGCGAGAGCAGCGCCGGGGGCGGCCTGCGACTGGACGAAATCAAGGGCCTTCTGGGCATCGTGATCGATGTCATCGTGCAGTTCAACCGGGATGAACGGGGCCGCTTCATTTCCGAGATTGCCTACGAGCCGCGCCGAAAGCAACACACCGACGACGCCACACGGGATGCCATGGCCGATGCCCAGGCCACCCTTTTTGGCGGATTTCGGACATGAACGCCAAATTGCTCCGGCCCACCGTGTCCAGGCTGGATGTGCGCCGGGCGGCGCTGGGGATCATCGCCGTCTTCGGCGTGGCCTTGTTGGTGATCGCGGCCCTTTACCTGTCGGGCGTGCTGTTTCTGGTCTTCAGCAAGACACACCCCAGGCTGGCGACCTGGAACAGCATCGTGGACTACTGGCTGATCTATGCCGATGAGCCCGCGTTGCGCAAGCGGCTGCTGGTTTCCATCGCCACGGCCCACCTTGTCACGCTGGTGCTCTTGCCTGTGGCCCTGATATCGGCCAGCCGTCCGCGTCGTCCGCTCCATGGTGACGCCCGTTTCGCCTCCAACTCTGAGGTGAAAAAGGCAGGCCTGTTGCTGAACGACAAACAAGCCGCCACACCGAGCATCCTGATCGGCCGCTTTCGTGGCCAGTTTCTGGCCTTGCCCGGACAACTCTCCGTCATGCTGTCAGCACCCACCCGCAGCGGCAAGGGTGTCGGTGTGGTGGTGCCCAACCTGCTGAACTGGCCGGATTCGGTGGTCGTGCTCGACATCAAGGGCGAAAACCACGCCATCACGGCGGGCTACCGGTCCAAGCACCAACAGACTGTCTACGCTTTCTCCCCCTTTGACGAAGAGGCCCGCAGTCACCGCTGGAATCCGCTCACCGCGGTCCGCACCAGTCAACTGCACCGCGTCGGTGACTTGCTGGGCATCGGCCAGGTTTTCTACCCCAACGATGGCAGCGGCACCTCGTCAGAAGCCTTCTTCAACGACCAGGCACGCAACCTCTTTCTCGGCCTGGGCCTGCTGTTGCTGGAAACGCCCGATCTGCCCCGCACGGTGGGTGAAATGCTGCGCCAGTCTTCCGGGCAAGGGCGCCCGTTGAAAGAACACCTCAGTGGGCTGATCGAGCAACGCAAGGAAGCCGGCAAACCGTTCTCCGAAGAATGTCTGGATGCTCTGCAGCGCCTGCTGTGCAACTCGGAGAACACGCTCGCCAGCGTGGTGGCCACCTTTCACGCGCCGCTGACGATCTTTGCGGATGCGGTGGTCGATGCCGCCACCAGCGCCGACGACTTCGACCTGAGCCAGTTGCGCCGCCAACGCATGTCGGTCTACGTGCGCATCCCGCCCCACCGGCTGGCCAATGCCCGGCCGTTGCTCACCCTGTTCTTCTCCCAGCTCGTCAGCCTCAACACGCAGCAGTTGCCGGAGCATGACCAGTCACTCAAATACCAGTGCCTGCTGGTCAACGACGAGTTCACCGCCATGGGGCGTGTTGGGATCATCACCCACTCTGCCGCCTTCCTCGCCGGCTACAACCTGCGCCTGCTCACCGTGGTGCAGGCCATGTCGCAGCTGGACGCGGTCTATGGCGACAAGGACGCCCGCACCTTCGCCACCAACCACGGCCTGCAGATCCTCTTCGCCCCGCGCGAACAGCGCGACGCCGACGAGTACAGCGCCATGCTGGGTCACTTCACCCAACGGGTCACCACCCGGGGCCGCAGCCGCTCATTCAGCGGACACGGGCACAGCACTTACAGCCGCAACGAAAGCGAGCAGCGCCGGTCCCTGCTCTTGCCGCAAGAGTTCAAGGAACTGGGTTCCGAACGGCTGGTGGTGATCTTCGAGAACTGCAAGCCCATCCTCGGCGAAAAGATCCGCTACTTCCAGGACTCGGCGTTCACCGACCGTCTGCTGCCCGCCCCCAAGGTGCCGCAGATGAACATGGATCAGCACCTCGCCAAAGTCCAGCAGCGTTGGCGCTTCGCCGAGGACGAGCTTCCCCCCGGGCAGACCAGCATGGACATCGGCGTTCTGAATCACGACGTCAAGCTGACCAAAGACCAGATGGAAGGTCCACCCGACAAGCTGGCGGAAACCTGCATCGGCTTCTTCGACTACAGGCTGGAAGCCGTTGGTGAAGGCGGGTCCATCGAGCCGGTCGATGAAGTCGATGAGGTCGATGAGGTCGAGTCCACCCCAAACACTCCTTCCGCACCGTCCGCTACCAGCAACACAGAACCCATCCGGCTCGAAACCCTGGAGGAACAGCCATGACCATCCACCCGACCCCGCGCATCGCGCTGACCCTGGCGAGCCTTACGCTGCTGGGCGCCTGCAGCTCACCGCCCAAGCCCCCCACCGTGGACGAAACTCAGAAGCGGCCCGCCAATGCACAGATGGCCATCGACCTGCAGGTGTGCAAGAACGATCTTCAAAACACCCGCATCCAGGCCAACGAATCCAACCGCCTCGCCGAGACCACCACCGCCACGCTGGCCCACATGGCCGTGCGACAGCAGGTGATGGCGTCGATCCAGGAGAAGGCGCAAGCCAACAGCGTGCGCATCGTCCACTTCGGTTTCAACAGCACCCGGGTGTCGATACCCGCCGAGGAGGCATCGACACTGGTGGAAGAAGCCAAGACCGCGCCACTCGTGGTGTTGAGGGGGCGCACCGACGGCACCACCGATTCATCGGCTGAAAGCCGTATTGCACAGGCCCGGGCCAACGCTGTGCGTGACTACCTGATCGCTGCCGGCGTGGACGCTACTCGCATCCGCACCACCCACCAGCCCAGCGGTGACCACCTGGCCGACAACGGCAGCCAACGGGGCAGAAACCTCAACCGCCGCGTCGAGATCGAGGTGTACCGGGTGACACCCGCGTCCGCTCAAGCCACTGCCCCTCCCCAACTCTGACAAACCGCCTGCCGGAATCAACCACCGAAGGAGACCACCATGGACGAACGAGCTGCACCGGCCCGCCGCGTGGACACAACCACGGCGAACACCAACGCCACCTTGGGCGGCACGGTGGAACCCGTGGATCGCGCCGCCATCGCCATCCGGACCTTCCAGACACCCCAGCCAGAGCCGGGTGAGCGGTACGAGCTGCGCGACCCGTTCGCCGAACTCACCTACCGCACCGACCGCTACCAGGACATGGTGTCCAAGGCCGACCAGCTCGGCGCCAACCGGTTCGTCGTCGTGGATGTGCGCGGGCGAAAGTCCTTCGTCCACAAGATCGACAGCCAATGGCAACGGGACGAATCCCGTGATGCCCGGCCACCCGCGACCGCCCCGCAAGCGAAACCGGCCAAGACCGATCCAGCACGCCAGACGGCGGAGTCGAATGTCATCCCCTTGCCGGCCAAAGACAAAGGGTTGGAAACACCCGACGCACCCAGCCCGCCAGCCAGCGCCCGCATGGACGCGCAGGCCGAACGCGAAGCCCTCGTCGCTCGACTGGAAGCCGCTTTGGTGGACCGCTACATCATCAAGCGCGCCCCGGTCACGCTGGGCGATGTCAGCCTCGGCCTGACCGAATACCGCTTCCGGGGCGACACCTCACGCGTCGCCTTCACCGAATCCACCTTCCGGCTGGCCACCGACACCAACAGCCCCTCGGTGGCCCGCTCCATGGTTGATGTGGCCGAAGCCCGCAACTGGCGGTCCCTGCGGGTCACAGGCAGCGAAGACTTCAGGCGCCTCGTCTGGCTGGAAGCCGCAGCGCGTGGTGTGAAGACCCTGGGCTACGAGCCCAACCCGGCCGACCTGGATCGCCTCAAGGTGGAACGCGAGCTGCGCCAGATCAACCGGATCGAACCCAACCGGGACGCCAGCGCACCCACGGCCGCCACCAACACCGACAAACCATCAGGCCGTGGCAGCGGTGGCCGCAAGACCGTGCTGGCCGCCATTGAAGCCATCCTCGTCGCCAACCGCGTGCCCGAGAAGCGGCGCGAAGCCGTCATGGTGGCAGCTGCCGAAAAGCTCGCCCAGCGCATCCGCGATGGCCAGATGCCCAAGGTCCGCATTTACGACAAGAACGCCCCTTCGCAGCGTCCAGCGGTCGTTCCACAGCAAGATCAGCAACGCACACGCGAACGGGCGACACCCGCGCGCTGAGGTCTGCGCTGTGAACAGCCCAATCGAACCGACCATCCTTTACGAGATCGGTGGCCGACGCTGGGCAAGGGGAACTCCTGGCTTAGCCGAGGCCATAGCCGAAGCCCACGCACGCCACTTGCGCCCCCGCTGCCTGTGCCTGCCAGACAACGAGGGGGCCGAAATGTATGTGGCCCGGCTGATGGAGGGCTACACCGTCAAACGCATGCCCAACACCGGCAGCCAACACGCCACCAGCTGCCCGTCCTACGAACCACCCGCCGAGTTTTCGGGCCTCGGGCAGTTGGTGGGCACAGCCATCGTCGAAAACCCGGCCACGGGCGAAACGGCCTTGAAACTCGACTTCCCCATGACCAAGCTGCCCGGGCGGTCCACGCTCCCGGCGGCTGCCAGCGCCAGCAGCAGTGTGGCCTCCCAGGGACCCAAGCTCGGCCTGCGCGCCCTGCTGCACTACCTGTGGGATCAAGCCGAACTGACCCACTGGAAACCGGGCTTTGCCGGCCGGCGCACCTGGGGCACCGTGCGCAAGCACCTGCTGCAAGCTGCAGAAAACAAGTTCACCCACGGCCATGCCCTGCTGGCCAGTCTCTACATCCCCGAGGTGTTCTCGGTCGAACAGCGCGAGGCCATCACCACCCGGCGCCTGCGGCAATGGGCGCGCGCCCAGCCCAAACCTGGGCAACCACAGCCCTTGATGCTGCTGGTGGCCGAGGTGAAAGAAATCGTGCCCTCCCGGTATGGGCACAAAGCCATCCTCAAACACATCCCCGATCAGGCCTTTGCGCTGGACGAGCCTCTGTACCGCCGGCTGGGCCGGTGTTTCGAGCAAGAACTCTCGGCCTGGGGCACAGACGGTGATCTGCACCTGCTCATGATCGCCACCTTCCGGGTGGACGACGCAGCCGTTCCGGGCCTCGTCGAGTTGTCGCTGATGCTGGCCACCGCCCAGTGGCTGCCGGTCGAGGACGGTTGGGAGAAACAACTCGTTGGCGCGCTGGTAAGGAGCGGTCGCAGCTTCATCAAAGGGCTCCGCTACAACGAGGCGCCCGACCAGCCCCTGGTTGCCGCCAGCCTGCTGGACTGTGGCGATGCCCCACGACCCCTGCTCATCACCCGCGACCGTGGCCAAAGTGAACACATGCCGCCCGATTTCATGGCGCAAACCATCCGTGGTGACACACCCCTCTGGCAGTGGAACCCGGCCGATGGCGACATGCCCGGCCTGCCGCCACAACAGCACAGGCAACTGACCACCCCACTGCCGTAACATTCCCCGGTTCAACCCCGTTTTTTCAGGTGCCCGAAGGCACCTTTTTTGCGTTCCCCATGGCCATCAAGAAATCCGAGCTGTATTCCTCCCTCTGGGCCTCGTGCGACGAGCTGCGCGGCGGCATGGACGCCAGCCAGTACAAGGACTACGTGCTGGTCCTGCTGTTCATCAAGTACATCAGCGACAAATTCGCCGGCCAGCCCTTCGCACCAATCCAGATTCCCGCTGGCGCCAGCTTTGCCGACATGGTGGCCCTCAAGGGCAAGTCCGACATTGGCGACCAGATCAACAAGCACATCCTGCAGCCGCTGGAGAAAGCCAACAAGATCCGTCTCAAGGCCGACTTCAACGACACCGCCCTGCTCGGCCAGGGCAAGGAAATGGTCGACAAGCTGGGCAACCTGATCGCCATCTTCGAAAACCCGGCGCTCGATTTCTCCAAGAACCGGGCCGACGGTGACGACATCCTGGGCGACGCGTACGAATACCTCATGCGCCACTTCGCCACCGAGAGCGGCAAGAGCAAAGGCCAGTTCTACACGCCCGCCGAAGTCAGCCGCATCCTCGCGCAGGTCATTGGCATCCACCAGGCCAAGACCACGCCCGACACCACCGTGTACGACCCGACCTGCGGGTCCGGATCGCTGCTTTTGAAAGTGGCCGACGCCGCGCCCACCCCGGTCACGCTGTACGGGCAAGAGATGGACGAGGCCACCAGCGGCCTGGCGCAGATGAACATGGTGCTGCACAACAACGCCAGCGCCCTCATCACCCAGGGAAACACCCTGGCCAACCCCAAGCACCTCGACGGCGCCGCGCTCAAAACCTTCGACTACGTGGTCGCGAACCCACCGTTTTCAGACAAGCGCTGGAGCACCGGCCTCACGCCCGACAACGACAAGTTCGAGCGCTTCAAGGGCTTTGGCATCCCGCCCACCAAACAGGGCGACTACGCCTACCTGCTGCACATCATCCGCTCGCTCAAGCCCCAGGGCAAAGCCGCCTGCATCCTGCCGCACGGCGTGCTGTTCCGGGGCAATGCCGAGGCCGAGATCCGCAAGAACCTCGTTCGCCGCGGGCTCATCAAAGGCATCATCGGCCTGCCGGCCAACCTGTTCTTTGGCACCGGCATCCCGGCCTGCATCGTCGTCATCGACAAGCAGGACGCGCAGGCCCGGCGCGGCATCTTCATGGTGGACGCCAGCGCCGCCTTCATGAAAGACGGCTCCAAGAACCGCCTGCGCGAGCAAGACATCCACCGCATCGTGGACGCCTACAGCAAGCAGGACGGCAGCGACCCGAGCTACGCGCGCCTCGTGCCCCTGGCCGAGATCGAAAAGAACGACTTCAACCTCAACCTGCCGCGCTACCTGCAAAGCCGCCAGACCGAGGACCGGCAAGACATTGAAGGCCACCTGCGCGGCGGCATTCCCCAGGCCGATGTGGACGCCCTGCAAGGCTACTGGGCCACCTGCCCGCAGCTGCGCGCCGCCCTCTTCGCACCGCTGCGCCCCGGCTACCTGGCCCTGGCGGTGGACAAAGCCGCCATCCAGACCAGCATCCACCAGCACCCCGAGTTCGTGGCCTACACCCAGCGCATGGCCGCGCACTTTGACGCCTGGCGCAGCCGCACCAGCCAGCGCCTGAAGAAGCTCAAGCCCGGCTTCAAGCCCAAGGCCTTGATCGTGGAACTGGCCGAAGACCTGCTGGCGCACTACCAGGGCCAACCGCTGCTCAATGCCTACGACGTGTACCAGCGCCTCATGGACCTGTGGGCTAGCACCTGGCAGGACGACGCCTACCTGCTGGCAACCGACGGATGGAAAGCCGAGACCTACCGCGTGATCGTGACCAAGAAGGGCAAGGACGGTAAACCCGGCAAACAGATCGACAAGGGCTGGGCCTGCGACCTGGTGCCCAAGCACACGCTCGTGGCGCGGTACTACGACAAGCAGAAGGCACTCTTTCTGACCATGACAGCCGGCATCGAGACCCGCGCGGCCATGCTCGCCGAACTCGAAGAAGACCATGCGGGTCTGGACGGCGCCTTCAGCGAGCTGGACAAGATCAACAAGACCGAAGTGGCGGCCCTGCTCAAGAAGATCAAACACGACAAGGAATCCGCAGACGATGCCGAGGTGCTACAGCAGTGGCTCGATCTCAAGGAAGAAGAGACCCAACTCAAGAAGAAGCTCGAAGAGCTCGAAGCCTTGGTGGACCGGCAAGCCTACGAACACTACCCCCGCCTGAAAGAAGCCGAGATCAAGACGCTGGTGGTGGACGACAAATGGCTCAGCGCGCTGGATGCCGCTGTGCGCGGCGAGCTGGACCGCATCACCCAACGCCTGACGCATCGGGTGAAAGAGCTGGCGGATCGATATGAGGCGCCCTTGCCCGCCGTGGCGAAACGCGTTGAAGACCTGCAGTCGTTGGTGGACGGACACCTTGCGCGGATGGGTTTCGCATGGAACTGAACGAGCCCAGTGCGAAGTACCTCGTGCAAGGGGGACTTCAACAAACAGAGATCGGACCCATACCGTTGGACTGGCAGGTTGAGCCGCTGGCCAAAGTCGCGGAAATTCGTTCGGGCATCGCCAAGAACGTCAATGCAGTGATTGCGGATGCTATCGAGGTGCCTTACCTCAGGGTGGCGAACGTGCAGGACGGCTACCTGGACCTTCAAGAGATCAGCACCATTCGGATCAACCGCGAATACCTTCGCCGGTATTCCGTGTTGCCTTTCGACGTCTTGATGAACGAAGGCGGTGACATCGACAAACTCGGCCGCGGGGCACTCTGGCGGGGTCAGATTCAACCCTGTGTTCACCAGAACCATGTGTTCGTGGTCCGATGCAAGCCTGCCCTGGCACCACAGTTTCTGAGTGCCTGGTCTGCGTCGCCGCCTGCCCGCCGGTATTTCCTTTTTGCCGGGAAACAGACTACCAACCTCGCCTCCATCAACAAGACGTCCTTGGGGCAGTTGCCCGTTGCGATGCCTCGGCTGCGAGAAGAACAGGAGCGCATTGCTCAGGCCCTGGCCGACGCGGACGCTCTGATTGCATCGCTGGAGCAACTGCTGTCCAAGAAGCGCCAGATCAAGCAAGGCGCGATGCAGGAGCTGCTCACCGGCCAGCGACGTTTGCCAGGGTTCATTGACGATTGGGTGCCAGGCGTTTTAGGCGATGCACTGGGTGAATTGGTGGCTGGAGTGAGCGTGAACTCCGAAGCAAATGGCACGACCGAAGGTGCTCCATCGGTCCTCAAGACATCTGCCATCTGCGATGGTCAATTTGATCCCACGGAGTGCAAGGCCATTGCCAAGGCGGATGTCGGTCGCGCGCAAACGACCCCACGTAAGGACAGCCTGCTGGTCAGCAGAATGAACACGCCTGACCTTGTTGGTGAAGTCGGCTATGTGGATGCGGACTACCCGCTTCTGTTTCTGCCTGACCGGGTCTGGATGGCTCAGGCCAAACATGGCAGCCATGTCAACATGCGCTGGCTCGTCAGTTTGCTCAGCAGTGCTCCCTACAAACAACGCATCAGAGACACCGCGACCGGCACCAGCGGGAGCATGAAGAACATTTCGAAAGCTGCGCTTCGTTCACTGCCTGTTCATTTTCCTTGTGGCGAGGAGCAAACCGCCATCGCCTCCGTCCTGTCCGACATGGATGCTGAGATCACCGCCCTCGAAGCCCGCCTGACCAAAGCGCGCCAGCTCAAACAAGGCATGGCCCAGGCGCTGCTGACCGGGCGCATCCGGCTGGTGTGAGGCCGCCGGACACTCTTTTATTGACTTTTATTTTGATTTCGATAAATTATCAAAGTCAACATAAAACGGGATAAACATGATCGCCTACCCCCGCACCGCCCTGGCCGACGAGCTGGTGCACCAGCTCCAGGGCAAGACCGCCTTTGGCGACGCCCAGAACGGCCTGTTTCTGGCCGCGCCCCGGCGCACCGGCAAAACCACCTTCCTGCGTGGTGACCTGTGCCCGGCGCTGGAGAAGGCGGGCGTGGTGGTGGTGTACGTGGACCTGTGGGCCGACGCCACGCGCGACCCCGGCGTGTTGATTGCCGACGCCATTGGCCGCGCCTTGCAGCCGCACCTGGGCGTGATCGCCCGCGCGGCCAAGAAAACCGGGCTGAACAAGGTGAGCCTGGCCGGCTGGCTGGACGTGGACACCAGCCGGATCGGCAAGCTGGACGGGCTGACGCTGGTGGACGCCTTGCGTGCCCTGCACGAAACCGCAGGCAAACCGGTGGCGCTGGTGATTGACGAAGCCCAGCACGCGCTGACCAGCGAAGCGGGCGAGGCCGCCATGACGGCGCTGAAGTCGGCCCGCGACCAGCTGAACCGGCCCGGCTTGGTGAACCTGATGCTGGTGATGTCGGGCTCGGACCGCGACAAGCTGCTGCGCCTGGTGAACACCAACGGTTCGCCCTTCTATGGCTCGCAGATCAAGACCATGCCCGCGCTGGGGCAGGACTTCATGGCGCACATCGTGCAGCTGATCGAGGCGCAGCGCCCGGAGCTGGCCCCGGTGGACCAGGCCACGCTGCAGGCCGCGTTTGAAGGCTTTGGCAGCCGGCCGCAGTTCTTCATGGAAGCGCTGGGCCAGGTGCTCAGCCCGCTGGCGGCGCTGACGGGCCGCTTTGAGCCCGCCATGCTGCAGGCCGCCGCGCAGCGCCAGCAGGACGACGAAGGTCAGATGGAGTCGGACTACCTGGGCCTGAAGCCGCTGGAACAGGCGGTGCTGTGGCGCATGCTGGAGCAAGGCCCCCGCTTCCGGCCCTACGACGCCGAGGCGCTGCGCTTCTACCGCGAGAAGACCGGGCGCGACAAGGCGGTGACGCCGCAGCAGGCGCAAAACGCGCTGGAGTCGCTGCGCCAGCGCATGCCGGCGCTGGTGTGGAAATCGGCCCGGGGTGAATACGCGGTGGAAGACGCGGCCATGCACCGCTGGTACGAAACCCGGGCAGCGGCCGGCACCTGGCCCCCTCTGAGCCGGCAAGGCAACCTGCTGCCAGACACCGAGTAGCCCGCCACGCCAACGCATTGACCCCCAACCGACGACACAAAAATCAGGGAGCCCGTCGTGAACGATGTCAGCAAACCGGAGCGCGCCACCCAACACCGGGTGGTGCAGCTGCTGTGCAAAGAACTGGGTTACCGCAACCTGGGCGACTGGACGGATCGCCCAAATAACGCTCCGATTGAAGAAACCCTGCTCACCGCCTTCTGGCAGACCAAGGGTTACACACCCGAGCAGATGAGCCGGGCACTGAACACGCTGCGCAGCGAGGCCGCCAACCCCACCCGCACGCTGTACGGCAACAACCAGGCGGTGTACAGCCTGCTGCGCTACGGCGTGCCAGTGAAAACCAGCGCGGGCGAACAGGCCGAGACGGTGCACCTGGTGGACTGGGAGCACCCCGAAGCCAATGACTTTGCGGTGGCCGAAGAAGTGACGCTGAACGGCGGCCTGGAGCGCCGACCCGACGTCGTGCTGTACCTGAACGGGCTGGCCGTGGGCGTGCTGGAGCTGAAGAACAGCCGGGTGAGCATTGGCCACGGCATCCGCCAGAACCTGTCCAACCAACTACCCGAGTTCAACGAGGGCTTCTTTGCCACGGTGCAGCTGGTGATGGCGGGCAACGACAGCGAGGGCCTGCAGTACGGCACCATTGCCACACAAGAAAAGTACTTCCTGAAGTGGAAAGAAGACGAGGCCGACAACGCAGGTTACAAGCTCGACAAGTACCTGCGCAAGCTGTGCAGCAAGCCGCGGCTGCTGGAGATCGTGCACGACTTCGTGCTGTTCGACGCCGGCATCAAGAAGCTGCCACGGGTGCACCAGTACTTTGGCATCAAGGCGGCGCAGGCGCATGTGTTGAGGCGCCAGGGCGGCATCATCTGGCACACGCAGGGCGCGGGCAAAAGCATCTTGATGGTGCTGCTGGCGCGCTGGATTCTGGAGAACCTGCCGCAGGCGCGCGTGCTGATCGTGACCGACCGGGACGAGCTGGACGAGCAGATCGAGCGCGTGCTGGGCGACGCGGGCGAAACGGTGTACCGCACCGACAGCGGCAAGGACCTGATGCGCCAGCTGGCCCTGCCCTCGCCCCGGCTGATGTGTTCGCTGGTGCACAAGTTTGGCGGCCAGGCGCGCGGCAAGAGTGAGGCGGAGTTCGAGCAGTTCATCAAGGACGTGCAGGCTGCACCCAGCGCCACCTACGGCGAGCTGTTTGTGTTTGTGGACGAGTGCCACCGCACGCAGAGCGGCCGGCTGAACCGGGTGATGAAGGCGCTGATGCCCAACGCGGTGTTCATTGGCTTCACCGGCACCCCACTGCTCAAGGAAGACAAGGCCACCAGCCAGGAGGTGTTTGGCGGCTACATCCACACCTACAAGTTCGCCGAAGCGGTGGAAGACAAGGTGGTGCTGGACCTGGTGTACGAGGCGCGCGACATTGACCAGCGGCTGGGCTCGACCGACCAGATCGACCAGTGGTTTGCCGCCAAGACCAAGGGCCTGAACGACTGGCAGCGCGACGAACTGAAGAAGCAATGGGGCACCATGCAGAAGGTGCTGAGTTCCCGCTCGCGCATGGACCGGGTGGTGGCCGACATCGTGTTCGACTTCGCGACCAAGCGCCGCCTGTCCAACGGGCGCGGCAACGCCATGCTGGTGGCGGCCAGCATCTACGAGGCCTGCAAGTATTTCGAACTGCTGCAGAAGACGCCGTTCAAGGGGCGCTGCGCCATCGTCACGTCGTACAACCCGCTGACCAGCCACATCACGCTGGAAGAAACAGGCGCCCACACCGAGAGCGACAAGCAGGTCATCTACAACACCTACACCGAGCTGCTCAAGGACGTGGTGGCCGATCCCCACAAAACCAAGACAGAAACCTACGAGCAGCAGGCCAAAGAACGCTTCATCAAGGAGCCGGCCAATATGCAACTGCTGGTGGTGGTGGACAAGTTGCTGACCGGCTTTGACGCCCCACCCTGCACCTACCTCTACATCGACAAGTCGATGCAGGACCATGGCCTGTTCCAGGCCATCTGCCGCACCAACCGGCTGGACGGTGACGACAAGGACTTTGGCTACATCGTGGACTACAAAGACCTGTTCAAACGGGTGGAGAAAGCGATCGCGGTTTACACCTCGGAGCTGGACACCAGCGCGGGCGGCAGCGACCCGCAGGTGATGCTCAAGGACCGGCTGGACCTGGCCCGTGAGCGGCTGGATGCGGCGTTCGAGGCCCTGCACCTGCTCTGCCAACCGGTGTTACCACCGCAGGGCGACCTGGACCACATCCACTACTTCTGCGGCAACACCGAGATCCCTTCGGACCTGCAGGAGCGGGAACCACAACGTGTGGCGATGTACAAGGCCGTGGTATCCCTGATCCGCGCCTGGGCCAACGCGGCCGACGAACTGGAGGGCGCTGGCTACTCGCCCCAGGATGTGGACCGCATGAAGGCGCAGCTGAAGCACTACCTGGACCTGCGCGACCTGGTGCGACAAGCAGCGGGCGAAACGCTGGACCTCAAGGCCTACGAGGCCGACATGCGCCACCTGATCGACACCTACATCGAAGCCTCGGCACCGCGCAAGATTTCGCCGTTTGACGACATCGGCCTGCTGGACCTGATCGTCAAGACCGGCATTGCAGAGGCCATCGCCAACAAGCTGGCGAACGTCAAGGACAACCACGAGGCCGTGGCCGAGAGCATCGAGAACAACGTCCGCAGCAAGCTCATCAAGGAGCAGTTGACCGATCCGGCGTTCTTTGAGCGCATGTCGGCCCTGCTGGACGAGATCATCCGGCTGCGCAAGCAGAAAGCCATCGAGTACGAGGAATATCTGCAGCGCATCGCCACCCTGACCCGACAGGTCATGAGCGGCAAGACGGACGACACCCCGAAACAGCTGAACACCCCGGGCCGCCTGGCGCTGTACAACAACCTCAAGGCCTGGGTGACCACCAACACGGCCGGTCAGCCACACGCACCCTATGGCGGCAACGACGCTACGGTGGCCATGGTGATGGCGCTGGACGCGTCTATCAAGGAACACCGACCTGACGGCTGGCGCGGCGTGACGGCCCGGGAGCAACTCGTCAAACAGGCGATCTACAACGTGATCAAAGACATCGACGCGGTGAACCGCATCTACCCCATCGTGTTCGCCCACAAGGAATACTGATGGCGGTGCACATCGAGCTGGGTGACATACAGGCCGAGGTGATCCGCAAGGACATCAAGCACCTGCACCTGAGCGTGTTGCCGCCCATGGGACGTGTGCGCATTTCAGCGCCGCAACACATGAAGCTGGACACCATCCGCGTGTTCGCGATTTCGCGGTTGGCCTGGATCAAGACCGAGCAGCACAAGATGCAGGCGCAGCCACGCGAGGCGCCACGCCAGTTTTTGACGCGCGAGAGCCACTACGTCTGGGGCCAGCGCTGCCTGCTGACCAGACACGAGCATGAGGGTGCGCCCAAGGTGGAACTGAACCGCAACCGCCTGGGCATGTGGGTTCGGCCCGGAACGGACGAAGCACGGTGCCAGGAACTGCTGGACGGCTGGTACCGCGATCAGATTCGGGCGACGGTGCCCGCCTTGATCGCCAACTGGTCAGCGGTGCTGGGCGTGAAGGTCGACAAAGTGTTTGTCCAACGCATGAAGACCCGCTGGGGCAGCTGCAACCCGACGGCTGCCGCGATACGCCTGAACACCGAGCTGGCCAAGAAGCCCGCAGAGTGCCTTGAGTACATCGTGGTGCACGAGCTAACCCACCTGCTCGAACCCACCCACGGCCCACGATTTGTGCAACTGATGGACCACTTTTTGCCGCACTGGCAGCAGCGGCGGGAACTGCTGAATGCGTTGCCGGTTCGGCATCATGAGTGGGGGTATTGATACCCCGGACTGTGTGTTGTTTGACTGGGGTATTGCCCGCCACTGAAGTTGAAAATCTCAGATTGATGTTCAGCTTTGCAGGGCGGGACCTGTCATTGGGCAAAGCAGTGCCAACGTCCGCATCAAGCCTTAGCCGCCGTTGGCCGTAGGCAGGCACATCGCCCTCGAGAAGTCACTTGGCTTCTACCCCACTCAGCATCACGGGATACGCCACCAGAACGTCGAGCAGTAGATCTCCATGTCGCTCATCGACGTCCACAAGCGACGCTCCCACATGTTGGTTCCGCTTGAAAACTTCACTTCATCATTCATGCTGTCGTAGACCGCCTTTGTGATCCAAGTAGCCTTTTCGGACAGGCTCGTAAGCTTTGCCGCATAGTTGGCGGCACGGCCAATCCAAACAAGGTCACTGTCACCTCGCACCCCGATGCGAGCAGTCCGAAGCTGCGTGGAATCGACTCCGACGACGTGCTTCAGCGTGAACTCCTTCAACGGATATTGCGCCTTCATCGCAGGCCGGATGATCTCGCATACCGCGTAGTTGATCTTCAGTGCTGCACGAACGGCCGAGGTGTTCTTTGTGCCGCCAGTAAACACGGCCATGACGCGGTCGCCGTCATACGCAGTGATTCCGCCGCCTTCGCTTCGAATCACCTGCGCGGCGCAGCGCAGGTAGGTCTTGTAGATCTCGGCACTGAAAGTCCAATCGTACGAATCAACCATGTTGGTTGAGCCGTCAAGGTCGGCGTACAGGACCGTCGCCCTCTCAAGGTCCTTCGCATGGTTAGCGTTCAGACGCAGATCTTCCGGCGCCGGAACACTGTCTGTCTTCTGAACCTCCCATTGCGTTGCGAAGGTCTTCTTTACCTCGGCGGCGAGATCGTCCTTTAGTCCCATAGCCACTATTCACTTGTTGTTTAGAAGAGTAGTGATCGCTGGGAACCAAGGGAGCACTGAGAGGAACGACCACCACATACTCTTCCTGACCCAGGCGAACTTGTCGCATGCAATTTGGGCGTTTCGATGAATCTGAGCTGCCCAGTCTTCGAGAAGGTCCGCGTCGGTTGCCTTCTTGAAGTTTTCGATGTACTCGGCATCTGCGCAGGGTCCGACGCGACCGAAGAACAGCAGCGACCGTGCAGGACCCGTGACACGCGGAAGCACTGCCATGGCTGCGCAAAACAATCCGACTCCAAGGCAGACCGTGGCAACAACTGTGAAGAGCCAATCCCAGTGTGTCCGTACAGCGCCACCTGCCGCACTGAAGGCTGCCCCGAGACCACCAAGCATCGCTGTGTCAATTGCCACGATCACACCCACCTTGACCTCCGCTGCGGCGATCCAGGCGAGGTTCCGTTCAAGCACCCATTGCGCAGTTTGCAGCCGCTCCGTTTCCGCACTCATGTGTTCACCTCCATAGGGGCATTCTCGTCCAAGTATGCAGACCGCCTATTCATGCCGAGTTGGTCAATCTCCGCGGGTGAGAGCGGTTTTCCATCTGTTAACCAGACGATGATCGCAGTCAAGCGTGAGCGGTCACGGGTAGGCTCTTCGTCTTCAGTGGGCTCCAGCACCAGTTCGTGCTGCACCACACTCGCCGGCTGCAACTCCAGCAGCATGACCCAGGCCTTGATGAAGTCGTAGCCCGGCTGGCACTTCCGCCGCATGCCGACCGCTGCGGCGTTCGTCAGCGCCGGCGTGTCGTCGGTGGGCCGCCGCAGCGGCACCACAACGCTGCGCGAGCACTGCGGTCCATCGCAACGCCTTGCTGCGGGGTTGGCGCGATCACCGGCGCGTTCATTTCTCGCCCAGGATGGTTTTGCGGACCCCCAGCTCGCGAAGGCGGCGCTTGATTTGATAGATCACCGGGCCAAGCGCGGTCGAGGGCTCCTCGCCCGGCTTTGGCTGGGCATAGGCAAGTGGCGTCAGGCCCTTGAAGTCCGAGGGCAGCTTCAAGTCTTCGCCACGAGGCACCAGAAGCAACGTCCGAGCTCTCCCCAGACGGGACATGAAGAAGCCCAGCTCGAAGATCACGTTGTCGCGAGGCGTGGATTGGGTGCGCTCCCTGCAACGAACTAAGTCGTCGGGTTGTGCGATCGCGATGCCCAGATCGGACTCGTTGACGCCACGCTCGAGCGCCTCAATCGGGTAGCCGCCAGGCGGGAAGATGTGGTCGTCACTCCAAATTTCGACAACAGCATCCTCGTGCTGCAATCCTGCGCGGATGCACTCGGCGATGTCGAGAGCTTCAGCCGAGCAAATGAAGAACACTCGCGGCCTGGCATTGGGCTTGTTGATGAACCTATTGCGTTGCTCGAGTCGCCCGGACAGATCGATCGCTAGCAATCGCCAAATTCGGGGCTGCTTCTCGGCGATCGCGTCGAGATCCAGATGCGAGATCTTCAAGGCGACTGTCGGCTCGTCGGCCTGGATGGTGGCCGCGCGCGTGATCTCCGGGTTGATCGCCGACATCTCGCCGACTGAGACGTTTTTTTCGCGCGGATAGAGCCGGACGCCCTTGACGATAACCTGAGCCTTGCCCGCCAGGAGGAAGAACATATCGCGATCGGTGTCGCCCTCCTCGATCAAGTTCTGTCCCGGCGCGAATTCCAGCAGCTCGCCGACATCGGCAATGGCCTCCGCCACCGCAGTGTCGCCCTGCACGATCTTCTGCGCCCGCAGCGCCTCCACAAGCGCAGCCCTGTTCCCGAATCTCTGCTTCAAGCTCATGCGATCTTCCTTGTTTTTCCGCGCGCCTCGCGCTTCCAAGCCGATGCTCCCAGGGCTCTCCCCCATTCGCTCGACGGTGGCCGCAACTCGCGCGGCCCCTCCGTCGACAGACCCACGCGAAGAGGCGCCAAGCCTCGACGAAACGCATGCGCGCTGCCTTCTAGCGAGCCGGAGCGACCCAGCTTCATCACGAGCAACGCCAAGAACATGGCCCGTTGGCTCGGCTCTTCGACCAGGCGCTGCATCTGCCGGAGATCGGGCAAACTGGGCATGGCGGGGAAGCTTGGATGGGAATGCCATTCGCCCAAATAGTTGTAACGCTCGTAGTCGCGGCCAGATCGCTCCTGGAATCGGCGAACAAAAAGGCCATGCCGCGGCGAACTGCGGGTGAAGCTCGCGAACGAGCCGTCGCGCTGGACGGAGAGGTCGAGCACCAGAAAGTGCCCATCGCCAAGATTCTCAGCTGCGAGCACGCCTCCGATCTCATCCGAGCCGGCGCGCGCCAGTTCGCGGCGTAGTTTGGCGACGCACTGATCGCTGACGATGATCTCGATCATGCGTAGGCCCGCAGCACGGTCAGCGCAAACGTTGTCGCCGGGTCGAAATTGCCGACCGCGACCGGCGCCACCTCAGCCTCCGTGAGCCGAACCAACGGGATCCCGAAGGTGGAGAACGGCTCGCCAAAAATCCACTCGGCCCGCAGACCAATCATGTAGGCAGAGCTCGGGTAATCGGAATGCTGCGGCTTGGTCAACAAGTCGATCGCGAGGCGCGCGAGGTGGCCCGAGATGATGGACACGTCGGCGTCGTCAGCGATCATTGGCGGGCCGTCGCCCTGCTCGGCGCCGTAGTCAACGGCTGCGGCTGGTGGGGCCGGCGGGAAGTCCGGATTCGAGCACCAGACGTCGATCTGCTCGCGCACCGAGTGCGGGTCGGGATCGATGCCAGGTCGGCTTCGCGCGATGTAGCCCCCGTAGCCGCCCGCGAGCACTCGACCCCAAACTATCGGGATGCGCGCGCTCTCTGCGACTGCGGCGGCATAGTTGAAGCACATATCGCTGCCGCTGGTGTCCACGATCAAGTCGAAGCCCGACATATCGTCAAGCGCCTGCTGCAATGTCTTGGCGGCCATTTGCCCGCCGAGCCGTTGCAAACGCGTTCTGGCCTTGACCGACGGATGCACCAAGGCGAGCCGCTCGGCGAGCGCCTCGGCCTTGTGGGCGCCGACGGCGCGCCAGTCCAAGTCGTTGCGGACCAAGTTGCCGTCGCGCACGATGTCATCGTCAACGATCAGAAACTCCCGCGCTCCCGATCGCGCCAGACTCATGGCCACTTTGGACCCCATGGATCCGGCGCCCAGCACAACGATCCTCGCGCCGGCGAGGACCCCGTGGCGTTCGGGCAGTCTGGCGCTCTGGTCAGTGGTAGGCATGCCGCACTTGAATATCTTTTCGGTATCCGCTGTGAGGTGCAGCGCCTGGACGGAGTCGGGGAAGACCGCCAGCAGGATCTTCCGGCCGGCCAGGGGCTCGGGGCTGAATGCCCGCCACAACGCGGCCGCCCCCTCCGAACCCGCTGAACGCACGAGGTCCGCGCGAGGGTCGCCGGTGGGCAACGACACCGCAAACCCCTCGTAATAGCCTTCCTCCCTCAGCGGCGCCGGGATGCTCGGGTCAAGCCAAGCTTCCGCCCCCGCGGGCGTCAGCTTCACCGCTGTCCAGACCATGCAGTTTTCGAAAGTTGAGCAGCGGAACCGCGCGGGGCAACCGTCTCCCCTCTCCCTCACTTTGGCGATTAGCGTCGGGGTGACGACCACCCGGAAGAAGTGCCGCCTCATGGTCTGGCCTTCGGTAAATGCGTGGGCGGAGGGAACCCTCCCCCGGCGGCTGTCCGCGTCGACCGTGCCCTCAGTGGACAACAGCTCCTGGGCGCTGCGGAGCATGTCGGCGGCGGTGTAGCGAGGCCGCCAGTTATCCGCCCTGATTTGCAGGCAGAGCTCGCCGCCTGCGCCCCACTGGTGTCCGGACCACAGCTGTTCGGGATCGCGAGGGAGGAGCATCGGCGGCGCATGAGGGAACACATGCGGATAGACGAGCCAGCCCATGCGCAGCGCGCCACCCGCCTGGAAGTCGATTTCCAGCCGGAGCGAGCCATCGCCCGGGACGATCTGCCACTGCGCTCGCTTGATCCAGCCCTCCTCGCACAGTGCTTCCACGGCCGCCATCTCGACGTCGAGCCGGTCGAGGCGCCGCAAGAACCACATCAGGAGAAGCCGGGCGGGATTTTCGAAGGGCTCGCTGCGGCGGCTGGGAAGCCAAACCCAGCGGCCACTGCGGCGGCGCCAGCCGCGCTGGGCGAACGCAGGGGAGAGGCGGCAGGACGCGACGCCGACTTCGCCGCGTTGTCGGCCTGCGCCAAGGCCTGGGCGGCTGCGTCGTAGTCGAAGTCCGAGCGGCGGCGGCCGACGCCAAAGAGATCTTTGAAACCCTGGGGGGCGAACTGGTTCAACGTCGGACCGACTGCGGTTTGGCGCCCGTTGCAACGAAGCTGCTCCCCCTCGGCGCGGAGCACCGAACGGCTGATGCAGCACCGGACCATCTCGCCCTTAATGCCGAGGCGGGTCACCGCCACGGGGCCGTGCTCAGCCCCGATCGCCAGACCGAGATCGCTGGCGTCCACGCCTTCGTCGGCCAACAAATCCAGCGCCAAGGCGAAGCTGCTGCGCATGGCCGCCGCGCAGAGCATGGCGTTCTTCGCCGTCTCCCCGTCGTCGGTAGTCTGGGCGGTGCCCTCGATCAGGATGCCGTGGATGCAGTCGCCGATGAACCGAATTTTGCAGCCCGCGAAGTCGTCGCGCAGCACGCACTCGAGTTCGGCCCGCAACACGTGCAAAACGCGTACCACGTCCTTTGCCGTCTCGTCGTCGTCGATCCGGTCGGAGACGTAGCGGGTGAAGTTGTCGATGTCGGCGTAGACCGAGGAGCACTCCTGCCGGCGCGAGTTTTTCGGAGAGAGCACCTCTAGATCCAGCGTCTGGAATGGCGGGGTGTGCCGGTAGAACTCGATGGCCCCGATCGGCTGCTTGGCCAGGTCGTCCTGCCAATCCTTGTAGATCTCGTCGGCGTTCACCGGGAGCATGGCCTTGTCTTTTGCCGTCTGGACCTGCTCGCTGGTCAGCGCCGTGGCGTTCTCGTCGACGACAGCCTGCCAGTTGGCTACTGCCCGCGCCGTGTTTGTCATGTAAATGCCGGTCTTGGTCCCGCCGCCGGCGCGCTTCGCAGCCAGATTCGCAGGCCTGCCCAGAAACAACGGCTCGCGAGAGCCGCGCCGCCCGTTGTTGACCGCGAGCGCCTTGCCGGAGTCGACACCTACTCGGACCTTGGCCGGCGGCAGAGGATCGTCGCCATCCTCGCCAGTGCGCGCCAGGACATCGCAGATCAGCTGTGCGGTCGCGACCGCCTTATGCACGCGAGCGGCCTCGTCGCCATAGGGCTTGGCGAACACCGCGTGCAGCCGCTGGTTGTGGAAGTCGACCTCGATGGCTTCGACCTCCAACAAGATGTTCCTCACCGCGCGGTAATGCAGGTTCAGGAAACGGAGGGTGCGCCGGTGGGCAACTACGCCTTCGTAGTCGGTCACCCCCAACATCTCGTCCATGTTCAGGATGTCCACATACACGTGGACGCCGTCGACGCGGTAGGCGGTCCCGACCGGGAGCCCGGTCAGGTCCGTCTCCTTGACGTATTCCTTGATCTTGATGGTCTCCACTTCAGCGAGACGCTTCTTGATCCGGCCTTCGGCAGTCGCCTTGTTCCAAGTACGCTTGGCCATGAGGCCTCCTTCCTGCTGACATCCGCGGCGCGCGTCGCGAACGCTTTTCACACACCTAACACTATATCTAGTGTCTCGACGAAGACATTACCACCATATGTAGTGTGCTGTGATTATACACAGTGTCGTGGCGCCGTCGCGCGTGCACGCAGCGGCCCACCCCATCCATGTGCGGCAGCCCAAATGCAAATCTAGGGGTTGAGGTTCGGTCGCGTCGTCTGTCCGGTGTTTCACCGTACTAGTTCCGGGATCGGCGAAATGCTGCACCCCACACGCCTTGAATGACTGAATTGGGTTGGCAGTGCCAGTTCGCGTGGAGCGAAACCGGTCCTTCCTTGCAGGCGTCCTGACCCTCACCAGCGGGTGCCGGGCCTTCGAGTCGAAGCAGCCGTAGGAACCGTTGATCGTCGAATGACCGCAAGTGTCCAGCGCTGCCATTCGACCTGCGGGGGCGAGTGGCTGAGATCAGCCTGCAGCGGGTCTTCAATGAGTGCATGAACGAGCTTCATGGATCTCGCCCGATTGGCTTAGCGGGGCTCTTTATGGCTGTGATCCAGGTACAGCGCCGCCGATTCGGGCGCTCAACTTCCGGTCGAGCGCCCGAGAGACCTTAAAGGGAGGCGTCCTTGATCTTCTTCAGGGGGCGAACCTTCACACGCACGCTGGCGGGTTTGGCTGCGAATTCGCGCTCTACCTTGGTGAAGGGGTCGATGCCACGGCGCTTCTTCTTCGCGGGGATCGCCTGCGCGGTGATCTTGAGCAAGCCTGGCAGCGTGAATTCGCCCAGGCCCTTTTTGCTCATGGATGCCACGATGGTCGCTTCCAACGCTGCCAACACCGCCTTAGCGGCCTTCGGCTCAACACCGGCGATCTCAGCCAGGTGAACCTGGAGCGTGGTCTTGTTGAAGACCGTCTTGATCGGTTTCAGGGGCGCCACGCTTGCAACTGGCTTTCTGGTGGTCACAGCGGCCTTGGGTGCTGCGACTGCCTTTTTCGCAACGGGTGCTGCCTTCTTCGCAGCGATGGTTTTCTTTGCAGTTGCCATTGGTGTATCCACTTTCGATTGATGAAAATGCGCATAGCGCGCAGCACAATTGTAGAAACCCTGAGCGAGCACGCGACCAGGATGAAGCAATCTGGGGCGGCCGCTCGCCGACGCTAGCGGCGAACCTGCAAACTCAACACGGGTATGGGATGCTGCGTATCCTTGCCAACTTCATGCATGCCTTTCTGCGGATTCCAAGACGAAGTCGCCTCCTGAATGAACATGGCAATCGATCCAGCCAGCCTCACGTCCCTGGCATCGAGTGATCCCGCGAGGGCTTGCCCAATGTGTAGCCAGCCCTTCAAGGCTTCTGCCCTGCTGGTGCGAGCCCTGTCCCCAGAACGGGTAGTGGATCGAGGTTTATTCAATCGCCCATCCTCAATGGCCTTCAACCGCCAGAGATCCGGGTGGCTCACGTTCCGGCCACGGGTGGCCTGCCGGGTGGCTTCGGCTTCAACCCCGTATTCGCGCAGCTTCTCGGCAAAGGTCTCGCGCCATCGTTGCAGGTCGGCCTTGCGCGGGTTAAGGCGCCTGCCGCTCATTGACTCAGCCCGCACGCTGATGTGCACATGCGGGTTGGCCTGGTGGTCGTGCAGCACCATCACGTACTTGTGGTCAGCCAGCTCGTTCTGAGCGAATTCCCGCGCTGCCCGCTGGACGATCAGCGGGTCGGTGCCCCGGGGCATGGACAGCATGATGTTGAAGGCCTCGCGCCGGTAGCCTTCATCGCCGATCAGACTGCCTCCATAGCGCCAGTCTTCTCCCAGCTCGTGCACAGCCGATTTGCCGCGCACCGTGTCGCCTTGTTCGGTCTCGATGTCGAGCCGGCCGTTTTTGCTGATGTAGCGGAAGTGGGCGGCAATGGCCAACATGCCTCGCCCTCCTCCGGTGACCTTGACCATGACTTGGGGTGCCCGCTTCACCACGGTGGCTTCAATGCGCTTGCGGATGACGTCTGCGCGCAGATGCATGCTTCCATCACCCAGCCTGGGCTGCGGCTTGACCTTGACCACCCGGTTGCCCGGGTAGAACAGGCGATCACCCCACTGAATGAGCACCCCATCGATGTTCGGCGCTTGGCTCATGGCGTTCTCCTGAAAGTCACCGGTTGGCCCGGTGGGTGGTTTCGGCGGATAACCCACGCGGGCGTAGATCGGCCATCAGGGCCGCCGCCTGGGTGAGATGGCGATGGATGTCGCCGTCCAGCGTGTCGAGCATGTCGCGGTAGACCAGCGCCTTTTGCACGTTGTTCTGGGTCAGCAGGCGCGTGAGGGCGTGGATGCTGCGGCTGAGGCTGGAGAGCTGCGCATTGGACGTGGTGAGCGCAGAGAGCATCTCGGTGCGGTTTGCGCCCGTGGTCAACGCGGGGATGCCAGCGACGAGCCCTGCGAGGTAGGCGCCGCGCGACAGACCTGCTGCGCGCGAACCGGCTGCCAGTTTCTCCGCCTCAGAGGTTGTCAATCTGATTGACAACTTGATCTGGGACTGGCGCGACGCGCCGATGCTCTCGGAACCTGTGATCGGCGGTGGAAGCGATTGAGCCTGCCCAAGTTCGCGGGCCACAGCCCGACGAACCAGCACCGACACGCTCTCACGCCGAGCCTGTGCATGGGCCACCAGCGCGGCCTTCAGACCGCGCATATCGACCGTGACAAAGTCAGAGTTGTGGGTGTTCATGGGCCAACCGAAAGGTGCAAACGTGAGCGAAGCGAGTCGTTTGTGAAACCGGCGGCGTGCCGCCTATCCTGCACTCAACCATGCACCTATGCTCTCCGAGGATCGACCGATCCGAGGCGCTGGATTCACCCCAAAATCCAGCACAACCCGGGCAAGCTCCCGCCCACCAGGTTGTCAAACCGTTTGACAACCGGTGAGGCAAGGGACCGCGATCAGAGGGAGATTTGCAGCAGGTCGATGGCGTCAAAGCCAGGGCTCCTGCTGCTGGGAGAACGTCGAACTTCTGGTGTTGTGACCGAGTGAGTTGTCAAACCGTTTGACAACTCACTTCGCCGACCAGCCCACGAGGGTCAGCTGACTGGCCAGTACCGCTTGCACCGAGCCTCCACTTTCGGGAGTCACGTAGACCTGTCCATCTTGGGGTGGCGCTTGCAGTGTGTTCACCACGACAACCCCACCGTCCAGACTGGCCATGAGCCTCAGTGGTGCTGGCCGAGGCGCACGGGGCACAGGTTCTGGGGCAACAGGAGGTGATGGGTGCCCCTTCACAGACTGGCCCTGGTCTGCGCCCTGCCCCAGACTGGCTTCCATGGATTCGATCAGTGCCGACGTTCCACGCCGAATGCTGCCCGAGCCTTCCGTGAGGTCGGTTCGCAGCGCAGCGACGCTCTCACGGGTGATGGCGTCCCGATCCGATGCCCAGGCCTCGACGTACTGGGGATGCTGACCCGCCAGTTTGCGCAGGTCGTACAACTCGGCCAGGCCCCTACATCTCCCGTCACGGTAGGCGGCCAGCAACCAGTCCGGCGGATCGATCAACGCCGTCGCCAGCGTCACGTACTGCCGGCTCTTGCCAATGGCCCTTGCGATGTCGGCCTGCGTCTGTCCCTGGTTCAGCGCCCGCTGCACGAACAGCGCAATCTCCAGCGGGCTCAGGCCCTTGCGCTGTTCGTTCTCGATGAACTGGTCCACGCTGTTGGCGGTCTGGTCCACAAAGGCGGGTATCTCGGACAGTCCGACCCGCTTGCAGGCCCGAAAGCGACGGGCGCCGAAGTTGAGCATCCAGCGCCCGGGCTGGGTGGGGTGTGCGCGCACCGAGACCGGCTGGCGCACGCCTCGCTCCCGGATGGTTTCGGCCAGTTCGTCCAGACTTTGCTCGTCGAACTCCTGGCGAGGTTGATCCGGGTCTTCGTCGATGGTGTCCAGCGGAATCCGCAAGGGAGTTCCGCCCTCGCCTCCGGTCGGCGGCAGCAGGTCGAGACTATCCAGCGACAGGGCCATGGTCCGCTCCATTAATGGGGGTGATGGGGGTTGTCTGTGTCGGCACTCCATCCAGCACAGCCTTGGCGATCACGACCATGGCCACCTCGATCTCGCGCCAGGCGTCTCGCGCGGCGGTCTTCTTCATCTCCCACAGCACCAGACCTTCCGCCTGCGCTTCGGCCACGGCCGAGCGGCGCGGCATGGACGCGTACTGCCCCGGTTTGGGACCGTAGGGGATCAGGATGGGGTGGAACTTCTGCACCAGTTGCAGGAAGTTCTCCCGCTGAAACGGGTTGGCCTCCACCATCACCGGGAGCAAGCCGATCAGGTGCAGCTTCGGGTTGAGCATCGACGTGATCTTTCGCACCCCCACCCGAGGGTGGTTGAGCAGTGCATGCACGCCGTCCAGGGCTTCCTGGTTGAGCTGGATCGGCGAGAGTACGAAATCGGCCGAGACCAGCGCCGCGATCATGCGGATGTCCGGGTTGGGGTTGGTGTCGATGAGGCAGACATCGAACCTAGCGTCCATGGCCTTCAGGAAGCCTCGCAGGTGGTTCGCGAAATCGTTGTGCAAGCTGGGCTGGCGCTCCAGGCCAGACAGGTCCCGGTCGGCGGGCACAAGGACAAAGTCCGCCGCCGGTATGACCGGGTTCGCCTGCGTTAGCAAGGCGCTGGCCGGGACTTCGGCCACGGCCACGCGCTGGGACTTGCGCAACGGGTCGGAGAAATTGCCCTGGTGGTCCAGGTCGATGGCCAGCACGCGGCAGCCGAGTTTGCGGAAGTAGTGGGCCAGCAAGGTGGCGACGGCGGATTTGCCGACGCCACCCTTCTGGTTGGCGAGCACAAGGGTCTTCATGGGGGTTCCTCCGGCGCGACCGACAAGGGAAGTCGAGGCGGAGGACGTTTCCCGGGCGCCGCGCTCGATGCGCCAGCGGCCGGGATCGCGCGAGCCGGCGCCGGCCGGCGAGCGCGTTTTGGAATTTCACGCGCACGCACCGTCCGATGATGGGTGCGACGCGGTCCTGTCTCAGCGCTGGATTCAGGGTTGAATCCAGCGCCGGACCTCATCAAACTTTGAGCTTGCGCATCTCTTCAGCCAGCACCCACAGCGCGCGGTTCAGGCTCACGCTGCGGTCGATGCTGCCCACCGGGCGGGTGTGCAGGCGCCGACCCTTGGCACCGCGCCCGGGCTGACCACCACGCAAGGCGTTCTCCTGCACCCGCTGAAACGTGGTCCACAGGCTGTTGCCGAAGTCTTCCGGTCGGCGGGCTTCGATCAGCTGTTCGGCGGTCACCGGGGCCGGTGGTTCACCCTCCCCTCGTTCACCGTAGCGCAGCGCCAGGGCGGCGGTGGCAAAGGCCTGCTGCTCCTCACGCTGCAGCGGCAGGGCCTTCATGCTGTCGGTGGAGGCGTCCACCGCCTCGAAGTCCTCCAGCACCCGGAACGCGCCTTCGATCACCTCGTCCTGGATGTTGCCCTTGTGGGGGATGCGGATGTCGTTGGTGACGTCGCCCACCACCAGACCATTGCAGCAAACGAATCTGAAAACGCCCGCGAGCATCTGGTAACTGCTGGCGCCGTCGTGGCTGTTGATCAGGATGATTTCGTTGGCCTCGGGCCGGGTGTTCACCTGCCCGGCGTGGCGCATGCGGATCATGTGCTTGGTGAACTCGGTCTTGCCTTCGATGCGGCTCTTGCTCTGGGCCACCATGAAGGGCTCGAAGCCCTCGCTGCGCAGGCCGCGCAGCACGTCGATGGTGGGGATGTAGGTGTAGCGTTCGGAACGGCTGCCGTGTTTGCCCTCGGCAAAGATGGACGGCGCGGCCCGGCGCATCTGGTCTTCAGCCAGCGGGGTTTCGCTGCGGATCACAAACGTGTTCTGACCAAAGCGGGCGGCCAGACGAGGGGAATGGGCGGTAGAGATCATGGTGATGCTCCTGGTTCGGTGAATGGGAGAAGAAACGGGATGAACACCGGGCGGCCGAACCGCCCGGCTTGCGGGGTCAGGCGTGCGCCGGTTGGCGCTCGTTGCGGGCCTTGCGGCTGCTGTTGGTTGCGCTGGGGGCGGCTGGGGGTGGTTCACCTGCGCCATCGCGTGCGCGGCGGGCTTCGCCTTCGGCCTTGCTGTCGAGGTAGTCGATTTCGTCCACGGTGAACGCCAGCCCGTAGACCTCCACCCCGTCGTTGTCCTGGTAGTTGTTGTTGCGCACGCGCCCGACGATGTTCACGTGCGAACCCTTGCCCAGGTATTCGGCCGCGTGTTCGGCTTGCTTGGCCCACAGCGTCCACTGGATCGCGGTGGCTTCTTCGGACCGCTCTTCGCCGCTGCCCCGGCGGCTGTTGCTGATGGCGGTCAGCACCGCCTTGGCGACCTTGCCTTCGCGCCCGTTGACGAATTCGAGCTTGACGGCGGATGCCAGGTGCGCGTGGCGCTGGATGACTTGAACGTTGGCCATGATGGAACTCCTTGCAAGAGCGATCAGCCGGACCCCGATCCGGGTTCCTCAAAGCTGATCCTCTCGCTCGGACTCCCTCGCTCCCGCCCACGGGCGGGCGGGGGGTGGGCAAGGCCCCTTCCCTCGGGAAGGGGTGGGGGATGGGGAAACCTTGCAGCACGAAACAGTGAGCCAGTCACCTGGCCCACCGCTGAAAGATCCCCCCACAAGTCCCCCTCACCTGTGGATGGGGGCGCCGTGGGGGGATGACGGTGGGCCCATTGGCGCACGCGCTGCCCCGGCCTCTTCGGGCGACCAGCACAGCGCAGGCGACCGGGTGAACTGAGCAGTGGCGTCTCTGCGGACGGCGTGACACCAAGCGCAGCGACTGGCGCGGCGTTCGAGCCGCTGCGATCACTTCAGGGGTTCAGGACTCCGGTATTTCCAGCGGCCCGGCTTCGGGTTTGGCGGGTGACCGGGGGGACGATCTGGCGGGCGGGATGGGAACACAGCGCAGCGGCGGGAGCGGACCGAACGTCAGTTCGTCCAGCGGGCGCGTTCCCGCACAGCGGGAAGGAAACCAGACCGCGATCCCTGGGCACGGGACAGGGCCGCTGCTCCCTGTGCTGCCGGTGAACACCGGCCATGCTCCGCCCTCCCCTGTGCCCGCGCACAGCGCGCTGTTCAACAACAAAAAATTGGGGCCGATGGCCCCTGGGGTTACACGAGACCCAACTCGGCCATCGAATTCACCGAGTCGCCCGCCACGATGAAGTGGTCGAGCACCCGCACATCGACCAGTGCTGCCGCCTGCTTGAGCGTCTGCGTCAGATATTCGTCGGCACGCGAAGGACGCGCCGCGCCGCTGGGATGGTTGTGCACCAGGACCAGGGCGCAGCTGTTCCGAAGCAGCGCATCGCGCACCACCTCGCGCGGGTAAACCGAGGTCTGACTCACCGTGCCCCGAAACATCTCGACGTAATCCAGCACGCGGTTCTGCGAGTCCAGGTGCACCACGGCAAACACCTCATGCGGCAGGCTGCCCAGCCGGGCGCGCAGGAAGTCCTTGACCACAGCGGGTGAGTCCATCAAGTCGCTGCCGCGCACCTGGGCGGCCAGCAACTGCTGCGCCGCCAGCAGCACCTCGTCGGCCTCGGCCGGACGGTACTGCCCGGTCACATCGCGGATGAGCAAGCCGCCCGAACCAGCGGGCACCGACAGGAAGGAATCGAGGGAAGAGAACAGATCGTGCTGCATGACCAACTCCGGTGATCGGGCGGGATTGCCCGAGACCGGAACCGGCACACCGCAGCGCAGCGGTCACAGGTTCGAAGACGGCCGAACGGCCGCCAGCGCCCACAGGGCGCGCAGACCTTGACGGCGAGAACGGTGTGTAAGGATGAAGGGATCAGCAAGCCAGCCCAACCACAAATGCAGGCGTGAGGAAGGCAAGCGCAGCGCGCAGGCCGGGACGGCCGAAGGCGTCAGGGATCGGAGCCGCATGGCCGCGACCCGGCACGGGGCGCGGGGCGCAGCCCGCAGAGCCCGACGGCGGTACGCCGGGACGCTCAGTCCTTCAAAGGCATCTCAGCACACCAATCGGGCGCGGATGATACGTGACTCCGTCAGCGACATGCTTCAGTGTTGGCCAGGACTTCCAGTACGCTAAGCGCCTCGATAGCGACAAGAACGCGACACGACGAAATACCCAGGTTCGCGTAGGCGCCAAAGGAGCATATCAATCAGCTCCCGAGCGAACGGTTCACTAGACCTGTAGGTCACCGTCGCTCCAGTTCACGGGGATCGGGAAGGTACTGTGGGTCCATCAGAGCTGCGACGTTCAAGATTCCGGAGCCCAGACCAGCATCGACATCCCATCCGCTGGGACGCCATGCTGTCCGGCAAGCCATAAGGCGAAAGGCCTCGATGCGCTGCCACGGCTCACCATAGCGGTTTGCAATAGTCTGGTCGTGTCGCAACAGCCAAAGTGCAGCGGCACCAGACGTCATGGCTGCCGCAAAGGTGGTACCACCGCCAGTCCGAGCGAAGTCGTAGTCGCAGCCTCGCCTCGATATAGCACGCCATACTTGCTTCGCAGGAGCACTGAAGTCAACCCAATCTCCGCTCGAACTCAGCGCCCAACGACGCGCCTTCTGAGTGACGCCTGCGACGGCGATAGATCGCGCCAGCCGTGCCGGGTAGGCAGGCCATTGAGGAACCGGCACGTTTCCCGCCGCGCAACACACGATCACGCCACGGTCGTAGGCGTGGTCCAGTGCGCGAACCAGCGGCGCTGGAGGCAGAAGCCGAGCAAAAGTACCCATGCTCACGTTGATGACACCGACCTGCACTTCGTCCACCAGATAGCGCACAGCGGATTCGAATTCGTCAGCACGGTCGTCGATGATCACGCAGTCGCTGATTCGGGTCGGCACCAAGGGCACCCTCGGCGCCACACCGAGGCAAGGTGTGATCATGTCGTAGGCATTGATGAGGCTGCCGCTGGCAGTACCATGCCCGCCGGAGCCGCCAGTGAGCGGGTCGCGTCCGTCGCCCGGTGGTGGTGATTCCATGAAGTCGCGAGCTAACTCCACCCGCACCGAGGGCTGATCGGGGAAACCAAAGGCCGGGTGCGATGTGTAGCCGGTGTCCACCTGGCCCAAACAAAGAGTTCCCCATTCAAAGTCGTAGGGTCCTCCGGCCACGGCCCATGCCTCACGCACTCGACACATGTCTAGGTGCCACGTGCGAGCGTCGGCACTCTCGGCACCCAGCCGCGCTTGTTCGGTCCGGTGTGCCAACTCGGCGGGAACCTGTAGCAGCTTTCGAAGCACTTGATCCAGATCCTCCTCTCGCATGTTGCTTAGCCCTGCCTCGGTAAGGGCGGCACGAGAGCCTTTTGCGCCAAGTCGCTCAACGAGCGCTGCTTCCAGATGCGGCGGCAAGAGTACCGTGTCTCCGACGTATGGAAACAACTCGACATCCAGATCGGGCAGATGGCTCGACAGCGCGTTCTCGGCCCCATGGCGAGAAATGCAGTTGGCCTCCAGGCAATACGGTCTCATGTCAATGTGTCCTCGAAGTCATCGCCCTGCGGCGGGGTAACGAAGGCGCGCTCGAGCAGTTGGCGCACGTGGTTTTCATCGGAAATCGCGCCCTGTGCCTGCCAGTAGTTGGTGTCATCGGCTGGTAGCAGCTTCTCCAGCAATGCCATGGTGCGCGCGCGGGCCAGTTGAGAAATGGGATCACGTTCGGTCTCACTACCGGCGGTGAACGCATCGCCGGCGCCAATCAACTGCGCCGCTGCGATGCCGTTCCCTTTTGCCGCCAGCAGCCAAGCGAACACCTCGCAGCGCGAACAAAGCAGGTTAGCCTGCTGCAACGCGTGTACAGTGCGGCCGGCCACGCGGGCCGCGTCGTCCACCTGGCCCGCTGCTACCAGCGCCGCGGTCAGCCCGGACAAGGCCCTGGCTCGCGCCAGTCCCTGTCGAATGCTGTGATCCAAGTGAAGCAGGAGGTTGCGGAATGCGCCTACGGCGCTCGCTGCTTGCCCCATCTGCAGGTGCGTCCAACCAATGTCCGCCATCAATAGCAACCGGTAGCGGTCGACCGAGCCTCCCTCAGCCAATTCGAGGGCCGAATGCGCAAGACGCAGGGCTTCGGTGTGGCGCCCGCGTGCACTGGCCAGAAGTGCCTGCACACGCTGGCGCCGCATGCGGTCGGCCGGTGACATGTCGGCTTTCTCCAGATCACACGCCGAGGCCAAGTGCTGCTCGGCACGATCCGGATGCCCACTGCGCAGTTCGGCCTCGGCCAGATGGCGCTGACAAGCGTGTCGGTGGCGCGGTTCATTGAGAGCCGCAAACAGGGCATCGGCACGCTGCAAAGCCTCAATGCAGGTTGAACTTGGCAGGCGGCCTTCTACGCCCAGTCGGCCCAACCAGTGCCAGTAGCGCGCAACCAGCGCGGGTGGGCAACTCTCGTCCAGCCGCGAACTAACCAATCGCAACATGTTTAGCGCCTCGCTCAATGCGCCACCTGCGCCCAAAACCACGGAGGCATAAGTCGCCAGCGTCACGGCCGTGGCGCCAGGACCTGTCGCGGCTGTGGCCCAGGAGAACGCCGCCCGCAGGTTGGGCATTTCCTGCCACATCCAGGCGGTATC
Organism: Hydrogenophaga pseudoflava; assembly: GCF_004353865.1. NCBI lineage: Bacteria > Pseudomonadati > Pseudomonadota > Betaproteobacteria > Burkholderiales > Comamonadaceae > Hydrogenophaga > Hydrogenophaga pseudoflava. The sequence continues at coordinate 2,945,354 of NZ_CP037867.1, forward strand.
CCGTCTACGGGCTGCCGTCACGCAGAGTTCGGCCATAACTTGTGCCAGCCGCGCCTGCCAATCAATGCCGCCGCCAGCCGCAGCCAGACAATCAAGCGCAAAAGCGCGTGTCGTCTCCAGTATCCGGTACCGCGCCCTTGGCCCAGCATCGCGGACAACCAACGAACGATCAACCAGGATATCCAACTGCTCAAGGAGTTCAGCCTCTTCGCCTGTGTCGGCAATCAGCTGCGCGCCTTCGATGCTGAATCCCGATGGGAAGACCGCCAAGCGGTGCAGCACCCCCTGGGTGCGTGGACTGAGGAGCTGGTGACTCCACTCAAGCGCTGCCTGCAAGCTGCGGTGCCGCTTGGGCGCTCCACGGGCACCGCCAACTAGTAACCGCAGTCGGTCGTTCAGGCGGCTGCGCACGCCAGATACGCCCAGTAGCGGCACACGCGAAGCAGCGAACTCCAGAGCAAGGGGTATGCCATCCAACTGCCGGCAGATCTCGACCATGTCAGCCAGTTCGCCAGACATCGGCGCGAAGCTGCCGCCCATGGCGGCGCGCACTCGGGCTACCAGCATGCGCATGGCTCCGCAGTCTGCTGCGTCGTCCACCGGTCCGGTGTGAGGCACGACCAGCGGGTCCAAACGCACCACTGTCTCGCCTGACACTCGCAGCGGCTCCTGACTGGTGGTGATCAACATGACGCGGGCGGTGGTGGCGAGCAGGGCCTGCACCAACTGCGCAGCGGCCTCGATAACGTGTTCGCAGTTGTCCAGCACCAGCAGCAACTGCCGATGCCTCAGCTGGGCAACGAGTTCCTTCAATGCATCGGTCTGCGCGTCGAGTTCAACGCCTACAACCTCAGCAACCGCCGGCACCAGCCAGGCGGGGTCGCGCACCTCGGTCAAGTCCACCCGCCAAGCACCGTCTGCAAACGGTCGCAGATCAGCCAGGCGCTGCGCCACCAGGGTGGCCAGCGCCGTCTTGCCTACGCCAGCCATTCCACACAAGGTTATGCAGGCGGCGCGCTCGCATTGGGTCAGTAGGTGGGCCAGCTCAGCCTCACGCCCAAATAAGTCGGCCCTGCGCGCCGGCAGGTTCCCCCGCGGCTCATCAGTTTCGGCAGTGGCGGATGTGATCCGAACCTGCGCAGTAAACCGGTAGCCGCGGCCGGTGACAGTGCCTATCGTCTCGGTCCCTAGCAAGCGCCTGAGCGCGTATATCTGGACGCTTAGGTTGTTTTCTTCCACCACCAACCCGGGCCAAACCTGGCTGAAGATTTCATCCTTTCCAACTACCCGGTCGCGGTGCCGCACCAACAGCAGGAGCAGGTCAAGGGCTCGGGACCCAAGCGGCACGGGCACTCCGTCGGCCCTCACCTGCCGCTGCTCAGGACGAATTTCGAAACGACCGAACTGCAGAACGTCCATTGGTGCGCGTTCGTCGATGCTTTAGTTTCGGCGCTAGTGCTGGCGTGATGCGCTGGCTTAGCAGCGATGCACTGGCAAAGACTGCAAGGCGCGGAAGTACACGTTGTCCAGCCACGCTGGCGTGGCCGCAGAGTCCACCAACTGCAAGCTGGGCATAGCCTTCAGCAGTGCAGTCAGTGCCGAGGGGACAATGAGCTGCTGGAGCGTTTGGCCAACACAAAGATGAATGCCGTGTCCAAGCGACAGGTGGCCTGCGCCTGCGGGCCGGTCCCAATGGAACTGGTCGGGTTCGTCGAACGCGACCGCTGCGTCTCGGTTGGCCGAACCCACCACCACGAAAACCGGACTGTCTTTGGCCACCTGCACACCGTGGAGCTTCGCACCATTGGGCCCGACAAAGCGCTGCACGATTGTGACCGGCGGGTCGAATCGGCGGGCTTCTTCCAGCGCGAGGGCCAGTGCAGCCGGGAAGTCGGGTGGCTTGCCCTTGAGCAGCGCGCCCAGCGCCGCCCAGGGCTGTTCGCCACCGCGGTTGGCGCGCGGGTCGGGTGACAGCAGGTTGCGCAGTGCCGTTCCCATCAGGAATTGCATGGACATAAAGCCGGCCAGCACCAACTGCAGCAATGTGAGCAGCGCCTCCTCGAAGCCGATGACGCGCTTGACACTCGGCATATATGGCAGTTCGACACGGTCAGCCAGCTCGCCGATCAGCGTGCCTTTGAAGCGGTTCCTGCCGGTCAGGTATTCCAGAAGGCCCGCCAGAAGGGCCTCGGCCAGCAACAGTGCCAGCCGAGTGACCAGGCGCACTGAGGCGTCTGCCGACACAAGCTGGTCGCCCACGCCACGGTGTTCTGGCTGGCCAAAGTGCAGCATCACCGTGCGCGCCAGCGCGGCGCATTCGATGCGGTTCTCCTCGGGCAGGCCGAAAACGTTCCAGTACACCTGCGCCGGCACGGCGTTGGTGAACAGCGGCACGGCGTCGAATTGCTGCAGGTTACCGATTGACTCCAGAGCTGCCCGGACTGCGTCGTCGACCAGTCCATCTACACGGTTCTTTGCCGCCGCCACCATGAGCGCTTCTTCCACGGCCTTGCGCACGGCGGTGTGGCGTGGCGGGTCCAGTGTGATGATGCCGCGCAGCTTGGCACCGGACGGTTGCTGCACGAAATCAATGGGCTCGGACAGCACCAGCTGACCTAGGTTGTAGTCAAGCACCCAGTAGGCACGGTGCGCCTTGCTCCAGACGACAGGCATTCCGGCGTCACGCAGCTGCTTCCAGTAGCCGAACGGATCGATGATGAACTTGGCGTCAGCCGGGTCGAGTTCGGTAATTGGCAGGCCGAGAGCGGGCTGCCCGCTGGCCGGGTTGTCGGGCGGCGGCGGGGCGAATGCCTCGATCAGGCGTTTGAACCACTCTGACCGTACACCCTCCAGCACCAGTTCGGCTAGCATCTTTCTAATCGCGTCAGGCAGGTCCACCAGCGGGGCGTCGCCGCTGAAGGAGGCTTCCACGGTCACTGATAGGATCGGGCCGGTCTGGCGCAGCGTTTCGATTGGCCGGCGCGCCATTTCCTCCAGGGTAGCCAGGCTACTCAACGCTGCAACAGGGGCGCGACCTTTGACCTTCAATGGCACAGAGCCTGGCACCTGGGTCGGTGAGTTGGCCTGAACCTGTGTGACTCCGAACTGGTTCTCGGTGACATCCTTTGCAATTTGAACAGCTGCTGCGCGTTGTTTCTCCAACGCGTCAGCGGCAAGTGAGACCGTCTGCAGGTCAACTTGCACCGAGCTGGCGGGCGCCGATGTGGCAATCGAGGTATGTGCCGGGGGGCGCCATTTACCGTCGTTGACTTGTTCCAGATGCCGCAGCGTGCCCATGCCGGGTATGAACAGATAAAGGCTGCCACGCGTGGTGACCAATGGCGGCACTTTTACCAAGCGTGCCTGCCCTTCTTGGCCACCCGCAAAAAAATGGAAGTCCGTTGGCTTGTCGCGTAGGCCGGCAATGGGGTCCTGCATGCCCGCGATGCCGCTAGCAGCCAAGTCACCCTGGATCCACTCGCGCTGGATAAACTCGAACTGCCGCTCCAAGCTGCCGCAGATGAACAAGCCCAGCAGGCCTCTTCGCGTGGTGCCACTCTCTTCCCATTGCGTGGGCATGCCGCGGCGGATGAGCCGCCGTGAATGGCGCTGACCGGCCACCCGGGCACTGCGCGGGTTGGTTCGGCGTATGTGGGCGCCAACCGGGCACAAATGACCAGCATGGTCCTGCTCTAAGTCAGGCTGTTCCCAGGAGGGTGCGTAGTCGAAATCGTTGCGCGAGGAGGTGGTTCCCAATGGAGGCGGCGTTTGCGACAGGGTTAAAGGGTCGCCGTTGGCCCAGCGGCCCATCAAACGTGCTTGCAGTTCGGCTGCTGGCACACCAGCCGACGCCGATTCGCTGGCGAGCATCCCATCGAAGCCCTCCACATCCTGCTCCAGCAAGCGCAAAGCAGCATAGGTGCCGTTGCGCGCGAGTTCAGGTGGCAGGTTGCCTAACGATGGGCCGCGGAAGATGTCGGAGTAGGCTTCGCTGAGGAGGAACTCGCCGGGACTGGCTGCAGGCTGGAAGTCGGACTTAAGGCCGCCATGAGCAGGGCATTGACCTGCAATGCGCGGCTGCGCGATGCCATCGTGGTAGCCGAAGTAGATCTCTCCAGTGGGTTGGCGGTCTTGGCCCAAAAAGGCTTGCGCCTCGTGTGTGGCCTCCACCGCGAAGCCATGGGCTACCGCATTCGCCTTGAGCGCGTCGAACGCAGCGGTGAACAGCTGCCAATCTGCATCGCCAATGCTCTCGCTGGCAAAGGTATGCAGCGTCAGCACCACATGCAGAACCTGACCGGGCTTGCCGATCAGCCAATGGTCGGGCTTGCTGGCACTGATGTCGCCGTTGGCTTTCGCCCGCTCTAGTGCACCCTGGCGAAAGGCTTGGGGGAATAGTCTTAGGTCCTCCAGCCGCTTTGGCAACAGCGCCTGCATTCCGGCGAAAGTGAACGCCACGTTGAGCATCTGTGCGGGCTTTTTCACACGTTCATCAGCACCTCGAGGCCAGGGACTGGCGTCCGTGACAGGAGGCCAGGCATCTGTTCGGTCGGCAGCGGCCGGCGCCGCCTGCTGCGCCAGCCATAGGCGCGCCCGCGCAGCATCGGTGACGCGCAAGAACAGGTAGCGCGCCGTGGCGGCAGCATAAGGGCGAAGTATGTTGCCTTGCACGTCCCGGGCGTCGACGTCGGCAGCAGGGTTGTCCAGCGCCGGGGGTAGCCGTTTCTCGTGCGGCCCGGCGATGTCGATGGCACTGAGTTTGGGGTAAGCGCTGTACAACGGGTAGTCAAACTCGGAGGGGAAGAACGGCGAGTTTGGGTCCTTGGGGTCGGGGCGCTCGCCGTCCCAGGGAAAGAAAGGCACCCGGTTCCATTCTTGGACAAACGTCCAGAACTCGTCTGGGTGCTCGCGCACCGGCAACGGCGGGGCGCCTTCGGTGTAGCTCAGAAGTCGGTCGAACACATCGCCGATGGCGATGGCGAAGTCCATCACATAGGGTTCGAGCGGGCCATCAAACTCGGTGATGACCATCAAGGCCTTGCCATCCCACGACGGAACGAAGCGTGCGAAGTGAATGAAAGACAAACCGTCCAGCGCGCGCTGTATCAAGGGCCGAGCGACCACGATGTCCCACAACACCAGCGGCATGAGCTCCGGGTGCTTGAGCTTAAGCACTAGGTTCAATCCGTGGCTTACCTTCTGCGGATGGTGTTTGAGGATCTCTACTGCCCAATCTGGCAAACCAGCCATAACTCCTCCCAAGACAGAATCTGGCATTAAGCAAGCCGCTAGTGCTCAAGCGATAAGTCGAGCGTCAAGTCGCAAAACACCGAATTTGAAGCCACATCATTCGATCTGGACAGGCTATCGGCCAAGAACAACTCTCTCGCATCGCTACGATAGCCGCAAGGATATGGCAACACCGCAGACCTGGAGTGATCGGCGTCTTAAAAGTTCTTAAATGCAAAGCGAAACGCTCCGGCTTCGTGGAGCGATGCGTGGTACAGAAAGATCCGTCTTTTTGCGTCCGATCTCCTATCGACGTCCAGCAGATCTGGCAAGCATGGTCTTAACTTCCTTTTAGAAGTATTAGCCAGATCTACTGGAAATAACACCTCCATCCGACCAAAGTCTCTACATGACCGCAGGCCCTGCGGCATAGCCAGGAGAAAGCCATGAGCCTTTGGACACTCGGAACAACCTTCGCTCTGCGCAGCGCTGCACATCCACGCGCTGCACTGGACGCCACCGCACCTGCTCAACCGGCAAGCGCGGCAGAAAAGAATCTGGACTCACTTGCAAAGTACATCCCGGCCGAGACAACGACGGCATTCTTGGCAGCGTTGGGCCTGCTCGGAGGCGTCAGTCTCGATGGCAAGCTGCCCTACCTCGAGTGGCTGTTGTACGCGATCTGTGCGCTGCTGACGCCAGCGTTGGTCTACCTCTCTGCTCGGGTGACCTGGAAATCGAACACGACGGACGGTGCACCGTTCGTCCTTCCGGCTTGGCGCATGGTGGCTGCCACTATCGCCTTCCTGATCTGGGCGCTCGCCGTGCCGGGGCTGATACCGGACAAGGCATTTGCTGCCTTGGCGGCAATCGGAGCAATCCTGGTCTCGCCGATCTTCTTCTACGTCGAGAAGGCTTTCGGCCTCGACACCTGACCGGTTCAGAGGGAGCCGGCCCCTTTCCTGTTGCCGGCGATTACTTCAAATGGAGCGTTACATGGACGAGCAACTTGACTCTGAACTGAAGGCGGTCGTCGCGGAGATGGAGGCTGAAGTTCAGTCCCGCGTCGAAGCGCGTAAGGCGATTCTGGACCAGCGCGTCCGCGACATCAACGAAAACAAGCCCGATGGGCCCGAGGTCGGTATCGGCATCGACGTCGACGTCACCATGAAGGACGTGGAACTGATTTTCGATCTGCCTTCGATCACGATGCGTGATCACCGCATCGTCTTCGGCCTCCCGGAAGTGACGATGCGTGACCAGGACATCATCTTCCACACGCCGTCCATCCGCATGGTGACGAGAAAGGTCGGGCAGTACCCTGAGTTCCACGGCTTCGCGGTGCGCTGGCGGGACATCCTCATCGACGTGCCGGAGCCGTTCATGCAGGAGCAGCGGATCGTGATGGGGATACCTGAGTTCGCCATGAGGGACCACGAGGTCATCCTCGGGCTGCCCGAGTTCACGATGGTCCGCAACCGCATCGTGCTCAGCCTGCCGCAGATCACCATCCGCAATGTCGACGTAGTGGTCGCCGACATGCGACGCGACGCACAGGCGGCCAAAGCAGAGACCGAGACCGGCATCCGATCAGACCTGAAGGAGGTCGGCACTGCGTCTCAGGCGAAGATCGTCGCGTCGGTCTCCAAGATCTTTGAGGGCGCGCGCACCAAGCTGAACGAGCAACGTGAACAGGCCTTCATCGTGTTCGACGGCCTCATCCGTTCGCTGCAGGGGACGATCGGTGATCTACGGGCGCGCAATGCGACGGCGGACACGATCGCCACCATCGAGGGGAGTCTCCAGAAGGCGACTGCGGATCGCCAAGCGGCAACCGACCGCTTCGAGGAGCAACTGGCCGGCCTCAACGCTCAGGAGCAGGACGTCGTTCACAAGATGCTGGAGCGTCTGTCCTTTAGCTTGCCCGAACCGGGTGCGGCTGCTGCAGTTCAGCGATTGCCGATCGCACTAGCCAAGCGTCCGCTCGGGACGTTGATGGCATTCCCACGGCGCGGTGTCGTGCGCGAGATGCGTCCGCGCCCCATCGCGGGCGAAAAGGCCGCCTGAAAGTCCAGGCCCAGGAGATCGACATGAGCATTGCGGCAAGCTTGAAAGCAACCGGCATCGCGGAGGTGATTGTCTTCGTGAGGCCAGACTCTGGAGGCGCGGCTGCCGCCCTCGGCGATGGCCCATCCTCAGCAGTGCTAAAGCACTTCAGTGCCATGCCCTTCTCCCGGGACGCGGCGCTGCTGGAGGCGCTGCGGGCGGACGGTCCAACTGCTCCGGCGTCCCTCGCCGCACGCAATGCTGCCGTCGCCCGAATGGATGCTGGAGGTGATGAACCGACAGCAAGGTACTTCCCGAACCTTGGGCTGGCGCTCGGCACGGTCAATCGACACTCGCTGGCGAGCTTACGGGCTGAGCCGGCTGTTGTCGACATCGTTCCAGCGCCGCAACTGCGCTTGATTCGTCCGGTGCTGGAGGCTGCAGCGACGGCGGCGCCGGGCTATCCGTGGGGACTTCGATCGCTGGAGATCGACCAGCTTCATGGACAAGGGCTGTCCGGCAAGGGCGTGCTGATCGGACACCTCGATACCGGCGTCGACGCGACGCATCCCGCATTGGACGGGGCTATAAAGACCTACGCTGAGTTCGACTCACTGGGAGTTCAAGTTCCTGGCGCCGTCGCAAGAGACTCCGCGGAGCACGGCACGCACACTGCGGGAACGTTGGCCGGAAGGGAAATCAAAAGCGTGCGATTTGGCGTGGCGCCCGGTGCCCAGCTTGCCAGCGCAATGGTCATTGAGGGAGGGAACGTTCTTGCAAGAATTCTTGGAGGCATGGACTGGATGGTGGGATTGAATGTGCGGGTACTGAGCATGTCGTTGGGACTCATCGGCGTTCAGGACACCTTTTTGCGTATCACCCAAACACTGCGAGCAAAAGGGGTTCTGCCTGTTTTCGCTGTCGGCAACGATGAGGCAGGGACGAGCCGATATCCTGGGAACTATGCCGAAGCGCTTTCGGTGGGTGCCGCCGACAGTGTAGGAAGGGTTGCTGACTTCAGCAGCAGTCAGCGCTTCAAGAGACAGATTGACTCGATGGTGCCAGACCTTGTCGGCCCCGGCGTCGACATCATTTCGTGCGTGCCTGGCGGGAAGTACAAGCGGATGTCCGGGACTTCCATGGCGACCCCCCACATCGCTGGCCTTGCCGCGTTACTGATGGAGGCCAAACCAAACAAGTCTATCGACGACATCGAGAAGGCCATCTTCGACTCGTGCCAGCTATTACCCGATATGCCAGTAAGCAGAGCGAATCGTGGATATCCTAATGCCTTACGAGCACTAGGATTGCTATGATTTTCCTTTGACTCCGGTAGGCTGCTTTTCTTTATGAGAAGCCCTTTGCACAGCACATTCTATTGGAGCAGGCATGTCTGAGAAGCAGGACTCCGAGAATCAATCATCATCAAATCACAAAGTGCTGATCGAAGCCGTTGTCTTCTTGCGATTGCCCATTGGGGATTCTGCTCCAAGCTCCGAAATGACAGACCTACTAGCTAGCAAAGTGCTACACCGCATAGAGCTTACTACTGGGCTGCGGCCTGACGCGTCCAACGTGTTTTCGAACATGCACGCGTTAGCGGTGAGAGCACCCCAGTCGTTCCTTGATGCGCTGTCGGCTGACGCGGACGTTGACAGGGTTCAGGCAAATACGGTGCGGGAATAGGCTGGAAGCAGGACTCCTTGAACACAAAGAATGATGTGTCCACGGAAACGGGTCAACTCCAAACCTCCGTAAGCCCCCTTCTTGCCAAACTACCCATGGATTTTTCGGTTACGGTTTTGAGGCCGCAGTGGCTCTAATGCAAACCAAGTTGACCAAACGATTAAGGGCATGAAGCTTTTCGGGAACGTAGTCGTGTCCATCGTAGTGCCTAGCCTGAACCCCTGTCAGGCCATGTGACTGCAGATGCCCGCGTACCTCGCGGCTGATCCCCTCGCGAGCCAGCAGGGTCTCAACACCTGACCGGATCCTCTTAACCTGAAACCCTTCAATCTCCGTGTCGACAATCCCGTGCGCCCACCCCGTGAACGTGCGCGCACTGATGGGCTTTTTGCCGTGTGTGGTGGAGAACACGAACTCCCCTTCCCTACCCAAACGCTTCATTTCGCTCACTGCGAGCGGCACTAGGGGAATATGATGCGGTCGCGGCCCATGGCTGGGCCGACCCTTGCCGTCGAAAAGCGTCACCGCGTCGCCTCCAACATCCGACCACCGCAGCCGGATGAACTGCTCAATGCGCTGGCCACCAGTCAACAGGTGTAGCCTCAGCGCGACGGCCTCTGGACCCGGGCGGTCAGCGATCAGTTTCCAGTACGCCTTCATGTCTTCTAGCGTGAGCGGCCGTTTGTCAGCGCGGTCGAACTGAGGGGACCGTCGTGTCTGCGCTGCGGGGTTGAACACCACGCCGAAGGTCTTGAAGGCCACCGGAATGGCGGCAAGGGTTCGCACATCCAGAGCGCATTGGTAAGCAGCCCGGAGGTAAGAACGCAGCTTGTTTGCCGTGCGTCCCTTGCCACTCTCGATAAGCCGTCTCAGCATGTCGAGCACCTGGTCGGGTGTGAGGTCCACCGCTGGCGCCTTGGCCACCGCAGGCCATGCTTCCGTCAAATGCTTTTGAAAAATCCCCTGCGCATCCACGTGGCTGCGACGACCCTGGGCCTTCAGGTACTCCACATAGGTATCGAGCAGCTTTTCCAGCGTGCGCGTGGACTTCTCGGTCTGCTCCGCCTTCTTGGCCAGAAAGGCCCTTCGTGTTTCGGCTTTGGCCTCCTGCAGTCCACCCGTGTCAGCACGTCCTATATGCACCTCGGCCAAGGCCCTGCACTTCTCCAGCGCGGCAGCAATGCCATAGCCGCGCACGGTCGGCTGCAGCTTTTTGGGCGGTGCAGTCGGGTCGTAGACGCCGATGGGTTCGCGGCTGGTCTTGCCAGCATACGAGTACCGCCAGTACAGCTGGACCGCGCCATTGGCCAGCTTGCGCGCCTGCAGCGCCCCGCCTCGATCCAGGCGGCTATGAAGGGTCACGAAGGCGCTACCATCAAGCGATTGGATGGCCGCCGCCGCTGCCGAAAGTTGATCTTTTGCCATAGTCCGCGGTTGTTCTGGTGCCAGTCTGGTGCCAGTTTTGGCTGGGATGGCCTAGGACGGCCTGAAACCACTTTGGACGCAAGTTGTTGATTTGTAAAGGCTTTAGGGATGGCAGTTTGTATCAGAAAGTCCCGTAAAATCCCATTCCGAAGGACTGTTAATCCGCAGGTCCCTGGTTCGAGTCCAGGTCGGGGAGCCAAAAACACAAAAGCCAGCAAGCATTCGCCTGCTGGCTTTTTTATTTTCTGGTTGACGGGCGCTGTTTTGGCCGCCAGCAGTGTTCTGAGGCCGGCCTTCGGACGCACACGCTCCCGGCTTCGATGATCGACGGCCCCGTCTGGATGACGGCCCCGCGCGAACACGCGATCTGCCTCTCGGGGAATCGGGACCTCTTCGCTTTGCGCTCGCGGTATCCCTAAGCGCATTCACCTCCCGCCGTGGACATAGCGCCCCTCATAATTCCGGTGGACCTCAAATAGATGCTCTGAACGCCCACGGCTGATCTGCGGTGCCTGGGTCGAGTCCAGGGCGGGGAGCACCCAAGGGACACTCAGATTGCTTTTTGTTGTCTGGAACGACCTTCAACAACGGCTGTGCCGCCTCACATGAACCGCCTCCTGTTAAAAGCCGCTTTCTGGGCAGCCGTGGTCCTCGTGGGCACCCTCTCGCTCGTGCCCGCGACCGAACTGCCTGCGCAGGTGTTCAACATATGGGACAAGGCCCAGCACGCCGGAGGCTTCCTGCTGCTGGCCCTGCTGGGTGGACTCGCCTACCAGAAGCCGCGGGGAAGAGTGTTGTTCGGCCTCTTGGTCTACGGAGCCTTGATTGAGGTAGCCCAGTCCGCAACAGGCTGGAGAAACGGCGATCTGTTCGACCTGGTGGCCGATGCCGTGGGTGTGTGGCTGGGCGCCCTGTTGCTCGCAATGCCCCTGCCTTGGTCGCAGCGATCCCGCCCACAATAGGCGCATGTCGTCCACCCCCACGTTCACTCCGGAACTCCCATGGCTGGAGCCGGGCGATCCATTCCCAGCGGTGGAACGCGCCTGGGGCGCGACCGACCCCGCGCCAGGCTTGCTGGCAGCAGGAGGGGCTCTGGACGTTGACACCCTTCTGCGCGCGTACAGCGAAGGCATTTTCCCCTGGTACAGCGCGGGGCAGCCGATCCTCTGGTGGTCGACCGACCCTCGGATGGTGCTCCGCACGCACCAGTTCAGGTTGCACCGCTCGCTTCGCAAGACGCTGATCAAGCTTCTGCTGGACCAGCGACTGGTCATCCGGTTCGACCACGACTTCGAGCGGGTGATCCGGGCCTGTGCGCACACGCCCCGCAAAGATCAGGCGGGCACCTGGATTCTGCAGCCCATGATCCAGGCCTATCTGCAGCTGCATTCCGCAGGTCATGCGCACAGCGTGGAAGCCTGGATCGATGGAGAGCTTTCTGGCGGGCTCTACTGCGTCAATCTCGGTGCCATGGTTTTCGGAGAGTCCATGTTCAGCCGCCGCAGCAATGCCTCCAAACTGGCGATGTGCGGACTGGTCGCATTCTGCCTGGCCACTGAAATTCCCCTCATCGACTGTCAGCAGGAGACCTCTCATCTGGCATCACTCGGTGCAACCCTGATGCCAAGGACCGACTTCAGCCAGCACCTGCGAAAGACCACGTCCCACCGTGCACCAGTGTGGCGATTCGAGCCCGTATACTGGAACCACCTCATCACAGGCCCTGACGCAACAGCGTGACGCACCTGAAAGAACTTCCGCTGCAGGCGTTGCAGTTCTACGCCACGGCACCCTACCCCTGCAGCTACCTGGCCGGCCGACAGGCCCGTTCGCAGGTGGCAACGCCAAGTCACCTGATCCACAACGACGCCTATTCGAACCTCGTGACCCTGGGCTTCAGGCGCAGCGGGGTGTTCACCTACCGCCCGCACTGTGACGGTTGCCATGCCTGTGTTCCGCTGCGCATTCCGGTGAACGTGTTTCGCGCCAGCCGCAGCCAGAGGCGCTCCATGGCCCGGCATGCCAATCTGGAGACCCGGGTTCTCGGACTGTGTTTCGAACCCGAGCACTACCAGCTGTACCTGCGCTACCAGAACAGTCGCCATGCCGGTGGCGGCATGGATCAGGACAGCATTGACCAGTACAGCCAATTCCTGCTGCAAAGCCGTGTCAATTCACGGTTGGTGGAGTTCCGTGAGCCCGCCCGCTCAGACCGTCCAAGCCGTCTGGTAATGGTGTCCATCGTCGACGTCCTCAACGACGGACTATCGGCCGTGTACACGTTTTACGAGCCATCCGACGCGGGCGCCAGTTACGGCACCTACAGCATCCTCTGGCAGATAGAACAGGCCCGTGAGCTGGGCCTGTCGCACATGTATCTGGGCTACTGGATCGAGCAGAGTTCGAAGATGAACTACAAGGCGGCCTTCAGACCGCATGAACTGCTCAGAGATGGGCAGTGGGTGATGGCGCCTTGATTTCATCTCGTAAAATATCCGCAACTCTATTGCGGCCATGACAAAACGAAACGACTCCCTGCCCAGCACCCCGACGGTCCAGGTCATAGAACGGATGTTCAATCTTCTGGAGGTTCTCGCCTCCCGCGAAGAGCCGGTGTCACTCAAGGAAATCAGCGAGAAGACCGGCCTGCACCCTTCAACCGCACACCGGATTCTCAACGACCTGACCATCGGCCGCTTCGTGGACCGCCCTGAGGCTGGAAGCTACAGGCTCGGTATGCGCCTCCTTGAACTTGGCAACCTGGTGAAAGCGCGTCTCAGCGTCAGGGATGCCGCGCTCGCTCCGATGCGGGAACTTCACAAGCTGATCCAGCAACCGGTCAACCTGAGCGTCCGGCAGGGCGATGAAATCGTCTATGTAGAACGGGCCTACAGCGAACGGTCCGGAATGCAGGTCGTACGCGCCATTGGCGGGCGTGCCCCGCTGCATCTGACTTCGGTGGGCAAACTGTTTCTGGCGGCAGACGAACCTCAACGGGTGCGCGCGTATGCAACCCGAACCGGTCTTGCCGGCAACACCCGTAACAGTCTGACCCAGCTGCCCAATCTTGAACGCGAGTTGCAGCAGTGCCGCATGGCAGGCCTGGCCCGCGACAACGAGGAGCTGGAACTGGGTGTGCGTTGCATGGCCGCCGGCATCTATGACGACCAGTGCCGTCTGGTCGCTGGCCTGTCGATTTCAGCGCCCGCCGACCGCATCGACGAAAACTGGGTTCCCAAACTCCGCTCAACAGCCGCAGAGATTTCGACTGCTTTGGGGTGTCCCAAAGGATTCGCCACACAGCCAGTCGCCCGCTGATCCACAAACAAAAAGCGGCCCAAAGCGGGCCGCTTTTTTATCCGTTGGGGGCGGCAGAAGAGACTCACCCTTGCGGACGCACCGCCGCCTGGTGCATTGGTTGGGCCTCGACCCAGCGTCGCACACGCTCGGCATCCTGAGCCCTTCCCAGCTGGCCCGTGGCATCAAGGAAGACCATGATCAACTGGCGTCCTGCGACACGGGCCTGCATCACAAGGCATCGCCCCGCTTCCGAGATGTACCCGGTTTTCTGAAGACCGATATCCCAGTCGGGATCACGAATCAATCGGTTCGAGTTGCGATACTCCAGTGTCCGATGGCCCAGTTCGAGCTGGTGACTCGGCGAGGTCGATAGGCTGCGGAGCAGCGGCCGTTGATACGCCACCGACACCAAAGTCGCCAGATCACGCGCGCTGGACTGATTCAGACTGGACAAGCCAGTGGGCTCGACATAACGGGTGTCGCGCATGCCCAGTTCGCGTGCCTTCGCATTCATGAGACGCACAAACTGGTCCAGTCCTCCAGGGAAGGTGCGCCCCAAAGCATGAGCGGCTCGGTTCTCACTGGACATGAGCGCCAGGTGCATCAACTCCAGACGCGTCAGGGTGGTCCCCACCGCCAATCGCGAGCGACTGCCTTTGACCGTATCCACGTCGTCGGACGTGATGGTCACCATCTCATCAAGGGGCAGGTTTGCATCGGTGACCACAAGCCCGGTCATCAACTTCGTCAGCGAGGCGATTGGCAGGACAGCAGAATCGTTCTTGCTGAACAGCACCTCATTGGTTTGCTGGTCCACCACCAGTGCAACGCTTGAATTGAGAGCCAGAGGGTCTCCAGCAGCCCGAAGCCCCATCCGTTCACCAATCGAAGAACGGGGTTCCATCGCCACCGGACGCACCGTACTGCTGCGCGGGTGCGCAGCCAGTCGCACCGGCTGACGACCAGCACGCACATACCTCGCTTCACTGAACTTGCGGGACTTCGCCAAGCGGGTGCTGTTTTCGGGCTTGCGCTTGCTCGCCCGGGAATCAGACCGGGCCACACGAGTGGCCTTTGCCCCCAGCTTTCTCTTGGCGGAGAGTTCCTTCTTGCCCGATCGCGCACTCAGTTTGGTGACGCTGGCGCGCTTGCTGCGTTCGGCAGGCTGGGCATCCGCTTTGCGAGCGGTTTTTTCGGCTTTGTTGGAGGCCGCCTCCGCGGTCACCGGCAACGCCAGGGACACCGACATCACGGCAACCGCAACCAAGTGCAGCAGCGTGACAAATCGTACGCGGGACAATTTCATGGACTCCACTCCAGCGACCTCAAAGATGAGCCCAAGTATAGGAGCACGAAAAAAAACTAGCAATATCAAACGCTTGTAACGCACTCCTCAGTGAACGCCAAAACAACCGTGAAGATGCACGGCTATTCGGAGCCTCATCCGAGGATTTCGTTACAAGTGGTTGATTTGTAATGCTTTATCCTTGCGCTGCAACCCGCTCTGCCTGGCTTTCCAGTTTGTTCAGAGCACTCAGATAGGCTTTGGCAGAGGCCACGACGATGTCGGGGTCGGCTCCAACCCCATTCACCACCCGGCCACCGAGCTGCAGACGAACCGTCACCTCTCCCTGGCTTTCGGTTGAACCACTGGTGATGGCATTGACCGAGTACAACACCAGTTCCGCACCGCTCTTGACATGGCTCTCGATGGCCTTGAGCGAGGCATCGACGGGGCCATTGCCATCGGACGAGCCACGGATCTCTTTGCCTTCGACAGTGAACACCACCTCTGCATGAGGGCGTTCACCGGTTTCACTGCGCTGGGACAGCGACACCAGGCCATATCGTTCCTTTTCGGCGGTCACGCTCTCGTCGCTGCACAGTGCCAGGATGTCTTCGTCGAAAATCTCGCTCTTGCGATCAGCCAGCTCTTTGAACGCGGCAAACGCCGTGTTGATCTCGCTTTCCGACGCCATCTCGATGCCCAGATCCTGCAGGCGCTGCTTGAACGCGTTGCGACCACTGAGTTTGCCCAGCACGATCTTGTTGGCGCTCCAGCCCACATCCTCTGCGCGCATGATTTCGTAGGTGTCGCGCGCTTTGAGCACCCCATCCTGGTGGATGCCCGAAGCGTGCGCAAACGCGTTGGCCCCGACAACAGCCTTGTTGGGTTGAACCACAAAACCGGTGGTCTGGCTGACCATACGGCTGGCTGGCACGATTTGGGTGGTGTCGATTCCAATGTCCAGATTGAAATAGTCGCGACGGGTCTTCACCGCCATCACGATCTCTTCGAGCGAGCAGTTGCCTGCACGCTCGCCCAGTCCATTGATGGTGCACTCGACCTGGCGAGCGCCGCCGATTTTCACACCGGCCAGCGAGTTGGCGACCGCCATGCCCAGATCGTTGTGGCAATGCACAGACCAGATGGCCTTGTCGGAGTTGGGAACTCTCTCCCGCAGCGTGTGGATGAAGTTGCCGTAAAGCTCGGGCACCGCATACCCCACCGTGTCAGGAATATTCAGCGTTGTGGCCCCTTCGTTGATCACGGCTTCAAGCACCCGACAGAGGAAGTCGATGTCGCTGCGATAGCCGTCCTCCGGGCTGAACTCGATGTCATCGACAAGGTTCCGCGCAAAGCGCACCGACTGCTTGGCCTGCTCGAACACCTGGTCCGGCGTCATGCGCAGCTTCTTCTCCATGTGGAGAGGGCTGGTCGCGATGAAGGTGTGAATCCGCGCCCGGCTGGCCCCTTTGAGGGCTTCGGCGGCGCGCGAGATGTCGCGATCATTGGCACGGGCCAGCGAGCAGACCGTCGAGTCCTTGATGGTGTTGGCAATCGCCTGGACGCAGTCGAAGTCCCCATTGGAACTGGCGGCAAAACCCGCCTCGATCACATCGACTTTCAGCCGCTCGAGCTGACGTGCAATACGCAGCTTTTCGTCCTTGGTCATGGAAGCACCAGGCGACTGCTCGCCATCGCGCAGGGTGGTGTCGAAAATGATCAGTTTGTCGCTCATCTCAGTTCTCCGGTGTGTGGCCTCGTGGACCACTCTTGAAAAAACCCGCAGTTCCAAAAACAAAACGGCCCGCTGCGGGTGCAAACGGGCCGTTGTTGGAAATCACTCGCGCGTTACCAGACCTGCCCGTGCCGGACACCCAGTAGTAGCGAGAAGGAAACGGATTTCATACAGAGCAATGTAGCACAACGGCCCGGACATCCCTATAAAAGCCGTCCATGACCGCGATTGACATCGCCGCGTCACTCGTGCAGGCCACGCTCGTCCGGTTCGTCGGTCGACGTGCTGATCACGCTGGTTGGCCGCCCCTTGGCCTTGCGCCAGAAATACATGGCATAGCCAGAAAGACCATACAGAACGAACAACCCGAACAACACCGTGGGCGGATGGATGTTGATCACCGCAATACCCAGCGCCACCAGCACGATGGCAGCAAACGGAACACTCTTCTTCAGACTCAAATCCTTGAAACTGTAAAACGGCACATTGGTCACCATGGTCAGGCCCGAGTACAGCGTGATCGCGAACATCGCCCACACGAGATCGGCCTTGACCAGTTCCAGCTCGTTGGCCAACCAGATGAACCCGGACACCAGCGCCGCAGCAGCGGGCGATGGCAGCCCCTGGAAGTAACGCTTGTCGACCACTCCCGTGTTGACGTTGAAACGCGCCAGCCGCAGCGCCGCGCATGCGCAGTACACGAAGGCAGCAATCCAGCCCCAGCGGCCGATGTCCCTGAGGACCCAGACATAGGCCACCAGCGCGGGTGCTGCACCGAACGACACCATGTCGGACAAGGAGTCCATCTGCTCACCAAAGGCACTTTGCGTGTTGGTCATGCGGGCCACACGTCCGTCCAGGCTGTCCAGAACCATGGCAGCGAAGATGCCCACGGTCGCAAGATCAAAGCGGCCATTCATGGCCATCACGATCGCGTAGAACCCGCCGAACAGAGCCGCGAGGGTGATCATGTTGGGCAGCATGTAGATGCCCTTGGGGCGCCGCGGGCTCTCCGTCATGGGCTCGTGAAGGGGGTCGGATCCGTCGTGCATGAGGAATGGGCTTCAAGCCGAAAAGCGTCAAAAAAGCAGTGTAAGCCAGTGGCAAGCCTGCACAAACGACAAAGGCCACCGAAGTGGCCTTTGCATCGGACGCCGAGGCGATCAGTTGCGGGTCTGGTCAACCAGCTTGTTCTTGGCGATCCAGGGCATCATGGCGCGCAGCTGGGCACCCACCACTTCGATCTGGTGATCGGCGGTGTTGCGGCGGCGGGCGGTCATGCTCGGGTAGTTCAGACGACCTTCCTGAATGAACATTTTGGCGTAGTCGCCGTTCTGGATGCGCTTCAGGGCGTTGCGCATGGCCTTGCGCGACTCTTCGTTGATCACTTCCGGACCGGTCACGTACTCGCCGAACTCCGCGTTGTTGGAGATCGAATAGTTCATGTTGGCGATACCGCCTTCGTAGATCAGGTCGACGATCAGCTTGAGTTCGTGCAGGCACTCGAAGTACGCCATCTCGGGGGCATAGCCCGCTTCGACCAGGGTTTCGTAACCCATCTTGATCAACTCGACGGCACCACCGCACAGGACGGCCTGTTCGCCGAACAGGTCGGTCTCGGTCTCTTCCTTGAAGTTGGTCTCGATGATGCCGGCCTTGCCGCCACCGTTGGCCATGGCGTAGGACAGGGCCAGGTCACGAGCCTTGCCGGACTTGTCCTGGTGCACCGCGATCAGGTGGGGCACGCCGCCGCCTTGGGTGTAGGTGTTGCGCACGGTGTGGCCGGGGGCCTTGGGCGCAACCATCCACACATCCAGATCGGCGCGCGGCACGACCTGGTTGTAGTGCACGTTGAAGCCGTGGGCGAACACCAGCGAAGCGCCTTGCTTGATGTTGGGGGCCACGTTGTTGCTGTAAACCTCGGCGATTTGCTCGTCGGGCAGCAGGATCATGACCACGTCAGCGGCCTTCACGGCATCGTTGACTTCCATCACGGTCAGGCCAGCCTTGCCGACCTTGTCCCAGGAGGCGCCGCCCTTGCGCAGGCCGACCACGACCTTGACGCCGCTGTCGTTCAGGTTCTGGGCATGGGCATGGCCCTGCGAGCCATAGCCGATGATCGCGACGGTCTTGCCCTTGATCAGGCTCAGGTCACAGTCTTTGTCGTAGAAAACTTTCATGGTCATTCCTCTTTGGAGTGTTGGTTTGCCGTTCGTACACGAGCCCGTCGAAGGCCCTCGACAGGCCCAGCCCGAACGGCGGTTCGGCTGAGCCCGAAAAACCTGAGATCTTAAACGCGCAGAATGCGCTCGCCACGCCCGATGCCGCACGATCCCGTACGCACCGTTTCAAGAATGGCAGAGCGGTCGATGGCTTCCAGAAACGCGTCGTTCTTGCCCTGGTCGCCCGTCAGCTCGATGGTGTAGCTCTTCTCCGTCACGTCGATGATGCGACCGCGGAAGATGTCCGCCATGCGCTTCATCTCTTCGCGCTCCTTGCCCACCGCACGCACCTTCACGAGCATGAGCTCACGCTCGGTGTAGGCGCCTTCGGTCAGGTCCACCACCTTCACCACTTCGATCAGGCGGTTCAGGTGCTTGGTGATCTGCTCAATGACGTCGTCCGACCCGGTGGTCTGGATGGTCATGCGCGAGAGCGATGGATCTTCCGTCGGCGCCACGGTGAGCGACTCGATGTTGTAGCCACGGGCCGAGAACAGCCCCACGACGCGGGACAGCGCACCCGCTTCGTTCTCAAGCAGGACAGCAATGATGTGTTTCATGATGAAGATTCCTCTTTTCTGAGCCCTCCCCTGCGCACGGTAATGCACAGGCTCGGCTGCAAATAGATTCGTCGAAGGGAAGCACCTTGGCGTTGCACACTGATGCGCGCAGCGCCGGGTGCGGAGGGAAAGTCAGAGCTCTTCTGAGCCCAGCAGCATTTCGGTGATGCCCTTGCCGGCCTCCACCATGGGCCAGACGTTCTCCGTCGGGTCGGTGCGCACGTCGATGAAGACGCAGCGGTCCTTGATGGAACGCGCTTCACGCAATGCGGCTTCCACATCTTGTGGGCGCTCGACCAGTATGCCAACGTGACCATAGGCTTCGGCCAGCTTGACGAAGTTCGGCAGTGCATCCATGTAGCTGTGGCTGTAACGGCCCTGGTAAATCAGTTCCTGCCACTGGCGCACCATGCCCAGATAGCGGTTGTTCAGGGACAGCACCTTCACCGCCGTACCATATTGCTGGCAGGTGGACAGCTCCTGGATGTTCATCTGGATAGAGCCTTCGCCGGTGATGCACCAGCAGTCGGCATCGGGCTTGGCCAGCTTGATGCCCATGGCGTATGGCAGACCCACACCCATGGTGCCCAGGCCGCCAGAGTTGATCCAGCGCCGAGGCTCGTTGAACTTGTAGAACTGCGCCGCGAACATCTGGTGTTGGCCCACGTCGGACGTGATGTAGCAGTCATCGTCCTTGGTCAGATTCCAGAGCGTTTCCACCACCATCTGCGGCTTGATGACCTGCGTATTGGTGCGGTCATAGCGCAGGCAGTCGCGCGAACGCCACCCCTCAATGGTGTCCCACCAGGAGGCCAGCGCCTTCTCGTCCGGCCTTGCCTGAGCTTCCTTGATCATGTTGATCAGCTCGGTCAGCACATCCTTGACGTCGCCCACGATGGGCACATCGACCTTCACGCGTTTGGCGATGCTCGAAGGGTCGATGTCGATGTGGATGATCTTGCGTTCCACCGAAGCAAAGTGCTTGGGGTTGCCGATCACGCGGTCGTCAAAGCGTGCACCCACCGCCAGCAGCACGTCGCAGTTCTGCATGGCGTGGTTGGCTTCGATGGTGCCGTGCATGCCGAGCATGCCCAGGAACTTGCGGTCGGTCGCCGGATAGGCGCCCAAACCCATCAGGGTGTGGGTGACCGGGTAGCCCAGCAGGTCAACCAGGGTACGCAGCTCGGGAACCGCGTTGCCAAGCAGAACGCCACCACCGGTATAGATGTAGGGTCGTTTGGCGTTCAGCAGCAGCTGCAGCGCCTTGCGGATCTGGCCACCATGCCCCTTGCGCACCGGGTTGTAGGAGCGCATTTCCACCGACTCGGGGTAACCGGTCCAGGTGGCCTTGTTGAAGGACACGTCCTTCGGAATGTCCACCACCACAGGACCCGGACGACCGGTGCGGGCGATGTGGAAGGCTTTCTTCATCACGTCGGCCAGATCGCGCACATCCTTGACCAGGAAGTTGTGCTTGACAATGGGTCGCGTGATACCGACGGTGTCGCATTCCTGGAATGCGTCCGAGCCGATGGCCGCTGTGGGCACCTGGCCCGCGATGATGACCATGGGAATACTGTCGGTGTACGCCGTGGCAATACCGGTAACGGCATTGGTCACGCCCGGCCCCGAGGTGACCAGCGCCACGCCCACATCACCGGTGGCACGGGCGTAGCCGTCTGCGGCGTGCACGGCGGCCTGCTCGTGGCGCACCAGCACGTGTTGCATGGTGTCCTGCTTGTACAGGGCGTCGTAGATGTAGAGCACCGCACCACCGGGGTAGCCCCAGATGTACTTCACACCTTCGGCCTGCAGGGCGCGCACCATGATTTCGGCGCCCATGAGCTGTTCGGATGCGGGGGACTGGCCGGCAGCAGCAGCGGCCGAGGCCAGTTCGGCCTTGGAAATTTCCATGATCAACCTTTCGAGAATTTCTCTGACGAAATACCTTGGGTGCTCCTTCACCTGCTCTCGTGAAGCGGTGTCGGAACTTGAGGCCAGTGGACATGAGCGGACACATACCCCGCCGGACCATGACCCGTTTGCTTTTTTGAATTGCAGTTGGACATTATCGCACTGCAACACGAACCTTCGCGCATGACCCGCCAAGATGTTCAGAAACGTTGCGCAAAGCACCCGTCGCGGGGTGCGACAATCGCGCGCTGTCCCGCGCTCCACAATGCAAGCCTCTCCTGTCCCTGCCACTCCGCCCTCTCTCATCGCACCTCCGCTGATGCGCCGCATGGCCTGCTGGCTGTACGAGGGCACACTGCTCTTTGGCGTGGTGTTCATCGCGGGCTACCTTTTTTCCACACTCACCCAGACCCGCAACGCCCTGGACAACCGCCACTGGCAGCAAGCGTTTCTGTTCATCGTGTTCGGCATCTATTTCGTCTGGTTCTGGGCCAAGGGGCAGACGCTGGCCATGAAGACCTGGCACATCCGTGTCGTCGACGCCAACGGACATGCCCTGACCCAGACAAGGGCGCTGGTTCGCTATCTGCTGAGCTGGCTGTGGTTCCTGCCGCCGCTGGCCGCTGGAGGGGTCTTCAGGCTGCCCGCGGGGGAACTGTCGGTCATCGTGATCGGATGGGTGCTGGTCTGGGCCCTGCTCTCCCGATTCCACGCGCAGGGCCAGTTTGTCCATGACGCGCTGGCTGGCACACGCCTGGTGCATTTCAAGCCCGACCTGCTTCCTCGTCCGCGCAAATTCTGGCATCTGTGAAAACCGCGTCCGATACCCCTCTCGAGCCCACCGACGCCCAGAAGCGCCGGCACGGACTCAGCCGGATGTGGCACGCCTTCGGCTACTCCATGGCGGGGCTGCGCGCAGGCTGGCAGGAAACGGCGCTGAGGCAGGAGATGCTCGCTGCCGCATTGCTGCTGCCGTCGTCCCTCTGGCTGGGTCGCAGTTGGGTGGAGGTCGTTCTGCTGGCGGGCTCGGTACTGCTGGTGCTGATCGTCGAGTTGCTCAACACCGGCGTGGAGTCGGCCATCGACCGCATCGGACCTGAATGGCACGAACTGTCCAAGCGCGCCAAAGACATGGGCAGTGCCGCGGTACTGCTCAGCCTGTTGCTGTGTGCCGGCACCTGGGTTGCAGCCATCATCCATCGAATCTCATGAAATCACCTGCGTTCTCTCTCTGCGTCTACTGTGGCTCTCGACCGGGCGCCAATCCTGCCTACGCGCAGGTTGCGAGGTCTGTGGGCGAGTGGATCGGACGCCACGGCGGCCAGCTGGTCTATGGCGGCGGACACAACGGATTGATGGGGCTGCTGGCCGACGCGACACTGGCGGCCGGCGGCCGGGTGGTCGGCATCATTCCCAAGGCACTGGTCGAGCGGGAATGGGCCCACAAGGGCTGCAGCGAACTGCATGTGGTCGACACCATGCACGAGCGCAAGCGCATGATGGCCGAGCGGGCCGATGCTTTCCTCGCCCTCCCTGGCGGCATCGGTACGTTCGAGGAGTTCTTCGAGGTCTGGACCTGGCGCCAGCTGGGCTACCACGACAAGCCGGTCGGCCTGCTCAATGTCGATGGCTACTACGATGGTCTTCTGGGCTTCATGCAAACCGGTGTCGACCAGCAGTTCATGGGGCCCTGGCAGATGGAGTTGATCCGCGTGGGATCCGACTGGCAACAGCTGCTGCCGGAACTGGTACAGGCCGGGGGCATCACGCCCGCCGACCACTTGGACCGGGTTTAGACCGCGGTTTCGTCCTCTTCACCGGTGCGGATGCGCACCACGCGTTCAACCTGCGTCACAAAGATCTTGCCGTCACCGATCTTGCCGGTGCGTGCGGCGCGCACGATGGCATCGACACAACGGTCCACGTCGTCCGACTTCACCACCACCTCCAGCTTGACCTTGGGCAGGAAATCCACCACGTATTCGGCGCCGCGGTAGAGCTCGGTGTGACCCTTCTGGCGACCGAAACCCTTGACCTCCGTCACGGTCAGACCGGTCACGCCTTGTTCGGCGAGCGCCTCCCGAACCTCCTCCAGCTTGAACGGTTTGATGACGGCGGTGATCTGCTTCATGTCGGGGTCTCCAGTCAGGCGGGCAAAGTTGCCGGGTAATTATGCCCAAGGGTGTCTGCCCCCATGGGGCACTCGGGCGTGTCAGGCGCGGTACCGGCTGGTGATCGGATAGCGCCAGTCTTTGCCGAAACTGCGGTGCGTGACGCGAATGCCGATGGGTGCCTGGCGCCGCTTGTACTCGTTGATGCGGATCAGCCGAACCACCTTGTCGACATCGGCCTGCGGATACCCTTCCGCCACGATCTGGTCCGGGCTGCGGTCGTTCTCCATGTAGCGCTCGATGATGGCATCCAGGACCTCGTACTCCGGCAGGCTGTCCTGGTCCTTCTGGTCCGGCCGCAATTCGGCGCTGGGCGGCCGCGTGATGATGCGCTCGGGAATCGGGTTCGTTCCGGTGCCATAGGGATCGTGCGCGTTGCGCCAGCGCGCCAGGCGGAACACCATGGTCTTGGCAACGTCTTTGATCACCGCAAAACCCCCGGCCATGTCGCCGTAGAGCGTGCAATACCCGGTGGCCATCTCACTCTTGTTTCCGGTGGTCAGCACGATGGAGCCGAACTTGTTGGACAGCGCCATCAGCAACGTGCCGCGGATGCGCGCCTGCAGGTTCTCCTCCGTGGTGTCCTCGGGACGCCCCTCGAACAGGGGGTTGAGCGACGCCCGGAATGATTCGAACTCTGGCGCGATGGCGATCTCGTCGTAGCGCACCCCCAGGCGCGCCGCCATGTCGCGCGCGTCGATCCAGGAAATGTCTGCGGTGTAGTGGGACGGCATCATCACCGCCCGCACCCGGTCCTTGCCCAGCGCATCGACCGCAATCGCCAGCACCAGGGCTGAGTCGATACCGCCCGACAACCCCAGCAGCGCCCCGGGGAAGCCGTTCTTGCCCAGGTAGTCGCGCACCCCCAGCACCAGTGCGTGCCAGAGATCGGCCTCCAGGCTGTGCGGCCGGTCCATGCCGGCCTCGATCTGCCAGCCACCGCCGGCCCGGGTCATAGCAATGTCAAACAGCGTCTCTTCAAAGCTGACGGCACGGCCCACCAGCGTCCCGTCGGAGCCCAGGACAAAACTGCGCCCCTCGAACACGATTTCGTCCTGCCCGCCGACCAGGTGGGCATACACCAGAGGAAGACCAACCACCCGGGCTCGATCGCGCATGGTGGCCTCCCGTTCGCCTCCCTTGCCGGCATGAAACGGCGAGGCGTTGATAACCACCAGCACCTCGGCACCGGCGGCTCGGGCATCGGTTGCCGGCTCGTCGAACCAGGCGTCCTCACAGATCAGCAGGCCCACTTTCGCAGACTGCCCTGTGCTGTCCAGAACATCGAATACGCAGGTGTCACTCCCTGGAACAAAGTAACGACGCTCGTCAAAAACCTGGTAGTTGGGCAGCTCGCGCTTGGCGTAGGTGTGGGTGATGCGCCCCTCGCAGACCACGCTCGCAGCGTTGTACAGGCTGGCCACCGACACGCTTCGGTTGCGCATCCCTGCTTCGTCGCCTTTGCGGGCCGGATGTCCCACCACTATGTGCAGGCCTTTGAGGTCGGCCGTGCCGCTGGCGATCACTTTGAGCGCATCATCGCAGGCGTCGATGAAGGCTGGCCGGAGGAACAGGTCTTCCGCCGCGTAACCACAGAGCGCCAGTTCAGGTGTCACGAGCAGCTGTGCACCGCCTGCATGGGCGCTGCGCGCCGCCTCCACAATGCGCCTGGCATTGCCAGTCATGTCCCCCACCACGAAGTTGAGCTGGGCCACACAAATCTTGAGCGTCATGGAATCGGAACCAAGGGGAACAACACAGGGAACGACCGCCGGAGCGCCTGGCCCCGGCGGGGGGGTGGAAGATTATGTCACCCGGGTTTTCACCGTGCCGGCGGAAATCCCGCTCGCCGATTGGAATGCCCTGCTGGAACTCGAGGCCGACCCGAGCCCCTTCATGCGGCTGGAGTATCTGGCGGCGCTGGATGCCAGCGGCAGTGCCACCCACCGCACCGGGTGGCGGCCAGCCTTCATGACCTTGTGGGACAGTGGACACATGGTGGCGGCCTGCCCGCTGTACCTGAAGCAGCATTCCTACGGCGAATACGTGTTCGACTGGGCATGGGCCAACGCCTACGAGCAGCATGGCCTCTCCTACTACCCCAAGGCTTTGGTGGCGGTGCCTTTCACCCCTGTGCCTGGCGCCCGGCTGCTGGCGCGCGACGATGCATCGCGCGCCGCATTGCTGCAGGCGCTGCTCCGTTACTGTCAGGAACAGCAACTCTCGTCGCTGCACCTGTTGTTTGCCCAGCCACGCGATCAGCAGGCCTGCGTCGACGCCGGGCTGATGCTGCGCCACACGGTCCAGTTTCACTGGCACAACCAGAAGTATCTGGATTTCGATCAGTTTCTGGCCAGCCTGCAGCAGGACAAGCGCAAGAAGATCCGCCAGGAGCGGCGCAAGGTCGCCGACGCCGGCGTGCAGTTTCGCCATGCACAGGGGCGGGACATCAGCCCCGCGGACTGGCGGTTCTTCTACAGCTGCTACGAGCGCACCTACCTGGAGCACGGCAATGCGCCCTACCTGCAGCCTAATTTTTTTGCCCGCATGGCCCGGGACATGCCCGAGAACTGGCTGATGTTCGTCGCAGAACGCGATGGACGTCCGATTGCGAGCAGCCTGGTGGGCATCGACGCATCACAGCGGGTGGCGTACGGCCGCTACTGGGGCGCGCTGGAACGGGTGGACTGCCTGCATTTCGAGGCCTGCTACTACCAGCCCCTGAACTGGTGCATTGACCATGGGTTCGAGCGATTCGAAGGCGGGGCCCAGGGCGAACACAAGATGGCCCGGGCGCTCCTGCCGACGCGCACCAGCAGCGCCCACTGGCTGGCCCACCCGGCATTTTCCGATGCGGTGGCGCGTTTCCTGGAGCGCGAGGAGAGCGGCGTGGACAGCTATCTCTCGCATCTGGCAGAGCGCAATCCGGTTCGTGCATCCGCGGGGGCGCCACCAGCGACCACTCCCGACAATCTGGCGTAGTCACGCCGTACCCGGGCGTGTTTCACCGAATGCTTCGTGGCACTCGACCTGCGCAAACGCTCTCAGCGACTTGTTACGCTCTCCCTACAATTGAGAACCATGGACCCGACTGACGCCTTCTTCACCCAGACCGTTGTGGGCGCGCCGTTCACTGTCCTGCTCGGCCGGCGCCGCCAGCCGGGTGGCACACAAGCGGAAGGCCTGCGCATTGATCTGGCCACCGGCGAAAGCCGTCTGAGCCAGCTCTGGCAGGAATGGGCGCTGCTCAGCCATGCCACACCACCCGGGACC
Source organism: Hydrogenophaga pseudoflava (assembly GCF_004353865.1). Lineage (NCBI taxonomy): Bacteria > Pseudomonadati > Pseudomonadota > Betaproteobacteria > Burkholderiales > Comamonadaceae > Hydrogenophaga > Hydrogenophaga pseudoflava. The sequence goes on from NZ_CP037867.1 coordinate 2,972,203, forward strand.
GCGAGGACCCGGCCGGGTCGTGTCCGCCGCCTGATGGAGCGTCATGCGCTGTGGGTGGCGGTTCTGGGTTTGCTGTCGCTGACCGGGTCGGCCGTGTCCTGGGGGCTGCTGCTGTGGAAATAAAGTTGCCACAGGACACGCTGACGATCGACCCGATCGCCATGAACGTGGTCAACCGGGTGGCTGCCGGGAGCCGGCTGGAGGGAGACTTGCTGTTCGAAGGCGGTCTGCTGGTCCAGGGAGAAATCTCCGGGCAGATTCGGGTCAACGGTCGGCTCATCATCTGGAAGGGTGGCGTGGTGCGGGGCACGGTGCGCGTGCAGGGCGACCTGTACCTGTTTGGCCAGCTCGGCGTGACCGAAGGTTCGGCGCAGGACACGCAGCTCGAATGCCACGGCATGGCCTATGTAGCCCAGACCGGTGTGTCCACGGGCACGCTGATGGCCAAACGATTGCAGCTGTACGAGGGCGCGGATCTTCGCGGGCCGTTCAAGACGCTAAAGTTGGGAAGCACCCTGCCCGTGTTGCATGATGTCCAGTCCCAGCAGCCCTTGAGAGCACCCGGAGGCCGATCATGAAAGCACGCCGCTATATCCCTCCCGAACGCCATCTCGAACAGCACCCAGGATCCCAGACCATGATGAACGACCAGAACAGCTTCCCAGCCGTGCCCAGTCCGGAGCAGCAACCTGCATCCGACCTGCCGCAGGCGCTGGAGGTGGACGTGGGCCGCGCCATGCCGCCGGCCATGGCAGAACCGATTCCCATGCTGCAGGCTCAGGACAGCACCATGCCTGAGATCGACGCGACCGATGTGGCCTCGGCCCGCAGCATGCTGGCCGACGGCATGCACTTTGTGGGCAACGCCCTGCTCAAGGGGCCGTTCAGCGTGGCGGGCCAGATTGATGGCAACCTCACGCAGGCCGAAGGCATCCAGGTGTCGGTGGTGGTCACCGAAACCGGGCGCGTCAAGGGGGACATCACCGCCCACAAGATCTCCGTCATGGGGCACACCGATGGTGTGCTCGACTCGGGCCAGGGCGAAGTGTCCCTGCACGACTCCGCCAGCGTTCACGGACTGGTGCGCTACGGGCGCATCCAGGTCAACGGCGCCGATCTGAACGCCACGCTCGAACGCGTGGCACCCGCCCGGAAAGTGACCTGACGGCCTCATGCAGTGGCAGCGGAGCGAACACCAGCAACCGCCAGCTCCCCGCCAGTCGTCGGTCCCCGACTCCGAGGCGGTGCGTCTGGCCGCGCTCCAGGCCAGCTGGCGCCGGGACCGGCGTGTGGCACGGCGCAGGATCGTCTGGCGCTGGATCGTCTGGTTCGCCCTGCGGTACCTGCCCTGGCTGGTGGCCGCACTGGCACTGCTGTTCGCCGCGGGCTACCTGGCAGGCTGGCTCCCGGCAACGCCCGCAGCAGCCGAGCCACGAATGATCGAAGCAGAGGCTGCGATGTACGCGCCCTTGCCGGCTGCTGTGGACCCTCCGGAGTCCATTGCCGAAACTGACTGGACGCCGCTGAATCTGCACGCCAACGCGCAGCTTGAATTCGCCGCCAACGCAACGACAACAGCCGTTGAAGCGCTGACATCTCCCGATACACTCACCCTCACCCCTGAAAACTGGTTGCACAGCAAGGAGCCCTGATCTCATGAGCCACAACCCTGCGTCCACGCGCCTCGTTCCGGCCGAGCGCCTTTCCGCCATCACCAGCTTGATCGCCGAAGGCGCCGTGTTCGACGGCAACTTTCACACCACGCGCGACCAGGGCATCAAGGTCGACGGCCAGCTCAAAGGCAACATCACCTTCGAAACCGGCGGCACCCTGCATGTGGGCGCCACTGGCGTGATCGAGAACACCCGGCTCGAGGCCGACTATGTGTTCATCGAAGGCAAGGTGATCGGCGCCGTGATCGCCCGCAAGGCGCTGGAAATCACCGGCTCGGCCACGCTGATCGGCGACGCCAGCTACGACGAGCTGATCGACATTCATCCGCGCGCCCGGGTGCGCGGCAAGATCGAGTACCGGGGCGACATCGACGCAGCGCAGAACTGACCCCCTCTGCTGCGCCCACAAAAAAAGCCTGCCACTTGGCAGGCTTTTTTTCGCCCGACACCTCGAAGGTGGCGGCGAAAGATCAGCCCTGCGCCTTGTTGTATGCAGCGATGCCGTCCATGATTTCCTTGTGCGCAGACTCGGGACCTTCCCAGCCCGCGACCTTGACCCACTTGCCCTGCTCCAGATCCTTGTAGTGCTCGAAGAAGTGTTCGATGGCTTTCAGGCGCATCGGATTCAGATCCTCGGGCTTGGTCCAGCGGCTGTAGAGCGACAGGATCTTGTTCGTCGGCACGGCCAGCACCTTGCCATCCTCCCCGGCTTCGTCGGTCATCTTCAGGATGCCGATGGCGCGGCAGGGCACCACGACACCAGGCATCAGCGGCACGGGGGTGACCACCAGCACATCGACCGGGTCGCCGTCGCCGGCGATGGTCTTGGGCACATAACCGTAGTTGGTCGGGTAGTGCATGGCGGTGTTCATGAAACGGTCCACGAAGATCGCGCCCGATTCCTTGTCCACTTCGTACTTGATCGGATCGCCGTTCATGGGGATCTCGATAATGACGTTGAACGCTTCGGGGATCTTGTCGCCAGGGGTGACGTTGTCGAGAGACATGGGTTCTTTGGAAAGTTGAAGAAAACGCTAGTGATTAACCCTGATTTTACTGATTCCAACCTGACTTCCTGATCCATATCAGTTCGTGTCTGAAGCAATTCCCGCTACATTCACTTCGTTGGCCAATCGCCCTGCCCCACCCGCCCCGGGTGCGTGACGGACGCGAGGAAGCAACGCAGCGGGGGTAGTCCTCTCAGCGTTGCCCCCTCCAAGTCAAACGTTACGGAGCAGGAGAAATCTATGGTTGGACAAACTGCGCTGATCTTTGCGCTGGTGTGCGGGCTGGTGGCCGTGGTCTATGGTTTCTGGTCCCGCAGTTGGATTCTTTCGCAGGACCCGGGCAACGCCCGCATGCAGGAAATCGCCGGTGCCATCCAGGCCGGCGCTGCCGCCTACCTCGCCAAGCAATACACCACCATCGGCATCGTCGGTGTCGTGCTGGCCGTGCTGATCGGCGTGTTTCTTGACGGCCCCACGGCCATCGGTTTCGTGCTGGGCGCTGTGCTCTCGGGCGCCTGCGGCTTCATCGGCATGAACATCTCGGTGCGGGCCAATGTGCGCACCGCACAGGCCGCCACCAAGGGCATCGGCCCGGCGCTGGACGTGGCCTTCCGCGGCGGGGCCATCACCGGCATGCTGGTGGTGGGTCTGGGCCTGCTGGGGGTGGCGGGCTTCTTCTGGTTCCTGGTGGGCAACGGCAACCTCACGCCCGACAAGAACCTGGCCAAGCTGCTCAACCCGCTGATCGGTTTTGCCTTCGGCTCGTCGCTGATCTCGATCTTCGCGCGACTGGGCGGCGGCATCTTCACCAAGGGTGCCGACGTCGGCGCCGACCTGGTGGGCAAGGTGGAGGCCGGCATTCCCGAGGACGACCCCCGCAACCCGGCCGTGATCGCCGACAACGTGGGCGACAACGTCGGCGACTGCGCCGGCATGGCGGCCGACCTGTTCGAGACCTATGCGGTGACGCTGATCGCCACCATGGTGCTGGGCGCCCTGATGGTCGTGGCCGCACCGATGCAGGCCGTGCTGTACCCGCTGGTGCTGGGCGGCGTGTCCATCATCGCGTCAATCATCGGCTGCTTCTTCGTCAAGGCCAGCCCAGGCATGAAGAACGTCATGCCCGCGCTCTACAAAGGCCTGGCCATCGCTGGCGTGCTCTCGCTGATCGCCTTTTATTTCGTGACCACTGCCATCATTCCGGACAACGCCATTGCCGCCGCCGGCAGCCAGATGCGCCTGTTCGGGGCCACGGTGGTGGGCCTGGTGCTGACCGCTGCGCTGGTGTGGATCACCGAGTTCTACACCGGCACCCAGTACTCGCCGGTGCGCCACATCGCCCAGGCGTCCACCACCGGGCACGGCACCAACATCATCGCGGGCTTGGGTGTGTCGATGCGCTCCACCGCCTGGCCGGTGCTGTTCGTCTGCGTGGCCATCATGGCAGCCTACTCGCTGGCCGGCCTGTACGGCATTGCGGTGGCCGCCACCTCCATGCTCAGCATGGCCGGTATCGTGGTTGCGCTGGACGCCTACGGCCCCATCACCGACAACGCGGGCGGCATTGCCGAGATGGCCGAGCTGCCCAGCAGCGTGCGCGACATCACCGATCCGCTGGATGCCGTGGGCAACACCACCAAGGCCGTGACCAAGGGCTACGCCATCGGCTCGGCAGGCCTGGCCTCGCTGGTGCTGTTTGCCGACTACACCCACAAGCTCGAAACCTATGGCCAGAGCGTGAGCTTCGACCTGAGCGATCCACTGGTGATCATCGGCCTGTTCATCGGTGGCCTGATCCCTTACCTGTTTGGAGCCATGGCAATGGAGGCCGTGGGCCGCGCGGCCGGTGCCGTGGTGGTCGAGGTGCGCCGCCAGTTCAAGGAGATCCCGGGCATCATGGAAGGCACGGCCAAGCCCGAATACGGCAAGGCCGTGGGCATGCTGACGGGCGCGGCCATCAAGGAAATGATCGTGCCCAGCCTGCTGCCGGTGGTGGTGCCGATCCTGGTGGGGGTGTTCCTGGGTCCGAAGGCACTCGGCGGTCTGCTCATGGGCACCATCGTGACCGGTCTCTTCGTCGCCATCTCCATGTGCACCGGCGGTGGTGCCTGGGACAACGCGAAGAAGTACATCGAGGACGGCCACCACGGCGGCAAGGGCAGCGAAGCCCACAAGGCGGCCGTGACCGGTGACACCGTAGGCGACCCCTACAAGGACACCGCCGGCCCGGCCGTGAACCCGCTGATCAAGATCATCAACATCGTGGCACTGCTCATCGTGCCGCTGCTGCCGATGGTCTGATCGCTTCGACGCCTGCTCCGGCGGTCACAGCGCATGGCCCCGGAGCAGAGCCGGTTCATAGCACGGGCGAACACGCCAGGCGGCGCACCACCTCACTGGCCACAGGAGTCATGGCGGGCAGTTCCGCCACCCGCCCCTGTTCGATGGCCTGCAGGATCAGTTCGTTGATGCCGCCCACCGCAGCCAGTGCCAGCCCCTCGTCGATGACGCTCTCCGCTGGCCCGCGGCGAAGGGTCTCCACCATGAGAGCGGCCAAGGCGTCCATGACGTCCCGCCGAGCCCGTTCACCCGCTACCCCCAGGTGGTGGATCTCGATGAACAAAGTGCGCAGCAGTTCGGGGCTGGCGGCCATGTGCGTGAGATAGGCCTGCAGCGCCTGCTCCAGTTGCTGCTGCCAGGGTCTGTCTGCCGTCACCGAATCTCTGAGAGTCTTGAGGGCATTCATGCTCACGGCCCGGTACAAGGTGAGGAAGCAGTCGTCCTTGCTCTCGAAGTGCTCGTAGAACGTACGCTTGGAGACGCCAGCCTCCCCCACCACGTCGGCAATGGTCACCGCGGCCAGCCCCTTGGTAGCGGCCATGCTGGCCATGGCCTGCAAAAGGCGTCGCCGGTGCTCGCTGCCGTTGAAGGTCTCTGGTGCGGTCTGGTTCAAGGCCATGACCGACATCTTAGGCCGCGGGACCACAGGGTTTGCCGGCTTGACACCCATGCCTGAAAGCAAGACCATGTCGAATCTGGTACCAATCGGTACCAACTACCGCTTGAAGGCTTGAAGTCATGACCGAACTTGTCGTACGCCGCCTGTTGATCGATCTGGACCAGCCCGTGGAGCGCCACTGGTGCGGCGGTGACGCATTCCTGACCGCCTGGTTCAACGCCCTGTCCATGAGCTTCCCGATCGGCGAGCAGTTCTTCATCGACTCGGTGCGCGCCGGCTTCAAGGCCCTGCCACCGGAACAACAGGCGCCGCTGCGCGACGAGGTCCAGGGCTTTGTGGGCCAGGAGGCCACGCACCGACGCATCCACGCCTTGTTCAACGCCCAGATCGAGAAACATGGTCTGACCAACCACTGGGAGCCCAGAGCGCGTCGGCGGCTGGCACGGATGGACGGAGCCGATGTGCGCCACGGTGTGGCCATCACGGCAGCCAACGAACATTTCACAGCCCTCTTCGCCGAGTGGATGCTCGCGCACCCCGAGTTGCTGGATGGCTGCGAACCCCGGCTGAAAACTCTGTGGTTGTGGCACAGCGCTGAGGAAGCCGAGCACAAGTCCACAGCCTTCGACATCTACCAGGCCCTGGGTGGCAGTCAAGCCTGGCGGCTGCGCTGGATGCGCCGCGTGACCGTGTTCTTCCTCGGCGACGCGCTTCGGCAGACCGTCTCCAACCTGCGCGCCGACGGCACGCTGTGGCGCTGGTCCACCTGGCGCAGCGCCGCCCGGCACCTGCTCGGACGAGACGGGCTGCTGCGCACCAGCTACACGCCATGGAAGCGCTATTTCCGCCGAGACTTCCACCCGACCCAGCAACACAGCGAGCTGTCCGAGCGCTGGCTGGCTGCCAACGCCCAGGTGTTCGTGCGGGTAGGCAGCAGCGCCTGAGTGCCCGCGGGCATTGTCCCTGCCCAGAGCCCGTGTGTCCAGGCTGGGCTATGCAGGGTCGACCATAATCTCGCCATGTCCGAACGCGTGATTCCCCTGGTCGACCAACGCATGACGACCCGCGCCGCGGTCGTTCCCACCACACCGATTGCTGCCACCGGTCTGCTCGGCGATGCGCTCGGGCGGCCGCTGCGCGACCTGCGTATCAGCGTCACCGACCGCTGCAACTTCCGCTGCAGCTACTGCATGCCCAAGTCGATTTTCGACAAGGACTATCCCTACCTGCCGCACAGCGCCCTGCTCAGCTTCGAGGAAATCACCCGCATTGCGCGCCAGTTCGTGGCCCATGGCGTGCAGAAGGTCCGCCTCACCGGTGGCGAGCCGCTGCTGCGCAAGAACATCGAGATCCTGATCGAGCAGCTGGCCGCGCTGCGCACCACCGAAGGCCGGCCGCTGGACATCACGCTCACCACCAACGGCTCGCTGCTGCAACGCAAGGCGCGCGACCTCAAAGCTGCTGGCCTGCGGCGCGTCACCGTGAGCCTGGACGGGCTGGACGACGCTGTGTTCCGCGCCATGAACGATGTCGACTTCCCGGTGGCCGATGTGCTGCGCGGCATCGAGGCGGCGCGCGAGGCCGGACTGGGCCCGGTGAAGATCAACATGGTGGTCAAACGCGGCACCAACGAGCACGAGATCCTGCCGATGGCGCGCCACTTCAAGGGCACCGGTGCGGTGCTGCGCTTCATCGAATACATGGACGTGGGCGCCACCAACGGCTGGCGCATGGACGAGGTGATGCCCAGCGCCGAGGTGGTGCAGCTGATCCACCGCGAACTGCCGCTGGTGCAGCTGGACCCGTCGGCGCCCGGTGAAACGGCCGAACGCTGGGGCTACGCCGACGGCAGCGGCGAGATTGGCGTGATCAGCAGCGTGACGCAGGCCTTCTGCCGCGACTGCAACCGCGCCCGACTCTCCACCGAAGGCAAGCTCTATCTCTGCCTGTTCGCCACCCAGGGACATGATCTCAAGCCGCTGGTGCGCGGTGGTGCCAGCGACGCCGAACTGGCCAGCGCCATCGCCGGCATCTGGCAGGGCCGTGACGACCGCTACTCGGAACTGCGCGCCTCCATGCCGCCAGACCAGAGCGCGGGCGGGCGCCGCATCGAAATGAGCTACATCGGAGGCTGAACCCATGCAAGCGGGAGACATCACCGGGCTGGTCCTGGCCGGCGGGCGCGGCTCGCGCATGGGCGGCGTCGACAAGGGGCTGCAGAACTTCCACGGCACGCCGCTGGCGCTGAACGCGCTGATGCGGCTGCAGATGCAGGAAGGAGGTCTGGTCGGCGACCTGATGGTCAACGCCAACCGCAACCTCTCGGCCTACGAGGCCTTCGGCACCCCGGTGTGGCCCGACACACTCGACAATTTCGCCGGACCGCTGGCGGGCTTTCTCACCGGTCTGGAGCGCTGCGAAACCCCCTGGTTGCTGACCGTGCCCTGCGACTCGCCGCGCTTTCCGCTCGACCTGGCACGGCGTCTGGCACAAGCCTTTGAATCGCCCGACACAGAGATCGCCATGGCGGCCGCCCGCGAGGACGACGGGCAATGGCGGGCCCAGCCGGTGTTCTGCCTGATGAAGGTCGGCCTGCTCGAAAGCCTAGCCGAGTTCACCCGCAGCGGTGGCCGCAAGATCGACCGCTGGACCGGGCAGCACCGCACCGTGGTGGTGCCGTTTGACCGCCCGGGCGACGACCCGCTGGCGTTCGCCAATGCCAACACCCTGGACGAACTGCACGCCCTCGAAAAACCGTGATGGACCGATGAAGACGATTGAACAGATTGCCGCCGAATTGCAGGGTTACGACCCCAAGGCCCTCAGGGCCGTGGATGTCAACGCGTTCCTGGCGCGGCTGGTGACACCGGTCAGCGAGACAGAAGCCTGCGGCGTGTTCGGTGCCCTGGGGCGGGTTCTGGCCGATGACGTGGTTTCGCCGATCAGCGTGCCGCCGCACGACAACTCGGCCATGGACGGCTTCGCGTTCGATGGCGGCCAGTTGCAGCCGGGGCAGCCGCTGGTGCTGCGCTGCCTGGGCACCGCCTACGCAGGCCAGGCCTGGAGCGGCCAGGCGGGTGCGGGCGACTGCGTGAAGATCATGACCGGCGCCATCATGCCCGCCGGCACCGACACCGTGGTGCCCATCGAGTTCGTGAAGGTCGATGGCGAAACGGTCACCGTGCCGGCCGATGTGGTCCGCCAGGGCGACAACCGCCGCCTGCTGGGCGAAGACCTGATGGCCGGCCGCCCCGCCCTGGCGCGCGGCCAGACCCTGGGACCGGCGGCGCTGGGGCTGATCGCCAGTCTGGGCCTGCCCACCGTCCCCGTGTTCCGGCGCCTGAAGGTGGCGTACTTCTCCACCGGCGACGAGATCCTGAGTCTGGGCGAGGCGCCGCGCGAGGGCGCGGTCTACGACAGCAACCGCTACACCGTCTTTGGCCTGCTCACCCGCATGGGCATCGAGGTGCTCGACATGGGCGTGGTCAAGGACGAGCCGGCCGCGCTCGAAGCCGCATTCCGTCGCGCGGCGTCCGAGGCCGACGCCATCATCACCAGCGGCGGCGTGAGCATGGGCGAGGCCGACCACACCAAGGCCATGATGAAGCAGCTGGGCGACGTGGCGTTCTGGCGCATCGCGATGCGGCCCGGACGGCCCATGGCCGTGGGCCGGATCGTCCAGGAAGGCAAGTCGTCGGTGCTTTTCGGATTGCCCGGCAACCCCGTGGCCGTGATGGTCACCTTCCTGGCCTTCGTGCGCCCGGCCCTGCAGCGCATGATGGGCTGCGCCGCCTGCGAGCCGGTCCTGCTGCAGGCCCACAGCGCCGAGGCGCTGCGCAAGAAGCCGGGCCGCACCGAGTACCAGCGCGGCATCGTCACGCGCGAGGCGGACGGCACGCTGCGCGTGCGCACCACCGGCAACCAGGGCTCGGGCGTGCTGCGTTCGATGGTCGAAGGCAACGGCCTGATCGTGCTGCACCACGACCAGGGCAACGTGGCGGTGGGCGATCCTGTCGACGTGATGATGTTCGATGGCGCGATCTGAGCCAACTCAGAGCCAGCGTCTCACACGCGCCATGTAGGTGCGGTACTCCTCGCCAAACAGGCCCAGCAGCACCCGTTCTTCGGGCGCGATCTGGAAACGGGTGAGGTACAGGACATAGGCCATCGGCCCCAACAGCAACGCCGGCCAGTGCGCGAGGTAGACGCCCCAGGCCAGCAACAGGAACACCATGCCGACGTACATGGGGTTGCGGGTGATGCGGTAGACGCCGCGCGTGACCAAGGATGAGGCACGCTCGGGGCGCAGCGGATTGACCGTGGTGCGCGACGCGCGGAAGGCCAGCAGCCCCGCGAGATCAAACGACAGTCCGACCAGCACCAGCAGCGCCAACGACAGTCCGTTCGACCCGGTGGGCACATGCCACTCGGGGCCGCCGGCCGCCCAGACCATCAGCAGCGCGGTGACCAGGCCCACCAGGGGCGGCGGCACCCGGTGTTCGAGCCAGCTCATTTGGCCACCAGCACGTCACCGGGATGCGACGGCACCTGGGCGGTCTCCTGCGGCAGCACGCGCGAGCCGTGCCGGGTGCGCGCCAGCAGCATGTACATGGTCGGCACCACGAAGATGGTCAGCAGCGTGCCCACCGACATTCCGCCCACGATGACCCAGCCAATCTGTTGGCGGCTCTCGGCGCCCGCGCCGGAGGCCAGCGCCAGCGGCAGGGCTCCGAGCACCATGGCACCAGTGGTCATCATGATGGGGCGCAGGCGCAGCGCGGCGGCTGCGGTCACGGCCTCCAGCTTGGACTGGCCCTGCTCGCGCAGCTGGTTGGCGAACTCCACGATCAGGATGCCGTGCTTGGAGATCAGCCCCACCAGGGTGATCAGACCAATCTGGCTGAACACGTTGAGTGTGCCTCCCGTAAGCCGCAACGCCAGCAGCGCGCCGAGCATGGACAAGGGCACCGACAGCAGGATGATGAACGGGTCGACGAAGCTCTCGAACTGGGCCGCCAGCACCAGAAAGATGAACAGCAGCGACAGCGCGAACACGATGGCCAGCGAACCCGACGAGCTGCGGAACTCCCTGCTCTGGCCGTTGAGGTCGGTGGTGTAGCCCGGCGGCAGCACCTCGGCCGCGATGGTGTTCATGATCTGCAGCGCATCGCCCAGCGCCAGCTCGGGACCGAGGTTGGCGGTGATGGAGGCGCTGCGCCGTTGACCGAAGTGGTTGAGCTCGCGCGGCACCACCACCTCGCTGACCTTGACCAGCGAAGCCAGCGGAATCATGGCGTCCCCCCGTCCGCGCACGAACAGGCGGTCGATGTCGTCGGGCGCGCTGCGCTGCGTGCGGTCGGTCTGCACCACCACGTCGTACTGCTCGCCGCCCTGCTTGTAGCGGGTCACGGTGCGCCCACCCAGCAGCGTCTCCACCGTGCGGGCGATGGCGTCCACGCTCACCCCCATGTCGGCGGCGCGCTCGCGGTCCACGTCCATGCGGATCTCCGGCTTGTTCAGCCGCAGGTCGGTGTCGACCTGCTGGAACCCGGGGTACTTCGCCATCTCGTCCTGGAAGCGGCGCACGGTGCGCGAGAGGTTTTCGTAACTGTCGCTGGTGACGATGACGTAGTTGATCGGCCGCTCGCGGAAGCCCTGGCCCAGCGAGGGCGGCGTGATCGGGAACGCGCTGATGCCCGGCAGCGCGCCGATCTTGGGCTGCAGCTCGCGCGCGATTTCCAGGGTGCTGCGCTCCCGCTCTTCCCAGGGTGTGGCACGCAGGAACACCGAGCCCTGGGCCACGGTCGGGTTGCCGATGTTGGCAAAGATGCGGTCGAACTCCGGGTAGTCCTGTCCGATCCGTTCGACCGCTTCGGCGTAACGGCGCGTGTAGTTCAGCGTGGCGCCGTCCGGGCCGTTGATGTTGACCAGGATCACGCCCCGGTCCTCCAGCGGCGCCAGCTCCTGCTTGGTGGTCTTGAGCAGCCACCAGCTGCCCACCGCGCTGGCGAGCATGATGCCCACCACCAGCCAGCGCACCCGCAGCGCACCGGCCAGCATGCGGCTGTAGCCGTTGGTGATGGCCACCAGCACGCGCTCCATGCCTCTGTCGAACCAGCCGGGGTTGGGGTTGTGGCGCAGCAGCTTGCTGCTCATCATGGGCGAGAGCGTCAGCGCCACGAAGCCCGAAACCACCACCGCGCCGGCCAGGGCAAGCGCAAACTCGGCGAACAGGCGTCCGGTGCGCCCGGGCGTGAAGGCCAGCGGCGCGTACACCGCCGCCAGCGTCAGCGTCATGGCCACCACCGCGAAGCCGATCTCGCGCGCCCCTCTGATGGCAGCGTCGAAAGGTTTCATTCCCTCCTCGATATGCCGGTAGATGTTCTCCAGCACCACGATGGCATCGTCCACCACCAGACCGATGGCCAGTACCAGCGCCAGCAGCGTCAGGGTGTTGATGGAAAAACCGAACAGCGCCATCAGCGCGAAGGAGCCGACCAGGCTGACAGGGATCGTCACCAGCGGAATGATGGAGGCGCGCAGCGTGCGCAGGAACACGAAGATCACCAGTGCCACCAGCACCACCGCTTCGGCGATGGTGGTGTAGACCGCCTTGATCGAGCGGTCAATGAAGACCGAGTTGTCGTTGGCGATGTCGACGTTGATGCCGGGCGGCAGGTCGGCCTTGACCTTCTCCAGCAACTGGCGCACTCCCGCCGAGAGTTCCAGCGGGTTGGCCGTGGCCTGGCGGATCACGCCCAGCGACACCGAGTCGCGGCCGTTCAGGCGCACCGAGCTGCGTTCGTCCTGAGGGCCCTGCACCACCCGCGCCACGTCGCCCAGCCGGATCGGCAGGCCGTTGACGTTGCGGATGGTGACGTTGCGGAACTGCTGCGGCGTCTGCAGGTCGGTGGCGGCGGTCACGTTGAACTCGCGCTGGCTGCTCTCGATGCGACCGGCCGGCACTTCGAGGTTGGAACGCCGCAGCGCATCCTCGATGTCCTGCACCGTGAGCCCATAGGCCGCGAGGCGGTCGGGGTCGGCCCAGATGCGCATGGAGTACTTGCGCTCGCCGTACACCCGCACCTCGGCAGCACCCGGCGCGGTCTGCAGCACCGGCTTGGCGATGCGGTTGGCCAGATCGGACAGCTGCAGCGCGCTGTGGGTGTCCGAGGTCAGGGCCAGCCAGATCACCGGAAAGGCATCGGCCTCGACCTTGGCAATCACCGGCTCGTCGATGCCCTGCGGCAGGCGCTGCCTCACCCGGCTGACCTTGTCGCGCACATCGGCAGCAGCCGAGTCGGGGTCGCGTTCGAGCTTGAAGCGCACTGTGATCTGGCTGCGCTCCTGGCGGCTGATGGAGGTGATCACGTCCACCCCTTCGATGCCGGCAATCGAATCTTCCAGCGGCTTGCTGACCTGCGACTCGACCACCTCGCTCGAAGCGCCGGTGAAGGTGGTGCTGACGGTGACCGTCGGTTCGTCGATCTTGGGGTACTCGCGCACCGTGAGCCCCTGGAAGGCCACCAGGCCCACCAGCAGGATCAACAGGGACAGCACGCTCGCGAAGACCGGGCGGCGGATGGCAATCTCGGGCAGTTGCATGGTCTGGTTCCTGTGCGGTGCGGAACGGCCTCAGCCCGCGGCGGGCGGTTTGCCGCCCGCAGGCGCATCACCCGGCTTGGCGGCGGGAGCGCCGGCCGGTGGCCCGCCCTTGCCAGCGCCTGGCTGGCCGGCTTCGGGCCGGCTCATGTCCACCACACGGACGGCGGTCCCGTCCTGCTGCAGCCGCTGCTGCCCGGCGACCACCACGGTGTCGCCCACCGCCACACCGTCGGTGATTTCCACCTGGCCGGCGCGGCGCACGCCGATGCGGACCTCGGTGCGCTGGGTGACCAGCTTGGCGCCATCGCCCTCGCCTTCCTTGCGCAGCTTGATGACGAACTGCTTGCCCGCCTGCGGCACGATGGCCTCCTCGGGCACGACCAGGGCCGCTTCGTTGACCGAAAACACGGTGTTGACCCGCGCGAACATGCCCGGGCGCAGGTCCTTGCCAGCGGTCGAGGGCAGCACCGCCCGCACGGCCACCGAGCGCCCGTTGGCGTCCAGCAGCGGGTCGACCGCCTGGATGCGGGCCTGAAAGTTCTGGCCTGGCAGAGCATCCAGCTGAACCTGCACCGACTGGCCCGCCGCCACCAGGCTCTGGTAGCGCTCGGGCAGGCGGAAGTCCACCGTCAGCTGCGAGGTGTCTTCAAGGTTGATCAGGTCGGCACCGTCCTTGACGTACTCGCCGAGGTTGATGTTGATCAGGCCCACCGTGCCGTCGAAGGGCGCCACGACGCGCATACGCGCCAAGCGAGCCTGCGCCAGCGACACCTGGGCCTCGGCCACCTGGAGGGCGGCGCGGCTTTCATCGAGCACCCGCTGGGCCACGAAGGCCTGGGCCACCAGCTCCTCGTTGCGCTTGAGGTTGGCGCGCGCAATCGACAACTGCGCCTGGGCCTGGCTCAGTTCCGCCTTCTGCAACGTGTCGTCCATCTGCACGAGCAACTGGCCCCTGCGCACCCGGGCACCATCCGACACCGCGATCTGCACGATGCGACCGGCCACCTCGGGCCGCAGGGTCACGCTCTGGCGCGAACGCAGGGTGCCGACGGACTGGGCATCGTCCTGCAGGCGCTGGGTCTGGACCTTGGTGACCTCGACCCCCGGCATGCCACCACCGCCTTGGCCGGGCCGTCCACCGGCAGCACCGGGGGAAGCGGGAGTGCCCGGTGCGGCCTGCTGTGCACCTGCAGCGGGACGGTTCTGAAACCACCAGGCGCCGGCCGACGCCAGCGCAATGCCGCCTACCGCGACCCAGACGTAGAGTTTTTGTGCCATGTAGTCTTCGTGTCCACGAAGGCCTCATGCAGCGTCCGTGCTGCGAATGAGACGGAGAAAGAAACGCAATGTATCAGCGCAGACGCTGCTGCGCTGCACAAGTTCCCGAAGCCCCGCGAGAACGGTCACCCGTTCATCGGAGATTCATCGGATCACGCGGCTCTCAGGCAGGCACACCCCGGTTCGCCAGGGCATCGGCCCGCTCGTTGCCCGGGTCACCGGCGTGTCCTTTGACCCAGTGCCACTCAATCTTGTGCGTGCCCTGGTGCACCAGCGCATCCAGGCGCTGCCACAGGTCGGCGTTCTTCACCGGCTGCCGGCTGGCCGTCTTCCAGCCCTTGGCCTTCCAGCCGTGAATCCACTCGGTGATGCCCTTGCGCACGTATTCGCTGTCAAGGTAGAGCGCCACCGTGCAGGGGCGCTTGAGCGCCGCCAGACCTTCAATGACCGCGGTCAGCTCCATGCGGTTGTTGGTGGTCTCGCGCTCGCCGCCCCACAACTCCTTTTCGTGCCCGCCCGATTTCAGGTAGACCCCCCAGCCGCCCGGACCGGGGTTGCCCTTGCAGGCACCATCGGTGTACATCACCACGTGATTCAAATTCAATGCTCCAGAAAGGCGCGTTCAGCGCCGGTTTGCAATGGTCACGGGCGCGGTGCCCGAAGCGCGCCGCGGTCGCCAGGCAGGCCCGAGCAGACGCACCCCACGCACCCGCTTGACCGCGACAAAAAAATAGACCGATCCGAAGATCGGCCACCAGCGGGGGCCGGCGCGGTCCATCCAGGCGTACCGCTGCAGCCACTTGTCGCTGTGGACCGCGGGCCGGTAACAGCCAAAGTGCTGCGACTCGACTTCGAGGCCCAGCAGGCTGAACCAGTCCCGCAGCCGTCCAGGCCCGATGAACTCGCCGGCCTCGGGGAGGTACAGCTCCGACAGACCCAGCGCCGAGATGCCGAAGCGGCCCATCAGGCGCGCGCGGCTCTGGCGCAGCCCCCAGAAGCTGTTGGGGTTGAAACCCGCCACCACCACACGTCCTTCGGGCACCAGCACACGCTCCACCTCGCGCAGCACATGGTGCGGGTCGGCGCTCAGCTCCAGCGTGTGGGGCAGCACCACCAGATCCAGACTCGCTTCGGGAAACGGAAGCGCCGCTGCGTTGGTCACCAGCGCCACGCGCGGGATCGCTGAGGAGGATGCCCCTGCGACTCCGGCTGCGGGCACCGTGTCGCGGTCCGGTCCAGTCGGAATTTCCTCGGCGCTGAGCATTTCTTCGGGCAGGGCCAGCCACCGGTGAGGCATCCGGTTGGCCGCCAGCGCATGCAGTTCCGGCAGCCCCAGCTGCAGCGCGTTGTAGCCGAACAAGTTCACCACCGAACGGTCGAACTGACCCTGTTCCCACTGGAGCAAGTAGCGCCCCGGAGGGGTCTGGAACCAGTCGGTCAAACTTATAATTCGGTCATTCATTCTGGGTGTTCAAGCGACGGTCTCTTCGGGCCGCAACCCGGTCCCGCCCGGTACTCTACACGCCCTGCCCAAGGTGCGAGCCCCATGACCCTGATCCCGCTTCCCGCCTTCAATGACAACTACATCTGGGTGCTTCATGATGGCCGGCGTGCGCTCGTGGTGGACCCGGGGGAATCGGAGGGTGTGCTGAGATGGCTGGGTTCGCAGGGCATCACGCTCGACGCCATCCTGGTCACCCATCATCACGGCGATCACACGGGGGGTGTGGACGCACTGAGGCAGGCCACCGGCGCACGGGTGATCGGCCCCGCACGCGAGGTCGTTCCCGAGCCCCTTGAGCGTGTGAGCGAAGGCGACACCATCGACCTGCTGGGCCTGCGCTTCGAGGTGATGGACGTGCCGGGCCACACGGCAGGCCACATCGCCTACCACTGCGCCGATGTGGACGGCGCGCCCCTGCTGTTCTGCGGTGACACGCTGTTTTCTGCCGGCTGTGGCCGCCTGTTCGAAGGCACACCTCAGCAGATGCTGGCCTCGCTCGACCGCCTGGCGGTCCTGCCGGACGACACCCGGGTGTGCTGCACCCACGAGTACACGCTGTCCAATCTGCGGTTTGCGCGGGCGGTGGATCCGGACAATGCCGATCTGCAGGCGCACGAACAACACTGTCAGTCGCTGCGCGAGCGGAACCTTCCCACGCTGCCCAGCTCCATCGGACTGGAAAAGCAGATCAACCCCTTCCTTCGCGTGCGTGCGCCGGCCCTCTCAGAAGCTGCCCGCCGCCATGCCCCAGAGACCCCTTCCGACGCGCTGGGTGTGTTCACCACGCTGCGTGCCTGGAAAAACGTGTTTCAGTAGTCCATGACCTTTCTCTCTTCGTTGCCCGTCCGCGCGCGCTGTTGTTCGGCACGTTCCTTGAAAGTGCTGAGCAGCCTCGGATTCGCGGCGCTGCTGGCCGCCTGTGCAAACACCCCGCTGCCACCGCACGAGCCGCCGCAGACGCCGTCTCCCGGCGCCACCGCCCCGTCCCAGGCCGCCGCTCCCCAGCTTCCGCGGGTTCAGACGCCCCATGCCCCGCTGAGCGAGATTTCCATCGCGTCCGCCACGCCACCGCCCGTCACCATGCTGGCGGCGCCTGCGGACATCTGGGAACGCATCCGCCGCGGTCTCGCGATGCAGGACCTCGACGGCGAGCTGGTGCGCGACCGCGAACAGTGGTACGCCTCGCGGCCCGACTACATCCAGCGCATGACCGAGCGCTCGAGCCGCTACCTGTTCCACATCGTCGAGGAGATCGAGCGGCGCAACCTGCCCATGGAGCTGGCGCTGCTGCCGTTCATCGAGAGCGCGTTCAACCCCCAGGCGGTGTCCAGCGCCCGGGCCGCGGGCATGTGGCAGTTCATGCCCGCCACCGGCCAGTCCTTCGACCTCAAGCAGAACGTGTTCCGCGACGACCGCCGCGATGTGCTGGCCTCGACCCGTGCGGCGCTCGACTACCTTGAACAGCTGCACGCCCGGTTCGGCGACTGGCACCTGGCGCTGGCCGCCTACAACTGGGGCCAGGGCAACGTCAACCGGGCCATCACCCGCAACCAGCGGGAGGGCCGCCCCACCGGCTACACCGACCTGAACATGCCGCTGGAAACGCGCATGTACGTGCCCAAGCTGCAGGCGGTCGAGAACATCGTCGCGCGCCCCGAAGTGTTCGGCACCGTGCTGCCATCCATCGGCAACCACCCCTTCTTCGACACGCTCACGATCGAGCGCGACATGGACGTCTCGCTCATCGCGAGTCTCGCGGGCATCAGCGAGCGCGACTTCCGCACGCTCAACCCGTCCATCAAGCAACCGCTGGTGATGGCCGCGGGCACTCCGAACATCCTGCTGCCCTGGGACAACGCCAAGGTGTTCGAGGAAAAGCTCAAGACCTACAACGGTCCGCTGGCCAGCTGGACCGCCTGGGTGGCGCCGTCCACCATGAGCGTGTCTGATGTGGCCAAGCGCGTGGGCATGAGCGAGTCCGAGTTGCGCAGCGTGAACAACATCCCGCCGCGCATGAAGGTCCGGGCCGGTTCCAGCCTGCTGGTCCACCGCAACGGCGCGCGGGATCGGGACGTGAGCGAGTTCGTGGCCGACAACGCCCAGCTCAGCCTGGCGCCCGAGGTGGTGCTCCGGCGCACGGTTGTTCGCGCCCGCAAGGGCGACACGCTGGCCCGTGTGGCCCAGCGCTACCGGGTGAGCACCGTCAGCGTGGCGGGCTGGAACGGCCTGTCCGTGAACGCGAAGCTCAAGTCGGGCCAGCGCCTCACGCTGATGCTGCCCAAATCCGTCCGCGTGGCCGAGCGTGCCCCTGCCCGCTCGGCGAAGGCCGGCAAGGCCACCCGCAGCAAGCAGGCCAGCGCGAAAAAGCCTGCTCGTTCCGCCAAGGTGACCAAGGGCAAACAGAAGAGCGTCCGGGTCGCGTCGGAGGAGCGCTCCAGCCGCAAGACCACCAAACGCTGAACATCCCCGGCGCGGCGCCTCAGGCCTTGAACCGAGCCTTGGCCTTGAGCGCCATGTCGTTCGTGAAAGTCTGCGAAAGGTCCACCTGGCGCAACGGTGACGCGGTGTCGAACCGGGACATCACCCGCGCCATGGTCGCGGGCCCGGCATCGGGCATCAGCCCGTCGGGCGACCATGCTTCGCGAGCACGGCTGAACGCCGCCAGATACAGCGCCCGGTCACCCTGGAAGTACGACTCCGGCACCACCTTGTTGATGTCGGACAGGCCCGCCGTCTGCAGCCACTTGAGCGCATGGACCAGGCCATGGACCAGCGCCTGGCACTCGTCGCGGTGCGTGCCCAGGTAGTCGGCTGCCACGCTCAGACAACCTGCGGGCATCGGTCCACCGAACACATCGGCGTTGCCGCGCACAGTGCGTGTGTCCGCCACCAGGCGCAGCGCACTGTCCTGCTCCAGCTGGGTGATGACCGGGTCGGTGTAACAGATCGCATCGACCAGGCCGTTCCGGAAATTCGCCAGCGCCGCCGTCGGGCTGGCGACGGGCACGAAATCCACGGTTTCCGCGCCCAGACGGCCGGCCGCCATCAACATGAGCACCATGCGGTGCGCTCCACTGCCCAGAGACGGCACCAGCACCTTGCGCCCACGCAGGTCTTCGATGTTTCGGAAGCCCGCGAGTGTCTTGTGCGACACACCGAGCACCAGTTGGGGCGCACGCCCCTGCAGCACGATCGAAGGATAGGACTTGCCGCGCGCACGCAAGGCGA
Source organism: Hydrogenophaga pseudoflava (assembly GCF_004353865.1). Taxonomy (NCBI): domain Bacteria; kingdom Pseudomonadati; phylum Pseudomonadota; class Betaproteobacteria; order Burkholderiales; family Comamonadaceae; genus Hydrogenophaga; species Hydrogenophaga pseudoflava. The sequence goes on from NZ_CP037867.1 coordinate 2,991,457, forward strand.
CGCTGGTGCTGTAGGGACCGGAGAGCACCTGCGCCGACCCGGACAGCAGGGCCTGCAAGGCTGTTCCAGGCTCCATGAGGTCGCGCACCTGGACATCCAGCCCCTCGGCCGCGAAGTACCCCATGCGGTCGGCAATCGTCAGCGGCAGGTAGCAGAAGGCCGCGCGGTTCTCGACCGCCAGCACCACACGCCCGAACGGCGCGCGCGAAGGCTGCGACTGCAACTTCGCGCTGCCCTGCGCCATCGCCGCAGGCAGCCCGGCCACCATCGGCAAAGCCGAGGCCCAAGACCGCAACCACTCACGGCGATTCCACATGCACGCGTCCTTCGGTTCCCTGATTCGATGGAACCGAGCGTAGGTCACGGACGCCCGCTGCGCATCGGGACGAGTCCCGAGCGGGTTTCCACCGACGCCAAATGCAAGCCGATGTAACGGCCGCCGGCGTCGCAATCAGATGAAGAGCAGCGCGATGTTGGCTGCGAACGCCAGCGCCCAAACGGCGCTGCGCAGCGTGGCCATGTCGGCCACGTAGAACAGGATGTACATCAGCCGAAGCACCACGTACACAAAGCACAGCAGATCCAGCCGCGTCTGGAAGACCGAGTGCTGGTGCGCAATGATCACCGCGCCGATATAGAACGGCATGGCCTCGAAACAGTTGGCCTGCGCCGCATTGGCCCGCGCGCGCCAGCCCGACTGCCGCGCCAGCCATTCGCGCGGCAGGTGGTTGTCGTAGCCGCCTTCCCGGCGGGGTTTGGACACCGCCCCCGACTTGGCCAGCCAGGCGCAGCCGAGCGGCAGCAGGGCCACGACCAGCACGGTCCAGTAGGCCACGGTCAGTCCGGCATAGGTCATGAAAACACCTTGAAACAAAAACAGTGGCCGGGCGCTTCAGCGCCGGTCCACCAGGGCGTGGGCGATGGTGCCCAGATCGACGTATTCGAGCTCGCTGCCCACCGGCACCCCGCGCGCCAGACGCGTGACGTTGACGCCGCGGGTCTTCAGCCCTTGCGCAATGACATGGGCCGTGGTCTCACCTTCGGCGGTGAAGTTGGTCGCCAGAATCACCTCGCGCACCACCCGCTCGCCCTGTTCGGTCGCGTCGATGCGTTCGAACAGCTTCTGCAGGCCGATCTCGCGCGGACCCACGCCGTCCAGCGGGCTGAGCTTGCCCATCAGAACAAAGTACAGGCCCTTGTAGGCACCGGTGCGCTCCATCGCCGCCTGGTCGGCCGGCGTCTCTACCACACAGAGCAGGCCGCGGTCGCGCCGCGGGTCCTCGCAGGTCGGGCAGATGTCGTTCTCGGTGAAGGTGTGGCACATCGTGCAGTGCTTCACCGAGCTGCAGGCGTGCTGCAGGGCCTGCGACAGACGCAGCGCGCCTTCGCGGTCGTGCTGCAGCAGATGGAAGGCCATGCGCTGGGCGGATTTCACCCCCACGCCGGGCAGGCAGCGCAGCGCCTGCACCAGCAGTTCCAGCGAGTGGGTATCGGCCACGCGAGGGTGCGTGGTCAGAACGGGAACTTCATGCCGCCGGGCAGCCCCGGCATGCCGGCGGTGAGCTTGCCCATCTTCTCCTGCGAGGTCTCTTCGGCCTTGCGCACTGCGGCGTTGAAGGCGGCGGCCACCAGGTCTTCGAGCATGTCCTTGTCGTCGGCCAGCAGCGAAGGGTCGATGGTCACGCGGCGCACGTCGTGCTTGCAGGTCATGAGCACCTTGACCAGACCGGCACCGGACTCACCCGTGACCTCGATGTTGCCCAGTTCGTCCTGGGCCTTCTTGAGGTTTTCCTGCATGGCCTGGGCCTGCTTCATCAGGCCGGCGAGTTGTCCTTTGTTGAACATGGTGTTCCTTGGGTTGGGGTTCTTGGAATGAATAAAAGCTGTGCGTTCAGGCCTCGGTGGCCCGCAACGATCCGGGCACGATTCTGCCGCCAAAGTCGCGCATCATGGCCTGCACCAGAGGGTCGTCGTGAATGATGCGCTCGGCCTCGCGCTGGCGCCGGTTGGCCTCGGCCGCCAGGCGCAGGGACGCCGAGTCGCTCACCGGGCCGATCTCCACCGCCAGCCGCACCGCATGACCCTGCGACTGCAGGGCCGTCGACAGACGTTCGCGCGTGCTGGGCTGGTTGAGCGACTCGCGCTCCACGCGCAGCAGCCATTGGTCGGCGTCGCGCGCCACCAGCTGCGACTGCAGCGCCAGCTCACGCACCAGTGCCGAGACCACCTCGGCCTTGACCATCTGCTGCACCAGGGCGAACCAGAAGTCGCCCTCGGGCGTGATCACCGGCTCCGGCAGTCGCACCGGCTCCGAGGGGTCGCGCATCTGCTCCACCCGCGGGGACAGGCTGGCCTCGCGCACCGGAATTTCCACCACGCGCCGGCTGGTCTGCACGCCCTCTTCCGGCGGCTCGGGCATCGACTCTTCACCGGGTTCGTCGACCCAGGGCGGTCCGTCGACGTCCGTGGGTTCTTCGGGAGCCGCGCGCGCCATGGGCGCTGCCGCGGGCTGGGGCGCTGGCATTGCAACAGCCGGTGCGGAGGCCGGTGGAGGCCGCACCTGAGGCGCCGGACCTGGCGCAGGGGCCACCGCCGCCTGCGGCTTGTGCATCGGTGCGGGTGCAGCGACAGGCTCAGGCCCGGATTTCAGTGTTTTTTTTTCCGGCGAGGCGCTGGGGGCGCCGGCCGGCTTGAAGGCCAGCAGCCGCAGCAGCACCATGGTCAGCGCGGCGTACTCGTCGGGCGCCAGTCCCAGCTCGGCACGACCGTGCAGGCACAGGCTGTAGAGCAGCTGCGTCTCGTCGGCCGGCAGGGCCTGCGCCAGCCGCACGATCTCGGGCTGGTCGGGGTCGTCCGAGGCCTCCAGCGCCGCCCGCTCGGGCACGGCCTGCAGCACGGCCATGCGCTGCAGCAGGCTGGTCATTTCTTCCAGCGTGGAAGCGGCGTTCAGCCCGTTGACGCGCAGCGCATCGACGGTGTCCACCACCGCCGCGCCATCACCGCGCGCCAGGCCATCGATCAGCCGCAGCACGTGCGAACGGTCCACCGCGCCCAGCATCTGGCGCACCGTGGCCTCCTGCAACTGGCCGCCACCGAAGGCGATGGCCTGGTCGGTGAGCGACAGCGCATCGCGCATCGAACCGCGCGCCGCGCGCGAGAGCAGGCGCAAGGCCTGCGGCTCGGCCGGTACGTTCTCGGCCGCCAGCACCTGGCCCAGGTGTTCCAGCACCGTCTCCGGCGCCATCGGCCGCAGGTTGAACTGCAGGCAGCGCGAGAGCACCGTGACCGGCACCTTCTGCGGGTCGGTCGTGGCCAGCACGAACTTGAGGTATTCGGGCGGCTCTTCCAGTGTCTTGAGCATCGCGTTGAACGCGTGCCCGGTGAGCATGTGCACCTCGTCGATCATGAAGACCTTGAAGCGCCCCTGCACCGGCTTGTAGACCGCCTGCTCCAGCAGCGACTGCACCTCGTCCACGCCGCGGTTGGAGGCCGCGTCCAGCTCGGTGTAGTCGACGAAACGCCCGGCGTCGATGTCGGTGCAGGCCTGGCACACGCCGCAGGGCTCGGCGGTGATACCGCCCTGCCCGTCAGCACCCAGGCAGTTGAGCGACTTGGCCAGAATGCGCGAGACCGTGGTCTTGCCCACGCCACGCGTGCCGGTGAACAGGTAGGCGTGGTGCAGGCGCTGGGTCGTCAGGGCATTCGAGAGGGCTTGGACCACATGCTGCTGCCCCACCATTTCGGTGAAGCGGCGCGGACGGTATTTGCGGGCCAGGACGACATAGGACATAGGCGGCTGATTCTAAAGGTCACCCCACGCCGCAAAGGACACAGGCATCGCCTACAATTGCAGTTGACGGGCCTTCCCGCATGGTAAAGCGGCCAACCGGGTCAGGTGGGGAACCAAGCAGCCCTAACTGTGGAGCCAGTGCCGGGGTCAAGGCTCGTCACCTTCTTCTTTCTGCTGTACGGCAACAGCCCGCCGCACAGCGGCCACCACCCTTGCGACCTCCTCATCCTGCATGCCCGGAAAAATGGGCAACGCCAGGGCCCGGCTGGCAAGCGCGCTGGCATGAGGCAGCGTCCGCTCCCCATACCGGGCCAGCCAGGCCGGCTGTGCGTGAATGGGGCGTTCGTAGTAGATCTTGGTTTCGACGCCCGCCGCGGCGAGGCTCTCCCGCAGACCGTCACGGCGCTCACACCGCAGGACAAAGTAGTTCCAGGCGTGGCCCTCGCGGTCGTGTGGCAGGGTGATGCCCGGCAGCCCGGACAAGCCGCTCAGGTAGCGCCGCGCAATCTCCTGGCGTCTGGTCAGCCAACGATCCAGCTGATCCAGCCCCATCAGGAGCAGTTCCGCCTGCAACGCGTCCATGCGGCTGTTGTAGCCCACATCGATATGAACTGCGCTGTTCAAGCCATGATTGCGCAGCGCCTGTGCGCGCTCCACCAGCCGCGCATGCGGACTGCTCAGGGCGCCAGCGTCACCGCTTGCCCCCAAGGTCTTGGTGGGATAGAAGCTCAGGGTGCTCAGGTCTCCCCAGGCTGCGGCAGCGACCCAGCCACGGTCCGGAGTCCAGGCGCGTGCGCCCAGCGCCTGTGCAGCGTCTTCGACCAGCGGCAGCCCCCGGTCCCGGCACAGCTGCGAAACCCCGGGCAGTGCGCTGGCATCGCCGAACAGCGGCACAGCGAGAACGGCCCGTGTGCGCGGCGTCAGCCGCTCGGCCACTTCCTCGGCACCGGCAAGGAAATCGTCGGGAGCGCAGTCGCACAAGACCGGAACGGCGCCAGCCCGCACCACAGCCTCGAAACAGGCGAAAAAGGTGTAGCTGGGCAACACGACCTCGTCGCCAGGGTCGAGGTCGAGCAAGCGCAGCGCAAGCACCAGGGCATCGGTGCCGGAGTTCAGCCCCACCACCTGCCGAGCGCCCAGTCGCAGGGCCAGCGCTCCTTCAAAGCGCGACACAGCAGGCCCCTGGATGTAGCAGCCGCTGCGCAGCACCTGGGACCAGACCGCCATCGCGCGATCTGCGGCTTCTGGCTCCTGCCAGGGGCTGCGAAAAAAAGGCACCTTCATAGCTTCGCCACGATGGCGAGAGCCCGACGGGCAGCGATGGCGCCGTCCTGTGCATCTGCCAGCAGCGAAGGCAGGCCGCGCAACTCGTGATGAAAGGCGGTGTACTGTCTGGTCAGGGCATCGGACTGCCCCAGATCGGACCGGCTGGACAGAAGCAGCTCATTCCAGGCTCCTTGGTCGCCCCAACACACGCTGGCAAGAGAGATGTCCGCGCCGTGGCGGACATGAAAGTCCACACGCGTGTCGCCCATCCGCGCCACGACCTGCATGCTGTCCTCCAGAGACTGCACATCGAGAATGTGAAGGAATTCATCGGGTCCGCAGCGCAGGAGGTGGGGCGCCAGATCGAGGTCGTGCACCATCAGGTCCAGCACCACCGAACGGGCGGTGCCGGGCAGGCGGGACTGGCGCCGGAACACCAGGTGACCAGGAACCTGACCCCACGGCAGGTCGATCAGCGCCGGGTTGAAGCGCTCGATGTGGCCGATGAAGAGCTTGCGCCCCGTCACGCGGACAGCGTCCAGCATGGCGTCAATGGCCTGCTCGCTTTCGGCCATCGGCTTCTCGACCAGCACGTCGATGCCCCGGTGCATCAGCGCCACCGCCAGATCCGCGTGGGTTTCCGCGGGTGTGACCACCGCAGCGGCCTGCACCGCCTTCGGCAAGGCATCAAGGGACGCAATGGCATCGAAGCCCTGCGCCTGCGCAGCGGTCCGCGCCTGCGGGTCGGGGTCGACCACACACACCACTTCGTAGGCCGGGTGGGCCTGCAAGCGCAGGGCGTGCACCCGGCCAAAGCGACCAAACCCCAGAACGGCGATGCGGGTGCGAGTTCCCATCGTCGTCTTGATTAGCCCGGGAGGCCCGCAGCAGTCACCATGCGCAGCAGATGCCGTGCGCGGATCACATCCTTGTAGATGCCCGCAGCCTGCCGCTCTTCGCCCACCCGCTCGAAGTGGGGCATCTCACCTGGCAACAACCCTTCTTCATATGGCGTGCGCGCCGCGGGGTAGAGGCACTCGCGGGCGAAGGCCTGCGTGCCGAAAGTGTCGAACATGGTCTGCACCTCGGCCAGCAGCACCGGGCTGCAGCGCCGGGCGTAGTCCAGCACCTGCTCCAACTTCTGACGGAGCTCGGCCTCCGTCAGTCGCACCTCGATCTCGATCTGGTCTTCACGCGCAGGGTCACAGGGATGCCCCACCAAAGGGATCTCCAGGTTGCGCACCTCGCGGCCCGCCGCGCGCAAGCGCGACACCAGGCGGTTGGCCAGCACCCGGCAAAGGTCGTGCGACGGGTTGTAGCCCTCTGCTTCGTCCGCCACCACCGTGTCGATGCCGGCCTCCAGTGCCGCCCGTGTGAGCCCGTCGAGCCATTCCCCGAATGGAGAAACCCTCGTCCCCAGCAGCGCCTGGTACACCACCGAATCGGACACAGGCGCCAGCCACTCGCTGCGCACGTCCAGCCCCCAGTGGTTCAGCATGCGCCGGCTGTCCTCCAGCCGGGGCTGACCAATGGAGCCGTCCCCGCTGGTCAGCACCACGACCTGAGGGCGGGCCTGCTGGACCCATTGGAAAACACGCAGCTCATGTCCAGGGTGGGCAACGAGGAGAAGGGGCTTCATGGCGGTCATTGCATCGGGTGGTCGTGTGGAGAGTGCGGCGTGCCCAAGATCAGTGCTTGAAGCGCGAAACCAGCCAGCGCATGGGCGCGGTCAGGCGCCACGAATGGCTGCTCCTCAAGGCCTGCACCTCGCGTTCGAATGCATCGGCCTGCGTCCTGGCGTCCTGCAACTCCTGCACCTGCCGTTCCAGCCAGGCTGCGCGATCGCTCAACCCGCTCAGGGCCTGTGCCTGTTGTTCGAGCTCCATTGCCCTGGCCCCGGACGCCAGAAGGTCTTCCTGGGTGTTCGCCAGGCTGGTTGCGGTGCCGATCAGACGCGACTCAAGGTCCTGGATGCGCGCGAGCAACAGGCCGACCTGCACCGCAACCTGCGGCGTGCCGAAGGGCACCAGGTTATCGGCCACATGCCGGGCGAACTCGCGCAGTTCATCCCGCGGGTCGATCACCGCGCGCCCGGGCTCGGCCTCAATCACCTGGCGCGCCAGCGCTTCCAGGGCGTCGGCGCTGGCCTCCAGCGACACATGGGTTCGCACGTAGTCACTAACAAGCGCCGCGTCGGCTGCGTCGTAGCGGAGCACTTCGCGCCGGATCGCATCGCTGTCAATGGGCGCCTGCATCAGGCGGCGACCGAAATTCCAGCGATGCCATTCCTGCACCTTGTCGGCCGTGACCAGTCCCGCCAAACCCATGCCTTCGTTCAGCAGGACGACTGCGCAACCGACCGCCATGGCCTCCATGGCACAGCGCGCTTTGGCAAACACCAGATCGAACGCTCCCAGCAAGTCCTCAGGCGCCGTCGCCTGGCGGCCGACGCCCTGCCCGATCACCTCCAGCGTCAGTCCCAGCGACTCGCACGCCGAACGGATGGCGCGCGTGTCCGGACTCTCGGTGGCGTAGTTGCTGAAGATGGCCGCCCTGCGGGGCCGCCCGGGCAAGGCAGGCCGCGGTCGAAACCGCTGCAGATCCACCCCGTTGGACACGATGGCAATCCCCGCGGCCGGAATGCCGCTCTCCAGCGACAGGCGCTCGGCGCAATTGGCGTCCACCGCCACATGCTGCCGCACCCGGGAGAACAACGGCGGCCGGCCGTGGGAAGCCGTGCGGTCGTGGCAGATGGAGATGGCCGGCACGTCCAGGAAGTGGGCCAGGCAGGCCACCGTGTCGTCGCGCGTGTTGCCGATGATGATGTCGGGCGCCTCGGCCACCTTGCTCAGCTCAACCACGCAGGCAATGCAGCGCTGGCGCAGCCCGTCCACCATGTCGCCCATGACGGGTGCATAGACCACCACCGAGTGACCACGCCGGTGCAAAACGGTGGCCACGTCGTGTACAAAGAGCTCGGCGCCAGAGCGGTGGGCCATGCTGCAGACGGCCAGCAGAATCTTCACAGAGGTCCTCTTCGGGTCTTGGGGCCTGTCATCCGGCTGGATGATAGGGCATGCTCCTGACCGGAGGCCTTCAAGACAAAGGGCCGCATTGGCGGCCCTTGCTCATGTCCGGCGGCGGCTGATCAGAACGCGTCGATCTTCAGCCCCTGCTTCTTCACCACGGCCTTCCAGCCGTCCAGATCGCGCTGCAGGAACTGGCCCAGCTGGGCGGGGCTGCCCACCGCGGGTTCCAGTGCGTCCTTGGCGAGACGCTCCTTCACATCCGGCATTTGCACCACCTGGGCCAGCGCGGCGTTGATCTGCTGCACCACCGCATCCGGCGTGCCCCGCGGCGCGACCAGTGCGAAGTAGTTCAGCACGTTGAAGTCGGCCATGCCGGCTTCCTTCATACCCGGTACGTTCGGCAGCGCGGGGCTGCGCTCCGGGCTAGTGACCGCCAGTGCCTTGAGCTTGCCGTCGCGGATGTGGGGCGCGAGCGCGGGGATGGTGCCCGTCAGCAGCTGCAGCTGGCCGGAAATCGTGTCCAGCGTGGCCGGCGCGATGCCACGGTAAGGGATGTGGGTGATGTAGATGCCGGCGCGCGCTTCCAGCGATTCGAGCACCAGGTGGTTGATGCCGCCCACGCCAGCCGAGCCGTAGTTGAGCGCGCCCGGTTGCTTTTTCGCGAGAGCGATCAGTTCGGGCAGCGTGCTCGCGGGCAGGTCCTTGTTGGCCACCCAGACCAGCGGGCCGTGCGCGATCATGCCGACTGGCACGAAACCGCCCACCGGGTCGTAGCCCGCCGTGGGCAGCGCGGCGGCCACCGTGGTGAACGGCGCGGCGGCCAGCAGCAGCGTGTGACCATCGGGCGCGGACTTGGCCACCTCCTGCGCGCCGATGGCCCCGGAGGCGCCGGTGCGGTTCTCGACCACCACGTTCACCTTGAACAGCTCGCTCAGCTTCGCAGCCACCAGACGGCCCATGGCGTCGGTGCCGGCGCCCGGCGCGAACGGCACGACGATGCGCATCGGGCGTTCGGGAAACGTGGCGGCGGATGACAGTGCGGGTGCCAGTGCCAGGCCAGCAGCGATCTGCTGGCAGAAGCGGCGGCGGTTCGGGTGGGGTGTGCTCATGGTCGTTGGGAACTCAGGTTCTGAATGACAAGCCGGACACTTTAGGTCGGCGTCTTGACGCCGTGATGACAGAAGGGTTTCAGTTGGCCCGTTGCAGCCAATCGAGCACGCCCTGCCCGGCCCGGTGGCCGCTGGCCAGGCAGGCGGTCAGCAGGTAGCCGCCGGTGGGTGCCTCCCAGTCCAGCATTTCGCCGGCGCAGAACACCCCAGGCAGCTGCTCGCACATCAGGCCGCTGTCCAGCGCCTCGAACAGCACGCCACCGGCGCTGCTGATGGCCTCGTCGATGGGCCGCGCCGCGACCAGCGGCAGCGGCAAGGCCTTGATCGCCCGGGACAGCTGCGCCGGGTCGTTCATCGCGTCCTTGCCCAGCCGTTCGTACAGCACCGCGGTCTTGATACCGTCCAGGCCCAGCCGGCTCTTGAGGTGGCTGGAGAGGGAGCGCGAACCGCGCGGATGGGCCACCTCGCGCTGCACCCGCTCCGCGGTCCAGGCCGGCAGCAGATCCAGCTCCAGGGTGGCCTCGCCCGCCCGGACGATCTGGTTGCGCAGCAGCGCGGACGCCGCGTAGACCAGGCTGCCCTCGACGCCGGTCTGTGTGGCGACGAATTCGCCCTGGCGCTCGAACACCGGCACCGCCTCGCTTTCGAAGCGGATCGCGACGTTCTTGAACGGTTGCCCGGCAAAGCGGCTGCGGAAGTGTTCGGTCCAACCCCCAGCGACGTCAAAGCCGCAGTTGGCGGGCAACAGAGGTGCCACCGCCACACCGCGCGCCGCCAGCAGCGGCACCCAGGCGCCGTTGGAACCCAGGCGTGCCCAGCTGCCGCCGCCCAGCGCCAGCACCACGGCGCGGGCCTGCACCTGCTGTTCGCCCGACGGGGTTTCGAACCTGAGCGTCCGGCCATCGACGGCCCAGCCCAGCCAGCGGTGGCGCATGTGAAAGCGCACGCCGGGGCCGCCACCGGCTGGGTGGCGCAGGCGCTGCAGCCAGGCCCGCAGCAATGGCGCAGCCTTCATGTCGGTCGGGAAGACGCGGCCCGAGCTGCCGACGAAGGTGTCGATGCCCAGGCCCAACGCCCAGGCGCGCACATCGCCAGCGCCGAAGTCGGCCAGCAGGGCCTCGATCTGCTGGCGCCGCTCGCCGTAGCGGCCCGCGAACCGGTCGGCCGGTTCGGAGTGGGTCAGGTTCATGCCCCCCTTGCCGGCCAGCAGGAACTTGCGGCCGACCGAGGGCATGGCGTCGTACAGGCTCACCGGCACGCCGGCCGCCGACAGCACCTCGGCGGCCATCAGACCGGCCGGTCCGCCGCCAATGATCGCGACGTCAGAATTCATGGGGTTTCCAGTTCAATCAGTTGTCCGGTGGCGCTGACGAAGGCCAGCCGCACCGGTTCGCCAGGACGGGCCGCCTGCAGCGCCCGGCGGTAGCGCGCCATCTGCTCGCGCAGCGCGGCCTGCAGTTCCGGCCGCTCGGCGCTCTTGAAGTCAAGCACCCACCATTCGCCGCTGTCGCGCCGCCGCACCAGCCGGTCCAGCCGCAGCAGTTCGCCCTCGTGCCAGAGCTCGACCTCATTGCCCCAGTGCAGCAGGTCTTGCGCCGACCAGGCCCAGGCGGCCTCGCCCGCCACCACACGCTGCGCCATCGCCAATGCCTCATCGCCGGCCTGGGGGCTCAGCTGGAATTCGCGCACCACCGCCCGCAGGTGCTCGTCGGTCCAGGTGAAGTCCCCCAACGGCGTCGGCCGCCACTGCAGCAGGCGGTGCATGGCCTGGCCCAGGCGGGAACGTTCGTCGTCTTCTGCCACGTCCGTGTCGGGCATGTCCATGCGGAGCCACTTGGGGTCCAGCGCCGGCAGCGCCGGCAGTTCAATGGGCGTATGCACCGCGACCGCCTGGGTGGCCACCACCGGCGCCGGCAGCGGCTGCGCCAGCGGCTGCAGCCGCCGCCACCAGCTCTGGTCGGGCGGCTGGTGCGGCACGAAGCTAGAGATCACCAGGTTCGTCTCGGCCCGTGTGAGCGCGACGTACAGCGCATTGAGTTCCTCCAGCGCACGCGCCTGCTGTTCGGTGGCGAGCAGGTCCACCGCGCAGCTGGGCGGCTTCTTCTCGCTCGCCAGGAACACGAAGCGACGCGGTGCATCCTCGCCAGCCGGCCAATCCACCAGCACGCCCATGCTCTCGGGCTTCTGCGGCGGGTTGTCGGTGTCCAGCAGGACCACGGTGTCGGCCTCCAGGCCCTTGGCGCCGTGGATGGTGAGCAGCCGCACGGCGCCCGGCTGGTGGGCGCCGCCCGCGGCGATGCCGCCCGCCTTGAGCGCCCGCACGAAGCGGTAGGGCGTGAGAAAGCGTCCGCCGTCCTGGGCCAGCGACTGAGCCAGCAGATCCCGCAGCGCGGCCAGGGTGGCGCCGCGTTCGCTCGCGGGCACCGCGCAGGCAAAGCGCGCCAGCACGTCGCCGTGGTCGACGATGGCCGAGAGCGCATCGTGCGGCGGCAGGCGGCGCAGCCAGTCCTGGTAGAGCGCGAGCGTGCCGGCGGTGGCGGGGTCGACGCTGGGCAGCACCTCCCACCACCCGGGTTTGTCTTCAAGCCCCTCGCCTGCGGCGCGCACCGCGGTGGCCAGCGCCACCAGCCGGTCGTCGTCCCAGCCGAACAGAGGCGACTTGAGCGCCCGCGCCAGGCTCAGGTGGTGGCGCGGCGACACCAGCGCGTCCAGCAGCGCGACCATGTCCTGCACCGCGGGCGATTCGATCAGTTCGGCCTCGCCGGGCGCCTCACTCGCGATGCCGCGTTCGCGCAGCGCCTCATGCACGAGATGCAGCCGGTTGCGCTTGCGCGCGAGCACCATGAAACCGTCGGGCGCGTGGCCTGAGGCCACCTGCTGCGCGATCCAGTCGGCCACCTGGGCGGCCTCGCGCTCGGCACTGCCCTCTTCGTCGGGCAGCACGCGCGGCTGGTTCAGGCTGTCGCGCCAGACCGGCTCCTCGTCGCTGCTCGCGTCTTCTTTCGCGGGGCGTTCGATGGCCGGCAGCGCGCCCACCGAACCGGCCTCCTGGCTGTGCGTGGTGTGGGGCCGGAAGCCGGCGTATTCGCCCGCCGCCGTCGCCGCGGCCATGGCCGTGTTGAGCGTCTGCACCACCGCCTGCGAACAGCGGCGCGTGTGGTCGCAGCTGAGCAGCGCGCCACCCAGCCCCTGCACCACGAAGGCCTGGGCGGCCTTGAACACCTGGGGCTCGGCGCGGCGGAAGCGGTAGATCGACTGCTTGGGGTCGCCCACCAGGAACACCCTGGGCGCCTCGCCCGAACCGGCCCCGGCGTAGGCGCTGAGCCAGCCGTACAGCGACTTCCACTGCAGCGGGTTGGTGTCCTGGAACTCGTCGATGAGCAGGTGGCGCACGCGGGCGTCCAGCCGCTGCTGCATCCAGCCCGAGAGTTCGGCGTCGCCCAGCAGGCGGCAGGCGGCGGACTCGAGGTCGTTCATGTCCACCCAGCCGCGCTCGCGCTTGAGATCGGCGTAACAGGCCAGCAGCACCCGCGCCAGGCGGGTCATGCGCTGCTGGTGCAGCCAGGCCTCGTGCTGGGCCTGGGCCTTGAGCAGCTCCTGCAGTTCGGCTTCGGCGGCCTGGGCCGCGGGGAACTTGGCCAGGTTGGTGTTGAGGCGGTCTTCGGTCGCCACGAAGAAGGCCTTGCGCAGCGCCGCCAGCCGCCCACCCACGCGACCCGGCTCATCACCGGCGGCGAACGCGTCCACCACCGCATCGGCCGCCTTCTGCGGCGTCTTGTTCTTCTCCGCGCCCAGTTCCCGGGCCCAGCCCAGCCAGCGCGCGCGCGCGGCGTCACCCGTCAGGGCCTGCTCCGGCCGTTCGAAGCCCGCAAGCCACGGCAACACCTCGCTGAAATGCGCCACCGAGCGTTCCACCAGGCCGGCGGCGTCCGCCAGTCCGAACTCCACACGCTTGGCCAGCGCCGCCTCCAGCGCCTTGATCGTCTGGTGGCGGCCGTGGCGCGCCACGCTGTCGAAGAACGCTTGCCGGTCTTCGCTGCTGGCTGCCAGCGCCGCGTAGAAGCGCGGCCACAGCAGGGGCATGGCCTTCTTGTCGTTTTCCAGCAGCTCGTAGGACAGCGGCAGCCCCAGTTCCTGCAGCACCGTCAGCGGCGCGCCCCGCAGCAGCGCCGAGAACCAGCTGTGGAAGGTGCGCAGCTGCACCTGCCGGCCCGAGGCGGTGACCCGCTGGTGCAAGGTCTTGAGCTCGGGCGCGCGGCGCCGGGCCTCGGCATCGCCACAACCCCAGCTGCGCAGGGTCTGGACCAGCCCGGCCTCATCGAGGCCCGCGCAGCGGCGCAGCTCGCTGCCCAGCCGCGCGCGCATCTCGCCGGCGGCCTTCTTGGTGAAGGTGATGGCCAGGATGTCCTGCGCGGGCGTGCCGTCGAGCAGTGACCGCACGATGCGCGCCACCAGCATCCAGGTCTTGCCCGCACCCGCGCAGGCCTCGACCGCGATCGAGCGCGCCGGGTCGCAGGCCGCGGCATAGAAGGCCTCGGCCGACACCGGCTGGCCATTGATCTGGTAGGCGGCCTGCGTGCTCATGCACCACTCCAGAAGTCCTTGCGGCACAGGCCCCGGGCGTCGCAGTGCTCGCAGACGCGCCCTTCGCCGAGCGCGGGCATCGGGTGCCCGGCCGCCACGCGCGAGAGGTCGGCCACCAGGCCCTCGCGCAGGCGTTCGCGCGCCTGCAGCACCAGCGGCTGCTCGATCAGGTGGGTGGCGCCTTTTTTCCCGCTGGCCGATCGGCCGTCGGTGATGCTCAGGTAGGCCGCACGCAGGTTCTCGTCGGGCAGCAGTGCGGCATAGAACGCTAGTTGTGTGTCCTCGAACGGATGCCTGACCCGGTCTTCGGTCTTCTGCCGGCTTTCGGTCTTGTAGTCGATGACCAGCGGCAACCGGCCCTCCGGGCTGTCCTGGCGGTCGATCCGGTCGAGCTTGCCCCAGAGGCGCCAGGGCGGCAGTTCTGCCGCCAGCTCGGCCTCGGCGCGTTCGAACACGGGGCCGGGACGGCCGGGCTGGGCCTCGTGGCCGGCCAGCCAGCCGAGATAGCCCTCGCGCAGCGCCGGCCAGACCGCCTGGTACGGAAGAAAACCCGCCTCGGTGGCGTCGCCCTGCAGGCCCATGGCGGCCGCCACTTCGTCCCCGATCTGGTCCAGCCGCTGCGCATCGGCCTCGCGGCCCGGGCGCTGGTCGCCGCGCTCCTCGTGAAAAACCTTGAGCACCGCGTGCAGCCAGTTGCCCAAGTCGCGCTGGTCGGGCTCGGCCTCCAGCTCGGGCGCATCGCTCACCCGCAGCTGCCGCAGCGCGAAGAAGCGGTAGGGACAGTCGCGCAGGTCCTGGTAAGCGCTGGCCGACAGCCGGGCCGGCACCAGCGCCGACGCCGACGGCTGGGGTGGCGGCACCGGCGCGGGGTCCAGGCGGCGGCGCAGGTCGTGGCTGCCTGCGGAGGCAGCGACCGATTCACCATCCGGCAGCGCCAGCACCCAGGGGCTGGGCGACAGCGGCTCGCCGTCTTTCTGGCAACGCCAAAGAACGTCGACCGAGGGCGCACAGAGCGCAGCGGTCCAGGCGCCTTGTGCCGCGGCCGACAGCTGCTCCCGCGTCGGCAGCCCCAGCGCCACCCGCTGTGCGGCCGTCCAGGGGCCGGGCAGCTCGGGGCTGGGATCGAGCGTGACCTCGTCACAGCCCGGCATCACCACCGCCGCGAAGCCGCGCCCCAGCAACTGGGCCATCGGCAGGATTGTCACAGGCGCTTCGGCGTCGCTGCGCGGCAGGAAGCTGACGCTCTCCAGCACGCTCCGGACCCAGGCAGAGAACGCCGCAAGACCCATGCGCGGCGCCGTCCGGGCGCCATCGGCCAGCGCCTGCCCGACCTGCCGCAGCTCGGACGAGGCCCCTTCGTTCAAACGCAGCACCTGCAGCACCTGCTGCCCGGCCGGATCGTTGCAGAGCATGGACCACAGCCCGCATGCCTCCAGTGCGGAGCGCAGATCGTCGAGCCAGCGCTCCAGCGGGCGCGCCGCCTGCAGAGACTCGAGCATCGCCGTGAGCCCCTCGGGCACCAGGGGCGCCAGGGGCGCCAGCGCCGCGTGCCGAAGCACCGCCCGCCAGGATGAGAGACCATGCTCGCGCGCCAGTTGTTCCAGCGCTTCCACGCCGCCGGCCGGCCAGATGCCGCCCTGCTTGAGAAGGTCGAGCACGTCGTCGGTGCGGGCCCGGGGATCCGCGGCTCGCAGCAGGCTCATGAGCCTTGCGGCCGCCTGGGTGGTGGAGAGCTTCCAGCCGGTGTCGTCGCGCAGCGGCACACCGACCGCGTGCAGCATGGCGCTGATGCGGCGGACCAGCAGGCGGTCGTTGGCCACCAGGGCCAGCGGCACCCGCCCCTCGTTGACGCGGGCGATCACCGTTGCAGCGGCGCGGCGCGCCTCGTCTTCCGGGTCGGTGCAGGCCTGAAGGCACAGCGCACCGTCGTGGGTGCTTTCAGACACGCCCAGCAGCTTTGCCAGCGAGAACACCTCGGAACGCCCGACCCAGTGCGCGGCCAGCGCCTGTCCCAGCGGGTCGTCCTGAAAACCCTGCAGCAGCCAGAGCCGGTCGGCCGCGTGGCCGGGCGCCGCGCGGTCCGACCAGAGCACGTCGGTGGCAAACCCTGCACTGCCCACCCAGGCCAGGGCCAGGGAGGCCACCAGCGCCTCCCACTGCGGGCCGGGCGTCAGGGCGGTGCGTTGCCGTTCGGCCCAGGCCGCCCGCTGCCCCGGCGGCACCGCTGCTGCGAGCGGCACCAGCTGGCGGGCCGCATCGACCAGACGCGACACCAGCTCGGCGCGCAGCGCCGGGTCCTGCTGGCCCCTGGCCATGCGGTCGACCAGGGCCTCGGCCACCAGACTGTCTCGCGCCATGTCGCCGCTGAGATCGGTGGGCGCGGGCCACCAGGGCGTCAGCCCGGCCGCCCAGTTGCGAGTGGTCTCGAAACGGGGCGCAAAGCCGGTGGGATGAGACGCAGCCCAGGCCCGACGGGCCGGATCGATCAGCTGGGCATACGGCAGCAGCACCAGCCACCGATCCGGCGAGCCGCCGCCTGAAGCCAGCGCGGCCTCAATGCGGCGCACCACCGCCTGCCATCCGTCAGGGGCGACCGGCATGGGCCCAGGCGCTGTGGGGTGGTCTGGCGCAGGCGTCATCGGTGGGGGGTTTCTGTCACAATGTCTCGGTTCACAGGCTCCGCTCTTGCAGATGCCCTGTTTCCGACTTTAACTTCCCCGATCCACGTTCTTCAGGATGAACCATGGCCAGTGAGCTGATCACCCACGTTTCCGATGCAACCTTTCAGGCCGATGTGCTCGACGCCAAAGCCCCTGTGCTGGTCGACTTCTGGGCCGAATGGTGCGGCCCCTGCAAGATGATCGCGCCGATCCTGGACGAAGTGGCCGGCTCCTACAACGGCAAGCTCAAGATCGCCAAAGTCAATGTCGACGAAAACCGCGACATCCCCGCCAAGTTCGGCATCCGTGGCATCCCCACGCTGATGCTGTTCAAGGACGGCCAGCTGGCTGCCACCAAGGTGGGCGCCATGAGCAAGGCCCAGCTGACGGCATTCATCGACCAGCAACTGGCCTGACCGGCCCGGCGCCGGCCACCGCTGCTCCGGGTGCAAGGCCTGGGGTCGGCTCCGGTGGCCGGTTTTTTCCTGTCATAATTCTCGCGTCAGCTGGCCTACCAACGCCCAGCCCCTCCTGACAGCGCCAGTCCGCCATCCGGACATCAGCGCCCCCTCCCCGGTTCTGACAAGACTCCCTTCCGGAGCGATTTCCATGCACCTTAACGAACTCAAGGCACTGCACGTGTCTGAAGTCCTCAAGCAGGCCGAAGCGCTTGAGATCGAAAACACCGGCCGCATGCGCAAGCAGGAGCTGATGTTCGCCATCATCAAGAAGCGCGCCAAGGCCGGCGAACAGGTGAACGCGGACGGCGTGCTGGAAGTGCTGCCCGACGGCTTCGGCTTCCTGCGCAACATGGACACCAGCTTCACGGCGTCCACCGACGACATCTACATCTCCCCCAGCCAGATCCGCCGCTTCAACCTACACACAGGTGACATGATCGAGGGCGAGGTCCGCATTCCCAAGGACGGCGAGCGCTACTTCGCGCTGAACAAGCTGGATGCCATCAACGGCCTGCCGCCCGAGGCGAACAAGCACAAGGTGATGTTCGAGAACCTGACGCCGCTGTTCCCCAAGCAGCAGATGCGCCTGGAGCGTGACATCAAGACCGACGAGAACATCACCGGCCGCGTCATCGACATCATCTCGCCCATCGGCAAGGGTCAGCGCGCCCTGATCGTCGCACCGCCCAAGAGCGGCAAGACGGTGATGATGCAGCACATCTGCCACGCCATCACTGCCAACCACCCCGAGGTGGAACTGATGGTGCTGCTGGTGGACGAGCGCCCGGAAGAAGTGACCGAAATGCAGCGCACGGTGCGCGGCGACGTGATCGCTTCCACCTTCGACGAGCCGGCCGCCCGCCACGTGCATGTGGCCGAGATGGTCATTGAGCGCGCCAAGCGCTTGGTCGAACTCAAGAAGGACGTGGTGATCCTGCTGGACTCCATCACCCGCCTGGCCCGCGCCTACAACAACGTGCTGCCCAGCTCTGGCAAGGTGCTGACCGGCGGCGTGGACGCCAACGCCCTGCAGCGTCCCAAGCGCTTCTTCGGTGCCGCGCGCAACGTGGAAGAAGGCGGTTCGCTGACCATCATCGCCACCGCCCTGGTCGATACCGGCAGCCGCATGGACGAGGTGATCTTTGAAGAATTCAAGGGCACCGGCAACAGCGAAATCCACCTCGACCGCCGCCTGTACGAAAAGCGCGTCTTCCCCTCGATCCAGCTCAACCGCAGCGGCACCCGCCGCGAAGAACTGCTGCTGGCACCCGAGATCCTGCAGAAGACTCGCATCCTGCGCCAGTTCATGTACAACATGGACGAGATTGAGGCCATGGAGATGGTGCTCAAGAGCATGAAGGCGACGAAGAACAACTCCGAGTTCTTCGACATGATGCGCCGCGGCGGTTGATACCGCAAAAACATCATATAATTCAAGGCTTTGCAACTTGCGACAAGTACGGGAGAACGGTTCTCCCGCGGCTGCCGCACCTGACCCAAGGAATCGCCATGAAAGAAGGCATTCACCCCAACTACCGCGAAGTCTGCTTCGTGGACCTGTCGAACAACTTCAAGTTCGTGACGCGTTCCTGCGCGAACACCAAGGAAACCATCAAGATGGAAGACGGCCGCGAGCTGCCGCTCTACAAACTTGATACCTCCAGCGAGTCGCACCCCTTCTACACCGGTACCCAGAAGTCGGTGGACAACATGGGTGGCCGCGTCGAGAAGTTCCGCAATCGCTTCGGCAAGAAGTAATCGGACCGATCGACCCTGCGGGCCTGCGCCCGGGAAAGAAAGCAGCCGATCTCCCGGCTGCTTTTTTTTTCGCCCTGCGTGCCCCGCGTACCCCTGTATATTCCCCGCCGTGAGTCTTGCCACCCCCGCCATCGTGACCCAGTCGGCTGTGCGCCGTCTGCCAAGGCTCGCCCTGCTGCTGCTGGGTCTGGCCTATGTGCTGCCCGGATTTCTGGGGCGGGAGCCCTGGAAAAACCTGGACGTGGCCGCCTTCGGCGCCATGATGGAAATGGCCCGGGGCAGCAGCGGCTGGTGGCAACCCCAGGTGCTGGGACAGCCCGCCGAGATGGTGGGCCCTCTTCCTTACTGGCTGGGAGCACTGGCCATCCGGTTTTTGCCGTTTCTGCCGCCCGACCTCGCCGTCCGGGTGCCGTTCGGCATGATGCTCGCGCTCACCCTGGTCTGCACCTGGTACGCGACCTACCACCTCGCGCGCCAGGCCAGCGCACAACCCGTGGCCTTTGCCTTCGGTGGCGAGGCGGACCCGATCGACTATGCGCGCGCGATGGCGGATGCGGCGCTGCTGGCGCTGGTGGCCTGCCTGGGCCTGGCCCAGATGTCGCATGAAACCACGCCGGACCTGGCGCGGCTGGCCATGGTCAGTGCGGTGCTCATGGCGGCCACGCGCATGGCGCTGCCGCTCACCCGCCACCCATGGAAAGCCGTGGCCCTGTGGGGTGCGGCCACGCTGGGCCTGGTGCTTAGCGGCGCGCCCTGGATTGCGCTGGCCCTGGGCACCGGTCTGCTGTTGCTGGTGTGGACCAGCCGGTCGGCTCAGGGTGCGGCAGCGCCGCAGGAGCTGAGCTGGGTGATGGGACTGCTGGCACTGGCCGCATTGCTTGCTTCGATCACTGAGCAGATCCACTGGCCCCAGGCGCTGTCGCTGCCCGCTTCCATGGCAGACTGGAAGCGCTGGGGCAAGCTGCTGGTGTGGTTCACCTGGCCCGCCTGGCCTCTGGCGCTCTGGACGCTCTGGCGCTGGCGCCACCAGCTGCGCAGCCCACATGTGGCGCTTCCGTTGTGGGCCGCACTGGTGAGTGTTGTCAACAGCGCGATCAACCCGGATTTCGACCGTTCGCTGCTGCTGGCCCTGCCGGCCATGGCTGTCCTGGCCGCTTTCGCGCTGCCCACGCTCCGGCGCAGCGTGTCCGCCCTGATCGACTGGTTCACGCTGGTGTTTTTCAGCGGATGCGCTCTGGTGATCTGGGTCATCTGGTTCGCCATGCAGACCGGCGTCCCAGCCAAACCCGCCGCCAACGTGGCCAAGCTGGCCCCCGGGTTCAACCCCGAGTTCTCGTGGCTGCTTCTGCTGCCCGCGCTGCTGGCCACCATCGCCTGGGGCTGGCTGGTGGCCTGGCGCGTGGGACGGCATCGGCAGGCCATCTGGAAGAGCCTGGTGCTGCCGGCCGCTGGTGCCACCCTGTGCTGGCTGCTGCTCATGACGCTGTGGCTGCCGCTGCTGGACTATGGCCGCAGCTATGGGCCGGTGGCGCGCCGCATCGCCACGCTGGTGCCGCCAGGCTCCCCTTGCGTGCTGGTGGACGGGCTTGGTCAGACGCAGATCGCGTCGCTGCAGTTTCAGGGTGGCCTCAGCTTGCGCCGCACCGGTGACGAGACCGCAGGCGAGTGCCGCATCATGGTGGTGAACCCGGACACCCAGCCGACGCTGGACGAACGGGTGGCACTGACGGAATGGGCCTACAAGGCCACGGTGCGGCGCCTCAATGACCGCGAACGGGTGCTGATCTACCAGCGGGTGGGCGGTCCGGTTCGCTAGCTGCCGGTGGCGCGCACGCGCGTGACCGGCAGCGCGATGATGAAAGTGGAGCCGCGCCCGACCGTGCTGTGCACCACCACCTGCCCACCGTGGCGCTGCGCCACATGTTTGACGATGGCCAGCCCCAGACCCGTGCCCCCCGTCTCGCGCGAGCGGCTGCGGTCCACGCGGTAGAAGCGTTCGGTGAGGCGCGGCAGGTGCTCCGCCTCGATCCCCGGTCCCGTGTCTTCCACGAAGAACTCCCCCGCCCCGTCATCGACAAGGCGCCAGCCGGCCCGGATGCGCCCTCCCGGCGGCGTGTAGCGGACCGCATTGCTCAGGAGATTGGACATGGCGCTGAGCAGTTCGCTGCGGTTGCCTGCCACCTCCAGCGCCGGCCCGGGCACCACCTCGATCCGATGCACCGGATCGGCGATCACGGCGGACAAGCCCTGCGCCTCCAGCACCGCCTGGCGCAGCAACTCGGAGACATCGACCCACTCCCCGGTGCCCGGCACGGGACTGCCTTCCAGGCGGGACAGTGTCAGCAGATCGTTGACCAGCGTCTGCATGCGCTGGGCCTGCTGGCTCATGAGACCGAGGAAGCGCTGGCGGTCGGCCTCCTCCAGCGGCAGGCTCTGCATGGTCTCCACAAAGCCGCTGAGCACCGTCAGGGGCGTGCGGATTTCATGCGAGACGTTGGCCACAAAATCCCGGCGCATCGAATCGGCCAGCTGCACCGCCGTGACATCGCGCGTGAGCATCAACTGTCGCTGGTCACCATAGGCGTGGATCTGCAGCGAGATTTTTCTGGGTTGTGTCGGACGCTGGCCGGGACCGTCGACCTCGATCTCGGCACCGAAGTCACCTGCGTCCATGTAGGCGTTGAAGCTCGGATGCCGCACGAGGTTGCGCACGTACTGCCCGAGGTCTCGCTGCGGATCGATGCCCAGGTGCTGCGCCGCCGTCAGGTTGCACCACTCGATGCGCGCCATGCTGTCGAGCAGCACAACGCCGTTGGGTGAAGCCTGGATCGCGGCCAGAAAATCCTCCAGCCGCTCGTCGCTGCCATGGGCCTTCTGTTCGAGGGTGCGGAACCGCTTGCGCGTGCGCTCCAGCAGTTCACCCCAGAGCCCGGAGAGTCTGGGGATGTGAATGTCGTCGGCCCGGCTCAGCCAGCGCAGCAGCTGCGCAGCGCGCACGCTGTCCCAGGCTAGCCAGAGCATGGCCCCCAGGCCCGCCCCCGCCAGCGTCCAGGTCACCGAGCCTCTGGTCCAGCCCCACGCGCCAGCCGCTGCCACCAGCAGCATCAGCCCAAACGCCCGCCCGATCATGCTGCGCTGTCGCCGCTTCCCTGCCCGACAGCCACGCGGGACGTGAGGCGGTAGCCCGCGCCGCGCACCGTTTCCACCATGCCGGCAGCGTCGCCCAGGGATTCCCTCAACCGCTTGACGTGTACGTCCACGGTGCGCTCCTCGATGAAGACATGGTCACCCCATATCTTGTCGAGCAGGGTACCACGCGTGTGCACGCGCTCCGGGTGCTTCATCAGGTAGTGCAGCAGCTTGAATTCGGTCGGTCCGAGCTTGAGCTCGACCTCGCGGAAGCTCACGCGGTAGGTGGCCGCGTCCAGCGACAGCTCGCCCACCTGCACCGAGTCGTTGACGATCTCGGGGGCACGGCGGCGCAGCACGGCGCGGATGCGTGCCAGCAGTTCCTGGGTGGAAAACGGCTTGGTGATGTAGTCGTCGGCGCCTGCGTCCAGCCCTTGCACCTTGTCCGACTCGTCGCTGCGGGCGGTCAGCATCAGGATGGGCACGGTCTTGGTGCGCTCCTGGCGGCGCCAGGTGCGGGCCAGGGCAGCGCCGCTCTCGCCGGGAAGCATCCAGTCCAGCAGGATTACGTCCGGCAGAACCGCGTCGATCTCGCGGCGCGCCGACTCACCGTCGAACACCACCGTGGGTGCAAAACCGTTGTGGCGCAGGTTGACCGCGATCAGCTCGGCAATCGCCGGCTCATCCTCGACCACCAGCACGCGGGGAAGTTTTTTCATCCGACCACCGACTGCACTTTGTCCATCGAGCTGTGGCGCACGTCCTCACCCTTGACAACGAAGATGATCTGCTCGGCGATGTTCTTGGCGTGGTCGCCCACGCGTTCCAGTGACTTGGCCAGGAACAGCAGGTCCAGGCTCGGCGAGATGGTGCGCGGGTCTTCCATCATGTACGTGATGAGCTTGCGCAGGAAGCCGTTGTACTCGCCGTCGATGGCGTCGTCCTCCTTGATGATGGCCAGCGCCATGTTGGTGTCCAGCCGCGCGAACGAGTCCAGCGTCTTGCGAAGCATGCCGGCGGCCAGGTCGGCGGCCAGCCGCAGCTCGGAAATCGGCAGCGAGCGCGGCGAGCCGCTTTCGATGATCGACTTCACCATGCGGGCCACACGGGCGATCTCGTCGCCGGCGCGCTCCAGGTTCTGGGTGGTGCGCGAGATGGCCATCAGGAAGCGCAGGTCGCGCGCGGTGGGCTGGCGGCGGCCGATGGTGGAGATGATCTCGTGGTCGATGTTCATCTCCATCTGGTTGATCCGGTTCTCGGTCTCGATCACCTGCTCGGCCGTCTCCTGGCTCAGATGGACCAAGGCGTAGACTGCCTGGTGCAGCTGCGATTCGACCAGCCCGCCCATCTCCAGCACGTGGGTGGAAATGGAATTGAGCTCGGCGTCGAACTGGCTGGAAATGTGTTTGTCACCCATGGTGGTCTCCCTGATCAGCCGAAGCGGCCGGTGATGTAGTCCTCGGTCTCGGTGCGCGTGGGCTTGAAGAAGATCTGCTCGGTGGAGCCGAACTCGATCAGTTCGCCCAGGTACATGTAGGCCGTGAAGTCGCTGCAGCGGGCGGCCTGCTGCATGTTGTGCGTGACGATGGCAATCGTGTAGTCCTTCTTGAGCTCGTGCACCAGCTCTTCCACCTTGCCGGTGGAGATCGGGTCCAGCGCCGAGGTCGGCTCGTCCAGCAGCAGCACCGAGGGCTTGACCGCCACGCTGCGGGCGATGCACAGGCGCTGCTGCTGACCGCCGGAGAGCGACAGGCCGCTCTGGTGGAGCTTGTCCTTCACCTCGTTCCACAGCGCTGCCTTGCTCAGGGCCCACTCCACGCGGTCGTCCATCTCGCTGTTCGAGAGGCTTTCGTAGAGGCGCACACCGAAGGCGATGTTGTCGTAGATCGACATCGGGAACGGCGTCGGCTTCTGGAACACCATGCCGATGCGCGCGCGCAGCAGGTTCAGATCCTGCTTCGGGTCGAGGATGTTGTCGCCGTAGAAGTTGATCTGGCCTTCGGCGCGCTGGCCGGGGTAGAGGCTGTACATGCGGTTGAGCGTGCGCAGCAGCGTGGACTTGCCGCAGCCCGACGGGCCGATGAAGGCGGTGACCTTCTTCTCGGCGATGTTCATGGTCACGTTCTTCAGACCCTGGAACTTGCCGTAGAAAAAGTTGAGATTGCGCACCTCGAGCGCGTTGCGCTGTTCGACGGCGGCGGGAGCGATGGCGGTGGCGGTCATGTGGGTGGTTTCCGTGTGGGTGGCGCCTGGCTCAGGCAGGAGTCTTGTTCCGGAAGAAGACGCGGGCAACGATGTTCAGGATGAGGACGGCCAGGGTGATCAGCAGCGCGCCGCCCCAGGCCAGACGGATCCAGTTGTCGTAAGGGCTCATGGCGAACTGGAAGATCACGACCGGCAGGTTGGCCATGGGCTTGCTCATGTCGGCGTTGAAGAACTGGTTGTTCAGCGCAGTGAACAGCAGCGGTGCGGTCTCGCCGCTGATGCGGGCCACGGCCAGCAGCAGGCCGGTCATCACACCGCTCTTGGCGGCGCGCAGCGTGACCATGGAGGCCACCTTCCAGCGCGGCGCGCCCAGGGCGAACGCCGCCTCGCGCAGGCTGCCCGGCACCAGTCGCAGCATGTTCTCGGTGGTGCGCACGATCACCGGCACCGCGATCAGCGACAGCGCCAGCGTGCCGGCCCAGCCGGAGAAACCGCCGACCGTGGCCACCGCGATGGCGTAGACGAACAGGCCCAGCACGATCGAGGGGGCCGACAGCATGATGTCGGTGACGAAGCGGGTCAGCTCGGCCGTCTTGCTGGTGTCGCCGTACTCGGCCAGGTAGACGCCGGCAAAGATGCCGATGGGCGTGGCGAACAGCACGGTGGCGCCCACCATCAGCAGGCTGCCGACGATGGCGTTGCGCAGGCCGCCGCCTTCCGAACCCGGCGCCGGCGTGTCCTGGGTGAACATGTTCAGGTCCAGCGCAGCCAGGCCGTTGGACAGCAGCACGTACAGGATCCACAGCAGCACCGCCAGGCCCAGCACCATGGAGCCCATGGACAGGGTCAACCCGACGGCGTTGGAGAGCTTGCGGCGCTGGTAGAGGGTTTTGTTGAAATCGGTCATGTCAGAGTCCCTTGGCCTTTTCGCCGCGCACGATCATCCACTTGGCCAAGGCCAGCACGATGAAGGTGATGACAAACAGCAGGAAGCCCAGCGCGAACAGGGCCGAGATGTGGAAGTCGGCGGCTTCGCCGAATTCGTTGGCCAGGGTCGAGGCGATCGAGGTGCCCGGCGAGAACAGCGAGCTCGGCATGCGGTTGGCGTTGCCGATCACGAAGGTGACGGCCATGGTCTCGCCCAGCGCGCGGCCCAGGCCCAGCATCACGCCACCGATCACGCCCTTCTGCGTGTAGGGCAGCACCACGCGCCGCACCACTTCCCAGGTCGTGCAACCCAGGCCGTAGGCCGACTCGCGCAGGATGGGCGGCACGATCTCGAACACGTCGCGCATCACCGCGGCGACGAAGGGCAGCACCATGAAGGCCAGCACGATGCCGGCGGCCAGGATGCCCATACCGTTGGTGGAACCACCGAACAGGAAGCCGATCAGGGGCATGCCGCTCATGAGCTTCTGCACCGGCACCTGGAAGTAGTCGGCGAACAGCGGTGCGAACACGAACAGGCCGAACATGCCGTAGATGATGGACGGCACGGCGGCCAGCAGCTCGATGGACGTGCCCAGCGGGCGGCGCAGCCAGGGCGGGCAGGTTTCGGTCAGGAACAGCGCGATGCCGAAGGCCAGCGGCACCGCGATCAGCAGCGCGATGCCGGCGCTGGCCAGGGTGCCGACGATGGCGATCGCGGCACCGAATTCTTCGTTGATGATGTCCCACTCGACGTACCAGATGAACCGGGCGCCGAACTTCTGCAGGACGGGCAGCGCATTGATGAACAGCGAGACGATGATGCCCAGAAGGGCGAACAGCACCAGCAGCGAGAACAGCTGGGTGATGCGGTGAAAAAGGGCATCCTGCAACCGCTGCTTGCGCGCGATCGACAGCATGCGGGAGTTGGCTGGCGCTGCAGCCTCGGATGGCGACGTCATGGTGATGCCCACGCTCATGATGGGGTCCCCTTCAGGTGCTTTCATACCGTTGAAAGGCCCGGGAACCGGTGCAAAGTGTGCACCAGAGCCCGGGCCACGGGTGCCGGTCTTACTTGGCGACCTGGTTCCAGACCTTGCTGCGGATCTGGGCGGTCAGGGCATCGGGCAGCGGCACATAGTCCAGTTCGGTGGCCAGGGTCTTGCCCTTGCTGAAGGCCCAGTCGAAGAACTTCAGGGCTTCGGCCGACGCGACCTTGTCGGCCGGGTTCTTGTACATCAGGATGAACGAGGCGGTGGACACGGGCCAGGCGTTGTCGCCCTTGGCGTTGACCATGGAGATGCCCATGCCCGGCACGCTGAACCAGTCGGCGCTGGCGGCGGCGGCTGCGAAGGTCGCGTCGTCGGGGCTGACGTACTTGCCGTTGGCGTTCTGCAGCTGCATGAAGTTCATCTTGTTCTTCTTCACGTAGGCGTATTCCACGTAGCCGACCGCACCCTTGATGCGGTTGACGTTGGCGGCCACGCCTTCGTTGCCCTTGCCACCGACAGACGAAGCGGCCGGCCACTTGACGGCGGCACCCTTGCCCACGGAATCGGCCCACTCCTTGCTGACGGCGCTGAGGTAGTCGGTCCAGTTGAAGGTGGTGCCCGAACCGTCGGCGCGGTGCACCACGGTGATGTTCTCTTCCGGCAGCTTCTTGCCGGGGTTCAGGGCGACCAGCTTGGGGTCGTTCCACTTGGCGATCTTGCCCATGAACATTTCGGCCAGCACGGGGCCGGTCACGCGCAGTTCGCCAGGCTGGAAGCCTTCCAGGTTGATCACGGGCACGGTGCCGCCAATGATGGCCGGGAACTGGATCATGCCGTCCTTGTCCAGCTCTTCACCCTTGACCGGGGCGTCGGTGGCACCAAAGGTCACAGTCTTGGCGCGGATCTGCTTGATGCCGCCGGAGGAACCGATGGACTGGTAGTTCAGGCCGGTGCCGGTTTCCTTCTTG
The DNA here is from genome assembly GCF_004353865.1 of Hydrogenophaga pseudoflava. NCBI lineage: Bacteria > Pseudomonadati > Pseudomonadota > Betaproteobacteria > Burkholderiales > Comamonadaceae > Hydrogenophaga > Hydrogenophaga pseudoflava. The sequence goes on from NZ_CP037867.1 coordinate 3,018,335, forward strand.
TAGGCCTCGGCCCACTTGGCATAGACCGGGAACGGGAAGGTGGCGCCCGCGCCGGTGATGTCGGCGGCAAAGGCCGGGGCAATCGCCATGGTGGCCAGGGCGGCGGCGGCGACGGTCTTCAGAAGGGAGCGTTTGGTGATCATTCGGGTCCTCACGGGTTGGTGAAAAGGTTCACAGTCCCGGACTCTAGGCACCCAACGTGACAGCTCTGTGACAAAACGGCGATGTCACATGACAGCCTTCAGAAAAGGCGGGCCATGTCCTGCACGTCTTCCGCGAACATCTGGCCTTTTTCGGCCAGCAGCAGGCGGCCGTCCGCCCCCGCCAGCAGCGTCACCGGCAGGCCCTTGGGCTTGGGGAATGCCTGGCGCCAGGCCGGGGAGGCCCAGGCGGCCGGAAATTCGTAGCCTTTTTTCTTAAGGTACTCCGCCGCATCGGCCGGCTTTCTGTCGATCGACAGGGCCAGCATCTGCAGGCCGCGCCCCTGCTGCGCCTTCCAGAAGGCGTCCATCTCCGGGCTCTGCAGGGCGCAGAACGGACAGATGCTGGACCACCAGTACACCAGCAGCGGCTTGCCGCGCGCCTGCGCGGGGTCGAAACGCCCGCCACCAATGAGGTCGACCGGCGGCACCGCGAGGGTGCTGCCCAATGCTGGCAGCGGCGGCGCCTTGGCTTCTTCGGCGGCAGCCGACACCGGCTGCCCCAGGACGGGTCTCACCAGCCCTCCAGCGACCAGGGTCATCGCCGCGCCCAGCCACTGGCGACGGCCGGAAGAGGTTTTGAAGCGGGTGCGCTGGTTCATGTGGGCGGGTCCGGAAAGGAAATGGGACGGGAGTGCGAAGAGCGCAGCATACGCAGCCCGGGCCACGGCTTCAAGCCGGACGGCGCGGTCCATGCGTCACAATCGGCCCACTTTCGTCAGCGCCTGCCCCATGCAAAACGGTACCCTGCTCGCCGCCATCGACCTTGGCTCCAACAGCTTCCGCCTCGAAATCGGGCGCCTCCAGGCGGGCCACATCGAGCGCATCGAGTACCTCAAGGAAACCGTGCGCCAGGGCAACGGGCTGGACGACAACAAGATGCTCAGCCCGGCGGCCATGCAGCGCGGCTGGGACTGCCTGGCCCGCTTCGCCGAGCGCCTGCACGGCTTTCGCAAGCAGCAGGTGCGTGCGGTGGCCACCCAGACCCTGCGCGAGGCGCGCAACCGGGACGACTTCCTGCAAAAGGCGCAGGCCATCCTCGGTTTCGGCATCGAGGTGATCTCGGGCCAGGAGGAGGCGCGGCTGATCTACCAGGGCGTCTCCCACCTGCTGCCGCAGTCGGACGAGCGGCGGCTGGTGGTGGACATCGGTGGCCGCTCCACCGAACTGATCATCGGCCAGGGCTACACCGCCCGCCAGATGGAGTCGTACCGGCTGGGCAGCGTGGCCTGGTCCACGCGCTACTTCCCCAAGGGACAGTTCACTGCCGACGCCTTCCGCACGGCCGAGATCGCGGCCAAGGCGGTGCTCGACCAGGCGCTGGACAGCTTTCCGCCGTCGCTGTGGTCGGTCGCCTATGGCTCCTCGGGCACGGTGGGCGCGGTGGCCGACGTGCTGGCCGCCAACGGCCGGCCGGCCGGCGTGGTCACGCGCGACGGCCTGGACTGGCTGGTCGAGCGCCTGATCAAGGCCGGGAGCGCCGACCAGCTGCGCATGGAAGGCATGAAGGACGACCGCCGGCCGGTGATCGGCGGCGGCGTGAGTGTGCTGCGCGCCGTGTTCGACCTGTTCGGTATCCAGGAGATGATTCCCGCCCAGGGTGCGCTGCGCCACGGCGCCCTCTACGACCTGATCGACCGCGACACCGGGGGCGGCGACGTGCGCGAGCGCACGGTGCGCTGGCTCAGCGAGCGCTTTTCGGTGGACGCCGCGCAGGCGCAGCGGGTGAGCGAGGTGGCCACCGCCCTCTTCGCCCAGGTCGCCGCCGGCGAGGCCAACGAGCGCTTCTCGCAGAAGCTGGCCTGGGCGGCGCGGCTGCACGAGATCGGCACCCACATCTCGCACGACCGCTCCTATCACCACGGCGCCTACATCCTGGACAACGTGGACGCCTCGGGCTTCTCGTTCCCCGAACTGCACCGCATGAGCCAGCTGGTGCTGGGTCAGCGGGGCAAGCTGCGCAAGCTGGAGGAACCCCTGCAGGACGAACTGTTCGCCAAACAGCTGCTGTGCCTGCGGCTGGCGGTCATCCTGTGCCACGCGCGCCGGATGCCCGAACACGAGCCCCTGAAGCTGGGCTACAAGCCCGGTGCGTTCCGGCTGGTGACACCCGAGGGATGGGCCCGGCGTTTCCCGCAGTCGGCCTGGCTGCTCGGCGAGGAGTTGCTGGCCTGGCAGAAAACAAACTGGAAATTTTCCGCCGACATCCGTTGAAAGCGGCACGGCGACGTGCGCTGCGCGCCACATCGCTGCCCGATCAACCGATACCATCGCCCCCCAAAGGGCCTTCGGCGGCCTGAAAAACGAAGAAAAACAATGGCTCTGATCGTGGTGGCGGAAGACGACGCAGGAACAATGCGTCTCATCGAGGCGGCCCTGCACCTGCAGGGGCATGAGGTGCTGACAGCCAACAACGGGCAGTCGGCGTGGATGACGATCCGGCAGTACCGGCCGGATCTGGTCGTCAGCGACATCAACATGCCGGGTGTCAACGGCTTCGACCTGCTCAAGGCGGTCCGCGAACACGCGGCCCTGCAGCAGACCCCGTTCATCCTGCTGACCTCGCTGCAGGAGCGGCGCAACATGCGCCAGGGCATGACGCTGGGCGCCGACGACTACCTGACCAAACCCGTGCACCCGCGCGAACTGGTCGACGCGGTGGCCGCCCAGCTCAACCGCAAGGCCATGCGCACCGCGGCGCTGGAGCTGCAGGTGAAGGAGGCCGTGAACGAGGCCCTGGACGAACAGGCCTGGACCCTGCAGGAGCAGTACGAACTGCGGCTGGCCCACGAGCTGAGCGAACAGTGGCCCGGCGAGGCCCAGGGCGACCGCGAGGACTTCCACCCACAGGCCACCGTGCTGTTCGCCGACATCCGCAACGACCGCGAGTGGGCCCGCGCCCTGGACCCGCAGCAACTGGCCATGATGCTCAAGCGCTACTACGAGGGTGGCGGCGACACGGTCCACCTGTTCGGCGCCACCTCGGCCCACTTTGTCGGCGACGGGTTGCTGGCGGTGTTCACCGACCGCACGTCCAAAACCTCCGCCCACCAGGGCCTGCGCGCGGTCAAGGCGGCCTTTGGTCTGCGCAAGTCGGCCGCGGCGATGCAGGGCTGGGTGCAGCAGCAGTTCCCCGACCTGGCGCTGCCGCGCTTCGAGGCGGGCATCGCCATCCACAGCGGTCCGGTGGCGATGATGCGGCTGGACGGCCTGCTGGGCGGCGCGGCCCAGGTGCTGCCGGTGGGTGAAACTGTGGTCAACGCTCTGGCGATGCAGCGCGCCGCCGTCGGCCCGCACCCGGTGACGCTGTCGATCCCGGTGCTGCGCGCGGTGACCGGGGCGGTGCAGCCCGTCTCGCGCCACTTCGTCACCCTGCCCCAGTGTCCCGAGCCGCTGGAGGTGTGCGCCGTCGACCCCCTGCCCGCGACCTGACCCATGGCCGAGCGCGACACCCCCACGCCGGCCGGCCGCCGCCGCCTCTCGATCGGCCCGGCGCTGATTGCCGCACTGGTGCTGTCGGCGCTGATCCCTGCGGTGCTGGTGTCCTGGCTGCTCTCGTCCAACAGCTCGCAGTCCATCGACACGCTGGCCGAGAATGCGATCAGCCAGGCCGCGCACCGGGTGGACGTGGGTGCGCTGGCCCATCTGGGGGAGTCGCACACCGTGGTCAACGCACTGGTGCCGCCGGTGCCCACCAGCGGCGCGGAGGCCGAGCGCACGCGCAACTGGCTGCGCGACCCGGCCGCTTTCGAGCTGATGGCCTACGCGCTGACCCAGCAGTCGCCCAACGTGCCCTATCTGTACTACGGCACCACCGACGGCAGCTTCTTCGGGCTCGAACGCGAGGAAGGCCGTTTCGTGGTGCGCGAAATCCTGCCCGGCGAGAGCGGGCGGCGCCACTACGAGATCGACGCACCGGGCGACCGCAGCCGCCTGGTCAGGACCGAGGACACCATCTACGACCCGCGCAAGCGCCCCTGGTACCAGCTGGCCGCGAGCACCGGCAAGCGCGTGTTCACCGACGTCTACCGCTCGGCGGTCAAGAAGCAGTTCGACCTGACGCTGGCCCAGCCGATCTTCGACACCGACAACCGCACCCTGCTGGGCGTGATGGCGGTGGACATGAGCCTGGCGCGCCTGACCGAGCTGATCCGCAGCACGCGCATCAGCGAACACGCGGTGACCTATCTGGTGGACGGCCAGGGCCGCATGGTCGCGTCGTCGGTGGACGAGGAACTCAGCGAACTGGTCAACGGCCGCCACCAGCGCATCACGCCGCTGCAGAGCCGCGAGCCGCTGGTGCGCGAGTCCTACACCCAGCTGTTTGCTCCCGACCGGCAGGGCTCGCGGCGCGCGCCGGGCCTGGTGCGGCTGGAGACCGAGCGCGACTGGCTGCAGCGACTGGGCCTGACCAGCAACCGCCTGATCGCGCTGCAGCGCCCCTTCGGCGCCAAGTACGAGCTGGGCTGGCAGCTGGTGGTGGTGGCACCGGAACAAGACTTCACGGCGCAGGTGCTCCAGGCCCGGCAGTGGGCGCTGCTGGCCATGGCGGCGCTCATCGGCGTCGGTGTGCTGGGCGCCTTTCTGGTCGCCCGGCGCCTGTCGGCCCAGTTCCACCAGCTCAACAAGTCCGCCACCCAGCTGGGCTCCGGCCAGGTGCCGCCGGTGCAGGAGAAGGCGCCGTTCCGGGAGGTCTACAACCTCTCGCGCGTGATGCACGACAGCGCGCTCAAGCTGCACGCCTACAACCGGGCCATCAAGCGCAAGAACAAGGCTCTGCGCGACGCCACCCTGCTGCTGGAAGAACGGGTGCGCCTGCGCACCACCGAACTGGCCACCTCGCGCGAAGAGGCGCTGGCCGCGGTGCGGGCCAAGGCCGGCTTCCTGGCGGTGATGAGCCACGAGATCCGCACCCCGCTCAACGGCGTGGTCGGCATGAGCCAGCTGCTCACCGACACCGGCCTGACACCTTCGCAGAAAGAGCTGCTGGGCGTGCTCAAAGTGTCCAGCGAACAGCTGCTGGCCGTGGTCGACGACATCCTGGACTTCTCCAAGATCGAATCGGGCAAGCTGGCACTGGAACACCTGCCGATGGACCTGCATGCGGCCATCCAGGGCGTGTGCGACATCTCCCGGCTGCGCTGCCAGGAAAAGGGGCTGGCGCTGCGCGTCGACCTGCGCCCGGACCTGCCGCGCGCCATCGTCAGCGACATCACGCGCCTGCGCCAGGTGCTGCTGAACCTGCTGTCCAACGCGGTGAAGTTCACCCACCACGGCGAGGTCTGCCTGCGGGCCTGGGTCGAGCAGGCGGGCGAACCGCTGACCCTGGGCTTCAGCGTCAGCGACACCGGGGTCGGCATCTCGCAGCAGCGGCTGGGCGAGCTCTTCCAGCCCTTCTCGCAGGGCGACACCTCGACCGCACGCGTCTACGGCGGCACCGGCCTGGGGCTGATGATCTGCCGCCATTTGGTCGAGCGCATGGGCGGACGCATCCAGGTGAACAGCCAGACCGGCGTGGGCTCGACCTTCTCGTTCACCATCCGCGCCCAGCCGGCCCGTCCCGAGGACATCGTGGCGCCCCTGGTGCCCACGCTGCAGCTGGCCCGCAGCCCCCACCGCGTGCTGGTGGTGGACGACAACCTGACCAACCTCAAGGTGGCCTCCGCCATGCTCCACCGGCTGGGCTATCCGCACGACCTGCGCGACAACGGCCTGCGCGCGGTCGAGGCGGTGGAGCAGGCCCAGCGCGAACACCAGCCCTACGCCTTGGTGCTGATGGACAGCCACATGCCCGAGATGGACGGCGCCGCGACCACGCGCCAGATCCGCGAGCGTCTGGGGCCTGCCGCCCCCATCGTGCTGGGGGTGTCCGCGTCGAGCCTGCCGAACGACCGCACCCGCTGCCTGGAAGCGGGCATGTCGGACTACCTGGCCAAGCCGCTGGAACTGCACACGCTCGGCCAGGCGCTGCAGCGCTGGATCGAGCGCGCGCCCGCGGCCGCCAGCAGTGCCACAGGCCCGGCCCCGACCCGGCCCGCTGCGCCCTGGATCAACACCGAACGCTGGACCATGCTGGGCGAGTTCGACAACGGTGCGGGCAAGGTGCGCGGCGCCATCGTCCAGGACTTCCTGGCCGAACTGGACACGCGCATGGACGACATCCGCCAGGCCATGGCCACGCGCGACCACGAGGCGCTGGGCAATGCCGCGCACCAGCTCAAGGGCGCTGCGCTCAACACCTGCGCGGCGCGGCTGGCGCAGCTGTGCGAGGCGCTGGAGACGCGTTCTCTGGCGGAAGACCCCGAGGTCTTTGCGTACGACGGGCTGCTCGACCAGGTGGCGCAGGGCACGCGCGAGGCACTGGTGACCACCTGACGGCGTTCAGCAGGCCGGTGCGCTCAGACCAGTTCCGGCGTCTGCACCGTCACAATCACGGTCTGCATGCGGCCGTTGCGCTCGCGCTGGCGCAGCCACCAGACCGAGCCCTTGCGCATGGTGCACTCGCCCTCGGGCAGGTTCAGCAGCTGGGCGATCACCTGGCCCAGCGTCGGCTGGTGCCCGATCACCAGCACCGGGCCGCGGCCCTCGGGCCAGCCCACCAGCGCCAGCACCGCGGCCGGGTCCGCCCCGGGCAGCAACTCGTCGCGCACGCGCAGCTTGCGGCCGAGCGCGTGGGCGGTCTGACGGGCCCGCTCGGCGGGGCTCACGTACACCCGGGCGCCGTCCGGCAGCTGCCGGTCCAGCCAGGCGGCCATGCGCGCGGCCTGCTTCTCGCCGCGCGGGGTCAGGCGCCGTTCCAGGTCCAGCGGGTCGCCCTGCGCGCCCTGCTCGCCATAGGGGTGGTCCTGGGCTTCGGCGTGTCGCCAGAGGATGAGGTCCATGGGGGTCACTCCTGGGAACGGTGTCCGTAGCGGGCCATCAGCGCCGCCTGGGCCGACAGGCCCGGGCCCTCGATGGCGTCGCTGGCGCGGCGGTAGTCGCCGTCCGGCTGCAGCAGCCAGGCGTCGCGCGTGTCGTGCAGATAGGCCGACAGGCACTCGTCCTTTACACGCTGGCGCAGCGCCGGGTCGGTCACCGGCCAGGCCAGTTCGACCCGCCGCAGCATGTTGCGGTTCATCCAGTCGGCGCTGGAGAGCCAGAGCTCCTCCTCGTCTCCGCACCGGAAATAGAACACCCGCGAATGCTCCAGCAGACGGCCGATCACCGAGCGCACGCGCACCCGGTCGGTCACGCCGGGCACCTGCGCCGGCAGGATGCAGGCGCCGCGCACGATGAGGTCGATCGACGCCCCACGCTGCGAAGCGATCGCCAGCGCGCGCGCCATGGGCTCGTCGGTCAGGGCGTTCATCTTGAGGATGATGCGCGCGTCCTGGCCGGACTGGGCCGCCAGCCCTGCCCGTTCGACCCGCTCCAGCATGGCCTTGTGCAGGTGGAAGGGCGCGATCAGGGCGCTCTTCAGGCGCGGCAGCCGGCTCTGGCTGGCCAGGTGCAGGAACACCTGCTCCATGTCCGCGGTGAGCGACTTGTCCGCGGTCAGGTAGCTCAGGTCGGTGTACAGGCGCGCCGTGCCGGGGTTGTAGTTGCCGGTGGAGAGGTGGCCGTAGCGGCGCAGCACCCCGCCCTCGCGGCGCGTGACCAGCAGCATCTTGGCGTGGGTCTTGAGGCCCACCACGCCATACACCACCTGGGCGCCCACCGATTCCAGCCGCTCGGCGTAGTTGATGTTGGCCTCTTCGTCGAAGCGCGCCTTGAGCTCGACCACCGCGGTCACTTCCTTGCCGCGCCGCACCGCCTCGCGCAGCAGCTCGATCATCTCGGCCTTGCTGCCGGTGCGGTAGATGGTCTGCTTGATGGCCAGCACGTCGGGGTCGTTGACCGCCTCGCGCAGGAAGGCCAGCACCGCGTCGAAGCTCTCGTAGGGCTGGTGGATCAGCACATCGCCCTGCTGCATGCGCTCGAAGAAGGACTGACCCGGCACCAGCTGGACCGGCCAGCCCGGCGTGTGCTGCTCAAAGCGCAGCGCGGGCTGGTCGACCTGGTCGATCAGCTGGTTCAGGCGCACCAGGTTCACCGGCCCGGGCACGCGGAACAGCGCCTGCGGCGGCAGGGCGAACTGCTCCAGCAGGAAGCTGGAGAGGAACTCGGAACAGCCCGCCGACACCTCCAGCCGCAGCGCCTCGCCGTAGTGGCGGTGCTGCAGACCCACACGCAGGGCGGTGCGCAGGTTCTTCACCTCTTCCTCGTCCACAGCCAGATCCGAGTGCCGCGTCACGCGGAACTGTGAAAACTCCGTCACCTGCCGGCCGGGGAACAGGTCGGCCAGGTGCGAGCGGATCAGGCTGGAAATGGAGACAAAGACCGTCTTTTTCGAACCCTTGGGCCCGGGCACGCGCACATAGCGCGGCAACACGCGCGGCACCTTGACGATGGCGACCTCGTTCTCCCGGCCGAAGGCGTCGCGCCCCTTGAGGCGCACGATGAAGTTGAGCGACTTGTTGGCCACCTGCGGGAACGGGTGCGCCGGGTCGAGGCCCACCGGCATCAGCAGTGGCTGCACCTCGCGCTCGAAAAAGGCCTTGACCCAGCGGCGCTGGGCGGCGTCGCGCTCGCCGTGCGAGACCAGCTCGACGCCCTGCTTCTGCAGCAGCGGCAGCAGCTCGTCGTTGTAGATCGCGTACTGCTGCGCCACCAGTTCGTGCAGCTGGGCGCTCAGGCGCACATAGTCGTCCGCCGTCTGCGGGCCGCGCGGCTCGTTGGCATTGAAGGCGGCCAGATGCGGCGCCATGCGCACCTCGAAGAACTCGTCGAGGTTGCTGGAGACGATGCACAGGTAGCGCAGGCGCTCCAGCAGCGGCACCTGTTCGCGCCGCGCCCAGTCCAGCACGCGTTCGTTGAAGGCCAGGATGCTGTGGTCCCGGTCGAGAAAGGTCAGGCTGGGGGTGGGCGGGTTCATCAATGACGATTATTCGACCAGCCGATGACGTTTGTGTGACAGAACGGCGCGGCGCTGCCCGGGCAGCCGCACCAGGTGGGAGAGGAACAGATCGGCCACCCGCCCCCAGCCAAAGTCCAGCGCGCGCTGGCGGGCCTGGTGGCGGCGCACGCGCAGCGCCTGCGACCAGGCCTCGCGCAGGTCGGTGTGCATCGCGCCGGCGGGGGAGTCGCCGATCACCTCCAGCGGGCCGTCCACCGGGTAGGCGGCCACGGGCAGGCCGGTGGCCATGGCTTCGAGCATCACCAGGCCGAAGGTCTCGTGCAGGCTGGGGAACACGAACACGTCGGCCGCGGCGTAGACCTCGGCCAGCTCGCGCCGCGCCAGCAGCCCCACCCAGTGCACGCCGGGGTAGCGGTCGCGCAGGGCCTGCTCCAGTGGCCCCACGCCACACACCACCTTGCTGCCCGGGACGTCCAGGTCCAGGAAGGCCTGGATGTTCTTTTCGTGCGAGAGGCGACCGACGAACAGGCTCACCGGCCGCGCCAGGTGGCCCAGCCCGGGGCATTCGCGCGGCTCGGGGTGGAAGGCGAACAGCTGGGTGTCCACGCCATGGGTCCAGTCGCGCAGGTTGGCAAAGCCCCGCTGCTCCAGCAGGCGGCGCACCCCGCCGGTGGGCACCATCACCCCGCGGCTGGGCCGGTGGAAGCGCCGCAGCAGCGCATAGCCCCAGGACACCGGTACGCCCAGCGCGAGCTGCAGCATCTCGGGAAAACGGGTGTGGAAGGCGGTGGTGAACGGCCAGCCGCGGCGCAGGCAGTGGCGCCGCGCGGCCCAGCCCAGCGGGCCTTCGGTGGCGATGTGGATGGCGTCGGGCTGGGCTTCGTCCATCAGCCGCCGCAGGCGCGCGCCCGGGAACAGGGCGAGGTCGATGCCGGCGTAGCCGGGGCACGGCCGCGTGCGGAACTGCCCGGGGTGGATCACCGTCAGCTCGTGCCCGGCGCCCTGCAGGTGCCGGACCAGCTCCACCAGCGTGGTGACCACGCCGTTGACCTGGGGCTGCCAGGCGTCGGTCACCAGCAGGATCTTCATGCGGGTGCCAGAACCCCCGGGATCGCCTGGGGCTCCTTCAGCGGCAGGGTCAGGCCGCCGTGCCCCATCGGGTGCCAGTGCACCAGCTCCAGCCGGCCGTCCTGGTGCTCGACCAGGGCCGAGAGGCTCTCGACCCAGTCGCCGTCGTTGGCGTAGAGCGTGCCGTCGATGGTGCGCATCTCGGGGCGGTGGATGTGGCCGCAGACCACACCGTGGTAGCCGCGCTCGCGCGCCTCCGCGGCCACGGCGCGCTCGAAGTCGTTGACGTGGCTGACCGCGCGCTTGACCTTGTGCTTGAGGTACTGCGAGAGCGACCAGTAGGGCATGCCCAGCTTGTGGCGAATGCGGTTGAAGTGGCGGTTGAGTTCGAGCGTCACGCCGTAGGCCCAGTCGCCCACATGGGCCAGCCACTTGGCGCACTGGATCACGCCGTCGAAGTGGTCGCCGTGGATCACCCACAGGTGGCGGCCGTCGGCGGTGGTGTGCACCGCCTCGTTGGCCACCTCAATGCCGCCGAAGTGCATGCCGTCGAACTGACGCGCAAACTCGTCGTGGTTGCCCGGCACGAACACCACGCGACAGCCCTTGCGCGCGCGGCGCAGCAGCTTCTGCACCACGTCGTTGTGCGACTGCGGCCAGAACCAGCGCCGCCGCATCTGCCAGCCATCGACGATGTCACCCACCAGGTACAGCGTGTCGCTGGGGTGGTGCTTGAGAAAGTCGAGCAAGGCATCGGCCTGGCACCCGGGCGTGCCCAGATGAATGTCCGAAATGAACACCGCACGGAGCCGATGTGCCGCCGAAGCAGGCACCTCATCCAGTGGAGCCGTGGAACCGGCTATGCCGGGCCACAGGCTCCGCCCCCCTGGGGGGGTGACGCCGAAGGCGGCGCGGGGGGGCACCACGTTCAAACTCCGAAGTGGCGCCGGTACCGCGCCGGCATCTCGGCGATGCGCATGATCATCGGCAGGTCGGCGGCGTTGAAATCAGGGTCCCAGGCCGGCGGGCCCATGACCTTGGCACCCAGGCGCAGATAGCCCTTGATCAGCGCCGGAGGGTCGACCTCCAGGGAGCTGTCCAGCCGCTCCACCGGCAGCGGCAGCCGGGGTCGCACGTGGCAGTCGATCGGGGCCATGTGCTTGTCCTTGACCTGGCGCCAGATGCTCGCCGCCGCGTGGCCGCCGCCGATCATGCCGTGCGGGCCTTCGTACTGCATGGGGATGCTGGCGCAGCCGATCATGGTGTCCAGCCGGTTGCGCTGCATGAAGGCCGCGAGCGCGCCCCACAGGGCCATGATCACGCCGCCCTGGCGGTGGTCGCGGTGCACGCAGCTGCGGCCCAGTTCCACCATGCTCTCGCGCAGCGGGCGCAGGCGCACCAGGTCGAACTCGGTGTCGCTGTAGGTGCTGCCGGCGCGCTTGGCCTGCTGGGGGGTCAGCACGCGGTAGGTGCCGATGACCTTGCGCGTGGCGCCGTCGCGCACCAGCAGGTGCTCGCAGTAGTCGTCGAACAGGTCGACGTCGTGGCCGGGCACGGCGTTGGAGAGAATGGCCCCCATCTCGCCGGCGAACACCTCGTACCTCAGGCGCTGCGCCTCACGAACCTCGTCCAGGTGCCGCGCCCAGCCGACGTCGATGCCGGCCGGCGCCTGGACCACCGCACCGGGGACCACCACCGCAGCGGGAGCGTCCGTGCGTGGGTGAAGTGACCTCCGGAAGTCGGGCAGCGGCGACAGGTCCAGCGTCGGGGTGGGCAGTTCTCGCATGGTGGGCTCCTGGGTGGGGATGGCGTCCACAACGGACGCTGGGTGGATGGATCGCTTGCTCATGGCCACGATGCTCCGGCCCCGCCATGTCCCTCCCGTGGCATCCCGATGAAACTTTTTTGACGTTGCAGGCCCGCCCCACAAACTGCCGCACAAGCGTCATCAAACTTTCACAGCCGCCGCACAGACTCCACGCGTTTTCCATCAACCCACGCGGAACCGACATGAGCCACAAAACCGAATCGCACTTCAACAACGAAGCGTCGAACACCTCCAGCAACCCGGCCTTCGAACAGGTCCTGGAAACCCGCCTGAGCCGCCGCAGCCTGTTCCGCGGCGCGGGGCTGGCGGGTGCCGCCGTGGGCGCCGCGTCTGTCACCGGCTGCGCCACCACCATGGGCAGCGACAGCGCCACCCAGCTGGACCGCCTGGGCTTCAAGGCCGTGCCCAAGAGCCTCGCCGACAAGGTGATCGTGCCTGAGGGCTACACCGCCCAGGTGATCTACGCCCTGGGCGACCCGCTGGCAGCGGGCGTGGCCCCGTTCAAGAACGACGGCACCGACACCCAGTTCGAACAGCGCGCCGGTGACCACCACGACGGCATGGAATGGTTCGGCCTGGACGCGCAGGGCAAGCCCTCGGCCAGCTACAACAGCCGCGGCATCCTGGGCGTGAACCACGAAGCCACCACCGATGAGAAGCTGGCCTCCTTCTTCATCCACGCCAACGGCGGCACCGCCACCCTGCCCCGCCCGGCCGCCGAGATCGACAAGGAACTGGCCATCCACGGCCTGTCCTTCGTCGAGGTGCAGACCGATGGCAAGCGCTGGGCCTACAAGACCAGCTCGCCGTTCAACCGCCGCATCACCACCATGACGCCGGCCGTCATCCACGGTCCGGCCCGTGGCAGCGAGCACCTGGTCACCAAGTACAGCCCCGACGCCACCGCCTGCCGCGGCACCCTCAACAACTGCGGCACCGGCAAGACCCCCTGGGGCACCTTCGTCAGCGGTGAAGAGAACTGGTTCGGCTACTTCTTCCGCGACGCCAAGGACGACGACGCACGCAAGAAGGACAAGCAGGTGCAGGCGCTCAAGCGCTATGGTCGCAAGGCGGGCGACGCCAGCCGCCACGGCTGGGAGAGCGGTGGCAGCGACGACCGCTTCGTGCGCTGGAACAACAGCGCCATCGGCGCCTCGGCCAAGGACGACTACCGCAACGAGATGAACACCTTCGGCTATGTGGTCGAGGTGGACGCATACGACACCACCGCCCCGATGCGCAAGCGCACCGGCCTGGGCCGTTTCGCCCACGAGAGCGTGGCCTTTGCCAAGCCGGTGGCCGGCCAGCCCATCGTGGCCTACATGGGCGACGACGCCCGCGGCGAGTACATCTACAAGTTCGTCTCCGACGCCAAATGGGACCCGAAGGACGCACGGCCGGCCAACCGCCTGGCCGCAGGTGACAAGTACCTGGACAAGGGCACGCTGTTCGCCGCCCGCTTCAAGGGCGACGGCACCGGCCAGTGGCTGGAACTGTCGATGAACAACCCGCAGATCGCCAACAGCTCCTACTTCGAGTTCAAGAGCAACGCCGACGTGGCCATCTTCACCCGCCTGGCCGCCGACGCCGTGGGCGCCACCAAGATGGACCGCCCGGAATGGAACGGCGTGCACCCGCGCACCGGCGAGGTCTATTTCACGCTGACCAACAACAGCGCCCGCACCGCCGCCACCGCCGACGCCCCCAACCCGCGCGTCTACACCGACATGAAGGGCAGCAAGGAGCAGAAGGGCAACGTGCACGGCCACATCGCGCGCCTGGCCGACGCCTCGCCCGCCGGTCTGACGTTCAAGTGGGACATCTATGTGTTCGGTGCCGAGGCCGACGCCGACAAGGCCACCGTCAACCTGTCCAGCCTGACCGACGAGAACGACATGTCCGCGCCCGACGGCCTGGTGTTCAGCCCGGCCACCGGCATCTGCTGGATCCAGACCGACGACGGCGCCTACACCGACAAGACCAACTGCATGATGCTGGCCGCCATCCCCGGCAAGCAGGGCGACGGCACGGCCCGCACCATCAAGCACGGCGACCGGGAAGTCACCACCTACGTGGGCAAGACCCCGACGCCGTCGACGCTGGCACGCTTCCTGGTCGGCCCCAAGGACTGCGAGATCACCGGCTGGTGCGAAACGCCCGATGGCCGCGCGGTGTTCATCAACATCCAGCACCCGGGTGAAGGCACCAAGATGGCCGACGTGACCAACCCGTCGAAGTACACCAGCCAGTGGCCTGCCAACGCCGGCTACGGAGCCGGCCAGCGCCCGCGCTCGGCCACCATCGTCATCACCAAGAACGACGGCGGCGTCATCGGCAGCTGATGGGCGGCAGCATGAACGGCGACATCCCGGCCCGGACGGACCAGCAGATCGCGCAGCTGCGCGAGGACCTGCTCGACTCGATGGACGAGGAGTTCGAGCTGGAGATGGAGGACCGGCTGGGCGAGGACGCAGGGCGCCCCGGCGCCAGCGCCTCCAGCCGCATCCACTACTTCCGCGAGCTGTTCCGGCTGCAGGGTGAGCTGGTCAAGCTGCAGGACTGGGTGGTCGCGACCGGGCACCGGGTCGTGATCATCTTCGAGGGCCGCGACGCCGCGGGCAAGGGCGGCGTGATCAAGCGCATCACCCAGCGGCTGAACCCGCGGGTCTGCCGCGTGGTCGCGCTGCCGGCGCCCAACGACCGGGAGCGCACGCAGTGGTACTTCCAGCGCTACGTGACGCACCTGCCGGCCGGCGGCGAGATCGTGCTGCTGGACCGCAGCTGGTACAACCGCGCGGGCGTCGAGAAGGTCATGGGCTTCTGCAGCGACGAGCAGTACGAGGCCTTCTTCCGCGACGTGCCCGAGTTCGAGAAGATGCTGGTGCGCAACGGCATCCAGCTCATCAAGTACTGGTTCTCGATCTCCGACGAGGAGCAGCACCTGCGCTTCATGGGCCGCATCCACGACCCGCTCAAGCAGTGGAAGCTCAGCCCGATGGACCTCGAGTCGCGCCGCCGCTGGGAGCTCTACACCAAGGCCAAGGAGGTGATGCTGGAACGCACCCACATCCCCGAATCGCCCTGGTGGGTGGTGCAGGCGGACGACAAGAAGAAGGCGCGGCTGAACTGCATCCACCACCTGCTGGGCCAGATGCCCTACCACGAGATCGAGCGCCCGGCCATCGTGCTGCCGCAGCGCGAACGGCACGAGGACTACAAACGCCAGGCGGTGCCGGTGGACATGATGGTTCCTGCCATCTACTGAATGGAGACACCACGCCGCGACCAGCGGCGTGTTTTCACCCAAATATTTCAACTATCATTGAAATATGGAAACAATAACACCCGCCGAGCAGCAGGCCCTGAGCGCCCTCACCGCCCTCTCCCAGGTGGTGCGCCTGCGCGCCTTCCGCGAACTGGTGGTGGCCGGCCCGGCCGGCATGACGCCGGGCGCCATCGCCGAGCGCCTGTACGTCGCGCCCAGCTCGCTGTCCTTCCACCTCAAGGAACTGGTGCATGCCAACCTGGTGAGCGCCGAGCCGCAGGGTCGACATCTGATCTACCGCGCCCACTTCGACCGCATGAACGCGCTGCTCGGTTACCTCACCGAGCACTGCTGCGGCGGGCAAGCATGCGAGGTCGCGCCCCCGGCCTGCACCGACTGCGGAGACCCGGCATGAACCTGGCCGACGCGCTCAACCTCGGCTGCGCCTGCCAGACGCTGGAAACGCCGCGCCTGCGCGAGCAGCTGGAGACCGAACCCGCGCTGGCCGGCCTCACCGCCCAGCTGGCCGAAAGCCACCCGCACCTGTTCTCGCGCTCGGCGGTGTTCCTGGATGCCGGGGTGATGGACCAGATCACCGACGCGGTGGCCACGCTGGAGCGCGTGATCGCCCTGCCCGGCTGGCAGCAGCAGGCGCTGGACCGCGCACCATCCATCGCCCGCCTGGACCACGGCCCCGCCGGTGTCTTCATGGGCTACGACTTCCACTTGGCCGACGGCGGGCCGCGCCTGATCGAGATCAACAGCAACGCTGGCGGCGCCTTGCTCAACGCCGCCCTGGCGCGGGCGCACCGGGCCTGTTGCGAATCGTTCCAGCAGGTGTTCGACCCGCGGGACCGGCTGCGCCACCTTGACGAGGCCTTCGTCGCCATGTTCCGCGCCGAGTGGCAGACGCAGCGCGGCGATGCGCCGCTGCGCAACATCCTGATCGTGGACGACGCGCCCGAGGCCCAGTACCTGGCGCCCGAATTCCAGATGGCGCGCGCGCTGTTCGCTGCGCACGGCCTGACCGCTGTGGTGGCCGACCCGCGCGAACTGCAGTGGCGCGATGGCGCGCTCTGGCACCCTGCCCTGCCCGCCGGCACGCCGGTGGACCTGGTCTACAACCGGCTGACCGACTTCTACCTGCAGGACGGTGGCCACGAGGCGTTGCAACAGGCCTATCTGGCCGGCGCCGCCGTGGTCACGCCCCACCCGCGCACCCACGCGCTGTACGCCGACAAGCGCAACCTGGTCACCCTGTCCGACGCCGCGCTGCTCGAACGCTGGGGCGTGAACGAAGCGGACCGTGCCCTGCTGCGCCGCGTGGTGCCCGCCACGCAGCGCGTCACCACCGACCACGCCGAGGCGCTCTGGGCGCAGCGGCGCGGGCTGTTCTTCAAACCCGCGGCCGGCTTCGGCGCCCGCGCCGCCTACCGCGGCGACAAGCTCACCCGGCGCGTGTGGAGCGAGATCCTGGCCGGCGACTACGTAGCCCAGGCCACCGTGCCGCCCAGCGAACGCCTGGTGTCGGTGGACGGCCAGACCACCCGGCTCAAGCTGGACCTGCGCGCCTACACCTACCGCGGCCAGGTGCAGCTGCTGGCCGCCCGCACCTGGGCCGGCCAGACCACCAACTTCCGCACCGAAGGCGGCGGCTTCTCACCCGTGGTGGTGCTGCCGCGCACCCTCTGACTTTTCTTGCACCCTCCACCATGAACGTCCTCTTCCTCTGCACCCACAACTCCGCCCGCTCCATCCTGGCCGAAGCGGCGCTCAACCACATGGGCCGCGTCGGCGGCGAACAGCGCTTCCGGGGCTTCTCCGCCGGCAGCAGCCCGCGCGAGAACCAGCAGCCCAACCCGCTGGCCCTGCGCGCGCTGCAGGACGCTGGCATCGCCACCGAAGGCCTCTCCAGCAAGAGCTGGGACGTCTTCGCCCTGCCCGACGCGCCGCACATGGACCTCGTCATCACCGTCTGCGACAACGCGGCGGGTGAGGTCTGTCCCTTCTGGCCCGGCCAACCGGCCACCGCGCACTGGGGCTACCCCGATCCGTCCAACGTGACCGGCTCCGAGGAAGAACGCCTGGACACCTTCAAGCAGACCCTGCTCGCGATCCGCCTCCGGCTGGAGCTGCTGATCAACCTGCCGGCCAGCGGCGTGGACCGCCTGCGCCTGCAGCAGGCCGCGCGCGACCTGGCACAGAAGGGCTGACGCGATGGGACTCTTTGAACGCTACCTCACCGTCTGGGTCGGCCTGGGCATCCTGGCCGGCGTGGGCCTGGGCCTGCTCACACCTGCCACCTTCGCCGCCATCGCCGCGGTCGAGTTCGCGCACGTCAACCTGATCGTCGCCGTGCTCATCTGGGTGATGATCTATCCGATGATGATCCAGATCGACTTCGCGGCCGTGCGCGACGTCGGCAAACGGCCGCAGGGCCTGCTGCTCACCGTGGTCATCAACTGGCTGGTCAAGCCCTTCACCATGGCGGCTCTGGGCGTGCTGTTCTTCCGCGTCGTGTTCGCAGACTGGGTCGACCCGCAATCGGCCAGCGAGTACATCGCCGGCATGATCCTGCTGGGCGTGGCGCCCTGCACCGCCATGGTGTTCGTGTGGAGCCAGCTCACCAAGGGCGACCCCAACTACACCCTGGTGCAGGTGTCGGTGAACGACCTGATCATGGTCTTTGCGTTTGCACCCATCGCCGCCTTCCTGCTCGGCGTGACCGACCTCACTGTGCCGTGGCAGACGCTGCTGCTGTCCACCGTGCTGTATGTGGTGCTGCCGCTGGTGGCGGGCGTGCTGACGCGGCGCTGGTGGCTGGCGCGCGGCGGCGAGGCGGCCGTGAACGCTTTCGTGAAGCGGCTCAAGCCCTGGTCGGTGGTTGGCCTGATCGCCACCGTGGTGCTGCTGTTCGGCTTCCAGGCCCAGACCATCGTCGCCCAACCCGCGGTGATCGGCCTGATCGCCATCCCGCTGCTGATACAGACCTACGGCATCTTTGCCATCGGTTACCTGGGTGCGCGCTGGCTGAAATTGCCGCACGACATCGCCGCGCCGGCCTGCCTGATCGGCACCTCCAACTTCTTCGAACTGGCGGTCGCGGTGGCCATTTCCCTCTTCGGCCTGCACTCGGGCGCGGCCCTGGCCACGGTGGTCGGTGTGCTGGTGGAGGTGCCGGTGATGCTCTCGCTGGTGGCCTTCCTCAACCGCAGCCAGCACAGTGCTGGAACGGCGCGGGCCAGGCCCTCGCACTGACCCCGCTCACTACAATCGACCGCAGCGACGCGGTCGTCCCCTCAGGGGCTCCGCCATGCTGCACCGACCACGCACCAAGGAGCCCCCATGCCCTCTTCACGACTGGCCCTGACCCTGGGCACCGCGACCCTCGTGCTGATGGGCTGCTCCAGCATCTCGCTGGACCAGCCTGCCCCCAAGGCGGATGCCGCTGGCAGCGGCAGCGACGTGCGGGTCGTGCGGTCCTACGACAACAGTTTCGACGGCGAAATCAGCGGCACGCCCGCGCCCGACAGCCGCTTCGCCAAGGTGAAGATCGGCATGGAGCTGGAGCAGGTCTACAAGCTCATCGGCGAGCCCGATCAGCTCTACAACCACACCACCGGCAAGAACTGGATTCCCTTCTACTTCGGCGCCGACGGCCAGCGCATCGTCACCCACTACCGCGGCGAAGGCTGCCTGACCTACAGCGCGGGCGGCGTGTTCAACGGCAAGAAGCAACTGCTGCGCATGGACGTCGACGCCGCCGGCCAGTGCTACAAGCCCTGATGTCCAGCGCACCATCCGGCGGTCTGCAAGCAGCTCCACTGCGTTTGCAGGTCCACCCCGGCGAACAAGGGCCCGCGGGTCTGGGCGTCTCGGCCTCCCTGGACCTGGTGGCGTCCGACGACGGGCCGGGCTGGCTGCTGCGCTACCGGCTGGAAGGCGACATCGACGCGCTGGCCCTTCCTCCGCCCGCCGTGGGCGCCACCGACGGCCTCTGGCGCCACACCTGCCTGGAAGCCTTTGTGCAGGACGGCGACGGTCCAAGCTACCACGAGTTCAACCTCTCACCCTCGGGGCAGTGGGCGGTCTACCGCTTCAGCGCCGAGCGCCAGCGCGTGCCCGGCGACGCGCCACCGCCCAGCGGGCCGACGATCACCACCGAACGCTCCGCCGATTCGCTGGTGCTGCAGGCCTGGCTGCCCGGCGCGCTGCTGCCCGCACGACCAACCGCCATCGGCCTGACCGCGGTCATCGAGACCCTCGATGGCCAGATCAGCCACTGGGCGTTGCACCACCCGCGCGCCGACCGGCCCGACTTCCACCACAGCGCCGGTTGGACCTTCCGCCCCGCCCTGCCCCCGTTTCCACCCGCCCCTCCGTCCGCATGAAATTCGGCCTCGAACGTTTCCTCGAAGACCCCGCCCTGCGCGCTCCGCTGGCCGGCCGCCGTGTCGCGCTGCTCGCCCACCCGGCCTCGGTCACGCGCGACCTCACCCATTCGCTCGACGCGCTGGCCGCCCTGCCCGATGTGAAGCTCAGCGCCGCCTTCGGCCCACAGCACGGCCTGCGCGGCGACAAGCAGGACAACATGGTCGAGTCGCCCGACTTCACCGACCCGCGGCTGGGCATCCCGGTGTTCAGCCTGTACGGCGAGGTGCGGCGCCCGACCGACGAGATGATGGAGACCTTCGACGTGCTGCTGGTAGACCTGCAGGACCTGGGCTGCCGCATCTACACCTTCATCACCACGCTGCGCTACGTACTGGAAGCGGCGGCCCAACACGGCAAGGCGGTGTGGGTGCTGGACCGCCCCAACCCCGCCGGCCGCCCGGTGGAAGGCACGCTGCTGCGCGAAGGCTGGGAGAGCTTCGTCGGCGCCGGCCCCATTCCCATGCGCCACGGCATGACCATGGGCGAGCTGGGCCACTGGTTCATCGACCTGCTCAATCTCGACGTCGAATACCGCGTCATCACCATGGACGGCTGGCGGCCCGACGAAGGCCCGGGCTACGGCTGGCCCATGAGCGCCGATGACCAGCGGACCTGGGTCAACCCCAGCCCCAACGCCGCCAACCTCTGGATGGCCCGAGCCTACGCCGGCACCGTGATGCTCGAAGGCACCACGCTCAGCGAAGGCCGCGGCACCACGCGCCCGCTCGAACTCTTCGGCGCGCCCGACATCGACACCACCCGCCTGCTGGCCGACATGCGCCGCATCGCGCCGCAGTGGCTGGCCGGCTGCCGGCTGCGCGCCTGCTGGTTCGAGCCGACCTTCCACAAGCACGTGGGCAAGCTCTGCGCGGGCGTACAGATCCACGTTGAAGACCCGCAGCACTACGACCACGCAGCCTTCAAGCCCTGGCGCCTGCAGGCCCTGGCCTTCAGAGCCGTGCGCGAGCAGGCCTTCGACTACCCGCTCTGGCGCGATTTCCCGTACGAGTACGAGCGCGACCGCCTGGCGATCGACCTCATCAACGGAGGACCGGCGCTGCGCGAGTGGGTGGACGACATGAACGCCACGGCCGACGATCTGGAAGCTGTCGCCGCGCCCGATGAAGCGGCGTGGACGGAAGCCCGTCGACCGTTCCTGCTCTACTGAGCGAAAAGCTGCCTGCGCCGCGGCGTGCAGCAGCCGGAGCCTGCCTAGCGCGGCGCCAACACCGCCTTGGTCACGGCCCCCATGTCGTACTGAATGACCTGCCGGACCCACGACGCCCGGGTCGTCCGCAGCTTCTCGGCCACCTGGGGCTGGCCCGAATGGAAGCGCTGCGCCACCTGCAGCGACACCAGACCCCGACCATCCGGACTCTTCACGTAGCGAAAGACGTTGAACTCCATGATGTCCTGCCCGTCGGTCCAGGTGAGAAAGTCGATGGTGGCATCGGTCTTCGCCTCGTTGCTCATCACGCTCGTGCGGGCCTGGGGATTGGCCTTCATGACCACCTGTTCAAGCCGCAAGGCAGCTGCCACCGGGTCGTTGTCCAGAAACGGCATCTGCTGGTATCGAAGGCCAACCAGCCGGGTCCAGTTGTTCAGGTTTTCCGTCGGGCGCACAAATTCCACCAGCCGGTCACCATTGGACGGGGCACCGACAAACTGCTGCGTGTAGTCCTCACCGTCAAACCGAAACCCCGAGGGCTGCGCCCACAGCGCCGCACAGGGCAGCACACACAACAAGCCAACAACCAACCTTCTTTTCATCCTCGCCCCCCTCAAAAAGCCGCCCAACCATGCGCGAAGCCTGCGGCGCGCCGCACACGTCCTTTTGTGTTCAGTCGGCGCCCAGCCACTTCTGCATGAACTGCGCCGTGCCCATCGCCGGGTCCAGCTGGTAGCCCTCGTAACCGATGCGCCGGTAGAGCTTGACCGCAGGCGCGTTGCCCGAGAGCACCTCCAATGTCATCTTCACCGCGCCGCGTTCCACTGCGATGCGCTCGGCCTCGGCCAGCATGGCCTCGGCAATGCCGCGCCCCCGGTGGCTGGCGAGCACGGCCACATCGTGCACGTTCACCAGCGGCTTGCACTTGAACGACGAAAATCCTTCGATGCAGTTGACCAGCCCCACCGGCTGCTCACCGTCGAATGCGAGCACGCTGTAGGCCTGCGGGCGCGCAGCCAGCTCACGCGCCAGGTTGTCCTTGACGAAATCGGACAGCGGCTCGCCACCACCCGCGGGGTCGCTGGCGTAGGCATCGAGCAAGGCCACCACGGCGGCCGCGTCGGACGGGTGGCCGTAGTCGGCCTGCCGGACAGAGAACGCCGCCGCCATCAGAGCGCCTTCACCGCAGCGACCAGGCGCTCGGCGCAGGCCTTGGCCTGTGCCGCATCGCGGGCCTCGACCATCACCCGCAGCAGCGGTTCGGTGCCGCTGGCGCGTATCAGCACGCGCCCCGTCTCGCCCAGTTCGGCCTCGACCGCTTTCGTCTCGGCGGCCAGCGCCGGATTGTTTTTCCAGCCTTCCTGGCCGGGCTGCAGCCGCACATTGATCAGCGTCTGCGGGAACAGGGTCACATCGGCCAGCAGCTGCGCCATGGACTGCCCGCTGCCGGCGCAGGCCTGCATCACCTGCAGCGCCGAGACCAGGCCATCGCCCGTGGTGTGTTTGTCCAGCACCAGCAGGTGGCCCGAACCCTCACCGCCCAGGATCCAACCGTGGCGCTCCAGTTCTTCGAGCACGTAACGGTCGCCCACCCGGGCGCGCACGAACTTGACGCCTTTCTTGCGGAACGCGACCTCGACAGCCATGTTGGTCATCAGCGTGCCCACCACGCCGGGCACGTCGATGTCGCGCGCGATGCGGTCCGAGGCGATCAGGTACAGCAGCTCGTCGCCGTTGAACAGACGGCCACTGGCGTCCACCAGCTGCAGTCGGTCGGCGTCGCCGTCCAGCGCCACGCCGTAGTCGGCGCCGGTCGCCTGCACCGCGGCCACCAGCGCCTGTGGGTGGGTCGCGCCCACCTCGTGGTTGATGTTTAGGCCATCGGGTGCGCAGCCGATGCGCACCACCTCCGCGCCCAGCTCGTGGAACACGGCGGGCGCGATCTGGTAGGCCGCGCCGTGGGCGGCGTCCACCACGATCTTCAGCCCCTTGAGCGTCAGGTCGTTGGGAAAGGTGCTCTTGCAGAACTCGATGTAGCGGCCGGCAGCATCGTCCATGCGGCGCGCCTTGCCCAGATTGCGCGAATCGGCCCAGACCGGGTCCTTGTCGAGCTCGGCTTCGACGGCCAGCTCCCAGTCGTCCGAGAGCTTGTTGCCCTGGGCGCTGAAGAACTTGATGCCGTTGTCACCAAACGGGTTGTGGCTGGCGGAAATCACCACGCCAAGGCTCGCACGCTGCGCCCGGGTCAGGTAGGCCACCGCGGGCGTGGGCACCGGGCCCAGCAGCACCACATCGACACCCGCCGAGTTGAAACCGGACTCCAGCGCCGACTCCAGCATGTAGCCCGAGATCCGGGTGTCCTTGCCGATCAGCACCGTCGGGTGCTCTTCGCTGCGCTTGAGCACACGCCCCACGGCGTGGGCCAGCTTGAGAACGAAGTCGGGGGTGATCGGGGCCTGACCGACGGTGCCACGGATGCCGTCGGTGCCAAAGTATTTGCGCGTCATGCGATGGATTTTAGGCGGCAGGCAAGGCTGCACCGCGGCCCGTTTTCGTGCACATCAACGCTCCAGATGCGCGAGCATCGCATCAATCTCCCCACCGATCCCGGCCAGACCGGTGTACTCGGTGGGCGGGCTGGCCACCTTGCTGCGGTCGGCGTCCATCTGCCGGGCCAGCGATTCCTGGACGCTGGGCACGGTGTCCGGCAGCTCGACCGGCACCACCGCAGGCGGCGCAGCGGATCGCACGGATGACACCGTCACCGGCGGGTCGGTCGCCAGGGCCAGCATTGGCACGGCAACCTTGGGCAGCAGCCGCTCCTTGAAAGCCGTCTCCTTGAAGTAACGGATCTTGTCCGACATCACCGGATGCGCCATGCCCTCCACCAGCAGGATCTGCTTGTCCTCGCCCATGGCCTTGAGCTCCTGCGGCAGCATCAGCGCCCGGCGCTCCTCGCTTTCGCTGCGGGTGTAGCTGCTCTCGCGCGAGCGGCTGCGGCTCACGCTGTCCTTGCGCATGCCGGTGTAGCCCAGCATCTCGCTGTATTCGCTGGCGTCCTGCTGCTCGCGCGGCGCGAAGATGATGCGCAGCGCGTGATTGGTCATGATGGTGCGCGCGTTCTCCTTGCCATAGGTCGACTCCAGCTGCGCCATGCTCTGGATGATGGGCATCAGGCGCAGGTTGTAGCCCGCCATGAAGCTCACCGCGCTGGCGATGATGTCGACGCGGCCGATGCTGGTGAACTCGTCCATCAGCAGCAGGCACTGGTGCTTGAGCTCGGGATTGGCCTGCGGCAGCTCTCGCGTGTTCTGGTTGATCAGCTGGCTGAAGAAGAGATTGAGAATCAGCCGGCTCTCGGCCAGCTTGTTGGGCTGGATCGCCACATAGATGCTCATTTTCTTCTTGCGCACGTCGCGCAGGTCGAAGTCGTTGCCACTGGTGGCCGCGTCCACCACCGGGTTGAGCCAGGGGTTCAGCGGCTCCTTGAAGGTGCCCATGATGCTGGCGAAGGTCTCGTTGGCTTGGCCCAGCAGCGTGGCGAACGCGGTGCGTGCGCTGGCGCTCAGGTGCGGCCAGGCCGCCAGCTCCGCCAGATAGGCCTTGAACTCCTGGCCGGGGCGCCCCGACGCCAGGCGGTAGAGCCCGCCCATGGTCGGTTCCTGGAAAGGCACCCCGTACTGCTCGGCCAGGTAGGCCACCTGTTCGTAGGCATACAGCGCGAACGCGACGAAGGCGTTCTGCGCCTGGTTGGCCCAGAACGGGTCCTTGTGCAGGTCCGACACCGGGTACAGCATGGCCGCGATGCTCTGCACGTCGCTGATGCGGAACGCCGGATCGCGCGAGACGTAGGACAGCGGGTTCCAGCGGTGCGTGCGCCGGTCCTCGGCGAACGGGTTGAACAGGTAGACGGACTGCCCGTAGCGAGCCCGAAAGCCGCTGGTGAGCTCGAAGTTCTCCTGCTTGATGTCCAGCACCACCACCGAGCCCTGGTAACTCAGCAGGTTGGGAATGACGATGCCCACCCCCTTGCCCGAGCGCGTGGGCGCGGCCAGCAAGGCGAACTGCTGCCCATTGAAGTAGACGAACTGCCCGTCTTTCTTGCCCACCACCAGCGCCGTGTCCTCAGCCCGCAGCATCTTGCGCGACCGCAGGTCGGCCATGGTGGCGAAGCGGGCCTCGCCGTAGAGGCTCGGCTTCCGGCGCAACAACACGGCGAGCGCCAGCGCTGCCAGCGCCAGCAAGGGCACACCAAATCCCACCAGGCCACTGCTCTTGATGACCGGGCCATGCTTGGGCGCATCGGCGTAGGCTGCCAGGTAGCGCCAGTAGTCGAACGCGCCGATGCGCTCCAGCGGCAGGCCCAGGCGCCAGGCCATCAGCCACCCGCTGAAATAGGTTCCCGCCACCAGTGCCAACACCAGCAGCACCAGCACGCCCCAGCCTAGGAAACGCCTCATTGCCGGACCTTGGCACCTTTGACTTCGCCCAGGCGCGCCATCTGGTCCTTGTAGCGCCTCAGCTGGTCGCGGGCCCACTCGTACCGGCACAGCTCGACCGACGCGGGCAGCGCCTTGACGGGCACGGCCTGCTCGCGGGACTGCGTCGCGCAACGCGCATCGCGGTACTCGCGCCACCGGCTGTGGTCCAGGTCCTGGTGGCGCGCATAGGACTGCGCATAGCTCTTGCCGTGCTCGGCCTGCAGCGACTGCATACGGCCCGCCCGGTAGTCGCGCACGAGGGTCAGCAGGGCCTTGTCCTGCTCGATGCGCGCGCGGCGGCAGGCCACCAGCTCGGGCGCCCCGCTGTCGCACACCGCGTCCACCCGGTCGGGTGCTGCCCCGCGCCGCGCCGCCGCCGGTGTGCCGCGCACCCAGCGCCCGCTGGCAGCCACATAGCAGTGGCTCTCCACCTTCGGGCTCCCCGAGGCGCCGGCCACCTTCAACGACACGCAGTTCGGTGCCGAAGGCTGGATCTCTCCCGCGTTGGACACCAGATCAATCTGCGCATAACGCCCGGTTTTCGGATCGAACTGGTAGAGGCTGTCCACCGGCAGCTTGCCGTCCATGGCGTACAGGCGCGTGACCTTGAAGTCCAGCAGCCCGTCGCCATTGAAGTCCTTGAACTGCAGCCATCCGCTGGCGTCCAGCCGCTCGCGCGGCATCTCGAAGGCGTGCGGAAGCGCCTGCAGTTCCTTGCCATCCTGCGTCACCACGATGTAGCCCGACCCCACCTCGCCCTCGGCGGCATCGGCCTTGTCGTCGAACTCGAAGCTGAACGCAAGCTCCGGCGCCTCGTGCCCGACCTTCTGGGTCATGGTGTCGAGACCCTGGGCCTGTGGGCGCAGGAAGTCCAGGGACAACGGGGCACAGGCCGCCAGGGACAGCAGCAGCGCAAGGCTGCTGGCGCTTCTCAAAACCTTCTTCATGTCCTCACTCCCTTGTTTTCACAGACCTCAGTAGCCGCAGCGCGCAAACACCGTTGTGTCCACGGGTTCGTCCAGCGCGTCGGTGCCCCGGCGGCGGGACCAGAGCAGCTCGTCCTGTCGCAGCTCGAAGACATAGGTCTCCAGCGCTTTGGGCTTGTCGTAGGGCGGCACATCGGCCAGGGTCTGCATGCGCCAGGTGTTGACGCGGCGAGGCTGCACATCGGTCACGAAGTACATGGTGGTCTGGGTGTTCTCCGCCCACTGCTGCAGTTGGCGTTCGTCGATCACCAGCGCCCCCGGATCGGGCTCCACCGGTTTGCGCCCGAGGTAGGCGGCGCACTTAGCGGCCCCCTCCTCGTTCTTCAGGAACCACAGCCCCCGCATGTCGACCGGGGTGATGCCCGGCGTCGGCGTGGCGGCCTGCGCCGCCATGGCACAAAGCGCGACAAAGGCCGCCGCCACAACCTGACGATGTTTCATGTTGTCCTCCTTGAATGTCATGACTCCAGCGCGAGCTTGCGCTGGGGATCGAAGTCGATGCCAGTGATGTAGCGCTGGCCGGCATGGGCCTTGATGTGCACCACGATGTCGATGGTGAGCATCAGCAACCGCTTGATCTCGTCGAAGTCCAGGCCTGAGCCCTCAGGCGAGGCCTTGACCATCAGCGCCATCTGGTCCCAGGTCTGGCTCGTGCTGCCGGCATGGCAGCTGGTGATCGAACCCGGGTGGCCGGAGGCGCAGTTGCGGATGTAGTAGAACGATTCGTCGCCCCGGATTTCGGCCAGGATGATGCGGTCGGGCTTCATCCGCAGGCAGGCCTCCATGCAGCCCTTGGCCGTGACATTGGCCGTGCCCTGCCCGCCCCGCGAATAGATCAGGTGCACGCGGTTGGGCTGCTCGATGAACAGCTCCCGCGCGTCCTCGATCGTGATGAGCCGCTCGTCCTCCGGTATGTGCGTCACCAGCGACTTCATGAAGGTCGTCTTGCCGCTGCCGGTGGCACCCGACACGACGATGTTCTTCTTGTAGAACACGGCCTTGCTGAAGAAGTCGTGGTAGTTGCGGGACCGCTTGAGCGCCAGCAGTTCTTCGTCCATCTCGCTGACGCTGTCGGTGCCCTCCAGAATCCGGGCAAAAAAGCCGTCCTCCTGGTACTGGTTGAGCGTCTTGGTGTAACGCGAGGGCAGGCGGATGGTGATCGAGACGTGATCCGCCGGCACCGCGGGCGGCAGCACGAACTGCGCGCGCTGCCCGGTGGGAAAGGTCAGCGACACCACCGGGTCCACCGCGGTGATGCGCTGGCCGGTCTTGCTCTCGTTGACCACCGTGGTGCAGAACTGGCGCGCACGGTCGAAGGTCAGCCCGGGCACATCGATGCGCTCCCAGCCCCTGACCGTCTCCAGAAACACCTCTCCTGGGCGGTTGATGCAGATCTCGGTGACGCGCGGATCGCCCAGGAACGGGGTGATGCCCAGCACGTGGTACTGGTACTCCAGAAACTCGGTGGAGATGTTCGCGATCTGTTCCGCGCCGCCACTCTCTGACATGTCAGACACCACCACCGTTCAGCGCATCACGCTCGAGAAATCCACGTCCCGGGCGGTGAAGATGTTGATCACCGTGCCGTTGAGCACCGTCACCGTCGCCTTGCGGTTGGCCGAACGGGCCAGCATGTCGGTGGCGGCCTTCTTGGCCGTGGCCGCGGTGGCCGACTCCCACGGATCGATGGAGACCACGCCCACACCGCCAGCCCCCGTCACCGTGGTGCTGCCACGGATGTTGTTCTCGTTGGCGAACTTCTGCGCGCCAGCGTCGATGCCATCGGCCAGCAGGCTGACCAGCAGCGCCGCACCGATGCGCTCGCCCCAGTGGCCGTCGTAGTGACCAGGCACCCCGGCCCCTCCGAGAGCATCGGTGCCGTTGCTGTCGATCCGCACATCCAGACCCGTGGTGGTGAGCACCCGGGTCCAGACGATGCCGATCCGGTCGTAGTTCTCGTCGGCGTACTTGTACTCGCCAGTGACCTTGGACCCCTTGTCGATCAGCAGCCGGCGTCCGTTGACCGAGTAGATGGGCTCGGTGACGATGCACGAGGTCATGCCGGGCAGGGTCGACACGATCTTGGTTTCCAGCGAGCAGCGGATGTACGTTCCACGGGTCAGCGTGAAGTCGGCATTGGCCAGGGCCTCCACCGCGCCGCGCTTGACCGACGCGTACTCGTCCTCGAACAGCTGGTTCTTCTTGCCCTTGTCCTGGGTGGCGACCAGATTGTTCTCGCTTGCCATGCGCCGCTGCATCAGGTCGTCCTTGGGCGCCTGGGCCTCGGCCAGCTGGGGCATCTCCGTAGGCAGTGACGGCACATCCGCCTTGGCCACCACTTCGGCAGGCGGCGGAGGTGGCAGCACGGCGAGCTTCGGCTTGTTCGGCACGGTGACCTCTTCATAGGTCACCTGCTTCTTCTTGTCGTCGTCGGCCGAGAACGCATTGCTCGCAACCCACAGGGTCATGCCGATGGTGGCCAGCGACACCAGCACGATGTACGCCACCGCCGTCTTGTTCACACCGCGCGTCAGACCCGCCGACAGCTTGGGCATGTTGTCGGACAGCACCGGGCCTTGTCCGCTGCCTTGGGGAAATTGCATGCTCATTGGTTCCTCCTGAGTCCCACCACGTCATTGCCCAGCCGCATCACCAGAAACGGATAGACGCCCAGCACCACCATCACGTTCTTCTCGCTCTTGGTGTTCACCAGAAACTCCTCGCCGTTGCGCTCGTTGCGCCCGAACACGGCCGGGAAATTCGCCATCGGCGGCAGGTGGATGTAGGTGAACTGACCGTTGTCGTAGACCCGGGTGGGCACGATGGTCGACACATCGCTGACCGTCGAATAGTCGTAGTTCAGGTGGTAGTTGCTCTGCGAGTTCAGAGCAGCCGCCGATGGCGACAGCACCGCATTGGCGGCGGCCAGCGGGCTGGCCTTGTCCGGCTCTTCATTGCCATAGACAAAGCGGATCTTGTAGAACACGCCCGCGTTCTTGGCCTCTTCCAGCGTCTTCCACTTGGTGGCCGACACGCGCAGGTCCAGCAGGTACGAACGCATGTTGGTGCGGATGTACATGTTGGTGTCCACATCCACGTTCTTCGGTCGGATGTAGAAGATGTTGTCGCGCCGCACCAGCTCCCAGCCGTCGCTGAAACCGGTGCCGAAATCCTTCACCTGCTCCTGGGCGCTGATCTCGATCTGGGTGGCGATGCCAAGCCCAGTGTTCACGCGCACCACCTGGTCGCGCTGATACGGCACTTCGCGCACCTCCTGTGCGCCGGCGCTGCCCGCCCAGAGGCTGGCCGTGAGCGCCAGAACCGCCATGGCGCTGAAGTTTCGCAATCGATGGGTCATGCTTGTCTACTCCCTGTCATTTCAAACTCGATGAGGGCGCAACCACCGGGTGGCGCCCATGTGTGCGCTGGCTCAGGCCACTACTGGCCTGGGGCCGGTGTCGCAGGTGCACCAGGCAGTGCGGGCAGCGAAGGCTGGGCAGGCTGGGCGCTTGCCGGCACCACCGCAGACGGCGCATCCTGCGCGTCGGCGCCGCGGTGCATCACACCCTCGTCCTCTGTCAGCAGCGGGATGCCCTTGTCCGGCTGACCCGCCTTGAACATCGGCGCGTTGAACTCGTCATCCACCCGGAACGAGGTCACCTGGAACCCCAGCGGATTGCGCAACCGCAGGTGGTCGCTCATCTTGAGGTTGGTCTTGTATTCATAGCTCATCGTGGCCACGTGGCTGCTGAGGTACTCGCTGCGCCCGTTGGTCTTGTCGAACTTCCACTTCTCAAAGCGCACCGTGGCCCCGGTCGGCCGGGCACCCCGTTCCTCGTCCAGCCCGTTGAACACGATGCTGTTGACCTTCACCCGGATCGCTGCGTTGCGGCCCCACTTCTTCTCGGGGCTGTTGGCCGTGCCGTCGAACTGCTGCACGAAAAGGCCCTTGACCTGGTCGTTGGACATCGACGCGACGTACTCCCAGTCGTGCTCGTTGATGGTGTCGTAGTCGTAGCCCTCGCGTGCCTGCACGAAGCGGGCGACATGGCTGCGGTTGAGCGCCTCGCTGGCATAGATACCCGTGGCGGCGATGTTGTCGCGCAGCGGTGACACGGTGCTGGTGCTGCGCTTGAGGTCGACCGTCACCAGGTACGGCACCTTTTCCTTGAGCGGCAGCATGTAGGCAATCGCCCCACCCAGCATCAAGGTCAGCACCATGGACGCACCCGCGACGATCCAGGCCCTGCGCTCGCTGCGCTTGACCATCGAGATCACGTTGGACTCGAAGTCCATCGACTTCTTGAGGATTTCCTGCGAGGCCTCGGACACCTCGCGCTTGAACAAAGCCATACCGTCCTCAGGGCATCTTGGTGACCAGCATCGACCGGCTGGCCGACACCTGGATGCGCAGCTTCTGCGCCGCGTAGTTGCGCCTCACCGCGTTGAGGGCGCGCTGCAGGTTGTTGTCCTTGACCGACTCCAGGCCCGACACCAGGGTCAGGTCGCTGGGGTACTGCCAGTCCAGCGCACCCCCGTTCTCCTTGGCCCAGCGCTCCAGCATGTGGCGCAGCGTGGCATCGGTCGGCAGCATCTGGAACCGCGGCAGCTCGTTTTCTTCCTTGAGCGGAATCTCCTGCGGCTTGGCGGCCAGCGTGTTCACCGGCTTCCAGCTGTCGGAAATGTCGATGGGCTTGGGCGCTGCGCAGGCTTGCAGCAAGCCTGCCAGCAACAAGGCCCCCAGTACACGTGTCATCCGTCCCTTGTTCATGTTTGTATTGGTCATCTAGTAGTCACTCATTGGTCATTTCGAATCGGCATCGTCAGCTCTGCTTTAGGGGCTTGTCTGCAGGCGCTCCGAATGGCACACGCGGCCTTGCCGGAGCTCCATTGCTTGTAGCAACAGGGCCTTGGTTGCCACGATGAACAGAGGTATCGCCTTCGCCCTGAGAAACCTTCAGCCGCCCCCCCTTGCCAGCGTCGCCGGCCAAGGCAGCCTCGGTGCCAGCGCCGACGTACACCCCCCGTGTCGCGTCGTAGGTCAGGTCGGCCACCGGGGGCTGCACCGATGTGCTCTCAGCGCTTTCAACCTCAACCGGCCTGGAAGAGGAAGCGTTGCCTGGATCGCGGAACTCGTCGCTGCTCTGCTTCTGCCGAAGAAACGCCAACCCCTGAGATTCGGGTACCCGGCTGGCCACGCCCAAACTGCCAGGCGCGGGAGATGTGCCATAGGACAGGCGTTCGCCTGCGCCTGCCGACCCGAAAACGCCGGTGCGTTGAAGAGCCATCTGGGTATTGCGGGTGGCGGGGCTTTCAGTTGCGACACCAGCCCCTTCCCGAGAGGTCTCAAGGCGTGCGCCCGAGCCGCCGGACGAAGCACCAACACCAGCCGGCTGCTGCTGCCCGCCCATCGCGTTGGCCAGGCCCACCACGCCGCCGGCGGCCGCCCCACCGCCCATGGCCCCCATCATGGCGCCCGCTGCAAAAGAGGCCCCGGAGTTGAAGAACTGCATGATCAGCGGCGGGATCATCACCAGCAACGCAGTCGACAGCGCCCCGAGCATGGCCATTCGCATCGCGCTCCCACCAACGTCCACCGACACCACACTGCCAAGGGCCGACGCATTGAGGAAGAAGCCGGCGAGCACAGTGGCGCCGTACATCATCATCATCTTCAGCAAGATGCCCGAGACCAGTGCCAACACCGCCAGCGAAAACATCGTTCCGAGCAGGAACTTCACCCAGCTCCAGAACATGGCCGCGGTCTGCTGGAACAGCAGGAAAAACAGGAACAAAGGCGCCAGCATGATGGCCAGCGTGATGGAGATCTCCGCCATGATCGCCATCACCGACACCAGCATGGCCGGACCACTCTGGCCGACCAGACCGGCCATCTGGGTCAGAGACTTGCCCTCTGCGTTCGCCTGAGCGCCCCCTACAAAACCGTCAATCAGGGCATTGAACACCTGGGCCAGCGCCAGGTTGATGTCAATCGTGCGGTAGACGTCGGTCCCCTCGTCCACCACGACCGCCGTGACCAGTTCCTGAAAATCCAGCACGGTGTCGGCAATCACCGGTGAGTTCCGAGCCACCAGTGCGACCAGCGACAGGATCAACACCATCTTCCCTGTCTTGTAGGCGAGCCCCAGAATGGGTTGCCGATTGGCCCCGGAAATGATCATGAACCCCTGGTAAGCCACCCAGATGGTCACGAGCGTCGTGGACATATAGGCCAGCGCGGTAGCCAACTTGGCTGCCACCAACTCACGGTAGGTACCGATCAACATGTCGTCGATCAAATACTCACGAACGCTGCAGACGAACACGGCATCGTTGACCATGGCAACGTAGCGGTTGTCCAAGCCAGTGAGGGCGGTCACCAGAAATGCTGGAAGCGCAGCGGAACTACAGGGCATATGACAACTCTGGAAATAGGTTCAATCCAAGCACCCTGTTATCTCGGCGGCGGTACGAAAGGCACCGGGCCGAGATTGACGAGCGAGTTGGGCCGGGTATCTGAAACCCGACGCGCTTCAGCCATTTGCATTTCGTAGGCTTTTTCTCGCTGCTTGTAGCCGAAGTGCAGCGCCTGAAGCTTCATCGCGTCGTTTTGCATGCGGGTCTGCAGCCCGATCAGCTCGAACTGGAGGCGCTGAAGCTCACCAGAGTTTGCAGTTCGACTGCCATGGTTGATGATCGACTTTATCTGCCGGTCTCGCGCCACAATTACGTTCACCACATCTACCGTCTCTTTAAGCGTGGTGAGGCGTAGGTTGCGCAATCCCATGCAGGCGTTGTAGTGGTTCTGGTTGAGCAAGCGGTCACCGCAATCCGCTGCCGTGCCGACAAATCGCTCAGGGTTCTGTACCGCGACGGTGGAAAAGTCCATGTCGAGATTGGTGCTGGGAGACAGATCATCCAATTGGCCTGTAGAGCCACGCACATTGTTAATGCGGTCAACGAGCTTTCTCACCTCTTCGTCAAGAACCGCCCATTGCGCCTGCGCGCCTTGTGACAACAAAATTAAGGTCAAGAACACTGTCTTCTTCATGGCAGATGCCTTCGGGTTTTCGTTATCGATAGTCACGATCGATACTGTCGCCTCTACCAGACAGACGAGCCGTCTCAATTCGCTCAACATCTCCGTTGTACGGAACTCCGAAGATCACCTGCAACTGAAGACCGTCATGGGACCACACATTGCGTGTTTCATTGGGCTCCCAACCCACCGCAGCCACAACCTCGTCATAGGTCATTCCCGCTTCCAACCGGTCCAGCGCCGCCCGCAGGTCCTTGGAATCGTCCGAGCTGTCGTCGCCCCCGCCTCCACCACCGCACGCCGACAAACCAACTGCCAGCACACCAGCCAGGGTGAGCCTCATCACGGCCCGGCGGGCAACCGAATGCGCTGCTGCCTTAACTTCATTGCTTTTCATACCATCCACTCCTTGAATAAACGTTGGCGCTGCCGGAACGAGCGTGCGCCGCTCAGGCCACTGCTTGGTGTCCCGGCACATGCTGGGAATATCCCGGCACGCTCATCCCATGGCCGCCGTGGTCGTCACGTGTTTCTGCTGAACTGTCCCGATTCATGGTCACCGCCTCCGCCCAGTGCTCCGCCGGACTTCGCGCCAATGCATCTGCCACACTGAATTCCCTCAGCGGGGGATGCACCTGCTGCAGTGCGATGGTGCTGGCGTCGCGGCTCAGCAAAAACCGGCCGGCCTCGCCCTGGCCATGGAACCGCGTGCACTCCTTGACGACTGCCGCCGCCAGGGTGTCGATCTGCCGTTCGTTCATCCCAAGCTGCTTGAGCCGTGCTCCCAGCTGTTCTTCGAAACGCTGGGCTTGGGTTTGTTGCTCTGCACTGGGCCACTGGCGTTCGGACTTGCCGGAATCAACAGCCAGCCGGACACCACTCTTCACATCTGGCCCGCTCATCGACACCTTTTCACTGCGCACCGGCCGCCCCTCGGCATCCAGCTCGGTGAACACAGCCTCCTTCCCAAGCCGGGGATTGAGCTCGATGCGGCGGCGTTGGTCATCCGCACCGTGGTGCTCGATCTCGACGGCGCCCGTTTGCTGGTTGCTGCTGAGCCACTGACGGCTGCCGTCTTTGCGCTCGATCTGGTAGCGGTTCCAGGGCGAGCTCTCGTCGGCGCTCGCCATCTGGCCGACCTTGGTCACGGGTGAAGCGCTGAGCAATGCGAAGCGCGCCCTGGCCTGCGCGGGAATCTCGGAGAAGTCGATCTGGCCTTCGGGGATGCGGTAGCGTCCGTCGGGGCCGACGCTCAGGCCTTGCTGACCGTCGACCAGTGCTCCCATCGTGTGGTCCTTGCCCATGATGGCTACCGCCGGAAGGGTGCCGAACTTGCTGAGCAGCAGAGCGGTCTTGAGCAGGTCGGGCGCGGGAGTGCCGGGCAGCAGGGTGTGGGGTTGGCCCGTGCGTTCGCCCAGGTAGTGGTTGCCCATCACGCTGTGGTAGGTGTGGGTGGCGATGTCGTTGGGGGTGCGCACGTCGTGAACCACGCGGCCGCTGGCCCGGTAACGCGCAAGGGCGACCTCGTAGCCGCCCACATCCTTGAAGTAGTCGCCGTTGCGGGTGTCGCGTGCGATGGGAAGGCTGTTGTAGACAGCCACGTCGATGTTGTTTTTCAGCGCAAAGCTCTGCGCCATGCCGCCGCCCAGGCTGTGGCCGGTGGCTGAAAAGTGGTAGTGCTTGTAGTCGGGGTGCTGGCTCAAGTAGTCATACGCTGCCTGGGCCTTGGCCTGGATCTTGGCGAACTCGCTGGCGCCGGCATTGCCCAAGTCGCTTCCCCAGTTGCTCCAGGCGTCCGAACCTTTGAAGTCGAAGGAGATCTGGTTCGTCTTCCGGTTGATAGAGACCATGAACTGGTTCTCCAGCGTGCCGTCGGCGTTGTGCTGGGTGTTCCAGCCGTCTTGCAACAGGCGGCCGTTGGTGTCTTTGACGGGAGCTGGCCAGTCAGCGGGCAAGAGTTTTCCCGGCACGGCATGCTCCCAAGGGGGGGGGTAATTGGCAACTTCCTCCGCTTTCTTGACGTCCTTGTGCGGATAGGCCCAGAAGGCCAGGTGCAGCCCCACCTTGGCGCCCCACCGGTTCCAGGGATTCTCAGGCGGCCCGGGCGGGAGTATTTTTTGTTCGCTCATGCGCTTACTCCCGACTTATTTGTTGTACAGGCGGGCCAGCCACATATCGGCAGGTACTTTGCAGTTCTCCTCCAGGGCCTCCCAAAGCCTGTGCCGCTCAGGGTTCTTCTCGACTTTCTTAATCCATTCCCCTTGAGCGCCCTGAACATGATGCCCATCTCGAAACGTCGGCCAGATCTTGTATGCCACCGCATACGTCGTGACATGAGGCCTCAGATCGGTACCCAGGTCGCGACTGCCCACGACCAGCCGCCGCACATAGCACTGCTGCTGCAACAGCGGCTGCAATTCGGCCAGCCCGGCCTCCCAAAGCCTCAGGTCCTTGTTCGGCACCATGCCTTCATTGAGCTTGCCCGGCACCGGTCCCCCAGTCGCCTTCTGCAGCGCCAGCAGAATCTTCGCGTCCATCGACCCTTTGGCCGCCGCCTGGCGGAACAGCTCGGTGATGGCCTCGTCGCCTTGAACGTCCTTGATCCAGCCGTCCGAATTGCCCAGCGCGTAGAAGTAGTCACCGAGCGGATCGCCCGCCGCCTGCAATGTCTTGACGTGGTGCAGCAGCACGGCGCGACCCTTGTCGATATCGCTGCTGTAGCCCGACTTCTCAAGATTGGTGGCGACCATGGCAGGCACCATGCAGCCCCCCAGCAGACACGCGGTGGAGACGGTGAGCAACAGCGAACGGAGAACGCGCTTTGAGGTGTGCATGGCGCAGCAGCAAGCAGGTGTTGGACGGATGGATCAGAAGAGGCGCGACTTGTTGCCCAGGCCGTACCACTTGCCGCCCGAGGCCTCGCAGTTCTTCTTGCTCTTTCGCCACTCGAACAAGGTCTGCGGCGTGTAGTGATAGTGGTTGGAGGTGGACTTCTCGCTGTTGGCAGCGCCGCCACTCTTGGCTCCGATGCAGGTGCCCAGCGCCTTGGGGGGGCACTTCGGCACGAGGGTCGAGTCGATCTTCATCGGCGTCATCTGCACCGTGCAGGCCTTGTTCAGGGCCTCCACGTCATCGCTGCCGTTGGTCGCACTCTCCCAGCAGCTAAGGAGAGGCAGGCTCGGCCGGGAGATGTCCATGTTGCCTTTTTGCAGGCAGGACACCACCACGCCGGACTGTCCGGGTTCGGGCATTTCTGTGCCCTCGGGCAGCTTGTCGAGGATCTGGGTGTCGGGAATTTCAGGCAGATCCCCAGGCTTCGGTGGGCTGGGCGGCTTGGGCAAATTGACGGCGTGAGCGGCGGTGGCCAGCATCAGGGCGACCCCCAGCATGCCGAGGCCCCGCAAAGCCCGGGTGATGGATGTGTTCATTGGTTTTCCTCCTGTCTGTTGTTCTTGGTGCAAGCCGCCGTCACTCTTCCATCAAGTGCTGGCACTCCTCCAGGCCGTCGGGTGCACCGGGCTTGCCCTTGTAATCGAAGGGCATCTTGCCCGGGCTCTTCCAGGTGCCGGGGCGGCGGCCATGCGGGCAGACCTGCTCGTACTTGCTGGTCCACTTGGGGTTGAAGCAGTACTGGTTGACGATCTTCCAGGTGCCTGCGATGGGGTTCACCCCCACCCAGCAGTGCGGCGGGTAGCCGAAGGCACAGAAAGAGAACACGTCCTGCCCGGCAGGAAGGTCGTTGTCAAAGAAGGCTCCCCCAGTGGAGGTGCCTTCGGGGGCCAGGCCTCCGCACTTGGACTGTCCCGCAGTCGCCGAAGCGGCCAGCGGGGCGCCCGCCAAAACAAGCGTTGCGAGCAAGCGCAAGGCGGTTGCTCTGGATGTTCTGATTGGTTTCATTGTTGTTTCTGCTCCCTTGGGTGTTCGGCTACCTGACCAGCGATGCTTCGCTACCCTCCTCCAGATCGGCCGTTGGCGCATGCCTGAGAAACTCGTTGCTGTTGGCCATGAGCGCCTTGCGCTGGGTGCGCAACCCCTTGCGACGAAAGTGGAACTCGGGCAGCCAGGTGTCCGGCAAATGTGGCGTCGGGTGTTCGGCGAGCAGGGCCGTCAGGATCTCGACGTTATCCGACGAGCCCGACAACACGGCGAGTTCGTCGTCCATGCCATTGAGGTTCAGCTGGCATAGCACAGCGTTGTGGCCCTGCTTGACGAGGAAACAGCGGCTGCGCTCGTCCAGCCCGACCACCAGTTCAAACTCGGCCCGCGTCAGCTTGAGACCTTCGAGGTAGTCCTTGGGGTCGGCATTGGGGTTGGGCAGCAAAATCAGCGTCGCGGTCTGCTCGATGAGCGCGGCCGAGATGTCGCTGTTGAGCGCGTCCTGCGGGCTCTGGGTGGCAAAGATACCCAAGCCGTTCTGTTTCCGGATGGTCTTCTGCTTGTTCTTGGCGAAGTCCTTGAGACCGCCCTTGCCCTCCAGCACCTTCCAGAACTCGTCCATCACGTAGATGAACGGGCGCCCGTCGATGAGGCTTTCCATCCGGTGCAGCAGGTACTGGATGATGGGCTCGCGGGTCTTGGAGTCCTCAATGACTTCGGTGTAGTCGAAGCCAATGATGTTGGAGCCTGAGAAGTCGATGTTGTCCTTGGGGTTGTCGAACACCCAGGCAAACGGTCCGCCCTTGCACCAGACCGAGATGCACTCGAAGAGGCTGTTCTCGCCCATATTGGGCAGGCTCTTCTGCAGGTTGGTCATGGTGCGCAGGTGCACCGGCGTGTCCAGGATGGCACGCACTGCACGGATCAGATCCTCCTGCTCGGTGGCGGCGTACTTCTCCTTGCCGCATAGCGTCTGCAGCAACTCCACAAGAAACTGCTCGTTCTCCGGCGTGTTGTCGCACTGGAGGGGGTTGAAGCCGGTCGGACGCCCCTTTTCCAGGGTGAAGTAGCGACCGCCGCAGGCGCGGATGAAGATCTCGGCGCCGCGGTCTTTGTCAAAAAAGAAGATCGTCGGCTCAGGATCGATCTTCTGCACCTGCGCCAGCAGGAAGTTGATCAGCGCCGTCTTGCCGGTACCCGACTTCCCGATCACCATCGTGTTGGCAATGGCCTTCTCGCCCAGCGAGTATTCATGCGGCTTGGTGGCGTGGAAATTGAAGTGGTAGGCCTGATTGTTCAGCGTCTGAAGGATGCTGACCGACGGCCCCCAGGGATTGAAGTTGGGCTTGCCGGTGGCGAAGTTGTGCAGCGGACTCAGACCCAGGAAGTTCAGCGAGCTGAGGTTGGCAATGCGCGGGCGGAAGCGCCAGTTACAGGGCAACTGCGCATAGAAAGCCGCGGGCACGGCCACATCCTCCTTCACGGTCACGAAGCTGGCGCCCGACAGCTGTGCCCGGGCCTGGGCGACGTGGCTGTACAGCTCGTCCTGACTGGCCGCAAAGATGGCCATGTTGAAGTGGTATTGGCCGAGCACGAAGTTGCCCGAGGCGAGCTGGTCCATTGCGAAGTCCAGCTCCACGATCTGGCTGACCGCCTTGTCTTCGGACGAGAGCATGGCGCCCTTCGTGCGCTCCAAAGCCTTCATCGAGTCGTAGCGACTCATGGGCGTGAAGGAATGAGTGACGATGTACTCGAACTCCAGATACTTCAGGCCGTTCAGAATGCCCGGCCAAGAGCTGTCGGCGTACTCCTTGATGTTGAGGATGGCACCGAAATAGTTATCGCCGTTGGCGGTACGAATAGCGAAATCACCGCTCCCTGTCGAGAACAGATGCTTGCTCGTCGGCAAATAGTTGTAGATGGGCGCCGGCAACACCGGCGCAGGCTCATCCACGTGATTGATCAGATAACCGAAGAACTCTAGGTTCTCGGAGAACACCTGCTTGTGCGCGCTCTCGTAGAGCCCAAGGCGGTACGGGGAGTAGTCCTGCAACAAGGCCTCGACGTTGCCCACCAGCTCGTAGATTTTCTCGAGGTAAGCCTTCTCTTCCTTGCGCAATATCTCAATGTCTCGCGAGATTGCAGCAAACTTTTTTCCGCTGACCACTGGGCGGTACACCATGGTCAGGTAGAGCTCGTTCTGCATCAGACGCTTGCTCGAGAGCCTCTCGATGTACTTGTCGTGCAGTTCTTGGCTGAACCGGTGCGGAAAGCGAGCCTCGGCCTTGATGGGCCGGCGACGCCGGATGTCGTGGGCCCAGAATGCGACGTTCTCGAAATCCGGCGCACGCAGGCTTTGCAGCAGGTTGTTGAAGGCTTTGTGCCGGTGCTCAAGCTCCCAGTCTTCCCGTCCTACGAACGGGAATCCACTGAGCAACCAGGTGATCAAGTAGTCACCTTCCCGTGATTTCACCGCGTGGGTATCCACATGAGTGCTGAAGGGAATAAAGTTGCTGAAGTCAGCATCGGGCGAGAACAAAGACATAAGCAGGATCTACCGATGAAGTATTTAGCCGCTCGTTCAAGCGTACGGCTCCATCTTCTTACCGCGATTACCTTTGCTCTGCCGCTGCGGCGAAAATACCCAAGCGCCTCCAGCCGCATTTAGATTTCTGGGCAAAAATCGAAACACCAGATTCAACCCAATCAATCGAAAAATCATCTCATCCCTTTTAGCCATTAATCGCATTATTAGGACTGAAAACGGTATCAGAAGCAGAAACCACCACGAAATATACATAGCCAAGACCAGTGGAGTACCAGCGCCTACTACAAAAGGTAAGTAGGGTACTCCAATGATCATTGCAGGCCGGGTACAGCCGCGGAAAACAGTATCTCTATTCATCGCTTAAAAGACCCTGCTCAGCAAGTTGCTTGAGCACCCACAACCGAGCCAGCCCCGAGATCGGTTGCAAACCAACTGGCAAGGGCGGTTGCACCGCCAATCAGAAGACCTCCAACCAACACCGGAGCAACATCAGATAAACGCTTGTGAGCAAATGCAATCTGGTAGCCAGCAAAAACAATTGCGATAGTTACGATCGCCACTGACGCTGCACGGAGAATTGTCACTACACGGCCAAAGAATGTCTGGACATTCTGACAGGCAGCCGTGAATCCTCCCTGTTGTTGCGCGAGAACTTCTGGGACGAAAAAAATACAAATCAAGCAGATCAATACCGCTATG
Source organism: Hydrogenophaga pseudoflava (assembly GCF_004353865.1). Lineage (NCBI taxonomy): Bacteria > Pseudomonadati > Pseudomonadota > Betaproteobacteria > Burkholderiales > Comamonadaceae > Hydrogenophaga > Hydrogenophaga pseudoflava. The sequence continues at coordinate 3,058,862 of NZ_CP037867.1, forward strand.
GCAAAGCGATACTCCAACCGATGCGTGAATTTTTGAGTGGTCAACATAGAAGTATTGAGGAAGTTGAAATATCAAAAGACGAAGGAATGATCCGTCGGCGATATGCCTTTCGGACCGCGAACATTTCCGACGAACGGTGACGACCGATCAGCCGGGTTTTCAGACAAAGCTGAAGACTCAGTGGAAAGCAACAAGCCACCTCTGCGCTCGGCGACATGGGCAGCCGAACGAGTAGAGCGGGAAGGTTGATTGAAGTCTGGCCCAGGCCGAACTTTGTCGGGAAAGCCGGTTTGGAGTGGAAGCATGCGGGTTTGATAGGGATCACCGTCCACACCTACCATCTGCACTGGAATCTGGGTGCGTGAACTCTCGGGCAATGTGGTCTGAGTTGCAGCCACAACACCTATTCCCAGCACAGAGAGGCCGGAACTCGATTCGTTGGCATTTGCTTGCTGCCCCCCATACTCGGCAAGCAGCTGTGTTTTTCCCGCAACAGGTAGCTTCGAGGAAGAGATATGCCGACGTACCGGATAGGACTCTGGGTACGCAGAAGCCGTTCGCAGCTGCAATCCATCAAGACGCAGAACTTTTCCGATAGTTCTTAGAGGCAGTTGCTCGTCGCTGACACGCCGACGCTGGACGCCTTCGCGTGGAATAACGCGTATAGCCACGGGCAGGCTTGAGTCCTTGGCTTGCACTCCCTTGGACATGGAAGCGAACACCTTCTGCACATATCCGTGCTGAAAGCCCGTAGTGAAGTCACCCGAGTAGTAGCAACTGAAGGCCTTGCCCCAGTCTTGGGCACGGTCGTAGCACTCGCGAAGAATGCGGGAGCCCGCTTGCAGATTGGGGCAGACCTCGAACGCTTGTTCGTAGGTCTTGAGGCCGTATTTCGCCAGGTTGTAGCGATTGACCTGCGAGATTCCGACGGAAAAGTTGTAGCCCCCTTCCTTGAGCTGGCGCACGGTGGCCAGCGCTTCTTCAAGGTTCCTAGGCTGACGTGCGAGGTAACCGCCCACCACCCCGATGGCAAACGGATTTCGGGATGACTCCACGTGCACGACGTGTTGCATCACCTCCCTGGGTACCGCGAGATCCGGACAATCCAGCATGACGGCTGTGCGGGCCGGCGAGCCCAGCCACGCCGTGTCGCGCTTAGGCCGGACCTGCTGCCACTTCCTCCTGAATATATTTTTGGCAGGTCGGCATTGTAACTTGCGTACTAGTTGGTTTCGCCCCCAAAGCGGGGGATACACACTTTGTTGCGACTTTAGGCTGTGTTCGCTGGTGCACCTATGGCCAGCCATACGGCCAGTCCATCCACCGTGTCCCGAACATCGTGTACACGAACCACTGAAGCACCACGCTCCACCGCGAGTACAGCCGCCACCACGCTGGAGGAAACACGCTCGACTGGAGTCGGTCGTCCAGTGGCGGCACCGAGCGATGACTTACGCGACCAACCAACAAGCCACGGATATGGCAGTTGATTCAATGCGGACTGATTTGCCAGAAGTTCAAAATTCTGCTGCACCGACTTGCCAAAACCAATGCCTGGGTCCAATACGATCCGCTCTCGGCTCACCCCCCTCCCCTCCAGCACTGCAGCCCGGTCCTCTAGAAATTGCCGCACAGGAGTCAGCACACTGCCATCCATGGGCGCCACCTGCATGGTCTGCGGATCGCGATGCATGTGCATCAGGCACACACCACAGCGCGGATGGCCGGACACAACGCTTTCGGCACCCTCGCGGCGCAGGGCCCATATGTCGTTCACGATGTCGGCACCGAGGTCCAGCACAGATTGCATGACTTCCGGCTTGTAGGTGTCCACGGACACCGGTACCCCCAGCTTCACCGCTTCCCGCACGACAGGAATGACCCGTTCGAGCTCGGCCTCCAGAGGAACTGCTGGGCTGCCCGGCCGGGTCGACTCCCCTCCGATGTCGAGGATGTGAGCTCCCTCCTTGAGCACCTGCTCGCAATGCCTCAGTGCCGAAGAGGTGCTGTCGTGCTGTCCCCCATCGGAAAATGAGTCAGGGGTCACGTTAATGATGGCCATGACCTTGGGCACATCCAGGTCGATGACGAAGCGGGAGGTGATCCACTGCATTGAAGGCTCGCTGAACGAAAACGGGGCCCAAGGGGCCCCGCAGAAAGAACAAATTGGCAGGTGACGTGGTTCAGGCGGCTGTCGGCGCCGTATCCGTCGCCACGGCAGGCGTCCCGCCGCTGCCACCACCGCCTGCCGAAGGTGTGCGAGGCGTCCAGTCCTTGGGCGGACGTGGCGGTTTGCCGGCCATGATGTCATCGATCTGGTCGGCATCGATGGTTTCCCACTCCAGCAAGGCCGTTGCCATAGCGTGCATCTTGTCGCTGTGCTCCTCGATGAGATCACGCGCCAGCTTGTACTGGGCATCGATGATGCGGCGTACCTCAGCATCCACCTTCTGCATGGTCTGCTCACTCATGTTGGTGGTCTTGGTGACCGAACGGCCCAGGAACACCTCGCCCTCGTTTTCAGCGTAGACCATCGGGCCCAACGCGTCGGTCATGCCGTAGCGCATCACCATGTCGCGGGCGATTGAGGTGGCACGCTCGAAGTCGTTGGAAGCGCCCGTGGTCATCTGGTTCATGAACACCTCCTCCGCGATGCGGCCACCGAACAGCATGCTGATCTGGTTCAGCATGTAGTCCTTGTCGTAGCTGTAGCGGTCCTGCGCCGGCAGGCTCATGGTCACACCCAGTGCCCGGCCGCGCGGAATGATCGTGACCTTGTGCACCGGATCGCACTTGGGCAGCAGCTTGCCAATCAGGGCATGCCCAGCTTCGTGATAAGCCGTGTTCTTGCGCTCCTCCTCGGGCATCACCATGCTCTTGCGCTCGGGACCCATGAATATCTTGTCCTTGGCCTTCTCGAAGTCCTGCATCTCGACCACGCGCGCGTTGCGGCGGGCGGCCATCAGGGCGGCCTCGTTGCACAGGTTGGCCAAGTCGGCACCACTCATGCCGGGCGTCCCGCGGGCGATCACGCTGGCGTTCACGTCGGTGCCCAACGGCACCTTGCGCATGTGCACGTTCAGGATCTGCTCGCGACCACGGATGTCGGGCAGCGTCACGTAGACCTGCCGGTCGAAACGACCCGGGCGCAGCAGGGCGGCGTCCAGGATGTCCGGACGGTTGGTGGCTGCGACCACGATAACGCCCAAATTGGTCTCGAAGCCATCCATCTCGACCAGCATCTGGTTCAGGGTCTGCTCGCGCTCGTCGTTGCCACCACCCAGGCCAGCACCACGCTGGCGACCGACCGCGTCGATTTCGTCGATGAAGATGATGCAGGGGGCATTCTTCTTGGCGTTCTCGAACATGTCGCGCACGCGGGCAGCACCCACGCCGACAAACATTTCAACGAAGTCAGAGCCCGAGATGCTGAAGAATGGGACCTTGGCTTCTCCGGCAATCCCCTTGGCCAGCAGAGTTTTGCCAGTGCCCGGAGGCCCCACCAGCAACAGCCCGCGTGGAATACGACCGCCAAGCTTCTGGAATTTCTGAGGGTCCTTGAGGAAGTCCACAACCTCCTTGACCTCTTCCTTGGCTTCGTCGCACCCTGCAACGTCGGCAAAGGTCACGGTGTTGTTGTTTTCGTCGAGCATGCGGGCCTTGCTCTTGCCAAAGCTGAAGGCACCACCTTTGCCACCGCCCTGCATCTGGCGCATGAAGTAGATCCACACGCCGATCAGCAGCAGCATCGGCCCCCAGCTGACCAGCAGGGTCATCAGCAACGAGCCTTCTTCGCGCGGACGCACGTCGAACTTGACGTTGTTGTTGATCAGGTCACCGACCAGACCGCGGTCGAGATAAGTGGCGGTGGTGCGGATGCGCCGATCATCGTGCGTGACCGCCACGATTTCGGTACCGCCCTGGCCCTCCTGGATGGTGGCCTGCTTGATCTGCTGTGCCTTCACCTGATCCAGGAACTCGGAGTAGCCGACGTAACCGGCTCCGGCCGTCGCGCGGCCATCGAATTGCTTGAAGACGGTGAAAAGCACCATGGCGATCACCATCCACACGGCAATCTTCGAGAACCACTGGTTGTTCAAGGTCGGCTCCTGACTAGAACGGATACTGGCATGTTGAGGACATTTTAGGTGTTTCAAGCCACCAGGGACTTGACATTTAGGGAGGCAACGCCAATGAAATGGTTAGTATTTATTGATCAGTTCGGGCTTTTGAGACCCATGCCCACCAAAAAGGTTTCAGAGGATTTGTCCCTCGACGCCTTGGGCTTGAAAGGTTTGACAACCTTGAAGGTCTTTCGGAACAGGGCCACCAGAGGGTCGTAGGCCCCACCGTGAAACAGCTTGGCCACCAAGGCACCATCGGGCTTGAGGTGCTGACTGGCGAAGTCCACCGCAAGGCCCACCAGATCCTCGATGCGCGCGGCGTCTGCCGACCCGATGCCCGAGAGATTCGGCGCCATGTCGGACACCACGACATCGACTGCCTTCACCCCACGGTCGGCCAGTGCCTGCTCCAGCGCGGCCAGTACTTCGCTCTCGCGAAAGTCGCCCTGGATGAAGTGCACGCCTTCGACGGGCTCCATGGGCAGCAGGTCCAGCGCGATGATCTGTCCGTGCAACTCGCCGACAGCGGCGCCACCCGGGCTCAGGCGCCGGCGCACATACTGGCTCCAGGCGCCGGGCGCCGAACCCAGATCGACCACCACGTCACCCGGGCGTATAAGCCCCAGGGTTTCGTCGATCTCCTTGAGCTTGTAGGCCGCCCGTGCCCGGTAACCCTCTTTCTGGGCCAGACGCACATACGGATCGTTGACGTGCTCGTTCAGCCACGCCTTGTTGACCTTCTTGCTCTGAGTCTTGACTTTCATGCCCATGGCGAAACCGGGGCTGTGAGCCGCCGCTGTGTAAACGATAATTGTCCCATGCCCCAGATCCAACTCACGCCCGCACAGCGCAAGGTGCACCGCGCCGAGGCGCACCATCTCGATCCCGTCGTTCTCGTTGGCGGAGACGGACTGACCGCCGCCGTCAAAAAGGAGGTGGACGCAGCGCTCAAGGCCCACGGCCTGATCAAGATCCGAGTGTTCAGCGACGACCGCCCATCCCGCGAGGCCATGCTCCAGACGCTGGCCGACGAGCTGGAGGCAGCCCCCATCCAGCATATCGGTAAGCTGCTGGTACTGTGGCGCCCGGTTCCGGAGAAGCAGAAAGTGGCCGATGAAGACCGCATGCCCGGGCCACGCGATGTGAAGGTGCTCAAGTTCAGCAAGCGCGGAGGCCAGAAGCCCGAAGTCAAGGTGGTTCGGGTGCTGGGCAACCAGCGACTGACTCCCGGCGGCCAGGTCAAGCGCGCCAAGGTGCTCAAGAAGAGCATCAAGAAAAGCGCCCGCTGAGCCGGTGTTCCGGGTTCCAGCCGCCCAGGCCATTGAACTTTCTGTCCCGAGCCCCTACTGAGTTGCATGAACACCGTCGCTGACAACCCCCTGCTCGATTTCTCCGCACTGCCCCGGTTCGATGCCATCGCCCCTTCCCACGTGGCGCCCGCCATCGATGCCCTGTTGAAGGAAGCCGATGCCGCCCTGGAGAACGTCACGGCGCCGGAGTTTCCTGCGGACTGGAGCGCCCTGTCTGCCCGGCTCGACGTGTCCACCGAGCGACTGTCGCGCGCCTGGGGTGCAGTCGGACACCTCAACAGCGTGGCCGACACGCCCGAGTTGCGGACTGCCTACAACGAAGCGCTGCCCCGCGTGACGGAATTCTGGACGCGGCTGGGTGCCGACGAGCGTCTGTATGCCAAGTACAAGGCCATGGACGTCTCCCGGTTGAACCCTGAGCAGGCACAGGCCCACCGCAACGCCATGCGTGGATTCGTTCTGGGCGGTGCCGAGTTGCAAGGAGAGGCCAAGCAGCGGTTCGCCTGGCTGCAGGAACGACAGGCCGAACTCGCCCAGAAGTTCAGCGAAAACGCACTGGACGCCACCGACTCGTTTAGTCTGTACGTGTCACCAGAAGACCTTGACGGGGTGCCGGCGGATGTGCAACAGGCCACGCGCGCGGCAGCCCTGGCAGTCGGTCAGGCCGGTCACAAGCTCACCCTCAAGATGCCCTGCTACCTGCCCGTGATGCAGTTTGCCCGCAGCAGCGCGTTACGGGAAAAGCTCTATCGGGCGTATGTGACGCGCGCCAGCGATCAGGCCGAGGGCGAAGCCACCCGCTTTGACAACACGGCCATCATGGCCGAGCTGCTGGCACTGCGCCATGAGGAGGCCCAGTTGCTGGGGCATCGCCACTTCGCCGATGTCTCCCTCGTGCCGAAGATGGCGGAATCGCCCGAACAGGTGATCGGTTTCCTGCGCGATCTGGCGCACAAGGCCCGACCGTACGCCGAGCAGGATGTGAAGGATTTGCGGGAGTTCGCCGCCCAGGAACTGGGGATCAGCAATCCGCAGCCCTGGGACTGGCCCTACATCGGCGAAAAGCTCAAGGAAGCCCGTTACGCCTTCAGCGACCAGGAGATCAAGCCCTACTTCACCGCGCCCAAGGTGCTGGCGGGCCTTTTCCAGATCGTCGAAACCTTGTTCGAGGTGAGCATCCGCCGGGACATCGCCCCGGTCTGGCACCCGCTGGTGGAGTTCTACCGCATCGAACGCCGGACTGCGACCGGACCCGAACTTGTCGGCCAGTTCTACCTCGACCCCGCGGCCCGCAACGGCAAACGCGGTGGCGCCTGGATGGACGATGTGCGGGCCCGCTGGCTGCGACCGGACGACGGCAGCGTGCAGACGCCCGTGGCGCACCTAGTCTGCAACTTCGCCGAGGGCGTCGAGGTCAATGGAGTCCGGCAGCCCCCCCTGCTCACGCACGACGACGTGATCACCTTGTTCCACGAGTTCGGTCACGGCCTTCACCACATGCTCACGCGTGTCAACGAACGCGACGTGTCTGGCATCAGCGGTGTCGAATGGGACGCGGTCGAACTGCCCAGCCAGTTCATGGAGAATTTCTGCTGGGAATGGGACGTTCTCAAGCACATGACGTCGCACGTGGACACCGGTGCACCCCTTCCGCGCGACCTGTTCGACAAGATGCTGGCGGCCAAAAACTTCCAGAGCGGGCTGCAGACGCTGCGCCAAGTCGAGTTCTCCCTGTTCGACATGCTGCTGCACAGCCAGCCTGCCCCCGTGTCAAGCGGCGAGGACATCCTGGCGCTGCTGTCGCAGGTCCGCGATGAGGTCGCGGTGCTGCAGCCACCGCCCTACAGCCGCACGCCGCACACCTTCAGCCACATCTTTGCAGGCGGCTATTCCGCTGGGTACTACAGCTACAAGTGGGCGGAGGTGCTCTCGGCCGACGCCTACTCGGCCTTCGAGGAAGCTGCGCGCGCCAGTGGTCACAGCACGCTGGACGTGGCCACGGGCCGCCGCTACCGTGAAGCCATTCTCGAGGCGGGAGGAAGCCGCCCGGCCATAGAGTCGTTCAAGGCCTTCCGCGGCCGCGAACCCGGCCTGGATGCGCTGCTGCGCCACCAGGGCATGGCCTGACCCGCCTTCATCCGATCTCTTCCGAGGACAAACGACATGCGCTCCTTCTGCCGCCACTCGATCTTCTCTGTATCGAAGCTCGCTCCCGCAGTCGCACTCGCAGGCATGCTGGTCGCTCCGCTTGCTTCTGCCCAAGGCGTCTACCGGATCGTGGGGCCTGATGGCAAAGTCACCTATTCCGACCAGCCACCACCGGCTGCGACCAACGCCCGCCCAGTCGACGGGGCCAGCTCAGCGGGATCGGCCGCACCCACGCTGCCGGCTGAGGTTCGTCAGGCAGCGAGCCGCTATCCCGTGACCCTCTACACCGGCGCCGACTGCTCGCCCTGCGACAGTGGCCGCAACTTCCTGAGCACGCGGGGCATTCCCTTTGCTGAAAAAACCGTCAACAGCAGCGACGACGTGGCCGCCTTCAAGCGACTGAGCGGCGCCACCAGCCTGCCGCTGCTGACCGTCGGAGGACAACAGCTCAAGGGCTATTCGGCCACCGAGTGGGGCCAGTACCTGGATGCGGCCGGCTACCCGAAAAAGTCGGTGCTGCCCCCCAGCTATCGTCGCGAAGCAGCCACCCCGCTGGTCGAGGCCAAACAGGCTGCGGCGCCCGCCACCAGAACGCCCGCCGGTCAACCCGCTGCCGATACACCCGCGGAAGTCCCGGTGACGCCGCCGGCCAGCAATCCCAGCGGCATCCGCTTCTGAGAAACCGGGGACAGTCGCCCTCCGGCCCCTCTGGTCAGAACGTCAGCGTGCGCACCCCGCCCGGGGTACCGAGCAGGCACACGCTGGCTTTCTGGTGGGCAAACACCCCCACGGTCACGACGCCAGGCCACTGGTTGACCTCGCTCTCGAAAGCCAGCGGATCGCTGATCTTCAAACCGGTGACATCCAGGATGTGCTGACCGTTGTCGGTCACCAGGGGCTGGCCATCCTTGATGCGCAGCCTGGCGGAACCGCCCAGCCCGTCAAACTGGCGAGCCAGACGGACAGCCGCCATCGGAATCACCTCGACCGGCAGCGGGAAAGCCCCCAGCACCGGCACCATCTTGGACTCGTCGGCGATGCAGACGAAACGCCTGGACATGGCGGCCACGATCTTCTCGCGCGTGAGTGCGGCGCCGCCGCCCTTGACCATGTAGCCTCTTGCATCGATCTCGTCGGCACCATCGATGTAGACCGAAAGCCCCTCGACTGCGGACGCATCCAGCACGGGAATGCCCAGCGCCTTGAGGCGTGCGGTCGAAGCTTCCGAACTGGACACTGCCCCGGGAATGTTGTCTTTGATGGCGGCCAGGGCATCAATGAACTTGTTGACGGTGGAGCCGGTGCCGACACCCACCACTTCGCCCGGGGTCACGTACTGAAGGGCTGCCTGGCCGACCAGGGCTTTGAGTTCGTCTTGGGTCATTTGAGAGAATCAGGGTTTACGCGAATTTGTTGATTATCCGATGTCACTTCTGCCCTACGCGCTCACCCGCCCGCTTCTCTTCGGTCTGGACCCTGAAACTGCGCACGAGTTGACGCTCGACAACATCGCGCGCTTCCAGCACTCGCCCCTGAGCTGCCTCTGGAGCGAGTCGCGCATTGACGATCCGGTGATGGTGGCCGGCCTGAGGTTCCCGAACCGTGTGGGTCTGGCCGCCGGGCTGGACAAGAACGCACGCTGCATCGACGGGCTGTCGGCCATGGGCTTCGGCTTTGTGGAGGTCGGCACCGTCACCCCCAAGGGCCAGCCGGGCAACCCCAGGCCGCGCATGTTCCGCATCCCCGAACGCAACGCGCTGATCAACCGGCTGGGCTTCAACAACGAAGGACTGATTGCCTTTGTGACCAATGTGCAGAAAGCGCGGTTTCGCAGCAAGGGCGGCCCATCGCCCATGCTGCTGGGCCTGAACATTGGCAAGAACGCTGCCACCCCCATCGAGCAGGCCACCAGCGACTACCTGACCTGCCTCGATGGCGTGTACCCGCACGCCGATTACGTGACGGTCAACATCTCCAGCCCCAACACCAAGAACCTGCGCAGCCTGCAAAGCGACGAAGCCCTGGATGCCTTGCTGGGCGCGGTCATGGAACGGCGCGAGCTGCTCGCACAGCGCTATGGCAAGCAGGCACCGGTGTTCCTGAAGATCGCGCCAGATCTGGACGAGATGCAGATCGGGGTGATCGCAGCCACCCTGCTGCGCTATGGCAGCGACACCGCAGGCCAGCCCAACCAGCGGCTGGGCGTGATTGCAACCAACACCACGCTCAGCCGCGATGCGGTGGCAGGTCTGGCCCATGCCGAAGAGGCTGGCGGGCTCTCGGGAGCGCCAGTGCTGGCGGCCAGCAACAGGGTCATCCGCTTGCTGCGCGGTGCGCTGGGCGAGGGGTTTCCCATCATCGGTGTGGGTGGCGTGCTCAGCGGCGACGATGCCGTCAGCAAGGTGCGGGCGGGCGCAGACCTGGTGCAGATCTACACCGGACTGATCTACAAGGGGTCGGCCCTGGTGCGCGAGGCCGCGCAGGCCCTCAAGGAAGCCCGCTGATCAGCGCAACAGGCTGACCACCCGCTCGGCAATCGCCAGGCAGCTGGTCAGGCCCGGCGACTCGATACCGAACAGGTTGACCAGGCCGGGCAGGCCATGCACGGCCGGCCCGTCGATGCGGAAATCCGCCGCGGGCTCGTCGGGTCCGCTGATCTTGGGCCGCATGCCCGCATAGCCCGGCTGTAGGGCACCGTCCGGCAGTTCGGGCCAGTAATTGCGCACCTCGGCATAAAAGGCATCGCCTCGCGCCGGGTCCACCACCAGATCCTCAGGATCGTCGGTCCACTGAACGTCGGGACCGAACTTCGCCTGCCCGCCCAGGTCGATGGTGAGGTGGACGCCCAGCCCGGCCAGGTGTTGCGCCGGCTCGGGCGCCGGGTAGATCAATCGCTCGAACGGTGAACGCCCGGCCGCGAGCGTGAAGTAGTTGCCTTTGGCGTACCTCGCGCGAGGCACATGCACGCGGTCCAGCCCGGTCGTCCGCGACGCCACGGCACAGGCGTCGAGACCGGCGGCATTCACCACCGTTGTCGCCTGAAGTTCTGTGCCATCGGCGGTCCGGACCACGAACTGCCCACCGGTCGCAGCGACTTCGTCAACGACGCTGTGACAGACCACCATACCACCCGCATTTTCCAGATCGCCTTGCAGCGCGAGCATCAACCCGTGGCTGTCGACAATGCCCGTAGAGGGCGACAGCAAGGCCGCCGCACAGTGCAGGCGACTCTCCAGCGCGCGGGCTTCGTCGGCGCCGAGCAACACAAGATCGTCCACACCGTTGGCGCGCGCCCTGGCCATGATGTCCGGCAAACCGGCGACCTGAGAAGGCGTATGGGCAACGATCAGCTTGCCGCAACGGCGATGGGCAATGCCTCGCTCCAAGCAGTATGCGTACAGCTGCGCACGTCCCCGCACGCACAGTTGCGCCTTGAGCGAGCCTGTCGGGTAGTAGATCCCGGCATGGATGACTTCGCTGTTGCGAGAGCTTGTGCCCATGCCGATACCCGCTTCACGCTCGAGCACCAGCACCTCGCGCCCGGACAGCGCCAGCGCCCGGGCCACCGCCAGCCCAACCACGCCAGCGCCGATCACCAACACATCCACCTGGTCCATGGCCCGTCTCCATCGGCTGCCAAAAAGAAAAAGCCCCGAGCGTTCGCTCGGGGCTTTGACTGGTGGGCGGTGCAGGGTTCGAACCTGCGACCCCTGCCGTGTGAAGGCAGTGCTCTACCACTGAGCTAACCGCCCGAAAATCTTGCCTGACTTGTCATCAGATCCGATTGTTCGGAAGCCTCGCATTATAGCCTGATATTTTCCCTTTTCCGACGACCGCCCAAAATCAGACAGCGGGAGCGAGTTGGCGCCACAGGGTTTTGCCTTTGCAGGCCTTGTCGATATCCGCGAGCACGGCGTCATGGGCAGCCGCTTCCTGCTCGTTGGCGGTCAGCACCGGCAGCTCCAAGCGGCTCAGGTCGACCTGCACCAGCTCTTCCCCAAGGCTCACCTCGGTCGGAATGCCCTCTTCAACAATCAGGGCATCCTGGCCCCGAGTCATGTTGATGTAGACATCGGCCAGCAGTTCGGCATCAAGCAAGGCCCCGTGCAGCGTGCGGCTGGAGTTGTCCACGCCCAGGCGGTCGCACAACGCATCCAGGCCATTGCGCTTGCCCGGAAACATCTCCTTGGCCATCACCAGGGTGTCGATCACCCCGTCGATGTAGGCCTTGATCGGCTTGCGGCCCAGCCGCTCCAGCTCCTTGTTGAGGAAGGAGATGTCGAACGGCGCGTTGTGGATGATCAGCTCGGCGCCAGAGAGGTAGTCCAGGATCTCGTCGGCCAGTTGCGCGAACTTGGGCTTGTCACGCAAAAACTCGTTGCTGATGCCGTGCACCTTGAGCGCGTCCTCGTGGCTGTCGCGCTCGGGGTTGATGTAGTGGTGCAGGTTGTTGCCGGTGAGCTTGCGATTGAGCAGCTCGACACAGCCGATCTCGATGATGCGATCACCGTTCTCCGCCGACAGGCCGGTGGTTTCGGTGTCGAGAACGATCTGTCTCATCAGTGGTTCTCTTTGGCGTGGTTGATCGAGTACTTCGGAATCTCGATCGTCACATCCTGCTGCGCCAGGATGGCCTGGCAGGACAGGCGGGAGTTGGGCTCCAGACCCCAGGCGCGGTCGAGCAGATCTTCTTCGGCTTCATCGAGCTCGCCCAGGCTGTTGAAGCCTTCGCGCACCACCACGTGGCAGGTGGTGCAAGCGCAGCTCATGTCGCAGGCGTGCTCGATCTTGATGTCGTTGTCCAGCAGCGCTTCGCAGATCGACGTGCCGGGGGGCGCGCTGACGCTGGCGCCCTGCGGGCAGTACTCGGGGTGCGGGAGGATCTTGATCGTGGGCATGGGTTCAGACTTCTTCGACTTTGCGGCCGGCCAGCGCAAGCTGGATGCCTCGGTTCATGCGCTGGGCCGCAAAGGCTTCGGTGCCCTTGGCCAGCGCCTGCGTGGCGGCTTCGATGTCGGCGGCGCTGCCGTCGGCCGAAACTGCCGCCAGCGTATTGATCAGGGTGTCGATGGCATCGCGTTCAGCCACGTCCAGCAGGTCGCCATCGGCGGCGAGCGCGCTGCGGGTGGCGGCGATCATGCGGTCGGCATCCACGCGCGCCTCAACCAGCGCCCGCGCAGCCATGTCCTGTTGGGCGGTGTTGAAGCTGTCCTGCAGCATGGCAGCGATCTGTTCGTCCGACAGGCCGTAGGCCGGCTTGACGTCGATCTTCGCCTCGACACCACTGCCCTGCTCTTTCGCACTGACCGACAGCAGGCCATCGGCATCGACGGTGAAGGTCACGCGGATGCGCGCCGCACCGGCCGCCATGGGCGGGATGCCGCGCAGCGTGAAGCGCGCCAGGCTTCGGCAGTCGGCCACCAGATCGCGCTCGCCCTGCACCACGTGCAGCGCCAGCGCGGTCTGACCATCCTGGTAGGTGGTGAAGTCCTGGGCACGGGCGGTGGGAATGGTGCTGTTGCGCGGCACGATGCGTTCGACCAGCCCACCCATGGTCTCGATGCCCAGCGACAGCGGGATCACATCCAGCAGCAGCAGGTCACCGTCCTGGCTGTTGCCGGCCAGCGCGTTGGCCTGGATGGCGGCACCCAGCGCCACCACCTCGTCCGGGTTGAGGTTGGTCAGCGGCTCGCGGCCAAAGAACTCGCCCACAGCGCGGCGGACCACCGGCATGCGGGTCGAGCCCCCCACCATCACCACGCCCTGCACCTCGTCCCGGGTCACGCCTGCGTCGCGAAGCACCTTGCGCACAGCGGTCATGGTGCGGGCCGTCAGCTCTGCGGTGCAGGCTTCGAAATCTTCTTGCCGCACGGCCTGTTCGACAGCGATCCCTTCAATCTCGGCGCGGAAGATCACTTCGGCATGCGCCGAGAGCTGCTCCTTCACGCGCCGAGCCTCGCGATGCAATGCGGCGCGTTCGGCCGCATCCGCCGCGGGGCCGAGGCCGGCCTGCTGCAGCACCCAGGAGGCCAGCGCCTGGTCATAGTCGTCACCACCGAGAGCCGAATCACCACCGGTGGCCATGACCTCGAACACGCCGCGTGTCAGTCGCAAGATGGAGATGTCGAAGGTGCCGCCACCCAGGTCGTAGATGGCGTAGACGCCCTCGCTGCCGTTGTCCAGTCCGTAAGCAATGGCGGCAGCGGTCGGTTCGTTGATCAGCCGCAGCACATTGATGCCGGCGAGCTGGGCCGCGTCCTTGGTGGCCTGGCGTTGGGCGTCGTCGAAGTACGCCGGCACGGTGATCACCGCGCCGAACAGTTCGTCGTCGAAGCTGTCCTCGGCGCGGAACCGCAGCGTGGCGAGGATCTCCGCGCTCACCTCCATCGGGGTCTTGCGCCCGGCCACGGTCTCGACCACTGCCATGCCGTTGTCGTCGACCACGGCGTAGGACAGCTTGTCCACGTCGACCACCTGATCGCGGCGACGGCCCAGCAGTCGCTTGACCGAACTGACCGTGTTGGCCGGATCACCAATTTGCGCGGCCAGCGCATCAAACCCGATCTGACGCCCTGCACCTCCGAGTTGAGGGTCGAGGTAGCGCACCACGCTGGGCAGGATGACTCGGCCATCCAGCGCGGGCAGGCATTCGGCCACGCCATGCCGGACCGCTGCGACCAGCGAGTGTGTGGTGCCAAGGTCAATGCCCACCGCCACACGTCGCTGGTGCGGGTCGAGGGACTGACCGGGCTCGGAGATCTGCAGGAGTGCCATGGACGGAAGAGAAAAAACGGGAATGAAACCAGCGCAACCCGCTATTGTCCCAGCTGTTCGAGACGGCTCTCGACGTCGCGCGCAAAACGCTCAATGAACATGAGGGCTCTGACCTGCCCGGCCAGTGCGGGCCAGTCGTGCTGCACGTCGGCGGTCTGCTGCAGTTGCGCCAGCATGCGCTTTCGTGCAGAGGCCACCTCATCGGCGAGATCCTCGACCACAGCGGCAGAAGCCGCCTCTTCCAGTGCTTCACGCCATTCCATCTGCTGCATGAGAAAGGCAGGAGGCATGGCGGTGTTGTTCTCCGCCTGGACGGGAGCCCCGTGCAACTCGCACAGGTAGGCCGCGCGCTGCAGCGGGTCCTTCAGGCGCTGGTAAGCCTCGTTGATGCGCACAGACCACTGCATCGCCTGCCGCTGGGTCTGGGCGTCGGCCGCAGCGTGCCGGTCGGGGTGCACCTCGCGCTGCAAGGCCTTCCAGCGTTCGTCCAGAACGGCGCGGTCCAGTGAGTAGGCCGGTGGAAGCTCAAAGAGTTCGAAGTCGTTGGATTGCAGGTTCATTTCCGGGATTAGACCCGGAAACTTTCACCGCAGCCGCAGCGGTCGCGCTCGTTCGGGTTGTGGAACTTGAAGCCTTCGTTCAGGCCCTCGCGCACGAAGTCCAGCTGCGTGCCATCAATGTAAGGCATGCTCTTGGGGTCCACCAGCACCTTGACGCCGTTTTCCTCGAACACCACGTCCTCTGGAGCGATCTCGTCGGCGTACTCCAGCTTGTAGGCCAGGCCAGAACAACCGGTGGTCTTGACGCCCAGGCGCACGCCCACGCCCTTGCCCCGTTTGGCGAGGTAACGGGTGACGTGACGGGCCGCGGCTTCAGAAATCGTGACGGACATGGCGGGACTCAGTTCGCGTGCTTCTTGCGGTAGTCGTCCACCGCGGCCTTGATGGCGTCTTCGGCCAGGATGGAGCAGTGGATCTTGACCGGCGGCAGGGCCAGTTCTTCGGCGATTTCGCTGTTCTTCAGCGCAGCCGCCTCGTCCAGCGTCTTGCCCTTGACCCACTCCGTCACCAGAGAACTCGACGCGATGGCCGAACCGCAGCCGTAGGTCTTGAAGCGTGCGTCTTCGATCACGCCCGTCTGCGGGTTCACCTTGATCTGCAGCTTCATCACGTCGCCGCAGGCAGGTGCGCCCACCATGCCGGTACCGACGGATTCATCACCCTTGTCGAAAGAGCCGACGTTGCGGGGGTTTTCGTAGTGGTCAACGACTTTTTCAGAATAGGCCATGGTTGTTCTCCTTCAGTGCGCTGCCCACTGGATGGTGGACAGATCGACGCCATCCTTGAACATTTCCCAAAGGGGGGAGAGTTCACGGAGCTTGGCGACGTTTTCCTTGATGGTGGCGATCGCGTAGTCGATCTCTTCTTCGGTGGTCCAGCGGCCAATGGTCATGCGCAGGCTGCTGTGGGCCAGCTCGTCGCTGCGGCCCAGGGCCCGCAGCACGTAGCTGGGCTCCAGGCTGGCCGAGGTGCAGGCCGAACCCGACGACACCGCCAGACCCTTGATACCCATGATCAGCGATTCGCCCTCGACGTAGTTGAAGCTCATGTTCAGGTTGTGGGGCACGCGCTGCGTCTCGTGGCCATTGATGAACACCTCCTCGATGTCCTTCAGGCCGGCGACCATGCGGTCGTGCAGCGCGCGGATGCGCACGTTCTCGGCGTGCATCTCTTCTTTGGCAATGCGGTAGGCCTCGCCCATGCCCACGCACTGGTGGGTGGGCAAGGTGCCCGAGCGCATGCCGCGCTCGTGGCCACCACCGTGCATCTGCGCCTCGATGCGGATGCGCGGCTTGCGCCGCACGTACAGCG
Organism: Hydrogenophaga pseudoflava; assembly: GCF_004353865.1. Lineage (NCBI taxonomy): Bacteria > Pseudomonadati > Pseudomonadota > Betaproteobacteria > Burkholderiales > Comamonadaceae > Hydrogenophaga > Hydrogenophaga pseudoflava. The sequence continues at coordinate 3,075,089 of NZ_CP037867.1, forward strand.
CGCCAATGCCCTTGGGACCGTAGGTCTTGTGGCTGGTCAGGCTCATCAGGTCCACCGGCAGAGTCTGCAGGTCAATGTCCACTCGACCGGTGGCCTGCGCCGCGTCCACGTGAAAGATCACGCCCTTCTCGCGGCAGATGGCGCCGATGGCGGCGATGTCCTGGATCACTCCGATTTCGTTGTTCACGAACATGACCGAAGCCAGGATGGTGTCCGGGCGGATTGCGGCCTTGAAGGCCTCCAGGTCCAGCAGGCCATCGGCCTGCACATCCATGTAGGTCACCTCGAAGCCCTGGCGCTCCAGCTCGCGGCAGGTGTCCAGCACGGCCTTGTGCTCGGTCTTGACCGTGATCAGGTGCTTGCCCTTGGTCTTGTAGAAGTGCGCGGCGCCTTTGAGGGCGAGGTTGTTGGACTCGGTGGCGCCCGAAGTCCAGACGATCTCGCGCGGATCGGCGTTGATCAGCGCCGCCACTTGCTCGCGGGCGGTTTCGACGGCCTTTTCAGCTTCCCAGCCCCAGGCGTGGCTGCGCGAAGCCGGGTTGCCGAAGTGCTCGCGCAACCAGGGAATCATCGCGTCCACCACCCGAGGGTCGCAGGGGTTGGTGGCGCTGTAGTCCATGTAGATCGGGAAATGCGGCGTGCTCATGGCGGCAGATTTTCAGTAATTTGGAATCGTGGGACCAGAAGGATGCCCGCCCCGAATGGGTGGGCATGCCAAAGGCGAGGCCGGTGCAAGCACCAGCCGTGCTCGTCATTTGGAGAGTGCGGCGCCTCCGAGCGCGAACACCGAGTTCGGCGCGTTGACGCGAATCGGCTTGACCACCGGGGCGCTGGAAATCGCGCGCTTGATCATGGGGGCATTCTCGACCACCACGCCCTTGGCGATCTGTTCGTCCACCAGCGACTGCAGCGAGACCGAATCGAGGAAGTCGACCATTCTGGCGTTCAGCTGAGCCCACAGCTCGTGCGTCATGCAGCGGTTGCCCTCACCCAGGCAGTTTTCCTTGCCACCGCACTGGGTGGCGCCGATGGGTTCGTCCACCGACACGATGATGTCGGCGACTGTGATCTCTGCTGCCTTCCGGCCCAGCGTGTAGCCGCCGCCAGGGCCGCGGGTGGACTCCACCAGCTCGTGGCGGCGCAGTTTGCCAAACAACTGCTCGAGGTAGGACAGCGAAATCTGCTGGCGCTGGCTGATGGCGGCCAGCGTGACGGGGCCATTGTTCTGGCGCAGGGCCAGGTCGATCATGGCGGTGACCGCGAAGCGGCCTTTGGTCGTGAGGCGCATGGGGTGCTCCTGAATCGTGAGGTTTGGCTGCCGTTGTAGAACCGGGCGGACGTCTTGAGACACCCACTCGACCGCTTCTCCACCCACCCCAGCCACCCGGGGTGGCTGCAACGTCAACTTGGTATCCGACTGTTTTTATCGAGTATACACCAATAGCCAAGTGTTTCTCTCGGGTTACCCGCTGCCCGCCGGGTCGTGCCGCTGCAGAGGGAAGAGGAAGCGCACGCACGTCCCGGGCGCGGCCTCCTCAAACGACACCAGCACACCGAGTTCGGCCGCTCGCAGCCGGATGTTGCCCATCCCGCGCCCGCCCCCGCCAGACAAACCGCCGTCAAGCCTGCCCAGTCCAACGCCATCGTCGGACACACACAGCTCGACCTGCCCGCCCAGGTCCCGTGTGCTCACCGTGACCCGCCCGGCCTGCGCGTGCTTGAGCACGTTCGCAAAAACCTCCTGCAGACAACGGAACACATGCAACACGCCCCGGGCCTCCAGCCCTGGAATCGGTGGCACCTCCTGCACCTGCCAGACCAACTCCACCCCGGCCGCCAGCATCGCCGGCGCAATGCGCTGGCGCAAGGTGCCCAAGATGGTGGGTAGGTCGCCGTCCATGGGTTCGAGGGAATCCAGGGTCATGCGCAGATCTTCCAGCGCATGGTGGAGCATGGCCGCCATCGCCGCGGTGTCGACCTGGGGTCCGCTGCCACGGACCACGTTGAGCGCCTGCACCAGTTGGCTGCCCAGGCCATCGTGCATGTCGCGCGTGAGGCGGCGGCGCTCGGCCTCCAGCACGCGCTGGCTCTCCACGTGGCGCAAACGCTCGAACAGCCGCTGCAACTCGATCTCTCTCTCCCCCACCTTGCGCGAGAGTTCGGTGTTGAGCAGCCGAACCTGCTCCATGGCCGCCGACACCCTGCGCACCATCACCCAGCCCAGGGCGTACATCAGCATCAGCGACCCCACCGTCATCCAGCGGATGTCGGCATCGCCAGGAAAACCCATGTTCACAACGGCAAAGTCGCGCACGCCAGTGGCCATGGTGGCAGCACCAAACACGATGGTGAGCCGCTGGTTGGCATCGAGCCCCCAGCGCGCCCGGTGGAACAGCTTCACGAGTGCCACCGCCGAGGTCAGTGTGATCACAGCCATCCAGATCCAGTACATGGCGTAGCTGTCGACGTACACCGTGACCGCCAGCCAGAACGGGCCGAGCCACAACAGTCCATTGACAAAGCTGCGGATCAGCCCCTGCCGGTAGTCGAACAGGTCCCACATGAAGAGATACAAAAACCCGCAGTAGGCCGTGAACGAGAGCTTCTGCAGGTAGTACCAGACCTCGAAGGACATCGGCGGCGTTTCCAGCGGCGACAGCCCCAGCCGCACCGCCCATGCGAAGGTGGCCGCCGCCAGCAGGCCAAACAGCCGTTCGCGGGTGTTCAGCCACAGGAGCAGCGCCATCAGGCCGAGCATCAGCGACACGGCGGCCACCATCCAGGTCACGTACACCTGCCACCACATCAGGTCAGCATGGCGCTGGACCAGCGCATCGGCCCGGCCGATCTGCACCTGCGACAGCCCGCTCTTGCGCAGCGGCTGGCCTCGCACCTCGATTTCGATGTGGTTGTCGACGGGTTCGGCCGCCAGCCAGGCCCGCGGGAGATGCACGATCTGGGGCACGAGGGACGTGTCCACAAAACCCTCGTACGACCAGAAACGGTCGGCCACCTCCTGCCCGTTGAGCCAGACCCGGTACCGGGCCCCGACCCGCGGCAGCAGCATGGCCAACGGAGCCTGGTCGCCTCCGCTGTAGGACAAGCCGGCAGGCCACGGCAACCGGTACCGCGCTTCGCCTTCCCAGCGGGGCGACTGCTCATCCCAGACATGGGGCAGCTCCACCTCCGACACCTGCAACACGCCGGCCTGCCGGTGCTCCACCAGGGCCTGCCGGACCACCAGGGCGCCCTCCACCGGGGTGGTGCGCGACACCCAGGCCAGACCGGCAATGCCCACCGCCAGCAGCATGCCCGCCCACCAGTAGGCCGGCGTCGCCAGCAGCCGCCGGGTCAGCGCCCCGGCCCAGCTCACAGCAGACCTCGTTCCTGCGCGGCCCGGACCACCTGGACCCGGCTGTGAACCGCCAGCTTGCGGTAGAGGTTCTTGATGTGCGAGCCCACCGTGGCGGGCGATATGAACAGTCGCTGGGCGATTTCCTTGTTGACGTAGCCCTGTGCGACCAGCCGGAGCACCTCGGTCTCCCGGTCCGAGAGCAGGACTTCCTGCAACTCCTGGGCCGCGGTCGGCATCTCTTGCACCCAGCGGAACTGACGCAGCAGCATGCGCGCCAGCAAGGGCGAGATCGGCGCACCGCCGGCCCGGATCTGTTCGATGGCGGTGACCAGTTCCTCTGGTGTGCAGCCTTTGAGCACATAGCCGGTCGCCCCGGCCTGCAGCGCGGCCACGAGGCGGGACTCATCGCCAAACACGGTGAATACCAGCAGTTCGGCGTCAGGATGTTCGACGGCGAGCCAGTGCAGCAGATCCTCACCCCGCCCATCGGGCAGGCCAAGATCGACCAGAAACACATTGGCGTTGGCATGCAGCGCGTGTTCCAGCGCGTGGCGGCGGCTCACCGACACGCCAACCAGTTGCCACTGTGGCCGGGACAACAAGGCCTGCCGGACGAAGTGCTGGATGGCGGGATCGTCTTCGATCAGGTAGATGCGCGTTTCATCGTCCATCTGTGCGGACTGCTGCAACGCTCGTGGTGCGGTGCTCATGGGTGAACGGAGGAACATGTTGCGGGCACCACGACCCGGCATCTGCATGCCGCCCCCTTCGCCGCGCCTAGGCCAGTATTGTGCGGCAGCCGCTCAGGCCACCTTGTCCTGGCCGCCAGCGCCAAACAGACGCTCCTTGAGCCGGGTCAACTGGTCTCGCACAGACGCCGCCTTCTCGAACTCCAGGTTGCGCGCGTGCTCCAGCATCTGCTTTTCCAGCCGCTTGATTTCCCGCGCAGCGTCCTTTTCGTCCAGCGCCTCCAGGTCGGCCTTCTGCGCGCTGGCCGCCGCCAGGCGGTCCGCCTCCCGTCCCGCCTTCTCGCTGTAAACGCCGTCGATCAGGTCCTTGATGCGTTTGACCACACCCTTGGGCGTGATGCCGTTCGCCTCGTTGAACGCGATCTGCTTGGCCCGGCGCCGCTCGGTCTCGTCCATCGCCCGCTTCATCGAATCGGTGATGCGGTCGGCATACAGAATGGCCTTGCCATTGAGGTTGCGCGCCGCGCGGCCGATGGTCTGGATCAGCGAGCGCTCGGCGCGCAGGAAGCCTTCCTTGTCGGCGTCCAGAATGGCCACCAGCGACACCTCGGGAATGTCCAGCCCCTCGCGCAGCAGGTTGATGCCGACCAGCACATCGAAGGCGCCCAGGCGCAGGTCGCGGATGATCTCGACCCGCTCCACCGTGTCCACGTCGCTGTGCAGGTAGCGCACCTTGACCCCGTTCTCGGTCAGGTAGTCGGTCAGCTGCTCGGCCATGCGCTTGGTCAGCGTGGTGATGAGCACCCGCTCACCCTGCTCCACCCGGATGCGGATCTCCTGCAGCACATCGTCCACCTGGTGGGTGGCCGGCCGCACCTCGACCACGGGGTCGACCAGGCCTGTGGGACGCACCACCTGCTCCACCACCTTGCCGGCGTGCGTCTTCTCGTAGTCGGCCGGCGTGGCCGAGACGAAGATGCACTGGCGCATGCGCTGCTCGAACTCCTCGAACTTCAGCGGCCGGTTGTCCAACGCGCTGGGCAGCCGGAACCCGTATTCCACCAGCGTGGTCTTGCGCTGGCGGTCGCCGTTGTACATGGCGTTGAGCTGGCCGATCATCTGGTGGCTCTCGTCCAGGAACATGATGGCGTCGCGCGGCAGGTAGTCGGTCAGCGTGGCTGGCGGGTCGCCCGGCGCACTGCCGGCCAGGTGGCGCGAATAGTTCTCGATGCCCTTGCAGTGGCCGACCTCGCTGAGCATCTCGATGTCGAAGCGCGTGCGCTGCTCCAGCCGCTGGGCTTCGACCAGTTTGCCCATGCCCACCAGCTGCGCCAGCCGCTCGCGCAGCTCTTCCTTGATGGTCTCGACGGCGCTGAGCACCTGCTCGCGCGGCGTCACGTAGTGGCTGCTGGGGTAGACGGTGAAGCGCGGGATCTTCTGCCGCACCTTGCCCGTGAGCGGGTCGAACAGCTGGAGACTCTCGACCTCGTCGTCGAACAGCTCGATGCGGATCGCCATCTCGCTGTGTTCGGCCGGGAACACGTCGATGGTGTCGCCACGCACCCGGAACTTGCCGCGGGAAAAGTCCTGCTCGTTGCGGCTGTACTGCATGCGCACCAACTGTGCGATCAGGTCGCGCTGGCCGGCCTTGTCGCCCACGCGCAGCGTCATCACCATCTGGTGGTAGCTCTCGGGCTTGCCAATGCCATAGATGGCCGAGACGGTGGCCACGATCACCACGTCGCGCCGCTCCAGGATGCTCTTGGTGCAACTCAGCCGCATCTGCTCGATGTGCTCGTTGATCGCGCTGTCCTTCTCGATGAACAGATCGCGCTGCGGCACATAGGCCTCGGGCTGGTAGTAGTCGTAATAGCTGACGAAGTACTCGACCGCGTTCTTGGGGAAGAACTCGCGGAATTCGGAGTACAGCTGCGCAGCCAGCGTCTTGTTGGGCGCGAACACGATGGCCGGGCGCCCGATGCGGGCGATCACGTTGGCCATGGTGAAGGTCTTGCCCGAGCCGGTCACGCCCAGCAGGGTCTGGAACACCTCGCCGTCCTCGATGCCTTCGACCAGTCCGGCGATCGCTGTGGGCTGGTCGCCGGCCGGCGGGTAAGGCTGGAACAGCTCGAACGGGGAATCGGGGAAGCGGACGAAGGTGCCGTCCTGCTTTTCCGTGATGACTTCAGAGAGATCCGGCATGGGCGCAGTCAACGAGTGGTGGGGAGCGGCCGTTAAAATTGGCCGAACCCGGCACACTACACCACGCCCGGACTCTTCGCTACTGACAACCTTTCAAGGATTTTCATGTCCCTGTTTTCCGCCGTCGAAATGGCCCCCCGCGACCCCATCCTGGGTCTGAACGAACAATTCGCTGCCGACACCAACCCCAGCAAGGTCAACCTGGGCGTTGGCGTGTACTTCGACGACAACGGCAAGCTGCCGCTGCTGCAGTGCGTGCAGGCCGCGGAGAAGGCGATGATGGACAAACCCGCCGCCCGCGGCTACCTGCCCATCGACGGCATCGTTGCCTACGACAACGCCGTCAAGGCCCTGGTGTTCGGCGCCGAATCCGACGTCGTGAAGTCCGGCCGAGTTTCCACCGTGCAGGCCATCGGCGGCACCGGAGGCCTGAAGATCGGCGCCGACTTCCTGAAAAAGGTCAGCCCGGACGCCAAGGTGCTGATTTCCGACCCGAGCTGGGAAAACCACCGCGCCATCTTCCAGAACGCCGGTTTCGAGGTGGGCAGCTACCGCTACTACGACGCCGCCACCCGCTCGGTGAACTTCGAGGGCATGCTGGCCGACCTGAACGCCGCCGCCCCCGGCACCATCGTCGTGCTGCATGCCTGCTGCCACAACCCCACCGGCTACGACATCACCGCAGCCCAATGGGACCAGGTGATCGCCGCCGTCAAGGCCCGTAATCTGACCGCCTTCCTGGACATGGCCTACCAGGGCTTCGGCCACGGCATCGCCGAAGACGGCGCCGTGATCGGCAAGTTCGTGGCCGCCGGCCTGAACATCTTCGTCTCCACCAGCTTCTCCAAGAGCTTCAGCCTGTACGGCGAGCGCGTCGGGGCCCTGTCGGTGGTGGCATCGGACAAGGACGAGGCCGCGCGCGTGCTGAGCCAGCTCAAGATCGTCATCCGCACCAACTACTCCAACCCGCCGACCCACGGTGGCGCGGTGGTAGCCGCGGTGCTGAACAACCCCGAGCTGCGCGCCCTGTGGGAAAAGGAACTGGGTGAAATGCGCGTGCGCATCAAGGAAATGCGCCAGAAACTGGTGGATGGACTGAAGGCCGCGGGCGTGAAGCAGGACATGAGCTTCATCACCACCCAGATCGGCATGTTCAGCTACTCCGGCCTGTCCAAGGACCAGATGGTGCGCCTGCGCAACGAGTTCGGGGTGTATGGCACGGACACCGGCCGCATGTGCGTGGCCGCCCTGAACAGCAAGAACATCGACTACGTCTGTCAGGCCATTGCCAAGGTCGTTTGATTTTTCTCATGCCCGTCTGCCAAAAGCCGCTCACCGAGCGGCTTTTTTTGTGTCCATTCGCGCTGTTTGCCCGATCTGGCCGGTCAAAACCACGTTTTCCCGACGGCTGATTCCTTTCGCCAAGGTGACACTACGGGGCTGCGAATTAGGTGTTTTTCCCCTCTGGACAGGGGTGCCCTGCTGTTATATTGCACTGCAACATAACCTTTTCAACAGCCATGCTCTACCAGATCTACGAAACCCAGCGCTCGATCATGGAACCCTTCGCCGACCTGGCCGAAGTCACCGCGAAGCTGTTCAGCAACCCGATGCCCCCCCTCGGCCAGTTGCCGATGGCACAACGGATCTCTGCGGGCTACGACCTGCTGCACCGGCTTGGAAAGGATTACGAAAAACCCACTTTCGGCATTCCCACGGTGAACGTGGACGGTGTCGAGGTGGCCATCTACGAGCGCGTGGAAATCGACAAGCCGTTTTGTGAGCTGCGCCGCTTCAAGCGTTTCTCCGACGACACCGCCACCCTGGCCAAGCTCAAGTCCCAACCGGTCGTGCTGATCGTGGCGCCGCTCTCGGGCCACTACGCCACGCTGCTGCGCGACACGGTCAAGACCATGCTCAAGGACCACAAGGTCTACATCACCGACTGGAAGAACGCCCGCCTGGTGCCGCTGTCGGAAGGTGAGTTCCACCTGGACGACTACATCAACTACGTGCAGGAATTCATCCGCTACCTGCAGAAGAACTACGGCAACTGCCACGTGATGAGCGTGTGCCAGCCGACCGTGCCGGTGCTGGCCGCCGTGTCGCTGATGGCCTCGCGCGGCGAGACCACGCCGCTGTCAATGACCATGATGGGCGGACCGATCGACGCCACCAAGTCGCCCACCGCGGTGAACAACCTGGCCACTCAGCGCAGCCACAGCTGGTTCGAGAACAACGTCATCTACCGGGTGCCCGACAAGTTTCCGGGCGCCGGTCGTCGCGTGTATCCGGGTTTCCTGCAGCACACCGGTTTTGTGGCCATGAACCCCGACCGCCACGCCAGCAGCCACTACGACTACTTCCGCGACCTGATCAAGGGCGACAACGAAAGTGCCGAAGCACACCGCAAGTTCTACGACGAGTACAACGCCGTGCTCGACATGGACGCAGACTACTACCTGGAAACCATCAACACGGTGTTCCAGGAGTTCAAGCTGGTCAACGGCACCTGGGATGTGAAGGGCGCGAATGGCAAGACCGAACGCGTGAAACCTCAGGACATCAAGACCTCCGGCCTGCTGACTGTCGAGGGCGAGCTCGACGACATCTCCGGCTCGGGCCAGACCGCCGCCGCCCACGAACTGTGCACCGGCATCCCCAAGACCCACCAGATGCACTACGAAGCCAAGGGCGCGGGCCACTACGGCATCTTCAGCGGCCGCCGCTGGCGCGAAATGGTCTACCCGGTGGTCAAGAGCTTCATCCTGGCCCACCAGCCGGCCAAGGCCACCGATGCGGCCACCACCAGCCTGGCACCGGTCGCCAGCCCCGCAAAGCCGGCCCCTGCCAAAACCGCGCGGGCGAAAAAGGCCGTTCCCGCCCCGGTTGGCGCGGCGCCCGCCGCCAAGCGTCCTGTGGCCAAGAAGGCCGCGCGCAAGACCTCCTGACAGCGCCCCGGGGCCCCGGGTGCCCCGGGTACACTCGCGCCCCATGAACGAACTGGCCCGGCGCATCGATGCCGCACTGCCCCAGACGCAGTGCACCCGCTGCGGCTACCCCGACTGCGCGAGCTACGCGCAGGCCGTCGCTGCGGGCGAGGCCGGCATCAACCAGTGCCCCCCGGGTGGGCGCGAGGGCATCGGGCGGCTGGCGGCGATCACCGGACAGACGGCCAGCGACCTCAACCCCGCCAACGGCATCGAAGGACCGCTGACTCTGGCGGTGATCGACGAAGATTGGTGCATCGGCTGCACCCTGTGCATCAAGGCCTGCCCGACCGACGCCATCGTCGGCAGCAACAAGCGCATGCACACCGTCATCGAGCCCTACTGCACGGGCTGTGAACTCTGCATCCCGGTCTGTCCGGTCGACTGCATCTCGCTGGAGGTGGTCAGTGGTGAGCGCACCGGATGGGGCGCCTGGACTCCCGCCCAGGCAGAGCAGGCCCGCGAGCGCTACACCCGGCGCTCGATCCGGCTGGTGCGGGAGAAGCAGGAGCACGAGGCGCGCCTGGAGGCCAAGGCCCGCATGAAGCTGGCCGACCTGTCGGCGCACTCGCAGCACACCGATCCGGTCGTGCTCGACAAGAAGCGGGCCGTGATCGAGGCCGCGCTGGCCCGCGCCCGCGAGCGCCGCGGGCAGGGCTGACTCAGGCCGACACCGTCAGCGACTTGTAGACACCACAACCGACGTACAGATCGTCGACCTTGGTGACGTAGGACATCTTGGTCTGCACCACGCCGGTCTGCGGGTTGGTGATGTCGTACTCCACCCAGCCCGGTTCCAGTTCGGCCTGGGCCACGATGGCTTCGAACAGCGAAGCGCCGTCCACACCGGGAATGTCCTGCACGCGGCCGCCAACCTTCTCAGGGTGACCGCCAAACGCGCGATAGGCCCCGCTGCTGTCGAGCGCGAAGACGTACATGTCGCGGTCGTGGAAGTTCTGCGCCGGATCGGTGATCTGGTTCAGGAAGCCATCGCGACTGCTGCGGGCACGCAGTTCAAGTGCCCGCTGGACCAGCGCCATCGCCTCCTCGGCCGCACCCTGCTGGAGCTGGAAGGACGACACCGCCTGGGCCAGCGTGGCAGCCCGACCTTCCAGCTGGGTGGCCTGCTGGACCGCGCGCTCGACCATGCGGGCGTTGCGCTGCGTGATTTCATCGAGCTGCCCCACCGCGGACGAGATCTCGCTGAGGCCACCGCTCTGCTCGGCGCTGGCGGCCGAGATCAGCGACATGTTGGCGGCCACGCCGCGCACGCCGTTGACGATCTCGGTCATGCCCGTGCCGGCGGCCCGGATCTGGGCCACGCTGGTGGAGACCTGCTGCCCGGAAGCCTGGATCAGTTCCCGGATCTCCCGCGACGACGCCGCCGAGCGCTGAGCCAGGCTCCGCACCTCGGCCGCCACCACGGCGAAACCACGGCCCTGTTCGCCGGCGCGCGCCGCTTCGACGGCGGCATTGAGCGCCAGGATGTTGGTCTGGAACGCCAGGCTGTCGATCACGCCGATGATCTCGTTCATCTGCTGGGCACTTTTCTGGATGCCCTCGACCGATTCGACCGCACGCACCATGGCCTGTGCGCCGCTCTCGGCGATGTCGCGGACCCGGGAGGCCTGCGCATCCGAGTCGCCCGCAGTCTGGGCATTGCGCTGCACCGTGCTGGAGAGCTCCTGCACGCTGGCGGCGGTCTGTTCGAGGTTGGCCGCCTGCTGCTCGGTGCGGTCGGCCAGTTCGCGGTTGCCGGTGGCCAGGCTCTTGCCGGCATAGGCGACCAGCGCGGAGTTGCTGCGCACCTCGGCCACCATGGCCGACAGGTTGCCGATCATGTCCTGCAGCTGGGACGCCAGATCGGCCAGTTCGTCGGTGCCACGCACCGTCACGCGGGTGCGCAGGTTGCCCTTGGCGGTCTCGGCCATCACATGGCTGACATGCCGGAAGTCGATCACAAAACTGAAATAGAACGACGTGAGCAGGTAGCCCATGGCCGCCATGCCCAGAACGGCGGCGCCTATCGCCACCCACCGCTGGAGTTCCGCGGCCGCTTTGCGCTCTTCCAGCAGTTGCGTCAGTCGCGCAAGCACGGCGCCCTGGTAGGCCTGCGCCGCGTTGATGGCCGTGGTGCCTGCGGCGAAAAACTCCGTGGGCGCCACGCTGCCGGTGCCATTGGCGGCACCCAGCGCAAGCGCCACGAACGATTCCGAGGCCTTGATGGCCTCTTCGGCTGGCAGGCCGGTCTGTCCGTAGCGCTGGGCGAACGCGGTGGCGAAGCGGAAGTCGTCAGTTTCACCTGCCAACAGCTGCAGCTGGGAGCGAAGGCCCGCAGCGGCGTCGCCCATGCCTTCAGGCCGGCTGAGCAACCCGGCGCCCTCTCCCCTGAGACGGGCCATGCGCTCGGTCCATGGCACGGTGCGGGAGACCACGATGTCCATGAGGAAGTAGCTCGCAGGATCGGGATCGAACAGCAGGTGCGAGCGTTCGCCGGTGGTGTACATGAGCCGCTTGATGTCGGCGATCAGGGCGGTGTGGGTGTCGAACGCCTGCTCGCGCGAGAGCTTTTCGGTGTCTGCCAGCCGCTGCACGCGGGCTTCCAGGTCGCGCCAGACCTGTGTGAGGCCCATTTCTTCGCGCGCCGCAGTCAGCGCCGCGCCAGCGGTGGTCAGTGTGGTGGGCAGGGACTCTCGGGTCTTGTCGAGGGAGGAACGCGCGGCCGCTTCGCCTGCCAGCAGCATGTTCGTCTGCCCCCGGTGGGTCTGCAGGACTGTCACCAGACGGCCCAGGGCAGAGATGCCCTGAACGCCCTGCGCCTCACCTTCCAGGAGGTGGATTTCGTCCGAGATGCGCTGCACCAGCGATACGCAGACCACCAGCATCGGAACAACGATCGCCATCGCGAGAATCCCCAGCTTGACGGGGAGTCTCATTTTGCGCATCAGCCATACGCCGGGCATGAACGGTTGGACTCGTGACATGGCTCATCAGCTCCTTCTCTCTGATCAGACTTCTATCGGCAGTTCGCTGGTCTTGTTGAATTGGGATAGACCCGCAAGCGACGTCTGTCAGTGAAACTGGGGCAGTCCGAGGGCCTTGGTGCCCCGCAGTCGTCGCCTTGCGACATCTGGGGAACCCCGTGAGGGATGGCATGGTTCTGGTTGGGGTGTTCGTGGGTGCCCATGGCGGACTCCTCGGAATGCGGAAGGTGAGCCCCAGCGTAGGACAAGTGCCTGCCGCGCAATGCGCTGAAGAGCGCCTGTCTTCCATGCCTGTTCCAACCGCAGCCAGGCGACGGCACAATCCGCGCATGACCGCGACCGCCCATCTCCTCAAACTGACCGCACGCCCCGAGGGCACCCCGTCCGTCGACCACCCGCGCCGGGAGCGGCTGTTGCGCGGAAACCCCATGCGGGAAACCTGGAACCTGGTCGACGAGGGTCTGCCGGCCGGGCAGGTGTATTGCGGCGTCTGGCGCTGCGAGCCGGGGCACTGGCGCATCGCCATGGGGCCGACCGAGCGCGAACTGTTCACCGTACTCGACGGCCGCTGCCGGGTGCACGATGCGACGGGCGGCTTCGAGGAGGCCGGACCGGGAGAAGGCATCTACATTCCGCCCGGCTTCGAAGGTGCTTTCGAGGTGCTGGAGCCGCTGACCAAGACCTACATGATCTGCGAGTGAACGCTGAATAAAAAAACCCCGCCAGGCGTGCACCCGGCGGGGCTGTCTCCTCGGCTTCTCGGTTTCAACCGGGTCGTGCGGCCAGGGCGGCAAAGGCGTTGACCACCTCGGCCGGGGCCTGCACCAGTTCAATCAGCACACCTTCCCCCGCAATCGGGAATTCTTCGTTCGCCTTGGGGTGCAGGAAGGTGATGTCAAAACCCGCCGCGCCCTTGCGGATGCCGCCCGGCGCAAAGCGCACGCCCTGGGCCGTGAGCCACTCCACCGCCACCGGCAGGTTGTCGATCCACAGGCCGATGTGGTTGAGCGGCGTCGTGTGGACCGCCGGCTTCTTCTCGGGGTCCATGGGCTGCATCAGGTCCACCTCGACCTTGAACGGGCCGCTGCCGATGGCGCAGATGTCCTCGTCCACGTTCTCGCGCTCGCTCTGGAAGGTGCCGGTCTTCTCCAGCCCGAGCATGTCCACCCACAGCGTCTGCAGCCGCAGCTTGTCCGGACCGCCGATGGCGATCTGCTGGACACCCAGCACCTTGAAAGGCCTTGGAGTCCCCTTCATTTCTCGAACTCCACGATGGGCTGGTCGACCACCAGGGATTCGCCCTTGGACGCGAGCACCTTGCCCACCACGCCATCGGCCGCGGCGAACAGCACGTTCTCCATCTTCATGGCCTCGATCACGGCCACGCGCTCGCCGGCCTGCACTTTCTGGCCGACCTGCACCGCCACATCCACCAGCAGGCCCGGCATGGGCGACAGCACGTATTTGCTCATGTCCGGCGGTGCCTTGAACGGCATGAGCTGGTGCAGATCGGCCATGCGCGGCGACACCACCATGGTCTCCAGCTTGGTGCCGTTGTGCTGCACCACCAGCGCCAGCGGGTTCTTGGCCGAACCGCGTTCCATCTGCGCGGTGAAAGGCTGACCGTTGCACTCGCCCGTGATGACGATGTCGTTCAGGCGCGAGGGCGAGCTGATCTTGAAGCGCTTCTCGCCCACGGTGACGGAGGCGTAGCCGGTTTCGCCAACGAACTCGTCCACGTGCACCGGGGTGTAGCGGTGCTGACCATCTGCGCCGAGGCTGATGACGGTGTAGTCCTTGCCCACCTTGACGCCATAACCCGGCAGCTGGCCGGAGATGCCGGTGGCACGCTCACGGCTCTTGCGGCGCACAAAAGCGGCCAGCGCCACCAGGAAGTCCGGGTCGTCGTGCGGCACGTCCTCGGCGCGGAAGCCGCTGGCGTAGTGCTGGGCGATGAAGCCGGTGTTGAAGTTGCCCGAGACGAAATCCGGGTGGGCCAGCAGTGCCGCCTGGAACGGGATGTTGCTGTTGATGCCGCGAATGACAAAACCGTTGAGCGCCTCGCGCATCTTGGCGATGGCGTCGTTGCGGTCCTTGCCGTGCACGATGAGCTTGGCGATCATCGAGTCGTAGTGCATCGGAATCTCGCCACCTTCGAACACGCCGGTGTCCACCCGCACGCCGTGCTTGTGCGCGATGTCGGCCTGCCACATGCTTTCCGTCGGCGGCGTGAAACGCACCAGTCGGCCGGTGGACGGCAGGAAGTTGCGGAACGGGTCCTCGGCGTTGATTCGGCACTCCATGGCCCAGCCATCGCGCTTCACATCGGCCTGGGTGAAGGCCAGCTTCTCGCCCGCGGCCACGCGGATCATCTGCTCCACCAGGTCCAGGCCGGTGATGCATTCGGTGACCGGGTGCTCCACCTGCAGCCGGGTGTTCATCTCCAGGAAGTAGAAGTCCTGGTCCTTGCCCACCACGAACTCGACCGTGCCCGCGCTCTGGTACTTCACCGCCTTGGCCAGCGCCACGGCCTGCTCGCCCATCGCCTTGCGCGTCGCCTCGCTGATGAAGGGCGACGGCGCTTCCTCGATCACCTTCTGGTGGCGGCGCTGGATGGAGCACTCGCGCTCGTTCAGGTACAGCACATTGCCATGGCTGTCGCCCAGGATCTGGATCTCGATGTGGCGCGGCTGCTCGACGAACTTCTCGATGAAGATGCGGTCGTCGCCGAAGCTGTTGCGGGCCTCGTTCTGGCAGGCGGTAAAGCCTTCCAGCGCCTCCTTGTCGTTGAAGGCCACGCGCAGGCCCTTGCCGCCGCCGCCGGCCGAGGCCTTGATCATCACCGGGTAGCCGATGCCCTTGGCGATCTCCACCGCGCGCTCGGCCGACGGAATGGGGTCGTTGTAGCCGGGGATGGTGTTGACCTTGGCCTCGTTGGCCAGCTTCTTGGACGCGATCTTGTCGCCCATGGCCGCAATCGAATGGGCCTTGGGCCCGATGAAGGCGATGTCTTCCTTCTCGCAGCGTTCGGCAAAGGCCTCGTTCTCCGACAGGAAGCCGTAGCCAGGGTGGATGGCCTCGGCGCCGGTCTGCTTGGCGGCGGCAATGATCTTGTCGGCCACCAGGTAGGACTCACGCGAGGGCGCCGGGCCCAGCAGCACGGCCTCGTCGGCCAGGCGCACGTGGCGCGCCTCCTTGTCGGCCTCGGAGTACACGGCCACGGTGGCGATGCCCATCTTGCGGGCGGTGGCGATGACGCGGCAGGCAATCTCGCCGCGGTTGGCAATCAGGATCTTCTTGAACATGTTGTTTTCTCCTCGGGCAATCAGAGGGGGATGTTCCCGTGCTTGCGCCACGGGTTTTCGATCTTCTTGTCCTTCAACATGACAAGGCTGCGGCAGATGCGCTTGCGGGTTTCGGAAGGCAGGATCACGTCGTCGATGAAGCCGCGCGCGCCGGCAACGAAGGGGTTGGCAAAGCGCGCCTTGTATTCGGCCTCGCGCTCGGCCAGCTTGGCCGGGTCCTTCTTCTCTTCGCGGAAGATGATCTCCACCGCACCCTTGGCGCCCATCACCGCGATCTCGGCGTTGGGCCAGGCGAAATTCACGTCGCCGCGCAGGTGCTTGGAGGCCATCACGTCGTAGGCGCCACCGTAGGCCTTGCGGGTGATCACGGTGATCTTGGGCACCGTGCACTCGGCGTAGGCGTAGAGCAGCTTGGCGCCGTGCTTGATGATGCCGCCGTACTCCTGCGAGGTGCCGGGCATGAAGCCCGGCACGTCGACGAAGGTGACCACCGGGATGTTGAACGCGTCGCAGAAGCGCACGAAGCGCGCGGCCTTGATCGAACTCTTGATGTCCAGGCAACCAGCCAGCACCAGCGGCTGGTTGGCCACGATGCCCACCGTCTGGCCGTCCATGCGGGCGAAGCCGACGATGATGTTCTTGGCGTAGTCGGGCTGGATCTCGAAGAAGTCGCCGTCGTCGACCGTCTTGAGGATCAGCTCCTTCATGTCGTAGGGCTTGTTCGGGTTGTCCGGCACCAGCGTGTCCAGGCTCTTGTCCATGCGGTCGATCGGATCACCGCTGGGGCGCACCGGCGCCTTTTCCCGGTTGTTGAGCGGCAGGTAGTTGTAGAGGCGGCGCAGCATCAACAGCGCTTCCACATCGTTCTCGAACGCGCCGTCGGCCACGCCGCTCTTGGTGTTGTGCGTCACCGCGCCGCCCAGTTCCTCGGCGGTCACTTCCTCGTGCGTCACCGTCTTCACCACCTCGGGGCCGGTCACGAACATGTAGGAGCTGTCCTTGACCATGAAGATGAAGTCGGTCATGGCGGGCGAGTACACGGCGCCACCGGCCGAGGGGCCCATGATCATGCTGATCTGCGGGATCACGCCGCTGGCCATCACGTTGCGCTGGAACACCTCGGCGTAACCGCCAAGCGAGGCCACACCTTCCTGGATACGAGCGCCGCCCGAATCGTTCAGGCCGATCACCGGGGCACCGACCTTCATGGCCTGGTCCATGATCTTGCAGATCTTCTCGGCGTGCGCTTCGGACAGCGCGCCGCCGAACACCGTGAAGTCCTGGCTGAAGACGAACACCAGGCGGCCGTTGATCATGCCGTAGCCGGTCACGACGCCGTCGCCGGGGATCTTCTGGTCCTGCATGCCGAAGTCCACGCAGCGGTGCTCCACGAACATGTCCCACTCTTCGAAGGTGCCTTCGTCGAGCAGCACTTCCAGGCGCTCACGCGCCGTCAGCTTGCCCTTGCTGTGCTGGGCGGCGATGCGCTTCTCGCCGCCGCCCAGGCGCGCCGCGGCGCGCTTCTTTTCCAGTTGGTCCAGGATGTCTTGCATGGTGGTCTCTCCGGTGAAATCGTTGTGATCGGGTGGACGTCAGTCGAACCGTTCGAGCAATTGGCGTGCGGCCGTGGAGGCGGCGAGTTCGCCAGCCTGCACCTGCCGCGTGAAAAGGTCCAGCGCCTCGCGCACCCGCGGGTGCTCACGAAAGCGCTGCTTGAGGCCGGCGTCGATGCGTTCCCACATCCAGGCCGAGGCCTGGTGCTGGCGGCGCGCCGCCAGGCGTCCGTTGGCGGTCTGCAGCCGCTTGAACTCGCTCACGGCCGACCAGAACGTGTCCACGCCCTGCCCGTGCAGCGCGCTGATCTGGATCACCTGCGGGTGCCAGACCTTCTGGTCGTGGTGGACGTGGTCAGGGTTGCCGTGCAGGCCGAGCAGGCGCAGCGACGAGGTGATCTGCGCACGCGCGCGCGTCGCGGCGTCGGGGTCGATGTCGGCCTTGTTGATGACCACGAGGTCGGCCAGCTCCATCACGCCCTTCTTGATGGCCTGCAGGTCGTCGCCCGCATTGGGCAGCTGCAGCAGGCAGAACATGTCGGTCATGCCGTGCACCGCAGTTTCGCTCTGGCCCACGCCCACAGTCTCCACGATCACCACGTCGTAGCCCGCCGCTTCGCAGACCAGCATGGCCTCCCGCGTCTTCTCGGCCACGCCACCGAGCGTGCCGCTGGAAGGGCTGGGCCGGATGTAGGCCTTCTCGTGCACGGACAGGTGCTCCATGCGGGTCTTGTCGCCCAGGATGGAGCCGCCCGAGACCGACGACGACGGGTCGACCGCCAGCACCGCCACCCGATGGCCCTGCCCGATCAGGTACAGGCCCAGGGCCTCGATGAAGGTGCTCTTGCCCACGCCCGGCACGCCGCTGATGCCCAGTCGGAAAGCGCCGCCGGTGTGCGGCAGAAGCCTGGTCAGCAGCGCATCGGCCTGCTGGCGGTGGTCGGGGCGGGTGGACTCCAGCAGCGTGATGGCCTTGGCCATCGCGCGGCGCTGGACGACAGGGGTCCCGCGGACGATTCCGTCCAGAAAACCAGTCGACTCGGTCATGGCCAGCATGTCAGCAGCCCAGGACACCGCGGAACTGGCTTTGCCAGGCCGCAGGTGTCGCCCCCTTGAGGGGGTGGCGCGAAGCGCCGCGGGGGTGGGTCACGGGTTCACTTTCTTGATCTGCTCCAGCACGTCCTTGGCGCTGGCAGGGATCGGCGTGCCGGGGCCGTAGACCCCCTTGACGCCGGCTTCGTACAGATAGTCGTAGTCCTGGCGCGGGATCACGCCGCCCACGAACACCACGATGTCGTCGGCGCCCTGATCCTTCAGGGCCTTGATGATGGCCGGCACCAGAGTCTTGTGCCCGGCGGCCAGCGTGCTCACGCCCACGGCGTGCACGTCGTTCTCGATCGCCTGGCGTGCGCACTCTTCGGGTGTCTGGAACAGCGGGCCCATATCCACGTCGAAACCCAGGTCGGCAAACGCGGTGGCGACGACCTTCGCGCCGCGGTCGTGGCCGTCCTGGCCGAGCTTGGCGATCATCACGCGCGGGCGGCGGCCCTGCGCGTCGGCGAAATCGCTGATTTCCTTCTTGAGCTGTTCCCAGCCTTCGGCAGAGTCGTAAGCTGCAGCGTACACCCCGGTCACCTTCTGTGTGTCGGCGCGGTGGCGCCCGTAGATTTTTTCCAGCGCGTCGGACACCTCGCCGACGGTGGCGCGCAGGCGGATCGCCTTGATGGCCAGGTCCAGCAGGTTGCCCTGGCCCGACTCGGCGGCGGCGGTCAGCGCGGCCAGCGCGGCTTGAACCGCGGCATTGTCGCGGCTGGCCTTGATGGACTGCAGACGGGCGATCTGGCTCTCGCGCACCTTGACGTTGTCCACCTCCAGGATGTCGATGGCGTCTTCCTGCTTGAGCTTGTACTTGTTGACGCCGACGATCACATCCTTGCCGGAGTCGATGCGCGCCTGCTTCTCGGCCGCGGCGGCCTCGATCTTCAGCTTGGCCCAGCCGCTGTCCACCGCCTTGGTCATGCCGCCCATGGCGTCGACCTCTTCGATGATTTTCCATGCCTCGTCGGCCATCTGCTGGGTCAGCGACTCCATCATGTAGCTGCCGGCCCAGGGGTCGACCACGTTGGTGATGTGTGTCTCTTCCTGGATGATGAGCTGCGTGTTGCGCGCGATGCGGGCGCTGAACTCGGTCGGCAGCGCGATGGCCTCGTCGAACGAGTTGGTGTGCAACGACTGCGTGCCACCGAACACCGCCGCCATGGCCTCGATGGTGGTGCGCACCACGTTGTTGTACGGGTCCTGCTCGGTCAGCGACCAGCCCGAGGTCTGGCTGTGCGTGCGCAGCATCAGGCTCTTGGGGTTCTTGGCGTTGAAGCCCTTCATGATGCGGCACCACAGCAGGCGGGCCGCGCGCATCTTGGCGATCTCCAGGTAGAAGTTCATGCCCACCGCCCAGAAGAAGGACAGGCGCCCGGCGAACTCGTCCACGTCCATGCCCTTGGCGATGGCGGTCTTCACATATTCCTTGCCGTCGGCCAGGGTGAAGGCCATCTCCAGCGCCTGGTTGGCGCCGGCTTCCTGCATGTGGTAGCCCGAAATCGAGATCGAGTTGAACTTCGGCATGTTCTTGGCCGTGTACTCGATGATGTCGCCGATGATCTTCATCGACGGCTCGGGCGGGTAGATGTACGTGTTGCGGACCATGAACTCCTTGAGGATGTCGTTCTGGATGGTTCCGCTCAGCTTGTCCTGGCTCACGCCCTGCTCTTCCGCCGCCACCACGTAGCCGGCCAGGATGGGCAGCACCGCGCCGTTCATGGTCATCGAGACGCTGACCTTGTCCAGCGGGATCTCGTTGAACAGGATCTTCATGTCCTCGACCGAGTCGATCGCCACACCGGCCTTGCCGACGTCGCCGGTCACGCGCGGGTGGTCCGAGTCGTAGCCGCGGTGTGTGGCCAGGTCGAAGGCGACCGACACGCCCTGTCCGCCGGCCGCCAGCGCCTTGCGGTAGAAGGCATTGGATTCTTCGGCGGTCGAGAAACCGGCGTACTGGCGGATGGTCCAGGGCCGCACCGCGTACATCGTGGCCTGGGGGCCGCGGATGTAGGGCTCGAAGCCGGGCAGCGTGTTGGTGTACGGCAGGTCCTTGGTGTCTTCGGCAGTGTACAGAGGCTTCACGCTGATGCCGTCGGGCGTGACCCAGTTGAGCGCGTTCACGTCGCCACCGGGTGCGGATTTCTGGGCGGCCTTGGCCCAGGCTTCGAGGTTGGCGGGGGCGAATTCGTTGGGTTTCTGGCTCATGGCAAGGGCTCGCTCTGGCGGACGGACAGCGGTGTGGGATCTGCAACAGATCCGGCTGCGGAGTTTACATCATTCATAATTATTGATGCAAAATATTCCAGCGGGCTTACAATGCAGCCGCTGTCACCCGACCCATCCCTGCATGTCCGCCCTCTCCCTCGCCCCCCGCGCCCTGTACGAAGAAGTCGCCGAGCTGTTGCGCCAGCGCATCTTCAAGCGCGAACTTGAGCCCGGCAGCTGGATCGACGAACTCAAGCTGGCCGAGGAATACGGCATCAGCCGCACCCCGCTGCGCGAGGCGCTGAAGGTGTTGGCGGCCGAGGGCCTGGTGACCATGAAGGTGCGCCGCGGCGCCTACGTGACGGAAGTGTCAGAGAAAGACCTGGCCGACGTCTACCACCTGCTGTCGCTGCTCGAATCCGATGCCGCCGGCGTGGTGGCCGAACGCGCCACCGACGCCCAGCGCACCGAACTGCAGACCCTGCACGCCGAGCTGGAGGCCGCCATCACCAACCGCGACCGCTTCTTCGCCGTCAACGAGCAGTTCCACATGCGTCTGCTGGAGATGGCCGACAACCGCTGGCGCCAGCAAATGGTGGCCGATCTGCGCAAGGTCATGAAGCTCAACCGCCACAGCTCGCTGTTCAAGTCCGGCCGCATCGAGGAATCGCTGGCCGAGCACCGAGCGGTCATGGCCGCCCTGCTCGCGCGCGACGCCGACCTCACCCGACAGCGCATGCAAGAGCACTTCCGAAACGGGCTCGAAGCGGCGACCTGAGCCGATAATCCCGGGCATGCGCATTGCCCACCTCGCCCAACCCGGCATCCTCGAACCCATTCCCGCCCACGGGCGCTACCTCACCTGCCAGCTGCGGGTCGGCGTCGACCCGCGCGTGGTGCTCAAACGGCTGGCCAGCCGGGCCGATGGCCTGGCCACCGTGGTGGGCATCGGCGCCTCGCTGGTGCGCGAACTGGGCACCGAGGTGCCCGGCCTGAAAACCTTCTGCGGCATCGACGGTGCCCGCATCAAGCTGCCCGCCACTCCCACCGATCTGCTGGTCTGGCTGCGCGGCACCGACCGCGGCGACCTGCTGATCCGCAGCCGCCACCTGGAAACCCTGCTGGCCCCCGCCTTCGACGTGACCGGCATCACCGACGCCTTCAACCACAACCACGGCCGGGACCTCACGGGCTACGAGGACGGCACCGAGAACCCGCAGGGCGACGAGGCACTGGCCGTGGCCCTGTTGCCCGAAGAAGCTGGCGATCTGGCCGGCAGCAGTTTTGTGGCGGTGCAGCGCTGGCACCACCACATGAGCCGCTTCGAAGCCATGCCCAAGCACCAGCAGGACCACACCATCGGCCGCGAGCGGGAGAGCAACGAAGAGCTGGAAGACGCGCCCGAGTCGGCCCACGTCAAGCGCACCGCACAGGAGAGCTTCGACCCCGAGGCCTTCGTGCTGCGCCGCTCCATGCCCTGGGCGGAAGGCAACAACGGCGGCCTGGTGTTCGCCGCCTTCGGCCACTCCTTCGACGCTTTCGAAGCCCAGCTGCGGCGCATGTCGGGTGCCGAGGACGGCATCACCGATGCGCTGTTCAGCTTCTCGGAACCCCAGACCGGCGCCTATTTCTGGTGCCCGCCCGTCCGCGACGGGCTGATCGACCTGCGCGCGCTGGGCCTCTGACCGGCCATCGCCGGCCGGGTTTTCCCTCGGTCCGGGCTTGACTTTTCTCAAGTCATATACCCCCAGGGGCATACATGATCAGGTCTTCAAGATCCACCTCTGGAGACCCCCATGGCACGCATCGTCATTCTGGGCGCCGGCATCGGCGGCATGCCCATGGCCTACGAGATGAAGGCCCTCGCCCGCCCGGGCGACACCGTGACCGTCATCAGCGAAGCCCCCAAGTTCCACTTCGTGCCGTCCAACCCCTGGGTGGCGGTCGACTGGCGCCAGCGCAAGGACATCGAGGTCGACATCGCACCGGCACTCAAGCGCAAGGGCATCGAATCCATCATCCAGCGCGCCAAGCGGGTCCACCCCGAAACCAACCAGGTCGAACTGGACGACGGCAGCCGGGTGGACTACGACTACCTGGTCATCGCCACCGGGCCCAAGCTGGCGTTCGACGAAATCGAAGGTCTGGGCCCCCACGGAGGCCACACCCAATCAATCTGCCATGTGAGCCACGCCGAATCCAGCAAGCTCGCCTGGGAGGATTTCGTGAAGACCCCTGGCCCCATCGTCGTGGGTGCGGTTCAGGGCGCATCCTGCTTCGGCCCCGCCTACGAGTTCGCGATGATCATGGACACCGACCTGCGCCGCCGCAAGATCCGCGACAAGGTGCCCATGACCTTCGTGACCTCCGAGCCCTACATCGGCCACCTCGGTCTGGGCGGTGTGGGCGACTCCAAGGGCATGCTCGAATCGGCCTTCCGCCAGCGCCACATCAAGTGGATCTGCAACGCCAAGACCACCAAGGTGGAAGCGGGCCAGATGTTCGTGACCGAACACAACGACCAGGGCCAGCCCATCAAGGAGCATGTGCTGCCCTTCCAGCACAGCATGATGCTGCCCGCCTTCAAGGGCGTGGACGCGGTGTTCGGCATCGAGGGGCTGACCAACCCGCGCGGCTTCATCACCATCGACGAGCACCAGCGCAACCCGAAATTCCGGAACATCTTCAGCGTCGGTGTCTGCGTGGCCATCCCGCCGGTGGAAGCCACGCCCATCCCCTGCGGCACGCCCAAGACCGGCTACATGATCGAGTCCATGGTCACGGCCACGGCACACAACATCCGCGAACTGCTGGACGGCCAGGAGCCCACCCACAAGGCCACCTGGAACACGGTCTGCCTGGCCGACTTCGGTGACACCGGCGCCGCCTTCGTGGCCCTGCCACAGATCCCGCCGCGCAACGTGAGCTGGTTCAGCGAGGGCAAGTGGGTTCACCTGGCCAAGGTGGCCTTCGAGAAGTACTTCATGCGCAAGATGGAGAAAGGCACGTCCGAGCCGATCTACGAGAAGATCATCATGGACTTCATCGGCATCACCAAACTCAAGGCCAAGCTCACCGGCAAGTGAGCTCGGCAACCGGCCTCACTTGCCAGCGATGCCGAGCAGCTCCACCTCGAACAGCAGCGTAGCGTTGGGCGGAATCACGCCGCCCGCACCGCGCTCGCCGTAGGCGATCTGGCTCGGGCAGGTGAGCTTGGCCTTGCCGCCCACCTTCATGCGCTGCACGCCTTCGGTCCAGCAGGGAATCACGCGGCCCAGCGGGAACTCGATCGGCGTGCCGCGCGCGTAGGAGCTGTCGAACTCCTTGCCGTCGGGGAAGGTGCCCTTGTAGTGCACCTTGACCGTGTCGGCCGCCGTGGGGCTGGTGCCGCTGCCGTCCTTGAGCGAACGGTAGACCAGGCCGGTCTTGGTGACCACGGCGCCGGCTTCCTTGGCAGCGGCTTCGGTGACAGCGTTCTGGGCAGAGGCGTTCAGGGACAGCAGGCCGGCAGACAGTGCGGCGGCGCAGATCAGCAAACGGGACATGGTGGGTGTTCTTTCAGTGGGTGGAGACAGAGGGTTCGAACGGAGTTTCGTCGCGCGGCGCGCCGACATGGGCCTGGGCCATTGCCCAGACCTCGCGCGGCGGCAGGGGTTTGAGGCGGTGGTCGCTCCAGACCTGGCGCCACTTGCGCGCGCCGTGCAGGCCGTGGCGCAGACCGAGCATGTGGCTGGCGATCGAATACCAGTTCACGCCGTCTTCGGCATGGGCGCGTTCCATGTAATCGATCATGGCCAGCTCGACCGCTTCGCGGGTCGGCACCGGACGTGAGGCATCGCCATAGAAGCGCTCGTCCCAGCCCGCCATCAGCCAGGGGTTGTGGTAGGCCTCGCGGCCGATCATGGCGCCATCCACGTGCTCAAGGTGCGTGGCGATCTGGTCGTCGGTCGTGATGCCGCCGTTGACCGAAATGGTCAGCCCGGGAAAGTCCTGCTTCAGCCGGTAGGCCAGCTCGTAGCGCAGCGGCGGAATCTCGCGGTTCTCCTTGGGCGAGAGGCCCTTGAGCCAGGCGTTGCGGGCATGGACCAGAAAGACCTGGCAACCGCCCTCGGCCACCGTGCCGACGAAGTCGCGCACAAAGTCGTAACTCTCGACCTTGTCGATGCCGATGCGGTGCTTGACCGTCACCGGCACGTCCACCACATCGACCATCGCCTTCACGCAGTCGCGCACCAGCGCGGCCTCGCCCATCAGGCAGGCGCCGAAGGCGCCGCGCAGCACGCGCTCGCTCGGGCAGCCACAGTTGAGGTTGATCTCGTCGTAGCCACGGTCCTGCCCCAGCTTGGCGCACACCGCCAGATCGGCTGGCTCGCTGCCACCGAGCTGCAACGCCACCGGATGTTCCTCGTCGTTGAAGAACAGGTGCTGGGCGGCGTTGCCGTGGATCAGCGCCCCCGTGGTCACCATCTCGGTGTACAGCAGGGTGTGGCGGGTGAGCAGGCGGTGGAAGTAGCGGCAGTGACGGTCGGTCCAGCCCATCATGGGGGCGACGGACAGACGCCACATACCGAGCGACTCAGGGGAGTGGCCAACGGAGAAATTCGACATCGGGGGATTATTCCTGCGATTGTTTCAAATCGCCGACATCACTTCATTGAAGGTGTTTTACCAGTCGAACACCGCCTCCGAAATCCGGCGGTGCATCGCGCGACCACGACGCCAGGTCGATGTAAGGCGGAGCGCCGAAGGCCACCTGAAGGCTCCGGTTCGGAGACGCCGTATTGGGGGTCGACGTCCAATAGCCCCACGGCTCGGCGCCCGGAAACGCCTGCGGATCCATCGCGTAAGCAGCGTTTTCCGGAATCAAACTGTGCAACTCCTTGACGTTGGGCAGGCGCCAGCCCGACATCGTCTGTGCCCAGAGCAGTGCGTCCTGGTGCGCGAACACGTACATCACTCCCAGACAACGGGTACCGGTCCAGCGACGCCCCTCCTCGCACCGACGCCACTGCAAGCCTGTCTTGAGATCGTTGACCACGTTGTTGGCCGCATCGCCCGGGTACGCAGCCGTGCCTACGGCAAACCGGGCACCCGTGAACGGCGCTCCGCGGACCAGACGCACAGCCAGCTGGCTGTTGTGCGAGTTCCCGTTGATGTGGAGCGTTGCGATCGAACCGCCATCAAAGTGCACTGCTTTGTTGTACCAAGGTTCGACGGGAGAAGCGCTCCAGTAGGTACTGACGGTGACGCCGAACCAAGTGGGATTGAGCCTGATGCCCGTCCGGCCGAAGTCCATCAGGCCGAGCAGTTCTCCCGCGGTAGGCAAACGCCAATCGGTGAAGCCGCACAAAGCCAGCTGGTTGATCCGGGCCACGTACGCGGACGCATCGCCGACGCGCCCATCGCCGTAGTTGCTGTAGGTGTTGGCAACCGAACGCTCTCCTGAGTTGGTCTTGCCTTCCCAGACCAGCCCCGTTACCTCGTCCATCACGCAACTGCTGATCGGATAGGCGCCCACCTGGCCGTAGCTCATGGGCCGGATCTGGCTCCGGTGCCCGTCCTGCTGAGGGCTGAGGTTGATCGCGAAGCGCGAGGCGCAATCGACCATGTCATCACTGCCGACCTGGTAGCACTGGGCACCGGTCACGCCGGAATGCGGGAGTTTGTCGGACCTGGGAACCTCGGACAACACGTAATAGCCAATGCCTTCGTACCGATAGGTCTGTCCGAGGTTGGCCTCGACATGGTTCTTTTCTTCCTCACTGGCCGTGTAGAAGTGGTATCCCTTGGCCGGCAGATAGAAGCGGTGCACCGGAATGAAACCAGACCCGGAAACCTCGCTGGCGAAATACGCCGGACCGTCCAGTTGGAACTGAGGCAGTCTGGCCAGGATATCGTCCTTTTCCGTTTCACTGATCGTGTAGAAGTGGACGCCGGTTTGGCGATTGAAGAAACGGTAGACCGGACTGAGCCCTGCATCGGGCAAACCTGCGGCGGTGAACACCGCACCGTCGTAGCTGAAGAAAGGCATGTTCAACAACACGGTATTCTTCTCTGCCTCGCTGGAGGTGTAGAAGTGCGCACGGGTCGCCGAGTTGTAGAACCGATAGACCGTGACAGAAGACGTCGCAGCTTTGCGGCTAGCTGCGGGTTTGACGGTGGTCTCAACGCTTTTCAAGCGTGCCTCCGACGTCGTCCCAGCCGCGAACGCGCTGCCATCAGCAGTTTTCGGGCCTGCTTGGGCCGACACCACACCGCGCGCCGAGACCGCTTTGGAAGGCCCCTCTTCGGAGGACATATCACCCCCACCGCACGCGGACATCGCTGCGGCCACGCCCATCGCGAATATTCCAGTGCCCCAGCGCTTGCCCTCAGTAGTCCAAATGTTCGTCATATTTCCTCCCCAAAAAGGCTTAGCACAGACCATGAGGATGGCCTGCGCGCTTGTCGTCACGACCATGAAAAAAGCCCGCCGAGGCAGGCTTTCAGGAAAGCACCGGAACCTCAACCCATGTGCAATCCACCATTGACCGAGAAGTCCGCGCCGGTGGCGTAACCGCCCTCGTCGCTGGCCAGCCAGGCAATGATGGAAGCGATTTCCGAAGGTTCGCCCAGGCGCTTGACCGGCACCGTGGCGACGATCTTCTCCAGCACGTCGGGACGGATGGCCTTGACCATGTCGGTGCCGATGTAGCCCGGGCTCACGGTGTTGACCGTCACACCCTTGGTCGCCAGTTCCTGCGCCAGCGCCATCGAGAAGCCGTGCATGCCGGCCTTGGCGGCCGAGTAGTTGGTCTGACCAGCCTGGCCCTTCTCACCGTTGACCGACGAGATGTTGATGATGCGGCCCCAGCCCTTTTCCACCATGTCCGGCACGACCTGCTTGGTCACGTTGAACATGGAGTCGAGGTTGGTGTTCATCACCGCGTCCCAGTCCTCCTTGGACATCTTCAGGAACATGCGGTCCTTGGTGATGCCGGCGTTGTTGACCAGCACGTCGATGCTGCCGTGTTCGGCCTTGGCCTTGGTGAAGGCCTCGACGGTGGAATCCCAGTCACCCACGTTGCCGACCGAGGCGTAGAAGGTGTAGCCCAGCGCCTTCTGCTCGTCCAGCCACTTGTTGTAGTCGCGGGTGGGGCCGCAGCCGGCGATGACCTTGAAGCCGTCCTTGTGCAGGCGCTGGCAGATTGCGGTACCGATGCCCCCCATGCCGCCGGTGACGTATGCGACTTTCTGACTCATGTGTGTGCTCCTCTAGGTGGTGCCGTGTGGCGAAAAAGTGGTGGGTATCAGGCGCGTTCAACAGCAAGGGAAACGCCCATGCCGCCGCCGATGCACAGCGCGGCCAGGCCCTTTTTGGCGCCGCTGCGCTGCATCTCGTGCAGCAGCGTCACCAGGATGCGGCAGCCGGACGCACCGATGGGGTGGCCGATCGCGATGGCACCACCGTTGACGTTGACCTTGGCCGGATCGATGTCCAGCGCCTTGTTGACCGCGCAGGCCTGGGCGGCAAAGGCCTCGTTGAGTTCGAACAGATCGACATCCGACGCCTTCCAGCCGGCGCGGGCCAGGGCCTTTTGCGACGCCGGCACCGGTCCCATGCCCATGGTGGCCGGGTCCAGGCCGCTGGTGCCGAAGGCGGCGATGCGCGCCAGCGGCGTCAGGCCCAGGGCGGCTGCCTTCTTGGCCGTCATCACCATCACGGCGGCGGCACCGTCGTTGATGCCGGAGGCGTTGCCCGCGGTCACGGAACCTGCCTTGTCGAAAGCGGGGCGCAGACCAGCGAGAGCTTCGGCGCTGGTCTTCTTGTTGATGAACTCATCGCTGTTGAACACCAGCGGATCGCCCTTGCGCTGCGGGATCAGCACGTCAACGATCTCATCCTTGAACTTGCCGGCGTCCTGCGCAGCGGAGGCTTTCTGCTGGCTGCCCAGCGCCAGGGCGTCCTGCATCTCGCGGGTGATGCCGTGGGCCTTGGCCACGTTTTCGGCGGTGATGCCCATGTGGTACTGGTTGTAGACGTCCCACAGGCCGTCGACGATCATGGTGTCGGTCATCTTCCAGTCGCCCATGCGCTGGCCGTCGCGGCTGCCATTGAGCACGTGCGGGCTGGCGCTCATGTTTTCCTGACCACCGGCGATCACGATCTCGCTGTCGCCCCAGGCCACGGCCTGAGCGGCCAGCATCACGGCCTTCAGGCCCGAGCCGCAGACGGCGTTGATGGTCAGCGCCGGCGTTTCCCTGGCCAGACCGGCCTTCATCATGGCTTGGCGGGCTGGGTTCTGGCCACAGCCAGCGGCCAGCACCTGGCCCATGATGACTTCGCCGATTGCATCGGTGGGCAGACCAGTGCGTGCCAGCAGCCCCTTGATGACGATGCTGCCGAGTTCGGTGGCCGGCGTCTTGGCCAGCGATCCGCCGAACTTGCCGACGGCGGTGCGGGCGGCGGAAACGATGACGATGTCTTCCATGTGGTTCTCCTTGAAGGGTGGGTGCAGCAAAGTTTGGGGTTTGCGTTCAGCCATGAACGCAAACGGTCAGGACGTTCAGGCCTTGGCCTTCACATAGCGGCCAGGCGCCGGCTCGATGGCCGCATACGCCTTGCCTCTGCCATAGGTCTTGGGCGCAGCAATTTGCTTGCCAGCCAGGGGTTTGAGCCAGGCGGCCCAGTCGGTCCACCAGCTGCCCTTGTGTTCGGTGGCGCCGTCGATCCACTCGTTCACATCGGCCGGGAACTGGCCAGCCGGTCCGGTCCAGTGGCTGCGTTTGCCGGCGGCGGGCGGGTTGATCACACCGGCGATGTGACCCGAAGCACCCATGACGAAGCGCTTCTTGCCGGGGAACACCTGGGTGCTGGCATAGGCGCCACCGATCGGAACGATGTGGTCCTCGCGAGAGCCGTAGATGTAGACCGGCAGCTTGACCTTGCGGAAGTCCACCTTCTGCCCGCAGACCGTGGTCTTGCCGGGCTTGACGAGGTTGTTCTCCAGGTACATGTTGCGCAGGTACCAGGCGTAGTACGGGCCGGGCAGGTTGGTCGCGTCGGAGTTCCAGTACAGCAAATCGAACGGCGGCGGCGACTCGCCCTTGAGGTAGTTGCCGACCACGTAGTTCCAGACCAGGTCGTTCGGTCGCAGGAAGCTGAACGTGGTGGCCAGGTCGCGGCCCGGCATCAGCCCACCCTGGGCAAACTGCATCTCGCGCATCTTGACGAACGGCTCGTCGATGAACACGTCCAGGATGCCCGTGTCGGTGAAGTCCACCAGTGTGGTCAGGAAGGTGGCGCTGTGCACCCGCTCCTCGCCGCGCGCAGCCAGAACGGCCAGCGCATTGCTCAGCATGGTGCCGCCCACACAGAAGCCCAGGGCATTGATCTGCTCGGCGCCGGTGATGTCCTGCGTGGTGGTGATCGCCTTGATGACGGCGTCTTCGATGTAGTCGTCCCAGGTCTTGTCCGCCAGCGAGGCGTCCGGATTGCGCCAGCTCACCACGAAGGTGCGGTTGCCCTGCTCGACGCAGTAGCGGATGAATGAGTTGGTCGGCTGCAGGTCGAGGATGTAGAACTTGTTGATGCAGGGTGGCACCAGCAGGAACGGACGCTCGTAGACCTTGGCCGTCAGCGGCTTGTATTCGATGAGTTGGAACAGCTCGTTCTCGAACACCACGGCGCCTTCGGTGGTGGCGACGTTCTTGCCCACCTCGAACACGCTCTCGTCGGTCATCGACACGTGGCCCTGCTTGATGTCGTGCAGCAGGTTGGCCACGCCCTTGGCAATGCTCTCGCCCTGGGTCTCGATGGCCTTCTTCTGCGCCTCGGCGTTGAAGGCCAGGAAGTTGCTCGGCGCGCTGGCGTCGATCCACTGCTGGACCGCAAAGCGCACCCGCGTGCGGGTCTTGGCATCGCCTTCGACCGCATCGGCCAGTGCCATCAGCGTGCGGGCGTTGAGCAGGTACACAGCCGCCGTGTAGGAGGCCACGGGGTTGTTGCCCCAGGACTCGTCCGCGAAGCGCCGGTCCCCTTTGGGCTGGACCGTCGGCCCCTGGTTCCACAGGCCGGCCACATCCTTGAGGTACTGGTTCTGGATCTCGATCAGCTTGGCCGGATCAAAACGGACCTGGTGTCCCGTGGTCTGGGCCAGCAGGTCACCCATCCCGGGCAACTGCCCCATCTGCGGCATCGGCATGCCAAACGGATGGGCCACACCGGCCTGCGGCATGAAGGCCTTGAACGCTGCGAAGGGATCAGGGGAAGTGGGGGAGCCCTGCGCCGCCCCGGGAAAGGCCTGTGCGGCCTGTGTCCACTGCTGGATGAGCTGGTTCTGGAACTGCTCGGCCGCCTGCAGCCAGTCGGGCTGCGGTGTCTTACCAGATGTCATGCAAGTCTCCGATGTTTGTCCTGCGGCTTATTATCAAGTCCTCATGGGCTTGAGGCCGGGTTTTCCCTAGTGTCGGTCTGCTCACTTCCAACAAACTGACAACAAACTTCCCGGTCGCAGGTCGCTATGTATCTGGTTGTGATCGCTTGGCTCTATGTGGTGCTGATGATGTCGGTGGCCGAAGCCACTGGCACCAACGGCTCTTTTCTTGGAGCCATTGTGACCTTTTTTCTTTACGGTTTAGTGCCGCTTTCATTGGTGGTTTACCTGATGCTCACGCCGCAACGGCGCAAGGGCATCCGGGAGCGCGAGGCGGCCGAGGAAGCACGGCGCCAGCAGGCGGTTTCAGACCTTCCAGATGCTGGCGGCCATGCGGCCGGTGCTGCCGAGCCGGGCGGCGTCCCGGCGGTGGGAAAAGAACCGTGACGACTGGGTAACGGTGCACCAGGCATCGCCGCCGTCGTTGCCGAATACCTGGGTCACCCCCATCGCGCCCAGACGCAGGCGCGCCAGGGCCGGCAGGTCGGCCAGATACTTGCCTTCCGCGGGCAATGCCTCAAAACACCGCACGGCGTCGTGGTCGACCGTCAAGAACGCCTCGCGCACCTCTGCACCGACTTCGAAAGCCTTGGGACCAATACAAGGCCCCAGCCACACCAGCGGTGACGCCGTCGTTGCAGACAAGGCCCGCAAGGCCCGAAAAGTGGCCTCCAGAATGCCGTGGCCGTCCTGGCCCGCGAGTCCGCGCCAGCCGGCATGAGACGCGGCCACCGCCGATCCGTCGGGCAGGCACCAGAGCACCGGCAGGCAGTCGGCCACCATCACGGTACAGGCCACGCCAGCGTGTTCGGTCAGGCAGGCATCGGCCTCGGTGCCATCGGGGGTGGTGCCATGGAGCGCGGAGACCTCCACGCCATGGATCTGGGACAGGAAGACGGGGCGCGCTCCCATGGCTTCCCGCAGGCGATGGCGGTTGGTGGCCACCGCCGCCGGGTCGTCCCGCACGTGGTCACCGAGGTTGAAACTGTCGAAGGGCGGCTCCGAGACCCCACCGGCCCGCGTCGTGAACAGCGCGCGGATGCCTGCGGGCGCCGGCCAGTCGGGCACCAGCCATTCGGAAGGCCATTCCATCAGGGTTCGTTGTCCGGGCAGGCCGAAGGCTGGGCCTGCTGGAACGCGGGCAGCGCCATGCAGGCCTCGAACGCCGCCATGGTGCGCGGCAGACCGTCCATGGGCGTGTTGAAACGCTGTCCGTTGAAGATCTGCGGCACCAGGCAGCAGTCGGCCAGGGTCGGCGTGTCGCCACAGCAGTAGCGGCCTGCGGGCAGTTGGTTCAGCTGGCGCTCGAAGGCCTCCAGACCGGTGCGCACCCAGTGGCGGTACCAGGTGTTCTTGGCTTCTTCATCGACCTTGAGCGTGCCCGCGAGGTACTTGAGCACACGCAGGTTGTTGATCGGGTGGATCTCGCAGGCGATCGACTGCGCCAGCGCGCGCACCCGGGCGCGACCGATGGCATCGCCGGGCACCAGTGCCGGCTCGGGATGGGTCTCGTCGAGGTACTCGATGATGGCCATGGACTGCGACAGGCGCGTGCCGTCGTCCAGCTCCAGCAGAGGCACCAGACCGTCGGCGGCGATGTCGGCGTACGCAGACTTTTTGTGTTCACCCTTGGCCAGGTGCACCGGCACATAGTCATAGGCAATGCCTTTGAGCGCCAGCGCGATGCGCACGCGGAAGGACGCAGAGGAGCGGAAGTAGTTGTAGAGCTTCATGGTGCAAGCATAAGGGGATGTCAGAGGCCGCGCAGCCGTGCGGCCACGGCCGGAACGATGCTCACGGCGTTGCTGGGATGAGGGATGCAGTCGGTGCTCCAGAGGCGGTCCACGCCTGCTTCCCGGATCAGCGCCACAGCGCCTTCGGCAAACAGCGCGTGCGTCACCGCCACGTCGACCGACGCCGCACCGGCCTCGCGCAGCAGCGCGGCCGCGCGCGCCAGCGTGTGGCCCGAACTGGCCACATCGTCCATCAGCACCACCGCCCTGCCCCGAACCGCCAGCGTGGGCAGCTCGATGTCGACCTCGCGGTCGCCGTGGCGGGTCTTGCGGCACACGCCGTGCTCCCAGCCGTGGCGCCGGGCCGCCTGCGCCACCCATTGCAGCGACTCTTCGTCGGGCCCGATCAACAGCACATCGGCGGTGCACTGGGTGGCGATGTGGTCCGACAGCAGCGGCGCACCGTCGAGCACCATGGCGTCCCGCACGGGAATCGCCTCCTGCAGCGTGGCCACACGGTGCAGGTGCGGATCGACCGTGATCACCGCATCGAACAGGTCCGCCAGAAACGCCCCGACGATGCGCTGGCTCACCGCCTCGCCCGGGTTGAATGCGATGTCCTGCCGCATGTACGCCAGATAGGGTGCCACCAGGGTCAGGTGTTGCGCGCCGAGCGTTCGTGCCGCGTGGGCCACCAGCATCAGCTCCACCAGCTTTTCGTTGGGCTGGTGCAGGCCGCGCCAGACCACCACGCGCGGCGGCAGCGCCGCGGGCAGACGCACCTTCACCTCGCCATCGGGGAAGCGGTGCCGCTCCACGACCGCGAGCGCCAGGCCCGTATGGTTGGCGCAGGCCTGCGCCACCGTGCGCTCGTCGTCGAAACACAGCAGCACGCCCGACAAAGGAACAGAAGACATCAGGACTCCACAAAAACCTGGGGAATCTGGGCGGCCGTGCCCAGGGAGATACCACAGTGCCGGTCGACCGCGTGGCGTGCGAAGTGCAGGTCGGAAGGGTAGTCGGCGTGGATGCGGTAGAGCACTTGGCCGGCGCGCACCGTGTCGCCCAGCCTACACAACAGGTCCACGCCCGCGCCCTTGACCTTGGGCGCGCCGGCCAGTCGCGCGATCTGGGCGATCTGCAGGTTGTCGATGCCGATCACGACGCCGTCGGTGGCCGCGGGCACCTCCAGGGTCAGCGCCCCGAGCGCGGGATGGTGGTGGTCGAAACCGTGCGAGCCCTGCGCCGCGATGATGGCCTGCATGCGGCTGAGCGCCCGGCCCGACTCCAGGATGTCGCGCGCGATCGCATAGCCCTGCCCTCCGCGCACGTCCGGGCTGCATTCGATGAGGCGACCCGCCAGTCGCAGCGACTTCTGTCGCAGGTCGGCGGGCGCCTCGGGGTCGTTTTCGAGCACGCGCATCACGTCCCGCGCCTCCAGCGCCGGCCCGATGCCGCGGCCCACCGGCTGGCGGCCATCGGTGATGACCACGTCCAGCGACAGGTGCAGGCGCTGCGCCACGTACTCGAACAGGCGGCGCAGCTTCTGCGCCTCGGGCATGGAGCGCACCTTGGCGGTGGGGCCGATGGGAATGTCCAGCACCAGGTGCGTCGCACCCGCCGCCATCTTCTTGGACAGG
Organism: Hydrogenophaga pseudoflava; assembly: GCF_004353865.1. Taxonomy (NCBI): domain Bacteria; kingdom Pseudomonadati; phylum Pseudomonadota; class Betaproteobacteria; order Burkholderiales; family Comamonadaceae; genus Hydrogenophaga; species Hydrogenophaga pseudoflava. The sequence continues at coordinate 3,109,258 of NZ_CP037867.1, forward strand.
ATGGAGGCCACCATCTGCCCGGGCGAATCGAGCGCCAGCGGCCGCTCGACCGAGATCAGCACATCGTCGGCGGGCGACAGGTCGGCCGTGCCGCCCCAAGCCAGACAGCCCCGGTGGTCGCGCACGATGTCGGTCAGCCGGTCGAACGGCAGCTCGACATTGGCCAGCACCTCCATGGTGTCGGCCGTGCCGGCCGGCGAGGTGATGGCGCGCGAGGAGGTCTTGGGAAAAACCAGGCCATAGGCGGCCACGATCGGCACCACCAGCATCGAGGTGCGGTTGCCCGGGATGCCGCCGATGCAGTGCTTGTCCACCACCAGCGACTCGCGCCAGTCCAGCCGCCGTCCGCTGGCCACCATCGCCTCGGTCAGGAACGAGACTTCCTCGCGGTCGAGTTCGCTGCGGTTGCAGGCCACGACGAAGGCCGTCAGCTCGATCTTGGAATAGCGGTGGCGGGCGATGTCGCCGACGATGGCGTGGAAGTCGTCGCGGCTGAGCCGCTCGCCATTGATCTTGCGGAACAGCGCCGGAATCGAGGCCGGCGGCTCCGCCTGCGTCACCGACGCCGGATGGCCCTCGGGCACCTCCAGCTGCGCAAATGCGTCCTCGGACACGCCGATCTGCTGGCAGCCCACCAGCGCCGGGTCATCGACCACGTTGAGCGTGGCCAGGATGCTGCGCCCGTTGGCGCGCACCTCGACCTTGGACAAGGCCTGGAAGCCCTCGGCCCGCACCACCGCGCAGTCCCGGTGCAGATAGGCCACGTTTTCGCGCCAGGTGTCGATCGCCACGCGGCGCAGGGTCAGCCCGGCGCCTGCGCCGGGAGTGGTTGTCTCTGGTGTCTCCATGGCTCCACGATACACCGCCCCGGGCCGCTTCCAGGCAACAGAAATCGGTTAATGTTTTGCCACCCCATGCAGGAGACACGCCCATGAAAGCAGAACAGAACCAGCGCCTGACCCAGGTCGGCCCCGGCACCCCCGGTGGCGAGTTGTTGCGTCGCTACTGGCAACCCGTGGCCATGCTGGACGAGTTCGATCCGGCGCTGGATCCATCCATGGCCATCCGCCCGGTCAAGGCGGTGCGGCTGCTGGGTCAGGACTTCGTGCTGTTCAAAGACGCCCAGGGGCGTTTCGGCATGCTGGACCGCGACTGCCCGCACCGCGGTGCCGACCTGGCCTATGGCCGCAACGAGGGCGACGGCCTGCGCTGCCCCTTCCATGGCTGGAAGTTCGACGTGAGCGGCCAGTGCACCGAAACCCCGGCGGAACCGGCGGGCAGCACGCTCTGCCAGCGCATCCGCCAGCGCAGCTACCCGCTGGTCGAAAAGGCAGGCGCATTGTTTGCATGGCTCGGCCCGGAGGGTCAGACGCCACCACCCTTCCCTGCGCTGGACTGCTTCGTCGCCCCTGCTTCGCACAGCTTCGTATTCAAGGGCCTGTGGCACTGCAACTGGTTGCAGGCGTTCGAGGTCGGCATCGACCCGGCCCACGCCTCCTACCTGCACCGCTTCTTCAACGATGCCCCGCTGGAAGGCAGCTACGGCAAGCAGTTCCGCGGTGCCAGCGCCGGCGACATCGGTGGCGAGCGCTGGCCGATGACGCGCGTGATGCGCGAGTTCGACCAGCCCGAGATTTCCTTCACCCAGCAGCCCTGGGGGCTGCAGCTGACCGCACTGCGCCCGTTGAACGAGGCGCTGACCCATGTGCGGGTGACCAACGACGTGTTCCCGCAGACCTTCGTGATCCCGCTGTCGGAGACCATGACGATCACGCAGATGCATGTGCCGGTGGACGACACCCGCAACTACTGGTACGCCTTCTTCACCAGCTTCGAGGCGCCGGTCGACAAGGCCACCATGCGCCAGCAGCGGCTGAAAGCCGTGACGCTGCCCGACTACATCCCCAAGGCCGGGCGCTGGAACCAATGGGGCTTCAACCCCGAGGAGCAGATGACCCGCACGTTCCTGGGCATGGGCGAGGACGACATCAACGTGCATGACCAGTGGGCCTGCGAGAGCATGGGCCCGATCCAGGACCGCACGCGCGAACACCTGGGCACCACCGACAAGGTCATCATGGCCCACCGCCGCCTGCTGCTGCAGGCCATGGACACCGTGGCGCAGGGCGGTACGGCGCCAGGCATCGGCGATGCGGCACAGGCTGCTGGCATCACCGGACCCGACACGGTCGACGGCATCGCACCGGCCCAGGGCTGGCAGGACTGGTGGCAACGCGCGGTGCGCGACAAGCGCGAGGGTGCGCCGTGGTCAAGCGCCACCGAACCGGCACAGACGCTGCTGGCGGCTGCCAAATGACGTCGTTCGCCGAACGCTGCGGCCTGCACGACACCCACCGGGAGGCGGCCTGCCTGCGCGCCGCCGAGCTGATCGAGTCCAGCGGCGTCCAGCGCGTGCGCATGGGCTGGTGCGATGTGCACGGACAGTTGCGCGGCAAGACCCTGATGGCACACGCCGCGGTCAAGGCCTTGCGCGACGGCGTCGGCATGGTCGGCACCATGATGCTCAAGGACACCTCGGACCACACCGCCTGGAAGGTGTTCGAGGCCGGGGGCACCGAAGGCCTGACCGGGTTCGCCGGCGCCTCCAACCTGATGCTGCTGCCCGACCCCGAGAGCTTCACCCTGCTGCCCTGGAGCGCGGGCACGGGCTGGTTGCGCTGCCAGCCCTGGCACAGCAACGGAACGCCGGTGGCGCTGGACAGCCGGCACGTGCTGGAGCAGGCGCTGTCCAGGCTCGCGATGGCGGGCTTCGGCTTCAAGACCGGCCTGGAGGTCGAATTTCACATCTACCGCATCACCGACGAAGCACCTCAGCTCGACCCCGAACTCGCAGGCTGGCCGGGATTGCCGCCAGCGGTGCAGATGATCCATCCCGGCTACAACCTGCAGGCCGAGGCCATGATGGACATGGCAGACGAGCCGCTGAGCATCGTGATGCAGACCGCCCAGGCGCTGGGCCTGCCACTGCAGTCGCTGGAGATTGAGCTGGGCCCGAGCCAGGTGGAGGCGGTGTTCGACGCCACCGATGCGCTGACCGCCGCCGACCAGATGGTGCTGTTCCGCAACGGCGTGCGGCAGGCGCTGCGCCGCGCCGGCTACCTGGCCACCTTCATGTGCCGCCCGCCCTTCCCCAACATCATGTCCAGCGGCTGGCACCTGCACCAGTCACTGGTTGAACGCGATGGCGGCCGCAACGGCTGTGCGCGCGCCGCTCCCGCCGAGGACAGCACGGTGCGCGACGCCCGCCACACCCTCTCGGACGCCGGTGCCCACTGGCTGGCCGGCCTGCTGGCGCATGCGCCGGGCATGACCGCGCTGTGTACCCCCACCATCAACGGCTTCGGCCGCTTCCGGCCCAACGCCCTGGCGCCGCAGCACATCCTCTGGGGCCAGGACAACCGAGGCGCGATGTTGCGCGTGGTGGGCGCCGCGGGCGACCCCGCCACCCGGATTGAAAACCGCATCGGCGAGCCCGCGGCCAACCCCTACCTCTACATGGCGTCCCAAATCCATGCCGGGCTGGACGGCCTGCTGCGCGGCCTGGAACCTCCGCCCGCCACCGACAATCCCTATGCCACCGGCCACGCTCGCCTGCCGGACAACCTGGGCGATGCCCTGGCCGCCCTGCGGGGCGACGAGGCACTGATGAACGGACTGGGCGCTTCGGTGGTCGAACACTTTTGCCGCATCAAGCAGTCTGAAATCAACCGCCACGCCGACGCCCAGGACAAGGCAGACTTTGAACGGCGCGAATACTTCAGCCGCTACTGATTCACTTCTTTCACATGAGCACCATCCACATCCGTTTCGTCCACGCCGACCAGACCGAAGAAACCATCACCGCCGCCACCGGCCAGAGCCTGATGAAGGCCGCTGTCGACGCTGATATCCATGGCATCGAGGCCGATTGCGGCGGCGTTCTCACCTGCGCCACCTGCCACGTCATGATCGACAGCCCCTGGGCCGAGAAGCTGCCCAAGCCGGTGGCCGACGAAACCGACATGCTCGATTTCGCGGCCAGTCCGGTCGAGGCCGGCAGCCGGCTGAGCTGCCAGGTTCGGCTGACACCCGAGCTCGATGGGCTGGTGGTCCGCCTGCCCGCCTCGCAACACTGACCCACCTCCCCGAGTCCTGAAAGGTCACCGATGAGCTACACCTTCGCCCCGCCCGCCGTCGTCTCCGTGCCCGTGGTGGGGCGCGCCGAACGCTTTCCCGTCCACCGCATCTACTGCGTGGGCCGCAACTACGAAGAACACGCCAAGGAAATGGGCTTCACCGGCCGCGAGCCGCCTTTCTTCTTCCTCAAACCTGCCGACGCCATCGTGGTGGCCGAGGCCGGACAGACCGCCACCATCCCCTACCCGTCGCTCACCGGCAACCTGCACCACGAGATCGAGCTGGTCGTCGCCATCGGCCGGGGTGGACGGAACATCAAGGCAGCCGATGCCGCCAGCCACATCTACGGCTACGCCGTGGGGCTGGACATGACCCGCAGAGATCTTCAAAACGACATGAAAAAACAGGGCCGCCCCTGGTGCATCGGCAAGGCCTTCGACCAGTCGGCGCCCATCGGCCCCATCACACCCGCCGCTGAAGCCGGCGACATCGCCAACGCCGCGATCTGGGTCCAGGTGAACGGCACCGACCGTCAGCGCAGCAATGTCTCGAAGCTCATCTGGAACATCGCCGAAACCATCGAGCACCTGTCGGCGGCCTGGGAACTGCAACCCGGCGACCTCATCTACACCGGCACACCCGAAGGTGTGGCCGCGGTGGTCAGCGGCGACACCATGAGCGGTGGTGTCGACGGACTCACCAGCATTGCTGTGCACGTGGGGTGACCCGGCAAGGGTAAACCCCCAGAGGCCGCTCCCTAGAATGGAACGCCTCTGATCCGCTGTTCCCCTAACTACAGGAGCCATCACATGATCCAGCGCAGAACCCTGCTCCAGTCCGGTGCCGCCGTTGCCTTCGGTGCCCCCGCCCTCGTCGGCCTTGCCCAGCAAAGCGTGACCCTCAAGTTCCACACTTTCATGGCGCCGCAATCCAACGTGTGGCTGAACATGCACAAGGCCTGGATGGACAAAGTCACCAAGGACTCCGAAGGTCGCATCAAGTTCGAGGCCTATCCCGCCATGCAATTGGGCGGCTCGCCCGTGCAGCTGTACGACCAGGCCAAGGACGGTGTGGTCGACATCGTGTGGACCCTGCCGGGCAACACCCCGGGCCGTTTCCCACGCATCGAGGTGTTCGAACTGCCGTTCATGATGAACAACGCCGAAGCGACCTCTCGCGCCTACTGGGAATACGTGCAGACCGCGGCCACGGACGAGTTCAAGGAAGTTCACCCGATCGCGCTGCAGGTGCACGGCCCCGGCATGTTCCACATGCGCGACAAACTGGTGAAGACCGCGGCCGACCTGCAAGGCTCCAAGGTGCGCGGCCCCACCCGCCAGATCACCAAGATGCTGGGCTACCTGGGTGCCACGCCGGTCGGCATGCCGCTGCCGCAGATCCCTGACGCACTGTCCAAGGGCGTGATCAACGGCTGCGTGATTCCCTGGGAAGTGGTTCCCTCGGTCAAGGTGCACGAGCTCACCAAGTTCCACAGCGAATTTGACCCTGCTGGCGGCGCGTTGTACACCACCACCTTCATCATGGCGATGAACAAGGCCAAGTACGCCTCGCTGCCGCCCGACCTCAAGGCCATCATCGACAAGAACTCGGGCATCGAAACCTCGGGCTGGCTGGGCAAGGTGCAGCAAGGCGGCGATGTTCCCGGTCGCGAGGCGGCGGTCAAGCAGGGCAACACCATCCACACCATCCCTGCGGCCGAGGCACAGGAGTTCAAGCGCAAGGCGCGACTGGTCGAGGTCGAGTGGATGCAGGACATGGACAAGCGCGGTTTCAACGGCAAGCAACTGCTGGACACCGCCAAGGCGCTGATCGAGAAGCACGGTAAGGCCACCACGAAGAAGGCCTGACAGCCGTCGGCTTCACAAGGGCTCCCAAGGGAGCCCTTTTTGCTTTTTGTTCAGCCCCTACACTCAACGCCATGTTTCGCAGCCCGATCCAGCACTGCCGCCAATGCGGCGCACCCGTGGTCTACCGCCTGCCCGACGACGGGGACACCAAGCCTCGCGCAGTCTGCACCGCGTGTGCCACCGTGCACTACGAAAACCCGCTCAACGTGGTCGGCACCGTGCCGGTCTGGGGCGAGGACGGGGCCCAGGTGCTGCTGTGCCTGCGCAACATCGAACCGCGGCGAGGCAAGTGGACGTTGCCGGCCGGCTTCATGGAACTGGGGGAAACCACCGCCGAAGGTGCACAGCGCGAAACCATCGAGGAAGCCGGCGCCAGCATCGAGCTCGGGCCGCTGTTCACTCTGATGAACGTCGCGCGCGTGGGTCAGGTCCACATGTACTACCGTGCACGGCTGCTGAACGATCGCTTCGACCCAGGCGTTGAAACCATCGAGGCCCGTCTGTTCACGGAAGAGCAGATCCCCTGGGACGAGATCGCCTTCCGCACCGTCCGTGAAACCCTGGAGTGCTACTTCGCCGACCGCCGAAAAGGGCACTTCGGTTTTCACACCATCGACATTGCCTGACCGACAGAAACGAAAAAGCCCGCAATCGAACGATTGCGGGCTTTTCAATAAATGGTCGGCGTGGCGGGATTCGAACTCGCGACCCCTTGCACCCCATGCAAGTGCGCTACCAGGCTGCGCTACACGCCGACAAGCCTTGCATTATAGCGTGCAAATAGAGCGATTCACACGGGAGCAGTAAGAAGTTCGCGAATTTCAAGCAACTCCCGTCGGACACCCAGCAACGCAGCTGATGGTTGCTCAGAAACCGCGGGGATGGCCTCTGCCACCAGATCTTCTTCTGCGTCCCCCAGGACGTCGTATCCGACAGAATCAGCGAAATCGTCATCCTGCGCGCGGCGCCTGTCCCGCTCGGCCTGCACCAGCTCCTGAAGCTTGTTACGGGCGCCGCTGATGGTGAAGCCTTGGTCGTACAGCAACTCCCGGATCCGCCGAATCATGAGCACTTCGTGGTGCTGGTAGTAGCGTCGGTTGCCACGCCGCTTCATCGGGCGCAACTGGGTGAACTCCTGCTCCCAGTAGCGCAGCACGTGCGGCTTGACACCACACAACTCGCCCACTTCCCCAATGGTGAAGTAGCGTTTTGCGGGGATAGGGGGAAGCGATTTTTCCATCAAAATCAATGCGGTATAAACCGAACCTTGAAATTTACTCTAAGCGCTGGTGCCGCGCGCTGCGCATCGGAAAAAACCGTACAAACTGTTGCAAATCCATCTCCTCAGCACTTTTTAGTGGCAGCGGAAGATAAAAAACCCGGCGACCACAGGTCCCGGGCTTCATTGATTGCCTGCAATGCAAGGCTGTGCGAAATGCTCAGCCGGTGACAACGGCCGCCTGCACCTGCTCCTTGAGTTTGGGGCTCGCATGGAACGTGACCACCCGACGAGCCTCGATGGCCACGGGTTCTCCTGTTCTGGGGTTGCGACCCGGTCGCGGGGCCTTGGTTCGGATCTGAAAGTTGCCGAAGCCGGAGATCTTGACGTCGGTGCCCTCGACCAGACAGTCTGTGATCAGGTCAAAAAACGCATCAATCATGTCCTTGGACTCGCGCTTGTTCAGACCGATCTGATCAAACAACAGCTCAGCAAGCTGCGCCTTTGTGAGTGCAGGAGTCTCCAGGCTCTCGACTGCCAGTTCCATTGGGGTGTGCTCCAGGTTCTTGTCCATACGCAAGGCGCTCAACGCAGGCGCGCACCCACGCGCTGTTCCAGCGAAACCAGCGCGCCCTTGACCGCCGCCTCAATCTCCTGCTCGGTCAGTGTAGCGTCCTCCCGACTGAGCGTCAGGCGCACTGCCAAGCTCTTCTCGTCCGACGCCAGGCCGCCGCCCTGCCCTTCGGACGTCTTCTTGGGCCGGTACACATCGAACAACACGGCGTCGCGAAGAAGCTCACCTCCTGCGTCACGGATGGCTTCCATTACCGCGGCGTGCGTCACCGCCTCCTTGACCACGATGGCGATATCGCGCTCGACCGGCTGGTGGCGGCTCACGCTCTGGAACACCGGAACCTCGCGCTGCAGCACCGCATCCAGTGCGAGTTCAAACATCACCGGCGCCTGCGTCAGGTCGTAGCCCTGGCGCCACTTCGGATGCAGTTCGCCCACGTGACCGATGCAGCGCTCACCCAGCCAGACGCTGGCGCAGCGACCCGGGTGCATCGCGGAGTGCTCGGCTGGCTTAAAGGAGGCTTGCAATGGCGCCAGCAGCGCCTGCACATCACCCTTGATGTCGAAGAAATCGACGTTGCGCTCGGCGCAACCCCATTGCAGGCTGTCGACCCCGCCATACGCCAGACCTGCCACCCGCATAGGTTGGTCGAACCCGGCGACGGAGGTGTCGCTGTCCTGAACCGACGGGTCCTTGCGGAACACGCGCCCCAGTTCAAACAGGCGCACACGCTGTGCCTTGCGGTCCAAGTTGAACTTGAGCACCGCGATCAGGCTGCCCAGCAGCGACGAGCGCATCACGTTCATCTGGCTGGCGATCGGATTCAGCAGTTTGATCGGATCGGCATTGCCAGCCAGTTCGCGCTCCCACCGCTCTTCGACAAAGCTGAAATTGATGGTTTCCTGATAGCCCAGTTGCGCCAGTTGACGGCGCACAGCAAATGGGCCGCGCCGGCTCTCGACCCGCAGCTTGGCGGTGATGGGCGCCAGCGGCGGATTCGTCGGCAGTTGTTCGTAGCCGATCACACGCGCGACCTCTTCGATCAGGTCTTCTTCGATCTGCAGGTCAAAACGAAAGGCCGGTGGTGCAACGGTGACCGTGCCCTCGCCTTCGGTCACAGCCAAGCCAAGGCGGCGCAGCGCGCCAACGCACTGCTCCTGAGTCACCGGCATGCCGATGACCTTTGCCGTGCGAGCCACGCGCAGCGTGACCGGCCTGCCTTCCGGCAACGCAAGCACTTGATCATCCAGCGGGCCTGCCTGACCTCCACAGATCTCCAGCACCAGCTGCGTGATGCGCTCGACGTGTTCGACCGTGGTCGACGGGTCGACGCCACGCTCAAAGCGGTGGCCCGCATCGGTGCTGAAGTTGTAGCGGCGCGAACGGCCGGCGATCGCCTTGGGCCACCAGAACGCGGCTTCGATGAAGATGCTCTTCGTGTCGTCCGACACAGCGGTCGCGTCGCCACCCATGATGCCCGCCAGCGACTCGACCTGCAGATCGTCGGCGATCACACCCACGCTGCTGTCGAGCGTGACGGTATTGCCGTTGAGCAGCTTGAGCTGTTCGCCCTCGCGGCCCCAGCGCACCTGCAATCCGCCATGGATCTTGTCGAGGTCGAAGATGTGCGAGGGACGGCCCAACTCGAACATCACGTAGTTGGAAATATCCACCAGTGGCGAAACGCTGCGCTGGCCGCAACGCGCCAGGCGCTCGACCATCCAGGCCGGCGTCTGCGCCTGGGTGTTGACGCCACGCACCACGCGGCCGCTGAAACGGCCGCAGAGATCAGGCGCCTGCACACTCACCGGCAGGCGGTCTTGCACCTGCACGGCGGCTTTCGGAAACTCGGGCTGTACAAGCGGTGTACCGGTCAGGGCCGAGACCTCGCGTGCAATGCCATACACGCTCAGACAGTGCGCCAGGTTGGGCGTGAGCTTGAGCGTGAACAACATGTCGTCCAGTCCCAACTGCTCGCGGATGTTGCGGCCAGCCACAGCGTCGTCAGCCAGTTCCAGCAGGCCGTTGCTCTCCTCAGAAATCTGCAATTCCTTGGCCGAGCACAGCATGCCCTGGCTCTCGACGCCGCGCAGTTTGCCCAGCTTGATGGCGAAGGGTTTGCCGTCTTCGCCTGGCGGCAGCAACGCGCCAACAGTGGCGCACGGGACCTTGATGCCGGCACGCGCGTTGGGAGCGCCACAAACGATGTTCAACGGAGCGCCCTGCCCCACGTCCACCTGGCAAACGCGCAGGCGGTCGGCGTTGGGGTGTTGCTCGGCGCTCAGGATCTGTCCAACCACCACACCGGTGAAGGCGGGCGCAAACGGGCGCAGCTCCTCAACCTCCAAACCAGCCATGGTCAGGGTGTCGGCCAGTTGCTGACTGGTCAGGGGCGGGTTGCAGAAGGCACGCAGCCAGGATTCGGGGAATTGCATGATTTCTTCAGCTCAACAAGACTTCAACGGAACTGCGACAGGAAGCGAATGTCGCCGTCGAAGAACAGGCGCAGGTCGTTCACGCCATACCGCAGCATGGTCAGGCGGTCCGGCCCCATGCCGAAGGCAAAACCGATGTAGCGCTCAGGGTCCAGCCCCATGTTGCGCACCACGTTCGGATGCACCTGACCAGATCCGGCCACCTCCAGCCAGCGCCCGGCCAACGGGCCGCTCTGGAACTGGATGTCGATCTCGGCGCTGGGCTCGGTGAACGGGAAGAAGCTGGGACGGAACCGCAACACCAGATCGTCGCTCTCGAAAAAGGCGCGGCAGAAATCTGTGAAGACGACCTTGAGGTCCTTGAAGCTCACGTTCTCGCCGATCCACAAGCCTTCGCACTGGTGGAACATGGGCGAGTGCGTGGCGTCGCTGTCAACACGGTAGGTGCGTCCCGGCGCGATCACGCGTATTTCGGGCATCGGCTGGCCCGCATCCAGCGCGCCACGGTGGCGCTTGACGTGCTGCACCGCATGGCGGATCTGCATCGGGCTGGTGTGAGTACGAAGGAGGTTCGGTGCCTTGGCGCTGCCGCCTTCCACATAAAACGTGTCATGCATGGAACGCGCCGGATGGTCCTCGGGTGTGTTCAGTGCGGTGAAGTTGAACCAGTCGGACTCGATCTCGGGGCCCTCGGCCACCTCAAAGCCCTGCGAACCGAAGATGGCTTCGATGCGCTCCAGCGTCAGGCTCACCGGATGCAGGCCACCCTGGCCACGCTGCCGACCGGGCAGCGTCACGTCCAGCGCCTCGGCCTTGAGCTGCGTCTGCAACTCGGCATCGGCCAGCGCCTGACGACGCTCGGTCAGCGCGGCTTCGATCGACTGCTTGGCCACGTTGATGGCCGCACCACGGGTCTTCTTTTCCTCGACCGGCAGGGAAGCCATACCCTTCATCAGCTCGGTGATGCGGCCCGACTTGCCCAGGTACTGCGCCTTGGCATTTTCCAGATCGGCGGGGGTGGCTGCCTGCGCGAACGCGGCGCGTGCGCTGTCAACCAGTGCGTCCAACTCGTTCATGTGTATCTCGTCCGGGAAAACAAAAAAGGGGTTGAGAGCAGCGAGGGAATCCCTCAAGCCTCAACCCCTTTGAGCGACATCGTCACCACCGGCCGGAGCAGGCAGGGACAGTCGTGAATCAAGCGGCCAGCTTGGCTTTGACTTGCTCCACGATGCTGTTGAAAGCAGCAACGTCGTTGACGGCCAGATCGGCCAGAACCTTGCGGTCGATCTCGATCTGTGCCTTCTTCAGGCCATTGGCGAACTGGCTGTACGTCAGGCCGCAAGCGCGTGCACCGGCGTTGATACGCGCGATCCACAGCTGACGGAAGACGCGCTTCTTGGTGCGGCGGTCACGGTAGGCGTATTGACCGGCCTTCATCACCGCCTGTTTGGCGATGCGGAAAACGTTACCGCGGCGACCGCGGAAACCCTTGGCAAGGGCGAGAACTTTTTTGTGACGGGCGCGTGCCGTTACACCACGTTTGACGCGAGGCATGTGTTGCTCCTTGTTCGTCGTTGATCAAATGCCCATGCCGGGCAGCATCTGCGCCATGTGACCCATATTGGTCTCATGAACAGTCACCGCACCACGCAGATGGCGCTTGTTCTTGGTGGTCTTCTTGGTCAGGATGTGACGTTTGAAGGCTTGACCGCGCTTGACGGTGCCACCGGGACGAACGCGAAAACGCTTCTTCGCGCTGCTCTTGGTCTTCATTTTGGGCATGTGAATGCTCCTTTTCATTTGTGCTCGTGAGGCGCCGCGAACCTTCCGCGGACTTGCTGGCCCCGAGCCACTTTTGATGGACCACCCATTTGGGTCGTCCAGTTCGGAGAGAGGCTTTCACCCCTCACCTCGAAAGGACCGGCAGACTAGACCGGCCTTTTCAATCCTGACGGCAAAGACTTGCCACTGATTGTCAGGCGGCTGGCTGGACAACAGCCTCCGCCTTGGGTGCACCACCGCCTGCTTTCTTTTTCCCGGGCGCAATCATCATGATCATCTGGCGCCCTTCGAGCTTCGGGAACTGCTCAACCACGATCGCATCGCCCAGTTCATCCCTGATGCGATTCAGCAGAGCGAGACCCAACTCCTGGTGGGTGATCTCACGACCCCGAAACCGCAGCGTGATCTTGCACTTGTCTCCGTCGTCCAGAAAACGGCGAATGTTGCGCATCTTGATGTTGTAGTCGCCGTCGTCGGTCCCGGGACGGAACTTCACTTCCTTAATCTCGATGACAGTCTGCTTGGCCTTTGCCTCGGCAGCTTTTTTCTGCTCCTGGTATTTGAACTTGCCATAGTCCATCAACCGGCACACCGGCGGGTTCGCTGTCGCCGCGATCTCGACCAGATCTACGTCCAGCTCACCGGCCATGCGCAACGCTTCCTGGAGGCTGACAATGCCCAAAGGCTCGTTGTCTGGCCCGTTGAGGCGGACCTCGGGGGCCATGATTTCCCGGTTCAGGCGGTGTGCACGCTCTTCACGCTGGCGGCGGTCGCGAAAGTTGGTAGCTATGGCTAGTTCCTTGTCGTGGGCAGTTGGTCAGAAAAAAACAAACCCCTCGGGGCCACGCGCAGTGCACAGCAGCCGAGGGGTCTTCCGGAGCGGATGAAATCACACCTTGGAGGAAACGTCTGTCGCCACTAATTGGGAGAAACTCTCCAGCGACATGACACCGAGGTCTTTGTTGCCTCGTGCCCGCACAGCCACAGCGCCAGCGCCTTTTTCCTTGTCGCCCACGACGAGGATGTAAGGCAGCTTTTGCAACGCATGTTCGCGTATTTTATACGTAATTTTCTCGTTGCGCAGGTCTGTTTCAACCCTAAGCCCTTGTTTTTGCAGCGATTTCGCCACTTCCTGAGCGTAATCCGCCTGCGCATCGGTGATGTTGAGAACAGCCACCTGCACCGGCGCCAGCCAAACAGGGAGCGCACCTGCATGCTGCTCGATCAAGATTCCGATGAAGCGTTCGAGACTGCCCACGATGGCGCGATGCAGCATGATGGGGCGATGGCGCGAGCCATCTTCCCCAACGAACTCTGCGCCAAGTCGTTCGGGAAGATTAGGGTCGACCTGGATGGTGCCGCACTGCCATTCGCGGCCCAAAGCATCCTTGAGCGTGTATTCGATCTTGGGCCCGTAGAACGCCCCTTCACCCGGCAGGTACTCGAACGCACACCCCGAAGCTCTCAGCCCTTCGGCCAACGCCGCCTCCGCCTTGTCCCAGCTCTCTTCGGTGCCGATGCGCTTTTCGGGACGAGTCGAAAGCTTGTAGAGGATGTTGGTGAAGCCGAAGTCCTTGTAGACCTGCTGCAGCAAAGTGGTGAACGCCTTGACCTCGGACTGGATCTGGTCCTCGGTACAAAAAATATGGCCGTCATCCTGCGTGAACGCACGCACACGCATGATGCCGTGCAGCCCTCCCGAGGGCTCGTTGCGGTGACACTGGCCAAACTCGCCGTAGCGCAGTGGCAGGTCCCGGTAGCTTTTGATTCCCTGCTTGAAGATGATGATGTGGCCCGGGCAGTTCATCGGCTTGAGCGCGTAGTCGCGCTTTTCCGACTCGGTCACGAACATGTTCTCTCGGTACTTGTCCCAGTGCCCGGTCTTCTCCCAAAGCGCCTTGTCCAGGATCTGAGGCCCCTTAACCTCCTGGTAGCCGTTGTCGCGGTAGACGGCCCGCATGTACTGCTCCACGGCCTGCCAAACGGTCCATCCTTTGGGATGCCAGAACACGGTGCCAGGCGAGTGCTCGTCCAGGTGGAACAGATCCAGCTCGCGACCGAGCTTGCGATGATCCCGCTTCTCAGCCTCTTCCAACATGATCAAGTACTGCTGAAGCTCATCCTTCGAGGCCCAGGCAGTGCCATAGATGCGCTGCAGCATTTCGTTGCGATGGTCACCTCGCCAATACGCCCCAGCGACTTTCATGAGCTTGAAGTGCTTGAGCTTGCCGGTGCTGGGCACATGCGGGCCACGACAGAGGTCTTCGAAGGCGCCCTCGCGGTACAGCGACACATCCTCGCTGCTCGGAATGCTGGCGATGATCTCGGACTTGTAGTGCTCACCCAGTCCCTTGAAATACGCCACCGCCTCGTCGCGCGGGAGCACACGGCGCACCACTGTTTCGTCCTTGTTGGCCAGTTCGATCATCTTCTTTTCGATGGCCGCAAGGTCTTCGGGCGTGAAGGGCCTCTTGTAGGAAAAGTCGTAGTAGAAACCGTGCTCGATCACGGGACCGATGGTGACCTGTGCGTCGGGAAACAGTTCCTTGACGGCGTAGGCCAGCAGATGGGCGGTGGAGTGTCGGATCATCTCCAGGCCATCGGCGTCCTTGGCAGTGACAATGGCCAGCGAAGCGTCTTCTGCGATCAGGAAACTGGTGTCCACCAACCTGCCGTTGACCTTGCCACCCAGCGCCGCCTTGGCCAGACCGGTGCCGATGGAGGCGGCCACCTCGGCCACGGTCACTGGCCCAGGGAATTGTCGCGAGGAACCGTCAGGAAGTGTGATGTTGGGCATGGCGTGATCAGAGAAAAAAAAAGCGCGGACTTGGCCGCGCTTTAAAAGAGAAGACTGCAAAAAAACTGCAGGCGCGAACTGCTGGCCTCAACTGGCCTGGGCAAAGAGCTCCGGTTTAGTTCGCGGTGTCATAACCAAGCAGTACGAAGTCTAGAGAACAACAAACTTCGATTCTCACACAGTTCTTCGCTGCACTCCTGGCAGATCAGTTGCACTGCGTCTCAAGCCACCCAGGGATCACACAGCTCGTCCCACCCTTGGCAACACAATCCGACATGGCCCGCGAGTCGGCAACCTCCTTGGATGAGCCACTGGCAACACCCCAGACGTTGTTGTTGCCTCTCGCGGCTGATCCACAGGTACCGTTACCGGAGAACTCAAGAATGACCTCGCATCCCATGCCGGTTCCAACCAGGCGTGCGCACTGAACCAACGCATCGCTGTTGGCTTCAGGCTGAGAAGCATAGTTGGTCACAATAGTGCCAACACCGTTGATGGTGTTCACCGCAATCGCACCACGTGCTGTGGCTTCGCCGCCCCCACCACATCCTGCCAAAGTCAAGGACATTGCCAGAACAGACACCCATTTCCATTTGCTCAACACTTGGACTCTCCTGTTTTGTAGTGGCCTGAGCGACCTGCTTTACCCGGCAAATTCTCCCACGGGTAGGGAGGAATATCCCCAAGCAACACACCAATGTAGGAATTTGACGACAGACCACGTACTGGAAATAAGAGAAAACCCCGGGATCGCGGTGCCGCGAGCCGGGGTTGACGTCTCGTACTTGCGAACTGGTCGTCAGAGCGATCAGTGGAACTGCTCTTCTTCAGTCGAGCCGGTCAGGGCCTTCACGGAAGAGGACCCACCCTGGATCACGGTGGTCACGTCGTCGAAATAGCCGGCGCCGACTTCCTGCTGGTGCGACACGAAGGTGTAGCCCTTCTCGCGCGCCTTGAATTCCGGCTCCTGCACCATCTCGGTGTAGTGCTTCATGCCTTCGCCGCGGGCATAGGCGTGGGCGAACTGGAAGGTATTGAACCAGTTGATGTGGATGCCGGCCAGCGTGATGAACTGGTACTTGTAGCCCAGAGCGGACAGGTCGTCCTGGAACTTGGCGATCTGCTTGTCGTCCAGGTTCTTCTTCCAGTTGAACGAGGGCGAGCAGTTGTAGGAAAGCAGTTTGCCGGGGCAGGCAGCGTGCACGGCCTGGGCGAACTCACGGGCGAAGCCGATGTCGGGCACGCCAGTTTCGCACCACACCAAGTCGGCGTAGGGTGCGTAGGCCACGCCACGGCTGATGGCTTGCTCCAGACCGTTCTTGACTCGGTAGAACCCCTCTTGAGTGCGCTCACCGGTCAGGAAAGGCTTGTCGTTGGCGTCGTGGTCGCTGGTGATCAGGTTGGCGGCTTCGGCATCGGTGCGGGCCAGCACGATGGTGGGCACGCCCATCACGTCGGCAGCAAAGCGGGCGGCGATCAGCTTTTCGATGGCTTCCTGCGTGGGCACCAGCACCTTGCCACCCATGTGGCCGCACTTCTTCACGGCGGCCAGCTGGTCCTCGAAGTGAACGCCGGCAGCACCGGCGGCGATCATGTTTTTCATCAGTTCGAAGGCGTTGAGCACGCCACCGAAACCGGCTTCCGCATCAGCGACGATGGGCAGGAAGTAGTCGATGAACTCCGGCGAACCCGGCTCGATGCCACGGCTCCACTGGATCTCGTCCGCACGCTTGAAGGTGTTGTTGATGCGGCGGACCATGGTGGGCACCGAGTCGTAGGCGTACAGCGACTGGTCGGGGTACATGGTTTCACTGGTGTTGCCGTCGGCAGCAACCTGCCAGCCCGACAGGTACACGGCTTCCAGACCAGCCTTGGCCTGCTGCATGGCCTGGCCGGCGGTGATGGCGCCGAAGGCGTTGACGTAGCCCTTCTTGGCGCCACCGTTGACCTTTTCCCACAGCTTCTCGGCGCCACGCTGGGCCAGCGTGTACTCGGGCTGCATTGATCCGCGCAGACGCACCACGTCAGCGGCGGAGTAACCGCGCTTGACCAGCTTCCAGCGGGGATTGGTTGCCCAGTCTTTTTCCAGGGCTTCGATCTGCTGTTGGCGGCTCAGTTGTTCTTTGAGGGACTGGGGCATTTGGGACTCTCCATGAGGTTGATGAACGGGACGGCTTGTCGCTGCTGCAGACCGGAGCCGATGGGAGAACTTTAAGTCTTATAGAAGACTTTTGGAAGCTCTTATGTCTTATATAAGACAAAAAATAAAACCATTTAAAATCAACAATCTCCAAAACATATTCCGCCATACAAAATCATTTCTCTTGTATTGAGAAATTTTTTTGCAGCGCAGCAGGAGATTTTTCTCATTGCGAAATAACACAACTCCATCTGGAAGACACTGATCACCGTTGACTGGGGCATGATGCTCGCCCTATGTCATCACAGCCAAAGTTACCAACCACACCCGCAAAATTTGGTGCGTATGTCTGCCTCGCGGCCAGCATGGCGCTGGTGGGGAGCTATGTCGCACTCTCCAAACCATTGGTTACAGCCTTTCCGGTTTTCCTGCTTGCGTGGCTCCGCTTCGGTCTCGGGGGTGCGGCCATGTGGAGATGGCTGCGCAAGCCTGCCGAAGAGCCCCAGCTGTCCGCTCGCACACGAAAGCTGCTGTTTCTTGAGTCCTTTCTGGGCAACTTCCTGTTCTCAATCTGCATGCTGTTTGGCGTGTCGATGACCACGGCGGTGTCCGCTGGTGTGGTGATGTCATCCATTCCCGCGGTGGTAGCCGTCCTCAGCTGGGTGTTTCTCAAAGAGCGCATCGGCAAGCGCACCGCTCTTGGCATTGCGTGTGCTGCGGTCGGCATCGGGCTCTTTTCAATGCAGAAGGCCGGCGGGACCGCGCACGCACAAGCTGTCGGATGGTTCGGTCTCGGTCAGCAGTTCTGGGGCAACTTGCTGGTCTTCGCTGCGGTGCTTTGCGAAGCCTCCTATGTGGTCATTGGCAAGCGGCTCACGGAAGGCCTGGGGCCCAAGCGGATATCCGCCATCATCAACCTCTGGGGTTTTGTGCTGGTCACGCCCTTTGGGCTGTGGGCGGCCAGAGCCTTTGACTTCGCCTCCATCACAGCACCCATGTGGGGCCTGCTGGTCTTTTACGCACTCGCCGCCAGTGTCTGGACGGTCTGGCTCTGGATGACCGGCCTGAAGTCCGTTCCCGCCGCTCGCGCCGGGGTGTTCACAGTGATGCTCCCGATCAGCGCAGCCACCATCGGTGTGCTGTTCATGGGTGAAACCCTCAGCACCGTCCAGATGCTTGCTTTTGGTATCGCCTTGCTGGGCCTGGTTCTGGCAACCCTGCCAGGACGTTCAAGCTGAGAGGCTCACGCGCACCACAGACCGGTGGGATCGGTGATTCCCATCCAGAGCGCCCAACCGGAGGTGGCGGCCAGTGCAATACCTGCCAGCCGGATGCCCCAGCCACCCGAGCCGTCGCCTCGTAAACGCAGCAATAGCCAGGGACCGATGGTCAATGACAGTGATGTCCCAGCAGAGAACAGCGCCATGATCGTCGCGCCCTCCATCGCGTCGGCCGACAAAGAGGCGACCATCAGCGCGGAATACAGCAACCCGCATGGCATCAGGGCCCACGCGACGCCGAGCACCGCGGGAGCCTTGGCCCCCAGGCGTCCGAACACTGGTCGCGTCCTGCGCCAGACGCCTTGGGCCAGCCCGTCGAGCCATGCTGGCTGGCGAGCCTGCCAGATCAGCACCAAACCAAGCAGCATGGCTGCCACGTGAAACATGGTCCAGACCGGCCGGATCACCGAGGTGTTGGTTCCCAGCCAGGCCAGGCCTTGCACCGAGCCTGCTGCAATCGCCCCGAAGAGGGAGTAGCCAAGCAGTCGTCCGGCCTGGAAGGTCAGCAGAGCCGAAGTGCTCTGGCGCCCGGTCCCGCCACGACTGATGCCCGCACACGCGGCACCACACATGGCGACACAATGGGGACCACCAGCGATCCCCATGAACAGTGCGGTGAGTGCCATGGATGTTTGCATGGCAGAACTCTAGCAGTCGCAGCCCTCGCGCCGGTTCGAAACCACGCGAGTCAGATGATCTTGGAGAAACGCGCCCGGTCCTGGTCGACCTGCAGGTTTTTGTCGAAAACCATGGCAATGGCGCGAACCAGATACCAGCCCGATGGCGTCACCTCCACACCTGAGTCGTCGATGCGAACCAGTCCGTGTTCGGCATAGCCAGCCAGTACCTCCAACTCGCGCGCAAAGTAGCTCTTGCAGTCGATCAAGTGCCCCAGGTTGATCGATTCGAACTGAAGCTGACCCTGACACATCAGCGACATGATCACGGAGCGGCGCAGCAGGTCGTCCCTGGTCAGTGCCAGCCCGCGCACGATCGGCAGCCGGCCCTGGTCCAGCGCATCGTAGTACTCCTCGATCGTCTTGGCGTTCTGGCTGTAGGTCGCGCCGATGCGGCCGATGGCCGAGACACCCAAAGCGATCAGGTCGCAATCCGGCTGCGTGCTGTAGCCCTGGAAATTCCGGTGCAGGCGCCCTTGACGCTTGGCCACCGCCAGCGCATCCGTGGGCAGCGCAAAGTGATCCATGCCGACATAGACATACCCCGCATCACTCATGGCATCCAGCGAAGCCGACAGCATCGACAGCTTGTCTCCCGCGCTGGGCAGTTCGGCAGCGACGATTCGCCGTTGCGGCTTGAAACGCGCCGGAAGATGCGCGTAGGCATACAGCGCGATGCGGTCGGGGCGCAACTGGTTGACTTGGGCAAGCGTACGGGCAAACGACTCAGGGGTCTGCAGCGGCAGCCCATAAATGAGGTCCACGTTGACCGACTCAAACCCGATCTTGCGGGCTGTCTCGACCAGTGCGAACACCTGTTCGGCCGGCTGCACCCGGTGCACCGCTTTCTGAACAGCAGGATCGAAATCCTGGACACCGAAACTCAGGCGGTTGAACCCCAGCCTGGCCAGGGTCTGCAAACGCTGGTCCGTCACGGTGCGGGGGTCGACCTCAATGGAGTACTCGCCTCCGGGCACGAGAGTGAAGTTGCGCCGGATCATCGTCAGCAGATCTTCCAGCTCGGCGTCGGACAGGAAGGTCGGCGTCCCTCCTCCCAGATGCAGCTGGGACACGGCATGCCCCTTGCCGAAATGCTGCACCTGCAACTCCACCTCACGCGACAGATACCGCAGGTACTCCGCAGCCCTCTCGTGGTGCTTGGTAATGACCTTGTTGCAGGCACAGTAGTAGCAAACGGACTCGCAGAAAGGAATATGGACGTACAGCGACAACGGCAGCGCGAGCGAGCCTGCCCGACGCTGTTCCAGCGCCTGGATGTAGTCGCTCTCCGTGAACGCTTCTACAAAGCGGTCCGCGGTGGGGTACGAGGTGTAGCGGGGCCCCGGGATGTCGAATCGCTTGAGCAATTCGTCTGAAATGGCGTGACTCACAAACAATTCTCCAGTTCTCAGCGCGAATGTGCACCAAGGCAGAAATCGCACCCTTGATCAAGATCAAGGGCCGTCCAAGCCCCGGGTTTTCCCCCATGCGTGCAACGAGGATGAGCGCGCCCGCCTTGCTGGCACTTGTGGCCATGCGTTAAGCTTCGGGAGAAATCTGGAAGATTTATGGACATTCACAGCATCAAAGTCGCCTGTTCCAGCTGCAACCTTCGGGAGTTGTGTTTGCCAATGGGCCTCAATCCCGAGGAAATGGGCAAGCTGGACACCGTGATCTCCACGCGCAGGAGGATCAAGCGGGGAACCGCGCTGTTCAACACCGGCGACAAGTTCACTTCGCTCTACGCAGTGCGCTCGGGCTTCTTCAAAACCTGCGTGACCACGGCCGATGGGCGAGACCAGGTCACCGGCTTCCAGATGACCGGAGAAATCATCGGCATGGACGGCATCGTCAGCGACCGCCATTCCTGCGACGCGATTGCGCTTGAGGACGCCGAGGTCTGTGTGATGCCGTTTGACCAGGTCGAGGAACTCTCGCGGGAGTTCACCACACTGCAACACCATGTCCACAAGATCATGAGCCGGGAAATCGTCCGCGATCACAGTGTCATGCTGCTGCTGGGCAGCATGCGTGCCGAGGAACGTCTCGCAGCGTTCCTTCTCAATCTCGTCCAGCGTCTGCATGCACGAGGTTTCTCGCAGTCAGAGCTCATCCTTCGGATGACCCGGGAGGAGATTGGAAGTTACCTGGGCATGAAGCTCGAGACCGTGAGCAGGACTTTCTCGAAGTTCGTTGAGGAAGGCACCATCGAAGTCAAACAACGCTACGTACACATCAAGAACACCGATGCACTCAAGCAGATCGTGAACCCTCAGAGCTGCCGTTGAGTCTGGGCGTTTGAACGAAAGAAACCCCGCTTGGGCCCAAGGCCTGAGCGGGGTTTCTCTTTGTGTGCAATCCGAGGGTTAGCCGCACCCGCCGTTGCGGGCGCAGTCCCGGGGGCGCTCCGCTTCGGGAACCGGGCAGCGGTTGACTTCGAACGGAGACATGGACAACAGGGTGGTCAGCGCGCTCGATGCCATGGTGACGCCCCAGAACACAAAGAACGCCAAGGTGTAGATGGCTTGGCGAGACAACTCCAGGGGGCTGCCGAACCAATGGAGATCACCAGGGTCGACCATGGCGAAAACAACCATCTCAAGCACAGCAGCCACCAGAAAGGCAGGCCAGGCTATCCACATCCACCGCTGAGCATTCATGATGCGTCTCCTTCACTCCTGTGTTGTCACATCCGGCGGTGTGGCGTCCTACTTGGAGGGTGCCGCCGGGACGACGGGAGAGGCGGCGTGATTGCGGGCCTGATGGGCCGGCTGCAACTTGGCCATCGCATCGACCTTGGCCTGCCCTTCCAGCCGCTGAGCCGCCGCAAGATCCCTTTCGTAGTCGGACTTGTTGAGCACAGGGTCCGGATTCTTCACCGCGATGACCACGGTGACCAAGCCGGCAACGATCACCAGCAAAGGACCTCCCACCACCATCCACATGTGCGGGACTTTCCACCAGGGCGTGCTTGGCGCGCGGTCGACTGGACGAGGTATTGCTGACATGACTTGTTCCATAAGGCGTGTAATTTCAGTTTAGCGCGGAACGATGAAGACCGCCTTCTCCACCACCTCGGACGCATCAGCGGCGGTGGACCGGACGGTGAACCGTATCGGGTGCGACCCGGCGGGCGCGGCGTTGGGCGGGAGCTGCACCCGCACGGCGGCGGAACGCACTTCCGTGGAAAGCACTTCCACCTCGGTTTCCGACGCGATCATCACGCCCTCAAGACCGTCGACGCTGATCTGGTAGCGCTGCGGCGACTCGGTCGCATTCATGATCTGCAGGCGGAACACGTTTTCGATGCGCCCCTGCTCCACCATGCGCGCCAGCGCGCCACGGTCGCGAATCACATCAACTTTCAGCGGCGTGCGCAGGAAGAGGCTGACAAACACAGCCAGGGTGATGACCGCCAGAACGCTGGAGTAGACGAGCACCCTGGGACGGAAAGCGTGACGGACCATCTGCTCACGGGTCCAGCCCTTGGCCATGCCGTTCTGCGTCGAGTACTTGACCAGTCCCCGCGGATAGCCCACCTTGTCCATCACCTCATCACAGACATCAATGCAGGCACCACAGCCAATGCATTCGTACTGCAGTCCATTGCGGATATCGATGCCCGTTGGACAGACCTGCACGCAAAGCGTGCAGTCGACGCAAGCCCCAAGGCCCAGGGCCTTGGGGTCGGCTTTCTTCGAACGTGCTCCGCGCGGCTCCCCACGCGCCTTGTCGTAGGTCACGATCATCGTGTCCTTGTCGAACATGGCGCTCTGGAAGCGGGCGTAGGGACACATGTACTTGCAGACCTGCTCGCGCATGAAGCCCGCGTTGCCGTAGGTCGCGAAGCCGTAGAAGAAGATCCAGAAGGTCTGCCAGGGCCCCAGTGAAGCGGCCAGGCTCAGACTCGCCAGTTCCCGGATGGGTGTGAAGTAGCCAACGAACGTGAAGCCGGTCCAGAGGGCGAACAGGACCCACAGGGCGTGTTTGAGCGAACGCTTGCCGAACTTGCGGGCGTCCAGGCTCGATTCGTCCAGCCGGATCCGCGCCGACCGGTCCCCCTCCACCTTCTTCTCGATCCACAGAAAGATCTCGGTGTAGACGGTCTGGGGGCAGGCATAGCCGCACCAGAGGCGACCGGCGACCGCAGTGAACAGGAACAGCGCCAGCGCGGAGATGACCAGCAGTCCTGTCAGGTAGATGAAGTCCTGCGGGTAAAGGACCAGACCAAAAATATAGAAGCGGCGCGCTTCGAGATCGAAGAGCACCGCTTGGCGGGCGTTCCACTCCAGCCAGGGCAATCCGTAAAAGATGATCTGGGTGAACCAGACCAGCGCCCAGCGCCACTTTGAGAACAACCCGGACACCGAACGGGGATGGATCTTCTTTCGCGAGGCGTAGAGGGAAACCATCACCTCATCGTCCTCCGGGACACCTTTCGGCGTCTCGGGAACGATGGGAATCACGGGAGGCTTAACGGTACTTGTGGCGTCTGGCGCTGGAGAACTCACGGATGACCCGGCGGGAGAGAAGTAACTGGCTTCAGTCCATCACTGCTTGGAGGCAGGCTTGTTGGACAAACCCCAGACATAGGAAGCCAGCACGTTGATCTGAGCTTCGTTCAGCAGCGCGGCCTGCGGCGGCATGTGGTTGTTGAAACCATTGTTGACGGCACGAATGATCGCCTCTTCGCCCCAGCCATGCAGCCAGACGCCGTCGGTCAGGTTGGGCGCACCCACCGCTGCCATGCCTTTGCCCTCGGGGCCGTGGCACGCCGCGCAAGCTGCGAACTTGGCCTTGCCCTGCGAAGCACGAACCGAATCGCTCGGACTGCCGGAGAGGCTGAGCACGTAGTGGGCCACGTCCTTGACGTCTTCAGGACCACCCACAGCCGCAGCCATCGGGGGCATGACGCCGGTACGACCCTGTGCAATCGTGGTCTTGATGTAGGCGTGATCGGAACCACCCAGCCAGTCGCCATCGGCAAGGTTGGGGAAGGACTTGGCGCCGCGGGCGTCGGAACCATGGCACTGGGCGCAGTAGTTCATGAACAGGCGCTCGCCAATAGCCATCGCCTGGGCGTCGGCCGCGATCTCCTCCGGCTTCATGCCGTTGTACTTCGCATAGATCGGGGCAATGGCGTCCTCGACCTTTTTCACCTCTGCGGCGTGCTGCCCCTGGGACGACCAGCCCAGGGCACCCTGGAACTTGCCAAACATCGGGTAAAGGGCGCCGTACACGAGGGCAAAGACCACGGTGATGATGAACAGGTACACCCACCATTTGGGAAGGGGGTTGTTCATCTCACGCAGGTCACCGTCCCATACGTGTCCCGTGGTGTTGTCGGCGTGGGTGGCAGCCTTGGTCGTGCCGCTGATGTACAGCAGCACCGCGCAGGCGATGATGCTGACGAGCGTGATACCGGCCACGTAGAGGTGCCAGAAGTCGCTGATGAAGTCGCTCATGATGTTTTCTCGTGTTCGTTCCGCAATCGCTCAGTCGTCCTGGAAAGGCAGCTGGGCCGCCTCCTCGAAATCGCGCTGATTGCGTTTGGACCAGGCCCAGACCAGGATGCCGACAAAGGTCAGCAGGCTGATCGTCGTGACGATGCTGCGAAGATCGTTGATGTCCATGGTCTCGCCCCTTATTGGGTCTTGCCGTCGGCCGCCGGTGCTGCAGCCTCAGCCTCAGCCGCAGGAGCAGCGGCTGCAGGCGCGAGCTTGGCGGCACTGCGTGCGGTACCCAGCACCTGCAGGTAGGCGATCAC
This sequence comes from Hydrogenophaga pseudoflava, assembly GCF_004353865.1. Lineage (NCBI taxonomy): Bacteria > Pseudomonadati > Pseudomonadota > Betaproteobacteria > Burkholderiales > Comamonadaceae > Hydrogenophaga > Hydrogenophaga pseudoflava. Next base: position 3,133,934 of record NZ_CP037867.1, read on the forward strand.
GGCATCCTGCTCGGTCTTGCCCTTGACCTCTTCCACGGACTTGGCGATTTCTTCGTCGCTGTACGGCGCACCCAGGGTGCGCAGGGCCTTCATGCGGGCAGGAATGCCATCGGCGTCGACCGTCTTTTCGGCCAGCCAGGGGTATGCAGGCATGTTGGACTCGGGGACCACGTCGCGTGGGTTGTTCAGGTGGGCACGGTGCCACTCGTCGCTGTAGCGGCCACCGACGCGGTGCAGGTCCGGACCGGTGCGCTTCGAACCCCACTGGAAGGGGTGGTCGTACACGTATTCGCCGGCCACCGAGTAGGGGCCGTAACGCAGCGTCTCGGCTTGGAAGGGACGGATCATCTGCGAATGGCAGTTGTAGCAACCTTCCTTGACGTAGACATCGCGACCGGCCACCTGCAGCGCGGTGTAAGGCTTGAGACCTTCGATCGGCTGGGTGGTGGACTTCTGGAAGAACAGCGGCACGATTTCCACCAGACCGCCGACAGCCACCACGAGGGTGATCAGGACGATCATCAGGAAGTTGCTGGTCTCGATCCGAGCGTGTCCGCTCAGGTGTTCATTGCTGGCCATGTTGTTCTTCTCCTCAGGCGTGGGCAGGGTTGACGGCCATGACCGGGGCGTTGTGGGCCTTGCCCTGCAGCGCAGTCATGATCACGTTCCAGAGCATCACGATCATGCCGGTCAGGTACAGCACACCACCGACCAGGCGGATCACATAGAACGGGAAGGTGGCTTTCACCGACTCGACGAAGGTGTAGGTCAGGCTGCCGTCGGGGTTGACCGAGCGCCACATCAGGCCTTGCATCACACCGGCAATCCACATCGCAGCGATGTACAGCACGATGCCGATGGTGGCGATCCAGAAGTGCAGTTCGATGGCGGGCACCGAGTACATCTTCTTCTGGCCGAACAGGCGCGGGATCAGGTAGTACAGCGAACCCATGGACACCAGACCCACCCAGCCCAGGGCGCCGGAGTGCACGTGGCCCACGGTCCAGTCGGTGTAGTGCGACAGGGCGTTGACGGTCTTGATGGACATCATCGGGCCTTCGAAGGTGGACATGCCGTAGAACGACAGGGACACGATCAGGAAGCGCAGGATGGGGTCGTCACGCAGTTTGTGCCAAGCACCCGAGAGGGTCATGATGCCGTTGATCATGCCGCCCCAGCTGGGGGCCAGCAGGATGAGGGAGAACACCATTCCGACCGACTGGGCCCAGTCGGGCAGCGCGGTGTAGTGCAGGTGGTGGGGGCCCGCCCACATGTAGGTGAAGATCAGGGCCCAGAAGTGCACGATCGACAGGCGGTACGAGTAAACCGGACGCTCGGCCTGCTTGGGGATGAAGTAATACATCATGCCCAGGAAGGCTGCGGTCAGGAAGAAGCCCACGGCATTGTGGCCGTACCACCATTGCACCATCGCGTCCTGCACGCCGGCGTAGGCCGAGTAGGACTTGAACAGACTCACCGGCAGGGCCGCGCTGTTGACAATGTGCAGCAGGGCCACGGCGATGATGAAAGCGCCGAAGAACCAGTTGGCCACGTAGATGTGCTTGACCTTGCGGATGCCGACCGTGCCGAAGAACACGATGGCATAGGCCACCCAGGTCACGGCAATCAGCAGGTCAATCGGCCACTCCAGTTCGGCGTATTCCTTGCCGCTGGTGTAGCCCATCGGCAGGGTGATCACCGCCGAGACGATGACGATGTTCCAGCCGATGAAGGTGAACCACGCCAGCTTGTTGAGAAACAACGGTGTGTGGCACGTCCGCTGGACAACGTAGTAGCTCGTGGCGAACAGCACGCAACCGCCAAAGGCGAAGATCACGGCGTTCGTGTGCAGCGGCCGCAGGCGGCCGTAGGTGATCCATTCGATCCCCATGTTGAGCTCGGGCCAGGTCAGCTGGGCCGCGATGATGACGCCCACCAGCATGCCCACCACGCCGTAAATCACGGCTGCAATGGAGAACCAACGGACGACGCTGTCGTTGTAGACCGCCGGTTGGCCGGTCTTTGTTGTTACGGACATACAGAACTCCTCATTAATGCCACCGGCGAAGTGTCCACATGTAACCCAGTGAACGCCTTGACTTACGTCAATCGCCTCTAAGAATGCGCTCGCCCTCGCGCTCGACGTTGTCGAACTGACCGGCGTGCAGTGCCCACCAGAACACGCCGATGATCGCGAAGACCAGCACGATAGAGACGGGTATCAACAGATACAGGATGTCCATGTCGGCTCCTTGAAATAATCTCAATCTGAAACGCCAAGAGCCGGTTCAGGCGCCGGTCTGCTCACGCGGCGACGCGGCCAGCCGCAGCGCGTTGAGGATCACCAGCAACGAACTGCCCGCCATCCCCAGACCGGCCAGCCACGGCGGCATCCAGCCGACCAGTGCCAGAGGGACGCACACCAGGTTGTACAGCGCGGCCCATACGAGGTTCTGACGAACGATGCGCATCGTGAACCGGGCCTGCCGCAAGGTCAACACCACGTCCTGGACCTTGCCGCCCTGAAGGATGAAGTCGGATTGCGCCTGCGCCAAGGGCGCCGCATGACCGAGTGCGAACGAGGTGTCGGCCCTGGCGAGCACCGGACCATCGTTGAGACCATCACCCACCATCGCCACCCGCAGCCCCTGCGACTGCATGGACTCGATCTGCGCCAGCTTCTGCTCGGGTGAGGCACCTGCCACTACGTTCTGCACCCCCACCGTCTGCCCCACCGCCCGGGCGGCCGCTTCCCGGTCGCCCGACAGCAGCCAGGTGCGCAGCCCGGACTGGTGCAGGGCCGCCACGGCCGGGGCCGCGTCCTCGCGCACCCCTTCGCTCAGGTCAAAACTCGCCAGCCACCCCTGCGCGTCCGACAGGTGCACACGGCCTGCAGGCGCTTCCATGCCGTCACCGGCTAGGCCACAGAAGGCCGCCGACCCCATACGGAGCAGGTCGCCGTGCGCGCTCCGGGCAGACAACCCCTGCCCTGCCACCTCGGTCACCTCGTTCAAATCTGCCCGCTCGGTGGACACGCCTGCATCTCGCGCAGATGCGGCGATGGCGCGGGACACCGGGTGCAGCGAGCCTTCCGCCATGGCGGCAGCCAGCGCCAGCACCTGCCGGTGGTCAACCCCCTCACGGACCCGCTGACCCGTCAGCGCCAGACGGTCGTGGGTGAGCGTTCCGGTCTTGTCGAACACCACCGCCCCCACCTCCGCCAGCGTCTCGAACGCCTGCAGACGGCGCACCAGAATGCCGCGCCGGGCCAGAGCCCCGGCGGAACTCAGCATGGCCGCCGGCGTGGCCAGCGACAAGGCGCAGGGACAGGTCACGATCAGCACAGCCACGGCGACGGCCAGCGCCTTCGAGTGGTCGATCTGCCACCAGTATGCAAACGCGAGCGCGGCCGCCGCCAGCACGAGCACGAGGAATGGCGCCGCAATGCGGTCGGCCAAAACGGCCAGGCGCGGCTTCTCGGTGGAGGCCTTTTCCATCAGCGCCACGATCTGGGCAAACCGGGTGTCGCGCCCCAGGCGCAGCACCTCGACCAGCACCGGCCCGGCCAGGTTGTAGCTGCCGGCCACCACCCCATCGCCCTGTCGGCGGGTCACAGGATCGGACTCGCCGGTGAGCAGCGCCTCGTCCACGGTCGCGGTGCCGCTGAGCAGCCGCCCGTCTCCCGGGAAAGCCTGGCCCGCCTGCACCCGCACCACATCGCCCACCGACAGACGGCGCACCGACAGCGATTCGAAACGCCCGTCGGCGGTCTGCCGCTCGCACACCTCGGGCAGGCGGTTCATCAGCGCATCCAGCGCGCCGGCGGTGCGGTCCCGCGCCTTGAGTTCGAGGTAGCGCCCCCCCAGCAGGAAGAACACGAACATGGTCAAAGAGTCGAACCAGACCTCATGGCCCCAGGGCCCTGTCGGATCGAAGGTGGCCGCCGAGCTGGCCAGGAAGGCCACGAGGATGCCGATGGACACCGGTGTGTCCATGCCGACACGACCGAGCTTGAGGTCGCGCCACGCACCCCTGAAGAACGGTCCGCTGGCAAAAGTGACCACAGGCACGCTGAGCACCCAGCTGGCCCAGCGCAGCAGCTGGTCGATGTCGGCAGGCATCTCGCCGGGCTCGGCCACGTAGGCCGGCCACGCGTACATCATCACCTGCATGGCACAGAAGCCGGCCACGAACAGGCGCCAGAGCGCGAGCCGGGTTTCCTTCAGGCGTTCGGAAATCGACAGCGCCTGCTGCAGCGGCAGCAGGCGGTACCCGGCCTGGCCCACGGCGTCGGCCAGCGACGACATGCGGGTGGCACCGGGTTCCCACTGCAGCATCAGGCGGCGCGTCGCGGCATGAACCCGCGCGCTGCGCACGCCGGGCAGGTCCTGCAAGGCGCATTCCACCGTGTCGGCGCAGGCAGCGCAGTACATGCCCTGCACCATCAGCACGGATTCGGCCACCGTTTGGCCGTCAATTTCCTTGAATTCAGTGAAGTCGTTCAGCTCGACCGGGTCGTCGAGCACCGAAAAGTCATCGGTGACGGTCAGCGGCCCGCGATGTGGTCCGAAAGGGTCTTCCCCGCGCTGCGACTGGGCAGACGGTTCGTTGCCCAGCAAAAGCCCCACCGGGGGCGCGGTGGCGGCCTCGTTCATGCCGCGAGGGTAGTTCAAGTCGCTTTTCATGCAGTTGATTTAAGTCAACCGCTACCGGGCGGTCAATGCGTAGCCTATATTGTCCTTTCAACCACAACACAACCGGAGATCAGCATGTACAAGCGCATCCTCGTGGCCACCGATGGCTCCAAACTGTCCAACATGGCCGTCGAACACGCCATTGGCCTGGCCGACATCACCGGTGCCGAGGTCGTGGCATTGAAGGTGGTGCCGCGCTACCCGCAGACCTATTTCGAAGGCGGTGTGGCCCTGGCGGCAGCGGAAGTGGCCCGCATCGAGAAGCAGTGGAACGATGAAGCCATGGAGGCGGTCAACGCGGTCAAGGCCGCGGGACAGAAACGGGAGGTCAAGGTCAAGCCGATCACCGTCAAGTCCGACCTGATCGCCGAAGCCATCATCGCTGCCGCCAAGCGCAACAAGGTGGACCTGATCGTGATGGCCTCGCACGGCCGAAAGGGCATCAAGCGGCTGTTGCTGGGCAGCGAGACGCAGCAGGTGCTGACGCATTCTCACATCCCCGTGCTCGTCCTGCGCTGAGCGAGCCCCTCAAGCAAAAGGCCCGCGACTGCGGGCCTTTTTGTTTTGCAGCGCCAGGTTCAGGCGAACGCGCCCTTGTACTGATCGCGCAACAGGTTCTTCTGCACCTTGCCCATGGTATTGCGCGGCAGTTCGTCGACCATCACGCAACGCTTGGGAATCTTGAAGTTGGCGAGTTTTGCCTTGAGTTCGGCGATCACCCGGTCTGGGTCCACCGTGGCGCCGGGCTTGGCGATGATCACCGCCACGCCCACCTCACCGAAATCCGGGTGTGGCACGCCGATCACCGCGCTCTCGGCCACGCCCGGCATGTCGTTGATGTAGCCCTCGATCTCGGCCGGGTAGACGTTGTAGCCGCCGGAGATGATCAGGTCCTTGCTGCGGCCGACGATGGTCACGTAGCCCCTCTCGTCTACCTTGCCGACGTCGCCGGTCCGGAAGAAGCCATCGGCGGTGAACTCCTCCGCGGTCTTTTCGGGCATGCGCCAGTAGCCCTTGAACACGTTCGGGCCCTTCACCTGGATGCCGCCGATCTCGCCCGGCGCCACCAGCTTGCCGTCGTCCTCCATCACCCGCAGCGTCACACCCGGCAGGGGGAAGCCCACGGTGCCGCCGCGGCGCTCGGTGGCGCCGCCGTAGCGCGCGTCCGGGCCGCAGGGGTTGGAGGTCAGCATCACCGTCTCGCTCATGCCGTAGCGTTCCAGGATGGTGTGACCCGTGCATCGCTGCCATTCGGTGAAGGTCTCGATCAGCAGCGGCGCCGAGCCGGAGATGAACAGACGCATGTGCGCGGCCTGCGCCTTCGTCAGCGACGGCTCGGCCAGCATGCGCACGTACAGCGTGGGCACGCCCATGAAGACGGTGGCTTCCGGGAACTTGCTGATGGCCAGCTTCGGATCGAACTTTGACAGCCAGATCATCTTGCTGCCGTTGATGAGGGCGCCGTGGATGGCCACGAACAGGCCGTGCACGTGGAAGATGGGCAGCGCGTGGATCAGCACGTCGTCCGGTTGCCACTGCCAGTAGTCGCGCAGCATCAGCGCGTTGCTGCGCATGTTGCCGTGCGTGAGCATGGCACCCTTGCTGCGGCCGGTGGTGCCACTGGTGTAGAGGATGGCGGCCAGGTCGTCGTCGCTCCGGACTGCGGGCACGTGGCCGTCACTGCAATGGGCCGCGCGCTCCAGCAGACTGCCAGTGCGGTCGTCGCCCAGCGTGAAGACGTATTGCGTGCCCGCGGTGAAGGCAATCTTGCTCACCCAGCCATGGTTCTTGGGGCTGCAGACCACCACCGCCGGCTCGGCGTTGCCGATGAAGTACTCGATCTCGGCGCTCTGGTAGGCCGTGTTCAGCGGCAGGAAGACATGGCCGGCCCGCAGCGTGGCCAGGTACAGCACCATGGCCTCGACCGACTTTTCCACCTGCACGGCGATGCGCGAAGCCGGAGGAAGGTCCAGCGAGTCCAGCAGGTTGGCCATCATGGCCGTGGCGCGGTCCAGATCGCGCCAGGAATAGGACAGACCGTTGTCGGTCTCCACCGCCGCGCGGTCGAGGTCGGCGGGGAAGGCGTCGCGCAGTGCGACGAACAGGTTCTGGTTGCTCATGGTGTGGCGTGGGAGGTTCAGAAGTTCGGCGGCCGCTTGGCCAGAAAGGCGGCAATGCCTTCGCGGTGTTCGGCGCTGTCGGCGTAGTCGTAGGCGGTGGGTACCAGGGCTTCGGCGCCCTGCCCGCCCGCCAGCGCGCGCAAGGTCTGCTTGTTCAGGCGCGCGGCCTGCGGCGCCAGGCGGGCGATGCGCAGGGCGCGTTGCTGGGCCTCGGCGGGCACATCCGCGTCGTGCAGCACGGTGTGCAGGAAGCCGCGCGCGTGCAGGGTCGGCGCGTCCAGCACCGCGGCCTCCAGCAGCATCTGCCGCGCAGTGGCCAGACCCACTTCGCGCGCCACCAGCGCGGCCTCGCGCGGCGCCATCGGGAAGCCCAGCTTGGCAATCGGGGCACCGAAGCGGGCACCATGCCCTGCCACGCGGATGTCGCAGCAGCTGGCGATCTCCACGCCAGCCCCCATGCAGTTCCCCTCGATCTGTGCGATCACGGGCAGGTCACAGTCCACCATGGCCGAGAGGCCGCCCCAGACGTCGTTCTCGTGGAAATCGCGCAAGCCGTCGGGGTGAAAGCGGAAGTCGGTGTACTCGGCGATGTCACCGCCCGCACAGAAGTGCCCGCCCTCACCCGCCACCACCACCGCACGCAGCTCGCTGCGCTGCTGCAGCCCGGTGAACACCTGCCGCAGCTCGCGCCACATCGCGCGCGACATGGCGTTGAACTTGGACGGGTTGCTCAGGGTGACGCGGGCGATGGCGTCTTCAAGGTGCAGGCGGATGTGACCGGACATGGGCGGGACTGTGGCGACAGATCAGTCGAGTTTCGCGCCCGAGGCCTTGACCACCTGCGCCCACTTCTTCAGTTCGGCTTTGACGAAGCCATCGAACTGGGCACCGCTGAGGTTCGGGAACTCGGCGCCCTGGGCCGTCCAGACCGTCTTGGCCTCGTCCGCCTGGACCGCCTTGCGGATCTCTTCGATGGCCCGCGCCTGCGCGTCGGCCGGCGTGCCCTTGGGTGCCCAGATGCCGTACCAGGTGGTCACGGTGTACTCGGGCAGGCCCAGCTCGGCGGCGCAGGGCACGTCGGGGAACGCGGCGTTGCGTTTGGTGCCCGACACCATCAGCGCCTTGATGCGGCCACCCTTGATGTGACCGGCCGATGAGCCCAGGCCGTCGAACATCATGTCGACGTTGCCGGCAATCAGGTCGTTGAGCGCAGGGCCCGCGCCGCGATACGGGATGTGGGTGATGAAGGTCTTGCTCTGCTGCTTGAACAGCTCGCCGGCCAGGTGGTGCGAGGTGCCGCTGCCGGCCGAGCCGTAGTTGAGCTTGCCGGGGTTGGCCTTGATCTCGGCCAGGAAGGCCTTGAAGTCCATGCCGCCATGCTTCTTGGCATTGACCACCAGTACCTGCGGCACGCTGGCCACCAGGATCAGCGGCACCAAGTCTTTTTCAAGGTCGTAGTCCAGCTTCGGGTACATGAACGGAGCAATGGTGTGGTGCACCGCCCCCATGAACAGGGTGTAGCCGTCGGGCGCCGCCTTGGCCGCGATGCCGGCGCCCAGCGTGCCGCCAGCGCCGCCGCGGTTGTCGATCACCAGGGACTTGCCCGAGAGCTTGGTGAACTGGGCCGCCATCGGGCGCGCGAAGGCGTCGGTGCCGCCGCCGGCCGGGAACGGCACGATCATCGTGACCGGCTTGGTCGGCCAGCTGCCCTGGGCGTGGCCCATGGTGCCGTACACCGCGGCGCCTGCCGCGACCGCGCGCAGCACATCGCGCCGCTTGAATCCTGTTGCTTGCATCGGTTTGTCTCCGTTGTGGTTGTGGTGAAAGTGTTTCGCGTCAGGCCAGCAGGTCCTTGATCGCCGGGGCGACCGGGATCTTGCCTTGTGCCAGGGCGGACCGGTTCCGGTCGAGCTTCTTGAGATCGTAGAGGTAGTTGACCATCAGGCCATAGGACTGCTTGAGCCCTTTGGGCGACGGGTCGGCGGCCCAGTTCAGGCGCTCGACGCGGGCGCCGTTGCCCAGGTGGAAGCGCGCCACCGCATCCAGCGGCTTGCCATCCTGCAGCTCCTGGGCGAGGTAACGCGCCGCCCACTGCTTGAGGGCCACGAGCGGGGGCGACTTCTCGGCCAGATCCGGCGCCGCCTCCCAGGCCTGCAGCAACTCGGCCGGCGCGTGCTTGCCCAGCCAGGCCCGCAGCCCGGGAATCGGCGAGAGCGTGGCAAAGGTCTTGAGGCGCGGAAACTCCTCGTGCAGGCACTCGACCACGCGCTTGATCAGCGAATCGCCAAAGCTCACGCCGCGCAGTCCGGCCTGGGTGTTGCTGATGGAATAGAAGATTGCCGTGGTCGCGCGGTCCAGGTCGGCCGGCGCGGCGGCTTCGTCCAGCAGCGGCGTGATGCTGGGAGCGATCTCGTTGATCAGCGCCACCTCCACGAAGATCAGCGGCTCGCCCGGCAGGCGCGGGTGGAAGAAACCGTAGCAGCGGCGGTCGCTGTCCAGTCGGTTCTTCACGTCGCCCCAGCTGCGGATGTCGTGCACCGCCTCGTACTTGATGAGCTTCTCCACCAGCGACGCGGGCGAGTCCCAGCTGATGCGGCGCAGTTCCAGAAAGCCCACATCGAACCAGGTGGAGAACATGTACTCCATCTCCACGTCCAGCGCGAGCAGGCGCTTGTCGGTCTTGAGTTGCGGCTGCATCTCGGCGCGCAGGTTGACCAGAAAAGGAATGCCGTCCGGGTGGGCGCTGAAGCGCTGCAGCAGGCGCCGGCGCGGCGACACGGTGGCGCGGCGGTACAGCACCTCGGCCGCGGCTTCGTCGGGCGTGCCCACCGCGGCGGCGTATTTCTGCTGCGCGGCCTTGACCTGCTCGGGGTCGGCCACGAAGCGCTCGCTCATGAGCAGCCACAGATCGCGCCGGTGGGCCGGCGAGGCGCTGGCGTACCAGGCGATCAGTTCCCCGGCGCGGCGGCCGCCTTCCACTTCGCTGACCAGCGGATCGACGATGCCCTTGAGCTCGTCCAGCTTCTGACGCAGCGCCCGGGGCGACAGCGCTTCTTCGCCCTGGCGCAGGCGGGCCTTGAGCCGCTCGTGCGTGGAGCGTACGGGCGCCGGCTGGGGTACCGCGGCCTGCGCACGCAGGCGGGAAACCCTTTCGCTCAGCCATTCCCTGGTGTTCATGCGGAAATCCTCGAGGTGTGGAGACGGGCCAGGTCGCGCAGCGCCACGCGCTGGCGGATCAGGTGGGTCCGCATCGCCGCCTCCGCCCCCTCGGCGTCCCTGGCCTTGAGTGCGGCGTACACCGCCATGTGCTCCGACAGGCTCTGTTCCAGCCGGCCGGGCGCATGCAGCTGCTGCAGGCGCGCGAGCTTGACGATCTTGCGCAGGTCGCCGATCACCTGCGCCAGCCAGCGGTTGTTGGCCAGCACGATGATGGCTTCGTGAATCGCGTAATTGGTTTCGTAGTACTCGGTGATGCGCTTGGCCTTGGCACTGCGCTGCAGACGGTCATGCAACTGCTCCAGCGCTGCCAGATCGGCGTCGGTCGCGTTGGTGGCGGCTTCGAACGCGCACCGCCCTTCCAGCAGAGCAATGACCGGAAAGATCTCGTCCAGATCGCGCTCGGTGATTTCACTGACAAAGCAGCCGCGCCGCGGCTCGTGCCTCACCAGCCCTTCGGCCGTCAGCACCTTGAGCGCCTCGCGCAAGGGCGTGCGGGAGATCGCCAGCTCGGCGCAGAGTGCCGGTTCGTCGATGAATCGCCCTGGCGCCAGGTCCCCCGCAAAGATGCGGTCGCGCAACTTTGCGGCCACTTCGTCGTGCAGGGAGTTGAGCACCAGTCGCATGAGGCGTTCGGATAAAACCGCTCCGTTATTACCTGTAATTACAGATAATTGTAGAGAGAGGCCCACCGGGCGCAAGCCCGTACAAACCCTCAGAACACGTCGGACGCCTTCAGCTGCGTCGACCCGCCCAGACCCACAACGCAGCACCGCCGAGGATCATGGGCACACACAGCCACTGCCCCATGCTCATGCCCAAGGACAACAGGCCCAGGTGGGCATCCGGCTCCCGGAAAAACTCCGCGGTGAAGCGGAACAGGCCGTAGCCGAACAGGAAGGCGCCGCCCACCTGCCCCGTCGCATGCGGTTTGCGCGCGTACCACCACAACAGGACAAACAGAAGCAGACCTTCCAGCAGGAACTGGTAGACCTGCGAGGGATGCCGCGGGAGGTCACCCGCGCCGCGGAACACCATGGCCCAGGGCAGCGACGGATCGGCCACCCGCCCCCAGAGTTCGCCGTTGATGAAGTTGCCCACCCGACCGGCCGCGAGACCGGTGGGCACACAGGGCGCCACGAAGTCCATCACCTGTAGCCACGGCCGCTGGCGGCTGCGTGCGTACCAGACCATCGCCACCAGCACGCCCAGCATGCCGCCGTGGAAGCTCATGCCACCCTCCCAGACCGCAAAGATCTCCAGCGGGTGGCTCAGGTAGTACGCAGGCTTGTAGAACAGGCAATAGCCGATGCGCCCGCCCAGCACCACACCCATCACCCCCAGGAACAGGATGTCCTCGACATCCTTGCCCTCCCAGGGCCTGGGCGCTCGAACCGACGCAAAGGGCTCGTGCTTCAGCCGAGCACGCCCGAGCAAAATAAAAAGCCCGAAGGCCGCAAGGTAGGTCAGCCCGTACCAGTGGATGGCCAGCGGGCCAAGCTGCAGGGCGATGGGATCAATCTGGGGATGAATCAACATGGCCTGCGATTGTGCACGCAGGCCATGACCCTCTCCGGTCAGTCGAGCATCGACAGGTTGCGCACGGCACCTTTGTCGGCCGAGGTGGCCAGCAAGGCGTAGGCCTTGAGCGCGGCGGTCACCTTGCGCGGGCGCGGCTGGGCCGGCTTCCAGCCCAGAGCGTCCTGCTCGGCGCGGCGCTTGGCCAACTCCTCATCGCTCACCAGCACATTGATGCTGCGGTTGGGAATGTCGATGCGGATGCGGTCGCCCTGGCGCACCAGGCCGATGGCGCCGCCGGCCGCTGCCTCGGGCGAGCAGTGGCCGATAGACAGGCCGGACGTGCCACCGGAGAAGCGGCCGTCGGTGAGCAGCGCACAGGCCTTGCCCAAGCCCTTGGACTTGATGTAGCTCGTGGGGTAGAGCATCTCCTGCATGCCAGGGCCGCCCTTGGGACCCTCGTAGCGCACGATCACTACGTCGCCGGCCTTGACCTTGTCGGCCAGGATCTCGGCCACCGCTTCGTCCTGGGACTCGGTAACATAGGCCGAACCCTCGAACACCAGGATGGACTCGTCCACACCCGCCGTCTTCACCACGCAACCGTCGAGCGCAATGTTGCCGCGCAGCACGGCCAGACCGCCCTCTTTCGAGAATGCATGGTCAAAGGAGCGGATGCAGCCTTCGGCACGGTCCAGGTCGAGGCTGGGCCAGCGCGTGGACTGACTGAATGCCACCTGCGTCGGAATGCCCGCCGGGCCGGCCATGTAGAAGGTCTTGACCTCGTCTGACGGGTTGCGCGCGATGTCCCACTGTTCCAGCGCGTCCTTCATGGTCTTGGCGTGGATGGTGGGCACGTCGGTGTGCAACCTGCCCGCACGGTCCAGTTCACCCAGGATGGCCATGATGCCGCCCGCACGATGCACGTCTTCGATGTGGTACTTGTTGGTGTTGGGCGCGACTTTGCACAGCTGCGGCACGACACGCGAGAGGCGGTCGATGTCGGCCATGGTGAAGTCGATCCCGGCCTCCTGTGCGATGGCCAGCAGGTGCAGGATGGTGTTGGTGGACCCGCCCATGGCGATGTCCAGCGTGATGGCGTTCTCGAAGGCCTTGAAGCCCACCGAGCGCGGCAACACCGACTCATCGCCCTGTTCGTAATAGCGCTCGCACAGCGCCACAGCCGTGCGACCGGCGCGCTTGAACAACTGCTCGCGGTCGGCGTGCGTGGCCACCACGGTACCGTTGCCCGGCAGCGCCAAGCCCAGCGCTTCCGCCAGGCAGTTCATGGAATTGGCGGTGAACATGCCTGAGCAGGATCCGCAGGTCGGGCAGGCCGAACGCTCGACCTCGGCCAGATCGGCTTCGCTCACCTTGCTGTCCACGGCCATAACCATCGCGTCCACCAGGTCGAGCTTCTTGATCTCGATGGTCTGGGTCTGCGGATTGGCCAGCCGCACCTTGCCCGCCTCCATGGGGCCACCGGAGACAAACACCACAGGAATGTTCAGGCGCATGGCGGCCATCAGCATGCCGGGTGTGATCTTGTCGCAGTTGGAAATGCACACCAGCGCGTCGGCGCAGTGGGCATTGACCATGTACTCCACCGAGTCGGCGATCAGCTCACGGCTGGGCAGCGAATACAGCATGCCGTCGTGCCCCATGGCAATGCCGTCGTCCACCGCAATGGTGTTGAATTCCTTGGCGACGCCACCAGCGGCCTCAATCTCGCGCGCCACCAGCTGGCCCAGATCCTTGAGGTGCACATGACCAGGCACGAACTGCGTGAAGCTGTTGGCAATGGCGACGATGGGCTTGGCGAAGTCGCCATCCTTCATGCCAGTGGCGCGCCAGAGAGCGCGGGCACCAGCCATGTTGCGGCCGGCGGTGGAAGTCTTGGAGCGGTAAGCAGGCATGGGGCGGATGATGTTGATGAACGGAATGCGGGCTGTCAACCTCAAATTATCCCGCAGGGCCATGCGCCTTGCATCTGAAAGCCCAGCCGGGGCAAGGGGGACGGCTACCGCGCGATTCAGCGCTTGCGTGTCCGGATGCCGAGCGCTGCGCGCTGCTTGTCGATGCGCTCTTTCTTCTTCCTGTCCATCTTCTCGACTTCTTTGCGCTTGGTGTAGCCGGTGGTGTCAGCCCAAGTCCACCAGGCAACCGTCAAACCGAAAGGCACCGCGACCCACCACCACGACACCCCGGCCATGAAACCGATCTCCAGGTATCTCATCAGCAACAAGGCAATTCCGACAGCCAACAAATACATCACACCCTCCGGTAAAGGTCCGATAAAGACGGGCAAACTTCTGTAAAGAAGCATGGGGCGTCCCCGACCGACTCGCTAGAATCGCGGCTCGTGAGCTTCTCACTTATTCCCACGAGGACAACACCATGAAACGCGCTCTGATGATTATGGCTGCGATGGCCGCTATCTCCACCTCCGCCATGGCTGATCAGGCTCTGGCCACTGCCAAGAACTGCATGGCCTGCCATGCGGTCGACAAGAAGCTGGTCGGCCCCTCCTACAAGGATGTGGCCAAGAAGTACGCGGGCGATGCCAAGGCCGTCGACATGCTGGCCGGCAAGATCGTCAAGGGTGGTTCCGGCGTCTGGGGTGCGATTCCCATGCCGGCCAACACGCAAGTCAGCGATGCCGAAGCCAAGAAGCTGGCTGCCTGGGTGTTGAGCCAGAAGTAAGCCACTTCGCACAGTACACGCCAACAAAAAGCCCGCTGGAACCCAGCGGGCTTTTTTGTCGCCCGGTGCCGTTGTGCAGGCACCAGGGCAGCTCCAAGAAGATCAGTTGTTTTCCGACAGTTGGTCCAGGATCGCCGGGTTTTCCAGCGTGGAGGTGTCCTGGGTGATGGCCTCGCCCTTGGCGATCGAGCGCAGCAGGCGGCGCATGATCTTGCCCGAACGGGTCTTGGGCAGGTTGTCGCCAAAGCGGATGTCCTTGGGCTTGGCGATCGGGCCAATCTCCTTACCCACCCAGTCGCGCAGTTCCTTGGCGATGGCCTTGGCCTCGTCGCCGGTGGGGCGCGAGCGCTTGAGCACCACGAAGGCCACGATGGCTTCACCCGTCAGGTCGTCCGGACGGCCCACCACGGCGGCTTCGGCCACCAGGTCGGTCTTGCCCACCAGGGCCGACTCAATTTCCATCGTGCCCATGCGGTGGCCCGACACGTTCAGCACGTCGTCGATACGGCCTGTGATGCGGAAATAACCCCGGTCGGCGCTGCGCACGGCACCATCGCCAGCCAGGTAGTAGCCCTTGAGTTCTTCGGGAAAGTAGCTCTTCTTGAAACGTTCGGGGTCGCCCCAGATGGTGCGGATCATTGAGGGCCAGGGCTTCTTCACCACCAGAATGCCACCCGCGCCGTTGGGCACGTCGTTGCCCGTCTCGTCGACGATGGCGGTGGTGATGCCCGGCAGCGGCAGCGTGCAGGAACCCGGCACCAGCGGCGTGGCGCCCGGCAGCGGGGTGATCATGTGGCCACCGGTCTCGGTCTGCCAGAACGTGTCCACAATGGGGCAACGCTCGCCACCCACGTGCTTGTAGTACCACATCCAGGCTTCGGGGTTGATGGGCTCGCCCACCGAGCCCATCAGACGCAGGCTGGTCAGGTCCCAGTTCTTGGGGTGCACCTTCTCATCTCCTTCCGCGGCCTTGATCAGCGAGCGGATGGCCGTCGGGGCGGTGTAGAAGATCGTGCACTTGTGCTTTTCGATCATCTGCCAGAAGCGGCCGGCGTTCGGGTAGGTGGGCACACCTTCGAACACGATCTGGGTGGCTCCAGCGGCCAGCGGGCCGTAAGCGACGTAGCTGTGACCGGTGATCCAGCCGATGTCGGCCGTGCACCAGAACACGTCGTTGTCCTTCAGGTCGAAGGTCCAGTTCATGGTCAGGTTGGCCCACAGCAGGTAGCCGCCGGTGCTGTGCTGCACACCCTTGGGCTTGCCGGTGGAGCCGGAGGTGTAAAGCACGAACAGGGGATGCTCGGCGCTGACCATCTCGGCAGGGCAGTCGGTGGACTGGCCCTCCATCACGTCGTGCATGAAGCTGTCGCGGCCGGCCACCATGTTGCAGGCGGTGGGCGTGCGCTGGAACACGATCACATCCTTGATCGTGTCGCAGCCGCCCATGGCGATGCCTTCGTCCACGATCGACTTGAGCGGCAGCTCCTTGCCGCCCCGCAGCTGGTAGTTGGCGGTGATCACAGCCACGGCGCCAGCGTCCTGGATGCGCTCCTGCAAGGCCTTGGCGGAGAAGCCGCCGAACACCACGCTGTGGGTGGCGCCGATGCGGGCACAGGCCTGCATGGCCACCACGCCCTCGATGGTCATGGGCATGTAGATGACCACGCGGTCACCCTTCTTCACGCCACGCGCCTTCAGCGCATTCGCAAATTGCGACACCTTGGCCAGCAGTTCCTTGTAGGTGACCTTGGTGACCTCGCCGCCGTCGGCTTCAAAAATGATCGCGGTCTTGTTCTCCACCGGCGTGCCCATGTGGCGGTCCAGGCAGTTGAACGAGGCGTTCAGTTCGCCGTCCTCGAACCACTTGTAGAACGGCTTGTTGGACTCGTCGAGTACCTTGGTGAAAGGTTTGCTCCAGGTCAGGGTCTCGCGGGCGCGCTGGGCCCAGAAGCCTTCGAAGTCTTTTTCGGCCTCGGCACACAGGGCGTTGTAGGCCTCCATCCCCGAAATCCGGGCGGCCTTGCGGATGGCCTCGGACGGTTCGAAGACACGGTTTTCGACCAGGGTGGATTCAATCGACGACGAAGGCGTGGACATGTACAGGTCTCCTCTGGGATGGGGAACAAAGAACCCGGCGAATGTGCGCAAGGGCTCTTACGAGCCACTTACATGGACTGGCGCATCCTGAGACCATTTTCAGGGACCCAGGTGGCGGGGGCTTCTACAATTCCGCACAGTGCGCCAGCCTTGAGCCAGCGCCAGTCTAATCCCTACCCTGCCCATGAGCGACCCCGTCAAAACCCCCGGTTCCACGCGCGCCCTGCCCAACCTGATTTTCGCCAGCCGCTGGCTGCAGCTGCCGCTGTACATCGGCCTGATCGCGGCACAGGCCATCTATGTATTCCACTTCTGGGTGGAGCTGGTTCACCTCATCGAAGCAGCCTTCGGCAATCAGAACGCGCTCGCCGCCCTGGTCAAGAGCATCGGCTACAAGGACGGCTTCGAGGTCACCGCCCTGAACGAGACCATCATCATGCTGGTGGTGCTGGCGCTGATCGACGTGGTGATGATCAGCAACCTGCTGATCATGGTCATCGTCGGCGGCTACGAGACCTTCGTCAGCCGCATGCACCTGGAAAACCACCCCGACCAGCCGGAGTGGCTGAGCCACGTCAACGCATCGGTCCTCAAGGTCAAGCTGGCCACCGCCATCATCGGCATCAGTTCGATCCACCTGCTCAAAACCTTCATCAACGCCGCCAACTACGACCAGAAGGTGCTGATGTGGCAGACCATCATCCATGTGGTCTTCCTGCTCAGCGCCATGGCGATTGCCGCCACCGACCGGATCATGCACCCGGTGGCCGAAACGCCTGATCACTGATCCGATTGCCCCCAAGAACCATCCCCGGAAACGCCCCATGACCACCATCCGCCAGAACGACCTCATCGAGTCGATTGCCGCCGCCCTCCAGTACATCAGCTACTACCACCCGGCCGACTACATCGCTCACCTGGCCCGCGCCTACGAGCGCGAGCAGAGCGCTGCTGCCAAGGACGCCATCGCGCAGATCCTGACCAACAGCCGCATGTGTGCCGAAGGCAAACGCCCGATCTGCCAGGACACCGGCATCGTCAATGTGTTCCTCAAGATCGGCATGGACGTGAAATGGGAAGGCTTCACCGGCAGCATCCAGGACGCCATCGACGAAGGCGTGCGCCGCGGCTACAACAACCCCGACAACAAGCTGCGAGCCTCCGTGCTGTCGGACCCGATCTTCGAACGCAAGAACACCAAGGACAACACGCCGGCCGTGGTGTTCATGGAGGTCGTGCCCGGTGACAAGGTCGATGTCATCGTCGCAGCCAAGGGTGGTGGCTCCGAGAACAAGTCCAAGGTCTACATGCTCAACCCCAGCGACAACATCGTCGACTGGGTGCTCAAGACCGTACCCACCATGGGCGCCGGCTGGTGCCCGCCGGGAATGCTGGGCATCGGCGTTGGCGGCACCGCCGAGAAGGCGGCGCTGCTGGCCAAGGAAGCTCTGATGGACGACATCGACATGTACGAGCTGCTGCAGCGCGGGCCGCAGAACAAGCTCGAAGAGCTGCGCATCGAGCTGTACGAGAAAGTCAATGCGCTGGGCATCGGCGCCCAGGGCCTGGGCGGCCTGACCACGGTGCTCGACGTCAAGATCAAGACCTACCCGACGCACGCGGCCAGCAAGCCCATCGCCATGATTCCGAACTGTGCGGCCACGCGCCACGCCCACTTCGTGATGGACGGCTCCGGCCCGGTCTACATGGACCCGCCCAGCCTGGACCTCTGGCCCAACGTGCACTGGGCGCCCGACTACAACAAGTCCAAGCGGGTGGACCTGAACACGCTGACCAAGGAAGAAGTGGCCAGCTGGAAGCCGGGACAAACCCTGCTGCTCAACGGCAAGATGCTGACCGGCCGCGATGCTGCACACAAACGCATCCAGGACATGCTGGCCAAGGGCGAGCCGTTGCCGGTGGACTTCACCAACCGCGTCATCTACTACGTTGGCCCGGTCGATCCCGTGCGAGAGGAAGTGGTTGGCCCGGCTGGCCCGACCACCGCCACCCGCATGGACAAGTTCACCCGCATGATGCTGGAGAAGACGGGTCTCATCGCCATGGTCGGCAAGGCCGAGCGCGGCCCGACCGCCATCGAGGCGATCAAGGATGCCAAGAGTGCCTACCTCATGGCAGTGGGTGGCAGCGCCTACCTGGTGTCCAAGGCCATCAAGGCCGCCAAGGTGGTGGGCTTCGCCGACCTGGGCATGGAAGCCATCTACGAGTTCGACGTGGTCGACATGCCCGTGACGGTGGCCGTGGATGCCGGCGGCACCAGCGCCCACATCACGGGCCCCGCCGAGTGGGAAAAGCGCATCGCCACCGGCGAGTTCAAAGGCATCACCGTCGCCGCCGCTTGAAGACGATCGGCGTTTTCGACAGTGGTGTCGGGGGCCTGAGCGTGCTGCGCGCGCTGCTGGCGGAGATCCCGCAGGCGCACTTCGTGTACCTCGCGGACGGCGCCCATGCGCCCTATGGCGAACGAAGCCCGCAACAGATCGCCGAACGCGCCCACCGGATCACGGAGGGCCTGCGCCACCACTTCGGCATCGACGCCTTGGTGGTGGCCTGCAACACGGCCACGGCGCTGGCCATCGAAGGCCTGCGCGCAGAGCATGCAGACTGGCCCATCGTGGGGGTGGAGCCGGCGCTCAAACCGGCCGCAGCCCTCACACGAACCGGTCACGTAGGCGTGATGGCCACACGAGGAACGGTCGAAAGCGAACGGTACTCCCGGCTGCGGCAGCGCCTGGAAAGCGGCTCGGACTCACCGCTCCACTTCAGCAGCCAGGCCTGTGACGGTCTGGCCGATGCCATTGAGCGCGACGACAAAGCCGCCATACAAAGCCTCTGCAAGCGCTACTGGGAGATGCTCAAAACCGACCGGGAGGATCTACCGGCCATCGACACCCTGGTGCTGGGCTGCACCCACTACCTCTTCGCCGCCGACGTAATTCGTGCGCTGACAGGCCCGGAGGTCGCGCTGGTCGAGACCGGTGTTCCGGTGGCCAAACGCACACAGGCGGTGCTGAAAGATTTGCCAGACCGCCCACACGCCTCTGGCTCGCACCCTGGCGTCACGCTGCTCTCCACCGGCGACCCGGAACCTCTGGCCCGCGCGGCCCTCCGGTGGCTGGGACTGAATGTCCCAGGTCAGCAGTTCATCTGCTGAGCCGAGCCTGGGCTCAGGCTTCCGCCGCCAACGCAGCCCGTCGACCGCGCTCGACATCCACCCGCTGCAACAACAGCCATCCGGTCACGAACAGGACTGCCGTGGAGGCGATCGCCAGCCGCTGATTGCCACCTGTACCCCAGGCGATGAGGCCATAGGTCAACGGCCCGATGATGCTGGCAAGTCGTGTGGCAAAGGTCCACAGACCGTAGAACTCCGCCAGCTGAGCCGCGGGCGCAAACAACCCCGCCAGCGCCCGCCCTGCCGACTGGCTGGACCCCATACACAGACCGGCGATGGCCGCTGCGTACCAGAATCCCCCTTTGGTCGTCGTGAGGGCAGCGATCACGCAGGTTGTCACCCAGCCCAGCAACGTCACGCTCAGCGCGCGCTTGTGGCCGATCCGGTCCTGCCAATGACCAAAGACAAACGCCCCCACCGCGGCGGCAATGTTCAGCACGAAGATCAGCACCATGGTTTCCTGCTGAACGAAACCGATGACCTGCTCCGCATAGATGGCGGCCAGCGCGATCGTGACGGCCACACCGCCCTGGTAGGCCACCGCACAGCCCAGCAGCCACATGAAGTCGCGGTACCGGCGGGATCTTCGGTAAGTGGTCAGCAACTGCGACCAGGCCTGCCCCAGTCCACCGCCGGAACGACGGGGCGCGCGCTCTCGCAACCAGGCAAACGTGCACAAGGATGAAATCGAAAACACGCCCGCGGTGATCCACATGGTCATGGGAACGAACTGCGTCGCCGGCTCACCTGCCGCCTGCGACTGGATCACCACCACCAGGCTCAATCCCAGCGCCAGCATGCCGCCGAGGTAACCAAAACTCCAGCCCCAACCACTGACCCGCCCCAAGGCCTCCGGACGCGCCAGTTCGGGGAGGAAGGCCGCGCTCAACGACTCTCCCCACGAGAAGAACACATTGGACAGCACGATGAGGACAACACCCAAGGCAACATCCCCCGGCCCCACTTGTGACAACCCCATCGTCGACACGACGCACCCCACGGTGCTGACAGCCAGCAAACGCTTCTTGGCACCATGACGGTCGGCCCAAGCCCCCACCAGGGGCATGGTGAGCATCACGATGGCGTAGGAGAGGCTCAGGCTCGCCGTCCAGGCGAATGTAGCCCAAGGAGCACTGCCGGCCACGGCCCCCACGAAATAGGCAGAAAAAACGGCCGTGAGAACGACCGTTGTGTATCCAGAGTTGGCGAAGTCGTACATGGCCCATGCAAACACCTCGCGCTTTCGCACGCAAGGGTTCAGGGCTCCGGCGGCCGCCTGCGACATGCGTCAGTGAAGATGGCGCGGCTTGCGCCCTCCCCCATGCCCCGATGATCCACCGTGGCCACGGGGAGGACGCCCCAGCTGCATCGAGTTCACCAGGGCATCAAAACGCTGGTTGAACAGGCGGTCAATCGAGGCCACCACATCGTTGAGCTCCGATGCATCGAAATGCCGCTCCATGATATGGACCACGTCCTGCACCAGCAGATCGCGCTGAACCTGCATGATCGCTGCCGGGGTTGGCCCTACAAAGCACATCATGAAGTCGTCACGCGCCTCTTCGTCTTCGGGCGCCTCTTCTTCGTCGAACTCGGTGTCGTAGAAAGACACCTCGATCGGGGCTCCGGCGGAGGCGATTTCATTCAGGCCCATGCATGCCTCTTCAATCACCTGCCGGAAGTCCTCGTCACCGGGGACCGTCCAGCACATCTGCAGCACATGCTCTTGAGCATCAAAGCGGATACCCGGCTCGTCCTCATAGGCACTTTCGGCAGCAGCAGCCAGGGAACGGGCACCCGCATACTGCCAAAGGGGCTTGAGCGCGTCCTGAATCTGGGCGTAGGCCACATCCTCGCGCAGAGGAACGTCCCCATGCACATGGATTTCAAAAGGCGCGTTGTATCGGGTCATGGAAACTCACTGTAGCGGCGAAAGCGCCCCACGCATAGTCGGGCGGTGGGCGTGGTGCCTCGAACCGGAATCGAACCGGTACGACCGGTTAGGGTCGGCGGATTTTAAGTCCGCTGTGTCTACCAATTTCACCATCGAGGCGGACTGCGAGGCATTGTCGCAGGTTCATCCCAGGGACCACTGCAGCGAGCCGAGAGGCAGCGCCTACGCACGTCTGGCGGACAGCATCGAACCAAAGAAAAAAACGGGAAGCGTTGCTTCCCGTTTTTTGATGAATGGAGCGGGAAACGAGGTTCGAACTCGCGACCTCAACCTTGGCAAGGTTGCGCTCTACCAACTGAGCTATTCCCGCAAAAATTCCAGTGTGACTGGAGGCGCGATCCGGAGTCGAACCGGACTAGACGGATTTGCAATCCGTTGCATAACCGCTTTGCTATCGCGCCCGATTCACCGACGCGAAGATCGCGTTGATGCAACCGACAAAAAAGGGAAGCCGGGCTTCCCTTTTTCAAACTGGAGCGGGAAACGAGGTTCGAACTCGCGACCTCAACCTTGGCAAGGTTGCGCTCTACCAACTGAGCTATTCCCGCATGTTTCTGACGTTTGGTGAAGTTCGTCAGAAGCTGGAATTCTAGCGCAAAAAACCGGTCTTTTTCAAGACCCACACATTTTTTGCTCAGTGCTTGACGGCTCCAGGAGCCGGCGCAGGGGCACTGCTCGCGGCAGCGGCCACTTGAGCAGCCACCTCTTCATCGGTCAAGGGCACCGGCTGGCGCTCCAGGGCGATGGACAGCACCTTGTCGATCCATTTGACCGGAACGATCTCAAGCCCTTGCTTGACGTTGTCGGGTATCTCGGCAAGGTCCTTGACGTTCTCTTCGGGAATGATGACCGTCTTGATGCCACCTCGGAGCGCGGCCAGCATCTTCTCCTTCAGGCCACCAATGGCCGTGACCTCACCCCGGAGGGTGATCTCCCCCGTCATCGCGACATCGGCTCGGACCGGTATGCCTGTGAGCGCAGACACCAGGGCGGTAGTCATGGCCGCCCCCGCGCTGGGACCGTCCTTCGGCGTGGCGCCATCCGGGACATGGATGTGAATGTCGCGCTTGTCGAACTGCTCATCCTTGATGCCCAGTTGCCGGGCACGGCTTCGAACCACGGTGCGCGCAGCCTCTACAGACTCCTTCATCACATCACCCAGAGAGCCGGTGCGGATGGTGCCGCCCTTGCCAGGCATGATGGCGACCTCGATGGTCAGCAGGTCACCGCCCACTTCGGTCCACGCAAGGCCCACCACCTGCCCGACCTGGTTCTGTTGCTCGACCCGGCCATACGTGTACTTGCGCACACCCAGGAAGTCGCTCAGGTTGCCGGCGTCGACCACCACCGTGGGGGTGTATTTCTTGAGCAGCAAACCCTTGACCACCTTGCGGCAGATCTTGGAGAGCTCCCGCTCCAGCGAACGCACACCAGCCTCGCGGGTGTAGTAGCGCACGATGTCCCGCACCGCCTCTTCCTTGACCTCCAGCTCGCCATCGCGAATGCCGTTGTTCTTCACCTGCTTGGGCAGCAGATAGCGCATGGCAATATTGGTTTTTTCGTCTTCCGTGTAGCCAGAAAGACGGATCACTTCCATGCGGTCCAGCAGGGCCGGCGGGATGTTCATCGAATTGGACGTCGCCACGAACATCACGTCCGACAGATCGAAGTCGACCTCCACGTAGTGGTCGCCAAAGGTGTGGTTCTGCTCGGGGTCGAGCACCTCCAGCAGCGCCGACGACGGGTCGCCACGGAAGTCTGTCCCCAGCTTGTCGATTTCGTCCAGCAGGAACAGCGGATTGCGGGTTCCCACCTTGGACAGGCTCTGCAGCACCTTGCCAGGCATCGCACCGATGTAGGTGCGTCGGTGCCCGCGGATCTCCGCCTCGTCGCGCATGCCGCCCAAAGCCATGCGCACATACTTGCGCCCAGTGGCCTTGGCCACCGACTGGCCGAGCGAGGTCTTGCCCACGCCCGGAGGACCGACCAGGCACAGAATCGGCGCCTTGACCTTGTCCACGCGCTGCTGCACCGCGAGGTACTCAAGAATCCGGTCCTTGACCTTCTCCAGACCATAGTGGTCCTCGTTCAAGACGCCCTCAGCAAACGCCAGATCGTGCTTGATCTTGGTCTTCTTGCTCCAGGGCAATGCCACCAAGGCGTCGATGTAGTTGCGCACCACCGTGGCCTCTGCCGACATGGGAGACATCAGCTTGAGCTTCTTGAACTCGGCCTCGGCCTTCTTGCGAGCCTCGGCGGGCATCTTGGCGGCTTTGATCTTCTTCTCGATTTCCTCGATGTCCGCGCCCTCTTCGCCTTCGCCAAGCTCCTTCTGGATCGCCTTGACCTGCTCGTTGAGGTAGAAGTCTCGCTGGTTCTTCTCCATCTGGCGCTTGACGCGACCACGGATTTTCTTGTCGACGTTCAGGATGTCGACCTCGCGCTCGAGCTGCTCGAACAGGTTCTCCAGCCGCTTGTTGATCGGATCGAGATCCAGCACCACCTGCTTGGATTCCAGCTTCAGCGGCAGGTGGGCAGCGATCGTGTCTGCCAGGCGACCCGGATCGTCGATGCTGGAGATCGAGGTCAGGATCTCGGACGGAATCTTCTTGTTCAGTTTGACGTACTGGTCAAACTGCTGCATCACGGCACGGCGCAGCGCTTCGAGTTCATTGGTCTGTGTCACCGAGCGCTCCTGCGCCGGATCGATGGGCGTGACGTGGGCTACGAAGTGACTCTCACCGTCCACGATCGACAGCACCTTGGCGCGCTGAACACCCTCCACCAGCACCTTGACGGTGCCGTCGGGCAGCTTGAGCATCTGCAGAATGGTGGCGACGCAGCCCATCTCGAACATGTCGTCCGTGGATGGCTCGTCCTTGGCGGCGGCTTTCTGTGCCACCAGCATGATTCGGCGCTCGGCCTCCATCGCCGCCTCCAGCGCTTTGATGCTCTTGGGGCGACCGACGAACAGCGGAATCACCATGTGGGGAAAGACCACCACATCGCGCAAAGGCAACAGTGGCAGGTCTACGGGCGTGCTGGGCAGGGGGATTTGTCCGGACATTTCAGACCTCTAGATGTTTGACGGGCGAAAGCGGGTGTCGCACTCCGCTTGCTCTCGCCCTCTCGACGCACGCAATCAGGCCTGCTTGGCCGCCTCGCGGTACACCAGCAGGGGGGGCTTGTTTTCTTCGATGGTGGACTCGTCGACCACCACCTTTTCCACATTGCTCATCCCCGGCAACTCGAACATGGTGTCGATCAGCGCGTTTTCCAGAATGGAACGCAAGCCTCGGGCACCCGTCTTCCGTGCCAGCGCCTTGCGGGCGATGGCCTTGAGCGCCGCGGGTCGCACTTCGAGATCGGCCCCTTCCATGGCTAACAGCCGGGAAAACTGCTTGACCACCGCGTTCTTCGGTTCGGTGAGGATTTCGACCAGCGCGTCCTCGCTGAGCTCGGCCAGACTGGCAATCACCGGCAGCCGGCCCACCAGCTCCGGAATCAATCCGAACTTGATCAGGTCTTCCGGTTCGATGTCCTTGAAGGCCTCTGTCAGGCTGCGCTGCTGCTTGCTCCTGACGACCGCGCCAAAGCCCATGCCAGACGCCTCGGTGCGGTTCTCGATGATCTTCTCGAGACCTGCGAACGCGCCGCCACAGATGAACAGGATGTTGGTGGTGTCGACCTGCAGGAAATCCTGATTGGGGTGTTTGCGGCCACCCTGTGGCGGCACGCTGGCCATGGTGCCCTCGACCAGCTTGAGCAGTGCCTGCTGAACCCCCTCACCCGACACGTCGCGGGTGATCGACGGGTTGTCCGATTTGCGCGTGATCTTGTCGATCTCGTCGATGTAGACGATGCCTTGCTGCGCACGCTCAACGTCGTAGTTGCAGCTCTGCAGCAGTTTGGCAACGATGTTCTCGACGTCCTCGCCGACATAGCCGGCCTCGGTCAACGTGGTGGCGTCGGCCATCACGAACGGCACATTGAGCATGCGCGCCATGGTCTGGGCCAGCAGAGTCTTCCCAGAGCCAGTGGGCCCTATCAGCAGGATGTTGCTCTTGGCCAGCTCGACGTCGTCCTTGCGTGCGGACTGCTTGTGCCGCAGGCGCTTGTAGTGGTTGTAAACCGCAACCGCCAGGGCACGTTTGGCCGCCTCCTGACCGATCACGTAGCTGTCGAGGTTGTTTTTCAGGTCCGCCGGCGTGGGCAGGTCGTCGGACGCGGCCTTGACCGATTCCAGGCCGGGAAGTTCATCACGAATGATGTCGTTGCAAAGGTCGATACATTCGTCGCAGATGAACACCGACGGTCCCGCAATGAGCTTCTTCACCTCATGCTGGCTTTTGCCGCAGAACGAGCAATAGAGTGCCTTTTCGCCGGAAGCGGCTTTTTTGTCGGCCATGGTCTGGAGGTGGGACTACCTAGTGGGAAAGTTGGAAACAATGATAGATCAAGCCCGCCGGGCCCGAAACCAAGGAAAAGGACCCCATTCAGGGCGAAATCCGCCGTCAGAAGGCCTCTTTTCCATGATGGTCTTGACTGTGAAACCAATCAACCCGCCACAGGGCGCTTGTCGATCACCTTGTCGATCAGTCCGTACTCGGCCGACTCGGCGGCCGACAGGTAGTAGTCGCGCTCGGTGTCGCGCTCGATCTTGTCCAGCGGCTGACCGGTGCGCTCGGCCAGGATCTTGTTGAGCTGCTCGCGGGTCTTGAGGATCTCGCGGGCGTGGATCTCGATCTCGGTGGCCTGGCCCTGGGTACCGCCCAGCGGCTGGTGAATCATGATCTTGGAGTTGGGCAACGCGAAACGCTTGCCCTTGGCGCCGGCGGCCAGCAGGAAGGCGCCCATGCTGGCGGCCATGCCGGTACACAACGTCGACACATCGGGCTTGATGAAATTCATCGTATCGAAGATCGCCATGCCGGCGCTGACCGAGCCGCCCGGGGAGTTGATGTAGAAGGAAATGTCCTTGTCCGGGTTCTCGCTCTCCAGGAACAGCAGCTGCGCCACCACCAGGTTGGCGGACTGGTCATTGACCGGCCCCACCAGGAAGATCACGCGCTCCTTGAGCAGGCGCGAATAGATGTCGTAAGCGCGCTCGCCGCGGCCCGACTGCTCGATCACCATGGGCACCATGCCCAGACCCTGAATGTCCATTGCGCTCATGCGTTTCTCCAATGTGTGAGTGCGTGAATGTCACTACTGTAACCAACCCGGCAAAGCCGCGATCCGGGCGTCGGTTTTGCCCAAGGCTTGCATATGGCGTGCCCGCGTCAAAACACAAGGTGTGGCCCAAAACAAGAAGGGCGGATCACTCCGCCCTTCCGATGCGCTGTCACGGCGACGAGCGCCGCGCAGACCCTCAGGCCTGGCCCATCAGCTCGTCAAAGCCCACGGTCTTGTCGGTGACCTTGGCCTTGGACAGCACGAACTCGGTGACGTTGCTCTCGATCACCACCGCCTCGACCTCGGCCATGCGGCGGTTGTCGCTGGTGTACCAGCGCACCACATCGGCCGGCTTTTCGTAGGAAGAAGCCAGTTCTTCGATATGGGCCTTGATCTGCTCAGGCTTGGCATGCAGCTCGTGCGCACGCACCAGCTCGGCCACCACCAGACCCAGGCGCACGCGGCGCTCGGCCTGCTCCTGGAACAGCTCGGCGGGGATCGGGGCCTTCTCGGCGTCCTTGATGCCACGCTGCTTGAGGTCGGCGCGGGCGCCTTCCACCAGCCGATCGACTTCCGACTGCACCACCGACTTGGGCAGGTCCAGCTCGGCCTTGGCCACCAGGGCGTCCATCACAGCCTGCTTGTTGCGGGCCTGGACGCGGAACTTGACTTCGCGCTCCAGGTTCTTCTTGATGTCGGAGCGCAGGGCTTCGACCGTGCCGTCGGCGATGCCCAGCGACTTGGCCAGTGCCTCGTCCACCTCGGGCAGGTGAGCGGCTTCGATCTTGTTGACTGTCACGAGGAAGTCCGCCGTCTTGCCGGCCACGTCCTTGCCGTGGTAGTCGGCCGGGAACGGCAGCGGGAAGGTCTTGGACTCGCCCGACTTCATGCCGCGCACGGCGTCTTCGAATTCCTTGAGCATCTGGCCGTCGCCAACGATGAACTGGAAGCCTTCGGCCTTGCCACCTTCGAAGGGTTCGCCATCGATCTTGCCGGCGAAGTCGATGGTCACGCGGTCGCCGTCGGCGGCCGCCTGGTCGGCTGCGCGCTGGGCGAAGGTGCGGCGCTGCTTGCGCAGGATGTCCAGGGTGCGGTCGATGGCCGCGTCGCTCACTTCCGTGCTGACCTTTTCAATCTCGGCGGTCGACAGGTCGCCGATCTTCACGTCGGGATACACCTCAAACACCGCGTCGAAGGTCAGCTGGCCTTCGGGCGCGCCTTCCTTCTCGGTGATCTGGGGCTGGCCGGCCACGCGCAGCTTGGCCTCGCCAGCGGCATTGGCGAAGGCCTCGCCGACCTTGTCGTTCATGACCTCGTAGTGCACCGAATAGCCGTAGCGCTGGGCCACGACGTTCATGGGCACCTTGCCCGGACGGAAACCGTCCATCTTCACATCGCGGGCCAGGCGCTTGAGGCGCTTGGCCACTTCGTTCTGGATCACGTCGGCCGGCAGCGTCAGGGTGATCTTGCGCTCCAGCTTCTCCAGGGTTTCAACGGTCACGGTCATGGTTATCTCCAATCAGGAAGGCGGTCGACCAGCGGGGCCGGCCGGTGAGGATCTGTCTGTCGGTGCTGTGGTGCGCGGGGGGGGACTCGAACCCCCACACCATTGCTGGCGTCAGGACCTAAACCTGGTGCGTCTACCAATTTCGCCACCCGCGCGCCTGACACGCGGCGCCCACAGGCGTCGCAGGCGACCACCTGGATGCACGGGCGCCGCCGACGGCAACCTTCTATTGTATCCGTGCTCAGGTGTCCTTCCGCACCCGGAACCAGGCGGCGTACATCGCCGGCAGGGCCAGCAGCGTGAGCACGGTCGCGACGATCAGTCCGCCCATGATCGCCACCGCCATCGGCCCCCAGAACACGCTGCGCGAGAGCGGGATCATGGCAAGAACGGCCGCCGCGGCGGTGAGCACGATGGGCCGCATGCGGCGCACCGCGGCTTCGACGATGGCGTCCCAGGCCGGCACGCCGCGGGCGCGGTCCTGTTCGATCTGATCGATCAGGATCACCGAGTTGCGCTGGATCATGCCCATGAGGGCGATCACGCCCAGCAGCGCGACGAAGCCGAACGGGCGGTTGAGCAGCAGCAGCGCGCCCGCCACCCCGGCCAAGCCCAGCGGCCCGGTCAGGAACACCAGCAGCGAGCGACTGAAGCTCTGCAGCTGCAGCATCAACAATGTGAAGGTGATGAACAGCATGATGGGCAGGCCGGCGGCGATCGACGAGGAGCCCTTGCTGCTCTCCTCCACCGCACCGGCCACCTGCACGTGGTAGCCAGTCAGCCCTTTAGCCAGCCAGCCGGCCTCGGCCTGGCGCAGCGCCGGCAGCAGCTCGGTGGTCACGGTGGCGCCCTGCAGACCCTCGACCACGTCGCCCTGCACCGTGATCGCGTAGTCGCGGTTCTCGCGCCACATCACGCCCGGCTCCCAGCCGAACACCGGCTTCGCGATCTGTGACAGCGGGATGCTCCTGCCGCTGGCGGTCGGGATGTAGGCATTCTCCAGGCTGGTGATCGCATCGCGCTCGGACAGCGGCTGGCGCAGCACGATGTCGATCAGCTTGTCGCCGTCGCGGTACTGGCCGACGGTGCTGCCGCTCAGGATGGTGCGTGTGGCATTGGCGATCGACTGACTGGACACGCCCAGCGCGCGCGCCTTGGTCTGGTCCACCTCCAGACGCAGCGCCTTCACCGACTCGTTCCAGTTGTCGTTGACGCCACGCATGCTGGGGCTGGCCCGCATCAGGCCCTTGATCTCGTCAGCCAGCCCGCGCAGCACCACCGGGTCGGTACCCACCACGCGGAATTGAACCGGGTACGGTACCGGCGGGCCGTTGGGCAGCAGCTTCACCCGCCCGCGCACCTCGGGAAACTCGGTGGCCAGCAGCTCGGGCAGCGCCTTGCGGATGCGCTCACGGGCCGCGAGGTCCTCCGGCAGCAGGATCATCTGGGAGACGTTGGTCTGCGGGAAGATCTGGTCCAGCGGCAGGTAGAAGCGCGGTACGCCAGAACCCACCCAGGTGCTGACGCTCAGCACGCCGGGCTCGCGGGCCAGCCGGGTCTCGACACGCCGCGCCACCTCGTCCATCGCGGTCATGCTGGCACCCTCGGGCAGCCAGATGTCGACCAGCACCTCGGGCCGGGCCGAGTCGGGGAAGAACTGCTGCTGCACCTTGCCCATGCCGGCCATGCCCAGCACGAAGGTGGCGATGGTCAGGCCAATGGTGATCCAGCGGTGCTCGACGCACCAGTTCACCAGTGCCCGGAATTTCACGTAGAACGGGCCGTCGAACACCTCGTGCGCCGGCCCGGTGTGGACCTTGACCTTGAGCAGCCGCACGCCCAGGTACGGCACGAACATCACGGCAACCACCCACGAAATGACCAGCGCGATCACGGTGACCGCGAAGATCGCGAAGGTGTATTCGCCAACGGTCGAGTTGGCCAGCCCGATCGGCAGGAAGCCTGCCGCCGTGATCAGCGTGCCGGTGAGCATGGGCATCGCGGTCGCGTCCCAGGTGAAGGTGGCCGCCTTCATCATGGAATAACCCTCTTCCAGCTTGCGCACCATCATCTCGACCGCGATGATCGCGTCGTCCACCAGCAGCCCCAGCGCGATGATCAGCGAACCCAGCGAGATCTTGTGCAGGCCGATGTTCCAGTAGCGCATGGCCAGGAAGGTGATCGCCAGCACCAGCGGGATGGTGATCAGCACCACCAGACCGGGACGCACGTCCAGCACGTAGCGGCGCAGGCCGGTGCCACCTTCGCGGCGGTGCAGGCCCAGGCTCACGAAGCTGACCGCCAGCACGATCAGCACCGCTTCGATCAGCACCTTGACGAACTCGTTGACCGAGCGACTGACGGCACTGGGCTGGTCTTGCACCTGCACCAGTTCCATGCCCGCCGGCAGATGCCCGCGGATGTCGGCCAGCGCAGTCTCCAGCGCCTTCCCCAGCGCGATGATGTCGCCGCCCTTGGTCATGGAAATGCCCAAGGCGATGCTGTCCAGACCGTTGTGGCGCACCATGACCTGCGGCGGATCGGCATAACCCAGGCGGATCTGCGCGATGTCGCCAAGTCGCAGCTGCGTGCCGTTGGCGGCGCGGATCGGCATGGCCCGCAGCTGGTCGACCGAGCCAAAGGCCCCGGCCACGCGCACCTGCAGAACATCGTGCGGCGCCTGCACGGTGCCGGCGGGCTCGACCGCGTTCTGCTGGCCCAGCGCCGCCAGCACCTGCTGCATGTCCAGCCCCAGGGTGGCCAGCCGCTGGTGCGAGATCTCGATGAAGAGCTTCTCGTCCTGCACGCCGAAAAGCTCGACCTTGTTCACGTCCTTCACGCGCAGCAGCTTCTGGCGCACCTCGTCGGCCACGCTCTTGCGTTCGGCCGGAGAAAAGCCCTCGCCCTGCAGCGCGTAGATGACGCCGAACACGTCGCCGAACTCGTCGTTGAAGAAGGGCCCGACCACGCCCTGCGGCAAGGTCGGCCGCATGTCGCCGACCTTCTTGCGCACCGTGTACCAGATCTGCTGAATCTCGGCCGCCGGTGAGTTGTCGCGCACCTGGAACAGGATCAGGGTCTCACCCGGCTTGGAGTAGCTGCGTATCTTGTCGGCATAGGGCACCTCCTGCAGCGTCTTCTCGATGCGGTCGGCCACCTGTTCGGACACTTCCTGCGCGGTGGCGCCCGGCCAGTAGGCGCGCACCACCATGGCACGGAAGGTGAACGGCGGGTCTTCATCCTGCCCGAGCTGGAAGTAGGCCGCGATGCCCAGCAGCATCAGCACGATCATGAGGTAGCGGGTGAAGGCCTGGTGGTCCAGCGCCCACTGGGACAGGTTCAGGCGCGAGATCCAGGAGTCCTGCGCGTCGGAGGGGTTGGGATGGCTCAGGCTCATCGTCCACCTCAGGGTTTCTGGGCCGCGGCAAAGCGGGTGACCTGCTGGCCGGGCGAGAGCACGTGCACACCGGCCGCGACGATTTCTTCGCCCTCCTTGAGGCCCGACACCACCAGCATCTCGTTGCCCTCGGCGCCCGACACCACCACAGGGCGCATGTTCACCCGGCTGCTGGCGGGGTCGAATACCCAGACCGCTGTGTCCTTGCCCCCTCCGTTCGCCTGGATCAGGGCGCTGGTGGGCAGGCGCACCGGTGCGGACACGGCCGGTGCGGCGGTGGCGTCGTCGGCGAACACCACCGACACGGTGCTGCCCAGCGCCACGCTCGCATCGGCGGTCAGGCCGAGCTTGACCTGGAAGGTCCGCGTCAGCGGGTCGGCGCTGGCGGCGATCTCGCGCACCTGGGCGGCCAGCGGCTCTGGCGACACCTGGCCCGAGGTCCACGGCCGCACCTGGGCCGCCTGGCCGACCTTCAGCCGCGCCACCCGGTCTTCCGGCACTGCGATCACGGCGTCGCGCGCGCCATCGCGCGCCAGCCGGACCACCGGCGCTCCGGCGGCCACCACCTGTCCCACCTCGGCCTCCACCGACAGCACCACACCTGGGCCATCGGCGAGCAGCCGGGCGTAGCCGGCCTGGTTGCCCTGCACCGCGCCCTGGGCGCGGGCCTGGCGCAGCGCCGCCTCCGCCGCGTCGAGGGCGGCCTGGCGGCGTTCGATTTCGGCACCGCTCACGAAACCCTGTGCCTTCAGGTCGGAGAACCGTTTGAAGTCGGCGGCGGCCAGGTCGCGCTGGGTCTGCGCCGCGACGATCTGGGCCTGTGCGGCCTGGGCCACGAGCGCCAGGTCCCGCGCGTCCAGCTGGGCCAGCAACTGCCCCGGCACCACACGCTGCCCCACTTCCACCGGCCGCTGCACGAGCTTGCCGCCGACGCGGAAGCCCAGGCGCGATTCGGTGCGTGCCCGGATCTCGCCCGCGTAGCCGCTCTGGGACTGCACCGCCGCGCGGGACACCGTCATCAGCTTCACCGCCCGCACCGGTTCCTGGGGCACTTCGGGACGGGAACAGGCGCCCAGCAACAGGGCAACCACCAGGACAGGGACATGCAACAGTGTCTTCATGGCAAAAGCGGAGAGCGTTGGGAGAAGCAGTGAATCGGCAGTCATATTAATGACTGACCGGTTAGTAATCAATTCTAGCGCGATCGGCGTTCTGGTGTAGACGCACAATCCGACGACTGTGCCCGCCACAACACCCTGTCTCCGCCCCGTCCCCGTCAACCCCTGCAGCGCCCGCCGCCCATGCCACCGTCCGCCAGCCCAATGACCACCGAGGTCGGTCACTATGAAAATTTTCCGGTGGCGTCCTGGCTCTGCCCGGCAGCGATCCGTCCGGCGGTGGTGGCGATCTACCACTTTGCGCGCACCGCGGACGACATTGCTGACGAGGGGGCCGCCACCGCGCCCGAGCGACTGGACCAGCTATCGGCCTACCGCACCGCGCTGGCGCGCTGTCTGGCATCGGCTGCCGAGCCGGCGGATGCGGCGCAATGGCCCCAGGTGTTCGGTCCGCTGGCCCGGGCGGCCGAGCGCCACCGGTTGCCAGGCGATCTGTTGCACGACCTGCTGAGCGCGTTCGAACAGGACATCCGCCACACCGCCAGCGGCCATGTGTATGCCGACACCGCCGAACTGCTGGCCTACTGCCGCCTCTCGGCCAATCCGGTCGGACGGCTGCTCCTGCATCTCTATGGCATCCACGACGATGAATCACTGCTCCAGAGCGACGCGGTGTGCAGCGCGCTGCAACTGATCAACTTCTGGCAGGACATCTCGGTGGACCACGCCCGGGGGCGGCACTACCTGCCCGCCGATGCGCTGCAGGGCCAGGGTCTGCGGCTGGAGGAGTTCTCGGCCGGCGCGCCGCCCGAGGTGCAGGAGCGCTGCCGACAGGTGGTGCGCCGTTTGTGCGAAGAGGCCCGGGCGCTGATGCTCGAAGGGGCGCCGCTGGCGCGCCGCATTCCCGGACGGGCCGGCTGGGAGCTGCGCCTGGTGGTCCAGGGCGGCCTGCGCATCCTGGACAAGATCGCCGCCATCGACCACCGAAGCTGGCTGCAGCGACCGACCGTCGGCAAGGCCGACCTGCCGCTGATGCTCTGGCGGGCGGTGTCCGGAGCGAACCTCAACCCCCGCCAACCGGCAGGCTGAAACCGAAGCGGGCGCCTTCGCCGGGACGGGCCGTGGCCCAGACCCGGCCCCCGTGGCATTCGACGATGCGCCGCACCAGGGCCAGCCCCACCCCCAGGCTGGGGGCCGGTGCGCCCTGCGCGCGCTGGAACAGCCCGAACAGCTCGGCCGCTTTCTCGGGCTCGAACCCCAGACCGTTGTCGTGCACGAAATAGGCATGGCCTCCCGGCACCGCCTCGCAGCTCACCTCGATGCGGGGCCGATCATGGCTGAGAGCGTGGCGCAGTGCGTTGTCCAGCAGCTCTTCCCAGACCCGGCGCAGCAGCGCCGCGTCGGCAAATGCGGGCGGCAGCCCCGGCGCCAGCACACACGACACGGGATGGCTGCGCTGGCCCAGCTGAAGGTCCCTGAGGACCACCTGCACCATCTGGTCCACGTCCACACGGATCGGGCGGAGGTCCGCCGCCTGCAGCCGCGCCAGCGCAGAGACCGATTCCATCAGGTGCTGCAGCCGGCGGGTGGAGTCCATCACCTTGTGTGACAGCCGGGTCACCTGGCCCGGCTGCCCTGCGTATGACGGGTCGCCCAGCAGCTGGGCGTAGCTCGCCACGTGCCGCAGCGAGGTCCGCAGGTCGTGGGCCAGCGCATGGGAAATGTCCCGCAGGGTCTGCTCGGCCGATGCCAGCCGTGCGGCGATGGCCGGATCACCCACGGTGCCGGTTCCCGACGGCGACGCCGGGTCCGAACGCAGCGCGAGCGGGTGGTGGGAATCTCTGGGCGAAGTCATGACAGGAAGGCGGCGTCCGGAAGAAGGCGAAAACCCTGCATGTGGCAAGCGCCCGACACTAACCGCTGTCGGCGTGCAAACATTTGCGTCCTTGCAGCCAGGACCCAACTCGGATGCATTTATTCATTACGAATGTGACGGCACGCGCAGTTTGTGATGCCGCCATCCGGGCCTCTGTGGCAAACCCGGGGTTCTCCCGGGCGAGAAGTGCAGCAGACCTCAAGCCCGGGAGGGACGCGCCGATGGATCAGGAACGGTCCGTCAAAACCAAGCTCCCCGCCGGCCGCGGCGAACCGCACGATCATGTCGCCCTCAGAACCTCCTTTCACCGATCCGCCGCTGCCCTGCCTGGACTGCGCGGCGCGCATCAGCTGCCTGATCGGCCAGATGCCGCGCCCGCAGCAGGACCGTCTGGGCCCGCTGATCCGGGAACAGCGGTTCCGCAAAGGCGAGGTCTTGCAGGCCGAAGGCGCGGAGGTTGAAATGGTGCGCACCATCAAGCTGGGCACGGTGATGCTCACCCGCTCGGGGCCAGACCATGTTCCGCGTCCGGTGGCGCTGGTCGGGCGCGGGCATCTCATGGGGCTGATGGGCCTGCTCGGCCAGACCACACAGGTCGGGGCGCAGGCGCTGTCGCCCGGACGGATCTGCGACGTGCCGGTCGCGGCCATGCTCGGCGCCTTGGTCAAGGACCCGGTGCTTCAGGACACCCTGCACGAGCAGATCTGCCGGACCGTCGCCCGCCTGGCCGACTGGGGACAGACGATGCGGCTGCGGGGCCTGCACCGCCAGCTGGTGGCTTCGCTGATGCTGCTGGCGCACGAACAGGGCACCCGCATGGTCCGCATCCCCAGCCACGTGGCCTTGTCCGAACTGCTGCGGACCACACGCGAGTCGGTGGCGCGTACGCTGCGGCAGCTGGAAGACCAGGGCCACCTGCAGCGCAACGACCGCTGGCACGTGACCCTGGCGCCGGGTCACGAGCGCGTGTTTGCCGAGGGGTAGCGGGCGCCGCTCAGGCCTTCTTGGCGTAGGCGCTGCACCAGCCGCCCGCGGCCACCGCCTTGCCCGGAAAGATGCCGCAGGGGCCCGAGGGCGCATCGGGCTTGCCGGTGTAGAGCGTGCAGTTGCCGCACTTCTGGGTGGCGGCGTGCTTGGGAAACTTCTTGCCGTCGGCCTTGTTGGTGTCGGCAACGTAGCCCAGGGCCATGGGCTGGGCGTCCTTCTCGTTGACCATGGGCAAGGTCTGTGCCTGTGCCGCGACAGCAGACAGCAGGGCTGAACCGGCGGCCACCTGGAACATGAACACGCGACGACTGGAATTCTTCATGGGTACCTCGTGGGGTTGTGTGCGAAATCGCGTTCGCAGCCTAAACACGAGGACTGAAGAAGCACTTAAGCAGGGCCGCATCGGCTGCGTACACTTGGCGTCCACCACCATGCCCATGAACCCGCAAGACTACGCCCAGCAGAAGGCCGCAGCCTCCGGCAGCAGCTTCTATTACGCCTTCCTGTTCCTGCCGCCCGAGCGCCGCGCCGCCATCACGGCCTTCTACGCCTTCTGCCGCGAGGTCGACGACGTCGTCGACGAGGTCAGCGACCTCGGTGTGGCTCAGGCCAAGCTGGGCTGGTGGCGCCAGCAGGTCGCCCAGGCCTTCGGGGGCCGGGCGGACCACCCGGCGCTACAGGCGCTGATGCCGCACACAGCCACCTTCGGCATCGAGGCGCGGCACCTGCTGGCCGTGATCGACGGCTGCCAGATGGACCTGGACCAGAGCCGCTACCTCGACTTCGCCAACCTGCAGCAGTACTGCCACCTGGTGGCTGGCATCGTGGGCGAGGTGGCGGCGCGCATCTTCGGCCAGACCGACCCGCGCACCACCGACTACGCCCACCGGCTGGGTCTGGCCTTCCAGCTGACCAACATCATCCGTGACGTGGGCGAAGACGCGGCGCGGGGCCGCATCTACCTGCCGGTCAACGAGCTGCAGCGCTTCGACGTCAAGGCGCACGAGCTGATCAAGCGCGGCGCCGCCCCCGGAATGGACACCGCCGACTTCCACCGGCGCTTTTGCGAGCTGATGCGCTTCCAGTGCGAGCGCGCGCTCTCGACTTACGACGAGGCGCTGGCGCTGCTGCCCGAAACCGACCGCCGCGCCCAGAAGCCGGGCCTGATGATGGCCAGCATCTACCGCACCCTGCTGCAGGAGATCGCCGCCGACCCCGTGCTGGTGCTGACGCAGCGCGTGAGCCTGACGCCACTGCGCAAGTTCTGGCTGGCGTGGAAGGTGCAAGCCTTGGGACGGTTGTGAAGCTGGCGGTTGTTGGTGCCGGCTGGGCAGGCCTGGCCGCCGCCGTGGAGGCGATGGACCTCGGCGCCGACGTCACCCTGTTCGAAGCCACCCGCACGCCCGGCGGCCGCGCCCGCGCCTTGCCCGCCACGCGGCCCGACGGCGTACCACTGCGGCTGGACAACGGCCAGCACATCCTGATCGGCGCCTACCGCGATACGCTGGGCCTGATGCAGCGCCTGGGCATCGAGCCGGGACAGGTCCTGCTCGGCACTCCGTTGTCTCTGCCCTACCCCGACGGCGGCGGCCTGCAGACGCCCACCTGGGCCGCGCGCTGGCCGGCGCCGCTGGACGCTGTGGCCGCGATCCTGACCGCGAGCGGCTGGTCATGGGGCGAGCGGCTTGCGCTGGTGCGCGCCTCGTTGGCGTGGCAGCGCTCGGGTTTTGTCTGCCCGCCTTCGCTCACGGTGGGCGAGCTGTGCCGCGCCCTGCCCGCCCGTGCGATGGACGAGCTGATCGAGCCGCTGTGCGTCTCGGCGCTGAACCTGCCCGCGGCCCAGGCCAGCGCGCAGGTGTTCCTGGCGGTCATGCGCGACGCGCTGTTCGGCCAGGGCTTCGGGCGCTGGTCCGCCTCGGCCCTGCTGCTGCCGCGCGACGACCTCGGCGCGCTGCTGCCCGACGCCGCCTGCCGCCATCTCGGCGCGCGGGTGCGGCTGGGCACGCGGGTCACGGACTTGCAGGACACTGAATCAGGCTGGACGCTGGCAGGCGACGGCTGGTCGGAAGACTTCGACCGGGTGATCTGGGCCACCGCGGCCAGCCACGCCGCGTCGACCATCGGCGCCGCCACCGGCGAGAGCGCCAGCAGCACCGCGCGGCGCGACTGGGCGGCTCAAACCCGCCAGCTGGACTTCACCGCCATCACCACGGTCTATGCCTGGGCGCCTGATGCGCGCCTGCCGGCGCCCATGCTCGCGCTGCGCAACAGCCCCGACGCGCCAGCGCAATTCGCGTTCGACCGCGGCCAACTGCGCCCGGACGACCCGTCCGCCCAGGGGGTGCTGGCCTTTGTGGTCAGCGCCAGCGAGGGCGAACGCGACGAACTGCAGCAAAGGGTGCTGGCACAGGCTGGCCAACAGCTGGGACTGCCGAATCTGCAAGCCATCCAGACGGTGGTGGAAAAACGCGCCACCTTCTCCTGCACGCCCGCGCTGAAGCGCCCGGCCACCGCCATCGCGCCTGGGCTCTGGGCGGCGGGCGACTACATCGACGGCCCCTACCCGGCCACGATCGAAGGGGCGGTGCGCAGCGGTCTGGCGGCGGTGGCGCGGATCAGTTGACGCCGGTTTGGCGCGCCCCCCGCAATCCGCGCATCATGGCCACACCGAACCCGAGAGACCTGCCCATGACCACCACCCGCCTCGCCCCCGAGCAACTGAGCCTTCGCATCGACCCCGCCTCGCTGGGCTTCGTCGACACGTCCACGCTGCCCACCGGCGCCCTGCCCTGGATCGGCCAGGAGCGCGCCGAAACGGCCGCGCGCTTTGGCCTGGCGATGGACCAGCCCGACTACAACCTGTTCGTGCTGGGCGAGGTGGGCAGCGGGCGCGCCACGCTGCTGCGGCAGCTGACGCGTGCGGTGGCCGCCGAACGCCCGGTGCCGCCCGACCTGTGCTACCTGCACAACTTCGACGCCCCCGAGCGCCCGCGCGCCCTGCGCATGCCCGCCGGCCAGGGGCGCGAGCTGCGCCAGCTCATGGGCAAACTCTCACGTTTCCTGCAGAGCGAGATCCCGCTGCGCCTGAGCAGCGAAGACTTCAAGGCCGAGAGCGAGCGCATCCAGAACGCCTACCAGGCCGAGGAGGCCAAGGCCTATGTCGAGCTCAACGCTTTCGCCGAGGCGCGCAGCTTCAATCTGTTTCGCGAATCGGGCCATCTGGTGTTCACCCTCATCGGTGAAAAGGGCGCCGCGCTGACCGAGGCCGAGGCACGCGCGCTCTCCAAAGACCGACGCGCCGAGATCGACAAGGCCGAGCAGGAGCTGCGCGACGAAATCGCACGCTTCCTGGAAAAGACCCGCCCCATGCTGCGGGTGATGAACGAAGGCCTGGCCGCGCTGCGCCGCCAGACCGTCAAGCCCCTGCTCGACCACGAGTTGCAGACCATCCGCGTGAGCCTGAAGAAGCAGATCAAGGACTCCGTCAAGCTCGGGAGCTACCTCGACCAGGTGCAGCACGACGTGCTCGAACACATCGAGCTCTTCATCGCGCAGGACAGCGACGACGAGGCGCGCCAGGAAGCGCTGGCCCAGCTGCTGCTGGGTTACCGCGTCAACCTGGTGGTGGACAACGCCGACCTGTCGGGCGCGCCGGTGATCGCGGAAGACAACCCGATGTTCCACACGCTCTTTGGCCGCATTGAGTACCAGGCCGAGGAGGACGTGATGATGACCGACTTCTTCCGCGTGCGCGCGGGCAGCCTGGTCCGCGCCCACGGCGGCTTCCTGCTGCTGCACCTGCGCGACCTGCTGGCCGACGAACTCGTGTGGGAAAAGCTGCGCCGCTTCATGCGCTCGGGCCGGGTGCAGATCGAAGAGCCCGGCAGCTCGCTGATGCCCATGGCGGCCGTCTCGCTGCAACCCGAGGCGGTGGACGTGGAGGCCAAGATCGTGCTGATCGGCTCGGTGGACGAGTACTACGCGGTGCAGGAGGCCGACCCCGAGTTCGCGCGCCACTTCATGGTCAAGGTGGATTTCGCCGAGAGCTTTCCGGCCTGCGACGAGACCCGCGCGGCCAGCGCACTGTTCGTGGCCCACACCTGCCGCAAACTGGGCCTGCCCCACCTGTCGGCGCCGGCCGTGGCCCGCCTGATCGAGGACGCCCACCGCCAGGTGGACGACCAGACGCGCCAGAGCGCCATCTTCGCGCGCACCGAGGCCCTGGTGGCCGAGAGCGCCGGCATGTGCCGCGCGCGCGGCGCCAGCCGGGTCGAACGGGAAGACGTGGACGCGGCGCTGGACGCGCGGCGCCAGCGCCACAACTACCCCGAGCAGCGCCTGCGCGAATCCATCGCCGAGGGCGAGCGCCTGATCACGCTGCACGGCGAGCAGGTGGGCCAGATCAACGGTCTGACCCAGATCGACCTGGGCGACTGGCGCTTTGGCCTGCCGGTGCGTGTGAGCGCGCGCACCCACGCGGGCACGCAGGGCCTGCTCAACATCGAACGCGAGGTCGAGATGTCGGGCCCCATCCACGACAAGGGCGTGCTGATCCTGCACAGCTACCTCACGGCCCTGTTCGCGCACCTGGCGCCGCTGGCGCTCAACGCCTCCATCGTGTTCGAACAGGAGTACCACGGCGTGGAGGGCGACTCGGCCTCGTGCGCCGAACTCTTCGCCGTGCTCTCGGCGCTCTCGTGTGTGCCGCTCAACCAGGGCATCGCGGTCACGGGCGCGCTCAACCAGCACGGCGAGGTGCTGCCCGTGGGCGGCATCAACGAGAAGATCGAGGGCTGGTTCCGCGTCTGCGAGGCCTCGGGCCTGGACGGCCGCCAGGGCGTGCTGATGCCCGCGCGCAACCTGCGCCACCTGATGCTGGAGCGCCCCGTGGTCGAGGCCGTGGAGCAGGGTCGATTCCACATCCACACCGCCGCCCACCTGAGCGAAGGGCTGGAGCTGCTGACCGGCCAGCCCTCGGGCCTGCCGGTGGCGCCCGCGGTGGAGGTGGACTACCCGGCCGACAGCGTGCTCGGGCGCGCGCAGCAGACCCTGCAGGCCTACCGCCGCGCCTGCCAGCGCGCCGGATCGGCGGGGCGGACGAGGCGGCTCCGGCCCTGAAGGGAAGCCTCACCTTTGGGTCGCGCGCAGCGCGGCGGGGGGTTTCGTTTCAGCCCAGCGCCTTCGCGGCCAGGTGCGCCGGGCGTTCGATGCAGCGCCGGATCCAGTCGTGCGTGAGCGGGTGCGCAGCCATGAGCTCGCGCGCCGGTCTGGCCCAGTTCAGCACGCTGGCCACGCACAGGTCGGCCACCGTGAAACGGTCCGCCGCCAGATGGCGCTCGCCGCGCGCGTGCTGCTGCTGCAGGTGCTGCTCGATCACGCGCAGCGGCACCGCCAGCCGGCGCTCGGCGGCGTCGGCCAGTTCTGGCTTGCGCCGGGCGGGGGGCATGACTACCCGGTGCATCAACCAGCTCAGCGCATCGGCCTCGCACTCGCTCATCACCCAGAAACTCCAGCGCAGCGCCTCGGCGTCCTCGCGCGGCGTGGCCGGCGCGATCGAAACGCCGTCGGCGGCGCCATGGTGGCGCGCGATGTAGAGCGCGCAGGCCATGCTCTCCCACACCACCACCTCGCCCTCCGGCCGCGCGTCCACCACCACCGGGATGTGGCCGTTGGGGTTGAGTGCCAGAAACTCCGGCGTGCGGGTCGCGCCGCCCTGGTAGGGCGTGGGCACGTGCTTGAAGTTCAGGCCCAGCTCGGTGGCGGCCCACAGCGGACGCAGCGCGCGCGAGGCCGCAATGCCGTGGATGCTCAGCGTCATGCGCCAGCACCCAGCGCACGGCACAGCGCGTGCAGGTCGCTCACCGTGAGGTGCGGCACCAGCGGCGCGTGTTCCCAGGCGTGGCCGGCGCGGTTCAGCCAGGCCAGCTGCATGCCGGCGTTCAGCGCACCCACGCCGTCCAGGTGCGCGTCGTCGCCGATGTGCAGCACCTCGTGCGGTGCCACGCCCGCCGCATCGGCGGCGGCGTGGAAGATGCGCGGGTCGGGCTTGCCGACACCGAACTCCTTCGCACTCACCGACGCACGGAAGTGCGCGCCGATGCCCACGCGGTGCACGTCGGCGTTGCCGTTGGACAGCGCCACCACCGGAAAGCGTTCGCTGAGGAAGGCCAGCATCGGCAGCGCATCATCGAACAGGTCCACGCGCTGACGCTCGGCAAAAAACACCTCGAAGGCCGGCTCGGCCAGCGCCTGGTCGTCGCCACCGCGCCGCAGCACGCGGCGGATCGCCTCCAGCCGCAGCGCCGTCATGTCGTGCGCCAGG
Source organism: Hydrogenophaga pseudoflava (assembly GCF_004353865.1). NCBI lineage: Bacteria > Pseudomonadati > Pseudomonadota > Betaproteobacteria > Burkholderiales > Comamonadaceae > Hydrogenophaga > Hydrogenophaga pseudoflava. Next base: position 3,175,814 of record NZ_CP037867.1, read on the forward strand.
TCGGGCCGCTCGGCGTTCAGCCGTTCGCGCACCTCGCGCAGCACCGCGCGGTCGCGGCACAGGGCGCCCGTGGCCGGCGCGTTTGTTTCCAGCCAGTCCTGCAGCACCCGCTCGGCGCGCTCGATGGTCGGCCAGATCGGCCAGAGCGTGTCGTCCAGATCGAGCGTGATGGCGCGGATGCGGCCGAGGTCCAGACCCCGGTCAGATGTGTGATGTTGCGGGTGCTCGGGGGTCTTCATGGCTGCGGGAGAATAGCGCATGCCCTTCCAGACCGAACCCGCTTTCAAGCATGGCCAGGCGCCCCGCACGGCCATCGTGCTGTGCAACCTCGGCACCCCCGACGAACCCACGGCACCGGCCCTGCGCCGCTACCTCGCCGAGTTCCTGGGCGATCCCCGCGTGGTCGAGATTCCGCGCGCGCTGTGGCTGCTGATCCTGCACGGCATCATCCTGCGTGTGCGGCCTAAGAAGTCGGCCGCCAAGTACGCCAGCATCTGGACGCCCGAAGGTTCGCCGCTGAAGGTCTGGACCGACAAGCAGGCCACGCTGCTGCGCGGCTACCTCGGCGAACGCGGCCACCAGGTCACGGTGCGCTACGCCATGCGCTATGGCAACCCGTCCATCCCGTCCGTGCTCGACGAACTCAAGGCCCAGGGCGTGACCCGCATCCTCGTGCTCTCGGCCTACCCGCAATACAGCGGCACCACCACCGCCAGCGTGATCGACGCCGTCTCCACCTGGAGCCAGAAGATCCGCCACATCCCCGAGCTGCGCTTCGTCAACCGCTACCACGACGACCTGGGCTACATCGACGCGCTGCACCGCAAGGTCCGCGCGCACTGGATGCACCACGGCCAGGGCGACCACCTGGTGATGAGCTTCCACGGCGTGCCCGAACGCACCCTGCACCTGGGCGACCCCTACCACTGCGAATGCCTGAAGACCGCGCGCATGCTGGCCGAAAAGCTGGGCCTCGGCAAGGACGACTACACCGTCACCTTCCAGTCGCGCTTCGGCAAGGCCAAGTGGCTGGAGCCCTACACCGAGCCGACCCTGGTCGCGCTGGCGCAGAAGGGCCTCAAGAGCGTCGACGTGGTCTGCCCCGGCTTCACCAGCGACTGCCTGGAAACGCTGGAAGAAATCCGCATGGAAGCGCAGGAAGCCTTCAAACACGCGGGCGGTCAGCGCTTCGAATACATCGACTGCCTCAACGACAGCCCAGACTGGATTCGCGCGCTGGCCGATTTGTCAGAGAAGCATCTGCAGGGTTGGCCGACGAAACAGGCGGACGATCCGATGCAGTTGGCGGCGAGCCGGGAGCGGGCGTTGGCGAGGGGGGCGAGGGATTGAGGTGCTCGCAATTCTCTTGCCAGATTTGTCAATTCTGTTATACCTTTTCCCGGCTACGACAGGGCTGCCTAGTCGCTCGATTTCAATGAGTTTGCCTGGATTCGAAGGGACTTTGTTTAACGGAAGCGTTTGTGGGCATCCGGCGTTTTACCGTTTAAATCAAAGTTAGCCGTCATGAGCACTCCCACCCGCCAAGTCAATATTGCAGTTGAACTGAGGTCCGGTCGTCACTACGGCGTATTCATTGACGACACAGGTTCGCCGGGCTTGAAGACTCCTGGGTTGAATGAGCAGCGTAAGTCTTGGGTAGCGGTAATCGTTCCACCGCATCAGGTGTCCGAAGTAATGAATCAACTGCCCAGTGCTTTGTCCTTTCTTAAAGAACTCGGGATCAAGGACCCTGAGTTTCACTTTACGGACATTTGGGCAGGGAAAGGCGAGTTCAAACAGCTCAACCTTCAGCAGCGTTTGGGCATCTTTCGCTTCATGTCACATATCTTTACGACATACCAATTCCCAGTGCTTGTGCAAACCTTTGACCCGGAGAACGCGGCCGACGTGCAACGCCGCACCGATTGGCCTGAGAAGCTCGGCCCGTTGAAGTTTTCCGACCACGAAGACCTCGCATTGATCTTTGCACTCTTGCGAGTCCGCATGCACCTCAAAGCGATAGAAGGTGGCAAAGCCACTGCCTGTGTAGTGGTTGACGAAGGGCGCCTCGCTAGTGGGAAAGCTATTGTCCTTTCGGGACTGGCACCCACCTTCGTTGCTGGCGCAGTCCTATTCGCCAGTTCGCGTTTGGTTCATCCAATTCAACTTGCTGACTTTGCGGCATTCGTAATGAATCGTTGGCAGCTATTGCGCGTTAAAGAAAGCCTTAGTAGCCTCGACAAGACGCTTCTCGAAATTATTTCGCCTGTCGCAGAGTTCTTCATCAACATCGACCCTGTGTCCATTCAGGGATTTCCGAACATTGCAAATCTTCGACAAGGAATGAGCTAAATGAAGGCTAACACTGCATTGCAGGAGACGCTCCGCCTATCGGCGGTGCCCCCCTGAACTTGGACGTTTGCCAGCCATGCCTTACGTCATTGGATTTTCAAAGCCAGTACAGATCGCTGACGCCGATCTGTATATCAACGATTGCTGCATCGGTGGCGACATAGTGCTGGAGCGTCTGCTGCCAGCTCTACGCGATCACTATGGAAACAGTCTTCAGGCTGACCAGGAAGATTGGGGCTGGTTTATATGGTTTGAAGAACTTGGCACCAAGCTCGCGGTCGACATTCATACCGAGGATGCCGAGCGCGGTGAATTCAAGATCCACCTGACTGCCAGCCGCTCCCGCTTCTTTTTTGGTCCGAAGATTCAAGACACACCGGAACTTGAGCAACTTCGGGATTTGATCTTGTTGCAGCTTCAGTCGTGGCAGGTAGATGGACTTAACACAGAACTCGTAGATAAGAAGTACATGCCCATTTGAGTTGCCGGCCAACCGATTGGAGGAACCCAGAACTTGTGCGGAACGGGTGGCTTGGGTCAGATCGCCGCCAGTGGCTTTGCCCTCTTCCGTTGGCAGACTCCCAACCTTCCGCCCTCACTGCCCCGCCAAAAACCGACTGACCAGCAGCAACTGCTCCGGCACATTCAACGCCGGCGCGTGTCCACACCCCGCAATCGTCACCACCAGCGCCCGCGGCCCGCGGTCGCGCATCTGCTCCGCGGTATCGGCCAGCAGCAGGTCGGACTCGGCGCCGCGCAGGCACAGCACCGGGATGTCGATGCGGTCGTATTCGGTCCAGCGGTCGTAGTCGCCCGGGTGTTCGGTGAACTGCATCACCATGGCCGGGTCGTAGTGCGGCGTGACGCGGCCGTCGGGCAGGCGGCGCACCGAGCTTTCGGTCAGCAGCGTCCACTGCGCGTCGCTGAGCCAGCCGTAGGGTTTGTAGACGGTGCGGAAGTACTGCTCCAGCTCGCTCACCGTGGCAAAGCTGGCCGGGTTGCCGGCGTAGCTGCGGATGCGTTCGAGGGCGGCGTCGGCGAGCTTGGGGCCGTTGTCGTTGAGCACCAGGCGCAGGATGCGGCCGCGCAGCAGGCCGTCGGCGGCGACCATGCCGATGGCGCCGCCCATGGAGGTGCCGACCCAGTGGAACTGGTCCAACGCCAGCTGATCGACCAGCGAGCGCGCGAGCTTGGCGTAGAAGGCCAGGCAGTACTCGGCCTTGGGCTCGGGGCTCCATTGCGAGAGGCCGCGGCCAATCGTATCGGGGCAGATCACGCGGTAGCCCAGCGCGCTCAGGTGCGCGGCCAGCGGGTCCATGTCGCGGCCGGTGCGCGCCAGGCCGTGCCAGGCGATGACGGTGCCGTGGTCGGTGGTGCCGGGCGCGCGCGCCCAGTCCATGAAGTGGATTTCGCGGCCCTCGCAGGTGAGGTAGCGCGACTGGGGCATCACAGCGTGGTCGTTCATTTCATGCCTTTCAGCCGTGCGAGCACGGCGCGTTCGCGCAGCCTGCCGACGATGCCGGTGGGGAAGTAGTAGACCGAGAGCACGAACAGCAGGCCCAGCCAGAGCAGCCAGCGGTCGGGCGTGAGCAGCGCGGGCAGCAGCGGCACGCCGGCCGTGGCCTCGCCGGCCACCCGCAGCAGGTCCTGCAGGTAGCTCTGCGCCAGCACGAAGAGCACGCTGCCGATGAGCGCGCCGTAGAGCGTGCCCATGCCGCCGATGACGACGATGAGCAGGATGTCCAGCATGATCTCGAAGGACAGCGAGGTGTCCGGCCCGTTGTAGCGCAGCCAGAGCGCGAGCAGGCAGCCGGCCAGCGTGGCGAACAGGGCCGAGAGCACGTTGGAGAGCGTGCGGTAGACGACGGTGCGGTAGCCCAGCGCCTCGGCGCGGAAGTCGTTCTCCCGGATGGCCTGCAGCACGCGCCCGAAGGGCGAGTTCACGATGCGCAACAGGGTGAGGAAGATGGCGCAGACGCTGGCGAAGATGAGGTAGTAGGTGAGCAGCTTGCCGTTGAGGTTGACCTCGCCCCAGGGCAGCGCCAGCGGTTCTTCGCTCAGCTCGAAGCCGGGCGAGAGCAGCTCGGGCACGCTGAAGGTCAGGCCGTCTTCGCCGCCGGTGAAGTCCGACAGCTGCGAGGCCAGCGTGAGGAAGGCCGAGGCCACGGCCAGCGTGATCATGGCGAAGAAGATCGCCCTCACCCGCAGCGAGAACAGGCCGATCAGCAACGACAGCAGCGTGGACACCAACAGCGCGCACACCACGCCGAGCAGGATGGTGCCGAACGAGGCCTCTTCCACCGAGCTGAGCGCAATCGCCACGCCGTAGGCGCCGATGCCGAAGAACATGGTGTGCGCAAAGCTGACGATGCCGGTGTAGCCCAGCAGCAGGTCGAAGCTGGCCACCAGCGCGACGAAGATCAGGATCTTGGCCGCCACGTTGAGCGCCTTCACGCCCGGGAACAGGAAGGGTGCGAAGGCCAGGCCCAGGAACAGCAGCACCAGCAGCGCCGCCAGCCAGGGGCTGCGCGGCAGGTCTTTGGAGAGAAGTCGTTGCAGCATGGTCAGGCTTTCAACGGCTGGTCACCGGGTAGACGCCCTGCGGACGCCACAAGAGGATGGTGACCATCAGCGCGATGTTGGAGAACAGCGCCACCTTGGGCACCAGGAAGCCGGTGTAGTTGGCCATCAGGCCCACCAGCAGCGCGCCGATCAGCGCGCCCAGCGTGGAGCCGAGGCCGCCGATGATGATGACGATGAAGATCAGCACGTTGACCTGCGCGCCCATCTGCGGCACCACGTTCTGCTGGTACAGGCCCCACATCACGCCGCCCAGCCCGGCCAGCGCGCTGCCGGCCACGAACACGCCGACGAACAGGCGCCGGATGCGGTAGCCCAGCGACTCGACCATCTCGCGGTCCTGCACACCGGCGCGGATCAGCAGGCCGACCTTGGTGCGGTTGAGCGTCCAGACCATGGCGGCGAACACCGCAGCGCCCACCAGCACCGCGACGATGCGGTACTTCTCCACGGCGGCGTCGCCGATCAGCAGCGAGCCGCGCAGGCCCTCGGGCAGCGGCAGCGGAATCTGCTCCGGCCCCCAGATGACCTTGATCATTTCCTCGCCGATGATCATGCCGCCCATGGTGATCAGGATCTGCTTGAGGTGCATGCCGTAGACGGGCCGGATGATGAAGCGCTCGAACACCAGACCCAGCGCACCGGCCACCGCCATCGCCACCAGCATGGCCGGCAGCAGCGCGAGCAGGTTGGTCCAGAGGCTGTCGGCGGTGGTGAAGGCGTTCATGCTGCCCAGCACCGTGGTGGCCACGAAGGCGCCAAGCGCGATGAACACGCCGTGGCCGAAGTTCAGCACGTCCATCAGGCCAAACACCAGCGTGAGGCCCGAGGCGATGATGAAGACGATCATGCCCATGGCCAGGCCGGCCACGGTCAGCGTGAGCCAGGTCGAGGGGCTGCCCACCGCCGGCAGCGCCGCCAGCGCCAGCAGCGGCACCAGGGCCATGGGCTTCCAGTCCATGTCTTTGAACAGGCTCATTGGTGCGCTCCCAGGCTCAGGCCGAGCAGTTTCGATTGCAGGGATTCGTCGGCGGCCAGTTCGGCCATGCTGCCGCTGTGCACCACGCGGCCGTCGTCCATCACGGCCACGGTGTCGCCCAGCTGCTTCGCGAAGTTGAAGTTCTGCTCGACCAGCAGGATGGTGGTCTGCGCGGCCTTGAGTTCGCGGAAGGCCGCGATCATGTTCTGGATGATGGCGGGCGCCAGGCCCTTGCTGGGCTCGTCGATCAGCAGCAGCTGGCGCGGCTCGACGATGGCGCGCGAGACCGCCAGCATCTGCTTCTGCCCGCCGCTGAGCTTGCCGGCCGGGTGGTTCCAGAACTTCTTCATGGCAGGGAACAGGCCGAAGATCCATTCGAGGCGGGTGGTGTCGATGTCGTCGAGCGTGCGCGCGCCGCGCGCGGCCAGCAGCATGTTCTCGCGCACCGACAGGTCCGAAAAGATGCCCATGCTCTCGGGCACATAGGCCACGCCGCTGGTGGCGATCTCGTGCGTCTGGCGCGCGGTGATGTCCTGCCCCGCGAGCGTGATACGGCCCTGGCTGGCGTGCCACAGGCCCATGATGGTCCGCAGCGTGGTGGTCTTGCCGGCGCCGTTGCGGCCCAGCAGCATGGTCAGTTCGCCCTTGGGCACGACCAGGTCCACGCCGTGGAGGATGTGGTACGCGCCGATGTGGGTGTGCACGCCTTCGAGTTTCAGCAGCGCCTCGCTCATGCGGCCACCTCTTCTTTTTCTTCCGGGTTGATGCCGAGGTAGGCCTGCTGCACCACGGGCGAGGCGATCACGGTCGCCGGGTCGCCGTCGGCCACCAGCTCGCCGTTGTGCAGCACGATGATGCGGTCCGAGAGTTCGCGCACCACGTCCATCTTGTGTTCGACCAGCAGGATGGTCTTGGTCTTGTCGGCCTTGAGCTGGCGGATCAGGTTCAGGATGACGGGCACCTCGTCCACGCTCATGCCGGCGGTGGGTTCGTCGAACATGAACACCTGCGGTTCCAGCGCCATCAGGATGCCCACTTCGAGCTTGCGCTGGTCGCCGTGCGGCAGGCTGGCCGCGAGCTGGTCGCCCTTGTCGGCCAGGGCCACGGTCTCCAGCACCTCGTCGGCCCGCACCACCAGGTCCTTGCGGTCGCTCCAGATCTTCCAGAGGTTGAGCCCGGCCCCTGCCCTCGCCTGCACCGCCAGCCGCACGTTCTCGCGCACCGTGAGGTTGGGGAACAGGTTGGTGAGCTGGAAGGCCCGCCCCAGCCCGGCCTGCGCCCGCGCCGGCGCGCCCTGCTGCGAGATGTCCACCCCGTTGAGCTTCACGCGCCCGGCGGTGGCCTTGATCTGGCCCGAGATCAGGTTGAAGTAGGTGGTCTTGCCCGCACCGTTGGGGCCGACGATGGCGGTGAGCGTGCCCGGCGCGAACGCGCAGGACACAGCATTCACCGCCACGTGCCCGCCGAAGCGGACCGTGAGGTCAGTGGTTTCAAGCATCAAGTTCCTCCACGCGCAGCGCGAGTGCGCGAGCAGTTGCGGCGAGTGCCGCAACCTTCCAGAAACGCCGCGGAACCGGCTTTGCCGGGCCGCAGGCGTTGTCCCCTGGGGGAAGCCGCGAAGCGGCGCAGGGGGGTTACTTCTTATTGCGGATGGGAACGTTCATTTCCGAGGGCTTGATCTCGCGCACGAGTTCAGGCACGCCCCAGGCAAAGGCCGGGTCCACCTTGATCTTGAAGTGGTACATGCTCTGCATGGCCTGGTGGTCTTCCTTGCGGAAGGTCATCGTGCCCTTGGGCGTCTCGAAGCTCATGCCTTCCATGGTCTTGATCAGCGTGGCGGCCTTGGCATCGCCGTTGGTCTTCTTGAGCGCGGTGACCACGGCCATGGCCGAGCTGAAACCACCGGCGGTGAAGAAGTCCGGCGGGCTCTTGAACTGGGTGTAGTGCTGGGCCACCATGGCCTCGTTCACCGGGTTCTTGGGGATGCCGAAGTAGTAGTAGGTGGCGCCTTCCATGCCCGGGAAGTTCTTGTAGGCCGCCATGGCCGGCAGGATGTTGCCGCCGGTGGCGATCTCGATGCCGTAGCGCTTGAGGTCGAGGTCGGCAATCTTGAACGGGTTGCCCGCGCCGGCCCAGATGATGAAGATCACCTTGCGGCCCGGCTGGTCCTTGAGCTTGTCGATCAGGCGCTGCGCACCGGCGGTGAAGTCGGTGGTGCTGGTGGGCAGGTATTCCTCGTGGACGATCTTGGCGGTCTTCACCGCGTCCTTGAAGGCCTTCACGCCGTCGCGGCCGAAGGCGTAGTCCTGCGCCAGGGTGGCGATGGTGGTGCCGGCCTTGTCCAGCGCCACGGCGTTGGAGATCGCGTCCTGCGACGAATTGCGGCCGGTGCGGAAGATGTACTTGTTCCACTTGTCACCGGTGATGGAGTCGGCCACCGCGGGCTCGACCAGCAGGATCTTCTGGTATTCCTCGGCCACCGGCAGCATGGCCAGCGCCACGCCCGAGCTGGTCGGGCCGATGGCCAGGTCGGCCTTGTCGTCGGCGTAGGCCGCGGCCAGCAGGCTCTTGCCCAGGTCGGGCTTGCCCTGGTCGTCCTTCTCGATCACGACGATCTTCTTGCCGCCGACCATCATGGTGCCGCCCGTGGCGTAGTTCAGACCCATCATCAGACCCACCTGGGTCTGCTTGCCGTAGGCCTCCAGCGGACCGGTCTTGCTGTAGACGTGGGCGATACGGATTTCGCCGCCCGACTGGGCGAAGGCAGCGGCGGCGCCGCAGGCAAGGGCCATCACCGCAACGCGGCGCGTGGTCTGGAACATGTCTTGTCTCCTGGTTGTGGGATCACCGGGCCGGTGAACGCCAACCCACTTTGCACGGTCCGTGCCAGGAAGAAAAGTCCTTTTGAATCAATGAGCTGCTGCTGTCTTGCCGTATGAATGCCTGAAATTCAGACACACCATCCAAACCCAAAATGTCTAAATATCAGACAGTTGTCTGGTTTTCAGACACAGACAGCCGGTCGTACAGGCTGGCGCGCGAGATGCCCAGCAGCTTCGCCGCCGCCACCCGGTTGCCCCCGGTGCGCGCCAGAGCGGCGGCAATGGCGCGGCGCTCCAGCTCGGCGATCTGCACCGGCAGCGGCCGCAGGTCGTCGTCCGCGGCCATCGCCGGCACAGGGGCGGCAGGCCGCGACAGCGCGGGCTCGATGCGGTCCAGCCCCGAGTCGCGCAGCACTTGTTCCACCTGCGCGGCGCCGATCTGCGGCGAGTCGCTGCGCAGCGCCAGCTGTTCCAGCACGTTGCGCAGCTCGCGCGTGTTGCCGCGCCAGGGCTGCGCGGCCAGCAAATCGAGCGCGGGTGGCAGCAGCTCCAGGTGCACATTGGCGCCGCGCGCCGCGATGTCCTCGCACAGCGTCTCGACCAGCAGCGGGATGTCACTCTGCCGCTCGCGCAGCGGCGGCACGCGGATGGGCAACACATTGAGGCGGTAGAACAGGTCTTCGCGGAACAGGCCCTCGCGCACCAGTTGCGCGAGGTCGCGCGAGGTCGCGGCCACCACGCGCACGTCGCAGCGGATCAGCTTGTTGGAGCCCAGCGGCTCGATCTCGCCGTCCTGCAGCGCGCGCAGCAGCTTGACCTGCACGGCCATCGGCATGTCGCCCAGCTCGTCGAGGAACAGCGTGCCGCCATCGGCCAGCTTGAACTTGCCGTCGCGCCCCTTCTTGTCGGCGCCGGTGTAGGCCCCGGGCGCGACGCCGAAGAACTCCGCCTCCATCAGCGCCTCGGGCACGGCCGCCATGTTCACACCCACGAAGGGCCGGCCGGCGCGCGGCGAGGCGGCGTGGATGGCGTGCGCCAGCAGCTCCTTGCCGGTGCCGGTCTCGCCCAGCAGCAGCACCGGGCTGGCCGACTGCGCCGCACGGCGCGCCTGGCGCTTGACCTCCTGCGCGGCGGCGCTGCTGCCGACGAAGCTGGCAAAGGTGTACTTGGCGCGGCGCTGGCTGGCGAGTTCGCGCCGCGCCTCGTTCAGGTCCTGCTCCAGCCGCGCGAACTTGGCGATCAGCGGCTGCAGCGTGGTCTCGGGGTGGTCGAACAGCACGATGCCCAGCACCCCGATCACCTCGCCCGCCTCGTCCCGCAGCGGGATGCGGCTGACCACGAAGGTGCCGGCCTTGTTGGTCAGCAGGTCGATCAGGATCGGCTTGCCGGTTTCCAGCACCTGGTGCATCTGCGTGTTCTGCACGACGTTCGACACCGGGTGGCCGACGAAGTCTTCCTCGCGTTCGTAGCCCAGCGCGGGCAGGAAGCGGCGGTACTGGTCGTTGATCCACACCACCCGCCCCATGCGGTCCACCAGCAGCATGCCCTCGCTGGCGTTGGCGAACAGGTCGAACATCGAGCGCGCGGCCAGCTCCAGGATGCTCTGGGCGTCGCGCGGGAGGCGGGTGTCGGGGCTCATCCCCGCATGGTACGGCCTGATTTCAGCCCAAAAGATTCAGCGCCATGAGTTCGGCGCGAACCTGGTTCGCCGTTTCAAAGCGAACCGGTCGCCAGCCCAGCGCGCGGGCCGCGTCGATGTTGCGCTGCGCGTCGTCGATGAACACCGGCGAGGGGTCGCTCACCGCCAGCTGCTCGGTCACCGTGTGGAAGATCGCGGGGTCGGGCTTCATCAGCGCCACGCGTGCCGAGAAGATGCCGTCCTCGAACCAGTCGGCGAACGGGTGATCGTCCTCGATCCAGCGCGCCAGCCCGTGCGGCATGTTCGAGAGGTAGACCAGCCGGTGACCTGCGGCCTTGAGCTCGTGGATCAGCGCGACGGTGTCGTCCTTCACGCGCATGTGCGGCGCCAGTCCGTCGATCACCGCCATCACCTCCTCCACCGCCAGCCCGGTGCGCCGGGCGATGCGCTGCGCCAGCCCCTCGGGCTCCACGTTGCCGAGGTCGAACTGCGCCCAGTCGCCGTCGGGGTCGAAGGTCTGGAAGATCTCACGCACCCAGTGCGCCGCCTCGGCCTCGTCGCGCGCCCGCCCGGGCAGCACCTGGCGCAGCAGCACGGTCGGCTGCCAGTTGAACACCACCCCGCCGAGGTCGAACACCACCGTCTCTGTCGTCATGCCTTGTTTCCGTTTCTCTGTCGTGTGAAAGCTCATGCAGCGACCACCGTCACGCCGTGGTCCTTGAGGGTCAGCCCGAGTTCTTCGCCCAGCCGCCATTTGCGGTCCACCTGCGGGCTGACCACGAAGATCGGGCCCAGCTCGGTCTGCACCGTCAGTTCCTGGAACGAGCCCAGATAGGCCTGCTTGAGCAGTTCGCCGCCCAGACCGCCCGCTTCGCGCGGGCCGATGGACCAGGCCTCGGGCCGGATCGCGGCCTTCACCGGGCCGGGCGGCAGGCGGTGGCGCGGCTGCAACCGGATCGGGCCGAAGCGCACCGAACCGTCGGCCTCGCTCACGCCGTCGAACAGCATGGCCTCGCCCATGAAGCCAGCCACGAAGGCACTGGCCGGGCGCTCGTACAGGTCCTGCGGCGCGCCGGCCTGGGCGATCTGGCCCGCATCCATCACGATGATCTGGTCGCTCACCGCCAGCGCCTCGCTCTGGTCGTGCGTCACATAGGCCACCGTCAGGCCCAGGCGCTGCTGCAGGCTGCGGATCTCCTCGCGCATGCTGCGGCGCAGCCGCGCGTCCAGGTTGGACAGCGGCTCGTCGAACAGCAGCACCGCGGGCTCGATCACCAGCGCGCGCGCCAGCGCCACGCGCTGCTGCTGCCCGCCCGAGAGTTCGCTGGGCAGGCGCGCGTCCATGCCGACCAGGCCGACGGTCGCCATCGCCGCCCTCGCCCGCTCGGCGATCTCCGCCTTGGGCAGGCCGCTGACGCTCAGGCCGTAGCCCACGTTGTCGAGCACGCTCATGTGCGGGAACAGCGCGTAGCTCTGGAACACCATGCTGACGTTGCGCTCGCTGGGGCCGAGCGACGTGACGTCGCGGCCATCGATCAGGATCTGGCCGCCCGAGGGCGTCTCCAGCCCCGCGATCATGCGCAGCGTGGTGGTCTTGCCGCAGCCTGAGGGGCCGAGGATGGTGGTCAGCGTGCCCTTGGGCACGGTGAAGTCGATGCCCTTGACGATCAGGGGCGCGTTCGCGCCGCCGTAGCGCTTGGTCACCTGGCGGAATTCAATGCCGTGTGTGGTCATGGTGGTTTCCAGAGATCAGTGGCCGCCCGCGCGACGGCCGAGTTGCCGTTCACCGACCAGGCGCTGCACCAGCGCGGTGATGACGGACATGAAGACGATGAGCACGGTGCAGTAGGCGAGCGCGAGCCCGTACTCGCCGTTGCCGACGCGGCCGATGATGTAGGTGGTGGACAGCTCGTACTTGGCCGAGACCAGGAAGATCACGGCCGACACCGTGGTCATGGAGCGAACGAAGCTGTAGATCAGCGCCGCCGTCAGCGCCGGCTTGAGCAGCGGCAGCACCACGCGCCGCAGCGTGGTCAGCGTGCCGGCGCGCAGCATGAACGAGGCCTCGTCCAGCGAACGGTCGAGCTGCTTGAACGCCGCCGTGCCGGCGCGCACGCCCACCGGCAGATTCCGGAACACGTAGCACAGCACGATGATCAGCCCGGTGCCGGTCAGCTCCACCGGCGGCACGTTGAAGGCCAGGATGTAGCTCACGCCCAGCACCGTGCCCGGAATCGCGAAGGTCAGCAGCGCCGCGAACTCGAAACCCGCCTTGCCGCGGAACTCGGTGCGCGCCAGCAGCCAGGCGATCAGCAGGCCCAGGAAGGCGCAGACCGGCGCCGCCATCGCCGCCAGCGAGGCGGTGGTGAACAGCGAGTTCCAGGCCGTGCCCGCCCACACCAGGCCATGTTCGCCCAACTGCAGGTCGAAGGCGCCGCGGAAGTGGTCCAGCGTGAGCGTGTAGTCGCGGCCCCAGGTCTTCACGAAGCCGCCCGCGAACGCGAACAGGTAGACCACCACGGTGAACAGCAGCCAGGGCCCGGCCACGCCGAAGCACAGGCGCCGCACCGTGTCGGGCAGCGGCATCGGCAGGCCCGCGTCGCCCTTGCCGGTCACAGTGGTGAAGCTGGTGCGCCCGAGCAGCCCGCGCTGGATGAAGAACACCACCAGCGCGAACAGCGTGAGCACCAGGGCCAGCGCCGCCGCCATGCCCGGGTCCAGCGAGGCGCCGACGATGGCGAAGAAAATCTCGGTCGACAGCACGGCGTAGGAGCCCCCCAGGATGATGGGGTTGCCGAAGTCGGCCATGCTCTCGATGAAGCCCACCAGGAAAGCATTCGCCAGTCCCGGCTTGAGCAGCGGCAGCGTCACCGTCAGGAAGGTGCGCAGCCGGTCGGCGCGCAGCGTCTGCGCCGCCTCTTCCAGCGACGGGCTCACCCCCTGCACCACGCCGCGCATGATCATGAAGGCGATGGGCGTGAAGGCGAACATCTGCGCCAGCCAGACGCCGAACACGCCGTAGAACCAGCGCGAGGGCGGCACGCCGAAGGCCCATTCCATGAACTGGTTGTAAAGGCCGGCGCGGCCGAACAGCAGGATCAGGCCCAGGCCGACCACGAAGGGCGGCGTGATGATGGGCAGCATGGCCAGCACGTTCAGCGGCTTCTGCAGCCGCGTGCCGCCGCGCTCGGCCCACAGCGCCATCAGCGTGCCCATCACCGTCGTGCCCGCCGCCGTCAGCAGCGCGAGGAACAGCGTGTTCCAAGCCACGCCGCAGCGCGTGTCGGCGATGACGCAGCCCAGGCCCCAGATGCGCTCGGTGGCCAGCCGGTCCACCAGCGCACCCGGCGCCCACAGGCCCATGTCGTCGTACAGGCCCGAGGCCAGCGAGCGCAGCACTGGGTAGACCACGAACAGCGCGAGCAGGCTCACGCAGCCGACCACCGCGCCCGCAACGAACACATCGCCGCGGAAGAAGCCCAGCCGCGCGATGCCCGCGCCCAGCAGCATCACCAGGCAGGCGATGGCAACAAAGCCGCCCCAGCCCATGCCGAACTGGCCGTGCTCCAGCGGACCGAACCAGGCCTCCAGCGCCGGGAAGCTCCAGCCCGGCGCACCGATGGCGAAGCCGCTCGCCAGCAGGCCGGTCAGGCCCAGCAGCGCGCCGGCCACCAGCACCCCGCCCTGCGCCCGCCCCACGGGCAACAGCAGGCCGGCGCCGGCGACCAGCAGGCCGGCCACGCCGGTCCAGAGCCAGGGCCGCCCGTGCAGCGCCGCCTGCACCACGCCGCTGGCGGTGGCGTCACCGCCCCAGACGCCGGGCAGCGCCGCCCAGAGCGACTGTTGTTGGAGGAAGTACCAGGGCAGCAGCGCGTAGGCGGCCAGCCCCAGCAGCGTCCAGGCGGCCAACGCCCGCCCGGACCGCGAGGTCAAGGTGTTCATGCGGAATTCCGGAGCGGGTGGAGGTCAGCGCGGCAGGCTGTTGACGTCTTTTTCCCAGCGCTGGATCAGGCGGCGGCGCTCGGCGGTCTGGCCGTACTTCGCGTAGTCGTAGTTGATCAGCTTGATCTTGCGGAAGTCGGGCACGCGCGGGTCGACCTTGGTCTCCTTGTTCGACGGCAGCTGGAACTGCAGCGTGGCCGCGCCCAGGGCCTGGGCCGAGGGCGTGAGCGCCCATTCGTAGAACTTCTTGGCCGCGTCCAGGTTGCGCGCACCCTTGATGATCGACATCGAGCCGATCTCGGCGCCCGTGCCGTCCGAGGGCGTGATGGTCTCCAGCGGGAAGCCCTGCGCCTTCTCGCCCGGGCCGTCGTGCACGAAGCTGATGGAGATGGTGGCCTCGCCGCGCGCCACCGCCTTGATCGGGCCGGTGCCCGAGCGGGTGTAGGCACCGATGTTGCCGTGCAGCTTCTTGAGGTATTCGAACGCCTGGTCTTCGCCCATGAGTTGCACCAGCGTCGCGATCATGGTGTAGGCGGTGCCGCTGGAGGCCGGGTTGGCCGACTGGATCTCGCCCTTGTATTCGGGCTTGAGCAGGTCGGCCCAGGTCTTGGGCACGGCCAGCTTCTTCTTGGCCAGCAGCTCGGTGTTGTAGCCAAAGCCCAGCGGGCCGGAGTAGATGCCCACCGTCTTGTAGCCCGACTGCTGCGCCTGCTTCTGCGCCCAGTCGTGCAATTTGGGAAGCGTGGGCGACTTGTATTCCATCGACAGCCCCTGCTCGGCGGCCTGCAGGTGCGGGTCGCCGGTGCCGCCGAACCAGAGGTCGGTCTTGGGGTTCGCGCGCTCGGCCATGATCTGCGCGATCGCCTCGCCCGAGCCCTTGAGCGTCATGTTGACCTTCACGCCCTGGCTCTTCTCGAAGGTGACGGCGAGCATGTTGCACCACGCGGCCTGGGCCGAGCAGATCAGGTTGAACTCGCTGCTCTGGGCCTGCGCGGACAGCGCGGGCAACAGCAGGAAAGGGGCGGCAAGCCAGAGGGTCTTTTTCATGGGTTTTCTCCTGGGATGGACGGGGATCTCGGGTGTGGGAAACGGGTGGGGCGAGCGGTTCAGGGCCCTTCGGGCATGGCGGTGGCACCGGTCATCAGCACGCTGACGCCGGGGCCGTCGAGGAAGACGCTGACCGGCGCGCCCACCTGCAGCGTCTGGCGCTCGTGCTGGCGGTGCACCTGCAGCAGGCCGAGCGCGGTGCGCACGCGGTAGTGCGACTGCCGGCCTTCGTAGGCGTGCGATTCGATGCGGCCGGCCAGACCCTGCCCGCTGGCCGGCGCCAGCCGCCAGGCCTCGGGCCGCACCACCACGCGGGTGGCGCCATGGCGCCGGGCGTGGCCGGTGTTCACCGTCAGCGGACCGACCCGCAAGCCGCCCTGGCCGTCGGCCTCGGCGTCGAACACCGCGGCATCGCCCATGAAGCCGGCCACGAACTCGGAGCGCGGGCGCTCGTAGATGTCGCGCGGGCTGCCGACCTGCTGCACCTGGCCGTCGCGCAGCACCACGATGTGGTCGCTGACGGCCATGGCCTCGTTCTGGTCGTGCGTCACGTAGACCACCGTCAGGCCCAGCGACTGCTGCAGGCCGCGGATCTCCTCGCGGATCTGTCGCCGCAGCCCGGCGTCGAGGTTGGACAGCGGCTCGTCGAGCAGCAGCACCTCGGGCGCCAGGGCCAGCGCGCGCGCCAGGGCCACCCGCTGCTGCTGACCGCCCGAGAGCGAGGCCGTGCTGCGGGCGGCCAGCGAGCCCAGGCCGACCTGCTCCAGCGCGGTGTGCACCCGCGGGTCGCGCGCGGCCGCGGCGCTGTCCAGCCCCAGGCCGTAGCCCACATTGCCCTGCACGTCCAGGTGCGGGAACAGCGCGTAGTTCTGAAACACCATGCTGATCGGGCGCTGGTCGGGGCCGGTGCCGGTCATATCGCGCTCGCCGATGAACACCCGGCCCGCGCTGGGCTGTTCCAGCCCGGCCACCAGGCGCAGCAGCGTCGACTTGCCGCAGCCCGAGGGCCCGAGCAGCGTGGTGAGCTGGCGCCGCGCGAACCGCAGCTGCACGCCGCGCAGCGCGCGCGTGCCGTCGGCAAAGGTTTTTTCCAACGCCTCCAGGCGCACTGCGTCAGGCATGCAAGCCCCCTGCCCCGGCCGGCGCCAGGTTCCAGCGCACCACGGCATCGACACCGACCACGCGGTCGTCCTGCACCCGGTTGAACAGCTGCACCTGCGCCTGCATCGACTCGGCGATCTGGCGGCAGATCGACAGCCCCAGGCCGATGCCCGTGCCGCCCGCGGCCGACTGGAAGGGCTCGAACAGCCGGTCCATCACCGCCGCATCGATGCCGCCGCCGTTGTCCCAGATCAGCAGCTCGGCCTGGTCCGGCAGCACCCGCACCACCATGCCCAGGGCCGAGCCGCGCGGCGCGTGGTGGATGGCGTTGGACAGCAGGTTGCGCAGCAGCTCGCCCAGCATCCAGGGATCGGTGGTCAGGCGCACCGGCACCGATTCGAAGGAAAAATCCAGCCGCTTGCGCGCCAGCAGCGGCCCGAACTCCAGGCACACCGCCTGTGCCACGGTGTCCAGGTCCACCTCCTGCCAGTGCGCCTGCGCCACCAGCTGCTCGACCTTGGCCAGCGAGAGCAGCTGCCGCACCAGCTCGCTGGAACGGTCGACGGTCGCGAGCATCTTGGGCAGGGTGTCCTTCACCTCCAGCTGGCCCGACATCGCGCCCTGCAGCTGGGTGCGCAGCACCGCGAACGGCGTGCGCAGCTGGTGCGAGGCATCGGCGAGGAAGCGGCGCTGCTGCTCGGTGGCAGCGCGCTGGTGCGCCAGCACACCGTGCACCGCGTCGGACAGCGGCTGCAGTTCGGCCGGCACCGGGCGCGGGGCGCTGCCGGCCTCGCCCGCATGGAGCTCGTCCTCCAGGAGGCGCAGCGGCGCCAGCGCGCGCCCGGCGCACCAGGCGAACAGCGGCAGCACCGCCACCAGGCGCAACACGCCACCCCACAGCGGCGCGGCCGCCAGCTCGGGAATGAAGGCCTGCAGGAGCAGCTCGACCAGCAGCAGGCACAGCGCCAGGCCCAGCAGCAGCCGCACCGTGATCGACCAGGGCCGCGCGGCGGGTGCGGACGGTGTCGACGCGGGGCCTGTCATGGTCGGTGGGGTGGATGGAACAGACGACGCCATGTGCCGTTCAGACCGCGACCGGCCCTTCCGTCATCGCCTCGTCGATCAGCAGGTAGCCCACACCGCGCAGCGTCACCAGCTGAGCGCCCGAGCCCTGGATGCGCTTGCGCAGCCGGTGCACCAACACCTCGATGGCGTCGGCGCCCACCGGCTCGTCGCCGAACACGGCGTGGTGCAGGTCTTCCTTGCCGACCGCCTGACCCGGCCGGGCCAGCAGCGCCTTGAGCAGGGCCAGCTCGCGGGTCGACACGTCCAGCGGCGTCGCGCCGCGGAACACGGCGCCGGTGGGCTCGTCGACGCGCAGCAGTGCGCAGCGCAGTTCCGGCGCGCCATGGCTGCGGCGCACCAGCGCCTTGAGGCGGGCCGCGAGTTCCTCGATGTCGAAGGGTTTGGTCAGGTAGTCGTCGGCGCCCTCGTTGAGGCCGAGCACGCGGTCCTGCACCGCGCTGCGGGCGGTCACCACCAGCACCGGCACCTGCGAGCCGCCGTCGCGCATCAGGCGCAGCACCTCCATGCCGTCCATGCCCGGCAGGCTCAGGTCGAGCAGCACCACGTCGGGCCGGCGGCGCCGGAACATGGCCAGCGCCTCCACTCCGTCGGCACAGCGCGTGACCTCGAAGCCCCGGCCCTGCAGCACGCGCCCCAGCGCATCGCCCAGGGCCAGATCGTCTTCCACCATCAGCACTTTCATGCCGACGATGATGCCCGGCGGCCCCGCCGGACCGCATAGAGGAAACCTTAGAGAAACACGAAAGCCGGACGAAATCTTCGTCCGGCTTTCAGGCGCCGCTCAAGGCGGCGGAGCGAGGAGCGCTCCTTTCTTCAGCTGCGACGATGCCAGGCCAGCAACCTGGGGGTGACCAGCACCAGCAGCACGATCACCAGCAGCGTGGCCGACATCGGCCGCTCGAAGAACACGGTGAAGCTGCCCTCGCCGATGGACATGGCGTTGCGGAACTGGGCTTCGGCCAGCGGCCCGAGGATCAGGCCCACGATCACCGGCGCGGTCGGGAAGTCGAAGCGGCGCATCGCCACCCCCACCAGTGCCAGGCCGAACATCAGGAACAGGTCGAACGAACTCTGGCGCATACCGTACACGCCCACCGTCGCGAAGATCAGGATGCCGGCGTACAGCGGCGCCTTCGGAATCTTCAGCAGCTTGACCCACAGGCCCACCATCGGCAGGTTCAGCACCAGCAGCATCACGTTGCCGATGTAGAGCGAGGCGATCAGCGCCCAGACCAGGTCGGACGAGGTCTGGAAGAGTTGCGGGCCGGCGTTGATGCCGTAGTTCTGCAGCGCAGACAGCAGGATGGCGGCGGTCACCGAGGTCGGGATGCCGAGCGTGAGCAGCGGCACCAGGGTGGCGGTCACGGCCGAGTTGTTGGCGGCCTCGGGGCCGGCCACACCTTCGATGGCGCCGACCGTGCCGAACTCCTTCTTGTGCTCCGGGTCGGCCAGCTTGCGCTCGGTCGCGTAGCTCAGGAAGGTCGGAATCTCGGAACCGCCCGCGGGGATGGTGCCGAAGGGGAAGCCGATCGCCGTGCCGCGCAGCCAGGCGGGCCAGGAACGGCGCCACTCGGTCCTGGTCATGTGGGCCTTGTTCATCTTGTTCATGCTGGCTTCGCTCTTGCCCTCGTACAGGGCGTTGTAGAGCGCTTCGGTCACCGCGAACAGGCCCACCGCCACCAGCACCACCTCCAGGCCGTCCATCAGCTCGATGACGCCCGCGGTGTAGCGCACCTGGCCGGTGATCTGGTCCATACCGACCAGGCCCATGGCCAGGCCGACGAACAGCGAGGTCAGGCCGCGCAGCGTGCTCTGGCCGAGCACGGCAGAGACCGTGGTGAAGGCCAGCAGCATCAGGCAGAAGTACTCGGGCGGCCCCAGCTTGACGGCGAACTCGGCCAGGATGGGCGCGAACAGCGTGACCAGCACGGTGGCGATGGTGCCCGCGACGAAGGAGCCGATGGCCGAGGTGGCCAGTGCGGCACCGGCGCGGCCGTTCTTGGCCATCTTGAAGCCTTCGAGCGCCGTCACCATGGTGCCGGTCTCACCCGGGGTGTTGAGCAGGATCGAGGTGGTCGAGCCGCCGTACATGGCACCGTAGTAGATGCCGGCGAAGAAGATCATCGAGGCGGTCGGCTCGACCTGACCGGTGATCGGCAGCAGCATGGCCACGGTCACCGCCGGGCCAAGGCCGGGCAGCACGCCGATGGCGGTGCCCAGCGCACAGCCGGCCAGCGCCCACAGCAGGTTGAGGGGGGTGGCTGCGGTGGCAAAGCCGCCCAGCAGCTGGTTCCAGGTATCCATCATGCTTGTGCTCCCGGATCAGATCCAGCCGGTGCCGGTCAGGCCCGGCAGGTTGACGGCGAGGAATTTGGTGAACAGCCAGTAGGTCGGTGCGGCGATCACGATGCCGGTGACCGCGTCGCGCAGCACCTGCATGGCGTTGCCGCCGGACTTGCCTTCGCTGATGCGCAGGCCCCGCACCGCGAGGGCGTAGCACAGCGCACAGCTGAGCACAAAACCGATGGTGGTGATCAGCGCCGCGTTGCCCAGGATGCCGGCCGACACCCAGGCCAGCGCGTGCCAGTCGCCGCGCGGGGCGCCCGAAGGCTCCTCCATGTTGCGGTAGCCGCCGGAGCGCACCTCCAGAATCAGCATCACGCCGCACAGGCCCAGCGCGGCCGCCACCAGCCAGGGCAGGAAGTCGGGGCCCACGCCCGCATAGCCGGCGTCGGACGGGATGTTGGCTGCACCGTAGGCCAGAACGGCAGCCACCACCACGGCGGCGATGCCCATGGCCAGCTGGCCCGGGCGGTGATCGGGACGCGCCTCCTGCGCGGGGGTGGTGTCGGCATTCATGACGTGCTCCACTCGTAAAAAAATGCGGCCGCGGCGCGAACGCCGTGGCCGCTGGATCGGACAGACCGGGCCGTGTGCTTACACCATGCCGGCGCGGACCATGGTGGCGCGCAGGGTGGAGAAGTCCTTGTCGACGAAGGCGTCGAATTCCTTGCCGGTCAGCAGGGCCGGGGTCCAGTTGTTCTTGACCAGGGCTTCCTGCCAGGCCTTGCTCTTGGTGGCCTTGACGATCATCTCGGTCAGCGCGGCGCGCTGCTCGGGGGTGATGCCGGCGGCGCCGTAGACACCGCGCCAGTTGCCGATCTCGACATCGATGCCCTGCTCCTTGAGCGTGGGGATCTTTTCCAGGCCCTTGACGCGCTGGCCGGAGGTGATGGCGATCGCCTTCATCTTGCCGCTCTCGATGTACTGCTGGAACTCGCTGTAGCCGGAGCCACCGACGGTCACGTTGCCACCCAGGATGGCGGCGACGGCCTCACCGCCCCCACGGAAGGGCACGTAGTTGATCTTGGCGGCGGGCACGCCCACGGCCTGGGCGATCTGCGACGCGGCGATGTGCTCGGTGGAGCCACGCGAACCGCCGCCCCACTTGACACTGCCGGGGTCCTTCTTGAGCGCCTCGACCACGTCCTTCATGGTGTTGAGGGGCGAGCTGGCGGGCAGCACGAACACGTTGTATTCGGTGGTCAGGCGGGCGATCGGCGTGACCTGGGTGATCGAGACCGGCGGCTTGCCGGTGATGATGCCGCCCAGCATCACGGCGCCCATCACCATCATGGCGTTCGGGTCGCCCTTGGCGGAGTTGTAGAACTGGGCCAGACCGATGGCGCCGGCGGCACCGCCCTTGTTCTCGTAGGTCACGGAAGACGCCACGCCCGCATCGCGCAGGGCCTCGCCCAGGGCACGGCCGGTGCCATCCCAGCCACCACCCGGGTTGGCAGGGATCATCATCTTGACGTTGGCACCCTGGGCCCAGGCGGCATTGGGCAGGGCACCGGCGGCGGCCAGAGCGGCCAGGGACTTGAGGAAGGTATCGCGACGCATGTTTGTCTCCGTGGGAGGTTGATCGACGGTCGTTATGTTCCTGTCGGCCGCTGTCAATCGGCTGTCGTTGCTGTCAGGAAAAACCCTATGAGGGTGCGGGATCTCCCATCACGGGGAGGACCATAATTGCACCAGCCCTCTTCACCACGCAGGGCCTTTGGCCAGGCGCCCTTCGCTCATGAATGCACATGCCCATCCCGTGTTTGACGCTTGCCTGAAAGAGGCATTGGCCTTGTCGGCCGAGTGGGTGCCCCGCTGGCTGGCGGCGCTCGGCAACGCACTGCTGGAGAAGGAGGCCTCCGCCGTCGGCGCCTCCGAACAGCGCAGCGCCGGCCAGGCGCGCGCCACCCTGGCCGCCTACCAGCAGCGGGTGACCGAGCACTTTCTGTCGGCGCTGTCACAGTCGATAGGCAGCGTCGCCGACGGCGAGGGTGACCTGACCCCCGTCAGCGGCAGGACCCCGCCCCCCCGCCTGGACACGCTCAGCCTGGACGACCTGGAGCTGATGGACCACCAGCAGGTGCAGCACACCGTCGAGCTGGCGCGCATCCAGCAGGTGGTGAAGATGGCGGTGGAAGAAGAGCTGGTGAAGCTCGACGCGCGCCTGAGCACCGCCCGGGGACTCACTGTGGTGAGCAGCAAGGCCAACCCGCTGCACCCCGAGGCCATCATCGGTGCGCTGATCCGCGCGCTGTCCAAGCTGCACATCGACGAGGAGGTGCGGGTGCAGTGGCTGCACATCGGCGCCCTGCCCCTCGGCCAGGAACTGCGGCGTTTCTACCGCCAGCTGGTCGACCTTCTGGACCGCTGGGGCGTGCAGCCCGCGGGCTACAAGGTCGTGCAGACCCCGGTGGGCAAGCCCGCCGACCGAGGCGCCTCCCGCCCCCGCGGGGACAGCCTGCCCGTGGAGGCGCTGAGCGACGGGAACGAGTTGCTCACCCTTGATCACCTGCACCAGCTGCTGGTGGGCAATGTCGCGCGCGGCGCGGCCGATGCCTCCGATCCGGCACAGGCGCAGGAGGCCGACAGCATGGTGCGGTCCCTGGCGGTGGAGGTGGTCGCGCTGATGCTGCGCCGCATCGTCGACGACCCCCGCCTGCTGGCGCCGGTGCGGGACATGATGCTGCGGCTCAAGCCCATGCTGCTGGAGCTGGCGCGCAACGACCCGCGCTTTTTTACCGATCGCAGCAACCCGGCGCGGCGCCTGCTGGATGTGCTCACCGAGCGCGCACTGGCGTTCAAGAGCGAGCGGGACTCGGGGTTCCAGGCCTACATGCAGCAGCTGCGCAAGGTGGTCCAGGACCTGCAGGTGCCGGCCAGCCAGCTGTCGCAGCGCATCAGCGAACTGCTCGCACGTCTGGTGCGCACCGACCCGGTGACACAGGCACCCGCACGGGGCCTGGCCATGCAGACCTTGATGAAGGTGGAGCAGCGCAACCTGCTGGCCGAACGGGTGGCCACGGAAATCCAGGCCAGAAACGACTTTGCCCGGGCACCCGGTGTGGTGCGCCGCTTCCTCACCGGCCCCTGGGCCCAGGTGGTGGCGCAGGCGCGCATCCAGGCGAAGGCCGCGGACAGCCTGAGCCCGGGCGATGCACCGGCGCTGCGCTACATGGACGCCCTGCCCGACCTGCTGTGGTCGAGCCAGCACGAACTGGCCAGCCTCAACCGGCCCCGGCTGATCAAGGTCATTCCTGGCCTGCTGCGCACGCTGCGCGAAGGGCTGGAGTCCATCGACTACCCGCGTGCCCAGGCCGACTCCTTCTTCCAGGCGCTCATGGAGCTGCAGGAACCAGCCTACGCCGCCAGGCGCGACGACGAGGCGGACATGCGCGGACTGGACATGTCCGATACCTGGGTGCATCCGGCGGAAGCACGCGACTCGGGATTCATGGACGACCTGCAGATCGAGAGCCAGCCCGGCTTCCAGGACACCGAGCCGATGGACCCCGAGTGGCTGCGCCAACGACAGACGGAGACCACCGCAAAGCCCCGCCCGCTGACGGTGGGCACCTGGGTGGACCTTCGAGACGGAGGAGAAGACCTGCGTTGCCAGCTCACCTGGGCCAGCCCGCACGGCACCATGTTCCTCTTCAACGCCGCCAACGGGCGCAGCATCTCGCTGACCCTGCGCGGGCTGGAACGACTGCGCGAACTGGGACGCCTGACGGTGGTGGCCGACCACGGTCTGGTCGACGATGCCCTCGACGAGGTGACGCGCCAGGCTTTCCTCAATTCCGGTCGCCGCTGAGCCCGGGCCTTCTGACCGCATGAAACTGCTTCTGGTCGAAGACAACCCCACCATGCAGGCCACCCTGCAGCGCACGCTGGAGCGGCGCGGCATGCAGGTGATCACCTGCGGCGACGGCGACAAGGCCCTGTCGCTGTGGCGCTCCAGCCTGCCCGACGTGGTGCTGCTGGACCTGAGCCTGCCCGGGCGCGACGGCCTGCAGGTGCTGGGCGATGCGCGCGCCGAGGGCCTGAAAACGCCGGTGATCATCCTCACCGCGCGCGGCACCGTGGGCGATCGCATCATCGGCCTGAACACCGGCGCCGACGACTACCTGCCCAAACCCTTCGACCTCGACGAGCTGGAGGCCCGCGTGCGTGCCCTGGTGCGCCGCTCGGCCGACGCCACCGACAGCCCGGGCAACCTGCCCGCGCGCAGCGCCGGCTGGTGCGGCATGCAGATCGACCGCGACAGCGGCGCGGTCTACCACGACGGCGAGCCGCTGGAGCTCGCCCCGCGCGAGCTGGCCCTGCTGCGCGCCGTGCTCTCCCAGCCCGGGCAGGCCATCACCAAGGAACGCCTGTTCGAGCTGGTGTTCCCCGGCGAGGCCCATGTGCAGCCCGAGGCCATCGAGGTGGTGGCCTACCGGCTGCGCAAGAAGATCGGCCACACCGGCGCCCAGCTGGTGACGCTGCGAGGGCTGGGCTATCTGCTGAAGGCGGCTGCCTGAGGACATGGCCTTGAGCGCACCGCTGTCGCTGCGCCGCACGCTGCTGCTGGGCATCCTGCTGCCGCTGTTCGGCTTTGTGGTCATCAACACCGTGGTGCTCTACCGGCAGGCGCTGGCGGGCGCCGACACCGCCTACGACCGCACCTTGCTGGCCACCGCCAAGTCGCTGGGCGAACAGCTGGAGGTGGTCCGCAACGGCGACCAGGCCAGCGTGCGCTCGTCGCTGCTCTATTCGGCGCTGGAGGCCTTCGAGGCCGACAACCGCAGCCGGCTCTTCTACCGCGTCAGCGGGTTTCACGGCGAAATGGTCTCGGGCTTTGAAAACCTGCCGCCGCCCAGAGCCCGCCTGCCCGACCAGAAGATCTACGCCGCCCTGGTGCACTTCTACGACGACGAGTACCAGGGCGCGCCGGTCCGCATGGCGGTGCTGCTGCAGCCGGTGGCGGGCGAGGCCGGCCAGGGCATGGCCACCATCCAGGTGGCCGAGACGCTGGAGCTGCGCCAGACGCTGGCGCGGCAGATCCTGATCGACACCCTGTGGCGCCAGGCGGCGCTGGTGGTCGTGATCGTGCTGGTGGTGGTGATCGTGGTGCAGCGCGCCACGCGCCCGGTGCGCTCCATCAGCCACGCACTGGCCCACCGCAGCGACAACGACCTCTCGCCGCTGCCCACCAACAGTGCCCCGCGCGAGCTGCTGCCGCTGCTGGAGGCGACCAACCAGCACATGCAGCGGCTGTCACAGCTGCTGGACCACCAGAAGCGCTTCGTGCGCGACACCTCGCACCAGCTGCGAACCCCGCTGGCCGTGCTCAAGACCCAGGTGCAGTCGGCCCGGCGCGGCGACGTGCCGCCGCTGCAGGCGCTGGACGAGATCGGGCACACCGTCGACCGCGCCACCGAACTGGCCAACCAGATGCTGGCCCTGGCCAAAGTCGAGCAGCTGCGCCAGGACCGGGACGCCCCCGTGGTCGACTGGGGCGAGGTGGTGCGCGCCGTGGCGCTGGACCTGGCCCCGCTGATCGCCGACCGCGGCCTCGACTTTTCGCTGGACGTGGTCAGTGCCCCGGTGCGTTCGCACGAATGGGCGCTGCGCGAGCTGGGGCGCAACCTGCTGCACAACGCCATCAAGCACTGCCCGCCGGAATCGCGCCTGGCGGTGGGCATGGTCTGCGACGACCGCACCGCCGCACTGTCCATCCGCGACAGCGGGCCGGGCATTTCCGACCACTTGCGCGAGCGGCTGTTCCAGCCCTTCGCCACCGACCACGGCGCGCGCCCCTCGGGCGCCGGATCGGGCCTGGGACTGGCCATCTGCCACGGCATCGTGCAGTCGCTCGGCGGCAGCATCGAAATGGACAACCGCATGGTGCGCGGGCGCATCGATGGGCTGGACGCCACCGTGCGGCTGCCCCTGGTGCACCACGAAACGGAGGCCGCTCATGGCCAATAGCACACCCGAAGGCGGCCGGGTCCGGCTGGACAAATGGCTCTGGGCCGCGCGCTTCTACAAGACCCGCTCGCTCAGCGCCGAAGAGATCGACAAGGGTCGCGTGCGGGTCAACGGTGCGCCCGTGAAGCCGGCGCGCGAGGTGCGCATCGGCGACGTGGTCGAGCTGCGCAGCGGCAGCGTGCAGCGCACCCTGGTGGTCAGGGCGCTCAGCGGTGTGCGCGGCCCGGCCACGGCGGCGGCCCTGTTGTACGAAGAAACCGCCGAGTCGGTGGCGCAGCGCCTGGCCGCGGCCGAGCGGCGGCGCCTGGCACCCGAACCGGCCGAGAGCATCACCCAGGGCCGACCCAGCAAACGCGACCGCCGCGAACTCGACGCCTGGCAGAAGCCACCAGCCGAATGGAACGACCGCTGGAGCGCGTCTCTAGAAAGTGACGACGAGGACTGAATTTCCGCGCTAGCGGCGCCGCAGTCCCAGCCACATCACGGTGGCCACCACCAGCACACCACCCAGCACCTGCACCGGCGCCACCTGCTGCCCGAGCACCGCCCAGGCCAGCAGCAGCGCAAAGATCGGCTCCACATTCATGATCGGCGAGCCGCCCACCACGCCCAGCCTGGGAAGCACGGTGAACATGATGGTGAAGGCGGTGCCGTAGAGCACGGTCAGGCCCAGCAGGCCCCACCAGCCCGCCGGGGCCTGCGGCAGCGACCAGCCACCCTGCCCCGCGACGCCGACCAGCGCCGCCAGCGCCACGATGGCCATGGTGGCCGCCGTGCGCACGCGGCCGTCCAGCCCCACCGTCTCGTGCTGCGTGAACACCAGCGCCAGACCGAACGAGGCCGCGGCCGCCAGCGCGAACGCCACACCGGCCCCGATGCGCCCCCAGTGCGCCGAAGCCCCCAGGCCCGACGCGGCACCCGCCACATCCAGGGCCAGCGCCAGCCCCAGCAGCAGCACCGGCATGGCGCGCAGCAGCGCCGGCTCCACCCGCTCGGCCTTGAGCGTGCGCGCCCACAGCGCCGTCCACAGCGGGTAGGTGTTGAAGGCCAGCAGCGCCAGCGCCACCGGCAGGCGCGCCACCGCCGAATACAGACACAGGCTCTGCACGCTGATCAGCGCGCCGATCTTCAGCAGCGCCCGCTTCTGCCCTGCGGGCAGGTTCAACGGCACCCCCGCCATGCGCACGATCAGCCAGACCACCAGGGCCGTGGCACCACTGCGGAACAGCACCGCGGTGGACACGGAAACCCCGTGATCAAAGGCCAGCCGCGCCGCGACGTGGTTGGCGCCCATCATGAACGCGATGAGCAGCAGGGTGGCAAAAGCGGAACCGGAGAGGGATTTGTGAGATGGAGAAGACATCGGGCGATTGTGCGCGGCCTGCCCAAAAAGCGGGCAACGCTGCCGCAGGCCTTGTGCGGCGCGGACTTGGCGCAGGTGTCCGGGACATATCCACAGGCTTACCCCCTGCGGCTGGGTGCAACTCCAGCGACCCCGCCCAATCCACCTGGTTTGCGCCGAGAACCCTCCCCGGCCTACAATCGACCCCCATGATCATCCATCTGAGCCTCACCATGACCCTCTGCGCTGACGCGCTGGTGGTGGTGTGCGCTCGTCGCGTGCAGGGCCAGGCCACGGCCCCGTGCGGCCACCGCCTTATGGCCGCACATTCCCCCGCCCGGCGATAACCCTCTCACCCTAGAACGCACACTCTTCATCGCCGGGCCCCAATCAGTGCGGGCATTGCCATCCCCTTGAGGGCGCTGGCAATTCGATGGAGTCGTTCTTCATGTATTCCCCCGACTGTGGTGAGCGTGTTCTCACCGAGATGGATCACGCACGTCTGACCGTGCTGCAGGGTGTCTCCGACCACCCCGACCTGTCCTCCCTGTTGTCGCTGGCCGATCTGGTACCGCCGGCGCAAGTCCCCGCCGACGTGATCACCATGCACTCGCGTGCGCTGATCCGCGACCTGGCGGCAGGCGAGCTGCAAGAGCTGACCTTGTGCTACCCCGGCGACGCGGTCGCCGGGAAGGGCTCCACATCCGTCCTCTCGCCAATCGGCGCAGCCTTGCTGGGCCGCCGTGTGGGTGACAGCGTGCACGTTCAACTGCCGGCCGGCAAAGCCCGCGACCTGCGCATCGAGACCGTGCTGTTCCAGCCCGAAGCCGACGCTGCCTGCGCAGCGTAGCCGCGGCCGCCTGATCTTCCGCCTTTCCTGGTGGTGGCTGACCCCACCAGGCCAAACCCTGGACATCTCTTCCATGACTGCTTCCTTGTCTGCGACCTGGGCGCACGTGATCGCGCCACGCGGTGCTTCCGCGGCCACCCCTGCCGTGCCACAGTCGGCGTTCAACGCGTCCCATGCACACGACCCACCCATCCGGCGACGGGTGGTGGTTCTCACCTCGCTGTCCGTCGGTTCGAGCGGCCACCTGCTGCGGGCCGCGCAAGGCGCCGCCGCCATGGGCGCCGAACTGCAGCTGGCCTACCTGCAGCTGGAAGGGGTCGACCCGTGGAGCGATCCGATGGCCCGCCTGTCCCAGCGGGCGCGCTTTCTGCGAAGGCATGTCGCGCTGCCGGTCGAAGTGGTTTCCCAGCCCGTGCACACCAGCGCGGCCCTGTTGCTGGTGTGCCGGGACGCGAGCCTGGTCTGCCTGGTCGATGGCGAGCCCTCGCCATCGAGCATTCAGCGCCTGTCGCCGGTATTGCGGGCGCTGCTCAGCCGCGGCAACCGCCCGGTCTGGTGGGTCCACCGGTCCGACCTGGAGGCATCCACACCTGCGCTGTGCTGCCTCTCCAGCGTCAACGCACCAGAGACCGAATGGACGGCCTGGTCGCCCCTGCTGTGGCACCTGCCCTCGCTGCAGCTGCTGCACGTGCTGCCGGACCTGACCGAGCAAGCCGTCACGGACGACATGGCGGAGTTGCTGTTGCTGGAGCACCAGCTGCGCAAGGCGCGCGTGGGTGCGCTGCAAGCGCTGGAGACCATCACCAGCACCTGGCGTGCTTCGGGGCGCCGGATGTCGCTCCAGGTGCTCCTCGGCGGATTTGAGGAGCAGCTGGTGAATCACATGGCGGCCCACAAGCCCTGGCTGGTCGTCATCGGCAGCCGCTGGCACACGCTGTCTTTCAGGACCACACTGCGGCGGCTGGCACTCATCAGGGACCAGGGGGCGGATGCGGTGATCGTTCCGCGGGAGCGGCGCTCCTGGCGCTCGTGGCTGTACGGCTGGATCCGGGGGGCTGTGGCATGAAGACCGTCGAACTGTCCAAACGCCTGGTCAAGGCCAAGAACCCCTGTGCGAACGGCTTCCGCTGGATGCTGCGGCACCACCCGGACGGCCACGACTACCAGCCGCTGCTCGACGCCCTGGTCGCCGACGGCCGGGTCAACGACGCCTGCTGGCTGCTCGACCAGTTCGGAGCGACGAGCGATGTGCTGCGCCTCGAGACGCTCTCCGCCGAGGTCGTCGTGTTTGCGGGCTCCATCGAGGTGGCGGGCGATATCGATGTCGCGGGCATGGTGCGCGCCGGAGGCGGGGTGCGCGCGGGCGGCTCCATCCGGACGGGGGCGCATCTTGTCGCGGGAACCTCCATCGTCGCCGAGGGCACGATCGATGCGGAGTCGGTGTCGGCCGGTGCCGACGTGCATGCCAACTCGATCGTGGTCACAGCCGGGGTGCGTGCCGGCGGTGGCCTGCGCTGTTCCCAGAGCCTGTTCTGCCACACGGATCTGGACGTGGCGGAGCAGGCCATGGTCGGCGGGATGCTGGTCGCCGGTGGACGGGTGCGCGTGGGCAGGAGCCTGCGTGTGCGGGGCGAACTCCGTTCGGGCCTGGAAGTGCGCGCCGGTGACGGCATCCAGGTCGATGGGGCGATCGAATGTGGCTCGCATCTGGAAGCCGGCTGGGGCATCCGGTCGGGCGGCGACATCGTCGCGGCCGGTGCGATCCGCGTCGGCGAGAGCCTGCTGGCCCAGGGGGACCTGCGGGCGGGCGCAGACTACGGCATCTACGCCGGCCTGGAGGTGCAGCGCGCCAACTGGGACACCAGTGCGCGGGTCAGCGCCGCGGTGGAACCCGAGAACCTGCTGAGCGGACACTGGGTGGGCCGCGGAGGCCTGTGATGAGCCTGGCGGGCACCACTGTGGACGCCACCACCCAGGAGGACTTTCATACGCGGATGGTGCTGCTGGGTGCGGGATTTTTGGGTGCCGGCCAGCGCATGGCGCCCGATCTCGGAAAGAATAGGTCATGTCGCGGCGAGCCCTCTACCTGTCTTCGTCTGTCCTGCTGGCCTTGCTCTTGATCGCCTCGCTGGCGTGGTGGAGTTGGCGCCCGCCCGAGGCATCTTCCATCGTCGCCAGCAAGTCCCCGCTGGTGCGCACCTTGCAGTTTTCCGCCCGTGTGGCCACGTTGTCGCGGGTCGACGTGGGCAGCACCTTGACCGCCCGGGTGCGCGAGGTTCTGGTAAACGAAGGCGCACCGGTGGAGGTCGGCGATGTCCTCGTCCGGCTGGAGAGTGAGGAGCTGAAAGCCGCCCTGGCCCAGGCCGAGGCCAACGAACGGCAGGCGCAGGCTCGGCTGAGCGGGCTGCGCAGCACCGGTCGACTGGCGGTGCAGGCCAGCGTGACGCAGGCGGAATCCGTGCTGGTGGCCGCCCGCGCCGAACTGCAGCGCACGCAGGACCTGGTGAGCCGGGGCTTCCTGAGCCAATCCCGCCTGGACGAAGCCCGCCGCGCGGTGGACGTGGCGCAGGCACAGGTGTCCGCCGCCCGCGCACAACGCGATGCCAACGCCGACAGCGGCACCGATGTGGCGCAGGCACAGGCGCAACTGGCGCTCGCGTCCGCGGCCCGGCGGTCGGCGCAGGTGCGCCTGAAAGAGACCGACATCGCCGCACCCGCGAAGGGCAAAGTCCTCTCGCGCTCGGTCGAACCGGGGCAGATCGTCCAGCCGGGCCGCGCCCTGTTGACGCTGGCGTTGTCCGGTCCCCTGCAACTGGTGGCGCAAGTGGACGAGCGGTACCTGGAACAGCTCGCCCCCGGCCAGCCGGCCCAGGTGCTGGCCGACGCCTATCCCGCACAGGCCTTTCAGGCCCGGGTGCTGTCGATCGCCCCGGTGGTCGACTCGCAACGCGGGGCCATCGAGGTCAAATTTTCCCTGCCGGCAGCGGCCCCCGACTTTCTGCGCGAGGACATGACCGTGTCCATCGAGGTCGAAACCGCGCGTCGCGAACAGGCGCTGGTGGTGCCCGTGAGCGCCCTGCGGAGCGAGGCGAACGCCGAACCGACCGTGTGGGTGGAACGCGATGGACGCGTGGAGGAACGCCGGGTGCGGCTGGGCTTGCGCACCCTGGCATGGGCCGAGGTGCTCGAGGGCCTGAACGAAGGTGACGCGGTGCTGTTCGGACCGGCCCCCGGCCCGGGTGCCCGGGTGCGTGCCGTGGCCGGTGCGCCGGTGGCTTCCGCGCAGGCGCCGGCCCGGGAGGACGCGGGCGCGGTGATGACCAATGCCGTGGGGCGCTGAGGCCACTGCATGCTGCTCGGATTTGAAAGCCTGGTCGCCATCCGCTTCCTGCGCGAAGGAAGAATGCAGTCCCTGCTCATCATCGTGGGCGTGGCCGCGGGTGTGGCGGTGGTGGCCTACATCTCGGCCCTGATCACCGGCCTGCAGCGCAACACGATCGAGAAGACGCTGGGCGCACAGGCCCATGTCACGGTGAGCCCGCTGGATGAGCGGGTGCTGGTGGCAGCCACGCCGCCCGGTGCAGGCGCCAGCAAGCTGGAGCAGACCCAGGCCCGCGCGCAACGCCCGCGTTCCATCGACAACTGGCGACTCCTGCTGGCCGAACTGGAGGCCATGCCGCAGGTCGCCGCGGTGTCGCCCATGGTGTCGGCGGCGGGCCTTGCCGTGCGCGGAGAGGCCTCCCGGGCGATCGCGCTGATGGGTGTCGAACTCGAGCGGTACGACCGCATCGTGAAGCTGCGGTCCAAGGTCGTGGCCGGGACCGCGCGGCTCGAGCCGGGAGAAGGCCTCATCGGGCTCGAACTGGCCCAGGACCTGGGCGTGCAGGTGGGCGACCGGATCGGCATCGTGGCCAACGGCGTCGAGGATGCCCTGCGGATCACCGCGCTGGTGGACCTCGGGGTGAAAGACCTCAACCGGCGCACCGTGATCGTGCCCTTGCGCACGGCGCAGAGCCTGGTGGGCCTGCCCGGCAGCGCCACCGGCCTGGATCTTGCGCTGCACGACATCTGGGCGGCCCAGGACCTGGCGGGCGGGTTGTCCGCGCGCTGGCCCTACAAGGCCGAGAGCTGGCAGCAGGCGAACGCGCAACTGGTGTCGGCGCTGAACGCGCAGTCGGTCAGCACGTCGGTCATTCGCGGCGTCGTGATGATCGTGGTGGTGCTGGGCATCGCCAGCGTGCTGGTCGTGTCGGTCGTGCAGAAGCAGCGGGAGATCGGCATCCTGCGCGCCATGGGCGCCACCAGGGGGCAGGTGCTGCGCGTCTTCCTGCTGCAAGGCCTCGTCGTGGGCGCCCTGGGATCGGCGCTGGGCGTGTTGCTGGCGGTGGCCCTGATCTGGCTCTTCACCCATTTCGTTCGCGGATCGGACGGTCTGCCGCTGTTCAACATCACGCTGGATGCCGGACTGGCGCTGCGCATCGCGGCCCTGGCCACCGTGTGTGGCCTGCTCGCCTCTGTCGCCCCCGCGCGCCGCGCCTCCCGGCTGGACCCGGCACAGGCCATCCGGCTATGAGCGCACCGCCCGCCGCCCACCGTTCGCCTGCACTGCTGGAACTCACAGCGGTCTGCAAGCGCTACAACGTGGGCCAGCCCAACGAGGCCGAGGTGCTGCACGGGGTGTCGTTCAACATCGCCCCAGGTGAGCTGGTCGCCCTCATCGGCCCCTCCGGATCGGGCAAGAGCACCCTGCTGAACATCCTGGGCCTGCTTGAGCGCATGACCTCGGGCAGCTACCGGATCGAAGGCCAGGAGATGGTGGACATCGACGACGAGGCACTGACGCTGCAACGCCGCACCAAGCTGGGCTTCGTGTTCCAGTTCCACCACCTGCTGCCGGCGTTCACCGCGCTGGAGAACGTGACCTTGCCGGCCCTGATGCGGGAGGGACGGGTCACGTCCCGGCAGCTGGAGCGCGCACGCGCCATGCTGGATGCCGTCGGCCTGGGCCACGCCATGGACAAACGCCCTGGCGAGCTGTCCGGCGGCATGCAGCAACGCGTGGCCATCGCACGCGCCATGGTTCTGGAGCCCCCGATGGTGCTGGCCGACGAGCCCACGGGCAACCTGGACACTGCCTCATCCGACGAAGTGTTCGCCCTGATGCGCCGCATGCACGCGGAACGGAACACCTCGTTCCTGGTGGTCACCCACGACCCACGCCTGGCCGCGCGCTGCGATCGGGTACTGGAACTGGTGGACGGCCGGCTGGTGAGGGACCAGGTGTCTGGCGCTGCAGGCGGGTCGTCGGCTGGCTAGCACGCCAGGAGCGCCACCCTGCTGCTGCCGGGCATCGACACCGTGCACGACCTCAAGGCCGCGTACCAGGCCGGCGCGCGCATCGTGCGCGTGGCCACGCACTGCACCGAGGCCGACATCAGCAAGCAGCACATCGAGTACGCGCGCGGGCTGGGCATGGAGGCCGTGGGCTTCCTGATGATGAGCCACATGACCACGCCGCAGCACCTGGCCCAGCAGGCCAGGCTGATGGAGAGCTACGGTGCGACCTGCTGCTACGTGGTGGACTCCGGCGGCGCGCTGAACATGAACGACGTGCGAGACCGCTTCCGCGCCTTCAAGGACGTGCTCAAACCGGAAACCCAGACCGGCATGCACGCGCACCACAACCTCGGCCTGGGGGTGGCCAACTCCATCGTGGCGGTGGAAGAAGGTTGCGACCGTGTGGATGCGAGCCTGGCGGGCATGGGCGCCGGGGCGGGCAACGCGCCGCTGGAGGTGTTCATCGCGGCGGCCGAGCGCATGGGCTGGCAGCACGGTACGGACCTGTACAAGCTGATGGACGCGGCCGACGACATCGTGCGACCGCTGCAGGACCGGCCGGTGCGGGTGGACCGCGAGACGCTGGCGCTGGGCTACGCCGGGGTGTACAGCAGCTTCCTGCGCCACTCGGAGGCGGCGGCCAAGAAGTACGGACTGAAGACGGTGGACATCCTGGTCGAGCTGGGCAAACGGCGCATGGTCGGTGGCCAGGAGGACATGATCGTCGACGTCGCGCTGGATCTTCTGGACCGGTGAGCCGGCCGGCCTCTTGCGAGGCCAGGTCAGGCGCCCCGCCTCAACCGGGGAGGCGTGGACGCGCCGTGCCGAATCGGCCGAGCCCCACCTCTGTCAGACCTTCCCCACGGCGCAACAGGAACAGCACATCCAGCCCCATGCGCTGAGCCATGACCGGGCCTTCATCGGGTCCAGCCACCAGCAAGGCCGTGGCCCAGGCGTCTGCGAGCATGCAGGTGCGCGCCAGCACGGTGACCGAGGCCACGGTGTTGTTCACGGGCGCACAGCGGCGCGCGTCCATGGTGTGCGCAATGCGCGCATTTCCCACGTCCACGTAGTGCCGGTAGTCGCCCGAGGTGGCCACGGCCAGGTCCTCCAGTTCGAGAACCCCGTGCACCGCGCGGCGCCCGGCCTCGGGGCGTTCGATCGCCACGGCCCAGGGCGCGCCGCTCGCCTGGCCGCCGATGGCCCGCAACTCGCCATCCAGCGCGGCCAGCGCATGCCGAACGCCGTGCTGTTGCAGCACATGGGCCATGCGGTCCACCGCATAGCCCTTCGCAATGCCGCACAGGTCGATCTGCAAGGGCACCTGTTTGCGTGCGCGGCCACCGGGCCTGTCCAGCTCCAGATTGGCGTTCATGGCCTGCGGCATGGACTGGCGTGCGGCGCGAATCGCTTGCGCGTCGGGCGCATCGCGCGCGGCGCCAAATCCCCAGGCATCGACCAGCGCGCCCACGCACGGATCGAAGGCCCCCGCACTCAGGCGCCGGACTTCGAATGCGCAGTCGAGCACTTCCAGTATTTCAGGGGACAGGTCCACCCAGTCGCCCACGGGCGCATGGTTCAGGCGCATGAGGTCGCTGTCCGGTTTCCAGGGCGACATCTGCCCGTCGACCTGCTCTGCCGCAGCGGCGAGATCCTGGCGCAAGGCCGGCACGTCCACCGAGCGGTCGGCATCGACGCTGGCCGACCAGCGGGTGCCCATGGTCGGGCCGTGCAGGGTGGTGCGCGTGAAGGACGCGGCGGACTCAGAAGATGTCTTCGGCATACCGCTCCCTGGCCCTCAGCGACGACACACTCAGCTGCAGCGGCGCCAGCACGTCGTCCAGCGCCTCGGTCACGCCTTGTGCCATGGCGCGGCTGCCGCACACACGCACGATGGCGCCTTGCGCCACCAGGCCGCGCACGCGCTCGGCATCTCGGCGCAGGGCGTCTTGGACATAGCCGCCGCCGCCAGGTACGCGCGAGAAAACCGTCTGCAGGCTCGCCAGGCGCCCCTCCGCGAGCCAGCGCTGAAGTTCGGAGCCAAAGTAGAAATCGCGGGCCGGATCGCGTCCACCGAAGTAGAGGTGCATCGGGCGCTGCGAGTCGTTGCGGCGGATGAATCCGGCCAGGGGCGCCACGCCGGTGCCCGCCCCGATCAGCAGCACGGGCCGCCGCGCCCGCGGCAGCGCAAAGCCAGGGTTGGGCCGGATGAACGCACGGATGCGCTCCCCCTGCTGCAGCCCCAGCAGGTGCGTGGAACACAGGCCGCCGGGCATCTGGCGCACGCAGATCTCCAGAAACCCGTCTTCCTGGCCCGACGCCAGCGAGTAGTAGCGCGGCACGCTCGAACCCGGCGGCACGATGCCCACGAGATCGCCTGCGGCAAACCGGCCCAGCCCGTGTCCCCGCAGGCGCGCGCCCAGGCCCTGCTCGGGCCACGAAAAACGCAGGATCGCCGTGCCGGCCTCGGAAGCGTTGGGATAGTCCTGCCGCGACAGGAGCGTGAGTTCGATGGTGGGTGGCAGGCGGGGCACGTGCTCCAGCACCAGCGGCTGGCCCAGCGCCTGTGCCAGATCCACGCCCCAGCGCGCAAACTGCTGGCCCGATTGCTGGTGGATGCACTCCAGCGGCAGCAACGCCGGCCACCCCTGCGCGCGCAGGGTCTGGTCCAGCGCCTTGGCAAAGGCACAGAAGGCGGGGAACTGACGGTCGCCAAAGCCCAGCACCGTCACCGGCACGGCACCGGCCTTGAGCCTGGCGATCTGCGCCAGCGCCTGACTGGCGTGGGCGGGCGCCTGGCCTTCGCCATAGGTTGCGGCCAGCACAAACACCTGCCGCGTCGCCGGCGTGGTTCGAAAGTTCTCCAGCGCGCTGGTGTGAACCCGGTGGCCGGCCTGGACAAGAGCGTCCTGGAGCGTCTGGGCAAACCCCCAGGTGCTGCCACCTTCGCTGGCCACGAAGATGAGCACGTCTGCCTGTGCCACCGGGGTGTTGCCCGTGATGCGTGGTGCCTGCTCACGCGCCTGCCACCAGATGACCACCCCCGACACCCAGAACACCAGCACGCTGGCGCCGACAAGCCCGAGCACCACGGCCCAGAGCCAGGCGGCCTCCCCCGTGTGCAGCACCACGGCCAGGTCGTACACGCGCTGCGCAAGGGTGGCGTCCTGCCAGGCCAGCATCTGGCCCGAGTACCGGTCGATCCAGCCCTGGCCCTGGGCGGTGGCGACCTTCCAGGTGTCCTCAGGGTCGGTGGCGCCGGGAAAGGTCAGCGTGCGCAGGTCGTTCACCGCCAGGCTTTGCAGCGCGGCCAGCTGTGCGCCGGGCAGGTCGGGCTTGCCGGTGGCCACCGAAAGCACCTCGGGCTCGGCCCGGGTGTCCAGTTCCACGAGGCCCAGGGTCGATGCGCTCATGGTCAGCGCAGTGAGCGATGTCAGGCACAGGACAACGAGCACCACACGGCCCGCGACCACGTGAATGCGCTGCGCCAGCGTGCCACGCACCCGCGCGCCCAGGCGCCGCCAGCCGCCCATGCGCCGCAGCAGCAGCACCAGGGCAGAGACACACAGCACACCCATGGCCAGCGCAGTGGCCGCTGCGCCCCAGCGCCCGGCGTCGCCCAGCAACAGCGAGCGGTGCAGGTTCTTCACCCAGCGCGGCAGCGCCGACCGTTGCCACGCCCCCAGCACCTGGCCATCGGCGGGGTCGACATAGGACGCCTGCGGCTGATCGCCGTCGAAGCTGAACACCACGATGGCCCCCGAAGGCAGGCGGCGGATTTCTTCCGCGCTGGGCACGCTGCTCGCCACGCGCTCCACCAGCGTGGCCACTGGCAGCGCACCCGGGGCGGCGGGCGCCTGCCAGGCCTGCTGCACCGGGTCGATCGCCAGGATGGCGCCGGTGATGCCCAGCACCACGGCCAGGGTGCCAAGGGTCAGACCCAGCCAGCGGTGGATGGCTTTCCAGCTCATGCGGGCCCGATCACTTGAGCTGGAAGGTCACGGACTGGATGTACTGCTTGCCGGCCTGCGGCTTGCCCGCGTTGGCAGTGGACAGCGGGATCCGGACTTCCGACGGGCTGTCCCGCATGTCTTCCACCGCGGCGTCGATGCGGATTTCGTAGCCGGCGTCGATCAGTGCATCCGCCAGATCGGCGGTCACATTGAGCGTGCGCCCGGCCCCCACGCTGGCGCCGGTCACGCCATTCAGGCGCTTGGCATCCCCGGCCGAGAGACGGCTCCAGTCCGACAGGTGCTTGTGGTACTTGGCCTTGCCACCGGCCACCCACAGCGTGCGCACATAGGTGCCCTTGGCATCGGTGAGATAGGCCGCCAGGTAGGCACCGTCGCCGCCGTAGTTCTTGAGCTGGGCCGCCAGCGTGAGCTGACGGCTGTGCGCCAGGGAAGGAAGGGCCAGCGCGCAGGCGGTGGCCAGAATGGACATGAGAGGTTTGGACATGGTGAGGCTCCTGTAGAGATGGCTGGCTTACTGGGTCTGACCGCTCGGCGCGGTGCCGTTGGCTGGCGAAAGCGATGGGTCCGCGGCACGCTCCGGTGGCGGCGGACGGTCCACGCGTCCTTCGTCACCGCGGCCTCGCGCCCCGTCCCGGTCACGCCGGTGGGTGTCCTGCTTCATCTTCAGCACCTTCAAGGTTTCCGGGTCGATCTTGGCC
The DNA here is from genome assembly GCF_004353865.1 of Hydrogenophaga pseudoflava. Lineage (NCBI taxonomy): Bacteria > Pseudomonadati > Pseudomonadota > Betaproteobacteria > Burkholderiales > Comamonadaceae > Hydrogenophaga > Hydrogenophaga pseudoflava. The sequence continues at coordinate 3,213,876 of NZ_CP037867.1, forward strand.
TTGAAGCTGCGCCCCTGGGCATCGGTGCCACGAATCTCGTAACAACCGTCGTCGATCTTCAGCCTCTGGATCTGCCAACCCTGTGCCGCGGCCATCTGCCGCACGGCCTCACGCGTTTGCCAGCGGTTCAGCGGCGCGTCGCAATCGTCACCGGCCCAGCTGGTCAGGGTGGCCAGCCCCAGGGACACGGCCAGCACGCCATGGCGCAAAGCGAGGTGGTACTTCATGGGACGCTCCTGAAAAGGGATCGGTCAGCCTGCGTTCACCGCATCTGCTGTGGATGCATGGCATTGTTGTACCACCCCCCTGAAGCGGCGCTGAATGGCCCGTTCAGGATGCGTTCAGCGACCACCACAAGGGGGCGGGCCCGGGTGGCGTCAGACGGGAGCCCGGTCCGGATGCGAACCAGCGAACACGAGGCAGAAGGTCGTGCGGCCATGGCTGGAACGGGCCGTCACGGCACCGCCATGAGCCGCCATGATGGCCTGGGTGATCGACAGGCCCAGGCCGGCGCCGTCGGACTCCGGGTGGCTGCGCGATTTGTCCACCCGGAAGAAGCGGTCGAACAGCCGCGGCAGCACTTCGGGAGAGATGGTGACCCCCGTGTTGGTGAGGCACAGCGTGGTGTTCGCACCCTGCTGCTCGATCGCCACCGCCACCTCGGCATCGGCCGGTGAATGCCGCAGCGCATTGGACAGCAGGTTGCCGATCGCACGCCGCACCATCAGCCGGTCACCCATCACCACCGCATGGCCGGTGAGCGACAGCCGGATGCACTTTTCATCGGCCACCGCGTCATAGAACTCGAACAGCGCCTGCGTTTCCTGGTCCAGCGATATCGCCTCCCGGTTGGGCAGCTCGATGCCGTGTTCCGTCTTGGCCAGAAACAGCATGTCGGAGACCATGCGGGCCAGCCGCTGGAACTCTTCGGCGTTGGAGGCGAGGATGTCCTGGTAGGCGCTCGCGTCCCTTTTCTGGGCCAGCGACACCTGGGTCTGGGTCAGCAGGTTGTTGATGGGGGTGCGCAGTTCGTGCGCCAGGTCGCTGGAGAACTCCTGCAGCCGCGCGAAGTCGGCCTGCAGGCGCTCCAGCATGGTGTTCAGGCTCTGGGCCAGGTCGGCGAACTCCGCCGGCACCGCGTCCACCGGCATGCGCTGGTCCAGCTTCTGGGCCGTGACCGTCATGGCGCGTTCCTTCATGACCCGCAGGGGCGCCAGGCCCCGGCGGGCCGCCCACCAGCCCAGCAGGCCACTGACCAGGATGGCGCCCAGCAGGTACACCGCCAGTGTCTGGCGCAAGCCCTGCAGAAAGTGCGCGTGGTGGGCCGTGTCCAGGGCGATGCGCAGCTGCAGCGCCGTGTGCGGGGCGTCGACCTCGGACGACAATCCTCTCAGCGTTCGAGCGCCCTCGGACCAGTCGACGGGATCGGCGCCGGAGCTTGCGGTGGGCAGGCTGGCAGGAAAGCCGGGGGCCGTCTGGCCGTACACCAGCCGGTCGCCTTGCCGAAGCTCGATGAAGAGGCCGTGGTGGCTGCCCAGCAGTTCGTCCAGCCGGGTGGACAAAACCACCTGGGAAGGGGACTCCCGGACGATCTTCTGGACCAGACCGATCTTGTCCTTCAGGTAGTCGTGGTCCAGTTCAACGAAGTGCCGCTCGGTGGCCAGCGACACCAGCACGCCCATGCCCAACAGCACCGCGGCCGACACCAGCGTGTAGAACGCGGTCAGCCGCGCGGTGAGCGAGAGCCGTCCCGGCATCAGCGCGCGCCCTCGGGCGCTTCCAGCACGTACCCCATGCCCCGGACGGTCTGGATCAGCCGTGGCTCGAAGGGGTCGTCCACCTTGGCCCGCAGGCGGCGCATGGCGACCTCGATCACATTGGTGTCGCTGTCGAAGTTCATGTCCCACACCTGGGACGCAATCAGGGAGCGCGGCAGCACCTCACCCTGCCGGCGCATCAGCAGCTCCAGCAGGCCGAATTCCTTGGCCGTCAGGTCGATGCGCTTGCCGGACCGGCTCACGCGCCGGCGCAGCAGGTCCAGTTCCAGGTCGGCCACCTGCAGGGTGGTGGCCTCCATGCCGGAGCGGCCCCGCCGCAGGATGGTGCGCACCCGCGCCAGCAGCTCGGCGAACGAAAACGGTTTGACCAGGTAGTCGTCGGCCCCCAGTTCCAGTCCCTTGACGCGGTCCTCGACCTGGTCCCGGGCCGTGAGGAAGAGCACCGGCATCTGGCGCCCCTGGGCGCGCAGGCTGCGCAGCACCTGCCACCCGTCCATGCCGGGCAGCATGACGTCCAGGATCAACAGGTCGTGGTCGCCTTGCAGACCGTGGTGCAGGCCGTCCACGCCGTTGGTGACGAGGTCCACCGCATAGCCCGCCTCGCGCAGGCCTTGCCGGAGGTAGTCACCGGCTTTGGGCTCGTCTTCAACGATCAGAATTTTCACGTGTGTTCTCCTGGCCGCCAGTGTGCCTGCGCCACGTGCGCCCTGGCCTAAGATGACCGTTTTGTAATCCACCCGACAGGAAAGTGTCGGGTGGCCCGCGAAGTGACACTGCAATCCGAGAGCACGCGCCGGGCACTGGTCGGCCTGGCACTGGCCGGGGTGGCCGCTGCCCTGGTGTGGTGGCGCCTGTCCGACCCATCCGAGGCCCGCCCTGCGGGCCTGCTGCGCCCGGACGATCCAGCCTTGCTCTCGCGGGGTGGGCAGCTCTACCGCGTGCATTGCGCCAGTTGCCACGGAGCCAACCTGCAAGGACAGGCCAACTGGCGCGAGCGCGGCGCCGATGGTCGACTGCCGGCCCCGCCCCACGATGAAACCGGCCACACCTGGCACCACCCCGACGAGGTGCTGTTCGAGATCACCAGAAACGGTGTGGCCCGGGCGGCGGGCCTGCCGGACTATGAGACCAACATGCCCGCCTACGGCGGCACGCTCAGCGACGACGACATCGTGGCCGTGCTGTCCTGGATCAAGTCCCGCTGGACACCCGAGACCCGGCGCCTCCACGACGAGGTCAACCGCCAGGCACCGCAGCGTGCGCCGGGCGGCAGCTGACATTTTTGTCATCTTCGGGTCATGTTGGCGACCCGGGCCGATTCCTACAGTGACCACATGGCATCCCGCCATGCGTCCCGTCATGAAAGGAAATCGACATGCCCCCCCTGACCCGAACTCTTCTGATCGTGGCCGTCGCCGGCGCGGCGTTCTCCGCCACAGCGCAGCAGGCTGCCGACCACAACCAGCACCACCCGGCCACACCCGCTGCAGCGGCCACGCCCGCGCCCGCTGCGCCCGCGGCGGCACCCGCCGTGACCCCACCGCAGACAGCGGCCCCCCAGGCCGGCATGTCCATGGGCATGTCGTCCATGCCGCAGATGCGGCAGCGCATGCAGCAGCACATGACGGCCATGCAGTCGCTGCGCACCCGGATGGCGGCGGCCACCACGCCGGCCGAACGGGAGGCCCTGATGGCCGAACACATGAAGGCCATGCAGGAAGGCATGGACATGATGGAAATGATGATGCAGCGCATGCCGCAGGCGCCCGCTGGCGCAGGCGCCCAGTGACCGGTCTGGCGACCAGGTCAGGGCTTGAGGAACCCACATGAACATCCGAAACCATCCCATGCGATTCACCCTGTTGTCCGCCTGCCTCGCCCTGGGCGGGATCTCCGCCGCCCTGGCCGCGCCCAAGGTGTACGTCGCAAATGAAACCGACGGCACGGTCAGCGTGATCGCGACCGACACCCGCCAGACCGTGCGCACCGTCACCGTCGGCGCAGGCGCGCACAACGTCCAGGCCACCGCCGACGGGCAGCGGGTCTGGGTGACCAACAACGGAACGCCGCCCGCCGACGCCGGCCATGCGGCCCACCAGGGCATGTCGGGCGCCGCGCACGCCGCCATGGCCACCTCCGGCGAGGTCTGGGCCATCGACACCGCCACCGACACGGTGGTGGGCAAGGTGCCGGTCGGCAACCATCCCGCCCACGTGGTGGTGTCCCCGGACGGCCGCTGGGTCTATGTGACCAACGGCGGCGACAACACCGTCAGCGTGGTGGACGCCGGGGCGATGAAGGTGGTGGCCACCATCGCCACCGGCGCGTTCCCGCACGGCATCCGGCTGAGCCCGGACGGGCAGCTGGCCTATGTGGCCAACCTCAAGGGCGGCACCGTGTCCGTGATCGACACGGCCAGCCGCAAGGAGGTCGAGAGCATTCCCGTGGGCAAGGGGCCGGCCCAGGTGGGGTTCACCGGCGACGGTCGCCTGGCCTTCGTGTCGCTGTCGCAGGAGAACCAGGTGGCCGTCATCGACCCGCGGACGCGCAAAGTGCTGCGCAAGGTTCCTGTCGGCAACGGCCCCATCCAGCTGTTTGCGACCCCGGACAGCCAGCGCCTGCTGGTGGCGAACCAGGGCAACCGCAAGACCCCCGGACGCACGGTGAGCGTGATCGACTTGACCTCGTTCAAGGTCACGGCCAGCATCCGCACCGGACGGGGTGCGCACGGGGTCGTGGTCGATGCGGACGGTCGGCTGGCCTATGTGAGCAACCTGTACGACAACACGGTCACCGTGATCGACCTGGCCGCGCACAAGCCGGTCGCCACCGTGCCGGTGGGGGCCGGCCCCAACGGCATCAGCGTGACCCCATAGGAGCAGGCCCATGCATGCGCCGCACCACCACCATCACCCAGCCGCCCATTCGCAGGCGGCGGCGCCTGCGGCGCCCCTGCCGGCGGGCACGGTCTACACCTGCCCCATGCACCCCGAGATCCGCCAGCCGAACCCGGGAAACTGTCCCAAGTGCGGCATGACGCTGGAGCCGGTGATGCCGGAGGCCGAGGAACAGGACAACCCGGAACTCGCGGACTTCCAGCGCCGGTTCTGGGCCACCTTGCCGCTCACGGTGGTGGTTGCGGTGCTGGCGATGGCGGGGCACCGCCTGGGCTGGTTCGACATGGCGGTGCAGAGCTGGATCGAACTGGTGTTGTCGGTGCCCATCGTCCTGTGGGCGGGCTGGCCCTTCTTCGTGCGGGCCTGGCAGTCGGTGGTGCACCGAAGCCCCAACATGTGGACCCTGATCGGCCTGGGCACCGGGGCCGCGTTCGTCTACAGCGTCGCAGCCACAGTCGCACCGCAGGCCTTCCCTGCCTCGTTCCAGTCCATGGGGCGGGTGGCGGTGTACTTCGAAGCGGCGGCGGTGATCATCTCGCTCACGCTGCTGGGGCAGGTGCTGGAGCTCAAGGCCCGCTCCCAGACCTCGGCCGCCATCCGTTCCCTGCTGGGGCTGGCACCCAAGACCGCGCGCCGCATCGGCGTTGACGGGAGCGAAGAGGACGTGCCGCTGGCGCATGTGCACGTCGGCGACCTGCTGCGGGTGCGCCCGGGCGAAAAGGTGCCGGTGGACGGCGTGGTGGTGGAGGGCCGCAGCGCCGTCGACGAATCCATGCTCACCGGCGAACCGCTGCCGGTCAGCAAACAGACGGGCGACCCGCTGATCGGCGCCACGCTCAACACCAGCGGGGCGCTGGTGATGCGGTCGGAGCGCGTGGGGTCGGCCACCGTGCTGTCCCAGATCGTGCAGATGGTGGCCATGGCCCAGCGCTCCCGGGCGCCCATGCAGCGCATGGCCGACCAGGTGGCGGGCACCTTCGTGGTGGCGGTGGTCGGCATCTCGGTGCTCACCTTCCTGGGCTGGGGCTGGCTGGGGCCGGAGCCGAGCTGGGTCTACGCGCTGATCAATGCGGTGGCGGTGCTCATCATCGCCTGCCCCTGTGCGCTGGGGCTGGCCACGCCGATGTCGATCATGGTGGCCACCGGCCGCGGCGCCGGCCACGGCGTGCTGTTCCGCGACGCCGCGGCCATCGAGAACCTGCGCAAGGTCGACACCCTGATCGTGGACAAGACCGGCACGCTGACGGAAGGCAAGCCCAGGTTCGAACGCGCCTTGGGCGTGGCGGGCCACTCCGACACCGAGGTGTTGCGGCTGGCGGCCAGCCTGGACCAGGGCAGCGAACACCCCCTGGCAGCGGCCATCGTGGCAGCGGCCCGGCAGCAGGGGCTGGTGCTGGAGAAGCCCGCGCAGTTCGACTCGGCGTCGGGCATCGGCGTGCAAGGCGTGGTGGGCGGGCGGGTGCTGGCGCTGGGCAACACAGTCCTGATGGACCAGCAGGGCGTGGACACCGCGGCGCTGGCTAAAGAGGCCGAAGCGCTGCGCAGCCAGGGGGCGAGCGTGATGTACCTGGCCGTGGACCGGCGGCTGGCGGGCCTGCTGGCGGTGTCGGACCCGGTCAAGCCGACCACCGCCGAGGCCCTGGCGTCGCTGCGCCGCGCGCACATCCGCGTGGTGATGGCCACCGGCGATGGCCTGACCACGGCGCACGCGGTGGGCCAGCGCCTGGGCATCGACGAGGTGCACGGCGAGGTGCAGCCGGCCGACAAGCTCCGGCTCGTGGAACGGCTGCAGGCCGAAGGCCGCGTGGTGGCCATGGCCGGCGATGGCATCAACGACGCCCCGGCGCTGGCCCGCGCCGATGTCGGCATCGCCATGGGCACCGGCACCGACGTGGCGATGAACAGCGCCCAGCTCACCCTGGTGAAGGGGGACCTGCGCGGCATTGCCACCGCGCGCGAACTCTCGGTGGCCACCGTGGCCAACATGAAGCAGAACCTGGGCTTCGCCTTCGTCTACAACGCGCTGGGCATTCCGTTGGCCGCCGGGCTGCTGTATCCGTTCACCGGCTGGCTGCTCTCGCCGATGATCGCCGCGCTGGCCATGAGCCTGAGTTCGGTGTCCGTGATCGGCAATGCGCTGCGCCTGCGGAGCCGATAGACACCACGCGGCCCGGGCATCTCACGGTCGGGCCAGGCCCGGGGTGATCCAGGCCGGCGTGTGATGGGAGCTGCGGGCCCTTCCGCCGATCACGCAGCCTCGATGCGCGGATAGAAGTCGCGGTTCTCGCGCTGCATGCGCTCGTGCACCATGCGCAGCACACGGTTGGCGTCGTCGCGGAAGCCCTGCTCGTCGCTGCGAACGCTCTCGGGCCGGTTCCAGCGCCGGGCGAAGGCGTCGTAGGCCTGGGCAATGGGGCCCATGTCCTCCTGGTACTGCTGGCCCATGCGCGCCAGCTCGGGGTTGCCACCACGCCGCAGGGCCGGGTACAGCGCCTGGTCTTCGACGGCCAGGTGCAGCTTGATGGTGGAGCTCATGTTGACGACGAGCCTTGCGATGTCGGCGGCGTTCTGCGCCACCCCCGCCTGCGCGAGCGTCCGAAGGGCCGATATGGCGCCGATGATGTCCTGGTGCTGGTGTTTGAGTTTGTCGATGTTCATGGAAGGCTCCTTGGAAGAACAGGTGTTGCTTTGCCCGTGGGCTTTCGAAGGCTTCGGGGCGCCGCCACCGGCACAGCCGTCGCGGTGCCCCGCGGCGATGCGGGCGCCACAAGGTCGGCCAGGGTCGTGCCATCAAGTTCCCTGAGGTAGGCCCCCAGCGCGGCGTTGAACAAGCCCTTCAGGCGGCAGGTCGGTGACAGCGTGCACTGGTTGGAACCCGGGTCGAAACACTCGACCAGGCGGAAGTCGGTCTCCGAGGCGCGCACCACATCCCCGATGCGCACCGTGGCCGGATCTTTCAGCAGGCGCAGTCCGCCACCGCGACCGCGCGTGGTTTCCAGCACGCCCTGTCGACCGAGGTCGGTGACGATCTTCATCAGGTGGTTTCTGGAGACCCTGTGGTGTTCGGCCAGCTCGCTGATGGTCACCATCTGGTGCGGGCGGGCCGCGCAATACATCAGCACGCGCAAGGTGTAGTCGGTGTACTCGGCAAGTCGCATGGAAGCCCCTAAAGAGGTACCAAGTATATTTCTTTAAAGGCCGTTTGGGTTTAATATTCATTTCACATGCTTCTTATGAGGTCTTTGCAGCGGCCCGACAGCTTCTGCAACGTCCCCCCACCATGACCACCCTGCCCTTGCACGCATCCCCGTCCGAACCTTCTGCCGCGCCACAGCCTCGGGGCTGGCCGCTGCTGAGGCTCGGATTCCGGCCCTTCTACCTGGGCGCTGCGGTGTTCGCGCTGCTCGCGATCCCGCTGTGGGTGGCGCTGTTCCTGGGCCAGTGGAACCTCACGATGGCGCTGCCCCCGCTGCTGTGGCACGCGCACGACATGCTGTTCGGCTTTGCGATCGCGGTCATCCTGGGCTTCCTGCTGACCGCGGTCAAAGCCTGGACCGGGCTGGCCACGCCGCGCGGCGCCTTCCTGGGTGCCCTGGCCCTGTTGTGGCTGGCGGCCCGGGTGGCCGCCGTGACCGGGCCCTACACGCTGTATGCCGTGCTGGACCTGGCGCTGCTGCCCCTGGTGGCCGCGGTGCTCACCCGCCTGCTGCTGCGCGCGCGCAACCGGCGCAACCTGCCGCTGGCGGGCATGCTGATGCTGCTCGCGCTGGCCAACGGCGTCTTTCACCTGGGCGTGACCGGTGTCCTGGAGATTTCTCCGCTGGTCCCTCTGCACGCCGCCCTGGCGCTGATCGTGATGATCGAGTGCGTGATCGCGGGCCGGGTGATTCCGGCCTTCACCATGAGCGCGACGCCGGGTCTGAAACTCCAGGTGCGCGCACCGGTGGAGCGCGCCGCGATGGCGCTCACCGCGCTGGGCTTGCTGCTGTGGGTTTTCGCACCCGCCGCCGCGGGCTGGAACCTGGTCGGTGGCCTGGCCCTTCTGCTCGCCGCGCTGGCCCAGGTGGTGCGGCTGCTGCAGTGGCGGCCTGCGATCACACGGCACCGCCCGATCCTCTGGATCCTGCACCTGTCGCACGCCTGGATTCCCTTCGGGCTGGCCTTGCTGGCAGCGGCCCGGTTCGGCTGGATCGGCGTGTCGGCCGGCGTGCATGCGCTGGCCATCGGAGCCACCGCCGGTCTCATCATCGGCATGATCACCCGCACCGCCCGCGGCCACACCGGGCGTGTGCTGCAGGTGTCGCGCGCGGAGACCACGGCCTATGTGCTCGTCATGCTGGCGGCCGCCGTCCGCGTGCTGCTGCCGCTGGCCCTGCCGACGTGGCTGCCCATGGCCCTGGTGCTGTCTGCCGCCGGCTGGTCGGTGGCGTTTGCGATCTACCTCTTCATCTACACGCCCTGGCTGCTCAAGACGCGCTTCGACGGCAAGGACGGCTGACGCGCTTTCTCAACCCTTCCCTCTTCAACCACTCAAGGAACTGCTCATGAACACCATCACCGCTCCCACCCCCACCGTCGACCTGCGCAGCATTGCGCCGCGCGAACGCCACTCGCTGGTGTTCTCCACCTTCAAGGCCCTGCCACCCGGCGCGGCCATGGAGCTCATCAACGACCACAACCCGCAGCCGCTGCGCGGGCAGTTCGAGAGCGGCCTCTATGGCGCCTTCAGCTGGACCATGCTGGAAAGCGGCCCTGAACAGTGGCGCGTGCAGATCGCCAAACCGGCCGACAGCCAGCCTGTGCACGGGGTGGATTCCTGCTGCGGCTCGTGCGGCGGCTGACCGGGAGCCAACCATGACCTTTGTGGTGACCGAATCGTGCATCCGGTGCAAGTACACCGACTGCGTCGATGTCTGTCCGGTGGACGCATTCCGGGAAGGACCGAACTTCCTGGTGATCGATCCCGACGACTGCATCGACTGCGCGGTCTGTGTCCCGGAGTGCCCTGTCTCGGCGATCTACGCCGAAGAAGACGTTCCCAACGACCAGCGGGACTTCACACCGCTCAACGCCGAGCTGGCGCGCGTGTGGAAGCCGATCACACGGACCAAGCCGGCGCTGCCCGACGCCGACACCTGGAGCACGGTCCAGGACAAACGCGACCAGCTCGAACGCTGAATCCGCCCGGCCCGGATGGGCGGGCTCTGTGCCCGCGATCCGGGCCGGGCTGTGTCACAAGCCCAGTGACAGCATCGCGGCTTCGGACATGCGGGAGCGGTCCCAGGGCGGATCGAACACGAACTCCAGGTCGACATCGGCCACCTGGGGCAAGGCCAGCAGCTTTTCGTGGATCTCGTCCACCAGCATGTCGCCCATGCCGCAGCCGGGCGCCGTCAAGGTCATCCTGATCGACACCTTGAACCCGTCGCCGTCCGTTGGCAGCACGTCGCACCCATAGACCAGACCGAGCTCTACGATGTCGACCGGAATCTCCGGGTCGTAGCAGGTCTTGAGCGTCTGCCAGACCTGTGCCCGCACACCCTCAGGCCCCTCCACGTCCGCCAGCACCGGCGCCACAGGCACCGGCTTGCCGATGGCGTCGGCATCGGCACCCGCCAGGCGCATCAGCTGGCCGTCCACCAGCAGGGTGAACGCCGCGCCCAGCGCCTGGGTGATCTGCACCAGTGTGCCGGCCGTCAGTTCCGCGGGGGTTCCGTCGGGCACGCAGGTCACCGCCACCGTGCGCGTGACCACCGCCCGTTCGCGGGGCGCGCTCATGGCGTGACCTCCGGCGCGTTGCTGGCGCTGCCGGCCTCGGCGCCCAGCGCGTGCATCAGGGCGTGCCAGCCCAGCAGCGCGCACTTGATGCGGCCGGGGTAGTGGCGCACGCCCGCCAGGCTGACCAGCTTGCCCAGGTGCGCCTCTTCGGGCGCCATCTGGCCCGTGAGCACGGCCCGAAAGCGCGCTTGCAGGGCCTGGGCCTGCGCCACCTCCTGCCCCAGAACCGCCTCGGTCATCATGGAAGCGGACGCGATGCAGATCGCGCAGCCCTGGCCCTGGAAGCGGATGTCGCCCACCCGCCCGTTGTCGACCACCAGGGCCACCTGCAGGTCGTCACCACATTGCGGGTTCTGGCCGCGCGCCTGGTGGGTCGGCGCGGCCAGCGCACCGAAGTGGCGCGGCGCGCGCTTGTGGTCCATCACCACCTCCTGGTAGAGGTCGAGTTCGGCGGCGGTTTCTGAAGTCATTGCAACACCTTCATGGCGTGCGCGACGCCGGCGAGCAGGCGCTCCACCTCGGCGTGCGTGTTGTAGAGCGCGAACGAGGCGCGCGTGGTGGGCCCCAGGCCCAGGTGTTCGAGCAGCGGCTGGGCACAGTGGTGGCCGGTGCGCACGGCGATGCCGCGCTGGTCCAGCAGGGTGCCGATGTCGTGAGGGTGCACGCCGTCGGCGACAAACGAGACGATGGCCGATGCGCGGCTGTGGGCCGACAGCACCGTGATGCCGGGCAGCTCGGTCAGACCCGCCACCGCGTGTTCGCGCAGCGCGTTCAGGTGGGCGTCGATGCGATCGCGCCCGACCTCGTCGATGAAGGCCGCCGCAGCGGCCATGCCGATCGCGCCCGCGACGTTGGGCGTGCCGCCTTCCAGCCGCGCGGGCAGTTCGGCAAAGCTGGCGTCGGTGGCGCTGACCCAGGCCACCATGTCACCGCCGTAGCGCAGGGGCTCCAGGCGTTCCAGCGCGGCACGCCGCCCCACCAGTGCGCCGGTGCCCATGGGCCCGTACATCTTGTGGCCCGAGAAGGCCATGAAGTCGCAGGCCAGCGACGACAGCGCGGGCCCACCGTGGGCCACGGCCTGGGCCGCGTCGAGCACGGTCAGCGCGCCCGCGCCGGCGGCGAGCTGGAGCAAGTCCTCGTAGGGCGGCCGCTCACCGGTGGCGTTGGCGCAGGCGGTGAGCGCCAGCACGCGGGTGCGGGGGTTGAGCAGGCGGCGCAGGTCGGCGGCGTGCAGCCGTCCCTGGGCATCGGGCCGCAGCACGCGCAGCACGGCCCCGGTGCGCCGCGCCGCCTGCTGCCAGGGCACGAGGTTGGCGTGGTGTTCCAGGCCGCTGACCACGATCTCGTCGCCCGCCTGCAGCCAGGCCGGCCGCACGCCGCGGGTGGAGAGCCCATGGGCCACCATGTTCAGCGCATCGGTGGTGCCCGAGGTGAACACCAGCTCGTGGTCTGCGCCCGCGCCGACGAAGCGTTTGAGCGTGCTGCGCGCGTGCTCGAACGCATCGGTGGCGCGCTGGCTCAGCACGTGCACGCCGCGGTGGATGTTGGCCCGGTCGTGCTGCTCGAAGGCGCGCATCGCGTCCTGCACCGGCAGGGCCATCTGGGTGGTGGCCGCGTTGTCGAGGTAGGCCAGCTCCGCGCCGTGGATGCGCTGCGCGAGCACCGGGAACTGCGTGCGCACGGTATCGGGCGCGAGAGGATCGATCAAGAAGGCGTCACCCATGTGCGGCCTCCGGCTGGGCCATGGGGGCGGCGGGGTCGCCGCTCAGGTGCTGGGCCACCACCTCGCGCAGCAGGCCCGCGAGGCCCAGCGACTCGATGACCTGGGGATCGCCCAACGCCCGCGAGAGCAAGGCCGTGGCCATGCCTTCGATGATCAGCCCGCGCGCGCTGCGTTCGTCCAGGCCCCGCTGGCGCGCATAGAACAGCGCGTCCTCTGGCAGGGCGCCCCAGGTGGCCCCGTGGGCCGCCTGCACCTGGTCGTGGTGGATCTCCAGGTGCGGGCGCAGCACCAGCCGGGGCTGGCCGCCGGTGGGCACGCCCGTGAGCCGCTGCCGCACCTCGGCGTCGGCGGCATGGGGTGCGATGCGGGTGTGGGCGTTGACCACTGCGCGCGCCGCGCCACTGGCCAGCGCCAGCGTCTCGATGGTGCTGTGGGTGCGCTCGCCGGTGTGCAGCATGCGCACCTGTTGTTCGACGTTGGCGGCGGCCGCCAGCAGCAGGCCCGCACTGTGGGCCTGGGCACGCTCGCCCGCCAGCCCAACTTCCTGGCGTTGCAGGTGGTAGCGGCCACCGGTGGCGATCAGGCCCTGTTCGTAGCGCGCGCCCTGCCCCAGCTGCAGCTGCAGATGGTGGGCAACCTGGTCGGCGGCGCCGGGGCGCACGCTGCGCAGGTGCTGCAGCGTGGCGCCCGCGCCCAGGCGGATGTGGGCGTGCAGGTTCTGCACCACCGGCTGTTCGCAGGCCACCGGTTCACGGTGATGGGTTTCCACCAGCACGCAGTGCACGCCCTCCTGCACATCGATCACCAGCATCGGCGCTTCGACCGCGCTGCGTGGCTGGTGCCTCAGCTGTATCCACACCGTCTCGGCCGCACCGCGGCTGTTGGCGTGTTCACCGCCAATGCGCAGCCGCAAGCCGCGACGGCACAGCGCGCGATGCACCCAGGTGAACGGCGCGGCGTCGTGCTGGGCGATGGTGTCGGGGGCCATCGCGCCATCGGGGTGGGTCGGCAGCGGCAGACCGGCGAACAGCTCCTGGCGCTGCGCCGGGTCGGCGGCGTCGAGCCAGCGGGCATCCACACGGCCTTGCGGCGTGTCGCCCAGCGGGTGCAATGTCCACCCAGCGCCGCTCAGCGGGTGGGCGTCGCAGGGGGTCGATGTGGCTTCGGGCGCCTCGCCCAGCCAGACGGCGGCCGGGGGTGGCGGCAGATGGCGAAACGCATCGGCGTTGCGGGGAACCCAGCCGGCGTCTTCCAGTCGGTGGCGGGCGGCCAGGATGTCGGCGCGTGCGGTGTCCATGCTCAGACCTCCAGCGCGTCGGCCGTGCGTGCGAACCCGGTCCGCTCGATCTGGCGGGCCAGTTCCAGGTCGCCGGTCTCGGCGATGCAGCCCTGGTCCAGCCGCAGCACCGCGTCGGGCTGCAGCGATTCGATCAGGTGCAGGTAGTGCGACACCACCACGAAGGCCGTGCCCTGCGCCCGCAGCGACTGCACCAGCTCCACCACCGCGCGGGAGCCATCCACGTCCATGCCGGAATCGATCTCGTCCAGCAATGCCAGGCGCGGCCGCAGCAGGGCCAGCTGCAGCAGTTCGTTGCGCTTGCGCTCGCCGCCCGAAAAACCGTCGTTGACGGGGCGCGCCAGCATCGCCTCGGGCAGGCCCAGACGGGTGGCCGTGGCCCGCGCATCGCCCAGGAAATCGAAGGCATCCAGCGGCGCTTCGCCGCGCGCCTCGCGCACGGCGTTCAGGGCCGTGCGGATGAACAGGTTGTTCTTCACACCCGGGATCTCGGGGGGCGCCTGGAACGACACAAACAGCCCGGCGCGGGCACGCGCCTCGGGGCTCATGGCCAGCAGGTCCTGGCCCGCAAAGCGGGCTTCGCCGCCGACCACGCTGTAGCGCGGATGGCCGGCCAGCGTCAGGCCCAGCGTGCTCTTGCCGCTGCCGTTGGCGCCCATGAGCACCACCAGCGCACCGGCGGGGACATCGAGCGAGATCGACTTCAACACGTGGCGGCCGCCAACGTCAACGCGCAGATCGCGCACCTGCAACAGGGGTTCGGCATGGGTCATGGTGGTTCTCTCCTGGGAAATCGGGGGGTGGGGCTCAGCCGACGGCGCCTTCGAGCGAGACGGCCAGCAGCGCCTTGGCTTCGAGCGCGAACTCCATCGGCAGCTCGTCCAGCACCGCCTGGCAGAAGCCGCCGACGATGAGGGCGGTGGCGTCCTGCGGGTGGATGCCGCGCTGCTGGCAATAGAACAGGCGCTCTTCGGAAATGCGGGTGGTGGTCGCTTCGTGTTCCACCATGGCGTCGTCGCGCGCGGCCTCGATGTACGGGAAGGTGTGGGCTCCGCAGTCCGGGCCGATGAGCAGCGAGTCGCACTGCGTGTGGTTGTGGGCACCGCTCGCGGTGGGCGCCACGCGCACCAGGCCGCGGTAGCTGTTCTGGGCGTGCCCCGCGCTGATGCCTTTGGAGACGATGCGGCTCTTGGTGTTGCGGCCCAGATGGATCATCTTGGTGCCGGTGTCGGCCTGCTGGAAATGGTTGCTCACGGCGATCGAATGGAACTCGCCGCGCGAATCGTCGCCGCGCAGCACCACGCTCGGGTACTTCCAGGTGATGGCCGAACCGGTCTCGATCTGTGTCCAGGCGATGTGCGAGCGCTGGCCCGCACACAGACCGCGCTTGGTGACGAAGTTGTAGATGCCGCCGCGGCCCTGTTCGTCGCCGGGGTACCAGTTCTGCACCGTCGAGTACTTGATGTGGGCATCGTCGTGCGCCACCAGCTCGACCACCGCCGCGTGCAGCTGGTGCTGGTCGCGCTGCGGTGCGGTGCAGCCTTCGAGGTAGCTCACATGGCTGCCCTCTTCGGCAATGATCAGCGTGCGCTCGAACTGGCCGGTGTTGGCGGCGTTGATGCGGAAGTACGACGACAGCTCCATCGGGCAGCGCACGCCCTTGGGGATGTAGACGAAGGAGCCGTCGGAAAACACCGCCGAATTCAGTGCGGCATAGAAGTTGTCGCCCGGTGGCACCACGGTGCCGAGGTAGCGTTCGATCAGTTCGGGGTGGTGTTGCACCGCGTGCGAGAACGAACAGAAGATCACGCCGACTTCGGCCAGCTGTTCGCGGAAGGTGGTGCCCACGGACACCGAGTCGAACACCGCGTCCACCGCCACACCGGCCAGCCGCGCCCGCTCGTGCAGCGGCACGCCAAGTTTTTCGTAGGTCTCCAGCAGCTTGGGGTCGACCTCGGCCAGGCTCTTGGGGCCGTCCTTCTGGGACTTTGGCGCCGAGTAGTAGCTCAGCGCTTGAAAGTCCACGGGCTCGATGCGCAGCTGGCCCCAGTGCGGATGCTCCATGGTCTGCCAGCGCTCCAGTGCCGCCAGGCGCCATTGCAGCAGGAACTCGGGTTCGCGCTTGCGGCGCGAGATGGCGCGCACGGTGTCGGCGTCCAGCCCCGGTGGCAGCGAGTCGCTCTCCACGTCGGTGACGAAGCCGTGCTGGTAGGGCTGATGCAACGCCTGGGTCAGCGGCGGTGCCTGTTCAACAGTGGTCATGGTGGGGCTCCTGCGGCGATGGGGTGCAGATTCGATGCGCCACCAAAGTGGTTTTGGTGTTGATCTGCACCCTCTTTTAAAGATTCATATGATATGCATCTTTAATGCCGATGACCACAAAAAGCGGCGTTGACCGCTTGTCTGCCAGGGTCATTGCCGGTGCAGCCGTCACCCTGTCGCGCGCTGCACGCTCCCCTGCCGATGTCTCAGGCCGGCCAGGCCCGCATGCGGAACGCGTCCACCAGGAAGTCGATGAGCGCACGGACCTTGGGGGTCAGTTGCCGGCGGCTCGGGTAGACCGCGTACACACCGAGTTCGGTGGAGCGGAAGCCGGGCATGACCTCCACCAGCGCGCCCGAGTCCAGGTGCGGCCCGACGAGAAACGAGGGTTGCAGCACCAGGCCCATGTGCTGCAGGGCGGCGGCGGTGCAGGTGTCGCCGCTGTTGGTGCGCATGCGGGGCGACACCTTCACCTGGATCGGTTCCCTGGACCCCTGCGACGAAAAGAATTCCCACTGGTCCCCCGCGGCCAGCAACGAATAGGCGATCACCGAGTGCCCGGCCAGCTCGGCCGGATGCCGGGGCGCGCCGTGCCGGCGAAGGTACTCCGGCGAGGCGCACAGGATCAGCCGCGTCGTGGTCAGCTGCCGGCTGATGAGCGAGGACACCTGGAGGCGCGCAATGCGGACCGCCACATCGAAGCCCTCGTCGACCAGATCGACCAGGCGGTCGGACAGCGTCACGTCCAGCGTCACTTTCGGGTGCTGCGCCATGAAGGCCGGCCACAGCGGCGCCAGGTGCAGCAGGCCGAAGGTGACCGGCACGTTGACGCGCAACTGTCCGATGGCCTCGCCCGCGTGGGTGGACAACTCGGCCTCGGCCTCGGCCACACCGTCGACCAGCTGGCGGCAGCGTTCGTGAAAGAGCTCACCCTCGGGCGTGAGCGACAGCTTGCGTGTCGTGCGGTGCAGCAGCCTCACGCCCAGCCGGGTCTCGAGGTCGCCGACCAGCCGCGACACGGCGGTCTTCGAGATGTCCAGCGCTTCGGCCGCGCGCACAAAGCTGCCCGCATCGACCACGGCGACAAAAGCGCGCATTTCCTGAAACCGATCCATGCGCCTATTGTGCCGTCATTCGGGACAGTCAATTCACTCCTGAAGTCTTTATCTATTGATGACGGGATTTTAAAGTTCAGTCCATCGCAGCAAGCCGCTGCTTCAACCCAAAGGACACATCATGAAAGTCACCATCATCGGCGCCGGCAACATGGGCTCGGCCTTCGTCAAGCAACTCGTTCTCGCCGGCCACCAGGTCAGCGTCACCGCCCGCGACAGCGCCAAGGCGGCACAGGTCGCAGCGGCCCACCCCGGCGCCCAAGCCGTCGCGGTGGCCGGCGCGGCCAACGGGGCCGACGCCGTCGTGCTGGCCACCGGCTACGGCGACGCCACCGCTGCGCTGCAGGCCGTGGGCGATCTGCAGGGCAAGGTCGTCATCGACATCACCAATCCGCTGACCGCCGACTACATGGGGCTGACCCTGGGCCACAGCAGTTCGGCCGCGGAAGAAATCGCCAGGGCCGTCCCCGGCGCCGAGGTGGTCAAGGGCTTCAACACCGTCTTTGCCCAGGTGCTCAGCGACGGCGCCGACTTCGGCGATGGCCGCAAGGTCACCGTCTTCGTGGCCAGCGACAGTGCCCGCGCCAAACAGACCGCCACCGCGCTGGCCCAGAGCATGGGCTTCGAGGTGGTCGACGCCGGCGGTCTGAAGAACGCACGCTACCTGGAACCACTGGCTGGCCTGAACATCTACCTGGGCTATGGCGCGGGTCTGGGCACCGCCATCGCGCCGACCTGGGTCCACAAGGCCTGAACACCACCCCCACCCGCCACACCTTCAACGGAGATCATCATGAGCAACTCGTTCCTGCACCGCATCCTGGCCACCGACAACGGCTCGGCCGCCCTCGCCTTGCGCATTCCCGTGGGCATCATCTTCGCCGCACACGGCGCGCAAAAGCTGTTCGGCTGGTTCGGCGGCTACGGCCTGGAAGGCACCGGCCAGTTCTTCGGCTCCGTGGGCCTGAACCCGGGCTACCTGATGGCCCTGCTGGCCGGCGCGGCCGAGTTCTTCGGTGGCCTGGCGCTGATCCTGGGTCTGCTGGTTCGCCCGGCGGCCGCGGCCCTGGCCTTCGCGATGCTGATCGCCATCTTCGCGGTGCACATCGGCAACGGCTTCTTCATGGACAAGGGCGGCTACGAATACGCACTGGCCCTGTTCGCGGCCTCGCTGTCCCTGCTGTTCAGCGGTGGCGGCCGACTCTCGGTCGACCGGACCCTCACCGGAGAACGCTGATGCCACGCCTGCCCAGCCTGTTTGTCTCGCACGGTGCACCCACGTTTGCCATCGACCCCGGCGTGGCCGGCCCCCGGCTGACGGCGCTGGGCCGCTACCTGCCCCGTCCGCAGGCTGTGCTGGTGGTGTCACCGCACTGGATGACGCCCACGCCACGTGTGGGCACCGCTGCACAGCCCGGCACCATCCACGACTTCGGCGGATTCGATCCGGCGCTGTACCAGCTGAGCTACCCGGCCTCAGGCCACGCCGCACTGGCCCGGCGCGCCATCGAGCGACTCTCGAAGGCGGGATGGTCGGCGCAGGCCGACGAGCGGCGCGGCCTGGACCATGGCGCCTGGGTGCCGCTGCTGCACCTGTTCCCGGAGGCTGAGGTGCCGGTGTTCCAGGTCTCACTGCCCTCGCGGCTGGATGCGCCGCGCGCCTGGGCCTTCGGGCAGGCATTGGCCCCGCTGGCCGAGGACGGTGTGCTGATCGTCGGTTCGGGCAGCCTCACGCACAACCTGTACGAGTTCCGCTCAAGCCATGGTGCCGATGAAGCCTATGTGTCTGCATTCGCCGGCTGGGTGCGCGAAGCGGTGGAACAAGGCGACAACGCCCGCCTGCTGCGCACGCTGGACGACGCTCCGGGTGCCCGGCGTGCGCATCCGACGGCGGAGCACTTCTGGCCACTGCTGGTGGCGGCCGGTGCGGCCGATGCCGGCGCCGGCGCCCCGCCGGCCACCGTGATCGAAGGCGGCATTGCGCATGGCGTGCTGGCCATGGATTCCTACGCGTTCGGCCTGGCCGCCGCCTGAAGTCTTCCAGAACTAGGCGACAGACACCCTGGCCAGACCCAACATCCTGATGTTTGGAGATGGCGAGTGGATCGAAGGACCGACCCGGTCGCAGTGGCGTCAGCAGCAGCGATGGCTGGGCGAGGTCACGCGCCCGGTGGTGATCGAAATCGGAGCGGGCACCGCCATCCCGTCCGTGCGGTACTTCAGCCAGGAAATGATCCACCGACACGGGGGGCGGCTCATCTGGACTGCTCACGGGTGTCCAGGAAACCCGGAGCGATTCAACGCTCCCAGACCAGACTGCAATCGGGAGTGATCAGTACCCCATGCCATCGGTCCACCTTTCTGAGCAATCCCCGCTCGATCAGGATGGCGATGTGCCTGGCGACCGTTTCGCGACGGGTGCCCAGCACACTGGCCAGTTCGGTGTGGCTGGGAATGCGGAAGGCGTGGTGGCCCTCTTCCGCTGCAATCAGGTGCAGGGCCGCGCAGACCTTGGCCAGGTAGCTGTCCTCGCGCAGCAGGCGCGACCAGTCGGCCATGCAGCCCAGGAAGTCGGCAGTGATTCTGTACAGCGCCTGCTGAAACTGCGACTGGGGCATGGCGATGTCGTTGACCGCTTGCACCGGCAGTTCGCAAATGCGCGTCGGCGTGATGGCCAGCAGGCTCAGCAGCGCGGGCTGCCCGAACGGCTGCGTGAAGCCGACCAGACGCCCCTTGCCCGCCAGCATGATGGTCTTGCCGTCGCCTCCGGGCCCTCGCCTCAGGCCCTTGAGCAGCCCGACCTTGACCACGCCAAGAACCTGGCCGTGAGCGCCCTGTGTTTCCACCGCCTCGCCTACCGCCACCGAGCGTTCTCGCACCAGTGACCGGAAGTGTTCGTGTTGGGGTGATGGCAGCACCGCCAGCAGGCAACGCCCCCGGGTGGAGCAATGGTCGCATCGGGGCGTGGTGCCCGGTCCTCCAGTTCGCAGGGAGTTCTTGCTGATGTTCACGGGAAATTCTCGGAAATCCTTCATGGGTCACACCGCATGTGCAACCTCTGATCGACAACGCCCAACCGCTTGCGCCTGCTCCTTCGGCGCGTACCGCATGGTACCGGCGCAGCTTCTCGCTGCATCAGTTTGTAACAGGGCGCGTGTGCGTCTGATCACTAAGCACGCTTTTTTCTGATAGCAAACCGACGCTGTTCTGTCACTGATCAATGTCAAAGCCCTGCATGTGGAGGCCACGCATGGCCGGGCGACATGAAAAAAGTCTGGCCCATGACCTGCCCAAACACGGTCCATGCGGCGCCCTGACGACACACGGCCTCGCCAGATGGACCTCCATGCGCGCGTTTGATCACTGAGCGGCCAGATAGACCAAAAGACCACCCATTTCTGCGCTTCAGGGCGACTTTCCGTCGTCGATGCTGAAGGTTCCAGCCATCCTTGCGCCTGCCCGTGTCGGTCGCAGTCAAGGCCATGGACGGATATCCGGATGACCAAAGGCTTCTGCCGGTGTGCCGAAAGCCTCCTGCGTTCAACTACACGAGGATTAGACGTGCGCATCCTTTCAAACATCAAGATTGGCAAACGACTTGGCCTGGCCTTCGGTGCCTTGCTGCTGCTCATCGTGGGCATGGCCACCACGGGCTTCGTGGGTGCAGCCAAGCTGTCGGCAGAAAGCCGGACCATCTACGAAGACCGTACGGTGCCCCTGGGCAACCTGGCCACCATCAACCAGCTGATGCTGGCCAACCGGGTGCTGGTCATGGACACACTGATCAACCCGCAATCCCTGGACAAGAACCAGTCCATGGTCCAGGCCAATGCCACACGCATCGGCCAGCTGTGGGACAGCTACATGGCGGGTGATCTGGCCCCAGAGGAGGCAAGACTGGCGCAAGCCTACACACCGGCACGCGCTGCTTTCGTCAACGACGGCCTGATGGCGGTGCTGACCGCGGTGCGCAATGGCGATCTCGAGGCTGCCCGGCGGATCCACAACGACAAGCTCGAACCCCTGGCCCAGACCGCCATCGGTCTGTCGGACCAGCTCACCCGTCACCAGATCGACGTGGCGGCACAGGAATTCAAGCTGTCTCAGCAGCTGGAGGTGATGGTGGAAGTGGCGATGATCTGCGCCTCCGGCCTTGCCCTCCTGATGGGTGTGGGGCTGGCCATTGCGATCACACGCTCCATTACACGCCCCATCAACGAAGCGGTGAAGGTGGCCACCACAGTGGCCGCCGGTGATCTGACTTCGAACATTGAGCCCCAAGGAGAGGACGAGGCCGCTGACCTACTGCGCGCGCTCAAGGCCATGAACGACAGCCTTGTCAAGGTGGTGGGTGAGGTGCGCGGGAACGCTGAAAACGTGGCCACCGCCAGTGCGCAGATCGCACAAGGCAACGCGGACCTGAGCCAACGCACCGAGGAGCAGGCATCGGCGCTGGAAGAAACCTCTGCATCCATGGAGCAGATGGGGTCGAGCGCCAGCCAGAACGCCGACAATGCCCGCCAGGCCCACCAGTTGGCATTCAGCGCAAGCACGGTGGCCCGGCAGGGGGGCTCCGTCGTGGGTCAGGTGGTGCAGACCATGCGCGACATCAACGACAGCAGCCGCAAGATCAGCGACATCATCGGCGTGATCGACGGTATCGCGTTCCAGACCAACATCCTGGCCCTGAACGCCGCGGTGGAAGCGGCTCGGGCTGGCGAACAGGGCCGTGGCTTTGCGGTGGTGGCCGGAGAAGTGCGCAACCTGGCGCAGCGCAGCGCAGAGGCCGCCAAGGAGATCAAGGCGTTGATCGGGGCCAGCGTTGAACGTGTCGAGCAAGGAAGCACACTGGTCGATCAGGCGGGTGTCACCATGCAGGAAATCGTTTCTTCGATCCAGCGCGTCAGCGACATCGTCGGCGAGATCAGCAGCGCCAGTGTCCAACAAAGCGCCGGTGTCGGCCAGGTCAGTGAGGCCATCAGCCAGATGGACCAGACCACCCAGCAAAACGCGGCCCTCGTCGAGGAGTCCGCCGCAGCAGCAGCCAGCCTCAAGAACCAAGCCAACCTGCTTGTGCAGGCGGTTGAGCGGTTCAGATTGGACAGCAGCGCCAACCGGGACTCAACAGGCTGTCTGCCGGCAAGCCCGTCGGATCAGTCGACTTGATGGCACCACTCAACCCGAGGCGGCACGGGCCTGTTGCAGCCGAAGTCTCAGGTCCATGCTGGTTCGCGCCAGACCAGAGAAATCAGGCAACGCGAACTCGCGGGCGAAGGGTGACTGTCCCAGGTGTTCACAGCTCAGAGAAACGGCGGTCACGGCATGCAGCATTTCCTGGGATGCCAGTGCAAGATCTTCGTTGGTGACGGGCGTTGGCAGCCGGCCATCCCCGCCGGCAAGGTCGCGCCCAATCAGCTCCACGATGCAGGTGCCAGCCCCATGGATGCCGGCTACCAGATCCAGCAGCAGATCGCACTCCGGATCGAAGATGCCGGCGACCCCGGCAAGCCTGTCCGCCCTTCCGTCCTCCAAGTGGTCCTGCAGACACTCGGACAACGCGACCAGTCTCCGCGCCTCGATACAGGCTTGCTCGAATGCTGAAAGTTCCATGCTTGCAGTCACCGATTGAACGTTGACAAAGCGCCAGCAACTGCAGGACCGGTGCAGGCGCGAGCCACATCCTAGCGAGCGACTGCGGCGATCGGCTCACATGCAAAAAGCCTGTGTGCGTCTGATCACTAAGCACGTTGATTTTCATGGCAAATCGCAGTTTTCCTGTCGATGATCAAGGCCATGCGAGGCGTCTGCACGCCCGATCCATGCCGCCAAGCGCCTTCCCGAGCGACCTGGCAACAAACGTTCCTTAAAGAGGAGGCAACGCTTTGCTGGACAGCACCGATGAACTCTATGACCTGACCTCCTGGTTGCTGATCCTGGAGAAAGTCGTCGAGCAAAGCGCCAACATGGTGGTGATCACCGACGCAGAGCAGCGCATCAGATGGGTGAACCAGACCTATACCCGGGTGACCGGATGGTCGCTGGACGAAGTGCAGGGCAGACGCGCGGGTGAGGTGCTGCGCGGACCGCTGACCGACAGACGGGTCAGCCAACGCCTGGGCAACCAGCTGCGACTGGGACGATCGGTCTCCGGCGCCGAGATGATCAACTACCGCAAAAACGGCGAGCCCTACACCGTCACGCTGAACATAGAACCCATCCGCGATGGACGGGGTCAGGTGCTGGCCTATTTTTCCATCCAGAGCGATGTCAGTGAACGGCGGGCGCTCGAGAGTGCCAACGTCCAACTGCAGCACCACCTGCAGGTGGCACAGCGCCTGGCGCGGCTTGGCCGCGTAGAGTTCAACGCCGACACGAAGTCGATGCAGTGGTCCAGCGAGGTGTATTCGATTCTGGAACTGCCCGAGGAAGGAACACCCAAGACCTTCCGGGATCTTCTCAAATACGTCTGCCCCGAGGCACAACAGGACCTGCAACTTCGCCTGCAGCGCGTCATGCAAACCGGAGACGAGTTCGACCATGAACTGCCGATCACGACCCACCGTGGCCGCCGACGCTGGGTTCGCTGCCGCGGGGTCCCTGAAAGACACGGCACCGGCATCCGTTCTCCAGGTACCTGGACCATCCAGGATGTCACGGTCTACAGGGAACTGCTCGAACAGAAACGCCTGACCAACGAGAAGCTGCAGGCCATGGTCGAAGAGCGAACGCGCCACCTCGAAGAGGCCAACCAGTCACTTGAAGCGTTTTCACACGCCCTTTCGCACGACCTGAAAAAGCCGATCCGGCACATGGTCAGCTACGCCCAGATCGTGCAGGAGACCCTGGCCTCGGACGACATTGCAACTGCCAGGGCCTATTGCCACAAGATCGTGGATGCGGGCATGCGCATGCAGTCCCTGATTGACGGCATGCTGGAGTTCTCGCGCATGGGACGCAGAGGTATCAGCCCGGTCTGGGTGGCGATGTCACAGCTGGGCAAGGACTGCCTGGGTGATGTCGCAGCGTCCTTTCAGGATCGGCCATTTTGCGTGACCGGACTGGAGTCCCTGCCAGAGGTCTGGGCAGACCCGGTGTTGCTGCGGGAAGTCTGGGCCAACCTGATCGACAACGCGTTCAAGTACAGCGCCGAACAGGCGTTGACCAGGCTGGACTTCGCCTGTGATGTCACCCATGGGGACTGGACCCTTTCGTTGCGGGACAACGGCTGCGGCTTCAACGACTCGATGCACTCGCACATCTTCCAGATGTTCGGGCGCGCGAATCCCGATGCTGCCATCGCAGGCGACGGGATTGGCTTGGCCTTGTGCCAGCGCATCGTGCAGGCACACGGAGGACGTATCTGGGCAGAGTCTGTGCCTGGTGAGGGTTCGACCTTCTACGTCCGTCTGCCACGAAGAATGACAGGATCCAACTTCGGAGATCTCTGACAAGGACAGGACCCAACGGTCTGTCAGCGCGCTCCACAGACGCATCGCCCGGCTACGCCCCAACAGATGGGGTCAATCGTGCTCGCAATGCACCCATCACCAGATCTTCCAGGGTGCCTTGGTGCTGGCCCAGAGGCTTTCAAGATAGTTCTTGTCGCGCAGCGTATCCATGTTCTGCCAGAAGCCCTCGTGGCGATGTGCCGCCAGCTTGCCTTCGTGCGCCAGTTGCGTGAGAGGCTCCTGTTCCAGAACGCATTCGTCGCCCGGGAAATAGTCGAACACCCCGGGCTCCATGACGAAGAAGCCACCATTGATCCACGCCCCGTCCCCTTTGGTCTTTTCGCTGAAGTTGTGGATCTTGCTATCGTCCTCTTTGAGGGCAAAAGCCCCGAAGCGCCCAGGCGGCTGCACGGCGGTCAAGGTCGCCACCGCTTTCTGCTCATGGTGAAAAGCCAGCAGCTTGTTCATGTCCATGTCGCAGACGCCGTCCCCATACGTCAGGCAGAACGCCTCACCCTCCACATAGTCCTTGATTCGCTTGATGCGCCCGCCGGTCATGGTCGTTTCGCCGGTGTCGACCAATGTCACCCGCCACGGCTCGGCCTGGGTGTGGTGCACGTCCATCTTGTTGTTCTTGATGTCGAAAGTGAAATCGGCCGTGTGGAGGAAATAGTTGGCGAAGTACTCTTTGATCACATAGCCCTTGTAGCCGCAGCAGATGATGAAGTCGTTGATTCCCGCCTTGGAATAGATCTTCATGATGTGCCAGAGCATGGGCTTTCCACCAATTTCGATCATGGGTTTGGGCTTGGTGGCACTTTCCTCGCTGATCCGGGTTCCGTAGCCTCCCGCCAAAATGACTGCTTTCATTTCCTTGCGCCCTTGCCTGGGTTGTTCAATCTGTCCGAATGAGAAATATTGAGGGGCTGGCTCAGCCGCTTTCAGCGAACGCCCATTTTCCAGAAATCATGAGGGGACAAATCCTTCATCTTCCTGCCGGAAAAAATCACTTTCAGCACCACCCACACCGGCACCACAATGTCGTGAATCATCCTGGCCAACAGGATCGGCACGCACGCCAGCATGAGCAAATACGAATCCGCTCCACGCCGGATATAGGCCAGCGACCGGAAGAACAGGTGGATTTTGCGAATCACATGGCCCAGATAGGTCAGAGCCGGGTGGCGTGCGTGCTGCGGCACGTCATGCGCCGGTTTGCTGGTCATGGTCTTGCGCCACAAGGGCTTGTCCAGTGATGCCAGAACGAAATTGCCCTTGGCCGCCAGGAAATACAGGGATGGGAAAGCAACGTTGTAAACCGTGGTGATTTTCGGAAACAGCCACAGCTTGTATGCAATGTCCTCGGCGCGCTGGCGCCGGATGAGCGCGTGGTTGCTGCGGTCCAGCAACTGTTTGGTCAGCTTGTAGATTCTCACCAGCGCATACCGGTGCCCGTAGTCTTCAATGACCGGTTCGCCTTCGTATTCCTGCGCCTCTCTGTTGAAGAGGCGGTAGGGGCAGAATGCCAATATCGCGTCGGGTTCCGCGAGCAGTTTGTTGAGCAGAACCTCTACAAACTCCGGCTCCCAGTGGTCATCGGCCGCCGCCCACATGAAAAACTCGCCTGTGGCCTGCTCGGCAACAAACGTCCAGTTGCCGGGCAGCCCGAGGTTCTTCTCCTGCCGCACGTATCTGATCCGAGGGTCCTGAGCGCAGTATTTCTGGCAAATCTGCGCTGTGGCGTCGGTGGATGCGTTGTCGGACAAGATCAGTTCGATATTTCGATAGGTTTGCCCCAGGAGGCAATCCAGCGTGCGCGCCAAGGATTTTTCACCGTTGTACACCGGGACACCAATACTGACCAACGGAGCATTGTTCATTTTTTGCCCAGACGCAGATATTCAGACCCACACCGGTTTCAATTGCTGAAATAGGCGTTTTGCTCGGCACGGAGTTGGTCGCTCAAGCGGCCTTCCGGCACCGTGACATCGTCCATGCACAGCACCTGGTCCTTGGGAACGTCGCGCTTGAGGCGGCATCCCTCGGCCAAACCCATCGGCAGCAGACGGCCCTGATTCACCACCTGCGAGTTTTCGGCCAATCCGTAGGTCATGTAGCCGCCAATGCCATCAATCAATTGACCAGCTTTCAGGTCGATTTTTGCGGTGGCCACCACATCCACGCACGGGCCGGCGATGGGCGCAATGGCCGCATCGGAGAACAACACCGCGCGCGCCACCGTATTGGGTACCTCAAAGTGGCACAGGTGGTAAGGCGTATAGAAGCAATACAGCGGCCCTTCGCCCAGCTTGTACAGATTGAGGTAGTGCTTTTGCTGGGGATGGTCATGGGTGCCCAGCACAAAAACGCCCGGGTTGGGAGCGGCCCCCACCACGTAATCCACAATGCCCGGGCCTTGCAGCAGTTCTTCCAGCGGATACCAATTCACCGCCTCGGTAATGGGAGCGCCGGCTTCCACCGTGGGCCCGAACATGCCGCGTTGGGCCACCCGCATGCCGGTGGCGTTGGCCACAATGGCCTGCTCGTACGAAATCTTGGTGCCATCGGCAAATGAGGTCACCATGGCGGGGTTCTGCCCCCACTTTTTGGCAAATCCTTCCTGCGTGGTCGGATTGCGATAGGGATCGTGCAAGCCCTTGATGTTGCCGCACAGGACGGGCTTCACCCCTATTCCCTTGACGAATCGGTACAGATTCATGATGACGCCGGGTTGGTCGCCATCGACATTGGTCAGCACCACACCCGCTTTATCGGCGTAGACCTTGAGAATCGGGCCCACCGTGCCGTCCAGTTCGGCATTCATCATGATCACGTGTTTGCGGTGCTCAATGGCCTTGAAAACCACCTGGGCGCTGAATTCCACGGCGCCGGTCACCTCGATGATGGCGTCAATGCCCTCCGCCTGACAGAGCAGAAACGCGTCGTCGGTCACCGCATAACGGTCTTGCGCGATCGCATCTTCGAGCTGCGCCACTGTTTCAACCACCACCAAGTCCTGGACATTGGCTTCGTTGTACGCGCGCCGGGCTTGTTCGATGTTCCGGTTGGACACCGCCACCAGCTTCATGCCCGGGGTCGATTGAATGATCTGCAGCGCAACACCGCGCCCCATGAAACCTGCGCCCACCATGGCCACCCGCACCGGGTTGTTCTCGGCCTGGCGCTTCTTCAATGCGCTGTCAATGATGATCATGATTTTTAATATTCAATTCTTAATGCGACACCTGGGCTGGGCGAGCCGATATGGCGGCTATTGCGCTCAGCTGTTCATGTCGGGCCAGCTGGCATCTTTTTCTGAAATCACCTGGACCGCCTGCGGCCAGATGATTCCCAGCGCCGGGTCGTTGTATCGGAGACCGCGCTCCGAACCCGGGTGGTACACCTGCGAAACCTGGTAGGTGACTTCGCAATCGTCCACCAGGGTAATGAATCCATGCGCGAAATGCTGGGGCACGAACAGCATGCGGTGATTGCTGCTGGACAATTCCACACCGATCCATTGCCGGTAGGTCGGAGATTCCGGGCGGATGTCCACGATGACATCGTAGATGGCGCCCTGCGTGCATCTCACCAGCTTGGTTTCGGCATAAGGCGATTCCTGGTAGTGCATGCCGCGCAATGTGCCCTGGTGTTTGCTCAGGGACACATTGGTCTGCACCACCTTGCTAATGAGCCCATGCCGCTCGAATTCGTCCTGGCAGAAAGACCGGGCGAAGAAGCCGCGGGAATCACCGCGTTTTTCCAGATCAATGATGTAGGCGCCCGCCAGTTTGGTTTCGGTGAAGATCATCAAACGCTCCAGAAGAACTTGTCGTCAATCTGACGCGTGCGGATGAGGTATTCAATCTGCTTGAGGCGGGTGAAGGCCCGGAAGTTGAAAATTTCGGGCGCCATGTCGATGCGTTTGAACACTTCGTAGAGTTGTTCGGCACCAATCCTGGCATTTCGTTTGCATTTGAAGCCCAGCTGGTTGCTGATCTTGTCAAACGACACCCGGTAGCTGCGGTTGTCCGCATCGTGCTGGCCAAAACTGAGCGCGCAACCGGTGAAGGTCTCGGCAACGATTTCGGCGATTTCCTTGACCCGGTAATTGTCGGAGGTGGCGCCCACATTGAAGATCTGGTTGTGCACCTTCTCGCGCGGCGCTTCCAGCACGCAGCCGATGGCATCACAAATGTCCAGCACGTGCACCAGCGGGCGCCACGGCTGTCCGTCGCTGGTCATCTTGATTTCCTTGGTGGTCCACGCCAATCCGGACAGGTTGTTCAGCACAATGTCAAAGCGCATGCGCGGCGACGGCCCATAGGCCGTGGCATTGCGCAGGAAGGTCGGGCTGAAATGGCCGGAAGCCAGCGGCGAGACATCTCGCTCGACTTTCACCTTGCACTTTGCGTATGCGGTTTGTGGATCGGTATCGGATTCTTCGGTTCTGAAATCGTCCCCACCGATGCCATACACGCTGCAAGAAGACGTGTAAACGAAACGGCTCACGCCGACGTTCTTGCACTTCTTGGCCAATTCCACCGAGCCCACATGATTGATTTCATAGGTGATGTCGTGGTTGAGCTTGCCCAACGGGTCGTTGGATAATTCGGCCAGATGCAGCACCGCTTCGAATCCCTCAAGGTCTTTTTCGGTGATGTTGCGAATGTCCTTGCTGATCCATTGCGGCGATCTTTTGACGGCATTGAACAGCCAGCCGTCCCGGTAGAAACCGGTATCGATGCCGACCACCTCATGCCCCCGCTCCAGCAGGACCGAACCCAGCAAACTCCCAATATAGCCATCGATCCCGGTAACCAGTACTTTCACAGCCATTCCGCCTTTGTAAATAACTTCAGGTGTTTCGAAAGGTGATTCTGGTGCCTGACCCGATGCACATGATTTCGCCAAACAACCTCAGGCCCCGGAGGGGTATTGTGTTTAGGGCGCACCCAGCACGGCGAAATATTCACCTCGTTTTCGAGGATAGCCCGCCAAGTGTGAACGACTCAATGCCGGATCGCACGAAGCTTGACCTAGCTCAATTTTGAATTGCAATGCAGGCTCGGTTCAGCGCCGATGTGTGGCGCAATCCACTGCATTTAAGTGCAATTTAAGTCGCACATAACCCGCGCTTAAGCCTCGCACATGTACAGCGGCGATGAAGTCCCCTTGAAAACCTGAACCAGCCGGGAAGCATTGAATTCCCATCAACGCAGTCTCTGCATGAAGCAGTCCAGATTCGGCGAAGCGCAGATGGTCGGCCTCCTCAATGAGGTCGAGATGGGTGACCGAAAGCTCTGGCCCGTTGCACGCGACGACTCCGGGGTCATCACCTTCTTCCAGACGCACATGAGGTCCGGAGTTCATCGCTCACGCACTGTCCCCAAACTCTGCTTCTGCCCGGCTCAGGAGTTCGAGGGGACCTCAAAGGAACCTTTGGTCCCCCTGGCTGATCACAGACCTCTTGCGTTTTGGGAACCACATGAGCTATCCAGTACCTGGCAATGAAGCAAAGCGATTGAAGGCTCTGCATGCCTTCCAGATCCTAGACTCGCTGCCACAAAAGATGTTCGATGACATCACGGCACTCGCAGCGGGAATCTGTGGCACCCCAATGGCACTGATCACTCTTGTCGATGCCGAGAGGCAGTGGTTCAAGTCACGCCGAGGTGTTGAACTAAGCGAGACACCTCGCGACGAGTCGTTCTGTGCATACACCATCATGGATTCAGACCATGTGCTCGCAGTCCGTGACGCCGCGCAAGATCCACGGTTCTCCGAACTGTCGCTGGTTGTAGACGGCAACCTCAGGTTCTATGCAGGGGCGCCGATCGTGACAGGAGACGGCCTGGCTTTGGGCGCGGTCTGCGTGCTCGACACAGAGCCTCGCACCATTTCTCCGGAGCTGCAGCGCCAGCTTCAGCGTCTGGCAGATCTGACCATGGGATTGATAGAACACGAGGCTCGGCGGCGGCGCGAGTCTCAGGCGATGTTGGGACTTGTGCGAAGGAACGAACGCGTCATACGGAGTGTCATTGACGAGGGCAGAGAGCTCTGCTCATTTATTGATCCTCAGCACCGCTTTCTGTATGTCAACCCTGCCTATGAGACGCACTGGGTGCAGCCTCGCGAACAGTTGATCGGCATGCACGTTGAGGAGCTACTGGGCCCAGAGCTCTACCGCGACTCCGTCAAAGCGGGGATCAACCAAGCTCTTGCTGGTCACGATGCCCCATTGGAACTTGTGATCGATTTTCCCGGCGTTGGGAAAAGGCATCTGGAGCTCAGATATTTGCCCGCCCACGATGAGGATGGCCGCATTTTCGGCGTGGTGGAGCGCTGTCGTGATGTGACCGACTTGGTTCTTCAAGCCAAGCAACTTCGACAGCACGTGGCGGAGCTGCAGAGGAGAAGAGTTCTGCAGGACAAGTATCTGCACGCCATCTCCCACGACTTGAAAGAGCCGGTGAATGCCATCACCAACGCGACCCCGCTGCTGGTAGAGAAGATGGGTGGAAACTTGTCACCCATAGCAGCACGGTGTCTGAAGTACATCGAGCAGGCCGGGCGGCGGTTAGACAGCCTGCTTGAGGACATGCGCACATTCGGCGAGGTGGAGACCGGTGGGGAACTGTCGAAGTCCGTGCGGCCG
The DNA here is from genome assembly GCF_004353865.1 of Hydrogenophaga pseudoflava. Taxonomy (NCBI): domain Bacteria; kingdom Pseudomonadati; phylum Pseudomonadota; class Betaproteobacteria; order Burkholderiales; family Comamonadaceae; genus Hydrogenophaga; species Hydrogenophaga pseudoflava. The sequence goes on from NZ_CP037867.1 coordinate 3,244,832, forward strand.
GCATTCATTCTGGTGCACACCAGCCTCGCACACATGAAGGATCTTGTTGAACGCTACGAGGTAAGTTTCACCGTGCAGGTTGACGGCGATCTTGTGGTGAATGAGGCGGCGTTCGATCTTGGATTGCGCAGTGCAATCGCGCATCTCCTGAGAACTTCATCATCAACCACGGCACTCATTGATATCAAGCTGGACATCGCTGACGGAATGTCAAGGTTGGCCGTCGTCGACCAGGGCGGCAGTACTCCATTGCCGCGCATCGAATCTGATGACATGAAGGATGAGGCGCAAATGGACAAGGTCACTGAATCCTCCCTTCTCTTGTGGACTGCCCGGCAGATAGCCATGGCCCATGGAGGGTGGCTTCAAGAGGAGTCACCCCTCGAAGGTGGTCGATCCTTGATCTTCATGTTGCCCAGGAGGCTTGTGCATGATGTTTGACCGAGTTGTATTGATCGACGACAACGAAACGGACAACTTCTTTCACCGCATTGCTCTTCAGAAAGCCGGGTTCGAGGGAGAAGTGCTCGAGTTTGATCGGCCAACACATGGGCTCGCATTCCTGTTGAAGGACCAGATTTCTGTACCAACCTGCGTGTTTCTGGACATCAACATGCCATTGCTCAGTGGCTTCGAAGTGGCTCAGTCCTTGACCAGGGAACTGAAGCCTCGTGCGCTCTTCAAGCTCACCATGCTCACATCGTCCAATTGGTCGGAGGACCGGCGTCGCGCACAGGCCTTGCCTCTGATCACAGGCTATCTGGTCAAGCCGCTTACCTCATCTCAGGCGCGAGAGGTGCTCGAACGAGGGTAACGTCAGAACGTGCTGCGAGCCAAGCCTGCTATCTGGAGCAGTGGGCTGCTGCCGGTTTCAAAGACACCTTGTTAAGGCGGAAGATGAAACTGGAGGTGGCAGATGGTCACGAGAAGGAAATTCAGCCGCGAGTTCAAGCTTGAAGCGGTCAAGCTGGTCACCGAGCGTGGGATGACTGTGGCCCAGGCGGCCAAGGACTTGGACGTTCACGAGAACGTGCTGCGCAAGTGGGTTCGTGAGCTGCGAGACGAGCCCCAGGAGGCGTTTCCCGGCAACGGTAAGCAAAGGACCCAGGACGCCGAGATAGCGCGGCTGCGCAAGGAAGTGGCCAAGCTCAAGATGGAGCGCGACATCCTGAAAAGAGCCGCGGCCTACTTCGCGAAGGAGTCGATGTGAAGTTCGGCTTCGTGGCGAAACACCGAGGGGCCTGGCCGGTCAATCTGCTGTGCGAGGCGCTCGGTGTCTCGCGAGGCGGCTTCTACGCCTGGCTCACATGGCCCAGGAGCCGGCGTAGTCTCAGCGACGAGGTGTTGGGTGCGCATGTGCACCAGAGCTTCGTGCGCAGTGACCGCACCTACGGGGCACGGCGTGTGTGGCACGACGTGCTGGAACAAGGTCAGGCTTGTGGTCTGCACCGCATCGAACGGCTCATGCGAGAGCAGGCATTGCGTGCCAGGCCACGGCGACGCGGATTGCCCAAGGACCGTGGCGCGCGCAGTGCCGTGGCCGACAACGGTAAGCGCGCGGTCATCCCACCCTTGAAGGGATTGGTCTAAGCGGCAACGATGGTGTCCACCAAGCGATTTAGGTGGACACCATGAATGAAGCCAAGAAGAAGACCCGCCGGCGGCACAGCGCCGAGCTCAAGCAGCAGATCCTCAGTCAGTGCGCCGAGCCCGGCGCATCGGTGGCCAGCATCGCCTTGTCGCACGGCATCAACGCCAATGTCGTTCACAAATGGCGCCGCGGAGCGGGTGGCTCGCTGCCTGCACTGCAGGCCCCTGCATTCGTGCCGGTAGCTTTGCCGCCCGCGGCGTACGCGCCTGCACCAGACATCCGCATCGATCTGCGCCGTGGCGCCACCACCGTCTCGGTGACCTGGCCCCTGGCGGCGGCCGATCAGTGCGCCGTATGGATGCGAGAGCTGCTCAAGTGATCCGGGTGGATGCCCTGTGGCTGGCCACCGAGCCGCTGGACATGCGAGCGGGCACCGAGACGGCGCTGGCCCGTGTGGTGTTGGTCTTCGGCGCAGCGCGCCCGCACCACGCCTACCTGTTCGCCAATCGCCGCGCCAACCGCATGAAGGTGCTGGTGCACGACGGCATCGGTGTGTGGCTGGCAGCGCGGCGCCTGAACAGCGGCAAATTCGTCTGGCCGCGTGATACGGCAAGCACCGCCTCGCTCACCCGCGCCCAGTTCGATGCGCTGGTGCTGGGCCTACCCTGGCAGCGCCTAGCCGACGGTGGTGTCATCACCGTGGTCTGACTCTGAGGGGCAGACCAGGGCTTGCCAATTGGGGCATGCGCCAATGGTGCGGGTGTGCCAGTGCTGGCACAGTGAATGCCCATGGTGGTCGAGCCTCAATCCCTGCAGAGCCTGAGCGCAGAAGAGCTGCGTGAGCTGACCTCGCGCCTCATGACGCAGCTGCGCCACCAGAGCGCGCTGCTGGACAAACTCACGCACGAGAACGCGCTCTTGAAGCGCATGAAGTTCGCGGCCCAGTCCGAACGCTTCAACCCCGAACAGAAGAGCCTGCTCGAAGACGAGATCGAGGCCGACCTGGCGGCCGTGGCCACGGAGATTGACGCGCTACAGGAAGCGCAAGCGCCGGCCAAGCTGGAAGAGAAGAAGGTGCCCAAACGCGCCCCTCTTCCCGCCAACCTGCCGCGGCGCGAGATCCGCCACGAGCCCGACTCGACCACTTGCGCCTGCGGCTGTCAGATGAAGCGCGTGGGAGAGGACGTAGCCGAGAAGCTGGACTACGTGCCTGGCGTGTTCACGGTGGAGCGCCACATCCGGGGCAAGTGGGCCTGCGCGAAGTGCGAGACCATTCACCAGGTACCCGTCGATCCGCACATCATCGACAAAGGCATCCCCACCACCGGGCTGCTGGCGCAGGTGCTGGTGACCAAGTACGCCGATCACCTGCCGCTGTACCGTCAGGAAGCGATCTTCGGCCGCGCCGGTTTGGCGATTCCGCGCTCCACACTCGCTCAATGGGTGGGCTCATGCGGCGTGCAATTGCAGCCACTGGTCGATGCCATGAGACACGAGCTGCTGCAACACCGCGTGCTGCATGCCGACGAGACGCCGGTGTCCATGCTCAAACCGGGCAACGGAAAGACACATCGGGCCTACCTCTGGGCCTATGCCACGGGTGCCTTCGAGAACACCAAGGTGGTCGTCTACGACTTCTGCGAATCGCGCTCGGGCGAACATGCCCGGCGCTTCCTGGGTGACTGGAGAGGCAGCCTCACCTGTGACGACTTCAGCGGCTACAAGGCCTTGATCGCCAGTGGCGTGACCGAGGTTGGCTGCCTGGCGCACGCACGGCGCAAGTTCTTTGATCTGCACGCGGCGAACCAGAGCCAGATCGCAGAGTTCGCGCTCCAGCAGTTCGGCCGTGTCTACGAGATCGAGCGCGAGGTCAAGGAGCTCAGCGCCAATCAACGCCAAGTCATCCGGCAACAACAAGCGAAGCCGCTGCTCGATGCCCTGCACCAGTGGATGCTGCTGCAGCGCCAGAAGGTGCCCGAGGGTTCAGCGAGTGCCAAGGCGCTGGACTACAGCCTGCGGCGCTGGGAGGCTCTGACACGGTTCGTCCACGATGGGCAACTGCCCGTGGACAACAACTGGATCGAGAACCAGATCCGCCCGATTGCCATTGGTCGAAACAACTGGCTCTTCGCTGGCAGCCTGCGTGCGGGCCAGCGGGCGGCTGCCGTCATGAGCTTGATTCAGTCAGCGCGCATGAACGGGCATGACCCCTACGCCTACCTGCGCGATGTGATGGCAAGCCTGCCCATGCAGCGCGCCAGCCAGATCGGTGAGCTGCTGCCGCACCGTTGGCAGCCCATGAGCTGAGTCGCAGACTGGTAGCCTTGGGGCATGAGCAAGCCCAAGATTGCCAAGCGCTCCACCGTCGTGCAGCGCGTCTACCAACTGCACATCCAGCTCGAATACCTGGAGCCAGCGATTTGGCGCCGGCTCTGGGTGCCCGATACGGTGACGCTGGACAAACTTGATCGCGTCATTCAGACCGCCATGGGCTGGATGAACACGCACATGCATGCCTTCGACGTGAGCGCAGTGCGCTACGCGATACCCGACCCCGATTGGCCGTCCAGAGTCGAGACGAGGGATGAACGGGTGTTCGATCTCAGGGCGGTGCTTGCCGACGGCACCACCGAATTCATCTATACCTACGACTTTGGCGACGACTGGCGCCACCGGATCCATGTCGAGGCGGCCTTGGAGCCCGGCGCGAAGAACACTCGCCCGCTTTGCGTAGCCGGAGCCAACGCCTGTCCGCCTGAAGATGTGGGCGGGCCACCGGGCTACAGCGACTTCTTGCAGGCCATCGTCGATCCCGTGCATCCGGAGCACTTGCATCCGGAGCACTTGGCGATGTGGGAGTGGAACGGCGGGCCGTTCGACCCTGCAGGCTTCGACCTCAATGCCGTGAACGCCGGGATGCGCAAGCTGCGCCTATAGAGCCCCGTCAAGATGGGGCGGCCAGACGCTTACCGACAACGTGCTGAACCGCCAGTTCCAGGCCGATGGCCCGAACCAGAAATGGGTAGCCGACTTCACATACATCTGGACGGCAGAAGGCTGGCTGTACGTGGCGGCGGTGCTGGACCTGTACTCGCGGCGCATCGTGGGTTGGTCGATGCAGGAGAGCATGACCTCGCCGCTCGTGGTGGATGCGCTGATGATGGCCGTGTGGCGCCGGGGCAAGCCGGTGGCCTTGCTGCATCACTCGGACCAGGGCAGTCAGGGTGGATTCAACTGGTCGTTGCAACACCTTCAACCAGGAGGTGTTTATGGGACGACCCGCAGGATGGATGACGCAGTTGACGGGGAGGGACGCAATGCGCTCTCCTGGTGCGCCGTCGCTTCGGCGTGAGACTGAGCGGCAGTTCTGGAAGCAGATCGCGACCGGAATCACGAGCGAGAAGGCGGCAGAAGCCGTGGGCGTGTCGCAGCCGGTGGGCACTCGCTGGTTCCGTCATCGTGGCGGCATGCCATTGTTTCTGTCCAAGCCCGTGTCTACGAGGTATCTGTCATTCTCGGAGCGAGAGGAGATCGCACTCTTGCGAGCTCAAGACGTTGGCGTGAGGGAGATCGCTCGTCGTCTGGGACGTAGTCCATCGACCGTCTCACGGGAGCTGACGCGCAACGCTGCCACGCGAGGCGGGAAGCTCGATTACCGGGCATCAGTCGCGCAGTGGAAGTCCGAGTTAGCGGCCAGACGGAACAAGCCGGCCAAGCTCGTGAAGAACCCGCGTCTGCGCCAATACGTCCAAGAACGGCTGGAAGGCAAGATCCACGATGCCAAGGGAAGAGAGATTGAAGGGCCTCGGCAGGCTGCGTTCATCGGGCGCAACAAGCCCCATCGCGGGGACCGCAAGTGGGTCAATGGCTGGTCGCCAGAGCAGATTTCAAACCGGCTGCTGCTCGACTTCCCGGATGATCTGTCTATGCGCATCTCGCACGAAGCCATCTACCAGGCCCTGTACATCCAGGGTGTCGGCGCCGACTGAATCTTGACCCACCCTGCCGATTGAACTTTGACCCAGGGCTGGTGGCCGGAACCGCGTGATCCCGGCTGTGTACAACTGTAGCTCCTTGCTCCTTTCAGGTGGTTTGGTGGATGTGGGTGGCGCGGCGCTCGCTGTCAGCCGGGATCGACCGGCTTGTCTCTTCGCTCCTGTTCTCGTGCCTTTATGCGCCGCTTCGTGCTGGCCGTGGCCTGGGTGACGCGGTAGCTCTCGTTGCCGGTCTCGACGATGTGGCAATGGTGGGTGAGCCGGTCCAGCAGTGCGGTGGTCATCTTGGCGTCGCCGAACACGTTGGACCACTCGGCGAAGTCCAGGTTGGTGGTAATCACCACGCTGGTGTGCTCGTAGAGCTTGCTCAGCAGGTGGAACAGCAGCGCGCCGCCGGCCTGGCTGAACGGCAGGTAACCCAGTTCATCCAGGATGAGCAGGTCCATACGCAGCAAGCTGGCGGCGATGCGCCCCGCCTTGCCCTGGGCCTTCTCCTGCTCCAGCGCGTTGACCAGGTCGACCGTGGAATAGAACCGCACCCGCTTGCCGTACTCGGTGATGCCGGCCACGCCGATGGCCGTGGCCAGGTGGCTCTTGCCTGTGCCTGGTCCACCCACCAGCACAGCGTTATGCGCGCCGGCCGTGAACTCGCAAGTGGCGAGCTGTGTCACCAGCTTGCGGTCTACCTGCGAGACCTCAAAGTCGAAGCCCGCCAGATCACGGTGCACCGGGAACTTGGCGGTGCTCATCTGGTGGCTGACCGAGCGCTTGGCACGGTCGTTGGTTTCAGCCTTGAGCATCTGCTCGACCAGCCAGCGTGACCGGTCGAGTTCGCCGTTGTTCTGCTCCCCCAGTTCAGCCCAGGTGGCCGCCATGCCATGCAGCCGCAGGGCCTTGAGCTCGGTGATGACGTCACGCATCGGGCACCTCCTCCTGTCCCACCTCCACCGCGATGCGGCGCAGCTGGTCATAGCGTGCCGTATCGGCCTTGGGCGGCGTCAGGGTGACCAGGGCCGTGGCCACGTTGGGCGGGCGCGGCGGCGCCGTCAGCCTGGCCAGTACGTTGGCCACGTGCTCGGGGCTGACCCGGCCGCTGAGCCCGGTGTGCTCTAGCGCCAGCTCGGCCGCCACCAGCACCGCATCCAGGCCGGCCACGCTGACCATCGCCAGCACCTGCGCCATCAGCCGGTCACCACCGGCGTGCCGCAGCAGCGCCTGGCGCAGCTTGGCCAGCGGCGCGGGCAGGTCCATGAACGGTGCGCCGTTGCGCAGCGCCCCGGGCTTGCGCTGCACCAGCGGCACGTAGTGCTGCCAGTCGTAGACCGTCTTGCCTTTGCCGCTCTGGCGCGCATGCTCGGCAATGACCCGGTCCTCGCTCACGATCACCACCCGCGTGGGGTAGAGCCGGGCGCTCACGATGTGCCGCGCCAGTTCGCACGGCACCGAGTAGCGGTTGCGTGCCACCGTTACCAGGCAGGTGCTGCTGACGCGGCTGAACTCCTGCACGTAGCCGTCGAAGGCCACGGGCATGGGCATGAGGTGCTCGCGCTCGAGATCGAGCATCTCGGCCACGCTGAAGGCCTTGTGTTCGGGGTGACGCAGCTCGGACCACAGGGCCTTGCAGCGTTCGCCCAGCCAGGCGTTGAGTTCGTCCAGGGTGGCAAAGCGCTGCTCACGTGCGTCCAGCCAGATCCGCCGTCGGCTGTCCTGCACGTTCTTCTCGACGACTGTTGGCGCCGATTCAAATCTGACCAGGCGTGCCGATTGAATTTTGACCAGGGGCCTGCACCGGGTTTTTTGATGCCCGGTTGTGGATAACTATACGGTCATCGCTGCTTCTTGCATCTCCTTCTTGCTGCGTTGTGCATGGCCGCAAGCCAGCTGCGAAGGGCGTAGCCCGCAGCAGCCTGCTGGCGGCCAGGTAATTCAGAATGGCTCGGGCGTAGTGGCCTGGAGAGCCGACTTGCCTTTGTCTCGTGCCTGCTCACGTGCTTTGCCCTTGGCCTTGACCTGCGCTGAGCTGTGGCGGAACCGGTAGGACTCGTTGCCCGTCTCCACGATGTGGCAATGGTGCGTCAGCCTGTCCAGCAGTGCCGTGGTCATCTTCGCGTCGCCGAACACGCTGGACCACTCGGCAAACGCCAGGTTGGTCGTGATCATCACGCTGGTGTGCTCGTACAGCCGGCTGAGCAGGTGGAACAGCAGCGCCCCGCCGGCCTGGCTGAACGGCAGATAGCCCAGCTCATCGAGGATGAGCAGGTCCACATGCAGCAGGCTGGCAGCGATGCGCCCCGCACGCCCCTGGGCTTTCTCCTGCTCCAGCGCATTGACCAGATCGACCGTGGAGTAGAAGCGCACCCGTTTGCCGTGCTGGGTGATGGCCGCAATGCCCAGCGCGCTGGCCAGGTGCGTCTTGCCCGTGCCAGGGCCACCGATCAGCACCACGTTGTGGGCTTGGTCGGTGAACGCGAGGCTGGCCAACTGACTGACCAGCACCCGTTCCACCGCTGAGGCCTCGAAGTCGAAGCCGGCCAGATCCCGGTGCATGGGGAATCGTGCCGCCTTCATCTGGTAGGACACCGAACGCATCGCCCGGTCCACCCCTTCGGCCTGCAGCAGGTGCTCCAGCAGCCAGCGTGCACTCTGCAGCGCCGCCGTCTCCCCTTGCCCCAGCAGATCATCCCAGGCGCTGGCCATGCCGTACAGCCGCAGGCTCTTGAGTTCGCTGGCAATCTCAGTTCGCATGGCCAGCCTCCTGGGCGTCGGCAGCGCGCAGCCGGTCGTAGCGGTGGGTGTCGGCGCGTGGCGCCTCGCGCAGCGCCAGGGCCGTGTCCGCCGGTGGCGGACGCTGCGGATCACTCAGGCGCGCCAGCACGTTGCGCACGTGCTCCACGCTGATGTGTCCGCTGGGCGTGGCGTGTTCCAGCACCAGTTCCACCGCCACCAGCAGCGTGTCCAACCCTGCCGTAGGCACCAGGGCCAGCACCTCCGAGAGCACCCGGTCACCACCGGTGTGGCGCATCAGGGCATGACGCAGTTGCGCCAGCGGCCGGGGCATATCGGCAAACGGTGCGCCGTTCCTCAGTGCCCCGGGCTTGCGCTGCACCAGCTCGATGTAGTGCTGCCAGTCGAACACCGTCTGCCCCCGGTTGAGCACCCGCTCGTGGCTGGCCACCAGCGCGTCCCCAGCGACCACGTCCACGCGGCCGGGATACAGCCGCGTGCTCACCATGTGCCCGGCCCACTCGCAGGGCACCGAGTAGCGGTTGCGCGCCACCGTCACCAGGCAGGTGCTGCTGACCCGCGCGGGGCGCTCCACGTAGCCGTCAAACGGCGCTGGCATGCCCATGAGGTGCTCGCACTCGAGCTGCAGCACCTCGGCAATGCTCAGCTCCCGGTGCTGCGGGTGCGGCGTGTCCGCCCACACCGCCTTGCAGCGCTCGGCCAGCCACGCGTTGAGTTCGGCAAAGCTGGTGAACTTGCGCTCTCGCGCTTGCAGCCACACCCGTCGCCGGCTGTCCTGCACGTTCTTCTCCACCACCCCCTTCTCCCAGCCCGAGGCCACGTTGCAGAAGTCCGCATCAAACAGGTAGTGGCTGCACATGGCCGCAAACCGGGCGTTGACCACCCGGCCCTTGCCCTTCTTGACCTTGTCCACCGCCGTCTTCATGTTGTCGTAGATGCCCCGGCGGGCCACGCCGCCGAGCGCCGCAAACGACCTCGTGTGCGCGTCAAACAGCATCTCGTGCCCCTGGCTGGGGTACGCCACCAGCCAGAACGCGCGCGAGGCGCACAGCTTCAGGTGCGCCACCTGCGCCTGGTGGTACACCCCGCCCACCACGATGCCTTCCTCGCTCCAGTCAAACTGGAACGCCTCGCCCAGCTCGAAGCTCAGCGGCACAAACGCCTTCGTGGTGTCCTTGCCCGAGTCCTGTCGCCACGCCCGGATGAAGTCCGTCACCGCGCTGTAGCCGCCCCGGTAGCCTTGAGCCTGGATCTGCACAAACAGCGCCCGCGCCGTGCGCCGCTGATCCCGAGCTCGGTGGGCATCCGTCTTGAGCGCCGCCACCAGCGTCGCCTCGAACGCCGAGAGCTTGCCCATCTTCTGCGCCCGCTCATACCGCGGCTCCATCGCCGCCGGCGCCTTCAGCCACTTCTTGACGGTGTTCCTGGCCAAACCCGTCTTCCTCGAGATCTCGCTGATCGAAATCCCATCGCGCATCTTCATGCGCCTGACCTTGCCAATCATGTCCATGGTGATCACCTCTTTTGCTCCTGCCAAAAAATTCAGCAGTCGCGTGATACACCCTGGTCAATTTTGAAGCGGCACTCCCGCCTTCAGATGGTCAGTTTTCGGTCGGCGTCAACATGCTCTGACCTTTGCACCGGTAAAAGCGCTAAAGCAAAAGGCCCCAAGTATCTCTACTTGGGGCCTTTCTCAATAATAGCCTGACGATGACCTACTTTCACACGGGAACCCGCACTATCATCGGCGCAAAGTCGTTTCACTGTCCTGTTCGGGATGGGAAGGAGTGGTACCAACTCGCTATGGTCGTCAGGCATAACTTGTTGCCTGGCTGAACGGGCTGTTCAGCCAGACGAATTCATAGAGTTTCGAATCAGCTGTTTTTGATTGCTGCCAACGTCATGATATTAGTCATGAGGGCATAAGACATTTGCACGAACCGTCTTTTCAGACACGTGGTTTCGTCAAAGTTATAGGGTCAAGCCTCACGGGCAATTAGTATCGGTTAGCTTAACGCATTGCTGCGCTTCCACACCCGACCTATCAACGTCGTGGTCTTCAACGACCCTTTAGGGGGCTCAAGGCCCCGGCAGATCTAATCTTGGAACGAGTTTCCCGCTTAGATGCTTTCAGCGGTTATCTCTTCCGCACTTAGCTACCCGGCAATGCCACTGGCGTGACAACCGGTACACCAGAGGTGCGTCCACTCCGGTCCTCTCGTACTAGGAGCAGGCTTCCTCAAATCTGCAGCGCCCACGGAAGATAGGGACCAAACTGTCTCACGACGTTTTAAACCCAGCTCACGTACCTCTTTAAATGGCGAACAGCCATACCCTTGGGACCGGCTACAGCCCCAGGATGAGATGAGCCGACATCGAGGTGCCAAACACCGCCGTCGATATGAACTCTTGGGCGGTATCAGCCTGTTATCCCCAGAGTACCTTTTATCCGTTGAGCGATGGCCCTTCCATACAGAACCACCGGATCACTATGTCCTGCTTTCGCATCTGCTCGACTTGTCAGTCTCGCAGTTAAGCACGCTTATGCCATTGCACTATTAGCACGATGTCCGACCGTACCTAGCGTACCTTCGAACTCCTCCGTTACACTTTGGGAGGAGACCGCCCCAGTCAAACTGCCTACCATGCACTGTCCCCGATCCAGATAATGGACCTAGGTTAGAACCTCAAACACACCAGGGTGGTATTTCAACGTTGGCTCCACAAGATCTAGCGACCCTGCTTCAAAGCCTCCCACCTATCCTACACAGATCTGTTCAAAATTCAATACAAAGCTACAGTAAAGGTTCATGGGGTCTTTCCGTCTTTCCGCGGGGAGATTGCATCATCACAAACATTTCAACTTCGCTGAGTCTCAGGAGGAGACAGTGTGGCCATCGTTACGCCATTCGTGCAGGTCGGAACTTACCCGACAAGGAATTTCGCTACCTTAGGACCGTTATAGTTACGGCCGCCGTTTACTGGGACTTCGATCAAGAGCTTGCACCCCATCAATTAATCTTCCAGCACCGGGCAGGCGTCACACCCTATACGTCCACTTTCGTGTTTGCAGAGTGCTGTGTTTTTAATAAACAGTCGCAGCCACCTATTTTTTGCAACCCATTCGTGCTCAGATGTTCTCATCACACTACTAGGGCACACCTTCTTCCGAAGTTACGGTGTCAATTTGCCGAGTTCCTTCTCCTGAGTTCTCTCAAGCGCCTTAGAATACTCATCTCGCGCACCAGTGTCGGTTTGCGGTACGGTCAATTACAAGCTGAAGCTTAGTGGCTTTTCCTGGGACCTCGTTCAGTTACTTCGCGAGCAAGCTCGCTCGATCGGCAGCCTCGGTATATGACGGGCGGATTTGCCTACCCATCGCCTACATCTGCCTAAACCGGGACATCCAACACCCGGATAACCTATTAAGATCCGTCCCCACATCGCACTTGTAATCGGTACAGGAATATTGACCTGTTTCCCATCAGCTACGCATCTCTGCCTCGCCTTAGGGGCCGACTCACCCTACGCCGATGAACGTTGCGTAGGAAACCTTGCGCTTACGGCGAGGGGGCTTTTCACCCCCTTTAACGCTACTCATGTCAGCATTCGCACTTCTGATACCTCCAGCAGCCTTTACAAGCCACCTTCACAGGCTTACAGAACGCTCTCCTACCACTTGCAATAAATTGCAAATCCGCAGCTTCGGTAACTGGCTTAGCCCCGTTACATCTTCCGCGCAGGACGACTCGATCAGTGAGCTATTACGCTTTCTTTAAATGATGGCTGCTTCTAAGCCAACATCCTGACTGTTTTAGCCTTCCCACTTCGTTTCCCACTTAGCCAATTTTAGGGACCTTAGCTGGCGGTCTGGGTTGTTTCCCTCTTGAGTCCGGACGTTAGCACCCGGTGCTCTGTCTCCCAAGCTGTACTCTGCGGTATTCGGAGTTTGCCTTGGTTTGGTAAGTCGCCATGACCCCCTAGCCAAAACAGTGCTCTACCCCCGCAGGTAATACTTGAGGCACTACCTAAATAGTTTTCGGAGAGAACCAGCTATTTCCAAGTTTGTTTAGCCTTTCACCCCTATCCACAGCTCATCCGCTGGTTTTGCAACACCAGTCGGTTCGGACCTCCAGTACCTGTTACGGCACCTTCATCCTGGCCATGGATAGATCACTTGGTTTCGGGTCTACACCCAGCGACTGAATCGCCCTATTCGGACTCGGTTTCCCTACGCCTTCCCTACTCGGTTAAGCTTGCCACTGAATGTAAGTCGCTGACCCATTATACAAAAGGTACGCAGTCACCCTTTCGGGCTCCTACTTTTTGTAAGCATGC